>NZ_CM132626.1:0-2955433 GCF_053848825.1 Methylovorus sp. SPW-M1
GCTTGGCGGTGACCTACTTTCGCATACGAGAAGTATACTATCATTGGCGCAGAATCGTTTCACGGCCCTGTTCGAGATGGGAAGGGGTGGTTCCAATTCGCTATGGCCGCCAAGCATAACCGGTAGTGCTTGAGATGGTGCATTCAAGCCCTGTTAAGCTTTGCATGTTCGTTCGAACACGCTGACCTTGTCCTTGCAGACAAGCGTCTTTAAAAAACAGAAGAAGTAAAGTATGCGTATTGATTGCGCTTTAGAGCAACCTTGAACTCAAGTTTCAAGGTTATAGGATCAAGCCTCACGAGCAATTAGTAACGGTCAGCTTAATGCATTACTGCACTTCCACATCCGTCCTATCAACGTCCTGGTCTCGAACGACTCTTTAGTGTGCTTAAAGCACAGGGAAGTCTCATCTTGAGGCAAGTTTCACGCTTAGATGCTTTCAGCGTTTATCTCTTCCGGATTTAGCTACCCGGCTATGCCATTGGCATGACAACCGGTCCACCAGAGATCCGTCCACTCCGGTCCTCTCGTACTAGGAGCAGCCCCCCTCAAACTTCCAACGCCCACGGCAGATAGGGACCAAACTGTCTCACGACGTTTTAAACCCAGCTCACGTACCACTTTAAATGGCGAACAGCCATACCCTTGGGACCGGCTACAGCCCCAGGATGTGATGAGCCGACATCGAGGTGCCAAACTCCCCCGTCGATATGAACTCTTGGGAGGAATCAGCCTGTTATCCCCAGAGTACCTTTTATCCGTTGAGCGATGGCCCTTCCATACAGAACCACCGGATCACTATGACCTGCTTTCGCACCTGCTCGACCTGTCCGTCTCGCAGTCAAGCAACCTTATGCCATTGCACTATCAGTACGATTTCCGACCGTACCTAGGTTACCTTCGCACTCCTCCGTTACTCTTTGGGAGGAGACCGCCCCAGTCAAACTGCCCACCATACACGGTCCCCGATCCAGATAATGGACCTAGGTTAGAACCTCAACAACATCAGGGTGGTATTTCAAGGTTGACTCCACAAGAACTGGCGTCCCTGCTTCAAAGTCTCCCACCTATCCTACACAAATCTTGTCAAAGTCCAATGTAAAGCTACAGTAAAGGTTCATGGGGTCTTTCCGTCTAGCCGCGGGTAGATTGCATCTTCACAAACATTTCAACTTCGCTGAGTCCCGAGAGGAGACAGTGTGGCCATCGTTACGCCATTCGTGCGGGTCGGAACTTACCCGACAAGGAATTTCGCTACCTTAGGACCGTTATAGTTACGGCCGCCGTTTACCGGGGCTTCAATCAAGAGCTTGCACCCCATCATTTAACCTTCCGGCACCGGGCAGGCGTCACACCGTATACGTCCACTTTCGTGTTTGCACAGTGCTGTGTTTTTATTAAACAGTCGCAGCCACCTTTTCACTGCAACCCCATCGGCCTTCGAGAGTAAATCTCTACAACCTACCGGGGCGCACCTTCTCCCGAAGTTACGGTGCTAATTTGCCGAGTTCCTTCTCCCGGGTTCTCTCAAGCGCCTTAGAATTCTCATCCTGCCCACCTGTGTCGGTTTGCGGTACGGTCTCAATATAACTGAAGCTTAGTGGCTTTTCTTGGAAGCTTGGTATCAATCACTTCGTGCACAAGTGCACTCGTCGTCACGCCTCAGAATTGACCCTCCGGATTTGCCTAAAGGATCTCCCTACACGCTTAAACCACCTATTCCAACAGATGGCTGACCTAACCTTCTCCGTCCCCACATCGCATTACATTGAGGTACAGGAATATTAACCTGTTTCCCATCAGCTACGCATCTCTGCCTCACCTTAGGGGCCGACTCACCCTGCGCCGATGAACGTTGCGCAGGAAACCTTGGGCTTTCGGCGAGGGAGCTTTTCACTCCCTTTATCGCTACTCATGTCAGCATTCGCACTTCTGATACCTCCAGCATTCCTCACAGAACACCTTCGCAGGCCTACAGAACGCTCTCCTACCATGCATATAAATATGCATCCGCAGCTTCGGTTACGTGCTTAGCCCCGTTACATCTTCCGCGCGGGACGACTCGACCAGTGAGCTATTACGCTTTCTTTAAAGGATGGCTGCTTCTAAGCCAACCTCCTGGCTGTCTGTGCCTTCCCACTTCGTTTTCCACTTAGCACGTCATTAGGGACCTTAGCTGGCGGTCTGGGTTGTTTCCCTCTTGACCACGGACGTTAGCACCCATGGTCTGTCTCCCGTGATTGCACTTCTCGGTATTCGGAGTTTGCAATGGTTTGGTAAGCTCTTATGAGCCCCCTAGCCATAACAGTGCTCTACCCCCAAGAGTGAGACACGAGGCACTACCTAAATAGTTTTCGGAGAGAACCAGCTATTTCCAAGTTTGTTTAGCCTTTCACCCCTATCCACAGCTCATCCCCTAATTTTTCAACATTAGTGGGTTCGGACCTCCAGTACCTGTTACGGCACCTTCATCCTGGCCATGGATAGATCACTTGGTTTCGGGTCTACACCCAGCAACTATCGCCCTATTCGGACTCGCTTTCGCTACGCCTCCCCTATCGGTTAAGCTTGCTACTGAATGTAAGTCGCTGACCCATTATACAAAAGGTACGCAGTCACCCCTTACGAGGCTCCCACTGTTTGTATGCATGCGGTTTCAGGTTCTATTTCACTCCCCTCCCGGGGTTCTTTTCGCCTTTCCCTCACGGTACTGGTTCACTATCGGTCGATTACGAGTATTTAGCCTTGGAGGATGGTCCCCCCATGTTCAGACAGGATTTCACGTGTCCCGCCCTACTTGTCGTTACCCTAGTTCCACAAACGGGATTTCGTATACGGGGCTATCACCCGCTATGGCCGGACTTTCCATTCCGTTCTACTATCGCGTCTGCTAAAAATAACAGGCTTTTCCGGGTTCGCTCGCCACTACTTCCGGAATCTCGGTTGATTTCTTTTCCTCGAGCTACTTAGATGTTTCAGTTCACTCGGTTCGCTTCGCTTCTCCTATATATTCAGAGAGCGATACCCTTGCGGGTGGGTTTCCCCATTCGGACATTCCCGGATCAAAGCTTATTTGCCAGCTCCCCGAGACTTTTCGCAGGCTACCACGTCCTTCATCGCCTGTAATCGCCAAGGCATCCACCACATGCACTTATTCGCTTGACCCTATAACGTTAAAACCTGAGCCCTTTTAAACTCAAATCTCGCGACCAACGAGTAGTAGTCGGTCCGCTATAGGCTTGCTTCTAAAGCAACTTATTTGAATCCGCTTATTTCTTTCGAACTAAACGAGCTCAAATGTTTTGATTTCTGCAATCAATTACCCATTTGAACACTCAGAACCTCATCACAAAGTTCCTGTGTTCTCTTTACTTCTTCCATTTTGTTAAAGATCAATCCGGCTTTAAAAGCCAGAAATAAATACAGCAACCTGCACTTATTTCTAACTTCTTCATCAAGGTAGTGGTGGAGGATGACGGGATCGAACCGACGACCCCCTGCTTGCAAAGCAGGTGCTCTCCCAGCTGAGCTAATCCCCCTACTCGGGTGAATCTGGTGGGTCTGGTTGGGCTCGAACCAACGACCCCCGCCTTATCAAGACGGTGCTCTAACCAGCTGAGCTACAGACCCTTCTAAGGCCATTCCTTGATGTGCTCTTGAACAACCGATAAGTGTGAATGCTTGCAGCTTCGGATTTTCTCTAGAAAGGAGGTGATCCAGCCGCACCTTCCGATACGGCTACCTTGTTACGACTTCACCCCAGTCATGAATCCTACCGTGGTAATCGTCCCCCTTGCGGTTAGACTAACTACTTCTGGTAGAACCCACTCCCATGGTGTGACGGGCGGTGTGTACAAGGCCCGGGAACGTATTCACCGCGACATGCTGATCCGCGATTACTAGCGATTCCGACTTCATGCAGTCGAGTTGCAGACTGCAATCCGGACTACGATCGGCTTTCTGGGATTGGCTCCCCCTCGCGGGTTGGCAACCCTCTGTACCGACCATTGTATTACGTGTGAAGCCCTGGCCATAAGGGCCATGAGGACTTGACGTCATCCCCACCTTCCTCCGGTTTGTCACCGGCAGTCCCAATAAAGTGCCCAACTAAATGATGGCAATTATTGGCAAGGGTTGCGCTCGTTGCGGGACTTAACCCAACATCTCACGACACGAGCTGACGACAGCCATGCAGCACCTGTGTCTACTTTCCCTTTCGGGCACCTAATGCATCTCTGCTTCGTTAGTAGCATGTCAAGGCCAGGTAAGGTTTTTCGCGTTGCATCGAATTAATCCACATAATCCACCGCTTGTGCGGGCCCCCGTCAATTCCTTTGAGTTTTAATCTTGCGACCGTACTCCCCAGGCGGTCTACTTCACGCGTTAGCTGCGTTACTAATGGATTTTACTCCACCAACAACTAGTAGACATCGTTTAGGGCGTGGACTACCAGGGTATCTAATCCTGTTTGCTCCCCACGCTTTCGAGCATGAGCGTCAGTATTAGGCCAGGGGGCTGCCTTCGCCATTGGTATTCCTCCACATCTCTACGCATTTCACTGCTACACGTGGAATTCTACCCCCCTCTCCCATACTCTAGCCTTGCAGTTTCAAACGCAGTTCCCAGGTTGAGCCCGGGGCTTTCACATCTGACTTACAAAACCGCCTGCGCTCGCTTTACGCCCAGTAATTCCGATTAACGCTCGCACCCTACGTATTACCGCGGCTGCTGGCACGTAGTTAGCCGGTGCTTCTTATCAAGGTACCGTCATCCTCACCCGGTATTAGCGAGTAAGTTTTCTTTCCTTGCGAAAGAGCTTTACAACCCGAAGGCCTTCTTCACTCACGCGGCATGGCTGGATCAGGCTTGCGCCCATTGTCCAAAATTCCCCACTGCTGCCTCCCGTAGGAGTCTGGACCGTGTCTCAGTTCCAGTGTGGCTGGTCGTCCTCTCAGACCAGCTACTGATCGTCGCCTTGGTGGGCCTTTACCCCACCAACTAGCTAATCAGATATCGGCCGCTCGTTCTGCGTAAGGTCCGAAGATCCCCTACTTTCCCCCTCAGGGCGTATGCGGTATTAGCTAATCTTTCGACTAGTTATCCCCCACAATACGGTACGTTCCGATATATTACTCACCCGTTCGCCACTCGTCAGCAGAGAAGCAAGCTTCTCTCTGTTACCGTTCGACTTGCATGTGTAAAGCATGCCGCCAGCGTTCAATCTGAGCCAGGATCAAACTCTTCAGTTTAATTCCCAACTATTACTTGTGACCCCAATAAAGGGGTCGGTATGTCGCTTGGCTTAATTCTCAAATGAATCTAGGTATTTCTACAAAGTTTCATTCAAGGTGTTAAGCACTTATGTATCTTGAGTGTCACCCGGCATTACCGGGCCGACTTCACAAAACCACAAGCACTCACACCTATCGATTGTTCAGTTTGTTAAAGAGCAGGTACTTCTTACTTCGCTTTCACTCATCAACGTTTCCGTTGAGAGGTGCGCATTATACAGACCGTTTTAATTCAGTCAAGAGAAATTTTGCTACTAACTTCTCTGCACACCGCGTTGTTACTAGCGAGCCGCGCATTATACAGACCGTTTTTACTTGGTCAAGCGAAACATAAAATCTTTTGTTTCGCCCTGTTTTGCACTGCCGCCTTCTCAAGCGAGCCGCGCATTTTACAGACCAAATTTATTTGGTCAAGGGAAATTTTCTACTGCTTGATTTCCTGCCCGACGTCGCCGTTGAAGCGAGCCGCGCATTCTACGGATTGGCCGAATGACGTCAATACCCAATCCGCGATTATTACAAATTATTTACAATTAACCGCGATTGATCGTAATGCGGGCAAATTTTCGCTTACCGACCTGCGCTACTACTGTTACACCAGCCCCCAGTTGCAGAGCCTTATCTTCAACCTTCTCACTATCCAGCTTAACGCCGCCTTGCTCTATCATGCGCAATGCCTCGGAGGTGCTTGCGACCAACCCGGCCTGCTTCAGCAAGGCAGCAATACCTATCTGATCCTGAGCCAGGGCGATACTCACCTCAGGCACATCATCCGGTATTCCACCTTTGGAGCGCAGGGAGAAATCTGCCAGCGCCTGCTCAGCCGCTTCGGCCGAATGGAATCGGGTGACCAGCTCCTGGGCAAACCTTACTTTTATATTGCGAGGATTTTCACCCGCCTGTACCGATTGCTTCCAGGATGCAATGGTTTCCATGGACTCAAACGACAGCAACTCTATATAACGCCACATCAAAGTATCGGATATGGACATCAATTTACTGAAGATGTCGTTTGCTGGTTCCGCTATACCTATATAGTTACCGAGCGACTTGGACATCTTATTGACACCATCAAGCCCTTCCAGCAAAGGCATGGTCAACACGCATTGCGGCGATTGGCCATAATGCTTTTGCAATTCACGCCCCATTAACAGGTTGAATTTCTGATCCGTACCGCCGAGCTCCAGATCCGCCTTCAGCTCCACGGAGTCATATCCCTGCAATAAAGGATAGAGGAATTCATGAATAGCGATGGGCTGATTATTCTTATATCGCTTGCTGAAATCATCGCGCTCCAGCATGCGGGCGACAGTATGTGTCGCCGCCAGCTTTAACATGCCGGCAGCCCCTAGCTGACTGATCCAGGCAGAGTTAAAAACTACTTCCGTTTGCTCAGGCTTTAATATCTTGAAAACCTGGGCTTCATACGATTTGGCATTTTCCTGAACCTGCTCAGCCGTCAGCGGTGGCCGAGTAGCACTCTTGCCGGTTGGGTCGCCGATCATTCCGGTGAAATCGCCTATCAAAAAGAGCACGTGATGCCCAAGCTCTTGCAACTGACGCAATTTGTTGAGCAATACAGTATGCCCCAGATGCAAATCAGGCGCGGTGGGATCAAAACCGGCCTTGACGCGCAAAGGTCGGCCCAGCTTGAGCTTTTCTACCAGCTCTTGCTCAATCAGCAGTTCATCACATCCGCGCTTGATCAGCGCCAAATCTTCATTTAAAGCACGCATTCTTTGTTATCTTTCATGCCTCTGGCATTTTGCCTTCACCAGGAATAGGTTTTCTGTTAGCATCCCCTATCCCTATCATGTATTTGAGGTAGCTCCAGTGCAGCGAAGCGAACCTAGTTCCAAACCCGGCATTTTATCGCAAAACCGCAGATTTAAAGAACGAAAGCTACGCCTCCGCTGGTTATTGGCCTTTTCAAGCCTTCCTCTATTCGGCATTTTCACGGCATTCGGTATTGCGCCACAGACTTCGGTTCAAGACATCAACATCCATACCGTGGTCGAAAATATTGAGCTTCCCGAGACAATTGCGCCGATGGTGCAAGTGGATGCGCAAAATAGTTCGTTCTGGCAAGCAGACCAGATCCGGCGCGACGATACCCTCGCCAGCTTGCTTTCTCGGCTCAATATCACGAATGATGATGCCATTGAATTCCTCAAGCGCAACCCTGATGCCAGAGCCTTGGCAACACAACTGCGCCCAGGCAGATCCATTCAGGCACAAACCAATCAGGATGGTCAGCTATTAAAGCTGCAATACCAGACTGACAACAACTCTACCCTGCATGTAGAACTAACCGCGAACGGCTATGAAGCTCATGTCGCTGAAACAGTGATGGAGACTCATCCTGTCCTGAAATCTGCAGAAATCAAAAGCTCGCTTTTCGGCGCTACCGATGAAGCGGGCATTCCTGATGCGATCGCCATACAACTGGCCGAGATATTTTCTTCGGATATCGATTTTCATAGCGATCTCCGCCGTGGGGACCGCTTCGTGGTCGTCTATGAAGCGAGCTACTGGAATGGGGAACTGGCCCGCACTGGCCAAGTACTGGCAGCCGAATTCATTAATGACGGTAAAACCTATCGTGCCGTCAGGTATCGCAACCCCGAAGGTCAAGTCAGTTACTACACCCCTGAAGGCAAAAGCCTGCACAAATCCTTCCTGCGCTCTCCATTAGAGTTCAGCCGTATCAGTTCTGGTTTCAGCCTCGGTCGTTTCCATCCGATTCTGCAAAAAATGCGTGCGCATAAAGGCGTGGATTACGCCGCACCCATTGGGACTCGCGTCAAAGCCTCCGCCGATGCCGTCGTGGATTTTGTCGGTGTCAAAAGCGGGTACGGCAATGTTGTTGTGCTTCGCCATCAAAACGGCATCAGCACGGTATACGGGCACTTATCCCGATTTGCTGCGGGTTTGCATCGCGGTAGCAAAGTCAGTCAAGGCGACATCATTGCTTATGTGGGCATGACAGGATTGGCCACTGGTCCGCATCTTCATTATGAGTTTCTGCTGAACGGCCAGCACCGGGATCCGCTCACCGTGGCCTTGCCTAACGCTGTGCCGATTGCGCCAAAATACAAAGCTGACTTTCTGGCCAACAGCAGCAAACTGGTTGCCCAGTTACAGCTGCTGATCAGCAGCAACCTTGCCTCTCTCGAGTAATCCTTTCCATGGACTGCCATCTCACAGGCTCAGGTGAATATCGTATTCACTTGAGCATCGTCTAGTTCTATGTCAACCGAGCTTTATATCGGCATGATGTCCGGCACCAGCATGGACGGCGTCGATGCGGTTATTGCGGAATTGGACGGGCATAGCTGCCATGTACGCCACACCTATTCCATTCCTTATTCTGCCGAGTTGCGTGCTGCATTGCTGGATTTGCACACGCCCGCCCATAATGAGCTTGAGCTGGCCGCAAGCGCAGCCAATCAGCTAGCCCATCTTTACGCCGAGACAGTACGTGCTCTGCTGGCAAGTGCGTATGTTGATAAATCGCGTATCCGCGCGATTGGCTGTCACGGTCAAACCATTCGCCATCGTCCTGAGTTGGGTTTTACGCTGCAACTGGGCAATGCGGCATTGCTGGCTGAGTTACTCGACATGACAGTGATCGCGGACTTTCGGAGCCGTGATGTTGCCGCAGGCGGCCAGGGAGCACCGCTGGTGCCCGCATTTCATCAGGCTGTATTTGCTCACCCACAAGCGAATCGCGCCGTCATCAATATCGGTGGGATTGCCAATATTACGGACTTGCCAAGTGCAGGCGAGGTCAGGGGCTTTGACTCCGGGCCCGGCAATATGCTGATGGATGCCTGGACAGAGAAACATCTGGGCGAGCGATATGACGCAGGGGGCCGATGGGCCGCAACGGGCGTCGTGATCGAAAAATTGCTCCAGCAATGGCTGCAATATCCCTATTTTAGTGCATCCCCGCCCAAAAGCACGGGCAGGGACAGCTTCAATATGGCCTGGCTGGAGCAACATCTGGAAGATGCATATGCACCTGAAGATGTGCAGCGCACCTTGCTTGAGCTGACTGCCAGGAGCATTGCCAATGCCATCAACGACTTTTGCGACAATGTGGACGAGGCTTATATATGTGGCGGCGGGGCGCACAACAGCCTGCTACTGGAACGCTTGCAGGAGCTGCTGCCAGCGATCAAGATCCGCTTAAGCGATAGCTTGGGGATAGGCGTAAATTGGGTGGAGGCGGCAGCCTTTGCATGGCTGGCTCAACAATGCATGGAAGGCAAACCTGCCAACCTGCCAGCAGTTACCGGCGCCAAAGGGCCGCGTATTCTGGGCGCGATTTATGCTAGGTAATTTGGCATTCACCGCCGCATTCACTAAAATACAAAAATGACTATGACAAAGCCCACCAAAGTAACACTCACTTTTGACAATGGCGCCCCTCCCATTGAATTGCCTGTTGTTTCAGGCAACCTGGGTAGCGACGTCATTGATATTCGTAATCTCGGCAAGCACGGCGTATTTACTTACGACCCTGGCTTTTTATCGACAGCCTCGTGCAGCTCAAATATCACCTTTATTGATGGCGACGAGGGCCTGCTCTACTATCGCGGTTACCCTATTGAGCAATTGGCGAAGAATTGCGACTTCCTTGAAGTCTCGTATTTGCTCATGCACGGGGAATTGCCCGATGCCACGCAGAAAAAATCGTTTACTGACAGCATTGCGCAGCACACCATGCTGCATGACCAGTTGACCAATGTTTTCCGTGGTTTCCGCCGCGATGCGCATCCCATGGCTGTTATGGTAGGCGTCGTGGGCTCCATGTCCGCGTTTTATCATGACGCCATGGATGTCAAGGATCCACAGAGCCGCAAAATATCCGCCTATCGCCTGCTCTCCAAAGTGCCGACCATCGCTGCCTGGAGCTACAAATACAATATAGGCGAACCGTTCATGTATCCGCAGAACCGGTTCAATTTTGCGGAAAACTTCATGCACATGATGTTTGCGACGCCGTGTGAAACGTATGAACCGAATCCGATTCTGGCAAAAGCCTTTGATCGCATCCTGATTCTGCATGCGGATCATGAACAGAACGCCTCAACCTCCACAGTGCGCCTGGCAGGCTCCAGCGGTGCCAATCCATTCGCTTGTATTGCCGCAGGGATTGCGTCGCTCTGGGGCCCTGCGCATGGCGGTGCAAACGAAGCCACCCTGAACATGCTGGAAGAAATTGGCGATGTGAGCCGCATAGGCGAATTCATCAAGCGCGCCAAGGATAAATCGGATTCTTTCCGACTCATGGGTTTTGGGCATCGCGTCTATCGCAATATGGACCCGCGTGCGGCCATCATGCGTGAAACCTGTCACCAGGTGCTGGATGAACTCGGCTTGCATGATGATCCAATGTTCAAGCTGGCACTCAAGCTGGAGCAAATTGCGCTGGAAGATGAGTATTTTGTCAGCCGTCGACTTTACCCGAATGTCGACTTCTATTCCGGTATCGTCATGCGCGCCATGGGCATTCCAAATTCCATGTTCACCGCAATTTTTGCCCTTGCCCGCACCGCTGGCTGGGTATCACAGTGGAACGAGATGATGTCTGATCCGGAAGCCAAGATCGGTCGACCACGTCAACTTTACACAGGCTCAACCCGTCGCGATTTTGTGCCGATTGATCAGCGATAACTGGATGTAGCACCAAATAAAAAAGGAGCCATAGGCTCCTTTTTTATTGATTGAAATCAACCGGCCCGTTTCGGGGCCCGGTTAATCGACGTTCATTTATACCGAGAAAGACGAACCGCAACCGCAGGTCGTCGTCGCATTCGGATTGCGAATTACAAACTGTGAACCCTGCAGGCTATCCTGATAATCAATCTCGGCACCTGTCAGATATTGCAGGCTCATAGGGTCGATCAGCAGTGTCACGGTATCTTTCTGCACCTGAGTGTCGTCTTCGTTCACCGTATCCTCAAAAGTAAAGCCATACTGGAAACCGGAGCAGCCGCCACCGCTAACAAAAACGCGCAGTTTGAGGTCAGGCGAGCCTTCTTCTTCAATCAATTCCTTTACTTTCTTGGCAGCGTTGTCCGTAAAGACCAAAGGGCTTGGCATTTCAGTAATCGCGTTCATTTTTCACACTCCTTAAATTCTTAATAAAATCATTATCCTGCGGACTTGATAGCAGGTCAATCTTCCAGCGTTTTATTATCCTGCGCAGGGGACTCTTTATCGTCACCCAGGTAAACAAGCTTTCCTTCAATAACAGCGCCCGTGTGCATTTCCAGCGTTTGATAATGCACATCTCCGACAATGCGTGACTTGCTCTGCAACTCAAGATAATGACTGGCACGAACCGGGCCGTTCACATGGCCATTCAGTACCGCATGCGCAACCTTGATGGCCCCATCGATACTGCCATGCTCGCTTAATACCAAGGTACAGGCACTGGCCTCTGCTTCCGTCACATCACCTTTGATTTTTCCATCAACCCGCAGCCCTCCATTGAATCTGACATTACCCTCGATGCTGGACTCTACGCCGATCAAGGTATCAATGCGGCTTTGCGGCTTATTCTTGTTTCTGGAAAACATCATGACCCTTTCATGGTTGAGTATTCGCTACTGAGCAGGAATCTCTACCTTTTCACTTATATTGGCACGGGTTGCCCCTTTTTCAACAAATTCCAGCAATAAATATCCAGATTTGACATTGGCGGGCAAAGAAAATTTACCGTCCACCTGTTGATAATATTTAAAACTCAGATTTTGTTTCAGATTGGGGTTACCCTGTAGCGAGATAGCCTGAGGTTCCACTCCACCTGCCGACGCTCCATATAACGTCAACGTCAGGCTACCATCGACAACTTTATCATGGTTGCCTGCCTGCATCAGCAGAATGTGGTAATCATAATCCCCATTGCCCAGCGCTTTATTCACCTTGAAGGTATGAAGACGTATCTCCCGTAAAGCCTTGCGTTCATTGAAGATATTTTGATAAAAGCCAATATCTTCCTTGAGCCGCATACTCTCTGCCTGCACGCTATCCAGCTCTCGTGACAAGTTGGCTTGTGCTGCCCGCTCCACCTGCAATTGGCGTTCAGCCTGCACGAGTTTGAACTGCATAACCTGGTTTCGTGCATCCACATCCGCCAATTTTTGATGTATGCCACGGATTTGGCTCCCGGCAAATTGCACATAGGCCGCTCCATAGCCCACAACAAGGGCAACAAGCGCAGTCAAAGGCAACCAATACCAGGCCAGATGCGCACGCACAGCAACACGATGCGCAGTTGCACCGAAGTGTCGCCGTAGCTTGCGTTTGACAGATCGCATTGTTAAGGCAGCAAGGGCACGATTTCCAGCCCTGTATTCTCAGCAAAGCCGAACATGATGTTCATATTTTGCACAGCCTGCCCGGCAGCCCCCTTGACCAGGTTATCGATAACCGACAATACGACAACCGTGTCGCCGCCTTGTGGCCTATGCACAGCAATACGGCATTGATTGGAGCCTCTCACCGAGCGTGTTTCAGGATGCGCTCCCTTGGGCAACACGTCTACAAAGCGCTCATTAGCGTAGCGTTGTTCAAATAAAGCCTGCAAATCAGCCTCTTTGTTCAGCCGGCCATACAGAGTGGCGTGAATACCCCGAATCAACGGCGTCAAATGCGGCACAAAGGTTAAGCCCACTGGCTTGCCTGCCATATGGGTCAGACCTTGACTGATTTCCGGCAAGTGGCGATGCCCTGCTACACCATACGCCTTGAAATTGTCTCCGGCTTCAGCAAACAGAATATGCGTTTCCGCCTTGCGGCCAGCGCCACTCACCCCGGACTTGGCATCTGCAATCAAGTATTGAGGATCTACCAGCCCCGCTTCAAGAAGCGGCATAAACCCAAGCTGCACCGCCGTGGGATAACATCCTGGATTTGCCACCAGCTGCGCACCCTTGATTTGTTCACGATTCATTTCCGGCAAGCCATATACCGCCTGTGACAAAAGCTCCGGACAGGCATGGGTCATGCCATACCATTTTTCCCAGGTGGCCACATCCTGAATACGGAAGTCAGCCGCCAGGTCGATAATCCGCACCCCCGCTGCCAGCAACTCCCTGGTCTGCTGCATGGCAATACCATTAGGCGTGGCAAAAAAGACCAGGTCACAGCTGGCCAAGTCTGATTTGGCCGGATCACTAAAACTCAAGTCGATATAGCCGCGCAAGCTGGGAAACATGTCTGCCACGGGCAAACCGGCTTCGCCACGCGACGTAATCACACTCAACTCCACCGATGGGTGGATCGCCAGTATTCTTAGCAACTCAACACCGGTATAGCCGGTGCCACCTACAATACCTACCTTGATTTTAGATGTTTGCATGACCTGATTTCTATGAATAAAACGCCAGCTTAAGCTGGCTTTGTTGCGCTTATGGTATCAAAGCTTACGGGGCTCACCAAACCGATTAAGTGTGCGAAAAGCAAAAAGCCGCACAAGTGCGGCTTTTTGTACATGGTAAAGCAGTCCTGCTTAACGCTTGGAGAACTGTTTACGACGACGTGCTTTACGGAAGCCGACTTTCTTACGCTCAACTTCACGTGCATCGCGGGTAACGAAGCCTGCCTTGGACAGGGCGCTCTTCAACGCTGCATCGTAATCTACCAGTGCACGGGTAATACCGTGGCGAACTGCACCAGCCTGACCGGACTCACCGCCGCCATCCACATTGACCATGATGTCAAAGCTGGCAACGTTGTCGGTCAATTCCAGTGGTTGACGCACGATCATGCGTGAAGTCACGCGGGAAAAATACTGGTCAACAGGCTTGTCGTTAACAACGATATTGCCGCTGCCGGACTTAATGAAGACACGAGCTACCGAGCTTTTGCGGCGGCCAGTACCGTAGTTATATTTACCAATCATCGTTTATCCTTACGCTTGGCTTTGAATAGTCAAAGGTTGTGGCTGTTGTGCCGCGTGGTCATGCTTAGGACCAGCATATACCTTCAGCTTGCGGAACATGGCATAGCCCAGAGGACCCTTGGGCAACATGCCCTTGACAGCCTTTTCCAGCGCGCGACCAGGAAAGCGGTCTTGCATCTTGGCAAAGGTCGTGGTGGAAATACCGCCTGGGTAACCAGAGTGGCGATGGTACAGCTTGTCGCCTGCCTTGTTGCCGGTTACTTTGATCTTGTCGGCGTTAACCACGACAATGTAATCGCCCGTATCCACGTGCGGAGTGTAAATCGTTTTATGCTTGCCACGCAGACGGTGGGCAATCTCGCTGGCCAGTCGGCCCAGCACCAGATCCGTGGCATCTACCACGAACCAGTCGCGCTTTACTTCATGCGCTTTTGCAGAAAAGGTCTTCATCGGACAACCATTAATCGCTGAAAAAATTAAGAGGCGGATTTTATGTCACGCAAGTAACGCTTGTCAAACGATATATTGCGTTTGCTAGCGGTTTTATGACGAAAAATGAAGAGCATAACTTGCAGCCAGCCCGAAAAACACCACCGCACCCAACCAGTTATTATGCAAAAACGCCTTGAAGCAGCGTGCTGGTTGACGCTCACGAATGAGCAGGTAGTGGTAAACCGCGAGCATGGCGGCAACGATCAAACCGAGATAATAAGGCCAGTCCAAGCCATAATGAAGGCCTGTAAGGAGCAATACTCCCAGCAAGACTCCGTACGATAGCATAATGGCCGCCACATCCCTAGGACCAAAAAAGATAGCCGAAGAACGGATGCCGATCTTCAGGTCATCCGCCCGATCCACCATGGCGTATTCCGTATCATAAGCGATGGCCCAGAACACGTTTCCCAGCAGCAGAAACCAGGCGATACCAGGGATGCTACCCGTCTGTGCAGCATATGCCATGGGAATGCCAAAACCAAAGGCCACGCCAAGATAAGCCTGGGGAATCGCAATCACGCGCTTGGTCAATGGATAGCTGGCCGCCAGGAACAGGGCCGGGAAAGACAGCAGCACCGTCAGCTTGTTTAATTGCATGACCAATGCGAAAGCGATCAGGCTTAATATCATCGCCAGCAACAATGCCTCTTTAACACTGACCTCCCCCGTCGCCAGGGGGCGATGGCGCGTGCGGGCGACATGCCCGTCAAAATTGCGATCCGCCATATCGTTCATGACACAACCAGCGGCCCGCATCAGCACCGTACCCAAGACAAACACCGCTAATACTTTCAGGTCTGGTTTGCCGGCACTGGCGAGCCACAGCGCCCAGAGCGTGGGCCACAGCAGCAGCAGGATGCCGATGGGTTTATCCATGCGCGTCAATCGCCAGTAGGCGCTACTCTTCTTCACTAGCCAGTTCATAAGGTTAAGACCGAGGGTAAAAAAACTTCCGTGACCAGAATGGCGGAACACTCAAGGTGAAAGACCGAGCGCCTTGCCCACACGTAAGCCGGTTTATTGTGCAAATGCGCCACAGCCTGCCTGTAAAGCGCATGCTGCGCTGTCAGTTTGCGATAGCTTAATGGCGCACGACTCACCCGGGGATTGGAAAACAGCATGGAGCCCAGTGAACGGTTCCCCAATCGCCCGAGGCCACGCCATGCGCCGCGTAAACTCGATTGTGGCAACACACTGGATGCATACACGGCCGGCTCGCCATTGCAAAGCAAATGCACGTTTCGCATCAGGGAAGCACGCCGTGCAGGGATACCCAGTAACACGGCATCTTCCGGAGCAGGCATTGCCTGCTTCAGGCCAAGCGTATGAACGGCGAATGTTGTCGAACGGGATTGCAGGCGTTGCGTCAGGGATGCCGTCTCCACCAGCCAGGAGCGATAGGCGCCGCTGCCCATCGGTTGGCGCAACCAGTGCTGACGTTGTTGGGGGAAGGCGCGGACAATTCTCACGGCGCTATTATCGCAGGCTCAATCACACTTTGACCAATTCTTGCGCCTGATGCAGCCAACGCTGCAAATGCGCTTCGGCTGCCTGGGGATGCTTTTGCAATAACCAGTCAGCCATGGCCTGAGCTTCTTCCAGTAACCCAGCATCTCTTTCCAGATCAGCAATCTTCAGCATGGGGGTACCACTCTGCCGGATGCCCATGAACTCCCCCGGCCCCCGCAAGTGCAAGTCGGCCTGGGCAATTTCGAACCCATCACTCGATTCATAAATAATCTTGAGGCGCGCACGCGCCGTTTCCGACAACGGCGTCTGGTAAAGCAGAATGCAGGCGCTACTGGCGGCCCCCCGCCCTACCCGCCCACGCAACTGATGCAATTGCGAAAGCCCCATGCGCTCGGCGTGCTCTATCACCATCAGACTGGCATTCGGCACATCCACCCCGACTTCAATCACCGTCGTCGCCACCAGCAAATGGATTTGATTGGCAGCAAACGCTTGCATGACGGCCTGCTTGTCGGCCGGCTTCATGCGGCCATGCACCAACCCCACCTGCAACTCGGGAAACGCCTCTTGCAATGCTAGATGGGTATCCACGGCCGTCTGTAGCTGCAAGGCTTCACTTTCTTCGATCAGAGGGCAAACCCAATAGGCCTGCCTGCCCTGACTGCAAGCTGCACGCACCCGCTCGAAGACTTCTTCACGGCGCGCATCCGATACCAGCTTGGTCACCACCGGAGTTCTCCCGGGCGGCAACTCATCAATCACTGACACATCCAGATCGGCAAAATAGCTCATGGAAAGCGTACGCGGTATCGGCGTGGCACTCATCATCAGCTGATGCGGCTGTGCGCCCTTCTGCCGCAGCGCCAGGCGTTGCTGCACACCAAAACGATGCTGCTCATCCACCACCACGAGGCCAAGCCTGGCAAACTTTACCTGGTCCTGAAACACGGCATGGGTGCCGATCACCAGCTGCGCCTCGCCACTGGCAATCGCGGCCAGTGCCTCTGCTCTCGCCTTTTTGCCCTGGCTGCCAGCCACCCACACCACGCGCACCGGAGCCGCGCCTGCCGCCAGATTTTGCAGCCAGGTATTCAGCTTATTGAAATGCTGCTCGGCGAGAATCTCGGTAGGCGCCATGATGGCCGCTTGCCAGCCATGCTCAATCGCCTGCAAGGCGGCCATGGCGGCCACAATGGTCTTGCCGCTACCGACATCGCCTTGCAACAGGCGCTGCATGGGATAACTGCGGCCAAGATCGTGCTGAATATCGGTGAATACGCGCTGCTGGGCTGCTGTCAGGCCAAACGGCAGGGATTTCAATAATGCGGAGACCAGCTTTTTGGAAGGCGGCATGGCAGGCGCGCCCAGACCACGACGACGGGCGTAATGCTTGCGCATGGAAATCTGCTGAGCCAGCAGCTCGTCAAATGCGAGGCGTTGCCAGGCGGGGGTAGTTTTTTCCTGCAGGGCATGCTGATCAGCATCGGGTGGCGGATAGTGCAACTGCAGCAGGCTTTGCTGAAAATCAGGCCAGGCTTTGCCCTGATACACCTTGGCCGGCAGGAGTTCATCATGGCTGGCCGTCTCAAGGGCGCGCCCTATCCATTTCCGCAGCGAAGGCTGCGACAAGCCTGCCGTGGTCGGATAGACCGGCGTCAAGGTCTGCTTGACCGCAGCCCCTTCTCGCACCGGCTTGCACTGCGGGTGCACCATTTCATAACCGAAAAAGCCATTCCTCACTTCACCCAGTGCGCGCAAGCGGTTGCCTTCTTTCAGCGCCGCAATCTGACTGGGATAAAAATTGAGAAAGCGCAAGATCAGGATGCCACTGGCATCCTGCAATCTTGCAATCAGGGCTTTACGGGGTTTGTACTGGACTTCGGCATGAATAATCTCGCCTTCGACCTGCGCCTGCTCGCCGAGCCGCAGGTCGCGAATCGGCGTTACGCGCGTTTCATCCACATAGCGCAGGGGCAGGTGGAGGAGCAAGTCTTCAATACTATGAATGCCAAGCTTGCGCAGCCCGCTTAGCACCGGCTGCGTGATGCCCTTGAGGTCTTGCAGCGGTTTCAGAGACTATCCTTGCCAGCGGAGAGGTTAAAGACTCAGGCGAGCACCATGACGGCATCGGCTTCCACCAGCGCACCACGTGGCAGTGTGGCGACGCCAACGGCAGCACGCGCAGGATAAGGCTCGCTGAAATATTCAGACATGATGGAATTGACCAAGGCAAAGTGACCGAGATCGGTCAGAAAAATATTCAGTTTCACGACATCCGCCAGAGAACCACCAGCCGCTTCAGCCACGGCCTTGAGGTTGGTGAATACACGATGCACCTGTGCCTCAATCCCCTCTACCAGCTCCATGCTGGCGGGGTCCAGCCCAATCTGCCCTGACAGGTAAACGGTGCCATTGACGGCAACCGCCTGGGAGTAAGTGCCAATCGCTTTAGGAGCGTGGTCGGTATGGATGATCTTTTTTGCCATGGTTTTCCTCAGGTCTTGGTTTTCAGGATATTGGGTTTGCGTGATGTAGCCGAGCCTACTGTATGCGCTGCTCGGTTCCGGCACCCTTGACGCGATTGATGCGCACCACGTCAGGAATCTTGCGGATACGCCGCATCAACTCGGCCAGGTGCACGCGATTTTCCACCTGCACGGTGAAATGCATATTGGTATAGGCACTGCTGTCTGACTCTTCCATGCTGACATGGTCAATATTGGAGCCCGCCTCGGCAATGGTAGACGCGATCTGCGCCAGCATGCCACGCTGATTGGCGACCACCAGCTTCAGATTCACATTAAACAGGCGCTTGCCATCCGGATCCCATTCGACATCCAGCCACTTTTCGGGGTCGACACGGAATTTGCGTATGGCCGGGCAATCATGCGTATGAATGACCAATCCCTTGTCCTTGTTGATAAAGCCAAGGATGGGGTCGCCAGGTATCGGGCGGCAGCATTGGGCGAACTGCACCGCCATGCCCTCGGAACCGCGTATGGTAATCGTGCCCAGCGGTTTGTTGGTATGCTTGGCATGGCGCTCGCCCTGCTCTTCGCTCATCGCCAGCAGTTGATGCGCGACCATGACATTCAGCCGCTTGCCCAGGCCGATATCGGTGAGGATCTCTTCCTTGTTCTTGGCGCCATAATCGCGCAGCAGTTTCTGCCAATGCGTGTCGTCGATCTTCGCGACATCCGCATGCAGCGCGCGCAAGGCCTGATTGAGCAAGCGCTCACCAAGATGGGCGGATTCGGTCGTCTGCAAGGACTTGAGAAAATGGCGGATATGCGCCCGCGCCTTGCCGGTAGCGACATAATTGAGCCAGGCCGGGTTGGGGTGCGCATGGGCGGCCGTGATGATTTCCACATGGTCACCGTTATGCAGCTCGGTACGCAGCGGCGCCAGTTCTTGGTTGATCTTGACGGCCACGCAGCGATTGCCAATATCCGTATGCACGGCGTAGGCAAAGTCCACCGCCGTCGCGCCTTTAGGCAGCGCCATGATCTTGCCCTTGGGCGTAAATACATACACCTCATCCGGGAACAGATCGACCTTGAAGTGCTCGAGAAACTCCAGCGAGTCCGTGCTTTCGCTCTGGATATCCAGCAAGCGCTGCAACCATTGGTGGGTCTGCTGCTGCAATTCGGTCAGATGCGCGTCAGTGGTCTTGTACAGCCAGTGGGCCGCTACGCCCGCATCAGCAATGTTATGCATCTCGCGGCTGCGTATCTGCACCTCAATCGGCGTGCCAAACGGGCCAAACAGCGTGGTATGCAGCGACTGGTAGCCATTGGCCTTGGGGATGGCGATGTAATCCTTGAACTTGCCTGGGATAGGCTTGTAGAGACCATGCAACACCCCCAGCGCCAGATAGCAGCTGGACAAATCCTTGACGATGATGCGGAAACCGTAAATGTCATATATCTGCGAAAAGGTCACGGTTTTACCGGTCATCTTGCGGTAAATACTATAAAGATGCTTTTCGCGCCCCGTCACCTCTGCTTCTATGTGCATCTCGCCCAGGCGCTCGCGTATGGCATCCAGGATCTTGCCCACCACCTCCTTGCGATTGCCGCGCGCAGCCAGGATCGCCTTGGAGATGACCGAATAGCGCATGGGATACAAATGCTTGAAGCTGAGATCTTCGAGCTCCTGGTAGATGGCATTCAGCCCCAGGCGATTGGCGATGGGCGCATAAATTTCCAGGGTTTCGCGCGCAGTGCGACGGCGTTTTTCCGGGGTCATCACCCCCAGCGTACTCATGTTGTGCAGGCGGTCGGCAAGCTTGACCAGAATGACTCGCACGTCTTGCGACATCGCCAGCAGCATCTTGCGGAAGTTTTCCGCCTGGGCTTCGGTTTCGGTACTGAACTTGATCTTGTCCAGCTTGGAGAGACCATCCACCAGCTCGGCTACCTGTTTGCCAAAGCGCTCACTCACCTCCTGGGTGGTGACACCGGTATCTTCCACCACGTCGTGCAACAAGGCGGCCACCAGCGTGGGCACATCCATATGCAGCTCGGCCAGGATGCAGGCTACCGACACCGGGTGCGTGATATACGGCTCGCCGCTCTTGCGCAGCTGGCCGGTATGCGCCATATCGCTGAAACGATACGCCGCCCAGACCTGTTCAATATCTTCGGGCTTGAGGTAAACCCGCAAGCGCTGCGTCAGTAGCGAATCTTCGCTATCGGCGGGCAATAGGGGGGCTGCCACATGTTTCAGCGACTCTGCTGGACGTTTGGCTACCAATTTAGGCATGCTGACTCAACCACCTGTGACTATCCATAAGCTTCTAAAGGGTTTTACCAAAAAAACAAGGCACCGATTGAACACACATAATGCCTTCAAACAGCGCCTTGCTTGATCTTCGGTGCATTTAGCACCGGATGTTGAACTTAGGCTTGGCCGCGGTTCAGCACTTCCAGACCGACCTTGCCGGATGCGATTTCGCGCAATGCCAGCACTGTGGGCTTGTCCTTCTGGCCATGGGTATTGACCAAAGGTTCCGAGCCGTTGGCCAATTGGCGCGAACGGTACGCTGCTACCAGCGTCAGTTGAAAGCGATTAGGGATTTTTTCGAGACAATCATCTACTGTCATGCGAGCCATGTGTTATTCCTCCGTATGATCTATATGAGTTTTTCCAGCAGATCCTGGTGCCGCAGCAACTGCTTTTCGCGCTGCAAACGCTGGGTGCGGATGATGGCGCGCAGATCATTTAGCGCCACCTCAAAATCGTCGTTAATTGTAACATAGTCGAACTCGACCACATGGCGCATCTCATCGCGAGCAGCCGCCAGCCGACGGGCGATCACCTCGGCGCTATCCTGTCCACGGCCGTGCAGGCGCTGCTCCAGCGCCTCCAGCGAAGGTGGCAGAATAAAAATGCTGATGGCCTGCGGGTAAAGACTGCGCACCTGGGCAGCGCCCTGCCAGTCAATCTCCAGAATCAGGTCATTGCCTTGCTTCAACACGCTTTCCACCCGGCTTTGCGATGTTCCATAGCGCGCACCATGCACATGCGCACTTTCCAGAAAGTCGCTGGCTTCCAGCATGCGCATGAATTCAGCTTCTTCCACAAAGTGATAGTGCACCCCATCCACCTCGCCTGGTCGCGGCTTGCGGGTGGTATACGACACCGATAGCTGGATCTGGCTGTCTGACGCCAGCAATTCGCGCACCAGACTGGTTTTACCCGCGCCAGATGCCGCGGTGATGATAAATAAATTGCCTGTCATGCTCGTGATTTCTTTTAAATGGTCTGCGCCGGCTGGCGGCGATTGCAAGATGGGCGGCCCGTTTCCGCGCTGCCCTTTCAAATGTGATTACTCGATATTTTGAATCTGTTCACGCATCTGTTCAATCAATACTTTAAGCGCCATCGCGGTTTGCGATACTTCGGTTGAGACCGACTTGGAACCCAGCGTATTCGCTTCGCGATTCAGCTCCTGCATCAGGAAATCCAGACGCTTGCCGGCAGCGCCCTTGGCACCGAGAATACGCTTCACCTCTTCAATATGCGCGGTGAGGCGTGTGAGCTCTTCGTCCACATCCACGCGTTGTGCGAACAGCACCAGCTCCTGCCGCAAGCGCTCTTCGTCCACTGATTTCAACGCCTCCTGCAGCTTGGCGACAAGGCGCTCCTGATATGCCTTGATCTGCAATGGCAGCAGCGGCTTGACCTGGGCAACTTCGCGCTCCATCTCGGCCAGGCGCTCGCGGATCACCGCGGCCAGCTTGGCCCCTTCACGTGCCCGCGCGGCGCTCATGTCCTGCAACACCTGCTGCAGAATCGCCCTGACCTGATCACCCAGCGCAGCCGTATCGATGCCATCGCTCATCACCACACCGGGCCAGCGCAGAATGTCAGCTACCGTCAACGGTGCACTGGCAGGCATGTGCTGCTGTACATCGGCTGACAGCTTGGCCAGCTGCTGCACGATGCTGACATCAAGCTCGGCTTTTTTCGTAGCATCCTGGCTGCGCATCAGGCTCATGCGGCACTCCACCTTGCCACGCCCGAGATGGGCTGCAATCAGTTCGCGTGCCATGGGCTCAAAACTGCGCAGACTGTCATCCAGCTTCATGTGCAATTCAAGATAGCGATGATTGACGGAGCGCAACTCGATAATGAGGGTACCGCCGCTGACCTCGCGCTCCAGCGAGGCAAATCCGGTCATACTGAATGTCATGGAAAATTCCTGGGGGAGATGAAGATTTTAAAGTTGGGGCATGGTATCAAATCCCGCCGGATTCATGCCAAAATAAGCTAGTGCCTCGCCGCGGCGGCACATGGTTTTCTGATGATGATGCGCCTTTTTTATTCATGCCACGGCCGACACTTGGGATGTATCGTTCAGTATGCAGGCTACGCAAAACCAGTCTCTCCCCATTGGACACCCGCTACAGGACTATGTCATCAAGAAGGTTCTGAGCGCGGGTGGCTTCAGCGTGGTCTACTTGGCCGAGGATGCCGGCAAGAATACCGTCGCCATCAAGGAGTATCTTCCGACCGGTCTCGCCTTGCGCAGCGAAGGCAGCAAAGTGCAGATCAACTCCGCCGCTGCCTCTACCAATTTCAAGCACGGCCTCAAATGCTTTTTTGAGGAAGGGCGAGCACTCGCTACCATCGAACACCGCAATATAGTGCGGGTGCTGAATTTTTTCCGCGCCAACGATACCGTTTACATGGTCATGCAATACGAGCGTGGCAAATCCCTGCAGGCTTCCATCCTCAACCAGTCGCAACCCTTGGGGGAAAATTTCATCCGTCGCGTTTTCTGCGAGCTGCTGAATGGCCTGCGTGAAGTGCATGCCCGCAAGCTGTTGCATCTGGACATCAAGCCCGCCAACATCTATATCCGGCTCGATGGCTCGCCTGTGCTGCTGGATTTCGGCTCGGCCCGGCAAACATTGTCCGCCACCCAGCCCAGCCTGCCGCCCAGTTATACGCCGGGCTTTGCCTCCCCCGAGCAATACTTCGACAAGACTCTGCTGGGGCCATGGAGCGATATCTACAGCGTGGGCGCCAGCATGTATGCCTGTATCAGTCGCGGCACGCCACCCGCCGCCGATGCCCGCCGCAAGGAGGATAAACTCATCCCCGCCGTCCGCCTCGGCAAAGCCCATTACTCGCCGGCACTGCTGGAAATTATTGATCGCTGCCTGGCACTGGACCACATGCAACGCCCGCAAAGCGTGCTGACCCTGCAAAAAATGCTGGCGGACAATATCCCCAATGCGCCAGTTGCCAAAGCCGGCCTGATGGACAAGCTGCGTCAGTACTTGCGGCCAGACACATGAAATTCAGCATTTACCAAAGCAGCCGCAAAGGGCCGCGCGCACATAATCAGGACCGGCTGGCCTATGCTTACAGCCGCGATGCCGTGCTGATGGTGCTGGCCGATGGCATGGGTGGCCATCGCCACGGTGAAGTGGCCGCTCGCATGGCCGTCAAGACGCTGACCGAGGATTTCAAAAAAAGAGCGGTAGACCTGCTACCGCATCCCGGACGTTACCTGATGGAGCAAATCCAGATCATTCATCAGGCCCTGCATCAGCTCAAGCACACCCAGCATATGCTCGAGGCACCATGCACTACCATCGTGGCCGCCATTATTCAGCAGCATCGTCTGTACACCGCCCATGTGGGCGACTCCCGCCTTTATCATTTCCGCAGCGGGCGCAGCATTTACCACACAGAGGATCACTCCGTGGTGCAAAAGATGTTTCGCCAGGGCTTGCTGCATCGCGATGAGATGGCGCGTCATCCGGAGCGTCACAAAATCTATAACTGCCTGGGCAGTAGCCATACGCCCAAAATCGAGCTGACGCCCCCGCGCAAGCTGATGGATGGCGACATTCTGCTGCTGTGCTCGGATGGCCTGTGGTCAGGCTTGAGCGAAGAACAGATGGCCGAGATGATTTACCAGCATCCGGTCGACATTGCCATTCCCAGGATGCTGGAAACTGCCGAAGAGCAAAATGGCAGCGAAGGTGACAATGCCAGTGCCATCGGGCTGCGTCTGGGCCAAGCCGAGCTGATGCTGTCTTCTCATGATATGGCGATGGGTGCCATCACCACCATTCTGAACCCGGTGACGGAAAGCGCAGGCCAGGCAGAAGATGTCGAGCTCAGCGAAGCGCAAATAGACCTGGCCATTGCCGAGATACAGGCAGCCATTACCAAATCACGCGGCTAGTCGCCTGCCAGGCGGTGCCGTTTCACGTGGAACCCGGCATTATTGAATTCCCCATGACTGGCTTATAATCAGGGTTTTGACAGAGCGAAACCATCATGCGCCCCAGCCAGCGAGAAACCCACCAGCTACGCCCCATTGAAATCATCCGGCACTACACCAAGCATGCCGAGGGCTCGGTACTCGTCAAATTTGGCGATACCCATGTGCTGTGTACCGCCAGCGTGGACGAAAAAGTACCCGGTTTTTTGCGCGGCAAAAATCAGGGCTGGGTAACCGCAGAGTACGGCATGCTGCCCCGCTCTACCGGCAGCCGCATGGACCGCGAAGCGGCACGCGGCAAGCAGAGTGGGCGCACACAAGAAATTCAGCGCCTGATTGGCCGCTCCCTGCGCGCTATCATCGATCTGGAAAAACTGGGCGAGCGCAGCATACAGATAGACTGTGATGTGATTCAGGCTGACGGCGGCACCCGCACCGCCAGCATCACCGGCGCCTATGTCGCCCTGCATGATGCCATCAGCCGTTTGCTGGCGCAGGGCCTGATCAGCGAATCGCCCTTGCGTGATTCGGTCGCTGCGGTGTCGGTCGGTGTTTACCAGGGCACGCCGGTGCTGGACCTCGATTACATTGAAGATTCCGACTGTGATACCGACATGAATGTCGTGATGACCGGTAGCGGCGGCTACGTGGAAATTCAGGGCACGGCTGAAGGTGTGCCGTTTCAGCGAGCCGATATGGATCGCATGCTGGACCTCGCCGCCGCAGGCATACGCGAGCTGACCAGCCTGCAAACCAAGGCGCTGGGCTTGTAACATGGCGCTGCCCTTCAACCAACTGGTCATCGCCAGCGGTAACGCAGGCAAGCTGCGGGAGATCCGCCATCTGCTGGCGCCGCTCGACCTGGAAATCATCCCGCAATCCGCCCTCAATGTGCCGGAAGCGGAAGAGCCCTACTGCACGTTTATTGAAAATGCGTTGACCAAGGCGCGCCATGCCAGCCGCCATACCGGATTGCCCGCGCTGGCCGATGATTCCGGCCTGTGCGTGGATGCCCTGCAGGGTGCGCCTGGCGTGCTGTCAGCGCGTTATGCCGGTGAACCAAAATCGGATGCCCGTAATAATGCGAAACTGCTGGAGGTCATGCAAGGTCTCACCCAGCGGCAGGCGCATTTTTATTGCGTGATCGTGCTGGTGCGGCATGCTGACGACCCGGAACCACTGATTGCCGAAGGCGTATGGCAAGGCGAAATACTGGACACATTGCGCGGCGAAGATGGCTTCGGCTATGACCCTTTGTTTCTGGATGCCAAAACCGGCAAGACCGTCGCCGAATTACCCCTGGATATTAAGAGCCGCATCAGCCATCGAGGTCAGGCCATGGCCCGCTTGCTGCATAGGCTGGAGAGATTGGCAACATGAGTAGCAACGACTGGCCCAAATGGGTACGCGATGACAACAGCGTGGTCTCCTGCACCGAAAAAGTGAAGGTGATGACCGAGAATTTTGACGAGCTGAAACAGATTGCGCAGGATGCGCTGGAGGACGGCCTGTTGATGGAAGTCTCCGAGCAGCAGATGCGTGACGCCTTGCACCAGCTGGTCGACAGCCTGATCAATCCGTACAACAAAGCTTAGCGCTTATCCGCGCCGCATGATACCCATCATTCCGATTGCGCCTGCCCCGGTGACTGAAAATCCGCTGGTAGGCCAGCTCACCAGCAGCGGCCTGGGCAATCCGCCACCACTCAGCCTGTATATCCATATCCCCTGGTGCGTACGCAAATGCCCTTATTGCGATTTCAATTCACATGAGTCGCGCAACCCTATCCCGGAAAGTGCCTATGTTGACGCGCTGATTGCCGACCTTGAGCAAGCCACGCCGCTGGTATGGGGCCGCAAGGTGCGCAGCATCTTTTTTGGTGGTGGCACGCCCAGCCTGTTCAGTGCGGAATCCATAGACCGCATTCTCAGTCATGTGCGCATGCTCACACCGCTGGAATACGAAGCGGAAATCACGCTGGAAGCCAACCCCGGTACTTTTGAAGCGGAACGCTTTGCAGGCTACCGTGATGCCGGGGTCAACCGCATTTCCATTGGTATACAAAGTTTTAATCCGCGTCATTTGCAGGCCTTGGGGCGCATACATAACAGCGAAGAAGCGCAATACGCCGCCGAGCACGCCATCAAGATTTTCGGCAACGTCAATCTGGATTTAATGTACGCCCTGCCGGAACAAACGCTGGAAGAAGCGCTGCAGGATATGCGCACCGCCATTGCGTTAGGCCCCACGCACATCTCCGCTTATCACCTGACACTGGAACCCAACACCCCGTTTTACTACAAGCCACCGGCTCTGCCCGACGATGACACCAGCGCCACCATGCAGGAGGCCATCGAGCATCTGCTGGCAGAACATGGCTATGGCCATTACGAAACCTCGGCCTTTGGCAAAGCGGGCAAGCGTTGTCGGCATAACCTGAATTACTGGGTGTTTGGGGATTATCTGGGCATAGGTGCGGGCGCTCACAGCAAGCTGAGCTTTCACGACCGCATTCTGCGGCAATCCCGCATCAAGCAACCCAACGCTTACATGAAAGCCGTGGCAGAAACCGGCCACATTGAGGAAGAACGCCTGCTGGATCGCGCAGACCTCGGCTTTGAATTCATGATGAATGCCCTGCGCCTGACTGAAGGCTTTGACCCCAAGCTGTTTACCACCATGACCGGACAGGCGCTCAGCACGGTGGAGCCCGCCCTGCAGCAGGCCGAGCAGCGCGGGCTGATCACCCGCACGCCCGAGCTGATTGCCCCCACCGCGCTGGGGCAGCGCTTTTTGAATGAGCTGTTGCAACTCTTTCTGGAAGAATAAACAGCGCAGTAACCTCGCCAGAAGTCCCAGTCTCGCGGCAGATCACAGTCGATCCACCAGCCCGGCTTAATAAAGCCCGTTGAATGTTCTGGTCGGTAAGTCCGTACTTAATACGGATTGCCGCGATTCAAACAATACCCGTAAAAACAGCATGCCCGTTTCGTCCTTGTACTGCGGCGCATTGCGCTCGGAGAGCGCACCGCCGATCTGCAGCCTGTCGTTGATGCGCCATACGCCAGTCGCTTCGGCGGTATAGCTCATGCCGTTATTTTTGCTGGAGGCATAGCTATTGCCGTCGTCATTGCCGGGAAACCACGGCGAGGCCGCTTCGGCGATGGACACGGTGGCAAACGCCAGACGCCCCTTCACGATAAACTGCTGGTTTTCACGGGTTAAAAAGTCCAGCGCCGGGCCTATGCTGACAAAGCGTTCCGGGCTGAAATATCCCCCATGCCCCAGCGTGAAATGACTGAGATTTTTTTGATAATGGTCATAATTGAACCCCAACCCCAGCACCGCATATGAAAATGCTGGCAAGTCGAGGTTTTTGCCCACACTGGCAAACACGCCCGCATGGCGATTCGTCTCCACACTCTCGCCGTCCAGATATTCCATGTTAATGGCAGCGCTCACGGACCAGTTATTCCCCAGTTGCTGCAGGCCGTTCAAACGAACACCTTTGCGCAGCACGCGCCCCCATTGCTTGCCGGTATAGGGGTCACGCATACCGGTATACGACAGGATGGATTCACGCACCGGCTCTACATACAAACTGCTGGTGAGCGTCGCCAGTTTGTTCATGCTCTGATGCGCCACATAGCCCGTTGGGCGGCTGCTGACCTCGCCGTTATCCGGCGTCATGCCCAGGGCGATATCCCACACATCGTCGCGCCAGCTGACTCGCGGCTCCAGGCCGGTGGTAGAGGTGGTTGGGGAATAGCGCCAGGCACCGGAACTGCCAGAGCCCACCAGCGCATCGCGTGACAATGTGCCGCTATCCAGACGGACCTCGCGCAATGACACATTCAGCTCGCCATGGTTACCCGTCGGCATGCTGGCTTCCAGCACCGGTACCTGCCGTATGCTCAACTGCGATAAGCCCTGCGTGCCACTCTTGTCGCGCAACGCGATCCCGGCACCGGCCTGTGGCGCGGCTATGCCACCGGCATCGCCATAGGTGTCAGCATCCAGTGCGCGCGCTTCAAAAAAGCGCTTCTGCCCAAACAACCCCGCCGCCACATGATGCTTGTATTGGCTGGCCAGCGGCTCGGTGGTCGCCAGCGGAGCTATGTCATCTGCCCGGTCCAGCTTGAGATAACTCGCCATGACGCCCGCGGCACTTTCTTCATCCGGCTGCGCCCGGTAAAGGCTGGCAAACACATCGGCAGCCTGTGTGGTATTCCCCAATCCAAACTGGGACCAGGCCTCCATCAGCGAGGCATAGCGAGGCAAGGCCCCGGCCTGCTTTGCCTCCTGCAAGTAGTTCAGCGTCTGCTGACTATCCTGTTGCCCGTAGGCCTGTTTTGCCAGTGCCAGGTAAGCATTCAGCAGCAGATCATTGCGCCCGGCATCGTTCGCCGGCAAGCCCTGGGCCACCGTAATCGCTTCTTCGTGATTTTGCTCGCGCGCGAAGACCAAGGCGAGGCCATAGCGGGCATTGTCATTCTGCGGTTCCATCGCCAGTGAGGTCGCAAACAAATCCTGCGCTGCGGCCAGTCGCTCCAGCTTGAAGTCATGCCAGGCCACCAGCAATAGCTGGCTGATATCTTTTCGGGCCACGATCTCTGGCTGCAACTGCTCAAACAGGCTGTCCACCCTGGCATTGTCATGCTGCTTGATGGCAAGCGCCAGATCCTCTACCCCGTTCTGGTATACCAGTTGCTGAAAAAGCGCCTCGCCGCGCGCCGTGCGCGGGGTGGCCGCACCAAGCGCAATCAAGGCCTCCCATTCCTCACGGCTGAGCCAGTGTTGGGCTTTGTACAGAGTGGCGAGCCGGTCTTCTTCCTTCTCGCACTGGGTGACCAGATGCTGCAGCTGCGCTTGCAAGGATTCGCGCTGCCCCAGCGTCGCGTGGGCGGCGGCTAGTGCCCAGGCCTTGTCTATCGCCGCGCAGGAGAAGGCTTCCGGGTATTGCTCACCCAGTTTCACCAGCGCCTCGGTATCCTGCTCGCGGATCACCTGCTCCAGGCGTTGCTCGCGTCGCTTTTGCGCCAGCAGCGCCACCAGCTCAGACGGCGCTTTCCAGTCCGGATACTGACTCTGCAGCCTGGCAATGCCTTGCTCCACACGGTCATACTCATGCTGGTTGAATAGCTTCCACAGGGGGCGGGTATCAGGCGCGCTGGGTGCGGCGTCTTGCTTGGCAGCTACCGCAGCCGGCGCTTTTTTCGCAGGCGTCAGAAAACTGGAAAGCGGCACATTGTTGATCAGCGGCTGGCTTTGCACGCGGCCATTTTTCTCGGGCGTTTGTGATTCGATGGCATCGGACACCGCCTTGGGTTCGCTGATGACATTGGACGGCACAGCCTTGATGGTTGCCTGTGATGCATTTGATTCCTGCTCTGCGACGACTGCCCATGCAGATGGGGCGGTCGTCACCGCCCGCATATTGCCCGCGGCCTCGTCTGCACAAGCGATAACCGGGCATTCGGCCAACCCGGCCACGGACAGCATCACCACCAGAGCCTTGTATTTCAACGTGCCTGCTCCCCGACCATCATATCGGCCAGCAGCAACAGCGTGGCCGAGTAATAATCCTGCGTGTTGATCGGATAGTCAGGCCGGGGCGCTACCGCTGGATAGCGGCATGTGAGGTCGGCAATATTGAGTATGCCGGGCGCCGCACCATAAGGGGCCACTGCATCGTTTTCGATACTGACGGTAGGCGGCAAATACGGAGTTTTCTGGTAATAGCCCCAGAACGCCTGGAAAGGCGCCAGCAGGTTGGCGTTGGCTTTTTTGCCCCACATGACGAAAAACGGCACGCGCACCGCGTCATACCCAAATTGCGCAGGGAACCCTGGCGCTGGCGTCACCTTGCTGCCGAGCTGCACCCAGTCAGTGGGCAACTGCCATTTGCCGAAATGACTTTCACGGATGATGGCGACGCCGCTCTCGCCCAGTTGATCCCACACCGGGTCCGGCGCATACCGACTGAAATCATTCAAGGCCGGGAAAATCCAGTAAGACAGATTAACGATCTGGCCAGCCGGTTTTTCAAAACCCGCCGAGCCGGGCAGAATCACGGGACCCCACTTGCTCGGCTTTACCAGCAGCCGCTTCACATCGTTGAGAATTGCCTCTGCTGCCTTTTTATACGCGGGCACATGCCATTTATCCGCGGCGCGCAGCAACGCCCACGCCACATACAAATCGCCATCCGTGGCATTGTTGAAGTCGTTCACCCCTTGTTTGGTGGTCCAGCGCCAGGCAAGCAGGCGATCCTTGCGCACCTGCAGTGCGCTTTGCGTCCACTGCCACAGTCGATCAAAGGTTTTTTGGTCGTTGTAATGCACAGCCAGCAGCATGGTGACGCCCTGGCCTTCGGAATGGCTGATGCCGCCATTGCCCACATCCACCACTCGCCCCTCGGCCAGCACAAAGCGCTGCTTGAATTCCGTCCAATCGGCCTGGCCTGCCATGGCAGAAGCGCTGCCAAATTGAACTAGCAAACCCAGCAGCAGTGCCTTAAAGTAAGATAAAGACTTATCCCTCATAAACATAACGTCTCTCAAAAATGACTGACAGGGTAACGATGACAGGCTCCGCACAATTACAACAAGGGCATCCGGCACATGAAGCCCGGATGACCATTCAGGTTTTCAGCCACAGCGATGAGGCTTTGCAGCACGTTCGTCAGCTGGCGCAAGAGGCGGTGACAGAACACACCGGCAGCATCAGCACGGAAGACGCGTACTGGGTCGCCCGCTTTGCCAGTACCGATGCCAGCCTCGAGGCCGCCATCACCATGCAGCGCGCGACTGACCTCTTCAATTTCGATAACGGCAGCCACCCGCCCATACTGTTGGGTATTCATATCGCATGCGATGAAAATATCACGGCAGCCCTGCCACCCCCACCAGCGGCTTTTCTGCGTCCGGGGGAAATTCACCTGTCAGAAAGCGCATACCGCGCTATCCACCACGATCAGCCTATCAAATTCAGGACGGTGGATCATGCCAGCACCACCGCCTACAAAGCCATCTGGAAAATGCAGGAGTTCGAGCTGGCTGGCCCCGTGCATCATCAAGGCGCGCCTTCCGTTGGCTTTTTCATCAAGGTCATCCTCATTTGCCTGATCCCGTTTCTGCTGGTGCTTCTGTATACCTGGCGCGAACCACTGCAGCACGGCTTAAGCTCGCTGGATGGCACGCGCACCATCGATCACCAGCTGGAATAACGCCGCTTTATACCGGCCGCCCTGCCACACGCTTCTTGCGATACCGGCGCAGCACCACAAACAGGGTGATGGCAAACCCGATGGTCAGCAATATCACCAGCCCGTAATAGATATAGGGATGGGTGTACAGGTAGGACTGCCAGAATGATTTCTTGCCGGATTTACCCGTGGTGTAGGTGGTTTCAGGCTTGAAGCTTTTCACAATCGCCTTGTCCTCCTGCGAGGCAAGGTCCAGCATGGTCAGCTCGCCCTCGGTCTGCGCCTGCACTTCGGACTTCAGCAAGGCCTCGCTCAGGCTGAGCAGGTTTTTCGAATCCCGTGCGGCGAATACCATGCCGGTGCGTCCCGACTCATACGGCGATTCAAACTGCAGGAGATAGCCCTGGCCCTCCCCCAGCTGGCTGGACTGCACGCTGCTGATCAGCACCGGATCTGACGCCCAGTCCCGTACCAGGGCATAAGGCACGGCAGATTTGCCCTTGGTAAAAGGCAGACTCTTGCCGCCCAGCGCGGCAGAAATGCTGTCTGGCGACCCCAGCATGATGAAGTCACCCTTCCATGGATTGGCCAGTGCCTTATCCAGCTGGATGGCATACAAGGGGAAGCCGCTTTTCTGCGTCATCAACCCGATCAGATTCATGGCCGCAGACAGGGTGTTGTCATCGGTCTGGGTCAGCACCACCTTGCTTTCGTAGCCATCCGCCCAGCGCGTGAACGGGAAGCCGCTCAGCATGAACAGTTCAAGATTGGGCAGCTCGACAAAGTGCGGCATGTCGGGGAAGCTGAAGGTGGTGTCATCAAACACGGTCAGGAACATATTGCCGGTCAGCATGAGGTCGCATTCCTTCAAGGGCGGATGCAACTCGGTGGCAAACGAAATGCGGTTGCTGCCCGGCTGGAACAGACGCGTGGGGATTTCAATCACGTAATTCTGAAACGAGGCGCCATCCGTATTGCCGAGGTGGATGCCCTTCACGATCTTGCCATTCACCACGATATTCATCGCGGAGGTTTCACGCATGCCGGCGCCATAGGCAAAGTGCAAGGCCAGCTTGGCAGACAGGTTGGGCCGTATCATGAAATCCGGCGGCAAACGGAAATTGATATCCTTGCCGCTGGCGTTGCCACCCTGGAAAGTCGCCGTCGGGAAATTCAGCGCCTTGAGGGTATATTCCTTGCCCGGCTCAATCAGCTCGCGTCCGCTGTATTCCCTGAGCTTGGGCAACTTGAATTCATACGCGCTCAGGCTGGGCGTGCCGGGAAAGGTCGACATGCTGGCAAAGGTTTCAGCCGCGAGCTTGACGTCATCGACCTGCTTGCCCGTCACCACCACCAGCGCATGTCCGGCATCCTGCCCGCCTCCCGCCTGCGGCAGAGGCAGCATGCTGACATAGCCACCCTGCTCGTGGTCAGCCAAGGCAAGCTTGGACTCGCCCAGCAAGCCCTGGACAAACGCGTGCTTGCCCACCAGGATGTTATCCACCCCTGGTTTCAACTGGCGTGAAACCGTGAAACTGACCTGGCGGTAATCAAAATGATGCGCCACGCCGGAGGCCACTATCGACAGCGGGTTCAGCAATTCGCCATCCTGGGTATCCGTGACGAGATGCACTTCCGCCTGCGGGAAGACTTTCGGATCAAACAGCAGGGTGCCCACACTGGACAATGCCACGGGTACCGCTTTGTTTTCGTAATCGATCGCCAGCACCGAGCGCTTGAGGTCTATGGTCGTCCACATATCGGGCGAGCAGCCCTTTTCGCAGCCCTTGCTTTCACTATGCTGGGCCACGGCAAAGGAGAGTTTGTTATAGCCTGCGCTCAGATACTGCACAGGCAGATTGAGCTGCACCAGCACATCCGGGCTCAAGGCATCGAGCTTGGTCTGCGCGATGGGCATGCCGTTCAGCTTGACCACCAGCTGGGATTGGCTGGTAATCAGATTGATGGAGGAAACATAATGCAGGTTAAGCGTCACCTTTTTCACATTCCAGCGATGTGCCAGCGGAATATCCAGCCCCTGCTCATCCCCGGTACATTTCAAGGTGAGCGTGGGCGCTGCAATCAGCTTGTCGAGCTCAACCTGCTGGGTATTGGCATACCCCAGCAGCGGAAACATCCATAAAACGACATACATCCATACTTTCATACGACCCCCGAACTTCCCCATGATTGATTGGTTTATTTTTTTGCGTATTTTCTTTGCAAGGCCATCAGGTACTGCACACCTGATGACGTCATGATCCCGAAGCTTTCCGCCATGCCTTTGATACCCGACACAAACAGGTGGCCCAGCATTCTGAATGTCTTCTCATTGCGGGTTTTCTTGGCCCAGAAGCGCGTCCAGCGCCCGCTATCGCCATACAAATAAGCCACGGCCTGGGCGTAACTCTGCTTGTCCAGCACAAATTCCGTCCCGCAATAAAACACGCCGTTACGCTCAATCACCCGCTTGAACACCGCGTTAAAGACAAATTTCCTGCCATCGCTGCTGGTGGTTTCCAGTATCACCGGGTCCGAGACCTTGGGTGCCTGGGGCAGCTTGACCTTGAACCCCAGGCCCGTGATGGAAAGGTCCATGGTCTCCCCTGTGTATTCGGCATCCCCGCCCGGCAAGCGCATCCTGACGGACTCTTCCACATTGATGCGGTGGAACTGGCGCATCTGCTTGCGTTCCCAGAAGGCACCCAGCGAAATGACCGCCAATACCACATTGTAAGTGCACCATACCGCCGTCACGGACAAGGTATCGCGCAGGATAGGATCGGTAAACCAGCTGATGACCCCGGCACCAATCGCCAGGATATTCACCAGGATAATGACAAAAAAGATGGCCGCCAGAGGATTGAGAAAATCCTGCTCCTGCGTGTTGCCCTTGGGCGTGACCTTGAACGAGGGCTTGTGCGGGTTAAAAAGTACGGCGATGACCGCCGGTGCCAGGAATATCGACTGCACACTCTCGTAAATTTCCGAGAAAAACGGCTGGCGCGCCCGGCCATAAAAGAAATCCATCAGCATGAAGGTAGAAAAAATATACGGCACGGCATAGCTGATGACCTGCGTGAACGACGCAAAGTAAATCTTGAGACTGAGCAGCAGGAACAAGGCGGGCGCGATAAAAAACATCACACGCGCCAGCCCAAAGAACCAGTAAAAGCAGAAGTTGAAATAGCACAAGCGCTGGTGGAAGCTTAGCCCTTTGGCCATCAGCGGATTGCTCAGCAGGAATAGCTGCACCATGCCCTGCGCCCAGCGGGTGCGCTGCAGGATGTAATCCTTGTAGCTCTCCGGCGATAGCCCGCACACCATGGGGCGATCCAGATAAATGCTGTTGTAGCCCAGGCTGTGCAGGTGAAAGGAGGTTTCGGCATCTTCAGTAATGGTTTTACCGGCAATGCCGCCTACCTCCATCACATAGCGGCGGCGTAACAATGCAGCCGAGCCGCAGAAGTAACTGGAGTTCCAGAAATCCAGCGAACGGTGGATTTCCTTGTAAAACATATCGTTTTCACGATTGGGATTACCAACGCCGATAAGGTTTTTCTCGACGGGCGTGGGATTAATAAAGAAGTGCGGCGTCTGCACCAGAAACAGCTTGGGATCGGCCGCAAAGAAACCCACGGTGCGGCGCAGGATGTCATGGGTAGGCACATGGTCACAATCCAGCACCAGGAAAAGCTCGCCATGGGTCTGATGCAGGGCATGGTTGAGATTACCCGCCTTGGCAGCAACATTGGTTTCGCGGGTGATGTAGTTGGCGCCCAGATCCTGCGCCAGCCTGCGCAAGCGGTAATAGCGTGCCCAGGCGACCTCGGCGGTGGCCGGATTATTGCGTTTGTTTATTGTGCTGCCATCGTCGCAGATATGAATACGCAGCTTGTCCTTGGGATAATCAATCTGGCTGGCAGCGATGGTAGTAATGCGGATGATGTCGTCCGACTCATCGTAAGTAGGGATGAAGACATCGACAGTTGGATAGTCTGCCAGATTGGGCGGTAGCTTGAGCGGACGGTTACGCAGAGGCCAGAGATTAAGCAGGATACCCAGCATGTAAATGGTGAGCGAATACACCTCGGCCAGATACAGCAGCGTCATGGCAATGAAATCGAGCGGGCCGGTATAGATCAGGGTTTCGGTGCTGCGCCAGATCAGGTAGCGCAGCGCCAGAAAGCCGGAAAGCAGAATAAACAAAAAGCGCCATGGTGGGCGCTTGGTGACTTGCCATTTGTACATGCACGCCAGAATCACAAACACGCCCCAGGAGAGCATGAGCTGGCGCTGAAGATCAAAGACGTCAATGGATACCTTGAGCAGGTACATCAACAAACTGGCAAACCCCAGTAGCAGCCACCCGATGGAGAGTGATTGACTTTTGGGGTCCTCATTAAAAAATGGGAACAGCGCCTTTGATTTCATTATCTTTTTCTATTAATTCTTAAATATCACAGATGAACCCCTGGATCTCATCTGACGCGGCTGATCTTCCCTACCCCCAGCCTACCCCCAGCCGCACGCCACTTTATCATCAAGCCCGCGATTGCCGATAGCCTGCCCTGGCATCCACGCTTGCTCAAACAGGAGAACTAGCAACTCTTGTACCGCCCGCTGCAACTTGGGCGACAATGTTTAAAATCCGCTAACAATCATCAAGTTAACACAAAAAGCATGGCGCGGTCACACAGGCAGGCACCCGCCCGTTTGCTACAGATGTGCGAAATTCAGCAAGCAGTGCACCGCTTTGCCTCAGCTCCGGCCTGTATGGTGATCCAGAAAGTCTGCAATTTGCAGTGGCATGACCTGATGAAAGGCGACTCGGTCAAAGCCCGGGGGATCAAGCGCCGGAGCCAGGCCAGGCCGCTGCATCGCCTGCGGAAACGGGCTCAGGAAGGAAAAATGCCCGGCATTCTTTACCTCGTGCCAGCTCACACTCGCTGGCTGCTGCACGCCCTTGATCACCAGGTCGGCATGCCATTGCGGCGTAATCTCATCGTGCTCACCGGTGAGGATGAGGATGGGAAGATTAACCGCGCTCAAGGCGCCCTCGGGCAGATAGTAGGCCGTGGCTGGCGCCAGCAGCACCAGGGTAGAGATGCGATCATCAGCCTCCACCGGCACGGCCTCCCGCTCCTGAGTCCAAGGCTGTCCGCCCGCCAGCGCAAGCGCGGTATACGCTCCGAGCGAATGGCCGATGACGGCAATGCGGGTGAAGTCAAGATAGCGGGAATACTGCGGATGCGAGGCCATATGGTCTATGGTCAGCGAGACATGGCGCGGACGATTCTGCAGATTTTGCCAGGTGCCCTTGAGGCTGTTATCGAGCCGATTATTGCCTGGATGCTCCAGCAACACCACCACATAGCCGCGCGCCGCCAAGGCCAGGGCGATGGTGCGATACAAGATCGGCGCCCCACCGCTGCCGTGTGAAATCACGACTAGCGGATAAACGCCGGGGGCCACCGGGGCATCCAGCGCCACTTCTATGCTGTAAGGGCCTATCGTGTGTGGCTGCGGAGACTGGGTGGCAGGGTAAAAAGCAATAACGGGAAAGGTCAGATGCTGGGCAGCATCTGACACGCTGAATGTATGAAATCCGACCGGCATGCCTAGGGCGGCGAGCGATCAGGCCAGGGCTTGACGGGCGCGGCCTATGGCGAGCCTGACTTGCTCCGGCGCGGTACCGCCAATGTGATTGCGGCTGGCAAGCGAGCCCTCCAGCGTCAGCACGGCATAAACATCATCGCTGATCTGGGTGCTGAATTTCTGCAGCTCGGCCAAAGGCAAGTCTGACAAGTCACAGCCTTTTTCCACCGCATAACGCACTGCCAGCGCCACCACTTCATGGGCATCGCGGAAAGGCGTGCCCTTTTTCACCAGATAGTCGGCAAGGTCGGTGGCGGTAGCAAAGCCTTCGCTGGCCGCGGCACGCATGGCGGCCTTGTCCACCTTTATGCCACGCAGCATGTCGGCATAAATCTGCAAGGTCACCAGGATGGTATCGGCGGTGTCAAACAAGGGTTCCTTGTCTTCCTGATTATCCTTGTTGTAAGCCAGTGGCTGGCTTTTCATCAAGGTGAGCAGTGCCACCAGATGACCATTCACGCGCCCCGTCTTGCCACGTACCAGCTCGGGTACGTCAGGATTTTTTTTCTGCGGCATGATGCTGGAGCCGGTACAGAAGCGATCGGCAATATCGATAAAGCCAAAGCGCGGGCTGGACCACAAAATCAGCTCTTCGGAAAAGCGCGACAGATGGGTCATCAGCAGCGCGGCAGTAGCGGTAAATTCAATGGCAAAATCACGGTCGGATACGGCATCGAGTGAGTTCTGGCAGACCGCATCAAAGCCCAGTTGCTGCGCGACGTATTCACGATCTATCGGGTAGCTGGTGCCCGCCAGCGCGGCGGCGCCCAGCGGCAGGCGATTGATACGCTTGCGCGCATCGGCAAAACGCTCAGCATCGCGCTGCAACATCTCAAAATATGCCAGCAGGTGATGACCAAAGGTCACTGGCTGGGCCACTTGCAAATGGGTAAAGCCTGGCATCACGGTATCACTATGCGCTTCGGCCAGATCCAGCAGCGAAGCCTGCAAGCCACGAATGCCAGCGATCACATCATCGGTGGTGGCGCGCAGCCAGAGGCGCACATCGGTGGCCACCTGGTCATTGCGTGAGCGGCCTGTGTGCAGGCGCTTGCCTGCATCGCCTATCTTGTCGGTCAGGCGCTTCTCGATATTCAGATGCACATCTTCCAGATCCAGCAACCACTCAAATTCACCGGCGCGAATCTCCTGCAGGATAGAGGCCAGCCCCTGCTCAATGGCGCTGACATCCTCATGGCTGATAATGCCCTGCTTGCCCAGCATGCGGGCGTGGGCGAGCGACCCCTGAATATCAAACTCGGCCAGGCGTTTGTCGAAATCCACCGATGCCGTGTAGCGCTTGACCAGCTCGGCGACCGGCTCGTTAAAGCGACCGGACCAGGCTTTGTCTTTGGCATCGAGTGAATTGGGGGTGCGGGATTGTTCTTGCATGAGACGTTTTCGTTAAGAATAATGAGCTTATGACAAGTATAAAGCAAAAGCCCGGCCTTACGCTCACTGCGACCGCGGCGGGGGCGCTGCAGAAACTGCCGGATTTCCGTAATCCCGGCATCGCTTTGCGCATCCTGTTACTGGTCAATCTGCTCATGCTGCTCTCTGCTGCTGTGCAAAACACCAGCTTGTCGGCAACGCTCAGCCACTTCACCGAGCAATCGGCGTTTGGTCAGCCAGCCTTGTTGCTGAGCTTGCTCGTGCTTTATCTGGCATACCCATGGCTGTTACGGCTGCGGTACAGCCTGGCGATGCTGCTGGCAGGGGGAAGCGCCATGCTGGTGGTGACCTTGCTGTACCTCGCGGGCACGCAGATACTGGGCATGGATGCCCTGCCGCCTCTAACCAGAATCTGGCTACTGAGCCTGAGTGCCTGCCTGATCACCGCTTACTACCTGCATCTGCGTTACCGGGCTATGTCGCCCGCGATGGCCGAGGCACGTTTGCAGGCATTGCAGGCGCGCATACGCCCACACTTTCTGTTCAACAGCCTGAATGCTGTGCTATCGCTGGTGCGCAGCCAGCCACAGCGGGCAGAAGCCGCCCTGGAAGACATGGCGGAACTGTTCCGTGTATTGATGGCGGACAATCGCGAACTGGTGCCCCTGGCACAGGAAATCAGCCTGTGCCGCCAATACCTGGCACTGGAAAAACTGCGGCTGGATGAGCGCCTGCTCGTCACATGGCAAATGGATACCATGCCGCCCGATGCCATGGTGCCGCCGCTGGTGTTGCAGCCATTACTGGAGAATGCGGTTTACCATGGCATAGAGCCGCTGAGTGAAGGCGGCGAGATCATCATCAAGATTTACACCGTGCACAATGATGTACACCTGCTGCTCTCAAACCCGCTGGCTCCCGAGCAGACCCGCACCTCGGGCAACAAAATGGCGCTGGCCAATATCAGGGAGCGCCTGGCCTTGCACTTCGATGTCGCCGCCACACTCTCCAGTTCTGCACGTGATGGCCGTTATGAAGTGCATATCGTGCTGCCTTATCAACGCCATCGCCATGGCTGACACACGCTATTGAAATGAGAAATGGCACGATGCCCAAACAACTGGATTTCAAGATGCAGTTACCACTGAACCATGGTTGATCAAGCCGTCACGCTCATCATCGCCGACGACGAGGCGCCTGCACGCAACCGCCTGCGCGAGCTGCTGGCCGACATGCCCGGCGTCAGCATTGCTGGAGAAGCACGCCATGGGGCCGAGGCCATTGCCCTGGCGCAGCAAAGCGGAGCCAATCTGGTGTTGCTGGATATCCGCATGCCGCAGATGGATGGCATAGAAGCGGCAGCCCATCTGCAGAAAATGCCCTCGCCCCCCGCGATCATCTTCACCACCGCTTACGATGCTTACGCGCTGCAGGCATTTGACATGAGTGCCATCGATTACCTGCTAAAGCCCATCCGCCGCGAACGGCTGCTCACCGCCATCAACAAGGCTCGCGCCCTGCTGCCTGCGCAACTGGCGGCGATACGCCCCATGCAGCCCCAGCGTAGCCATTTCAGCATCAGCGAGCGCGGACGTGTCTTGCTGGTTCCGGTCAACGAGGTGATCTATCTGCGTGCAGAGCTGAAATACACCACCTTGCGCACGGCACAGCATGAATACCTGATCGAAGACAGCCTCAACAGCATAGAGCAGGAATTTGGCGAACGTTTTTTGCGGCTGCATCGTAACTGCCTGGTCAATCCGCACTATCTGCTGGGGTATCAGAAAATGGCGGAGGGGGAACACCAATGGGTTGCGCTGCTGAAAGGCATTCCGGAAACCGTGGGCGTCAGTCGGCGGCAACTGCACCTGCTTAAAAATCTGGCAGGCTGACCAGACGCACAAAGCGGTCATCATCCGTATGTTAAAATAGCGTTTTATTCGATTTTTCGGGCGTTGCGCCCCGCCAGCCCACTATGACTTCGACCTCCCCCATCAGCACCCCAGAAAAACTTGTTATTGCTTCGCGCGAGAGTGCGCTGGCCATGTGGCAGGCACGCCACATCCAGGCTCGCTTGCAGGCGCTGTACCCCAGCACGCAGGTAGAAATTCTGGGCATGACGACCACCGGCGACCAGATTCTGGATTCCCCGCTGGCACGCATTGGTGGCAAGGGGCTGTTTGTGAAAGAGCTGGAGCAGGCATTGGCCGATGGCCGCGCCGATCTGGCAGTGCACTCAATGAAAGATGTGCCCATGCATTTGCCCGAAGGCTTTGCCATGGCAGCGATAGGCGAACGCGAGGATCCACGGGATGCTTTTGTATCGAATGATTTCCCATCGCTGGAAGCCTTGCCTGCGGGCAGCATCGTCGGTACCTCCAGCCTGCGCCGCCAGAGCCAGTTGCAAGCGCGCTTTCCGCATCTGGTGATTGAGTCCCTCCGCGGCAATCTGCAAACCCGCCTGCGCAAACTGGATGAAGGCCAATATGCGGCCATCATTCTGGCAGCCGCAGGCCTGATCCGCCTGGGCCTGGGTAATCGTATTGCGCAAACCATTGCGCCAGAAGACAGTATTCCCGCCGTGGGCCAGGGCGCGCTGGGGATTGAAATCAACGCAGCGCGTACCGATCTGTTAACGGTATTGGCGCCCCTGAACCACGCGGATACAGCCGCCTGCGTGGAAGCCGAGCGCGGCATGAGCCGGGCGCTGGCCGGCAGCTGCACGGTTCCGCTGGGGGCTTATGCCACCAAGCAGGGCGAGAACATCACCATCCATGGCTTCGTCGCCAGTGTGGATGGCAAGCAGATGCTGCGTGCCGAAGCCACAGGAAATGCGGCACAGCCTGAACTATTGGGCCAGCAGCTAGCCCAATCCCTGATTGCAAGGGGCGCAGACAAGATTCTGCAGGCGCTGGCTGAACAAAGCGCGCATGGCTGATTTACCACTGAGCAGTGTGGCATTGACAGGCTTGTCGGTGGCGATCACCCGGCCGTTGGATCAGGCCACGCGCTTGTCGCGCTTGATCGTGGAAGCAGGCGGAACGCCCTATGGCTTTCCGCTGATTGAAATTGCCCCGCTGGCAGATTACAGCGCATTTGATGCCCAGCTGCATGAGCTCGGCAAGTACGATTGGACTATTTTTATCAGCAGTAATGCGGTTCAGAATGCCATACCAAGGATGCTGAATCTGGTCGGCCAGCCGCCAGCCACATTGCGGCATGCTGCCATTGGCCCGGTCACCGCTGCCGAACTGACCAGCCTGGGCATCGGGCCAGTGCTAACGCCACAAGGCAGGTATGATAGTGAATCGCTACTGGCACTCCCCGAGATGCAACAGGTAAAGGGGCAACGGTTTTTGATTTTTCGTGGAGTGGGTGGCCGGGAACTGCTGGCAGAGAGCCTGCGAGCCCGCGGTGCTACTGTGGATTTTGCCGAGTGCTACCGCCGCATCAACCCGCAAACCAGCGCAGAGCCACTGGAACAGCGTTGGCAACAACAGCAGCTTGATGCCGTTGTAGTCACCAGCAGTGAAGCCATGCGCTATTTGCTGAACATGACGAATAACGGACAGCAACCCTGGATACGCGATGTGACACTGTGTGTGAATCATGCACGCATTGCCGAACCGCCCATTGAGCTTGGATTGCACGTCATCGTGGCAGAAGCGCCGGGAGACGATGCCATGTTGCAATGCCTGAATACTGTAGCCCTCTTGAAACAACAACGACACTGAATATGAGCGAACAACCCACGCCTTCCCAGCCAGCTGAAACGCCCGCCATCGCGACCTCCAACGTGCCTGCACAAGAGGTCTTGCAGGAAGAGGCTGCGCCCTCTGCGACCAGCAACAACTGGCTGACCCAGCTTGCGCTGGTCATCGCGCTGGCAGCGGCGATTGCCATGGCCTGGCAGTGGTATCACGCGCGCCAGCGTTTCGCCGTGCTGGAGCAGGAGCTTTCGCAAAAACTTGAGCAATTCAATGGCGTGAACCAGCAAGCCCTGGCTCTGGCCCGCAATGCCGATGAGCGCAGCACCGAAGTCAGTGCCCGCGCCTCCCTGTTTGAGCAAAAACTGGCGGAATCACGCGATCAGGCCGAAGCCTTGCAGACGCTTTACCTGGAGCTTGCCAACAATCGCGAGGAACGCACGATTGCCGAAGTTGAGCAATTGATCATCATCGCCAACCAGCAGCTGCAGCTGGCCGGCAATATCAAGCCCGCCCTGCTGGCCCTGCAAACCGCCGATACCCGCTTGCAACATCTGGATAGCGGCCAGGTCGTGCAGTTGCGCAAATCCATAGGCCAGGATATTCAGCGTCTGCAAAACATGCCGCAAGTCGACACGGTAGGCATCAGCCTGAAACTGGAAAACCTGGCGGAATCCGTCGGCACGTTGCCTTTGGTAAGCGAGCGCCATCCACAATCCGCGCCAGCGCTCGCTCCTGAATGGGACAGCAATCCATGGCGACGCCTGGCCCAAGAGGTATGGCAGGACTTGCGCACCATGATCCGTCTGGAGCGTATCGACCGGCCGGAACCACCATTGCTGGCCCCGGAGCAGAATTTCTTCCTGCGCGAAAACATCAAGCTGCATTTGCTGACAGCCCGCATTGCCCTGCTACAACATGATGAAGCGACCTATCGGGCAGATCTGCAAGCCGCCGAAAAATGGCTGAAAAGCCATTTTGACCCGCGAGATAGTGGCACACAGCTGGCGTTAAACATCCTGAAAGAGCTTTCTTCCAAGGAAATCGTGATTGACCTGCCTGATGTGAACGAAAGCCTGTCGCTTGTCAGCAAGTACAAACTTTCGCTGGAACGCCTTAGCACACCAGCAAAAAGCAACACGGAGCGTAAATAGTGCGTTGGCTGTTCTGGATTTTACTGATTCTGGGGCTGGCGGTAGGCATCTCGCTGCTGGCAGTCAATAATCAAGGGTATGTGCTGATCGTACGGCCGCCTTACCGCATGGAGCTGTCGCTCAACCTGCTGCTGGTGATGATACTGGGCGGCTTTATCAGCCTGCACCTCTTGTTGCGGCTGATTCAATACACGCGCCATCTGCCAGCCAGTGTTCGCAGCTATAAGGAAGAACGCCGCATTCGCCTGGGCCGTGCCGCCTTGAGTGAAGGCCTGCAATCGCTGGCGGAAGGCCGCTATCTGCTCGCTGAAAAGGCAGCGAATAAAGCCCTGGCTCTGGAAGAAAATCCAGGCTTGTCCACGCTGGTAGCTGCGCGGGCTGCGCACAAGCTCAAGAACAAATCGCAGCGCGATTTTTATCTGGCCGAGGCCGAACGCATTGCGCCAGATGCTGCCGTTGCCCGCCTGCTCTACCAGGCCGAATTCATGCTGGATGATCGCCGTTACAACGAAGCATTGAATGTACTGCACAAGCTGGACAAACTGGAATCCAAGTACCCTCCCGCCTTGCGCCTGGAGTTGAAAGCCCAGGTGCACCTGAAAAACTGGGAACAGGTGCTGGTAACCCTGCGCCGCCTGGAAAAGCACGATGCGATTGAAAGCTGGCATTTGCGTGAACTGCGTCAACAGGCGCATACCCATCTCTTGCAACGCCTGGCAGACGATCTGGACAAGCTGAATGCCTACTGGAAAAAGATGCCGGAAGAAGATCGGCTGAACAACCGCATCGCCTGTATTGCCGCTCAGACCTTTATTCAGGCAGGTGCTGGTGACCAGGCTGCGGAAATTGTAGAAATGAGCCTGACCAAAGGCTGGGACAGCAAGCTGGCGGGAATGCTGGGCGACTGCCTGTCGTCACAACCGCAAAAGCAGCTGCAACAGGCCGAACACTGGTTGCTGAGCCATGAAAATGACGCAGACCTGCTACGCTCATTGGGCAATTTGTGTGTACGACTGAGTTTATGGGGCAAGGCGCAGAGTTACTTTGAGGCCAGCCTGAGCGTAAAACCAAGTGCCGCCACGCATCTGGCACTGGCGCGCTTGTTGGACGAGCGCGGCGAGACAGAAGCGGCCAATCACCAATTCCGTCTTAGCACGCAATTCTGTCCGGGGTTCGAATAAGGGCAGTGCCGCTCGGCCAACTGCCCGTTGAGTTAAGGCTGGCGCCTCAGGATCATGCTGCCGCAGGCTTGGGCGGTGGGTTGGAAAAGGTAAACGCGTCCGAAAAGAACTCGTCTTCTGGCAAGCCCTTCAGCTGGAAAGCCTGATGGGCAACATCCACCATCTGCGGCGCGCCACAGCAATACACCTGATACGCGCTCAGATCGGCAAAGTCTTCCAATACGGCTTCATGCACCAAACCACGTCGGCCTTGCCAGCCGTCTTCGTCCTTGGGCTCGGATAATACCGGCACGTAACTGAAAAGATTGGATTCCTCCAGCCAGCGCATGGGCAGTTCCGGCATGTAAAGGTCTTCCAGAGAGCGAGCCCCCCAGTACAGCACCATCTTGCGAGGTGTTTTCTGATGCAGGATATGCTCGATAATGCCTTTGATAGGCGCAAAACCGGTACCACCTGCGACGAAAATGATGGGCTTCTCATGATCCTCACGCAGGTAAAAACTGCCAAATGGCCCTTCCAGACGCAAAATGGCTTTTTCCTGCATTTCGTTGAAAACGTACTCGGTGAAGGTCCCGCCCGGAATCAGGCGCAGATGCAGCTCCAGTAATTCATCATGATGTGGCGCATTCGCCAGCGAAAAAGCGCGGCGCTTGCCGTCTTTAAGCAGAAATTCTATGTATTGACCGGCCAGAAACTGCATGCGCTCGTTGCTGGGCAGCTTCAAGTACAAGGCCATCACATCGTGTGACAGCTTTTCCATTTTCTGCACGCGGGCCGGCATGATACGAGGCCGTATGCCATTGCTGCCTGTGGCTTCGCGGCATTCAATAACCAGATCGGTTTGCGGAACCGCACAGCACAGCAGTGCCAGGCCATTGGCCTTGTCGGCATCCGTCAGGGCGGAGGCCTGATGATCGTTATGGCTCACTTCTCCTTGCAGCACTTTGCCTTTGCAGGCGCCACAGGCACCGTTACGGCAACCATAGGGCAAGCCCAGGCCCGCATCAATGGCGGCGCTCAATACGGTGGCGTCGCCTTCAACAACAAAGCTATGGCCGCTAGGCTTGACTGTTACTTGGTGAGACATGCGTTCAGTTCCTGATTCTACAATGATGAAAGTGGCATCAAGTCTGGTCGGCCATGAGACCGCAAAGAATTAATGCACACAAAAACAAACCATTAGGTGAGGCGCGAGTTTAACACAAGCCTTGGATCAAGCTGCATGCCGACCTGCAAACGGAGCTTGCATAGCCCCAGAGCGTTGCAGGATTGTCATTAATCTTCGCGGGTATATTCACCCTCGATAACATCATCATTCGCTGCTTGTGGCCTGCGGCTCTGGCGGGGCTCCGCCTGTACGGTTTCATCAAAAACATCCGGCTTGGCGGAGGGCAGTAGCAGCAGAATCACGGCAATGGCATCGGTCACCACGCCTGGAATAATCAGCAAGATGCCGGCGAGCATGTTTTTGGCACCACTGAACAAGGCGCGGGCGGGGGCGCCACCCTGGCTCAGGGTTTGGGTCATGCGCCCCAGCATCATCAGCTTTTCGTCCTGTATCAAACGCCAGCCCAGAATGGCGACCACCACCAGGTAAACCAGTACCCAAATGCCATAGCGCCCGGCCAGTTCTATCAATAACCATATCTCGACAACGGGGAATGCGAGTAAAATCAGCAGCAGCAAGGGTAAAGGCATATAAACGGTACTTTAAAAATAGCGAAGCAAGGGTCTGACGTCGCGTCATCGCGCTTGTTCCCTTGTAAATGATGCTTCACGTGGATATTTCAAGTCGGGGATGCTGACATCATGTCACATGACACCTTATCAAATGCAGTCACGGCCAGCGAGGCGATTCTGGTTATGACCAATATGCCGGATCAAACGTCGGCGAACAGCTTGGCCGCGTCCCTGGTCAACGCGCGGCTGGCTGCCTGCGTCAATATCCTGGCGCCCTGCACCTCGGTCTATCGCTGGCAGGGCAAAGTCGAAACCGCCAATGAAATCCCCTTGTTGATCAAGACATGCCGCACGCAATATGCCGCCTTGCAGCAAGCCATTGTGCAGCAGCATCCTTACGAACTTCCCGAAATCCTCTGTGTCCCAATCAGCACTGGATTGCCTGCCTACCTGGCGTGGCTTAACGAGGAAACGACGGCCTGACCCCATGAAACACCTTTTGAACGCGCTGCTGATGTTATGCAGCCTCCTCCCCGCCCTGTCCAGCGCACCCGCTACCGCCGCGCCGCTCAGCAGCAAGCTGGCGCTCTTCACCAGCGACGATGATGGCATACTGCCACCTGATGAAGCCTTCAAGCTGGAAGTGGGCTCGATACGGCAGGATACCCTGCAAGCCGTGTTCCAGATTGCTCCCGGCCATTACATTTACCGGGATCGCATCAAGTTTTCCAGTGCAACCCCGGGCGTGACGGTCACCGATACCAGCTTGCCCCCCGGGGAATCCAAAAAAGATCCCACCTTTGGTACTACCTATGTTTTTCACCGTGAAGCCGAGGCCAAACTGCAACTCGCGTTCAGCGGCGATGTTCCTGCCATTCTGAAGCTTAATGCGACCTACCAGGGCTGTAGTGAAAAAGGCCTGTGCTATCCGCCTATCCATAAAACGCTGGATGTGAGTCTGGGTGGGGACGCCACCGACCAAACCTCTATAGCAACCCCACCCGAGCAGGATCGTATTGCAGGCCTGCTGGGTAGCGGCAAACTATGGCTGATACTGAGCGGCTTTTTTGGCATAGGCCTGCTGCTTGCCTTCACGCCCTGCATGTTGCCCATGATTCCTATCCTCTCCGGCATTATCGTCGGCAGCAAGTCGCATAACCATGGGGGCAAAGGTCACGCCATCCTGTTATCCGCCGCCTATGTGTTCGGCATGTCCCTCAGCTACACCTTGGCAGGCATCGCCGCCGGCCTGTCCGGGCAACTGCTGAGCAATGCCCTGCAGACCCCATGGGTGCTGGGAACCACGGCACTGCTGTTCGTCCTGCTCGCGCTTTCCATGTTCGGCTTTTATGAAATCCGCATGCCGCAGTCACTGGCAGATCGCCTGACCGGTACCAACAGCCGTATCCGCGGTGGGCATTTTGTCGGGGTGTTTCTGATGGGCGTAGTATCCGCGCTGATTGTGAGCCCGTGTGTGGCCGCCCCATTGGCGGGCGCCCTGTTGTATATCAGCCAAACGCGCGATGTCTGGCTGGGTGGTAGCGCCTTGTTTGCGCTATCGCTGGGCATGGGCTTGCCACTGCTATTGATCGGCGCCTCTGCAGGCAGCCTGTTACCGAAAGCGGGCCCGTGGATGGAACGCATACGGCAGCTGTTTGGCGTGGTCATGCTCTATGTCGCCTTGCTGCTGATCAGCCCGGTGATTCCATTACCCGTGCAGATGGCATTGTGGGCGGCCCTGCTGATAGTACCTGCCATCTTTCTGCATGCGCTTGATCGCTTGCCGGAAACAGCGACGGGTTGGCAACGCGTGTGGAAGGGGCTGGGGATTATTCTGCTGCTGCTGGGCGTGATGATGCTGATAGGCGCATTCAGCGGCGCAAGATCTCCCCTGCAACCGTTCTCGGGATTTAATGCCGTCAGTCTGCAAAAAACCTCCGCAGCCCCTGCACTGCCCTTCAAGCGCATTCATAGTCTGGGAGAGCTGCAGCAATCGCTGGCTGATGCCAAAGGCAAGGTCGTAATGCTGGATTTTTATGCGGATTGGTGCGTTGCCTGCAAAGAGCTCGAACAGTTCACCTTTAGCGATCCACGGGTACAGCAATCCCTCGAGAATGTTGTGCTACTTCAAGCGGATGTTACCCAGAATACGCCCGCAGATGCCGCTTTGCTGCAACGTTTCCAGCTGTTCGGCCCGCCAGCCATCCTGTTTTTCCATGGGCAGGATCAACGTGATCCTAAACTCAAGCTGATTGGCTATCAGAATAGCGAGCAATTCTTGCGCGCACGCCATACGCTGGGCTGTGAAACCGGCATCGCCTATTGCTGATATGAAAATTTCCCGGCGTGCCTTGTTTATCCTTGCCTTGCTGCTGATTGCCGCAGGCGCCTATTCGCTGGTCAGCCGCTGGCAAGAGGGCGGCTTCAGCCAGGATCATCCCGCTGCCAGCAGCGCCCGCTTTTTTGCCGTCATATTGCCCGATGTCAAAGGTACCATGCAGCCGATGTCCGAATTGCGAGGACGGATACTGGTGGTAAATTTCTGGGCAAGCTGGTGTCCGCCCTGCCGGGAGGAAATGCCCGAGCTAAGCGAACTTCAGGCGATGTACCGCGATCAAGGCCTGCTCGTGCTGGGCATTGCCGCCGAAGATCAGGAAAGTGTAAATCAGTTTGCCAGTGAGTCGCCGGTAGGCTATCCTCTTTTCGCAGCGGATACAGAAGCTGGCCCCTTGAGTTATAGTCTGGGCAATCATCGCAGCGTCTTGCCTTACACTGTCGTTATTGATCGCGATGGTCATATCGTCAAAACATACTTTGGCCGTATCACGCGCCATTTGCTCGAACAAACCGTCAAGCCCTTACTGCAAGCCAGCACCACCCCTTAGAAGTTTTCAAAAACATCTAAATTCCGTAAATTTCGTCAATTCACTGGACAATATCCCCCAATTTACGGCAAACTTGCTGCCATGAAAGCGCGTCTCCGGTCCTCCGAATCCCACTGCCATGGTTGCTGATACGATTCGTTCCATCCTCGTATTGCATGGTCCCAACCTCAATATGCTGGGGTTGCGCGAACCTGACCATTACGGCAACGATACTCTTCAGGCGATCAACCAGCGCCTGCAGGAGCAGGCCGATACGCATGGCGTCACCCTGACAACGTTTCAGAGCAATGCCGAGGCGGAGCTGATTGCACGGATTCATGATCTCGCGCGACACCCTGTCGATTTTGTGATCATCAACCCGGCTGCCTTCACCCACACCTCGGTCGCCCTGCGCGATGCCCTGTCCGCTGTCAAAGTACCCTTTATTGAAGTTCACCTTTCCAACGTACACGCCCGTGAATCCTTCCGCCATCATTCGTATTTTTCGGATATCGCAGTCGGTGTCATCAGCGGGCTTGGCGCACATGGTTATTCTCTGGCGCTGGATTACGCCATCCGCCGTTTACAACATTAACTACCAACATAACCGCATGTTACATGCGCTTTAATCATTTAGAGGTTCAACATGGATTTACGCAAACTGAAGAAACTGATCGACCTGGTCGAAGAATCCGGCATCTCCGAGCTGGAACTGACCGAAGGTGAAGAAAAAGTACGCATCAGTCGCAATCTGCCAAATGCTCATGCCGGCATGCAGTTCGCTCCACAGTATATCCAGGCTGCCCCTGCTCCGCAGGCCGCCGCTCCCGCCGTCGCAGAAGCTGCTGCCGCTCCCGTCATTGAAGGGCATGTGGTGAAATCACCGATGGTCGGTACGTTCTACCGCTCGCCCTCCCCTGATGCCAAGCCATTTGTTGAAGTGGGTAGCAGCATCACCGCAGGGAGCACGCTCTGCATTATTGAAGCCATGAAATTGCTCAACGAAATCGAGGCGGATCACACCGGTGTGATCAAGGCGATACTTGTTGAAAACGGTCAGCCGGTAGAATACGGCGAACCACTCTTTATTATTGGCTAACGAGGTTTCCATGTTTGAAAAAGTCCTCATTGCCAACCGCGGCGAAATTGCGCTGCGCATACAGCGCGCGTGTCGCGAGCTTGGCATCAAGACGGTTGCGGTGCATTCCGAAGCCGACCGTGAAGCCAAGTACGTCAAACTCGCAGATGAATCCGTCTGCATTGGCCCCGCGCCCTCCAGTCAAAGTTATCTGAATATCCCAGCCGTCATCAGCGCGGCAGAAGTCACCGATGCGGAAGCCATTCATCCCGGTTACGGCTTTTTGTCCGAAAACGCCGATTTCGCAGAACGTGTAGAGCAAAGTGGTTTTGTATTTATCGGCCCGCGTGCTGAAACCATACGCCTGATGGGTGACAAGGTCAGCGCCAAGGATGCGATGAAAGCCGCTGGCGTACCCTGCGTGCCAGGCTCCGAAGGCGCATTGCCCGATGATCCTGATGCAATTCTGCGTGCTGCCAAGGAAATTGGTTACCCTGTGATCATCAAGGCCGCAGGCGGCGGCGGTGGTCGCGGCATGCGTGTAGTGCATACGGAAGCCGCCTTGCTGAATTCGGTCAGCATGACCAAGGCAGAAGCAGGCGCAGCCTTTGGCAACCCGACTGTCTACATGGAAAAATTCCTTGAGCAGCCTCGCCATATTGAAATCCAGGTGCTGTCTGATGAACATGGCAATGCCGTATATCTGGGCGAACGCGATTGCTCCATGCAGCGCCGTCACCAAAAGGTACTGGAAGAAGCACCTGCGCCTGGTATCACCCAGAAAATGCGCGAAAAAATCGGCGAGCGTTGTGCCGATGCCTGCCGCCGCATCAACTATCGTGGTGCAGGTACCTTTGAGTTCCTGTATGAAAACGGCGAGTTCTACTTCATTGAAATGAATACCCGGGTCCAGGTGGAACATCCGGTCACGGAAATGATCACCGGCATTGATATCGTTCAGCAGCAGATCCTGATTGCCAGCGGGCGAAAAGCTCTCCTTCAAGCAAAGCGACATCGTATTGCGTGGTCACGCCATCGAGTGCCGTATCAATGCAGAAGACCCATACAACTTCGTTCCTTCCCCCGGCCGTATCAACACCTTCCACATGCCTGGCGGTCCTGGCATTCGCGTTGATACCCATGCCTACCAGAACTACCTGGTTCCGCCCCATTACGACTCCATGATAGGCAAGCTGATTGCTTACGGTGATACCCGTCAGCAGGCGATTGCCCGCATGCGCATCGCGCTGTCGGAAATGGTAGTCGAAGGCATTAAAACCAATGTGCCGCTACACAGTGATTTGATGAACGATGCCGCGTTCCACCTCGGTGAAACCAGCATTCACTATCTCGAACACAAGCTGGGCATCAGCAGCAAGTAGCATGGCCTGGGTATCGCTGAAAATAGAAGCCAGGGACAACACCGCCGACCTCATCAGTGACACCCTGATGGAACTTGGGGCGTTGTCCGCCAGTATTGAAGACGCCAACGCCGAAACCCCGGATGAACAGCCGATTTTTGGTGAACCAGGGGATCCCCCTCCCGGCATCTGGCAACACAACATTGTCAGTGCCCTGCTGGCAGAATCGACCGATATTCCTGAACTGATGGGCGAGCTGGCCATGGCCACCGGGCTTGCCGACTTGCCCTACTCGACGGAGCATGTGGCAGAACAGGACTGGGTGCGTGCCACCCAATCCCAATTTGATCCTATACGTATTCGGGATGATTTATGGATAGTGCCCTCCTGGCATGACGCCCCCAACCCGGATGCATTGAATATAGTGCTGGATCCCGGTCTGGCATTTGGTACGGGCAGCCACCCCACCACGCACCTGTGCCTGGCATGGCTGGCTGATCATGTCCGCAAGGATCTCACCGTACTGGACTACGGCTGCGGTTCGGGCATTCTGGCAATTGCGGCCAGCAAATTGGGAGCGGGCAAGGTTGTTGGCGTCGATATTGACCCTCAGGCCATACAATCCAGTGAATTCAATGCCGAAAATAATGGCGTAGTAGCTGAGTTCTATCTTCCCAAGCAGCTCCCTGATAGCTTTGCCGATCTGGTTGTTGCCAATATTCTCTCCAGCGCCCTGATGGTGCTGGCCCCCGCACTCGCCGCCGCCTGCAAGCCTCAGGGCCGTATAGCGCTTTCCGGCATTTTGCGCGAGCAACAGGAGCAAGTCTCGGCGATCTATGCCGAATGGTTTGATATGGATACCCCGCAATTCATGGATAGCTGGGTGTTACTCACTGGTCGCAAAAGATGAGTCTGATAACCTCCTGCCCAGCGTGTTCCACCGTGTTTCACGTGAAGCCGGAGCAATTATCCTTGCGGCGGGGGATCGTACGGTGCGGCGAATGCCAGCATGTGTTTAATGCATTAGATCATTTGCATGAGGCTGAGTCTGTCGCACCGGAGTCTGTCGCACCGGAGTCTGTCGCACCGGAGTCTGTCGCACCGGAGTCTGTCGCACCGGAGTCTGTCGCACCGGAGGCTGTCGCACCTGAGGCTGTCGTACCTGAGGCTGTTGTGCCTGAGTCTGCCGTGCCTGAGTCTGCCGTGCCTGAGTCTGCCGTGCCTGAGTCTGCCGTGCCTGAGTCTGCCGTACCTGAGTCTGTCGTGCCTGAGTCTCAGCCCCATGCCGCAGAAGCGCATATAACGCATCAGACTGCAGCGCACATCCCTGCTCAGCCATCCTGGCATGACGCAGCGCCCAAATCCAAGTTACAAACAGTCCTTATTCAACCCAAGACCTTCCCCTGGCTGAGTGGCTTGTTTGCGTTGCTGCTGGTGATCACGATTGCTCTGCAACTGGCCTATTTCCAGCGCAATGCGCTGGCACTGGCTTGGCCGGAAAGCAAACCTTATCTGCAAAAGGCATGCGCCATGCTGAATTGCAAAATCGAACTGCCCAGGGATGCGAGCAAACTGGTGATCGACGATGCCAATCTGCTGGAAGACAGCGACTACGAAGGCCTGTTGATCCTGACCAGCACGCTGATTAATCAGGCAAGACATGTGCAAGCCTATCCGCAGCTGGAATTAACCTTAACCGATGCGAATGATCAAGCCGTGTTGCGTCGCACATTCACCCCGGCAGAGTATCTGCCTGCCGGCACTGTGGTAGAAAAAGGCATCCCGGCAGGAAAAGAGCTGCCTATCAAACTGCTGCTCACAGCAGATCATCAAACCGTCTCAGGCTACCGCTTGTTTGTGAATTACTAAGCACTCATGATTTTCATGAGTGTTCTTTCATGAAGCTGCGCATGCGGCTGAGCCCTCGCACGCCTATGATGTGTTTCATGCAGTATCCATTGACTACCAAGGAGATCACCATGTGGACCAAACCAGAAGCTACTGAAATGCGTTTCGGCTTTGAAGTAACGATGTACGTTTGCAATCGTTAATTCAATAGCATCAGGAGGTGTGGATTAGATCCACGCTCCCATTAAAAAAGGAGGCCATGGCCTCCTTTTTTAATGGGGTTTATTCACTTGTATGCATTCGGACTGTATGCCCCGTATGGCATGGGCAATTTCATCCACTGCTTTTTCGCGACCATAACTCTTGCGCCAGGCCAGGGCGATCTGGCGCTTGGGCACTGGGGCTTCAAATGGCACGACTTTGATCAGCGGATTCTGATAGCGCTCAACCGCCGCACTGGCAGGCAATACGGTAATACCCAGATTGGAAGCCACCATATTGCGTATGGTTTCAAGAGAATTGCCCTGCAGCATTTCGCCCTTGCGGGAGAGATCCGGGCAAGCCAGCAACACTTGATTACTGAAGCAATGCCCTGTGTTCAGCAAGAGCACTTTTTCTTCGGCGAGATCATCCGGATTAATGCTCTTGCGGCCAGCCCAGGCGTGATCCGCAGGCACCACCACTACAAACTCTTCCTCATAAAGCAACTGAAGCTTGATGCCGGGAATATCGAATGGCAGGGCAATAATGGCGGCGTCTATATTGCCATTGCGTAATTGGGTTTCCAGATTGGCCGTCAGGTTTTCTTCCACCTCCAATGGCATATCGGGCGCGCTTTTACGCAATGGCGGAATGATTTCGGGCAAGAGATAGGGGCCAACAGAATAAATGACGCCCAGTTTAAATGTGCCGATCAGCTGGTTGTTGCCCTGCTTGGCAAGCTCTTTGATGCGCCCCGCCTCTTCCAGCGTACGTATGGCCTGCTCGACGATACGTTCGCCAACCGGCGTCATGCTGACATCGCTACGGCTGCGCTCGAACAGCATCACGCCAAGCTCATCCTCGAGTTTTTTGACGGCGAGGCTGAGCGCTGGCTGACTGACAAAACTTTTTTCGGCAGCGCGTCTAAAATTACGCTCTCGGGCCACTGCCACGATGAAACGAAGTTCACTAAGGGTCATGACCATCCCAACTTTACTGATAAAGCAAATATATCAAAACATGCGTCAATTGGAATGATACATATCGACTATAGCAATTTTAGCTGGTTGTGGTATAGACACCTGCCTCTACAATTTCACCACTTGCATCTCATGCTGCTCCTTGCCGGAGGCGGCAATAATCTCGCGCGCCAGCTCGGTTTCATCACCAGAGCGCGTGTATGCCAGCAAGACGACATAGCCATTATTGATCGCATCAATCACAAAATTACTGAAATCGCCTGATTTCTGCGCAATGCCAGCGCCCGCACCGGCAATGGCGCCCACTGCCGCTCCCCAGCCCACCATGGCCAAAGGTGCCAGCAGGGGACTGGCCACAAACAGGCTGACATTGGCAGCGACTATCGCCGCTTGGCCCAAGGCCCCTACTCCGCCGCCGACCACCGTTCCAATGGCTGTATCTTTGATAACGTCTTTCAATACATCACGACTACCTTCCTGCTCGTGTGTAGCCTGACGATCTGAGGTCAGCAGATGAAGTTGCTCCGGCTGCAAACCACCCTCACGCAGCTTTTGCAGCGTGTTTTCTGCCTCTTGCGGATAAACGTATACGCCTGCTACTCGATGTTGATAATGGTCCATGATGACCTCCTGTTGTCTATAGCCTATGATCAGCCCTTTACCATACGGGAGAGCCTGCCCGGCCTGTATAGGTGTGGTCCGATTTAGCTGTAGGACGAACGGAAATCGCGATGAAGACGCGGGGAAAGACTAAATGAGCTGCAAGGCCTTGAGCTTGCGATACAGGGTATTCCTGCTGATACCGAGCTGGCGTGCCACGGCAGATACGTTGCCCGCGTGTTGCTGCCAGGCATTGCGTACGGCCTCGGTTGTCACGGCATCGAGCGAGGCCTGGGGAGACTCCTGAACGCGCTCCGGTGCTCCCACGCCCTGCTCAAGCTCATCCAGAAAATCCTGCATCAGGTGCATGGATTGGATCTTGCCACCACCCGATAAGGCGAGAGCCGTTTTGACCACGTTATGCAGCTGGCGAATATTGCCAGGCCAGGGATGACACTCGAACAACTGCATGACTTCCGCATCGATGGGGGTAGTTTCAGCGTTTTCCGTCTGCAGGATGAGCTGCACCAGCGCGGCCAGGTCCGTGCGCTGCCGCAGAGGCGGCAGACTGACACTGAGGCCATTCAGCCGATAATACAGATCCCGCCGGAACTCGCCCTTCTCCACCCGTTCACGCAGCTTCTGATTGGTCGCACTGACCAGCATGAAGTCCAGGGGTTTGGACTTGCTGCTACCTAATGGGGTAACACTGCGCTCTTGCAATACGCGTAGCAACCGCGCCTGCAGGCCCAAGGGCATATCGCCGATTTCGTCCAGGAACAAGGTTCCCCCGTTAGCCTGCTCCAGCTTGCCGGTGCTGCCCTTGCGGCGCGCACCGGTAAAGGCGCCGTCTTCATAGCCAAACAGCTCGGCCTCAATCAGGCCCTCAGGCAGGGCGGCGCAGTTAACCGCAACCCACGGGCCTTGAAAGCGCGTACTGGCCTCATGAATTGCCCGGGCAAACAACTCCTTGCCCGCCCCGGTTTCGCCTTCTATCAGAATCGGAATCTGCTGATTCAATACCAGGGTCACCTGGCTGATCGCCCGCGCCACCTGAGGATCCCCCGTATTCAGCATGCCCAGATTGGCCGCCGCATCACGTTTCTGGGGCTCTATCGCCGTCGCGGCGCGTGCAGGGCTGTTGGTGCGAGCCTCGGCACGGGCAAACAGGCGCGCACCATTGGTCAGACGCAAAGGGAAGACCAAGGTACTCGCGCTCGCGGCTTCGAGCTTGCCCAAATCACTTTCAAAAATCTGATGAAAATAGACGCCACCTTGCGGCAACTCGGTGGGAGCCAAGCCCAGCTGAAACTGTCCACTTCGATTGAGGGCGACCAGGCGGCCATCCGCTCCGAACATGGCGATGCCTTCCCACAAGGTGCCAATGAATTCTGGACGGGCATGAAAATGCAGCACCATCTCGGCCTGGTGGCTGGCACGGAAAAGGCGGTTCTCAATCATTTGCGCCGCCATTTTTACCAGCGCGAGGGTGTGTTGTTGCGGCATCATCAAATCATTGGAAACATCCAGTGTCCCCAACAGATTATTATGAGCCCCGAATATCGGCACAGCGGAGCAGCTGAGAATCTGGTTGCGCTCCATGAAGTGCTCGGCACCGCGCACGGTAAGCGCAGATTGCTCAATGAGGGCCGTGCCAATGGCATTGGTGCCCCGGTCCGCCTCATGCCATGAGCTACCCGGGTTAAGCGCAAGCTGTTGCGCCTCTGACAGAAACGCATTGTCTCCCAGGCTATGCAAAATCACGCCCTGATCATCGGTCAGGATCACCATGCTGCGCGTATGCGCAATCTGCTCATTGAGCGTGGTCATTTCGGGACGGGCATGCGACAGCAGCAGATGATACTGCTCCTGGCGCTGGCGCAATTCATACTGCGTCAGTATCTGATTGTCCACAGCCCCGGCGCTGTCCATGCCATTGGCAAGGCAGCGCTGCCAGGAGCGGGCGATTTCTTCCGCCACGGCACCTTGCTGCACCTGACCACTGACCAGAAATTGCGAGCGCGCATTTCTGATCTGGTGTGCCTCATCGGGAATGGAATATTGCATGGCTAGCTGTCAGTCTTTGGCTGGGGAAACGCAGGAAAATCACCTGTCACTGAATGTAACACCTGTTCATTTTCGTGACAACCACACGCCTGCCGCTAGCGGCATTCCCCCTACGGCCATGATTTTCACATCTCGCCCGCGAGCCTTATTCCGCGCGGTATCCAGGCAATCATCCCATCTCGGCTTCATGGCTGGCACAGCGATTGCAATTAAGGCATTACTGCCACCGGCTTCTGGATCCCCCGCCGGAACTGGTGGCCAGTCACTCACATGCTGTTAAAACAAATTAACTATGGAGATTTAGCGTGAAGACAACAACCTTGAAACTCGCCTTAGCTGGCGTACTGGGTCTCAGCAGTTTGAGCAGCCTTGCCGCAACTGAACTTGAAAACCTGATGAAGGACGACAACCAGTGGGCGCATCCTCGTAAAGATTATGCAAATACCGGCTACAGCCGCCTGAGCCAGATCAACAAAGGCAATGTGCGCAACCTGAAAATGGCATGGTCCTTTGCTACGGGTGTGAACCGCGGCCACGAAGGTGCCCCGCTGGTAATCAATGATGTCATGTATGTACATACGGCATTCCCCAACAACGTATACGCGCTGGATCTGAACGACAACCAGAAGATCATCTGGTCTTACTTCCCCAAGCAGGATCCATCGGTTCAGGCATTGCTGTGCTGCGATAACGTTAACCGCGGCCTGGGCTATGGCGATGGCAAGATTTTCCTGCAACAGAACGACGGCACTCTGGTTGCCCTGGATGCGAAGAACGGTAACAAGTTGTGGGACGTTAAGGTAGTGGACACCAAAACCGGCGCATCCAATACCAATGCGCCACACGTCATCAAGGACAAGGTCATTACCGGCTGTTCCGGTGGTGAATATGGCGTACGTTGCTATATCTCCGCCTACAACATCAAGGATGGCTCCCTGGCATGGCGTGCATACAGCACCGGCCCGGACAGCGAAACGCTGATTGGCGACGGTTTCAACAAGGATAACCCGCACTACAGCGCGCTGTCGGTTTACGAAGACGTGAATGGTGGCAACAAGGAAGGCGGCTCATTCAAGGCCCTGACCAAGGATCAGATGAAGTTCCCGGAAAAAGAACTGGGCACCCGTACCTGGCTCAAGCCTCAGGCCATCAAGAACGGCTATGAGCATGGCGGCGGCCCTACCTGGGGCTGGTACTCGTTTGATCCTGCGCTGAACCTGATGTACTACGGTACCGGTAACCCAGGCACCTGGAACCCTGATGTACGCCCTGGTGACAACAAGTGGTCCATGACGATTTTCGCACGCGATGTGGATACCGGCATGGCACGCTGGGGTTATCAGATGACACCGCATGACGAGTGGGATTACGACGGCATGAACGAGATCGTGTTGTGGGAAGCCAAGGGCAAGAAACTGGCCACACACTTTGACCGTAACGGCTTTGGCTACACCTTTGACCGCACCAACGGCACGTTGCTGGTGGCTGAAAAGATGAATCCTTTCGTTAACTGGGCCACCAAGGTAGACCTGAAATCAGGCGTGCCGGTAAAGGATCCCAAGTTCTCGACTCACCAGGATTACAACGCCAAGGGTATTTGCCCATCGGCGCTGGGTGTTAAGGATGAGCAACCTTCTGCCTTCTCGCCCAAGACCGGCATGTTCTACGTTCCACTCAACCATGTGTGCATGACGTATGAACCCGTGGAGTCCAAGTACATCGCTGGCCAGCCATGGGTAGGCGCAACCCTGACCATGTTCGCAGGTCCTGACGGTGTCATGGGTGGCTTCATGGCTTGGGACGGCCTCAAGGGCAAATCAGCCTGGTACAACAAAGAGAAATTCTCTGCCTGGGGTGGCGCATTGGTAACGTCCAGCGACATCGTGTTCTACGGCACCCTGGACCGCTGGTTCAAGGCGGTGGATGCACAAACCGGCAAGGAACTCTGGAAATTCCAGGTAGGTTCCGGTGTGGTTGGCAATGCCATTACCTATAGCCACAAGGGCAAGCAATACGTGGGCGTTCTGTCGGGTATCGGTGGCTGGGCAGGTGTAGCGATGAATCTGGGTCTCACCAATGAAACCGATGGCCTGGGTGCAGCTGGCGGCTACAAGGAGCTGACCAAGTGGAATGCAGCGCCTGGTGGCGGTGCCATGAATGTATTCAGTCTTTAAACCATAAAAAACGGTGGGAGGCCCTGTCTAGACGGGTCTCCCCGTGAGGAGAGCAACATGATGAAATTACGCTATATCGCCTTGTTGGCTATCGCCCTGCCTTACGCAGGTAACGCTGGCATCAGCCTGGTATCCACCATCGACAACAAACCGCTGGCGATCCCCGGCGCGATGTTTGATACCCCTGCCGCCAAGGAATTCATGAGTTCCGGCAAAAATGCCTATCTGGGCAATGCCGATGCCATCAAAACCGGCAAGAAAATTTTTCAGATGTATAGCTGCACTGCCTGCCATGGTGCAAAAGGCGAAGGTGCTGTCGGCCCCAACCTGATTGATGACAAATGGAACTACGCCAAGAATGCCAACGATCAGGGTATTTTTGAAACGATCTGGGCCGGCACAGCCGGCGGCATGGGGGCCAAAGGCGCGGGCGCCATGGTACCGGATGATCCTACCCAGGGCCTTACCCCGGATGAAGTACTCAAAGTGGTCGCGTTTCTGCGCAGCAACGCGGTCAAGCATTAACGACTTGCTGCAGTAAGTTTATGCCTTATCTCCATTTGGCATATCCATAGCGTGGCCGGGTAAACCTGTTTACCCGGCCTTTTTTATATGTCGGCAGGCTTGCGGGTCAGGGCCTGCTCACGCAACATGGCTTCCAGCGCGCCCAGCGGCATGGGCCTGCCATAAAAATAGCCCTGCACCGCCCGGCAACCCGAGGCCTTGAGATAGTCCGATTGCACCTGGGTTTCCACGCCCTCCGCCACGACATCCAGATTCAGGACATGTGCAATGGAGATCATGGCTTTCACCAGCTCGGATTTATGGGTGTCATGGGGCACATCCTTGACGAAGCTACGATCAATCTTGATCTGCTTGACCGGGAAACGATTGAGATAGCTCAGCGCAGAATAGCCGGTACCAAAATCATCGATCGAGATTACCAGCCCCATGGCATCAAAAGCGTTCAGGGTATTGAGAATATCGAGGTTGCTTTCCAGCAACAGGCTTTCGGTGATTTCCAGCTTGATCCATTCCGGACGGCAGCCTGTGTCGTGCAGAATACGGGCAACAGAGGCAAGCAAAGGATTTTGAATAAACTGGCGGGTGGAGAGATTTACCGCTATCTTCAGTGGCTCGTCTTTACCCTTGTTCCATTGCACGGCCTGCCTGCACGCCGTTGTGAGCACCCACTCGCCAAGCTCGATGATCAGGCCGGTTTCCTCGGCCACCGGGATAAAGACATTGGGCATCATGAGCCCATGTTCGGTCTGGTTCCAGCGCAACAGTGCCTCTACCCCCACAATCCGGTTTTCGAGCAGATCCCATTGCGGCTGGTAATAAAGCTCCAGCTCCTGCTGCTGAATGGCGCGGCGCATCATGGTTTCAAGCTCAATCCGGGCAGATGAAACCTCGGTCAGCGCACTGACATAAAACTGGAAGTTGTTACGCCCCTGCGCCTTGGCGTGATACATCGCAGTATCGGCAAACTTGAGCAGGGTATCGGCATCCTGGCTATCAGTCGGGTAACGGGCAATACCCACACTGGTCGAGACAAACAGCTCCCTGCCCGCCACCAGGAAAGGCTGGCGAAACGCCTGGATCAAGGTCTGTGCCATGGCGATCAGTTCAGGCTCGGCATCGCCGGGGCGCAACAGCAGCACAAATTCATCGCCGCCCATGCGGGCGAGCATGTCACCTTCCCGAAGATGATCCTGCAAACGGGCAGCCGCCTCGCACAACAGCAAATCGCCGGTGCTATGCCCCAGGGTTTCGTTGATCTGCTTGAAGCGGTCCAGATCCAGCACCATCAGGCTGAAAACCTGCTGTGCCCCTGCCGCAGCCAATATGCCGCTACGCATCTGCTCCAGCAACATGGCACGGTTGGGCAAGCGGGTCAGCGCATCATAGAACGCCATGTCATGAATACGCTGGCGGTACTCCACGATCTCCGTAATATCGCGCCCGACAGCCAGCACACTGGCCACCGTGCCGTCGGGGTTGAACTCAGGCATCATGCGGATATGCCGCACCAGGAGCTTTCCATTCGATGCTTTCAGCGGCAGCTCCAGCTCATCGGGCAGGCCAGTCAGAAACGCCTGACGGATACGGGCCTCGTAATCTACCGTCACGCTGCCACCGGGAAAATCCCGCGGCGTGGTGTGGAGGACAACGTCCGGGGTGGTATCAAAGTACTCCAGCATGCGCTGATTGACATACAGACGTCTGCAATTGGCGTCGTAGCGGGTGATCGTATCGGGCGAGTTATCCAGCAATGAACGAAGCTCACGTTCACGTTCCTGCAACTGGGTATCCGAGCGATGACGCTCAATGGCGATGGCGACCAGATGGCTGGCCTGGTGAATAAAGTTGAGGTCTTCTGCACTGGGTGATCCTGCCTCGCGGCGATAAATGGCAAAAGTACCCAGCATGCGATGGGCTGAGTCAAAAATAGGTTCAGACCAGCACGCCAGCAAATTGGCGGCCAAAGCGATCTCTTTATACGGCGCCCAATAGGGATGGGTGCGGATATCATCCACCAGCACTCGCTCTTGCAAGACAGCCGCCGTTCCGCACGATCCCACCCCCATGCCGATGGTAACCCCATCCACCGCAGCCACAAATTCAGCCGGCAGACTGGGCGCATGAGTACACAATAAGCGCGTGCCCGTGCTATCGAGCAGCATGATGCTGCATAAAAAGCCCGGTTTGGCTTGCTCCATGTAGCGTGTGACCAGATCCAGTACGCTGGAAAAAGCGTCACCATGCGCGAGTGATTCCAGAATCAGCAAACGCATCTGCTCAAGCCGCTCATGCATGCGTAGCTGCGTCATGTCGCGCCCCACCGCCAGCACGCTGATCACGCGTCCCTGCTGATCACTTTCCGGGATCAGGCGCCACTCCAGATAACTCGGCTTGCCATTCAGCGCCACATCCAGGGTAACGGTAATAGCCTCTTCGCGTTGGGCAACTTCCTGGATCGACTTCAAAATAGGGGGACTCTGCCCTGCCTCGCCCGGCCAGGTAATGCCCTGCTGCCCAATCAGGTCAGCGGCCTTCATGCCAAACGTTTCACAAAACGTCGGATTCACATACAGGTAACGCCCCTGCAGATCAAAGCGTGCGATGAGATCCGGGATATTTTCCAGAAGGCTGCTGAATTTGCGCTGGGCTTCCTTCAACATGCTCACATCACGCCCCACCGCCAGCACGCCGGCAATCCGGCCCTCAGGGTCACGTTCCGGCACCATGCGCACCGCGATCACCTTGTTGTGCACCTGAAGATCGCTAGGTTGCCTGTCCATAAAGAAATCAAAGTCGCTCGCCTCGCCGGTGGCGACCACGTGCTTCACCCGCTCCACATATTCTTGCAATGCCTGGGAGGCGGGATTCAGTTCCAGACTGGTTTTCCCCAGCAACTCGGCTGTTGGCCGCTGTAACAGGGCCTCGGCAACCGGATTCAGAAAAACCCGTTTGCCTTCGCTGTCATAACGTATGACCGGATCCGGCAAATGGTCCACCAGCGTGTGGTAGAGCTGCTCCTGGCTACGTAATTGCTGTTCTGCCGCTTTGCGATCGCCGATATCCCGCACCATGACCAGACGATAGGGTACGCCTTCATACTCAAACAGGCTGGCATGAATTTCCACGGGAAACTGGCTGCCATCCTGACGGGTGTGCATGGCTTCCGCCACCAGATGGGGCGCCGCCGAATTGTTGAGAGTGGTACGGGTTATTTCCGGCCAACCATCCCGATGAATATCTCCCATCTCCATCTGCAGCAGCTCTTCCCGGCTATAGCCGAGGGCATGGCAGGCCGCATCATTCACATAGGTCAGGCGGTCATTTTCATCCAGCAGGTAGGCGGCTTCGCTCACCTGGTTGAGCGCAAAATTCATCAGTACACGATGCTGCTCCCCCAGTTTGCGATCGGTGATATTTTCAATGCGCAGAAGATAAAACAGCAGGGTGTTATCTTGGGAGCGTATGGGAGAAAAAGAGCTGCTGAGCCAGACATGACGCCCAGAGCGATGTTTGAACCTGTGCTCCAGCGGTTGGGCGCAACAGGCAGCGAGGACCTCGCGCCAGGTGAGCTTTTCAGCTCTCCTGTCCTCGGGGTGGACCAGGTCGCAATAACTGGTATTGAGCAGTTCAGCTTCCTCGTAGCCCAATTGCTGGCAACAGGGGGTATTGGCGGCAAGCCAATGCCCATCGGTATCGACTATCGCCATGCTGATGCGCGCAAGATCACCGGCCATGGCGAGCAATTGTTTGCTGTCAGCCAGCGCCTTCTGGGCGTCAACGAGATATGTGGTCATCATTGCGATGTGCTCTTCCCATTATTCTCATGGCCATTAAACCGCCGTCGATATATCCCTGTAACGGAGCTCATGACGCAAGAACTTATTATGCAAACAACCCCTTATAAAACTATCCCAATTGCTGCTGAGTGTCCAATTTAAATATGCGCGGCTCAGGGTAAAATGCCCAGGGCTGACACCCGGCTGACGCGATGCCTACCACATGCCCACTTTAAAACTTTTTCACCTGCAAATTGACCAACCCAGCATGTGTCCGGCCATATCATCTCGTCCTTATCAACCAAGAAAACCTAACCGGGCAATCGCCCCTCCCATGGATATATGCCACTGATTCCGCGCAATAAATTATTTTCCAGCTCGACCACACTAGCCATCCTGCTTGCGGCACTTGCCATGCTGGGCCCTTTTTCAGTGGACACTTATCTGCCCGCTTTCCCAGCCATCCAGGCCTCCATCCATGCGACGCCGATTGAGGTGCAGCAAACCCTGACGGCTTACATGTTCGCGTTTGCGGTCATGATTCTCTGGCATGGGGCGCTGTCTGATGCGTTTGGCCGTCGCAATATCGTGCTGGTAGCGCTGGCTGTGTTTGCCATCGGTTCGCTGGGCTGTGCCGCCGCCCACAGTGTGGAATACCTGTGGGCGTTTCGCATTCTGCAGGGGGTCTCGGCCGGGGCGGGCGTAGTGGTGGGGCGTGCCATCATTCGCGACCGCTACGACGATGTGCCTGCTGCGCGCCTGTTGTCCCTGGTGACGATGATCTTTTCCATTGCCCCGGCCATCGCCCCTATCCTGGGTGGATGGATTGTGAAATGGTTTGATTGGCGCACCATATTCCTAGTGTTGTTTGTCTATACCATTCTGCTGTTCTGGGCCTGCTACAAGTTATTGCCCGAAACCTTGCCATTGGCCAAACGGCAGCCGTTTAATCCGCATTTTTTATGGGCCAGCTACAAGCAGGTATTCCGCTCGCCTTTGTTCCAGTTGAAGTCGGGTACCCTGGCCTTCAATTTTGCCGGTCTGTTTTTATATGTGGCAGCAGCGCCCGTGTTTCTCACCGAACATTTGCACCTGGGGCCTGACCAGTTCGGCTGGCAGTTTATTCCTGCGGTGTCGGGTATTTTTCTGGGGGCCTTGGCCGCCAATCGCATGGCGGGCAAATTGCCCGTGCAACGCCAGGTTCACATCGGCTTTATCTTCATGGTGGGCGCCGGCCTGGCCAACGTGATTTACCATGCCATTTTCCCGCCTGCCCTGCCCTGGTCGGTCATGCCGCTGTTTTTCTATACCATAGGCATGTCCATGGCCGCGCCTGGTATCACCTTGTTTGTGCTGGATCTGTTCCCTGCCATCCGCGGGACCGTGGCTTCCTGCCAGTCCTTCACGCAAACCATGCTGTCGGCCGTTGTAGCAGGTGCGCTGGCGCCTGTGCTGTCTCATTCGGTATTGTGGCTGGCAGCAGGCCAGCTGGGGTTCAGCCTGATTGGTCTCGTCTTATGGCTGGCTGGGCAACGTTATTATCGTCACAGCCAGCAACTGGAAGCTGAAAAGCTGAATGCCTGGGAAACCATCAAATAAAGCGCTAGTCCGACAGCCATGTCAGACCAGGCCTGATAGCCAGCCCATGCCATGCACTTTAGACTGAGCATTCATTGTTGGTGCATGGATCAGATAGCGGCAACTTACTCGCAATAATGTACTCAGACGTTATGTTGGTTTTCACCGACTTCGTCACTCATCACAAGGAGAGCATCATGAGATTGTTGATCAAGACTTTGGTGGTTGGTTATATCGTTAAGCGTGTTGCAAAGTCTTACCTGCATCGCGAACCTGCGAAAATCGCAGAATAAGCTGACTGCAGCACAATCGGGCGCCCGCCAGCATGGGGCGCCTGTAATATCAGGGGCTTGCCCCCTGCCCGTTTTACCCTGCATTATCACTTCACATTAACAGGCTCGACTGGGATACACGTTGATAAAGAACTTTCACAACGGGCGCCCGCTCGGGCCTGCCGTCTTTTTTCTGATGCTGATGGCGGCGTGCTGGCTGGTCATCAATCCCGGGCTTGCGCAGGCAGCGCCATCCAGTGGCCCTCAAGTACTCGATTTATCGGGCAGTTGGCAGTTCATGCCCACCAATCGCATCCCCGTAACTCCGTCCCTGACACCACCTGCAGAAGGCTGGAAAACCATCAATGTGCCTGACAACTGGTTCCGGCAAGGTCAGGATATCTCTGGCCAAGCCTGGTATAGCACGCGCTTCAAACTGGATGAGAGCATGCGCGGCAAGCATGCCGAGTTGAAGTTTGAAGGGGTGGATTATCTGGCAGATGTCTGGGTCAATGGCCAGTATCTGGGTCACCATGAAGGTTATTTCCAGCCATTTTCGTTTGATATCACACCGCATCTGCGCGATGGCGATAATGTCATTACCGTGCTGGTGGACAGCCCGCTGGAAAAACCCGAAGACTGGTCTTTGCATAAACGACTGGTGAAAGGGATATTCAGTCACCACGACACTCGCCCTGGCGGCGCGTGGTCAGTGCGTGGGCAAGAACAGAATACCGGCGGCATCTGGGCACCGGTCAGCGTCGCCTTCAGTGATCAGCTTGCGGTACAGGGTCTCAAGCTCACACCACGCCGCCATGGCAATGCCTGGCGCCTGGATGGCGAAGTCGCTTTGGCAGGAGATGTTTCACATGAAACCTTGGTTCAGGTTGAAGCCGAACTGGTGCCAGAAAATTTTGCAGGCCGCAGCTATCGTTTTGCACAACCCCTCAAGTTAAAGCCTGGTAGCCAGACCTTTAACATGCAGTATGCGCTCACCCAGCCCGAGCTATGGTGGCCGGCAGACTATGGCAAACCCAATCTGTATCGCTTCAAGCTGCGTATCACCAACAATGGTCGTGTATTGGACTCCCGAGAACAGGTGCTCGGTCTGCGAGAGATCCGTGTCGATGAAACCACGCAGCAGTGGTACATCAATAATCACCGCATGTTCATCCGCGGCACCAACTATATTGGCAGCCAGTGGCTGGCGGAAATGACGTCCGACCGTTATGAGCGGGATATCCGCATGATGCGCGACGCCCATGTGAATGCCATCCGCGTGCATGCCCATATCGCATCGGCAGCGTTTTACGACGTCTGCGATCGCAATGGCATGCTGGTGATGCAGGATTTCCCCCTGCTCTGGGGATATAGCGATGACGAGGCTTTTCATCGTACCGCACGCGCGCAGGCGGCAGACATGGTCCGCACCCTGTACCACCATCCCTCAGTGGTTTCCTGGACCATGCACAACGAACCGCCCTGGGATTCCCCATGGATGGTGAGCAAGTATCCGGACTATCGCGCTGATCAGAATCTCGCGCTGGATAATGCGCTTTATCAGGACGTGCGGGCGCTGGACGACACCCGCATCACACGCCGCGAATCCGGCACCAAGGAGCATGAATGGCTGGGCTGGTACTCGGACAACTGGCATGCCTTCGCCCGCCCTGCTCCTAACCCATGGATTACCGAGTTTGGTGCGCAGGCATTGCCCGTGATGAGCAGCCTTCAGCGCCTGTTTACAGATGCAGAGATGTGGCCACAAACGGAGCCACAATGGGAAAAATGGCAATTCCATAACTTTCAGCCACATGAAACTTTCAATATTGCCCATGTGCCGCGCGGCAACAATGTGCAGGAGCTGATGCAAAATACCCAGGCGTATCAATCGCGTCTGATTCAGTTTGCTGCCGAAAACTACCGGCGACAGCGCTATGCGCCGGTATCCGCCATTTTCCAATTCATGTTCGTAGAAAACTGGCCTTCCATCAATTGGGGTGTAGTGGATTACTGGCGCCAGCCCAAACCCGGCTATGAGGCTTTGCGTACAGCCTTTCAACCTGTGCTGCCCAGCCTGCAATGGGTGAAAGACCAATACGCGAGTGGTGAAACCATCATCATTGGTTTATGGGCCATCAACGATCTTTGGCAGCCATACCCGCAGGCGAAGTACACCATCAGCCTGTTGCGAGATGGTCAGGCCGTGGATCAACGCGAATGGATGCTGGATATGGCCGCCGATAGCGGCAAAAAGCTGGAAGACTACCGCCTGGAACAAGCCAAACCAGGCCAGTACGAGCTGCAGGCAGAGTTACAGGATAGCCAGGGCAAGCGGCTCGGCAGCAACCGCTACCGGTTTACTGTCGCCCCTTAGGAAGCCGCCTGACTGATCAAGCTTTCAGCTTGAGAGTGTGCAAGGTGCGAGTACGCACTTGCGCAAGCAAGTCCGCATCCTCAATCAAAGACTCGCCCCAGGAAGGCACCATGGCTTTCAATTGCTGTTGCCATGCCGTTTCTTGCAGGCGCGCCTTGAAACAGCGCTGCAGCACATCCAGCATAGCCTGTACCGAGGTGGATGCCCCAGGGGAAGCCCCGAGCAATGCTGCCAGCGTACCGTCGGCCGAGGCGACTATCTCCGTGCCGAATTCAAGCTTGCCGCCTTTATCTTCGCAACGCTTGATGATCTGCACGCGCTGACCTGCCTTGGCGAGCGTCCAGTCTTCATCACGCGCTTGCGGGTAAAACTGGCGCAACGCGTCGACGCGTTTGCTATGTGACTGAAACACCTCGCCTATCAGATACCGCGTCAGGTCAAGATTGTGCCGACCGGCCCCCAGCATGGATTTGAGATTGCGTGGCTTTACCGAGGCCGGCAGGTTCAACCAGGAGCCTTGCTTGAGAAACTTGGTGGTGAACCCGGCATATGGACCAAACAGCAAGGCGGGCTTGCCATCAATATAGCGGGTATCCAGATGGGGTACCGACATGGGCGGCGCGCCCAGCGGGGCCTTGCCATAGACCTTGGCCTGATGCTGACGAATGATCTCCGGCTTGTTGCACACCAGCCATAAACCACTGACCGGAAAACCGCCATAGCCACGTGCTTCGGGAATGCCTGACTTCTGTAACAAAGGCAGCGCACCGCCGCCCGCGCCCAGAAATACAAAGCCAGCCTCAACCACCTGGTTATTGGCGGCTTGCTTGCCTTTCAGTTGCACGCGCCAGCGGCCACTCGACAGCTGACGCAGACTTTTCACGCTGGTATTGGTCTTGAGCTCAAACCCTGTACGCGTTTGCAGCGACTGCACCAGCTGGCGGGTCAGTGCACCAAAATCAATATCGCTGCCATAAGCCACGCGTGTAGCGCCTACTGGCTGCGAGGCCGGGCGATCACGCATGATCAATGGCATCCACTCCGCAATCACGCGTGGATCATCACTGAACTCCATATCCTTGAACAAAGGATGCTGGCTGAGCGCCGCATGGCGCTGACGCAGAAATTCGACGTTCTCCGCGCCCCAGACAAAGCTTTCATGCGGGGTGGGACGAATAAACTGCTGGGGCTCAGGCAATAGCTTGTTTTCGACCAGCCAGGACCAGAATTGCAAGGAAACTTCAAATGCCGCATTAATGCCAAGGGCGCGCTTGATCTCCACCTTGCCATCCGGCAATTGTGGAGTGTAATTTAGCTCACAATAGCCGGCATGGCCGGTACCGGCATTATTCCAGCCATCCGAGCTCTCGGCGGCGACCTGTGGCAGACGTTCCACCATCAAGATGGTCAAGGTGGGATCCAGCTGTTGCAGCATGGTGCCCAGGGTGGCGCTCATCACACCCCCGCCTACCAACAAAATATCAACCTGCCTGTCTGCCACGTCTCTCCCCAAGCGCTTGATGCGCATCCGTCGATTGCATGATGAATAGCGGCGCTATTATAACTGCTTGGGGCTTGGCCTGCTCGGTGCAGACCGGCGTATAAAGGGCTGCATACCTTGCAGCATGCAGCCCTGATCATGTAACGCTAGATAAATGCGCTCAGTAGTACCCTGGCGGAGGGGGGGAGGTGGATAGTAAGCAGGTTGCGGGGGACTGTAAGTCTGCACCACACGGCGTTGATTTGCTTCGCTAGCCGCCACTGGCACCTGATGTCCCTTGGCGTACATGCATTGCAAATACGCATTATCGTAGCGTTGCTGCACGGTATAAGAGGAGGCCTGTGCCGCATCTGCGCCAGCTGCTGTACCTACCAGCAAGCCGGTGCCGGCACCGAAGGCTGTGGCGCCATGCCCACCTATGGCAGCACCCAGCACCGCACCTACCGCCGTACCTACGGCGGCACTTTTCACCATGCTATCGTTGCCAGCCTGCTTTGCCGAGGCTCCGCTTTGTTCCAGACCATATTGACGGCAACTGGCGTCATCGGCGCGGAATTGGTCAAATGTTTTGGTACTGCCAGGCAAAGCCATACGGCTAGGACCATCCGGTACGGTCACGCAACCACTCACCACCAAGCTACCGCCGAGCAATAAACATAATGGAATCTTCATGATGTTCTCTCCCTACTTGGCGGGTGCAGGTGGTTGTGGAGCCACCTTTTGCCAGCCTTGTGGGCATTCCTTCACATAAGGGTAATAGCCTTCGGGTTGCGCGCAGTGATACCAGTAATTATCCGTAGCAGGGGCTGCGGGCGCCTGAGCCGGAGCGGGAGCAACCTGGGCTTGTGGTTGCTCCACATACACTTCAGGCTGAGGAGCTGGACGCACAATCACAGCAGGGGGCAAGGGATAAGGGTAATAGAAAGGATCGTAGTAATATGGCCGGGGATAATAAGGACCCCAGCCAGGTCCCCAACCGGGACCAAAACCCGGACCGACATAAACACCTACACTCCCGTGAAAATGTCCACGATCAGCCAATGCGACTCCGCTGCCCAGCAAACCAGCAGCCACACTTAATGCCAAGATGATATTTTTAAAGCCATGCATATTGTTAATCCTGTCTACCCGTCGAAATGCGGGTTACTGATAAGACTGAATTGCGGAATATGCAGTTCTTGTTTCCCGTGTAAAGTTGTGTAAACAATCTACCTATAAATCATAAACTTATGAAGTGATTAATCGCTTTTTCCAATATTTCTGCGTTCGCGGCTTTATCCGGTTCGACAGTTAGATTTTTTCCCAGCTGACGGCTATACTACAGGCGGTGGAGATGGCATTCCTCCCTTAACCGCTGCCTTGCAGCTGATGATGCCTACGATAACACCCTGGCCAGGGTGCGTAGGTACACGCCCCCTGTCCCGGCTTTGCAATCTGCCAATCCTGAAGGACAGTTTTCATGATTAACTCTATTTTCGTTATCGGCCTCGGTGCTGCATTAGGGGCTATATCGCGCTGGTGGCTGGGCTCGACACTCAATGCCCTTTTTCCGGCCATACCGCCAGGTACACTGGCTGCCAACCTGATTGGTGGCTATCTGATCGGCCTGCTTCTGGCGCTGTTTGCCAGCCTGCCGCAGTTGTCTCCCGAGTGGCGCTTGTTTGCCATCACTGGTTTTTTAGGAGGACTCACGACTTTCTCCACTTTTTCTGCCGAGGTAACTGCCTTGCTGCAGCAGGGTCGCCTTAGCTGGGCAGGCGCTGCCATTCTGCTGCATGTGGCGGGCTCGATCAGCATGACACTGCTCGGCTTTGCCACCATCAACGCGATCAAATCGCTTTAGAAAAGAGGAGCCCGCCATGCAAGGATTTCAACTCACGTTTTACACCGCACAAAACCGCCATCATGAACAGCGGCCCATGCATGACTGGCTGCTGGATGAAGCACGCAAGCTGGGGATCAAAGGTGCCACTATTATTCCTGCCAGCCAGGGTTATGGGCATGATGGCGTTTTGCATGCCGCGCATTTTTTTGAACTGGCAGATCAGCCCGTGCTGGTGGTCATGATTGTTCAAGCTAGCGAAGCTGACCAGTTTTTTGCTGTTTTGGCGCAACATGCGCTTTCCCTGTTTTACGTCAAAACCCCGGTTGAATTCGGTACCACGGGTTAACACGCTACCCGCAAGTTTGCCGGGGCGCTTGCAGCCCCGTATGATGGGGCCAATGAAACCTCCCAAACGCCTGGAGCCCCTGATTGAAGATGGGCTGATTGATGAAGTGCTGCGCCAGCTCATGAGTGGCAAGGAAGCCACCGTTTATGTGGTGCGATGCGGCGATGATGTCCGCTGTGCCAAAGTCTACAAGGAAGCCGATAAACGCAGCTTTCGCCAGAGTGTGGATTACACCGAGGGCCGCAAGGTTAAAAGCAGCCGCCAGGCCCGTGCCATGGGCAAAGGTTCGCGCTATGGGCGCAAGCTGCAGGAAGAAGCCTGGCAGAGTGCCGAGGTCGACGCGCTCTATCGCCTCGCGGCGGCTGGCGTACGCGTACCTCAGCCATACAATTTTTACGAAGGCGTGCTCCTGATGGAGCTGGTAACGGATGCCGTGGGCCACGCCGCTCCTCGCCTTAACGATGTCGAATTTACCGAGCAAGAAGCGCTGCAGCATCACCAAAGCCTGCTGGTGGATGTTATCCGCATGCTGAATGCGGGCATCGTGCATGGCGACCTTTCCGAATTCAACATCCTGTTGGGTGTTGATGGTCCCGTCATCATCGATTTGCCGCAGGCTGTTAACGCAGCGGGTAACAACCACGCCAGCAGCATGCTGGAGCGCGATGTGGATAACCTGGCTGCCTATTTCGGCCGCTTTGCCCCTTCGCTGCTCGGCACGCAATATGGCAAGGAAATTTGGTCCCTTTATGCGCATGGTGACCTGAGCACGGAATCATCACTTAGCGGGCAGGTAGCTCCAGATGCTATACCGGTGGATTTGAAGAGCGTGCTGCGCGTGATTGATGATGTGCGCAAGGAAGAAGAAAAAAAGCAGGCCCGCGCCACCGAAACACCCGCACATAAAATTCGACCACAACATAGTTAATAACATTTTCCCCAATACGCATTTCTGATCGCTCAGGCGATTTTTTTCAAGGCACCCTACCCCTGACTATGCAAACAGAAGTAAAAGACGCTCCAAAGTACGCCATTGTCGCCTCCGTGCAATTACCCAGTGTCAGCGACATTGAGTTTGAGGCATCCCTCACCGAACTGCGGGAACTTGCCAAAACGCTGGGCTACCATGTGGTCCATACCTTTGTGCAAAAGCGCGGCAGTTTTGATACCACGGCTTATCTCGGCATTGGCAAACGTCAGGAAATCCAGGCCTGGGTCAACCATGAAAACGAAATCGCCGAGCAGGAAGACGCTCCCGCAGATAGCCATCTCATCGAGGCTATTCTGGTTGACCATGAAATCTCGCCCTCCCAGGCGCGCAACCTGGAAAAAGAAACGGGCTGTGAAGTCATGGACCGCACGATGGTGATCCTGGAAATCTTCCACCGGAATGCCCGTTCACGGGCGGCCAAAGCCCAGGTAGAGATTGCACGCCTGGGATACATGGCACCCAGACTGCGTGAAGCCGCCAAGCTTGCTGGGCCACAGGGCCGCCAGCGTAGCGGTGTCGGTGGCCGCGGTGCGGGGGAATCCTCTACTGAGCTGGACCGCCGCAAGATACGCGACCGCATCGCCGAGCTACAGCTGGAAATATTGGCGATGGAGGCTGAACGCAAAACACAGCGCGCGAGGAGGCAACAGCGGCAAGGCCTCACCAGCGTTGCACTCGTAGGCTATACCAATGCCGGCAAATCCACGCTGATGCGTGCCCTTACTGGCAGTGAAGTGCTGGTGGCCAACAAACTTTTTGCCACATTGGACACCACCGTGCGCACGCTCTATCCGGAAAGCGTACCGCGCGTGCTGGTCAGCGATACCGTAGGCTTCATCAAAAACCTGCCCCACGGTCTGGTCGCGTCCTTCAAATCCACACTGGATGAAGCACTGGATGCCGCACTGCTGCTACATGTGATCGACGCCAGCGACCCCGGTTTTGAACGTCAGCTGGAAGTAACAGACAAGGTGCTTGAGGAAATCAACGCCGATGATGTCCCGCGCATCCGCGTCTTCAATAAAATCGATCACGTGGGCGATGCAGCAGCGCAGGCCGAGCGCGAAGCCGCCCTCAAAGCCCAATACCCTGACTGTGTGGTCATGAGCGCCCGTCGGCCTGACGATGTCGCCAGGCTGCATAAGATGATCGTGGCGTTTTTCCAGCGTGACCTGATTGAGACGGAAATTTTTGTACCCTGGGCCCAGCAACAACTTTTAGGCGAAATCTATGCGACCTGCCAGGTAAGGGGCGAGCGCTCGGATGAGCAAGGAACATTCTTCCAGATATGTGGTGAAGCTTCGGTATTGGAAAGATTGCAGCAAAAACTGTCTGACTAGTTCTATCAATAGTACTGAACGTAAAAAAGCGGCCTTTAGGCCGCTTTTTTAATAGCTAAATCAAGCTAAGTAATTAAATATCCAGGTTATTTACACCAAGTGCATTACTTTCAATGAAGGCACGGCGTGGTTCTACCTGGTCGCCCATCAAGGTGGTGAAAATCTCGTCCGCGGCAATCGCATCGTCGATCTGCACTTTTAACAAGCGGCGCACGGTCGGGTCCATGGTGGTTTCCCAAAGCTGTTCCGGGTTCATTTCGCCCAAGCCTTTGTAGCGCTGAATATTGAGGTTGTGCTTGGCTTCTTCCAGCAACCAGTCAAGCGCTGCCTTGAAGTTGCTGACAGGCTGCGATTTTTCACCGCGTTTGATGCTGGCGCCCTCACCCAGCAGGCCTTGCAGCATGACCGACATCTTGCTGATCTGGCGGTAATCGCCGCTGGCGAGGAAGTCGGTATCGACTACGCAGGATTGCAAATTACCGTGCACATATTTGTTCACTTCCAGGCGATAGGTCCCGGTTTCCAAGTCTTGTGCCACAATAACTTCAGATCCGGTGTGACCCAGCAATGGACGCAATTTTTCAGCGACGGCATTGGCATTGGCTTCTGTATCCAGCTCGACGGTGCCTTCTACATTTTGCAGGGCTCGCAGCACGCTTTCATCGTAAAGAGAGGCCAGACGGCGGATAACCGCCTCGGTGAGCACCATTTGCTTGGCAATTTCAGCCAGTTGTTCGCCTGCCAGCGTTTCTCCACCTTCTCGTGTCAACAGCTCGGCACCCTTGAGCGAAGATTGCAGCAGGTATTGATCCAGTTCCTGCTGATCCTTGAGATAACGTTCATCCTTGCCCTGCTTGACCTTGTAGAGCGGTGGCTGGGCAATATAGATATGGCCGCGTTCCACCAGTTCCGTCATTTGACGGTAGAAGAATGTTAGCAACAAGGTACGGATGTGGGCACCATCAACGTCAGCATCGGTCATGATGATGATGCGGTGGTAACGCAGCTTGTCGGCACTAAAGTCGTCTTTGCCTATGCCTGTGCCCATGGCAGTAATCAGGGTGGCAATTTCCTGCGAGGACAATAGCTTGTCGAAGCGGGCTTTTTCCACATTCAGGATCTTACCCTTCAGCGGCAAAATGGCCTGGAATTTGCGATCACGGCCTTGCTTGGCAGAACCACCTGCGGAGTCCCCCTCCACCAGGTAAAGCTCGCATTTGGTTGGGTCACGTTCCTGGCAGTCGGCCAGTTTACCCGGCAAACCCATGGTATCCATAGCGCCCTTGCGGCGTGTCATTTCACGCGCCTTGCGGGCAGCATCGCGTGCCCGGGCAGCATCAATGATCTTGTTACAGATCACTTTGGCATCGACTGGGTTTTCCAGCAGAAACTCGGCAAGCTTGGCGGCCACTACTTCCTGCACTACTGGCTGAACTTCGCCAGACACCAGTTTATCTTTGGTTTGTGAAGAGAATTTTGGCTCGGGGACTTTGACGGACAGAACGCAAGTCAAGCCTTCACGCATGTCATCGCCCGTGGTTTCAATTTTCGCTTTTTTGGCGAGTTCGTTTTGCTCAATGTAGTTATTGAGTGTCCGTGTCATCGCCGTGCGCAAGCCGGTCAGGTGAGTACCACCATCGCGTTGCGGAATGTTGTTGGTAAAGCATTGCACGGTTTCCGCATAGGAGTCATTCCACTGCATGGAAACTTCAATAGTCATGCCATCTTTTTCGCCCACTGCATAGAACGGCTTGGGATGCAGCACGGTTTTGCTGCGGTTCATGTATTCCACAAAGCCGCGTACACCACCTGAATGGGCAAAGTTTTCAGACTTGCCATTGCGTTGGTCAATGAGCTCGATCTTGACACCGTTATTCAGGAAAGACAGTTCACGAATGCGCTTGGCCAGTATTTCGAAGTGAAATTCCACAAGACCAAAGGTTTCGATAGAGGCCAGGAAGTGAACTTCAGTGCCTTTACGCTCCGTGGTGCCGGTAATCGCCAGTGGAGCAACAGCTTCACCACGGCGGAATTCCATCTGATGCACTTGGCCATTGCGGTAAATTTTTAGCTTAAGCCAGTCAGACAAGGCATTTACGACGGAAACACCCACGCCATGCAGACCACCAGACACTTTGTAAGAGTTTTGATCAAACTTGCCGCCTGCATGCAGCTCGGTCATTACAATTTCAGCAGCCGAGCGTTTTACCGCCTTGATGTCATCATGTTTGATATCGGTAGGAATACCGCGACCATTATCAGAAACGCTGACGGAATTATCCGGATGGATAATCACCTTGATGTCATCGCAATGTCCGGCCAACGCTTCATCGATCGCATTATCTAGCACCTCGAATACCATATGGTGTAATCCACTCCCATCGGACGTGTCACCAATGTACATGCCTGGACGCTTGCGTACTGCGTCCAGACCTTCAAGAATCTTAATACTGGATGAATCGTAGTCTGTCATGCTTTTGTCTTTTCAAAGTTTCACGTGAAACACTTAAATCTAATGAAATCTACTGCAGGTCTTTAAACCGATGATTTAAATTCGCATCGGCATAACAACGTATTTGTAGGTTTCGTCATCTGCTACCGTTACCAGGCAGCTGCTGTTTGCATCCGCAAACGAGAAAGTCACGCTATCGCAATTCACATTATTCAGCACATCAATCATGTAGGTCACATTGAAGCCGATGTCCAGTGAATCTCCTGCGTAGGCAATCTCCAGTTCCTCTTCTGCTTCTTCCTGCTCGCTGTTCGTGCTGATCAAACGCAGACTGTCGCTTCCAAGCACCATGCGAATACCACGGTACTTTTCATTTGACAGAATGGAAGCACGTTGCATGGCCAGCAGAATGGTCATGCGGTCAACGTTAAAGCTGTTTTTGTGCCCTACCGGAATTACGCGTGTGTAATCAGGGAATTTGCCATCAATTACTTTGGAGATGAGTTTGATATCGCCAAACGAGAAATTCACCTGCCCACTGGCAATCTCAATAGTGACATCTTCTTCGCTGTCATCCAGCAGTTTGATTAACTCAATCACTGTCTTGCGTGGGAGGATAAGCTCTTGTTTTTCGTAGCTTTGTGCGAGCTCTGTTGAGGTAAAACTCAATCGGTGGCCATCTGTACCCACGACATTCAGGCGATTACCGTTGACCTCGAACAGTAATCCATTCAGATAGTAACGTATATCTTGCTGCGCCATGGCAAATTCTACTTGCTTGAATAAGCGCTTGAGCGATTTCTGATCGATGGTTACGACGGTGTATGTCGTACCGGTCGCTTTCGTCATGACCGGATAATCAGCAGCGGGCAAGGTTTGCAGGTTAAACCGGCTTTTCCCTGTTTTTACCTGGATACGGCTTTCTGCCGTTGCCATGGTGATCTCGGCATTCTCTGGCAAGGATCTGCAGATATCCAGCAATTTTTTTGCGGATATAGTGGTGGACAACTCGCCACCTACTGGCGTTTGTAAGGCTAGCGATATTTGCATTTCCAAGTCAGTTGCGGTCAGAACGATTTTCTCGTCCTTTGCTTCCAGCAAAAGGTTGGAAAGTATAGGCAACGTATGCCTTCTTTCTACGATGCTCGTCACAGAAGAGAGGGGTTTTAACAAGGTATCGCGATTTATTTTGATGTTCATGTTTTATAACAATCTAAATAATAAATTCTGTAGTAATAACAATAATGGTGTGAACTTCTGTTGATAACTCGTTTTTTTATAATTAAATCAATTTATTATTTAACTTTTATGTCTGCGTAAAACTAGCAATACTGCTGTGGATAAAATGTTACTTATTCTACCCTTTTATTAAAATCGCGCCTAACCTGCATTTACGTACACAACTTATCCACGGCTTAACTTAGCTCAGATCACCCTACTCTCGCCTTAATCACGAATCACCTGGGTAAGAAAAGCGATATCTCGTGCAACATTGGGGTCATTCTGGCGTAACTGCTCAACTTCTTCACATGCGTGCATGACAGTCGTGTGATGCCGACTACCAAAGGCTTCTCCTATTTCTGGAAAGCTGTGGTTGGTCAGTTCCCGAGCGAGTGCCATGGCGATCTGCCGGGGACGTGCAAAGTTGCGTGAGCGTTTTTTACTATACATTTCAGCAACTTTGATCTTGTAGTAGTCGGCCACGGTTTTTTGGATATTCTCCATCGTGATCTGACGCCCACGTACCGCAATCAGGTCTTTCAGCGCATCTTTTGCCAGGTGAACATCAATCGGGTTACCAGTAAAGTTAGCCATGGCCACAATCCGGTTTAACGCCCCTTCCAGTTCGCGCACACTGGATCTTACTTGCTTCGCAATAAAGAAGGCGACGTCCTCATGTAGTACAAACTTGGCTTCCTCGGCCTTTTTAAGCAGGATGGCAACACGCATTTCCAGTTCCGGAGGCTCTACCGCGACGGTCAACCCCCAGCTGAAGCGGGTGCGCAAGCGTTCATCCACATCCACGATTTCCTTGGGATAGGTATCGCAGGTAATGATGATCTGCTTTTTCGCTTCAATTAACGAGTTGAATGCATAGAAGAACTCTTCCTGGGTCCGGCTTTTCTTGGCGAAGAATTGAATATCATCGATCAACAATAGATCCAGTGAATGATATTGGCGTTTGAATTCATCAAACGCTTTCAGTTCATAGGCTTTAACCACATCAGACACATACCGCTCCGCATGCAGATAACGGATCTTGGCATCCGGGCGATTCATTTTCAGATGGTTGCCTATCGCTTGCAGCAAATGCGTTTTACCCAAGCCCACGCCACCGTAGATGAATAAAGGGTTATAGGCAGTCCCGGGATTTTCCGCCACTTGCAGGGCGGCTGCGCGCGCTAACTGGTTGGCACGGCCCGTCACGAAGTTATCGAAATTGAAGGCGCTGTTGAGACCGCTAGGATTGCCGTGCGGTTTGCTTTTTTTGGACTCAACATTTTTTGCCGCGGGTTTTTTTGCGAGGGGTTCCTGAAGGAACGGCGCTGCGGCCTCTTCTACCTTAAGGTCAGCAGAGGCAGTCTTAACGACTGGGGCTGCCATTTGCTTCTTCATTGAGGGGTCTTGCAGCCCCAGTTCGATTTCAACCGGATGCTGTATCAATTCTTCGGCGAGATTCTGGATACGAGGTAGAAAGCGGTCTTTCACCCATTGCTGGACGAAGCGATTCGGCGCAAATAACCGCAAGGTATGGTTATGCGTCTCAAAATGTAACGGCTTGATCCAGGTATTGAATTGCTGAGCTGACAGTTCCTGCTCAAAGCGGCCCAGACAGATAGACCAAAAATTTTCCATCGGTTGCCCGATTCCTCAACTGATAGCAAATATGGAATTTGCCCGAATGCTTGTATTCTTGTTTTCGAGCACCAGAGCCGCCACTGGCACCGATTGGAGACGGCGTGACGGCAAGGGATTCATTCTAGCGGGTTTAATTAAACTTATCCACAAGCAATCCATAAGCAAATGTGGATAAGGATTAACTTGAAATAAACATTGACAGGGTGCTGTTATATCAGGTTAAATTACGCCCTTTGTTTAGAAACGCACAGAAGTCGGAGATTCACAATGAAACGTACATACCAGCCTTCGAAAGTTCGTCGCGCTCGCACTCATGGTTTCTTGGTGCGCATGAAAACCCGTGGTGGCCGTGCAGTAATTGCAGCGCGTCGTGCCAAGGGTCGTGCTCGTCTAGCTGTATAAGTGTGTGACGATATCGGTTAATCCAGTTTTGGCTACGCCAAAGTTTGGTTTTCCTAGCCGAGTTAGAATTATTAAAACGGATGATTTTTCATCCGTTTTTAATTTCCGCAAGCGTATTTCCGGTCATTATCTCGCCATACATTACCAATATAATTCCCTGGACACGCCAAGGCTTGGCCTGATTGTAGGCAAGAAAATAGCCAAACGCGCTGTAGACAGAAATTACATGAAGCGCGTTCTTCGAGAGCAGTTTCGGTTACATCAGCACGATATTGCTTCTCTGGATCTGGTCGTGCGAGTTCAGCGGGCCTATGAACCAGGCGATTACCCTAGCCTTGTTGGTGAGTTTTGCGAATTGCTGCAAAAACTGGGGAAACAGATCGAAAAGCGGAAATCAATGTCATGAGCTTACTGGCGAAAGCCTTGGTCGCTATCATTCGGCTTTACCAGGTAGCTTTAAGCCCTTATTTTGGGCAACAGTGCCGGTTCAGCCCGACATGTTCTCAATATACGATAGAGGCGATTAATAAGTACGGTGCTGTATCCGGCTTAGCCTACGGTGTCCGTCGTATCGGAAAATGCCATCCCTGGCATCCAGGTGGGCATGATCCTGTGCCCTGATATTTGCAGGAAATCAAGCAAGTCATTCATGCATTTCAACATTAAGATAAGTGAGTTATGGATACCAAGCGTCTGATTTTATTTGTTATTTTCTCTTTCTCTATCCTGATGTTGTGGGATGCCTGGCAACGCGAGCATACGCCGCCACCCGAGACGGTGACGGCTGAAGCGGCCACCGATAATAGTGTTCCCCATGCTGAAAAATTACCAGGCGCCAAAGCGGCGGCTGATATGCCTAAAGAGTCCGGTTTCCGTCTGCAAACAGCAGATCGTATTCAAGTGGAAACGGATGTTTATAAAGCGGTCATCGACACTACTGGCGGAGATTTGCGTCGTCTGGAGTTGCTGAAGCACCGTGCTGATAATTCCACGACAGAAAACTTTGTGCTGCTGGATGACCGTGCGGCTCCTATGGTCTATGTTGCGCAGAGTGGCTTGATTGGTCAGGGCTTGCCTAATCACAAAACGGTATTTACTGCAGAAGCTAGCAATTACCAACTGGCAGCGGGTAGCGATACGCTTGAAGTACGTTTGACGGCGGCGAGTGCCGATGGCGTCAAGGTCGACAAAATCTATACCTTCCACCGTGACAGCTATGTCATCAATCTGCGTTATGAAATTCATAACGAAAGCGCCAGCCCGATTGATCCTACGGTTTACTATCAGGTGGTGCATGACACGGAGTCCAATCAGGGCTCACACATGATGCCTACCTTTACCGGTGGAGCTTATTTCACCCAAGCTGACAAATTCAAAAAGCTATCCTTCAAGGATATGGGCAAGAACGACTTGTCCAAGACCACCAGTGATGGCTGGGTTGGGCTGTTGCAGCACTATTTCGTGAGTGCCTGGATTCCCAAGGAAGGCGTGACACGTCAGTTTTACAGCAAGAAGCTGGCTGACAATATCTATTCTATTGGTACCAAAAGTGATATCGGTGTGATTGCTCCAGGAGCTAGCGCCGAGGTTGAAGCCCGCTATTACGCCGGCCCACAAAATCAGGAAGTCATGAAGCAAGTTGCCCCTGGTCTTGAATACACGGTGGATTACGGTTGGCTTACGATCATTGCATCCCCTCTATTCTGGATTCTGTCCAAGATTGAGAGCGTGGTGCACAACTGGGGTGTCGCGATTATCCTGCTTACTGTCATGATCAAGCTCGCATTCTATCCTCTCTCTGCGGCCAGCTATCGCTCCATGGCGCACATGCGTGAACTTGCACCCCGCTTGCAACGCCTGAAAGAGCAATACGGCGATGACCGCCAAAAAATGCAAGTTGCCATGATGGAGTTGTACAAGACAGAGAAGATCAACCCGATGGGCGGCTGCTTGCCCATCCTGGTGCAAATTCCTGTGTTTATCTCCCTTTACTGGGTACTGTTAGGTAGTGTGGAAATGCGGCATGCTCCTTTCATGCTGTGGATACATGACCTCTCCGCCATCGATCCTTACTATGTGCTGCCTATCCTCATGGGCGCCACCATGATTATCCAGACGCGCTTGAACCCGACGCCTACGGATCCGGTCCAGGCCAAGGTCATGATGATCATGCCTATCGTATTCAGCGTCTTCTTCTTCTTCTTCCCGGCAGGTCTGGTGCTGTACTGGCTGGTAAATAACGTGTTGTCGATTGCTCAGCAATGGCATATCAATCGTAGTACGGAGCGTGCTACTGCGCTGAAGAAAAAAGGAAATGGCCGTCGTTGATACGATAGCCGCCATTGCCACTGCCCCTGGTTCCGGGGGCATAGGCGTGGTTCGCATCTCCGGCCCGGCCTCCGCACAGATTGCTGCTGCGGTGCTGGGCCACTGCCCTCCCCCCCGGCATGCTGCCTATCTGCCATTTAAAGAAGCAGATGGCCAACTAATCGATAGCGGCATCGCTATCTTTTATGCAGGGCCTCACTCCTACACGGGAGAAGATGTGCTTGAGTTGCAGGCCCATGGCGGCCCCGCGCTCATGCAGCTTCTACTGCTTCGTTGCTTGCAATTGGGCGCACGTCAGGCTGAACCAGGCGAGTTTACCCGGCGCGCATTCCTGAATGACAAGCTTGATCTGGCACAAGCTGAAGCGGTTGCTGACGTGATCAATGCCGCTACTGCAGAAGCAGCCCGAAGTGCTGTTCGTTCTCTTTCTGGCGAATTTTCCCGCTATATTCAAGATCTTCTCGAGTCGCTCATTAATCTGCGCATGTACGTAGAAGCCTGCCTGGACTTTCCCGAGGAGGATATCGATTTTATAAGCCAGGGCCGTGTGGCCGAAAAACTGCAAAACATTGCCGATGCACTTGAACTGGTTTTCAAAGGGGCACGCCAAGGGAATCTGCTGCGCGAAGGAATACAGGTAGTACTGGTAGGTCAGCCGAATGTCGGTAAATCCAGTTTGATGAATCAATTGGCTGGGGAAGAAGTCGCGATTGTTACCCCTATTGCCGGTACGACCCGTGACACCATAAAGAATGTGGTGCAAATTGAAGGTGTTCCCCTGCACCTGATTGATACCGCCGGCCTGCGCGAAACCGAAGACGAAGTCGAAAAGCAGGGAATTGCGCGAACATGGCGAGCTCTAGAAAACGCGAATGCCGCATTATTATTGGTCGATGCAGCTCATGGTATTACCGAGACAGAAAAATCGATTCTAGAGCGATTGCCAGCGAATTTACCCAAAATATGGGTCCACAACAAAATTGATCTGCATTCGGAGCAGCCTCGCCAGCGAGAGCACGAGGGTGAGCTGCATCTGTATATCTCGGCCAAGCTGGGCTTGGGGCTTGATGCCCTTAAGGCACATTTGCTGAAGATTGCAGGTTGGCAACCCGCGGGTGAAAGTATTTTTATGGCACGCACTCGTCACTTGCAAGCCTTGCAAATGGTGCAAGGCCATTTGCAAAACGCAGGTGTATATCTGGAGCAGCCAGAATTATTAGCGGAAGAGTTGCGCCTTGCTCAGCACGCCTTGAGTTCAATTACGGGGGAATTTACACCGGATGATCTATTGGGCGAAATTTTCAGCCGTTTCTGCATAGGCAAGTAGATTTTTTCTAAATAAATCAAAAATATCTTTAGTATCATGGTGATATATCGCATTCATAAATGATTCATTTGTGTTTCACGTGAAACATCCTGACATTGCATGTGCGAATGCGGTATCATTGCCAGCATATTTGCAACTCTCGGATTCTCATGCAATTCCCTGAAAAATTTGATGTTATTGTGGTTGGTGGCGGTCATGCTGGCACCGAAGCCGCACTAGCTAGCGCACGTATGGGGCAAAAAACCTTGCTCCTTACCCACAATATCGAAACCCTGGGTCAAATGTCATGCAACCCGTCCATCGGCGGCATAGGCAAAGGCCATCTGGTGAAGGAAGTGGATGCGCTGGGCGGTGCCATGGCGGCCGCAACAGACGAAGGCGGCATTCAGTTTCGCATTCTTAATTCCAGCAAAGGCCCTGCGGTCAGGGCTACTCGTGCACAGGCTGACCGTGTGCTGTACAAGGCCGCCATTCGCCGTCGTCTGGAAAATCAAGCTAATCTGTGGCTATTTCAACAAGCTGTTGACGATATTATTCTGGATGGAACCCGCGCTGCGGGTGTAGTCACCCAGCTAGGCTTGCGATTTGAATCCAAAGCAGTAGTGCTGACGGCGGGCACATTTCTGGCTGGTCTTGTGCATGTGGGATTGGCCAACTATCAGGCTGGCCGTGCCGGGGATCCGCCAGCAGTCTCCTTGGCAGCCAGGTTGCGAGAAATTGGTTTGCCGGCTGGACGCTTGAAAACAGGCACCCCGCCACGCATCGATGGGCGCACCATCGACTACAGTGTGATGCTTGAGCAGCCTGGAGATGATCCAGTTCCTGTGTTTTCCTTTCTGGGCAACGCCAGTCAACACCCTGCCCAACTGCCCTGCTGGATTACCAGCACGAATGAACGCACGCATGACATCATACGCAGCGGTCTGGATCGTTCACCTATGTACACTGGCGTTATTGAAGGCGTGGGTCCTCGATACTGCCCTTCCGTCGAAGATAAAATCCACCGCTTTGCCGACAAGGAATCTCACCAGATTTTCCTCGAGCCTGAAGGCTTGATGACCAACGAAATCTATCCAAATGGCATCTCGACAAGCTTGCCCTTTGATATTCAATATCAATTGGTTAGATCTATAAAAGGCCTGGAAAATGCGCATATTTTGCGGCCTGGCTATGCTATTGAATACGATTATTACGACCCGCGAGGTTTAAAAAATTCGCTGGAAACCAAGGCTGTTCAAGGCTTGTTCTTTGCCGGTCAGATTAACGGTACTACCGGGTATGAAGAAGCCGCTGCTCAGGGGCTGTTGGCGGGCGCAAATGCGGCACTTTATGCGCAAGAAAAAGACAGTTGGTGCCCAGCGCGTGATCAAGCCTATCTTGGGGTTTTGGTAGATGATCTGATTACCCGCGGTGTGAGTGAGCCCTACCGTATGTTTACCAGCCGCGCAGAATACCGGTTGATGCTGCGTGAAGACAATGCCGATATGCGCTTGACCGAAGCCGGTCGCAGGATAGGCTTGGTAGATGATGCGCGTTGGGAGGCCTTCTCCCGCAAGCAGGAAGCCATACTGCGCGAACAGGAGCGACTGCGTAAAACATATGTGCATCCGGGCCAGGTGAGTGCGGATGTCATGGAAAAAGTGTTGGGGAAGCAAATCGCTCGAGAGTATTCGATGTTCGAGCTTTTGCGTCGCCCGGAAGTGAGTTATGAGGCTTTGCTCACGCTGGCAGACGGGAATGGTGAGCAGGATGAGCAAGTACGTCAGCAGGTTGAAATTGCTGCCAAATATCAAGGCTATATAGACCGTCAGGCGGATGAAATTGAACGTCAGCGCGGTCAGGAAGATACCCGTCTCCCTGCCGATATGGATTACCGCGAAGTGCATGGGCTTTCCATTGAGGCTCAGCAGAAGCTCAATGCACAAAAGCCAGAAACCGTTGGGCAGGCCAGTCGCATTTCGGGGATAACCCCAGCAGCCATTTCCTTGCTGTTAGTGCATCTCAAGCGTCGCAATCGTAGCAAAAAGTCGGACGTCGCCGCATGAGTCAGGCGGAAATACTAGCCTCAGGCATAGCAAATGCCGGATGGGACGTCTCACAGGCCACACAGCAGAAGTTGCTTGATTACCTGGCGCTTTTGCAAAAGTGGAACAAGGTCCATAACCTCACTGCTGTGCGGGATCCAGATGAGATGGTTACCTTGCATTTGCTTGATAGTCTATCGGTATTGCCTCATGTTCAGGCGCTATCACCATCGCGTCTCCTGGACGTGGGCAGCGGCGCTGGTCTGCCTGGCATCATACTCGCGCTTTGCATGCCGGATCTGAAAGTCACCACCATTGATGCCGTGCAAAAAAAAGCCAGTTTCATGCGGCAGGCCAAGGCTGAATTGGGCATTGCCAATCTGGAGGTGATAGCCGGTCGGGTCGAGCAGCATCGGCCTTCGCAAGCTTACGACATTGTGATTTCACGCGCCTTTTCAGAAATTGCCCTGTTTATTAAATTGACGCGCCATTTGATAGCAGAACGTGGTCAATGGCTTGCAATGAAAGGCGTAAATCCGGTTGAAGAGTTAGAAGGAATAGGCATGCCAGAAGCCAAGGTGACGCCTTTGCTTGTACCGGGTCTGGATGCGCAGCGACATCTGGTGACCTTGCCTGCCCAGGAAATGAAATTCACACCTCTTAGCAGAACGGCTTAAATAATGCGGATTTTAGCGATAACGAATCAAAAGGGTGGCGTGGGGAAAACCACGACTTCCGTTAATCTGGCAGCCAGTTTGGCGGCGACCAAGCGCCGTGTGCTGTTGATCGATTTGGACCCTCAGGGAAATGCGACGACGGGTAGTGGTATCGATAAGTCCGCTGTTAAAAATACGGTATACCACGTGCTGATCGGGCAGAAATCCCTGAAAGAGGTTATCCAGCGCTCGGAAAAGGGCGGGTTTGATGTGGCCCCGGCCAATCGCGATCTGGCAGGTGCCGAAGTCGAGCTGGTAAGCGAAATCGCCCGCGAGGTTCGTCTCAAAAATGCGCTGGCATTGCTGGATGGCGAATACGACTATGTATTGATTGACTGCCCTCCTTCCCTGAGTTTGACCACCGTGAATGCACTGACAGCAGCGCATGCCGTCATGATCCCCATGCAGTGTGAGTACTACGCGCTCGAAGGTTTGTCGGATCTGGTTAACACCATCAAAAAAGTACGGGCATATCTAAATCCAACATTGGAAATCGAAGGTTTGTTGCGTACCTTGTTCGATAACCGCAATATGCTGGCCCAGCAGGTATCTGCCGAGCTCGCCAAGCATTTTGGCGACAAAGTCTATAGAACCGTGATCCCGCGTAATGTCAGGCTGGCTGAAGCCCCTAGCTACGGCGTTCCTGTGCTGTTCTATGACAAAGCCTCCAAAGGGGCAAAAGCCTACCTCGCTCTTGCAGGTGAAATCATCAATCGTAAGCCGACTGCCAGTCCGGCTGTAAGTTAAGGAATTCCCATGGTAAAACACAAAGGTCTGGGGCGCGGCCTGGATGCATTATTGTCAGGCGATATGGAAACGGTACGCGATGCCGATACCTTGCGTTCCCTCAAGGTCGGGCAACTGCAGCCCGGCAAATATCAGCCGCGGACACATATGGATCAGGAGTCACTCTCCAGTTTGGCTGACTCGATCAAAGCCCAAGGCATCATGCAGCCTATCGTCGTGCGTTTGTTGAGCGATGAGCATTACGAAATTATTGCTGGTGAGCGTCGTTGGCGCGCTGCGCAGTTGGCTGGTCTGGAAGAAGTGCCTGTGCTGGTGCGGGAAATTGCGGATGAAGCCGCGCTGGCAATGGCGCTGATCGAGAATATTCAGCGCGAAGACCTGAATCCTCTTGAAGAATCCAATGGCATCAAGCGCCTGATTGAAGAGTTCAGCATGACACATGAGGCTGCCGCTCAGGCGGTTGGCCGGTCGCGTAGCGCTGTTACCAATCTGTTGCGGCTGCAAAACCTGCATGGCAATGTGCAGGAGATGCTGATGATAGGCAAGCTGGATATGGGGCATGCGCGTGCCCTCCTCACCTTGCCCGAGGTGAAACAAATTACAGTGGCTGAGCATATTGCCCAGAAAAGCCTGTCGGTGCGTGAGGCTGAGCGCCTGGTAAAGCAGATGCTCAGTGAGCCAAAAGCCAAGCCTGAAAAAACGGTTGATCGTGATGTGCTTGCCTTGCAGGAGGAGGTTTCGCAATCCCTTGGTGCACAGGTTGAAATCAAAGCGAGCAAAAAAGGTGCCGGATTTGTGAAAATCCATTACGCCAATCTGGATCAGCTGGATGATTTTCTAAAACGTCTGAAAGCAGGCTAGTCGTAATTTAGCTTGACTTGCAGCTGATTAAACAAGAAAATCTTGGGTTTTTATGGTCAGGCGCAGCGTGTCTGGCACATAAGATGCTAATGCAGGGTTACGTCGTATGGATGCAGTGCTCAGTCAGATGATAAAAAGGCAGGTAGTGGCGACTGCCTTGGTTGCACTGGTGGCTTACTTGCTCATCGGTTTGCATGGTGCCCTTTCGGCGTTGGCAGGTGGTGGCGCCGCCATATTGGGTAGTTTGGCTGCCGCAAAAAAACTGCAATCAAGCGCTGCTAAAAATACGGCAGGTTCCGCATTGGCTAATTTACTGGTGGCAGAAGTCATCAAAATCGCGGTGATTGCCATCGCACTGTTGCTTGTATTCACGCTCTACCGAAATTTGATACCGTTGGCCTTGATTTTTGGTCTGGGCTCAGCGGCCATCATGTCGGGAGCAGCAATTTTTACTTTAAACGAAAAGAATAACCTTTAGGTTGACGCAATGGCTGCAGAAAAACTTACCCCATCAGAATATATCGGTCACCATCTGTCATTCAATGCCAAGTCCGTAGGCGACGGCAGCTTCTGGGTATTGCATTACGATACCCTGATCATGTCAGCCATCCTGGGTGTGGTCGTGTTTGGCTTCCTTTGGTGGGTAGTGCGTGGCGCTACTTCTGGCGTACCTAGCAAGCGTCAGGCATTCGTTGAGCTTGCAGTCGAGTTCGTTGATGATCAGGTCAAAAGTATTTTCCACGGCAACCGTCATGTATTTCTGGCGCCGCTGGCACTGACGGTGTTTGTATGGGTCCTGTTCATGAATGCCATGGACTTCCTGCCTGTCGACATCATGGCCAAGTTTTATCATGTAATCGGCCTTGAGCACTGGCGTAGCGTCCCAACTTCCGACATCAATGCAACATTTGCGCTCGCGTTGTCGGTCTGGGTGCTGATGATTTTCTTCAGTATCAAAGTCAAAGGCCTGGGTGGCTGGATACACGAACTCTTCTGTTCCCCCTTTGGTACCAATCCCCTGATCTGGCCAGCCAATCTGGCGTTCAACCTCATCGAATACATTTCCAAACCTCTTTCTCACTCACTGCGTCTGTTCGGTAACATGTACGCGGGTGAAATCATTTTCTTGCTGCTGGGTATGTGGGCGGCAACGGGCTTGGCAGGTACCTTCTTTGGTGCATTGCTGGGTGCTGGCTGGGCGATCTTTCACATTCTGATCGTTGTGCTGCAGGCATTTATCTTCATGATGCTGACCGTTGTCTACATTTCGATGGCGCATGAAAGTCACTAAGTCTTTAAACGTTTTAATCAACTACAACTCTCGAAAGCCGAAAGGAAATTAAATGGAGAACTTGCAACTTTTAGCCATGATTCAAGCATACACCGGTGTTGGTATCGGTCTGATCATTGGTCTTGGCGCAGCTGGCGCTTGCGTAGGTATCGGTATCATGTGTGCTAGCTTCCTGGAAGGTGCAGCTCGCCAGCCAGAAATGATTCCAGCTCTGCAAGGTAAAGTGTTCCTGCTGCTGGGTCTGATCGACGCTTCTTTCATTATCGGTGTTGGTCTGGCTATGATGTTTGCTTTCGCAAACCCACTCCTTGCCGTTGTTGCTCAATAACGTTTGATAGTTAATAAGCGGATTGAACTAACAGCTCGGGAGCAAATATGAACATCAACCTGACACTATTTGCGCAGGCCGTCTCCTTTGCCATTCTGATCTGGTTCACAGTGAAGTTTGTCTGGCCTCCTCTTTTGAAGGCTATTGAGACGCGTCAAAAGACCATCGCGGATGGTCTGGCTGCAGGTGAACGTGGTAAACAAGAGCTTGAAGCCGCAACACAGCGTTCGACTGCTGCTGTTGAAGAGGCAAAGCTGAAGGCATCTTCGATCATCGCGCAGGCTGAAAAGCGTGCAACTGACATCATCGAAGAAGCGAAAAACAACGCTAAAGCTGAGGGTGATCGCATCCTTGCTGGTGCCAAGGCAGAAATCGATCAGGAAGTTAACCGTGCGAAGGAAGGTTTGCGCGCTCAGGTTTCAGCATTAGCTGTTGCCGGTGCGGAAAAAATCCTGCGCAAGGAAATCGATGCCAAGGTTCACGCAGACATGCTGAACACCATCGCTAACGAGCTGTAGGAAGATCATGGCTGAAGCGATAACCATTGCAAGACCTTATGCCGTAGCGGCTTTCCGCTTGGCAAAGGAAAAGAACGCACTCGCGAACTGGTCTGACATGCTGAATTTCGTTGCGCAAGTCGTAGCGAATGAGCAGATGAAGGCTTATATCGATGATCCCAAGGTCAATGCAGCTGATATTGAAAAGGCTGTACTGACCGTGGCCAGCGGCAAAATTGATGACCAGGTAACTAACCTGATCAAGCTGCTGGTGGAATATCGTCGCCTGGCTGTCATGCCAGACATCGCCGCTGCGTTTGATGAACTGAAAGCGCAAGATGAAGGCGTGCTTGAAGCTGAAATTACCGCCGCATCCCAACCTAGCGACGCCGATATTGCCGGCGTGGTGAAGCGTCTGGAAGCCAAGTTTGGTAAGAAGGTCGAAGCAAGCGTTAAAGTGGATCCGGAATTATTAGGCGGCATCAAGATTGTAGTCGGCGATACGGTAATAGACGCATCCGTACGTGGCCAATTACAACAGTTGGCCTACACGCTGAAAGGTTAGGAGAGAATTATGCAGTTATCTACATCAGAAATCAGTGAGCTGATTAAGAGCAGGTTAGAGAATTTCTCCACCAGTGCCGAAGCGCGTACTCAAGGTACGGTTATCTCGGTGACTGATGGTATCGTTCGTATTCATGGCCTTTCCAATGTGATGGCCGGTGAAATGATCGAATTCCCTGGCAACACATACGGTCTGGCTTTGAACCTGGAGCGTGATTCTGTGGGTGCCGTGGTTCTGGGTGACTACGAAAAGATTACCGAAGGCGACATCTGCAAATGTACAGGTCGCATTCTGGAAGTGCCAGTAGGTCCTGAACTGGTTGGTCGCGTGGTAAATGCACTGGGCCAGCCTATCGATGGCAAGGGTCCTATCAATGCCAAGCTGACAGACAAGATTGAAAAGGTTGCTCCTGGCGTTATTGCCCGTAAGTCGGTTTCGCAACCCGTACAAACCGGTCTGAAGTCTATCGACTCCATGGTGCCAGTTGGCCGTGGTCAGCGCGAACTGATCATTGGCGATCGTCAGACAGGCAAGACTGCTGTTGCCGTTGATGCCATCATCAATCAAAAGGGTCAGAACATGACCTGTATCTACGTTGCGATCGGCCAAAAGGCTTCCACTATCGCCAACGTGGTACGCAAGCTGGAAGAGCACGGCGCAATGGAATACACCATTGTCGTAGCCGCTTCTGCTTCCGACTCTGCCGCCCTGCAATTCCTGGCACCATACGCTGGTTGCACCATGGGTGAATACTTCCGTGACCGCGGTCAGGATGCACTGATTGTGTATGATGACTTGACCAAGCAAGCTTGGGCCTATCGTCAGATTTCCCTGCTGCTGCGTCGTCCACCAGGCCGTGAAGCTTATCCAGGTGATGTGTTCTACATCCACTCCCGTCTGCTTGAGCGTGCAGCTCGCGTGAACGAAGATTACGTAGAGAAGTTCACCAACGGTGAAGTCAAGGGCAAAACAGGTTCCCTGACCGCTCTGCCTATCATTGAAACCGCAGCTGGTGACGTTTCCGCGTTCGTTCCTACCAACGTAATTTCGATTACCGATGGTCAGATCTTCCTGGAAACCGATCTGTTCAACGCTGGTATCCGTCCTGCGATCAACGCTGGTATTTCGGTATCTCGCGTAGGTGGTGCAGCGCAGACCAAGGTTATCAAGAAGCTGGGCGGTGGTATTCGTCTGGCACTGGCTCAATACCGTGAACTGGCAGCGTTTGCGCAGTTTGCTTCCGATCTGGATGAAACCACTCGCAAGCAACTCGAGCGTGGTCGCCTGGTGACCGAGTTGATGAAGCAGGCTCAATACGCCCCGCTCAACATCTCTGACATGGCCGTGACCTTGCTGGCAGCCAACAAGGGTTACTTCGATGACGTGCCGGTTGCCCGTGCACTGGCATTCGAATCCGCCTTGCATGCTTTCCTGAAGTCCAAGTACAAGAACCTGCTGGATAAGATTGAAACTACCCAGGATCTTGGCGGCGACGACGAGAAGGCTGTGGAAGCCGCAATTAAAGACTTCAAAGCAACGAATGCTTACTAAGCCTTTGGCGATTTAAGTATTCACGAGACAGGCAGACGAGACAATGGCCGGTAGCAAAGAAATTCGTACCAAGATCAAGAGTGTTGAAAATACACGCAAGATCACCAAGGCGATGGAAATGGTCGCCGCATCTAAAATGCGCAAAGCGCAGGAGCGGATGCGGGCTGGTCGTCCTTACGCTGAAAAGATCCGCAATGTGGCGGCTCACCTTTCTCATGCAAACTCTGAGTACAAGCACCCTTTCCTGATTCAGCGCGCTGAAGTCAAGAATGTGGGGCTGATTGTGGTCAGCTCGGACAAGGGCTTGTGCGGTGGTTTGAATACCAACGTACTGCGCTTGTCGCTGAATCAGATGAAAGCATGGGAATCGGCTGGCAAGGGTATTGCGGTAAGCGCGATTGGCAACAAAGGGTTCGGTTTCATGAACCGTGTTGGGGCCAACGTTAAATCGCATATCACTGGCTTGGGTGATGTTCCTCACCTGGAAAAGCTGATCGGTACGATCAAGGTCATGCTGGACGCCTATGTGGCTGGTGAAATCGACCAGTTGCACATCTGCTTTACGCGTTTCATCAATACGATGAAACAGGAGCCGGTCATGGAGCAGTTGCTGCCATTGAACGGTGAGCAGATGGGCACCGCACAAGGCCACTGGGACTATATCTACGAGCCTGAAGCACGTGAAGTCATTGATGAGTTGCTGACGCGTTACATCGAGTCGCTGGTATATCACGCTGTTACCGAAAACATGGCATCCGAGCAAAGCGCCCGGATGGTAGCGATGAAGGCCGCATCCGACAACGCCAAGAACGTCATCGGCGAGCTGAAACTGGTTTACAACAAGGCCCGCCAAGCTGCGATTACCAAAGAAATTTCAGAAATTGTCGGTGGTGCGGCTGCCGTTTAAGGCAGCAGCGGTGTAACGAATTAAGATAAAGATTGAGGATACCAAGATGAGTCAAGGTAAAGTTGTTCAGTGTATTGGTGCGGTGGTTGACGTTGAATTCCCACGCGACCAGATGCCTAAGGTATATGAGGCACTTGTTTTAGATGAAGAGAACTCCACAGCAGAAGCTGGTCTGACGCTGGAAGTTCAGCAACAACTGGGTGATGGCGTGGTTCGTACCATTGCCATGGGTTCCAGCGATGGTCTGTCCCGCGGCATGAAGGTGAAGAGCACCGGCAACCAGATTCAGGTTCCCGTTGGTCACGGCACTTTGGGCCGTATCATGGACGTTCTGGGCCGCCCTATTGATGAAGCCGGTCCTATTGAGTGTGATGAGCGCCGCTCCATCCACCAGAAGGCTCCTTCGTTTGAAGAGCTCTCCCCTTCCGTTGACTTGCTGGAAACCGGTATCAAGGTGATTGACCTGGTATGTCCGTTTGCCAAGGGCGGTAAAGTGGGTCTGTTCGGTGGCGCCGGTGTAGGCAAGACCGTGAACATGATGGAACTGATCAACAACATCGCCAAGCAACACGCCGGTCTGTCGGTGTTTGCCGGTGTAGGTGAGCGTACCCGTGAAGGTAACGACTTCTACCACGAAATGAAGGATTCCAACGTTCTGGACAAGGTAGGCATGGTGTTCGGTCAGATGAACGAACCACCAGGCAACCGTCTGCGTGTAGCGCTGACTGGTCTGACCATGGCGGAGCGTTTCCGTGACGAAGGCCGCGACATTCTGTTCTTCGTTGACAACATTTACCGTTATACCCTGGCTGGTACCGAAGTATCCGCGCTGCTGGGCCGTATGCCTTCTGCTGTGGGTTACCAACCTACCCTGGCTGAAGAAATGGGCCGCTTGCAAGAGCGTATTACCTCCACCAAGGTGGGTTCCATTACCTCGATCCAGGCCGTTTACGTACCTGCGGATGACTTGACTGACCCATCCCCAGCCACCACCTTCTTGCACTTGGACTCCACCGTTGTGTTATCCCGTGATATTGCAGCGCTGGGTATCTACCCTGCTGTTGATCCACTGGATTCCACCTCACGTCAGCTCGATCCATTGATCGTGGGCGAAGAGCACTACAACGTGGCACGTGCTGTGCAATCAACCCTGCAGCGCTACAAGGAACTGCGTGACATTATCGCGATTCTGGGTATGGATGAACTGTCTCCTGAAGACAAGCTGGCAGTGGCTCGTGCACGTAAGATTCAGCGCTTCCTGTCTCAGCCTTTCCACGTAGCTGAAGTGTTTACTGGTTCTCCAGGCAAATACGTAACGCTGAAAGACACCATCAAGGGCTTCAAGGCGATTGTGGATGGTGAGTACGATCACCTGCCAGAACAAGCGTTCTACATGGTAGGCGCGATTGAAGAAGCTGTAGAAAAGGCAAAAACCTTAAACTAAGCTAGTCTTAAGGAAACTTAAATATGGCATCCACAATACATCTAGACGTCGTCAGCGCAGAAGCTTCCATTTTTTCGGGTGAAGCCGAATTCGTGGTGGCTCCTGCCAAGCTGGGTGAGGTTGGTATTTACCCCAACCACACTCCGCTGATTACGACGATCAAGCCTGGCGTGTTGCGCGTCAAGGTGGCAAACGAGGCTGAAGAGCAGGCGATTTATATTTCTGGCGGCATGCTGGAAGTGCAGCCTGGCATTATTACTGTCCTTGCTGACACTGCGATTCGTGGTCATGATCTGGACGAAGCCAAGGCCGCTGAAGCCAAGGCCGCAGCAGAAGAAGCAATGAAAAACAATGCTTCTGAAATCGATTATGCCCGCGCCCAGGCTGAACTGTCAGAAGCCATGGCACAGCTCCACGCCATTGAGCGTCTGCGCAAGAAGTCGCATTAAAGAGCAACGCGAGTAGCTCACGGAAAGGCAGCCTCTGGCTGCCTTTTTTGTTTATACTTGAAACATTAGAAATCACACTCCACCATGCTGAATATACTCATACTGGCCGCGGGTAAAGGCACCCGCATGCATAGTGACTTGCCTAAAGTCCTGCATCCCGTCGCTGGCAAATCGATGCTGGCGCATGTAATTGAAACCGCCAAGCAACTCTCTCCCAGCAAGATTCTGGTGGTCTATGGATTTGGCGGCGATGCCGTGCCTGATCAGTTTCGCCATGAAAACATTCACTGGGTACAGCAGGCTGAGCAATTGGGCACGGGCCATGCGGTAATGCAGGCTCTGCCTTTCCTTGACCCTGAAGCCAAAACCTTGATCATGCTGGGTGATGTCCCATTGATCAGCGTGCAGACTTGCCAGGAGCTGTTGAAGAATCAAGCCAAGCTGACTTTACTGACTTTTGCCAAGGCAAATCCTTCAGGTTACGGTCGTATCGTGCGGAATGCGCAGGACGAGGTGGTGGCGATTGTTGAACACAAGGATGCCAGCGAAGAACAGCGCCAAATCAATGAAATCAATACTGGCATCATGGCAGTGGACAATCATGCCTTGTCGGAATGGCTGAAAAACCTTGGTAATGACAATGCCCAAGGCGAATACTACCTGACCGACATAGTCGGAATGGCAAGCCAGCAAGGCATCGCTGTTTGTGGTGTATTGGCACCCAATGAGCCAGAAATTACAGGAATAAACAGTAAGTCAGATCTGGCGGCGATTGAGCGCTGTTATCAACAGCAGCAGGCTGTGCAGTTGCTGCAGCAAGGGGTTACCCTGAGCGACCCTGCCCGAATTGATATACGCGGAAAGCTGAGCGTTGGGCGTGATGTCAGCATTGATGTGGGGTGTGTGTTTGAGGGTGAGGTACACCTGGCCGATGGCGTGCGGATTGGACCATATTGCGTTATCCGCAATGCGAGCATTGGCGTTGGTACCGTTATTGCGGCTTTTACTCATATTGATGATGCTGAGATCGGCAAGCAAGCCAAGATTGGCCCATACGCGCGCCTGCGCCCTGGCACGGTTCTGCAGGACGAAACGCATGTCGGCAATTTTGTTGAACTCAAAAACGCTCAGGTCGATGTGGGTAGCAAAATCAATCATCTTAGCTATGTAGGCGATACCACCGTAGGTAAACAGGTGAACATCGGTGCTGGTACCATTACCTGCAATTACGATGGTGTTAACAAATTCCGCACGGTGATTGGCGACAATGCCTTTATCGGCTCGGATTCGCAGCTGATTGCGCCCGTCACCATAGGCGCAGGCGCCACTATAGGGGCAGGCTCAACCATCAGCAAAGACGCCCCAGCGGGCGAGCTTACAGTCGCGCGCGGTCGCCAAGTCACAGTCAGCGGCTGGAAACGCCCGGAAAAAATCAAGAAGTAACCCACCACAAGGAAAGCAAGTCATGTGCGGTATCGTAGGTGCAGTAGCCAAACGCAATGTAGTGCCAATATTGATTGAAGGCCTGAGTCGGCTTGAATACCGCGGATACGACTCGGCGGGCATCGCCGTGCTGAATCAGGGCATACAACGCGTGCGCGCAGTTGGGCGCGTGAGTGAAATGCAGAACAAAGCCAACGCGCAACAGCTTAGCGGCTTTGTGGGTATCGGGCACACACGCTGGGCAACCCATGGTGGTGTGACTGAATCCAATGCGCACCCGCATGTATCCAAAGGTGAAATCGCCGTCGTGCACAATGGCATTATTGAAAACCACGATGAACAGCGCCAGCGGCTGAGCGCATTGGGCTATCTGTTTGAGTCGCAAACCGACACTGAAGTCATTGCCCATCTGGTGCATTACCATCACGCACAAGGTAAGTCTTTACTATCGTCGGTACAGGCTGCTGTAAAGGAGTTGACGGGCGCTTTTGCGATCAGCGTTATCTCCATCAATGCCCCGGAACTAATGATTTGCGCCCGTCAGGGCTGCCCGCTGTTGATTGGTCTTGGTCAGGGTGAAAACTTCATCGCTTCAGATGTCTCCGCCGTATTGTCGGTAACCCGTAGCGTGATCTATCTTGAAGACGGCGATGTTGGGGAAATCCGTGAGGATGGCGTTAGTATCTACGATGGCACTGGGCTAGTCGTGGAGCGCACAGTACACATGAGCGATGTCTCTCTGGCCTCCATGGAGCTTGGCCCCTTCTCGCATTTCATGCAAAAAGAGATACATGAACAGCCCCGGGCGCTGACAGATACGATAGAAGCGCTGATAGACGATGCCAGCTTTTCGCCTGCCCTGTTTGGTGAGGGAGCGGAAGAAGTATTCGCTGAGGTGGAGAGTGTACTGATACTGGCGGCAGGGACCAGTTATTATGCGGGACTTACAGCCAAGTACTGGCTGGAAAGCATTGCACAGGTTCCCACCTCGGTAGAGATCGCCAGTGAATACCGCTATCGCCGATCCGTCCCCAACCCCAAGCAGTTGATCGTGACCATTTCACAGTCAGGGGAAACGTTGGATACCATGGAAGCGCTGAAGCATGCCAAAACTCTGGGTCATACGCTGACATTGGCAATATGCAATGTGCAGGAAAGTGCTATTCCACGCGCATCGCGCCTTATCCTGTATACCCGCGCAGGGGCTGAAATTGGCGTCGCCTCCACCAAGGCATTCACCACCCAGTTGGTGGCCTTGTTTACCTTGGCTGTGACGCTGGCCAAACAGCATGGTCGCCTGGCAGACGGCCAGGAACAGGATTATCTGGATGCTTTGCGTCATTTGCCAGGCAGCGTCCAGTACGCGCTTAATCTTGAGCCGCAGATCCGCGAATGGGCCACGTTCTTTGCCAACAAGCAGCACGCCCTGTTTCTCGGTCGTGGCATTCATTACCCGATCGCCCTGGAAGGCGCTCTCAAGCTCAAGGAGATCTCTTATATCCATGCCGAGGCCTACCCTGCCGGCGAATTGAAACACGGCCCACTGGCCCTGGTAGATCGCGATATGCCGGTGGTTGTTATTGCACCGAATGACGTGCTGCTGGAAAAAGTAAAATCCAATATGCAGGAAGTGAAAGCGCGCGGCGGCGAGTTGTTTGTATTTGCCGATGCCGATAGCCACTTCACGGAAAGTGAAGGCGTGCATGTTATTCGCACGCCACGTCATGTGGGCGTGCTCTCCCCTATTCTTCACACTATCCCCGTGCAGCTACTGGCTTATCACGCTGCCTTGCTTAAAGGCACCGATGTGGATAAACCCAGAAACCTGGCCAAATCCGTCACGGTGGAATAGTCTCGCCACGGAGCTTGCTTCCGTCTCACCTCGCATGCTGGATCAACATCGGGCAATCAGCTCAGGAATAGTGCCCGTACGTTGATCCAGTATGAAGGACGTTTTAGTTCATCTTCCCCAGATCAGCTCACACTGTTCGGCATGCAGATTGCTTGCTGAATAAGATATGCCCGGCTTTAAACGATGCACTTTGGTTTATAGCGCGATCATTATTGGCAGATGTATTGCCAAGGCTCATCCAGCAGAATAGGCTTTGTATCGCCATCTTCGGGATCAGGCATGCATATACCCCGGTAATCGCGGTTTGCCTGGATGGAGGGCAGGAATATCTTGTCATTGGGATACGCCCAATAAAGAGTGCTAGCGCGAGCGCCAGCAGAACGACAATCAGGGCAAGTGGCGCACTAAACATGAGCAGGCTTGAAATACACACTGATGCAGGGGACGCGGTGGATATTCCCGCCATATTGAGCTTCGCTCTCAATAAGGTGACGGAGTCTATATTCCTGATCGATGCTTCCTCCCGAATCCGCTACGTAAATCAGGAATGTTGTCGGACCCTAGGCTATAGTCAGCAGGATTTGCTTGCCATGCGGGTCGCTGACATTGATCCCACTGTGGACCAAATGGTCTGGCGTGATCATTGGCAAGCGCTCACAGCAGAAATTTCGCTCACATTCGAAAGCCGGCACCTTACCAGGCAAGGCAAACTCCTGCCGGTAGAAATCAATGCCAATTACTTTGAATACGCGGGAACCGCTTACAACCTCGCGCTGGTCAGGGATATTTCAACACGCAAGAACCTGCAGGACCAACTGGAAGCGAGTGAAGCTAAATTTCGCGATCTGGTCGAGCACGCCCCCGATATTTTTATCCGCTATGACCGGGACTGTCGTCGGATTTTTATCAGCCAGGCGTATGAAGAGGTGTATGGCATACCCTTAACCCAAGCGCTGGGCAAAAAGCCCACTGAGGTGTGGGGCAAGGCATGGACGACGCCCGCAGAATACGAACGTCAGCTGCAAGAGATCATGCGCTCACGCAAGCCCGGCAATATCGAATTGCAGTGGGTAGCAGATGATGGGCAGTATTTCTGCAAGTCATTGCAGATAGCCCCGGAGTTCGATGCAAATGGCGATGTGGTCAGTGTGCTCAGCATTACGCGGGATATTTCGCAACGGCGGGCCGCCGAGAATGCCTTGCGTTTGCGCGATGAATATCAGCGTGCACTTATCGATAATTTCCCCTTCATGGTCTGGCTGAAAGATCGGCAGAGTCACCTGCTGGCAGCCAATACGGCCTATGCCGAGTGGGCGCAGGCCGCGTCTACCCGCGATGTGGATGGCAAAACCGACTTTGATCTTTTTCCCGAGGAAATTGCCAAAGCCCATATTGCCAGTGATCAGGTGGTGCTCGAAAGCGGCAAGCCCTGGCATGCGGTGGACCAGGTGAAAGACCAGCATGGTCGCCAACGCTGGATGGAAATCTACAAATCGCCAGTGCGTGTGAATGACGAACTGAAGGGTATTGTGGGCTATGCCCGTGATGTGACCGAGGCCAAGTTGAACGAACTGGAGATCGTGCATCGCGAAATTGAGCTGCGCACGCTCATTGATAATACCCCTGATGCGATTACCCGATTTGACCGCGACGCCAGACGCATCTTCGTCAATAATCGTAAACTGGAAAAACTGGGCATGGAGCGGGATGCCATTCTCGGTAAAAAACCTTCCGAATACCCTGGCGGCACTGTTTTTTCTCAATACGAACAGAAAATACTGGATGTGGTCGCTACCGGTCAGCCGGGATTCATGGAAATGACCGGCACTACCCCTGAAGGGGAAACCTGGCATTCCCATATCCGCATTGTGCCGGAGCTGGATGAACAGGGGCAGGTGCAACATATTCTGGCGGTGGAGCGCGATATTACCGAACTGGTTGCCTATCGCGAGCGAGTCTACTATCTTGCCTACTATGATTCACTGACCAATCTGCCCAATCGCACCCTGTTCAATGACCGCATCAGCCAGGTGCTGATGGAAGCGCAGTGGAGCAAACAGAAGTTTGGCGTGATGGTGCTCGATCTCGACCATTTCAAGAGCATCAACGACAGTCTCGGGCACCTGGTTGGCGATGAGTTGTTGTGCGCCACGGCGGATCGCCTGCAGATGGCCATCCGCACCTATGACACCGTCGCGCGCATGGGTGGCGACGAGTTTGCTATTCTGTTACCTGATATACGCAAGCCGGACGATCTGGCCACCATTGCCAATAAAATTGTGCAGGTGATTGCGCAGCCCTTCCACATTCAGGGCAAAGAGCTGTTTATCTCAACCAGCGTTGGCATTGCCACTTATCCGCTTGATGGGGAGGATCAGGAGGCATTGTACAAATGTGCCGACGCGGCGATGTATCACGCCAAGAGCATGGGGCGGAGCAACTACCAGTTCTACAGTCATGATCTGGGCTCAAAAGCGTCGGAATACATTGCGATTGGTACGTCGTTGCGACAGGCATTGCGCAACAACGAGTTTGTCCTGCATTTTCAGCCACAGATGGATCTCCTCACTGGCAAGCTATTGGGCGCAGAAGCTTTGCTCCGCTGGAACCACCCCCTGCGTGGCCTGTTGCCGCCTGATGATTTTATAGGGGTGGCGGAAGAAAGCGGGTTGATTGTCGAAATTGGCGAATGGGTGCTGGAAAATGCCTTTAACGCCATCGTCGAATTGAATCGGCTACGCGACGATAAACTCACCGTCGCCATCAATCTTTCCGCGCGCCAGTTTCTCTATAACGACTTGCTGGCAGCGGTGAGCCGCCTCTTGGAGAAAACCGGTTGTTTACCCGCATGGGTGAAGCTGGAAATCCGCGAAAGTCTGCTGCTGGAAGAAAATCCCGACGTCATGGCGGTGCTTAATGCCTTCAAGGCCATGGGTATTACCATCGCGATCGATGATTTTTGCACGGGCTATTCAGCGCTCAGTTATCTGGGGCAGTTCCCGGTACGTCAGGTCAAGATTGACCGCTTGTTCATGCAGGATGTGGTGCAGCAGCAAGACAGGGCCGAGCTGGTCAATGCGATTATCCGCATTGCCCAGGCGCTGCATCTGGAGCTGGTGGCAGAAGGGGTAGAGAGTGCCAGTCAGCTCGCCTTTTTGCGTGAAAAAGGCTGCACCATGGCACAAGGATTTTTCCTGGGGAAACCCATGCTGCTGGAAGAATTAAAGCAACTCAGGCCTGAGTTGCTGGGCATCGCTTGATGCTCACTACGCACTAGGCATGTGTTAAGGCGATCACTGCGCCTATTTATTCCACGTCTATCCGTGCCTTGTGCGGGGCGCGGCGCATCAGGCCATCCCACAGCCAGCACGGCAATATTCTCAGCAAACGCGCGACCCAGCCCATCTGCCAGGGAATCACCACAAAGCGCTTTCTGGCGGCAATCGCCCGCGCGAATTTGCTGGCGGCCACGTCCACATCCATCAAAAACGGCATGGGATAGGTGTTTATATCGGTCATGGGGGTGCGGATATAGCCTGGTGCAATCGTAGTCACAGCAATCCCATGCGGCAGCATTTCGATGCGCAGGCTTTCCAGATAAGCAATTGCGGCCGCTTTGGAGGCGCTGTAAGCGCCTGCCCCTGGCAGGCCCCGGATTCCGGCTACACTGGCAATGCCCACCAGCTGGCCTTGTCCACGCTGCTGCATGGCGCTAATAAACGGTTGAAAGGTATGTACCAGGCCTTGCACATTAATCGCCATGACGGCGGCAAATGCCGTGCTGTCTTCCTTGATCGCCGTGAGCGTGCCCCGGCTGACGCCGGCATTGCCAATGACGATATCGGGTACACCATGCTTGCTGATGAAGTCAGTGGCGGCCTGTGCCAAGGCGTCAGCATCACGCACATCCACCGCATAGGTTTCACAAGCGCCCGCGTACTGATCGCGGAATGCCAGCAAGGGCTCCGCGCGTCGCGCCACCAGGCCCAGTGTCGCCCCTAGCCCGGCATAGTGCTGTGCCAGCGCCATGCCGATACCGCTGGAGGCGCCGGTGATGAAGACGTTTAAAGTATCAGCCCGCCGGGCGGTAGCCGTGGCGGGCTGTGAAATAGGCGTGGAACTCACGGGCTAGATTACTTGCCGCCGCGTTCCTGCTTGGCCTTGGCGATCAGGAAATCAGCCACGCGCAACGCCTGGTCATTGCCACCGGCCATGCTGCTCGAAGTGATGTATTTGCCATCCACAATCAGCGTGGGAACGCCAGTTGCGCCAGAAGCACGGAATACCTGGATGGCGCGCATGATTTTGGTATTGGTGGAGAAGGAGTTATAGGCTTCTTCTACTTTCTTGCGATCCAGGCCGCTTTGCTTGACCAGCCAGTCTACAAAGGCTTTTTCGTCGTCAGGACGGAAAGCATGTTGCTTGTGAATGGCTTCGAACAAAGGGCTATGCAGTTTTTCCAGTACGCCGAGGGATTCCATGGCGTAATAGGCTTTGGCCATGGGCGCCCAGTCAGGACGTGGCACACCAGGGATACGCTTGAACACCACATCGGCGGGCAGCTTCTTTACCCAGGCGTTGATGGCGGGCTCCATCTGATAGCAGTGCGGGCAGCCATACCAGAACAACTCAATGACTTCGAGCTTGCCGTTGCTATCGCTGGGGATGCTTTGCACCGTCAGGTTGTAATCGGTGCCGGCTTGCGGGTCTGCTGCCATGACATGGGTGGAAACCAGGAGCAGCAAAGCCGCCAGGAATTTTTTCATGATTCGAATCCTTGTTGATGTAAGTTGTAATCGACTAACGCATTAAGCTGGTTGCGGCTGACAGGCTTTATCCAGGCGTACTGCTATTCACTTTGATCAGGTCAACCTTAAATCCGTTCTGTACCAGCTCTTCACGGGATTTATTTATTTGGTCGACATTGGCAAACGGGCCAACCCGCACGCGGTGCCATACCCCCTTGTTAGGGATGGTGGCGGTTTGCACGATGGCTTCCAGTCCCAGCAGGGCCAGCTTGGCCTTCATGTTGTCGGCTTCCTGCTCGGTCTGAAACGCGCCCACTTGCAGGAAGTAGCTTTCCTGCACTTTGGTGGCTTCTGGTGCCGCCTGTTTCTGCTTGATTTCCTGTTCCGTTACCTGGGTTTCGCTGCCAGGCAGGATGGTATAGAAATCAAAGCGTGGCTTTTCCGGGGTATCGGCATTCTTTTCGGCCTTGGGCAAGGCGCTGGTATCTGCCTTGGCGGTTTCTTCTGGCGCTTTTTCCGGAGCACGGCTGACAAAGGGACTGTCACTTCCTTTAACCATGATCGCTACCGCGACCGACAGGCCAACGCCCAGAACCAGCCCAACCAGCAGACCGGAAAAGAACGGGCTGCCCTTTGACTTGCTGCCGCTCTTGCTGGATGGGGCGCTGCGGGGTTTGTAATCTCTGCTCACATTATCTCCTTGCTTGCTTTCTATATGGCCTACATTTTTTCCGGAGCGCTCACGCCCAGAAGATCAAGGCCATTTTTTAATACCTGGCGTGTAGCGCTGATCAAGGCCATACGGGCGAGCTTGAGTGCGCTATCTTCTACCAGGAATTGCTGTGCGTTGTAATAGCTGTGCAGATCGCTTGCCAGCTCTTTCAGGTAATTGGCGACCATGTGCGGAGCCAGTTCATCGGCCGCATTTTTCACAACATCGCTGAACTCATCAAGACGCTGCAGCAACGCTGCCTCGTGCGGTGCATCCAGGCGGCTAAGGTCTGCGCCCACCAAGCTGCTTTCGTCGCCGCCCCATTGCCCCAGCACGCTGCAGATACGGGCATGCGCATACTGGATGTAATACACCGGGTTGTCGTTGGTTTGTGCCCGTGCCAGATCGATATCGAATACCAGTTGTGAATCGGCCCGACGCGCAGCCAGGAAATAGCGCGTGGCATCGCAGCCTACCTCTTCGATCAGGTCGCGCAGAGTGACATAGCTGCCCGCACGCTTGGAAAGTTTGACCTCCTCGCCACCTCGCATCACCGTCACCATCTGGTGTAACACATAATCTGGCCAGCCTTGCGGAATGCCGATATCGAGCGCTTGCAGGCCGGCGCGTACGCGGGTAATGGTGCTGTGGTGATCGGCGCCCTGCTCGTTGATCACGCGTTCAAAACCACGCTTCCACTTTTCCACGTGGTAGGCCACGTCAGGCACAAAATAGGTATACCCGCCTTCGCGCTTGCGCATGACGCGGTCTTTGTCGTCACCAAAGTCGGTGGTCTTGAGCCAGAGGGCGTCATCCTGCTCATAGGTATGGCCACTGTTGATCAGGGCTTGTACTGTGCTTTCCACCTTGCCTTCGGTATAGAGGCTGGATTCCAGGGAGAACACATCAAACTTGATCTGGAATGCCTGCAGATCAAGATCCTGCTCATGCCGCAGGTAAGCCACGGCAAAGCGGCGTATGGATTCCAGATCATTGACGTCACCGCTGGCAGTCACCTGCTGGTCATCCGCCACCACGGTTTCACCTGCCAGATAAGCCTTGGCAATGTCGATGATGTATTCGCCGCGATAACCTTCTTCAGGGAAGGTTGGGTGCTCGGGGGTGAGTCCCTGCGCACGGGCATGGACGGACTTGGTCAGATTGTCGATCTGCGCCCCAGCATCGTTGTAATAGAATTCGCGCGTGACATCCCAGCCGTTGGCTGCCAGCAGCCGCGCCAGACAGTCACCGACTGCCGCACCACGGCCGTGGCCGACATGCAATGGCCCCGTTGGGTTGGCGGAGACAAACTCCACTTGTACCTTGCGCTGCTGCCCTGCGTTATTGTGACCGAAACGGTCACCCTGCTCGCGTATCTGCGCAATCACGCCATGGCGTGCCTGGCCATTCAGGAAGAAATTGATAAAGCCAGCGCCTGCGATTTCTACCTTGGCAACATACTCAGAGGCAGGCAGTGCCTGGATCAGGCTCTCGGCAATGGCGCGTGGGTTCTGGCGCAGGGGTTTGGCCAGCATCATGGCCAGATTGGTGGCAAAATCGCCGTGGTCGGCAGACTTCGGGCGTTCCAGCTGAATCGAAAGACTTGCGCTATCGACCCCCAGGCTTTTTGCGGCCTGGGTCAGTAATTCGGTAAGATGTGCTTTCAAGAGAGTGAAGTCTATACAATATGACGAAAGTCGCTATTCTAACCCATTGACCAACAACGCTCACCACCCGATTCAATATCTGTTTCAATGATCACTACCCCACCTCCCATGGGCATCCTGCAAGTCGCACTGGATGTGCCTATCGACAGCCTGTTTGATTACCTGGACGGTGGCCTTGATGTCGCCGTGGGGCAGCGCGTGGTGGTGCCCTTCGGCCGTCGGCGGCAAATTGGCATTGTGGTGGGCAAGAGTGCGGTGAGCGAGGTGCCTTCTGCCAAACTGAAGGCGATCGAAACGGCGTTTGTTGATGAACCACCGCTGGATCCGGATACCTTTGCCCTGCTGCGCTTTTGTGCGGATTATTACCAATACCCATTGGGACAAGCTTTGCTGGCCAGTTTGCCTGGGCGTTTACGCCAAACCGAGCCTGCGGTGTCGCGCAAGCAATATGCTTTTCGCCTGTCTGCCGTGGGCCTGGCCGCCGATATTGAGCAATTACCCCGGCGCAAGCTTATCCAGCGCAAGCTATATGCCGCCTTGCTTGAGCATGGCGTACTGCATGAAAGCGCGTTGCCGGAGATTTCTGCCAGTTGGCGCGGCGCCATGCAGGGCTTGCAGGAGTCTGGCTGGGTAGAAGCGGATGAGGTGCTGGCAGGGTTGTCGGCTTCGGTGTTAGCCGCCGTACCGCCGCCGCCATTGAACGAAGACCAGACTGCTGCCCTGCAGCGCATGCAGGCTAGCGAGGGATTTAAGGCATGGCTGCTGCATGGCATCACCGGCAGTGGCAAAACCGAGGTTTACATGCAGTGGCTGCAACAGATGCTGGCGGACAATGATGGTCAGGCGCTGGTGCTGGTGCCTGAAATCAATCTGACCCCGCAGCTGGAAGCGCGCTTTCGAAGCCGTTTGCCGCATCTGCCCATGGTGGCATTGCATAGCAACCTCGGTGAGGCCGAGCGCTTGCAGAACTGGCGTCTGGCCCAGTCTGGCATCGCCCGTATTGTGGTGGGCACCCGCCTCTCGGTATTTACCCCTCTGCCCAGGCTGCGGCTGGTGATTGTGGATGAAGAGCACGATGGCTCTTACAAGCAGCAGGACAGCATGCGCTACCATGCCCGCGATGTGGCCATGGTGCGGGCGCAACGGGCGAAAGTGCCCATCGTGCTGGGCTCGGCAACGCCATCCCTGGAAACCTGGCACAACGCGCAAACCGGCAAATATGGCTTGCTGACGCTGCAAAACCGGGCTGTCGCTAAATCGCAGTTGCCCCGTATCGGTTGCATCGATACCAATCGCGTTGAATTGCAGGATGGGTTATCGCCCGCTCTGATCGAAGCGCTGCGCCAACGCCTGGAGCGCAAGGAGCAAAGCCTGCTGTTCATCAATCGGCGTGGCTACTCGCCAGTGCTGTTGTGCAATGCCTGCCACTGGATAGCCTCATGCACCCGCTGTAGCAGCCGGCTGGTGGTGCATCTGCGGCAGAGCCGCTTGCGATGCCATCACTGCGGACATGAGCAGAAGATCGTGCGACAGTGCCCAAGCTGTGGCAATGCCGATTTGCACCCTACCGGCCATGGTACGCAGAGGCTCGAAGAAACCCTGGCGCGCCTGTTCCCCACGGCACGCATTCAACGCGTGGATCGCGACAGCACGCGGCGCAAGGAAGCCCTGGCAGATATCCTGCAGGCGGTGCATGCCGATGAGATTAATATTCTGGTGGGCACGCAGATGCTGGCCAAAGGCCATGACTTTCCCAATCTGACGCTGGTGGGGGTGGTGGACACCGACAGTGCGCTATTCAGCCCGGACTTTCGGGCGGCTGAGCGCCTTTTTGCCCAATTGATGCAGGTGTCTGGCCGGGCGGGTCGGGCTGATAAACCCGGTGAAGTGCTGATTCAGACCACCTTCCCCGAGCACAATCTGTTCAATGCCTTGCGTAAGCACGATTATGTGGCATACGCAGATTCACAGCTGCAGGAACGGCAGCTCGCGCAATTTCCGCCCTATGCTTTTCTAGCCCTGCTGCGTGCTGAGGCCAATCAGTATTCACTAGTGCAGGATTTTCTGAATGATGCATTGGTATTGGCAAGGCAGCTGAGTGAGCATGTGCTTACGTATGATCCCGTGCGGCCGCAGATGGAAAAGTTGAAGGGTATGGAACGGGCTTACTTGCTGATGCAGGGCGAAAGCCGTTTGCAGATTCAGCAATTATTGCGACACCTGGTACCCCAATTGCGCGCCCATCCATTAGCCAGCAAGCTGCGCTGGACGGTCGATGTAGACCCCCTGGAGTTCTAGCGCCTGTTTGTTACGGCAACGCCGCGTTAGCAGGAACCCAGGGCGTCTTCTTGATTTAAACGTGGTACTGCGGGCTCAGGGCTTTCACGGCCTTGATCATGGCTTCCGCATTTTCTGGGGGCGTATGCTGCGTGATGCCATGGCCGAGGTTGAATACATGGCCGTGACCATGACCGTAACTCGCCAGTATGCTGGCGACTTCCTTTTCAATCGCTTCCGGGGTCGAGAGCAGGATGGCCGGGTCCATATTGCCTTGCAGCGCCACTTGGTCGCCTACCCGCTTTCTTGCCTCGCCAATATCCACCGTCCAGTCTAATCCCAATGCATCCGCACCTATCGCCGCTTGCGCTTCCAGCCACAGGGCGCCGCCTTTGGTGAATACAATGCTGGGCACAGGGCTGCCGTCGCGTTGCTTGATCAGGCCCGCGACAATTTTTTCCATGTAAGCCAGGGAGAATTCGCGGTATGCGTTATGCGAGAGCGCGCCACCCCAGGAGTCAAAAATCATCACGGCCTGGGCGCCCGCTTCAATCTGGGCATTGAGATAAAGCGTGACGGTTTGCGCGGTGATATCCAGCAAATGGTGCAACAGCGCAGGCTCGGCATAGGCCATCTTCTTGATGGTGAGGAAGTCGGTGCCACCCTGGCCTTCGACCATATAGGTGGCGAGTGTCCATGGGCTGCCGGAGAAGCCGATGAGGGGCACGCGGCCATCCAGCGTTTTGCGTATCTGGCTGACAGCATCCGTGACATAGCCGAGATCAGCGGCGATGTCCGGCACATGCAGCTTGTGAATCGCGGCGGCGTCGCGCACTGGGCGTTCAAACTTCGGGCCTTCGCCTTCGACAAAATACAGCCCCAGCCCCATCGCATCGGGGACTGTCAGGATATCGGAAAACAGGATGGCAGCATCCAGCGGATAGCGATCCAATGGCTGCATGGTGACTTCGGTGGCAAAGTCGGTGTTTTTGCACAGGCTCAGGAAGCTGCCGGCATTCTTGCGCGTGGCACGGTATTCCGGCAGATAGCGTCCAGCCTGGCGCATCATCCAGACGGGGGTGTAATCGGTAGGCTGCCGCAGAAGTGCGCGTAAGAAGGTGTCGTTCTTGAGAGCTGTCATGGTGGGGGCTTTTCAAAAAAATGAGGGGATACCAGCGGTATCCCCTTGTGTCATGCCTGGTTAGCCTTATCTTGGCAGGGTGGATGATCCCATCAGGAACTCATCCACAGCGCGCGCGCATTGGCGACCTTCGCGGATGGCCCATACCACCAGGGATTGACCGCGGCGCATATCGCCAGCAGCAAATACCTTGGCAGACGAGGTTGCATAGCAGCCTTCGCCGTCAGTGGTTGCCTTGGCATTGCCGCGCGCATCTTTCTCAACGCCAAATGCGTCCAGTACCTTTTGTACCGGGCTGACAAAGCCCATAGCCAGCAGCACCAGATCCGCCTTGATGGTGAATTCGGAACCTGGAATCTCGACCATCTTGCCGTCTTTCCACTCTACGCGTGCGCCCTTGAGTGCGACGACTTTGCCGTTTTCACCAATCAATTCCTTGGTGGTGATGGACCAGTCACGATCGCAGCCTTCTTCATGGGAACTGGAAGTACGCATCTTCAGTGGCCAGTTCGGCCATACCAGTTCCTTGTTTTCCTTTTCAGGCGGTTGTGGCATCAGTTCAAATTGCGTGATGGAAGCCGCACCATGACGGTTGGAAGTCCCTACGCAATCGGAACCGGTATCACCGCCACCAATCACGACGACATGCTTGCCGGTTGCCATGATCTGGTTGGGGATGGTATCGCCTGCGACCACTTTGTTCTGTGGCGTCAGGAAATCCATGGCGAAATGCACACCGTCCAGCGCACGGCCAGGCACTGGCAAGTCGCGAGGATATTCGGCGCCGCCCGCCAGAATGACCGCATCAAATTCCTTGGTCAGCTGTTCAGCGCTGACGTTTTCACCCACATTCTGACCTGTGCGGAATTCAACGCCTTCCGCGCGCATTTGCTCCATACGGCGATCAATATGGCTTTTTTCCATCTTGAAGTCAGGGATGCCATAGCGCAGCAGGCCACCAATGCGGCTTTCCTTTTCCAGCACCACAACATCGTGGCCTACGCGGGCCAGTTGTTGTGCCGCTGCCAGGCCTGCCGGGCCGGAGCCGACGATGGCCACTTTCTTGCCGGTTTTGCTGGCAGGAACCTGAGGCTGCACCCAGTCGTTTTCCCAAGCCTTGTCGATGATGGCGTGCTCAATCGACTTGATGCCAACGGCATCGGCGTTGATGTTCAGCGTACAGGCCGCTTCACAGGGTGCCGGACAGATACGGCCGGTAAACTCAGGGAAGTTATTGGTGGAGTGCAGCACGTCAATCGCATTGCGCCAATCCTGGCGATACACCAAGTCGTTCCAGTCAGGAATGATGTTGTTGATCGGGCAGCCGCTCATACAGAACGGAATGCCGCAATCCATGCAACGAGCACCCTGAGTCTTGGCCTGGTCATCGCTCAGGTGAAGAACGAATTCCTTGTAATTCTTGACCCGGTCATTGACTGGCAGGTTGGCCTCGGACAGACGGCCATATTCCATAAATCCTGTTACTTTGCCCATTTATGCGGCTTCCTTCTTTTCTGCAGCAGCCAGTTCATTCAGAACGCGCTTGTATTCATTAGGCAGCACCTTGATGAACTTGGCGCGTGCCTGATCCCAATCTGCCAGTATTGCCTTCGCGCGGCTGCTACCGGTGTATTCGGCGTGCTTTTCAATCAGTGACTTCAGCGTGGCTTCGTCGTGCTGACCCATGTGGTGACCGGCACCGGCAGGCGCGTGACCCGCAGCTTCCACGGTTTCCAGGCTGACCATGCTCATGTTGCAACGCTTGGCGAACATGCCATCGATGTCGTATACATAAGCTACGCCACCCGACATCCCCGCTGCAAAGTTGAGGCCAGTCTGACCGAGCACAACGACTGTGCCGCCCGTCATGTATTCACAGCCATGGTTGCCCACGCCTTCAACTACCGCGGTGGCACCCGAGTTGCGCACACAGAAACGCTCGCCTGCCACGCCATTGAAATAGCTCTGGCCAGAGGTAGCGCCATACATCACGGTATTACCCGCGATGATGTTGTCTTCCGGTACACCACGGAACGCCTTGGGCGGCTTGATCACAATGCGGCCGCCACAGAGACCCTTGCCCACGTAATCGTTGCCTTCGCCGGTCAGCTCGAAGGTGATGCCTTGCGTCAGGAAGGCAGCAAAACTCTGCCCTGCGGTGCCGCTCAGCTTCACGGTGATGGTGTCGTCAGGCAAGCCGGTACGGCCATAACGGCGCGCAATTTCGTGCGAAAGCATGGTGCCCACGGTACGGTTGGTATTGACGATAGCTGTCTCGATGACGGTCTTCTCGCCTTTTTCCAGCGCGTTGCCTGCCTGGGCAATCAGCTTGTTGTCCAGCGCCTTTACCAGGCCGTGATCTTGCGTCTCGTTGTTGCGACGGGACACGGTTTCATCAACCTTGGGCTGGTGGAATACCTTGGTGAAATCCAGGCCACTGGCCTTCCAGTGGTCAATGCCTGCTTGCATATCCAGCAGATCAGCACGGCCGATCAGGTCTTCAAACTTGCGGATACCCATGCTGGCCATCAGTTCACGTACTTCTTCAGCAACGAAGAAGAAGTAATTCACGACGTGCTCAGGCTGGCCGGTAAATTTCTGGCGCAGGACCGGATCCTGGGTAGCCACACCGACCGGGCAAGTGTTCAGGTGACACTTGCGCATCATGATACAGCCCTCAACCACCAGCGGTGCCGTGGCAAAGCCGAACTCATCGGCACCTAGCAGGGCGCCTATCATGACGTCACGACCGGTTTTCATCTGGCCATCCACTTGAACAACCACACGACCGCGCAACTGGTTCAGCACCAGGGTCTGCTGTGTTTCGGCCAGGCCCAGTTCCCATGGCGTGCCGGCATGCTTGATGGAGGAAATCGGCGATGCGCCGGTACCACCGTCATGACCTGCAACCACGATATGGTCAGATTTTGCTTTTGCTACACCGGCGGCAACCGTGCCGATGCCGGTTTCCGATACCAGCTTGACCGATACCGAAGCCTTGGGATTGGCATTCTTGAGGTCATGGATCAGCTGAGCCAGATCTTCAATCGAGTAAATGTCATGGTGTGGTGGTGGCGAAATCAGGCCAACACCCGGCACCGAGAAGCGCAACTGGGCGATATAGGAACTAACCTTGTGGCCTGGCAACTGACCGCCTTCGCCCGGCTTGGCACCTTGCGCCATCTTGATCTGAATCTGGTCGGCATTCGCCAGATACTCTGCGGTAACACCGAAACGACCAGACGCCACCTGCTTGATGCTGGAACGCAGGGAGTCACCTGCCAGCATGGGCACGTCTTTCTCAATGCGGTCCTTGCCCAGCACTTCTGCCAGCGAACTGGCCTTGGCTACCGGGATGAAACGCTTGGGATCTTCACCACCTTCGCCAGTGTTGGAGCGACCGCCAATGCGGTTCATGGCGATAGCCAGCGTGGCATGGGCCTCGGTGGAGATGGAGCCCAGCGACATGGCGCCAGTGGCAAAGCGCTTGACGATTTCCTTGGCGGGTTCCACTTCTTCCAGCGGCACAGGGGCGCCAGCTGACTTGATATCGAACAGGCCGCGCAGCGTCATGTGACGGCGGGTCTGGTCGTTGATCAGCTTGGCGTATTCCTTGTAAGTGCTGGCACTGTTGGTACGAGTGGCATGCTGCAGCTTGGCAATGGAATCAGGCGTCCACATATGTTCTTCGCCGCGCACACGGAAGGCGTACTCGCCGCCCGCTTCCAAGGCATTGCTCAGAACCGGGTCGTTACCAAACGCGGATTGATGCTGGCGCAGGCTTTCTTCGGCCACTTCATTCAGGCCTATGCCTTCGATAGTGGTGGCCGTGCCGGTGAAGTACTTGGCGATAAACGGGCTATTGAGGCCGATTGCTTCAAAGATCTGCGCGCCACAGTAGGATTGGTAAGTGGAAATGCCCATCTTGGACATGACCTTGTGCAGGCCCTTGCCAATCGCCTTGACGAATTTCTTGTGACCTTCCTTGATGTCGCCGCCCTTGCCTTCTGCGCTCATCATGTTGCTGATGGTTTCAAACGCAAGCCATGGGCAGATTGCTTCGGCGCCATAACCGCCCAGCAGCGCGAAATGATGCACTTCGCGGGCAGAGCCGGTGTCGATGACCAGGCCGGTATTGGTACGCAAGCCAGCGCGTACCAGAGACTGGTGCGTCGCAGAACAGGCCAGCAATGCCGGGATGGCGATACGGTCAGGACTTACCTGACGGTCAGACAGGATCAGCAGGTTGAAGCCGTTGTGCACGGCATCCGCTGCAGCTTTGCACAGGGATTCAATCGCGGCAGCCATGCCTTGCTTGCCTTGTGCGGCAGCATAGGTGATGTCCAGCGTCAGCGTGCGGTAACGGCCCTGGGTCAGGCTGTCGATCGCTTTCAGCTGTTCGAGCTCGTCCAGCGTCAATACAGGCTGGCTCGCTTCGAGGCGGATAGGTGGGTTGGTTTCATCAATGCCCAAGAGGTTAGGCTTGGGGCCAATGAAGGTGACCAGCGACATGACCAGCTCTTCGCGGATCGGGTCGATAGGCGGATTGGTGACCTGCGCAAACAGCTGCTTGAAGTAGGTGTACAGTGGCTTGGGCTTGTTGGACAGCACCGGCAGAGCGCTGTCGTTACCCATGGAGCCCGCACCCTCTTCACCATTGGTGATCATGGGTTGCAATACAAACTTCAGGTCTTCCTGCGTGTAGCCAAAAGCTTGTTGCAGGTCGAGTAGGTTGGCATTCAGCTCCAGCTTGGTTTCTACCTTGGGCAGATCGCCCAGGAAGTAACGGGATTTTTCAATCCACTCACGGTATGGCTTGGCTTGTGCCAGGCTTTGCTTGACTTCAGCGTCGTCGATAATGCGACCTTGTTCCATGTCGATCAGGAACATCTTGCCGGGTTGCAAACGCCATTTCTTGACGATTTTTTCTTCCGGGAAGGTCAGCACACCCATTTCGGATGCCAGCATGACGTGGTCATCATCGGTAATCAGGTAACGGGCAGGACGCAGGCCGTTACGGTCCAGCGTGGCGCCTATCATGCGGCCATCGGTAAAGGCCACGGCGGCAGGGCCATCCCATGGCTCCATCAGCGCAGCGTGATATTCGTAGAAAGCGCGACGGTCTTCGTCCATCAGGGTGTTGCTGGACCAGGCTTCAGGAATCAGCATCATCATGGCGTGCGGCAATGAGTAGCCACCAGCGACCAGCAGTTCTAGCGCATTGTCGAATGCAGCGGAGTCGGACTGGCCTTCCACGATCAGTGGCCACAGTTTTTCCAGGTCTTCACCCATCAGGGCGGAGCGCATGGATTCGTGGCGGGCCGCCATCCAGTTGACGTTACCTTGCATGGTGTTGATTTCACCATTGTGGGCAATCATGCGGAATGGGTGCGCCAGATCCCAGGCTGGGAAGGTATTGGTAGAGAAGCGCTGGTGTACCAGTGCCAGGGCGGACACCATGGTCTCGTCCTGCAGGTCCTGGTAATACACGCCAACTTCATTTGCCAGCAGCATGCCCTTGTAAACCAGGGTGCGTGAGGACAAGGAAGGAATGTAGAACTGGTTGCCGTCTTCTAGCTTCAGGGCGCGAACGGCATGTTCAACGCGTTTGCGAATAACGAACAGTTTGCGCTCGAAGGCGTTCTGGTCGGCTGTGGCCGGCCCGCGCGCAATGAATACTTGACGCATGACAGGTTCAACCGCACGCGCTTGATCGGCGATATTGCTGTTGTCGCGTGGCACATCGCGCCAGCCCAACAGGGTCTGGGCTTCTTCGTGCACGATGCGGGCAATGATCGACTCACAGGCTTCGCGACCGTTTTGCGATTGCGGCAGAAACACGATGCCACAGGCGTACTCGCCTTCGGCAGGCAGCGTGATATTGAGCTTGGTGGCTTCCTTGCGCAGGAAGGCATCAGGCAACTGAATCAGGATGCCAGCACCGTCGCCCAGCTTGGGGTCGTAGCCGGTGGCGCCACGGTGGGTCAGGTTAGCCAGAATCTGCAGGCCCTGCTCCACGATCTTGTGGCTCTTTTTGCCCTTGATGTGCGCGATCATGCCGACGCCACAGGCGTCGTGCTCATTGCCCGGATTGTAAAGGCCCTGCATTTCAGGGTTCGTCACTGTTGCTGTTTCATTCATTGGCGTATTCACTCGCGTTACCAAACTCATGTCTCCATCTCATCTTTCGACACTGCTGCATCTTTGTAAGGCACTAATTAGAACCGGGCGCCTTGTTCTTCCCTCATCCCGTCGCGCTAATCGAGGGGGTTCGTGGAGTTTTTTATTGGTGCTTGCTGTCCTGCGTGGCCGAAATTATCGCTGGGCCATAAAATATTTAGCGGAACCTTCAATGTTACCGTTAAAGGGTTATAAGTTCAATCACATAGGGCTAAAAAAGCATGAAACCCTATGCAGTTAAAGCGGCTTACTTTTTCCAGCTGGCAAAAATCTTTTCTGCAGCGGCAATGCTGAGGTCGATTTCCTTGTCGCCATGCGCTGCTGATACAAACCCAGCCTCAAACGCTGAAGGTGCCAGATAAACGCCCTCATCCAGCATGGCATGGAAGAAGCGGTTGAAGGCTTCTTTGTCAGACTGCATGACGTCAGCGTAGCTTTGCGGCACCTCGGCGCTGAAATACAGGCCGAACATCCCGCCCACACTTTGTGCACTAAATTCAATATCGTGCGCTTTTGCTGCATTTGCAAGGCCCTGCACAAAACGCTGGGTGCTGGCTTCCAGCGCTGAGTGGAAGCCAGGTGCCTGTATCAGTTTCAGCGTGGCCATGCCTGCAGCAACGGCCACCGGATTGCCAGATAAAGTGCCTGCCTGGTAAACCGGGCCAACAGGTGCCAGGCATTGCATGATGTCGCGTCGACCGCCGAAAGCCCCTACTGGCAGGCCGCCACCGATGACTTTGCCCAGTGTTGTCAGGTCCGGGGTAATGCCATAGCGCGCCTGTGCGCCACCCAGCGCCACGCGGAAACCGGTCATCACTTCATCAAAAATCAGCACTGCACCGTGCTGGGTACATTGCGCCCGCAATGCTTCCAGAAAACCGGCTGCCGGGGCGATCAGATTCATGTTGCCCGCGACCGGCTCTACAATCACACAAGCAATTTCGTTGCCAATCTCCGCAAACAGCTGTTCCACGGCGGCGATGTTGTTGTATTCCAGCGTCAGCGTATGCGCGGCGACTTCAGGTGGCACGCCTGCCGAGCTTGGCGTACCAAAGGTCAACAGACCGGAGCCCGCCTTCACCAGCAGGGCATCGGCATGGCCGTGATAGCAGCCTTCAAACTTGACGATCTTGCTGCGGCCCGTGAAGCCACGCGCCAGGCGAATGGCGCTCATGGTGGCTTCGGTGCCGGAGCTGACCAGCCGTAACTGCTCCATGCTGGGGACCAGCTTGCTTACCAGCTCGGCCATATCCAGCTCGCGCGCAGTTGGCGCACCAAACGACAGGCTGTCGCCAGCCGCCGTGCGCACGGCCTCGATCACTTGCGGATGGGCATGGCCCAGTACCATAGGGCCCCAGGAGCCCACATAATCCACATAGGCTTTGTCATCTTCATCCCACAGCCAGGCGCCAGCGCCGCGCTTGAAAAATACCGGCGTGCCGCCGACAGAGCGAAAAGCACGAACGGGCGAATTGACGCCGCCGGGAATGAGTTTTTGGGATTGTTCGAAGAGTTGCTGGTTACGAGAGGTCATGATGAGCTCGGTCCATTGTAAAGTCGGGAAAATTGTTGCGCGGTATGGCGGATATCGGAGGATCCCCAGAGACTGCCAATCACTGCCAGCATGTCGGCACCGGCGGCAACGGCCTGAGACGCGTTGTCCAGCGTGATGCCGCCGATGGCAACCTTGGGCACGGTCAATGCCGGATTCATATTGAACAGGCTGAGGGCCGCTTCTGGCGCCTGCGGTTTGGTTTGCGAGCTGAAACAGGCACCAAATGCGACATAGTCTGCGCCGGCCGCTTGTGCTTGCAAGGCAAGGTCAATGCGGTTGTAACAGGAGGCGCCCAGCAGCTTGTTGCCGATGCGCTGGCGCGTGGCTGCGATATCGCCATCGGTACCGCCGATATGCACCCCATCGGCATCCAGCGCCAGGCATAACTTGACGTGATCATTGATGATCAGGGGTACGCCATGCTGCCTGCAGATGGCGAGCAAGGCTTGCGCCTGCGCAATGCGCAGCACGTGTCCAGCCTGTTTGTTGCGGTATTGCACCAGCGTCGCACCGCCGAGAATAGCCTCGGTGACTATCTCGCAGAGGCGCTCCGTATCGTCCAGGTCCGGGGTGACAGCGTACAGCCCTTTAATTGGCGTCATCCTCTTCATCCCTTGCCCAGAACATGCGATCAGGAATGTATTGGCCCATGCCTGGACGGAATCCGTATTTCAGGGTTTTCCAGGTGTATTCCTGTGCTTCCAGAATGGCTTCTTCAATGGACAAGCCATGGGCGATGCACGCCGCAATCGCGGAAGTCAGGGTGCAGCCGGAGCCATGGTAGCTGCCTGGCAGGCGTTCCCAGTTATAGGCCTTGATCAGGCCGCTTTCGCCGTACAGCGTATTGATGACTTCCTGTGAACGCTCGTGGGTGCCGGTGATCAGCACGTATTCGCATCCCATGCCGAGCAGGCGGTCGGCGCTTTCATCCAGCGAGGCATGTTCGATGGCATCGGAATCATCATCATGAAATGCCAGGCGACGTGCTTCCAGGCTATTCGGCGTAATCATGGTGGCCTGGGGGAACAGCAGGTCTATCATCGCTGCCTGCATTTCTTCGTTTGCCAGTTCATCGCCACGGCCAGAGGATAAAACCGGGTCGATCAACAATGGAACATCCGGGTAATCAGCGACGATTTCGGCAATGACGGCGACATTTTCCACGCTACCCAGCATGCCGATTTTAAAGGCGGAAACCTGCATGTCTTCCAGGATGGTGCGCGCCTGATCATTGACCCAGTCGGCATCAAACATCATGACATTTTCGACGCCCACGGTATCCTGTACAGTAATTGCTGTTACAACAGAAAGCGGGTGGCAGCCTATGCTGGCCAATGTCAGCAGATCAGCCTGCAAGCCTGCGCCACTGCTGGGATCGGTAGCGGCAAAGGTCATCACGGTAGGGGGCATCAGATTCATGGTGTTGGTTCCGGGTGTTGACCGTATCAAGGTGGGCGGTGAGATGCTTAGAGGCGCTGACAGAGCGCTGGTTCTGCTATCAAGAATGCTATTTTAACTTAAATTACCCGCTAACAATAAACGAGGAGAAAAGCCCATGAAAACATGGATGTGCAATATTTGCGGCTGGCTGTACGAAGAAGAAAAAGGCTGTCCGGAAGATGGCATTCCGCCCGGCACACGCTGGGAAGACGTGCCCCCCAACTGGACGTGCCCGGAATGCGGCGCCCGCAAGGAAGACTTCGACATGATCGAAATCTGAGCATGCTGAACTGGCCTGTGCTGGTGAAATCTCATTGCCACCACTGTTCACCAGCCGCTACGCTAGCCGTGGTGGGGCATATGCGCAATCTTTCATGACCGATATACAAAACAGCTTTCAGCTGGAGTTTGTTGCTTATTTTTCCATGCATCTGGAAAACATCCACTTGCAGATAACCGGCAGCAAAGACACCAGGCAACGCGACCGCTACATGCAGCTGATCGAGATGATCAACCAGGCGCCGTTTGATGTGGCTTTGCAAAAATACCAGCAAATTGCCCTGGCGGATGCCGACATCACCATGTTTTCAGACTCGATGATCAAAACCGCCAAACGCCTCGCCTGCCAGGAGCTGGGCTTGCCCGAGACTTCTGCCGACCGTATTGAATAAGGATTAGCTTGCCCGGATGTTACCTGCTTACGTATTGCTCGACCTGGAAACCACTGGCGCCACGCCGCTGGTGGACCGTATCACCGAAATCGCCCTCATCCGTTTTGAAAACGGCCAGGAAGTCAGCCGCTGGCAAACGCTGGTGAATCCCGAGACCGCCATTCCGCCGTTTATTCAACGCTTGACCGGCATAGACGATGGCATGGTGGCAACCGCTCCGCACTTCAGGGAAGTGGCAGGTGAGCTGCTCGACCATCTCGAAGGTGCCGTGCTTTGTGCGCACAATGTCCGCTTTGATCACGGCTTCCTTAAAAATGAATTCAAGCGCATTGGCATAGACCTGCGGCAAAAAGTGCTGTGCACGGTCAAGCTGTCGCGCAAACTTTATCCGCAACACCGCAGCCACAGTCTGGATAGCATCATCGAACGCCACTCCCTGCAATGCGGCGCCCGCCATCGCGCCATGGGCGATGTTGTGGCGCTGGTGGATTTTCTTCGTGCAGCGGAAGCGGAACTGGGGCCCGTTGTCATCGCGCAAGCCGCGCGCGAGTTGCTCAAAGGCCATACCCTGCCCAGCGGGATTGACGCCAGCATCCTGGACGATATTCCCGAAGGCCCCGGCGTTTATCTGTTTTATGGCGATAACCAGCTGCCTTTGTACATCGGCAAAAGCATCAATATACGCAGTCGGGTGCTCTCGCATTTCAGTGGTGATCATGCCTCCACCAAGGAGATGCGCATCTCGCAAGAGGTCAAGCATATTGAGTGGATAGAAACCGCAGGTGAGTTTGGTGCCCTGATGTTGGAGTCGCGTCTGGTAAAAGAACGCCAGCCCATCTACAACCGTCGGTTACGTCGGGAGCGTCAGCTATGCTCCTGGCGACTGGCAGCCAGTCATGACGCCAGGCCCCTGCTTACGCTGGTACGTGAAGAAGAAATTGATCCGCCAGAGCTCGGGCAACTGTTTGGCACCTTTCGCAGCAAGCGCCAAGCGGTAGAGGTGTTGCGGCAGATTGCCGAGAACCATGCCCTCTGCCCCAAAGTGCTGGGTCTGGAAAGCGGCAAAGGCCCCTGCTTTGCCCACCAGCTCCGCAAATGCAAAGGGGTATGCGCAGGCAAGGAAGCGGCAGAACTGCATTACCTACGTCTGCAGCAGGCGCTTGCCGCGCACCGCATGAAAATCTGGCCCTACCCGGGCAAGATCGGCATTCATGAGCGAAATCCCCTCACAGGGCAAAGCCAGCTGCATGTGTTTGAGCATTGGTGTGCGCTGGGTAGCGTTGACGATGAAGCCAGCCTGCACAGTCTCGCCAGCTCAAATGCAGATCTGATGTTTGATCTGGATACTTACAAGCTTCTGCTGAGAGAGCTGGCCAAAGCCACTGCCAATATCAAATGCCTGGTGACAGGCACAACCATGGTGTCTTCAAGCGTGTAGTCGAGGGAATATTGGGTGGGGCAGCAGCCCGCTGTTCTGGCATGCGAGGGGCAAAAAATCTGGAGCGGGCGACGGGAATCGAACCCGCGTATCGAGCTTCATCTAACTCATTGACCCTATTGATCTTGTGAGAGGCAATTTAATAAATGTGTGCCATACAAGTGGCACACATTGAATTTATCATGCTGGATAACAGGGGTGTAAAAATTTTTGTGTAAACGGTCATTTGGCAGTTATCTGCCGCTACCTTAGCTAGGAGTGAAAATGACCGACTCATCTAAAGCAATACCCATGGAAATCGTCGATGGGGTGTTCTCAAAATATCAGAGGCCCGAAGATCTCACTGGTGAAAACGGCCTGATCAAGCAACTGACCAAAGCGCTTGTGGAACGTGTGCTGGAAACAGAAATGGCGGAACACTTAGGGCATGCCAAAAACGAAACTGTCAGCAATCCCACGGGTAATACGCGGAATGGAAAATCCAAAAAAACGCTCAAAGGTGACTTTGGTGAAATGGACATTTACGTTCCTCGTGACCGGGAAGGTAGCTTCGAGCCTCAACTCATCCCCAAATATAAAACCAGGTTCACCAATTTCGACGAGCAGATCATTGCGCTCTACGCCCGAGGGATGACTACCCGTCAAATCCAGAGCTACCTGGAAGAAATGTATGGTGCCGACGTCTCGCCAACGCTTATTTCAAACGTAACAGATGCCGTTAACGATGAGGTCAAGGCCTGGCAGCAGCGACCCTTGGATGAGGTTTACCCTATCGTCTACATGGATTGCATTCACGTAAAAATCCGTGATACCGGCAGTGTTCGAGCTAAGGCCGTCTACTTGGCAATAGGTATCAACATGGAGGGCGAAAAGGAAATGCTGGGTATCTGGATCGCACAGACCGAGGGCGCCAAGTTCTGGCTGCAGGTGGTGACGGAGCTCAAGAACCGCGGAGTTCAGGATATTTTCATTGCTTGTGTGGATGGACTGAAAGGTTTCCCGGAGGCCATTGAAGCTGTATTTCCCCAGACAGCCGTCCAGCTATGCATCGTCCATATGGTTCGCTATAGCATGAATTACGTTCATTGGAAGCTACGGAAAGAGGTGGCCGCGGATCTAAAGCGCATTTATCAGTCGGCCACCCTAGCGGAGGCAGAGGAGTGCTTAACCGCATTCGAAAAGAAATGGGATGCCACCTACCCTCCGATAGCGCAATCATGGCGGCGTAACTGGTATCGCATTACCCCATTCTTTGATTACCCTCCAGAGATTCGCCGCGTCATTTATACGACCAATGCCATCGAATCCGTTAACATGAGCCTACGAAGAATCATCAAGCACCGTGGGTCGTTTCCGAATGATGAGTCTTTGATAAAACTGTTCTATTTGGCATTGAACAATATCAGTCAAAACTGGGATATGCCAATACGGGACTGGAAGAGTGCATTGAACCGATTTAGTATTCAGTTCGAGAGCCGAATGCCGAATCTGTAAATTCTGGCCGTTTACACAAAACTCAATATCCTCCCAATATACGGTATTCCGTGGCAGCATGAGCGCTTAATTTATCAAGCCTGAAGACAAGGGTAAATGTCGGAGTTGTCTTAAATTTATTGAGCCGGATTCCGGCATTGAGGCGCTAATGACAGATGAACTTATAAATGCATGGGACCGTTGCCGCGGCAGCGATTAACGCTTTAATTCGCGAGGGTGCTCAAAGCGAAGCATTAGTAATCTTTGCGTGAATGTGGCCATATTGGCTGACTCAATGATGATTGAGCGTGCAAAACGTCAAAATCTCGATTCTTTAATATACCGAAATTGAACGTGCAATCGACGCATAAACTAGGCTTGGACTGACTTAAATTACCAAGAAATATAGAAAGATTCGAAACTCCCATCAGTCCAGCTATACCCAAGGGGTATAAGCATTTCTCTAAGTTCCTCTCGGGTGTATTCTTCTGGAAGAGCCATGTCCATGCAGTCGAGAGAGTGGCCTCCCATCAATGCTGATGCTTCAATCTGGAGAAACAAAGGCCTCCACTTCAAGATTCCTTCGGATTTTGTTTTTGCAAGTAGATTTGCCTCTTCTGCTGATAACATTATTTACTCCTTCTTTCGGGAGGAAAGTTACCAAAGTAAGTTCAGGGAATAGCGATTTCAGCGGTGTAATCCTCAAAAGCTGATCTTGCCCTAACGGCGGTCGATACAGGTGGTCATCTTTGGAGACATAAGAATTATGGGTTCTTACTAGGGCATTATTCCTTAGCGAGGGGTTCTTTTAAGAATTTCGCTCAAAGCTACATTAACATAATAATTATATCTCCCGATCTTGTGCTTTTGCACAAAACCCGCCTCGACTAAAGCCTCAATGTATTTTGTTGCAGTCAGACGAGAAACCTTTAAGTCACGTTGTATAAATTCGATTTTGGTGTATGGGTGTGTAAACAAATTATTGATCAGATCCTGACTGTAGAACTTGAATCCAGCGCGAATGCGATGCTTATAATCGAAGAGGGCGTCTTTTATTGCCTGCACAGTAATGATGGTCTCTGCGGCGGTCTGGTCTACTGCGTCAAGCATATAAAGCACCCAGTCTTCCCAGGCATCATGATCCCGAACTGCTTGTAACAGCCGATAATATTCACTCTTTGTGCGCACTATATGACTGCTTAGATATAGCACTGGCACTTCTAGCAGATTTTCCTTGACGAGATACAGCACATTCAAAATTCGACCAGTGCGCCCATTGCCATCATAGAAAGGATGGATGCTTTCAAATTGATGATGCAATAGGGCCATTTTGATCAGTGGATCAGCTGGAAATAGCTCATCGTCATTTATAAATCGTTCCAAATCCCGCATAAGCTCAATGATTATGTTGGGGTCTTGCGGCGGTGAATACACTACTTCGCCCGCTCCATTTCTTAATGAGGTGCCGGGCAATCTGCGAAAACCGGCATTTGTTTGCTCTAGTTCTGCCTGGATTTCGATAATGTGATTCGCGGATATCAGACCAGTTTGCCGCACCTGGTCATAGCCTAACCGGAGTGCTTGCCGATAACGTTGGACTTCCTTTGCGGCGAGATTTGTAACAGCTTCCGGTAGCACCTCATTTTTGAAAATCTCATCCTGAGTAGTAACAATATTCTCGATTTCTGAGCTGTCTTTAGCTTCCTGCATGCCCAATGCATTAATGAGGATGCCCTGATTGGGAATTGCGGCTGCGATGCCTTTCAACTCCGCCAGCTTGCGGCTGCTACTTGCCAGCTTCTTGAGAATCGCAGGGGTATCGAAGCGCCCGGCATCTAGTTGTTCGAGGGGTCTGATGGGATGCATCCTTCAAAAATTTCTTCTGTATAGAAATAACGATTTTTTATACATTCTAAACCTGGTATGTATAAAAGTGAGCAATTTCTATAGGTGAGAAAATATACACGTATAGAAAATGTTATATATCGTAAGTTGACCTGGACTGAGAAATAGAGCATCCCGCAGGGTGCGGGGATGTGTAGGCTTTAGGAAACGTGAGTGTAGCCAGAAATGGCAAAGCTTTTCTAGGTGTTATTGCTTCAGGTGGGAGAAGCCAAAACAACTCCTAACCGGGGCGTATAAGCGCCTCGGTTAGTTGTTAGGCTTCCCGCACCTGCTTCAGTATGGGATTTCATCTCTTCTTCAGTATGCTGCATTTTGTGTTGGTATTGAATGATCTGAAGATCCGCCACTCATTCTCATACCTCACTAGCCCGGCTGCTGCAAACTCCTTTTAGAGTCAACTCCGCCTGTGGACACTGCGCTAGATTGCTTCCTGTGCCCCGCCCTTTCGAGCTTTACGACCACGCCGGAACGTATGTTTCACCGATAGCATGCATGGAAGGTTACCAACTCATTATAGTCAGGTTGTGGCTTCATTTATTCCTTGTTTTTTCATGGAGGCATTATATCATGACTACATATTAAACGTTGGTTTAGATATGTAGTCATGGATGAGTATGCAAATTATTAGTTACATCAGAGTAAGCACCGCGCGGCAAGGAGCCTCAGGACTTGGACTGGAGGCCCAGCAGGATGCGGTTAAGAGTTTCATGAGGTCACGGAATGCGACACTTTTGGATGAATTTTTAGAGATTGAAACAGGTAAGGGTTCTGATGCCCTATCAAAACGTCCTCAACTTAAAGCTGCACTCGCGGCATGTCGAAAAAATAATGCCACGTTGATTATTGCCAAGCTGGACCGGCTTGCCAGAAATGTGCACTTTGTTTCGGGCTTAATGGAGTCTAAAGTCCGGTTTGTGGCATGTGATATGCCAGAGGCTAACGAGCTTACGATTCATGTCATGGCTGCCTTTGCAGAATACGAAGCAAAAAGAATCAGCCAACGAACAAAGGAAGCTTTAGCTATCGCCAAAAAAAGAGGTGTTAAATTGGGAACAGCCGGGCCACAGAATCTGCGCTCAAATGTGGAGGAGAGAAGAAGAGCTGCTGAAGCCTTTGCTCAGAAAGTAAAACCTCTTTTTGATAATATGTTGGCTCGGCAACTCAGCCAGAGAAAAATGGCAGAAGAACTGAACAATATTGGTGTCCCGGCCCCTAGAGGGGGAATCTGGCGCTTAGGGCAGGTGCAACGAGTGATGGCTAAGCACTCTAGCGAATGACCTACTTGAATTATGGGAGTGCTATGAGGAAATACCTTAAACCTATACATCCCGGTTTCATATTGCGGCATGAGTTCATGAGGCCGTGTGGGCTGTCCCCTAGGGCTCTTGCCGATGAGATAGGGGTTTCACCTCATGAAGTTGATGAGATATTGATTGGCCGCATTTTAATCAACCCCGATATTTCTAAACGATTGGATGAACTCTTCAGTATGTCTGAAGGATTCTTTGCCCGCCTTCAGGATAATTTTATGCAAGGCATGAATTTATATGCTCAAAGAATGGAAAGCCAAATCTCGGCTATAACAGTTAGGAAATACCCCCAACGGCATAGATTGAGGCGCCATTGGGTTATCTCTCTTTTACCGGTAACTAGGTAAAAGCCTAAATTTCCCTAACAGTTGAGTTAGCTAATTGCATATCGAAGTATAAGAAATTTTTATAAATTTCTCGGAAAAATTTCTCACGTATGGTTTGGGGTGGAATGCTTAATTTCTAGGACTTCATTACAGCATCAAAAGGTATGCATTTACCTTGCATTTACCTTGCATTTACCTTGCATTTACCTTGCATTTACCTTGCATTTACCTTGCATTTACCTTGCATTTAGTATTTTAACTATATGAAATATAAAGATTTTACCAATTTACTTCGTTAAGTATTGGACCAATTCAATATTTTCCTTAAGTATAGTCATTTCGTAATCCTTACCGTATCGAGTATATGTAATGTTCCCCGAGTTGTGACCCAAAAGTGCGGCAGTGAAAACTTCAGGAACATTTTTTCGTTTTAAAACGGTAGCAAAGGTATGACGGAAACAATGCAATGATTTACCTGCTCCTTTGGGGCCTAGAGTGTTTTTAATTTTTCTATTTGCGCGCTTTCCTAAGTTTTTCCCCAAGCGGCCGTCGCGAATAGTTTCATTTGGGAACATTACATTAACCTTCTTGGCTTTCAATTCATCTATATAATCTATTAATCCTGCGGAAATTAAGAAGCTGTGGACAGGGATTTTTCTAATAGATGTAAGATTTTTCAATGACTTGCCATCATTTTGGTTTATATCAAAAATCCAAATCCCATTCTCCTCTCTAATATCATTTAGAGGATCAAGTTGGGCTATTTCTTCAAGCCGCATCCCAGAATAGGCGGCTATGAGTATGACCCAATAGACTGAGAGATCTTTTGCTTTAGCCGTCAAATCCATACTTTGAAGTAGAGTTACTACCTCATCCGTATGGAACTCTTCCCTTTCCTCAGAAGCTTTTTTCTTTCGCCGATGCCTTAAACCCTCAGTCTCGACTTTGGCATGGCCGTATTCACTTAAATAAGTAGTTAGCCAAGTGCTAAATTTGCTTAATGATGATAAATATCCATTAATAGTATTTTCAGATCTCGGTTTTATCGTTTTATATGTTTTCAACGCATTTGCAAACTTTACCGCTGCTGATTGATTCAAGTCTGAAATGGGCAAAGACTCCCCAATAATTTCCATCAGGAGATTTAAGGAGTCTCGATTTTTTCTAACCGTAGCTATTTTGTCTTTGCGTCTTGTGATCTCATCAGGATGTAAAAATAACTCAATAGATTCCTTGAGAGTGATTTTCTTTGTCTTTGGAGATATAGGACCTCTCTCTGAGAGAGCTGAAATCCTACCTTGAAGCATTGCTCTTTTGAGTTCATTAAGTTTTGCTTCGCTTTCAAGCTCCGCGATACGATCATCTTTGAGAGAGAGTAGTTTTGCTCGGACCAAGCTCATTAAGCGATCATTATCAGAAGCGGGCGAAAGCGTTGTCATAGGCATCTCCAAGTAATTAAATAAATTATCTAGCTCCAAGCTAAGCCATCTCGATTTCATTATAGCCATCGGACGACTAACTTCTCTTGTGCTGATACGGATTTCATTGGAGGGGAACCATTGGAGAAGGTTCTGTGGGACGCGACGACGGAAAATATAAATCCGATGCTTGGACAAGCGGAGATAGGAAGGTAATTTCATGTGTGTGCCACTCCGGTGTGCCACTACACAAGAAAAACTAGAGAATAGGTCTTAGAAACAATCTCTTAAAAAGAGACTGGAGCGGGCGACGGGAATCGAACCCGCGTATCGAGCTTGGGAAGCTAGCGTTCTACCATTGAACTACGCCCGCATGGGGTCGTATTCTAAATGGCGGGCTGGTGTCGTTGCAAACGAATCCTGCATATTTATTGGCTGGGCTCACGCTTGGCGTGTATTCGATGATAATGGACTCAGCTTTTGCCGTAGCGTTTTTTTGCCTGTTCGCGACAGGCATTCTGTTCATTGCCACTCAAGGCTGAACATTTCTTGAGGGCATCATCCAGCTGGGCTTCGGTGCGGTTGTCAGGCATGCGTTCGGCGGCGATGGCGGTAAATGCACTGTCGCGCTCACCCCTCGCCTTGCGGATGCATACGCGCTTGGTGTCCTCTTCTATCATGCCTTGGCAGGTTTGCTTGGCGACGTTGTAATTGGACTCTGCTTTTTCCTGCTCGGCTTCTATCCAGGCCGCCTGGCTGCCTTTGAACTGTGCTTCCAGCTCGGCGAGCTGAATATTGCGGTTGGCCCGCGCCTGCTCAAGGCAGACTTCGCTGTCATTGCCACTCACATGGTCACACAGGGCTTTCTCCTGCTGATAAGTCTCCTGCACGCGCACTTTGCCCGCTTCATAGTTGGGTTTGCTGATGGGGGCCGCATGGGCGACCGCGCCAATCAGCAACAGGAGCAGGCTGGCATGGCGAATCAGATGATGAGTCTGCATGCACGCTCCTTACGGCTTAATGCCAGGTAGAGTCCCGGCTAAAGCTTTCAATCTGTTTTTCGGCTTCTTCCTTGGAAATACCGTAAAGCTCCTGCAACTTGCCTGACAGCATTTCGCGGTTGCCCTTGATCTGTTCAAACTGGTCGTCGGTGAGCTTGCCCCACTGCTGACGCACCTTACCCTTCAGTTGTTTCCAGTTACCTTCTACTTGGTCCCAGTTCATGCTGATCTCCTTTGCTTTTAATGAGAGAGGAATACTGCTTGGTGAGTGTTCAGATTAGAGGGCGGGAGCGCAGGGAGGTAGTCGGAGCGGACTGAATTAATTGTCGGAGAATCCTTACATAGCCTGCCTGGGGCCTGGCAGGCCGCTACAGCACCAGTGTTATTCGAGTGGTTGCAAGCGCGCGTATGTCTTACGAAAATCGGAAACCCGCTGTTCTATGATCTCGCCAGGGATGGATGGGCGTGTAGCCTGTGCCGACCCTTGCTGGGTGCGCTCACATGCCAGCTTGTCTTCCTGAAAGATAAGATGGGTGAAGTGTATGTTTTCCTTCATGATGGACTGCATGATGATTTTGCCGCGTGGCGTTTGATTATCGAATTTGGCAGAAAATATCTTGGAATAGACGGTGGTGGAGTCAACGCCATTCGGGCGGAAATGCTGGACGTGAAAACTGTATCCCAGAAAAGAGGTAACGGTCAGATTGGGAAATACCAGTCTATGTACGTAGTGCTCGAACATAAAAGGCCATTGGCCTATGTCTTTCTGGTAGCGCGACCAGCGTTCCAGCCACTTCTTATTCGCCTTGTTATTGACGGAGCTGTGACCGGTGGGCGGCATAAATTCCAGCGAGTCTTCAGTCTCCTGGCTGAACTGTATTTCGGTGGCTTTTGCTAGACTGGAGCGATGCACCAGGGGCACGTGATATCCCTCCAGGGAGTTTTCGATCACGATTTTCCAGTTCGCCTGAATATGGGATTCGTGGGTATCAATACATTGATCGAGCCCCGCCGATACCTTGGTCAGGAAATCATAGGCATCCCCCAGAAACGTGGGCAGGTCGGACTCTCCGGGGTTCATGCGCACGAACACAAAATCCCCCGCCTTTGCTACTTCCAGTTTTTGCAGATTGAAGGCCTGAGGATTGGCGGTAACGGCAGGAAACGCTTTTTTGCATGGAATGCCGACCGGGGTGCCCTCTGCGTTGTAGTGCCAGCCATGGTATGGGCAGGTCAATGGCCGATTGCCACAGGGGGTGTCATGGATGATGGAATGCCGGTGGCTGCAGACATTGATAAAGGCATGCAGATCGCCATGAAGATTCTGAATGATCACATCACGCCCGGCCAGATTTACCCGCACGAAATCGTTGTGCACTGCCAGCTCATGCGTCAATCCCGCATATAGCCATTGCTGGGCGAAAAGCTCGGCTTGCTCGCGGGCAAAAATGGCAGGATCGCAATAGATGTGAGGGGCATTTGTCATGGGAGCGATTAGCGTGTCGAAAAAGGCGTCATTATTTTTGGAAAAAATAGACCGGGGACCGAAAGCGCGCATCCAGGAACACGGCGTTGGGGGGCGATGCCGTCAGCGTGGTTGGATAATGGATGGTGGACCATGCGGGTAACACCACGCCGGGGCCAATGACGACGCCCTGAGCCAAGGTGCAGTTTTTCCCTATGGAGGCGCCTTCTGAAATGACGCTCTGCGCGCCTATCCAGCATGAGCTGCCAATCTTGGCATCCGCATCAATCTGGGCTCCCTGCATAATCCAGGCATTGGCGCCTATATTGGCGGGGGCGAGAACGCGTGCGCCATGGTCAATGAAGACATTTTCGCGCAGCTTCACGCCATCTGCGATTGACGCCGTGGAGCTGCAGATGGCCGCAATCGCGTAGCCCATCCGTTTGACATCCATATAAGCCGCCAGCCGTTGCTGGTTGAGATGCTGCTCATCCCCGGCAATAAAGGCACTGACGTCTTGCTTGTCGAAGGCCGGCAGTGTGGCCAGGGTATACAGCGGGATGCCATGTCGCGTTGCCGTGGTGGCATTCGCGACCACGATACCCACGATGTCGTATAAAGCCGCGTGCTTTATTTCATGGACAAGGCGGGCGAGTGAGGCACTTTCACCAAAAATCAGCAGTTTTTTCATCGGGCAGGGGTGGGCTCGGAGGCGCCTGTCTGGGCCAGATAGGCAGCATGAAAATCAAGAATGCCCGTTTCATAAGCCCCGTGGATGAAATCACTATCGCTGGACGCCAGATTGCGCTGCAAAGCTTCCAAGCACTCGATGTCTTCCTGCAAAACGGTCATGTCACTCAGCAAATGCTCCCACAGCACCACCGGCTTGTGCGGGAAGTCTGCCAGTGGGCGGGTGAGTGCCACCATCATGTGCATTTCTGTTTTGTCAGCAGCGAGTGGGTTATAGGTTTGAATCGCAAACGAGGTGCCATCCACGATCATGAGGTTGACATTGGGGAACAGATGGAAGGTCTGGTAGCGCCCCTTGCTATCCAGATGCGTGACCAGAGTCTGCCAGTCCAGTTCGGGGGCGGACTGCATGGCAATGCCGCCTATGGTGGTGGCTTGCGGCAAACTGGCGTTCTGCGACTGGTAAATGGCGTCCTTGCCCTGAATGGACGGGTCACTGGGAATATCGACCCGAAAATGCTTGGGAAAGGTGGATTTATGCAGGCAGGGCACATGCAAGGCATCCTTGATATTTTCCATGCCGGTTTTCCAGTTGAAGTCCCCTTCATACCGCGTGTAAATGAACGCAGAATCCATTTGCCCGGTATAGGTTTCCAGCAGAGATACGGTATGCGCATCAAACTGCTCTTCCATCGGCAAGGGGTCTTCACTGAGATTGACGAAAATCAGGCTGCCAATCACTTTTACCGGGTATTGCGCGAGCCGTATGTCTTGCGTTTCCTCCGCGGCAAAATTGAATACCTTGTGATCTTTGTGCGTATGCGTAAGCTGGCCATCCTGGTTATAACACCAGTGATGGTAAGGGCACACCAGGCCGCGGTTGCCAAACTCTTCTGACTGTATGCGTGCCATGCGATGACGGCAGATATTGGAAAACGCCCGTATCACCCCGCCATGGTTTTGCAGCACGACAGGCTTGCCAGCGAGGGTGAGCGTTCGATAATCAAGATGCTTTTGCAGCATGGGGGTAACGCCAGCCAGTAGCCACAGACGATTGAAAATCGTCTTTAGCTCCGTGTCGAACCATGCTTTCGACGTGTAATGCTGTGGGCTTAATAAGGGGCGCATGCTGGCACGATATCCTCTTGAGGCAAGATCACACGCCGTAGATGCATAACACGCCCGGCTCCAGCGACTGGTGACGGAGCGATAACTGGTAATCCAGCCCGGTTTCTTCTATGTACTTGAGCAGATCAGGGAAATCGGTCGCCTTGTGATAGGCAGATACGGTCAGGGTCGGCCGGTTTTTCAAAATCAGCTGGTTAGCGCCGTGCAGGGCTTCCAGTTCAGCCCCCTCAATTTCGAGGCGCAAGTGGGTCAGCTCGTCCAGCATATCGTCCAGGCGGCACACATGCAGGCCAAAGCCGGAGGAAGACGCCTGATCGGTGATGGTGACACCAGAGTCATAACCTTCTGCATACAGATAGGCATTGCGATCAAACACGCCGAGCTCATGGCAGTAAATTGGCTTGGCGCCATGACGTGCCGTGTAGTTGGCGATATTGTTGGAGAGATTGATAAAGTTGGTGTGGTCGGGCTCAAAGGCGTGTACTGCCTTGAATTGGTGTTTAACCCGCTCGGCAAAAATCAGGACTTCCTGACCATCATGTGAGCCGCAGTCGGCATAGACGGTCTGTGCATTCAACTTGAGATCAATGTCAGGCGAAAAGTAACGCTGGCGATAATCACCACAGTGGAAAGCAAAATACTGGTGATTCATGCTGATGAAGGCGGCGAGCGTGTAGTAGTAGGTCTGCAGCGAAAGATCATCGACCCAGTGGCGTTCCAGCGCCAGGAACTCATCAAAGCGCTCCAGCATGACATCCGCATGCAGGCGATAAGAGCCACCCGCGGCTTCCAGCCCCGGTGCATTGAGGAATTGCTCAACGCGCAATACGGTAAAGCCCGCTTGCTTGAGCCGGACTTTGTAGCGGATGCCCGGATACCAGGTGCAGGTGCGGTCAACAATCAGGCAGCCTTTGTATGCTCCCGGATTGGCAAAAAAAGTATCGGCGGTCAGCTGGGTATATCCGGCGATATGCGGATTTTGCAGGTTGTCCTTGTCATCCACATCATGCACCAAGGCTTCAATGCGCCCCCCTTTCAGGCGCACCGCCGCTTCAATCTGGTCCAGCTGCTGGCAAAAGCCCAGGCCGCGGGTACTGAAGACAATCACGCGCAATTCGGCGGTATTGTTAATCAGTTCCCCTGCCGTTTCCGGGAAGTAGGCATGCCGGTCTTCCTGGCAACGGGCATGGATCTTCAGCAGGTTATCGCGGGCCAGCTGGGTGGCGTTATCGGGTTTTGGTAATGCGCTCATAGGGCTTTGCTTTCGCTATTGGTTTCCGGTTTCCAGTCGAATCGATGGGCTGGATTTCCGATAACCGTGGTATTGGCAGAAACATGTTTGAAGACAACACTGCCCGCCGCGACGACGGCATTTTCCCCTATACGGGATTTGGCAGTAACGACCGAGCCTGGGTGAATGCGGGCGCCGCTGGCAATGCTTACATTCCCTGCAATCAGGCAGTGGGCGCCGATTTCCACCCAGTCGGCCACCTCGGTATCGTGGGCAATCGCGGTGTAGCTGCTGACGGTCACATGCTGGCCGATGCGGCTATCCGGCGACAAACTGGCATAAGGGCCGATGATGCTGCCTTTGCCAATCGCGGCAAAGGTGGAGACTGCTGCCAGCGGATGGACCAGCCGTATAAATTGTGCGCCTTTTTCAATCAGGGGTTCCGTATATTTTCGACGATCCGCCGGGTTGCCTATGGCGCACAAAAAGACATCGTCTGCTTCTGGCACATAACTCAAGGGATCCCCCAGCACCGGGTAATCACGCCGGTAACGCAGCCGTTTTTCTTCCGTATAGTCCATGGCGTCAGGCAATTCTGCCGCGTGGGTTGCAAAGCCATCCAGAATGCCGGGGCGGTTATCCAGAAAGCCTTTGATCACCCAGTCCAGCTGGTGGGATGGATTATCAATGGCCATCATCAATACTTCTCTACCAAACCCACTGGCGCCAATAATGATTAAATTTTTCATGCGCTAGGTCAGCTCATCATCAGTGGGTGATCCCGCCATCCATGATCAGCGTGGTACCGGTGATCCAGCGACTGGCAGGCGAGAGGAAGAAAATGGCGGCATTGGCGACATCTTCCGGCGTCCCCAGACCCAGAGGATGAATGGCCCGCTGCTGATCCAGCCATTCGCCAGTAGGCATATTGGCGCCGGAACCATGCAGCATGGGGGTTTCTACCAGGTCGGGTGCCAGGCAGTTCACCCGGATGCCGCGTTTGGCGGTTTCCAGTGCCAGGCAACGGGCGGCGGCAATCAGGGCGGCCTTGGTGCCGGCATAAATACTGGTGCCGTGTACGCCTCGCACGGCTGCTGTGGAAGACATGAAGATAACGGCGCCATCCTTGTTGATCTTGTTCTTCGCCAGCAGCTGGTTGGTGAGCAATTGCGGCGTGAACACATTGATGTTGTAGAGGCGCTCTATGAATTCGCGTTTGGCCATGCGGGCTGGCATGGGGATGGAAATACCGGTGCAATGCACCACGCCGTCGATGTTGCCAGCCTGCTCGACGGTGGCGGTGATGGCGTCATCAGTGGTCAAGTCGCCGAGTATGGTGACGTGACCGCTGCCTGCCAGTTGGCTCAGGGTTTCCTGCAGGCGTTCCGGATTTCTGCCACAGATAATCAGGGTAGCGCCAGCCGCTGCACAGGAAATGGCAATCTGTCGGCCCAGGCCTGATGAGGCGCCGGTGACCAGAATGCGTTTGTTCGCCATGGAAAAAGGATTGTTGATCTGGGTCATGATTATTGGGCACTAATCTGGCAAGTCAGGCCGCCATCTACATACAGGGTGGCGCGCGTAATCCAGCGCGAAGCCGGGGCGAGCAGGAACACGGCGCTGTTGGCGACATCTTCCGGCACGCCTTTTCCCAAGGGTGGTTCGGTCACGGTGGCCATGCTGCCGCCCATGCCTTGTTCAGCCAGGCGTTTCAGCATGGGCGTTTCAATGTAGCTCACCGCCATGTAGTTCACGCGTATCTGTTGTTTTGGCCCCACTTCCAGAGCAAGGGCACGCCCTGCTGGACGCAATGCAGCCTTGCTGGCGGAGTAGACACTGGACCCTTTGGTGCCGATATGGGCAGCAATAGAGCCTATGAAAACGATGGAGCCTTCTTGGGCAATTTGTTTCTTGGCCAGTAATTGCTGGGTAAGAAGCAAGGGCGCATCCAGATTGATGCTGAAGTCGCGGTGGATGAAGTCTTCATCAATCTGGCGAAAGAGTCGCACCGCAGCCGTGCCTGCACTATGTACCAGGCCATCAATCACGCCCGCCTGGCTTACCAAGGCTGCACGCTGCTCGGCGCTGGTAAGGTCAGCTGCCACGCAGATATGCCCTTCACCCGTCATGGCGGCGCGGGTTTCTTCCAGGCGTGCGCTATCGCGTCCGGTGAGCACTACCTGGGCGCCAGCGGCGGCGACGCCAATCGCCACGGCTTGTCCTAGTCCGGACGAAGCGCCTGTGACCAATACCCGCTTACCATGCAGGCTGAATGCTTCAAGGTTGAGTTCGCTCATATTTCAATCAAGGGTGGAAGATAAGCGTTCTCAATGTTCAGAATGCAGGATGCCCAGGATAATCCTACGCCAAACCCAGACAGCAAGAGGCGCTGAGGGCCTTGGGCCAGTGCTTCTTGCAGGCGCGTGTTGATGGTGACCGGAATCGATGCCGAACTGGTGTTGCCAAAATCCTTGAGCGACATGGGGACTTTTTCGGCTGGCAGGCCCAGTTTTTTGCGTATGGTTTCGTTGATCATGCGGTTGGCCTGATGGAAAACAAAATAATCAATGTCTTCCAGGCTGAATGGCGAGAATTCAACCAGCTGTGCAACCGAGACAGGTACTTCGCGTATCGAGAAATTGAGAATGGAGGGGCCATCCAGAATCACGTCAGTGCCCTTGCGCGAGATACCATCGGCACCGGGCAGGCGCTCCAGATGGTGCGGCTGTATGGGCACGCGTTGACCACCCGCTTCGATAATGATGGCTTTATGGCCGCTGCCATCGCTCCCCATATTGAAATACATGGGTTGCGCGGTTTCATCAAACTCAAGGGCGGTGGCGGTGGCAGCATCGCCAAACAGCGAGAGCAGGCCGTTGTCCAGCGACAGCGGGTTGGAGGATTTATCGCCCACCAGCATGATGCCGCGTTTCAAGCCATGGGCAGACAGCATGGAGCCCAGGGTAAACAGTCCATAAGCGTATCCTGAGCATCCCAGGTTGATATCAAATGCGATGGTGCTATGTGGCAGGCCAAGCTTGTCCTGCAGAATGATCGCCGTGGCCGGAATCGGATAATCCGGCGATTGTGTCACCACAATCAGGGCGTCAATCGATGACTTTTCCCACCCCAGGCCGGCAATCAGTTTTTCAGCAGCGACCAGGGCCAAATCGGAAAATACCACGCCCTCCAGGCAAACCCGACGGGTTTCTATCCCAATATTGCGAACCAGGCGTTCACGTTCAGAGCGTTGCTCCGGCGGACAATCCTGCACATTGGAGAAAGCACGTTCCGGGACACACGTGGTAAGTCCACGGTAGCGGACATTGTGGAGGACGGATTGAGCCATGGCTTAGGCAACCAATTTATAAATATCGGTGATGGTCTGGCAGCTGGAAAGATCATTGCCGGTGATGGTTTTTTTGTATTCCATATCGCACATCACGATTACCCCCAGCGCTGCGAGCGAATCCCATTCGGGCAAGGTTTCCAGTCTGGTATCTGCCGATACCTCGACAGGCTCCTGAAAATCCACTGCTTCATTGAATTTTTCGATGAATGTTTCAATTGTGCTCATAGCGACCTTTATACGATTTATAGAGTGAGAAGGAAGAGTCTGAATTTATTGTCGTCTTTAAATTTGTTATCGACAATATACCGGATTTATTTAGGGGTATTTGAGCGGGTGCCTTGTGGAACGTGCCTTTGAAGGCCATGCCCGTCGACGCAAAGCGTTCGGTTTCATGAAAACCCTGGCCGTGGATGCGCTTGATTGGCAGGCTCATGCGGTCACCGCCATGGCCACATGCTGGCTCACTTCTGCCATTTGCCCCTTGGTCAGCATGGGGAAAAATGGCAGGCCAATCAGGTCTGCACTTACCGCTTCTGCCGTGGGGGTGGGCAGGTGCACAATCGGGCCCACCTTGGCCGCATGCTGATGCAACAAGGGTTGATACCAGCGTCGGGTGCTGATCCTGCTGGCGGCGCATAGCTGCTCAAGCTTGCTGCGACGCCCACTGCTCCCCAGCCGCACGCTGAACGTCGTGGGAGCGGCGGGAGCTGGCCCCTGTTGCCAGATCAATGCATCACCGCACGTTTGTTGCAGGGTTTGCCGGTATTGCAGAAACACGGCATGCCGCAGGTCCGCCTGCGCTTGCCAGCTATTCAGGCTGGCAAGCCCGACTGCTGCGTGATATTCGGATAGTTTGGCATTGGTGCCGGCGTAACTGAGGTGGCCCACCGGATGATCCGTATCCGGACTGAGATTAATGCCGAAATTGCTCAATTCCTTGATCATGCGGCGCTGACCGGTTTGGCCCGTCACCACAAAGCCGCCTTCCCCTGCCGCCAGCGATTTAGTGGCATGCATGCTGAAAACGACCGGAATATCCACCGCCTCTACCCATTGTGAGCCATAGGCCGCTGCCGCATCGATAATCACCCGTACGCCATGGCGCTGCTGCCATGCACTCCAGGCTCGCGTGTCCTGCGCCTGGCCGAAGGTCGCCACCGCAATGACCGCCTGACAATTGCTTTCCCGCATGCAGTCGTCCGCAATGTCTGGGGTCAATAACCAGTTGTCAGGATCAATATCGCAAATCACCGGCAGATGGCCCGCGCGCAAAATGGCGGTCAAGGTGGCGACAAAGGTGAGCGCCGGCACCAGCACACGTGACCCCGGCGGTAACTCCAGGCTGCTCAGTGCCAGCTCAAGTCCCGCGGTTGCGTTGCTGACGGTCACCACCTCAAGGGGCAGCGATGCGTGGGTGGAATAGTCTGTCGCCAGGCGTTGTTCCAGCTCTTGTACCAAGGGACCAAAATTGGAGTAGTGGCGGCTAAGATCTATCCTGTCCAGAAAGGGTTGCAGTGCCAGCCGGTCGGGCAGTTGGGGAACCAGTAATGGGATGCCTTGGGGATGGGACATGCATTATCCTTTGGCAGGGCTGCCACTGGCCCGCAAGGCCGCCATTTTTTCTTCCTGCGCGGGGGTCGCCACCTGAAAGTCCTGAAACAGGTGTTCACCCAGCAGGTAGTTATGCCAAAGCCTGCTATAGGCTGTTTCCAGCTCGGTGCAGCGTGTCTGGTAATCCATCAATACACTGCCCAGCATGCGCGCGCGAATAACGCTTCGCATGGATGCAAGCTGCTCGGGGTCATCCAGTAATCTCAGTATGATCTCGATATAGTCGTCATCGCTTTGGGCGATCCAGTCGCTGAACCCCAGGCCGGTCAGTGTGCATGCCGTGGCGGAAGAGACTGCTTCGTCTGCATCCAGCGTTACCACCGGCAAGCCCATCCAGAGTGTATGCAGGGTGGTGGTGCCACCTGACACCGGCGAAGTATCCAGCGCCACATCTACCAGGCTCCCACGTTCCATGAACTCATCCAGCGGTACCATGGGTGAGACGATAATCCGATCCAGCGGCATATCCAGCTCGACCAGACGTGGCTCTATGGTGTGGATAGCATCGTCGATGCTGTTTTCCTGCACATGCAGCAGAAGCTGGATGTCAGGGCGTCGTTCCATGATGCGTTTCCATAATCGCAGCATGTGATCGGTGACTTTACGCGAGCTGTTGAGACAGCCGATGGTGGGCGGATTGCCCTGCAGCATGGGTGGAATTTCCACCAAAGGGGCATGGGCTGGCGGAATATAGCTGGCCATGCATGCCAGGCGATACAGCTTTTCCAGATAATAGGATTCATGCCCAATCGGATCCGCACTGTAATCCGTCAGGCGGTAATCCATGGCCTGCATGCCCAGCGTGCCGCCCATATAACCCAGCCAGGTTACCTGCACAGGTGCGGCGCGGCGGGCGAATACGTAGAGGCGGTGACCGTAAGTATGGCCGGAGAGGTCAACCAGCACATCGATCTGCAGGGCCCGTATCCGTTTGAACAAGGCATCGTCGTCCAGCTTGGACACATCATGCCAGTGTGGCACCAGAGACTTCAGGTGGGCGGTGGTGTCGTCCTCCTGCACCGCGGTGGAGAACACATGCACTTCCACTTGTGACGGGTCATGATGCCGGAAGACGGGCTCCATGAAAAAAGCGATGGCATGGTCGCGCATGTCGCCGGATACATAGCCTACTTTCAGCACGCGATCCGGGTTGCGGTTATTCAGCAGTGGCGGGCTCTGACGGGCCAGTGGGTCGGCAAAGCGCTGGCCCCAGGCCTGGTAAAGCTGGCGCTTGCGTTCGGGGTCGGGCTGGCTGATGGAGTAGATATTGGCGCGGTCTATGGCGTAGGTCGCGTTATCCGGCTGCATCTCTACCGCCTGATCAATAAAGGCGCGGGCTTCTTCCAGCTTGCCCAGGTAAAAATACGAAATCGCCAGGCCGTAAATGGCATCCACATTGTGCGGATCCATGCCCAGCACAAATTCCATGGTCTCGCGCGCTTGCTGGTATTTCATGGTACGCAGGAATATCTTGCCGATACGCACCCAGGTGGGGACTTGATTGCCGTCGAGGGAGAGCGAGGCGGTGTATTTGCTCAAGGCCTCAAAATAGTCCTGTCTCGCTTCAGCGTTGAGCGCTTCCTGAAATAATGCGGCAGACTTCGAAGAGGGCGATTGAGACACGTTGATGTTTGGGCCTTGGTCTGTTGTCATGAAGGAGCGTGCGATGCGCCCCAACTCTGGCGAAGACTATATCCTTGGGGATATAGCGTCAAGCCAATTACTCGTGTAATGCATGGACTATTCTGTTCAAGCTTAATCGAAAAAACCGATGAACAAACAATGCAGCACGCGTCTAAAAGTGCTCTTGTTCAAGCGATCGCCCAAGGGGCGGATGCGAGTGTGGATGATTTGCTAATTGCCCATGAACCTACGTAAAATAGCGTTTCTTCGCGGTTTTTTAAACAGCGGTCCCCCTATCCCGGTTTTACTAAAGAGTAGGCTGTAATTCAATTGATTCATCTGACGATCAACGGTAATCCCCGGCAGTTCGATGTGGCAACCCTCACGGTGGCTGAGCTGGTACAAACCCTGGGCCTCACGGGCAAGCGTCTGGCGATAGAGCGTAATGGCGACATCGTGCCACGCGGCCTGTTTGCCGAAACAGCCCTGAAGGACGGGGATAAACTTGAAATCGTAGGCGCTGTAGGAGGCGGTTAACGCGTTATGGATACACTTAATATTGCTGGCAAGGCTTATCAGTCACGACTGCTGGTGGGCACAGGCAAGTACAAGGACTTTACCGAAACCCGCGCGGCGATTGATGCCAGCGGTGCCGAAATCATCACCGTGGCGATCCGCCGTACCAATATCGGCCAGCATGCTGGTGAGCCTTCCCTGCTGGAATACTTGCCGCCGGAAGAATTCACTTACCTGCCGAATACCGCGGGCTGTTACTCGGCGGACGATGCCGTGCGTACCTTGCGTCTGGCGCGCGAGCTGCTGGATGGTCACAAGCTGGTCAAGCTGGAAGTGCTGGGCGACCCGACCACGCTGTATCCCAATGTCGTTGAAACCCTTAAGGCTGCCGAGACCCTGGTGAAAGAAGGCTTTGACGTCATGGTCTATACCTCGGATGACCCTATCATCGCCAAGCAGCTCGAAGAAATCGGTTGCTGTGCAGTCATGCCGCTGGCCTCGCTGATTGGCTCTGGCATGGGGATTCTCAATCCATGGAATCTGCAGATCATCATCGAAAACGCCAAAGTGCCCGTGCTGGTGGATGCGGGTGTGGGTACGGCATCGGACGCAGCCATTGCCATGGAGCTGGGCTGCCAGGGGATCCTGATGAACACCGCGATTGCCGGTGCGCACAATCCAGTATTGATGGCGAGTGCCATGAAAAAAGCCGTGGAAGCCGGGCGTGAAGCTTATCTGGCCGGGCGCATGCCGAAAAAACTTTACTCGGCGACGCCCAGCTCCCCAACCACCGGCATGATTGGATAAGCGTGGAGTCATCCCGCCGTTACCAGTTTACCGTCAGCGTAGTGAGTGCCTACTTGCCGGATCAATCCGATGAAGCCGAACCACGCTATGCCTTTGCCTACACGGTGACCATTATCAATACCGGCACCGAAACCGCCCAGCTCATCAGCCGGCACTGGGTCATTACCGATGCCGATGAGTCGGTGCAGGAAGTGCGTGGCCCGGGCGTGGTGGGCGAACAGCCGACGCTGAAACCTGGTCAGCAATTCCAGTACACCAGTGGCACCGTGCTGCGTACCTCGGTCGGATTCATGCGTGGCAGCTATCAGCTGGTGGCGGAAGACGGTACCGAATTCGAGGCTGAGATTCCCGCCTTTACCCTTTCCACCCCCCGCGTTCTGCATTAAGGTTTACGCATGCATGCTCGTTTGATCGTTTTACTGGCTTTATTGCTGACCGCCTGCGGCAGCCAGCCGCAAAAGCCTGCTCAGCCCAGCCCCAAGCCTGCGTGCGATTGCCCCGCATTGCCGATTCCTTTGCCGGAAGAGCCCAAGCCCGCCCCGGAAAAACCAACAGCGCCCAAGATTCCAGATTACGGCCTGCTGAAGCCTTCCAGCTGGGATGCATTAAGTGCGCTTGAGCAGGACAACCTCGTGCAAGCCTGGCCTGCCTGGCTGCAGAGTTGCTCCACCCTGAAAACACGCCAGCCCTGGCAAGCTGCCTGCGCCGCTGCCCAGAACATGGTGAATCCAGATCAGGCCAGCATCCGCAGTTACCTGCAAACCTACTTTGATGTCTACCAGACCACCAATGTGGATGGCACCGAGGAAGGCCTGATTACCGGCTACTATCAGCCCTTGTTGCGTGGCAGCCGCCTGCCGACAGCCGCCTATCGCTATCCGCTTTACAGTCGGCCGGATGATCTGATTACGGTAGAGTTGACGAGCCTGTTCCCCGAGCTTGCCAACAAGCGGGTACGTGGCCGCGTAGTGGGCACCAAGCTGATTCCCTATTATGACCGGGGCGAGATTGAATCCCCGCAGGGCCCCTTGCGTGGGCGCGAGCTGTTCTGGGTGGATGATATTGTCGAGCTGTTTTTCCTGCAGATTCAGGGCTCAGGCGTGATACGCCTGGACAATGGCGAGCAGGTGCATGTGGGCTATGCCGACCAGAATGGTTTCCCCTACCAGTCCATAGGCAAGCTCTTGATACAGCGTGGGGAATTGACCGCGGACAAGGCGTCCATGCAGGGCATCAAAAACTGGGCAAGCAACAATCCTGACAAGTTGCGCGAGCTGCTCAACAGCAACCCCAGTTATGTCTTTTTCCGTGAATTGCCACCGGGCCTGCCTGGCCCGCTGGGCGCACTGGGGGTGCCTATCCTGGCCGAGCGTGCGGTGGCGATAGACCCACGCTTTGTGCCACTGGGCGCGCCGGTATTCCTGTCTACCACTTACCCCAACAGCAGCAAGCCACTTAATCGCCTGATGATGGCGCAAGACACGGGCGGTGCCATCAAAGGTGGCGTGCGTGCTGACTTTTTCTGGGGTGCGGGCAATGATGCGGGGCGGCAAGCGGGTGCCATGAAACAGCGCGGCAAGATCTGGGTATTGCTGCCGCACGGCTTTCCTTTGCCAACGGCGGCTCCGGCACCTTGATTTTTTGGATTAATCAAAAAGCCGCTTTTAAGCGGCTTTGTTTTTTTGCGGTGTTTTGTCTGGCTAGGCCGCCCAGGCGTAAGCATCCATCGCCAGAAACCCATAAGTGTGCTCGGGTTGATAACGTACCGCGGGGCCTCGTGCCGCTCCCAGCGCCACAAACAGCGGCAGGATGTGATCTTCTTCCGGATGCGCCAGTACGCCATTGATCGACTGCGCACGATAATTCAGCAGAGCCTCATCGTTCTTGTCGATAATCTTATCCCCCACCCAGTTGGCAAACTCCGTGACATAGGCCAGGGAGCTGGTGGTGCGCTGCACTTCAAACAGGTGACGCAGATTGTGGGTGATGGCACCCGAGCATAGCAGCATGACGCCGCTATCCTGCAGCGATGCCAGCGCCTGCCCCATGCGGTAGTGGCTGGCAGGATCGCGATGGCCCTGGATGGAAAGCTGGGTTACCGGAATATCGGCATCGGGATACATCAGCATCAAGGGCACCCAGGCGCCATGGTCGAGTCCGCGTTTGGGGTCGCGCTGGATGTTGAATTGGGCCGCCGTCAGCAACTCCACCACTTTTTCTGCCAATGGCGGGCAGCCAGGTGCCGGATAATGCATGTCATACATGGCTTTGGGGAAACCACTGAAGTCATGCAGGGTCTCCGGTTGCTGGACAAAGCTGACGCGCGGTTCTGGCGTATCCCAATGTGCCGATACCACCAGAATGGCCCGCGGACGCGGCAATGACAGGCCTAGCTGATGCAACATCTCACCGGTCTTCCCCGGATCCATTGCCAGGGTAGGCGCACCATGTGAAATAAATAGCGTTGTCATGACCGTGTCCTGCGGCGTTACTTATAAAAAATGAATGAGGCTTACTTGCGATTATCCAGGCTGAAGCCACCCGCGCCATAAGCCACGATCAGCAGCAAACCGCCAATGATGGTGAAGTTTTTCATGAACATCACCAGCTGTATCTGATTGCTGAAATCCGTATGAAACAGCAAGGCTGCCGCCAGCGTAAAAATGGCGATACCTGCCGCGGCAAACTTTGCCTTGAAGCCCAACAGCAATGCCAGGCCCAGGCCCAGCTCTACCACCAGGGCGATCGCATAAGCCACCTCGGGAAACGGCGCCCCTACGCTGCTGATATAGCCTATGGTGGCATCGGGCGCGGCGACTTTTCCCAGGCCGCTAATGATGAAAATCAGTGACAGCAATACTCGTCCAGCAAAGGTGAGCCAACGGTTGCAAGGGTTCATGCTTAATCTCCTGAGATTATGGGATGCTGCCTTGGCATTTTAGCGGCAAAGCGAAGATGGGGGGAGATTCAGAGGGCAACAGGGAGGTTTTCCCATCGCTGCAAAGGATATTGGTCGGCAGGCTCTGACGACAGGCAGATGTACGTCATGCAAATAAAAACGGGAGCACTTGGCTCCCGTTCATGTGATCGCAACGTTAATATTAACGATTGCAAACGTACATGGTTACTTCAAAACCGAAACGCATTTCGGTAGCTTCTGGCTTGGTCCACATAGTCGTTTCTCCTTTCGTTTAGTTTTCGTCCGATGCACTCACATGCTTCTAACGTGAGACAAACTGTACGCTCCTGTAGAGCGGCTTGCATTGTGTTAGTCATGAAATGGAGCTCATGATTTTCATGAGAATCCCCTCATGATGCACGTGGGGGTTAGTAGCCTTTATTCTTGTCTGCGGAGTTTTCCAGGGCTTCGCCGCCCTTCTGAATGTCTTTGCCGGCGCCGCTCATGGTATTGCAGGCGGTCAACAGCATGAAGGAACAGAGGCAGAGGACACTGACGATTTTATTCATGATTTATTCTCCAGTCGCGAATTGAGGGGGTATTTACACCCGCTCAATGTAACGGGACCTCTTCCGTTCAACATTCAGCGCGTGGCTGAAATCGCTGTCAGACAGCGCCTACTTTTTTTGCCACAGTCGTTGCGCTGCCAGCAGGCCAATCGCGGCAAAGACCACCAGACCAACGGCTACGGTGGAATGGATGGCAGGCATGCCTTCTTTTTCCAGGATGGTATACAGGCCTACCATCAGCAGCATGCAGATATTTTCAAACAGGTTTTGCACGGCAATGGCGTGCCCTGCCCCTACCGTAGCGTGGCCACGTTCCTGCAGCAAGGCATTCAGCGGCACCACATAAAAACCACCGCAAGCGCCGATCAGTATCAGCGCGGCTATCGCCAGGTAAAGATTGGACACGTAGGCAAAGCCCACAATCAGTAAACCGATCAGCACGCCAGCGGGCAAGGCACGATTCACCGAATGCAGCTGTACATAGCGGGCGGCGGCAAATGCGCCGAGCGCGATGCCGATGGCGACACCGCCACTCAGGTTGGCGGGAGTGCTGAGATCGGCAATGCCCAGCGCCACTGGCACCCAGGCCACCAGCAGAAAGCGCAAGGTGCTACCTGCCCCCCAGAATATGCTGGTGCCTATCAGCGAGAAGCGCGCGTCCGGATTTTTCAGCAGCGTGCTGGTGGCGATGACAAAATCCCTGACCAATGCTGGCAGCGATACCCGGCTCAGGGCATGGGCGGCAGGCAGGCGTGGAATGAAGAGATTGGCGACGGCCGCGACCAGATAACAGGCAGCAATGGCGGCGAGCGCTCCGGTGACGGAGTGATCTGCCAGCCAGCCGCCCAATACGGCGCCCAGCAGAATGGCGACGATGGTGGAGCCTTCCATCATGCTATTGGCTTTGACCAGGTGTTGGGGCCCGACCAACTCACTGAGAATGCCGTATTTGGCTGGGGAATAGGCGGCAGCACCCAGTCCGACCATGCCGTATGCCAGCAGGGGGTGCAGGCCGCACAGCATGGCAGCCGCACCAATGAACTTCATGCCATTGGCAATCAGCATCACGCGGCCTTTGGGCAACGCATCGGCCAGTGGACCGACGAAAGGGGCGAGCACGATAAAGGCTACGACAAAAAACTCCTGCAGCAAGGGCAGCTGCCAACCTGGGGCGGATTGCGATTTAAGCAGCGCAATCGCGGCGAACAGCAAGGCGTTATCCGCCAGGGCCGAAATAAACTGGGCGATGAGGACGGCGGTCATGCCGCGCGCGGGAATCGCCGATGGGGTGGAGGTGGAATGCATGCAAACTCCCTGATTTTTATGGTTGGCTTGAATGGATGGCTTAAATGGTTAAGGGTGACTTAAGCCTGCATCGACAAAGGATGGAGCTTTATTGCGGGTCACAGCCTTATTCGGCTCATGCTTCGGCTGCCATGGTACGCAATGTCACGTAATCGGTTTTGCCTGTCCCCAGCAAAGGCAGGGCTTCCAGGGTAATGATTTTTTTCGGCACCGCCAGATCCGGACTCCCCAGCTTGCGGGCTGCGGCCTGCAGGCTATCGCGGGTCAAGCTGCTATCGGTGCTGAACAGCACGATGTTTTCACCACGCTGCGCATCCGGCTGGGTGCTAGCGGCATGCTGATGTTCGGGCGAGGCTGCATGTGCCAGGGCCTCCACGGTTTCCAGCGACACCATCTCGCCGGCAATTTTGGCAAAGCGCTTTACCCGGCCCAGAATGCGGATAAAGCCCTGGGCATCAATATCCACCACATCGCCGGTGTCATACCAGCCATCCGCGGGTGTTTGCAGCACGCCTGGCTGGTCATACAGGTAATAGCCCAGCATGACGTTGGGGCCGCGCACCAGTAAACGCCCGCCTTGCTCTATGCCGGGGATGCTTTCCAGCCGGGTTTCCATGCCGGGCAGCATGCGGCCCACGCTACCGGTCTGGTTTGCCATGGGTGTATTGACCGCCAGCACGGGCGCGCACTCGGTGGCGCCATACCCTTCCAGAATGCGAATGCCGAATTTATCGGCCCAGACTTTGCGGACTTCTTCATTCAGTTTTTCTGCGCCAGCGACTACATAGCGCAAGCGGTAGAAGTCATAGGGATGCGCGAATTTGGCATAGTTGCCAAGAAAGGTACTGGTGCCGAACAGCACCGTGCAGCCACGGTCGTAAATCACTTCCGGAATAACGCGGTAATGCAGCGGCGATGGGTAGACAAACAGCTTGCTGCCGGTGACCAGCGGCATGATGGCACCGCAGGTAAAGCCAAAGGCATGGAACAGCGGCAGTGCCATCATGAATTTATCGGCAGGCGAGAAATCGATGATGGCGGCAATCTGGGCAATATTTGAGAGGATGCTGTGATGCGAATGCACCACGCCCTTGGGCTTCCCTTCGGAACCTGAAGTGAACAGCACCACGGCCGGATCGTGGGGGGTGGCATGCGGCACGGCCAGTCGCGGCAACCATAGTGCAAAGCCTATCAGCCACAGCTTGTCCCAACCGCTCAGGCTGGGCAGCAAATCCTCCAGATAGACCAGATGCACATTTTCCAAACCTGCTACCGTCTCCTCCAGCTTGGCGGCGGAGATGAATTTGCGTGAGGAGATGACGGTGCGGATATTACCGGCGATGATGGCATTCTGCAGCCCCGAGCTGCCCGCCGTGTAATTCAGCATGGCGGGCACGCGCCTGAAGGCGCTCATACCAAAGATAAGGCAGATGGTATTGGTCACATTCGGCATCAGCACGCCTACGGTTTCACCAGGGCTGGTGATCTTGGCGCTAAGGCGCCCAAGCGCCAGGCTCTTTTTCAAAAGATCGCCATACGACTCTTCAATCTGCTGCATGTCTTCCACCAGCCGCGTGCGGCGGCCATGAATGGAAATGGCGTCCAGCAGCGAGCCAAACAAGGTTTTGACCGGGCGCGACTTGAACAGCATATCCTGCATGATGTCGCGCATGCCCTCACCAGCCAGCTTTCGGCGTGCTCTGGCGTTGGCGGCTTCTGGCATAGGGAGGTGAGTGGTCGGCAAAATGGTGAGCGATACCTTGGGGAAAAGCTGGCGTGGATAATTGCCACCGGAGAGGCGGCTGAAGTAACTGCGGGCGGCGCCATCCACCCGTACTGGCAGGATGGTGGCGCCAGTTTTGGCGGCGACGAAGCCCGGGCCGTCATACACTTTCATCAGGCTGCCGGTCAGGGTGATGCGGCCTTCGGGGAAAATCACTACGTTCTCCCCTGCCTCCAGCAGGCGGATGATTTTCTTCATGGCGAGTGGATTGCTGGGGTCGACCGCCAGATGCGGCACCATGCGCAGAATCAGCCGGAACAGCGGGCTCTGCAGCACGGTGGTATGCACCACAAAGGTCGCCCTCAATGGCAAAAACAGTCCGAGCAGCAGGCCATCAAGAAACGATTCGTGGTTGGCCACAATCAGCAGCTTTTGCTGTTCCTGGTCTTGCGACGGCAGATGTTGCCTGCCCCGCACTTCAACCCGAAACACTATTCCGCACAGCAGTTTTAATACCTTGGCCAGCATGAAATCTCCCTTCAGATCGTAGTCTTGATGTAAGCCAGCACGCCCTCAAGCGCTTCTGTCATCATCTTTTTATTAATATGGAAAAACACTTCCTTGCCGATTTTCTCGCTTTGCAGCGCGCCTGCTTCGCGCAATACGCGCAGATGATGGCTCACTGCGGTGCGGCTCAAGGTCGAGGCGGCCACGATCTGGCCGATGTTGAGGCGCTCATCGGGCTCAAAGGCCAGCAGTATGCGCTGGCGCTGTTCATCGCCCAGGGCGATGAACAGTTTCGAGGTATCTGCCCATTCAGATGGAATCTGCAAGATGGTTTTCATAACTAAATAATTAGTTATTTAGTTATGTTCGTCAAGTATATTATTCAAACCACCCCAATCCGCCTCTGCCAACGTTGAGATTGCCTCTGCAAGCGGCTAAGATGCTTATCTTTCATGATTTCATAGATAGCGATACTGCGTGGCACCCTTACTGCGACAATCCGAACTGTTGGACAATATAGCCCGGGCGGGCTTCAGTTTTGTGGCAGGCGAGGCCATGCAAGCGTGGTTGTTGGCGCAGGCCGAGGATGCCCTGAGTGATTGGCCTGCGTTTGCTGCCAGCTGGGAAGCCATGCCGCTGGATCAATACATGGCCGATGGTGGACGATATCGCCGCCGTCGCTATGCCACCCTCAGTGCGCCAGCGCAAGCTGGTGACATTGTGCTCGAGCCGCATCAGCCGCATTACCAGAGCCTGGACTACAACCCGCTCAATGGCGGTGTTGCGCGCGAATTTGAGCCCATACCAGCGCACATCATGCAGGGTAACAGCATGCGCAACATCCTGCGCTTCTGTCGCAAGATGTTCAGCCGCATGCTGCCTGACAAGGCATGGCATATCGAATGCCATCAATTCCGCATTGAAGCCAGTGCTGAGCTGCATGGCAAACCAACCCCCGAAGGCATACATCGGGATGGTGTCGATTTTGTGCTGGTCATGATGGTGAAGCGCGTGAATATTTCCAGCGGCACCACCACCATGCACGACCTCGAACACAAAACCCTGGACAGCTTTACCCTGACCAAGCCGCTGGATAGCGCCATCGTCAACGACAGGCGCTGCATGCATGGCGTGACGCCGGTCGAGCAGATCGATCCGGCGCATCCTGCCTATCGTGACGTGCTGGTGGTTACCTTTCGCGCCAAATAAGCTGCCCATGCATGAACAGGCGTTAAATGGCGGCTCTGTTTACGTCATTTAACACAGTTGTGGTAGCGTATGCTGACAAAAGCCAGAATGCTGTTTGAAACTCCGGTGCTGCGGCATCGGCCATGGAGCTAAGCGCGAGCCAGTATGCAAGAAAAACCGACCCCCATCGAGATTGCCAGGCAGGCATTGATGCAGCTTGCCTCGCGCAAAGTCCCGCCTACGCCGGATAATTTCCGTACGGTTTATGACGAGATTGCCGGCGTCGTATCCACCAATGAAACCCTGGAACTGGCCCATGTGCTGGACAAGGTTCTGCACGACGCGGGGAAGCAACGCCCCAAGTACATTGCCGCCGCTCAATCCATCGCCACGCTTATCGAGAAAAAAGACTGGTCCAGGCTGGAAGACCAGCTCATCAAGCTATTGCCCCTGGGCGCAGCAGGTGGCGATGAAACCAGCTGGCCCGTCGTCATCCGCAACCTGCTGAAGCAGCTGGAAGTCAGCCACAAGGGCGTCACCCTGACGCGCAAGAAAGAAGGCCTTAACCGGGTGCTGACCAACTTCGGCAGTGATCCCGATGTCTTGCCGCAAAAGATTCAATCCCTCGTCAATTCATGGGGGCAAGGTTCGGTGGCCGATCATGTACCGGGTGACGGGCCGCAGGTGCTGGAAGGCGAAGCGGAAACCATAGGTGAAACGCCCACCCCAGCTCCCAGCAAATCGCTGTATGGCAAAAAGCCCGCCGAATATTGGCGTGAGATGCTGGTGCGTACCATGGAGCTGGTGCTGATCCCGCAACTGCATTCCCTGCCCGAGCCGGAAGCCAAGGCCAAACAGCTGGTCAAGGATATCAATGCCGCCACCAATGAAACCCAGATCAAGCGTATTGCCGAAGAATTGAAGAGCGTGCTGTTTACCCTGGAAATGCATGGCGATCAGCAGAACCGCCTGCATGAAGCCTTGTTGCAGTTATTGCGACTGCTGAACAACAGCATGGGTGAGCTGGTGCTGGAGGATAAATGGCTGCATGGGCAGACCAAAATCGTGCAGGATATCCTCGAAAAACCGCTGGATCTTACCCGGCTTTATGACGCCGAAAGCAGCTTGAAAGAGTTGCTGTACAAGCAGGGGCAGATCAAGCCACGCCTGATTGAAGCCAAGGACTCGCTGAAGCGGATGGCCGAAATCTTTGTGGACAGACTGGCCGAGATGGACACCGATACCGGTGAATACCAGAACAAACTGAATGGCTATCGCGACCGCATCACATCGACCGAAGATCTGGTGGAGCTCAACTCGGTGATCGACAGCCTGCTCAACGATACCCGCAGCATAGGCCTGAGCATACAGCGTTCCAAGGATGCGCTGGTGGATGCGCAGCAACGCGCTGACGAGGCTGAGAAGCTGATTGATGAGCTGACGCGCCGTCTGGACCATATCAGCGAAGTGGCGCACGAAGACTACCTCACCGGCACACTCAACCGCCGCGGCATGGATGAAGCCATGGAGCGGGAATTTGCCCGTGCCGACCGGCATGGTACGCCGCTCAGTATTGCCATGATGGATATCGACCACTTCAAGCAGCTGAACGATAACCTGGGGCATGCGACTGGCGACCAGGCCTTGATCCATCTGGTGCGCATCGTTAAATTCTCGCTGCGCAATACCGATGTGCTGGCGCGCTACGGTGGCGAGGAGTTCATCATCATACTGCCCAGTACCAAGCAGGATGAGGCCATGGACATCATGAAACGCGTACAGCGGGATCTCACCAAAAACTTCTTCATGCATCGCAACGAGCGTGTGCTGATCACCTTTAGCGCCGGGGTCGCCGAACGGCTACCGGGCGAGGGGCCGGAAACTATCGTGCCACGTGCTGATGCCGCGCTCTACAAGGCCAAGCACAGCGGTCGCAATCAGGTGATTGGTGCAGAAGCCTTGCTGGAAGAGCCCGAGATACGTGAAATTACCGATGCCAGTGCGGCAGAGGCTAACGGTAACAATGCGGCTTAAATCCATCTCAGCCTGGGTGCTGTCAGCGTCTCTGGCAATGCATGCCATGAGCGCCGCGGCGGTGGGCGCAGACGCGCTTCAGGCGGCATTCAATCAGCGGTACCAGACGTTTTTCGGGGCAGACAGCAACTCTCTGCTGCCACTGCCTGCCATCGACAAGCAGGACTGGAAGCACATGCGTGAGAAAAAAGCCTTGCGTCAGGTGTATCAGGAGCCCGGCAAGTATTACAACAGCAAGGTGTACGTATTTACCCTGTATCAGGATGAAGACGGCGGAGCCTATTACCTCGATGCCACCGGCGGCTTCTGGGGAATGGATGAGTTGGTATATGGGCCCTTGTCTGCCCAGGATGTCGGCCTTCCCTGAATCTGGTCGATCGGCCGGACGTGAGTGCTGGTGGTATTACTCAGGCTGTCGCCAGTTCTGCAGAGGCGGCAAGCAGGGTGTAAATCTTTTCTGCCGTCACCGGGCGTGACAACAGGTAGCCCTGAAATTTGTCACAACCTGCCTGTGCCAGAAAATCATACTGCTCCTGTGTCTCCACTCCTTCGGCCACAGTTTGCAGATGCAGCCCTTGTGCCATGCGGATAATACTGGCGGCAAGCTGCATATCATCCGTACTGTCAGGGATATCCTTCACAAATTCGCGATCAATTTTAAGCGCATGAATGGGCAGGGTTTTCAGCTTGGCTAGCGATGAGTGACCGGTGCCAAAGTCATCCAGTGCGATGCGTACGCCGGTTCTAACCAGCGTTTCCAGCGTGGGAATGGCGATATCCATTCTGTCCATCACCGCGTTTTCCGTAATCTCGATGATCAGTCGCCCCGGTGCAATGGCATGACGTTTCAATACCTCATGCACCGTCATCACGAAATTCGCATCGCAGAAATGCCGGGCCGAGATATTCACCGCCATGCTGAGCGTGTTGTCCGGCAGCCGGGTATCCCACTCGGCCAGCTGAGCGCAGGCATGGTCCAGTACCCATTCTCCTATGGGGATAATCAATCCGGTTTCTTCTGCGCAGGGAATAAACAGATCAGGGTAAATCAGGCTGCCATCGTCCTGTTGCCAGCGGATCAGGCATTCGCAGCTGAAAATGGAGGGAGCTCCGCCATCTTCCCCTTTGGAGTAGATGGGCTGGTAATGCAAGACAAAGGCTTTGTCGCGTATGGCCTGTCGCAGGCGGCTTTCTGTCATCAGCCTTTCCTGCGCGCGTTGTGTCAGTTCCTCGGTGTAAAACTGATAGCGGTTACGGCCCGTATCCTTTGCGCGGTACATGGCGGAGTCGGCATTGCGGATCAACTGGGTGGCATCCTGGGTGTCTTCCGGACACACGCTGATGCCGATGCTGGCACTGATGACGACTTCGCAATTGCCGCTTAGGTGAAACGGGGTTTTGAGCGCTTCCAGCAGATTGCTGGCAATGGTGGCGGCTTCGCTGGCATTTTGTAATTGCTCGATCAGCAGTACGAACTCATCGCCGCCCAAGCGCGCAAACGTATCCTGTTCGCGTATGCGGAGCTTCAGGCGCTCCACGATCGCGACCAGTAGCTCGTCCCCTATCACATGGCCCAGACTGTCATTGATATTCTTGAAGTGGTCGATATCGATAAACAGCATCCCCACCCGATTATTGTTACGCGCACTCAAGGCCAGAGCGTGGGTCAGCCTGTCCTGAAAAAGCAGGCGATTGGGCAGGCCGGTCAGAATGTCATGATGCGCCAGATGCTGGTAGCGCATTTGCCCCTCTTCTATCAACTGCTCAGCTGTCAGCAGGCGCTCACTTTCCGCAAGAAGAATGCTCTGCCTGACCATGGCCAGCGCGATGATGCTCAGGCAGGAACCCAATGCAATGGATTTGGCGATAGGCGTTGTCGTATCCATCATCATGAAATAAATGGTGCTGATCGCGATCAGCATGGCCATCAACGGGATCGCGCGTTGTATGCTCTGGCAGATACGGATGTAGGTGTGATTGGACGATGACGTTGCCATCCAGTGCATGGCGCCAAGGCCGAGCAGCAAATCAGAAGCGGAAAAAACATGGTTGAGCAGGGAGCCGTCTATGTTCACCTGGTCGATGACATTCAGATTCCATTGCATCCAGATGCCGCCCTCCAATGCCAGCCCGCCGAGCAACAATAGCCAGCCCCACTGCAAGCGCAACCGCAAAAACGGCACCAGCAAGAGCGCAAAGCAGGCAGCACTGAGCAAGCCTGCCGGATAAAACACCAGCACCAGCAGTTGCAGCGCATTGCTATCTGACTGGCGCCCCAGATAAATAAGCAGAACGAGGCCAATGACGGCAATGGTCATCACCGCCATGTCCAGTTTGGCGGCGGTGAGTTTTGCATGGGAAAGATGCAGCTTGAGGGCGCTGAGCAGGCCCAGGATGCAGCAGGGCCCCAGCATCAGATAGAAAAAGTCAGCAGGTGCGGGAAATGGATTCCAGCCGATAGCGTACTGTACGTCCCAGCACAGCTGTCCTACAAAGTAAGAGCCTATGCCCAGCAGGAACCAGCGGCGCGGCTCACGCTGTTCTGGGTATGCCTGACGGTAACCTATCCAGGTCAGGATGAAGGAGGCGCCACTGCTGACGGTCCAGTGCAGATTATCAAGCCAGGGCAGCCATGGCTGGGGTACAAAAAAAGAACCGATGATGGCTAACATCACCACCGTCACTGCACCAAAAAGTACCCCTTTTGCGCTGCCTGACATCATCAAGTTCTTTTTATAATTATGCTGTTGCATCATTTAACCCCAATCGTTAACAGGTGTAAACCATACCGTTAGCTGCATATGTTTATCTCTGCACAGCCTGTGGCCCGAGTGTCGCGTTGACCTCATGCCCATGACGCCAATGTCACACGGAATTTCAAGCATATTTCGCTCCAGTTTCCCGTAAAATGCGTTTTTAGACCGAACGCTGCCATGACCTCTTCCACAGATTCTGCCCAATTTCCCCTGCTCAAGACCCCTTCTTTCCTGAAATTGATGGCCTTCCGCCTTTCGGTGATTTTTTCTTACCAGATCGTGGCCGTGGTCGTGGGGTGGCATATTTACCAACTCACCCGCGATCCACTGTCATTGGGCCTCATCGGCCTGGCCGAAGTGGTGCCCTATATCTGCACCGCCTTGTTCGCTGGCTACGCGGTAGACCATCACTCCCGGCGATTTTTTGGCGCCATGGCCGGGGGCGTGCTGATGTTGAATGCCCTGACGCTGGCGGCGGTATCCGCAGGCTATCTGCCGGGGAATCCGACCTACTGGATTTATGGTTCGATTGTGTGTGTCGGGTTTGCCCGGGCGTTTATTGGCCCTTCCTTCAGCGCCTTGTTTGCCCTGGTGATTCCGCGTAGCGAATTTGGCCGTGCGGCCGGGGTGGGCAGTTCCATATTTCAGATCGGGCTGGTGATGGGCCCTGCCTTGGGTGGCATTCTGGTAGGCTGGACCACGGTCAGCGTGGCCTACCTGGTGTCTGCCGGATTCGCCGTGATGGCCGCGGTCGCTATCCTTAGCATACGGGTGGTTGAGCCACCCCCTGCCGAGAGCGTGCCGGTGTTTACCAGCATAGGACAAGGCTTGCGCTTTGTTTTCAGCAACCAGATTGTGCTGGGTGCCCAGGCGCTGGACATGTTCGCGGTGCTGTTTGGTGGCGCTGTCGCCATGCTGCCTGCGTTCATACATGATGTGTATCATCATGGCCCCGAAGGTCTGGGCATACTGCGCGCCGCACCTGCGGTCGGCGCGGTGATCATTGGTATCGTACTGGCGCGTCACCCGCTGAATCGGCATGCGGGCAAATACCTGCTGATGGCAGTGGCTGGCTTTGGCGTCAGCATTATCCTGTTCGGCCTCACGGCGCATTTCTGGCTGGCCGCCTTTTTGCTGGCACTGTCGGGCGTCTTTGACGGGATTTCGGTAGTGCTGCGCACCACCATCATGCAGTTGATGACGCCGGATGCCATGCGTGGCCGCGTGTCTGCCATCAACGGCATCTTCATCGGCTCATCCAATGAGCTGGGGGCGTTTGAGTCCGGCGTCAGCGCACGGCTGATGGGGCTGGTGCCCTCGGTGATTTTTGGTGGCACCATGACCCTGGCGGTCGTCGCCGCCACGGCCCGCCTGGCGCCCCGGTTGCGCCGCTTGCACTTGCATGAGCTGCATTAATGCCTGCCGGACGCCTTCTTAGGCAAATAAATCTGGCAATACGCTAAAGAAATCAATTTGCTGGACGATATCAGCTTAGTTTGGCGGTTTGCTATCCGCAAATTCCAAATAAACTGCGAGTGCGCGGGAATCTTTTGATTTTCGTGTGCTCTTAATGGCGCTGAAACACAATTTCAGCCCGAGTATTAACCCGATATCCCACAAGGAATTGACATGCATGCCGCAAGTTTTGACTATCTGATCCCCGCTCCTGCGTTTCAGCCGGAGTACCTGAATGTGTTGGAAATCCCCGACCGCTTCACGCAAACCACGCTGTATAAAACCCAGCAACGCGAGCTTGAGCTACGCCGCGAAATCGTCAAGATGACGCTAGCCAGCGGCGATTGCGTCTGACATTGCTGGCGCCTGGCGCCGAATGCAGCTGAGGTTTTGGCTTTTCCGCATTAAGCTCCCGGCGCATCTCTGACACCCCTGCTGTTTAATTCATGCTGTCCATGGCAGGGCTGTTTTCGCCCCGCATCTGGCCCGCCGAAATGGTCAGGTGAGGATAAGGAATCTCGATACCGACATCATCGAAAGCGTGCTTCAGGCGCTTCAGATATTCGCGACGCACGGTCCATTGCTCCAGCGGCAACACCTTGAAACGGCATTTGATGATCACCGCTGAATCGTCCCAGCGATCCACCCCGGCCATCTCCAGATCATCCAGTATTTTCTGATTAAAGTCCGGGTCCGCTTTCAGATCATGCGCGACTTCGCGCATCAGCGTCATCACGGTTTCCACGTTTTCGCGGAAAGCCACGCGCACATCAATGACGGAAAAAGCAAAGGTGCGGCTCATATTGGTGACGGTAGAAATAACGCCGTTGGGAATGAAATGCACATTGCCATCATAGTCGCGCAGTTTGATGTAGCGTAGCGTCACTTCTTCCACAAAGCCGCTTTTACCGCCGGCATCCACCACATCTCCCTGCCGGATCTGGTTTTCCAGCAGCAGGAAAAAACCGGTGAAATAATCCTTGATCAGACTCTGTGCGCCAAAGCCCACTGCCACACCTACCACCCCTGCAGCCGCCAGAATAGGCGCAATCGATACGCCCAGCTCGTTGAGTATCTCCATGATGGTGATCACGGAAATCAGCACGGTGGCAATGTAGCGGAACACCCGCCCCAGGGTTTGCACGCGCTTGATCTCTTCCGGGTTGTCCTGCGCATGCGTGAGCAGGTGCGTTTTCAGTGCCAGCAGCATGCGGTTGATGACGCGCATCGCCAGCCAGGCGATAGCCAGTATCAGGACAATCTTGAGAAATACCTTGGCGATCTCCCAGAATTTCTGAAAGTCTTCAATGCCAAGCTGAATGAGATAGTGTTCCATGGTGTCTCCTGTTGCATGTGTTGGCGGGCGATGATCAGCATGGTGTGCCATCATCATGCCGCCGGGCGGTTTGGTTCAGGTCTTGAACCAGCACGCGGTGAGTGGCGGGATGAGCAAACTGTCTTCAGCGCATGCATAGCTATCTGCCGAGATCGTCTCTTGCACGGTGCCGTGGGTGAAAAAACCTGCGCGCCGCAGTTGCTCCAGCGGCATGGCTTGGGCGTTATGGTCAAAGTTGTTGACCACCAGTACACGGGCCTGGCTGTTCAGCGGGTCAAAGCGCGAATACACCAGCAGATGCGGATTTTCCAGCTCAAACAGCTCGCGATTGTTCAGATCGGCCAGCGCGGGTAGTTCCTTGCGTAGCGCAATCAACTTTTTCAATCCATTGAAAATCCGATATTCCACCGTGCCCGGCTGCTGACGCAGTTCGGCTTTTTCCCAGTTCATGCGGGGCCGGTGTACCCAGCGGCTGTCGTTGTATTTGAGTTCGTCTTCCAGATACGAGGTATCGTTGAGCGTGCCCAGTGGGTCCGCGTAATACAGCAGGGGAATGCCGCCGAAAGACAGGATGATGCTATGCAACAGCAATATGGTGCGTATGCTGGTATCAATCGCGGTCTCGTCCTGGCGGTTCAGCGCGGTTTCCAGCCCGGCCAGGGAGGCAAGCGAGCCGGAAATGCGGGCATCGCCGGTTTTATCGTTACGGCCAAAGGCGACGCCGCGGGCGATGGAGTCGTCCCGGTTGCCGGTGTAATAATCGATCAGGAATTGCCGATGGGCCCAGGGTTCATAGCCTGCCTGGCGGATATCGTTATCATCAAAGCCCAGGCCGATGTCGTCATGGCAGCGCAGATAGTTAAGCCAGGTAGCGCGTTCCAGCTTGTTCGGAATATTGCGTATGCCCTTGTTGAGCAGCGAGGCTTTTTTGGTGGCAACGCCTTCCCACAGTAGCGCCATCAGTGTGGCGTTATAGGCAATCTCGCATTCCTTGGCATTGATGGCATCTTCGCCAAAGTACTTGATGACTTCGGGTGGCGCCACAATCGCTTCCGCAATAAACAAAACGCCGGGAGCCGTTACCTGGCAGCAATCCTTCATCAATTGCAGTATCAGGTGGGCCTCGCGCTCATTCTGGCAACTGCTGCCGATTTTTTTCCACAGGAAGGCCACGGCATCCAGCCGCAAAATATCCACGCCGTGATTGGCCCAGTACAGAATGATGTCGATCATCTCGATCAGCACCGCCGGGTTGCGGTAGTTCAGATCCCACTGGAACTGGTTGAATACCGTCATCACCCATTTATTTGCTTCGGCATTCCAGGTGAAATTGCCGGGCGCCGTTTCCGGGAAGACCTCCAGCATGGATTCTTCATACAAATCCGGCAACTCGCGGTTGTCGAACATGTAGTAGTAATCCTGGTATTTGGAGTCGCCCTGCCGTGCCTTGATCGCCCACTCGTGCTCGTCCGAGGTGTGGTTGACCACCACATCCAGCGCCAGCAGCATGTCACGCTTTTTCAGGTTGCTGATCAATGCATCGAGATCGGCCAGCGTGCCATAGCGCGGATCCAGCTGGCGGAAATCACGCACGGCATACCCGCCATCGCTCTTGCCTTGAGGGCAATCCATAATGGGCATGATGTGCAGCAGGTTGATGCCGAGGTCCTGCAGGAAATGCAGATGACGCTGTACGCCCTGCAGATCACCGGCAAATTCCTGACAATACATGGCGAAGCCCACCCATTTCTGACTCAGGAACCAGGTATGGTCTTTTTCCCGCGCCAGATCCTGCTCGCGCAGGTGCGGCGCACGATTCAGGTATTGCCGCGTAAGGGTTTCCACCAGCTTGCCCAATTGCTGTTTGTAATCCGGCCGTTCGCCATACAAGGTATGAAACAGCGAATAAATGGCGTAAAAATTGGCGCCCAGCCGGATATAGAAATGCTGAAGATTGTGTTTCTTGATCTCGGGCTTCAGGCCGATCAGGATGTCATTCAGCAGGGAATGCGAGACCTGCTCATACATGGGGCACCTCGCTTTCTTCCGAATCCGGGATTTGCGGGGCTGTGCTGATGGGGATGCCCAGCAGGCCATAATGACTCAGCCCTTCCAGTATGCCGGCGGCAAAATGCCTTGAGGCAAAATACACGCTGTGCATGCCTTTCAGCGTCTGCAGTTCGGGGCTGTAATTGCCGACGACGATGGCCTGGGTATTGCCGACCAGCATCTCCTGATCATTGCCGGAGTCGCCAGCCACCAGGAAGTTTTCCAGCGGCAAGCCCCACTTATAGGCCAGATAGCGGATGGCATGCCCCTTGGAGGCGCGAATAGGCAAAATGTCGAGAAACTCCTGATGCGAATAGATTAACTGTGCCCGCAACTTGCGCTCGCCCAGCAGGCGGTATAGCTCCTTGATGGTCGGCATGCGTTCGGGGTCCACGATATAACTCAGCTTGAATTCGCGCTGGTTTTCCGGCGCTTGCAAGGTAAGCCCGGGGATGCCGGTGAGGGCTTGTTGCAGATCATCGCGGCGCCACATATGGCGAATATGGTTGGCCCAGCCCATGTCCGGAATCAGCTTGGCGCCATAATGAATCTCGCTGCCAACCGAGGTAATCAGGATCTCCGGCTGCGGCACCTGCCATTTTTTCAGGATGGCAATCGCGCTTTCCACTGGCCGTCCGGTCGCAATGCCAAACGCCAGCTTGCCCTTGTTGCGGCTCAACCACTGCATCAGCTGTTGCAGAGAAGCACGTTCGCCCAGCAGGGTGTTATCGATATCGCTGATGAGGGTGCGCTCGACCAGGGGCATTTGCGATTTGCCAGAATCCAGCAACAGCGCGTGATGACGGCGCACACCTTTACGATTGCGGCGCAGTACCTGCCGTATCTCCTTCATGTACTTGGCAACATGCGCATCCCAGCTGTAATGGCGTTTGACGCCGAGCAGGCCGTTGGCCGACCAGGCGCGCCATTGCTTGCGGTCTGCCAGTGCGGTGGTCAGCGCCTGGCCTATCGCCTCGCATTCCAGGGTATTGGCCAACAGGCCATTGCGGCAATTGCGCACGATATCGCGCGGGCCACCGTCATCCGGTGCCACAAAGGGCAGGCCACTTGCGGCGGCTTCAATCAGGGTCAGGCCAAATGGCTCGGTCAGCGCAGAGTTCACAAATACACCGCGTCTTCTGGCGGCCAGCCGGTAAAGCTCGGGAATCGCATCCTGCGATATCTGCTTGGGAATGGCGACCTTGCCCCAGAGGTCATACTTGTCGATGTCCAGCAGCAGGTTCTGCATCACCTGCTGCTGCGACTCTTCCATGGCACGTATATCTTCGCGCGTGCCGGCGACGATGACCAGATTGGCCCTTTCCTGCAGTTCCTGCGATTGTCCGTAGGCATTGACCAGGCCCTTGAGGTTCTTGCGCAGGTCGGGGCGGCAGATGGCAAGGATGATGGGCTTGTCCGGGTCGCTGAGAAAGCGGTCTATCTGTTGCTGCGGGTCAGATTGAATCTTGCGCCTGCCGGGAGGTGAGAAACGTTTGGTGTCGGTGCCCGGGGGAATCACCACAAAGCGTTGCTGGGCAACGTTGTGATAAATGCCGTACTGCGAGTCGATTTCCTGCCGCGTGCTGGTCACCACAAAGGCGGCGTGCTTGAGGATGTCTTCTTCCACCGCAATGCGGCGCTCCAGATTGAACTGGCGTTCAATGGCATGCTGCTTGCGGCCACTTGCCAGCAGGCGCTCACGCTTGGTGCGACCCAGCGAATGACCGGTATGCACCTGGGGAATCCCCAGCAGCAGTGACAATTGCTGGCCGACATAGCCGGCATCGGCATAGTGGGTATGGATCAGATCAGGCAGGCGGCCCTGTTGCCGCAGGTAATGCAGACAACGATCCACCAGCTCATCCAGATAAGGCCACATGAGCTCCTTGCGCAGATAGCGTTTGGGGCCAAAGGGCAGGCGGATAATGCGGGCGCCTGCCGAGAGCACTTCTTCCGGTTGCGCATATTCGGGCGAGACCGCAGGGTCAAGGATGGCACGGGTCAGCAGATCGACCTTGCCGATCTCGGGGTGTGCAGCAAGCGTGCGCGAAAGCTCCACCACATAGGTGATCTGGCCACCGGTATCCGCATCACGGCCCAGCTCCAGGTCGTAACCCCGGATCAAGCCATGCAGGCTGATCATCAATACATACAGCGGGCTATCGCTGGCGGTGATCATGATAGCCACTCCTGCACAAAGGGCTGGTAAAACGCCAGGTCATGCGGCGCAGCGCCACGGACGGCACAAAGCGCGCTGGCAAACTGGTTGGCGCGGGTGAGGGTGAGGCTGGCTTCCCATCCCTGCAGATGGCCCAGTATATAGACGGCAGCAAAGGCATCGCCAGCGCCTACCGTGTCCTGCAAAGGCTGCGCCATGGCTTGTGGCCCGGTTTCCTGCAACTCACCGCTGGCATTCAATTGCCACGCGCCCTGCTCGCCGCGTGTGATCACCACCAGTTTGAGATTGAAGCGCTTGAGCATCGCCATTGCCAGCTCAGGCAATGACTTTCCGGGCAGGCGCAGCAGCACTGCCAGCGCGCCCAGTTCGTCTTCATTCATCTTGACAATATCGGCACGCAACAGCGAACGTCGCACCGTATGTTTGTCATACCAGGGCGCACGCAGGTTGAGATCAAGAAAGCGCGGGCTGCGGGCGTCGTTGAGAAAATTATCCAGGGCAAGGCGCGACTCCATATTGCGCTGGGCCAGCGTGCCAAAGTAGACCAGGTCAGGCTTGATGGACATGGTCAGCATGTGCGTCACACCCGCGTGGATATAGTCGTATGCCTGATACGGCAGGATTTCAAAGCGATGGCCACCGGCATCCATATGCACAGTGACCTGGCCGGTGGGGTATTGGGGATCGCACTGGATACCGGAGGTATCCATGCCGCGGGCGTTCATCTCGGCCAGCAATTCTTCGCGCAGGGCATCGTTTCCCGTGCGGGAAATCATCACGGGGTTGAGACCAAAGCCCTGCAGATGCCGCGCCACATTGAAAGGTGCGCCGCCGAGAATATGGCCATCAGGAAAAACATCGGCTAATACTTCGCCAAACAAGGCAACGCATGAGCCCATGTCTTTATGGTGAGGTTGTAATTGCAATGGAGTTCCCTTTTGCTGTTGTTTTTAAAAGATAATCTACATTCAGCCACTCCTGACATGGTGGGATGGTCAGGGTGTTGTAAGTTTCCCCTGTTACCTTTTAGTAGGCTTTTGGGCGGCAAAGTTTCGATTTTTTTTAAAAGCAGGCAACACGAGCTCAAGCTCGCAAACGAATATGGCGCCATCTGCCACCAAGTGATGATTACTTTTTTTAACATTACGCTATTACGCTTGATGTTAAGCTTATGGTCGTTCATGCAACCATCTCGGGTGGCATGGCTCCAATATGGCGATTTAGACCAGCATCAAGCTCACAAGAACCCGTGTTGATTAACAAACAGCCCTCTTCGCAACTGCCCACCTCTGCCGCGGCCGCTTTTTCCTGGGATAAACGTCCCAAGGGTGATCGCATGCTGCAGATTCGTATCAGCCGCAATACGCTGATCGCGATTGTGATTTCGCTGCTGATACACGCGATTCTGCTGTTTACCGTCATCATTCATCCCCTGGATTCGGGCCCGGAAGCGGAGCCTGCCGAATCCAGCCAGATTGTGATGCAGCTGGGCCCCAAGGCGGCGCCTAAAGCTGCTGAGACGCCGCAACCCAGTACGCAGGCCGAGCCTGAGCCCGCCCCGGCGCCCAAAGCACCTCCCAAGGCTGTCAGCAAACCGGTAAGCAAGCCAAGCAAGCCGACTTCGCCTCCCGTCATGGCGGCTCAGCCACCTGCACGTGAACAAGCTCCCACTCCGCTGGATAGACGCGTTCCACCCCAGCCTGCGCCGGAGCCGGATATGTCGCCTCCACCGACCGACATGATGAGCTACGTCAAACAGCAGCAGGACAGGCGACGTGCGCAGGGCGATCCTTCCATCCTGAATGAAGACGCCGCGGCCAAGGATCGTGGGCCGACAGCGGACGAGATTCGCGAGGCCAATATTCAGCGCAACCTGAAAGAAGCCGGCGGCGGTGTGTTCCAGATTACCCAGATGAGCTCACGCGGAGCCAAATTTGTATTCCGCGGCTGGCGCTACTTCAGCAATCCGCGCACCGAATATATCGAGGTGGAAGCTCCACCTGATGGCGATATCCGCCGGGCGGTGGTCAAGCGCATGATCGAGATTATCCGGCGTGATTACAAAGGGGATTTCACCTGGGAGTCCAAGCGTCTCGGGCGGGTGGTGACTTTGTCTGCACGTCCCCAAGACAATGATGGCCTGGAAGATTTCCTGATCAAAGATTTCCAGTGGTAGCCCGCGGCAGAGCCCTGATCTGGGGCGCCCTGCCATTCATCGTTCATAATCCTTGAATCAGATGCGAACCATTTTTAATGATGAGACTCCCTTATGGTGGGGAATCACTTTTTAGTGAAGCATCATCAATAAAAAAACGGGAAGACAGCAGAGTAAGGCTCTGCGAGTGCTTAGCCTGGCGGGCTGGTCAATACAGGCTTTTTTGCATGCAATGGGATCAGTACCTTCACCGATAAAATGCGGCCCCGCTTACCGCACTGTAGCTGATTTTCAATGCAGTGATGTTCAATAACAATCTTCACAAAAAACTGCGCTATGGACCATAACATCACTCTCATCTCCACCGTTGCGGCGGGCTTCGGCCTGGCGCTGGTGTTCGGCTTTATTGCTGAAAAAATCAAGTTGCCCGCTCTGGTGGGTTATCTATTGGCCGGTATTCTGATTGGCCCGGCCACGCCCGGCTTTGTTGCGGATACCGGCATCGCTTCCCAATTGTCTGAAATCGGCGTCATGCTGCTCATGTTTGGCGTGGGCCTGCATTTCTCGATTGCGGATCTCATGGCGGTCAAACGCATTGCCTTGCCTGGTGCAGTCGTACAAATGACGCTGGCAACCGTACTGGGCGCCAGTGTGGCCTATTGGTGGGGCTGGACCCTGGGCGAGGGGCTGATATTTGGCCTGGCGCTGTCCTGTGCGAGTACGGTGGTGCTGCTAAAGGCGCTGGAAGCGCGGGGCATCGTCGACAGCATGAACGGCAAAATCGCCGTGGGATGGCTGGTAGTGGAAGACCTTGCCACGGTCCTGGTGCTGGTATTGATGCCACCGCTGGCCGGCATACTGGGCGGTACCGCTCAGGTGGAAAGCGCCGCCCCCCTGTGGCAAACCATAGGCTTTACCCTGTTGCAGGTTTCATTTTTCATTGCATTCATGCTGGTGGCCGGCAAGCGTTTGTTGCCCTGGTTGCTGTGGCATGTGGCAAAGACCGGCTCACGCGAGTTATTCACCCTGGCGGTGATTGCGGCTGCCATCAGCATTGCGTTTGGCGCAGCCAAGCTGTTTAGTGTGTCCTTTGCCCTGGGCGCTTTCTTTGCGGGCATGGTGATGCGCGAATCCGAATTCAGTCATCGTGCCGCAGAAGAATCCCTGCCCTTGCGCGACTCGTTTGCCGTGCTGTTTTTTGTGTCGGTCGGCATGCTGTTTGACCCCGCGATTCTGGTCAAGGAGCCATTCAGCGTGCTGGCGGTGGTCGCGATTATTATTGTCGGCAAATCCATTGCCGCCATGGCGATCGTGCTGGCATTCCGCTATCCGCTGAATACGGCGCTGACGGTGGCTGCCAGTCTGGCGCAAATTGGCGAGTTTTCCTTCATTCTCGCCGGGCTTGGCATGAGCTTGGGTATCCTGCCCGCCGAGGGCATGAGCCTGGTATTGGCGGGGGCGCTGATTTCGATTGCGCTCAATCCCCTGGTATTTTCTCTGGCGAAACCCATCGAAAAATGGCTGCTGAGCTTTTCAAAACTGGCGCGGCATCTCGATCGCCGTACCGACCCGTTTGCCGAACTGCCCATGAGCACCGAACGCAAGCTGCTTGAAGGCCAAGTGGTGCTGGTGGGCTATGGCCGTGTCGGGCGGCGTATTGCCCAGGCATTGACCGAGCAAGGCATACCGTTTGTGATTGCCGAGCAAAACCGTGAGATTGTGGAAGGTCTTCGCAAAAAAGGCATCGCTGCCGTGTCGGGCAATGCCGCCGATCCTGCCGTTCTGGTGCAGGCGCATATTCAGAATGCGTCCATGCTGGTGATTGCTACGCCTGAAACCATCGATTTCCGCAAAATGTCCGAGGCGGCTTCCACCTTGCAACCCAGCATTGAAATTGTGGTGCGCACCCATAATGAAGAGGAATCCACCCTGCTCAGAAAAGATGGCGTAGGCACAGTGTTCTATGGCGAGGAAGAACTGGCGAAGGGCATGACCAAGCACATACTGGATCGTTTCGTGCAGTCTTAGCCTTACGTAGCTTTCGCCCATAAAAAAACGGAGGGAAACCTCCGTTTTTTTATTCTCATCAGGCGCTACAAGCGGGCGCCTGGATATGAGTGACGTTTAGCGATTGCAAACGTACATCGTTACTTCAAAGCCAAAACGCATTTCGGTAGCTTCTGGTTTGGTCCACATGATAGTTCTCCTCATTGGTTTGGTTAAGTCATCCGGGTAATGAATCAGCGATAACTTGCTGTATTCGTATGACTGCAGTATGCGCCGGCGGTTTTATTAAACCCCTGCTGCCATTCATGATTCACGCCTCATGATTTTCATTAAACATTGCGAGCTGCAATTGACGCTGGGTGGAACTTAATCGCTCAGCGCGTACACCTACAAATACATTCATACCGATAAATAAGGAGAGAGACCATGATGAAATCGTGTCTTGTGATCGCAGGTCTGCTGGCTTTGCCCATGGCAGCCATGGCCGATACCGAGTTCTATGGCACCATCCAGAGCAAGCCGGATAACAACCTGGGTGTCTGGGTGATCGGTGACCAGCAGATAGAGGTGAATGAAAAAACCAAACTGGAGGACGACCATGGTCCGCTGGCCATTGGCGCTTGTGTGGAGGTGGAACACAAGAATGGACTGGCTAAAGAAATCGAAAGCGAGAAGACAGAGAAGTGTACAAAACCGGCCGGCAAGCTCTGATCAATTCCCATGCATCACGACCATAAAAAAACGCCAGCATATGCTGGCGTTTTTACCTGACTGAAAGAACCGTGGTTCAGTTTAGTTCAGGGCATCCTTCAAAGCCTTGCCGGCGCGGAAGGCTGGAGCCTTGCGTGCAGCAATCTTGATTTCTTTACCGGTTTGCGGATTGCGGCCAGTACGGGCAGCGCGTTCCGAAACTGCGAAGGTACCGAAACCGATCAGGGTTACGGAGTCACCCTTCTTCAAAGCGCCAGTCACACTGCTGGTGAATGCATCAATCACCTTGCCAGCGGCAGCCTTGCTAATACCAGCGCTTGTTGCAATTTCTTCAATCAATTCTTGTTTGTTCATAGTGTTTTCAATCAAGGTTGTTGGATGGAGCGCCTATCTTAACCTAGTCTGGCAAGCTTTGCGGCACTTCATATACAAATTTTTTTAAAATTTCCTGTGATTGAGCACATTGAATATTTTTGCGAAGCGTAAGCCACTTACGGTGAATACTTATGCAAACCAGCAATCGCTCGTCTTTTTGCATAAGTATTTATTAAATTAATGATTTTTAAATATTTTTTTTCGAACTTCTCAGTATGTGGCGCGCCGATGTCTTATCGCCATGAGGGGAAGGACAAAAAATCAGGAGTGGTCAAAAAATGTCACATGCGCTTGTGACCATGCATAAAAGGCCGGAAAACCACTCAGGATTTCCCGGCCTTTCATCTATGGACTGTCAATTTCTACCGCTTGCTATACCAGCCCAGTGGCGGCATCAGGCTTTTTTCAGGGTATTGCCAAACAGCTGCAGTGCCAGCTGGTAGCCTGTATTGGCGAGTTGGGGGTCATAGCGCTCGCCCTCATCACGCATGAAGGCATGCTGGCCATTGAACTCATGCCAGGTGAAAGACAGGTTGGCTTCGGTCAGTTTTTGATATACCTCGGCGCGACCAGCGGTCGGAATATGGTTGTCCTGCTTGCCCCAGATCATCAGCAGTTCACCCTTGATATCGGCCAGGCGCTCCATGCTGTGCTGGCCTGATTTGTTCGGGATAACCGCTGTATGCAGATCGGTGGCGTAGAAGCAGGCGGTTGCCTTGATCTCAGGCTGAAGGGCTGCACGGAATGCCAGATGGCCACCAATGCAGAAGCCCATGGCGCCAATGTCACCACTGCACCACGCTTGTTGCTTAAGGTAGCTGATCATCGCTGCGTTATCGGTATCGTAGCCTTGGACATCCTTGGCTGACTTGTCTGCATTGCCTTTGTCGCGACCTGCATCGTCGTAGGCCAGCACGGTGCCAATCGGATTAAGCTCATGGAACACTTCGGGCACCAACACGGCATAACCATGGCCTGCCATGATTTTGGCCGCGCGTTCAATCGGGCCAGTCTGCTGGAAAATTTCTGAATAGAACAGAATAGCCGGGAAGCGACCCTCGCCTTTAGGACGGTGTACATAGGTACGCATCACACCGGTGGGTGTAGGCAGGTCAACGATGTGGCTTTGAATCAGCATGAGAATCCTCCAGCTAAAGTAATAAAACGGTTTTTTATGTAATGTTCTTTATTTTAGCTTGCTGAGACAGGTTTTCGGAAAATTAAAATGCAAGAGGATGGCGTTTTTTCAGATAAAAAAACAGGAGCCTAGGCTCCTGTTCCACGCCAGCAACAATGTGCCAGTTATGTCCCTGCTCTTTGGCAGATTAGCGATTGCAAACGTACATGGTCACTTCAAAGCCAAAACGCATTTCTGTTACTTCTGGTTTGATCCACATATTGATAGCCCTTGTAACCGTTGAAATTCAAACTTAGGAGAGTTAAACGCTTGGGCGTTTGACGAAAACATTATGTGCTGGACCAGGGTATCTGCGGCAGAGACAAACTCATGAAACATGGCTCATGATTTTCATGAGATAAAAAATGGAATTTTCGGGTGCTAGACAGGAAATGTACCCGGGAAGTGTTTTGCCAGAGAGTAAAGAGGATCAGAAAGCTGGCTGGCGTTTAAGGGTCACCAGCCAGTTTCTGACTTACCTTGACGGGAGATGATGTCTTGGTGAATTCATCATGCTCCAGTTGAGAATGATTGTCAATTGCATAGTTGAGATTGTGAAAAATTCTTGCTTAACACGCATTACAGTCGACTTTTATCACCCTAATTGCAGGCATCAGGCGCTAGAAATTGCCCCGCAAGGTCAACATGACATTCCGTGGGTCGCCAAAATAGCTCTGCCGTGACCAGCCTTCCATGCGTGAATAGTAGGATTTGTCGAACAGGTTATTCCCCGTCAGGCTTAACTCCCAATGCGGGTCTATGCGATAGCTGACCTGAGCTGAAGCCAGGGTATATCCTCCCTGCTCCCATTTCGTGGTGCCATCAGATGCATAAACACCGCTGCTGATATTCAAACCACCGCCAAGGGCCCATGCTTCTGAAAGCCGATATTTATTCCAGAGCTTGAAGTTATGTTTGGGTGTGGAGGTGGCGAAGACCAGGCCCTGGTTGGCTTCATCCGCTTTCAGGTATTTGGTTTCGGTATAGGCATAACCCGCCATGACATCCCAGTTTGAGCGCAGGCGACCGCTGATCTCGGACTCAAACCCTTGACTGCGGACTTCTCCCGCCGAAATGGAATAATTCGGATTGTTGGGATCCGTCATGGCTCGGTTTTCATCGTTGATACGGAACAGGGCCGCGTGCAGGTTAATCTTTCCATCCTGCAATTCGCCTTTGATGCCGACTTCATACTGTTTGCCCGTGCGTGGTTTCAGGATTTTTTTATCAGCACTCAAGGCGGTTTGTGGCTGAAAGATATCGCTGTAGCTGCCATACAAGGAGTATTGCTTGTTGATATCAAAGACAAGCCCGGCGTAAGGGGTGAACTCATGCGTGATGCTGGCATCGCCATCGGCCGAACTTTTACTTTCGTTTTTCCAGTTACTCAGACGTCCGCCCAGTATCAATTTGGTGTTGTCGAGCACTTGCAAGCGGGTTTGACCATAAATACCCGTTTGGCTGGTTTGGTAAACATCGGCAGGTTCGTAGATAAAATCGGGTTTTGCCACACTGCGCGCTGGAGTGAAGATATTTTGTGTCGCTCCATACACCTGGGCATAGGCGGTGTTGGCATTAAACACGCGCGAGTTCAGGCCGACGAGAAGGTTATGTTCTTTACCCAGCGCCGTGAATGGCTGGGTGAGGTAGGCATCCAGGCCGTAATCGCTGGTTTTGCCTTTGCTTGCCAGCAAAACACGGTCAAAGTTACCTGCGGCGTCTATATAGGAGTCGCCAAAGGCGCTGGTTTCAAGACCGTAACGGCGCTCCAGGGCACTGGCGCGTATCTTGAGCTCTCCGCCGCTGACGAGTTTATGCTCCGCTTCCAGGAAATAGCTGTTGCTGTTCTCGTGCTTGTTATCCCAACCGGAGCCAATATAGGTTGAACGGCTGATATCGGCCACACGCCCATCCGCATAAGTGGGAAGACCAAAGGTCGGACGGGAATCCATGCTCGTAATGGTGGCACCCATGGATAGCGTGGTTCTCGGCGTCAGATCGAATTCCAGCGTGCCGTAGATAAGCGGTTTGCGTGCATAGTCATGATCAATGAAGGATTTCTTGTCCTGATACATGGCCACCAGGCGCCCTCGCACTTTGCCCTCGCTATCTAGCGCACCCGTCACGTCAAATTCGCCGCGATAATTATCCCAGGAGCCGCCCTGCACGCTGGTTTTGATCGCGTAGTCTGCCATCGCGCGTTTGCGTACCAGATTCACCGTGCCACCGGGCTCGCCGGTTCCTTGCAGCATCCCTGCCGGGCCTCTCAACACTTCAATACGATCGTAGGTTGTCAGGTCGAGTGAGCTGGTCCCCCATGCGCCTTGGCTATCCTGCACCGGAATGCCATCTATTTGAATCACGTCCAGCCCATAACCCCGTACGGAAATGCCCGCGGTATTACTGCCGTAATTCACCACCGTCATCGCGGTGGTTTGTTGCATGGCATCTGCCACGGTGGTCATGTTCTGATCGTCCATGCGCTGGCGCGTCACGATGCTCAGCGATTGCGGAATGTCGCGCAGGCGCTGTTCGCCTTTGCCGATGGATACCATGTTGGACGTGTAGGAATGGCTGTTTTCGGTGGTGGCGGTTTGTTCCGCCGCCGCTAGCACCGATACCTCCGGCAGGGTTTCGACGGCAGCACCTGAGTCTGTCACCACCGGTTTCAGGCTAAAACCAGCCTCTGTTGTCACGGCTTGCAATCCACTGCCGGAGAGCGCCTTGTCCAGCGCTTGCTCGGCAGTCATCGCGCCATGAATGGCGGGGGCTGACTTGCCTTTTAGCAAGGCCGGGTCGGCGGCGATGGACTTTCCACTTTGCCGGGCAATACGGATAAGCGTTTCATCCAGTTTGTCCGCTGGCAGATCGTACTGGTGTGTGGCGTGCAGGCCCGTCGTTTGATTGGCACTGTGAGGCTCGGCCCAGGCAGGCATGCCTGCAAGGGTTAGCGAGATGGCCAGCGGGATTAGCCCGGGCTTGAAAATAGATAGTGTCATGTATAGCTCCCTGAAGCGATTGGTGATTTGGATTTACAAACACCATGTCCAGCGAGCCGGGGAAAACCCCTCAAAAAGACATCAGAATGTTGCAATCAACGGTTATCAATGAGCGTTAACCATGGCCCATAGTGCGTGATGCGTATGGGCAGGGCTTGCGCCATCGTACGCAGGCTGCGCTCTGAGTCATTCAACTGAAATACTCCGAATACCCGCAGCTGAGCCGCCACAGGCGATACTCGCAGATAATCCTTGCGATAGGCACGCAGCGCATCCACGACTTCGCCCAGTGACTGGTTGCGTACATCAAGCACGCCATCCTCCCATGCCGCATAAGAGCGCATGTCCTCGCGTGCTGGTGCAATTCCGTTACTGTCGAACCAGGCGGACTCGCCTTCTGACAGGACTTGCTGGTGCGGTCCGGCGGCAAGCAGCACGCTGTGCTGCAACACCACGGCGAGGCTGCGATCTGGCTGGCGGCGTACCATAAAGCGAGTGCCCAGAGCCGTGACAGAGCCGTGAGTTGTGGCGACGGTGAAGGGGCGAGCCGGATCTGCCGCGACCTGTACGATGCAGGCGCCAGCATGCAGTGTGAGCCATCGTTTGCCTGCGCTGAAGTGAATGTCGATGGCCGACTCGGCATCCAGCGTCAATTGGCTGCCATCCCCCAGAATGACGGTTTTTCGTTCTGCCGTGCTAGTCGCGATATCGGCAGTCAGCGCCATGCCTGTTGGCGAGCGCTTGAGCAGATAAGCGGTTCCCAGGCCGACAAGCACCAGGGCCATGCCATTAAGCAGGCGTCGGCGCTGAGGCGATGTTGGCGCGCTTAATACCTCACGAATAACAGCAAGCTGCGCAGGTGACTGATGCTGGGTTGACTGCAATTGACTGGCTGGTTGCAAGGCGCGCGTCATCTCCTGCCAGGCCTGTTGGTGGCGATCGCTCGCCGCTATCCAGCGCTCAAACGCCGCTTTCACGTCTGCCGGGGCATGACCATTGTCCAGCCTCACCATCCAGTCGATGGCCGTCAGCACCAAGGGATCTACCGCCTCACTGGCCAAGGCTTTTCTGTTGTTCATCGAGCCGCCAGATAGCAGTGCAGCAGCGCCTGCTTCATATAACGCTCAATGGTGGCGACCGATTTGGCCATGGTGTCAGCTATCTGGACGTGCGTAAGGCCATCCAGCCGACTCAGCAAAAAAGCCTGCCGAACCTTGGGCGGCAGGCCATTCAATAGCTGATCCAATGCAGCGATAGCTTCGCGAATCAGCAGCATGTCTTCAGGAGATGGCTGATTGGCCTGAGGCTGCTGGGCAAGCGCGTCCAGATAGGCTTGCTCCAGTTCGCGCCGTCGCCAGAAGGTATAAAGTTCGCGCTTGGCCAATACGGTAAGAAAAGCCCGTGGCTCCTGTAATTGCATGAGTTGTCGCGACTGCAGTACACGCATGAAGGTGTTCTGGGCGAGGTCTGCCGCTTGCTGGGTGCAGCCCAGCTTGTTTCGCAACCAATGGGAAAGCCAGCCATGATGGTCGCGATAAAGTGCGTGCAGGGTGGCGTGATGGTGGGCAGACATGCGGCGGGCGTTTAATGAGAATGGTTCTCATTTTATGGTTGCCAGCATCAGGCGTCAACGCTTTCGGCGATGAGCAGGAATCCTCAAGCCGCGCGCTTCCCTCTGCAAAAGCAAGGTCGCCCCAGACCGGTGCATGTTTTATACTGCCGAAAAAGAAGGAGACTGCCATGTTAAGCAGAATCAGGACGCTACTGCTCACTACCCCATTCAAGATTTTTGCTGGCGTCATTATCGCCTACCTGCTGTTTGCTTATCTGGCTGTAGATCCTCTGGCACGCCGCATCTTGCCCTGGTTTGCCGAGAACAAGCTGGCCAGTCAGGCCAGTGTTGAGCACGTAAAGTTTGATCCTTTGCGATTGATCCTCACGATCGATCAACTCAAACTGAACCAGAAAAATGGCGCGCCACTGGCAAGCTTTGACCGTCTCTATATCAATCTTGAAACCAGCGGGCTGTTTCGCTTTGCATGGCGTATCAAGGATATTCGCCTGACCGCTCCCCATGTGGCCGTTGAGGTTGGCGCCGATGGACGGCTGAATTGGGCGGATATCATTGCCAAGCTGAATGAAGACAAGGATGACACGCCATCCACCAGCATGCCGCGCTTGCTGATTGATCATATTTTGATCGAAGGCGGGGATGTGGCCTATGTGGAACGCAACCGTCCGCAGCCATTTGAACTGGCCCTGCAACCATTGGGGCTGGAACTGGATGGTTTGTCTACCCTGCCTGAAGATAGAGGCGACTATCTGATCGTGGCGAAATTGCCTGCCGACGGTGGCAGCCTGAAATGGAAGGGCGATATCGGGCTTAATCCATTGGTGTCGCAGGGCGTGCTGGAGTTGCAAGGCATCAAGCTCGCACCCTTGATGCAGATCGTCAAGCATCAGGCACTGCCCGTGCGCCTCACGCAGGGCGAATTGCAAAGCCGGCTGACCTACAGCTTTGCCATGGTAAAAGGCGCCGATCAGCAGGATCCAACGCCAGAAGCCATCGTGCAGGACCTCAGCCTCGCGCTTGATAATGTAGCAGCTGAAGTGCAAGGTCAGCATGGACCTGCGCAGTTGCATCTGAAACAGGTATCTGTGGCCATGCCGCGCCTGGATTTTTCCATGCGCAAAGGTACGGAGCTGACATTCAAGAACATGCGTCTGGGCCTGCAAAAACTGACGCTGCAGCAGGCAAAAACACCCCTGTTTCAACTCGATGCCATTGATGTACAAGGCGTCGATTACGATCTTGCACGCCAGCATTTGCAGGTGGCGGATGCTGTTTTGCATGCAGGGCATATCAAGGCCGCCCGCAGCATTAATGGCAGCCTGGACTGGCAATCGCTGATACCGCCCGCTTCCGGTGAACCCGCGCCAACGTCCAGCCCGGCTCCCGATGCCGCCAAGCAGCCATTTACATTCGATATCGCCCATCTGCATCTGGCGGATTGGCGGGCCGAGTACCACGATGCCAGTTTTGTGCACCCCATGGATGTGGCGCTCAATGCGTTTAATCTGGAGCTGGGGCTGGGAAATAAAGATGGCAAGCTGCAGGTACGGGATATTCAAAGCCAGGTAGGGCCGGTGCAACTCAAATCGGCGCTCTATGCTCAGCCAGCAGCTACATTGTCCAGCCTGCAGGTGCACGATGGTGCCATGGATGTGGATGCGAAATCGGTCACGCTTGGTGCGGTAGTGCTCAGTGGTTTGCAGGCCCAGGTCTTGCGCTCCACCAGTCAGCCGCTGAACTGGCAGGCCATGCTGGAAACTCGAAACGAGGCTGCCAGTGCATCCGCTGTCGCGTCAGCGCCGGTCAAGCATAAAACCAGCCATGCGACTTCCACAGAAAAAACAAACGCTGCCTGGAAACTGAGCCTGCCCAGGCTGATATTGCAGGATGCCAGCGTGCACGTGGAAGACAATACGCCCGGCAAGCCGGTGGTGCTGGATATTGAGCGTGCAGGGATAGAGCTGCAGGATGTGTCGCTGGATCTTGGCCGCAGCATCCCCGTCAAGGCTGGCTTCAAGATCAAGCAGGGCGGGCAGTTCAATGCGGATGGCAAGCTCACGCTGTCGCCATTCAAGGCCGACCTCAAACTGGGTCTGGATGCCTTGTCGCTGAAGCCGCTGGCCCCCTATATCAATCAGTTCGCCCTCTTGCGGCTGAATGACGGTGCCGTCAGACTGAATGGCCAGCTCGGCCTCAAGACCGACCAGGCATTCAGTGCGCAATTCAAAGGCGGCTTTGCCGTGGACAGGCTGGCGATTGCCGAAGAAAACGGCGGTGCGACCTTCCTCGCCTGGAAAACCCTGGGCAGCGATAGCCTCAAGCTCAGCCTGGGGCCAGACCGCTTGCATATGGACGAACTGCGGATTGTGGAGCCTCAGGGCAAATTCATTATTCATGAAGACAAAACGCTGAATGTGCAGCGCATGATGCGCACTCAGCCAGTGAATCCGCCTGCGACGGCAAAAGCGAATACGCCCCCAGCCACCACGAGTAAAGCGCCAGCCAAGGCCACAAGCAAAACGGCGTCAGCCGGTGCCAAGGATTCATCCACCTTCCCGGTCAGCATTTCGCGGGTACGCATAGATCGCGCACGTCTGGAGTTTGCGGATTACTCGCTCAAGCCACAGTTTGGTACCTACATCAACAGCCTGTCAGGCGTGATCAATGGCCTGTCGACCGACCCCAATACCACCGCGCAGGTGGAGTTGGAAGGCAAGGTGGATGAGTATGGCTCGGCTCGCATTCGTGGCTCCTTGCAGCCATTCAAGGCGACCGACTTTACCGATCTCAAGCTGACCTTCCGCAACCTGGAAATGAACCGCCTGACGCCGTATTCCGGCAAATTTGCCGGGCGCCGCATTGAGTCGGGCAAGCTGTCGGTAGATCTGGAATACAAGATCAAACAGCGGCAGATGACCGGTGAAAACAAGTTTGTCATCAACAAGCTCCGACTCGGGGAGCATGTGGATAGCCCGGACGCAGTCAATCTGCCACTGGATCTGGCGATTGCCCTGCTGGAAGACAGCGATGGCATCATCGATCTCAACTTGCCGGTATCGGGCAGCCTGGATGATCCGCAGTTCAGCTATGGCAAGGTCGTCTGGAAAGCGTTTGTGAATGTGCTCGGCAAAATTGCCACGGCCCCCTTCCGTGCGCTCGGCAATTTGCTGGGCATCAAGTCAGACAAGCTGGAGGCGGCGGTGTTTGATCCTGCCAGTGCGGTGCTGGCGCCCCCCGAGCAGGAAAAATTGCAGGCAGTGGCAAATGCCATGGCAAAACGCCCGGCATTGACGCTGACCGTGACCCCTGCCTATGACGCGGCAGCCGACCGCAAGGCATTGCAGGAGCAGGCGATTCGCCGGGACGTGGCGCAGCGCATGGGGCTGAAACTGGCGCCGAATGAGCAGCCAGGTCCGGTCGATCTGCATAATCCCAAAGTGCAGTCGGCGGTATTCCAGCTGGCACAAGAGCGCGGTCCGGATGCCAAAAAGCGCGGCGTGCTGGGCAAGCTCAAGGATTATCTGGAAATCGCCAAACCGGAAGACCCCGCGGCGTATGACAGCATGCTGCAGCAGCTGAAAGATGGCGTGAATATTCCGGACAGTGCCTTGCAAGACCTGGCAAATGCACGTGCCGCCAGTGTGCAACAATATTTGCAGCAATCAGCCGGCCTGGCGCCGTCCCGGCTTGCACAAAGTGCAATCGATGCAGTCAGCGGGGATAGCGGGCAGGTGCCGCTTAAATTGAACCTGGGCGTCAGCAGGTAGTCCATAACTATGTAGTCGCTAGCTGCGGTCTCCCCGGTTCTGCGGTCAGCGGCTTCAAGGCCGCCTCATCTCATGCGTTGATTGCAGGATGGGGCGGCCTCATAACATAACCATAATCCTTTAGACTGCAACCACGCTCTCCCAGTTGAGCGGCGTGCATGCCCTGAAATGCGCAGTATGGCTGGAGAGCGACCATGCGAATTTACCAATCCCTGTGCGTGCTTTTAACGCTCGTCAGCCTGCCATCCTGGGCGGACGCCGAGCCTCCCGCCGAGCTGATTTTTGCGCTCAAAGGATCCATCGTCAAAATACATACTGTGACCAAAAGTGGCGGTCATGGCATAGGTTCTGGGGTTGTTGTTGCCGAGAATCTGGTGGCCACCAACTGCCACGTGCTGGCAGATGCGAATGGCATCAACGTGGCGGCGCGGGGTGAAACCTATGCGCCCGTGTCAGTACGCGAGGACTGGCGTCACGACATCTGCGTGTTGCGCGTGGAGTATTTGCCATTAAAACCGGTAGTGCTCGGCGATGACGAGCAGTTGCAATATGAGCAGGATGTCTTTGCCATCGGCTTCCCCGGCGGGCCACCCAAACCGCAAACCACCTTCGGTACCATCAAGGCCCTCTACCCGCTGGATGATGCAGCCATTATCCGCACGTCGTCTTCCTTTGTGCTGGGCGCCAGCGGCAGCGCGCTGTTTGACAGCGAAGGCAAGCTGATCGGGCTCAATACCTTCAAAAGTCCTGGGCGTCATAGCTATTACTACAGCATGCCAGTGAAGTGGATCAAGGCACTGCTGCAGGCGCCCGAGACGGAGCATGTCAGCCAGAACGGCAGGCCTTTATGGGATGCGCCTGAAAATCAGCGTCCTTACCTCATGCGGGTGGTGATCCCCATGCAAAACGAGGAATGGGATGATTTGCTGAGAATAGCCAGCGAATGGGCGGTGCAGGAGCCGCAGACGGTAGAAGCCATCTACTACAAGGCGCTGGCTGAAGAGCATCTGGGCGATTTGAAGGCGGCCGATGCCTTATACCGGCAGGTGCTGCAGGCCAATCCCCGGCATAGCGCCAGCTTGCTGGCGGATGCACGGATAGCGCGCCAGCAGGGTGAGTCCAATCGCATGCTGACTCTGCTTAGCCAATTGCAGTCCCTCGCGCCTGACATGGCGCAGGAGCTGGTTCCGCAAGAGGCCGGCCTCGCGCAATAAAACCCTCCCCATCCAAAATTCAGCGCGTAACGATAATAGTTAGCGTAAAAGTTGAATAATATGGCAGGATTGCCCAAGCACGAGACGGGCTGAATGCGCATAATGTTCAGCTGCGGTAATGCTCATCCTGTCATGGAATCCTGGCATTATTCTCGTGGTATTTCCTATTGATCACTTGTGTAGACGCCTCAGGGCGTTTTGAAAGTTCGTATGTTCAGCATTGTTCAGATTGCGCTTAAGCGCCCGTATACGTTTGTCGTGATGGCTATCCTGCTGCTGATACTGGGCATTCTGTCTGCGCTGCGCATGCCGACGGATATCTTCCCGGAGATTCGCATTCCGGTGATTGCGGTGGCCTGGCAATACACCGGCATGCCGCCAGATCAAATGGCAGGGCGTATCGCCACGGTGTATCAGCGCGTGCTTACCACGACGGTGAATGACATTGAGCACATCGAAGCCAATTCCTATAACGGCTTTGGCATCGTCAAGATTTTCTTCCAGCCCGGGGTGAATATCGCCACAGCCAACGCGCAGGTCACGGCCGTATCACAGGTGATATTGCGCCAGATGCCCACGGGTGTGACGCCGCCGCTGATCCTCAACTACAGCGCCTCCACGGTGCCTATCCTGCAGATTGCGCTTTCCGGCAAGGGCTTGTCCGAGCAGCAGCTGGGCGATCTTGGCCTGAATACCATACGTACGCGGCTGGTAACCGTGCCGGGGGCTGCGGTGCCGTATCCATTCGGCGGCAAGACGCGGCAGGTGCAAATTGACTTGAATCCGACCGCCTTGCAGGCGCGTGGCCTGGCCGCGCAGGATGTTGCCAATGCGCTGGCTGCCCAGAACCTGATCTTGCCAGTCGGTACGCAGAAAATCGGTGTGCAGGAATACACCTTGCAGCTGAATAATGCAGCGGGTGCCATGGATGACATTGGCAACTTCCCGATCAAGGTGGTCAATGGTGCCACGGTGTACATTCGCGATGTCGCCACCGTGCGCGATGGCAACCCGCCGCAGAGCAATATCGTGCACGTGGATGGCGCCAAATCCGTGCTGATGTCAGTACTGAAAAACGGCGCGACCTCGACGCTGGATATCGTGTCCGGGGTAAAGGCACGCTTGCAGGAAATCAAACCGACCTTGCCGGATAATCTCGAAGCGGTGCCTATCAATGACCAGTCCATCTTCGTTCGCGCGGCGGTTAAGGGCGTGGCGTTTGAAGGTGCGATTGCGGCGGTGCTGACCAGCCTGATGATCCTGCTTTTCCTGGGCAGCTGGCGCTCTACCGTGATCATTGCGGTGTCTATTCCGCTCTCCATTCTCGGCGCCATTTTTGCGCTGAATGCCTTTGGCGAAACGCTGAATATCATGACGCTGGGCGGCCTGGCGCTGGCGGTGGGTATTCTGGTGGACGATGCGACGGTGACCATCGAAAACATCAACTGGCACCTGGAACAAGGCAAGCAGGTGGAGCCGGCCATTCTCGATGGTGCGGCACAGATCGTGACGCCCGCGTTCGTGTCGCTGCTCTGTATCTGTATCGTGTTTGTGCCGATGTTCCTGCTGGAAGGCGTGTCGCGCTTCCTGTTTGTGCCCATGGCCGAGGCCGTGATTTTTGCCATGGTCAGCTCGTTCATCCTGTCGCGTACGCTGGTGCCTACCATGGCCAAGTACTTGCTCAAGCCACATGCGCCGCATACGGATTTGCACGGTACGCATGCCACCCTGCCAGCATCACGCAATCCGCTGGTCAGGTTTCAGCGTGGGTTTGAGGCGCGCTTCGAGCGCGTGCGCGAGGGCTATCACGGCTGGTTGCATGTCGCCATGCGCAACCGCAAGAAGTTCGTCATTGGCTTTATGGCTTTTGTCATGCTGTCATTTGCGCTGGTGCCTTTCCTCGGCCGCAATTTCTTCCCGGCGGTGGATGGCGGGCAGATCCTGATGCACGTGCGCGTGCCGGTAGGCACACGCCTGGAAGAAACCGCTGCGCAGTTTGCCGATATTCAGGCGGCGATCCGCGAGGTGATTCCGGCCCATGAGATTGTGACCATGGTGGATAACATCGGCCAGCCGATCAGCTCGATCAACCTGACCTACAACAATACCGGCATCATTGGCGCGCAGGATGGCGATATCCAGATTGCGCTGGCAGAAGGCCACCAGCCAACGGCGGACTATGTGAAAGCCCTGCGTGAGCGCTTGCCACGGCAGTTCCCGGGCACCACCTTTTCCTTCCCGCCTGCCGATATCGTCAGCCAGATCCTGAATTTTGGATCGCCGGCGCCAGTGGATATACAGATTCGCGGGGCCAACCGCGAGGCCAATTTTGACTATGCCAACAAGTTGCTGGAGCGCATACGCCAGGTGCCCGGCATTGCCGATGCGCGTATTCAGCAGTCGCGCAGCAGTCCGGTATTCAAGATCGATGTCGACCGCACGCGGGCACAGGAGCTTGGATTGACCGCGCGCGATGTCACCAATAACGTCATCGTCAATCTGGCCGGCAGCAGTCAGGTGGCACCTACCTACTGGCTTAATCCTGCCAATGGCGTGTCGTACCCGATTGTGATGCAGACGCCGCAGTACCAGATGAATTCGCTTTCCAAGCTGGAAAATCTGCCCATGAGCGGCAGTGCGAGTGAAGTCACGCCGATATTGGGCGGTGTCGCCACCTTTACCCGCGATCGGGCCAATGCCATCGTCAGCCAGTACGATATCCAGCCCATGATCCAGGTGCATGCCAGCACCCAGGATAGAGACCTGGGCGCCGTGGCCGCCGATATCCGCAAGATATTGGATGAGACCGCGCAGGATGTACCGAAAGGCACCACTGTAGCGCTGATGGGCCAGGTGCAGACCATGGAGCGCTCATTCAACGGGCTGTTGTTCGGTCTGCTCGGCGCCATCGTGCTGATTTATCTGCTGATCGTAGTCAACTTCCAGTCGTGGAGCGATCCATTCGTGATCGTCAGCGCCTTGCCAGCGGCAATTGCCGGCATTATCTGGATGCTGTTTGCGACCTTTACACCGTTGTCCGTTCCGGCGCTGACCGGCGCGATCATGTGCATGGGGGTTGCCACGGCCAATAGTGTGCTGGTGATCAGCTTTGCCCGCGAGCGTCTGGAGGTGCTGGGCGATGCCACGGCTGCCGCGCTTGAGGCCGGTTTTGTACGATTCCGTCCGGTGCTGATGACCGCATTGGCGATGATGATAGGCATGGCGCCCATGGCGTTGGGCCTGGGTGAAGGCGGTGAGCAGAATGCGCCGCTGGGCCGTGCCGTGATTGGTGGATTGCTGTTTGCCACCACCACTACCCTGATTTTTGTACCTGTCGTATTTAGCATGGTGCACGCACGCTTTAAACCTGCTGCGTCCCAGCCACATGTAAATGGAGAGCCGCATGTCATCTGAAACTCATAAGACGCCACCCTCATTACGCATAGGCGCCGTCATTGTCGGCGTTGTCTTGCTGGGCGTATTGATCGTTGGTATTACCGCCCGTGCGCAGAACGCGCGCACGCTCAAGAGCTGGACCGAGCAGCAGGCAGCGATTTCAGTCAGCGTGATCAACGCGACCGAAATCACAGGCGGCAAACCCCTGGAATTGCCTGGACGATTTGAGGCCTATGCTGCTGCGCCGCTTTATGCGCGTGTCAGTGGCTATCTCAAATCCTGGAAGGCTGATATCGGCACGCCGGTGAAAACCGGGCAATTGATTGCCGAAATTGAAACACCGGATCTGGATCAGCAACTGTTACAGGCACGGGCGGAAGTGGCAACAGCGAAGGCCAATGCCGATCTGGCTGCGATCACGGCCAAACGCCTGCAATCCTTGCTGGATACCAACTCGGTATCGCATCAGGAAGTGGATGAGAAGGTGGGCGATTATGCTGCCAAGCAGGCGCTGTTGCAGTCGGCGCAGGCCAATCTCGATCGCCTGGTGGCGACCAAGGCATTTGCGCGGATTGTGGCCCCATTCGATGGCGTGGTGACCTCGCGTAATACCGATACGGGCGCACTGATTAACGTCGGAAGCGGTACCGGCCCTGCGTTGTTTGTGGTGTCTGACAATCGGCGCCTGCGCCTGTATGTGAGTGTGCCGCAGGCTTATCTGGGCAGCATCAAGCCGGGGGATACCGCGGATGTGACGGTGCCGGAGCAACCAGGCCAGGTATTTCAGGCAAAAGTGGTGTCTGCTTCACAATCGGTAGATGCTGGTTCAGGTACCAGCCTGATGCAGCTCAGCCTGAACAATGCCGATGGCAAGCTGCTGCCAGGAAGTTACGCACGCGTCAGCTTTAATCTGCAAGGTCAGGCATCGCGACTCAGCATCCCTGCCAGTGCCCTGATTTTTGATGCGAAAGGCATGCAGGTTGCCGTGGTGGATGCTGATGGCACCGTCAAGCGCAAAGCGATTACTGTCGCCCGTGATCTGGGCAGTGCGCTGGAACTCAGCGATGGCATATCGGCGACTGACCAGATCATCGACAACCCGCCAGATGGCATTGCCGACGGTACCAAGGTGCTGATCAAGCAGGATGCTGCCGCCTCCGAAAAGAAAGCGGGCTAAGCCTGTTCCCAGCGATTGAGATAGGCCGTGGGTGGCGCGCCCATCACACGGCTGAACATGCTGGTAAAGCTGCCGGTGCTGGCGTAACCAAGCCGCAAGGCAATCTGCGTGACACTCTGCCCTTCCAGCAGCAGCTCAACAGCACTAATCAGGCATAGCTGCTGGCGCCAGGCGGTGAAGGTCATGCCGGTGTCTTGCATGAAGAGGCGCGACAGCGTGCGCGAGCTGGCCCCGGCCAGATGACACCATTGTTCCAGCGGCCGCGTATCGCCGGGGTTTTCCTGCAAGGCTTGCGTGACGCGACGTACGCGATGGTCACGCGCCTCCGGCAGAAACAGTGGCGCTTCTTTTTCTTCTGCAATCTGATCTATCAGTACCTGCATCAGCCGTGCCTGCGGGCTGTCGTCGGTATATTCCCATCCTGAAGCTGCGGCACGTATCACCAGCTCGCGCAATAAAGGCGAAAGCTTGAGCACACGGCAGCGTGCGGGCAGGCCATGCAGCAGATCGTGGCGAATATAAGCCGTATGCAGCCGGGCTGGTTGGGGATAGACAACACTGTGGTGTATCCCCGCTGGTATCCAGAATGCCCGCCCCGGTGGGGTTACCCACGTGCCTTCTCGCGTTGTAATCCGCATGCTGCCCGACACCACGAACATCAGTTGCCCACGCTCGTGCGTGTGCGTTTGCACACTTTGGCCTTTGGCGTGATCCACGCTCAGCGCCACCACCGGGCGGTCAGAGCTGTCCGGGTCAGCGCTGAGAGCCAGTGTTTTCCAGATGTGGTCAGGGAGCGAGCTGATGATGGGAATCCAGGGTGATGAACGGCTTTAATTATAAACAGAGCCATTTGAAGATGTGAACTTCATTGTTAACCTGGCTCGTTACGCGGACGACAGGCAAAAAAATGCCCGGGAACCCGGGCGGAGGCGTGGAACAAACAACTTGAAGAGAGAGATAAGCAATCAGGTGATCTGTAGTCAGTTTGGATGACATGGCCAGATCAGCCGGTTTCTGCTGGATGCTTAACCAACTGAAACCATGTATGCATATTAGCGGGGGGTTATTGCTTAACGATGACAGCGGTGTAACGCTTTGTAAGAGTTTTTTCGAGCGTGTGTAAAAATGTTACAAAATGCTAACTTAGGCGTGATCGTTAAAGTGAAAAAACAAAGGCTGCCTTTTGGCAGCCCGCTTGTTGGGTTTTTTCCGCGCAGTCGCTAGCCGGCGACGGATAATGTCGCAGGCAAGGGTGAGAGCAGGACGCTCAGGCAGATTTCTTGAACTGCAGGCTTTCCATGCAAAAGTTCTTTACTTTGCCATCGACCGCATCTCGCGCAAAGCCAATGCCCAGCATCAGGGCGTCGTCCTTGTTGCCAAAGCCGTTGCCCGGGCATGGAGGTGCCATGACAGAGCTCCGCTGGCTGTCATGCAGCGCCATGATGCTGACAGAGGGATAGTAACGTTCGGCTTTCTGGTAAAACGTAGCGCTAAGTTCGTAGCCGTTATAGGTGTGGGTAATAATCATGATCACTCCTTCCTAACTGACATTGCTTAAACGTGGATGACGCTTAAGCATAAGCAGACTTTGTGCCAGATTGATGACAGTCAGGTTAAAGATGATTTTCGGCGATGAGTGCGTGCCACTTTAAATGGGCCATGAAATGGCGCCCATCCTGCCATGGCAGGGCATCAGGCGCCGGATTTTCCGCGTTTGCTCACCAGATATAAGACAATACTCAGCGGCAGAAGAAGCACGCCGATCAACAGGTAGATGTTGCGGAAAATGCTGAATGGTGGTGCAGCTTGCGCCACGATGGATTTAACTGCACTGCTGGGCAGCATGCCCTGCTTGTTGTTCTTGTCCAGAAAAACCAGCAGGTCGCCATTTTTCGTATAGTCCTTTACCTCCAGCTGGCAACCCTCACTCGACGGCGTGCCAGGCAGCGAAGGTGCTTCTTCGCAATGGGCATAGCGGGTGGTGATGATGGATGCGCGTTGTTGGGCTACACCCAGCTCCAGCATGATGCCGATAATGATGAGGACCACAGCGGAACTGGACAGGAATATAAAGGTTTCTTTTCTCATGGCGGCGTGTCAGATAGTCAAGTGAAAGCCGGAATCAGTCCGGCCAATAATCCAGTCGCCATTCTAGCGCAAGCCCGCCGCAAACCACATGAAAACATAAGGGTTATGCGGCTAAGCTGCTGATTATTTAAGCTGTCATGGCTTTTTTCATTGCTTAAGTAGTCAAGTTGGCGCATAGTGCTGCACTTGGTAAAAAATAGTCTTCCTTGTGCGTTGCCATTTCTGGTGCACATGTCTTCGCTTTCTTGCCTCGCGTGTTTGTCCCGGATGTTGTATCGGTCGACAACATTTTCACAACACGAACTTTAATTTACTAAAAGGATGGGTCAGCGATGGCAAAAGAAGAACTAATTGAAATGAGCGGCGTAGTCGCCGAAATCCTGCCGGATTCCCGTTTTCTGGTCACTCTGGAAAATGGTCACAAACTGGTGGCCTACACCGCCGGCAAGATGCGCAAGAACAATATCCGCATTCTGGCGGGCGACAAGGTGACGCTGGAACTGTCGCCTTATGACGTCAGCAAGGGCCGTATCACCTTCCGTCACATTGAAAACCGTGGTGCATTCGTGCCGCGCCGCCGTACTTATTAAGCCGTTTTTGATTCGCGCTCAGGCAAATAAATTTAAATATTGATTGACAGGGTGCTGATTACTGCGTAAAACCTTTTTCAGGCGTTTGTAATTAAGAATTAATAATTTGTTTTATATGGTTTTTATTCAAACTTTCGGGGAGCCTCCCTTTTAGTTAGAAAGTATCAAAATGGCAACAGGTATTGTGAAGTGGTTCAATGATTCTAAAGGCTTCGGCTTTATTACTCCCGATGACGGTGGCAGCGATCTGTTCGCGCACTACTCGGCAATTGCCGACACCGGCTATAAGAGCCTGAAAGACAACGATCGCGTTTCTTTCGAAGTCATCGATGGCCCTAAAGGCAAGCAAGCATCGAACATTCAAAAAGCCTAATCCTGTATTAGGTTTGATGTGAAAAACGGAGCCTAGTGCTCCGTTTTTTATTGCCTGTTATTCGCTACGCCAACGTCTTGGCGGCTGATTCACCAGGCATATTCGCGTTAGCCACCCAACCCCAGCTCATCATCAAATTTGGGGTACACCCGCACCAGCAATATGCGCGGCCCCACCATCTTTTTGACCACAATGCTGAACTGGTCGAACTCGATCTTTTGTCCTTCCTCGGGCAAATCCCCCAGTTTCCACAGGATAAGTCCGCCGACGCTATCGGCCGCGTTGGAATCTATATCGATGCCCAGCGTGCGCTCCAGCGTGGGGATAGGCAGGCTGGCCTTGCCCAGTAGCGAGCCATCATCCAGTTTGGTCCATTCGCTGAGCGATTGCCTGAATTCATCGCGTATCTCGCCGACCAGCGCACTGAGCAGGTTGTCCAGCGTGACAAAGCCGACCGGCGGGCTGCCCTCATAACCCACCACGGTAAAGTGCGGCGCACCCTGCTGAAAGCGCCTGAAAAGCTCCGTCGCAGGCAGCTCGGGCGACACCATGGCAATCGGCCTTACCAGGTCTTCGATATCTTCCAGGCGGCCTTTGTGCTGGGCCACAAACAGGTCTTTCAGGTGGATGATGCCGATGACCTCACCGGAGGTTTCCATATAGGGATAGCGGCTGTAGCGCTGCTGCACGATTTTTTGCAGATTGGCTTCCAGGCTGTCGCCTTCATGCAAGACCACGGCTTCGTGGAAGGGGCGCATCACATCCGCCACATCCAGCTCACGGAAGTCGATGGCCTGGGCCAGTACGCGCCACTCGCTACGGCTGAATTTATCGTCAGCACGCGAGCTGCGCAGGATGACCTTCAGCTCATCTGCCGAATAATGCGAGTCGTGGGAGGTTGCGCTTTGCAGCCCCAGCACACCCAATACCAGATTGGCACTGTGATTGAGTATCCAGATTGCCGGGTACATGACCCAGTAAAACCCATACAGCGCAGGTGCCGTCCACAGGCCAATCTTTTCAGCGGAGCGAATCGCCAGTGATTTGGGCACCAGCTCGCCCACCACGATATGCAGGAAGGAAATAATGAAGAACGCCAGCGAGAATGCCACCAGATGGACAATGCGCGGGCTCTCAATGCCTGCTGCCTGCAGCAATGGCGTAAGCAGCTCGGCAAACGCTGGTTCGCCTACCCAGCCCAGGCCCAGCGAGGCCAGGGTGATGCCCAGCTGACACGCCGAGAGATAGGCATCCAGCTGCCCATGCACGCGAGTGAGTATGCGGCCGCGCCAGCCATAGGTCTTAGCCATGGCGCGTACACGGGTTGCACGGAGTTTGACGAGGCCGAACTCTGCGGCCACAAAAAATCCGTTTAACAACACCAGCAATCCGGCAAAAATAATCAGTAATACATCGGTCAGCATGTCGGGTTGGCTTTCGGGAACGAGGTTCCTGGATCAATAGCAGTAGTGCAGAAAATTGTGCAAACAGGCACAGCCCAGATTATCCATTAAAAGCGGTGACTGCGCCTAGTTAAGCACTGGCGCGGCCTGCATGCCACAGACCTGTTCGCTGAACATCGTTGTGGATCCCGCTGGCGGAACTATTGGGCAAGATGGCTTGCCCATACAGAGCTGTATACAGGGCTGCCACCAGACCCAGCGGGTTGGCGATGGCTAAAAAAATGACTTATACGCTGCAGGAGGCGATGGTGAAACGTTTATTGGGGTATCTCGTATGTGTGGCTTTGCTATTGCCTGTTACCAGTATTGCGGCCAGTCTGGACGAAGCCAAGGCGGCGGTAGACGCCGGCAAGTTTGCGCAGGCCGCGGCTATGTATCGCGAACTGGCGGCGGCGGGTGATGCCAAGGCCCAGTACAACCTTGGCCTGATGTATGCCCGTGGCGACGGTGTTCAGGAAAATCCTCAGGAAGCGGTGAAGTGGTACCGCATGTCTGCCGAGCAAGGCTTTGTTGAGGCGCAATATGCATTGGGCGTGATTTACTTCAGTCGCGATGGTGGGGTTGCCATGGATTACGACGAGGCGATCAAGTGGTATCGCAAGGCCGCCGAGCAAGGCCATGTGCGATCGCAGCTTAACCTCGGCATTGTTTACTTGCGGGGAGATGTCGTCCCGCAGGATATTCCACAAGCCCTGAAATGGTTTGGCCTGGCGGCCGAGCAGGGTGACAGCGATGCCCAGTTCAATCTCGGCAATATGTATCTCGAAGGGGAAGGCGTACCGGCCAGTATGGTGAATGGGTATATGTGGATATGGCTTGCCGCCGAAAATCCGCAGGATGCCCATAGGCGTAGTGGCAAGCGCAAGAAAATACTCATGTACCTCGAAGCCAAGATGACACCGGAACAGCTGGCAGAAGCCAAAGCTCTGGCGCAAACCTGTCAGGCCCAGCATTACCACAGCTGCAAGCTGGCCTGAAATGACACAATTGTGACCAATAGCGAGTCATCGCTATTGCATCATGTACTTGGCGTCGCCTTCCGCAAGGAGCCCACATACTTATCCACAGAAAATGTGGATGTGTGCAGGCAGGCGCTTTATGAGCTGCAAGACAGCATGGAACAACCGGCTTTCTGCCGAGCCCAATCCGGCCGCAAGGCATAAAGCGCCGCATGCTGCGGAAGATCATCGTAGGGCTGCCGCATGGCGCTGAAGAGTTGCTGCAGCATGGTGGTGTCGCCTTCGGTAGCCTGATCAATCGCCTGCTGCGCCAGATAATTGCGCAGGACAAAGCGTGGATTCACTTTGTGCATGGCAGTTTGCCGCGCCTCCTGGGACAGATTGTCGTGTTTGAGTCGTTCGCCGTAGCGTTGCAGCCAGGAATACAGGGGCGGGTGGAAGTCCTGCCACAACTCTTCACGATAAAACGCCGGGCGTAATGCTTCAGCTTTGGGGGCTTGCATATCCATATCGCCCAGCAGGCGGAAGAACATGGTCATGTCGACTTCCGCTCTTGTCATCAATTCGAAAATTTCGCTCATCAAGGCGGCATCATCGTCCTGCCAGTCGCGCAGCCCGAATTTGGCGGCCAGGCCCTGGCTCCATGCCTGCCCATAGGTGCTGTCAAATATGCCCAGGCTTTCGACAAGCGGCGCAGGCTCGGGCAACAACAGCGCCAGCGCTTCTGCCAGCCGTTCCAGATTCCAGCGCGCAATATCGGGTTGACGGCCAAAGCAGTAGCGGCGGCCGGAGGCATCCGTGGTGTTCGGAGTCCAGCCGGGATCAAAATTGTCTATCCAGCCATAGGGGCCGTAATCAATGGTGAGCCCGAGTATGGACATGTTGTCCGTATTCATGACGCCATGCACAAACCCTACGCGCATCCACTCCGCCATCAGCAGGGCCGTGCGGCGGCAGATCTCGCCAAACCAGATGGGCACGCGCTCATGCAGAGGCATATTGGCGGGGAAAGCCATGTCGGCAAAGTCGCGTTGCATGGTGAATTCGGTCAGGCGGCGCAGCAGATCAATATCCCCGCGCGATGCAGGCAGCTCAAAATGCCCAAAGCGTATGAACGATGGGGCGACGCGACAGACGATAGCGCCGGGCTCGCGTTCCGGATGACCATCGTAAAACATGTCACGTATCACGCTATCGCCCGTTGCCACCAGGCTCAGTGCCCGCGTGGTGGGGATGCCCAGGTGGAACATGGCTTCGCTGCACAAGAATTCGCGCAAGGAGGAGCGCAATACTGCCCGGCCATCGGCGCGACGGGAATATGGGGTGGCGCCTGCGCCCTTCAGTTGCAGTTCCCAGCGCTCGCCAGCGGCATTCACGGTTTCACCCAGAAAAATGGCGCGGCCATCGCCCAGCTGCCCCGCCCAGTTGCCAAACTGATGGCCGCCATAACAGGTCGCGTAGTGCTGCATGCCGGGCAATAAGCCATTGCCGGACAGGGCCTGCAGCATGGCGTCTGATTGCATATCCGCCGCAGTGAGTCCTAACGTGATCGCCATTTCGGGTGACCACGCCAGCATCCGGGGCGCGCTTACAGGCGTGGCGTCCACCCGCGACCAGAGTGCGCCATGCACCTGGCGCAGCTGGGCGCCCTGTATGGGGTCACCGGGGAGTTCGTTTAGCAGGCGATTATCGAATGACAGCATCATGACCTTGGATATAGGGGTTATTGGGCGGTGGCCGTTGTTGAATGCGTTGCCAGCCTGTGAAGTATCAATGACGGGCAGTGCTTCTTGCGAAGTCTAGCAGAAGCTCGCGATGAATCAGGCCCTGCAATCAAAAGACCACCAGTACCAAAACAAGTTTTGCCGGGCTTGAGCAAGTTTTTTTCATGATAGCCCTAAAGAATGCCCAAAGCCTGCCGATACAGTAGTGTAGATGAGGAGAATTGTATGGATTCCGTGACCAGTGCCACCGTAGCCGCCAGCATGGCCGAGACCAAGGCCGGGCAAGCCGTTAGCATGGAAGTGCTGAAAAAAGCCCTGGATGCACAGGCCACCGCTGCCGCTGGCATGATAGAAGCCTTGCCGAAAATCCAGAACCTGCCTGATCATCTCGGCCAGAATATCAATACCACGGCCTGACCTTCCCCTATCCCTGTTACCTGCCAGTTTGTAGGATGGCACGGATACACTTATCGGCGAAATGCCGATGCTGCCTGAGTAAGTACTAACGTATCATGGGGTATCCCTATCTCAAGATACCATCATGATCAAAATGCAACTGGCCATCAGCCTCAAATATGAAGTGCTGGACCCCCGGGCCGATTTCATCCTCAATCTGCATGCCGCGCAGACAGCGAATCAATCTGTCATGAACGAGCACCTGCAATTCAGCCAGCCATTGCAATATGAGCTCTACGAGGATACGTTCTATGGCACGCGCTATGTGCGTTGCCAGGCCGAGGCCGGCCCGCTGGAAGTGCATTATTCGGCGACGGTGGAAGTCGACCATCAGCTGGAAGCTCCCGACACCTTACAAGAAGTGGCGATTACCGATATCCCCATTCAATATCTGCGCTACCTTTACCCCAGCCGCTATTGCCAATCAGATCTGTTGCAAGCATTTGCCAACCAGCAGTTCGGTCACCTGCCACGCGGTTATGCCCGCGTAAAGGCAGTATGTGACTGGGTGCATGGCAACCTCGCCTATTTGCCGGGCAGCACCAACAGCATGAGCGCCGCGACGGATGTCATCGAACAGAAGGCCGGGGTATGCCGTGACTTTTCACATGCGATGATTGCCTTGTGCCGCGCGTTGAATATGCCAGCCCGCTTTGTCACCGGCGTCGATTATGGCTCCGACCCCGCCAGTGGCCCGCATGATTTTCATGCCTACGTTGAGGTGTATCTGGGTGATCGCTGGTATGTGTTTGAACCGACGGGCATCTCGCCGCGCCTGGGCTTGATACGCCTGGGCACGGGTCGTGATGCGGCCGATGTCTCCTTTGCTACGGTGTTCGGTGCGATTAACTCCTGGGCGCCGCTGATCGAGATTGAGGCCTTGCAGGATCCGGCATCCGGTATCGTGCTGCCTCAACACAGCGATCAGGCGGTCTCCACCGACGCTTGAGCGTTCAAGCGGCTGCGGCCTGGGGTTTTGGGGCGGTGTCGACTTCACCGCCGAGGGCTGCCAATAATTCGGGTAGAAGCTGACTCAGCTCACCACTCATCATGACAAAGTCGCTGTCGAACATCTCTTCGGCAGCGACATCTGCCGCCGCTTCTTTCAACACATCCAGTACTTCCAGGCGTTTGATCTGCAGCACATCGTTCAACACAAAGGCAATGCGGTCACGCCAGGTCATGGCCAGGCGGGTCACCTGCTTGCCGCCCTGAATATGTTTACGGATTTCCTCGGCTTCAAGGTCATGCCTTACATAACGCACGGTGGCCTTGTCATCGCCCAGCGCGCGTAATTCACAATCACGATCCACACTGAAGCCATGCGGGGCTTCACTGCCAGCCAGCCATCCTGTCATGGCGCTGGTGGGCGAGAGATTGGTCTTGATCAGGCGCAAGGAAAAGCCATCCACCGATTTGTGCAGTTGCTCCAACAAGGTATCCGCCAGGGCGGCGCTGGCGGCATCCACCACAAACCAGCCATTGGCAAGGTCCAGCCATGCATAAATAGTGCGGCGCAATGAAAACGCACGTGGCCGCAGCTCATCGGCAATCGCTTCCTTTAGCTCTTTCATCTGTTTGCGCCCGGGTTTGTAGCCCTGCTGTTCTTCCAGTTCCAGCGCGCGGGCCTTGGCATATTGGTTGATCACGCTGGTGGGCAGTATCTTCTTTTCCACACACAGCGCAATCAGCACTTGCTGAGCTTGCACATGCACAAATGGCTTGCCGGGACCGGCTGGCGCAATCCAGCCAGTCTGCTGCATTTCAGAGGTGGGGGTGTCTGGCAGGGCGTGGCGTGCCAGTTGGTCTTCAAGCGCTTCGACTGGGGTATTCCATTGGGAGATGCGATAAATCTGCAGGTTTTTGAACCACATGGTGCGTACTCAAAAACAAGGGATTTTACCCCAGTCGCCTATTCTTCCTGTGGCTTGATCGGCATGCGGCTTAAAAATTGATTGCTTGCCAGCCTCGCCAAATGGCGCTAGGCATACGCTTGGGAAGCGGATGCCGACTGTGGTCTGATGGCACGCCAAGGCGGCGTTGCACGCCCGACCAATGGTAGAATTCTGCTCTTTTGTCTGATGGGGCTGCGCATGCATTGCGGGATCGATTACGGGACATCCAACTCTTCGGTGGGTGTTGCGCAGAATGGCGTGGTGACCTTGTTGCCGCTGGAGGGCGAGAGTGTTTATCTGCCCTCGGCGGTCTATCGCCAGCGCCCGGACCATCTGGATGAAGAAGACGACGCCCGCATGACGCTGCGTCAGCAGCTGGGCGATGCCCGTGATTTGCTGTTTGGCCGTGCCGCCATTCAAGCGCATACCGAAGGCCCCACCGATGGGCTGTATGTGAAGTCCCCCAAGGTGTTTCTGGGGAGCGACCTCAGCCGTGACCAGCTGGAGTTTTTCACCGTCATCATCAGCCGTATGCTGGAGCGCCTCATGCAACAGGCGCGCGCGGCGAGCGGCATGCCCTTGCAGCAGGCGGTGATAGGCCGCCCCATTCGCTACCATGGCGTATACGGCGAACGCGGAGATGAGCAAGCACTCACCATTATGCGCGAAGCCGCGCAGGCAGCGGGTTTGCAGGATGTAATCTTCATGTATGAGCCGCTGGCCGCTGCGCTAGATTACGAAAATGGCCTGGTGAATGACGAGGTCTTGCTGGTGGTGGATGTGGGCGGCGGCACGACCGATTGCTCCGTGGTGCGCGTCGGACCGCATGCCAGCGCCAGTGCCGACCGTAGTGCTGATCTTTTGTCCTATGCCGGTACGCGTATCGGCGGTACCGATCTCGATATTCACATCGGCTGGCATCAGATCATGCCGCACTTCGGCAAGGATGGAGAGTTGCACCACAAGGCGTTTGATGCCATTTCCGTCAACAGCATTCCCAGCCAGCATGCCTTTTACAACCGGTTTGAAATGCCGGTGCATGGCGAGCCGGATGAAGCGCGCCGCCGCTTGTACAAGGTCTGGCGAGAGCGCCTGACCCACAGTCTGGTGCGTAGCGCCGAGCAGGCCAAGATTCGGCTGACGGATGCGGCTGATACCCATATCAATGTGGATTTTGTAGCGCCAGAGCTGCAACTCGGCATGAACCGTGACCAGATGCAGCAGGCGATTACCCAGGCCACCGAAAAAATCCGCAAGGTGATTGAAGAGGCCCGTGCCGGGGCTGGGGTGCGCATTGATAAAACCTATTTGACCGGCGGCTCGGCGGTATCGCCCGTGATACAGCAGGCGATACGCAATGTGATGGGCGATGACATGCCGCTGGTGACCGGCAATATGCACGGCGGCGTGGCCAGTGGCCTGGCGCTCTATGCCAGTCGCTGGTTTTCGCGCTAGCAGGCGCTCGCTTAATCCGTGGTGCTGGGGCTCCAGAAGGCCTGCCCAACATGCGGGCTCTGCTTGAGTTGATCGATCAGCTGATCCAGTACCAGACCATCGACCGAGGTGGCTGCCAGCGTTGCTTCAATTTCAATCTCGTTTTCCCCAAAGGCATGCATGACCAGGGCTTGCAGCGGATAACCGGTTTGCTCCAGAGCCTGCTCCAGCAGATACATGGCTTCTTTCTGATGGGTGCGCGCCGCGATGACATATACCGTATTGGTCAGCTCTACTGCCGGCGTATCCATGGGCTGGCGGTTGATACGGTTCACCACGGGACGTAACAGGGTATTGGCGGCCAGGACAAACAGCGCTCCCAGCAGGGATTCCAGCAGAAGATCGGCACCAGCGCAGGCGCCCACCGCCGCGGAGCCCCACAAGGTGGCCGCGGTGTTCAGGCCGCGCACATTACCCTGTTCGCGCATGATGACGCCCGCGCCGAGAAAACCTATGCCTGACACCACATACGCCACCACATGCACTGATCCCTCATGCCCGGTCAGCCGGTTCGCCATGTCGACAAAAATGGCGGCGCCCACCGCCACCAGCACATTGGTGCGTAGCCCGGCTGTGCGCTGTCTGTACTGACGTTCAAAGCCGATCAGGCTGCCCAGTACAAACGCCGTACTGAGGCTGATCAGGGTATCGAGTAGCGAGAGGAGGTTGATGTTTTGCCAGGCTTCCACAGAGGGCTCCTTTTATAGCGAGGGTTATCTTGCGAGCGCTAGCATTATCCTGATTTCCTGGAAGCTTGTATGCATGATCAGCGCTATGGGCACTGGGTACGCGTCCGGTATGGCTGGTGAGGTCGCGTAGTCATGGCAATGCATGTGCAATCTTGTCCAGCTTGCAGGTCCGCAAGGCAGCAGACGCTGTTAATATAGTGGGCGTTAACATTTCAAATAGGTCGCTGACATGCGTTTACTGATTGCCCTCATCCTGCCCTGGCTGACATTTTTCACCATTGGCCGTCCCATCGCAGGCATCGTCTGTCTGATTCTGCAAGCCACGCTCATCGGTTGGCTGCCCGCTACCATCTGGGCGGTTTATGCGCTCAGCCAGTACAAGACCGATCAGAAGATCGCCGACGCACTGAAGTCGAGATAGTCCATGCAACATCTGCTTGATCTGCTTCAGCAATACGGCTTGCTGATTGTGTTTGCCAATGTGTTTCTGGAGCAGATCGGCTTACCTATTCCGGCTTACCCCACCCTGCTGGTGACGGGCGCCATGCTCACGCAGGGGCAATATAGCCCGGCGCAACTGCTGTTGACTGCCGTGATTGCCTCGCTGCTGGCAGATCTGGCCTGGTATTTTGCCGGACGCCGCTTCGGCCGCCGGGTCATGAGCAAGCTATGCCGCATTTCCCTGTCGCCTGATTCTTGCGTGCGGCAGACTGAGTCGGTGTATCTGCGCATCGGGCCACCTGCCCTGCTGTTCTGCAAATTCATTCCCGGCTTTGCCTCGGTGTCCAGCGCGCTGGCCGGTACTGTGGGTACACGGGCCACGACCTTTATCATTTTTGATAGCCTGGGAGCTGCCATCTGGGCGGGCTCAGCCATAGTGCTGGGCACGCTGTTCAGTAGCGCCATTGATGAATTGCTGGATATTCTGAGCGAGATGGGCAAATGGGGTGCCCTGTTGCTGGGTATCGCCCTGGTGGCCTTCATCCTCAACAAATGGTGGGAGCGGCACCGCTTTATCAAGTCGCTGCGCATGGCGCGCATTTCGGTGGATGAGCTGGATACCATGCTCAAAAGCGGCTCACGCCCGGTGATTGTGGATGCCAGACCTGCCCATCTGCAAGGTGATGGCCGTATTCCCGGTGCGCTCAGCATGACCGAGGACACCATTGATAGCGTGTTTATTGATACCGATATCGATACGGATATCGTGCTCTACTGTTCATGCCCCAATGACGTGACCGCGGCCAAAATGGCCAAGCTGCTCATCAAGCGTGGTTACCACAAGGTGCGACCACTCAAGGGCGGCATCGATGCCTGGGTCGATGCCGGTTTCAAGATAGAGCCTTGAGCAATACTCAGGGCGGGCTATACAAACATCCCGCCTGAGACTTCAATACGCTGGGCATTTACCCAGCGGTTATCTTCCGATAACAACGATGCCACCATGGGGCCGATATCGTCGGGCAAGCCCACGCGTCCCAGGGCAGTCTGGCTGGCCACAAATTTATTGACCTCGGCGTTATCGCGTACCGTGCCACCACCAAAGTCGGTTTCAATGGCGCCAGGGGCCACTACATTCACCGTAATGCCACGTGGCCCCAGCTCTTTTGCCAGATAACGCGTCAGCACTTCCACGGCGCCTTTCATGGCGGCGTAAGCCGAGTAACCCGGCAAGGAAAAACGTGCCAGGCCGCTGGAAATATTGATGATGCGTCCCTGATCTGCCATCAGCCGCAGCAGCTTCTGCGTCAGGAAAAATACGCCTTTGAAATGGATATTGACCAGCGTATCAAAGGCTTCTTCTGTCGTTTCAGTGAACGGGACATGGATACCGATACCCGCGTTGTTGACCAGAAAATCAAAGGTATCGCGCTGCCAGTGGGACTGCAGCACCTGTTTCACTTCCTGGGCAAATCGCGCAAAAGAAGTGCTGTCGCCCACATCCAGCTGCAGTGCCACCGCTTTTCTGCCCATGGCCTCAATGCTGCTGACCACGGCTTCTGCTTCCGCGCGCTGGCTGCGATAGGTCAGGATGACGTCCTGACCCTTGGCGGCGATGCTGAGTGCCATGCTTTTACCCAGCCCGCGGCTGCTTCCCGTCACTATCGCAATCTTGCTTGTCATGATGATGCTCCTTTGAAAGTGGATGATGAATCGTGCTGGTGAACAGTCTATTGCCATCTTTGGAACGAATAAACTGCCGAAAAATAGTTATACTGTTCAAAATTTCATGTCAATGGAGCGCTATGGACAAGCTGGATGCCATGCAGGTATTTGTACGGGTGGCGGAACTGGCGAGTTTTACCCAGGCGGCCGATAGCCTGGGATTGCCCAAAGGCAGCATTTCAAATGCAGTAACCCAGCTGGAGGCTCGCTTGGGGGCGAGGCTTTTGCATAGAACGACGCGCAAAGTGCAACTCACGCAGGATGGTCAGCGGTTTTATGAGCGATGCAAGGATCTGCTGGCCGAGGTGGACGAAGTGGAGAGTCTTTTCCAGCAAACAGAAACCCTGCTACGGGGACGCTTGCGGGTGGATATGCCACTCAACATGGCGCATAACCTCGTGATTCCCCAATTGCCTGAATTCATGCAGCGGCATCCTGGCATTGAAATCGAGCTCAGCAGTACGGACCGGCGGGTAGACCCGATCAGTGAAGGGTTTGACTGCGTGGTCCGGGTGGGAGTGCTAACGGAATCGGGCCTGGTAGCAAGGCATCTAGGCACCTTGGAGATGGTGAATTGCGCCAGCCCCGCCTATATTCGCCAATACGGCATGCCGATGGCCCTGGAAGACCTCGCCGCGCATTACATGGTGCACTATGTTTCGGTGCTCGGCGCCAAACCTTCCGCGTTCGAATATCTGGAGGCGGGGGTGAGCCGGCATTGCCTGGTTCCTGCGCGGGTGACGGTCAATAATTCCACCGCCTACAGCATGGCCTGTCTGGCCGGGCTTGGTATTATCCAGGTGCCGCTCGTGGCGGTTCGGACTTATCTGCAGCGGGGCGAACTGTTAGAACTGCTTCCGGAATTCAAGCCAGAGCCTATGCCGGTGTCCCTGCTTTATCCTCACCGACGGCACTTGTCGCGGCGTTTATTGGCGTTCATGGAATGGCTCACGCAAAAAGTGCATGCCTACATGGCGGCCTAAGCGTATACGCTGCTTTGCCCGATAAATAGCGCCATCAGCCTGGCGGCGTTGTTCCACGGCGCCGCCGCCAGGCATCGACGATCATGGAATAAATCCATAATACGGCCTTGAAGGTGTTGGCGATGGGGATCAGGCTCCAGAACATATTGCCCAATATCTGGCGGCACAGCATGTTCTTGAAACAGCTGGTTTTGTAGATGGTGGACAGCGAGCAGATGCCGAGCGAAATAAAGTAAAACATCAAAAACTTGTAGGGCATGGTGTCTCCCTTCTCTTGTTGTCGTTTTTGTCTGGCGACGGCTGATATGCAGCCCATGCCTGTTGGGCATGATCAGGCAGCGGATCGTTCCAGCAGCAGCATGAATTCATCGGCCGGCACCGGTCTGGAGAACAGGTAGCCTTGGCCGTAATCGCACCCGATCTGCGCCAGCAGGTCGCGTTGTGCGGTCGTTTCCACACCTTCGGCGATCACGCGCAAATCCAGCTTGTGCGCCATGGTGGCAATCGCTTCGCACAAGGCCAGATCCTCGCCTTCGCCCGACAGATTGCGCACGAATGACTGGTCTATCTTGAGGTAATCAATATCAAACTTCTTGAGATAGGACAGTGACGAGTAGCCCGTGCCGAAGTCATCAATCGCCACCTGCATGCCAGCATCGCGGAAATGCAGCAGTTTGTCCGAGATGCCGCTATCGGCATTGAGCAGCAGGCCTTCGGTAATCTCGACCACGATATTGTGCCCGCTCAAGCCCAGTCCGCTCAGGTATTCCATCCAGTCATGATGCGAATGCGCACGGTCGCGGAACTGCACGGGCGATTTGTTCACGCTTACCTGGAAATCGTCGCCCACGATAGGGATGCATTGTTTCACCAGCTGTGCAGACTGCTGGAATACCCAGTCGCCTATCTCGTGGATCAGGCCGGTTTCTTCGGCCAGCGGAATGAATTCAGCGGGGCTGATAAAGCCCAGCTCCGGATGTTGCCAGCGTATCAGCGCTTCTGCCTTGTGAATGCGCTGACTGGCAAGATCGACAATCGGCTGGAAATAGACCGTGAACTGGCTCAAGGCCAGTGCATTGCGCAGATCGCGCATCATGCGCATGCGGGCCTGCGCCATGGCCTGCATCATGGGGGTAAAGAAACTGAAACGGTTGCGGCCATTCTTTTTCGCTTCATACATGGCCTGATCGGCATTTTTCAGCAACTCGGCGCTGGTGGTCGCATCTTCAGGGAAAACCGTAATGCCTATGCTGGCGGAGAGATAGACGATTTCGCCTTCCAGGTCGTATGGTGCGGCAAGGGCGTCCAGCACGCGCTGCGCGATCAGCGTCATCACGCTGGGGTCAGGCAGGTTGGCAATGATCACGGTAAATTCATCGCCACCCAGCCGCCCAACGGTATCGGTTTCTTTCAGGTGCCGCTGAATGCGGTGGGATGCTTCAATCAGCAGGTAGTCCCCGTGACTATGGCCCAGAGTATCGTTCACTTCCTTGAAGCGATCCAGATCAATGAACAGCAGCGCAAACTGGCTATGATCGTGCTGCGATTTTTTGATCTCCTGTTGCAGGCGGTCGCTGAACAGGCGGCGGTTGGGCAGTTGGGTCAACAAGTCATAATTGGCCTGATTCCAGATCAGGGCATCGGCGCGTTTTTTCTCGGTGATATCCGAGAACAGCGCTACCCGACGGAACAGCTTGCCGTCCTCGCTGTAAATATTATTGATCGCCAGCCATTCGGCATACTCTTCCCCACTCTTGCGGCGGTTCCAGATCTCACCACGCCATTCACCGGAGGTTTCCAGGGTATTCCACAGCTCCTGGTAAAACTCCTTGCCCTGGCGTCCCGAGCTCAGGATTTTTGGATTCTTGCCGATGACTTCTTCCAGTGAATAGCCCGTCATCTCGCTAAAAGCCGGGTTGATGGTGATGATGTTGTTATCGGCATCGGTCACCAGCATGGCTTCGCTGCTGTGCTCGAATACGGTATGCGCCAGGCGTAACTCCTCTTCGGCCTGCTTGCGCGCGGAAATGTTTTCGGAGGAAATGATAATGCCCTGTATGGTCTGACTGTCATCCATCCATGGCGTGATCATCCAGCGGGTCCAGAGATGCTGGCCATCCGCTCTTATCCACAGGTCCTCCTCCTCTTCCAGCCGTTCGCCGGCCAGCGCCCGTTGATGCGCCAGGCGCCATTTTTCCGGGATGTCGGGATGCACATCATAGTGGTTCAGCCCCAGCAGGCTGCCCTGCTGATGACCGAATTCTTCTTGCCATTGGTTGCTGCAGGCCAGATAGCGCATGTCGCGATCAAACATGGCGACACAGATGGGTGCCTGCTGGATAAACATTTTTTGCTGTTCCACCGCCTGCTTCAGCGTGGTTTCGGCCAGCTTGAGCTTGGTGATCTCGAGCCGCGTGCCGCTCATGGTCAGCGCTTCACCCTGTGGTGATCGGCGGGTAACCCGTCCGCGATCTGCCACCCATATCCAGTGGCCGTTTTTATGGCGGCGACGCGACTCGCTGGCAAAGTAATCGGTCTCCCCTCGGAGATGCGCTTCCAGTGCCTGTACCAGCTGTTCAAGATCATCCGGGTGGCAGAGCGCGCGGCAACTGTCCGCGGTGCAAGGCTCCAGCTCATCCGGCGTATATCCCAGCATCTCCGCCCAGCGCGGATTGACGATACAGTCGCCGCTCCGTATATCCCACTCCCAGGTCCCAGCCGCCGTGCCATCAATAATTTGCTGTAATCGCTGGTGCTGATTGGCCAGCTCGGCAGTTTTGGTTTTGACGCTTCTGCGCAACAGGAAAATCCACAGCAGGACGATGGCCCCCACCAGGCTCAACAAGCCCAGTGCCGGCGCGATATAGCGGCTGTAAGGCAGCAGCACCGGTGATTGCCCTACCCATTTCTGGAACATTTCGATCTTGTCTTCACGCGGAATCCGCGCCATGCCGCTTTCAATCAGCTGCAGTGTGTCGGTGGCGCCCTTTTTCACCGCATAATGAAACTGGCCCTGATACAGCTGGAACGCCTTGCGGTATTTTTGCGTAGGGTCCAGTTTGTAAAGGTAGTAATTGGCCGGGTACTCATCCATGCAGAACAGCTTGACCTGCTCATCCAGCGCGCCTTTGATCAGGGATGTGTAATCCGGGTAGAGCTTGAAGTTGGTAACGGAGTCCGCCCGCAGTCGTTCAATACAGGCATCGCCAGCCTGTACCCCGATCAGAAACCCGCGCAGGTCATGCGCGGAGGCAATGCCGGGAATGCTGGCATGGCTGTAGATGGCGACGGGGAGATTGGCATACGGCTGTGAAAAGTCATAAGTCGCATCGCGGTCCGGCGTGCGGAACATCATGTCGATGACATCCGCATCTCCGTTGAGCAACGCTTGCTGGGCCTGATCCCAGTGGGTGGCGATCAGCTCGACCTTGATGCCGGTCTCCTGCTCCCAGCGTTTCCAGATATCTATCTGGTACCCCTCCAGATTTCCGCTGGCATCGCGAAACAGATAAGGCGGGTAGTTATCATCCGAGATGACGCGCAAGGTTTGTGGCTGGGCGTGTGCGGAGATGGCAGAAAAACCGAGCAGCGCCAGTGCCATGATGTGCGCCATGCACATGCGGTTGGCCAGACGCTGTGTTTGAGGCAACAACCAGCCTGCCACTACGCGGTTTAATGCACCGGTAGCGTAGCTTTTAGGGCTGATGTCGAGAGCGACGCGCAATGTAGTTGTGCCAATATTCAAGAGAGATGGGGCGGCGTTGAACCAGCCTGAAGTGAGCAAACCCCATGCCCTGCTTTATTATTTTTAGGCCCTTCGGGTGCGTGAGCTGCAAGCCTAAACAAGTTGCCGGGGATGTGCAATAGTCTGCGATCGGCATGGGGCGGTGTAAAATACAGCAGCCCACTTCGCCTGCCTATCATGCTGCCCTTGACGCCCACTTCCCATTATCTTGCTGCGTATCCCGCCAGCCTTGTCACACAGGCGCTGGATGTTATTCGGCAGGGAAAACTCGCGGAGATTTTTCTGGCGAAATACCCTGAGCCGCATGCCATCCGAACCGACAAAGGCCTGTACGATTTTGTGGTGAAAATAAAAGACGAGTACCTGCGCAATAGCGGACAACTCAGCCGGGTGGCATACGACAGTAAATTGCACATCGTGCGGCATGCGCTGGGCACGCATACGGCCATCTCGCGGGTGCAGGGCGGCAAGCTCAAAGCCAAGCGCGAGCTGCATGTATCGGGGCTATTTCGCAGCATGCCGGAGGCATTCTTGCGCATGATCGTGGTACACGAACTGGCGCATTTCAAGGAGCGCGACCACGACAAGGCGTTTTACCAGTTATGTTGCTATATGGAGCCGCATTATCACCAGCTGGAGTTCGATTTGCGGGTGTATCTCACCTATCTCGATGCAGGCGGCGAGCCACTGTGGGAGCCCAGAAGCGCGCCTTGAGGTTCAGTTGCCGCTGATGATGCAGTTGCGGCCCAGCTGCTTGGCCTGATAGAGCCGCTGGTCCACGCTGTTGATAAAATCCACAGACTCATCCTGGTAACCAGGGATCACGGTACCGACACCCACGCTGATGGTGAGTACCGGGCCGATCAGGGATTTTGCATGCGGAATCTGCGCCTTGAAAATCAGCTTGCGGCAGCGTTCGGCAATTTTCTTGGCGGCATCACTATCCGTCTGCGGTAGCACCAGAACAAACTCCTCTCCGCCAAAGCGGGCAAAAAAGTCGTTCGCCCGTGTACCCGCACTGCTCAGTATTTCCGCCACCTGCTTCAGGCAATCATCGCCCTGAATATGTCCGTAATGATCGTTGTACTGTTTGAAGTAATCGATATCCAGCATGATGAGGGACAGCGGTTGGCTGTTGCGCCTGGCATTGGTCCATTCCACCTGAATGATCGAATCGAACATGCGGCGATTGGCGACGCGTGTCAGGCCATCCTGGAAAGACAGCTCTTCCAGTTCTTTTTGCAGTTGCAGCAGTTTTTCTTCGGTTTTCTTACGCTCACTGATATCAAACATGAAGCCGATCAGCGCTTCGACTTCGCCATCCGCATTGCGCAGCACATGCACCACATCGCGGATCCAGATGTATTCGCCATCCTTGGTCAGCGCCCGGTAATCCGCCTCGTGATCAATCCCGGAGCGTGATTGTGACACGCAATAATCCACTACCCATTCACGGTCTTCCGGATGCATGCGCGCGGCCCAGTCGCCTGCGCTCACCCAGCTCTCAGGGGCCCAGCCCAGCAGCGTTTCGATCTGCGGGCCGATGTAGCTGAACGTCATGGTGCGCCAGTCTATTTTCCAGGGAATCGCTTTGGTGGATTCCAGCAGGGTTTTATAGACGGTGCTGTCTTCTTCAGGGGGTTTAACCGGGTTGCTCATATTGGCGGGTGACGCGTTGTCCTGTGTCATGGGCTGTGTCGGCATATTTTAGACCAATATGAAGACACAGCCGTATGGCGGGTTAGATAGAGTGATATCCGCCGTGCGGATAAGGAGAGGCCTGCGCTTAATGTGTTTGCATGCGGGCCATGCGCTTGATGGCCTGAGGTGGATGCCCCAGGGTGCGGATGAAGGCCCGGCGCATGCGCTCGGGGTCGGCAAAACCGGTTTCCCGCGCCACTACGTCAATCGGGTGCCGCGCGGTTTCTATCATGGATTTGGCCGCTTCCACGCGCAGGTTTTCAATGGCTTTGGCGGGTGATTGCCCGGTCTCGGCACGGAAAGCCCGGCTGAACTGGCGCGGGCTCAGGTGGGCAACATCGGCCAGGTCTTCCACGGACAAAGGTTTGTGCAGGTTGCTGCGGGCATACGTCAGCGCAGTCTGGATGCGGTCGGACTTGGGTTCCAGCGTCAGCAGTGCCGAGAACTGCGATTGGCCGCCGGTGCGCCGGTGGTAGACCACCATGCGCTGGGCAATCGTGCGCGAAGCATCCAGCCCGATATCGGCTTCCACCAGGGCCAGCGATAAATCAATGCAGGCCGTCATGCCTGCCGAGGTCCATACCTTGCCCTCGCGAATGAAGATACGGTCTTCTTCCACCTTGATCTTGGGATAGCGGCGCTGCAATTCACGCGCGTGGCGCCAGTGCGTGCTGGCGCGCAGCCCGTCCAGCAGGCCTGCTTCAGCCAGGATGAACGCGCCGGTACATATGCTGGCAATGCGACGGCTGGCGATGTGTGCCTGTTGCAGAAAGCCGAGCAGGCCCGGGCTGGGGGTATGGATACCGATGCTGCCCATCATGATGACGCTATCGTATGCCTGCTGATCGAAGGCCTCCGTGTGTACGGCAACCCCGGCCGAACTGGTCACGGCGCCACCGTGTTCGGATAGCAGATGCAGTTCATATACCGGCTGGTGACTGACCACGTTGGCCATTTCAAATACGGTCATGGCCGCCAGATCCAGAATCTGAAAGCCGGGGAACACGACAAATCCGATACGCATCATGATGTCTTAAAAAGTGGGTTAAATGACATTTAAGCCATAGCTTACGTGCATATACTGACTCTCGTCAATTGCTTGTTTAAACACCCACTTAAATTTATTCATCAAGGAGAAACACATGGCGACATCTACTCAAGGCAAGGCTCTCATTACTGGCTCATCTTCCGGCATCGGCGCTGTGTATGCAGATCGCCTGGCCAGGCGCGGTTACGATCTGGTGCTGGTGGCGCGCGATACCACCCGTCTGCAAGCGCTGGCCGACAAATTGCACGCTGCCACTGGTCGCCATGTAGAAATCCTGGGCGCTGACCTGACACGCAAGCAGGACCTTGAGCAGGTAAAGCAAAAGCTGCTCGCCGATAGCGACATCAGCGTGCTGGTGAATAATGCCGGTACTGCAGCGGTGACCTCGCTGCTGGATTCCAATCTGGATCAGATCGACACCATGATTTCGCTCAATATCACGGCGCTGACACATCTGGCCGCGGCGGCTGCCACCAGCTTCGTCAAGCGCGGCAATGGCACCATCATCAATATCGCCTCCATTGTGGCGCTGGCGCCGGACATGCTGAATGGCAGCTACAGCGGCAGCAAGGCATATGTATTGAATCTCAGCGAATCCATGCATCACGAGTTGTCTGGCAAGGGTGTGCGTGTGCAGGCAGTATTGCCAGGCGCCACACATACCGAGTTGTGGGATCGTGCCGGTTTCTCCGTCAACCATCTGCCACAAGAGATTGTCATGCCAGCAGAAACCATGGTCGATGCAGCGCTGGTCGGACTTGATCTGGGCGAAGTGGTGACTATTCCTTCCCTGCCCGAAGCGGCCGACTGGACGCGCCTGGTGGATGCGCGCAATCATCTGCGCCCCAATCTTTCGCACAAACAGCCTGCCGCGCGCTACCTGCAAGCCGTGCGTCAGTAATTCTGCTGAGCAGCATGGGCTCGGGCACGCTCCTGAGCCCATGTTTTTTCATGTGCTTTTGATATTGCTTAAGAGGTAGCTCATGTCCTGGAAAATACCGCGCCGTTTTCGGCCGATTGTGTTTGCCGCGGTGATGTCCGCTTTCAGTGTCATGCTGGTTTCCGGCACGCTCACACTGCGGCATTGGGGCTGGCATGCCGGTTTCATGCAGGAGTGGTGGCATGCCTTCTGCACCGCATGGCCTGTGGTTTTTCTGGCGATTTTGCTGGTGGCGCCCCTGGTCGGGCGGCTGGTGGAATGCATTGTGGCGTCTGAGTAATTCCTGACTACCCTTTCAAGCCTTGCTCAACGCCCGGCGTCAACAAACGCCTGATAGAGATTGCGCTCGCGCAGACAGCTCTCCGCGCTCTTGTCCGCGCAAAACCCGCGCAGTTTGCAAAAGCAGATGTACTGCCCCAGCGTTTCGGTGGATAGCGATTCGGTTCCTCCTTCGGCTTGTTGCTGGCGCAGCAAGGCAGCCAGCGCGGCTTGTTCGTCGGGAATCGGTAATGCAGTCATGATGGGCTCTCGTTGTTGTGGTTATGGGGGATGGCTGATCCATCACGTTGGCGTGGCACCAGCTCAGGCCAGCAGGTATATGAGCAGCCCGAAGTACAGCAGTGCAAACACGGCAACCAGCCAGAACACCCACAGCATTTGCCGATGAATATGTTTTAGCGTGGTATTGATGTCATCCAGCTTGCCAGCTATTTCCTGATCCATGAGATTCTCCTGTTGCGCCATCTATGCGGGCTGCTTATGTTGTCAGCTTATTTTGTGTGTGGCGTCCATGGCCGGTTCCATGCCGGCGGCCTGCATAACTTCTGCGTGCATTGCCCTGGCTGAACCATACGGCATAGTGTGCGTCAGGGTGAATATCGGTGGAAACAAGGAGATAGGTGATGTGGCAACGTGGGCTTGTATGGGGCTGGCTGGTGATGGGCACATTGATCGCGGCGCCTGCCGTGGCGGCCGAGCGCATTATCAACCTGGCAACCGGGCAGGTGGTTTCGGCGCAAGCGCTGGTCGATGATCTCGCAAAGCAGGATGTGCTGTTGCTGGGCGAAGTCCATGACAATGCGTTGCACCATCAACGACGTGGCGAACTGCTGAAACAACTCAAAGCGCGGTTGGATGGGCCTGGTGCCTACGTGGTCGCCGAACATCTGCAATCCGGCCAGCGTGTGCAGTGGCAAGGACCGCTGCTGGCGGATCTGGAGCGTGCCGGATTCAATGCCAATAGCTGGCAGTGGCCTGCGCATGAGAGCCTGTTTGCCGCGGTTCGCGAGGCCGGATTGCCACTCGTGGGCGGCAATCTTGCGCCGGAACAAGTCAGGAATGTGGCGCGTCAGGGCGCGTCCGCTTTGCCAGCTCCGCTGGCCGGCATCCTCCAGCAGGCTCCCTTATCCGCGACGGCGGCAGCGACGCTGAACCAGGATCTGCTGGATGGTCATTGTGGCCAGCTCAAGCCCGAGCATTTGCCTGCCATGCAGCTGGCGCAACGCGCGCGCGATGCGGCCATGTTCAGTGCCTTGCGCGATGCGGGCTCTGGCATGGCAGTGCTGGTGGCGGGCAATAACCATGTGCGGCGCGATTATGGAATACCCGTGATCTTCCATGCACTGTTGCCGGAACGCCGCGTGCGCGTGGTCGGCTTTGTGAAAGATAACGCCGAACAGATGGCCCGGCTCGATGGCTTGCGCGGGCAATACGATTATCTCTGGATCACCCCCGCACAGGATCGTCCGGATCCCTGTCAGTAATCCCCTTGCCTGATCGCCATACACCAAACTCAGGGATCAGAAAACGTGGCTCGGGGACTTAATCCCGGAGAAATGCATGAAATCAGGCTGTTCAGCCACAGGACCTTATCCTGCGTAATAACCAGGGCTGACATATTTGCGCAGCGACCTCATAAAAGTTGTTCACTAAATGTCCTATAACGTATTACATTGCTAAAAATTTTGTGATTTTCATCACAGGACTGTCCTCTTTTATTGCTGTGTATTTGCTCAAAAGGGTTCTTGATGCTGGATAGTGCGCAAGAAAAAATAACGGCTAGAGAAAAATATCTGCGCACCTTGCTGGATAACTTTCCTTTCATGGTCTGGCTGAAAGACACGAAAAGTCGTCTGTTGGCAGCCAACACGGAGTACGCCCGCGTTGCCGGTGTGTCCTCTCCGCATGAACTGGAAGGCAAAACGGATTTTGATTTTTTTGATCCGGAGCTGGCCCAGGAATATGTCGAGGGCGACAGGCAAGCCATGGAGAGCGAGCTGCCGGTAGGCACGGTAAACCGCTTGCGGACCGCCGATGGCAAGGATATCTGGATTGAATCTTACAAGTCCCGCCTGGTGATTGACGGCAACATCGAAGGCACCCTGGGCTATGCGCGTGATGTGACCGATGCCATACGCCGCGAACGCGAATACCACTCCCTGATCGAAAATTCCCCCAATCTGATAGTGCGGTTTGACACCGCATGCCGACGTACTTTTGTGAACCAGAAAACCGCTAACCTTTACGGGGTTGCCGAAGATGTCTTGCTGGGCAAAACGCCAAGTGAATTTCCCGGGGGCGATTCTGCCTATGGCTATGAGCAGGTGGTCAAAGAGGTGTTCAAGAGTGGGCGCTCAGCGGCCATGGACTTGCACTGGCATGCACCCGATGGCAACAGCAGGATCATCCATATCTGGCTGGCCGCCGAGCTGGATGCCAGCGGCCTGCCCATCGCCGTGATCGGCATGGGGCAGGATGTCACCGAGACCTACGAGTATCAGGAACGCATACATCATCTGGCCTATTTCGACACCCTGACCAAGCTGCCCAACCGGGCCTTGCTCATCGACCGTGTCGAACAGACCATCGCCGAAGCCGAGCGCCATGCCTATCCGTTTGGCCTCATCATGCTGGATCTGGATCGCTTCAAGGAAATCAACGATACCCTGGGTCATACCCTGGGCGATGTGCTGCTGTGTGAAGTGGCCAACCGCCTGGAAAAATGCGTGCGCCCTTACGACACGGTGGCGCGTCTCGGTGGGGATGAGTTCGGTATTCTGGTCTCCGAAATGCGCGTGCCGGAAAACATCACCCGCGTCGCCGACAAGGTGCTGCAGGCCTTTGACCAACCTTTTGTGGTGGATGGTCATGATGTGTTTGTCACCGCCAGCCTGGGCATTGCGGCTTACCCGTCGGACAGTCATGCCGTGGATGATCTGCTCAAATATGCCGACTCTGCGCTGTTTCACGCCAAGCACCTGGGGCGCAACAATTTCCAGTTTTACTCGGCAGATCTCACCATCAAAGCCGCCGAACGGCGTGAGGTGGAAACCAACCTGCGCTTCGCCCTCAAAAAAGAGGAATTTCTGCTGCACTACCAGCCGCTGGTCGACCTTGCCACACGCGAGATCATTGGTGCCGAGGCCTTGCTGCGCTGGCAGCATGAGTCTGGCAAACTCATCATGCCAGACAAGTTCATTGGTATTGCCGAAGAGACCGGGCTGATTATCCCGATAGGCGAATGGGTCATGCGTTCCGCCTGCCAGGTGGCTGTGGCGCTGAATCGTGGTCGCCCGCGTCCGGTGACGGTGGCGGTCAATTTATCTACGCGTCAGTTCCTGCACAATGATCTGGTGTCTTCCATACAAGCCATTCTTGCCGAGACGGGCTGCCATACGGACTGGATCAAGCTCGAAATCACCGAAAGCCTGCTGCTGGAAAATACCGACAACATCCAGCGCATGCTGCAAAGCCTCAGTGCCATGGGCTTGTGTATCTCGATTGATGATTTTGGCACCGGGTATTCTGCCCTGAGTTATCTGCATCGCTTTCCGGTGCGCGAGCTGAAAATCGACCGTTCGTTTACCAGTGATATTACGGACAACGCCGAACGGGCGCTCATTGTGCAGGCTATCGTTTCCCTGGCCCGCAATCTGAATAAAAACGTGGTGGCAGAAGGGGTTGAAACCCTGGAGCAGGCCGATTACCTGCATAAGATGGGTTGCCCGCAAGCGCAAGGCTACCTGTTCAGCAAGCCTTTGCCGCTGGAGCAGTTTCTCGCGCTACTGGACTGATGGGTGTGGCAGCGTATGCACGCGCTGCAAGCGCTAGGGCCTTGCGGGGAGGGTGAGCCGTTCCAGCCCCATGGAACAGAGGCGCTCGGCGATATCCCATTTGTCTATCGTGGTGTCGTGATTGAAAAAAAGAATGCTGAAGATGCCTTCGATCTGCGCCTGCACATACAGCGTATAAAGCGCGACATCGCTATCGGCGGCGAGGCTGCCTTCCTGGATGGCGGCTTGCAGGCACTGCGCAATGACGGCGGCGCGTTTTTGTTCCCATCGCTCGCGTATGCTCACCAGTTCCGGCGTGTCGTCTATGCGCACGTAAAGAATGAACAGCACGCGCTGCAGCGAGCTGGCGTCGATATAGGAATGTACTTCATGCAGGCAGTAGCGTTTAAGGTAAACCAGGGCGGGCTCTTCCGGGCCGCGCTCCAGTGAAGGGGCGGTATGGATGGCACGCTCGGCCATGGCAATCGCCAGTTCCACTTTACCTTTGTAATGTCCATACACTGCGCCGCGCGACACATTGGCCGCATCCGCAATATTGGCCATGGTGGTGAGGCTCATGCCACGCTCGTAGATTACGTGTTCGGCGGCATCCAGGATCAGGTCGCGGGTGCGCTGGGAGTCTTCTTTTGTTTTGCGTGCCAAGGCATTAACTCGAAGGAATCGAAGCGCTTAGTATACACCCGATAATTAATCAGTCACGATTGATTGATTATCGGGGCTGGGCTATCATGCCCCATTCTTTATCCGTTGGAATATCAGTTATGGGTGTTTTTTCAGGAGAGTGGCGCAAGCTGCTGGCTGCGATGTCCGTCCTCGGGCTCATGAGCGCCTGCTCTTCCGGTGATCAGGCCGCATCGTCGGGCACTGCCCCGATAGAAGTGCAGGCCATCCAGGTGACCGAAACCCCGGTAACCATGGAAGCCGAGATACCCGGCCGCCTTGAAGCCTACCGCCAGGCGGAAGTACGGGCCCGCGTGGCGGGCATCGTCACCCAGCGGGTTTATCAGGAAGGTCAGGAAGTCAAAAAAGGCACGCCGCTGTTTCTGATCAACCCCGAACTCCTGGCCGCCGCCCGTGAGGACGCAGCAGGCGCGCTGGCGCAGGCCGAAGCCAATCATCTCAATGCCGTGGACAAGCTGGAACGTTACAAGGATCTGGTCAGTGACCAGTCGGTGAGCCAGCGCGATTACAAGGTAGCTGCATCTGAAGAGCTGGCGGCGCGCGCGGCCCTGCTGTCTGCCAAAGCCCGGCTCAACCGTGCCAATCTGGACCTCGGATATGCACGGGTGACGGCGCCGATTGATGGCATTGCCCGCCGCGCTTTGGTCACCGAAGGCGCCCTGGTCGGGCAGGATAGCCCCACCCCGCTGACCACCATAGACCAGATCGACCCGATCTACGTGAATTTCTCGCAACCGGCGGCAGATGTCATGGCGCTGCAACGGGCGATGCGTGCCGGGCAGGTGCAAGGCAAGAAACAGGGGCAGATTACCGTGCGCCTGATCCTGCCCGATGGCTCGGAGTACGCACGCAAAGGCAAGCTCTACTTCTCCGATCTTGCCGTCAATAGCACGACGGATTCGGTGGCCATGCGTGCCCTGTTTGATAATCCGGACCGCGAGCTTTTCCCCGGTGCCTATGTGCAGGTGAAGCTGGACCAGGCGGTGAATCCGCATGCCATTCTGATCCCGCGCGATGCGCTGATCAGAACCGCCCAAGCTGCCCAGGTAATGACACTGGACAAGGATGACAAGGTAGTGCCGGTGGAAGTGCAGACCAGCGGCATGCAGGGTCGGGAGTGGGTCGTGGTGAAAGGGCTGAAACCGGGTGACCGCGTCGTCACGACCAACGTCGCCACGCTGGCCCCGGGAGCGCAGGTGAAAGTCACGCCTGCCGCAGCCCAGAATCCATGATGCAAGCCGTTTAAAGAACCCAAGGCAACGATATGGCCAGATTTTTTATTGATCGCCCGGTATTTGCCTGGGTGATCGCCCTCCTGATCATCCTCTCCGGCATCCTGGCGATACGCGGGCTGCCGATAGCCCAGTACCCGGACATTGCGCCGCCCGTGGTGAATATCAGCGCGAGCTACCCCGGTGCTTCTGCACGCGTGGTTGAAGAAACCGTCACCTCGGTGATCGAGCGCGAGATGAACGGCGTGCAGGGGCTGATGTACATCTCGGCCACCAGCAGCCAGGGCTCGGCTGGCCTCAGCCTCACCTTCAAGCAGGGGGTGAATCCCGACCTTGCCGCGGTGGATGTGCAGAATCGCCTGAAAACCATCGAAGTGCGACTGCCGGAAATTGTGCGCCGCAATGGCATTTCTGTGGAAAAGTCGGCGGACAGTTTTCAGCTGATTGTCTCCTTGACGGCGGATGATGCTTCAACCAGCGAAGTGGACCTGGGCGAGCTAGCCTCGGCCAATGTGATCCAGACGCTGCGCCGCGTGCAGGGCGTGGGCAAGGTGCAATCCTTCAGCCCGGAATACGCGATGCGCATCTGGCCGGACCCCAAGAAAATGGCGGCGCTAAACGTGACAGCGGCGGATATTGCCTCGGCCATTCGCAGCTACAACGCACGGGTGACCGTGGGCCAGATAGGCGCCAATGGCGTGCCGGAAAATTCCCCCATCAGCGCCTCCATTGAGTCGGATGCCGTGCTCGCCACGCCGGAGGATTTTGGCAATGTGCAACTGCGTACCAATGCCGATGGCTCGGCCTTGCTGGTCAAAGACCTCGCCAAGGTGGAGCTGGGCAGCAGCGATTACTCCTTCTCATCCAAGGTTAATGGCAAGAATGCCGCAGGCATGGCGATCAAGATGGCGCCGGGCTCCAATGCCGTGGCCACCGTCAAGCGCATACGCGCCGCGCTGGATGAACTGCAGACGTATTTCCCGCCGGGCGTGACTTACCAGATTTCGTACGACACCTCGGCCTTTGTCAGCATCTCCATTGAAAAGGTACTCAACACCTTGCTGGAAGCCATCGTGCTGGTGTTTCTGGTGATGTATCTCTTCATGCAGAATTTCCGTGCCACGCTGATTCCTACCGTGGTGGTGCCGATTGCGCTCATGGGCACCTTCAGCGTCATGTACGCGCTGGGCTTTTCCATCAATGTGTTGACCATGTTTGGCATGGTGCTGGCGATTGGTATCGTGGTGGACGATGCGATTGTGGTGGTGGAGAACGTCGAGCGCCTGATGGCAGAAGAGGGGCTCTCGCCATACGAAGCTACCGTCAAGGCCATGTCGCAGATCAGCGGGGCGATTGTCGGCATTACGGTCGTGCTGGTGTCGGTGTTTATCCCCATGGCATTTTTCAGCGGTGCGGTTGGCAATATCTACCGGCAGTTCTCCTTGTCGCTATCAGTCTCCATCGCCTTTTCGGCGTTTCTGGCGCTGTCGCTCACACCGGCGCTCTGCGCCACTCTGCTGAAACCGATTGTCCCAGGCGATGCGCATGGCAGTCGCGGCTTCTTCGGCTGGTTTAACCGCCGCTTTGCCTGGCTGACCGATCATTACCAGGGCCGCACCAAAAAAATCCTGCAAAAGCCCATACGCTGGATGGTGGTGTACGGCAGCATACTAGCGGTGGTCGCGCTGTTGTTTGTGCGCTTGCCCACGGCATTTTTGCCGGATGAAGACCAGGGCAACTTCATGGTGGTGGTCATGCTGCCGCAAGGGGCGACCATGGCGGAAACCGATGCCGTGCTGAGCGAAATCAGCCAATACCTGCAAAAGAACGAGCCGATTGAATATGTATTCGAAGTCGGTGGTTTCAGTATCTACGGTACCGGCACCAGCAGCGGCATGCTGTTCGTGACATTGCGCGACTGGAAAGAACGCACGGCGGTTGAGCAGCAGGTAAAGGCGATTGTAGACCGCGTCAACATGCGGTTTTACGGGCGGCCCAACCGGACCATTTTTGCCCTGAATGCGCCTCCGCTGCCCGAGCTTGGCTCCACTGGCGGCTTTGATTTGCGCTTGCAGGACCGTGGCAATATCGGCAAGGAAGCGCTGGCGGCAGCGCGAGACAAACTGCTGGCCAACGGTGCCAAAAGCGAGGCGGTCACCAACCTCATGTTTGCCGGTCTGCCGGATGCGCCGCTGGTGCGGCTGGATATCGACCGCCGCAAGGCAAGCGCGCTGGGCGTGAGCATGGATGACATCAACGATACGCTGGCCACCATGTTCGGCTCCAATTACATCGGTGATTTTGTCTATGGCAACCAGATCCGGCGCGTGATCATGCAGGCCCAGGGCCATAGTCGCCAGAGCCTGGATGATCTGAATAATCTGCGGGTAAGAAATGCGCAGGGCGAGCTGGTTGCGCTGTCGTCGTTTGTGACCATGAGCTGGACCACGGGCGCGCCCCAGCTCACACGCTTTAATGGCTATCCAGCGTTTACCATCAACGGCAGCGCGGCGCCGGGCCGCAGCAGTGGTGAAGCCATGGCCGAAATGGAACGCCTGAGCCGGGAACTGGGCAAGGGCATCGGCTTTCAATGGGCAGGGCAGTCGTATGAAGAACAACTCTCCGGCAGTCAGGCCAGCATGCTGTTCGGGGTATCGATACTGATCGTGTTCCTTGCGCTGGCCGCCTTGTACGAAAGCTGGCTGATCCCGCTATCCGTGATACTGGTGGTGCCACTGGGCGTGCTGGGTGCCCTGCTCGGCGTGACCCTGCGCGACATGCCGAATGATATTTACTTCAAGGTCGGCCTGATTGCCACCATAGGCTTGTCCGCCAAGAACGCCATTCTGATTGTGGAGTTTGCCAAGGATCTGTATGCGGGCGGCATGAATATCATCGATGCCACCGTTGAAGCCTCGCGCCAGCGCTTGCGCCCCATCGTGATGACCTCACTGGCGTTTGGCGTGGGCGTATTGCCGCTGGCACTGGCTACCGGTGCCGCTTCGGGCGCGCAGTCTGCCATCGGCACCAGTGTGCTGGGCGGTATTATTTCGGCCACGGTGCTGGCGATCTTCCTGGTACCGCTTTTCTTCGCATTGATCGGGCGTTATATCAAACGCTCGCCACCGCCTGACAAGGACGTCGCATCCGTATGAGAACTACCTTAGCCTGGGGGATGGCCGGTATGGCATGGCTGTGTGTGGGTGGCTGCTCGCTGGCGCCAGACTATACCCGGCCGGCCTTGCCTGTGCCGTCTTCCTTCCCGGTCGCCACCGAAGCGCAAGCCAGCGCCGATGCTTTGCAATGGGCGCAGTATTTTCCTGATCCTGAGCTGCAGGCGCTGATTCAGCGGGCGCTGCAACACAACCGGGATTTGCGCGTGGCGGTGCTGCGCATTGAAGAGGCGCGCGCGCAATATGGCATCCAGAAAGCCGATCGCCTGCCTACGGTCAATGGCACGCTGGGCTATGAGCGTAGCCGCAGCGTACTCACGCAAGGACAGAAGTTTGATACCGATTTCTACCGGGCGGGGGTGAATGTCACCGATTTCGAGCTCGACTTTTTTGGTCGGGTAAAGAATCTCTCCGCAGCTGCGCTGGAGCAATTCTTATCCACGCAGGATGCCCGCGAGAGCGTGCAAACCAGCCTGGTGGCGGAGCTGGCAACGGCTTATGTAAACCTGCTGGCCCTGAACGAACGCTTAACCGTCGCGCAGGAGACGCTGAAATCGCGCCAGGCATCGCTCAGCCGAATCAAGCGGCGCTATGAAGGCGGTCTGGATAACGCCATAGAGCTTAAAACCGCCGAGATTCAGGCCAAGACAGCCGAAGCCAGTGCCTCGGCGCTGGCGCGTGAGCAGGCGCAGGCCATTAACGCCTTGCAGCTTCTGGTCGGCGATGGCGCTCCGGCAGAGGCCTTGCCACCCAAAGCGCTCAATGATGTGCAGATGGAAACCGTTGCGGCAGGCTTGCCCTCGCAACTGCTGGAGCAGCGGGCGGATATCCGGGCGGCCGAGCATCGCCTGCTGGCGGCCAATGCCAATATCGGCGCTGCCAGGGCGGCGTTTTTCCCGCGTATTCAGCTCACCGCCAGTGCCGGGCTGATCAATGACGATTTGCTGCGCCTGTTTGGCGGCGGCAGTGATCGTGTGTGGAGTTTCACGCCGCAGCTGGTCTTGCCGATTTTCAATGCCGGTCGCAATCAGGCCAGTCTCGATCTGGCCGTGGTGCGCAAGGATGTGGCCGTGGCCGAGTATGAAAAAACCATACAGACCGCATTTCGCGAAGTCGCCGATGTGCTGGTGGTCAGCCGCCAGATTGAAGACGAGATTGCCCTGCAAGACAGCATTGCCGAGGCGGACCGCGAGCGCTTGCGCCTGGCGACGCGCCGTTATGAGCGCGGGGTTGCTAACTATCTCGAACTACTGGATACGCAACGCAGCCTGTATGAGTCTGAGCAGCAACTGGTGCAGTTGAAGCAGCTCGGCCTCGTCAACAAGATCAATCTTTACAAGGCGCTTGGCGGCCACTGAGTGGTCGTCAGCCGCGCTTTTCCATCGCCGGGCATTCAAGCTCGGCTCAAGCTCATCAGCACGCATGCCCCGTCTTTTCTGAACCCGCATCATTTTTTTGTAACAGGCCTCACGAATCATTAAAGAAAGCTGGCCTAGCTGCCGTAATGCCTTTTAAGACGTGGGCAAGTTATATCCGACTCTTCATCCAATGCATGAGGAATGTCGGCTAATTGCATCAAACACGCAAACTGCACTCTTTTCCTGAGTCTTATCAAGAAATTGAAAATATTGGATACGGGGAAAATCCTGACATGAAGACTGGGTGGCATCCTGTCATCCGATAAGAGCAGCTTTTATGCTGCCAGATAAATAAGGATTTAATTGTGAGTGGAAACGACAACAGCATGACCGCCATGCAAGATGGCATGCAGGAGGCTGGGCAGTCTGAAATCGTAGGGCTTTCAGATCTCTGCTACAGCGTTTTGCCAATATGGTCGGGGCAGGTGGAGTTTGCCCGGCAGCATACCGAGGAGGAGGTCGGCCAGCTCGTCAGTCGTTTCTCCAATCTCTCACAGCGCATCAACAACGCCATCAAATCCTCGCAGGGCAATGAAAGTGAACATGGCATCGTTAGCCTGCTACGGGACAGCCAGACCCAACTGAACGACATCACCTCCAGCCTGCGCAATTCCCTCGAAGAAAAAAAGATCCTGCTCAACACCGTACAGCAACTTGCCAATGTGACGCGCGAGTTGCAAGAGCTGGCCAATACCGTGGGCCAGATCGCCAAGCAGACCAATATGGTGGCGATCAATGCCGCCATTGAAGCCGCCCACGCCGGTGAGCTGGGCCGTGGCTTTGCCGTGGTGGCGGATGAAGTGCGCAAGCTTTCAAGCAACTCGGCCCGTGTGGGCAAAAACATTGCCGACAAGGTGCAGAGCGTAAATGGCGGTATTGCCGAAACCCTGGCCATGTCCAAGCAGTATTCCGAAAACGACCAGCTCATGGTGCAAAACGCCGAAACCGCCATCAATGATGTGCTCGGCAAGTTCAAGCATCAGGCCGATGAGCTGACGGCATCTGCCGAGACTGCCCGCAGCGAGAGCAAGCATATCGGCGGCGAGATTGCGCAAGTGCTGGTATCGCTGCAGTTCCAGGATCGGGTAAGCCAGATTCTGGCCAATGTGTCCGAGCAGCTGAACATGCTGCATCAGGAGGTGGCTTCCGGCACTGCTTATATTGATCCGCAATCCTGGCTGGGCCGCATGCAAAACAGTTACACCATGCCCGAGCAGACCAATATCCACAGTGGTCATGCTTCGGTTGCCGCGTTGCCGAATAACGATGCGGATAACGAAATCACGTTTTTTTAGCCCATTTTTAGTCCATGTTCAAAGAGGGGAAGTAAATGTCCAAAACAGTCATGATCGTCGATGACTCAACGACGCTGCGGCAAGTGGTTCGACTGGCATTGGAAGGCGCGGGATACAGCGTGCTGGAAGGTGCTGATGGCAAGGACGCTTTGTCCAAGCTTACCGGTCAGAAAGTGCACCTCATTGTCAGTGATGTGAATATGCCGAATATGGATGGCATTACCTTTGTGAAAGCCGTCAAGCAATTGCCTGCCTACAAATTCACACCGGTGATCATGCTGACTACCGAAGCCGGGGAAAGCAAAAAGCTGGAAGGCCAGGCTGCTGGCGCCAAGGCCTGGGTGGTCAAGCCATTCCAGCCTGCGCAGCTTCTCATGGCGGTTTCCAAGCTCATCATGCCCTGAGCATTTCTCAGGCTTCGATACTTACGAAAGCGATGCCATGACGATTACTGTCAACATTAATGGAGCCATGGGCCATGTCGTCATTGAAGGTGAAATGACGATTTTCGAGGCAGCCGAATATCACGCCGCCCTCCTGCCCCCGGTCACCCAGTGCCACACGCTGGAACTTGACCTCACCAATGTCACGGAAATTGATACATCGGGTTTGCAGTTGCTGGTCTCGGCCAAGCTGAGATCGCAGCAAACCGGGTCCACATTAAGCATTACCGGCCATAGCGAGACAGTGCAGCAAGTGCTGGACGCGACCGACCTGGCAGGCTTTTTCGGCGATCAGGTTGTACTGACTGCAAGCGAATAATAACGATAGTTTTTGGGGGTTGTAATGAGTTTAGATGACGCAATGCAGACATTCATCATTGAATGTCGCGAGCTGCTTGAAAGCATGGAAGCTGCCTTGTTGTCGGCAGAAGAAGCCCCGGCCAGCGAAGAAGCGATCAACGCCATTTTTCGCGCGGCTCACACTATCAAGGGCTCTGCCGGGTTATTTGGTCTCGACCACATCGTGTCTTTTGTCCATGTGGCCGAAAGCGTGCTGGACAAGGTACGCAATAACGAAATCCCGCTGGACCCGCCACTGGTTGCCCTCATGCTGCAGGTGTGCGACCACATTGGCCTGCTGGTGAGCTATCTGGAACAGCTCAAGGAACCCGATAACGATCTGCTGGAAGGCTCTGCCATCCTGCAGGCCGGCCTCTCCATCTACCTCAGTGATACCCCGCCGCCCAGTGCCTCCACCCTGCCGGTGGAACATGAAGCCCCTTACGAATCCGAAGGCGGCACGCCGGTAGAAACCGATAACTGGCACCTCTCGCTGCGCTTCAATCAGGATGTCTTGCGCAATGGCATGGACCCCCTGTCCTTCATTCGCTATCTGGGCACTCTGGGCAAAGTGGTCAGCATCATCACCCTCACTGACACCCTGCCGCCGCTGGATGCCATGGACCCTGAAACCTGCTATCTCGGTTTCGAGATCAGCTTCAGCTCCAACGCCGACAAAGCCGAGATTGAAAGCGTATTTGATTTCGTGCGCGAAGGCAGCCTGATCCATATCCTGCCACCGCGCAGCAAGATCTCCGAATACATAGAACTGATACAAAGCATGCCCGCCGACGATATGCGTCTGGGCGAGTTGCTGATCAAATGCGGCACCCTCACCCGCCAGGAGCTGGAAGATGGTCTTGCCAGCCAGCGACAGGTCGAGTCCCCTGATCAAGCCAAGCCGATCGGCGAAGTGCTGATCGAACAGAATGTGGTGCAGCCGGTGGTAGTGGCTGCCGCCCTCGACAAGCAAAAAGCCGTCAAGGACGTGAAAACGGCAGAAGCCAGCCTGATTCGCGTGGATGCCAACAAGCTGGACCAGCTGATCAATATGGTGGGCGAGCTCATCATTGCCAATGCCGGCGCCAGCCTGATTGCGCAGAAACAAGGGCTGCCAGAGCTGCTGGAAGCGACCTCCACCATTTCACGCCTGGTGGAAACCGTACGTGACTCTGCCTTGTCCTTACGGATGGTGCAGATCGCCGCGACCTTTAATAAATTCAAGCGCGTGGTGCGCGATGTATCGGCCGAACTGGGCAAGGAAATCCGCCTGGAAATCAGCGGTGAAGAAACCGAACTCGACAAAACCGTGGTCGAGAAAATTGCCGATCCGCTGACTCACCTGGTGCGTAATTCCATGGACCATGGCATTGAACCCGCAGAGGTGCGCCTCAGCCGTGGCAAGCCTTCGTATGGCACTTTGAAATTAAATGCCTATCACGACTCCGGCAATATCATCATTCAAGTCAGTGATGATGGCGGCGGTCTCAACAAACAGCGCATTTTCAACAAAGCCGTTGAGAAAAACCTGATCAAACCTGACCAGGTGCTGAGTGACAATGAAATTTACAACCTGATATTCGAGCCAGGCTTTTCCACCGCCGATGCCGTCAGCAACCTGTCGGGCCGCGGTGTAGGCATGGATGTGGTGCGCCGTAATATCCAGGAGCTGCGTGGCGCGATTGAAATCGCCTCGCAAGAGGGTAACGGCACCACCATGACCATCCGCCTGCCGCTGACGCTGGCCATCATCGATGGTTTCCTGGTGCAAACCGCCAACAATGTCTACGTCGTCCCGTTGGATATGGTGGTGGAATGCATAGAGCTCAACGAGCGTGAAAGCGGCGATACGCTCAGCCATGATTTCATCAACCTGCGCGGGGAAGTGCTGCCCTATATCAACCTGAAAGACCATTTTGAGCTTACCGGCGCGCCGGTAAAACGCCAGAACATCGTCGTGGTACAAAATGGCAATCAGAAAGCCGGGCTGGTCGTGGACACCCTGATCGGCGAATTCCAGACCGTGATCAAGCCGCTTGGACGCGTGTTCTCGAACATCCGTGGCATTGGCGGCTTTACCATTCTGGGTACTGGTGAAGTGGCGCTGATACTGGATATTCCCAGAATGCTGCAAGGCATCATCAGCGAAAAGACCTACAAGTCGATGGAGGCATGATGAGCCTGCGTCCTTCCCATCTGATTAAACGCCTGATCGCCACAGCCTGCTTTGGCGGATTGTGCATGCCGGTGTTTGCCGAGGAAAACGCCAGCAGCTTCACCGACGCATTGCGCGAAGGCACCTCCCTCACACAGTTCAGGGCGCGTTATGAACATGTGGACCAGGAGGGCAAGCAGGACAATGCCAATGCCTACACCCTGCGCAGCCTGATCGGTTGGCGCACCAAGCCATTCCATGATGTCTCGGTGACCGCGCAGCTGATCAACGTCACGCAGTTTAACCATGATTTTTATGACAACAGCCGGCGTGTTCCGGTGAGCTCGACTTATCCCACGGTGGGCGACCCGGATATCACCGATATCAATCAGCTCTATCTGGAATATCTGGGGCTGCCCTCGACCTCTATCAAGGCGGGGCGTCAGCTGGTGCAACTGGACAATGTACGGTTCTTTGGCAATGTTGAATTCCGCCAGGCCTCGCAGACCTTCGATGGATTTTCAGCGACCAACAAAAGCATAGACAAGCTGACACTGTATACCGCACACCTGGATTCGGTCAGACAAGTCACCACCATCAAGCGCGATGTCGATATCAATATTCTGCATGCCACCTACCAGTGGGATCCGCTCAATGCCATTACGGCATATGGGTATTTCCTGGATGCCCAGAATCTGGGGCAAAACCGCAACACAGGCCTGGGGCTCAATGCCGACCACTCCCACAAGGACTATGGCCTGCGACTGGATGGTGAGTTTCCCATCGACAAAGAGCTGAGCCTGCTTTACACCGCCGAATACGCGGACCAGTCTGCCTACAAGGATGGCGACAGCCGGATTCAGGCGCACTATGCCCGGGCTGGCCTCGGCGCCAGACTTCACCAGACCAGCCTGCGTTTTGACCAGGAAACCCTGTCGTCCAACGATGGTGTGTATGGATTTCAAACGCCGCTGGCTACCTTGCATCCTTTCCAGGGCTGGGCAGATGTGTTTACGACCACGCCCAGGCAGGGGCTGATTGATCGCTACCTTACCTTCAGCCAGAAGGTGGCGCAGTTCCTGATTACCTCCGAGTTGCACTACTTTGAATCTGACACATCCTTTGCTACGACCAATGGCCGGCGCGGTTCTTTATACGGCCATGAATGGGATGTGGGCGTCACCTATAACCAGAGCGCGCAGTCCAGTTTCAAAGTCGAGCTGGCCAAGTTTTATGAAGGTGACATCTATGGCGTCAGTGCCGGTGACACCTCCAGAAAACGCGATGTGGAGAAGTTTTGGGTAACGTGGATATACAAGCTTTAGGGGAAAGCAGCAGCAAGTCAGGGAAGTGATCAGCGTTAAATGAATACGCGTTTTTAATTAAGCAAGACAAAGAAGGGGAATGCCATGACCGTCGCACAACGTTTATTAACTCTTGTTATTACAGCCTTGATTGGGCTGCTATCACTTGCTGGAATGGGGTATTTCCAGATTGAAAAAGTGTTTGAAGCGGCCAACTACGGCAACATCAATACGGTACCCAGCATCGTCACGCTGGATGATCTGCGCAAAAACTACTTGCGTATCCGCATCGGCATGAATCGCCACATTCTGAACACAGACCCTGCTGCCATGCCTGAAATCGAAAGCATCATCAAAGGCAATCGCGATGGTGCTGCGGCGGCTATAAAAAAATATGAAGAGTATGTGGCAGATGACAAAGATGCCGCTTTTCTTGAGCAGGAGCGTCTGTTGCTGACTGAGTACGAGGCGCAGGTGGATGAAATCATTGCGACTTCCCGCGCCAACCAGAATGAGAAAGCACGCGACCTGGTGACAAAAAACATTCCGCTGGCGGAAAAGCTGGCGGCCGTGATCAACGACCACTTCCAGTACAACGTGGATCTTGGCAACAAGAGAAGTGCTGAAGCTCTAGCTGCCCAGAAATCCGCGGTGTTTTCGTCTGTCCTCATTTCCATTATTGCCATTGCCGTCATTTCTGTTCTGAGCTGGGTAATGGCGAAAACCCTGCTGAAACAGCTGGGTGGTGAGCCTGTCACGGCCGCACAGATCGCCTCCAAGATTGCCGAGGGCGATTTGACCGTGGATGTACCCGTCAAGGAAGGCGACACCGGCAGCCTGATGCTGGCCATGAAAAGCATGACCGACAAGCTCTCCGCCATTGTAGGTGAAGTGAGAAGCGCCGCAGATGGGATTGCCAGCGCCTCCGAGCAGGTCAGCTCCACGGCACAAAGCCTGTCGCAAGCCACCAATGAGCAGGCTGCCAGTGTGGAAGAAACCAGCGCATCGGTTGAGCAAATGAGTGCTTCCATCAACCAGAACACCGAAAACGCCAAAGTCACCGAAGGTATCTCCGCCAAAGCCTCTACCGATGCCAACGAAGGTGGTACTGCCGTGGTGCAAACCGTGGAAGCCATGAAGAGCATTGCCAACAAGATCAGCATCATCGATGACATTGCTTACCAGACCAACCTGCTGGCTCTGAATGCCGCGATTGAAGCCGCCCGCGCTGGCGAGCACGGCAAGGGCTTTGCCGTGGTGGCCGCCGAAGTGCGCAAGCTGGCCGAGCGCAGCCAGGTGGCCGCGCAGGAAATCGGCGAGCTGGCATCCAACAGCGTAGGCACTGCCGAAAAAGCCGGCAAATTGCTGGAAGAAATGGTGCCCAACATCAACAAGACCAGTGACCTGGTGCAGGAAATCACCGCTGCCAGCCAAGAGCAAAGCAGCGGCGCATCGCAGATCAATGTGGCGATGAACCAGATGAGCCAGATCACGCAGCAGAACGCCAGCAGCAGTGAAGAGTTGGCCGCGACTGCCGAAGAAATGAGCGGCCAGGCTGAACAGTTGCAACAGTTGATCAGCTTCTTCGTGATCAAGGACAGCAACGTTGCGTTTCAGCGCGCCCCCGCACCGGTAAAGAAAACCGTCAGGACTAAAACAAATACCGCCCCCGTCTCGCATGGATCAAGTCACTTTGATGATTCCGAGGACGCCGAGTTTGTGAAATTCTGAGGAGTCCATCATGACGGATATGGTCAAGCAAGAACTGACAAAAGGGCAAAGCGTGGTCCCCAGCGGGCCGCTGCTTGAAGATCAGCAGCAGTATCTGACCTTTATGCTGGGAGCTGAGGTATTTGCCATCAACATCCTCAGCATCAAGGAGATCATCGAGTACGGCAATCTCACCATCGTGCCCAAGATGCCGTCGTTTATCCGTGGCGTGATCAACCTGCGGGGCTCGGTGGTGCCGGTGATTGATCTCGCCGCCCGCTTTGACCGGCCCGAGGCTGTGATCTCGAGAAGAACCTGCATTGTGATCATCGAGGTGCAGCATGAGGAGGTGCAGCAGGTCATCGGCGTGCTGGTGGATGCCGTGAATGAAGTGCTGGAGATCGCGGCTGACCAGATTGAGCCTGTGCCTTCGTTTGGTACCAAGATACGCACCGACTTCATCGAGGGCATGGGCAAGGTCGACCAGAAGTTTGTGATCATCCTCAATGTCAACCAGGTCTTGTCGGTGGATGAGATGGCTGAGCTGGTGCAGGCCTAGCATGATGTCGCCGCGCTTTGTCCTGCCATCGCTGTTGCTCATCGCTAGCCTGGGCTTTGCCAGCCTGGCTGCCGCCGGGACAGATGAGGACAATCGCTTGTGGCTCAACCTGACCCTGCAGGGCAAGCTGCCTGCCGATGGCTGGCGCTGGTATGCCGAAATCCAGCCGCGCTTTCGTGAGAATGCCGAGCACATTGATAGCCTGCTGCTGCGCCCCGCCATCAATTACAAGGTATCCAAAAACCTCAGTGCCTGGTTGGGTTATGGCTATATCCGCAACTACCTGGTGAGTGGCGATATACGCGATGAGCATCGCCTGTGGCAGCAGTTGCTCTATGCATTCGAGCCTATCGGCTCAACCTCGTTGTCGGCTCGCCTGCGTCTGGAAGAGCGGCGGGTGGAGCAGTTTGAAGATACCGGCTACCGGCTGCGGCAAATGCTGCGCATGACCCACCCCTTATCCGAGAGATGGGGCGTCGTGGTCTGGGATGAGGTGTTTTTCAATACCAATCATACCGATTGGGGCGCACGCAGTGGCTTTGATCAAAACCGGCTTTTCCTGGGCATATCCCATGATTTGTCTGCCAGCGTCAAGACCGAGTGGGGCTATCTGAACCAGTACATCCGCACGTCGACGGATGACCGTATGAACCATACCTTGTCAGGGGTGTTGAATGTCAACTTTTAAGCGGGCACAGGAATGTTCTGAGCATATTTTATACATCTAAATTTATGGGTTGGAGATTGAAAATGAGAATGACCGTTGCGAAAAAAATGAGTTTGTTGGTAATCGTGGCCTTGATCGGACTAATCAGTCTGGCTTGGCTGGGCCAGAACCGGATGGATTACGTTTTTGACGCAACCAATGTCTCCAACGTCAACAGTATTCCCAGCATCGTGACGCTGAGCCGCGCCAACGAAAATTTCGGTTACCTGCGCGCCCGAGCGTATCGGCATGCCTTGATGACCGACGATGCCAAGATGGCCGAGATCGAAACCAAGATCAAAGAAGCGCGTGACACTATTTTCAAGGAATTCAAGAAGTACGAGAAGGAAGGCATGATCGCCGATGACAAAGACCGCGACATGCTGGAAGAAAACATCAAGGCGCTGAACGACTATTTGCCAGGGCTGGAAAAAGCCGTTGAGCTGTCCCGCCAGCATAACCAGGAAGGCGCACGCGATGCCCTGAATGCCAATGTGCCCAACGCCGAAAAGGTCTCCACCAGCCTGATCGCCCAGATGGAATACAACATTGAGATTGCTACCAAAGGGGCAGAAGCGGCTCTTGCAGCCAAGAGCAGTGCCAAGGTCATGTCCAACATCGTGGCGGTCACTATCCTGATTCTGATGGTGGTGATTGGCTTCATAATCACCAAAGGTGTCGTCACCGGCCTCAATAAATCCGTATCCGTAGCGGAAGCCATTGCCCGCGGCGATCTTTCCAGTGATGTTGCCGTTACCAGCCAGGATGAAATCGGCCAGTTGCAGGGTGCCATGAAAACCATGCTGGAAAGCCTGAAAGGGTTTATTGCCGACATGAATCACATGTCGCATGAGCACGATGCCGGTGATATTGACGTGACGATGGGAACAGATAAATTCCAGGGTGATTTCAGGACCATGGCGAGTGGCGTGAATGCCATGGTGGGCGGCCACATTGCCATGAACAAGAAGGCCATGGCGGTATTCAAGGAATTTGGCGAGGGTAACTTTGAAGCGCCGATGGAACAATTGCCTGGCAAAAAGGTGTTTATCAACCAGACCATTGAGCAGGTGCGCCGCAATCTGAAAGCCGTGTCTGCCGATACCCGTCAGCTGATTGGCGCTGCTGCCGAGGGCAAGCTGGATTACCGTGCCGATGCTTCCAAGCACAAGGGCGAGTACCACACCATCGTACAAGGCATCAACACCACGCTGGACAATATCATTGTGCCTTTGAACGAGGCGATTTCGGTACTGCAGGCCATGGAAAAAGGTGACCTCACCAAGACCGTGGATGGCCATTACAAAGGTCAGCTGGAAGACTTCAAGCAAACGGTCAACAACACCATCGAAAAAATCTCGCAGGTGGTGGCAGAAGTGCGCAACTCGGCGGACGGCATCGCCAGCGCTTCCGAGCAGGTGAGCTCCACGGCACAGAGCCTGTCGCAAGCCACCAACGAGCAAGCGGCGAGTGTGGAAGAAACCAGTGCATCCGTTGAGCAGATGAGTGCTTCCATCAACCAGAACACCGAAAACGCCAAGGTGACCGAAGGCATCTCGGCCAAAGCGGCCGCAGATGCCAATGAAGGTGGCGCTGCTGTATTGCAGACAGTCGCTGCCATGAAGAGCATCGCTAACAAGATCAGCATCATCGATGACATTGCCTACCAGACCAATCTGCTGGCATTGAACGCTGCTATTGAAGCCGCCCGCGCTGGCGAACATGGCAAGGGCTTTGCCGTGGTGGCCGCCGAAGTGCGCAAGCTGGCCGAGCGCAGCCAGGTGGCCGCGCAGGAAATTGGCGAGCTGGCGGAAAGTAGCGTCGGTACCGCGGAAAAAGCCGGCAAGCTGCTGGAAGAAATGGTGCCCAACATCAACAAGACTAGTGATCTGGTGCAGGAAATTACCGCCGCCAGCCAGGAGCAAAGCAGTGGTGCATCGCAGATCAATGTCGCCATGAACCAGATGAGTCAGATCACGCAGCAGAACGCCAGCGGCAGCGAAGAGCTGGCTGCCACTGCCGAGGAAATGAGCGGTCAGGCCGAGCAACTGCAGGAGCTCATCGGCTTTTTCAGCATCTCGAACAGTGACTCCTCATCCAAGCGCGTCAGCACCAAGAAAGCGGCCAAGCCCAAGGCAGCGGCTTATACCCCGCCCTCCGAGCCTGTGACATCGAGTTTAGAGGATGCCGACGACGCTGAATTTGTGAAGTTCTAAGGGGCTATCATGAATGCGATGGTCAATGAGGTAGCGCAAGGCCGGAGCGTGGTGCCGGGCAGCATCTTGCTGGATGGACAAGGTGACGATCAGCAGTACCTGACGTTCATGCTGGGGGCAGAGATCTTTGCCATCAATATCCTCAGCATCAAGGAGATTATCGAATACGGCAATCTCACCATTGTGCCCAAGATGCCCTCGTTTATCCGCGGGGTGATCAACCTGCGAGGGGCCGTGGTGCCGGTGATTGATCTGGCTGCGCGTTTTGAAAAAGGTGAGGCCAAGCTGTCACGCAAAACCTGCATCGTGATCATTGAAGTGGAGCACGAAGAGGTGCAGCAGGTCATCGGCGTGATGGTGGATGCCGTGAATGAAGTGCTGGAAATTGCCAGCGATCAGATTGAGCCAGTGCCGTCGTTCGGGGCCAAGATACGCACTGACTTCATCAATGGCATGGGCAAGGTGGATCAGAAGTTTGTGATCATCCTCAATGTAAACCAGGTCTTGTCCGTGGATGAAATGGCGGAGCTGGTGCAGGTGTAGTGTGGTTTTTCAATTGTAATGGCAGTGTGGAGTGGCATGCGTCGGCATGAGCGTTTGCAAATGGCTTGCAACTAACTTATGGAGTGGATTTTGCAGTGATTTTCTAATTCGAGGTATTGATCATGGGTTTTCTAGGCATAAGAGTCAAACAAGAGCGCATTGATGAGGTGGTGCATGCACTGAATCAATTGCAACAGGGCAACACCGTGATACAGATTCATGACGCGGAGCGTGATGCACTGAGTCCGGTCATGGAAAGCCTGAAGCGATTGCAGGTCAGTCTGGACCAGCAGAAAAAGGATCTCGCCTCTTTTGTGCAGGACATGAACCACATGTCTAAGGAGCACGATGCGGGTGATATCGACGTCATGATGAATACTGATCGCTTCCAGGGCGATTTCAGGATCATGGCGGCCGGGGTCAATACCATGGTCGGTGGACATATTGCGGTGAAGAAAAAGGCCATGGCCGTGGTCAAGGCCTTCGGTGAAGGCAATTTTGATGCGCCGATGGAACAGCTGCCAGGCAAGAAAGCCTTTATCAATGAGACCATTGAAAAGATGCGCAGCAACCTGAAAGGCTTTATTGCCGACATGAGTCACATGTCGAAAGAGCACGACGCTGGTGATATCGACGTCATGATGAACACGGAAAAATTCCAGGGCGATTTCCGCACCATGGCCGCTGGCGTCAACACCATGGTCGGCGGACATATTGCGGTGAAGAAAAAAGCCATGGCCGTGATCAAGGCCTTCGGTGAAGGCAATTTTGATGCGCCGATGGAGCCCTTGCCCGGCAAGAAAGCCTTTATCAATGAGACCATCGAAAAGATGCGCGGCAATCTCAAAGGCTTGATTGCCGACATGAACCACATGTCGAAAGAGCACGACGCCGGGGATATCGACGTCATGATAAACACGGAAAAATTCCAGGGCGATTTCCGCGCCATGGCGGCTGGGGTCAACACCATGGTGGCTGGGCATATTGCGGTGAAGAAAAAAGCCATGGCGGTCGTGCAGGCTTTTGGTGAAGGTAACTTTGATGCTTACCTGGAACAGCTTCCCGGCAAGAAAGCCTTCATCAACGACACTATTGAAAAAATGCGCGGCAATCTGAAAGGCTTTATTGCCGACATGAATCATATGTCGCAAGAGCATGATGCCGGCGACATTGATGTCATGATGAATGTCGACAAGCTGCAGGGTGACTTCAAAACCATGGCCACCGGGGTCAACTCCATGGTGGCTGGCCATATTGCCGTGAAGAAAAAAGCCATGGCGGTCATCAAGGAGTTTGGCGAAGGTAACTTTGAAGCGCCCATGGAGCAGCTGCCAGGCAAGAAAGCCTTTATCAACGACACCATTGAGCAAGTACGCCGCAACCTGAAAGCCGTGTCTGCCGATACGCGCGAGCTGATCGGGGCCGCCGCCGAGGGGCAGCTGGATTACCGTGCAGATGCTTCCAAGCACAAGGGCGAATACAACACCATCGTGCAAGGCATCAATACCACGCTGGACAACATCATTCTGCCGGTCAACGAGGCGGTGTCTGTGTTGCAGGCGATGGAACAGGGGGACCTGACCGTCAAGGTAAAAGGCCAGTACAAAGGCCAGCTGGAAGACTTCAAGCAAACGGTCAACAACACCATCGAAAAGATCTCGCAGGTAGTGGCTGAGGTGCGCAATTCGGCAGATGGCATTGCCAGTGCTGCGGATCAGGTGAGCTCCACGGCGCAAAGCCTGTCGCAGGCGACCAATGAGCAGGCCGCCAGCGTGGAAGAAACCAGCGCATCGGTTGAGCAGATGAGTGCTTCAATCAATCAGAATACGGAAAATGCCAAGGTGACCGAGAGCATCTCGGCCAAGGCGACGGCGGACGCTAATGAAGGCGGCGCGGCAGTGGTGCAGACCGTGGCGGCGATGAAGAGCATTGCTAACAAGATCAGCATCATTGATGACATTGCCTATCAGACCAATCTGCTGGCGCTGAATGCGGCGATTGAAGCGGCGCGCGCTGGCGAACATGGCAAGGGATTTGCCGTGGTGGCCGCTGAGGTGCGCAAGCTGGCAGAGCGCAGCCAGGTGGCCGCGCAGGAAATCGGCGAACTGGCTGAGAACAGCGTCGGTACGGCCGAAAAAGCGGGCAAGCTGCTGGAAGAAATGGTGCCCAATATCAACAAGACCAGTGATCTGGTGCAGGAGATTACGGCTGCCAGCGAGGAGCAAAGTACGGGGGCCTCGCAGATCAATGTGGCGATGAACCAGATGAGTCAGATCACGCAGCAGAACGCCAGTGGCAGCGAAGAGCTGGCAGCCACCGCCGAGGAAATGAGCGGGCAGGCCGAGCAACTGCAGGAGCTCATCGGCTTTTTCAATATAGGCCAATCCGATAGCGGCATCCGGACAGCTGCCAAGCGACATCCCAAGCCTCAACTCGTTAAAAAATCGGCAAATGCCGAAACCTCCTTTTCATTTGATGAAACCGAGGATGCCGAGTTTGTGAAGTTCTAAGGGGCCATGATGACGCAGACAATGACGCATGAAACAGTTCGCGCGCCTGGCCTGGTCCCGGCTAGCCGGGGCCAGCAGCTGCAGCCGCTGAGCGATAACAACGATGACAGGCAGTACCTGACCTTCATGCTGGGGGCCGAGATTTTTGCCATCAATATTCTCCGGATCAAGGAGATCATTGAGTATGGCAATCTCACCAGCGTGCCACAGATGCCATCGTTTATCCGTGGGGTGATCAACCTGCGCGGAGCGGCGGTGCCGGTGATTGATCTCGCCGCGCGCTTTGACCGGGAGGAAGCGGCCATCTCGCGCAGGACCTGCATTGTGATTCTGGAGGTGGATCGCGCCGGGGCACAGCAGGTCATCGGCGTGCTGGTGGATGCCGTGAATGAAGTGCTGGAAATTGCCAACGGCCAGATCGAGCCTGTGCCCTCGTTCGGGACGCAAGTGCGGACGGACTTTATTGATGGCATGGGCAAGGTGAATGATAAGTTTGTGATTATCCTGAATGTGAACCAGGTGTTATCTGCCGATGAGTTGGCGGAGCTGGTTTTGAATTAAAAATCTTCGATGGCAGGCCGGGCATGATGCTGATGCCTGGCCCGCATCGATTCAATGGAGGTTAGGATGGATATACGCTCCATTACGCAGCCGGAATTTCAGCTTTTCAAGAAGTTTATTTACGGGCAAGTGGGCATCAGTCTTAGCGATAACAAGCAGTCGCTGGTGAGCGGTCGCCTGGCGAAACGTCTCAAGTATTACAACTTCAATACGTTCAAGCAGTACTACGAGTTCATCCACCAAAAAGGCAATGAGGCGGAGCAGCAGGTGGTGGTCGACTTTCTGACCACCAACGAGACCTACTTTTTCCGCGAGCCCAAGCACTTTGATTTTATCCGGGACAAGGTGCTGCCCAAGCACAATAAAACCAAGATATTCCGCGTGTGGAGCGCAGCCTGCTCCAGTGGCGAGGAGCCCTACACGCTGGCCATGGTGCTGGCCGAGCATTTGCAGAGCACGCTCTGGGAGATCATCGCTTCCGACGTCAGCACGCGCGTGCTGGAAACGGCGACCCGTGGCCGCTATCCGCAGGATGTGATTGAGGATATTCCGCGAAACTACCTGGTGAAATATTGTCTGAAAGGGACAGGCAGTCAGGATGGCGTGGTGCTGATTTCCAAGGAATTACGGCGCCAGATGCGTTTTCAGCATATCAACCTGATGCATCCGCTGCCCAAGCTGGGGGAGCTCGACATGATTTTTCTGCGCAATGTGATGATTTATTTTGATAACGATACCAAGCGGGCCTTGCTGGATCGCATGTATACCCTGTTGAAGCCAGGTGGCTACCTGTTTATCAGCCATTCGGAAAGCCTGAATGGCATCAGTGAAAAGTTTCAGATTGTGCAACCTTCGATTTATCAAAGGCCGTTATAACGATGGTGGTAAAGCCGGAAAAGCCACCTTTCGTCATTGATATTTTTTTGCAGCCAGGCGAATTGTATTTTGGTGATCGCCACACGCGCATTCGCACGGTGCTGGGTTCCTGCGTCTCGGTGGTGTTCTGGCACCCGGAAAAGCTGTTGGGGGGCATGACGCATATCATGATGCCACCCAAGCTGGATATACCTTCAGTGCATAAACTGGATGGGCGGTATGCGGATGATGCGATCGCGATGATGTTTGAGGAAATGAAGAAATTCAAGGCGTTCGACAAGAACTACCACGTCAAGATTTTTGGCGGCGGCAATATGTTCCCGAAAACCGCCAAGGAATTCAGCAAGACCATAGGTTGCAAAAACATACAGGCGGTGGAGAGCATTCTTAAAAAGCATGGGTTTCGTTGCAAGGCCAGTCACCTGGGTGGCTCGGGTCATCGCAATATTTCGTTCGACGTGTGGAGCGGCCATGTCTGGATGCGGCACGTGAAAATGTAGGGGTACATCCTTAACCGGGATTCAATAATGAATAAAATAAAAGTCATGATCGTGGATGATTCGGCCGTCGTGCGGCAAGTGCTGACGAGCTATCTTGAAGCTTCAAAAGAGGTGGAGATTATCGGGGCGGCTTCCGACCCCATTTTTGCCATTGAGAAAATGCAGAAGGAATGGCCGGATGTGATCATTCTGGATGTGGAAATGCCGCGCATGGATGGCATTACGTTCCTGAAAAAAATCATGGCGCAGCGCCCCACACCGGTCATTATCTGTTCGACGCTGACCGAAAAAGGGGCTGAGACCACCATGGAGGCCCTGGCAGCCGGCGCGGTCAGCATTATTACCAAACCCAAGGCCGGCTTGAAATCCTTTATGACCGAGTCGGCGGATGATCTGGTGCAGCATATCAAGGCTGCGGCCAAGGCCAATGTGCGCAAGATTCTGCATCATGACCCTCAGCCTGTGCTGAAAACACCGGCCAAACTGACGGCGGATGCGGTGCTGGCACCCAAGCCCGCTGCCATGGCGCAGACGACCGAAAAGATTGTCGCCATTGGCACCTCCACCGGAGGTACTCAAGCGCTGGAGCGCGTGCTGACGGCGCTGCCCCGGGTATGTCCGGGTATTGTGATTGTGCAGCATATGCCGGAAAACTTTACGGCGGCGTTTGCCGCCCGCCTTAACCAGCTCTGTGCCATTGAAGTAAAAGAAGCGGCCAAAGGTGACCGCGTGGTGATGGGCCGTGCGCTGATCGCTCCAGGCGGCAAGCATATGGTGCTGAAACGCAGTGGCGCGCAGTATTTTGTCGACGTAATTGATGGGCCGCCCGTTAGTCGTCATAAACCCTCGGTCAATGTGCTGTTCCGTTCGGTGGCGCAGTCTGCCGGTAAAAACGCTCTCGGCATCATCATGACTGGCATGGGAGATGATGGCGCCCAGGGCATGAAAGAAATGCATGAGGTGGGGGCGACGACCGTAGCCCAGGATGAGCGCAGCTGTGTGGTGTATGGCATGCCCAAGGAGGCCGTGAAGCTGGGCGGGGTCAACAAGAGCATCTCGCTGGATGCGATTGCCGCCGAAATCCAGAACTATGGAGCCATGCATCGTTAACTTTTGACAGGAATGAAGAAGCATCAGCATGACACTGCCCACTAACGAGATTGAAGCACAAGCGCCGCTGGAGCAAGGCATAGACAGCCTGCTGACCGCGCTTTGCCTTCAGTTTGAGATGATGGCGGCTGTGCTGGTGACGGGGCAGGGACATGTGGTGGTGCATGCGCCCGCGAATGTCAGCGCGCACTTGCGCGAGCAGGCGTCGCTTTTTTGTCAGCTGGCCCAGCAGCTGCCTGACCATATGCTGGTGGAGGATACACAGCTTAACCCGGCGTTTGCGCCGGTATTTGCTGCGCAGGCAAACCCCTCTATCCGGTTTTTTGCCGCCAGCCACTTGCGCGATGCCAACCAGGCCTGCCTGGGCTGGCTGTTCCTGTTGCATCCCGAACCCAGGCAATTGGCCCTGCACCAGCAAACCAGCCTGCGAGCAATGGCGGATACCGCCGCCCGCTGGTTGGCCATGGCGTTGCAGAATCAGGCGCTGGCGGCGAGCAATGCGCGCTGGAAATTTGCGCTGGATGGTGCGGGTCATGGCGTGTGGGATTGGGATCTGGGCAGTAACCGCGTGACCTTCAGCACGCAGTGGAAAACCATGCTGGGTTACGACGAGCAAGACATCGGCGACGATTGCCAGGATTGGTTGTCGCGCGTGCATCCGGCTGACCTTGCAAATTTCAAGACACTGATTGATGCCGTGAAATCAGGCGAAGCGCAAAGCCTGATCTGCGAATACCGCTTGCTGACCAAGACCAATGAGTGGTGCTGGATACTCTCCAAAGGCATGATCATGGCAGGCAAGGACCAAGAAGGTCCCCGCCGCATGATAGGCACCAACACCGACATCACGGCTCGCAAACAAAGCGAGCGCCTGATCTGGCAACAAGCCAATTTTGATGCGCTGACCGGCCTGCCGAACAAACACCTCCTGAATCAGCTGTTGAGCGAGCGCATCCATGGCGATCATGGCGCCAACAACATGGTTGCGCTGATGATTGTGGATCTTGATAACTTCAAGGATGTGAACGACGCCCTGGGGCATATCTATGGCGATATGCTGCTGATGGAGGCGGCGAGCCGCATTCAGGCCGCGGTGTTGCCAGCGGATATCGTGGCGCGTGAGGGGGGCGATGAATTCATTATCGTCACCACGGCGGCCAGCCTCGCTGAGCTTGAGAATACGGCCACCAATGTGCTGCGGGTGCTCGGTCAGAGTTACGAGTTGCTGTCTGAGGTGGTGTTTTGTGCCGCCAGTATCGGCATTGCCTTGTATCCGCAGCACACCCTCTCGCCCAATGTATTGATGAAATATGCTGATCAGGCGCTATATCTCGCCAAGAGCACGGCGCGCGGACAATATGCGTTTTACTCTCATGAGCTGGAAGAAGAGGCGCTCAAACGTTCCAAGCTGACGACCGAGCTGCGTTTTGCCGTTGAAGAGCAGGCATTCGAGGTGTTTTACCAGCCCATTTTCAGGCTGGATACACGCGAGACCGTCAAGGCCGAGGCGCTGGTGCGCTGGAAACATCCTGAGCGCGGCTATGTCAGCCCGGCGGAATTTATTCCACTGGCGGAATCTACCGGCCTGATCAATGCGATAGGCGATTGGGTGTTTAAAGAGGCGGCCATGTTCGCCAAGGCCTTGCGTGGAAGTTATGCGCCGGATTTCCAGATCAGCGTCAACAAATCGCCTATGCAGTTCCTCACGGTGGGCAAGCTGGATTGGGCCGCATTCCTGACAACTCTGGACCTGCCCGGCAAGGCGATATCGGTGGAAATTACTGAAGGCCTGCTCCTGCAGCAAAGCCAGGAGGTCAATGCGCGCATCAAGAAAATCCGCGATACCGGCATGAGCATTTCGCTGGATGATTTTGGGACCGGCTATTCCTCCCTGTCCTATTTGAGCTCGTATGAAATCGATTACCTCAAGATTGATCGTTCCTTCATTATCAACCTCACTACCTCGAGCAAGAACCAGGCACTATGCAAGGCCATTATCACCATGGCGCATGAGTTGGGCTACCAGGTGATTGCCGAAGGCATAGAAACGGAGCAGCAATTGCATCTGCTCGCCGCACTGGGCTGCGATCTGGGCCAGGGCTATTTCATCTCGCGCCCATTGCCGCAGCAGGACTTTGTCGCCTGGCTGGCAAGCAGTCTGTCAACGACGCAGCTGGCCGAAGCGGCTGCGGGCTAAGGCCGGCCAGCTCGGCGAGCGGACATGCTGCTTAATTCTTGAGCAGCAAATAATCACCATGCGTGGCGACCACATGCAGCCGCTGCTTGAATGAGTCTGGCAAGTTTTTATATGGTGTTTTGTGCATGGCGACATAGGCGTGGCCACGTTGCATGGCCGCCTCAAGCTCAGGCTCGGTAGCCGCCTTGATGGCTTTACCTTGGGTATAAAACTCGGTGGAATAATCCAGGAAAGGGTAGCCAACCAGCGGTTCGCCGGGCTGTTTTTCTTTCTGATATTGCCAGACCAGATTGCGCGTGGTGCTGAGGCTGCCCCAGCCATCCTCATATTCGTGTGCCAGATAGGCTGACCAGCCAACCACCACAATCAGCATGCCCGCTGCCAGTATGAGTACTACGCGCCGGGCTGGTCCGCGCCGCGCAAGCCAGCTTGCCGCCAGCATGGCAAGTCCTGCCAGGCCAGGCAGGGCATAGGTCCAGATGATGTTGGCGGCCGCTGTGAAGAAAATCCCCGGGCTCAAACCCCAGATCAGAAAATACCATTGCCGCAGACGGGCTTTGTTGTGGATATCGCGCAGCGCCAGCGGTTTTTTCCAACCGATAAAGAGCGGCAGCAGCAATGACCATGGCAGGGTGCCGATCAGTATAAAAATCCAGATGGCCCCGTGTGGAAAGGCATGGGCATGGCCGTAGCGGTCACCCTGCCAGTGCGGCGTCAGAAAGCGATGCCAGTGCTCACCCACAATGAAATAATCGATAAATCCTGGGGTTTTCAGCTCGGCGGCGATATACCAGGGCAGCGACATGGCGAGTGCCAGCAAGGTGCCGCGCACCCAAGGGAAGCTACGCAGAGCTTCCTGCAACCGTCCCGCCAGTAGACACCACAGCACAATAGGCACGCCGGTCAAGATACAGGCGATAGGTCCTTTTGCCAGCAGGCCTATGCCCGCGCCTATAAAGACTAGCCAGCGCTCTTTTGCCCGGCTTTGTTCCGGGCCATGCATGCCTTGCCAGAAGCCGCGCATCATCAGGATACAGCTTAGCGCCAGCGCCATATCGGTCATGACGGCGCCCATGGAGATGAAGAACAGCACCGAGACACTGAGTATTACGCAGGCATACAAACGCTCTGCGGGCCGGCGCGGGCCGAGCCAGCCCCAGATCACCCAGAGGATCGCCACACCCAGCAGAAAATGCGGTACGCGAGCGGCAAAGGCGTTCACCCCAAAGAGGTGATAGCTGCCGGCAGTCAGCCAGAAGGCAAGCGGCGGCTTGGCCCAGAATGGAACCCCATAGTCATACCAGGGGGTGATCCAGTCATTCAGCTCAAACATCTTGCGGCAGATTTCGGCGTAGCGCGATTCCGTGGAGTCAAACAAGGGAAACAGGCCCAGGCTGATCAGTTTGATCAGCAGGCCTGCCACGAGCAGCATCATGAGTAGATGCGTGGAAGAAAAACGACGATTATGCATACACCCGGTCAACATTAAACAAATGCGTAAAGGAGTTGCGTGATGGTAAAGACGCAAGCTTACAAATTCCTAACATGATGCATTTGCAAGTTAAGGGCCCGACAGCAATGCCTGAGCTAACCTTCGTTAACTATCTGTATTGAATGGTTTAGTTGGTGAATGCGGCTGCCTGGTGACATTCTCTTGTCTGCAGAAAATGTCAGAAACGCCAGCAAAGCCACGCAGAATTGCGCGAAATGAAGGTGGGTATAGAGGCTCGCGCCAAGGATGCTTAGCGATAAAGATAAGTGTTTGCCTGGAGGGCATAGGCCTCAAAGCGATGCTGCAAATGTTCACGCAACAGGCGTATGGTGGGTGATAGCTGGCGCCGATCGGGGCAAATCAGGTTCAGCGGCAAGGACTCTCCTTGCCATTGCGGGCAGATGACGCTGAGTCGCCCGGCGCTGACGTCGCGGCCCACATCCAGCCAGGAGCGGTAGCAGATGCCATAGCCGGAGACTGTCCAGTGCCGTACGGCATCTGCGTCATCCGCGGAGCGATTGCCGCGGACATCGATGTCCAGCACTTCGCCATCGCGGGTGAAGCGCCAACGGTTGTAAAGGGCATCGCCTACCCGAAAGCACAGGCAGTTGTGCTGGCTCAGCTCGGCAGGGCTGCTGGGCGTACCATGCGTTGTCAGATATTGCGGCGCAGCGCAGAGCACGCGCCGATTGTCGGTGACCAGCGGCAAGGCCACCTGGCTGGAATCAGGCGGCTGCCCGTAGCGAATGGCGACATCCACCGGCTCGCGCATGACATCGGCAATACGGTCTGACAATTGCACACGCAAGTGGAGGTCTGGATGCTGCTGCTGAAATTCATCCAGCCAGGGCAGTATGACATTGCGCCCAAGATCAGAAGGCAAGGACAGGCTGAGCTCACCGCGTATCAGGCTATGCCCGGCGACCAGTTCATCGGCCAAGTCGCGCAACTCATTGATCAGGGGCTGACTGCGCGCGAGCAAGCGCTCGCCTTCAGCCGTCAGCCGCAGGCTGCGCGTGGTGCGTACGAACAGTAATACCCCCAGCTCGCTCTCCAGCCGTTTGAGTGCGGCACTGGCCACGGCCGGGGAAATCTCCAGGCTGCGTGCAGCGGCAGACATGCTGCCATACTGGGCCGTGGTGATGAAAAGCTCGAGGTCTGCCAGATTTTTTATTTTCAAAATAATATTGAAGCTCAAACAAGTCATTGCCAGTTTATCAATTGGATCAAATCAATGAAACTGGCGCCATATTCATTTTTATGAGAGAGAGCCACCATGAAAGCCATTGCATATCAACATTCGCTGCCCATCAGCCAGGCCGAGTCGCTGGTCGACGTAACGCTGGCGGATCCCGTTGCCAGCGGGCGCGATCTGCTGGTCGAGGTAAAGGCGATTGCCGTGAATCCGGTAGATACCAAGATACGTCGCGGCCAGCAGCCACCTGCGGGCGAATGGAAAGTGCTGGGATGGGATGCGGCCGGTGTGGTGCGCGCCGTGGGGCCAGAGGTGAGTATGTTCAAGCCTGGAGACACGGTCTGGTATGCCGGGGCGATTAACCGGGCCGGCAGCAATAGTGAGCTGCAACTGGTGGATGAGCGCATTGTAGGTTCCATGCCAGCGACGCTGGATTTTGCCGCCGCCGCTTCCCTGCCACTTACCAGTATCACGGCGTGGGAGCTGCTGTTTGATCGCTTGCAAATCGAGCGTGGCGGCCAGGGCTATGGCAAATCGCTACTGGTCATCGGCGCAGCAGGCGGCGTTGGTTCCATCCTGGTACAGCTGGCACGCCGCTTGACCGGTCTGACGGTGATAGCGACCGCTTCGCGCCCCGAAAGCCAGGCCTGGATACGCCAGCTGGGCGCGCATCATGTGATTGACCATCATGCGCCGCTTGCTCCCCAACTGGCGGAGATCGGCCTGCCTGCGCCGGATTATGTGGTGAGCCTTACCCATACCGAGTCTTACTTTGATCAGATTGCAGAAGTGATCGCGCCACAGGGAAAGTTTGGGCTGATTGATGATCCGGCCACGCCGCTGGATGTGATCAAGCTCAAGCGCAAGAGCGTTTCGTTGCACTGGGAGCTGATGTTTACCCGTGCCCTGTTTGCCACCCCGGATATGCAGGCACAGCATCACATCCTGAGTGAAGTGGCATCTCTGGTGGATAACGGGGTGCTACGCACGACGGTGGCGGAGAATTTCGGCCGTATTACGGCAGAAAACCTGCGGCGCGCGCATGCGCTACTTGAGTCCGGGCTGGCGCGCGGCAAGATTGTGCTGGAAGGGTTCTAGGGCTTGCCGCAGGTTGAGCAGATCGGGTCGCTGGCAAAGGCGGCCCCTGAGCTATCGTGAGGAAACCGGACGGCCTGGCCTTTGCCGATAGCGCAGCCAGGTTTTCATCAGGGCTGGCGTATACACGCCCAGAATCAGTAGCAAGGCGAGGCCCAGATACAGCCAGCGGATGTTGTAATCGGTGACAAATACAGCGGCCGGTTTCTGCTGCTGGATATAGTCATAAAACCCGGCTTCATCTTTGCCTTCGATGTACTTCGCCTTGATTTCGCCTGCCAGTTCCTTGAGGTAGCCGTCTTCCAACTGGGAGAGGTAGCGGTCAAACTCGGCATAGGCCACGATAGGATCGGGTTCGTCCTTGGAGGTGTCGTTATAGGTAACGCCCACCGCACCGGCGGAGAATTCCTTGGCATCTGACGGCCAGAATCCCACCCATTTGTTATCGCTATTGAATCGGGGAATAGGCACCGGCTCATGTCCGCCCACGCCGACAAATAACCAGTGGCTGCCATCCATCGCGCCCAGGTCCAGCTTGTTGATGGCATTGACCTTGGGGGCTTCGTCACCATCGGTAAAGAACACCAGTTGCGCAGGTGCGTTCAATGAGTCCAGCACGGTCTCGCCCGACTTCACGCCAAAGCTAAGGCGGCTGTTGCCACGCCAGGCCATGCGCCAGTCCAGATGGTTGATGGTGTCAGTAATGATGTCGTAGTTGGCGCATACTTCCAGTGGCATGAAGAGCAGGCCTACGTTTTCCGCAGCAAACACGCCCACACTGAAATAGGTGCCACAGGGCGATGTCTCGACAATGCGCTTCATCAGATGGCGGGTATAGACCATGCGGCTTACCGGCTTGCCAGCCAGCATGGCGTCTTCTGCATTCATGCTCTGCGACACATCGGCAATCAGCAGATAGTTATGTACATCCTGCTTGAGCTGAATCTGCGGCTTGAACAGGGCGAGTAGCATGAGGGCCAGTGCCAGCACATACAGCACGGTGGCATAGTTGGCTTTCAGGGCATGGATCAGGCGCATCATGGCAAGCCTATCGGCAGGTTGCTGAGTTGTACGCCGGACTGCTCTTTTTCTGACTGTTGCATCCTGGCTGGCAGAATGGACAGCAAGAGGTCGAGGTTGAAACGCGCCGGTAGCAATGCGGGATTGAGTCGCAATGCCTGCTCATAGGAGGCGCGTGCCTGCATCAAGGCATAGCGCGCATCTTCGATCAGGCTGCCATCGTCGTTTACACGGCGGCTCAAGCCAAACCGCAGCAGGTTGTTGCCGACGTTGTAATGCACTCTGGCTTGCATCTCGTTATCCGGCGCCATTTCCAGCAATTGTCCATAGGTCTGGATGGCATGCTTGTATTCGCCTGAATTACCTTGCCGATACGCGGCAGCGAATTTTTCGGTCAGCGGATACTGGTCAAGAGGCAGGGTGGCGTTGTGCTTCAGTGCCGTATTGAAGCGCTCAATCTGCCACAGCTGCGTTGCTTCATAGGCACTGCCGATCACGCCTGTCAGCACCAGGACGGACAGCAGTGCGTTTTTAGTTTTCAAGCCGATTGCCATGCAGGAACCCTCAAGTGTTGGGTGATGAGCAGCGCCAGTCCCAGGACCAGTGCTACCAGAATAAAAATGCGGGAGTAATCGCGGCCCGCAATGGTGACCGAGTACTGGATGATGTTTTTCTCGCGGGCATCAATGTCCTGAATCGCCGACTGCAAGGTGGTGGGGTTGTGCGCCTCATACGCCTTGTATTTGATTTTCAGCGATTTGAAAAACAGATCGAGGGCGATGGCGGGTGGCTCATTGCCTTCTTCATACACCCGGTCCGATGAAAAAATACTGATGTCGTCGGGCTCGCGCAGCACAATCCAGTAGAGATTCAGGCCGCGTGCCGTCACCTGCTCGCGAATTTTGTTCTTGATGCGCGGGCTCAGTTTGCCAGCCCCATCCGACAACAGAATGATGGCGCGCGAGCCTGAACTCTGAATCTGGTCAAACAGGGCCACGGCCTCGGTCACCCCTGCGCCGATGTTGGTCTGGTTGATGCCGGCGCTGGTGGCGGCGGCAATCGCGGCATGGATGGCCTTGCGATTGGCGGTGATCTTGGTGCCATACAAGGCTGAGTTGGTGAACGCCACCACACCCATCATGTCGTCCGGCCGCGCATCAATAAAGCCGGTAATCAGGCGGCGGGCAGCTGCAGATTTGATCTCGGCGACGCGGCCACTGGTGGAATCACCCGCAAACGGGTGATCCATGCTGACGCTACGGTCAATCACCAGCACGGTCTGGGCGCCCTTGCCTACTCGCACGACCTGGCGTTCGGAGCCCTGCGGGGCGGCAATCGCCAGGATGATGCAGACAATCAGCAGTGCGGTCGCGGCCTTGATGGTCCAGTCCACGATATCGGACAAGGTGTCTTTAGGTGCGATATCCAGCCACGAATACATCTGCCCCTGGCTGCTTTTGAGCCAGAACGGGATCAGGGCCAGCGGCAGCAGGAGCAGGCTCCACGGATGCAAAAACGTCATCTTGCCCTCCGCTCGCAGTCGCGCAGCTGGCGGCACAGGTGGAGCAAGTCAGCCTTGACCTTGTTCTCGGTCTCGCTTTGCCGCCCGGCAAACAGGCTCGCAGCCGATGCCTGGAAGAAGGCTTCAATGTCTGCCTGCAGCGGGGCAAACCGCGGATGTTGCGCGATGAAGGCGGGGATATCTGCCGCGAACAGGCTGCTGCCATAGGTGCGGTTAAACGCCTGGTGCAGCAGCAGATAGGCCGCTTGCGTTGATGCGGCAGGCAGGCGTTTCAGGCGGCGATAAGCCTGGGCAAATGGCCCGCCCATCAGCGGCAGCCAGGCGCGCTCGGCGTTGATATACAGCAAGCCAAGCACACCCGCCGCCAGCAGGCCGAGGCAGGCATACAGGCGCAGTTTGTGCTCCTGAGTGGCGATAGGCGCGGGCGGCAGTTCAGGCATGACATTGGCCTTGGCGGAAGCCATGGTGCTGGCGGCCAGTGGCGATAGCCAGAAACGCCAGGCGGGCACGGGAATGGTCACTGCCTGCTTGTCGCCAGTCGCGGCGATGGTTTCTGCAGGGAGTTGCAGCACGCTGGGTTGGGTGCGATGGGCAAATATCTGGTAACGCAGGGTCAGCGTGTAATGCATGCCCTTGCCTGAAGATTTTTCCTCCAGCCTCACGTCTACCAGCTCTATGCCTTGCTGCTGGCTGCCCTTTTGCGGCAGCGCACTTTTGGCAATGCGAAAGCCAGGTGGCAGATCCACGGACACGGTGCGTGTCAGCACATCGCCGATAGTGAGCCCGACATTGCGGGATGGGTTTTCGATGCGGATGTCACCGGCATTGATGGGGGTTGGCGCTGACGCTGCTGCCCACATGGGCGTTGCCAGCGCCACCAATAGAAGGCCGCGTAGCAGGGAAGCAAGGAATCGATTTTTCATAAGCTCACGTATTGGTCAAAGTACCGGGTCATGACATCCGGCGTAAAGCTTTCAGAGAGAAAAAGCGGTTGGCTGTCGAACTGCAGAAACAGTTGCTCCAGCGCGGTTTTGCGCTGGGCGAAGGCCGCCATGAATTGCTTGCGTACATAATCGCGAAAGAAGACGGTGCGCATGGCGCCGGTTTCCGGGTCCAGCATATTGCCGATGCCGAATTTGGGCAGCTTGCTGAATTCGGCCTCATCCCACAGCACCACGGGCACCAGTTGATGGCGCGACAGCGAGTTGAGGGTTTCTTCAATCAGGTGCAGCGGCATGTGGAAATCCGAGATCCAGAACACCAGCCCGCGTTGCTGGCTGAGGTATTGCGATACCTCCAGTGCACCGCGCGCGCCCATTTGCATGCGGCGAAACTGGCGCAGCTCGGCCAGCAGGTCGAGCGACGATGCCAGGTGATGCGAGAGTGGCTGGCTGTAGGCTTCATCCACCTGGTCGTGATAGCTCACCAGGCTGAAGACATCGCCCGCTTGCCAGGCGGAGTAAGCCACGCTTTCGGCTATGGCAATCGCGCTATCCAGCTTGCGCGGGTTGCTCCCGTATTGCATGGAGCTCGATAAATCGCACACGGCATACACCGGCGTTGTGTTGTCCTGGTTGAACAGCTTGACCTGAACCTGCTCAAAAGGGTCGCGCACTGATTGCCGGAAGTCCATGCGGCGGGCATCCGGATATTCGACAAACGGCAGGTTGCCGCGGTACTCAAATCCCAGGCCGCGCTCGGTGCCGCGATGGTCGCCGAGGTGCATGCTTTTTGTGCGCCACGGGATACGGTAGCGGAACGCTTTTTCGTGATCGTGTGCCATCCGCTCAGGCCTTGGCGGCGACTTCAACGGTCCTGAGAATGGCCGAGCTCAACTCGCGTGCCAGCACGGTGCGCCGCATTTCGTACATGGGGTTGAACACCAGGCGATGAGAGATGATCTCGTGGAATACGGCATGAATGTCTTCCGGATACAGGCTGTCGCGCTCCTGCAGCCAGGCGTGCACACGGGCAGCTTTCAGCAGCATGCCCATGCCGCGCGGGCTTGCACCCGCCTGCACCAGGCGTGCTACATCCACGCTATCAAGGTGTATGCCAAACTTGGCAGGGTCACGCGTGGCATCCCACAAATCCAGCACATAGTCTTCAATGGCTTCGCTGGAGCGGATATGGTTTTGCAGCAGGTCCGAAAAGTCATTCATCTGATCAAAATGCAGCAGGTCTTCCTGCACTTCGGCGGTCAGGCGATCGGTATGCTGAAAGCGGGTATCAAACACCAGCGATTTGCGCAGCTGGCGATCTTCAGGAATCTCGATCGGGATTTCCATCATGAAGCGGTCACGCGCGGCGGAGGGAATTTCGAAGGTTTCGTTTTTCTCCACCTGGTTACGGTCGGCAAACACCAGCATATGCGGCAGCTTGTATTCACGCTTGAAGGCATGCACGCTGCGCTCAGCCATCACCCGCAGCATCAGCGCGTGCACTTGCGGCCGGGCCCGGTTGATTTCGTTGAAGAAAAATACCGAGAGGTTTTCCCCTGCACGCAACAGCGGGCCTTCGTCGATCTGCGGCCGACCTTCGGGCCCGAGAAAGGTGTGATACACCAGGTCATTCGGCATCAGGTCGACGGTGCCTTCAATCCGTTCATAAGCGCCGCCAATCGCCCGGGTGATCGCCTGCAGCAAGGTCGTTTTGCCAACACCCACGCCACCTTCCAGCAGCACATGGCCACGTGCGAAGATCGCCAGGTTCATCAGGCGGATGGCATGATCCTGCCCAACAATGACGTGCTTGACGCTGTTTTCAAGCTTGAGGGCTTTGTCGCGCCAATCGGCGAGCTGCGTGTCCAATGCGGGAGTCATTCTGCGTCCTTAAAAATCGTTGTAAAGGGAGTTCTTGCCTCATCTTATATACTGGTCTGTATATTGTAAACGGGAAATTTTCCCGATCCTCCTGCGAGGCATCCAAATTTCGCCTCACATCGGGCCAGTATGCGCTTTATGCCGATAAGGTGCTCACCACGCGCAAGCGACGCGGCATGCCATTGGGGAAAGGCCATTCAATGCTTTGTCCGGCCTTGAGCCCCAGCAGCGCCGTGCCTACCGGAGCCAGCACCGATATCTTGCCCTGTTCCATATTGGCTTCTTCTGGCAGCACCAGCTCAATGGTGCGACTAACGCCGTTACTTTCATCCACATAGGTGACGCGCGAATTGAGGCCGACGATATCCGGCGGCATTTTTTCACTTGGTACAACAATGGCGCGATCCAGCTCGTCGCTCAGGGCATGATGTCGGGTCAGGGTGTGCAGCACGGCATAATCCGGCTCTGATATATATAAGTACCTGTCTTGCATATTAAATATCCTTTAAAAACGAAAGCCCCCACCAAATGGCAGGGGCATGCCATCACATCATAAGCGCATATCAAGCCCGCCATAAGCCGCTATACTGGAAAAGGTAAGTTTCCTGAATGGATACAATAAACATGCATGATCTCAATTTGATGGCCATTTTTGCCCATGTGGCCCAGGAGCAAAGCTTTTCCACCGCCGCCAGAAAGCTGGGCATGTCGCGCTCTGCGGTCAGCAAGGCGGTCGCCAAACTGGAAACTGCTCTGGGCGCCCGCTTGCTCAATCGCAGCACGCGCCACCTCAGCCTCACGGAAGTGGGTGCTGGCATGCTGGAGCACTGCGCGCGCATCGTCACCGAGTCCGAGCGCGCCAGTCAGGTGGTGGAAAACCTTAACAGCAAGCCCAGCGGTACCTTGCGCGTTGCCGCTTCTGTGGCTTTTGGCACCTTGCATGTGGCGCCTGCCATGGCGGATTTTCTACAACAGTATCCTGAGGTGGAGCTGGATATGACCATTACCGATAGAGCGATTGATATGGCGGAAGAGGGTTACGACGTGATTATCAAGGTTGCCCAGGAGCCGCCATCCGCGCTGGTGGCGCGCAAGCTCGCGCCCGTGCGGCGCCAGGTATGTGGTACCCCGGCATATTTCCGGCAGCATGGTTTGCCCGCTTCGCCCATGGCGCTGACGGCGCACAATTGCCTGGACTATATCCATTCAGGGGATAAAGGCTATTGGCGATTCAGCGGGCCGGATGGCGAGATTGCGGTGCCGGTATCCGGCCGTGTGCGCATTAATGATGATGAAGCCCTGTCGCAGGTGGTGCTGGGGGGATTCGGGCTGGCGCTATTGCCAACTTTTATTGTCGGTAATCACCTGCAATCCGGGCATCTGCAATCGGTACTGTCTGATTACATTCCGGTCGAGCAGCATGTGTACGCCATGTATTTGCCCAATCGCTTTCTGCCGCTCAAGGCGCGTACCTTTATTGATTTCCTGCTGGAACGTTACGGTCCGGAGCCTTATTGGGATGCGCGTTGAGAGTCGGGGAGTCATCCCCTATTGAACATGAGAATGGCAAGAGTTGCGCAGGCAGCCCTTGCCAGGGTTGGCTTGCAGCGGGTGTTAATACCCACTCACGCCAAAGCGTGCATCAGCAGGGTATACGCTATCCACATAAAGCCAATGGTGGAAATCACGAAACTCAGCGCTGAGAATACCTTCCACTTTTTCTTGCTCCAGAAGTCGGGATCAAACGCTGCAATGGTAAAAATCGTGGGGTTGGTGAAACCGCCTATCGCCAGACACCAGCAGGCAATGACGGGGAGCTCGACGCCCGCGCCATAAAATCCCAGGCCGAATAAGGCCATCAAGGCATAGTCCACGTGCGCGCGTATCATGGTTTTGTAATCGACCACGAAAGCATCCACGCCTGGCAACGGAAACCATTTGGCAAAGGTCATCAACCAGGCGGATGAAATCAATGCGGTGATGCAAGCAACTGATCCTATGAGTAAAACATTCATTATCTTCTCCCTTGTGTTGTGAATGGAGAAGTTAGTATATATACAGGTCTGTATATATGGAATCCCTTGCATTTTACTTTTTCATGCCATCACCATAAAAAACTGAGCCACGTCGCCACATAATCCACATCGCCACCCCCTGCATTTTTCACATAACTGCTGGCATAAAGATGTACATATGACAGCGTGGCGACCATATGGCGGCTGGCCTTCCATTGCAATGAGCCTTCTGCCGTGGTGCCCACATACATGCCTTGTACATTGGCGGGCAGACTGACGGCGCCATTGGTGGCATATACCGCGTCTTCCTTGCTGAAGCGCCAGATCGCATCGGCGCCCAGAGTGGCGGTAAGGTTTTCCAGGGGCTGGGTTTGCAAGGAGACATGCAGATCCTTGATATTGGCGGGTCGCAGCAAGCTGGCATCATTGAAATACCCTGCCTTGAAAAAAAGCGGATTGAAGGTGCCAACCGTACCATCGCCCTGGTGGCGATCGCCACTGGCGATATCCAGCTTGAGTCCCAGCCTGGGCTGCCAGGGATGCTGCAGGAAAGTGTAGCCAATATCGTTTGCCAGTGTCCAGGCCCGTATATCCTGGTTGTCTACGTGCCCAAACTGGTAGACGGGCTCGATGTCATAGTCCCAATTGCCGCTTTTGCCAAACCAGCGGCTACCTATGGAATGGCGGTTTTCGAGGCCGCTGGCATCCACATAGGCGCTTTTTTCATCGCGAAAGCCCAGATAATAAAGATCTGCGCTAAGTTCGGAAGTCAGGGGGCGGGATGCATACACGCCATAAAACGCCTGCTCTTCATTTGCCGCATCTGGCCGGTAGCGCTGCTCTTCTACCGGGCGGACCGCAAAGGCATACAGTTTGGTTTTACCGCCCGCCGAGGCGATTAGCTGCACACCATCAAATTTGAGCGGAGTATTGGGAGCAGCCCGCGTGGCAACTAATCGGCTTGAGCCATACGCCATGGAAAATCGCCCGCCACGCAAGGTCAGGCGCTCTCCATTGGGGGTAGGTTCGCCCCAGGTGTAATCGACAAACGCCTGTTGCAGGTCTAGCGGATTCTGGTTGATCGGACTCTTGAATTCGCCACCAAACTGCACGCTGGAAATCCCTTGGGCAAACACGCGCAAGCGTTCGTTGAAGTGCAGGTCCGCGTGCAACAGCAGACGCTGTAAACCGTAGTCATTCTGCTTGGGGCCAGACACCCCGAATCCCTGGTTATGGTAGCTCTCATAGCGCTCGCGTACCTCGCCGCCCAGGCTTAGATAGCTCTCAGGATTGTTCGGCGTAAGGGGAATATATTTAAGCGAATCCAGCCCATCACGGGCATAGCCCGGTTCTGCAAGATAGGAATAGCGCTCGGTATAACGCAACAAGGTATACGGTGGTGGATGGCGGCTGGGATGGCCGGTGGTGGCATCCTCTGCCAAGGCCGAATCCTCGGGCAATACCAGTACCTTCCCGGTTTTGAGGTCCAAGGGTGTCACGTAGTCATCCGCGAAAGCCGGGCAGGCCGTGATCAGGCTGCCGAGCACGCCGGCTAGTGCCAGGTTATTTTTTGCTGGCGGCCACATAAGGTTCAGTGCCCTTTTTCAGAAGGGTTAGGCTTACCTGCTGGATTGCACGGTCAATTTGCGTATTCACGCTTTGATAGTATTTGGGGCCTGCTTCGATCACCCATTCCTGAATGTCAAAGGCGGGAGCCAGTCCTTGCGCCTGCAAGCGCTTCTCCGTGTCATAAGCCAGGAGCCCCTCTTCCACCACCGCAGCATCGCCTGCACCTACTTCAATCACGCTGCTGCCTTGATCACGTAGCGTGGGGGCAAATGACACATGATGGGCGTTCAGGCGCACGGCTTCACGAATGGCAATGCGTCCAGCCAGGCGCAAGCTTTCCAGCGAAAGGTTCTTTTCATCGCCTACGCCGATCAGCAGCACTTGCCTGGGCGTGATGGATTGGCCTGGTGGTGTATACAAAAAGGTTTCTCCAAGTTCACCAATAAACTCGCCACGCTCACGCAGCGCCTGTAGCAGACCGCCCTGCTTGTCATTGAAATCCTGCATGGCTTCAATATATTGATCGCCTTGCGGGTTATGCTTCAGCAAGGTAATGATTTGCAGATCGGTAGTCTGCGTAACCGGGCCTATCTGCTTGACCGTCACGGTCATGCCATGGGGTGAGGGGAAGGAAGTCTGCGGTGTATCGGCAAATACGTTCAGAGTGAACAGGCTGCTGAAAAGGCAGGCCGCGAGCGGGGCAAGTCGAAAAATAGGCATGATGCGTCCTTATTTGTATGGCAATTAGTGAGCGCTGGCTTTCAATCCAGCAAGGAGCGTTGAAGCGCCGTGGCTGGCGTGTACATTCGCTGGCGATGGCGCAAGCAAGGTGTTGGCAGTGAGAAAGCCCAGGGTCATAGATACAACCAGGAGCGCGCCCACCAGATTGGGTGGCGAAGGCAGCGGAATATCAAACCACCTGCAGCCAAAGCCTATCGCCAGTCCGAGGGCAATGCCGAGTAATAGGGTTTCCATCAAGCACTCTCCTTGTCATCTGCCGAAGCCGGCTTGCCAGTTGGGCCGCCGCATAAATGGCGGGTAGTGCTTTTGCGATGTTGTGCGATATTGTCTGCCAGCAAAAAGCCGATGGTCATGGCCAGCACCAGCAAGGCGCCGGCCAGTACCGGTGGCGCTGGTACGGGGACGCCTGCCCAGCGACAGAAAAAGCCTATGCCAAACCCCAGCACCAAACCCAGCACAATCTTAATCATGATGATCCTCCGGCAAGTGAATGCTATCTGCCCCGTGCTCTGGCGTTACCGCATGACGCACGATGGGCAGGGCATCGCCCTGATGCAAGGCGCGAATTTTTTCCTGCAATTGCTTGTGCGTGCCGGATACGCGCAAATGCTGGCGCATGTGCGCTACCCAGGATTCTTCAATGAAAATCTCGATAAACGTGCCGGGGCGCGCTACATCTTCAAACACGCCCCAATGCACCGCACCATCGCGTCGACGCAAGGCGCCCAGCTCGCGCATCAGGTGATGCATGGCATGGCTGTCTTCCTGGCGAATGTGATACTCAATGCTGACCAGCACTGGCCCACGGTCATGCGCCACCGGGGTTGATAGCACGGGTTCTGGCCAATGGCCGGATGGTACGAAATCGTCATGCTCCCCCAGGTTGAGCTTGAAGCGCCAGGTCAGGGGGATGCAAAGCAGGGAAATGGCGGCAGCCAATACCAGCGCGTGGGGCAACCCCAGGCTCATGGCAAGTTTGCCCCAGAGCAAGGATCCCGCCGTCATCGCACCCCAGAACATCATCTGGAAAATGGCCAGCCCGCGAGCCCTTACCCAGTCTGGCAGCGCGGTTTGTGCAGATACATTCAGCGATGAAATCACCATGATCCATGACAATCCGGCGAGTACGCCTGCCAGTACGCCCAGAGTAGCGTTACCGCCATAGGCGAAGAATCCCATGGCGAGCGCGGTTCCGAGCGTACCCAGAGCGACCACGGCATTGGCACCCAACTGCTTGCGTAATTTGCCGATAAGGAAAGTGCCTGCTACGGCACCCGCCCCGAGCGCGGTCAGGATGATGCCGTAAAGGCCGGGCCCCCCGTGCAGAAGCTCTTTGGCGATGAGCGGAAGCAAAGCCCAATATGCCGAAGCAAACGTGAAAAAGGCCAGCGCGCGAATAATGGTGCTGCGCAAGGCCTGGCTGCGCAGGGAGAAACGCAGTCCAGCACGCATGGCCCCTGCCATGTGCTCGCGTGGCAAGGTGTCGGTTTTGCCTGCACTGGCTCGCCACCACAGCAGGGCTGCGGCGACAAAAAGATAGGTAACGGCATCAAACAGTACGGTGGCCGTCGCCCCCGCGGCCACCAGAATAAACCCACCCAATGCCGGACCAATCGCCCGGGCAATATTGACGCTTACACCATTGAGCGCGATGGCTGGTTGCAGGGCTTCCTTAGCGACCAGGCGTGGCACAATCGCCTGCCAGGCAGGCATGGCAAAGGCAGAGCCCGCGCCGGTGAGAAAGGTGAACAACAGCAAGCCCCATGCGCTTACATGGCCTGCCCACAAGATGGCCGCAAAGACGAACAATGCTGCTGCAGAGGCAATCTGGGTGACGAGCAGCAATTTGCGACGATCAAAAATATCGCCCAGTGCGCCAGCCGGCAGGGCAAAGATAAAGATGGGCAAGGCCGTGGCCACCTGCACCAGCGACACCATGAATGGCGATGGTGAAAGCTCGGTCATGATCCAGCCGGAGGTGACGTTGAACATCCAGGTGCCGATGTTGGAGATGAGGGTTGCCATCCATAACACCGTGAAAATACGGTATTTGAATGGGGCAAATGCGGAGGCGGCCGTGGCCTGAGTCTGGGGAGTTGTCATGATGTCCTAGTAAGCAAAGCAGCCACAGCCAATGGCCCAGGGATTATCGAAACTGGGGCGCTGGCTATCCTGATCCAGCCCCAGCCAGCGGGAAAGTTTTCCATCGTGACCATGATGATGAGCATGGCCGTGTACTGAGCAGCCTGGAGAAGCGCATGCTGAGTGAGTGGCATAGTGCGTGTCCGGTGTCTGGTGGCCGCCAAAGTAGCGCACGGGAGACCAGTCGGGACTCGCCGGGGGCAGTGGCGCATCATGCTGCTGATAATCGCCCGCCGCGTAGACAATCTTGCCGCCGACGATGGTCATGACCGAGGTAATCGCCTTGATGGCTTCATCAGGAACCGTCATGAAGTCGGCGGACAATACCGTGAGGTCGGCATACATGCCGGGTGCGAGCGTCCCTTTTACGGATTCTTCATGCGATTTGTAGGCACTGCCGCTGGTCCACAGTCTTAGCGCCTCCTCACGCTCCAGGCAATTGCTTTCGCCATAAAGCGCGAGGCCGCCCAGCGTCTTGCCTGTGACCAGCCAGTAAAGCGATACCCAGGGGTTGAAGCTGGCCACACGGGTGGCATCGGTGCCGCCGCCAACGGGTACCCCGAGTTCGAGCATCTTGCGGATAGGCGGAGTGTGCTCGGCCGCTTTTTTACCGTAGCGATCCACAAAATATTCGCCCTGAAAGGCCATGCGGTGTTGGATAGCTACGCCGCCCCCCAGGCGCTTGATCCGTTCCAGGTTTTTGCTGGAGACGGTTTCGGCGTGGTCGAAAAACCAGCGCAAATCGCCAAAGCACGTGTCTCGGTCTATCGACTCAAACACATCCAGTGCGCGACCGATGGTTTCGTCGTAAGTCGCGTGCAGGCGGAATGGCCAGCGTTTCTCCACCAGAAAGCGCACCACCTCGCCCAGGTCCTGTTCCATGTGCGATGCCATCTCGGGTCGCGGCTGCAAAAAGTCCTCAAAGTCGGCAGCAGAAAATGCCAGCATCTCGCCTGCGCCGTTATGTCGCAGATAGCTGTCGCCGCTGTATGGCGTTACCATGCCGCTCCATTTCTGGAAATCTGCCAGCTCGCCGCCCTTGTTCTGGGTAAACAGGTTGTAGGCAATGCGCAACGTCATTTTCCCTTCGGCATGCAGCTGATCGATTACCTGATAGTCTTCCGGATAATTCTGAAAGCCACCGCCCGCGTCAATGCAGCTGGTAACACCTAGCCGGTTCAACTCGCGCATGAAATGGCGCGTGGAATTGATCTGATCCTCGAGCGGCAATTTCGGGCCTTTTGCCAACGTGGAATAAAGGATCATGGCATTCGGCTCGGCAATCAGCATGCCGGTGGGATTGCCTCTGGCATCACGCTCAATGCGGCCACCTGCCGGGTCTGGCGTCTCCTTTGTAATCCCTGCCGCCCGCAATGCCGCGGCATTCAGCAGGGCGCGGTCATACAGATGCAGAATGAAAACGGGGGTATCAGGCGCGGCTGCGTTGATCTCCGCCAGCGTGGGCATGCGCCTTTCCTTGAACTGAAACTCGCTCCAGCCGCCAACCACTCTTACCCATTGCGGTGCTGGTGTGCGTGCCGCCTGAAGTCGCAGCATGGCTAACGCATCCTGCACGCTGCCCACGCCTTCCCAGCGCAGTTCCATGTTGTAATTAAGGCCACCACGGATCAGGTGCAGGTGCGAATCATTGAGCCCGGGCAAGACGCGCCTGCCGGCCAGATTGATGATCACCGTATCTGGGCCGGCATGAGCGTGCATTTCCTGGTCGCTGCCGATAGCGAGCACCTTGCCTGCGGCGAGGGCGATCGCACTGGTCTCGGGCTGTTCGGCATGGAGTGTGGTGATGCGGCCGTTATATAAAACGGCGTCAGCGTAGGCGATCGACATGGGTACCTCGGGTCAACATGGGGCGAAATGCAGCCAGGCGAAGGCCTGGCCGCCGTAAACAGACTTACTTCACAACCTTGTGCGGGTATTTCGCACGTTGACCATAGTCATGCAGCAGGCTGGCGGCATAGTCGATACCCATGCCATAGGCGCCAAAGTGCTCGCGGGCGATATCGGTTGTGCCGACATAGGTTTCTTTGCGTGCCCAGTCGCGTTGCAGTTCGAGCAATACCTGGATAGATGTAATGGATTCGGCGCCATGGCTTTCGCAGCGACGAATCGCGGCATTGTGTGCTTCTACCGAAGTGCCACCGGATGCGTCGGTGACCATGAGCACTTCGTAGCCCTCAGCCAGCGCACACAAGGTAGGGAATACCAGGCAGGCTTCGGTCCATAACGCGGCAATTACCAGTTTCTTGCGGCCGGTTTTTTTGAGAGCCTCGATAAATTTCGGGTCTTCCCAGCTATTCATGCTGGTGCGTTCAATCGGATCTTGTTGCAGCACATCCATCAGTTCTGGCCAGATGTAACCGCTGAAAGACTCGGTTTCCACTGCGGTGAGGATGGTGGGGATATTGAACAGCTTGGCCGCTTTGGCAATAGCAACCGTATTGTTTTTCAACAGTTGGCGGTCAATATTGGTTACGCCAAATGACATTTGTGGCTGATGATCGATAAAGACAAAGACGCAATTGTCCGGGGTGATCAGTTTTTCGGTTGCTGCTGACATGGTGTTCTCCTCAAGATGAAAATAAAGGTGATGTGGTGTGCCTGAATGCTTTATAACAAGTGCTCGGACGGGTGTATTGAATGAAATTGACCGCCCTTGTTAAGATGGCCTGCCAGTGCTGCATGGCAGGCCATCTGTTTTAAATAAAGGTGGATTTGTGCTGTTGGACGAAGTCTTCAAACCGGGTGAGCGGACGCCCCAGCAGATTTTCGCCATCGGGTGAAATCACCGCCGCCTGATCGGAAGCAAAGACCTCAAACAGCTCCAGCACGCCTTTGGCTTGCCACTCTGGCCAGCCATCCTGAATCAGGGACTCATAAGTGCTGGTTGCCTGAGGCGATACATAGTCCACCTGGCGGCCGGTGACCCGGGTAAAAATGGCGGCCATGTCATGGCCGGACAGGAGCTCGGGGCCGGTGATGTTATAAGCCTTGCGCTCATGACCTTCCGTCGTCAGCACCCGGGCGGCAATGCCGCCGATGTCCTGCACATTGAGTGGTGCAAAACGGCCTTCGCGCACCCCGAAATAAAACGCACCCTGCTTGATGCCCGCGGCCCAGTTAAGAAAGTTTTCCTGAAACCAGATCGTGCGCAGATGCGTCCATGGCAGGCCGGAGGCTTCGAGGTATTTTTCTGCTTCGCGGAATTGGCGGGCAAACAGTATCGCCTCCCACTCTGCCCCCACAACCGAATACAGCACGAACTGCTTGACCGTACCGGCGGCTTTGGCTGCATCCACCGCATACTTGGCGTGTTGCGCCCGGTTTTCCACATTGCCGGGGATCATGAATACCCGATTCACGCCAATAAATGCGGGTGCCAGGCTGGCGGCTTGGTCAAGATCGACCACGACGGTTTCGATGGTCGGATACTTGGCCCGTAGTGCCTGGGCTCGGGCTTCGCTGCGCACCGCCGCACGAATGCGGATGTGATCGCCTGGTGAGCTTAGCAGGGCATTCAGGGTCGCCTGGCCGTTATTGCCGGCAGCCCCGATAAGCAGAATGGTTTCATTTTTCATGGCAGTACTCCTAAGTTAAAAATCGGTGATCTCAATGACAGTCAGTGATCAATAAGGAAGATCAAACAGCAGGAACTCCGCCTGGCTGGCCTGGCCGATGCTCAGGCTGGCAACGTCCTTGATCTTGAGGGCGTCACCAGTGGTCAGCTTCTGGCCGTTGACTTCCAGTGCGCCTTTGATCAGGTGCAGATAGGCGGTGCGGTTTGGCTCGATCTGGTAAGTCACGGCGTCATTCGCATCCAGGATGCTGGCGAACATGAGCGCATCCTGATGAATCACGACCGAACCATCGCGGCCGTCTGGCGAGGCGATCAGGCGCAACTGTCCCTGCTTGCTTTCCACTGGGAAGTGCTTTTCCTCATAACCAGGGTTAATGTCCTTGGCGCTCGGCTCTATCCAGATCTGCAAGAAGTGCACGCGCTCGGTTTTTGAATGGTTGAATTCGCTGTGGCGCACACCGGTGCCTGCGCTCATGCGTTGCACATCGCCATAGCGAATCACCGAGCCATTGCCCATGCTGTCTTTATGCTCAAGCGCGCCGCTCAGCACGTAGCTGATAATTTCCATGTCACGGTGGCCGTGAGTGCCAAAGCCTTGGGCAGGCTGTACACGGTCTTCATTGATCACCACCAGCGGGCCAAACCCCATCTGCTCGGGATTCCAGTAGTGGCCGAACGAGAACGAGTGGTTCGATTGCAGCCAGCCGTGGTCTGCTGCGCCGCGTTGCGAATTCTTCAGTAGCTCTAACATGGTGTGCTCCTTTGGGTAGTGGTTAATTGTTAATGCAGTTTTTTCGAATATCATTAATTGCTGGATATTCGCGTTTCGTTTAGCATGGGAGCCAGTATGAACGCGCTTTAATGCGAAGAAAAACGGAAAAATTACCCATATAGGATCGAAATTTTCGAATGTTTAGAATTAGCCTGGATGCCTTGCTGGTGCTGGATGCGGTAGATCGCCTGGGATCGTTTGCTGCCGCTGGTGGCGCCTTGTTCAAAGTCCCGTCGACGATTTCCTACACCATCAGCAAGCTGGAGCAGGATCTGGGCGTGCAGATTTATGAACGGCAGGGCCCCAAGGTTACGCTGACCAAGGTGGGACTCGAATTGCTCACGGAGGGGCGCCATCTGATCCGCGCGGCGGAGGAGCTTGAACAGCGGGTCAAGCGCGTGGCTTCTGGCTGGGAGACGGAACTCAATATCGGCATGGATACCATGTTTTCCACGCGGACCTTGATTCCAGACATTACGGCCTTCTGTGCTATTGCCGGAACACGGATCAAGCTGGTGCAGGAATCCCTGTCCGGTACCTGGGAGAGTTTGCTGGAAGGGCGCGTGGACATCCTGATTGGGGCTGCCGGTGAAGGTCCCTCGGGTGGCGGGTATGCCAGGGAAGTACTGGGTATGACGGAATTTGTATTTTGCGTAGCTCCCGCCCATCCACTCGCCGCGATCGATAAGCCTTTGGGCAAAAATGATCTGGCGCCTTATCGCGCAGTGGTGGTGAGCGATTCGGTGCGACGTCTGGCGCCGCGTACCGTGGGCTTGCTACTGGGGCAGGATACCTTGTCCGTTCCTACCATGCAGGCCAAGCTGGATTATCAGGTGGCGGGGCTGGGCTTTGGTTTTCTGCCACTTCCTCTTGCGCAACCGGCGCTGGATCAGGGCCTGCTAGTCGCCAGGCAAGTACAGGAGCCGCGCCCGCCAGAACCCGTATGTCTGGCATGGCGCACGGCAGAAGCAGGCGAAGGCCTCAAGTGGTGGATTGCCCGGATGAAAGAATCCCCTGATATCGTGGCGCGCCTGTGGGCAGATAGCCTGCACCAGAGCGCTAACGGTAAAGGTTTCCCCTGATCAAAGCGAATAGTAGCGCCCTGGCGTTACTCCCATTTTTTTGCGGAAGCTGCGGGTCAGGTGGCTTTGGTCGGCGAATCCGCACAGCGGTGCCACCTCGCTGAGCTTGTGGCCTTGCGCGATCAGTTTGCGGGCCTGAATGACACGGTATATCTGTAAATACTCATGTGGGGTGATCCCCAGATGTTTTTTGAATTGGCGGATCAGCACAAACGGATTCATGCCGATATGGGCCGCCAGCGCCGGCAACGTAATGGCATCACTGAAATATGCGCGCAGGTATTCAATGGCGAAGTTGAGTTTTTTGGGATTAGTCTGCCCCTGCTGCGCGATCTGGGGTGGCAGCTTGATATTGAGCAGCGCATAGAAAAACGTGGCGAGATAGCTGGATTTTGCCAGCGCACAATCGTTGCTTTCCATCAGGCTATGCGTGCGCATGAACAGTCGAGTCAGCGGCTCGAAGGCTAGCAATGGGTTGCTGTAATCCAGCGTTGGTTGGGGCAGCTCCAGCTGCGCGCATAATGCGTCGAGGTATTCCGGCGTAAATCGCAACTCACGGCAAACCGCGCCACTGGGGGAGATATACGCAGACTCCAGGGAAAATATCTGACCTGCATCCCGGATCACCAGGCAATCAGGGGTCTCAAAATAATAGCGGCCATTTTGCGAGCTATGCCAGGCGCAGCGTTCGAAGCCGATGATGGCGATTTCTTCATGGAATACTTTTTCCATGCTGATACGCGCACCCGCCGCCATGTCATAGCGGTAAAGGTGCAGGCCATCCTGCGCGATATGTGTAAGTTTTGTGTCTGCTGCCTTGCCCATCATCCCCCCTGCTGCAGTTCTGGCTACCTGATGAAGACGGCACTTTTGCCTTCAGGTCATCACCACGTTTCAGGATGCCACTCCAGGACATGCCCGCCGGGCATTCCTGTGTGATATGTGTTTCATGTACGATTAAATCGCGTGCGATGCAGTTGATTAAAAAAAATCGTGCTTATGCCGTCTGGTTCAAGTGATCCCTGAGGCTGTTGAGCTGTAAGCACATTTCTGCCATTTTTTTATCGCTCAGCCCTGATGCTTCACTGATGCAGGCCATGATGCGGGCGGATTCATGACGTGTCTGCTGACCTTTACCCGTCAGGCTCACCACCACCTGGCGTTCGTCATCGGAAGAACGCGCACGGTGGATGTAGCCGGTGGTTTCCATGCGCTTCAGCAAGGGGGTTAATGTCGCCGAATTGAGAGAAAGTGACTCGCCAATATCCGAGACGGTTAATCCATCTTGCGTCCATAACACCATGAGCACCAGATACTGCGGATATGTCAGCGACAAGCCTGCCAGCAAAGGACGGTAAACCCGCGACATGGCCAGCGAGCTGGAATACAGCGCATAACAGAGCAGATTGCTCAGCGTCGGGGTGTCGGTACTACCTTGGGACACAGGCTTGCCTCCTACTCGGAGTCTTGGCAACAAGACCCCGTATGGTTGAACTGGATTACTGCAAGCGGCGGCCAAAACTCACGGCATACGCCCCTGGGCGTGCCAGCAGGATGGGGTCATCGCTAGGTTCAATGCCATCGACCAGATTGAGCGGGCTGAACATCACCTGGCGTTCATAGCTCGCTCCGTCTGCCTTGATGTTCTTGATCTGCAACGTGCCCAGCTCCACCACGCGGCGGGTGTCTGGCCAGGTCACGGTAGCGTCATTCAGCGTATCGCCGGCGTCAGCAATCTGTACTGAAATTTTGTAGCTGTATGGGCCATTTTTCAGTCTGGCGGGCAGCTCGTTCATCAGGTAATTGGCATCGGCTGCCTTGGCAGCTTCTGGCGAGAGAAATTTCTGACCAGTCACCGGCTCGATGCGATAGCGGCCATAGTGGGTTTCGCCCTTGGCATTGGTGAACTTGAAGGCATTCACGCCAAAAAACGCCTGGGTGGCAAAACTCTCAGGCGGCAGCTTGGGCGTGGTGACAAATTTCAGCGCGGCGGGATGGCTGCCCAGGTATTTTTCAATGGTGGTGGGCTTGGTTGTTTCCTTGCCGGAGGCGGCAACGGCATTCAGCAGACCTAGAAAATCTTCAGGCGTTGCCGAAGGGAAGCCATTCACCGAGATGCATACGAGGTCAGCCAGGCTTTGGTCAGGCAGGTTGAAACGAATGGCGATACCCTTGGGAAATGCATTGCCATCGGCATCTGGAATATTCGGTACGCCGGTCGCATCGGAATAACGTACGGTGACAGGGTTGGATGTGGTGAAAATGCTGGCCTTGGTAATTTCGGCGGCGCTGGCGGCTGGCGTGAATACGCCCTCGGCGACAATGCCTTTGGCATGGTTGGCGCGAAACTTGGCATGTGGTCCGCCTGATAACTGGGTCAGGGTATCTACCAGTTGTTCGGTGACAGGTTTGGTCGTTTCTTCGGCAAATGCACTGCTGGATAAGCCCGCCAGCAGGACTAACAGCAAAGGTTTTAAGGCAATGTTCATGGAAGCTCCCAATGATATTTATTTTTACAAAGGGTAGAGGCAACCAACTCAAATGTATTGAATAAAATTGACTTTGCTCTACCGGGCTAACGCAATGGCGGCTCGCACTGCAGCCTTGCCTGGCACCACGGGTGATCCCGTAAGGTATTGCTGAGCATGAGTATTACGCGATATGGCAGATTGATCAATTTTGTTTATTTGATCAGTCCATTTGAAAAGTAAAACGCAGCCACGGCATATGGGTGCGGGTGCTATCTCCTGCTATCCCGAACCCGGCGCGATTTGACCAAGGGCCAGACCTCGTCAGGAACAGTAGGCAGACATTCAAAGCCGGGTTTTGCGAAGAAATACCCCTGGAACAAGGTGACCCCTTCGTCGGCCAGGGTAAGACATTCTTCTCGGACTTCAATCCCTTCTGCAATTACTTTGATAGACAGCTCGCGGCAAATCGACAGAATGCCGAATACCAGTGCGCGGCGAACGCGGTCCTGGTGGATATTTCGGGTCATCGCCATGTCCAGCTTGATGATGTCCGGTTGCCAGTCAGCGAGCAGGTTGAGCCCGGCATAGCCCGCACCAAAGTCATCGATGGCGGTGGTGAAGTTGTGTTTTTTGTATTCAATGAAGATATTGCGCAGGTGCTCGTTGTCGATGACGCGCTCGCCTTCCGTGACTTCAAACATGATCCTGTCGGTGGGAAAGTTGACTTCGGCCGCGGCTTCCAGCGTGGCGCGTATGCAGGTTTCCGGCTTGTAGACGGCATTGGGCAAAAAATTGATGCTGAGCATGCCCTGCAAATTCAGCTGTTGTGCCAGGTCGATGGCTTTGACGCGTATGGATTGGTCAAACAGGTAGCGGTTTTCATCATTGAGTTGGGAAAGAATGCTGGCGGCGCCTTCGTTATTGATGCCGCGCACCAGGGCCTCGTAACCAAAGATGCTGCTGTCTGAAATATCCACAATCGGCTGAAACGCCATGGTGAAGTCGATGCCGAGCTTGGTTTTGTCGCGGCATGCCTTGCAGCCCACCGGAACGAAGTTTTCTAATCTACCCATGTATCTGTCTCCAATGCATTGTCTTGCCCAGTCCAATGTCTAATCTAGCATGATTTAAATACAGCTGCCGCACACATTGGAATGGTCGGGGTGGAACACCGTCACAGCAGCGGATATTGTGCCGTAGCGGCAAGCGCGCTGTGGTCAAAGCGCTGTACGCGGTTACGCCCCAGGTTTTTTGCCATATACAGCGCACGGTCTGCCTGTTCGATCATCATATCCAGTGGCGGGTGCTGAAACTGGCTGCAGGTGATGCCTATGCTGACCGTGAGTTTGATCGGCGTTAAGTCTGGTCCAATGTCGACCATGGCGGCCTGGATCAGCGTGCGGATTTTTTCGGCAAACAGGCAGCCCTCTTCCAGATTGCTGTTGCCCAGCATGCAGATAAACTCTTCCCCACCATGCCGCGCCGAGATGTCGTGTATGCGCGAATTATCTTTCAGAATGCCGCCAATAAAGGTTAGTGCCCAATCGCCTGCGGAATGCCCGTAGGTATCATTTACCGTCTTGAAATGATCAATGTCGATGAGCATGATGCAGCTTTCGCAGGCATGCCGTTGTGCCCGGGCGTATTCGATATTGGCAGCCTCATAAAAGCCACGACGATTTTTCAAGCCGGTCAGGAAGTCCGTTGAAGACTGCAGGGTCAGCGTCTTCACCAACTCATCCCGTTCCTGCTCCAGGCCAATACGGACTTTGATCTGACGGTTCAAGGTGTTGATGCCTTCCATTACCTCGTCAATTTCTTCCGGCAGATTGTTTGAATGGCTAATTTCCTGATAATGGCCAGCACTGATCGCTCTGAGCGCGTGAGAGGCCTGCATCATCGGAACCACGACCTGTTGATGAATAATGCGCAGTTTCTTGATAGTCAATGCCAGAAAGACCAGCATCAGAATGCTCACCACACTGAGAGCAAGCAATGCATCTTGTTTGGCCTTGATCGTACTGGCTTCGGCTTCTGCCAACAGCGTATCCCGCAGGGTCAGAATCGAATCCATCAAGGGCACATAGATTTTGTAGAATGTGTCAGGGCTGGGGAGTGTCTGCAGATTCGTGGACGCTTCGATACTATCCAGGTAGGCAGTGGCTTCTACAAAATACTCTTCTTCCATTTTGGCTTTTGCATCGGCAATGGCGATGGGAAGCGCGGCCACGGCAAAGTGAGCGGAGAGGCGCATGTGCAATTCTTCAATATGGCCCTTCAGGCGCTCCAGCTTGAGCTGTTCTTTCAGGGTTCTTTCTCGCTTGAAGCTCAGTGAAGGGGTAAGTGCCGATCCTAATTGCCCCGCATACTCGCGCAATGTGGCGGCCAGGCGAGCTTCGGTAATCAGCAGACTGATATCCGATGACGAGGTGATGACATCGTTGCTAAGGGTCGTGATCAACGGCCTTATGGTGTTTATAAAGCCAACCATGCGTTCGATCTGCGCGCTGACTTGCTCATTTCCGCGTTCCTTCAGCGGAAGGCTTGCCAGCCTATCTATCGTTTTCCTCTCTTGCTCGAGTTCCTGCGCCAGCATGCCAAGCTCACTGATCAGTTTGTTTGGCGTTTTGTTACAGCCTATCGAAGCGCAGAGACGGGCATAAGCGTTATCCGTTTCCTGTCTCGCAAGCTTCAGAGGTTGTCGCAGTTGGCTGTCATCAGCATCGGCATTTCCAAGAATGGCATTGGTTGGCCCGCGCTCACGCGAGAGTTTTTCTGCATAAAGCAACAAAAGCTTGAGTTTGACGGTGGACTGATGGGCTGCACTGGCGCGTCTGAACTCCTGCCACTCCACTGTAATTAGAAAGGCGGCGAGGCTGATCAGTATAAGCAGCGATGAAATGCCGAAAGTAATAAAGCTCTTCATCAGGCTGCTCTTGCCTGTGTGCGGGATGTCGTTCGGATCCAGCGTGCTTACCATCGTGCATGGCCCCATTGCCATCTCGAAAGATCACCTATTCGGAAACGCAATGTTGTTTTTACGATGGCATTGTGGATGAACGGCATGATTTGGCGGCTTTTAGAGGTTATCTGGCTGACCTGTGATTTTTATAAACGCTACCAGTACAAACTGGCTGGCTGTGATGATATCGGCATTTTTTGACAGTACTTAAAGCCGCCACGACGGCATATGCCAAATAAAAAAGGGCCTTGCGGCCCTTGGAAGTCTTTTCTGCCTGTATCAGCGACTGGCAGTTTCGGGAATCTCCTGCTCGAGCATATAGCGAATGATCCTGCGCATCATGGGGATGCTGTGTTGCAGGGAGAGGTCGGGGTTGCGGATCAGCCTAATGGTAAGGCCTTCGAATAACGCTGCCAGCAGATTGCAGGCGGTATCCAGCGACTGTTCCGAGAATGTGGTCTCGCGCTGTTGCAATCCTTTTCGAAGATAATTCTTGATGCTTTCCATGGCGGTGGCCTCTGCCCGCCGGATGATATTGGCGATGCGAGGATTACGCGCAGCCTCGGCCACGATTTCCAGCAGTAGCGCCGCATCGGGATCGTAAAATGCATCGGCCGCGCTTTGCTCCACATCTGCCACCAGGGCATCAAAAATATCGCTCTTGCCTCGGCTTTGCTCTATGCGCTCTGGAATCTGCAATATTTTCAGCAGATCATTTTCCACAATCGCTTCAATAATGGCCTCTTTATTTTCAAAGTAGTGATAAATGTGGCCCACGCTCATGCCGGAGGCTTTGGATAATTGGGACATGCTGGTGCCGTGAAAACCATGCGCGCGGAAGCATTCCGTGGCGGCCGTCAGCACCTGGTTACGCCTTAGGTCGGCGCGGCTGATGGGGGGCTGGGAAGTGGTCATTGCTTCTCCTAACTTCAAATAACTTCAAAAAATGTAAAAAATTTGCCTTTTGCGTAGTTTATATTAGAATGATCGCTCAATCTAGAATGATTGATCTAAATTTTACGTGTTCTGTGCAATTCGTGCCTTCACGGGGTTAAAGGAAAGCCAAATGAAATCCAATGTAAAACACATACGCCTGTCAGCCACACTGCTGATATTGATCGCTGGGAATGCGCTCCTGGCAGGATGTCATCAGGGAGGCGCGCCCGCACAAACCTCTTCAGGCGCGGCACAGGTTGAAGTCGTGACAGTTCAGCCGCAGTCGGTCAATCTGACGACCGAACTGCCCGGACGCACCTCACCTTTCCTGGTGTCGGAGGTACGTCCACAGGTTGGCGGCATTCTGCAGAAACGCTTGTTTGTAGAGGGCGCTGATGTGAAAGCTGGTCAGCCCTTGTATCAAATTGATCCGGCCACTTATAAGGCGACACTGGATAGCGCACAGGCCAGCCTGAACAAGGCCGAGGCCAATCTGGTGGCGGCAAAGAGCAAGGCAACGCGCTATGGCGAATTGTCGACCATACAGGCCGTCAGCAAACAGGATCTGGAAGACGCCCAATCCTCACTGGGACAAGGGCAGGCGGATGTTGATGTTGCCAAGGCAGCCTTGCAGACCGCGAGAATTAACCTGGGATTCACTAGCGTCATTGCCCCGATTTCTGGTCGGGTGGCCAAGTCCAATGTGACGCCAGGGGCGCTGGTGACCGCCAACCAGGAGACCGCGCTGACCACCATTCAGCAGCTTGATCCCATCTATGTGGATGTAACCCAATCCAGTGCCGAATTGTTAAGGCTGCGTCATCAATGGGAAAGCGGTCTGTTGAAAAAGGCGGGCGAAAATCAGGCCGAAGTAAAACTGGTGCTCGAAGATGGCAGCACTTATAGCCTGAACGGCAAGCTTGCCTTTACCGATATTACCGTGAGCCAGACCACTGGCACCGTCACCCTGCGTGCGGTCTTCCCTAACCCCAAGGGTGTATTGCTGCCCGGTATGTATGTGCGTGCCGTGCTGGAACAAGGTGTGGATGACCGCGCCATCCTCGTGCCTCAAGGCAGCGTGAGCCGCGACTCCAAAGGTAACCCCACCGTGTTTGTACTGCGGGATGGCAAGGTGGAAATCCGCAATATCGAGGCAGACCAGACCCATGGTGATCAATGGCTGGTGCATAAAGGCCTGAATGCCGGTGATCAGGTGATTGTGAGCGGCTTGCAAAAGATACGTCCGGGCATGCCGGCACAGGTGGTTTCGCCCAATAAAACCAGCGCTAGCAAGCAAATCTAGGGGCTGATCATGTCAAAATTCTTTATTGATCGTCCCATTTTTGCCTGGGTGATCGCCATCGTGATCATGCTGGCGGGCGTGCTTGCCATCCGCTCGCTGCCGATTGCCCAATACCCAATGATTGCCCCGCCCGCGGTTTCCATTACGGCCACTTATCCGGGCGCGTCAGCCAAAGCGGTTGAAGACAGTGTCACGCAGGTGATCGAGCAGAAGATGAAAGGTATTGATCACCTGACATATATGTCATCCACTAGTGACTCATCTGGTAGCGTGACCATTACCCTCACCTTTGATGCAGGCACCAATCCAGATATTGCCCAGGTGCAGGTGCAGAACAAACTGGCGCTTGCGACGCCGCTATTGCCAGAAGATGTGCAGCGGCAGGGGGTGCAAGTCGCCAAGGCTTCCAGCAACTTCCTGATGGTGGTGGGCTTTATTTCGGAAGACAACAGCATGTCCAATATCGACCTCGGCGATTATGTCGGTTCGAATATCCAGGACATACTCAGTCGCGTGAATGGCGTAGGGGATACCCAGCTGTTTGGCAGCAAATATGCCATGCGCATCTGGCTGGATCCTGCCAAGTTGCATAACTATGCCCTGACCCCAGCGGATATCAGTAACGCTATCACGGCACAAAATGCCCAGGTGTCGGCAGGTCAGATTGGGGGCATGCCCGCCAGTCAAGGGCAGGCCTTGAACGCGACAGTGACGGCGCAAAGCCGCCTGCAGACCCCGGAGCAGTTCGGCGACATTCTTCTGAAAAGTACCACGGATGGCGCGGCTGTGAGGCTGCGTGATGTTGCCCGTGTAGAACTGGGTGGCGAAAGTTATGATGTTGTGGCCCGCTATAACGGCAAACCGGCCACAGGTCTGGCGATCAAGCTCGCCACGGGTGCCAATGCGCTGGATACGGCAGAAGCGGTCAAAGCCAAACTGGCCGAACTGGAGCCTTTGTTTCCGCAAGGCATGAAAGCGGTGCTGCCGTATGACACCACTCCCTTTGTCAAAATTTCGATAGAAGAAGTGGTGAAAACACTGATCGAAGCCATTGTTCTGGTGTTCATCGTGATGTATGTGTTCTTGCAGAATTTTCGCGCCACTCTTATCCCGACCATTGCTGTTCCCGTGGTGCTGCTTGGCACGTTTGGCGTGCTGGCTGCAGCAGGTTTCTCTATCAACACGCTCACCATGTTTGCCATGGTCCTGGCGATCGGCTTACTGGTCGATGATGCGATTGTGGTGGTCGAGAACGTAGAGCGGGTGATGCAGGAAGAAGGGCTATCACCGAAGGAGGCCACACGCCGTTCCATGGAGCAAATCACGGGGGCCTTGATCGGTATTGCCCTGGTGCTTTCCGCGGTATTTGTGCCCATGGCATTTTTCGGTGGCTCCACCGGCGTGATTTATCGCCAGTTCTCCATCACCATCGTGTCGGCCATGGCGCTTTCCGTGCTGGTGGCATTGATACTGACCCCCGCCTTGTGCGCCACTTTGCTCAAGCCCCATCGCCATGGCGACACAAAACGCAGCCTGGCCAGCCGATTGTTCGGCGGCTTCAATCGTGGTGTTGAACGTACAACCAGGTTGAATCAATCCTTGGTAAGACGCATGCTGAATGGTCTGGGCCGCTATGGTCTGGTGTATGGCCTGATCGTGTTGGTCATGGGCGTGCTCTTTACGCTCTTGCCTTCGTCTTTCTTGCCGGATGAGGATCAGGGCATTCTGTTTACCCAGGTGATATTGCCAGCAGGCGCCACCACCGAGCGCACCCAAGCCGTGTTGCAGCAAGTGGAACGGCATTTTCTGCAAGATCAGAAAGAAGCGGTTAAATCGGTGTTTACCGTATCCGGCTTCAGTTTCGGCGGTAGCGGGCAAAACAACGGTCTTGCCTTTGTCAGCATGAAGGACTGGTCTGAACGCAAGCGCCCCGATCTGAAAATATCCGCCGTGGCGGGCAAGGCCATGGGCTACTTCTCGCAAATCCGCGAAGCCATGGTCTTTGCATTCATTCCGCCGGCCGTGGTGGAACTGGGCAATGCCACGGGCTTTGACCTGCAATTGCAGGACCGCGCCGGTCTGGGCCACGACGCCCTGATGCAGGCACGCAACCAGCTGCTGGGCATGGCGTCGGCCAACCCGGCATTGGTTGGCGTTCGGCCCAACGGGCAGGAAGACGCTCCTGAATACAAGCTGGATATTGATCGGGCCAAAGCCAATGCGCTGGGTATTTCGCTAGCGGATATCAATTCCTTGCTATCAACTGCCTGGGGTAGCTCATATGTCAACGACTTCATTGACCGTGGCCGTATCAAGCGGGTTTACCTGCAAGGCGATGCTTCATCCCGCATGGACCTCGAGGATTTTGACAAATGGTTCGTCAAGAATGCCAACGGTGAAATGGTGCCATTCTCCTCATTTGCCACCGCGCACTGGGCGTATGGCTCACCACGGCTGGAGCGGTATAACGGCTTGTCGTCGACCGAAATCATGGGCTCCCCTGCGCCCGGGCACAGTACTGGCGAAGCCATGGCAATCATGGAGTCACTGGCTGCCAAATTGCCCCCCGGCATAGGCTATGAGTGGACTGGTCTTTCCTATCAGGAGCGCATGACAGGTTCGCAGGCGCCAGCACTTTATGCCCTGTCACTGTTGATCGTGTTCCTGTGCCTCGCGGCCTTGTATGAAAGCTGGTCTATCCCGTTTGCGGTCATGCTGGTGGTGCCACTGGGGGTCGTCGGTGCCTTGATCGCCGCATCCTTGAGAGGGCTTTCCAATGATGTGTATTTCCAGGTCGGCCTGTTATTGACCATAGGCCTGTCGGCCAAGAATGCGATTCTGATTGTGGAGTTTGCCAAGGAGCAGATGGAACAAGGCAAGGAGATGGTGGAAGCCACGCTGGAAGCCTTGCGATTGCGCTTCCGGCCGATTGTGATGACTTCGCTGGCGTTCATCCTCGGTGTATTGCCACTGGCGGTCTCCAGCGGAGCAGGCTCTGGTGCGCAGAACGCACTGGGTACCGGCGTAATCGGCGGCATGATTACCGCTACCGTGCTGGCAGTCCTGTTTGTACCGCTGTTCTTTGTAGCGGTGCGCAGAGGTGTTCAATGGATAAGCGAACGCAGCAAAAAGGAACAATGAAAATGAACAAGCATAGTTATCCTCTTGGAATCGTCGCCCTCATGCTGGCCGGGTGCATGAACATGCAACCCAAATACGAACGGCCAGCGGCGCCGATTCCCGCCCAGTGGCCAGCCACGGCGGATGCCGTGCAGAAGCAGGCCGCGGCGCCCGCGGTATTGGGCTGGGAGCAGTTTTTCACCGACCCGGACCTGAAAAGGCTGATACGGCAGGCGCTGGAAAACAATCGTGACCTGCGCGTGAGCACCTTGAATATCGAAAAGGCGCGCGCCCAGTATCAGATTCAGCGCGCAGACCTGTTCCCCAAGATCAATGCGACGGGCAGTGGCAGCAATCAGCGTACGCCAGCGGCAGCATCCACCACTGGCTCCACGTTGCTGACCCATCAGTATTCGGCCAACCTGGGTTTTTCGTCGTATGAGCTGGATTTCTTTGGCCGCGTCCGCAGTCTGCGTGACCAGGCGGTCTACCAGTATCTATCGACCGAAGAAGCCAAGCGTAGCGCCCAAATCACGCTGGTGGCCGAGGTGGCGAATGCCTATCTCACCATGGTGGCGGATATGGAAAGCCTGGAGTTGGCCCGGCAGACCTTGCGCACGCAGCGCGAATCCTACGACATGACCAAGCGCCAGCTGGAATTTGGCAGCGTTACCGAGCTCACCTTGCGGCAAGCTGAAACCAGTGTGGAGTCCGCACGGGCCGATGTTGCCAAATACATGACCCAGGTGGATCAGGATAGAAATGCCCTGGTGCTGCTGGTGGGAACCGCGCCTGAGGTCAATCTTGACGAGATGCGCTCGCTGAAGGCCGTCTCTCAAACTGCGACCCTCCCTGATGGCTTGCCTTCTACCGTGTTGCAAAACCGCCCCGATGTGCTGGAAGCCGAGCGCGATCTTCAAGGCTATAACGCCAATATTGGCGCGGCGCGGGCTGCGTTTTTCCCGACGATTTCGCTCACCGCCAGCGCAGGGGTGGCCAGCAATGAGCTGGGGAGTCTGTTTAACGGGAGCAATCGGGCCTGGAGTTTTGCACCGCAAATCGTGTTGCCCATCTTCAATGCCGGGCTCAATAAAGCCAATCTGAAAGTAGCGGAAGTGAACCGCGATATCAGCGTGGCGCAATACGAAAAAGCCATCCAGACTGCCTTCAAGGAAGTATCTGACTCGCTGGCCCAGCGTGCCACGCTGGAAGAGCAGTTATCCGCCCAAACTGCGCTGGTGAATGCGACGGAAAGAAGCTTCACGCTATCCCGCCTGCGCTTCGAAAAAGGCCTGGATAATTACCTGACCGTGCTGGATTCACAACGCAGCTATTACTCTGCCCAGCAGAATCTCATCACGGTGCGGCTGTCGGATGTATCCAACCAGGTCACGCTGTATAAGGTGTTAGGGGGCGGGGCGTTCTGAGTGTTGGGCTGATACATCGCCAATCACTGGCCTGCAAGGCATAATGAAAACTTCATTATTTATGCATTGCACTGGGCCATGGTGGAAAAGTCAGCCACATTAATCACGCTGAACAAGGCGGCTGCAGAGCCCATACACCTGCAGATTTACACGCGGTTCAAAGAGGCCATTGAAAGCGGCCTGCTGAATGATGGGGACCGCGTGCCCTCCACCCGGGTGCTGGCCAGTGCGCTTAACGTGGCGCGCGGCACGGTGGAAACGGCGTATTCCATGCTACTGGGCGAGGGCATTTTTGTGTCGAAGGGGCAGGCGGGTTCGTTTGTGCATGCGCCCTTTCGGCCCGCGGGCAAAGCCACCTCTGCACCTGTGCGGCCCCCGCAGGCTTCCTCTTTCTCGCATGCGGGTTCCGGCCCGGTGGCAAGCGGGCCTTCGCATGTCTTTCTCCCGGGCAGCCCGGCGTATGATGCCTTTCCCAGAAAAGTATGGTCCCGACTGGCTTCAAGACGAATGCGCAGTCTGTCGGCCCATGATTTTTCTTATCGCGATCCCCTGGGTTATTTGCCGCTGCGGCAATCGATAGCCACTTACCTTCGCTTGTCGCGCGGGGTGGTGTGCGAGCCCCAGCAAGTGTTTATCACGGTGGGTTACCAGGGCGCGCTGGATTTTCTCTCGCGCTGCCTGAATCTGCGGGGTGCCGATGTCTGGATGGAAGACCCGGGCTACATCCTGGCAACCCGCATGCTGGCCGACCTGGGCGCGCATCTGGTGCGGGTGCCGGTGGATCAGGAGGGCATGGTGGTGTCAGAAGGCATACGCATGTCGCCCAAGGCCCGCCTGGCGATCGTGACGCCATCGCATCAAAGTCCACTCGCCATGGCCTTGTCCTGGTCGCGCCGCATGCAGTTGCTGGATTGGGCAGGCAGCACCGGCGCCTGGGTGATTGAAGACGACTACGACGGCGAGTTTCGTTATTCCGGTTACCCCTTGCCCTCACTGAAAAGCCTGGATCAATATGACCGCGTCATCTATGCAGGCACCTTCAGTAAAACGCTCTTCCCTGCCCTGCGCCTAGGGTATCTGGTGATGCCGCACAGCCTGGTGGATAGTTGCACCGAGAAAGCCCAGCTCTATCCGCTGGGCAGCTCCATCGGCCCCCAGCTCGTCGTCAACGACTTCATCGCCGAGGGGCATTTTTCACGGCACCTTAAAAAAATGCGGTCTTTGTATGCTGAGCGGCGGGAGATGACCAGCAAGGTGTTGATGGATGTACTGGGCGACCTCATTGAAATCAACGCGCACAAGAACGGCATGCATTTCGCCGCCAGGATCACCAGCCAGCATGCGGATCAGGCTATTGCCGACGGCTTCAACCAGCTAGGCTATGGCATACATGCCTTGTCCCGCTGGACAGCCAATCCCGGTCAGTCGGCGCATTTGCCTGGCATACACTCTCCGCATAACGGCCTCATCATCGGCTTCACCAATATCCCGAATGCCAGGACGGCGGAGCTTGCCGCGCGGCAGCTGCAAACATTTTTTACCTGAGTCCGACGTCTTTTGCCTGCCTGAGCATTTCTGCTTCCTGGTGCCGCCTTAGATATCCGGCACCATTCATGGCCTACCCAAATACGCATTTTTTGGCTCTGTATCCGTCACGGCGCACTCCTTACCATCGTCACATGTTTAATCATGACGAAAAGGCAGTGACTGAAATGAGACTGATGCATGTAGACGCGAGCCCCAAGCGCCAGCTTTCCAACTCGAAAATGTTGTCCGCGTATTTTGTGGAAACCTTGAAAAAGCGTATTCCCGGGCTGACAGTCGATTACCTTGATTTGTCCGTTGAGACACCGCCGCATGTGAGCGGGGACTTTGCCAAGGCAACCTACACGCCTGCCGCAGAGCGCACCGACGCCATGAAAAAGACCCTGGAATATTCGGACCAGCTCTGCGCGCGTGTATTGATGTCGGACCTGCTGGTATTCGCCATGCCCATGTACAACTTCTCCATGCCATCCAGCTTCAAGGCGTTTATCGACAATCTGGTGCGTACCAACCTCACCTATAACTTTCATGAGGACGGCACTACGACCGGCAATCTCACCCGCCAGAAAACCCTATTCATCACCGCCAGGGGCGCTGACCTTCGGCCCGGCCTCAGCCCCTGGTCGCATATGGATGCCCTCACCCCGGCATTGAAATCCCCTTTTGCCTTTCTGGGCGTGGAAAATCCCTGGTTTGTTGACGCGCAGCCCCTGCAGTTTTCGGATCAGGTGGCCCGTGAAGAGGCTTTGAAACGTGCCCGCAGCGAGCTGGATGCTGTTGCTCAGGAATGGCTGAACAGCATCGCCAGACTGCAGTGATTAAAGCGCGGTTCATGAGGCTGGGTTAATAAGAGAAAGATCAAAACATGCGCTATTAATCGTGCAAAGGGTGGGGGCATAAGGTATGCAGCCCATATCGATGCAGCTTAAAGAGTATGAGAAAGTCGACGTAGTAGTAGCTACGTACACTCTTATAAGCTATCTATTTTGCTTTCGCGCCTCTTCTCAAAAAAAACAGCACGTGATCTTGAGCTACTGAATCTGCAACGTCAGTTAACTGCAATTGGCAATTCTCAAGGCGTTGTCGAATTCAGCATGGATGGGCATTTGATTACGGCCAACCAGAGGTTTCTGGATATCCTTGGTTACTCCTTGAATGAAGCCCTTGGTAAGCCGCACAGCACCTTTGTGGATGCGGAAACCCGAAACAGCAGCGAGTATCGGCAACTATGGGAGCGCCTGCGCTCCGGTCAATACGATGCCGGTGTCTACAAGCGCATGGGCAAGGGTGGCAAGGAGATCTGGCTGCAAGCCTCATACAACCCCGTACTGGATGCGGATGGCAAACCCTGCAAGGTTATCAAGTACGCCACGGACATTACAGCCCAGCAGCTAAAGGCGCTGGATGCTGACGGTCAGCTGGCGGCAATCGGCAAGTCGCAAGGCGTGATTGAGTTCAATCTGGACAGCACAGTAATCACGGCCAACCAGAAGTTTCTGGATATCATGGGGTACTCGCAGGAAGAGGCTGCGGGCAAACCGCATAGCACGTTTGTGGATATGGAAACCCGCAATAGCCGCGAGTATCAGCAGCTTTGGGAGCGCCTGCGCGCGGGCCAGTACGATGCCGGAATTTATAAACGCATCGCCAAAGGCGGCAGGGAAGTCTGGCTGCAAGCCTCCTACAATCCCATCTTTGACTTGCATGGCAAACCGTTCAAGGTCGTCAAATATGCGACCGACATTACCGAGCAGGCATTAAGAAATGCCGACCTTTCAGGGCAGTTGGCTGCGATCGGCAAGTCGCAAGGCGTGATCGAGTTCAATCTGGACAGCACCATCATCACGGCCAACCAGAAGTTTCTGGATATCATGGGGTACTCGCAGGAAGAGGCTACGGGAAAACCGCATAGCACGTTTGTGGATGAGGCTACTCGCAACAGCCGCGAGTATCAGCAGCTTTGGGAGCGCCTGCGCGCGGGCCAGTACGATGCCGGAATTTATAAACGCATTGCCAAAGGCGGCAGGGAAGTCTGGCTGCAGGCTTCTTACAATCCCATCTTCGACTTGAATGGCAAGCCATACAAAGTCGTCAAATATGCGACCGACATCACCGAGCAGGAACTAAGAAATGTCGATTTTTCGGGCCAGCTGGCGGCGATTGGTAAATCGCAAGGTGTCATCGAGTTCAGCCTGGATGGCACGGTGCTCACCGCCAACCAGAAGTTTCTCGATATTCTCGGCTACTCATTGCAAGAGGCGGCAGGCAAGCCGCACAGTCTGTTTGTGGATGCTGAGTCCCGCAACAGCCTTGATTATGCCCAATTCTGGGAGCGCCTGCGTTCCGGGCAATACGATGCCGGTGTATACAAACGCATGGGTAAGGGCGGCAAGGAAGTCTGGCTGCAGGCCTCTTATAACCCCATCTTTGATCTGAATGGCAAGCCATACAAAGTGGTCAAGTACGCGACGGATATTACTGCACAGGTGTTAAGCACTCAGGTAATGAACCGTGCTGTTGAAGAAACGCAGGCGATTGTCGCTGCCGCTAAAACGGGGGATCTGACCAGTCGCATTGTGCTCGATGATAAAACCTCTGAGTTGCGCATCCTGTGCGAGGGCGTCAATGCGTTGATCGATAACATGGCGGGCATCATTACGCAGATCAAGCGCTCCAGCGATACCATTTCCACCTCGGCCAATGAAATTGCGACAGGGAATAACGACTTGTCTCAGCGTACGGAAAAGCAGGCATCCATGCTGCAGGAAACCGCTTCCAGTATGGATGACCTGGCGTCGACCGTGCGACAGAATGCCAGTAGTGCCAAGCAAGCCCATCAGCTCGTACAAAGTGCTTCTGAAATCGCGATCAAGGGCGGTGATGTGGTGAATGAAGTTATCCAGACCATGTCCGGCATCAGCGAGAGTTCGAGAAAAATCGTCGATATCATCAGCGTGATTGATGGCATTGCCTTTCAGACGAATATTCTTGCGCTTAATGCGGCGGTAGAGGCTGCACGTGCCGGCGAGCATGGCAGAGGCTTTGCAGTGGTGGCAAGTGAGGTACGCAATCTGGCCCAGCGCTCGGCCTCCGCCGCCAAGGAAATCGCGCAGCTGATCACCATCTCGGTAGAAAAAGTGAAGGATGGCTCCACACTGGTGGGCGAAGCCGGGGCAACCATGAATGACATTGTGGCCTCCGTGCAGAGCGTCACCAATATCATGGCAGAAATCACCAGTGCCTCCAGTGAGCAAAGTACGGGTATTGCTCAGGTGAATGTCGCCATCAGCAATATGGATAGCGTGACCCAGCAGAATGCGGCGCTGGTGGAGGAGGCCGCTGCGGCCGCCATGTCGCTGGCGGATCAGGCGAATATCCTGATGGAAACTGTCGCGCGATACAAAGTCGAGGCCGGTAGCTCCCTATCTGCCCGCCCCTTGCTGGCAGTGGTAGGTCGATAAAACGGAGGGTATCGTGGCGGGTTTTATCCCTTAACCAACCCCCCGTTTAGTTTTCTCCTGCGCCAGAGCGCCAACTTGATGGCTATCTGGCGCCCGGCGCTGCGAAACGGCTGCCTAGATTTTCTCGTGAAAATCACGCGCGCCTTTTTTCCAGTAGGCAGCTACTTTCATGCGTTCTTTGGGCAGCCCTAGCGCCAGCAGTCTGCTGCGCACCTCAAGCATGCTGCTGTGTTCCCCCGCGGCCCAGACAAAGCCCTCGCCCTCTGGCCACGCCAGTGCTTCCAGCATTTCATGCAGCATGGCAGGCGTTTCCGGCCATTTGATGATGGCGCCCGCAGGCCGTTTGAGCTGGCGGCGGTCTTCTGCCTCCCCGATTTGAATCAGGGCGATGGTATGTGCATTCTCCGGCAGTTCCTCCAGTCGACGCGCAATTGCTGGCAGGCTGGAGGCATCCCCTATCAAGACATGCCAGTCAAGATCCTTGGGGATAATCATGGAGCCTTTGGGGCCTGCGATGGTCGCCTGATCACCAGGCTTGGCAAGCGCCGCCCAATAAGCGGCATCGCCATCCGCGTGCATGGCAAATTCGATGGTCAGCGTACGGTCACCTGCACGGAAGGAGCGGGGAGTATAGTCGCGCCGTACCCGTTCGCCATGCTGGTTGGTGAAGATAAACTTGATGTGGTCATCAAACGACAGACTGTTGAAACCCGCCAGGCTCTCGCCTGCAAAGGTCACTGCCACAAAGCCCGGCGTGGGTTTTTCTACACGAGACACGACAACTTCTCTAAACTCGATGGGGAAGCGCACCTTTTCAAATACGCGCTCAGTGATTAATGTTTCCATATATCCACTCTTTTTAGTTGATAATATCAACCATAATGCAAAACAAAGTAGACAATGTCAACTATAAGTTGAGCGATGCTCATGGCCTTTTTGAGCAATTGCATCTCCTGATGCATGTGTTTCGCGCACAGCAATTCCGTCTGATTCGTGAACAGGCGCTGGACATGACGCATATGGAATACAAGGCGCTGGGGTTTTTTGCGCGGCATCCCCATGCCACATTGAGCGATCTCGTCACCCACTCGGGACGCGATAAAGCCCAGCTCGCACGGCTGATCACGGACCTTCGCAAAAAGGGCCTGCTGGATGCCCAGCCCGATGAACATGACCGCCGCAGCACCCGGCTCAATCTATCTGCGCAAGGGGCTGCCATCATCCACGGACTGCAGGAAGCGGAGCATGCACTGTCGGCGCAGGCGGTGCAGGGCTTGAGTGAAGAAGAGCATCAGCAATTGTTGCGCTTGCTGAAGAAGGTAGGCGGCAATCTCGACAAATCCCAGGAGTAATACAACCCTGGGGCCGCACATGGCTGAGGGCCCCGTTGTATGGTGTGCACGACGAGGCTCAGTCATGTCTCAGGCCCGCACGATTCACCCCTCCAGATGAATCTCCATCACATGGTCTACCCCGTCATTGACCAGCATCAGGGTGTTGGGCGGCCAGCCTTCCATCAGTTGCCCATCCAGCCATATCTGCTTCATGACGTTGTGGTGGCTGCCGGTACAGCGGAAGTTGAGCTGGTAATGCGTTTGCTGATAGCGATAGCGGATCTGATACGTGGTCCAGTCAGCGGGGATGCGCGGATGGATGAGCAGGCGATCTTCGCGTAACTCCAGCCCTAGCAGGGTTTCCAGGCCCAGGCGATACATCCAGCCTGCCGCGCCGGTGTACCAGCTCCAGCCGCCACGGCCCATGTGCGCTTCTGCCGTATAAATATCTGCACTCATCACATAAGGCTCCACCTTGTAACGCAGCATGTCTTGCGGGTGGCTGCCATGATGAATGGGGTTCAGCATGCCATATAGCGCCCAGGCCTGTTCGGTGTCGCCTTGCATAGCGTAGGCCATGCTGGCCCACACGCCGGCATGGGTATATTGCCCGCCATTTTCGCGGATGCCGGGTACATAGCCCTTGATATAGCCGGGTTGCAGGCTGGAGGTATCAAATGCCGGAGTCAGGAGGCGAATGAGCTTTTCATCGCGCATGACCAGGCGTTCATTCACCGCTTTCATCGCCATGCGCGCGCGCATGGGGTTGCCGCCGCCGGAGATGATGGCCCAGCTCTGGCTGATGGAATCGATCTGACATTCGCTATTGCTGCTGGAACCCAATGGTGGGCCATCGTCAAAATAGGCGCGGCGGTACCAGCTGCCATCCCAGGCATGGGCTTCAATATGCTGGCGCAACAGGGCGGCCTGCCCGGTGCAGAATTCGGCAAAGGCGCTATCGTGGCGGCTTTGCGCCAGGGCGGCAAACTGGGTCAGATTGTCAAACAGGAACCAGGCCAGCCACACGCTCTCGCCCTGACCTGCCCGGCCGACCAGATTCATGCCATCGTTCCAGTCGCCACAGCCCATGAGCGGCAACTGGTGCACGCCAAAGCGCAAGCCATGGCGGATGGCCCGCACGCAATGCTCGTAAAGCGTGGCTTCTTCGGCCGAGCGTTGCGGCTGGTCGTAATAAGACTCTTCTTCCTGATTCAGCAGACGCCCTTCCAAGAAGGAAATGCGGCTATCCAGCACGGCTGCATCGCCCGTGGTCTGCACATAACGGCAGGTGGCGTAGGGCAGCCACAGATAATCATCCGAGAAGTGGGTGCGTACGCCTTGCCCGGCGGGCGGATGCCACCAGTGCTGCACATCGCCCTCACTGAACTGGCGTTCGGCGCAGGTGATGAGCTGCTGACGTGCCAGCCCTGGCGTGGTGTGCACCAGCGCCATGGTGTCTTGCAGCTGGTCACGGAAACCATAAGCCCCACCGGATTGGTAGTAACCACTGCGTGCCCATATGCGGCACGCCAGCGTCTGGTAAAGCAGCCAACCATTGGTGAGAATATCCATGGCTCGATCAGGCGTTGTTACCTGCACCGCACCCAGGGTCACCTCCCAGTAAGCCTTCACCTTTTCCAGGGCCGCATCGGCACCGGCAGGTCCGCAATATTGCTGAATATAGTGGTGCACTTCGTCGGTATTGGCGCCCGCGCCGAATACAAAAACGACTTCGTGTGTCTGCCCTTCGGCCAGCTCCAGTGGCGCCTGAATGGCGGCACAAGGGTCCAGGCAGGCACCCGTGCGGCCTGACAAGCGCTTGCGTTGCATGGCAGCGGGCTTGGCGAGTGTGCCATTACGCCCGATAAACTCGGCGCGGTTGCCCGACATGGAGCGCTCACTCAGGTTAACCTGGGCAAATACCACGCGATTCGCACACTCCTGGCCATACTGGTTGCGTGCCAATAAGGCGTGGTTGTGGGGGTCGATTTCGGTCACCACGTGCATCATGTTGGCATGGCGCCACTGCCCCAGCACCAGCTCCCAGTAGCCAGTGAGCGATAGCTTGCGCGCGCGGCCCGAGTGATTGCTCAATTTGATCACCACAAACTTGACGGGCGCATCCATGGCAACAAAGGTGGTCAGCTCGGAGCGTATGCCCGCTTCTTCATGCTCGAATACGCTATAGCCGAAACCATGACGGCAGACATAGCCTGACAGGCCGCGCGCCGGCAAGGGCGTCGGTGACCAGAAAGCGCCGGATTCTTCATCACGTACATAAAAAGCCTCGCCGCTGCTATCGCTCATGGGGTCGTTATGCCAGGTGGTGAGGCGGAATTCGTGTGCGTTCTCAACCCAGGTATAGCTGCTGCCGCTTTCGCTGATCACCATGCCGATATGCGGGCTGGCGATCACATTTGACCATGGTGCCGGGGTTGTCGCACCGGGCGGCAGGGTGATGATGTATTCGCGCCCGTCCTCGGAGAATCCGCCCAGGCCATTGAAGAACTGGCGCGATGGCGCAAGCAGCGGCACGTTGGGGGTGCTTTCATGCGGCAATACCGGCTGCAGCATATCGGATACCCGCTCGCTGGAGACGCGGCGATCAATCTGCTCAATCAAGGTATCCGCCGTATCATGCAACACCACACGGGCGACCGAGAGCAGCAGTACACGGGCATCTTCCGAAAGCTCCTCCGCCCGACGAATGAAGATGCCACCCGGTTTATCCATGACCTGCGCTTCGGAGCCGGTATTGATCAGCCCCATGATCTGGTCGTGCAGCAGGGCGCGATAGCCGGAAAAATCCTCATTGATGATCACCAGATCGACCACCAGCCCCTTCATGCGCCAATAGGCATGGGCTTGTAGCGCCTGCTTCACCAGATTCAGGCGGCTGATATCGCCCACCCGCAGCAGCACAATCGGCAGATCACCGGAAATGCCAAAGCGCCACAGGCCGGATTGCCCCTGCTGATTGCGCAGGATGACGGCAGACGGCGCCCGGCGCAAAGCGCTGGCATAAATGATGGAGGCAGCCAGGCGTGCATAGGTCTGGGCATCGGCCTCGCTGGCATTGATCAGGCGCAATACTTCCTGGCTATGAAACCAGGCCATCTCGAATGCGCGGTCCACGAAGTGGCGATCACAGTATTTATCCAGCAGAGCAAGTGCCTGCTCACGGGTATCTGCCACGCCGGAAATAATCTGGATGACGGCCGAAGCATCGGCGGGCAGGCTGATATTGCAACGGATGGCGACGATAGGATCCAGCACGGAGCCTGCGCTATTGGAGAGCAGTGCTGGTCCGGCGCGACTATCCATGACTACCGGATGGCTGGCGGTACGTCCGCGCCCGATAAACTGGGCGCGGTCTGTTTCAAACGACAAGGTGCCGGCCACCGCTCCGGGGGCTGCCAGCAGATGGAACATCCATGGCACCTGCTCCTCAGGCGTGCGCGGGCGGCGCGTGCAGAGAATGGCCTGGCGATCTGCCAGAATCTCGGTTTGCACAAACAGATTGCTGAACGCCCGGTGCGCCAGATCGGCATTCAGCGGCGCCAGCACCACCTCGGCATAGGTAGTGATTTCAATGCGCCTGTGCCGTGAGGATAGATTCGCCAGCGTCACGCGGCGGATTTCGACATCATCTTCCGGTGAGACGCTGATCTCGGTGTGGGTTTCAATGGCCTGGTCGCGCAGGCGGTACTCGGCTCGCCCCTGAACGAAAATCGCCTCAAAACTATCGGTTTTGCCATGGGTGGGCTGGTAAGCACTTGACCAGTAATAGCCGGTATCGCGATCGCGCAGGTAAATGAAGGTACCAAAGCCATCCATGGTGGCATCTTCACGCCAGCGGGTAATGGCCAGATCACGCCAGCGGCTGTAGCCGCCACCGGAGTTGGTGACCATGACATGGTAATGGCCGTTGGACAGTAAATGCACTTCTGGCAGGGTGGTGTGCGGGTTGGTAAGCACTCGCATGAGAGAACCACGGTCTGCCACCGGAGGCCTGGCGGCCGCACTTACTTCTGCGGCATGCGGATGCAAGGTGTCGCCCTTCTTGGGCACGCGCTCCTGCAGCAGCAAGGCCGTAGCCTGGACGGCAGGGGCCGCCATGAAGCGGCGCTGCATGGGTGCATCGCGCAGCACATGGTCAAACGCCAGCAAGCTCATGCCCTGATGGTGCACCATGTAAGACTTCACCACCGCATGGGTTTTGCCGCGCGGCACGCGTGACGGCGTGTAATCGATGGCTTCATAAAAGCCGAACTGCCCGCTAAAGCCCAGGCCCGCCATGGCTTGCAGGTTACGGCAGGCCTCGCGTGGCATGACGATCAGCGCCAGCGCCGTGGCGTAAGGGGCAATCACCAGATCATCTGCCAGGCCGCGCTTGAAGCCCAGACCAGGCACGCCAAATGCCCGATACTGATAGACATGGCTGGCGTCAGTGGCGTTGTAGCAGGATTCGGAAATGCCCCAGGGGATGCCGCGCTGCCGCCCATATTCAATCTGGCGCAACACCACGGCTTTGCAGGTCTGGTCCAGCAGGGTGTTGTCGTAGCTGGGCATCATCAGTCGTGGCATCAGGTATTCAAACATGGAGCCGCTCCATGAGATCAGGCTCAGTTCGCCGCCCTGGCTGGTCAGCAGGCGGCCGAGGGTGAACCAGTGCTTCTGCGGCAGCTTTCCTTCGGCGATGAACAGAAAGCTGGCGAGGCGTGCTTCCGAGGCCAGCAGATCGTAGCAGGAGGGGTCGCGCCTGCGTTCGCGCACGTCGTAGCCTATGCTCAATAAACCACTCTCGGCGTCATACAAGAAGTCGGCATCCATGACCGCCAATTGGGCACATTGCGCCATCAGGTCATCAATACGCGCATGGCGCGACTGGCTTTCGTGGGGTGCGCTCCCGTCATCCGGCACATGATGAGGGCTGGATGACAGCAGCGATAACTCCTGATAGGCCGCCAGGCATTGCTTGTCCAGTGCGTCTAGCCAGGTGCCGAGCTGCGCGTCGGTGTTTCCTTCGTTAGCCAGTGATATCGCCAGCGCAGCGGCGCTGTCGTGCAGTTGCTCCAGTATCGTGAAGGCGGCAGTCGGACTGGGTAAGGCAAGGCCAGGCGCGCAAAGCGCGTTCAGCTGCTTGCGCAGCCAGCTGAGGTGCGATTGGGCATCAGCGCCAGCGGTGGCAGGCACATGCTCCTCCAGCACCTGAAAGGTATCTTGCAAGCCGTGGAATGTCTGCGACGGTAGCGTGGTCTGCTTTTTCAACTCCAGCAGGCCCATTTGCAGGGTTAGCAGGCAGCCCGCCAGATTGCCGCTATCCACGGACGAGACATAGTGTGGGCGCAGCACTTCCAGCGTGCGGGTGTCATACCAGTTGTAAAAGTGGCCGCGATAGCGCTCCAGCAAGGCCATGGTGGATAGCGTGTGCTCGCTGCGCGTGATCAGCTCCCCGGCCGAAAGATAGCCCAGGTCATAGGCCGCCAGATTGGAGGTCAGGGCCATGCCGATATTGGTGGGTGAGGTGCGGCTCGCGATCATGCCCGCGGGGAATTCCTGGAAATTATCCGGCGGCAGCCAGTGATCATCCGGCCCGACCAGGGTGGCGAAATACTGCCAGGTACGCCGCGCCTGCTTGCGCAGGAACAACCGCTGTTCGGATGTAAGCTCGGCTGTGGTCTTGGGCAGCGGCAGGCTGATGCGCCAAGCGATGACGGGCGCGATGAACCACGCGAGCAAGACAGGCAGGATGACTTGCCAGGCAATCACTTGCCCTTGTTGCATGAGCCCGAGCAGGCTGGCAAACAGCGCGATGGCGAGGAAAGGCGCTATCCACATTTCCTGTACAAAGTCGCGCAGGGTGCGTTTGGCATTGCGCACGGCATAGGCGCGGGTATGCCATAGCAACAGCCCGCGGCGGGTAAACAGCATGCGCAAGCCGGAGCGCAGTATCGCATCGAGCGCAATCAGGGCTTCATAAGGCAAAAATACCAGGGTCAGCAGACCTGTCGACAGCGGTGGCATTATGGATTTGCCGGTCTGCGTCAGGTGCACAAGCCAGTCGCGGTCATCGGGTTTATGCCTGAGATCCACCAGGCTGGTCAGTAGCATGGGCGCAAACAGCACGATGAGGATGAGACTGGTCCAGAATATGGCGTCGCCTACCCCGAGCAGCCAGCCGCTTGCCAGCAGCATGAGCAAGGCGGGGGCCACCATGCTGCGTCGCAGATTGTCGAAGATTTTCCATATCGAGAGCGCGTTGATCGGATTAGCGGCGCGTTGTCCGCGCTCACCGCTTTCGCCCGCCGGACCGGGTACGCGCGGGAAAAGCCAGCCCACCAGCTGCCAGTCGCCGCGCATCCAGCGATGTCGGCGGCTGACATCTGCCAGATAACTGGCGGGGTAGTCCTCAATCAGCACCACATCGCTCACCAGCGCCGAGCGGGCATAGCCACTCTCCAGCAGATCGTGGCTCAGGATCAGGTTGTCCGGAAACTGCTGGTCCACCACCTGGCGAAAGGCATCCACATCGTAGATACCCTTACCGATAAAGGAGCCCTCACCAAACAGATCCTGATACACATCCGATATCTCGCGCGTATAAGGGTCTATGCCGGACTCCCCGGCAAACAGCCGGGTAAACCAGGAAGATGTGGCACTGGTCAGGCTGGTGGCGGCGCGTGGCTGCAAAATCGCATAGCCCTCCACAATACGGCCGCGCCTGGCGTCATACACCGGCCGATTCAGCGGGTGTGCCATATTGCCGACCAGAGTGCGCGCGGTATCGCGAGGCAGCTGGGTGTCGGTGTCCAGGGTGATCACATAGCGCACGCGCGGGAACAGCGTTGTATCGCCGAAAATCTCGGCAAACGCGGCCTGCCCGCTGCCGCGCAGCAGCGCATTGAACTGCTCCAGCTTGCCGCGCTTGCGTTCATAGCCCATCCATAAGCGTTCCACCGGGTTCCAGGTGCGCGGGCGATGCAGCAGGTAAAAGATGCAGGGGCGGTCATCGCGATAAGTCGCGTTAAGCGTGGCAATCGCCTGATGCGCATGGGCCAGCAAGGCCGCATCCGTCGGCAGGCTGTCGGTCAGTGCATCGGGAAAGTCGGTGAGCAGGGCAAAGTAAAGCTGGGCATCGCGATTCCCCAGATAGCGTATTTCCAGCGCTTCCATGTAAGCATCAATTGCGGCCATCGAGGTGAGCAGCGTGGGCACGATGACCATGGTGCAATGCTCGGGCGGGATGCCTTGCGAAAAATCCAGCCGCGGCAATACACGCGGCCTGAGCATCCAGGTGGCTACCAGATTGACCAGCGTGACCGACAAGGTGGAAAGACCAACCATGCTGAGCACGGCAAACAGCCAGTAATACATGCCGCCCAGCGCCAGCGGTTGCAGCTGGCGCAGTACGATGAACGCGGAGAGCGCCGTCAGCAGCGCCATTGGCGCCAGATACACCAGCAGCCGGTGGCGCAGATAAAACTGTCGCGCCGGTATCTTCCAGGAGGGTGGGCGGCCCATGGCTTTTTCCAGCACGGGCAAGCCGTGATCGACCAGAAAATAGCCGACATGGGCCGAGCGGTGTGCTGCTCCCTGGCTTGCTGCTGCCAGCCTGGCCTGTGTAATGGCCGCTTCGGCGACTACAGACTCGGCTTTGCCGCAACGGCGCGCCACATCTTCAATCACATGTCGGTAACGGTCCCGCGTGGTGAAGTCCTGCACGGCATACATGGCTGCCGGGTCATTGCGCAAGACCTGCTCGACCTTGCTGAGCGACTCCACATAATTACGCCAGTCCATGGTGCCGATAAAGCGCAGGCTGCTGATGCTGTTGGCAATCGAAATCTGGTTGGCGGCGGCGGTGCGGCTGGCCGCCTCGGAAAGCTGGGTGGCGGTGACGCCCTGCTCCTGCAGCTTGTGCTCTACCCACGCTTGCACAAAAGCCATGGCCGAGCCATGCGCTTGCAGGCGCGAGTAAAACTCCTCTACAAACGGCGCGGTCAGCGGCACGTCGGCATTGGCAAACTCGGCCAGCAATTGAATCAACAGCTGCGGCTCCTGCTCCGCGGTCGTCAGCATGCGGTCCGCCCAGGCGATGGCAGCATCGCGCTCTTCGCGGCGGCGGGCAATGCGTACGCCCACCCGGCGCAGGTTTTCCAGCAGCGCCAGTTGCAGCATGATGGGGAATGCCCACAGCTCGCCCAGGCGCAATACCTCTACGCTCTGGTAAGCCTCCACTACCTGGCTGGCGTTGTCGTTATCCACGCGGCCATCCATATGCGAAATCAGCGCCAGCGCCAGATCATAAATGCGCGGAAACCCGGCCGAGATGCCATTCGCCAGCCGTGGCAGCTGGCGACTGTAGCCGCGTGGCAAGTGCCGTTTTGCCAGGCTGATCTGTTGCTCGATCAGGTAAAAGTTATCCAGTAGCCAGCTTTCGGCGGGCACCAGATGCTGGCCCTCCGTCGCCGCGGTGGTCACGACTTCATAGGCTGCCAGAAGCACTCGTGCATTGTCTGCCAGTCGGGGCAGCAGGTGGTCCGGACCCGGCCCCGGCGTCAGCACATGCTGGGTGGCCAGCATGGCGGCATGCCGTTTCAGTTGTTCTATGCTGAACAATTCGGAGCGCAACAATTCCGTATCCTGCTCACTATGCCGGGGATGGCGGGGTCGCGACGAAAAGCCGAGTTCCTTGATGATGATCTGCTCCTGGTGAAAGTGCGGCCAATCACCGTGCGAAGGTAGCGGCGCGGTTATTGAATGGCAGAGTGTTGCTGGCTTGCGGAAGGGACGAGTGGGTAGCGATTGCCATGAAGCAGGCATGCTTGCCTGCGTTTCATGGCCGATGAGATCAGTGCTTGTCGGGCGTTAAAAATGGCTTGATGTCATCTTTTTTGGTTTTTTTGGCGGCGCGCTTTTCCTTGGCGCTCATCACGGGTTTTTTCTTGTCGGCTTTGTTGCTTTTCTGTTCCTTGCTCATGCTCGATACTCCTGAAAAGGGAAGGGAATGCATAGGGAATGCCCAGATTGGCAGGAAGGGAATGGATCTGCCCGGGCAGCTTTCCGAGCTGTTACTTTTAGCCTGAATTTTCAGGTCTGTCTGTGCGCCACCAGACAGACAGGCGGTGGATTGCCAAACTTGATTGCCGCGCCTGGTCTATGTACGGTAGCGTACATATCAGTGCTATTGTCTTGAACTAAAGTAGAGGCTAAACATAGCCTTGTCTAACAAGGCGCTGCATCTCAGAAAGGGGAGCCTATGTCTATACAGCACACCCCACACCAGAACCATTTGCTAGATGCCCTGCCAGCCCCCGAGCTTGCCCGTCTTCAACCTCATCTCGAGCTGGTGAAAATGCCACTGGGCCTGGCCCTGTACGAATCCGGAGGGCAGCTTCACCATGTTTATTTCCCGACCACCGCCATTGTGTCGCTGCTCTATGTGATGGCCGATGGCGCCTCTGCTGAGATTGCGGTGGTGGGTAACGAGGGCATATTGGGTATTGCGCTGTTCATGGGAGGCGAAACCACGCCCAGCCGCGCGGTTGTACAGAGTGAAGGTTATGGTTACCGGCTCAAGGCGCAGTTGCTCAAGGATGAATTCAACCGCGCCGGACCGGTCATGCGCCTGCTGCTGCGCTATACCCAGGCCTTGATTACCCAGATGGCGCAAACCGCCGTTTGCAACCGGCACCACTCGGTGGAAAAGCAGCTCTGCCGCTGGCTATTGCTCAGTCTGGATCGGCTGCCAGGCAACGAATTGAGCATGACGCAGGAGTTGATCGCCAACATGCTGGGCGTACGCCGCGAGGGCGTGACCGAGGCCGCGGGCAAACTGCAGCGCGATGGCCTGATCGAATACAGCCGTGGGCATATCATGGTGCTGGACCGTCCCGGCCTGGAGACGCGGGTTTGCGAGTGCTATCAGGTGGTCAAGACCGAATTTGACCGCTTGCTGCCTTCGCTGCACAACTCGGTGATTGATTAGCCTTCCCGGAACTACTTTGCGCCAATGTTCGCAAGGGCACGGTGCAGCCTCTGCAAGTGGAATAGGCTGATAGCAGCCAGGCATCACAGGATGCTATCGCCCCCGTGGCGCCAAGGCTTCCATCCGCCTTTTCAGGAGCTGCCATGGTGCTGCCAAGACAAATACTGTTGATTACCGATAAGGCCAGGGACGGACATCAGCTAAAAACAGTATTTGGCCGCGTGCGCGTGCATCCTTTCAAACTCACCTGGGTGCGTCGCCTGGCGCGGGCAATGCGTTTCCTCAAGACAAAAGAAGTGGATTCCATTATCGTGGACCTGGGCTTGCCAGACAGCGAGGGCATACCCACCTTTGAGGTCTTGTTTGCGGTGGCGCCCTACACGCCGATCATCACCTTGCAGACAGAAGATACCGCTGCAGCGGCGGCCCTGATAAAGGCGGCCTCTGAACGAGGCGCGCAGGGGTATTTGACGCATGCTCACTTCACCCCGGACCAGATTATCCAGACCGTGGAAAATGTGCTGCAGCGCAGTGTGTTTGAGCGCTTTATGCAGCAGGAAAAAGTGCGGGCAGAAATAGCCCTCAACTCGATCAGCGATGCCGTGATCTGCACCGATATGCAAGGCCAAGTGAATTACCTCAATCTCGCGGCTGAATCCCTCACCGGCTGGTCGCGGCAAGAGGCCAATGGCTTGCCCATCGTCAAGGTCTTTCAGCTGATTAACGGCGTCACCCGCCTGCATGACCAGAACCCGGTACACCGCGTGCTGACGCAGGACATAACGCAAGGGCTCAATCCGGATACGATATTGATACGCCGGGATGGCAGCGAAGTGGCGATCGAAGATTCCATCTCGCCGATTCACGATGGCAGCGGCAAGCTCACCGGCGCCGTGATTGTCTTTCATGATGTGAGTGCGGCGCGTGCCATGGCGAGCAAAATGGCGCATCTGGCGCAGCATGATTACCTGACCAATCTTCCCAATCGCATGTTGCTGAATGACCGGCTGTCGCAGGCCATCACTCTGGCCGAGCGTGGCACCAGTCAGCTGGCCGTGCTGTTCATGGATCTGGACAACTTCAAGCAGATCAACGATACCCTGGGCCATGTGGTGGGGGATGCGATTTTGCAGTCGGTGGCCAAACGCCTGATCGAGCTGGTCCGCAAGTCAGATACCGTGAGCCGGCAAGGCGGCGACGAATTTCTGATGCTGGTGGACGAAAGCAAACATGGCGAGGATGCCGCGTTGATTGCCAGCAAGATACTACGCGCCCTGGAAAAGCCCCACGCCATTGGCGGCAAGGAGTTGCATCTGACCGCCAGCATCGGCATCAGTCTGTATCCGCACGATGGCCGTGATGCCCAGACCCTGATCAATCATGCCGATAGCGCCATGTACGAGGCAAAAAAGCAGGGACGCAACAATTTCAAGTTTTTCAGGGGGTGTTAACGCATCGCCATCCCATCAGCGCATACTTGGTCTTCAAGCGGCGTGCGGGGTATGCGTGGTATCGCACAGATATTGCCCGGCTGATTCGTTAGCTTGAAGACATCGCGCTATTCCTTGCCATTGCCGAGCCCGTCTGGTGATGTCTGTTGCCCATGTGTACGTTTCTCTGCAAGGTGCTTCCCCAGATGCTTCATATGTCTACGTCCCCTTTTAATTGTCTGCTGGAGGCGTTGCCGCTTCCCGAACGACTCAGTTTTATCAGCACATGTGATTCGGTCGAGCTGGGCTTGACCCAGGTACTCAACCAGCCGGATGACACCGTTGAATATGTGTATTTCCCCCTGACCTGCATGGTGGCCCTGACCCTCAATCTGGAAGAGGGTGAGGGCATGGAGGTCGCCCTGATCGGCAATGAGGGCATGGTCGGCGCTTCCCTGATACTGGGCGTGGCGCAGAGTCCGTTCGGCGCCACGGTGCAAGGCCATGGCCTTGCCTTGCGCAGTTCAGCGCCACTGTTTCTGGAAGAGCTGGAGCGCCATCCGCAATTGCAGGAGCTGGTGAAACGCTATGTGCATGTCTCCTGCCAGCAGTTTGCGCAGATTGCCATATGCAACCGCTATCATGTGGTGGAGAAGCGCCTGGCACGCCTGCTGTTGATGACGCGGGACCGCATGCATTCGGAGGATTTTTACATCACCCACGAATTGCTGGCGAAGATGCTGGGCGTGCGGCGCGTAGGCGTTACCAAGGCTGCGGGCGCCTTGCATACCCAGCATTTGATCAGCTATCGCCGCGGGGTGGTAAGGATAGATGATGCCGCCGGGCTGGAAGCGGCGGCATGCAGTTGCTACGAGACGGATAAAGCAGTCTACGCCCGCTTGCTGGTGTGCTAGCAGGCGGCGGCCGATAGCCGCGCTGGTTCATTCAGGAAGGCAACAGTCCGGAGGTGGTCATGCTGTGTTTGACCAGCTGCAAGGAGTTTTTCAGCCTGGCATGCAGCGATGCCACGGCCGGGTCTTTTTCATTGGCCGTCAAGGCAATTGCCGACTCTGCCTCGGCCACCGCCTGATTAAAGGCATGCATGAGTGCCTGGGTATTTGCATCACAACTGAACTCTGGGCCGACGTGAGACATGATGACTCCTAGGGTGGGTTAATCACAAATGGGGTATGCATTTCAGCGGGTCGGTTATCCATGTCGGTGCTTGCCGTGGCCAATGAACGCAAGGCCCGCCATTGCTGGTAATAGCGCCATAAATGAAATATCCGGTAATACCAGTGACTGGAGGGGCTGCGTTGCCACCGTAGCAGTAGCCATAGCCCGGCCCCCAGTAAAAAGGCATGGTGGTGCATGAACTTGAATATGTGCAAGCCATGGTCCAGTCTTGCCAGCCTGGCTTGCCATACCTCGGCGTGCAGGGCGATCAGCGTGCGCTGTTGCGCAGATTGCTGCAACAGCTGGGCGCGCCGCCTTGCCAGAGCTTGCATGCGGGTACTCACGGCGGCGTTTTCATGGCTTGAATATCCTTGCCCAGCTCATCCATGCTGGTGGAAAACAGCTGAGGCTTGTGCCTGATTTTATGCAGTGCCAGCAGCCCAAGCAGCACGGCCATGGTAATAAACCCCGCGCTCAGGATCGCCAGCACGCGCAAGGGATAGGTATTCCAGAAGAAGGCGATCAGCAGTATGCATGCCAGAATCACGCCGATACCCAGGCAAAACAGCAGCGCCAGCGTGGTGACCAGCAAAGAAAAAAAGTGCAGCCGCTCCTCTTCTATATCCACCCGCAGCAGTGCCAGGCGGGTATAAAGGATGGCGAGCAGGGCCCCGCTCAGGGCCGTAAGCGAACCCAGTACGCCAGGACTGGCAGTGGCTGCATCGTTGGCCATGGGCTAAGGCGCCCGACGCCCAATTAACCAGCCAATGGCAACACCCACCGCCGCGCCTATGCCGATGGCTTCCCATGGGTTTTCATGCACATATTCATCGGTGGCTTTGGCGGCTTCGCGGGTTTTGGCGATGATGGCGGTCTGTGCTTCGGCCATATTGGCCTTGACCACGCCCAGCGATTTTTCCACCTTGTCGCGAATCTGCGCAAGCTGCTCACCGCCCTGGTTGGCCGTGGCCTTAAGCAATGCCTCGGCATCCGCCACGGCGACTTGAAAATCCGCAATCAATTGTTCGCGGCTGTTTGTTGTCTTGATGTCATCCATATGGTGCTCCTTGAGGGGTGGGGTGGGTATTTATGCCGTGTGGGCCATGCGGTAGGCATGCCATTTCAACGTTAGCCGCGGGCGCCAGATATGGATGCTGCGTTCCGTGAGAATGCCAAGCGCAATCACAGGCAGCAGATAAATCAGGCCGCCCATGGTGACCGACGCCCCCATGGCCAGCAGACACAGGGCAACTAAAACAAATGCAAAGGCTTCCAGCATGATGGTTCCTTTAAAGTGGATGCTTAACGACTATTTGGCTTTGAGCCGCATATCATTTTTTACCGACTTGACACCACTGACGCGCCCTGCCACGGCAATCGCCTTGTTGATGTCTTCCTGTGAATTAACAAAACCGCTCAGCTGCACCACACCCTTGAAAGTTTCGACATTGATCTCAGCCGATTTCAGGGTGGGCTCGTTGAAAATGGCTGCCTTCACCTTGGTGGTGATGACGCTGTCATCCATGTATTCGCCCGTGCCTTCTTTTTTGGAAGTGGATGCGCAGCCGACAGAGGTGATCAGTGCCAATGCCATGCTGAAGGCGACGATCAGTTTTAGTGCTTTCATGGGGTATTCCTTGTGTGATGGGTAAAGTGGGGTTGAAATATGGGAGGTGTGCTCAATAGCTCTTGCCATGGATGGCATCTCTGCAGTGCACGTCCTAATGGCCGTGGTGCCCAGGCGTGTTGCTCATGGAGCGTGATATTTTTTGTGGTTTGGCAGCCGCGACTGCGAATGTCAGTCTCAAGGCAGCCACACATGGCAGAAAGGAGCGTTTACCGAGGTGAAAGGGGGCTTGCTCTCAGTGCTTAACCCAGATTAGGGTTTCAGGCAGGTTTGGTCTGTGCGCAACTACACATAGCACGTTAATTTTGTTATGGAGGCCTGCTGCGCGTCCGGCCAGCTTGTAATTCAATGCCCCAGTGACTGCAGCACGCTGGCACCTGCGGGCGACAATGCCCACAGCAACACGCCACTATTGATCAGCACCGTTGCCCAGAAGATGATCAGAAACGAGCGCTTGGCGGTTTTGTGCCGGAATAGCCGTTGCCCGGCGATCGCCCCCGGCCAGCCACCCAGCAGCGCCAGCAGGTGCAATGTGTTTTCAGCTGTCCGCTGGCGATGATGTCGGGCTGCAGACTTGTCGATGGCATACGCCCCAAACGTGACGACACTCGCCGCCAGATAGAGCCCCAGTAAAGTGGCAGACAGCTGCCCAGCCCAGACCGCCCCTGCCACGCCGCAAAGAAAGATAAAGGCAAACAGTGGCAGTACAGGGCTGCGTTGGGATGAGGCAGGCGCTGGCCTATGACCCACAAACGCCACTTTCAACGCATGTGGGCGCCCTTTGGCATCCAGCGTGCGCTCATAGGTAACCAGCTCATCGCCCTCTGGGCGCCGCTTGCGATGGCTAAATGCGCTGATATGCAGAAAGACCGGATCACCCCCGCCATTTGGGGTAATGAAACCAAAGCCCTGCTTATCTTTCCATGTGGTAATTCGACCTTGATATCGCATCGATTCAGGTATCTTCAGCAAGGGAATGTGAGAAACGGTCTGGCGATGCTACATCAGCCGAGCCCGCCATCAAAATCGTGCGGTGAGCATCACCCAAAAACAAAACGCCCGACGAACATCATCGGGCGTTTTTTTACTGCCTGGCGACTAGTTAGTCAGACTTTAGTACAGAAACCAGTTAGTGACTTTGTTGTTTTTATCAAAGTCGATGGACAGGTTATCACCCTTGACGGCGGTATTGCCAGAGGATTTATCCATGACCTTGTTCAGCTTGCCGGAAGCTGAGGAAGCATCCTTGGCGCTGTTCAACGCAGAGTCGGCAGAGACGACGCCCGGTACTGAACCAGGGGCAGCACTCACCAGATCGGAAAGGGCATACAAAGCACCATGCTTTTTGTAGTTCCAGCTGGTTCTGCTGCTAGAGCTTTGCGACGACTTGTCAGGTACGCCATATAACGCTTTTACTTCTTCCTGCGTGGTTTTGCCAACGACGATATGTGCGTTAACGTAAGCGGCAGTAAACTTATCTTCGCCACCACCCAATGCCCCCGGGCCCCCCGCGCATGCTGTTGTCAGCATGGCCGCGAGGATGATTATGAATTTCTTCACGTTGCTTCCCTTTTATATTAAGAATGATTCTTAACTATACCAAAAAGGTTAAGGCTGGACATTGGGTGGGTGTCATTATTTGTTATGTGAGAATGTACATATCGTATGGGCGACGCATGAGTCAGATGCATGCCGTTTGATCTATGAGTCCCAGGAGTGATGGCAGAATAGTATAAAAATCAGCCTGTTATTTCCTGGCGAAGCGTATTGTTTCTTGGCGTGCAATGGTGAATTTCTCCGTGCGGCGATTCTAATCAAGAGGTATCTGGGCAAAACTGGAAGCGTCTAAAACAAACCAAAGGAATGAAGATGCTTCGCTACCTCCGTATTGCCAAACTGACTATCGCCCTGGGCTTAGTTGCTACTGCCACTGCGATTCCCCTTTCATTGCAGGCGGCTCCAACGGTTTCCAGCCAAGGGTCCGCTGCCACCAAGGCTGTTTCCTATCACACGGTGGATATTGACGGTGTGAAGGTGTTTTATCGGGAAGCCGGCCCTGCAAACGCGCCGGTGGTATTGCTTTTGCATGGCTTTCCCAGCTCCTCGCACATGTTCCGCAACCTGATTCCACAACTTGCCGAGCGCTATCATGTGATAGCGCCCGATTATCCCGGCTATGGCCAAAGTGATCAGCCCGCCATGGATAAATTTACCTACAGTTTTGATAACCTGGCGATGGTGATTGATAAATTGACCATCAGGCTTGGTCTGGGCAAATTTGCCATCTATGTACAGGATTACGGTGCCCCTGTGGGTTATCGCATAGCGAGTGCTCATCCGGAGAAGATCAGCGCTATTGTTGTGCAGAACGGAAATGCCTATGAAGAAGGCATAGACAACCAGTTCTGGGTACCTGTGAAGGATTACTGGAAGAACAAATCGGAAGCGAATGCGGCCAAACTGCGGCCGATTCTGGAGCTGGCTGCCACCAAATGGCAATACACCGAAGGCTTCCGCAATCCTGCGGCGAATGTAAGTCCGGATGCCTGGATGATGGATCAGGCGTATATGGATCGTCCTGGCAACAAGGATATTCAGCTGGAACTGTTCTATAGCTACGGCACTAACCCGCCGCACTATGCTGAGTGGCAGGCTTATTTCCGCCGATATCAGCCTCCGATGCTGATTGTGTGGGGCAAAAACGATAAGATTTTCCCGGCTGCGGGCGCTACCCCTTACTTGAGGGATTTGCCGAACGCCGAATTACATCTGCTGGATACCGGGCACTTTGCCTTGGAGGAGGATGGCGATGAGATTGCCAGACTGATGCGCGACTTCCTGGACCGCAATGTGCAACCTTGATGTTGGCTAAACCTTCAACGTGGTTCGTATGGAAAGCCACTGGCCTGAGACTCGTGCAGGCCAGTGGCTTTTTTAATTTCAGGGGATGTGTCTGAATCCTGATTGCGCTTATGCCAGCGCCAGCCGCTTCTGACGTACCACTGAGGGAGCTAAAGATGGGGATGCGCGCGCAGGCGCTCGACCATGAGGTCGATGAAAGCCCTCACCTTGGAGGAGCCATATTTTTCTTCACGATGCACCACATGTACCGGCCAGGGGGACTCTTCAAAGGTCTCAAGCAGCAGGCGCAAGCTGTCGCGCTCGACTTCGCTGCGTACCTGGTAAGACAGCAGCCGCGTGATGCCAAGCCCACCAATCGCGGCTGACAGGGCTGCGTCGTTGCTGGTGACTACCAGTCGCGGATTTATCTGCACCAGTTCTGGTTCATCGCCGCCTTCAAAACGCCACTCGACGCGGGGTGAAAGCGCATTGGAAACGATCATGGAATGCTGCAGGAGATCGGCCGGGATTTGTGGCGTGCCATGGGCTTCCAGATACGCAGGCGATGCACACAGCACGCGGCGCACCTGCCCGACCTTGACGGCCCGTAACGAGGAATCGGGCAAGTTGCCGATGCGGATTGCAACATCCATGCCTTCCTCGACCAGATTGGTCACCCGGTCTACAAAATTCGCATTGACCTTCACCAGGGGGTAGCGCTGCATGTATTCAATGATGGTGGGCATGACAAACATGCGCCCGAACAGCACCGGGGCCGTGACCGATAGCGTGCCGCGCGGCTCGGCATTGATGCCCGAGGCCGCCTCGTTGGCTTCGGCGATACTTTGCAGTATGGCCCGCGCGTCATCGTAATAGCGGAGGCCAGCATCGGTGAAGCGCACATTGCGCGTGGTGCGTTGCACCAGCTGTACGCCCAGTTGCTCTTCCAGTGCGCCTACGGCTCGGGTGACCGCTGCGGGCGATATATCCAGCTGGCGGGAGGCGGCGGCAAATCCGCCTTGTTCTCCAACGGCTACCAGTACGCGCATCAGGTGAATGTGGTCGATGATCGTTACTCCAGGCGAAATAATGAATTGCGGGCAGAGCTGATTCTATCAGGGGCATTATTTCCTAGAATGGCCTCATCAACAACGGCGTAGGCGATAAAGCCGGAGGCCGTGTTTCCATGAGGAGAATGCCATGCAAACCAGATTCCATTTTCATGCCGGGGAGCGCGCCGTACAGAGGCATGCTGGCCAGGCGTTTATTGCCGATAGAAATGCAGCGATGATTGCAGACACCATACTGGGCGGCGCTCGTCCCTTTATCGAGAAGCAGTTTATGGTCGTGCTGAGCAGTATCGCTTCCGATGGCGCGGTGTGGTCTTCCGTGCTGTATGCCGAGCCTGGGTTTGCCAGGGCCGAGGGCGATGCCGCCCTTGCCCTGCATATTCCTGTGGATGAGCGGGATATGTCTGACCCATTCTGGACCAATATCGACCACCACCCTGCCGTCGGTCTGCTCTTTATCGAACTTGGCTCGCGCCGTCGCTACCGTATTAACGGCATGATTCAGCGCATGCACGATCAAGGGATCGTCATTGGCGTGAACGAAGCCTATCCCAATTGCCCGAAATACATACAGCGTCGCCATCTGCAGCAATTCGAGAAGGCGGCCGCCCCGCATGAAGTTTTGGTCGGCACGCAGTTGCAGGCAAATATTGCAGCCTTGGTGCGTAACGCGGACACCATGTTTGTGGCCACCCATTATGCCGACACAGGGGCGGATGCCTCGCATCGTGGCGGCAATCCAGGCTTTGTGCAGATCATCAACGACAGCACCCTGCGCATCCCGGATTACCACGGCAATAGCATGTTCAATACCTTGGGCAATATGGAGATCGATGCACGCACTGGAGTATGCATTCCTGACTTTGCCGGGCAGCAGCTATTGCAGCTCAGCGGAAAATCCCGTCTGTTATGGGATCAGGACGATCCCCATAATCTGAGCGGTGGCACCGGGCGCTTCTGGGAGTTCGACATAGCGCAGTGGATATTGCGCAAGGTACCGCAGCATCTGGAATGGGAGTATCTCGACGCTTCTCCATTCAATTTGCCGGTAGAGGCCTGACGCCAGGTCAATATGTCGAGTCCATGGCCAGCTAGCGATAAAACATGGAGGGCGATACTCCAAAGTGCCGTTTAAACAGGGCGGCATAGGCACTTTGGCTGGTATAACCATGTTCCAGCGCGACCTGGATAATAGAGGCTCCCTCAGCAAGCCGCTCTAGCGAGCGCAATAGTCTTGCTAGCTGTCGCCACTGCGCAAAGGTAATGCCCGTGCTGCTACGGAACCGCCGGTGAAATGTGCGCACGCTCATGGCAAGCTTGCCCGACCATACGGCTATCTGTGTTTGATCATCGGGCGTGTCATAGATATGGTGACAAAGAGCAGCCAGCCTGGCATCGGTAGGCCAGGGAATATGAAATGGCAGCACGGGTAGCGCTTGCAACTCGTCCAGCAAGAAACGCATCAATCGGCCATTCCTGCTTTCCGTTTCATATTCCAGAGGCACCGAAGTGGCGGCCAGTATCAGCTCGCGCAACAGAGGCGAAACGGCCACTACCGCGTTACCTTGAGGCAATTCAGGGACGGCATCGGGATTTACAAACAAGGTGCGCATGCATACATCCCCGCGCATGCGGACCGTATGCTCAACATGGGCTTGCAGCCAGACGCCCCGGCTGGGCGGAACCACCCAGCGTCCGGTGCTGGTTTCAATAATCATCACCCCCTGAGTGGCATAGAGAAACTGCGCTCGCCGATGCGTGTGAGGCTGAATGAAATGGCGATCCGGATAGTCCTCTGCCATTGCGGTCACCGGCATCGTGGCATGTTCATAAGGAAGGTGTGAATCGACTGCCCGCATACGATTGTCACTTTCAAGATAATGCTTGGCATATTATCGTGAGACCGCCGCTGGTGCGAGCTTCATCATGCAAGTCCTTCTCGTTTGCATGGATGATTAAAATGAAACTCTGGATATACCCCCTGCTGACCATCATGCTGTGGGCTGGCAATGTGATTGTGTCGAAATTGGCCTCAGGGATCATTGCACCACCTGCTATTACCGCTTACCGCCTGCTGGTGGCGATCAGCCTGATGAGCTTGTTTGTCGCCCTGCCGGTATGGCGAAATCGCCGGATCATTATTCCTCTGCTGCCCAAGCTGGTGGTGCTGGGATTTTTGAGCATGGCGTTTTATCAATGCTTGTCATATTGGGCTGCAGATACTTCGACCGCCACCAGTATGGCGATCATCACGGCCATGACGCCACTGGCGACCTTGCTTGCAAGCAGCCTGCTGTTAAGGGATCCGCCTTCTGCCGAGATGTTGCTTGGGGCAGGGATAGCCTTTTTTGGCACCACATATCTCATCAGTGCTGGCTCCCCGTCGACCTTGTGGCATGGACACTGGCGTATGGGTGATCTGCTGATGCTGGGAGCAGTGACCAGCTATGCGGTATACAGCGTGCTTTTAAAGTACTGGAAGCTGCCTCTGCCGGCTTGGCAATCCACTTACATGCAGGCGCTATCCGCGCTGGTATTCATGGTTCCCATGCTGCTGCGTGTGCCGGCGGACCAGGCCCGGCTGAATGCACAATCAATTCCACTGATTTTGTATGCAGGCGTGCTGGCTTCGGTATTGCTGCCCTATTTCTGGATTAAGGGTATCGAAGCACTGGGACCCAATCGCTGCAGCATGATGATGAATCTGCTGCCCATCTTTACTGCAATATTGGCGATGCTGATGTTAAATGAACATCTTGCTGGTTATCACCTCATCGGTGGCGCGCTGGTTATCCTCGGCGTGATGTTGCCACAGCTGCGTCGATTCTGGTCCAGGGGGTAAACCTGAAGGCGCTGCATTCGAAGACCATCCAGGAATTGTCTCGTTGACATTACAGCGCGCCTTCAATATAACGCTTGCTCCACGCCGAGATCATCTCGGCGATAAATTCCGCATCCACTTTGTTTGTCACCAGGTGATCCGCCTCCCCCAGCGAGATAAAGCTCTTGGGGTGCGCGGCTGCCTGAAACAGGGCGGTGGCATGGCTGATGGGTACGGTCCTGTCACCGGGAGCATGCATGATCAGCAAGGGCTTATGCAGCCGCCCCACCTGTTGCAACACCTGCTGCGCCTGGACGTCATTCAGAAACTGTTTTCTGATATGAAATACACGCCCTTCCAGATTCACATCGGCGGCGCCTTCCCGTTCGATCACCTGCAGGCTGGGGGCGCCTATCAGCTCAAGCATATGGCGCGGATCGCTAGGCGAGCCTATGGTGACATAGCCCCTGGCCTCAGGCAGCCGCGATGACGCGGCGAGCACGGCGGTGCCGCCCAGGCTATGGCCAATAATCAGGTCAGGTGCCTTGTAATGAGCACGCAGCCAGTCGGCGGCATCCGCCACATCCTGGATGTTGGATGAGAAATTGGTGTCGGCAAACTCGCCTTCGCTGGCGCCAATGCCGGCAAAGTCAAAGCGCAATACGGCAAATCCCTGCGCGACGAGCCCTCTGGAGATGCGGCTGGCGGCCAACACATCCTTGCCGCAGGTAAAACAATGGGCAAACAGCACGGTAGCCCGATAAGCATCATCAGGGAGATCGAGCCGCGCAGCGAGTGAAATGCCACTACTGGCGGGTATTTGTATGGGGATGGTTTTCATGCTTTTCTCCTGCGCTTTTAGCCGACCGGACAGCGCCGGTCGGGTAATCAGGCGCATCGCGTTACATGCTCACAGTGGTACAACTGGAAAGTCGATATCTGTCGCCGCAATATGGTTGGTGTAATTGGTCAATGTATTCAGGGCCACATGCGCGAGGACCTCAATGATCAGCGCATCGCTCAGGCCTTCGGCCTTGGCGGCGTTGAATTCCTCATCGCTGAGCACGCCACGTTGCGCCACAACCTTGACCGCAAACCGGGCCAGCGCATCGTTCAAGGGCTCAGCCGAGCTGCCGTTTCTTGCATTCTTGATCGCCTCGGGGTTCAGACCTGCACCCTTGGCGAGCAGCGAGTGGGCGGAAAGGCAATATTGGCATTGATTGGTTTGCCCAATCGCCAGGGCCAATACCTCGCGCTGCGCCGCCGTCAGCTGGCCTTTGGTCAATGCGGTGGAAAATGCCAGGTAGGCATCCAGCACAGCGGGCGACTGAGCAAAGGTGGCGTAAAGATTGGGTACCATGCCGATCTTGGCCTTTACCGTATTGAATGTGGTTGCCAGTGGATCGGTGGCTTCGTTGCGGTTTACTGCGGGAATGCGTGCCATGATGAATCTCCTTTTGGGTAATGGTGGGTGCGCTTTGTGCGCTGGAGACATCATGCGATACTCATGAATACAATTGGTATCGACTATTTGACCGAAAGTATCGCCATGGATCAGCTCGCGCCTTTATTAAGGCAAATCACCTTTTCTGCCCAATCTTTTCACAGCGGCGAGCTATGCCAGCTGGTGGCGTTCGATGAAAACGCTGGCTACATACACATCGTTCGGTCCGGCAAGGTCACCATGACGGTGCGCAATGGCCCACCGCAATCCATCACCCAACCCAGCGTCATTTTCTTTCCCCGAACCTGTCCGCACGCGCTGGTGCCTGAGGGCGAAAACGCAGAGCTGCTCTGTGCCTATGTAGACTTGGGTGCCAAGGTTGGCAGCCCGCTTGCGCTCTCCCTGCCCGAGGCCATCGTGCTGCCCATGGACGACATGAGCCTGGTCAAACCCACCCTGGAGTTGCTATTCCGCGAAGCCTTGCAAGAGAGTTTTGGCCGGCAGGCAGCCCTCGACCGATTGATTGAATATTTCCTGATTCAGATGCTGCGGCACGTGCTGGCCATGGGCCAGCTGAATGGCGGCATCTTCGCCGCCCTGGCCGATTCCAGACTGAAACACGCCGTCAACGCCATGCACGAGCGCCCCGGTCACCCCTGGAGCCTGGATGAACTGGCTGATATCGCCGGCATGTCGCGCGCCCGCTTTGCCGTGAATTTTCGCGAGACCGTGGGGGTGACGCCGCTGGATTACCTCACCAACTGGCGCATGTCCGTCGCCCAGAGCATGCTGAAAAGCGGACGCCCCATCAAATCTGTCGCGGCTGCGGTGGGCTACCAGAGTCAGGCTGCGCTTGCCCGTGTGTTTGCCAAGCGTCTCGGGCAGGCGCCGACGGAGTGGTTGAAGCAGGTGGAGGTTTCCTGAAGCCAGGCAGGCTCTTCAACATGCGTTTGTTGCAGGCAAGTAAGCCTGCATTGGCCTTATCTCTGCGCCAGACCTATAATTTTGTTCAATCAACACGGACTTAAAAATTAAAAAATGAACCGGATATTGCTGCTGATAGGCGCCCTGCAGGGATGGGCATTGTGGGGATTGTGGAAAGCGCGGGAGGTGAAAGTCTGGCCTTCAATGGATCCCATAAGCGAGCGGATGCTGTTGTATGTGAGCCTCGCCTTGCCATTTGCCTATTACCTCTCCGAAAACCTCACCTTGCCAGACAATCGTCGACGGGCCGCCCTGCTACTGAGCATAGGGCTATTGTTCGCAGGGCTGGGCGCCTACAGTGGCTGGGCAGACTATACGCATATAGATGCCTTGGGAAGTGAATGGAATTTTCCACCCGCACGGCCTTCTGATTTGTTTGCTGCGGCGATACTGGGCTTCATCCTGATCCCTGTCATTGCTCATTACGAGGGCGGCCGGGCACGCTGGTCTTATCACGCGTTGTTTGAGACCGCCTGGCGCAATGGCTTGATGTTTTCCTATGCTGCCCTGCTGACGGGGGTATTCTGGGTGGTGCTGTTTGCGGGCTCCATGCTCATGAAAAGCATAGGGCTCAATTTTGTAGAGGATCTGATAAAGAAATCCATCTTCGCTATCCCGGTTACCGGTATTGCCTTTGCCGCCGCATGCGCGTTGACCTTGGCCAAGACGGATTGGATCATTACCCTGCGCCGTTTCTGCCTTTCGGTATTTGCCTGGTTGCTGCCACTGTTGCTGATGTTCAGCCTGATGTGGGTGATCGCCTTGCCGTTCACTGGCCTTGCGCCTTTGTTCAAAACGGGGAATGCCGCCTTTATCCTGCTCTGGTTTATTGCATTGTCGGTAGGCTTTGCCAACGCCGCTTATCAGGAGGGGAATGAGGCGCAACCCTATGGACGACGGCTGAGCCGATTAGTAGAGTTTGCCTGGTTAAGCCTCGTCGTGCTGGTGGTGATTGCCTGGCTGGCGATGAAGCAGCGTATTGCCCAATATGGCTGGACGGAGGATCGCGTCTGGGCAACCTTTATTCTGGTGCTTGCCACGGTGTATACCCTGGGCTATGCCTATTCACTGCGCCGCCGCCGCGGCTGGCTGGGCAATATCGGCAATACCAACATTGCAACGGCCCTGGTGATGGTTGCGGGGCTTGCGCTACTGTTGAGTCCGATTGCGGATGCCAGGCGCATCGCCGTTAAAAGCCAAATGAACCGCCTGCTGAATGGTTCTGCAAACAGCATCGACTATAGCTATTTGCGTTGGCAAGCGGGACGTTACGGGCTGGATGCCCTCAAAACACTGGCGGCGGGCATCGCGCACAAGGATAAAGCCCTTATTGCCACCAAGGCGAGCCAGGCACTGAAGCAGAAAGAACGCTATTCCGCTGCCGATGCTCAGAATACTATTACCCTGGAGCAGATGCGCCTGCGTTTCAGGGTATTGCCGCAAGGCGAAGTAGCGGATGACGCCTTGCTCAAGACAATCCAGACAGCGACACGCTGGAATGAGCAGCGTTGCTTGGAAACCAATGCACAATGCTTCATCTGGATGGTGGATATCAATGGAGATGGAGCAAAAGAAGCGGTAATCGTGCAGGAAAAACCCGCCCCGTGGGTGGGCGATGCTTATTTCTATCAGGCCTTGCCTTCAGGGCAATATCAGTATGCTGGCCAAGTTAATTTCCGCAAAGCCGGGGATGCTAAACGTGTTGATCAGGTGTTGAAAGATATCGCGCTAGGCAAGGCCAGGGTGATACCGCCTCGCTTCAATGATATCGAGATAAATGGTCAGCGTTTTAGCGTCATGGAAGAGCTGAAATGATGGTGGGCTCGCTGAGTGTGGCTAATCAAGCCCGGGCTTGGGGCATCGCAAGCAGGCTATCCGCGAGCGGCATTCTCATTTAAGCACGGGCTTGAAATAGCTGCTCATCACAAACTCATAATGCTGCGGCCGAATGTAGAACACCGAATGGTCGCAGCAGTCTTCATTGGATAAATACGAGAGCCGCCGCATGACCAGTAAAGGCATGCCGACGGTGATCTTGAGGCTATCGGCGAGCGGTTTGTCAGCGGCTTGAGCGCTGATGCCTATGTCGGCACGCACCACACGCAAGCCGGTGAGGGATTCAAGAATGGCGTAGGTGGGCTGCTGCTCGGTTTGCTCCCAGCTGAGGGTTTCCACTTCGACTGGCAAATAGCTTCTGCCGAGGGCAATCGGCTCGCCGTCGACCACATGCAGGCGTTCCAGCAGCAGGCTTCTTTCCATATTGACGCCCAGTGAGTTGCGCACATTGTCAGGCGTGTGGACGATATGGCGCGAGAGAATGCGCATCTCCGGTTTCAAACCCTGAATGACCAGCGACTCGTGAAAGCTGCGCAGGGTATCGAGCCCATGGCGTAGTTGTTTTCCGGCGACGAAGGTCCCTTTGCCCTGCTTGCGCTCGACTACATTTTCTTCCGTGAGTTTATCCAGCGCCAGTCTGACGGTGACGCGGCTAACGGAAAACCGCTGGCACAAGGCGGCCTCAGAGGGCAGCTTGCCAGAGGGGTCATACACGCCGCGGTTGATCTCCTCATGCAATAGCGATGCTATTTGCAAGTAAAGAGAGGCGGCATTCTCGCGCGCCAGGGTGGAAGATGACGGTTTCAATGTGTTAGTCCCAATTCACTTTGTCGATGATGACGGCAGCATGCAATCCCATTTTTCGCTACTGGAGACAGGGGCGGGATAATTACTTATAACAATATAAGTTTTTAATATTTTATTCATCTTGTATTAACTTGTATTATTCGGTTGAATTTTACAGGGTTGATCGTAGATGACAAATCACCACGGCCTCACCGGGGCCCATTCACAGGCTGTGCAACGCCCTGCGGCGGCCTTGTCCGTCGATAGTATCAATTTTTCCTATCCGAATGGGCATGAGGTTTTTCGCACGTTTTCCTTACACGCCAAACCGGGCGAGTTCATTGTGCTGCTGGGGCCTTCTGGTTGTGGCAAAACCACGCTGCTCAATCTGCTTTCCGGCTTTCAGAAACCGGCCTCGGGGACAATCACGATTAACGGTGCGCCAGTGCGTCCGGAAATGCCCGAGCTGGGCTATGTGTTCCAATCCCCGCAGCTCTTTCCCTGGCTGAGTGTGCTGGAAAACGTGCGCTTTGGCCTGCGCATGCAAAACCGCCTCAATGCCAAAGAGCAAACGGAAAAAGCGCTGCATTACCTCGCGCTGGTGGGGCTGGATCAGGCTGCCGACAAGCTGCCTTACCAGCTTTCAGGCGGCATGCAGCAGCGCGTGTCGCTCGCCCGTGCGCTGGCGCTTGAGCCTGCCTTGCTGTTGATGGATGAGCCATTTGCCGCGCTGGATGCGATTACCCGCAATAACCTCAATGAAGAGACCTTGCGTCTGTGGTCCGAGCTGGGCCAAACCGTGGTGTTCATTACCCATGATATCGACGAAGCCATCTTTCTGGCGGACCGGGTAGTGGTGCTGGAAATCGCGCCCGGCGGTATTCATAGCGAGCTGGCGATCGATATCCCGCGTCCGCGCACCAATCTCGACACGCGCAAACTTCCCCGTTTTGTTGAGTACCGCACCGCGCTGATGGAGGAAATCTCAGACGTGGTCCATGCCAATGTGAGTGTTCTTTAACTTCTTTTCCCGATTAGAAAATACCAAAAAATGATCAAGAAAACCGTGATTACCAGCCTGCTTACGCTCGCCGTATTATCTCTGTCCACCTTATCGGCCGCGGAGGAAAAACCCCTGCGCATAGGTTGGGTGTATGCCATGGCGAATGCGCCCGCCGTGATTGCAGAGAAAAAGGGCTTTTATGCGGCAGAAGGGCTGAATGTAGACAGTAAGCCGTTTACGGATGGTCCGCTGCTGCAACAAGCGGTGGCAGCCGGGGATCTGGATATAGCGTATGTGGGTTCGCCGCCGGTTTACCATTGGTTCTCGCGCGGTCTCAAGAGCAAAATCCTGGCGCAAGTGAATTACGGCCAGGCGGCCGTCATTGCCAACGCAAAAAGCCCGATCAACAGCGTGGCAGATCTGCGCAATAAAAAGCTGGCTGGTGTGGCCAAGGGCAGTGGCATGGATGTGCTGCTGCGCGGCTATGTGCTGAAAGAAAAGGCCAAGCTGGACCCCGATGAGGATCTCACTATCGTGGCGATGCCGCCCGGCAATATGAACGCCGTGCTGGAGCATGGTGACGTGGATGCGGCGTTCTCCTGGGAGCCGTTTGTCAGCCAATCCCTGTTGCGCGGTACCAGCAAGCTCATTCTGGATGTGAATAAAGACCTGCCGCAGTATCCCTGGTACGTGATTATCGGCGTTCCCAAAGTATTGCAAGACCGGCCAGACGACGTGGTGAAATTGCTGCGCGCACACCTCAAGGCGATTGCCTTTCTGCAGTCCCACCCGGAGGAATCGAATCAGATCATCGCAGAAGCATTCAAGCTGGAGCCAGTGCAGGGCGCGGATGGCAAGACCGTGAAGCCGGAAGATATTGTGAAAGAGGCGCGCAAGCGCATGGGCTGGTCCTCGCGCCTGGATGCGGCTGATCTGCAGTTTATCCAGCGGCTGATGGATTATTCCTCTTCCCTGGGTTTTATCAGCAAGCCGCTCAAGGTTGAGCAGGTGGTCGAGACTTCGTACCTGCAAAAGGCCGAGCAATCGTTGCGGTAATTGATGATGCGTCGTCTGGAAAAATTCAACTGGGGCTGGGCTTCCCTGCCTTTTCTGCTGCTGTGCTGGGTGCTGGTGGCGAGCCGGTTTCCTTCCTACATTCTGCCCCAGCCGTGGGAGGTGATGGCCGAAGCGCAGCGATGGATTGCCGATGGCAGCCTGCTCAAGCATTTAAAGGCCAGCCTGCTGGAAGAAGCCGGTGGCTTTGCCCTGGCAACGCTGGTCGCATTGCTGCTGGGTACCACGGCCGGGTTATTCCGCCGCTTCCGTGACTTCATCTCGCCGCTCAATAGCCTGTTCATGGCGATCCCTCCCGTGGCGTGGGCGCCGTTGACCATGATCATTTTTGGCCTGGGCTATTGGTCGATTGTCATGGTGATCTTCATTGCGGCGGTGTTTCCCATGGCGATCACCATGCAGGAAGGCATACAAAGCATACGCAATGGCGAGGTGCGCGCTGCCCGCACGCTGGGCGCGACACCGCTGCAAATGATCGTGCATGTTTACATGCCGGCGTCTCTGCCCTTTTTCACTGCGGCGCTGCGTATCGGCTTCAGCCAGGCATGGCGCGCGCTGGTGGCGGCAGAAATGATAGGCGCCTCCAAAGGCATAGGCTGGATGGTGTCGATGGGCGGGCAAGTTGGCAATACCAATCAGGTGTTGCTGGGCATCGTCATCATCGGCCTCATCGCCTGGCTGATGGAAAGCCTGGTATTCAAACGGTTAGAAAAGCACTACCAAACCTGGCGTGCGCATTAAAGGACTATCGTGAACACTTTTGACCCAAAAACTGAAGCTGGTGAATACATAGCCCCGCAAGGGCTGTATGAGCGCAACAAAAGCAAGCCTTTCCTGGGCAGCCTCACGTGCAACCGGCGCGAGATCGTGGCGGGGGAATGGACGGAACTGCAGCTGACCTATGAGGTGGGTGGCTCTGGCTTGGCCGATGGCGCCTGGCTCAAGCTGGCATTTAAATTTTATTCGGACTGGGCTTTGTTCCAGACCAGCGATCCCACGGCCGCCAACTATATTTCCGCGGAATATCACGCCGGTGAGCTGGTGCCGGGACAAAGCCCCGCCACGGTGCAGGCGCTCAAGGTCCGCTTTGACCAGAAAGGGCATGAGCGGCCTTTTCAGAAAACCGTGATTGTGGATATTGTGGATGGTTATCTGAATCCGGGCGATCGGATTGTCATCCGGTTGGGCGACCGTCGTCAGGGCGGTCCAGGCACGCGCGTGCAGAGTTTTGTGGAAAAGGATTTCCAGTTCCGGCTGTTTATCGATCCGCTGGGCAGCTCCAAGTTTGCCGAAGTGCCGGGCGATGTGTTGCTGAATATTATCCCTGGCGCACCCACTGGGCTCCATATTGTGGCACCGCGTCTGGTGAATCGTGATGAGCCGTTCGATATCATCGTGCGGGCGGATGATCTGTGGGGCAACACCTGTCGTCAGCTGCCGTTGCAAGGCCAGCTGACGTTAACAGACCCGGGCGGTGAAAAGCGCACGCTGCCATTTACCCTGGCCGAGCAAGGTTGGGCAGTGGTGCGGCTTGGTCAGCTTAAATTGGCAACTGCCGGTGAATGGAAACTACAGGCCACGGTGGCAGACGCCAGAGTGGAGGCTGCCACGGCCTATGTGAACATATCCAGCGAAGCCGGCACATTACGGCCGCTCTATGCCGATCTGCATGTGCATTCGGACGATACGGTGGGCACTAACGATACCCTCTACAACCTCAGCTACGGGCGCGATATTGCCGGACTCGATGTGCTGGGCTACACCGCCAATGATTTCAATATTACCGAGCAGCGCTGGGATAAAGCAGTGGCGCTGATCAATCAGCTGAATGAACCCGGACGCTTTGTGTGCTACCCGGGCACCGAGTGGTGCGGCAACTCCTGCGCGGGGGGCGATCGCAATATCGTGTTCCTGCGTGATAGCAAACCGCTGTTCCCGTTTGATGATCAGGGCCGCATGGTGCGCTCCTTCGAGTGGAACGAATTTACCCACGGCACCCTGAAGCCAGGCGCCTGGCCGGTGGATGATCTGTATGCGGCCTATGCGCACGACCCTGAAGGTCACCTGATGATGCCGCATGTGGGAGGCCGCCGTTGCAACCTCGATTGGCATCACCCCGAACTGGAGCGTTTGATCGAAGTCAGCTCCGCCTGGGGGCAATTCCACTGGGTATACGCCGAAGCCCTGCAACGCGGTTATCGTGTGGGTGCCGCTGCCAATAGCGATGAGCATCAGGGGCGTTGCGGCGGCGGCGTACCGGCGACCGCGGTGTTTGGTTCGCGTGGCGGCTTAACCGGCGTGCTGGCCGAAAAATTTGACCGCGAAGGCGTAGCCAAAGCCTTGCGCGCCCGCCACACCTTTGCCACTACCGGCGAGCGCAGCTTTGCCAGCTTGCGCCAAGGCGAATACCTGATGGGCGATGCTTACCAAACCAATGCCTCTGTTCCGCTGGAGTATCAACTGCTAGGGGATGGCGGCTGGGAAGAAGTCAGCCTGTATGACGGCGACCAGTGCATCTGGACGCGAAATCTGCATGAGGAAATCGGCCTGGCGAACAGGCGCATCCGCATCAAGCTCGGTGGCGCCCGAATCAAGGACCGCTATCGCGGTGCTTACTGGACCGGGGAAATCAGGATCAGTGGTGCCGTGATTCAGGACTTTACCGCGTATGGGCTGGACCATCCCGAGCAAGCCTGCTGGCGTGAAAATGCCACTACCATCGCCTTTCGCACCGACACCAATGGCGACAGCGATACCATCGAGATTCAACTTTCCCAGCTGAGAGGCTGCCAGATCAGCTTGTCTTCACGCATCGACAGCTACATCAAAGTCGGCGACCCACTGCAGCCTCAAGCCTATGTGCATGCTCCAGAAGTGGCTCTGGAACTGAATGGTGATGATCTGCTCGCCCGCCCTGCCCTTGTAAAGGAGTTGCCAGGGGCCGAGTTGCAAGTGGTGATCGAACGCGTGACGGATAAGCCCCTGCCACGGGAACTGTCCGGAAAGATTGAGCTCGATGCCTTGAAACTGGACACCAGTCGGGAACATCCACTGTTTGTGACGGCAAGACAGCGCGATCAGTCACGGGTATGGACATCGGCCTTGTTTGTGCGGTTTTGAGCCCACCTTTATCAATGATGCGGAGTGGTAATAAGGCGGGTAGAGAATGCTGGGCACCGAGGAGTGTGTTGATCATCATCCGACCGGAATAAGCAGTCGGATGATCCAGACTTGGCTTTATTTACTACGCTCAGGTAAGGCCGGGTCCCGGCGTGTGGGCACTGGCGCGTGATTAGCACGAGGCAGATTGATTAAAGAGCTGCTGACCACTTCAACAATAAAGGCGCGCATGGTGGGGTTCCAGATGTCATTGTGTCCCGCCATTACCCCCGCCGATGTGCGGATATTCAGGATGGGGGTGCCGACCGGGACTTTGCCTTCCTCATAGCTGCCTTTGGGTAGAAACGGCTTGCCATCAATATTGGTGCAGTCGTTGGGGTTGTCGCATCGTGTCAGCAATATCGGTTTTGCCACCAGATCGTCCGGCAGGCCCTGCTTGATTTGCATTTTCCTGATTTCATCAAAGCAATATTTATTGGCGGGCAACCCCACATTCACGGCATTTCTATCGATGGGTTCCGCGGCGGCTTGGTCTTTGCACTCTTGGCCTGGTTGCAGGGCGACCAGGCTATGCGTAATAAAAGGCACGTAATGCCCGACCGCGGTTGTATTCAGAGCGCGCTCTTCTGCCGAGTGATAATCCCAGAATAAGGTGGAAAGCGTACGGCCCGCTTTGAACAAATGGCGTGTTGGTGTATCGGCCTCAGAGGTCACTATCATCAGCATCGGGCGTGTGCTTTGCTGATATTCTTCTTTCGACCATGCAATATCGAGCAGGGGCTTTAACTTCATGGCTTCAAATGCAGGATTAATCAATACCACCATGTCGCCTATCGGATGTAATGGCTGATCTGAGGAGAGCTTTTCAACAAAGTGATGATGCAGGGTTGAATAGGTAACTGCGCCGCCAAAGCTGTGGCCAATAATCACCAGCCGCGATTTCCCCGCCCGCTTTGGGTCATACCGAAACTCATCCAGCTTAACGAATAATTCCTGCAATCCGCCATCGCCCACGGCGTGGGCTACATTTTTTCTATCCCAGAACGTGATGTTGTTGAGATATTCCACGTTGATCGACTCACCCCGCCAGCCCACATAAATCCCGACCACCGGTCTTGCCTTCGCGCCGTAGACTTTTTTCTCCAGGGTCGCGATCTCAGACAAGGTGTCGTTGGCAAAAGAGAGCAGATTGCCATCCTGCTTGCCCGCATTGTGATGCCAGCCATGCGTGAAGACGACGATCAGCGGCGGCCCCTCTTCCGCATCCTTGAGCGCAAGCTGCGCCATTAGGTCTTCTAATTGTCGACGATTGAAAAGATTGCCGTATTCATCAAATTCCACCACGCCCAGATAGTAATTATTGTCGGCGGGTGCAATTGTCCGGAGTTCGGTCGGTGCAGTGGTGGGCTTGGGGAAGCCTTCATCTCCCGGCTTTAACAGCTTGTGGCTGACCTGGCTGGGGCAACTCACCGCGTTGGCAGCATAGTGTTCCTTCTGATCACACTTCACCGTCCAGTAAGGGTCCGCGGGCGCGCAAGCTGTTAAAGTCAATAAGCTAGCCACCCACCATGCTGTTTTCAGATAACGCATGATCCCCCTTGGATTCCGCCGTTATTTAGATTGAGCGCGCCGCGGCCCTCGCGGCATAACATGCAATTTACACGCCAGTATAGTTAACTTGAACATATACTTCATGTCATTAAGTCGCAGCGAGCGACTTCATTCATACATAAACTACATTATTACAAGAGTCGCCATTAAATGATTTTGCTAAAAACTCCAGGCTAACTGTTCTTTGATTGGATATTTATTTATTTTTAATATCTCTCTGCCCGGAATTGGGTTGAAAGAGTTATCGATGCGTTCTTTTGAATCAAAGAGAGATCGCTGATGTTTCAATATGACGATAGATCTATTAAAGCGCCTATCTAATGTATCAGAAGTAATATGCCAATACTTGCTCAGTACTTTTTTATCCTGATTGAAGTGATCGAAGCTCACTACATACGCTTTAGCTTCTGAATAACTGGTTTCCAATAAATGCTCGTATTCTAATAATTCATCCCTGAATAATATTTCCGTCAGTGGATCGCTACTCTCCAACGCAGGTAAATCTAATGTCCAGCTTTCACCTTCTTTATCCTCTTTTGAGTGCATGCGAACTGCATTCTTGAGGGCCTGATCCGTCCATTTCACAAAACGATTATGCAACCTGCCAGTTATCCAGCGCAGATCTTTCGGCTCCCATAGAAAGGGCTGACGTTCATGACGATTAATAAAATCCAAAAGTAATAAGTAGGCTTCATTTTCCAGATCTTCAAAGGATGTTTCGCCTTTTGTTTTATATGCAATCTGTTTTAAATCAGGTCGGATGATGCCAAGAAGTTCTTTTATAAATGAAGAGTCAGGCAACATTTAGGTGTATGCAATTACACTATTTTATTTTTGTATCTTCTAACGTGACTCATTAAACCGTGCTCTTGCAGCTTCAATTTCAGGGCGGCTTTGCTCTACCCATTTAATCAGTATCGAAACAGGTTCCAATAGCGTGCGACCCAGTGGAGTAAGTTCGTAATCCACGCGTGGCGGTACGCTGGGGAACACCGTGCGTGTGACCAGGCCGTCACGTTCTAATCCTCTCAAGGTGAGCGTCAACATGCGTTGCGAAACTCCATCGATAGCACGCCGAAGTTCGCTGAAACGAAGTGGTCCTTCTCGTAGTGATCCTACTACGTAAAGGCTCCATTTATCGCCTATACGCTCCAATATCTCCCGCGTTGCTCGACATCCGCTTTCGCTTGGTTTGGTTAAATCAATGTGACTAGGTTTCATGGATGTACCTTCTTGTGGTGGCATGTGCCGAACTATATCATTCTGGTAACCATTAGTAACCATATTAGATATAGGTACTAATGAACATATGAGAACTATTGGAATTTACAGGAGATAAAAATGAATGAAGCACCCAGCCGGGAGGAAGCCATCGAGCTTGCCCGCACTTTTCTCGTCACCATGGATGTGCATAAAGACTTCCTTTCCCTTATGACGGATGACGTTGAATTAACCTTTCCGAAATTGGGCACTGTAAAGGGCAAGATGAATCTTGGCTCTTTTTTTCAAGCATTGGGAAGTTATGTAGCGGCGATTAGCCATCGTCCTGAAACGTTCAAATTTCTTGTGGGCGAAAGCAACGGCAATATGCGCGTCTGCATCGAGGGTCTGAGCAAAGGGCGCCTGCAGAATGGCAAGACGTGGGATGCGGGAAGATTCAGCGTGATATACGAATTCAGAGGCCGTCTGGTGAGCCACATTGGCATTTATATTGACCCTGACTATGTAGACGCCACTAACGCCTATTACCCATGGAATACATCCGAAGCTTAGAGCATCGGTTTCGATAATATGCCACCCATAAAGGAGATATTCTCTTGTTGAATTACGGTATAACAGGCGCCACAGGGCAACTGGGGCGTAAAGTGATTGCTGGTTTAAACGGTCTTGTACAGCGCGAGCAAGTCGTCGCGATTGCACGAGACCCTGTCAAGGCTGCCAATCTTGGCGTACCCGTCCGCACGGCGGATTATATGGATCGCCAGGGACTTGCTACCGCCTTTGAAGGCCTGGATACCCTGTTATTGATCTCATCCAGTTCTTTCGACTCGCGACAAGTCGAGCATCACAATGTGATCGAAGCCGCCAAGGAAGTTGGCGTGCGACGTATTCTCTACACCAGCCTGCTGCATGCAGACCATTGGGGTGTCTCGTTCGCCGAAGATCACCTGGCAACAGAAGGCTGGATTAAAGCCTCTGGACTCGAATTTACCATCCTTCGCAACGGATGGTATTGGGAAAATCACACCGCCTCACTCTTGGCGGCATTGGAGCATGGCGCGATTGTCAGCGGGTGTGGTGACGCGTCGATCTCCTGGGCAGCACGACAAGATTACGCAGATGCGGCCATTAAGGTGCTTATCGAAGAGGGGCACCAAGGTAAGACATACGAACTTGCAGGTGATACCGCCTATACCTTGACCGATCTGGCCGCCGAAGCTGCAAGCCAGAGCAGAAAACCGCTCCGCTATCACTATATGGATGAGTCAAGTTACGCTGATTTTCTCCATTCGATTGGGCTACCTTGGCCGGTTTGTAAACTGCTCGCTGAAATCGAGAGCCGAGGAATTAACAGTGGGGGTTTAGTGGATGAAAGCCGAGCTCTCGCAAACCTGATTGACCGACCAACGATGACATTAGCGGAAGCAGTGGCCAAGTCGCTGGAAAATCAAAAATGAGGATATCTCCTGTCTTGCTCCCTACGCCATACGGCGATGGTGGGGGCTTTTCGGTAGAGTCATTTGATTTTCATACCCTTGGCTATGATGCTTGCTCAGTGACCCAACTCGATGAATTTCGTGTGAATGGAGTTCCTTTTGGGCCTCATCCGCATGCAGGGTTCTGTGCTGTGACCTATGTGATGACTGACTCGCAAAGCGGATTGCGTAGCCGGGACTCATTGGGTAACGATATATCGGTTGGGCCCGGTGGAATTATCTGGACGCATGCCGGCCGAGGTCTCATACATCACGAGCTTCCTGCGCATCCAGGGATGCAAATGCACGGCTTGCAATTCTTCGTTAAGCTGCGATCAGAACACAAATTGGGCGCACCCCGCGTGTTTAGTCTTGACGGAGATGCTGTACCTGTATGGGGGAATGCCGACGGCAGTCGTGTTCGAGTTGTGGCAGGTACATTTGAACATATCAGCTCGCCTCTTCATCCTGTGGAACCCTTTAGATTTTTTGATGCTGCCTTCACTAAGACATTAACCCTCCCTGTGCCAGAAGATCATTGTGGATTGCTTTATCTGATTTCAGGAGAGGTAGATCTCTCTATTGATGATCATGCTCCGGTGATGATGGCTTCGCAGCAAGCAGTGACTTTAGATGGGGGAGGGTTATTGAAAGTGACGGCGAAGGGATGGGCACATTTGCTCTACCTGTCCAGCTCTCGAATCGATGAGCCACAAGTCATAGCAGGGCCCTTCATGATGAACAATAGTCAACAAATTGAAGATGCCATTCGCCGCTATCGAAACGGTGAAATGGGCATTTTGTGATAACCCCCGTGCGCGTATACATCCTCGTAAAAGGAAAACCATGGAAACTAACGAAATTATGAATGACTCTCGGAATGTCATGGGTTCACCATCAACAGGGCGGGTTGAGCAGCTTCTTTTACGATGGCTTGGTAAGAAAGTGAAGGTAAGTTCTGTCGAAGCCTGGTCTGAGAAGTTCCGATTGATTGAGCTTGAGGGAGAGGCCTTGCGAGGAATATCCTGGAATGCTGGTCAGAAAATTCAAATCCCTTTGCAAGGAATGCGTCTAACACGCACTTATACGCCGATCTCATGGGACGCCGACCGCGGAAGAACAAGTATTCTTGTCTGGAATCATGGCGCTGCTCCAGGCGCAACATGGTCTCAAAGCGTGCTCGAAGGTACGGATTGCCAAATCATGGGCCCACGCAAATCCGTAGATATTCCTCTTGGGCATGAGCGAATTTTGCTGTTCGGGGATGAAACGGCCATTGGGCTTGCTGCAGCGCTGCAGTTTGCCAATCCAGGTCGCCCTCTGTCGGTCGTTCTTGAGGTAACAAGTCAAAAAGAGAGTCAGCTGGTGCTTGATCGACTGGGATTGGATTCAACCGCTCTCTTTGTGCGTATCGCGGACGAAAGTCATCTGAATACCATTGAGGCCAAGCTTGCCGCAGATAAAAAAATAGATACGCTATTTGTGCTGGCCGGACGGGCGCCCGCTATCAAGCATATGCGCCGCGCCCTTGTGCAATCGGGAATAGCGTCCAAACGGATTTACGCAAAAGTCTACTGGGCTCCCGGAAGAACAGGACTGGATTAATCACAACGGGATACGAAGGGAGAACGCCGTCAACATCTAAATGTTTTGTACCGTTTTTGTAACGTAACACGGCGCTCAAAAAAGCCCGCTTTCGCGGGCTTTTCTGTCACATTAACCGCACTTGCTATCCCCGCAATTGAGGCAGGTCAGGCAACCATCCATGACGATGGCGGCTTTGGTGTTGCATTTGTTGCAGAGCTGCGCGCCAGGTGGGAAACCCTCTTCGTTCTTTGGCTCGTTGGCGTGTTTTTCGAGGTATTCGGCTTTCTTTTCCTCGATCAGTTTTTTCTGGTGCTCGTCCAGGCCGGGTTTTTTCAGCATGCCGATCTGGTAGAAGTGCTGCTCGAGCACTTCGCCGATTTCAGCGACCAGGCTGGGGATGAATTTGCCGCCTTTTTTGAAGTAACCGCCGCTGGGTTCAAATACACTGCGTAGCTCTTCCACCAGGAAAGTCACGTCGCCGCCCTTGCGGAATACGGCGGACATCACGCGGGTGAGGGCGACGATCCACTGGAAGTGCTCCATGTTTTTGGAGTTGATGAAGACTTCGAATGGGCGACGGTGTTCCTGCGGGGTGCCTTCGTTCATGATCACGTCGTTAATCGTGATGTAGAGCGCGTGCTCGGTAACCGGGGTCTTGATCTTGTAGGTGTTGCCTACCAGCATTTCCGGACGGCTGAGTGGCTCGCCGAGTTGCACGATCTGGGCCATTTTCTGGGCTGCTTGCTGCTCATGTGCTTCTTGCTGAGCGGCGGCTGCGGCTTCCTTGGCCTTGTCTTCTTCGGTGACTACGCTGTAGCCGGTGATCTTTTTTTCTATTTTGATAGCCATATTGTTCTCCTGTCAGTCGGGCAGGGATCGATATCCCGTGCCCATACCGTAGCGCTTCACGCGCTACGATTAAAACTTGCCGTAGTAACCCTCTTTCAGCGCGTCATACAGATTGGCTGCTGAGTGGATTTCACCGTCGTATTCGATTTCTTCATTGCCTTTGACTTCGACTACCGAGCCGTCATCCAGCGTGAATTTGTACGTGGTGTTTTCGAGGTCTTTTTCGGTGACCAGCACGCCCTGGAAGGCTTCCGGGTTGAAGCGGAAGGTGGTGCAGCCCTTCAGGCCTTTTTCGTAGGCGTAGAGGTAGATGTCCTTGAAATCGCCAAAGTCGTAGTCCGTGGGGACGTTGATGGTTTTGGAGATGGAGCTGTCGATCCACTTCTGGGCGGCGGCCTGGATGTCCACGTGTGCCTTGGCACTGATGGTGGAGGAGTCCATGAAGTATTCCGGCAACTGCTCTTCGGGTTTATCCGAGAAAGGCATGGCGCTGGCATTGATCAGTTCGCGGTAAGCCAGCAGTTCATACGAGAATACGTCGACCTTTTCCTTGGACTTCTTGCCTTCGCGGATCACGTTGCGCGCATAGTGGTGAGCGAAGGATGGCTCAATGCCGTTACTGGCGTTGTTGGCCAGACTGAGCGAGATGGTGCCGGTCGGCGCAATCGAGCTGTGGTGCGTAAAGCGCACGCCATTCTTGGCGATCTGCTTGCGCAGTTTTTCGGGGAACTGCTGCATGTAGCGGCTGTACAGGCCCATCAATACCTTGCCTTTGACCTTGTCGCCGAGCTTGATGCCGTCCTTGACCATTTCCGGACGTTTTGCCAGCAGGTCGGCGGTCACCACGAACTCTTCGTCCATGATCGGTGCCGGGCCTTTTTCTTCGGCCAGTTCCACACCGACTTGCCAGCCCACTTCGGCCATGATCTTGGTTACTTCTTCGGTGAAGGTCAGCGATGCATCATCGCCGTATTTCATTTTCAGCATGGTCAGGGTAGAGCCCAGGCCCAGATAGCCCATGCCATGACGGCGCTTGCGCATGATTTCCGCTTGCTGTTGTGGCAGTGGCAGGCCGTTGACTTCCACCACGTTGTCCAGCATGCGGGTGAAGGTGGCGACGACTTCACGATACTCTTCCCAGTCAAACCAGGCTTTGTCGGTGAAAGGCTCACGCACGAACTTGGTCAGGTTGACCGAGCCCAGCAGGCAGGCGCCGTAAGGTGGCAGTGGTTGCTCACCGCAGGGGTTGGTCGCGCGAATGTTTTCGCAGAACCAGTTATTGTTCATTTCATTGACGCGGTCGATCAGGATGAAACCTGGCTCGGCGAAGTCGTAGGTGGAGGACATGATCACATCCCACAGACGCTGCGCCTTGATGGTCTTGTACACGCGGCAAGCGACTTTGCCGTCAGATTCGCGGGTCAGGTACTTGTTCTTGACGGGCCATTCGCGCCATACCACCTGGGTAGGATCTTCCAGATTCAGGCTGTCCTGATTGGCTTCTTTTTCGGTGACAGGAAATGCGAGCTTCCACTCGGCATCCGCCTTTACCGCTTCCATGAATTCCTTGGTGATCAGGGTCGACAGATTGAACTGGCGCAGGCGACCAGCTTCGCGCTTGGCCTTGATGAAGTCAGTGACATCCGGATGCGAAATATCAAAGGTCGCCATTTGCGCGCCACGGCGTCCGCCAGCGCTGGAAACGGTGAAGCACATCTTGTCGTAGATATCCATGAACGACAGCGGGCCGCTGGTGTAAGCGCCAGCACCGGCCACGAATGCACCCTTGGGGCGCAGCGTGGAGAATTCATAGCCAATGCCGCAACCAGCCTTCAGCGTCAGGCCAGCTTCGTGCACTTTTTCCAGAATGCCATCCATGCTGTCTTCAATAATGCCGGACACGGTGCAGTTGATGGTGCTGGTAGCGGGCTTGTGCTCTTGCGCACCAGCGTTAGAGGTAATACGGCCGGCGGGGATGGCACCGCGACGCAGTGCCCACAGAAAACGCTCATACCAGAAGCTGCGCTTGGCATCGGTTTCTTCAGCATCTGCCAATGCACGGGCAACACGTTTATAGGTGTCGTCCATGTCCGCATCGATATGATCGCCTTGCTTGGTCTTCAGGCGATATTTCTTGTCCCAGATGTCGAGTGAAACCGGTTGCATGGGGACTTCTTGCGTGGCGTTGTCTGAAGCTTTCACAGCTTTTAGCATGGGGATCCTTCCTTGTGGCGATGCTTGATGGGTTAATCAAGCTGGTTATTTTAGGCCTGGCCTTCTAGGTCTGATTTAAGGCAAGACCACAATATATTGTGCTTTTGTGCAAAATTATGTCATTTCCTTGTGATGGTCAAGCAGATTTTTCGGTGCATCCGCGCCATTTCAGTGCCTGCTTTTGTGCATCAAATGACAAGACGCCAGCGGGCAGGCGTTAGCGTAAAGGTGAGCCCTTGCTAACGAGCGGAAAAATAAATTTTCGCGCGTGATATTGACCTTTTCAGGCATTGCTGCATGCCTGATTGCGCCCGATAGAGGGGCGGTAACACATGTCCAAGTCATCAAGGATGAAACGCAGGATGGATATGTGCGAAAATAGCCTTATGCCTCGTTTCCTCTATACCCTATTGCTGTATGGCTTGTTGCCATTTGCCCCCATCAAGCTGTTGTGGCGTGGCTTGCGGCGCCAGCCAGAGTATCTGCACCATTGGGGCGAGCGTTTCGGTTTTTATCGTGGTGTGCCGGCGCAACCCGTGATCTGGCTGCACTGTGTATCGGTGGGCGAGACCCGTGCTGCTGCGCCGCTGGTGCTGGCCTTGCAGGCACGCTATCCACGTCACCGCATCCTGTTCACTCATACGACCCCTACCGGCCGCGTCACCAGCGAGCAGCTGTTTGGCGACAAGGTAGACCGCGTTTACCTGCCTTACGATACGCCGGGAGCGGTTGCCCGTTTCCTGCGCCATTTCAAGCCCGAGATAGGCTTGATCCTGGAAACCGAGTTGTGGTTCAACCTCATTGCAGCCTGCCATGCACGCCAGATTCCGCTGTTGCTGGTCAATGCCCGCATGTCGGCCAAATCCGCCCATGGTTATGGCAAGGTGGCCAGGCTCACCGAGCAAGGCCTGGCAGGCTTGACTGCCATTGCCGCCCAGACCGAGCAGGACAAGCAGCGTCTGCAATCACTGGGGGCGCAGAATGTCAGCATATGCGGCAATCTCAAGTTTGATGTAGAGCCCCCCGCTGATGCAGATGCGCTGGGAACGGCACTGCGCGAGCGGCTGGGCGAGCTGGTCGGGCGCAATCGTCCGGTGTTTCTGGCGGCCAGCACGCGCGAAGGCGAGGAAGAGCAGATTCTGGATGCCATACGCGCGGCCGATGTGCCGCAGCTGTTGACCATACTGGTGCCTCGCCATCCGCAACGTTTTGCAGAAGTTGCGCAGTTGCTGAAAAAACGCGGGTTTTCCTACCTGCAGCGCTCGCGGCTGGCGCATGTCACCGCGGAGGAGGCCGTAGCCCTGAATGTTGAAGTGATCCTCGGCGACAGCATGGGGGAAATGTTTACCTACTATGCGGCTTGCGATCTGGCGTTTATCGGTGGCAGTTTGTTGCCCTACGGCGGGCAGAATCTGATTGAGGCCTGCGCCATGGGCAAACCAGTCCTGGTCGGGCCACATACCTTTAACTTTGAAGCCGCCGCCGAGTTTGCGATTGCGGACCGTGCCGCTTGGCGCGTGCGCGACTCCGGAGAACTGGCCAAGGCCATGCAGCGCTTGCTGGGCGATGCTGAGGCCAGGCAGGCCATGGGGTGGGCGGCGATTGAGTTCAGCCGCAGTGCTGGCGGGGCCGTGCACAAAGTGTGTGAGCTGGTGGCGCGCTACCTTGTACCGCAAACCCATTAGTTAATCTGGATCATGTAACCCGGCTGCTGTTCAGTTCCACCACTACCGATCAAGGTAGATTCAAATCCAACCATCCGCTTTCTCCGGCGACTTTCTGGTCGGGACTTCCATCCCACCTGGGTTCTATCCCTACCTGGGTTCCATGCCAGGCCTCATGCTCACTCCACAGTGAGTGATTTCACCAGCACCAGTTCGCATGCACCATTGCCGGTATCGGTGCGGGTTAGCGAGCTGCGCCAGGTCCAGCCATCGGCGCCTTTGGCTTCAATCAGCTGGCCCTGAATATTGACGCGCTGCCCCACCCGTATGGATTTCAGTTGCTGGGCAATGGTGTCGTCGGCAGGCACCATGTGCATGTTCGCGCTATGGCTTTGGATTTCTTCGCGCGGGATGGGAAACTGCTCAACGCGCCAGAAATAGAAGCGACCGCTCTGGCTGATGCTGATCTGGGATAACACCGTCTCATCGGACATGCGGCCCCAGCCAAGCGCCAGATCTACGGGTGCCAGTTGCGCCGCACGGTCCAGCTGGTAACGCTGGGTGGAGAGTACGCGGGCTTGCAGGCTGAAGTCTGCCAATGGGGTAATGGTGTAGTTGTTAAGCAGAAAGGAGCTTGGGTGGGAGATGGTTTGCTGTTGCGGGCTATCGGCAGCAATGACGCCCGGCCCATGCTGCTCGGCACGTTGCTGCCAGTGGTGATACGCGCCCCAGGCGATCAGCAGGATAAACGCAAGACGTCGCCAGGAAAGGCCTGCAAACGTCATGGTCAGTTAACGGATCAGCTTGCTGATCTGCTTGAAGGCATCGCTGCCAGCGGCGCCCAGCCATTCAAAGACGATAGACTCGGTATTGCTGACGATGACGCCAGCTTGCATCAGCCGCTGCAAGGCATTCTCCCTGTGGGCACTGCGGCGGGAGAGAACTGCATCGGCCGCGATGATCACCTGATGCCCATGGGCTTGCAGGTCCAGCGCGGTTTGCAATACGCAGATATGCGCTTCCATGCCGGTGAGTATGACTTGCGGCCTGTCGGTTGTCAGATGCTGACGAAAGCCCGGTGCCTGCCAGCATGAAAATACGGTTTTCTCGATGCGGGGGACATTGCCCAGCCATGGCTGCAAGGCATCGACTGTGGGCCCCAGGCCTTGCGGATATTGCTCGGTGTAAAGCGGTGGAACATCCAGCAGCGCAGCTGCCTGCAGCAATATGCCAATGTTGCGAACCACCGTTACCGCTTCGTCGGCAGGCATGGCGGCGCAAAGCTTTTGCTGCACATCAATCACTACCACTTGGCTCAAGTGGCGCTGGGCAAGGTGGGGTGGCTTGGTCATGAGGTTCTTGATCTACCCTGTGCGTGCTACTAGCACGCTACCCGCATGAGCACTTGATACCCATAAACGCGCATGCAGGAGCTTAGAATTCAAAGCGAGCTGGATGAGGCGCGTTTTGCAGAGGGGGCACCGAGGTTTCAAACAGCACATCGTGACGGAAACTGTCGGCGCTGACGCGACGTATCATGGTGGCTTCCATGGCAGGGCCTTCGCCTACCACGGCAAACAGGCGACCGTTGATGGCGAGTTGCTGTTCGGCAATCACGGGCAGCAAAGGCAGCGAGCCGGTGAACACGATGACATCATAAGGTGCGCCATTGGCCCAGCCCTGGCTGCCATCGGCAATTTCCAGGTTCACATTGTGTATGCCGTGCTGTTGCAGTTTGCGTTGGGCGGCAACGCTGAGGTCAGCATGAATTTCCAGGCTGACCACTTCCTTGGCGAGTGTTGCCAGCAAGGCGGTCAGGTAGCCACTGCCCGTGCCGATTTCAAGCACACGGTCAGTTTTGCTGATTTCCAGCGCCTGCACGATGCGGCCTTCCATCTTGGGTGACAGCATTTGCTGACCAGCGCCGATGGGGATTTCCAGATCAGCAAACGCCAGACCACGATATTGTTCCGGCACAAAATCCTCGCGGGGTACCTGACCTAACAGGTCCAGTACGCGTGCGTCCAGCACTTCCCATGTGCGGATCTGCTGCTCAATCATGTTAAAACGTGCTTGTTCTACATCCTTATGCATCATCTTGCTTCCGTCGCATGGTCAGTGAGTGCTTGATTATAGCGCCTGCACTCCGAGTTTCAATCAATACGGTTCAATCCCGTTTTCTCTGGCTGATTTCAATGACTTGAATCAGATGCTGGCTCATCATCCAGCTTGTAACGGCTGAGCTTGTACCACAGCGAACGCTCGCTGATATCCAGCAGCTTGGCGGCCCGGCTTTTATTGCCTTTGCTCTGCCGCAGGGCGGCTTCAATCAGTTTTTTCTCCAGCGCTTCGGTAGCCAGTGGCAACGATAATACGGCAGTGGCATTGTCCGGCGATACAGACGCTGGCAAGGGGCTGGCGCTGAGTATATCGGCAGGCAGGTGTTGCGGTTCAATGGCGGATTTCCCGCAAACGATGCATGCGCGTTCCAGCACGTTTTCCAGCTCGCGTACATTGCCTGGCCACGCATACGATTGCAGCGCAAACAGGGCAGCCTCACTGATGCTGGCCTGGCGTTTCTGCAGAAAATGCGACACCAGCAGGGGAATATCGCCGTTGCGATCGCGCAAGGGTGGCAGGTCTATGCGGAACACATTCAGGCGGTAATACAGATCCTCGCGCAGCTTGCCCTCCTTGACGGCTTGCATCGGGTCGCGGTTGGTGGCGGCAATCACACGGATATCCACGGCAGTGGCGCGGTTGCTGCCCAGGCGTTCGATCACGCCTTCCTGCAATGCGCGCAGCAGTTTGGCCTGCAGGTTGACCGGCATTTCCGTCACTTCGTCCAGAAACAAGGTGCCGCCATCGGCCAGCTCGAATTTGCCTATGCGCTCCTTGATGGCGCCGGTGAAAGCGCCGCGTTCGTGACCAAATAACTCCGACTCCAGCATTTCGGAGGGGATAGCGGCACAATTCACCGCGACAAACAGCGCATCCTTGCGCGGCGACAGCTGATGCACACCACGTGCCACCAGCTCCTTGCCGGTACCGGTCTCGCCGACGATTAGGGTGGTGGCTTTTTCCGGGGCGACCTGGCGGATGGCTTGCTGCACGCGCTGTATGGCCGTGCTCTGGCCGACCATGCCGTCATCGCCGTGCGCCTCTTCACGCAGGAACTGGTTTTCCAGCTTGAGTCGGCTGAGCGAAAGCGCGCGCTCAATGGCAATTTCCAGGGTTTCCAGGTCAAACGGCCGCAAAATGTAATCCGACGCGCCCAGCTTCATCGCCGCCACGGCGGTGCTGATTTCGCCCTGCGCCGTCACGATGATCACCGGCACTTGCAGCCCTTCTTTCTGCATGGCTTGCAGCAGTTGCAGGCCATCCATCACCGGCATATGCAAATCACTCACCACCAGGTCAGCGCCGCCTTCGCGCAGGATATCCAGCGCCTCCCGGCCATTTTCGGCCACTACCGGCTGGTAACCGGCTTGTCGCAGGCTGATCTCCAGCAAGCGGCGCATATTGGGTTCATCGTCCAGTGCCAGGATGCGTTTGAGAGGGGACATTAGTTTTCTACTCCGGAAAGAGGTAACAAAATACGGAATTCAGCGCCGCCCAGCGTGCTGGTGCTGGCGCGTATGCTGCCATGATGTGCTTGCACAATTTGTCGTACGACGGACAGGCCGAGGCCGATGCCGCCGCTGCGCTTGGTAAAGAAGGGGTCAAATACCTGCTCGCGCTGCTCTTCGGGTATGCCCGGGCCATTGTCGGATACGGTAATGCAGGCATGCTCACCAGCTGTGCTGCTACCCAGCACGATACGGCCGCCCTCTGGCAACACCTGAATGGCATTCAGCAGCAGGTTGAGCAAGACCTGCGTCATCTGTTCCGGGTCGCAGATGGCAATCAGGCCTGCATCCAGCTGGGTTTCCAGCGCGATATGTTTTTTTTCGGCCTGCATGCGCAGCATGGCGGCCGACTGGGAGCACAGCTGGCTGATGTCCACGGGCGTGAAATTGGGCAGGCGTGGCCGGGCCGAGTCGATGAGGGTGGAGACCAGTTTGTTCAGGCGCTCGGTTTCGCTGATGATGAACCCGCATACTTCTCGGCCTTCTTCACTGAGGGTGGGTTCGCGCAGCAACACCTGGGCTGAGGAGCGCAAAATGCCTAGCGGCGTGCGCACTTCATGGCTCATGGCGGCTGCCATTTCACCGACCACGGCGAGCTTGGCGGCGCGCGTCAGGTTTTCTTTGGAACGTTCCAGGTCTTCGATCATGCGGGCAAAGGCATGTGACATGGCATCAATTTCCGCCGGACCACCGCGCGGCGGGGCCAAATTGCTCGGTGCACGCATAAAGCCCAGGGCAAAATTCGTCAGTTTGGCGATGGGGCGGGTAATGGCGCGGGCAACCGGCACGGCAATCAGCGTCGCCAGCGCCACGGTCACCAGCAGCAGGGCCAGGAAGATAAACGCCATCTGACGCACCGGCGTCATGGCTTGTGCGCGGTTTTGCAGAATGTCCACGCGCCAGTCGAAGCCGGCAAAGTTCTGGTAACCATTGGTCTTGGCGTGGCTGCTCAGTTTTTTTGCCAGGTGAATGGCATGCCAGCGGCTGGTGCTGCTTAGGAGGTGCTGCTGATTATCGTAGAGCGCGGCGGCACTGCGGCCAGTGACTGCACTTTCCAGCACATGCTGCACCTGCAGCCAGTCGAACACGGCTACCAGTTGCCCGACCGGCGCTTCGGTGGAGGTGCTGTAGATGGTGGCGAGTATGGGCAGGCGGTCATGGTCTATCGCCCCCAGGCTGATCTGCGTTTGCGGCAGGCTGGCCTTTTGCCAGGGCTGGATGGGCTTGTGCGACTGGCCAATGCGCTGGATATTGCTCGATGCCACAATCATGCCCTGGTTGTTGACCACATACAGCTCGACGTAAATATCGCGGTAGCTTTGCTTGAGGTCGCTCAGGAATTTGGACAGTCGCTTGTCGACATCGTCAATGCGGATTTCCTGCATGATTTCGAGCTGGCTCCACGACGCCACGTTCTGCAAGCGTTCAAACATCATGCGATCCACTTCATCGGCCGTGGCGATCGCGCGCGTGGTCATGTCACGCTTGATTTCGGTCTTGAGGGCGCTCCTGGCCTCGTAAAACGCCATGCCGGTAATCAGCAGGGTGGGCAGCAAACCTGCCAGTAGAAACGCCCCTAACAGGATGTATCGTATCGGTAGCGCTTTGCTGAGCATGATTTCAGTGCGAGAATCCGCAAATCGGCATCAGACGCTCTTGGCAAAACGCAGCGCGCCTGAGGCAAGGGAAGGTGTATTTTTGGTGATTCATACGCTGGGGAATGTATGCGTGCATTAAGCTGCTATGGGGTGTTGAGTGTAGTCGTCGCACTCAGCCTCTGCAAGTCTGCTGCGGCGGACGATACGGCAGGCGGTTTTCTCGATGGCTTCAAGCTGGGCGGTTATTCCAGTGCCTATCTGAATGTGCATCCCGGTGGTAAATCCGAAGCCAGCCTGGAAGAGGTGAGCTTTTTGCTGCGCTGGGAAGGCGAAGGCCGCTGGCGGTTTTTCGCCGAACTTGAGCAGGAAAAACCCGTGAGCTGGAAGTCCGGCCAGGGCCTGACCAACGATGGTGCCAGGATAGACCTTGAGCGTTTCTACCTCGATTACAACATTTCCGAACAATACAATCTGCGCGCTGGCCGCTTCCTGACCCCGGCTGGCCGCTGGAATCTTATCCATGCCGCGCCGCTGGTGTGGACTACCACCCGCCCGCTGGCGACCAGCCGCCTGTTCCCGCAATCTACCAACGGCATCATGCTGTATGGTGCCAAGTCGTTTGATAACCGTGCCTTTGAATACACGTTTTTCATGGAGGCGCTGGAAGACCAGCACCTGGACGGCGACGAGATTCAGTATCGCGATACCCACGGCGCGCGGTTTGCCTTTACCGGCAAGCTCAATCTTGGCCTGACCCTGATGGAATTTACCGAGGATATCCCCGGCACGCCGCAGTTCCGGCTGATGGGGGCCGACTTCATGGTCAAGCACGACGACTGGGAGTTCAGCGGAGAAGCCTATCAGCGTTACTACAGCAATAACCGGGATGGTGGCAGTGGCGGTTATCTGCAGGCGGTAGCGCCTCTGGGCAATCGCTGGTTTGCCGTCGGTCGGCTGGAAAACTTCAAACGCCCTGCAGAAGGCTCGGCCGAACGCTGGGTCGTGGGCACCGCATGGCGCTTGCAGCCTAACCGGGTGTTCAAGCTCGAGTATGTGGGTGGCGATGAAGAACGTGCCGACGCGCCCAAGGGCTTGTTTACTTCGTTTGCCATCCTGTTCTGATGCTCTCCCGCCCTGGCATGTTGCGCTATCGAGACCTTCTGACGGTGTGGGTGTCACGTCCGTGCATGGCGATGCTCGCGCTCGTCTTCGCCGGCATGCTTTCCATGGGCCAGCCCTTGGCAGGCCCTGCGGATACGCTGGCGGTGGTGGTGCCCAAGACGCAGAGCGGCAAGATAGGCAGCCTGGTCGATCTCTCGCTGATTTACTGGCGCAAAAAACTGTATTGGTCAGAAGGTGTGCGTATGCAGCCGGTGAACCTGCCGACCGATAGTCCCCAGCGGCGACAGTTTTCGCAGCGCGTGCTGGGCAGCTTGCCCGAGACGCAAGCCGAATACTGGAACGAAGTGTATTACCACGGCACTACGCCGCCGCATGTGGTTTCCTCGCAAGAGGCGGTTCTGCGCTATGTGGCGGATACACCGGGTGGCATAGGCTATGTCGACGCCTGCAAGGTGGATTCCCGGGTCAAAGCCGTTGCCTGGCTGTTGGGAGATGGATCGTTTACCACTAGCCCGCCCGCGCTGAACTGCCCTCCTTAAGTGCTTGCCGCATAGCGATTTTTTTGATCAATTGCGAGGGCCGTAAACTCCCTGGTGCGATAAACCCTGCAATTTTTGTATGGTCTTGGCTTGCGCGTGACAATTCCTGCGCTTCGACTATTTGCCATTAAATATTTAAGTTGCTGATTTATAAAAAATAGTTGCCATTTTTTAACATGGCATGCCGATTGCGACATGATGACTACCACTTACAGGAGAGTCGTCATGTTGCCGGCACCGAGCTTTGATCCCCAGAAAATAACACAAGCGCATCAGTCATATACGACCAAGCGCCAGCAAGCGATTGTGCCCTTGCATATGGCAGGTGGCTTGCAAACCACGCTGGCCGGGCCGGATGCCCAGGATCGCGCGGAGCTGGAGCAGTTTGTGCGCAGCGTGTTCCGACTGGTGCATGGCGCCCGCATACGCCATTTCATGCCGACGCTGATGAGTCTGCGCGATGATGCAGGCAATTTGCATGCGGTATGTGGCGTGCGACATGCAGCCGAGCAGCCCCTGTTTCTGGAAACCTATCTCGATCAGCCGGTCGACTTGATCCTGAGTGCCGCGACCGGCAAGCAGGTCGCGCGCGACCAGATTCTGGAGGTGGGCAATCTGGCGGTATTTCAGCCTGTGCATATTCGCCATCTGCTCGCCAGCGTCAGCCTTTATCTGCATGGCAGCCAGGCCGAGTGGGCGGTGTTTACCGCCACGCCAGCCCTGCGCAATGCCCTGCTCAAGCTGAACATGCAGTTGGTGCATCTGGGGGCGGCCGATATTCAGCGCTTGCCCGCCGAAGAGCGCCCTGACTGGGGTCGTTACTATGACAATGCACCACAAGTGCTTGCCGTGCGTCGCATGCAGTAGGAGCTGCCATGTCTATTCTTACCACCATTCAGCAGCACTCAGAAACCAGGCCAGACCATACGGCCTTGCGTGGCAGCCACTTCAGCATCGCTTATAAAGCGCTCCCTGCTGAAATCAATGCAGCAGCGGCGTTCATTCAACAGTCCGGTCTTCCACAAGAGCGGCCACAGGCGGTAGCGATTGCCATGGAGAATGACCCTGCCTGGGCCGTGCTTGATTTGGCTTGTCTGCAACTGCAGGTGCCAGTGGTGCCTTTGCCTGGATTTTTCTCGCCGCAGCAAATCATGCATGCCATACAGGATGCTGGCATCGATACCTTGTTCTGCCAGCAGCCCATGGTCATGGAGCAACTGTTGCTGGCGCAGGGCTATCGCATCGTCCGCAAGCATCACCAGCTGGTGGGTGGGCAACTGGTCAGCCGCTTGCAGTTTGAAAACCCCGAACCCAGAGCCTTGCCAGCCGGCACGGCAAAGGTGACGTATACCTCCGGCACGACGGGCCAGCCCAAAGGGGTATGCCTCAGCGCGCAGGCCATGGAGCAGGTCAGCCGCTCGCTCGCCGATGCCACGGCGGCTTCCGCCGAGGATAGCCATCTCAGTATCCTGCCCTTGTCGACCTTGCTGGAAAACATTGCCGGGCTTTACCTGCCCTTGCTGGTTGGGGCAACCACTACCTTGTATTCATCTAGCCGTGTGGGCTTGAGTGGGGCGTCTGGCCTCAATGTGCCGCAGTTGCTGCGCACCATACAGGAAACCAATCCGACCACATTGCTGCTGATTCCCGAGCTGTTGCGTGCCTTGGTCATGGCCGCCGAGTCTGGCTGGGTTCCCCCTGCGAGCTTGCGCCTGATTGCCGTGGGTGGCGCCCGCGTGGCACCGCGTTTGCTGCAGCGTGCAGCAGAGCTGGGCCTGCCAGTGTGCGAGGGCTATGGCTTGTCGGAATGTGCTTCGGTGGTGGCATTCAATGCGCCCGGCCAGCAGCGGCCGGGTAGCGTGGGCAAGCTGCTTCCCCACGTGCAGCTGGCATTTGCCAGCGATGGCGAACTGCTGGTGGCAGGCAGCACCCTGCTTGGCTATGCCGCCCAGCCAGCCATGCATGTCACGTACTGGCCTACCGGCGATATTGGTTATCTGGACAAGGATGGCTATCTCCATATCACGGGCCGCAAAAAGAATATCTACATCACCTCATACGGACGCAATGTGTCGCCGGAATGGGTGGAAAGCGAACTGGCCCTGTCGCCGGTGATCGCGCAGGTTGCCGTGTTTGGCGAGGCGCGCCCCTGGAGCGTGGCGGTGATTGTGCCGCGTGTATCTGGCGATATAACGGCGCAGATTGAAGCTGCCGTGCAACAGGCCAATCAGACGCTGCCGGACTATGCCCGCGTGCAGCAATGGATTCTGGCCGAACATCCTTTTAGCCCGCAAAACCAGCAGCTCACCCCGAATGGCAGGCTGCGGCGCGATGCCATCTGGCAGCAATATGCTGCGCGTATAAATCCTTTATATGAAAGAGAACACCATGAAGTTTTATGATGAATTGCTTGCTGCGACGGAGTCGCAACGAAATGCGCTGTTCAGCCTGCCCTTGATTCGTGCGGGTGCCAGCGGTCAGGTGAGCCTGGATGCGTATATCGCGTTTTTGACCGAGGCTTATCACCACGTCAAGCATACCGTGCCACTGCTGATGGCCTGCGGTGCGCGCCTGCCTGAGCGTTATGAGTGGCTGCGTGAGGCGGTGGCCGAATATATTGAAGAAGAGCTGGGGCATCAGGAGTGGATTCTGAATGACATCAAGGCCAGTGGTGGCGATGCCGAAGCCGTGCGCCATGGCAAGCCCGGACTGGCTACCGAGATCATGGTGGCCTATGCCCACGACACCATACAGCGTGTTAATCCGATCGGTTTCTTCGGCATGGTGCTGGTGCTGGAAGGTACCAGTACCGCGCTGGCAACTCAGGCAGGCGAAGCCATCCGTACCAGCCTGGGCCTGGGCAAAGGTAGCTTCACCTATCTCACTTCGCATGGCGCGCTGGATGTCGGGCACACCGCTTTTTATGAAGGCCTGGTCAACCGTATTGAAGATGCGGATGACAGGGCGCAACTGATCCACAGTGCCCGCGTGTTCTACCAGTTGTATGGCAATATTTTCCGCGAGCTGGGTGAGCGTTTCCTGCCCGCGGCGTATCAGGAGGCCGCATGAATATCCAGAATGCCCGTATCCTGCTGACGGGTGCCACCGGCGGTATCGGCCAGGCCCTGGCAGTCGAGTTGGCGTCGCAGGGCGCCCATCTTGCGCTGGTGGGGCGCCACCCCGGTAAATTGCAGGAACTGCTGCATACACTGAGCGGTATGCCCGGCGAGCGTATTTCCATCGTGGCTGATCTTGAAAATGCCAATGCCCCACAGGGCGTGGTGGACACTGCCATTCAACAGCTGGGCGGACTGGATATCCTGATCAACAATGCTGGCGTCATGGATTTCATCCAGTTTGAAGACCAGAGCCCGGAACGCATTGCGCAGATTATCCAGACCAATGTCACCGCCCCGCTTTTGCTGGCCCGGGCAGTGCTGCCGCACTTTTTGACCAGGCAGCAAGGGCAGCTGGTCAACATCGGCTCCATTTTCGGCAGTATTGGTTTTCCGCATTACGCCAGCTATTGCGCCAGCAAGTTTGCCATGCGCGGATTTTCGCAGTCGCTGCGGCGCGAGCTGGTCGATACGCCAGTGCGGGTGACCTACATTGCCCCGCGTGCGGTGGATACTCCGCTCAACGATGCCACCACCACGCACATGCTGCGTGCTGCCAATATTTCACTGGATGCCCCGGAAGACGTCGCGCGCCAGATTGTGTGTGCTATTGCCCGCGAGTGCGAGGAGTATTACATCGGCCAGCCGGAATCCTTTTTTGCCTGGCTGAATAGCGCTCTGCCCAAACTGGTCAACATCGGCATGAAAAAACAGGCGCGCCTGGCCGCCCCTTTTGTGAATCGTCATTCCCATTCCTTAGGAGAAATTCAATGAAACGCACTTTTCTTGCGCTTTGCCTGCTCGGCACAGCGCTGCTTGCCGCCCCGGTATATGCGGATGACAAGGTAGACCCTGCCATCGTCAAGCTGCAGCATGACTGGGCGCATGCCAATTACCAGATACCCGATGCCCAGCAGGAAGCAGCGCTGAAAACCCTGTCAGAAGAAGCGCATCAGGTAAGCGCCGCCAACCCGGGCGCAGCTGAACCCATGATCTGGGAAGCCATTATTCTCAGTACTTACGCCAAGGCTAAGGGTGGTCTTGGCGCGCTCAAGCTCGCTGAAAAGTCACGTGATCTGTTGCTTGCCGCTGAGAAAATCAATCCGAATGCGCTGAATGGCTCGATTTATACCTCGCTGGGTTCGCTCTATTACAAGGTGCCAGGCTGGCCCATCGGCTTTGGTGACAAGAAAAAAGCCCGCGAGTACCTGGAAAAAGCACTGCAACTCAACCCCACAGGCATAGACCCCAACTACTTCTATGCCGATTTCCTGAGTGGGCAGGGCGAATATGCCAAGGCCGTGGAGTACTACAAAAAAGCCCTGGCTGCGCCTGCCCGCCCCGGTCGTGAAGATGCCGATGCCGGTCGTCGGCAGGACGTGGAAGAAGGTTTGAAGGCCGCAGAAAAGAAACGCTAGCGCTGGCCCCCTTGGCGCCTTGCGTCTTTGGGCACGGGTATGCAATTTCGCATGCCCGTGCCTTTTTTTATGATGCTTGCCCCCTTCGAGCAGAAGTCCTTCAAACTTGCTTTTATTGCTGGTTTCGCGTAAGTTTCGCCTATTGCTGGGGGTCTCTTAATCCTTTATCTAATCAGGGTTATAGAGTGAGAGTTACCCTTTGAACCTGACGCGGATAATCCCGCCGTAGGGAAGCCACTGATAAGCCTCACACCGTACCTCCTGTACATCTCCCCGTGAAGCCTGTTCGTGCTCCCTGCATCTTTTGGAGCATCACATGAACGCCACTGATAAAAACCTGAACAAATTCCTGAACGAGACCGCCGAAGTAGACGCGGGTGCGACGCAGCCATTTGCCAAATCGCGCAAAATTTATGTGGAAGGCTCGCGTCCCGATATTCGCGTACCTTTCCGCGAAATCTCGTTGTCCGACACGCCATCGGCGTTTGGCGCAGAAAAGAATCCACCGGTTGTGGTGTATGACACCTCCGGCCCTTACACCGATCCTGATGTGAAGATCGACATCCGCAATGGCTTGCCCGCCCTGCGCGCTGGCTGGATTGCCGAGCGTAACGATACCGAGCAACTGGATGGCCCGACCTCTGACTTCGGCAAGCAACGCAAGGAAGACCCCAAGCTGGCCGAAATGCGCTTCAACCTGACGCGCAAGCCATTGCGTGCCAAGCCCGGCATGAACGTAAGCCAGATGCACTACGCCCGCCGCGGCATCATCACCCCGGAAATGGAATACATCGCCATCCGCGAAAACCAGCGCCGCGAAAACATGAGCGAACTGCTGCAAACCCAGCACGCCGGTCAGCATTTTGGCGCCAGCATTCCCAAGGTGATTACGCCGGAATTCGTACGCGATGAAGTGGCCCGTGGCCGCGCGATTATCCCGGCCAACATCAACCACCCTGAAATCGAGCCCATGATCATAGGCCGCAATTTCCTGGTGAAGATCAACGCTAACATCGGCAACTCGGCGCTGGGTTCTTCCATCTCGGAAGAAGTCGAAAAAATGGTTTGGGGTACCCGTTGGGGTGGCGATACCGTGATGGATCTGTCCACCGGTAAAAACATTCACGAAACCCGCGAGTGGATCATCCGTAACAGCCCGGTGCCGATTGGTACTGTGCCGATTTACCAGGCGCTGGAAAAAGTCGACGGCAAAGCCGAAGACCTGACCTGGGAAATCTTCCGTGACACGCTGATTGAGCAAGCCGAACAAGGCGTCGACTATTTCACCATCCACGCGGGTGTGCGTCTGGCTTACATCCCGATGACAGCCAAGCGCATGACCGGTATCGTGTCGCGCGGCGGCTCCATCATGGCGAAATGGTGTCTGGCTCACCACAAGGAAAGTTTCCTGTACGAGCATTTCGAAGATATCTGCCAGATCATGAAGCAGTACGATGTGTCCTTCAGTCTGGGCGATGGCCTGCGTCCTGGCTCCATCTACGATGCCAACGACGAAGCCCAGTTTGCCGAACTGAAGACCTTAGGTGAGTTGACCCAGATCGCCTGGAAGCACGATGTGCAGTGCATGATCGAAGGCCCAGGCCACGTGCCCATGCACCTCATCAAGGAAAACATGGACCTGCAACTGGAACACTGCGGTGAAGCTCCGTTCTACACACTGGGACCATTGACCACCGATATCGCCCCAGGCTACGACCACATTACCTCCGGCATCGGCGCTGCCATGATCGGCTGGTACGGCTGTGCCATGCTGTGTTACGTGACGCCCAAGGAGCACTTGGGTCTGCCAGACAAGGAAGACGTGCGTGTGGGCATCATCACCTACAAGATTGCTGCCCACGCCGCTGACTTGGCCAAGGGTCACCCCGGCGCGCAGATTCGCGACAATGCCTTGTCCAAGGCACGTTTCGAATTCCGCTGGGAAGACCAGTTCAATCTTGGTCTGGATCCGGAAAAAGCCAAGGAATTCCACGATGAAACCCTGCCGCAGGAAGGCGCCAAGCAGGCGCACTTCTGTTCCATGTGTGGCCCACACTTCTGCTCGATGAAGATCACGCAGGATGTGCGCGATTACGCCGACAAGCTGGGCGTGGATGAAAAAGAAGCCCTGAGCAAGGGCATGCAGGAAAAAGCGATTGAGTTCGTGAAGAAGGGCTCCGAGGTATATCAGAAGGTTTAACCCTTTTTCGATACCTTAAGCCCTTGAATTGGAAAGCAGGCGTTCGCGCCTGCTTTTTTATTTCTTGCGATTCCCCTGCGCATGCACCCCACGATCAAGGTAAAATCTAGCCTTGTCTTACGAGACCCTAGCTGTGACCACTCTAAAACTCCCCCCCAAAGCAACACCCGCTGATTCCAATGCACCTTCCGGCCGTAAACCGGTGCGGCGCGCAGACCCGGCCAAGCGTCCGCGTGATGCGGCGTCAAAACCGGTGGCCCATGTTCCGGCCAAGGAAGCAGAGGCACGCGTTCCTGCCAACAAGCCGGCGCGAGCCGTCAGTGCCCGCCCAGCTGCTGACCGTGCGGCGCCCAAGCGTCAGCGCAATCATCGGCACGATGGCACCTTGCATGAACATCAGGTCGCCGACAGCCCGGCTGAAAATGATCGCCCACGCCGCGTAGCCGCGGATCGTGACGCCAGTGAGCGCCAGCCAGCAAGGCGTTCTGCATCAGATCGTCCGGCTCGTAGCGGCGAATCGCGCCCCAGTGCGGATAATGCACGCCCCGAGAATCGTCAGCGCGACGAGCGTCCGGCTGAGCGTAGCGAGCGCCCACGCCGCCCTGTAGCTGATCGCGCTGATAGGCTTGCCAGTGATCGTGATACTCCGCGTCGGGGTGGCAAGGCACGCGATGGTTTTGTGGCGGGCGATTTCAATCGCGATCGCACGCAGAACCCGATGTTCACGCCCAAGCCTGTGGCGTCGCAGCCTGATTTGCCGCGGCTTTCCAAGCGTATGGCGGAGCTTGGCCTGTGCTCGCGACGCGAAGCAGACGAGTGGATTGTGAATGGCTGGGTGCGCGTAAATGGCCAGGTCGTGGACGAATTGGGCTCCCGTGTGGAACCCGACGCCAACATCGAAGTCAGTAAAGAGGCAGAGAAACATCAGTCCGAGATAGTCACCATCCTGCTGCACAAGCCGGTGGGCTATGTTTCGGGTCAGGCAGAAGACGGGTATGAACCCGCTGTCGTCTTGGTGCATCCCGATAATCACTGGGCAGAAGACCCGGTACAAAAAGAGTTCAGACGTGGATTCCTGAAAGGTCTGGCCCCGGCCGGTCGCCTGGATATTGATTCCACCGGTTTGCTGGTGCTGACGCAGGATGGCCGCGTGGCACGCCAGCTGATTGGCGAGGATTCACAAACCGAAAAAGAATACCTGGTGCGTGTAGAGGGTACCTTGTCGGATGAAGGCTTGCGCAAGCTTAACCATGGCTTGAGCCTGGATGGTGTTCAACTCAAGCCAGCCAAAGTGTCCTGGCAGAATGAAGACCAGTTGCGTTTTGTGCTGCGCGAAGGTCGCAAGCGTCAGATTCGCCGCATGTGCGAGCTGGTAGGCCTGCATGTGGTGGGCTTGAAGCGCGTGCGTATCGGTAGTGTGGCCCTGGGTAAATTGCCTCCGGGGCAATGGCGTTACCTGCGTCCCGGCGAACGGTTTTAATGCTGACCAGGCTTTATCTTTCAGTGGAAAAAGCGCATACGAAGTCAACGACGTTGACGCCAGACTGAACAGTAAGGAGCTGAATCATGGGTTTATTTAGCAGCATTGCGGGCTCCGTGGCCGCAAAAATGGGTGGCGAACAAGGCCGCATGTTCCAGGTTGCCCTGGAAATTATCGAGCGCAATGGTGGTGCGCCTGGCGTGCTGCAGAAATTCCGCGATGCCGGCATGGCCGAAGAAGTCGATTCATGGCTGGCGAATGGTGAAAATCTGCCGCTGGCGCCTGATCAGATAGAAGCGGCTCTTGGCACACAGGTATTGACCGATATCGCGCAAAAATTTCATATGTCGCTGGATGAAGTCGCGCAAACATTGGCAAATTATCTGCCCAAAGTGGTGGACAAGCTCAGCCCCGACGGCAAGGTGCCACAAACCCAATCCGACCTGATGGCGCAGGCCCTGTCGGCCTGGCGACGCATGTAATCCTGCAGCTCAATATGCAGGCCCATAAGTTGCTTGGGTCTTAAGCGCAATATGGGAGTCATTTTGCAGGCTTATGCTGTGCCTTTCATTACAACACTGAACAAGAGAAATAATATCCATGGATTTGCTGTTACTCCTCAAAGCCGCCATTCTCGGCATCCTCGAAGGCGCCACCGAGTTTCTCCCCATCAGCAGTACCGGCCACTTGATCGTGGCGGGCGACCTGCTCAATTTCAACGACGACAAAGGCAAGGTGTTTGAGATCGTGATCCAGCTTGGGGCGATTCTCGCCGTATGCTGGGAATACCGTACGCGCCTGACCGGGATCGCTCAGGGGCTGACCAGCAACCCGAAATCACAACGCTTTGTCCTGAACGTATTTATCGGTTTTCTGCCAGCAGCGGTGCTGGGTCTGGTCTTTCACAGCTTTATCAAGACCCATCTGTTTTCGCCCATCAATGTCGCAGTGGCGCTGATCGTCGGCGGCTTCCTTATCTTGTGGATTGAACGCCATTTTGATGGCAAGGATGTCGTGCACAAGGCAGCCACGCTGGATGACATTACGCCCCTGCAGGCACTCAAGGTTGGATTTGCCCAATCGCTGGCCATGATTCCCGGCACCTCGCGTTCGGGTGCCACCATCCTGGGCGGCATGCTGTTTGGCTTGTCGCGCAAGGCGGCCACCGAGTTTTCGTTCTTTCTGGCGATTCCGGTCATGCTGGCGGCCAGTGGTTACGATGTGTTCAAAAACCGCGCTTTATTCAGCGCCGATGACATTCCCATGTTCGCCGTGGGCTTCATCATGGCGTTCATTGCCGCGCTGATCGCGGTAAAAACCCTGATTCGCTATGTGGCTAACCATGATTTCCGCGTATTTGCCTATTACCGCATCGTGTTTGGCACGCTGGTGCTGATCTACTTCCTCAAGTTCGCTTAAGGCATGCATAGCTACGAACGTGTCGTTGAGATATTGAGTGGCTTTGCCGAGACGGCGCAGCAGCGTCCGCTGAGCCTGGGCGAGGCGCTGGATAGTCTGGATCATGCCGCGTTTGGCTTGATTGCGCTGATATTGGTGTTGCCGCTGTTGCAGCCCATCCCGCTGGGGCCGCTCACAGTGCTGGGGGGCTTCACGTTTGCTGCTCTGGGCTGGCAACTATGGCGCGGGGCAGAGTCGCCGGTGCTGCCGCAAAAAATCCGTGGCGTGACCATGAGCGAAAAAAGCTGGCGCATGCTGGCCAAAATCAGCCTCAAGGTGGTCGGATTCTGCCGCCGCTTTAGTCGCCCGCAGCGATATCCACGCCTGGTGGAGGGGGAGCGGGGCCGCAAGATAGGCGGTTTCATCCTCATCGCCTCAGGTCTGTTGATGGCGATTCCCTTTGGTGTATTGCCGCTCAATAATGTGCTGCCCGGCCTGGCCATCTTGTTTTACTGCATAGGCCAGCTTGAGCAGGATGGCCTGATGGTAATGATCGCCTTTTTCTGGTTGATCTTCACCACCGTCTATTTTGGATTTTTCTTCTTTGGCATTTACTATCTGGGGGCGGAGGCCATGTCCAGATTCGGTTGGGGTGGCTGATACCCCGCTGCTGCACCTTATTGTTAGCGGTGTGAAATCACGAATAAGTAGCCGCCATGCCAGGCAGGCTGCAAATACGAGGAGGCGTTGTGCATGAATAAACTACTCAAATTCGGCCTGATAGGCCTGGCCGCTGTGGTGGTCGTTTTGCTGGTGGTGGTGGGTATTGTGGCCGCGACTTTCAATCCCAACGACTACAAGCAAACCGTTATCAACCTGGTCAAAGAGAAAAAACAACGCACCCTGCATCTGGATGGCGATATCAAGCTTGCCTTCTGGCCTAGCATAGGGGCGGATCTCGGCCGCATTTCAATTTCCGAACACAACAGTGACAAGGAGTTTGCTGCTGTTGATGGCCTCAAGGTCTCGTTGGCTCTGCTGCCATTGCTCAAAAAGCAGCTGGTGGTGGATACGGTGTATGTGGACGGCGTGCGTGCCAATATCGTGCGCTACAAGGATGGCACTACCAACTTTGACGATCTGATGAGCAAGGATGAAGAAGAGTCCGAGCAGATCAAGTTTGATATTGATGGCATCAACGTTACCAATGCCGCCTTGAACGTGCGCGACGAGATGACGGACAAGCAGCTGGCGCTGCGCAAATTCAATCTGAAGACCGGCCATGTGGCGCTGGGCACCCCCTTTGATTTGGCAAGCGATTTTGAGCTGGAGGCGAACAATCCTGCCGTTAAGGCCCGCGTGAGCATTAAGGGCAATGTGCTGGCCGACCCCGAGCAACAGCATTTTGCCGTCAAGGGCCTGGATGCAGGCATCAAGGGAGATATTGCCACCCTGAAGGATGCCGATCTGACGCTCAGTGGCGATGTGGATGCGCGACTGGAGCACATGGAACTGCTGGTGGATAGCCTCAAGCTTGCTCTGGCAGCCACGCAGGATGGCGCCAAGCTCAAAGTAGCGCTGGATGCTCCGCAAATCCGCGTGCAGCAGGACACGGTCAGCGGCAAGCAGGCCAGCATCAATCTCAGCCAGGAAAAAGGCAGCGACACCCTCACCGCCAAGCTGGTGCTGGCCGATCTTAAAGGCTCGCCCAAGGCGGTGCAAAGTAGCGGTATCAGCGGTGAAGTGAATGTGAAGCAGGGCGAGCATCAGCTGCAAAGCACCTTCAACTCGCCCTTCACTGGCAATCTTGAAACCCAGGTGTTTGATCTGCCCAAGCTGGTGGGCAAGATCAACGTGAATGACCCCGCCTTGCCCAAGCGCGAAATGCAGGGCGATTTTGCCTTCAAGCTGCATGCGGACGCCAAACAGCAGCTGGTGAATAGTGACTTCACGCTGAATCTGGATGCCACCCGGCTCAAGGGCGATGTGGCCGTGAGCAAGTTTGACCAGCCGGACATCCGTTTTAATCTGATTGGCGATGCGCTGGATCTGAATGCCCTGCTGGGTAGCCCCGCTAGCAAAGCCAGCACCAAGCCCGTAGCAGTGGATAAATCCAGCCCCGCCAAACCTGCAGATCTTTCAGCATTGGCGAATTTGCGCTTGCAGGGCAATGTGCAGATGGGCCGCATTGTCTATGACAAATACCAGCTGAGTAATCTCAAACTTGGTGTCAAAGCCGACGGGCAGACCCTGGATATCAAGCCGCTGAGCGTGAAGCTGGATGACAGCCAGATTGCCGGTAGCCTTGGTATCAGCCGCTTTGCCAACCCCATCTACCGCTTTGATATCGACATCGACAAGCTTGATGCCGACAAATACATCACCAAATCAGATGCTCCCCCCGCCAAGCCTGGTGATGCCGCTAAAAAGCCGCAGACCGATGCGCCTATTGATCTGAGTGCGCTCAAGCAATTCAATGCCAATGGCGAGCTGCGCATAGGCTGGCTGAAAGTGGCGAACATCAAGTCCACCAACGTGCGCCTCAAGCTCAAGGCAGAGGATGGCGTGGCTGAGTTGGCGCCCTTGTCGGCCAATCTGTATGAAGGCAGTGTGAATGGCAGCCTGAAAGTGGATGCTCGCACTACCCCCAGTATCACCGTCAGGCAGGACATGAAAGGCATCGCCATTGGCCCCTTGCTTACCGATGCTATCAATAACGATATGTTGAGCGGCAAGGGCACGCTCAATCTCGATATCACGACGCAGGGAGGGACCGTCAGCGCCCTAAAAAAAGCCCTGAACGGCAAGGCCGCGCTTAACCTTGCCGATGGTGCCGTCAAAGGGATTGATGTTGCGGGCACATTGCGCGGTGTGAAAGACAAGCTGAATGTGCTGAAGGGCCAGAGCAGTGTGACGGGCGACAAGAGCAAGAAGACCGATTTCAGTGAAATGTCCGCCAGCTTCACGATCAAAAATGGCGTGGCGCATAACGAAGACCTCAGCATGAAAGCGCCCCTGTTCCGCATTACCGGCAGTGGCGATATCGATATTGCCAATGAAACCCTGGATTACGTGGCCAAGCCGACGGTGGTGAATACCCTCAAGGGCCAGGGCGGTGCCGATTTGTCCGAGATGAATGGCCTGACCATTCCCATCAAGCTCAGTGGCACGTTTGCCCAGCCCGCGTATGCCATCGACTTCGCTGGCCTGGGCGCTGCCATTGCCAAGAACAAGTTGCTGGAGGGCGTGGGTGGTACCAAAGGTGAAGCCGTCAAGAACCTGATGGGCGGCAATAAGGAGGAAGCCCTGAAATCCTTGCTGGGTGGCAAGAAAGACGCCACCACGGCGCCTGCAGATGGCCAGCCTTCCAATACCGATGCCACGCCAAAAGAAACACCGGAAGAAAAGGCCAAGAAAAAACTCAACAAATTGCTGGGGTTTTGATTCTTGGATCATTTGTTAATGCAACTGCCGACCGACTTGCCTGTATCGCCTGACAAGGCGGTTGCGGATGGTGACTCCAGGCGCATTTGCCCAAGAGCCGTGCTCTCTGCAAACGGGGCGAACATGAGGGTGCCGCATGCAGGGGATAGGCATGCCTGAGTCAGTACATACTCTCTCGCCAGAGCCTGTACCTGCAGACTCTGAGCCCACATTCGCCAGCAAGTTGATCAGCTGGCAGAAGCGCTATGGCCGCCATGATCTGCCGTGGCAGAAAACGCGCGACCCTTATGCGGTCTGGGTGTCGGAAATCATGTTGCAGCAAACCCAGGTGGCGGCGGTGATAGGGTATTACCAGCGCTTCATGCAGCGCTTTCCTACCATTTCCAGCCTGGCGATGGCGACACAGGATGATGTCATGCAGCACTGGAGCGGGCTGGGTTATTACTCCCGCGCGCGCAATCTGCACAAGGCAGCCCAGCAGGTCATGGAAGTGCATGGTGGCGTGTTCCCGCAAACGCTGGAAGCCATACAGGCTTTGCCTGGCATAGGCCGCTCAACCGCCTCGGCTATCGCCTCATTTGCATTCGAGGCGCCGCATCCGATACTGGATGGCAATGTAAAGCGCGTATTTGCCAGGCATTTTGCCATTGAGGGCTGGCCTGGATTGCCACGCGTGGAACAGCAGATGTGGGCACTCGCAGAGCGCCTGCAACCAGCACAAGAGCACGGCCCCTACGCCCAGGCACTAATGGACATGGGCGCCACCTTGTGCACGCGCAGCCGCCCACGCTGCGATGCCTGCCCCTTGCAGACGACGTGTCTGGCATACCGTGAAGGGCGCACGCGTGAACTGCCTGCTTCCAAACCGCGCAAGGCGATCCCGGAAAAATCCACCACCATGCTGATATTGCTGCACGACAATCAGGTCATGCTGGAAAAGCGCCCCGGTTCAGGCATCTGGGGCGGCTTATGGAGCCTGCCCGAAGTCGATAGTGCATTGGATGCGCAGCAGGCCGCTGTTGAGCGTTATGGCTTTCAGACGCAGAAGTTACCACCCTTCGGCACGCTCACCCATGTGTTCAGCCATTTCAAGCTGCATATATTGCCGCAGCCCTTGGCGGTTGAAGCGGCACTGACGGCAAATCAAACCCCCGATATTCAATGGCTGACGCTGGAAGCCGCGGTGCAGGCGGGCATACCCGCGCCTGTGCGTGTACTGCTGGAGCAGTTGCGCTGGCAGCAAACCGCCTTGCTCTAATCCGCCTTACATGCACGAAGGCGTACTTGGGCCAGTGCCTATTTCTTCATTGCTTAATTCTCCCCGGATAGCGTAATACCCATTTGAAGTTAGCGGGTATTGTGTGCAAGAATGGGGGTGCCACCATGATTGCCATACTTGAAGCCAAACGCGCAGGATTGCTTACCCGGGAGCATTGGGTGGCAAATATTGTGTCTGGCGTCATCGTGGGGGTGGTGGCGTTGCCACTGGCCATGGCCTTTGCAATTGCTTCCGGCGCCAAACCCGAGCAAGGCTTGTACACCGCGATCATTGCCGGAGCCTTGACCTCACTTTTTGGCGGCAGCCGCCTGCAGATAGCCGGGCCCACCGGTGCCTTTATTGTCATTCTCTCGGGGATTACCGCACAGTACGGTATCTCAGGTTTGCAGATTGCCACGCTGATGGCGGGATTCATGCTCATTGGCATGGGCCTGGCGCGTATGGGCGGTGTTATCCGCTATATCCCGGATCCCGTCATCATCGGCTTTACCAGCGGCATTGCTGTCATTATCTTCGTCGGGCAGTGGAAAGACTTTCTCGGCTTGCCTGTGCAACCGGGTGCGGAGCACTTTCACCAGAAGCTCTGGCATCTGTTGCAGTCCATTCCGCAGACCCATGTTCCCACTTTACTCCTGGCTGCATTCACACTGATTGTCCTGCTGTATTCGCCGCGCGTGCTAAAGCGTATTCCGGCGCCCCTGGTCGCCATGCTGGCGGCAACTCTGCTGCATGCCGCTCTGGGGCTGGATGGCGTAGCCACCATAGGCAGTGCCTTCGGCGGGATACCGCAACAATTGCCGCAATTTGCCTGGCCGGAGACCAGCCTGTCTGAAGTGCTACATCTGATCGGACCCGCGTTTACCATTGCTTTGCTGGGGGCGATTGAATCTCTGCTATCCGCCGTGGTGGCCGATGGCATGGCGGGAACCCGCCATAATTCGAATCAGGAGCTGGTGGGCCAAGGTATTGCCAATATCTTCTCCCCACTGTTTGGCGGCTTTGCTTCCACCGGGGCGATTGCCCGTACGGCGACCAATATCCGCAATGGGGCCACCAGTCCGCTCTCTGGGTTGGTGCATGCGCTTACCTTGCTGTTGATTGTATTGATACTGGCGCCGCTGGCGGCGCATATTCCCTTGTGCGCGTTGTCGGCCATTCTGTTTGTAGTGGCGTGGAACATGAGTGAAATAGGGCGCTTCCGCCATATGCTGACGACGGCTCCTCGCGCAGATGTGGCAGTGCTGCTGATTACCTTCTTGCTGACGGTCTTTGGCGATCTGGTGATCGCGGTCAATATTGGCGTATTGCTGGCCGCTCTGCTGTTCATGAAGCGCATGTCCGATGCCGTGGTACTTACTCAGCAGACCGATGAGCAAGTGCAGCAGCATGCCGCTCACCATGGCTACACCTTGCCGCCGCAAACCGTGGTGTTCGATATGGACGGGCCTTTTTTCTTTGCTGCTGCCGAGCGGCTGGAAACCACGCTTGAGCATGTGCATGCCCATGCACGCGTGCTGGTGTTGCGACTGGAACATGTGCCGTTTGTGGATGCGACGGGTATGCAGGCCTTGTGGGATTTGCGCGATACCTGCAATAAACACGATACGCGCCTGGTCTTATGTGGAATGCGTGCCAATGTGCGTTACAAACTGCAACGCGCTGGCTTGTTAGGCCAGCTGGGCGCAGCCAATGTCATTGATGATCTGACGCAACTGACATAAGTCCCGGCAACGCTTTTCAGAGCGGTATCTGACGGGTCTTCCGATAAATATCTCAACTTTTCAAGCCTGGCATGGTCGTACTTATGCTTGATTGATAATGTTGATATAAAAAAGGAGAAGACGATGCAAGCTATGAAAACCCTGACTGCTGCCGCTATTCTGATGTTGGCTGGCAATGCCATGGCCGCCGAGGTGAGTGTTCCCCAACCACGTGCGGGCCAATGGAGCAGTATGGTCGCAATACTTGACCATCTGGATAATCACTACCTCATCAAAACAGGCGTTTACGATGATGTGAGTGCATGCTCCGAAGCTGTCCAATACATGGCAGGTAACGTGAATAAAGGCGGTGGGTTTATCTGGACCAACCGTGACCAGAGCGTGATTGAATTTGACGCGACCACAGACAAAGCCCCTAACAAGGCAAAAGTGCTGGAGTTGCGTTGCGTGCTGGAGCCATTCTCCCCCGAGTTGGTGAAGAAGTATTAAGCACTGACAGGCAAGGCCTGAATCGGCATCATTGGATTCAGGCTGCACGCCAATAAAAAACCCCGGAAAGGTAAAAACTTCCGGGGTTTTTTGATGCTAGGAGTCTCAGCGCATAATGCCTGCACTTCCTTCTTAAAACTCAGCGGGGCTGATTACTTCTGATCCCAGCTGTCTTCCCACATGCAATGCTTGATCTTGTGACGATTGGCGATCAGTTCATCAATGGTCGGCTCATCGTTCAGTGCACGCTTGATGGCGAGCTTGGTGGCATCGTAGTTGTTCTTGTACATGTCTGCCTTGTCCAGCGTGCCTTCCTTGGCCAGGGCTGCACAGCCCGGATCAATCCACACCAGGCTGATGATGCACAGGTCATTGACTTGATCCTTGGGGATAATGCCTTCGATCACACAGTCCAGAATCGCATCAGCGGTAGCAGCTTGTACCAGGCCACCGAACAGTTCGATGTTGGTGGAATCCTTCAGCGTGACTTTAGGCACCATCATGGTGGCAGGGCGTACCAGCTGGTTGATGTCGCGTACGGCGAACATGGCAGTGTGACCCTTGCTCTGCGCCATCATGTTGGCAAATGCGGTACCTACTGGGCCGTCTACAGCGCCGATGACGATTTCTGGCATCGCTGCAGTAACGTCTTTACCTTCGCTGAATACGGTAGCTTCACCGGCTTTCATGATAATTTTTGACATGCGGAATTCCTTTTGTGGGATAAGAAAAAGAGGGGTTTGAAGAAAATCTTGACCCTGCATTTTACCCAAGCGGGCAGGGTGGGGCAAACAGTCGTTGCGGGGCTTACAGCGTAAGGATCATGTCGCAATGCGGGATGCCCGCATCCATGTAGACCGCGCTGCACACCACAAAACCGGCCTTCTGGTAAAACGCGATGGCATGGGTTTGCGCGGAAAGTTTTACTTCGCGCAGGCCCAGATGGCTGCAATGCGTGACGGCTTTATCGAGCAGTGCCCGGCCAACCCCATGGCCGCGCCACCCCGGCATCACGGCCATGCGGCCAATATGTCCATCCGGCAGTATGCGCGCGCAACCGATCACCTCATGTCCAAAGGTGCAGGCCAGCAGATGGTGGGCCTCTTCATCCAGCCCGTCCCACTCCAGCGATTCTGGCACCTGTTGTTCCTGCATGAACACCGTGCGGCGCACATACATCAGGGATGCCCCTGCCTGCTGCCAGCACACTGGCTTGATAATGTAACCAGGGCAGGTATTACTCGGAGGCATGCTCAATCTGCTCGCGCTGTGCCTGCTCCGATTGCTGCAGGGTATTTTCCACCTGCTTGGCTTTATCCAGCGCCGCACGCGCTTCTTCCGCGACTTTGGGCGTGCTGTGATCCGGCTCGGGGCTGCATGCAACAAGCAGTAATGCGCCAAGGATAATGAGGATTTTCATGCTTGCTCCTTCGTGTTGCGGGCTTGCGGCCAGTCAGGCTTGCAGGCATCATGCCGTTTTGCCATGTTACCAACTCAGGAAAGTGTGTATGAACAAATTTTTCAGTCTGATCGGTCGTCTGCTGCTGGCGCAAATTTATCTGGTTTCCATCATTATCCAATTGATGCTGATTTTCAAGAATCCGGATGGTTATTCGGCATATCAGGACTTTCTGGCACAACACGGACTGGGCACCATATTCGCTCCCATCATGATACTGGTTCAGCTGGTGGCAGGTAGCCTGTTATTCCTGGGCTTCAAAACCCGTGGCGCGGCGATTACCCTGGCTATTTATTCCGTATTTGTCGCGGTCATACTCAAGTTCAATGAACCTATCGTCTTTATGCAGTACATGGCGATTGCGGGTGGCATGATCATTCTGGCGGTTAATCCCAAAACGGCGTTCAGCCTGGATAACCTCAAGAAGTAACAGGCGATTGAGTACTTCTGCATGAATAAAAAAGCCCCGCATCGCGGGGCTTTTTTGTAGGCTTTTTTGGGGTTTATTTCAGGCGGATTTGAGGTTTTTCGGCAGTTGGAATACCACATTCTCAACCACACCCTGCAACTCGGTGACCTCGGCCGCGCCCATTTCCTGCAGGCGCTGGATGACTTCTTTCACCAGAATCTCGGGTGCGGAGGCGCCAGCAGAAACGCCGATGCGCTTTTTGCCTGCAAGCCACTCGGCGTTCAGGTAGCTGGCGTTATCGACCATGTAAGACTCGATGCCCTGGTTCTGCGCCACTTCACGCAAGCGGTTTGAGTTGGAGCTATTGGGGGAACCTACCACGATCACCAGGTCACAATCCTTGGCCATGGCCTTTACGGCATCTTGCCGGTTTTGCGTGGCATAGCAGATGGAGTCGCTTTTGGGCGCGCTGATGAGGGGGAATTTGTCCTTGAGGGCGGTGACGATAGATGCAGCGTCATCAATAGAGAGCGTCGTCTGCGTGACATAGGCGAGTTTGGCGGGGTCTTTGACCTGTAGGCTATCCACGTCTTCCGGTTTTTCCACCAGATACATGCCGCCGTCGGACTGGCCCATGGTGCCTTCTACTTCAGGGTGACCCTTGTGGCCTATCATGACGATCTCTTTGCCATCCTGACGCATTTTGGCAACTTCATTATGGACTTTGGTAACCAGCGGGCAGGTGGCATCAAACACGCGCAGACCGCGCGCCTCGGCATCAGTGCGGACTTCGCGCGACACACCGTGTGCGCTGAAAATCACGGTATTGCCTGGCGGGACTTCTTCCAGTTCTTCGATAAACACGGCGCCCTTGCGCTTGAGTTCATCCACGACAAATTTGTTGTGTACGACTTCGTGGCGCACGTAGATAGGGGCGCCAAATTTCTCCAGCGCCTGCTCGACAATGATGATGGCGCGATCGACGCCGGCACAGAAGCCGCGTGGGTTGGCAAGTACGATATCCATAGAGTGTCTTCGATTCAGCTTAACAATGATGGGCAGCCCATGGCTGCCCTAGTTGCCCAGCCAGTGGGCAAAGGTTAACAGCAACAGCAGGCCGACCAGCAAGACCAGCACGCGCCACACGAGGCCCACCGCGCTTTTCAGATAATCGGCATCGGCCTCATCACCCAGGCCGAGCTCCGGACGGAACTGCAATACGCCGCGATATGGCAGCGGCTCACCCAATCTTACGCCCAGGGCACCTGCGCCACTCGCCAGAATGATCCCCAGGGATTGCTCTGGCCAGCCAGCAGCCTGTGTGCGCCAGCAATAAACGGCATCTTCAAAGTCGCCCACAATGGCAAAACACGCGCCCGAAATACGGATAGGCAGCCAGTCCAGCCACTCGAATGCGCGATGGGCGAAACGATGGAAGTGGTTATCCAGATGGGGTTCCCAGCTTTGCATGAAAAGGTGCGAAAGCCGATAAAGCATAGCGCCGCCGGGGCCCAGCAGCACAAACCAGAAAATAGGTCCAAACAGCCCTTGGTGGGCGCGGCGCAGCGTGGTTTCAATGCTGACACGGGCGACTTCAGCAGCATTGTAATGGCTGGTTTCCAGCGGGGGCTCCCACTGGCTGAGCAGTGTGCGGGCTTCATCTATGTTTTTGTCAGCAAGGGCGGTGGCAATGCGCTCGGCGCGCTGGCTGAACCGGCTGAAGCGCAGGATGAGGTAGAGCACGGCAATGCCGAACAGCATGCCAATGATGACGTTAAGCTCCATCAGGCCGTAATAAAGAAAGCCGATGACGATGGAAGGCAGCAGGGCACCCAGGGTCCAGGCTACAACGCCGTGCCGGTTTTTCCCGCCATTGAAGTTGCGTTCCAGCAATTGTGCATAAGGCGTGCAAATATGAAAAAGCCAGTCCAGGCTTTTATGCGGGCGGTAGTAACTGAGAGCGAGCGCGCTGACCAGAACAATGAAATTCATGGAGATGCATCCTGCGGTTCATGCGATAACGGCATTTCTACCCGTAATACGCTGTTTTCGAAAATTTCCAGCGTAGGTAATTGTAATGAAGAGTGGTGCTGATTCGTATAGTCCAATAGGGCACCGTAGGTTTTGCCATAGGCGAGCAGCGGGTGCGCCTTGATGCTGACAGCCACCACTTCACGTTTGGGAATGGTCGCGCTTTTAAGCGGAGATTGCAGCTTTGCATCTGCTGGAATCATATAGCCGGTGCGTGCCAGCAAGTCGGCGGGCTTGGTTTTGCGGGGGTCGGTCATCACCAGCGTAACTTCAGCGCCGTGGCTGATACCTTGTCTGTCCAGCTCCTGCTTGACCTCTGCCAGCGTTTCGCCGAGTTTGGAATAAACACCCTGCGCTTCCAGATACGCATAGTGATAATCGCCGGCCTGTTCAATCTGCAGCTTGGGGGTGCTGAAAAGCCCCCACCACCACAGCATGGCAGTAATGGGCAGAATGAAGGCGATAAAAATAATGGGTAGCTGTTTTTTCACGGGTATAGGTGCTTGAGGCGGGTGGCGGCATGGGAAGCAATAATCAAGGTAAAAGATACCACAACCCTGCCCGCCTTGCACTGATTCAGCTTGCGCCTATTCGTTTGTGCTGGCCTTAGTTGCTATAATCCTGTTTTTTCGAAAAAAGACGGCATCGCCGACCTGACCATGATGAAGAATACCGCCACATTGCTGGTGACCTGCCCGGACCAGAAAGGGATCGTTGCAGGTATTGCGGATTTTTTATACCGCCACAATGCCAATATCCTGCATGCTGACCAGCATCAGGACGCTGAAAACGGCCTGTTTTTGATGCGGGTTGAGTGGGATCTCAGCGATTCTGCCATCAATGCCGATAATTTTTCTGAGCATTTCACGCCAATCGCCGAGCGTTTCAGCATGACCTGGCAGCTCAAGCTTGGTCAGAGGCGCAATCGCATGGCGATCATGGTGTCGCAATACGATCATTGCTTGGTCGATTTGCTGCATCGTCACCAAAGTGGTGAACTGGCTTGCGAGATTCCGCTGATTGTCAGCAACCACCGCCATACCGAGCGGCTGGCTGAGTACCATGGCATCCCTTTCCATTATGTGGAAGTGAACCGTGACAACAAGGCCGAAGCCGAAGCAAAGCAGTTCGCGTTGTTTGACCGATACGGCGTGGACCTCATCGTGCTGGCGCGTTACATGCAGATATTGTCGCCTGCTTTTGTGCAGCGGTATCCGCAGCGCATCATCAATATTCACCATTCCTTCCTGCCGGCGTTTATTGGCGCGCGTCCGTATCATCGCGCATTTGAGCGCGGCGTCAAACTGATCGGGGCGACCAGCCATTATGTAACCGAAGTGTTGGATGAAGGCCCGATCATCGAGCAAGATATTGCGCGTATTTCCCATCGCGACCAGGTGGAAGATTTGATCCAGAAGGGGCGTGATCTGGAACGCGTGGTGCTATCGCGCGCCGTGCGTTGGCACATTGAAAACCGTATCCTGCTTTACGCCAACAAGACGGTGATTTTTGATTAGGCGGCTGCATTTAAGCGGCTACCAGTCGTAAAGCCAAACAAAAAAGCGAACGTGTAACCGTTCGCTTTTTTTGTTGTTTGCAGATGGATGACATCAGTCTTTTACGACATTTTCCAGCGCAAACAGCTCGGCAATAGTTTCCCGCTTGCGGATGAGTTGATAGCTTGCACCATCCACCATAATTTCCGCGGCCCGGGGGCGAGTATTGTAATTGGAGCTCATGCTCATGCCATAAGCACCCGCCGACAGGATCGCCAGCAGATCGCCTTGCTTCAAGCCGAGTTCACGATCATGGCCAAGAAAGTCGCCGCTTTCACAAACCGGGCCCACAATCTCGTATATCTCTTTGGGCGTGGCATCGGGGCTGACTTCGGCAATCTGGTGGTAAGCATCGTAAAGCGCAGGCCGCATCAGGTCATTCATGGCGGCATCCACAATCGCAAAGTTCTTGGCTTCGGTGTGCTTGAGGTATTCCACACGCGTCAGCAAGGCGCCAGCATTCCCTACCAGTGCACGGCCAGGCTCAAACACCAGCTTGACCTTGCGATCACCCAGCTTCTTTAACATCGCCGCGGCATAGGCGGCAAAATCCGGGGGTGTTTCTTCGTTGTAGCAAATGCCGATACCACCACCTGCATCGATGTGGCGGATAGCAATGCCAGCTGCTTCCAGCTGGTCAACCAATGCCAGTACGCGGTCAAACGCATCCAGAAACGGCGACAGCTCAGTCAGCTGAGAGCCGATATGGCAATCCACGCCGTGCACGTCAATGTTGGGCATAGCCGCGGCCTGCTGATAAAGCGCCAGTGACTGCTCGTAGGCAACGCCGAACTTGTTGTTCTTGAGGCCAGTGGAAATATAAGGGTGGGTTTTGGCATCCACGTTAGGGTTGACCCGCAGCGATACCGGGGCAATTCTGCCCATGCTGCCTGCCACCTCATTCAAACGTTCCAACTCGGCTGCGGACTCGACATTGAAGCAGAAAATCCCCGCGGTCAGAGCAGCCCGCATTTCATCGGCGGTTTTACCCACGCCGGAAAACACCACTTTGGAGGCATCACCGCCCGCTGCCAGTACGCGCGCCAGCTCACCACCGGAGACAATATCAAACCCGGCGCCCAGCTTGGCGAATACGCTCAGCACGCCCAGGCTGGGATTGGCTTTGACCGCAAAGCACACGAGGTGGTCTACGCCCGCAAAGCCTTGCTGAAAGTCGCGATAGGCCGTTTCCAGCGCCTGGCGCGAGTAGACGTAGCAAGGGGTGGAGAATTCCTCTGCCAACTGGTTCAGCGGCACTTGTTCGGCGTGCAGTTGGCCGTTCTTGAGTTGAAATGCGTTCACGTGAGTTGATCTATGCCGTGTGGGTGTAAGGGATTACAAAGAATTTCAGCTGCCAACTGCCTCAGGGCACCTGGTCGCTGCTTTGCTTGGCGGGTTTGGGTACCGCTTTTCGCTCCGCCGGATCGAGCGGATATTGCTTTTCAGGGATGTAAAGCGGCCCCTTGGTGCCGCAGGCAGCGAGGCTGATGGTAAATAAAAGGCCGAGGAGAACTGCGCGCATGGGGTGTGCCTGTACAAGTGAAAAGCCTGTGTATTTTAACACAAAGCCTCTATATCGCATGGCGGAGGCCTTGCGCGCCGCTTATCGCCCAAAATTGACCATACGTCGGGCGAGACTGGCGTTTGCGCGCTAAGATAAGCATGATTCAGTTACCTAGAAAGGGTACGCCATGCGCCAAGTATTCCGAGATTGCCAGCAAGCTGGTTTTACATTGATTGAATTGATGATCACGGTTGCCATCATCGGCATCCTGGCTGCCGTTGCTTATCCCAGCTATACCGATTATGTGAAGCGCGCCCAGATTCCTCAGGCAACCGGTGAGCTTTCGCAAATGCGTAACCGCATGGAGCGCTATTATCAGGATAACCGTACCTATGCGAACGGCGGTGCGTGTGGCGCGACGGCATCGACGATAAATCAGTTCACTGTGGCATGCGCAACCAGCAATGGCGGGCAAGCCTATACCATTACAGCTACGGGTAGCGGTGCTATGGCGGGGTTCATCTTCACCATAGACCAGAACAACGCCAAAACTTCACAGACCAAGTTCGGAAGCACAATCCAGACATCATCTACCTGTTGGCTGACCAAGGCAGGGAGCAGTTGCTAATGAGGTCTGTTCGCCATGCTACCGGTTTTACGCTGATTGAAATGCTGATCGTGATCAGCATTGTCGGCATTCTGGCAGCGGTAGCGATTCCCAGCTTTCGTATTTTCATGGCCAATGTACAAATCAAGTCAGCGTCTGAAGCCATTTTGAATGGCTTGCAACTGGCGCGCGCCGAGGCCGTGCGTCGCAATGCCCAGGTGCGTTTTACCCTGATAGGCCAGACCGGATGGCGCGTAGGTTGCCTGACGGTGGTGGGTGATAACGATGGTGATGGCTTGCAGGATTGCCCCGCCATTATCCAGAGTCGCGATGCTTCAGAAAGTGCGAGTTCGGTAAAGACTACAGTGATCCCCGGCGGTGCTGCGACCATTACATTTAATGGGATGGGGCGGATACCTGATCCGGATGTCGGTGGTGTGTCATTGGCAAGCTCCATCAGCGATATCACGATTGATAACGACAACATTACTTCTCAGCAAAGTCGGGAGTTGCGTATCCAGATCCGCGGCTCCACGGTGCGTAGCTGTGATCCGAATGTCACATTAACCGGAGATGGCAGAAGATGTTGATACCCGCTGCCCCTTATCAAAAACGAGCTTCTCAGCAAGGGTCGATTCTGCTGGAGGGCCTGATTGCCATTCTGATTTTTTCGATAGGGATACTCGCAATCGTAGGCCTGCATGCCTCGGCCATCAAAACCGTCGCCGACGCCCAGTATCGCCTTGAAGCCAGCCTTTATGCGGAGCGTATTGTGTCTTTGATGTGGGCAGATGTGCCCAATATTTCGACCTATACCTATCCGGGTGGCTCAGCAGCTGCCCTCACGCCCTGGCTGGCAAATATTGGTACCTTGCCCGGTGTCAACGTGCAGGGCAACCTCAATGCTCCTACTATCACTGTCGCTGGCAGCGCCGCTAATGGCTGGACGGTGACTGTCAATATTTTCTGGCAGGCCCCCGGTGCGACGGCCAATGAAGGGCGGCACAATTTCCGCTCAGTCTCCTACATCAGCGCACGGCAATAACCATGACAATCAAGCATTTTTCCCGTGGGTTCAGTCTGGTCGAGTTGATGGTTGGCATTGTCATCGCGTTGCTGGGCAGCCTTGTGATCACCCAGGTGTTTTCTATTACCGAGCAAAGCAAGCAGACCACCACTAGTGGCAGCGATGCGCAGCAGAATGGCGCGCTGGCCATGTTGCTGATGGACAAGGACCTGCGGCAGGCAGGCTATGGCATGAATGTGACGGCGTGTTCAGGGGTTTGTCCGTCATCTGGTTTCATGGGCGGCACCATCACCATTAACGATTCTGGTGCTCGTTCAGTTGCCGCCATGCCTTTTGTGTTTGCCCCTATCCTGATTGTGCAAGGCGCTGCAAACGCGCCTGATACCATCATCATCAGCTATGGCAATGCTTCGAATACCAGCGTGCCAGAATATTTGCGCACGCCGATGGCCGCTGGTTCTTATGACATTAATGTAAATAATATATATGGCTTCAGTATGGCAGACGTCATGGTGGTGGCGGATGCCACTACTGGTACTGGAGAGGTGATTCAGTTCAGCGGCTCTGACACAGTAGACAATCGCATCAAACATGAGAGCGGCTCCTACCAGTTGGGGCCCGTCACACAAAGCTTTCGCTATAACGATGGCAGTGTTGCCGCTTACCCGATCAACAGTCTTTTGTTCAATCTCGGCCAGGCTCCTGTCAACAATATTTACAGCATCGTCCGCGACAGTTCTGGTCGCAGCAATCTGGTGCAAACCAATAACATGCTGGGCACGCAGAGCATTCTCGCCACGGATATCGTCGACTTGCAGGCCGAGTATGGCAAAGATATGGATAACGACGGCGTCATTGAAACCTGGGATACGGTGACCCCTAGTGGTGCGAACGTCACCGCATTGAATGATGCCTGGATGCAGGTCAAGGCGATACGCTATGGTCTTGTGGCCCGTAGCATCAAGCGTGAAGCTGCCTGTAATGTCACCACTAGCTTGCCCGTCTGGCGGCCAGATGGGGTGACGACAAAATCCTTCAGCAATATCTCGACCAATAGCGACTGGCAATGTTATCGCTATCGCGTGTTTGAAACGACCAACGTCTTGCGTAACCTGGTATGGAATCCCGAATAATGCATACAACGCCTAACGCACAGCGCGGTGTGGTGATGTTCCTCGCCCTGATTTTTCTGGTGGCAATGACGCTTGCCGGTATCGCCTTGGTGCGGTCAGTGGATACCGGCAACATCATCGCCGGGAATGTGGCTTTCAAGAAATCGGCCCTGATGTCCTCAGACCGTGGCATCCAGATTGCCTATCAATGGCTTTCCGCCAATCAGAGCTCACTGAATTCGGATAGTCCAGGGAATGGCTATTTCTCATCATTGCCTGCGAATGGCGGCTCTCCGGGCTCTACTGTCGATGCATGGAATGACCGCAACTGGGTCGCTGAGTCTGCATGGAGCAGAGCCATTACCTTGGCGGCTGATGGGGCAGGCAACACCACGCAATATGTTATTCAGCGCATGTGTAAGGTGGCTGGCACTGCTTATAACGCGGAAGGACAGTCCTGTGTGAAACGCACGGTTGCCAGCGGTAACTCGCAAGGCAATGTGGGAATAGAGGGTGGGGGCAGCAATACTCTGAATGGACAGTTTATGGTGTATTACCGAGTTACTACCCGGGTAAAAGGTCCCCGTAATGCGGTGAGCATTACCCAGAGCACAATTACAGTGAAGCCTTAGGAGTCAGGAACATGCTTAACAGAAAACCTGAAATCGTCGTTGCCGTTTTTCTGACCTGGCTTACTTTGCTGACCGCAACGAATGCCAGTGCAGCGCTTACTGATATTGCGGCGGCGCCTATCTCCAATAACTCGGGTACGGTGGTAAAGCCGAATGTCATGTTTGTTCTGGATGACTCGGGCAGTATGGATTTCAATTTCCTGCCGGATAATGTGTTTCGTGTCCCAAATGGAAACAATATTTTGGGCGATAGCTTATATTATGACTGTCGTCTGGTTTCCGGCGGAAGCACTAAATGCAATGGTGGAAATATTGATGGTACCAGCATGATAGAAGGAGGGGCACCTCCTTTCTATAGTTACCGATTTAATCAGGCCTATTACAATCCAAACATTACCTATACTCCTCCGGTAAACCCTTGCGATCCTTCAACTAATCTTCCTACCCAGAACAGCTCCCAAACCAATGTTTGGGCTGCAGTCCGTGTAAATGGGCTTGCCTTGGGTAGCAGTTGTGGTCAAACCTCTGCGACAGTGAAATTGGTGTCTGGATTTCCTGAACTGGTTTACTGCGATCCTAATAATAACTCCGATTGCAAGCGCAACGGCATCGACTACCGGGCAAGCGGTTCTTATGATGATTATGATTTTCCTGATAACGCAAGAACTTCGCCTTACACTTCGACAGCAGGGACCTATCGGGTACCGAAAACCAAGTCCGATAGCTCTCCGCACTATTACGACATCATTCCCATTGAGTATTGCAAAAAGGCAGACCTGAAGGATTGTAGCGTTCAGTCAGCAGCCACAGCCACCTACAGCGTTCCTTCTTACGCTCGATATTGCAATACTGAGACAAACGCTGGCAGGGCGGATAATCCGCCAGTCAATGCTTGCCAAGCTACATACGTTTTGGCATCTAGCTTTAAGTACGTGCGTTATGGCAAATTCAAGCGGGTAAACATTGTCTCCGGCGCGACCTTTCCCAAGGCAGATAGCCGCACAGATTGCAGTGGCAGCACCTGCAGCTATGCCGAGGAAATGACCAATTTTGCCAACTGGTATGCCTATTACCGCACCCGGATGATGAATATGAAAAGTTCGGCAGGGCGGGCTTTCAGCTCGCTGGATGATGCCTACCGGGTAGGATTTATCACACTGAATACGGCTTCCAACAAATTCCTAAAACTGGATACCTTTAACGCGACCAACAAGAAAACCTGGTACCAGCGCCTTTACGGAATGGATCCTAGTGGCGGTACCCCCTTGCGAGAAGCGCTCTCCCGCGTGGGGCGCTATTATGGTGGCAAGACCAACGGCATTAACTCTATGACCACGGATGACCCCGTACAGTATTCGTGCCAGCAGAACTTTACAATTCTCACCACAGACGGTTATTGGAATGGTAACAAGGGTGTGATGTTGGATGGAGCTACTCTTATTTCCAACGAGGATAGTAAGGATGAGGGGTATTCAACGCGAGCTGATGGTGCTTATGATGGCGGCCTGTCCGGCTCTAAAGAAACCTTGGCTGATGTTGCAATGTATTACTATAAAACGGATCTGCGGCCTTCCATGGCAGCCAGTGATTTATTGAAATCTCCTACTGATAGCAATAATGAGCAGCATATGGTGACCTTTACTCTGGGGCTGGGGCTGAATGGTGAGCTTGACTACGACCCCTACTACCAGACCCCACAAGGGGACTTCAAGGATATTATTGATGGCGTTAGAAACTGGCCAGTACCTGTGGCGGACACCCTGACTGCCGTTGACGATCTGTGGCACGCCGCAGTAAATGGCCGTGGCAGGTATTTCAGTGCATCAGATCCATCTGCCGTAACCTCCGGATTGCAAACAGCCCTGGCCGCTGTCAACACCAAGTCTACCGACGCATCGGCTGCGACGACCAGCACCCCCAACCTGACATCCGGCGATAATTATGCCTTCAACTCTACTTACCGCACCGTGAAATGGGATGGTGAGGTCGTCGCTAGTACCATTGACTTGACGACCGGTCTGGCCAGCTCATCGAACTTGTGGTCTGCCCAGAGCCAGCTGGATGCCAAGGGGGGTATAGATACGGACACCCGTACTATCCTCAAAATGAATACCAGCCGTGTGTTGGTGAAATTTGATCCTGCCACCCTCAGCTCGACCGAGTTGCTGTTATTTACCAATCAATGCAGCAAGTTATCGCAATGCCCGGTTTTGAACTCGCCCACACAGGCGATCGCGAATAATCCCACTCATCTTATTAATTTTCTGCGCGGACAGAGTCAGCACGAAAATGTAGGCACCACTCCGCAGGCCAGCAAGGCTTTCCGCGATCGTGAGCATGTGCTGGGTGATCTGGCCAACTCGATCCCGGCTTATGTCAAAGCACCTCGCTATAACTTTGGCGACTATGTTTCCCCTAGTTATGGCACGTTCAAGACTGCCAATATCAATCGTCCCGCGACCTTGTATGTAGGGGGGAATGACGGCATGCTGCACGCGTTCAACGCCGATACAGGCGCCGAGCGCTGGGCTTTTGTACCGCGTACGGTCATGTCCAACATGTATGCCTTGGCAGATAAAAACTACTCATCCAAACACAAGTATTATGTCGATGGTTCGCCTATCGTCATGGATATCTTTGCGGGTGGTGGCTGGAAAACCATCTTGGTCGGTGGCCTGAATGGCGGCGGTCGTGGCTATTACGCGCTGGATGTCACAAACCCAGCTGACCCCAAAGGCTTATGGGAGTTCTGCAGTGACAGCAATGTGTGCGATGTCGCGGATGAAAATCTGGGCTATACCTTTGGCAATCCTGTGATCGGCAAATTGCCCAATGGTACCTGGGTGGTGATGGTGACTTCCGGTTACAACAATGTGACCCCAGGGGATGGCAAAGGCTATCTGTATGTGCTGAATGCCCTGACAGGCGCACTGATCAGGAAAGTATCGACCGGAGTGGGAGATACCACTACCCCTAGCGGCTTGTCCAGAATCAGTGGCTGGTCGGATAACGGCAACGCAGATGCTACCATTACGCAGGTCTATGGTGGCGACCTTCTCGGGAATGTCTGGCGCTTTAACATGAGCGATTACAATGTCACCACCTTGGCCCAGCTGAAGTACGGCAATACCGCCCAGCCGATTACCACCAAACCTGAGTTGGCCGCCATTTCCGGTAGCACTGCGCATATCGTATATGTGGCAACGGGCTCATATCTGGGGCTGACGGATCTGACCACGACGGGCGTGCAAACCATTTATGCCCTACGCGATACAGGGACTGCCATTAGCAATGCGCGTACCAATCCCATCACCATTTCAAAATCCGGCAATACCGCCACCGTCAGTGGCACGGGCGTTAACGGCAGTTGGTATGCCGATCTTCCGACAACGGGGGAGCGCGTCTTTGTTAACCCACAGTTAGGTTTGGGGACGCTGGTGGTGGCGAGTGGTATTCCCAGTGGTGATGCATGTAGTCCTGGTGGGGATAGCTGGATATATTTCTTTGATTACAAAACCGGACGGTTTACCACATCGGGAACTAGTGCGCAGGGCACCTATAATTCTTCTGGTGGTTTGGTCACAGGCCTATCGCTATATACACTTCCCAATGGCACCTTGCGCTACAGCACCTCGACAGTGGGCGGCGATACAACGAAAACCATAACTACGGGTGGCTCGGTTGCGACATCGGGTAGCTCCTTGACGCCAACGCGCTCCAGCTGGCGCGAAATTACAACGGAGTAAGGCATCTTTAGGGGGCTGCCTTTCAGCTCGAATGCTGAAAGGCAGCCGGCAGCATCAAAAAACTAGCTGGTCTGAAGTTTCTCCAGCGCATCCACCATCAATGCCGCCGGGTTGCAGTCAGTTTGTGCGGCAATCTCTACCATGCCGGTCGGGCTGGTGACATTCACTTCTGTGAGGCTGTCGCCAATTACATCAAGCCCAACCAGGAATAGCCCATTCGCTTTCAAGACTTTGCCGACGGTAGTGGCAATCTCGCGATCGCGTTCGGTTAACAGTTGCGCTACACCTTTGCCGCCTGCTGCCAGGTTGCCGCGTGTTTCGCCATTTTGCGGGATGCGTGCCAGGGCGTAAGGTACCGGCTCCCCGTCAATGATCAGGATGCGTTTGTCGCCTTTAACGATCTCTGGCAGATAGCGCTGGGCCATGACGGTACGCTTTTCGAAGTCGGTGATGGTTTCAAGAATCACGCCGATGTTCGGATCTTGCTGCGTCAAACGGAACACACTGCTACCGCCCATGCCATCCAGCGGCTTGACTACGATATCGCCATGCATCGCCAGAAACTCGCGAATAAGCCCACGCTGGCGTGTCACCAGAAATGGCGGGGCAAACTGCGGGAAGCGGGTGATGGAGAGTTTCTCGTTCCAGCCACGCACCGCTTGTGGCGCATTCAGAATGCGCGCCCCCTGCCGCTCGGCGATTTCCAGCAGGTAGGTGCTATAGAGAAATTCGTTATCAAAGGGCGGGTCTTTGCGCATCAGCACTGCGTCAAACTGCTCGGGTGCTGTTTCCTGCAACTCTCCCAGTACATAGCCATGCTCGCCAAAAGCAAAGTCGCGATATTGAATGGTGACTTTGTCATGTCGCAGCAGCACTTGCTGCTGTTCGCATACGGCCAGCGCATGGCCGCGACGCGCAGCCTCGCGCATGATGGCGAGGCTGGTATCTTTGTAAGTGACCAGCTTGTCCAGCGGATCCAGAATGAAGAGTAGCTGCATATTATTGGTCTGGGTCGTGTTCTTGCAGCTCAATTGCCGCTGCCAGCAAGGCTAGTCGCGCGACAACGCCATAGGCATAGAAACGATTGGGTGGCGCATCGGGCGCCCCTGCGCAGTCGGGCAGCGAGCAAGGTTTTTCAAAAGCCAGGGGTTCGAAGTGCATGCCAGGGGCATTGAGGTTTTCATCCACGCCACGTCCGGTATGCACACGATAGAAACCGCCCACCACAAAGTGATCCATCATGTAGACCACGGGCTCAGCCACCGCATCATGGATGCATTCAAACGTATATACGCCCTCTTGCAGTATCACTTCGGATACTTGCAGGCCTTCTTTGACCACGGCCATTTTATTGCGCTGCTTGCGGTTGAGGTCTTTGACATCATCCGGGCTTTTCACCGTCATGATGCCCATGCCGTAAGTGCCGGCGTCGGCTTTCACGATGACAAACGGTTCTTGCTCCACGCCATATTCCGCATATTTGATGCGAATTTTGGCGAGCAGCTGTTCCACTTTTTCAGCCAGCTCGGCTTCGCCTACGCGCGCATGAAAATCCAGGCCGCTACAGGTATCGAAATACGGGTTTACCAACCACTCATCAATGCCAAGCAGATTGGCGAAGTCTTGGGCAACGCGGTTGTAGGCACTGAAGTGCTGTGATTTGCGGCGGGTAGCCCAGCCAGCATGCAAGGGGGGAATCAGGTTCTGTTCCAGCCCTTGCAGAATCTCCGGCACACCACCGGATAAATCGTTATTGAGCAGAATGGCGCAACTGTCGAAATTATCGAGCACCAGACGATTGCCCTTGCGCTGCACAGGCTCGAGCAGAATGCTGCCCCCATCATGCGTTTCCAGGTAGGTCGGCTCGGTAATTTCGGGCGAGATACTGCCAATGCGTACCTCCAAACCAGCATGCCGCAGGATGTTGGTCAGCGCTGCTACATTGCGAAGGTAAAAGGTATTACGGGTATGGTTTTCGGGAATCACCAGCAGGCGCCGGGCATCCGGGCAGATCTTCTCAACTGCACTCATGGCGGCTTGCACGCAGAGGGAGAGAAATTCGGGATTCAGGTTATTGAATCCGCCGGGGAATAGATTGGTATCTACCGGAGCCAGTTTGAAACCGGCATTGCGCAAATCAACGGAAGCATAAAAAGGAACGCTATATTCGGCCCATTGGCTGCGAAACCAATGTTCGATTTGTGGCATGGCTGCCAGCATGCGTTGCTCAAGGGATAACAGGGGGCCGGTCAAGGCCGTTGTAAGATGAGGGACCATATTCAATCAAATTGTATGAGTCCGTAGGATTTTAGCTTAGTTGCATCCATCTGCCTAAAAAAAACGGGCGCAGATTGCGCCCGAAGAGGAGGAGATAATGCATGGAAACCGAGCAATAAAATGTTCGAAACACCGAGGTGTGGAGCAATTTATGCCTGATCATACATAAGCAAACGCTGTGCCAGCTCTTGAGGCGGCATTCTCTGCTATTTTCCTGGGGTAAACAGCCTGCCAAAGCTGAAAAATGTGCATTTGTGCACCATGAATGTGCAAAACCAGGCAATGGCTTGATGACTCTGTGTCAATCCATGGATGTTGCTGCGGCTTGGGTCGTCGCGTGCTGAATAATTTAATGTGCAATAAAAAAACGGGCGCATCACTGCGCCCGTTTTGACTAACTGCTACTTAAGCGTCAGGGCTTAGTAGTGGTAAGCACGTTCACCATGTTCAGTGGTGTCCAGACCTTCGCGCTCGGACTCTTCGCTTGCACGCAGGCCGATGACGATGTCAACAATCTTGAACAGGATGTAGCTGATAACGCCAGTCCATACCACAGTGATACCTACTGCGATGGCTTGGGTCGTTACTTGCTGACCCAGGGTTACACCTTCAGCATAACCAACACCGCCGAAGTCAGTAGACATCAGCACGCCGGTGCCGATCGCGCCCAGAATACCAGCCAGGCCGTGTACACCGAATACATCCAGAGAGTCATCATAACCCAGGGCATTCTTCAGCTTGGTAACGGCCCAGAGGCTGAGGAAGCTGGCCAGGAAGCCGAGGATGATGGAACCCATAGGGCCGATGAAGCCGCAAGCAGGGGTGATGGCAACCAGACCAGCAATCGCGCCAGAAGCAGCACCCAGCATGCTTGGTTTGCCCTTGAATAGCCATTCAGCAAATACCCAGCCAACAACAGCGGCACCAGTAGCCAGTTGTGTGTTGATCAGAACCAGACCAGCAACACCATCAACAGCCAGTTCGCTACCTACGTTGAAACCGAACCAACCCACCCACAGCAAAGAAGCACCGATCAGTGTCATTACCAGGTTGTGTGGAGGCATGGCTTCTTTGCCGTAACCAATACGCTTGCCGATAACCAGGGCACCTACCAGCGCTGCAATACCAGCGTTGATGTGCACAACAGTACCACCAGCAAAGTCCTTGGCGCCGTGACCGTTAAACAGTGGGCCAGCATCGCTCAGCAGACCGCCGCCCCAAACCATGTGGGCGATTGGGATGTAAACGAAAGTCACCCACAGTGCCAGGAACAGCAGCACGGCTGGGAACTTGGTACGCTCGGAGAAACCACCGATGATCAGGGCTGGCGTAATGGCAGCAAAGGTCAGCTGGAAGGTGATGAAGACATACTCAGGGATAACACCACTGAGGCTGTCAGGCGTCACACCTGCCAGGAAAGCTTTGCTCAGGCCGCCGACAATCGCGTTCCCTTCCGAGAAGGCCATACTGTAGCCATATACGGCCCACAGCACGGAGATCAGGGAGAAGGCAACGAATACCTGCATGCCCACGGACAGCATGTTCTTGGTGCGAACCAGGCCGCCGTAGAACAGAGCCAGGCCAGGTACCGCCATCATCACGACCAGCACAGTGGCAGTGATCATCCAGGCAGCGCTGCCGGTATCCAGTTTTGGTTCTGCAGCAGCAGCTGGTGCGGCTTCTGCAGGAGCAGCTGCCTCAGCGGCAGGCGCTGCTTCAGCTGGGGCAGCTGCAGGAGCTGCCTCGGTGGTGGTGGCTGCCGGAGCTTCATCTTCGGCAAAACCAATGGTGCTGGCGCCCAGTGTACCCAGGCCCAACATACCAACTAATGTAATCAGAGATAAAAATCGTTTCATGGCTGTCCCCTATTAGAGCGCGTCAGGACCGGTTTCACCGGTACGGATGCGATAAACCTGCTCAAGATCAAAAATGAAAATTTTGCCATCGCCGATTTTGCCGGTGGTGGCGGACTTCTCAATCACTTCAATCACCTGATCGAGCATGTCGTCTTTAATGGCGACTTCGAGTTTTACTTTTGGCAGAAAATCGACGACATATTCGGCACCACGATACAGCTCGGTGTGGCCCTTTTGACGTCCAAAACCCTTGACTTCAGTAACGGTGATCCCCTGTACGCCGATGGCGGAAAGAGCCTCCCGTACCTCGTCAAGCTTGAATGGCTTGATGATCGCGGATACGAATTTCATGCGTGTCTCCTGATGAGTGTTGAAAGTGATGAGGCGGGTTGCTCAGCCGCCTCATCCCAGTTTAACTAAACAATTTAACCTTGAGGGTTAAATGAATTTAGAAGGTTTTTTGAACGTAAACGGTAACTGCATCTTTACCGATGTTCTTGCCGTCAAGCTTCCAGGCATTGTCGGTGTCGGTGCCGGTGTAGTAAGCGCCAACGTTAACACCGTTGTCCCAGGCTTTAGCTACGCCCAGTTTCCAGTCGGTGTAGGTGAAGCGATCGTCGTTGTCTTCGCTAGTACCTTTGAGGGATTTTGCAGTGCCGTCAAAGTATTGGTAGCCAACGTGGGCAATCAGCGAGTAGCCAGTATCTGCAAATGGATATACAGCTGTCAGATCAACGTAGTTGGAACCACGGCCATCATCAACACCGAAAGCGCCGTCAGAAACAACGTAAGAATCTTTCAGAGTGAAGAACTTCCAAGTCAAAGCACCGTAAACTTCAGTGGTGTTAGGATCTTGTGCGCCGGTAACTTTCTTGCCTGGGTATACATACTGCAGCAAACCAACATCGTAGCCAATGCCAGTGTCACCGATGGTGCTGCGGTAGCCACCATAGATATCCCACTCAAGGCTGCTGTCTTGCTTGATCATGGAGTTGCCGCCAGCGTTGTTAGCATTGGTCCAGCTAACGTTGGAGCCCCAGGTGCCCAGGTAGAAACCGCTGGAGTGGGAGTAGTCAACGCCGCCTTGCAGAGCTGGCTCATTAGCGGTTTGTGTCAAACCACGGAAGATGTATTGGCTGTAAAGGCCAACGTTGTAGGTGAAAGTGTGTGGCGAAGCAGCTTCTTCAGCGGCAGCGTCGGCGGCCAAAACGGCAGCAGGTGCTGCGAAGGTGCCCAGAACGGCTACCAGTAAAAGCGATTTACGCATTGAATTTCCTTTCAGAGTAAAAAAACAACATAAAACGAGCAACAAACATAAAGCAACACTCGTGCCAAAAAGACAAAGCACGGAAAAACATTGAGTTACAATGCTAAAGTAATGAGCTGGGTGAAACAATGAGAGTATTTCCTTGTTTACAATAATTTGCGGCACCCCTATGGTGCGTTTACATATGTATGCGCGCACTGAATAACAGCCAATATGACGTAATGGATGGAGGTAAATGAAACATGAATTCGGCTTTTTTGAATGATTTGTCATTGAAAATAAAGGAAATTTCCAAATCATCCCCATTGGGTGATCTGGAGAAGAATTTAAATGCACTATTACAGGGCGCGTTCACCAAGTTGGAGCTGGTTTCTCGAGAGGAATTTGACGTACAGGCCGATTTGTTGCGGGTTGCAAGGCAACAGCTGGATGAGGCGCAGAGTAAATTGGAAAAAATGGAACAAAAACTGACAGAACTGGAAGTTTTGTTGCAAAAAACCAACAGTTAGATGTGAATCATGTCACTTGCGGTCATTAAAAGTCGTGCATTGTGTGGCATGGATGCACCACCAGTGGATGTGGAAGTGCACCTTGCCAATGGATTGCCCAGCTTTACGATAGTCGGTTTACCCGAAGCTGAGGTGAAGGAGAGCAAAGATAGAGTACGCGCTGCCTTGCAGACTGCGCAGTTCGAATTTCCTGCTCGCCGCATTACGGTCAACCTGGCGCCTGCCGATCTTCCCAAGGAAAGTGGGCGCTATGATTTGCCGATCGCGATCGGGATTCTGGCGGCGTCCGGCCAATTGCCGATAGAGGGTTTGGCGCAATATGAAATGGCTGGAGAGCTCGCCCTTACCGGGGAGCTGCGCCCCGTTAAGGGGGCCTTGGCCATGACCTATAAAGCCTGGCGCGATGGCCGGGCTTTTATTTTGCCCGAAGCCAGTGCAGCGGAGGCTGCGCTGGTGACGGATGCGCAGATACTGCCCGCCAGCAGCTTGCTTGCGGTATGCGCGCATTTGCTTGGTCAGTCGCCGTTGGCATTGCAGCAGCCGGAAGTGCCATCCACCACGCTAGCTTATGCTGACTTCGCCGACGTGAAAGGGCAGGCACATGCCAAGCGTGCTTTGGAAGTGGCGGCGGCAGGCGGGCACAGTATCTTGATGCAAGGACCGCCGGGCACCGGGAAGTCCATGCTGGCCGCCAGATTGCCAGGTATTTTGCCCGCGATGACCGAAGAAGAAGCATTAGAGTCTGCCGCCATTCAGTCGCTCAACGGCGCGTTTCGAGCAAGCGCTTGGCGGCAGCGGCCTTACCGCGCGCCACACCACACGGCATCGGCGGTGGCGCTGGTGGGCGGCGGCAGTGTGCCACGCCCGGGCGAAATATCCCTGGCGCACCACGGCATTCTGTTTCTGGATGAAGTGCCGGAGTTTGATCGCAAGGTGCTTGAGGTGCTGCGCGAGCCGCTGGAATCGGGGCGCATCACCATCTCCCGAGCTGCCCGGCAGGCAGATTTCCCCGCGCGCTTTCAGCTGGTAGCCGCGATGAATCCCTGCCCTTGCGGGTATCTGGGGCATTACAACAATAAATGCCGCTGCACGCCTGACCAGGTGTCGCGCTATCGCCATCGTCTTTCCGGCCCGCTGATGGATCGTATTGACATGCATATAGAAGTACCTGCCTTGCGCGACGATGAATTGCTGGCGCGTGAGAGCAGCGAAAGCAGTGATCTGGTGCGTCGCCGTGTCGAGGCTGCGCGTGCGCTGCAAGTGCAACGCCAGGGGAAAGCCAATGCACTATTGGAAAGTCATGAGATCGATATCTGGTGCGAGCTGGATGCCCAAGGCCAAGCCTTGGTAAAGCAGGCCATCAATCGGCTCAACCTGTCCGCCCGGGCGTATCATCGGATATTGAAGCTGGCCCGCACGATTGCCGATCTGGTGGGTGCCAGGGATATCGCAACTGCGCATGTGGCCGAGGCGATTCAGTACCGCAAGCACGAAATATAAAGGCTTACATCTCATGGAAAAATACCATTCCGCCTGGCTTGAAGAAATGCGATCCGCCTGCATTTACAGACAAATGTCAGTGCAGGAGCCCGTCGAGGCGCATCGCGAACTGTTCAAACAGCTGGCCGCCGAGGCGGAGTCTCAAGCCGGCATATGGCATAAACAAGGCATAGCCAAGGGTTTGGCTATGCCCCAGACCTATCAGCCCGATTTACGCACTCGTGTGGTGCTGCTGTTGCTGCGTAGCCTTGGAGGCCGGCGATTGAAGCCCTTGCTGGCTGCCATCAAGATACGCGGCCTATCCGTTTACCGTCAGCCGCGGCAGCAGAATGAACATCCGACGCCGCTTTCCATTAATGACGTCGAGCTTGGTCATCGTAATGCCGGTACCAGCGGCGGCCTGCGCGCTGCCGTGTTTGGGGTGAATGATGGTCTGGTTTCGATTGCATGCCTGGTGATGGGCGTCGCCGGAGCGGCGGCCAATGTGTCGACCATCCTCATGACCGGCGTGGCTGGCTTGCTGGCCGGGGCATTTTCCATGGCGGCGGGCGAGTATATTTCCATGCGCTCGCAGCGCGAAATGTTTGAGTATCAGATCGGGCTGGAACGCGATGAGCTGGCGCAATACCCCGAACAAGAGGCGCGTGAGCTGCAGCTGATTTATCAGGCCCGAGGCTTGAATGAAACCGAAGCGCGGGCCTTGGCCGAGCGCATGGTGGCCGACCCGGAAAAAGGCCTGGATGCCCTGGCGCGGGAGGAGCTGGGTTTGAATCCCGATGAGCTGGGCTCGCCGTGGACGGCGGCCCTGTCCTCCTTCCTGGCGTTTACTTTTGGCGGGGTGGTACCACTGTTGCCTTATCTGCTGGGCGGCGGTGCCCATGCGCTGATGGGGGCGATTGCCCTGACGGCGCTGGCCTTGTTTGGCATAGGCGCTGCCTTATCCCTGTTTACCGGGCGAAATGCCTGGCAGGGTGGCCTGCGCATGCTATTGATTGGCAGCGCTGCAGGTGCCATGACCTACTGGATAGGCAGCTTGCTAGGCACGTCGGTGGTTTGAACCAGAACTGGTGGCAGGCAGTGACAGGCAAATGATGTCTCAAAAATGCCTTGATCTGAACCCGATAGCGCAATTGCAGTCCTATGACCCTCGTTGTCTGCCATGAGCCAAGGAAAGCTGCGCATAAACAATCGCCTGTGCCTGAAAGCAGTGCCTGTTTTATAATGACGCCTTTGTCTTAACACCTGCTGACCGCAAGGTCTGCGCATGGCTGTCATGCCAGACTAGCCATCACTATATGAGCGCCCCATGAACCAGCCGTCTACGTTATCCACTGCCATTCCCATCTCTGCCACTGAGGTTCGCCTGCGCGAGTTGCTGGCAGAGCGCATCCTGATTCTGGATGGCGCCATGGGGACCATGATTCAGCGCTACAAACTGACAGAGGAAGATTATCGCGGTGGCCCGCAGGGCCGGTTTGCCGATTTCAAGCCAGGCTTGGCATTTTGCCCCAACGGTGATGGCTGTGGATGTGGTCAGCCGCATGCAGCGCCTGCAGAAGGCGAGGCGCGCGAACTGTTCGTCAAAGGCAATAATGAGCTGCTGACATTGACTCAGCCGCACATCATCCAGGAAATCCACGAGCAATATCTGGCGGCAGGTGCCGATATTATCGAGACCAATACCTTCGGCGCGACCACGGTTGCGCAGGAGGATTACCACATGGCGCACCTTGCGTTTGAGATGAACGTGGAAGCCGCCAAGCTGGCACGCGCCGCTTGCGACAAATACAGCACGCCGGACAAACCGCGCTTTGTGGCAGGCGCGCTCGGCCCTACGCCAAAAACCGCGTCCATTTCCCCCGACGTTAACGATCCGGCTGCCCGCAATATCACCTTCGATCAGCTGGTAAAGGCGTACCTGGAGCAGACCATTGCGCTAGTAGAAGGCGGTGCCGATATCCTGCTTGTTGAAACCATTTTTGATACGCTGAATTGCAAGGCCGCGCTGTTTGCGATTGATGCCTACTTTGAGCAAAGCGGCAAGCGCCTGCCCATCATGATTTCCGGCACGGTAACAGATGCCTCCGGACGCATACTCTCAGGTCAGACGGTGCCTGCCTTCTGGCATTCCGTGCGCCACGCCCGGCCACTGACCATAGGCCTTAACTGTGCCTTGGGTGCCGCGCTGATGCGGCCTTATGCCGAAGAGTTGTCCAAGATCGCCGATACCTTTGTCTGCATCTACCCCAATGCCGGTTTGCCTAACCCTATGTCGGACACCGGCTTTGACGAGGAGCCGCAGGATACCTCCAGCCTGCTGAAAGAATTTGCCGAGAGCGGATTTGTGAATGTGGCAGGCGGCTGCTGCGGCACCACGCCTGCGCATATCCAGGCCATTGCCGAGACGGTGAAAAACATCGCCCCCCGCCAGGTGCCTGCGCCTCGCCATGCCACGCTGCTGGCTGGTCTTGAGCCTTTTATCATTGATGACAGCTCCCTGTTTGTGAATGTAGGCGAGCGTACCAATGTCACCGGTTCCAAAGCCTTTGCCCGCATGATCCTGAACGAACAATATGAGGATGCCCTGCAGGTGGCGCGTCAGCAGGTAGAAAACGGTGCGCAGGTCATTGATATCAATATGGATGAAGGCATGCTGGACGCCGTGAAGGCGATGACGCACTTCCTGAATCTGGTTGCCTCCGAGCCTGACATTGCACGTGTGCCCATCATGATCGACTCTTCCAAGTGGGAAGTGATCGAGGCGGGCTTGAAGTGTGTGCAAGGCAAGTCCATCGTCAATTCCATCTCCATGAAGGAAGGCGAAGCCGAGTTTCTGCGGCAGGCGCGTCTGTGCCGTCGTTATGGCGCGGCGGTCATCGTCATGGCCTTTGATGAAAAAGGCCAGGCGGATACCTATGAGCGCAAGATCGAGATCTGCAAACGCGCTTATGATTTGCTGGTAAAAGAGGCGTCTTTCCCACCTGAAGACATTATCTTCGACCCCAATATCTTTGCTGTTGCCACCGGTATTGAGGAGCACAACAACTACGCCGTGGATTTCATCAATGCCACGCGCTGGATCAAGGAAAACCTGCCTTACGCCAAGATTTCCGGAGGCGTTTCCAATGTGAGCTTCAGCTTCCGCGGCAATGACCCGGCCCGCGAAGCCATCCATACTGTGTTCCTGTATCACGCCATCAAGGCGGGCATGACCATGGGTATCGTCAATGCCGGCATGGTCGGTGTGTACGATGATCTGCCTGCCGAGCTACGCGAGCGTGTAGAAGATGTGGTGTTGAATCGCCGTGAAGATGCGACGGAGCGCATGATTGAATTTGCGGCCACCCTGACTGCTGGTGGCAAGAAAGAGGCGCCCACGCTGGAGTGGCGCGGCACGCCTGAGCAGCCGGTATCGGTGGGCAAGCGGCTGGAGCATGCCATGGTGCATGGCATTACCGAATTTATTGTGGAAGACACCGAGGAAGCGCGCCAGCAAGTGATGGCCGCCGGGGGCCGCCCGATCAATGTGATCGAAGGCCCGCTGATGGACGGCATGAATGTGGTGGGTGATCTGTTTGGTCAGGGCAAGATGTTCCTGCCGCAGGTAGTGAAATCTGCGCGCGTGATGAAGCAGGCCGTAGCCCACCTGATTCCCTTTATTGAGGAAGAAAAAGCCGCGGAAGAAAAGCGCACCGGCGTGGCCGCCAAGCCCAAGGGCAAGGTGGTGATTGCGACAGTAAAAGGCGATGTGCACGATATCGGCAAGAATATTGTGTCGGTGGTGCTGCAGTGCAACAACTTCGAGGTGGTGAACATGGGCGTGATGGTGCCGTGCTCGGAAATTCTGGCGACCGCCAAGGTTGAAAATGCCGACATCATCGGCTTGTCGGGCCTGATCACGCCGTCGCTGGAAGAAATGGCCTATGTCGCCAAGGAAATGCAGCGCGACCCGCACTTCCGTATGCTGAAGATACCGCTGTTGATTGGTGGCGCGACGACTTCGCGTGCGCATACTGCGGTCAAGATCGCACCGAATTATGATGGGCCAGTGATCTATGTGCCGGATGCTTCGCGCTCGGTATCTGTGATGCAGTCGCTGCTGACGCCTGAGCAGCGTGAGAGCTACATCAATGAGGTTGCCGCGGATTATGACCGTGCGCGTACCCAGCATGCCAATAAAAAAGGCCCGACCATGCTGACCCTGGCAGAGGCACGTGCCAACAAGGTCAAAGCCAGGTTTGATGGTGCAAATGCCCCGGTGAAACCCAAGTTTATTGGTCGGCGCGTGTTCAAGAATATTGATCTGGCCACCATTGCCGATTACATCGACTGGGGTCCGTTTTTCCAGACATGGGATCTGGCTGGCTTTTATCCGGCCATCCTGACCGATAGCGTGGTTGGTGAAGCAGCCACCAAGCTGCTGGCAGAAGGCCAGGCCATGCTGAAAAAAATTATCGAAGGTCGCTGGCTGACCGCCAACGGCGTTGTTGCCCTATTGCCTGCCAATACCGTCAATGACGACGATATTGAAATCTACACCGACGATACCCGCAGCCAGGTGGCCTTTACCTGGTATGGCATGCGCCAGCAGACCGCCAAGCCGGTGATTGATGGCGTGGCACGCCCCAATCAGTGTCTGGCCGATTACATTGCGCCCAAGGCATCCGGCGTGGCGGATTACATCGGCATGTTTGCGGTGACAGGTGGGTTGGGCATCGACAAATACCTGGAACGCTTCGAGAACGACCATGACGATTACAGCAGCATCATGCTGAAGTCGTTGGCTGATCGATTGGCGGAAGCCTTTGCCGAATACCTGCATGCCCGTGTGCGTACCGACCTCTGGGGGTACGCCGCGGACGAGCAGCTGGATAACGAGGCCCTGATCAAGGAGCAATACCGCGGCATTCGTCCGGCACCAGGTTACCCGGCCTGTCCGGATCATACGGTCAAACCCGATATGTTCCAGGTCATGCAGTGCGATGAAATTGGCATGACGCTGACCGAGTCGCTGGCCATGATGCCTGCCGCTGCCGTATCCGGATTTTATCTGGCGCATGCTGATGCCAAGTATTTCAGCGTCGACAAGATAGGCCAGGATCAGCTCAAGGACATGGCGACAAGACGCGGGCTCTCGGAGGAGTATCTGGAGCGCTGGCTCGCGCCCAATTTATAGCAACGACTGGATGCCACCATGTGGGGAGCGCAATACTCTCCATATGGTGATCTAGCTGGCTACAGCTGCTTTTTTTCTATCTTCCTTTGTTGTTTTTCCTTTCTCAGCGGCCTTGTTCTCTAACTTCCTGCCTTGCTTTCGTTTTGCATTGTTCCCTGCCATCGTCCTTCAATATCTTGCTCTTTGATACATGCTTTACATGCCTGTCAGCTCTGGTTGCTGATCAGACACCAGCATAAAAATACTTATGTTGCAATTGAGAACAATTGTCATTTACAATAATTAACATCATTGGATAGGCAAGTCACCACCCACCGACGTAGTTCAGCGGTCCCCACCCAGCAGATCTCTTCTGCCCAATGCAATTCATCTCATCAGTTACTAAAAAACCAGAAAGGCTCAGGGGGCCATGTATCGCCATTCCAAATTGCATTTAGCATTAATGTTTGTATTCAGCAGTATTTCCACAGCTTCATTCGGCGCCACGCCAAATCCAGAAGACAGCCCCAGCGAACTGGAGGAAGTGAAGGTAAAAGCGCAAAAAGAAGTGTCTTCTCCTTATCAGGCTGTTGTCAGCACCACAGCAGCAAAAATCGATGTGCCTTTGCGTGATATTCCGCAGACGGTGAACGTGATCCCCAAGGCTTTGATGGAAGATCAGGGGGCCATATCGCTGCAGGATGCACTGCGCAATGTGCCCGGCATTGGCTTCAGCAATGGCGATGGTCAGCGTGACCAGGTAAATATTCGTGGATTCAGCGCGATTGCCGATCAGTTCGTGGATGGCATCCGCGATGATGCGCTTTACTTCCGTGATCTTGCCAATGTGGAGCAGATTGAGGTCTTGAAAGGCCCGGCAGCGGTGCTGTATGGCCGCGGCTCATCTGGGGGCCTGATCAATCGTATAACCAAGAAGCCGTTTGACAAGCCGATGATTAATCTCACTACGACCATTGGCAGCTATGATTTCCAGCGATACGAGGCTGATATCAACCAGCCGCTAGGGGATAATGTGGCTTTGCGTATCACTGGTGCCCGCCAGAAGAGCGATGGTTTCCGCGATCAATCCTTTACTGATCGTGAATTTATTGCGCCCTCCATCCAGTTTGATATTTCCGAAAAAACACGCCTTTTGTTGCAGGCGGAATATCTGGATGATCGCCGGCTGAATGACTTTGGCGTGCCTGCCATCAATGGTCGTCCGGTCAAGGTCAATATAGATACGTATTATGGTTCGGCCAATGCGCGGCGCGATGACTATGTGCAAAGCCGCGTCAGCGCGGGCTCTTTTGTGCTGGAACACAAATTCAGTGAAGATGTGAAACTGCGCAATGCTTTCCGCATGTATCACTATGATCTTGATCGCAACAACACCGTGGTTAGCAGCATTACCGGTACCATCAGCAACCCGATAGCTAATCGGCGCTACAGCACGGTGCAGCGTGAGGAAGATGGCTATTTCAATCAGACCGATCTCAGTATCAAAACGCGCGCATTCGGCCTTGAGCATGCCTTGCTGTTTGGCATGGAGTTTGGCGAACAGAAGAAAGATGCTCTGTCTGGAAACTACCAGAACCCTGCCTCGGTGAGCCTTTACAACCCGATACTGACGCCTTCTGCCCGCGTGGGCCTAAGCCCTTCGGATTCTACTGGCACCAGCACGACGGCGGCGTTTTACATGCAGGATCTGGTCACGTTGTCCGAGCGCTGGAAAGCGCTGTTAGGGGCTCGTTATGATCGCTTCAATCAGGAAACAAAAGACAATCTGAGCTCGGCCAAGCTTGATCGCGTGGACAAAGAGTGGAGCCCGCGGGCTGGGCTGGTTTATCAGCCGGCGGATGATGTCAGTTTGTATGGCTCTTATACCAAGTCGTTCCAGCCATCGCAGGAAACCTTCAATCTGGCCTTCACCAACAATGCCGCTCAGCTAGCACCAGAAGAAACCACCAATTATGAGGTGGGCGCCAAGCTGGACTGGCTGAATGGCAATCTGTCGACCATGGTTTCCCTGTTCCGGCTTGAGCGCACCAACATCAAGAGCGCAGATCCTGCCAACAATAATCGACTGATACCGGTCGGCGAGCAGCGTACCGATGGACTGGAGTTATCCGCCATGGGACGCCTGGCGGAAGGCTGGGACGTCAATGCTGGTTATGCCTATATGGATGCCAAGATTACGGACTCGCCTTCGACCATGGCCGTCAATATCGTCGGTGAACCTGCGCGAGTGGCACTTGAAGGCAATCGCGCCAGCCTCACGCCGCGGCATAGTGCCAACCTTTGGGTATCGCACCGATTTGGCAATGGCTTTGGCCTAGCCGGGGGCGTGGTGTTAGTGGGCGATCAGTATGCCTCTGCCAGCAATGTCGTGAAATTGCCCGGCTATACCCGCTTTGACGCCAGCGCTTTTTATGAGACCAAACGCTACGATTTGCGCCTGACATTGAACAACTTGTTAGATAAGGAGTATTACATTTCTGCCCATGGCGGCGCTGATTTGTACAACACCCCAGGAGCTCCACGTAGTGCGTTGCTGAGTTTGCGGCTCAAGTTCTGATTTTGTATTTAGCCAATTAGCACTATCGAAAAGAAAAAGCCGGCAGATTGCCGACTTTTTTGTGACGCCTTAGCGCAAGACTTTTATCATCCAATCACGCAGCCTGTTTGTTAAGCTCGGCGGCCCATTGCATGGCTTGCAGCTGGATGGAGGTAAAGTCACCGACGCTGATGCCCAATGCATGGAGATCGGCACGCACGGCTTCAAAGTCGGTGCGTTCTATTTCCTGCGCCAGTTGCAAGAGCTGGCCCAGCGGGCCTTCGTGCGCCAGGATGGCCTGTTTCAGGTGCTCCATCAGTCCGATTTCATTCAGGATTTTCTCGATGGGCACTTGCAACACGGCATCGACCAGCGACAGCATGCCGACCATGAAGGCCTGATCACTGAAGCGCGGCTCGGGTGATTGCAGCTTGAGTGCAATCAGCTCCATCAGGCGGGCACGGCTGGCAACTTGCTGCATCAGGTTGCTGGCGGTGCCAGCTTCGGGTGAAACGTATAGTAGGAGCTGTACCCAGCGCAGCAGCTGGCGCTGGCCCAGCACGGCAATCGCCTGGCGTATGGAGCCGATTTCCTGCTGACGACCGCCGCTGATACCGACCGAGTTGACCAGGCGCAGCAGGCTGACCGAGAGGTCGGGGCTTTGCTTGAAGGGTTCTTCCAACGCTTGCAGGTTGGCGTCACTGATCAGCATGCCCATGATGCGCATCAGCGTCATCTGGTTGGGCTGTGGCTTTTTGCCCTGCAGGATCACCGGCTGTGCAAAGAAATAGCCCTGAAACAGCTCAAAGCCAAGCTTCTTGAAAGCTTCAAATTCTTCTTCGTTCTGGACTTTTTCCGCGAGGAGTTGAATGTGATTATGTTTGCGCAACACGGTCAGCGATGGTGCCATGTGCTTGAGCGGGGTGATGGTAAGGTCGACTTTCACAATATCGACCAGGGGCAGGATATGGTCGTATTCCGGGCGGTAGAGAAAGTCATCCAGTGCGATACGAAAGCCCATTTCTTTCAAGGCGGCGCAACGTTCCACGATTTGCGCATTGATGGGGACATCTTCCAGGATTTCGAGGATCACGCGGTCTGGTGGCAACAACTCCAGCGTCTCGCTCATCAGCAGGCTGGCGGAGACATTCAGGAAGGCATCTTCATTGCCAAGCACCAGTTCAAGTCCGAACTCACTCAGCATGTTGACGATGACGGTGGAGGTGGCAAGCACGTCATCCACCACGTCTGCCGAGAGGCTGGCTTCCGATCGGAACAGCAGCTCGTAGGCTATGATTTTTCGGTTCGCAGTCAATATGGGCTGGCGTCCGAGAAAGACATCGGCCCCTCCTGAGCCTAATGGCTCGATTACTGCGCTACTCATCAACGGTGCTCCCCATATTCAAGTGATACTGACTGCCTTTTAGTCCTGCTATCGCTTATCATTATGCATAAAATGGTACAGGACACTATTTTTTAAATACTTTAAAAGCTAACGGGATCATTAAGCAATAGTTTTTACAACTCGGATACATTCCCTTTCCCGTCATCATTCGTTAAGAACACATCATGCATATTCACATCCTCGGCATTTGCGGAACATTCATGGGCGGCATTGCAGTGCTGGCCAAAGCCGCAGGCCATCGCGTGACCGGTTGCGATGCCAATGTCTACCCGCCGATGAGCACACAATTGGAGGCGCAGGGCATAGACCTGACCGAAGGTTTCTCCCCAGAGCAAACCGCACTCAATCCTGATATTTACGTCATTGGCAATGTGGTCTCGCGTGGCAACCCATTGATGGAGGAAATCCTCAATCGTGGCTTGCCCTATGTTTCGGGCCCGCAGTGGCTGGCCGAAAATGTGTTGCGCGATAAATGGGTGCTGGCAGTCGCCGGCACGCATGGCAAAACCACCACCAGTTCCATGCTGGCCTGGATTCTGGAATACGCCGGGCTGGCGCCTGGCTTTCTGATTGGCGGCGTGCCGCAGAATTTTGATATCTCTGCGCGCTTGCCCGGCGCTCCGCGGCAGGAGCCACAGGGGCGCTCGCCCTTTTTCGTGATTGAGGCCGATGAATACGATACGGCGTTTTTCGACAAGCGCTCCAAGTTTGTCCACTATCGCCCACGCACGGCCGTGCTCAACAATCTCGAGTTTGACCATGCCGATATTTTTGCTGACCTGGCCGCCATTGAAACCCAGTTTCACCATCTGGTGCGCACCGTGCCGCAGCAGGGCCTGGTGGTAGCCAATGGACGGGAAGAAAGCCTGGAGCGTGTGATTGCACGTGGCTGCTGGACCCCGGTGGAAACCTTTGGCGATGCGCATGGCTGGCATGCCGGCGCCGCCGATGCCGAGGGCAGTTTTGATGTGATACAAGGCGAGCAGGTATTGGGCCGCGTGCAATGGAGCCTGTTGGGCGAGCATAACCGTATGAATGCATTGGCCGCGTTGGCGGCTGCGCGCCATGTGGGCGTGCCCGTTGAGGTCGGTATTGCGGCGCTTGCCGAATTCCAGAATGTGAAACGCCGCATGGAAGTGCGCGGCGAGGTGAAGGGGATTACGGTCTACGATGACTTCGCGCATCACCCGACTGCGATTACCACCACGCTGGAAGGTTTGCGTGCCAAGGTCGGGTCGTCGCGCATTCTGGCGGTGCTGGAGCCACGCTCCAACACCATGAAGCTGGGCGTCATGAAAGCCGCCTTGCCCGCCAGTCTCAAGTCAGCCGACCGTGTTTACTGTTATGGGGCCAACCTCGGCTGGGACGCGGCCGAAGCCCTGAACGACATGGGCGAGATTGCCCAGGTGGAAACCGACATGACGAAGCTGGTGGAAGCCATCGCCCGCGAAGCACGCAGCGGTGACCATATTCTGGTCATGAGCAATGGTGGCTTTGGCGGTATCCATCAAAAACTGCTGGAAAGGCTGGCCGCTTGAACCTGCGCATGTTGAGCCGCCTTGATGCGCTGGGCGTCACCTTGCTGGTGTCGGCCGTGCTGCATATCGCGATCATTGCCAGTCTGGATTTCAAGGCGCCTAACTTGCAGGTGTTGAAGGACAAAATGTCGTCCATGGATGTTGTGCTGGTCAACACCAAAACCGAAAGCAAACCAGAGAAAGCCGATGCACTGGCTCAGGCCAACCTGAATCGCGGCGGTAATACTGATGCGGATCGTCGCATGAAATCGGCATTGCCACCGCCTGACCAGCCACCCAAGCAAACCACTCCCAAGCCGGAAGCGCAGTCACGCCAGAGTGCCATGCAAGCGTCTTCTACTACCTCTGAAGCGGAGCGTCGCCAGCAAAAAGTGGCTGAACTGGAGAAGCAGGTGCAAGAGCTGATGCATCAGCTGCAATCGACCAAAAAGGTGGAGACCCACCCCGCGCAGGAAGCCGCTGCAGTCAAGCCGGAAACCGGCGAGCAGTCGGCCAGCAGCAAGTCGCTCAAGGCCGCTGATTTGCTGGCCAGCAGTCTGGATATGGCGAGACTGGAAGCGCAGATTGCCAAGCAGCAGGATGAGTACCAGAAGCGCCCCAAGCGCAAGTTTATCGGTGCCCGTGCTCAGGAATACCGCTTTGCCGCTTACGTGGATAACTGGCGGCAGAAGGTTGAGAAAGTCGGTAGCCTCAATTATCCCGAAGCCGCCAAGGATAAAAAACTGTATGGCAAGCTGACCATGACCGTCTCCATCCGCGCCGATGGCAGCCTGGACAAGATCGAAATCAACCAGAGCTCAGGCTACAAGGAGCTGGATGATGGTGCGCGTCGGATTGTGGAGCTGGCGGCGCCGTTTGCCCCGTTCCCGGAAAATGTGCGCGCCGATACCGATATCCTGAGCGTGACCCGCACCTGGAACTTTACCCGTCAGGACAGTCTGACCACGGAGTAGCCGCCTTTATGCGGCCATGCCTTCATAACCTAGCCTCATGAAAATGAACGCCATGACACCCTATTTTCAGCATCATGTGTTTTTCTGCCTCAACAAGCGTGAGGACGGCTCAGACTGCTGCGCCAATCACGGCGCCGAGGCCGCCTTTGACTATATGAAATCGCGTATCAAGAAGCTCAAGCTGAGCGGCAAGGGCAATGTCCGTATCAACCGTGCTGGCTGCCTGGATCGCTGCAGCGAGGGCCCGCTGATGGTGATTTACCCAGAAGCGGTCTGGTACGGTTTTGTCGACAACGAAGACATTGATGAAATCATCGAGTCGCATCTCATCAATGGCAAGCCGGTTGAGCGGCTGATATTGCAGGGCTAGCCTGTTTCAGGTGGCCGGCCCTGCAACTGGCTAGCCAAGAATCTGCTGGATTTCCTGTTTCAGTGCGCTGGCCGTGGCGGCATCCAGTGGATGGCCCATGGTCTCGCGGCGGGCAGGCGCCCATATCGCAGCAGGGAAATGCCGGTCACGTTTATAGCGCGGGATAACGTGCCAGTGCACATGCGGCGTCATATTGCCCAGGCTGGCGAGATTGATCTTGTCTGGCCGCATGATCTTGCGCACTGCTCGTTCCACCTTGAGCACCACTTGCATCAGGCGCAGCTGATCTTCGCTGGCAAGATCCGTCATTTCTTTCACATGACGGTTAAGTATCACCCGGCAAAAGCCCGGGTAATCCTGGTCTTCTACCCGTACCACCCGGCAGAATTCATCCTGCCATTGCAACTCGCCCCCTGGCACTGCACATAATTCACAACTTGCCATTCTTATCCCTGTTATTTCTGGCACCTGACGCGCCTGATATGCCAGCTGGCATTATAACGCCCACCTGCCGCCGTTGCGCATAGGTGGGCGAGATGGGCGCTAAGACTGTCGCTTAACCTTCGCCTTTCATCACCAGCTCGGCATACTCTTCAAAACTGATCGTGCCGCCCAGCGATTCCGCTACATCCTTGTCGCGCGCTGGCAAGGCATCCTGCAGGCCGTCAATCCGCTTCCATTGTGGCAATGGCGTCGGGCAATGCGGCTGCGGTACATAGCGCGAGGTGGCAACGCGCTGATGAGGATGGATGTAGCGCGGACAGTTGATGAATATCTCTTCTATCGTCACGCGCACCACCAGCTCTGCTTCTTTATATTCCTGCAGCAAAGGGTCATTGGGCACAATTTGTGCCGTGCCATGCACGCGCACGCGGTGTGGGTGCTCAAAATCAATAAACAGCATGCCGATTTTCGGGTTGAGGGTCATGTTGCCCATGGAAAGGTACATGCCATTGCCGTCCAGACTGGGGAAGGCCAGGGTCTTGCTGTCCAGCACCTTCACAAAGCCAGTGCTGCCGCCTTTGTAAGAGCAGGTGGGGAAGCCTCTGTGATCAATGGTGGAGAGAAAAAACATGTCGCGGCTCTCGATGAAGCCACGGTGCTCATCGCTGATCTCGGGAACGACAATAAACTCGCTTACCCGGTCTGCCATGCTGACGGTATCAAACTGCTGCTGCAACACGCGGTGTTGCGCGCCATAAAGATCACTCATGTTCACCCTCCAAAAAACCAACGGTTAAACGACTGGACAGGCATTCTAACCTCATTTGCCATGCCATGAGCAGCCTGCAAATGCAGGGCTCGCCACCTTTGCCGGTGCCTGCAGGGAACGCAAGCGCCAGGCAGGACTCACAGCTAAGGCGAGACGCAAGCGCTTATCTGCTTGAGACCAGAGCCCGCGCGTGCGAGTAAAACGCCCCTTGTTCAATCAGTAGTATGATGTTTTATTCAGCTTGCAGTGCAGGCGTAGCGATCATTATTCATTTTATGGAGGTATGACATGACAGCCGAAAATTCATTGCCCGCCGTATCCATACGCATTTTTTTCACTAGCGACACGCTGGATGAAGAAGGCATTCCCTCCATTTACCGCAGTTACCAGATCAGCGGTCGTGCAGCCCTGCCAAATGAAGCCCCCAGTGGCTATGGTGTGGCCAAGGTGGCCCCCCTGTCGGACGATGCCCCGGCGCTGGTGCCCGATGAAGTGCAGGCTCCCGGCGGCGCAGAGGGGGCGATTGCCGCCGCCATTGAGCAGCTTAAAATGCTGAACCCTGGCCTGGAGTGCAAAGGGGCTTGATGCTTGCGCGTCTCGCCAGACATTTTTAACGCCGGAAGCTGTAATTTCTGTTCTAAGCTGAGAGGGTTTGGTGGGATAATTTCGTTAGCTGTTGTGTCAGCAAGCAGTTGCTGGCGCTACGGTTTTTGCAGATGTAATGGCCGTATATCCGATGGATAACGGTTCTGCCCCTTGCGCATGTGAGGGGCTTTGCTTTATCGACAGGGCGTAAGCCCGCTTAATAACCCGTCTATCGCACATCATGGTGTGTGCCTGCACTACGAAAGACGCAAGGAGCATTGATGCAAACAGTCAGCCTGACCCTTCCGATTGATACACAGGATGGGCCCTATCTGGAAGAGTCACAAGCCATCGCCTGCGGGGAAACACTAGCCAGCCAGTACCAGTCAGGGGAGCCATTTCCGCATATCGTCATTGATAATTTTTTACCGGAAGCGCTGGCTCAGTCCATCCTCGACCAATTCCCGCGCGAGCAGACCAGCAATGAGAAAGTCTATGAGCGTGGTTACCGTGGACTGCATAAGCGGCAGATTAGCCCGAATGCCTGCAACCGCGAGCTGCGTGAGGTGTTTGCCTTTGTAAACTCGGCGCCGGTGCTGATGTTCCTGCAAAAAATGACAGGCATAGATGGCCTGATTCCTGACCCCTATTTCAACGGTGGCGGTTTTCATGAAACCAGTCGCGGTGGGCTGCTCGGCGTGCATTCGGATTTTCGTATCAACAAGTCCATGCATCTGGAGCGCAGGCTCAACATGATTATTTATCTCAACAAGGATTGGCAGCCGGAGTACGGTGGCGACCTGGAATTGTGGGACACGAAAATGACCAAGTGCCTGAAAAAAGTCGCGCCCATTTTCAATCGCTGTGTGGTGTTCAATACCGATGAAGATAGCAATCACGGGCACCCTGAACCGCTCAATACCCCGGACGGCATTACCCGTAAATCCATGGCGCTTTATTACTACACGGCGTCCAAGCGCATTTACGAAGACATTGAAGTGCACAAGACCAACTACAAGCCACGCCCGCGCGATAAATTCAGCCTGCGTTATTTGTGGGAGCGGATACGCCCCAATCGTGGTTAGTCTGCGCTGACCAACGTGAAAAAAAGGGGGCAACACTGCCCCTTTTTCTTTTATAAACGACTAGCGCTCTCGTCAGGTAAACATCTCCAGCATGGCCGTGGTGATGTGTTGCCGCAGGCGTTCATAATCCTGCCAGGGATCCTGTTTCTGACGCGCAAGTCGCTATGGCAGATTGGCGATGGTGAAGGCGTCCGAACGTAATGCTGCTTGGTGCGCATGAAGATCTGCACTATGCCGATGCGATCCGACGGTTCCCCACATCAATCTCTACAGTATTTCCTACATGGCAATCAGCTTTATCTGCTGGTTGAGACTGACCGCTGGTGACACTCTGAAGGGGCATTAAAACCCCACCTTGAGGAGATGAAAATGACGTTACCACGACAAGCAGATGCGACCGTGAAATCCACCACCCGCCGCACGGCGCAGAAGAAAGACGTGATCGAGCAACTGGTTGATGATCACAAGAATGTGAAAAAGCTGTTCAAGCAATACTCCAAGCTGGCCGAGAAAGAAGACATCGAAGGCAAAACCCTGGTAGCCAACCAGATCTGTCTGGAGCTTACCGTGCACGCCCGTGTGGAAGAGGAAATTTTCTATCCGGCTGCGCGTACGGCGATTCATGACGACGATCTGCTGAATGAGGCGGTGGTAGAGCACAGCACCGCGAAAAGCCTGATTGGCCAGATTCAGTCCATGAATCCTTCTGATCCCATGTATGACGCCAAGATGACTGTGCTTAGCGAGTACATTGACCATCACGTGGAAGAGGAAGAAACAGAAATGTTTCCCAAGGTCAAAAAGGCCAAGGTTGATCTGGAAGAGCTGGAAGTCGAAGTAAGCAAGCGCCGTGGTCAACTCATGGCGGAAGTGGTCAATGCCGAAGGGGGCATTGATATCAAGAAACTGAAGGCGGCGGTTCAGCAAGCCATGCCCAAGCACTAGGTGCGACGCACATAAAAACAGGAGCCTTTGGGCTCCTGTTTTTTTTGTCTGTCTCTCGGATTCTCCAGGCGGGCAGAAGTGGGTCCTTTGTTTACTTGACTCGGCTTGCTATTTACCTGGCGTTTTCGCGGATCACAAAACCACCCGGTGGAGGTGCTACCTCGGGAATATCCTTGGCTGGGATATCGGGTTTTTCATCAATGATCTCCGGTTGCGGCTCGGTGGGGGCCGGGTCAGTTGGCGGATACGCCTTGTGCGGATCGGGTGTCACGGTTTCTGGTGGATGTTGCCGATAATCAGGGTCCGCAGTGGGCGGATTGGCTTGATCGAGTACATCAGGATCCTGTGGCGGCGGCGTTTCAGGTTGTTTTTCACGCGGATGTTTTCCAGCGTCCGGGAAAGCCTGCCCTACGGATACGTTTTCATTTTCCAGATTATCGTCGTCATTGCGGGCATCGGCATCAGCCGGGCAAATGCCGAATTCCTTCAGCAAATGATCAGAAGGGAATTGCCAGCGCGGAGGATGTTGAAAGCGGGAAGCAGGCGCACCTGCCACGAAGGATGAATGCATGATGGTCTCCAGAAAGGGTGGAAGTCAGCATTCACCTTAAATGGGGACAGGGAGACGAGGCATCGGAGAGTGGCTGCTCTGTGCGTCAGATTTTATGTAGGCATAGACGTCTGTATCGAGTTTGGACTAAATCCTATACCTGCCATTGTGCCATGTAAGACATGGTTGACATCGGCTGCTCAAAGCGCGGATTTCCAGTACCAGATCAGGCTGCCTGACAAGCCTGCTTCCCCCGCTCCCGGCATGGGCTCGCCCAGACGCAGGCGTACTTCCCGCATGTTGATGCGCGGGCACAGCCAGACGCCCTCACGTGGGCAAGCCTCGCCGGATAATGCGGAAAGCCAGGGTTCATCGCCCGCTGCGTTTTGCTGGGCCGCCGTGACGAGGCGGGTATCCACCAGACCACCGCCGGTATCGGCCACGCGCTCTACCAGCGTCCATACTGCAGGTTCGAGATGGTTGTAACGGATACCATCTGGAGTGCGGCCTATATTGGCCATGCTGGCTTCGGGCGCGTCTGGCAACGCCGGGATGAACTGGGCACAACTGTATGCGACATCCGGCAGATAAACCCCGGACTTCGGCACGTCTTCTCCGGTGGCGCACTGGTAAAGCGGATTAAGCTGGTAGGTGGGCCACTCCTTGGGAACTGTGATATCCCAACCCCGCAGGTTTTCTTTCAGGTCGCCCAACAGGTCGCCGCGTTTCCAGCCATAACGAAACGTAGGCCCGATATTGGCCGCGTATTTTTGGGCAATGCCCTGTTGCCGATAAAACTCCTGCAAGGGGTTGAAGCCGAGGCGGGCGACCAGTGCAGGCTCTTCCATCCAGCCATGCCAGTAATCGCTGGCACCGCGGATATCGCTCTGAATCGATGCAGGTGCCCACACACCTGGGTCGCCTTTGCTGATGCGATGGTGGATTTCACGCATGTGCAGCAATGTGCGGATGAGATTGGGTAAGACCCGGTTACCCCATACGATATCCACCTGTGTACCCGGTTCGCGCTGGCGATAGTTGGAAGGGATATGCCGCATGTAGTCGTCATAAGCGAGTTCGGCTACATCTACCATGCATTCCCAGGCGTTCAGCATCCTGGCGAAATAGCGCGGACTGCTGTATTGCTCTTGCAGCCAGATTTCCTGCGGGATCAAAGGCGTTTTGAGGTCCATGCTGCTCATTTGGAGTCCTTGTCCGACGTGGTGGGCCATTTGTGTTGCAAGACAGGCACGCCGATGAGCCTGGGGTTGCCTGGGTTGTAAGGGTTGTAACCCCAGTGTGTGGGCCACCGCTTTTGCAAGTGTTCACTCTTGAGATCATAAGGATCGAGCAGTATCTGCAGGCCTCCGCCTTCCAGGGTATAGCCAGTGCCGTACATCTCCTGCGAGGCGCTGATACCTTGCCAGCCTTTGAGCGTGGTGCCTTCCGGCACCTGGTATGTCATGAACTCGCCATTACTTTTCCAGATGCGCCACACGCCAAACTTACGCCGCCATTCGTCTTTGCTGGTGATGGCGTCGAACTCGGCTTTGCTGGTCCACCACTGACCGCTGGCAAATGATTTTTCTGTCGGATCTACAATCCGGTACAGCACGGTGCCCGGAGGATATTTGGCTGGCATCACATTGCCGTGAAAATTGGCAAACTCGTACTGGATATTGCGCGGGTATCCCTTCTGTATCATCTCATCGGCATTCGCCGGCATTTCATCCAGCCCCGGGTATTGGGGGCGCACCAGGCCCTTGTCCACCCAGACCGGCTTGGCCTTATCCATGGCTTCTTTTTCCATGTGCATGAGCCGGGGACCCTGGGCTGCAGGGGCGGCGGTTTTCAGCGCCCGTGCCTGTTCCTCATCCAGCCGCTTGGCCAGTTTCTCCAGCCATTCCTGCAAGGGCCTCACAATGCGTCCCATGATGCCATTGGCGCGTTCGCGTACGGCCTTGATCTCGCGCTGCAGTTGCACGACCTTGTGCTGGGTGGTGGTATTGCCATAGCGGCTGACGTAATCCAGCAGTTCGTTCAATGTCTGGTGCAGGTTGTCGAATGCCGTCAGCAATTCGTTTGCGGTGATGGTTTTGGAGAGCGCCCTCACCTGGGTTGCCAGCCAGCCATAGGGGTTGGTGATGCGCATGGTTTTGAGCGTTTTTCTGACGATGCCGCTGCTCATGTGCACATTCAGCCGCTGAATGCTGCGCTCTACAAAGGGAGATAGTGCATCCCACACATGCGTATTGGCTCGCATGGCTTTGGGAACGCCATGCCTCGCATAGCCAAACAGGATTTTGAGGCAGCCCTTGAGCAGCGAACCCAGGGTGGGGAAGAGACCCAAAAGCGTGAGGCAGAGTGCAAACCAGTGCCAGCCGTTATTGGGGTCTTTGTTGATCTGTTTGCAGTTGGCGATCAGGTCGCGCACATCGCAGACCTGATCAATGAGCGGCACCATCGAAATGATGGTGCCGGTTGCGAGCTGGGCGTTCGATTGATCAGTCTCGCCGAAATCTCCCTGCAAGACTTCCCACAGCCACTGCACTGTCTGCTCGCTGCCCTCATTAATGCCATCCACCCAGCCGGCTGGAGCGGCTTTCAGGGTTGCCAGTGCCACCTTCAGCTGTTCCCACATCGTCACGGTCTCCTGTCAGGGAGGGCATGACTGCCGAGACCTGCCATCCATAAAGGCAGGCGCAGGTGAGTGACAAGGGGAGGCAGAGTTCTCAGGAAGGGCATGCATCGTCTCCGTCAATTGAGAGGCGAGTCAACATGACTGGCCTACGCAAGACGATGATGCATAGGATTTTTAAACGGTGGCATTGCCCTAAAGGGCTAGCTGATGTCTGCCAGCCACCGGTTAAGGATTTTTATGACGCGAATAAGCCCTTACTGCAAGCCCGCGCGGCGCCAGGCAGGCAATGTCGATGCGTCGCGCAATGAACTGCCTGGCCAGTTATTCCGGTTCCAGCAGCAGAACGGCCAGCGGTAAAGTGGCAAACAGCTCTGCCAGGGGCAGGGTGTTGTGCTCCGCCAGGTGCAGCTTGCCCGTCAGGATGTCGCGATAACGCCCGGGCTCGCGCAAGCCCTTTTCCAGCCGGGTGTCGTGCCAGTTGGCCAGAGTCAGGCTGCCATGGTCGGCGAGCAAGGCATGGCAAAAGCGCGGTACCACCACCAGCAGGCACTGCTCATCATGCTGCCGCTGAAATGCCACCACCTTGTCGGCATGCATGCCTTGCGCATACAGCGCCTGGTAATCGCCAGCTTCAAACAGCGCAGCATGCTGTTTGCGTAGGCCAAGCAGCCGGTGGATGATGGCTTGCTTGATCCCGCCCTGGCGCCAGTTGGCGAGCAAGACCGGATTGGTCGGCGCATGGTCAGAAATCGCATCATGCGTGGTTGTATGCAAGGTCTGAGCGCGCAAGGCATAATCGACCGGGCGACGGTTATCCGGATCAACCAGGCTCAGATCCCAGAATTCGGTGCCTTGGTACAAGTCGGGGATGCCGGGCACCGTCATGCGCAATACCGTCTGCGCCAGGCTATTGATCGCCCCGGCGGGCGCAATCAGCTCCGTGAATTGAACCAGTGAATGCAAAAATTCACTGCTCTCCACCGGATCAAGCAGGTGGCGCAAAAAGTCAGCGCATGCTTCCTCATAGGGCTCATTGGCCTGCACCCAGCTCGACATCCATTTTGCCTCACGTATGCTTTTGATAAACCAGGCTTCCATGCGCTCGCCATATGCCTTCAAGCCTGCGGCATCGTTCACCTGCAAATCAAACGGCCATGCGCCTACCAGCATCTGGTACAGCATGTATTCATGCGTGACGCGCGGAGCGTCATACGCCACGAATTTCATTTCCTGAGGGAATACGCGGGTGTGAAAGCGCTGGTTCATTTCTATCCACCGCTTTACCTGCTGCTCCCATTGCATGGGTACCTGGCTGATGACCGCAATGCGAGCGCGCACATCTTCGCCACGCTTGTGATCATGGGTCGCCGTGGCGAGCAAATTGGCCGGATACATCGCCAGCCGCCGTTGGCAGGCATCATGAAAGGCGGCCATATCCAGCGTGAACATATCGGGGTCGCTACCCACTTCATTGCGGGATACCAGCCGGCCGAAGCGGTAAAACGCCGTGTCTTCCATGGACTTGGCGCATAAAGGCGGCATCAGTTGCTGGAAGCGGGTAATCGCTCGCTGCGACAGGTCGGATATTTCCGGCGACGGCGCGTCATGGATCAGATCCCCACGCAACCAGCTGAAAATGATGTCCACCAGTGGCTTATCGACATGGCTCAATGTGCGTCTGGCCTTGATGGCCGTGCTTTCAAACAGCTCCTGATCCTGGGCATCCATGCCATCCACCGTGACATAGCTGCGATACACCGGAAAGTGCACCAGTATCTCGGTAAACACGCGCCGGATCGAGGCCAGCGAATAATCGCGCGTATGCAGGTCAGCGCGGGCGATGGCATGCAGGGCATGTACTGCTGCCTCGAATTCGCTCACCAGATTTTCGGATAGCAACTGGCGACGCGCCTGCTCCACATGCTGATGAAAGGATTTTTCATTCTGGCTTAACTGATGCCACAGAGCGTTCAATGGCTGAACCCCTTGCGGGTCATGCAGCAGCGCCGATACCTGATCCATGAATTCATAGCCGGTGGTACCGTCCAGCCCCCATCCCTCGCGCAGCCATTCGCCGGGCGCCAGGATTTTTTCGGCTATCATGTAGACCGGCGTACGCAGATGCGGGGGCCGGTTAGGCATCAGGCCTTCCAGTCGCGCCCGCAGCTTGCGGCAATAATCCTGCGGCTGGGCCAGCCCATCAATATGGTCCAGTCGCACCCCATCAATCAGGCCCTGCGCGTACAGCTCAAACAGCAGCGAATGCGTGGCTTCAAACACTTCATCCAGTTCTACCCGTACCCCCGCCAGCTCGCTCACTTCAAAAAAGCGGCGCCAGTTGATCTGGTCCGAGGCATTGCGCCACCAGGTAAGGCGGTAGTGCTGTTTTTCCAGCAAGGGATGCAGTTTTTCTATGCCCTGGTCCGAGTAGCTGGCCAGGGCCGTATTGATGGCATCCTCGACTTCCGGATGCAGACTGAGGGTCGCCAGCGCGGCCAGCACCTGGTTGACCTGTGACTGTATGTCCAGAAAGGGCAGGCTATAGTCTATGCGTCTAAACTGCGCGAGCAGCCCCGCAACCCCCGGGTGATCTGCCCCTTGCAAAATATCCGCATAGTCAGCCAGCGCAATGGGAAAGGCATTGTCAAAATAGCGTGCCTGTATGCGTTGGGTCTGGCGGTCATACTCCAGATGGATATCTCCCTGGTCGATCACCACGCCATAAGCATCACCTAAAAAAGGCGCGAGAATCTTGTTGTGCAGATAAGGGTCGGGCGAATGCCAGTCGATATCAAACCACATGGCATACGGGCTATGGCGCCCCCACTCGAAAACATGCTGCCACCACGGGTTATCGGTACCGCCCACTCCCATGTGATTAGGCACGATGTCCACAATCAGCCCCATGTGGGCATGCCGCAACGCTTCGACCAGCCGGGCCAGGCCTTTGCGCCCGCCCAGCTCGGGGTTGATCTGCGTCGGGTCCACAATGTCGTAGCCATGGCTGGAATTGGGTCGCGCCGTGAAAATCGGCGACGCATAAATATGGCTGACACCCAGTGAGGAAAAATACCCCACATGTTCCAGGGCATCGGCAAAGGTAAAGCCCTTGTGAAACTGCAGGCGCAGGGTGGATAGCGGATGCTGGGGTGTCATGGTCGCGATTCTCCGGCGACTGGACTGGCTTCGTTATCCGTGCCCAGCGGGCCTTCCAGCAATACCAGGCAGCTATAAGCACCCAGAGTGCCTTGCATTAATGCTTCATGGCGGTTGCCCACATTGAGCAGGGTTTGCGCCAGTTTGTCTTCGGGCCACTGCTCGCCGAAATGCACGGGGCTATCGCCCAGATTCAGCAGGATTTCCAGCGTGGCCCCATTGCCCAGACGCCAGCGTGCCTTTACCGCTGCCGGGCCGATGGCATAGGCCGACAAGGTCCGGGTGTGTTCCAGATAAGGGACGATATGCTGGTGGCGGAGGCTCAGCAGCTGCCGTATCCACGCTTGCCATTCCGACGCGCGATTGATGTCCGGGTCGTGGCTGCCTACCGGCCGGGGAATGGAGGCGTTAAAACTTTCGATGTCATTCGGGTTGGGGATTTTTTCCGCAAAGCTCGCCTTGGTAAATTTCTCGAAGGTGGAGAATTCACGGCGCCGCCCTTCCCATACTGCCGCTGCCAGCTCGGGGTTTTCATGATCCGTGAAGTACAGAAAGGGCTGGGTAGCACCGAACTCTTCGCCCATGAACAGCAGCGGAATCTGCGGGCTTAGCAACACCAATCCCATGGCCGCCCGCAAGGCCGGTTCGGGAACCAGCGTGGTCAGGCGCTCGCCAAAAGGGCGGTTGCCGATCTGGTCATGGTTTTGCAGAAACAGCACGAAGGAGCTCAGTGGCAAATGCTGACTGTTTTCGCCCCGCACTTCGCCTTGCCGATGTTGCGAGACCTCGCCCTGATAGACAAACCCTTCCGCCAGGCAGCGCGCCAGTTTTTCCGCCGCATGCTCAGCGTAGTCCGAGTAATAGCCTTCGGTTTCGCCCGTCAGCAGCACGTGCAGCACATGGTGGCCGTCGTCATTCCATTGGGCAACAAAGCGGTCCCCCAACAGGCTGGCCGCATTGTCGTCGTTTTCTGCGACCAGATGCACATGGCGTTTGCCCTGATAGTGCTCGCGTACCTGCTTGATGGTATCGCCCAGCCAGGCTTTGTTCCAGATGGCGTGGCAGGCATCAAAGCGCAGGCCGTCAAAGCGATACTCTTCCAGCCAGTAGTAAATGTTGTCGACAAAAAATTGCTGGACATGCGGCTCGGCAAAATCAATGGCATCGCCCCAGGGCGTTTTGTAGGCATGGTTAAAAAATTCGGGCGCATAGTGCCACAGGTAATTGCCATCGGGGCCGAAATGGTTGTAAACCACGTCCAGAAAGATCGACAGCTCCAGTGCGTGGGCTTCATCCACCAGTGCCTTGAGTTCATCCGGCGTGCCATAACTCACATGCGGGGCAAATTGCAGCACGCCGTCATACCCCCAGTTATGTGCCCCGGGGAAACTTGCAATCGGCATCAGCTCAATCGCCGTAAAGCCCATGCCGGCCAGTTCAGCCAGTTTGGCACGCACCCCGACGAAGCCGCCCATCACGCCGGCATGGGCTTCATAAATCACGGTTTCATGCCATGGACGGCCCTTCCATGGCAGATGGCGCCAGCGATAGGCTTGTGGATCGACCACCACGCTGTTGCCATGCACGCTGCCCGTTTGCCTGCGCGAGTAAGGGTCGGGCACCAGCAGTTCGTTGCCTTCCTTGTTGATGGCGCGATAACGGTACTCCGTGCCCGCACCACATTCGGCCTGTGTGCTGAACCAGCCTGTGTTGGCCTCCTGCTGCATGGGGATGACGGTGCCCTTGTCGAGAATCAGGTCGACCTGGCGTGCATTGGGCGCCCACAGGCGGAACTCGGTTTCGGCCAGGCTGAGCAGCTGGGCGCCACCGGCAAGCCGATAGCGGAAAGTATTGCGCGAGGGCTGGTCAGATGCGTGATCGAGCCAGGGGTGGGCTGAGGTGGGCATTACGTTTTCCTTGGGGTTACTTTTCATCATGGTGGGGTTTGTCATGCGCCAACTCTTGCAGCAAAGACTTCAGTCCTTCCAGTGGCACCTCAGTCCAGGAGGGCCTGTGCATCAGTTCGTAGGCGATTTCATAGCCCACTTTTTCCAGCTTGTAGAGCTGTAGCAGCGCCATATCCGAGGCATGGGCATAAGCCCCTGCATTCAGGCTCTGCTCTGGCTGACTTAGTGGATGAGGCAAGGCGTGGTCAAAATAGCTTTGCAGGAAGGCCGTTTCGGAAATGTCCTTGTAGCGTTGCAGAATCTGCCGGCGGGGCAAGCTGCCACCACTGCTGGCGTACAGTTCGCTTTTTTCGATAAAGGCCGCGACATAGGAAAACGAGCGGATTAACCCGGCGACATCGCGCAAGGGGTTGTCTTTCTGCCGCCGCTCGGGCAGCGGGCGGGCTGGTTCACCTTCAAAGTCAATGAGCAGCACATCTTCGCCCACCACCAGAACCTGACCGAGGTGAAAGTCGCCATGAATGCGTGTCAGCGCTTGACCGCGGGCCTGGTCTATCAGCGCCTCCACGCGGGCAAACACTTCTTTTTGACGTCCCAGCATGTCGGGCAGCAATTGCGGATCAGCCAGATTGTCTGCCTTGAAATGCGCCAGCCCGGCAAATGCCTCGCGCCATTGCTGAACGATGCGCTGCTTGAGGGCGCTAATGTCGGCCTTGCCCATCTGCTGCGGCTTGAAGGCTTCGTGCACAGTGGGTAGTGAAAGCAGGTTGTGCAGCTCGGCTAGCCGTTTGCCAAGCGTGGCGGCAAAATTCTGCAGCTCTTTCATGGCATTGGTGTCTTCCGGTGCCAGGGCTTGCGTGGCGATATCCGCGGCATTCAGCTGCTGGATGGCAATGCCCAGGCGATCGATGGTCCATTGCCAGGCATCGCCCTGATTGTGCACATAGGCCTGCATGACAATCTGGGTGTAGCTTTCACCCTCGGCATTGGTAAACGCCATATGCCCCAGCAAGGCGGGCGTGTTGTGGTAACCCAGTTCATCCAGCCGCTGGGCCATTTCCAGCTCGGGGTGCGTGCCGGGCTGGAAGTGCCGCACCATTTTGACGATGGCAAGATCATTGATAATCAGCGAGCTGTTGGATTGCTCGGCATGCGGGCGACGGATATCGAGCCCGGGTTTGCCCTCGCTGGTCTTGAAATCCAGCGCGTCAAAGCTGGCGGTGGATTCGAAGCGCAGCTCGCGGGCGCCTTCACGATACTGGCCGGAATGCCGGAACTGCTCCAGCAGGGTAAGCGCAAACTCATCCATGCAATAGGCATCGACCAGCAAGCCGACTTTGGCGCCCTGACGTACCCGGCAGATCACATGTTGCTGGATCACCGTGGAAGTGGACATCTCCTCCGGCACTATGCCCAGCGGCATGAAAAACCAGGTATCGCTATTGCTGGCGGCAACGCTTACCAGCAGAAAATCCGCGGCGCTGTTGTCTGGCCTTGGCAAATGGCTGAGGTATTGCAGATGCACGGTCATTGGCCCCTTGGCCTGACCGGCGGTTTTTTTGCTACCGGTGTCGGCGTGGCTGGCAAACCAGCGCTGACGTGCGAGGTAGGCCGGGAATATTTCGGTTTCCAGGCGTTGCTGCAAGCGGGGCTGTATGAGGTCATGTATACCGGCGTTGAGCACGAGGGTGCGGTATTCGGGAGCGATGAAAGGCACGGCACTCAGACGCGAAGGCGTGGCCAGCGGGCTTTGCTCGTTGCTGAGACGGAACCAGTAAAAGTCGTACGGCGCCAGCGTCAGCACATAAGGCGAGGGGCCGATCACGGGAAACTTCTCCCCCATCAGCTCGGTGGGCGTATAGCCTGCATATTCCGAGAGGTCGAGCTCCACTGCCTGCGCGGTGCTGCCGACATTGGCCACGCACAGCAAAATCTCGTCACTCAAGGCCTTGATGCTGGCTGGCTGGTCAGAGGGTGTCTCGCCCGGCTTGGCCTCTCCCTGGGTTTTCTCCGGTGGCGGGGCGCTATTCGCACGTGCATCCGCCGTCGGGTCAAACGCAGTATTGGGGCTGCCATGCTCCAGAATGTCCTGCGGCTTGTACTCGCGCAGATAAGCGAGAATCTTGCGGTTGGCCGGGTATAACAGCCGGAAACTGCCTCGGCCAAAGGCATAGAACTGCTTGCGCACGGCCAGCAGGCGGCGCATCCAGTTAAGCAGGGAATGCGGGTCCGCGCTTTGTGCTTCCACATTCACGGCCTGGTAGCCGTAAAGGGTATCCATGTTCAGGGGCAGAACCAGCCGCGCCGGGTCGGTAAGGGAAAAGCCGCCATTGCGATCCGGTGTCCATTGCATGGGGGTACGCACGCCATCGCGATCCCCGAGATGGATGTTGTCGCCCATGCCAATTTCGTCACCGTAATAGATCACCGGGGTGCCAGGCATGGAAAGCAGCAGGCTGTTCAGTAGTTCCAGGCGACGGCGATCACGCTGCAACAGCGGGGCGAGGCGGCGCCTTATGCCAACATTGAGCCGTGCCCGGTTATCCGCGGCGTAAAAGTTGAGCATATAGGCCCGCTCATTGTCGGTGACCATTTCCAGCGTCAGCTCATCATGATTGCGCAGGAAAATCGCCCATTGGCAATCACTCGGAATATCCGGTGTCTGCTGCAGGATATCGGTAATGGGGAAACGGTCTTCCTGTGCCAGTGCCAGGTACATGCGCGGCATGAGCGGGAAGTGAAATGCCATGTGGCATTCATCGTTATTGCCGAAGTAATACTGCACATCTTCCGGCCACATATTGGCTTCGGCCAGTAGCATGCGATCGGGGTAACGCTGGTCTATGAACTGCCGGATTTTTTTCAGGATCTGGTGGGTTTCCGGCAGGTTTTCATTGGAGGTGCCTTCGCGCTCAATCAGGTAGGGCACGGCATCCAGCCGAAGGCCATCCACGCCCAGGTCCAGCCAGAACTCCATGATGCTCATGACGGTATTGAATACGCGGGGATTGTCGTAATTGAGATCGGGCTGATGCGAGAAAAAGCGGTGCCAGTAAAAGGCATTGGCCACCGGGTCCCAGGTCCAGTTGGAATTCTCGGTGTCGGTAAAAATGATACGGGTCTGGCTGTAGGCGGTATCGGTATCGGACCACACATAAAAGTTGCGCGCAGCCGAGCCCGGCTTGGCCTGGCGTGCACGCTGAAACCAGGGATGCTGATCCGAGGTATGGTTGATGATGAGCTCGGTGATGACGCGCAGCCCGTGCTTGTGGGCTTCGGCGATGAAGCGCTTGACGTCAAACAGGTTGCCGTAATCCGGATGCACGCCGCGATAATCGGAAATATCGTAGCCATCATCGCGGCGCGGTGACGGGTAGAAGGGCAACAGCCACAGGGTATTCACGCCCAGGCTGACGATGTAATCCAGCTTCTGGATCAGGCCGGCAAAATCGCCTATGCCGTCATTGTTGCCGTCAAAAAAGGATTTGACGTGCACCTGGTAAATCACGGCATCCTTGTACCAAAGCGGGTCGCGCGTGAATTGCAGTGCGCTGCTCCGGCGGTCGGTCCGTTTCTTGTCGGTGGTCTTTTTGTCTGTATGTTTGGAGGTTGGCATTTATCGGTTCCCGGCGTCCAGACGCCAAATAGCAAAGGGGCGATCAGCAGGGTCCAGGGTGATGGTCTGGAATTTTCCCTGCCAGCGGGTGGGCTGGTTTTCCCACAGGTCCAGCACGTCCACATCGGCGTCGTCCACCAGGCCAAGCAGGTAAAGCGGTATCTGCAGCGTGGCGCTTTGGGTGGCGTGCGGGTCCAGATTGATGGCGACCAGTACTACCGTTGCGCTGGGTCGGGTGACGTCGCGCTGGCCGGTCTTGGAGAAAAACAGCACCTGATCATTGCTGCTGGGGTGAAAGCGCACCCCCAGATGCGTTTGCAGTTGCGGGTTTTCGCGGCGGATCTGGTTGAGTCGGCTGATCTCGGCCACGATATTGCCCGGGCGCTGCCAGTCCCAAGCGCGGATTTCATACTTTTCCGAATGGTTGAATTCCTCGCTGTCGGGTACGGCATCGGCTTCGCATAGTTCAAAGCCGGACGAAATCCCCCACAGGCCTGACAGGGTAGCGGCGAGTGCAGCGCGGATCTGAAAGCCTGGCCGGCCGGATTCCTGCAGGAAGACCGGATTGATATCCGGTGTGTTGACAAAGAAATTGGGCCGGAAGAAATCGGCAATTTCGCCCTGCGCCATTTCCTGCAGGTAATCGGTCAAGCCCTGCTTGTCATTGCGCCAGGTGAAGTAGGTATAGGATTGGCTGAAGCCGGTTTTCGCCAGCCGGTACATCATTTTTGGCGTGGTGAAGGCTTCGGACAGAAACACCACATCCGGGTGCTGTTCACGCACGGTACGCAGCAACCATTCCCAGAAGGGCAGCGGCTTGGTGTGTGGATTGTCCACGCGGAATATCTTCACGCCCTTGGCAATCCAGTGCAGCAAGATATTCCGCAAGGCCAGCCACAAATGTGGAATCGCCTCTGGCGCATAAAACGCCACATTCACAATGTCTTCGTATTTCTTGGGCGGATTTTCGGCATGGCGCAGCGAGCCATCCGGCCGCCAGTCAAACCATTCCGGGTGTTGCGATATCCACGGGTGGTCAGGCGAGCACTGGATGGCAAAATCCAGCGCGATTTCCATGCCGTGCAGGCGCGTCTGTTCCAGCAGGTGATCCCAGTCTTCCCAGGTGCCAAGTTGCGGATGCAGAGCTTCATGCCCGCCTTCATGTGAACCGATGGCATACGGGCTTCCGGGGTCGCTGGGCTGGGCGATCAACGCATTGTTGCGGCCTTTGCGATGGGTGAGGCCGATGGGATGTATGGGCGGGAAATACAGCACATCGAAGCCCATGTCGCGGATGGCCGGCAGACGGGCAACGACATCCTGCAGGGTGCCATGACGCTCGGTATCCCCGCTTTGTGAACGCGGGAACATCTCATACCAGCTGGCAAAGGCGGCGGCAGTGCGCTCCACCATAAGGGGAAATTTGATGCTGCGCGCCATGAAGTTTCTGGGGTCCAGCGTTTCCATCATGTGGGCAACATCGCCGGACAGCAGCAGGCTGAGCTTGACCTGATCGCGCCCCGAATAGCTGGAGAGATCGAGCCCGCTGCTATCCACCTGTTGCAACTCAGCCTGCATGGCGCAGGCGGCGGTGATTTCGGGCGCTTCTAGGGCGCACACCAGCCGCGCAAGAAACTCCTTGGCGTTCAGCGCATTGCGGTGATCGGCAGGGCCGCCATTCGAATGGGCGAGGTATTTGGCAATGAGCAGGCGGCCTTCTTCAATTTCAAGTTCCACTTGCAGCCGTGCTTGCGCTTTTTTGCGCAGATTGGATACATAGGTACCAAATTCGTCGTGCCAGGCTTCGATGAAAAAATAGTGGCAGCCAATGTCTGGCGGTACAAAACTCGCCTGCCAGCGATCATTTCCCAGACTCTGCATGGCGATGTAGTGCGCCCGTCCATCTTCTCCGCTATGCCAGGCCAGGCACACACGCAACAGGTCATGGGTATCCATGAATACGTCGGCACTCACTACCACGGCTTCCTGCTGCTGGCGCTTGACGGCAAATCGCCCGCCATCCACGCAGGGGGTGACGTTTTCAATGGCAATGCGCGAGCGATGCAATATCGCAAAGCGATATTCCAGTACGGCCGCTTCCTTGCTCTGCTGCAAGGGGTCGGGGGTGTGATCTAGGTCTTCCGGTAACATCATCTTCAATGCTTTCCCAGGCTGAGATCCTGTTGAAAAAATGAGGGGTCATTCGCAAGCCGCCTTTTCCCCTGCCATGGCTCTGCGGACAGAGGCACATGACGGACACTGCATGCGAAGGGGCTGGAGTAATTCGGCCGGATGCGTCAGGTGGAATGCATCAACTTGAGCGTCGCATCACCTCAAGTTAAGTGCGGTATTCATTGCCTGACTCGGGCCGCAGGGCTTGCACTTGTAGCCTAAAGGCTGGGGATGGGAAGGGCTGTAGGAGAAAATTGGAAACGTCTGTAAGGATAGTTTGAGGCGGTTTTTATGGGCGCGAAGGCTTGGCCCATGGCAAGAAAACCGCAATCGAGGAATGAGTCAATTGCGGTATTTCGCGCACGGGGCCTGCCATACATCACGATCAGGGGAGATTTCTTGAGTCGGGGAGAGTCGAACAACGGGACTGGGCCATCTGCAAGAAGCACATGCAAATGAACTTTGGTTTAATGGCTTAATTCAGCCCCGTTTGCTGCATGTAAAGCCGCGTAGCGGCGAGCCCGGCAGAGGTGTGATGCTGGCCCGGAGCCAGCCATTTCGCCATGTTGTGCATCTGGCGGCTCGGTTGGGTCAGCAGGGCAGGCTCTATCAGCGACTGCAAGGTGGTATAGGAGGTATCCGCCGGTCGTTGCCTGCTTTCCGTCATGCTTCTCTTGCGCCAGTGCTCGCCAAGTCTGGCCTGGCGTGGCAGCGTCTCCAGCACCTCGCCGGCCATCCAGTCATACATCAGCTGTTTTTCATAGGGAGTGAATACCCCGAACATGCTGGCATGTTCCCCTTCCATCAATTTCCAGAAGCGCGATTGCGCAGGGTCCTGGTGTCGCGTCATCCAGCCAGCATCCACCAGCGCATGCAGCAGCTGGGGGATTTTTTGCGGATCAGATAGCCATTCATTGATGCTGTAAGCGCCGAGTTTGCACTGACTTGCATGCATGAATTTTCCCACCGAGGCTTTTTTGCGGAAAACGGCAGTGATCTCGGTTTCGGCATCAAACTGCTGGATCAGCGCAGGCGTTGCCAGTCCTACTGAATTAAGGGCCATGCCGCGCAATATGCGCATCATGAGTGCCTGGCGTTGCTGGCGTCTGGGCAAGGCTTCAAATACCGCCCAGGCGGCGCGCATGGCATGCCCGGTCATGGCGTTATCCACCGTGACATGCAGCATGAAGTAATAGGGGTCGATATTGAGCTCTTCCAGCTCGTGCGTGGTGATCAAAAGATGGAGCGGCAATTGCTCATAGGCCAGGTTGAAGCCGATGACTTCTGGCAGATAGCTTTCTGCATGATGGCCCAGCGCCAGCTGCGTGAGTCCTTGCACAAAATGGCTGTCATCCAGGGCATGCCACTCGGTATCGAGGTCATAGCGGCGCAATAGTTGCTGATACAGCACGACATGGTTCTTGTCGCTGCGTCCTTCGCCCAGCTCTTCCAGATAAGTCTTGATCAGGGAGGCATAGCGCGGATCATCCCACTGCCGTGTAAGGCCATAAAGCCAGGCACCATCCACCATTTTGGTGGGGGCCACCTGCAACAGAAAATTCAGTGCATGCGATTTACATGAAAAATAGCGCCGGAGCTCGCCGCGTTTGCGGCCTTCCAGGTATTCCTGATACTCCCGACCTGTGGCCTGTGCATTGCGTTGTATCCACGCCTGCAGGGCATGGGGCGAGTCTGCCAGCAGGGCATCAATTAATTCGGGATCTGACTCCATGGACGACGCATCTATGTGCGCCAGTTGCTGGGTCAGAAAGGCATTTGCCTGGTGTGAAGATTCCACATGGCGCTCTGCCGACAGGTCGGGATTAAGCAAATCAAAATACAGCGTTTTAATGGCAAGGGGAGCCTCGGCAGGCGCAGGCGGCGTGACAGCTTCCTCGTCAAATATTCTTGGGTCTCCGGGCATGTTGGTTCCTTCTCCTTAATGCGAAAAGTATGGGCGGAGTCGTCTCATCTGCTTATCCGCCCGGCTCCGAGATTGCTGTAAGACGGGGCTTACAGACGGTGCCAGTGGCTTTTGTTAAGCTGAGTCATGAATAGGTCGGCGCCTCAAGCTCCAGAAGGGTGCCAGGACGCTGTTTGATCACTCCATTGAAACCAGAGGCCAGCTTTGAACCCCGATGAACACGCGAACCAGCCAGAGCCCGTCAATCCCGAACAGATCATGTCTTCCGACCAAGCCACCGCGTTGCGGGATTTGCTTGTTTATCTACGAGGCGTGAATTACCAGCATGTGGCGATTACTCCCTTGAGCCATTCGCGCATTTACAAGCGAGATGCCCAGGCCTGGGCTAAAACGGTACGCGACATCGTGGGCTGGGGGCGGCCCTTTCATGCGGACGTTGCTGGTGAGCCGTTGTTTGGACTGATGGAAGCCGGTGATGTGTTGCAGCCCGTGGAAATGGGCTGGCGTAGCAAGGTGCGGGTGGCTTCCCTGAACGGCCAGCTCTTCCTGCATTCGGCTTATCCAACGCTGGAGGCGTCGTCAGTATTTTTGGGTCCGGACACTTACCGCTTTGTCCGGGCTGTGCAGCAGTATGCGCAGACTCGGCAGCCGGTTGTCAGGCGAGCAGTGGACATCGGGACTGGGAGCGGCGTCGGGGCAATTGCGCTGGCCGGTTTGTTCCCGGATGCCGAGGTGTTCGGTGTGGATATCAACCCGCATGCGCTGGCGCTGGCACGGGTGAATGCCTCAGCCAATGGCTGCGAGCGGGTGCAGATGGTGCACAGTGATTTATTGCGGGATGTGGCGGGCGAGTTTGATCTCATTATTGCCAATCCGCCGTATCTGGTCGATGCCGCTCAGCGCAGTTACCGCCATGGCGGAGGGGCGCTGGGTGCCGAGCTTTCGCTGAGCATGGTAGATGCCGCCATGGCGCGCCTGGCGCCGGGTGGTGCGCTGGTGCTGTATACCGGAGTAGCCATGGTGGATGGGGCTGATCCTTTCCTTGCTGACGTGCAGGCGCGTCTGCAAAACCGGTCTGGATTTTCCTGGCACTACGAGGAAATTGACCCCGATATTTTTGGTGAGGAGCTGGACCTGCCACCCTATGACATCGCGGACCGTATCGCGGCCGTTGTGCTTAATCTCAAGCGCGAGGCATAGCCGCCATGCGCATATTGGGGATAGGCGAATATTCTGACCTTGCTGCCATGTACAGCCGTCTGGCGCAGGAAGGGCACGAGGTACGGGTGTGGGTGGAAGATGAAGCCTATCGTGGCATACATCGCGGCCTCTTGTCGTTTACCGATGACTGGCACGATGAGTTGGACTGGGTGCGCGAAGCAGGCCAGGAGGGCTGCATCGTGTTTGAGTCTGCGACCAAAGGCGAGTGGCAGGATGCATTGCGGCGCGATGGATTTAATGTGATTGGCGGCAGCGCCTACGGCGATCGCCTGGAAGGGGATAGGCTGTTTGGGCAACAGGTCATGCAGGACATGGGGCTGGAGATAGCACGTTGCGAGCGCTTTTACGATATGGAGGCGGCGATACGGTTTATCGAAACCCACCCTGCGCGTTATGTGTACAAAAGCAATGGCGCGGATAGCGAGCGCACACGCAATTTTGTCGGGACGCTTGATGATGGCAGTGATGTCATCGCCCTGCTGGAGTTTTATCGTCAGCACTCACCTGCTACCGAGACTTCGCCGGTGGATTTCATGCTGATGGAGCATGTGCAGGGCATAGAGATGGGCATAGGCGCGTATTTCAATGGTGCCCGCTTTTTGTCACCGGTCTGTCTTGATTGGGAGCACAAGCATTTCTTCCCCGGCGATCTCGGCGAATTGACCGGCGAGATGGGCACAGTGGTGACTTACACGGGTGGACAGTCGCTGTTCAAGCGCACCCTGGCGCATCTGGAAGAGGCACTCGCCGAGAGCGGCTATTGTGGCTATATCAATCTGAACATGATCGTGAATGAAGCGCATATCTGGCCGCTGGAATTCACCAGCCGCTTTGGTTACCCCGGATTTGCCATTTGCAGTGCTTTGCATCGCCAGTCCTGGGCCACCATATTCAAAACCATGCTGAATGTTGATTCCACTACCCTGGAGACTGCACCGGGGTTTGCGACTGGCGTAGTGCTGACCGTGCCGCCTTTCCCCTATGCCTATGGTTACGAGCAGCTGGCCAAAGGCATGCCTGTGCTTTTTCATCCAGACATCAGCGATGCAGAGCGCCAGCGCGTGTTTCTGGCGGAAGTGGAGAAGGTGGGGGACTATCTGGTGACCAGTGGCGTGAGCGGCTACATCTGCGTGGCGACCGGCACCGGTTTGACGGTGCAACAAGCCAGCGCCAGTGCTTATGCGCTGGCGGGCAAGGTGATAGTGCCGAATGTGCGTTACCGCAACGATATAGGTCAGCGTCTGGCGAATGGCGAGCTGAAGCTGTTGCAAAAGTGGGGATATATCGACGCCTGATCAGGCGTTCTATATCCCCTTTACGCTGTTACTTTTCGACAGAACCCCAGCTGGCCTCAAATCGGAACTGACGCAGGTCCAGTTCGGGACGTTCGGTTTGAAATTGCGCTTTGCCTACGCGATATGCCTCATCAATATCCTTGGCAGACAGCGAATGCTCCCAGATGGGGGTGTCACGATGGGCGGATTTATCCCACGCGCTTATGTAGAACAAACCCATACGTATTCTCCTGAAATGAGATTGGCTGAATAGTTGACTGCCGCCCGGCAGGAACAACCGCCGCAGGCGGCAAGTGCTTGCTTAATGCGAGCCCGAGCTGCTGCCTGAACCACTGGAATTGCCAGACGAGCTGCTGCCGGTGCCAGAGCTGCTGCCTGTTCCTGTGCCAGCGCGGTTTGAATTCAATTCATCCGAACGCTTGGGGGTTTGTGTTTTTTCTGGCTGGTGGGTGCCCTTGCGCTGGCTGCCACTGCCGTCAGCCGGGGTCGATGTGGAGGTGCTGTTATCGCCCGGAGTGGCGTTGGTATTCGAGCCACTGTTGGTGCCTCCGGCAAAGGCCAATGGCGTTTGCAGGCATGCGAGCAGGATGCCAAGGACTAGGTATTTTCCATGGATACTGGTTTTCATGATGATCTCCTTGAAGTCTTGAGTTATGGAATGTATTGACTGTGCAAGGATGTATCGTGAAGGCTAAGCGCCACCGGCAACATCAAGGTATTTCTTATTGTGCTGTAGGAAAATCTATATCGAGCAAAACGGGCTAACAAAGTCCTACAGCAGTATAGGAGCTGACTCTCTCGCTGAGCATGCGTCTAATCTGTCATTGTGAATGTATGGTTTGCATGTCCGCATGCAACAGCACTGTTTACCAGATGATTTTTAGACGATATGGAGGTTTTGATATGTCAGTTTCTCACGCTATTTTGCCCGGCATGCCGGTGCTTTCCGCCCAGAACACCAAAGTGGGTACCGTCGATGGTCTTGAGGGTACCAATCTCATCAAACTCACCAAGGATGAGCAGGGCCAGCATCATTACATCCCCAAGGACTGGGTGGCTTCTACCGATAATGCTGAAGTGAAACTTTCGTGCGACGAAAAGCGTGCGGTGTCGGAATGGCTGACACAGCCCAACTGAAGCCACGGCTCGTGGCTGTATAGTTTCACGCCATAAAAAACCCGCCTCAATGTGAGGCGGGTTTTTATTGATCAATGCCTGTTGCCAGGCGATTGAGACAGCCGCTTGATTATAGGCTGAACACGTTCAGTGCACCGCCGCCAGGAGCAGCGTTGTACTTGGTCAGTTCCTTGTAACCACCCGCTGCACCCAGTGCATCGGAGTCGTTATCCAGGCCCAGGTTCATCGCAACACCTGCCCAACCGCCGATACCGGACAGTACGCCAACGTATTGCTTGCCCTTGTTGCTGTAGGTGAAGGCATTGCCGATCACGCCAGAGCCCACTTGGAACTTCCACAGCAGCTTGCCAGTTTGTGCATCCACTGCCTTGAAGTCACGCTCCAGAGTGCCGTAGAACACGAGGTCAGAAGCTGTTGCCAGTACGCCGCCCCATGAGGAGAACTTCTCCTTGTTGTACCAGACGGCCTTGCCCTTCAATGGATCCCAGGCTTCGAAACCGCCCATTACGCCATCAGGACCAGCAAACATGGTCAGGCTTGCACCCACCCACGGCTGACCAGCCACATACTTGGATTCCACTGGCTCGTAAGTCATGCAAACGTGGTTCAGTGGGATGTACATCAGACCAGTGCGTGGCGAGTAAGCCATAGGCTGTTGGTCCTTGACACCCAGCGCGGCTGGGCAGATACCCTTGGCGTTGTAGTCTTCGTGTGTGGAGTAGCGCGCATCTTTTTGTGGCACGCCAGACTTCAGATCAACCTTGGTTGCCCAGTTGATGAATGGGTGAGCCTTCTCAGCCACCAGCAAGGTGCCGTTGGTGCGGTCCAGGGTGTAGTTGAAGCCGTTACGGTCAGTGTGGAAAGCGTACTTCTTGTCGCCCTTGTCGAACAGCACGATTTCGTTGATGCCGTCATAGTCCCACTCGTCGTGAGGGGTCATCTGATAGCCCCACTTGGCGATGCCGGTATTCAAATCACGTGCAAACAGCGTCATGGACCACTTGTTGTCACCAGGACGTACGTCCGGATTCCACACGGAAGGATTACCTGTGCCGTAGTACACGTAATTCAGTTTTGGATCATAGGAGAACCAGCCCCATACGGAACCGCCGCCGTGCTCCCAGCCATTCTTGGTAGCTTGTGGCTTCAGCCAGGTGCGGGTGCCCAGTTCTTTTTCAGGGTACTTCAGCTGGTCCTTGGTCAGTGCCTTGAACGAACCACCTTCCTTGTTACCACCATTCACGTCCTGGTATACAGACAGCGCGTTGTAGTGCGGGTTAGCCTTGTTGAAGTCTTCGCCGATCAGCACTTCGCTGTCAGGACCTGTGGAATAAGCTTTCCAGGCCAGCGAACCATCTTTCAGGTTGTAAGCAGCCAGGAAGCAGCGCACGCCGAATTCACCACCGGAGCAACCGGTCAGCACTTTATCCTTGAAGACGTGAGGTGCGTTGGTGTTGCTGGCGCCCAGCTTGGGGTCTGTGTTCTTTACGTCCCAGATCTTGGCGCCGGTCTTGGCATCCAGGGCAACCAGCATGCCGTCATTCTGTTGCAGGAAAATCTTGCCATCGCCAAAGCCCAGGCCGCGGCTGACGTTATCGCAGCACAGAACCGCTTGTACGGATGGGTCTTGCTTGGGGAAGTAAGTCCAGAGAATCTTCTGGTTGTCGTTCAGGTCCAGCGCGTAAACGTTGTTCGGGAACGCAGTGTGCACATACATCACACCATTGATCACCAGTGGGGAGCCTTCGTGACCACGGTTAACACCGGTGGAGAAAGTCCATGCGGATTTCAGGCTCTTGATGTTGGATTTGTTGATCTGGTTCAGCGTGCTGTAGCCTTGGCCATTGTACTGACCACGTGGGCCAGCCCAGTTGGCAGGGTTAGCCATTGCGGCTTCCTGATCTGCTGCAGCAAATGCCATCATGGGCAGGGCAACGGTCATACCGACCACGGCGCCCAGTGCCAATTTCATCTTGCTCATCTTTAAAATCTCCATTGTTTAAGTCTTGCGCCACCATAGCTGGGGTAACGGGGTTGAGCCCCTTTTTCTGACCAAACCTTAATATGTAACGAGAATTAAGGTTTGAAGCAAAGGACTGTAACGAAACGTAAATTGGATGGCGTGAGCCAGATGAAATAACTTTTGGGGTCCACATGGTCCAGTGTGATATGAATCACATGGGCCAGATGCAGTGAATAGGTGGCAGCATGCTGCATCCCACGAAGAGTGACGGCCTTGGCAGGGCGATCAGGCGGGCTTGAGCGCGGTCGACATGCCGAACTACATGCAAAAACGGCAGTCACAGCAAGTACAAATTGTAACATTTGATATACAAATTGCTACATTTAAAACGGCAGCCAATGAGCGACAATTCATAAGCTGACTTCTCAATGAAATGTTCCATGCTGGATGTTGTAAATCTGATCATTCCTGATCATCTCAAGGTGCAAAAGGCATGCCTCGCATGATGCCATCTGTTGCCCCGGAAATGCGGCGTACCTGGAACCTGAATATAGACTTCAGGCCCTTTGAGCCAGGTACCGCGCTGTATTTGCAGATTGCTGAGCAGATCATCGAAAAAATCCGCCAGGGCCGCCTGCCGCCGCGAACGGTCATGCCCGGTAGTCGCGAGCTGGCTGCCATGCTGAATGTCAATCGCAAAACCATTGTGCTTTCTTACGATGAACTGATTGCACAAGGCTGGCTCACCACCCAGCATCGCCGCGGCACCTTTGTTTCCGAGGCGCTTCCATACCCTGCTAAAACCCAGCTGCTGGAAGTGCCTGAGCAAGATCTGGCGTTTTCATCCCATGGCCAGGCTATGACCGCCTTACCAACGCAAAAGTACATGCTGCTGTTGAGTGAGGGCTTGCCAGACAAACGCGTGATTCCCTATGACAAATATATCCGGGCCTCCAAACGGGCCATGGCAAAAGTTGCGCGCACTGCCACGATGGATACACCCGATTACAAAGGGCAGCCCATCTTCCGGGAGGCTGTCGCCTCCTTGTTGCATGAGGAATGTGGATTCAATGTTGGCATTGAGCATCTTTGCCTGACACGCGGTTTGCAACAGAGCATCTATATCAGTGCGCGCGCACTTATCTCGCCGGGCGATTACGTCATTTTTGAGCGATGGTGCCCATCCGAGGCACTCAGTGTCTTCGAGTCATTGGGTGCGCGTATTCTGTTCGCCGATATGGATGGTGCCGGTGTAAGGGATGACGATGTCGAAATGCTGTGCCGACACCATCCGGTCAAGGCCATTTTCGTGACGCATCAGGTGCAGTACCCCACCACAGTCTCTCTGCCGGTTTCGCGACGCAAGCGCCTACTCAGGTTGGCTGAGGAACTCAATTTTCACATCCTCGCGGCGGATTATTCCCAGCAACTCTATTTCAATCGGCCCGCCATGGCGCCAGTGGCGACGGGCAATATGCGCAAGCGCATCATCTACATAGGCGCATTGCCCAGCATCCTGCCTGCCGACAGGCAAGTCGGCTATATTGCCAATACTCCCCAGTTTATTGATAAATGTGCGCGCCAACGTCAGTTGATGGGCCAAGTGGATGATCCCGTCAGTCAATCCGCGATCACCGAGCTTATCCAGACCGGGGAGTTTCATCGTACAGCGCGTCGTGCCTCGCGCATCTACAATCTTCGCCGACTCAATACGGCAAATTTGCTGGCAGAGCAGCTGGATGATCTGGTGTCGTTTCATATGCCAGAGGCTGGCCTGTTTTTCTGGCTGACCCTGAAAACACCTGTCCCGGTTCAGGAGTTGATTGATAAAGCTGAGCAAGCGGGCATTCATCTGATCCAGCATATCCACTACGCCGGCGATAGCGGCAGAGTGCCAGGTTTGCTGCTTGGATATTCACATCTGGATGATTTTCAAATGAAAGAACTTATCCAGAAAATCAAACAAATTCTGGTTCCCTTTGGTGAGTGATGTAGGTCACTAAAAAACAAGAAACTACCCCTCCTGAAAGATGGCTGAAAACAGCCACTTCTCTACAGCTGAAAAAACGCTCCTCAGCAAAAAAATATACATACAGTCGCCGTCAATTTTTTCACTGGCAAAAAAAGCCATTTTTTATTCCTTCGCCTCATTTTCAGCTTTTCCTCTTCCTGCGTTTTCTGATAAATGCCATTTGCGCATTGAATCTAATTAAGTTAATTAAAATCATCATGTTGTAAGCTTATTCTCATTTCATTTTTGAGAGATTTTAACTAACTGATTAACCCGATGAGTAAAGTTGGGTTTCAGAATTGTGACAGTCCAAAAATGCTCGAACAGTGAGCACTCAGCCGTGTTTTCGGATGCGGAAAGTAAGCGAGTAATCACGGTGTATCACCCCCTCTGCCAAGCCCATTTTTCTTAAATTTCCATCCGCTGCATTGCCCCTTGGGGCTATTTATCCTGTTTTCGTATCTGGGAATACTCCGCATCGTAAATAAATCCCTCCGGAGTGTTCATATGAAATCCAGATTATTAGTAGCAGTTCTGTGCATGCTGTCAGCGCAGGTGTCATTTGCTGAGGCGCCAGTCTCAGCTGCTACCGCCTCTCAACAGGCGGTGACCGTTAATCTCATCCAGAACAAAGTCATCAAGGATGAAAAAGGCGTCGAGAAGCGCATCGACGCCTCCTCAGTAAAACCCAATGACGTTATTGAGTACCGCGTTACTTACAAGAATGTCACCGACAAACCCGTCAAAGGCTTGATCGCCAATCTCCCTATCCCTGATGGCCTCGAATACCTGGCCAGCAGCGCAAAACCATCACGCAATGCAGTCGTGGCTGCAGAGGACGCGAAGTACAGCCGTGAGCCTTTAGTCAAAAAGCTCCCAAATGGCACTACGGAGCAGCTCCCTTACAACGAATACCGTCACGTCCGCTGGGACATTGGCACCCTGGCGCCCGGCGCTTCAGTTGAAGTCGTCGCGCGCGCCAAGGTCGAGGCATTTTCTGCCAAGGCTCCAGCACTGGCGGCGGTGAAGTCCACTGCAAAGTGATGCTTGGAAAGGCATTCAAGCGATGGCAATTGTTCGTGTAATCCGTTCAGGCATCTCTTCAAGATCCGAACTCATTTTTAACCACTTTGGGAGAAATTAAAGTGAAAACTGTAAGCCCACCTAGATTTGCTGGAAAAATTCCAGGCAAATCCCATTGTTGGTAAATTGAATTTCACCGCTGTGCTCCAGGATGATGGATTTGGAAATAGCCAGCCCCAGGCCCAGGCCATTTTCCTTGGTGGTCAGGTAAGCCGTCCCGGCATTGCTCGGATCGGCGAAGCCCGGGCCTGTGTCGCGTATCTGAATGCAAGGTTTTTGATCTTCAATGCCGGCGCTGACATAAACAATGCGGGTGCTGGATGTTTTGCAGGCATCGATACTGTTACGGTAAAGATTGATCAGAACCTGGGTAAGTGGAATGGGATCGCCCAATATCATGATGCGCTTGGGAGATGTGCTGAACAGGAAGTCGACATCGGATTTCTTGGCATAGGCAGAAATCAGCTCATAGGCAGAGGCGATCAGTTCAACCAAATCCACCTGGGTAGGCGAGGCGGCCGTTGGTTTGATAAATGAACGAAGATTGCTAAGGATTCGTGAGGCTACCTGTGCCGCAAGGGTGATACGTTTGGCGGCAGAGACAATATCCGGATCTGCATGGGGCGATTGGAGCAGCAGGCGTTCTGTCAGCTGGGCTTCGAGCAGGATAGTGGACACTGGCTGGCTGATTTCATGAGCGAGGTAGGGTGTTAGCTCGGACAGGATTTTTTGCCGGTCTGAGCGCGCAATTTGGGAAAGCAGCATGTTTTTTTCCGGGGAGTTTCCGGTGGAGAGGTCATGGGGGATGGCTTTGGCTCTCACTGCATTGGCCGAGTGGAGCTCAAAAAACATGGCCAAGTACACGAACTGGCTGATCACCCCTGATAGCAGCAAACCGCACAGTACGATATGTTCATGTGTCAGTGTGTAAAACGCGTTGGCATGCAGGCCCTCCAGGCTGGAAAGCTGCAACATGCCCAGCAAGGCCGGGATGTAGGTATAGGCCAGCCACTTTGCACTCTGAACGTTTTTTTGCTTGTAAATGCTGAAGGCAAGAAAGGATAGGTAGCAAAGCCAGCTTGCGTACACAAACTGAATAAAGGCAATAATGAGTGCACCCTCACCATATTGACGCGTCAATTCGAAGCATGGATAAACCGCGATGGCAAAAAACAGGGGGATTTTTATGTCCATTTTTTTGCCAAGCTCGATCTGCAGTGCCTGGGCGCAAAAGATAAAAGCCACATTGATCACAAGAAACCCGACTCTCGACTCCACTCCCCCTGCCGTATCGTGTATCCCCATTGCCAGCAGCAGCCCGGCAAGTATCCATTGCCCCAGGCACCAGCAGTGAGTGCCTGCGGTGCGTCTATTCCCCATCAATGCCCACATGACAATAGGGAGCAGGTAGTTTGCAATCGACGTTAATAACAAATCAAAGTGTGCAGGATCGTGGTGCATGGTAGCCCAGGGATTTTTATTCTTGAGTTCTTGAACATTAGATGGGTCTGCCCTGCAGGGTAATATCCCCTTGGGGCAGTGTTGGTGTTAAAGCAAGAATTATTCTCCGTTACTTGTTTTTATTGTGTGATTTTAGTATTTACAGTCATTAACAATTTCATACAATCATTCGAAAATTTTTCATTATTTTTTAGCATTTAGGATCCCCGGGTTTATCTTATTGGCAAAGGTTGAATAAGATAGTTATTCAAAATAACGATTCAAGTTAAGCGAGTAACTTTGTTGCATTTTGTCGTGCCATTTTTTGAGTCAAAAGCAACATAGATTTTGAATTAAAGAGTTTATGAGTGTAATAAAAAATTGAATTTTCTGATTATATGGGCGTACTGTGACTTGTTAAATAACTCAATTCATGACGATATTTAAAAATAGTATATTGATGTTATGCGGCGATGATTTATGCAACTTATGTCTAATAACGGGCCAAATAATAAAATTCAGCGTGCCGGAATGCGATTTTTAAAAGCAAGTAAACAGCAAATGCAGGTTTATAAGCAGGTGGGGAAAGTCAACAGGTGAAGGCAGTGATTCACTGCCCTGCTCACCAGGAGGATCCTGGATGATGAGCTGTGGGAGGATAGGTCAGGGGATGTAGAGGGAGGGACGTTGATGGGCGATGCATTACGCATTCTCAATCATTGGGCAGGCGCCAACCTGCCTGCGCTAACGCGGACGGGGAACCCAGCAGCATCCGCGCTTGCAGGGCGTGGCGATGTTTATACGCCCGCTGCGTGAGCCTGCTGGTCTGCGTGGTAAGAGGAGCGCACCATGGGGCCGCATGCCGCATGGGTAAAGCCCATGGCCAGCGCTTCTTGCTCAAATTGCGCAAAGCGTTGAGGGGTGACGAAGCGCAATACGGGAAGGTGGTGTGGGCTAGGTTGCAGGTATTGCCCCAGTGTCAGCATGGTCACGCCATGCTTTCTTAAGTCGCGCATGACCTCGAGGATTTCCTCGTCGGTTTCCCCCAGGCCCAGCATAAGGCCAGACTTGGTTGGGACATTGGGATGTTGTTCGCCGAAGGCTTTGAGCAGGTCGAGTGAGTTCTGATAGTCCGAGCCTGGGCGTGCCTGTTTGTAAAGCCGTGGCACGGTTTCAAGGTTGTGATTCATCACATCCGGTGGCGCCTGGGTAAGAATCTCCATGGCACGGTCAAGGCGCCCGCGAAAATCCGGTACCAGAATTTCGATCTGGATTGCAGGGGAGTAGCGACGTACCGCTTCTATGCAATCGACAAAATGCTGCGCGCCGCCATCCTTGAGGTCGTCGCGGTCTACACTGGTGATGACGACATAGCGCAAACGCATTTGCGCGATAGTTCGCCCCAGGTTTTCAGGCTCGTTAACATCTGGCGCAAGTGGCTTGCCATGCGCTACATCGCAGAACGGGCAGCGGCGCGTGCAGATGTCGCCCAGAATCATGAAGGTGGCAGTGCCGCCGCTGAAGCATTCGCCGATATTGGGGCAGGATGCCTCTTCGCACACCGTGTGCAGATTGTTCTCGCGCAATACCTGCTTGATCTCCTGAAAGCGCGCACTGTCAGGCACTTTCATGCGTATCCATTCCGGCTTGCGCATCGCGGGTTGCGGCACAATCTTGATGGGAATACGCGCTGTTTTGGCCGCGCCGGTTTCCTTGACGCCCGCTACCTTGCGCGGCGGCGTGGCGGGGGGCGGGGTGATTTCCAGGGTATCGCTCATAGGGCTTCGGTTCTCAAGAATTCGTTTTCAGTATACCCCAGCTTGCCCGCCAGCAATTCCAGCAGGCGCTCGCCAGCCTGCGCGGGGGTGAGGGGCAGGCCCAGGTCACGTGTTTGCGTAACGGGCATGCCTTTATAGCCGCAAGGGTCTATCGCGCTGAAGGGGGCCAGGTCCATGTCCACATTCAATGCCAGGCCGTGATAGCAGCGCTGCTGCTTGATGCGCAGGCCCAGTGAGGCGATCTTGGCATCGCCCACGTAAACGCCGGGGGCATCGGCACGGGCGTAGGCGGTGGTGCCATGCTGTGCCAGCAAGTCGACGATGCTTTGTTCCATGGCATTTACCACATCGCGTATGGTCCAGCCTTGCCGCGCAAGGTCCAGCAACAGGTAAACCACCACTTGTCCGGGGCCGTGGTAGGTGATCTTGCCACCACGGTCCACCGGCAGCAGCGGAATGTCATTGCGCAGGGGCGGCGTCGCATCGCGACGGTTGAGTCCCAGCGTGTAGATCGGTGCATGCTCGGTAAGCCACAACTCGTCGGGCGTGTCGGCGTCGCGGCGAGCGTTGAATTCCTGCATCGCATGCCAGGTATCTTCATACCCGCTCAGGCCGAGCCGGCGAATATGCAAGGGCATGCTTAGAGCACAACCTTGACGCTAGGGTGCGAAGTCAGTGCGCGATAAATATTGTCGAGCTGTGGTTTGGAGGTGACGTAAACATAGCAGGTAAGGCTGATGTAGCGTCCACCAGAACTCGCGCGCATCTCGACGCGGGTAGCGTCGAATTCGGGCGCATGCACCCGGATAACGTCCACCACGGTGTCGGAAAAGGTCTCATGCGTTTCTCCCATGACCTTGATGGGGAAGTCGCAAGGGAATTCAATCAGAGTGTCTTGATCAGCCATGAGGTGTCTCCGCGCTACGCATAATGTGGTTTTTATAAAGCTGATACGCTTTATACATGCGCTTGAATATGGGGCCGGGCAGGCCGTTTGCAATGGGGGTGTTGTCCAGCCGCACAATGGGAAGGATTTCCTTGGTCGAAGAGGTCATCCACAGTTCGTCGGCGCTACGGATGCGCGCTTCAGGGAAATAGCCAATATCAACGGGGATGCCTTCGCTCTCGGCCAGTTCCAGGATCACATCGTAGGTAATGCCAGGCAGCATGTGCTGGTCTTTGGGCGGCGCCAGTATCACGCCTTTATCCACGGCAAAAATATTGCTGGCAGCGCCTTCGGTCAGCATGCCATCGCGGAACAGAATGGTTTCCACCGCACCTTCGTCGACAGCCATCTGGCGCAGCAACACATTAGGCAGCAATGAGATGGCTTTGATGTCGCAATGATCCCAGCGGATATCCTGGCTGCTGATGGCAACGGCGCCGCTTTCCACCAGACTGGCAGGCGGCGTGATCAGCGGATTGCTCATCATGAAAACGGTAGGCTCCACATGCGCAGGAAATGCATGGTCGCGAGGTGCAGGCCCGCGTGTGACCTGAATGTAGATGGACTGGTCTTCTGCTTCATTGCGCTTGACCAGCTCTTCCACATGGCGGCTCCAGGCGGCGCTGTCATACAGATTGGGTATGCGCAGACTGCTGAGGCTGGTACTCAGCCTGCGCAGGTGCTCTTGCAAACGGAAGGGGTGGCGCGAGTAAACCGGGATCAGTTCATACACGCCATCGCCGAAGATGAAGCCGCGATCGAGTACCGGAATGCGGGCTTCTTCTATCGGCATGAAGGCGCCGTTCAGGTACACGATCTGCGACATGAACTCAGGCAAACCAGAGTTTGATGGTATCCCACAGACGACCAAACAGGCCGGCAACTTCTACGTTCTTGGCAGCGACCAGCGTGCGCTTGTCGATCAGCTTGTCATCCAGGAAAAACTCAATGGTGCCGACATCTTGCCCTGCGCTGATCGGCGCGATCAAAGGCTGGCGACTGGTCACCTTGGCTTTGACGCGGGCATATTCGCCCTTGGGCAGAGTGATCGACAGGTCAGTGGGGACAGTGGCAGCCACCAGATTATCCTGGCCTTTCCAGACCTTGAGCTGGTTGATCGGCTGGCCGCGCTTGTATACCAGGTGGGATTCATAGAACTGGAAGCCATAGTTCAGCAGTTTCTGGCTTTCAGTCGCACGGGCGCTATCAGAAGGCGTGCCCAGCACAACGGAAATCAGGCGAGTCTCACCGCGCTTGGCGGATGAGATCAGGCAGTAGCCAGCGGTCTTGGTGTGGCCGGTTTTCATACCGTCGACGTAAGGATCCAGCCATAGCAGGCGGTTGCGGTTAGGCTGCGTAATGTTGTTGTAGCTGTACTGCTTTTGCGAATACAGACGCTTGTAATCTTCCGGGAAGTCGCGGATCAGCGCCGATGCCAGCAGCGACAGGTCATACGCCGTGGTGTAGTGCTGCGGATCAGGCAGGCCGGTGGCATTCATGAAATGGGTATTTTTCATGCCCAGGCGTGCTGCTTCCTTGTTCATCAGGTCAGCAAAAGCTTCTTCGGTAATCGCAATGCCTTCCGCCAGCGCAATGGATGCATCATTGCCAGACTGAATGATCATGCCATGCAGCAGCTCATCCACGGTGACTGGGCGATTAGGCTCAACAAACATTTTGGAGCCTTCCACCTTCCAGGCCTTGATGCTGATCGGCAGCGTCTGGGTCAATTGCAGATGGCCATTTTTCACTGCCTTGAAGGAGAGATAAGCCGTCATCAGCTTGGTCAGCGAAGCTGGCTCCACGCGTTCATCGCCGGCTTGCTGGGCGATGGTGGACTGGCTGTTGAAGTCGCGCAGAACATAGGACTTAACCGCGAGTGAAGGCGGTGGTGGAATCTCGGCGGCCTGCACAGTGAGACTGCAAATAGCAGCAACCAAGGTGAAAATGCGTGAAATATAAGACATGGCTTCCTACTTTGAAAATTACTTGCGGATAACGATGGCGGTCGTGCCCAGCGTCTGCTTGATGTTGGCTGCGGCGCGGTCAGCTTCTGCCCGGCTGCTATATGGACCCAGCAGCACGCGATAGGTGCCATTATTATACCAGCTCTGGGTGGCGACATTGCCGGCCAAGCCTTGCTCCCTGATTCTGTTGCTCAATGCATCGGCATTGGATTGTAATTTGAATGCGCCAACCTGCACGTAATCGCCGCTGGCAATGCTGGCGGTATTGTCCACTTGTGGCAGTGCATTGGCCGTGGCCGGCTGTGGCAATGGCGTATCGCTGACCGGAGCACTCGGTGGCGGCATGGGGGTGGCTGGGGCAGGCGTTACGACGGAGGGTAATGGTTTTGCGCCGGGACGCGTGTCGATGGCTTCAACTTCCACCAGGCCGCTGCCTTTCTGGCTCAGGCGCAGCTTGTAGGCCGCCGCATAGGAGAGGTCAATCAGGCGGTCACTATGGAACGGGCCGCGATCATTGATACGCACGATGACGGAACGGCCATTCTCGGGATTGGTTACCCGTACATAGCTGGGGAGCGGCAAGGTGGTATGCGCGCCCGTCATGCCGTACATATCGTAGATTTCACCGCTGGAGGTTTTCTGCCCGTGATAGCGCCGGCCATACCAGGAAGCAATGCCGCGCTGTTTGTATGGCTGATACTCGGTCATGGGTTTATACGACACGCCGAGCGCGATATAAGGCCGGTTGGCGCGTGGCAAGAGCGCTTCTGCCCGTGGCACGGCGTCAGGGATCGCATCGATATCCGCCGGAGGATTGTCCCCCGGGCCATCATCCAGATAGTAGCCACCGCGCTTGGGGGCTGGCGTTGTGGGGGTGCCGGATGTGCTGGCTCCCGGAGTCGTGTTGTCAGGTTTGACGGTGGTACTGCCACCGCACGCGCTTAGCCAGAGGGGAATGGCCAGGGCAATCAGATAGCGAGGTAGTCTCATCAGGAAGTCACCAGTTTTTTATGGGTGTGTATGCTCATCAAAATACCAAAACCCAGCAACAGGGTCACCAGCGAGGTGCCGCCGTAGCTGATCAAAGGTAATGGAACGCCAACGACCGGTAAAATTCCGCTGACCATGCCGATATTGACGAAAACATAGGTAAAAAAGGTGAGCGTGATACTGCCTGCCAGCAATCGGCAGAACATGTTTTGTGCCTGGGCGGCGATCACCATGCCGCGGCCGATGATGAGCGTGAACAACAGCAATAGCAGCAGATTGCCCATCAGGCCGAACTCTTCACCGAACACGGCAAAGATGAAGTCCGTGGTACGTTCCGGCAGAAAATCCAGCTGCGACTGCGTGCCATGCAACCAGCCCTTGCCCGCCATGCCGCCCGAGCCCAGCGCAATGGTCGCCTGTATGGTGTGGTAGCCCGCGCCCAGTGGATCCTGATACGGGTCAAACAGGATTTCAATGCGCTTGCGTTGATAGTCATGCAGCATGGTCCAGAAGATGGGCGCCATGACACCGGCAAACACGGCGAGGCCAATCAGCAGGCGCCAGCTCAAACCCGCCAGAAACAAGACATAAAAGCCGGAAGAGGCAATCAGCAGCGAGGTACCAAGGTCCGGCTGCTTCATGATGAACGCGACTGGAATTGCCAGCAGCAGCGCACCAATGGCATGGTTGCTGAGACGCAGGGTGTTGTCGCGTCTGGAAAAATACCAGGCCAGCAGCATGGGCACCGCGATTTTCATCAGCTCGGATGGCTGAATGCGTGCGACCCCGATATGCAGCCAGCGTCTTGCACCGTGGCTGATCTCACCGAAAAAGAACACCCCGACCAGCAACACCATGCCCAGGATGTAGAGCGGCAAGGCCAGCCGTTCCAGATGCTGGGGTGCAATATTGGCTGCGATCCACATGATGGCCAGCGCTGCCCCCATGTTGGCCGCTTGCGACAGCACGCGGTCCACATTCTGGCCGGAGGCGCTATAGAGCACAAACAAGCCTACCAGCATGGTAAACAGCAGGCTGCCCATGAGGAAGGAGTCGATATGCCTGACGATGTAGGAACCGAAGCGATTAATCATGCAATTCTTCCTCGTGTGCGGGTTCCGGCGCATTGACCGCCGCGGCATCAACGGCAGGCACCGGCGGTGGCGGCTCTTTGCCCAGCAGGTAGTAGTCCATGATCTTGCGGGCTATCGGGCCGGCCGTCGAGCCGCCGTGGCGACCATTTTCCACGATCACCGCTACCGCAATCGTCGGGTCATCGGCGGGAGCATAGGCAATGAACAAGGCATGGTCCAGATGCCGCTCGTTGATCTTGCTCTCGTTGTATTTTTCATTCTGCTTGATGCCGATCACCTGGGCTGTGCCGGTTTTGGCCGCAATGGCATACGGGCTGCCTGCTCCGACGCTCGCCGCTGTACCACCAGGCAAGGTCACATTGACCATGCCCTGAGTCACGATTTCCACATGGTGCGGATCCAGCGCAACGCGATCCACCACCACCGCCGGGTTGGGGGTGATGACGCCGTTGCGCGCCTCCTGAATGCTGCTCACCAGACGGGGTCGCATGGCGACGCCTTTATTCGCCAGAATGGCAGTAGCTTGGGCCAGCTGCAATGGCGTGACTAGCGTGTAGCCTTGCCCAATGCCGGTGATCACGGTTTCGCCGGGGAACCAGCGTTGCTTCCAGCGCTTCCATTTCCATTCCGGCGTAGGCAAGAGACCGCTCATTTCGCCCTTCATATCAATGTCAGTCTTGCGGCCAAAGCCGAAGTGACTGACAAAGGAAGTCAGGCGGTCTATGCCCATATCCAGCGCCAAGCCGTAAAAAAACGTATCGCAGGAGACGGTAATCGCGCGTTGCACATCCACCAGGCCATGGCCGCCGGGCTTCCAGTCGCGGTAGCGATGTGAGCTGCCGGGGAGCATGAAATAGCCGGGATCGCTGATGGTGAAAGGGGGCTCGCGTTTGCCCGCTTCCAATCCGGCCAGGGCAACAAAAGGCTTGAATGTGGAGCCGGGGGGATAAATGCCGCGCATGGGGCGATTGATCAATGGCTTGTCGATGGACTCGTTCAGCGCTTTCCAGCTTTCGCTGTCGATGCCGTCTACAAAAAGATTGGGGTCAAAGGTAGGTTGGCTGACATACGCCAGCACTTCGCCGTTCTTGGGATTGATGGCGACCAGGGCGCCGCGGTGATCGCCAAACGCTTCTTCGCCTATGCGTTGCAGCTTGCTGTCTATGCTCAGGATGAGGTTGTCGCCGGGCACCGGTGGCGTGCTCGACAATACGCGCACAGCGTGGCCATCCGCATCAATTTCCACTTGCTGGAAGCCCGTTGTGCCGTGCAACTGGCGTTCGTAATATTGCTCCAGGCCGCTTTTGCCGATGTGATCCGAGCCTTTATAATTGGATAGCTCGTTGGATTCAGACAGGGAGGCGAGGTCGCGATCATTAATGCGGCCAATGTAGCCCAGCATATGGGCACCCAGATTGTTTTCCGGATAGTGACGGAACAGGCGCGAGCGTATCTCCACCCCGGGGAAACGGTAACGGTTGACGGCAAAGCGCGCCGCTTCAACTTCGTTCAGGTGCGTGCGTATCGGCACGCTTTCAAAACTGTGGCTCTGCGTACGCAGCTTCTTGAAGCGCTTGCGATCCGCTGCGCTGACTTCAATGAATTCGCTTATTTCGTTGATGGTGTCTTCAACATTCTTGACCTTGGATGGCGTGATTTCCAGCGTGTAGGCAAAGAAGTTATGCGCCAGTATCACGCCGTTGCGATCCAGGATCAGCCCGCGATTTGGCACGATAGGCACCAGCGAGATGCGGTTGTTTTCTGCCAGCGTCTGGAAGTAGTCATACTTCATCATCTGCAGGAAGAAGAAGCGGCTACCCAGAATGCTAAAGCAGACCAGCACCAGCACGGCCATAAACGCCAGGCGCAGGCGGAAATTATGCTGTTCCAGCTGGTAGTTGCGGAGCTCGGAGCGGTAGTTCAATCGGGCTTAGTCCTGGTCCGTGTGGCCTTGAATGCCAAGGCGGGTCAAGATCACCGCGAGCCATAGCATGATGCCGCTGATACAAGGGTAAAAATAGCCCCAGCCCGGGCTCTCGCCACCGGCAAACATCTTGAGGATGAGTAATGTCAGCTGATTGAACACCAGCAGGGCAAATACATAAGCGGCCTGTTGCCAGATATTGAACAGGGTAAGGCGGCGCTGATAACTCAAGGCAAAGAACGCAGTTAAGGCATAGGCCAGCGCGGCCTGACCAAACAGGCCACCCGTCGCCAGATCAATCACCAGTCCGGCGAACCAGGCCGTGCCAATGTTGCATAGATGAGGCGCCCGCAACAGCCAATACAGCAGGACCAGCAACACAAAGTCAGGGCGTATGGTCAATGCCACGCCCGACCAGGGCAGAAGCTGGCAGAGCAGGGCCGCGAGCAGGGTCAGGTAGATGGTGCTGAGATTGGGGCGCATGTCAGATTATTCGGGTACTGTAGGATTTTTGACGGCAGGCGCTTTTTTTGCGGGCGAGGTTGCAGCAGGCGCTGTATTTTTCTTCTGCACGACCACGGGCTCGGGTTTCGGCATATCCAGCAACAGCACCTGTTTGTGATTTTCGATGCCGGCCAGCGGCTTGCATACGATATGAGCAAAAGGTGAGTTGGGGTTGCGCTCGACCGTGACTACCTCAGCGACCGCCAGCCCCATGGGATAAACGCCATCAATTCCGGAAGTGACCAGTCTGTCGCCCCGGCGGATATCGACGTTGGCGGGCAGATAGGGCAGGTCGAGCATGGTGTCACGGCCATGACCAAAGGCAATGGCGCGCAGGCTGTTGCGCTCCACTTGAATCGGTACCGAAAGTTCGCGGTCGGTAATCAGCGTGACTTCGCTGGTAAACGGGTAGACGCGGGTGACCTGTCCGATCACACCATCCCCATCAATCACGGCTTGTCCTGCCACTACCTCATGACGACTGCCGAGGTTGATGACCACACGGTGGGTGAAGGGGTCGCGCCCGATATGCAAAATCTCGCCCAGGCGTGCATTTTGGGGTGAATTGCGGGCCGCACCCAGCAGGTTGCGCAGGTGCTCGTTTTCCTGCTCCAGTGCCCGGAAGCGTTGCAGTTCAGCACTTTGCAGCAGGGCCTGCTCGGTCAATCGGCCGTTTTGCTTGAGCAGGCTGCTGTGCGTGGTGAGGTATTCATTGGCATCGTGCATCAGGTCGGATGGCGCATTGGCCAGTACCTGCAAAGGATGCATCAAGGCGCTGAAGCCCTGACGCACCTCGACCAGATAATGCAGGCGCGAGTCGGTCGCCATCAGGGTGAGCGAGACGGCGGCGAAGAAAATGAGGCGGGCAAACGGACTGGGGCCGCGGACAAAGAAGGCCGGTGAGTGTTGAGGTTCAAGCGGACGCGGCATCGATAGGTTCAGCCCTGAGTCTATCCTGTAGTGAAGGGCCCATCAGACTGGGCGCCAAACAAACTACGCTTATCAATTAAAACAGGCCGTTGCCGGCCTGTTACGGTTATGCAGATGCGTGTATCTGCTTACTCGCTGGCAAACACATTGCCGAGCTTGTCCATTTCTTCCAGTGCACGACCGCTACCGCGGGCAACACAGGTCAATGGATCTTCTGCCACGATCACGGGCAAGCCGGTTTCTTCCACCAGCAGACGATCCAGATCGCGCAGCAAGGCGCCACCGCCGGTCAGTACCATGCCTTTTTCGGCAATGTCGGCGCCGAGTTCAGGCGGGGTTTGTTCCAGTGCCGATTTCACTGCACCCACGATGGAGTTCAATGGCTCGGTCAGCGCTTCCAGGATTTCATTGCTGGAGATGGTGAACTTGCGTGGCAGGCCTTCTGCCAGATTACGGCCGGTCACTTCCATTTCCAGCACTTCGGAACCAGGGAAGGCGGAGCCGATTTTCTTCTTGATCAGTTCGGCCGTTGGCTCGGAAATTTGCATGCCGTAGTTGCGGCGGATGTAATCGATGATGGCCTGGTCAAACTTGTCACCGCCTACGCGTTCGGATTTGGCGTAAACGATACCACCCAGCGAGATCACGCCCACTTCGGTAGTGCCGCCGCCGATATCGACCACCATGGAGCCGGTGGCTTCTGCTACCGGCATGTCGGCGCCAATCGCGGCAGCCATCGGTTCTTCAATCAGGTAAACCTGACGGGCACCAGCGCCAATCGCGGATTCGCGGATCGCGCGGCGCTCTACCTGGGTTGAGCCTACTGGCACACAGATGATGATGCGCGGGTTGGGGCTGAACAGGCGGGATTCGTGAATCTTGCGGATGAAATACTTGAGCATTTGCTCGGTAATGGTGAAGTCGGCAATCACGCCGTCTTTCATCGGGCGGATCGCGGTGATGTTGGCTGGGGCGCGACCCAGCATGCGCTTGGCTTCCAGGCCAACTGCCAGCATGGTTTTCTTGCCTGCGGGGCCGCCTTCCTGACGGATGGCTACAACGGAAGGTTCGTCGAGGACGATGCCGCGGCCGCGGACGTAAATCAGGGTGTTGGCGGTGCCGAGGTCGATCGCAAGATCGTTGGAGAAGTAACTATTTAAAAGACCGAACATGGTTGTCTGTATCCTGAACGAACGGCCGCGACCTGGCTGAGGCAAGTCGCGGCTGAAGATGTGCATAAAATCAAGTTATAATACCCGATATAGTCGCGAATTTTAAGACTAGTTTTAAATTTGGGCTGGCGGGCACTGTTGCTCCCCGTTCACACTGGCCGCCAAGGCGGTTTAATTTTTCAAGCGTTCTGGAATAAACCCATGTCACTGAGCAGTTCAGATGTAAAGCGCATCGCGCATCTCGCGCGAATTGAGGTGAGCGATCAGGAAGCCGAAGCCACCTTGCAGAAATTATCCGGCATTCTTGGGCTGATCGAGCAGATGCAGGCGGTGGATACCACCGGCATCGTGCCCATGTCGCATTCGCAGGATGTGGTGCAGCGCTTGCGTCCCGATGTGGTTACCGAAACCGATCATCGCGCCGCTTTCCAGGCGATCGCGCCTGCCGTTGAAAACGGGCTGTACCTCGTTCCCAAAGTCATCGAATAACCCTAACGTTCGCGAATCAACTCCATGATAAACAGCAGCCTCAAACAGCTGGGTGCCATGCTTCAGGCGAAGCAGATATCCAGTACCGAACTGACGCAAGCATTCCTGCAGCGCATTGATCAGCATAACCCCGAGATCAATGCCTATATCACGATAGACGCTGAGCGCAGCCTCGCGCAGGCCAAAACCGCCGATGCCCGCATCGCCGCTGGCACTGCGCAGCCGCTCACCGGTATCCCCATTGCCCAGAAAGACATTTTTGTTGCCAATGGCTGGAAAACCACCTGCGGCTCCAAAATGCTGGACAACTTTATCGGCCCTTACGACGCCACCGTGATCAAGCTGTTTGATGAGGCGGGCGCAGTGAACCTGGGCAAGACCAATATGGACGAGTTCGCCATGGGCTCTTCCAACGAAACCAGTTACTACGGCAAGGTGCAAAACCCATGGGATCGCACGCGCGTACCGGGCGGCAGCTCGGGCGGCAGCGCCGCTGCCGTGGCAGCGCGCCTGTGTGCGGCGGCTACCGGTACCGATACCGGCGGCTCCATCCGCCAGCCAGCCTCGCTGTGCGGTTTGTCCGGCCTGAAGCCGACCTACGGCCTGGTGTCGCGTTACGGCATGATCGCCTTTGCCTCCAGCCTGGACCAGGCGGGCCCCATGGCCAAGTCCTGTGAAGACATGGCGCTGATGATGAATGTCATGACCGGCTTTGATGAGCGTGACTCCACCAGCCTGCAGCGTGACAAGGAAGATTACGAGCGTGAGCTGGGCAAGCCGCTGCAAGGCCTGCGCGTCGGTTTGCCCAAAGAGTTTTTTGCTGACGGCCTCAGCAGTGAGGTCGCTGCCGTGGTGGAATCGGCCATTGCTGAATATCGCAAGCTGGGTGCCGAGATTGTCGAGATCAGCCTGCCCAATACCCAGTTATCCATTCCGGTGTACTACGTGCTGGCGCCGGCGGAAGCCTCCAGCAACCTGTCGCGCTTTGATGGTGTGCGCTACGGGCACCGCGCTGCAGAGTATGACGATCTGCTGGACATGTATTGCAAGAGCCGCGCCGAAGGCTTTGGCGCCGAGGTCAAACGCCGCATCCTGATTGGCACCTATGTGCTGTCGGCAGGTTATTACGATGCTTATTACCTCAAGGCGCAGCAGATCCGCCGCCTGATTGCCGAGGACTTTGCCAAGGCATTCACCCAGTGCGATGTGATCATGGGGCCAACCGCCCCTGGTACCGCATTCCGCAGCGGTGAAAAAGCCAATGATCCGGTTTCCATGTACCTCGAAGACCTCTACACCATCGCCGTCAATCTGGCGGGTCTGCCTGGCATGAGTATTCCTGCCGGGTTTGCCAGTGTGGATGGCAAACAGCTGCCAGTGGGTCTGCAGGTGATCGGTAACTATTTTGACGAGGCGCGCATGCTGAATGTAGGCCACGCCTATCAGCAAGTGACGGATTGGCATAGCCGTATGCCGGAGGGGCTTTAATCATGCAGTGGGAAGTTGTTATCGGGCTGGAAACACATACCCAGCTTCAAACCAAATCCAAGATTTTTTCTGGCAGCAGCATTGCTTTTGGTGCCGAGCCCAATACGCAGGCCAGCGCGGTGGATATCGCCCTGCCTGGCGTGTTGCCGGTGCTGAACCAGGAAGCCGTGCAATGCGCTATCAAGTTTGGCCTCGCGGTGAATGCCGAGATCGCGCCGCGTTCGGTCTTCGCCCGCAAGAATTACTTTTACCCTGACTTGCCCAAGGGCTACCAGATCAGCCAGTACGAGCTGCCGGTGGTAGGCAAGGGCTCGCTCACCGTGCAGGTGGGCGATCAGGAGAAGACTATCCGCATTACCCGCGCGCATCTGGAAGAAGATGCGGGCAAGTCGGTGCATGGCGCTTCGGCTGGCATGTCCGGCATAGACCTTAACCGCGCAGGTACGCCGCTGCTGGAAATCGTGACCGAGCCGGACATGCGCTCTGCCGCTGAAGCTGTGGCCTACGCCAAAAAGCTGCACGAGCTGGTGCAGTGGATAGGCATATGCGATGGCAATATGCAGGAAGGCAGTTTCCGTTGTGACGTGAACGTCTCGGTACGCCCCAAGGGTTCCGACAAGCTGGGCACGCGCCGCGAAATCAAGAACCTTAACTCCTTCCGCTTCATGCAGCAGGCGATTGAATACGAAACCCGCTGGCAGATCGAGACGCTGGAAGACGGCGGCACCATCCAGCAGGCCACCGTGCTGTTCAACCCCGATACCGGCGAAACCCGCGCTATGCGCAGCAAGGAAGAAGCCAACGACTATCGTTACTTCCCTGATCCTGATTTGCTGCCTTTGCAGATTACGGTGGATGATATTGCCAAGGTGAAAGCCGTGATGCCAGAACTGCCCGGCGACATGAAAGCACGCTTCGAACGTGAGTATTCGCTCTCAGCGTATGACGCATCTGGCCTGACATCCTCGCGCGGCATTGCCGATTATTTTACGGCCGTGGTAGCGCAGGCTGCCGAGCCTAAAATGGCCGCCAACTGGGTGATGGGCAGTGTCGCAGCCAAGCTCAACGAGCAGGATCAGGATATCAGCGCATCGCCGGTGAGCCCGCTGCAACTGGCTGGTTTGCTCAAGCGCATTGCCGACAACACCATATCCAACAAGATCGCCAAGGAAGTATTCGAGGCAATGTGGGCTGGCGAAGGTGATGCCGACAGCATCATCGAGAAAAAAGGCCTGAAGCAGGTGACGGATAGCGGCGCCATCGAAGCCATCATTGATGAAGTGCTGGCTGCCAACGCTGCCATGGTGGAAGAGTTCCGCGCTGGCAAGGAAAAAGCCTTCAACGCGCTGGTGGGTCAGGCCATGAAAGCTTCCAAGGGCAAGGCCAACCCGGCACAGGTAAATGAGGTGTTGCGCCGCAAACTCGGTGCCTGATGAGCTGGCAATAGTTTGCGCGCATGAAAAAAGCCGGGACATCCCGGCTTTTTTCATTTTTGCATCGCGCTGCCTGCTAGTGCCTGCAGGATGCTTTGCCACTGCTGCCGTTTTGTCGTTTGCGGAATGCTGGCATTCGCCGGGCTGGTGGATGGCAAGGTGGTAAACCTCAGGCTTGCCTGCGCATCCTTGTTTAACTTTTCTGCTTTGATCACATGGCGCTGAAATGCCTGCGCCGCCTTTTGCCCATTGAAAAACACATGGCGGATCTGCGCATGTGTGGCAAAAAAACCGGCGAAGTCGTTGGCGACAATGCTGCCTTCATCAATGGCGCTATCCAGGCTGCCGGGGCGGAAGCATTGATGCATGACATCCCACAGCGCAATGTGGTGGCGTGTTAGCTGGGCCAGACGCTCGGCATACGGCAGATGGGGGTGAGCCCCGACCAGCTCGCCCATGATGGGCCAGAACAGATTGTGCGGATGGCCGTAATACTGATGCTGCGTGAGCGAGGCGATGCCGGGCATGGAGCCCAGAATCAGAACGCGGGCATCGTCCTGGGCAACGGCGGGGAAACCTTCAATGCTGGCCATGGTGCAAGGATGCCCGCCGTGTCGGAGATTAAGCGCAGCTGACGCCGTATTCGTTGCGGTAAGCCTCAATGGCGGGCTGGAATGTGGCAAGCTCAGGCGCATGTTTGAGGTAATCAATCAGGCTGCTTAAGCTCGCGATGCTGATCACGGGCATGCCGGATTGCTGCTCGACTTCCTGCACGGCAGAGAGGCTCCCCAGGCCGCGTTCCTGCCGGTCAATGGCAATCGCAACCGCTGCAGGTGTGGCACCTGCCGCACGTATCATCTCCACGGACTCCCGCACCGAGGTGCCAGCCGAGATCACATCATCCACAATCAGCACACGACCCTTGAGCGGGGCGCCGACGATGGTGCCGCCTTCGCCATGGTCTTTGGCTTCCTTGCGGTTGTAGGCATACGGTACATTGACGCCACGGCGCGCCAGGGCAATCGAGATGCTGGCGGCGAGGGTGATGCCCTTGTAGGCGGGGCCAAACAGCATGTCGAAGGGGATGCCGGACTGCACAATGGCGGCGGCATAATATTCGCCGAGCTTCATCAGGCTTTCGCCATCGTTGAACAGGCCCGCATTGAAAAAGTAAGGACTGAGGCGGCCAGCCTTGGTTTTGAATTCGCCAAAGCGCAATACTTGCTTATCAATGGCAAAGGCGATGAATTGTTGCGTAAAATCGAGGGCTTGATCAGACATGAGAGTATGGAAAAGGGGTTGAGCTTGTACCGAATTATATCTGCAAATCTGAATGGCATCCGGTCCGCGGCCAATAAAGGGTTCTACCCATGGCTGCAACAGCAGAATGCTGACATCGTCTGCATGCAGGAGCTGAAGGCGCAGCTGGCGGACATGACGCCGGAAATGCTGAACCCCGAAGGGTACTTTGGCTATTTTCACTACGCCGAAAAGAAAGGCTACAGCGGCGTGGGCATCTATACCCGCGTGCAGCCGGATGCGGTAATTGTGGGCCTGGGGATAGCCGATATTGATGCCGAAGGGCGCTATCTGGAGTTGCAGTTTGGCAATCTCAGCGTGGTGTCGCTGTATCTGCCCTCCGGTTCCAGCGGCGAAGAGCGCCAGGCCTTCAAATTCAGTGTGATGACGCGATTCCTGGTGCATCTCGAGACCTTGCGTGCCAACGGTCGCGATGTGGTGATCTGTGGTGACTGGAATATCGCGCACAAAGAGGCTGACCTTAAAAACTGGAAGGGCAACAAAAAGAACTCAGGTTTCTTGCCAGAGGAACGCGCCTGGCTGACCGATCTGTTTGATCGCGTGGGCTGGGTGGATGTCTACCGGGTGCTGCATCCCGATACCACCGACGAATGCTATACCTGGTGGAGCAACCGCGGGCAGGCCTGGGCCAAGAATGTGGGTTGGCGTATTGATTACCAGATTGCGACCCCGGATTTCGCTGCCAAGGCGATAGCAGCCAGCATCTACAAGCTGGAACGCTTTAGCGATCATGCGCCGCTGATCATTGATTACCAGCGCTAAGCTGCTTGCAGTACGCTTTTACTCGGGGTCGCGGATAGAAGGCGTGGCCAGCGGCTTGCCATGCCAGGGCGCGATCTTCAGCAGCAACAGCATGCCGGGAATCGCCGCCACAAAACATAGCAGGAAGAAATTCACCCAGCCCAGCATATCCACCAGATAACCGGTAGTGGCGTTGGCAAAGGTGCGCGGCACGGCCGCGAGGCTGGTGAACAGCGCAAACTGGGTGGCGGTGTAGAGCGGGTGCGTGGTCTGGGCGATATAGGCGACAAAGGCAGCGGTGCCCAGGCCTACGCCAAAGGCTTCCACGCCAATCACAACCCCCAGCCACAGCAGGTCGTGCCCCACGACGGCCAGCCAGGCAAAGCCCAGAATCGCCAGCATTTGTACCGCGCCAAACAGCCACAGCGAGCGGTGTATGCCGAGCTTGACCATCCAGATGCCGCCCAGCAGGCCGCCTATCACGCTCGGCCACAGCCCGGCATTTTTAGCGATGAGGCCGATTTCCGTCTTGCTGAATCCCATGTCCAGATAAAACGGCGTAGCGAGCGCCACCGCCATGCTGTCGCCCAGCTTGTACAAAAAGATAAACGCCAGAATCAGCAGGGCGGAACGCCAGCCATTGCGGTGGATGAATTCATTGAAAGGCTCGACGACGGCGGCGGCAAGGGTTTTGGGCCGTCCGGGCTTGAGCTCGGGCTCTTTGACCAGCAGCGTCATCACCATGCCGGGCAGCATGAAAAGCGCGGTAATCAGAAATACGCTATCCCACGCCATATGGTCGGCAAGGATCAGCGACAGTGAGCCGGGGATCAGGCCGGCAATCTTGTAGGCATTCACGTGAATCACATTGCCCAGGCCCAGCTCGGCATCGGGCAGGATTTCACGGCGATAAGCATCAATCACCACATCCTGGCTGGCGCTGAAAAACGCCACCACAGCCGCCAGGTAGGCGATGGTCCAGATATCCAGCACGGGATGCAGCTTGCCGAACAAGGGAATGCTGACCAGCAGGGCAACTTGCGTCACCAGCAGCCAGCCGCGCCGCCTGCCCATGGGCGGAATATAGCGATCAAACAGCGGAGCCCAGATGAACTTCCAGGTGAAGGGCAGCTGGATCAGGGCAAACAGGCCGATGGCCTTGAGGTCGACCCCTTCAGAACGCAGCCATGCCGGTAGCAGGCTGATCAGTATGAATAAGGGGAGTCCGGAGCTGAAGCCGGTGAAAATGCAGATCAGCATGCGCCGATTGAGCAGCGCCTTAAGCCAGGTGGGTTGTGCGTTCATGGGCGACACATTACCCGAAATCGGGTGCCGCATGCCACAATATCAGGATGTTGGAATTCACTTTATTTGGCGTGTTCATGGTCGGCTTGCTGGGTGGCGGTCATTGCGCCGGTATGTGCGGTGGCATTGTCGGCGCCGTTAGCATGAGCTTGCCGGGCGCACGACCACGCTTGCCGTTTCTGCTTGCCTACAATGGCGGGCGTATTTTGAGTTACACCCTGGCCGGGGTCTTGGCGGGGGCTCTCGGCGCCAGCAGCTTTTTTCTGGGGCATATTCTTCCCATTCAAAAAATACTCTACGGACTCAGCAGCGTGATGCTGGTGTTGCTGGGCTTGTACCTGGCAGGTGTCTGGCATGGCGTGACCTATGTTGAGCGGCTGGGCAGTGTGCTTTGGCGGCAATTGCAGCCCTTGTCCAAACGATTGTTGCCGGTGCAGTCGCCCTGGCAGGCCATATTGCTGGGGGCAGTGTGGGGCTGGTTGCCCTGTGGATTGGTTTATAGCGTGCTGGTGGCTGCGTTGGCGGCTGGCAATGCCGTGCAAGGGGGCTTGCTGATGCTGGCGTTTGGTCTGGGCACCTTGCCTACCTTGCTGGCGATGGGTGTGGCGGCGGTGAAGCTGAAAAAAGTGTTGCAGCAGGGCTGGCTCAGAAAGCTGAGCGGGTTGGCGGTAATACTGTTTGGCTTGTTCGGACTTTATCGCGTGCTGCTTTGAGCGCGCGCAGGGCAAGCATCAAAGGCGATGCTTACTCTGCGGGCTTGAGGTGGTACATGGCCAGACTGCCACGCAGATTGGGCATCATGTGGATGGGCTCCTGCTCGGTCAACACCAGCCGCTCCATCACTTCAATATGGTGGTTGATGCAGAACTCGTCAAAATCCTTGATGGTGCACAGGTGCACGTTCGGCGTGTCATACCACTGGTAGGGCAGATTCTTGGAAACCGGCATCTGCCCGGCAATCAGCTGAAAGCGGTGGCGCCAGTAACCAAAATTGGGGAAAGTGACGATGGCTTCGTGGCCCACGCGCAGCATTTCCTGCACGATGCCTTCGGTATTGAGTACCGCCTGCAAGGTCTGCGACAAGATCACCACATCAAATGACTTGGCTTCAAAGCCGGACAGGCCGGCTTCCAGGTCCATCTGAATCACATCGACGCCGTTGCTCATGCTGGCCAGCCAGTTGGCGTCATCTTTCTCAACGCCATAACCGCGTACCTGCAGGGTGTCGCGCAGATAGCCCAGCAGGGTGCCGTCGCCGCATCCCAGATCCAGTACCTTGGCGCCGGGTTTAATCCATTTTGCGATCAGCGCAAAGTCGTGTCTTGATTTTGCAGCATCGGCAAACTTGATGGAGGTGTTGCTCATGCCTGGCCTCCGACTTTAATTTTCTTGAGATAGTTGCGCAGAATGGCGTGGTAGTGGGCATCCTGCATCAAAAAGGCATCATGGCCGTGGGCCGCTGTCACTTCGGCATAACTTACCGACAACTCGTTATCCAGTAGCGCCTTTACGATCTCGCGTGAGCGTGCTGGCGAGAAGCGCCAGTCACTGGTGAATGAAATCACCAGAAAATCTGCCTGGGCCGGCGCCAATGCCTGCGAGAGATCGCCATCGTGCGCCAGGGCGGGATCAAAATAATCCAGCGCGCGCGTCATGCGCAGATAGGTGTTGGCATCAAATTCACCGGCGAATTTATCGCCCTGATAGCGCAGGTAGGACTCCATCTCGAACTCGACGTCAAAGCTGTACTTGATCTCGCCTTCGCGCAGTTTGCGGCCAAACTTGGCACCCATGGCATCGTCAGACAGATAGGTAATATGCCCCAGCATGCGGGCAATGCGCAGGCCGCGACGCGGCACGACCTTGTGCGCATAGTAATCGCCGCCGTGGAATTCGGGGTCGGTGATGATGGCCTGGCGAGCCACTTCATTGAAGGCGATATTCTGCGCAGTGAGGTTGGGCGCCGCCGCAATCACCAGCGCATGGCGCACCCGTTCGGGGTAGCTGATGGTCCACTGCAAGGCCTGCATGCCGCCCAGACTGCCACCGACGATGGCGGCCAGTTGCTTGATGCCCAGATAATCGGCCAGGCGGGCTTGCGAGGTGACCCAGTCTTCCACCGTGAGCAGCGGGAATGCCGAGCCCCAAGGCTTGCCGGTTTGCGGATGTATGCTCGATGGACCGGTGCTGCCATGACAGCCGCCCAGATTGTTGAGGCCGATGACGAAAAAGCGGTTGGTATCCAGGGGCTTGCCGGGGCCGATCAGGTTATCCCACCAGCCGGCATGTTTGTCGGTCTCGGCGTATTTGCCCGCCACGTGGTGGTGGCCGGACAGCGCGTGACAGATCATCACCGCGTTGGATTTGTCGGCGTTCAGCGTGCCGTAGGTTTCATAAACGAGGTCGTATTGCGGAAGGACTTCGCCGCTTTTCAGGGGCAGCGGTTCAGTGAAGTGCGCAATCTGTGGGGCTACAATGCCGATGGAGGAGGATTCTGACATTTCGCGATTATACTATGGCTAAAGCCCTATGCCCTATCTGGATAACAACATGTCTATCAGTGCTTTTCAGAGCCATTTTCCCGAGTTCGGTTCCCGCGTGTTTGTGCATGATGCTGCCACCATTATTGGTCAGGTCAGCCTGGGCGATGACGCCTCCGTCTGGCCGGGCGTGGTGATACGCGGTGACGTGAATTTCATCCGCATCGGCCATGGTACCAATATTCAGGATCTCAGCATGCTGCATGTCAGCCATCAATCGAGCTGGGATCCACCCGGCGCCCCGCTGATTATCGGCAACCATGTCACTGTCGGCCATAGCGTGATCCTGCATGGCTGCACGCTGGAAGATGAGTGCCTGATCGGCATGGGCAGTATTGTCATGGACAAAGTCGTGGTGCAAAAGCATGTGTTGCTGGGCGCTGGCAGTCTGGTGCCGGAGGGTAAGATTCTGGAAAGCGGCTATTTGTATATCGGCCGCCCCGCCAAGAAAGTACGTGCGCTCACCGAGGCCGAAATCGCCCATTTCAGTTATTCCGCGCAGCACTACATGCGGCTCAAGGATCGCTATCTGCATCCGGATGCCGCGGCCTGATCAGGTATAATCATCCCCTTGATTTTAATGAAGGAGTGGGCATGCCTACCGAAGTCCATGTGCATGGCTATCTTGAGCTGGTTGAGGGCGTGAGCGCGCGCCAGGTGGAGGATGCTTGCCGTCCTCTGCTGCAGGAAATGGAAGTGGCGCACCTGAGTGAGTTGAAAAGCATGGAGCCTGAGCAGCCCGGTTTTTTCTATAATGCGGGCAATTGGGCGCTGGAGATGTGTTGTACGCTGGAAGTGGAAGATACATTTTTCAAGGCGTTGGAAGCGGCCATGGTAGCGCTGGGGCCTTTATGCGACAAGGCGGCACCGGTGGAAGTCAGCACCTACCATGAAGATGGGCGCGACGAGCTGCAACTGATTTTTGTCGGCCCGACCGCAGCTGCGATTCTGGATGCGCAGCGCCGCGAAATGCTGGCGGATGTAGGTGGTCTGCTGGCGCGGCATTTTGGTCAGGGTGAAATCGATGAGGTGCTGGGGTTGGTCGATCAGCTGTTCCGGCGTCAGGGCCATGCCCTGCAGGCCAATGATTTCAGTGTGGGTCTGACCCCAGGCGGCAGTGATCGCCGTCGCTTGCACTAATCTATTTTTCCTGCACGCCGGGTGTGTTTCGGTGTGTGGGTATCTGAATTTCTCTATCCCTGTTTACTGTTGAATGCTGGTGGCTTCGGCTGCCGGCATATTGCTATGCCAGCAGGATCTAGCCAGTCCATTGCCCGAGCGTCACGCGGGCGATGCCTGCCAGGTCGTGCGCATGCTGAACATCGCTAAAGCCAGTATCGCGCATCAACGTGGCGACGGCGTCGGCCTGGTCGTAGCCATGCTCCAGCAGCAGCCAGCCTGATGGCAGGAGGTGCGCCGGGGCGTGCTGGACGATGATGCGAATATCATCCAGCCCATCCGCTCCGGAAGCCAGTGCGCTGAGGGGTTCGTGGCGAAGGTCACCCTGCTGCAAATGCGGGTCGTCATTGCGAATATAGGGGGGGTTGCTGACGATGACATCAAACTTCAAACCTGCCAGCGGGGCAAACCAGCTGCCCAGTCTGAATTCCACATTCCCTTTTGTTGTGCCATGGGTGTCGGGTTCGGTGATGGCTAACCCCAGTGCTTCCGCATTCTGTCGGGCAACCTGCAAGGCTGCCGCAGAGGCGTCGACCGCTATTACGCGGGATTGCGGGCGGTGCTCCGCTATGGCCAGTGCGATGGCACCAGTGCCGGTGCCGAGATCCAGCACCTGACGAGTTTCTTCACTGGGGATGCGCGCCAAGGCGGCTTCCACTAGCGTTTCGGTATCCGGTCGTGGAATCAGCGTGGCTGGCGATACCGCGAGACGTAATCCAAAAAATTCACGGTTGCCGAGAATATAGGCGACCGGTTCGCCCGCCAGGCGCCTGTGCAGTAAATCTTGGAATGCGGTTGCGGCTTCCGCAGGCATGACATCGCTTTCATGGGCGATCAGCCAGGCATACTCCACATTGCCTAATGCCTGACTCATCAGCATGCGAGCCTCATTGCGGGCTTCGCGGCTTTCCAGATTCAGCCTGGAGCCGAGTTGCTGCTGGGCTTCACGCAGGGCTTGCTGAATGGTGGACATGGCTTACTTGCGCAGGTGACGCCAGAGGATGATGACAATGCCGAGGTTAATCAGAAGCAGGGCGTAGCTCAGCACCGATGGCTGCCGCAGGATTTCCACCACTTCAAACGGCAGGTAGACACCCGCGCTGATCAGTCCCAGCCATTTGGCCCATGGCCGGTCGTACCATAGTCCATAGGCTTCTGCCCAGCGCAGTCCCACATACGCGAGTGCCCCGGCGGTGATGGCCAGCAGGCGCGGCTGGCTCACATCGGCGGCCAGTTGCAATAAAAAGCGCGGCGTTTGTCGGGCGGGATTTAAATGGAAATGCGCCACCAGTTGCTCGGCGGCCGCCTGCCAGTCGGTATGCAGATGCGTCAGCACGGCAAGGGCGGTGAGCAGGATCAGGGCGCCTTTGGCGGCTTCCAGCAGGGCGATGCTGCGCAGGCTGGCGGCAGATTTCATGGTCGCCTAGTTGTCTTCGCCCAGCGTGGCCAGCAGGTCGGCCTGATGCTCGTTGGCAAGGGCGTTGATCAGCTCGTCCATGTCGCCTTCGGTAATCGCATCGATCTTGTACAGCGTGAGGTTGATGCGATGGTCGGTGATGCGGCCTTGCGGGTAATTGTAGGTGCGGATGCGTTCGGAGCGATCCCCACTGCCGATCAGGCTGCGGCGTTCGCTGGCAATCTTGCTCTGCTGCTCGTTGACCTGCTTGGCCTTGATGCGGGCAGCCAGCACCTGCATGGCCTGTGCCTTGTTGGAGTGCTGGCTGCGGCCATCCTGGCATTCCACCACAATGCCGGTAGGAAAGTGCGTAATGCGCACGGCGGAGTCGGTCTTGTTGATGTGCTGACCACCGGCGCCGGAGGCGCGGAAGGTGTCGATACGAATATCGGCGGGGTTGATGGTGACATCGCTGACTTCGTCCACTTCAGGCAATACCGCCACGGTGCAGGCCGAGGTGTGGATGCGGCCCTGGGTTTCGGTTTCCGGCACGCGCTGCACGCGGTGGCCGCCCGACTCGAACTTGAGTTTGGAGTAAGCGCCAAAGCCTTCAATCTTGGCGATGATTTCCTTGTAGCCGCCGACTTCGGATTCGCTGGCGGATACCACCTCCACTTTCCAGCGCTGGCGTTCGGCATAGCGCGAATACATGCGGAACAGGTCGCCGGCAAACAGCGCCGACTCATCGCCGCCAGTACCGGCGCGGATTTCGAGGAAGATATTGCGTTCGTCGTTGGGATCCTTGGGCAACAGCAGTTTCTGCAGCGCCATGGCAATCTCTTCCAGCCGTACTTTGCCTGCCTCGATTTCTTCCTGCGCAAAGGCTTTCATCTCAGGGTCTGCCAGCATGGCATGGGCTTCCTTGAGGTCGTTCTCGCATTGCTCGTAGGCACGGTATTGCTCGACGATGGGCGTGATTTCGGCGTGTTCGCGGGAAATCTTGCGGTAGTTATCCATATCCGACGTGGCGTCTTCACTGGATAGCAGGCGGTTCAATTCATCAAGGCGCTCGCTCAGGGTGGCGAGCTTTTTCAGCATGGAGGGTTTCATTACGGATTCTTAATCGTGGTGGAGCTGGTAGAGTTGGCGCAACAGGCTTTCCAGTTGTTCGCGGTTGTCGCCATGGGCTTGATTCAGTGCGTGGCTGGGGCCATGCAGAAGTTTGTTGGTGAGCGCGGTGCTTAGCGCTTCCAGGGCGGCAATCGGGTCTTCGCCGCGGGCGATCAGTTTCTGGGCTTTTTCAAGCTCGCTGCGGCGGAAGTGCTCGGCCTGATCACGCAGCGCCCGTATGGTGGGGACGGCATCGCGGGTTTTCAGCCAGTGCATGAAATTGTCCACGCGCAGGGCAATAATCTTCTCGGCCTCGCGTGCGGCTTCCTGACGATTCACCAGGCCCTCCTGCACCACTTGCGCCAGGTCATCCACGGTATAGAGGAAGACGTCATCCAGCTCGGCTGCTTCGGCTTCAATGTCGCGCGGTACGGCGAGGTCGACCATGAACATGGGGCGGTGCTTGCGGGTCTTGATGGCGCGCTCCACCATGCCGAGGCCGACAATCGGCAGCTGGCTGGCAGTGGAGGTGACGACAATATCAAAATCGGCCAGGCGATCCGGAATATCGCCCAGCAGCATGGCGTGGCCGCCGATGCGGGCAGCCAGTTCGCTGCCGCGCTCCATGGTGCGGTTCGCGACGGTGATGGAGGCGGGCTTGTGCGTGGCGAAGTGCTCCGCACATAACTCGATCATTTCACCCGCGCCGATGAACAGCACATGCAGGCCATGCAGATTACCAAAAATGCGCTGCGCCAGCTTGACCGAGGCGGCAGCCATGGAAATGGAGCTGGCGCCAATATCAGTGGTGGTGCGGACTTCCTTGGCGACGGCAAAGGTGCGCTGGAACAGCTTGTGCAGCAGGGTGCCGAGGGTGCCTGCGTGTTCGGCGATTTTTACCGCCTGCTTCATCTGCCCCAGAATCTGCGCTTCGCCCAGTACCATGGAATCCAGCCCTGCCGCCACGCGGAAGGCGTGCTTTACGGCATCTTCGCTGGGCAGGGTATACATATAGGGCTGGATATTGTGGGTTTGCAGCTGGTGGTATTTTGCCAGCCAGTCCAGGGCTTTTTGCGGATCGTCGGTATTACAGTAAAGCTCTGTCCGGTTGCAGGTGGACAGGATGGCCGCCTCGCGCACGCCATGCGTGCTGAGATCGCGCAGGGCTTCTTCCAGGGTTTCGCTCTGAAAGGCTACGTGCTCGCGGATCGCAATGGGGGCGGTGGTGTGGTTCACACCGACGGTGAATAGATGCATTTCGTAATTTTCCAGTATCGCGCCAGCATAAGCAACAATTTCAGTCAGATAGATATCTTCCCTAGTAACGGCCAGTTGGGCGAAATGTTGACCTCTGGCGGGGCTAAAGGGCTGTCTAGACGTGCCAAATCCGGGTAAAATGCGGGTTTTTCAACTGATTGATTCGTAGCCATGGCCAAACCATTCAGAATTGCCCCAAGTATTCTTTCCGCCAACTTTGCCAAGCTGGGCCAGGAAATCAGCGATGTCATCACTTCCGGTGCTGATATCGTTCACTTCGACGTAATGGACAACCACTACGTTCCCAACCTGACCATTGGTCCATTGGTCTGTGAGGCCATCCGCCCAGTGACCGATGCCATTATTGATGTGCATTTGATGGTCAAGCCTGTTGATCGCATCATCCCTGACTTCGCCAAGGCTGGCGCCAACATCATTACCTTCCACCCTGAAGCTTCCGACCACATTGACCGCAGCCTGTCGCTGGTGCGCGAGCTGGGTTGCAAATCCGGTCTGGTATTCAACCCTGCTACTCCGCTGGATTACCTCGACTACGTCATGGACAAGGTCGACATGATTCTGCTGATGTCGGTTAACCCTGGCTTTGGTGGTCAGAAGTTTATTCCTGGCACGCTGGACAAGCTGCGTCAGGCCCGTGCTCGCATTGATGCCTACACCGAAAAGACTGGCCGTGAAATCTGGCTGGAAATTGACGGTGGTGTGAATACGGCCAATATCGCCGAGATCGCCCGTGCTGGTGCTGATACTTTCGTGGCTGGTTCTGCCGTGTTCGGTGCTGGCAAGGATACCGATCCTAACCGTTACGACACCATCATCGGCAACCTGCGCGCCGAGCTGGCCAAGGTGTAATCCTGCTGCCATCGCGCAAGCGGTGGCACATGGAGTGCCCTGCGGAATCCCCGTGGTGAATTTTCCGATCCCGGTGCGCGCCGTGGCGCTGGATCTGGATGGTACGCTTCTGCATACCGCTCCGGATCTTGCTGATGCGGCGAATCGCATGCTGCTCGCCCTGGGGCGTCCAGCCCTGCCTGAAGCGCTGGTCATGACCTATGTGGGCAATGGCGCCGCGCGGCTGGTCAAGCGTCTGCTGACGGGGGAGATGGAAGCGGAGCCTGATGCCGTGGCGTTTGAGCAGGCACAGGCCCTGTTTTTTGAGCACTATGCCGAGGTGTTGACGCGGCGCAGTGCGCCTTACCCCGGCGCGATGGAAGGGGTAAAGCAGTTGCATGCGGCCGGCTACAAGCTGGCCTGTATTACCAACAAACCGGAACGCTTTACGCTGCCACTGCTCCAAGCGATGGGTATGTTGCCGTATTTTTCGCTGGTGCTGTCAGGAGACAGCCTGCCGCGCAAAAAGCCGGACCCGTTGCCCTTGCTGCATATGGCCGAAATGTTTGGCGTCAGCCCCGCGCAGATGGTGATGATAGGCGACTCCTCTGCCGATGTGGGTGCAGCGCGTGCCGCGGGATGTGCGGCGATTGCGGTTTCGTATGGGTATAATCGCGGGCAGCCTGCCGATATGCTGGGGGCGGATGCGGTGATTGACAGCCTGCAAGAAGCAGCTTTTTTATTAACGTATGATCAACACGTGTGATCCAAGGTAAATTGATGAATTTCCAGGACTTTAAATGCCAGCTCAGCTGGCGATGGTGGCGCTGAACTCTGACGAACGTCCTGCGGGACGCATCTAGAGGGCGCATGCCTGCGCCTGACGCACATACAAGACTTGGGAATTACTATGTTACAAACCATCACTAAGCACGAGTTCAAAGCCCTGGCGGACCAGGGTTATAACCGCATTCCGCTGGTCGTCGAAACCTTCGCCGACCTCGATACCCCGCTTTCTCTCTATCTCAAACTGGCGAATCGCCCATTCTCCTATCTGCTGGAATCCGTGCAGGGCGGTGAGCGATTTGGCCGCTACTCCATCATAGGCTTGCCTGCCCGCACCCGTATCGTGGCGCATGATCGCGATATCAAGGTGTTGCAGGACGATGTCGTGATTGAGTCCGCCGCTGATATTAATCCGCTGGATTTCGTCAAACAGTATCAGGCACGTTTCAAAACACCGCCTTACCAGGGTTTGCCTCGCTTTACCGGCGGTCTGGCCGGTTATTTCGGTTACGAAACCGTGCGCTACATCGAGCCACGGCTCACGCGCAACGCGCATGCCAAGACCGATGCGCTGGGCGTGCCCGATATTTTGCTCATGGTGTCCGAAGAGCTGGCTGTGGTGGATAACCTGTCAGGCAAGCTTTATTTCATCGTGTATGCGGACCCCGCGACGGATAACGCCTATGAAGCAGCGCATCAGCGCCTGCAGCAATTGCTGACGCAGCTGCGTCAACCCGTCGCCATTCCTCAAGCGCCTGCGATGGCGCCGAGCGAAGCGGTGTCGGAGTTTGGCGAAGCCAATTTCAAGGCGGCCGTCGACCAGGCCAAGCGCTATATTTTTGATGGCGACATCATGCAGGTGGTGCTGGCGCAACGCTTGTCGCAACCGTTTGCTGCATCCCCCATGTCGCTCTACCGCGCATTGCGCAGCCTGAACCCATCGCCTTATATGTTTTATTACGATATGGGCGATCACCATGTGGTGGGTGCTTCACCTGAAATTCTGGTGCGGCTGGAAAACGATATGGTCACTGCCCGCCCGATTGCCGGCACCCGTCCTCGTGGCAAGACGCGCGAGCATGACGTAGCGCTGGCAGAAGAGTTGCTGGCTGACCCCAAGGAGCGGGCCGAGCATGTGCAGCTGATGGACCTCGGCCGTAACGATGTGGGCCGCGTCGCGGTGACGGGTTCGGTCAAGGTGACAGACAGCATGGTGATTGAGCGCTATTCGCATGTGATGCATATCGTGTCCAACGTGGAAGGCAAGCTCAAGCCAGGCATGGAGGCGATTGATGTGCTGAAAGCCACTTTCCCTGCCGGTACGGTGAGCGGGGCGCCAAAAGTGCGCGCCATGGAAATCATAGACGAACTGGAGCCTTCCAAGCGCGGGATTTATGCCGGTGCTGTTGGCTACCTTGGCTTCAATGGCGACATGGACCTGGCGATTGCCATCCGGACCGCCGTGATCAAGGACAAGACGCTTTATGTGCAGGCCGGTGCCGGTATTGTGGCCGACTCGGTGCCCGAGAGCGAATGGATGGAAACGCAGAACAAGGCAAGAGCCGTGATTCGCGCCGCCGAGATTGTGCTCGCCGGTCTGGACAGCAATGCCGGTCAACTGGCTCAAGGGAAGGAATAATCATGCTGCTGATGATCGATAACTACGATTCGTTCACCTATAACCTGGTGCAATATCTGGGTGAGCTGGGCCAGGATGTGCAGGTCTACCGCAACGATGAAATTGACCTGGCCAAGGTGGCCGAACTGAAGCCGGATCACATTGTGATTTCGCCCGGCCCCTGTACGCCCAATGAGGCGGGTATTTCAGTGCCGCTGATCCATGAGTTTGCTGGCAAGATTCCCCTGCTGGGGGTGTGTCTCGGCCACCAGAGCATAGGCCAGGCGTTTGGCGGGCGCATCATTCACGCCAAGCAGCTGATGCACGGCAAGACCTCGCAGGTATCCCATAGCAATGTCGGGGTGTTCAGCGGTTTGCCCAATCCGTTTACTGCAACCCGTTACCATTCGCTGGTCATTGAGCGCGAAACCATACCGGATTGCCTGGAAATCACGGCATGGACTAATGACGGCGAGATCATGGGCGTGCGGCATAAAACCCTGCCGGTGGAAGGCGTGCAGTTTCATCCGGAATCCATCCTGACCGAGCACGGGCACGATCTCCTGAATAATTTCCTGAAAGCCTACTGATGGACATGACCGTCAAGGCCGCGCTGCAAAAGCTGATCCAGCATCAGAATTTCACCCACGGTGAAATGCTCTCCATCATGCGGCAGGTGATGGGGGGCGAGCTCACGCCTGCGCAGATTGCCGGGCTGCTGATCGGTTTGCGCGTCAAGGGCGAAACGGTGGATGAAATTGCCGCAGCTGCCGAAGTCATGCGCGAACTTTCCACCAAGGTGGTGGTGGCGGATGACGCCTATCTGATTGATACCTGTGGCACGGGCGGGGCGGTGAACAAGGCCTTCAATGTATCGACCTGCTCGGCATTTGTTGCCGCCGGTGCGCAGGCTCGCATTGCCAAGCACGGCAATCGGGCTGCTTCATCCAAGACCGGCAGCGCGGATGTGCTGGAGGCGCTGGGCGTCAATATCAACCTGCAGCCGGAGCAGGTCGCCCGCTGCGTGAATGAGGTCGGTATCGGCTTCATGTTTGCGCCTAATCACCATAGCGCCATGAAACATGCTGGGCCGGTGCGTCGTGAACTCGGCGTGCGTACACTGTTCAATCTCCTGGGTCCGCTGACCAATCCGGCGGGGGCCAAACGCCAGGTGATGGGCGTATTCCACAAAGACCTGGTGCCCTTGCTGGCGCATGCGCTGCAACGACTGGGCAGCGAGCACGTCATGGTGGTATTCAGCGCCGATGAGATGGATGAAATTTCTTTCTCTGGCGATACCTATGTGGCGGAACTGAAAAACGGTGTGGTCACGGAATACACCTTGAACCCTCGTGATTTCGGGATGCCTTTGCATGATGTGGATAGCATACGCGTGGAAAATGCGGCGGAATCTGCCGAGTTGATCAAGGCTGTCCTGCGTGGTGAACAAGGCCCTGCGCGCGATATCGTGCTGCTGAATGCGGGTGCGGCGATTTATGTGGCTGGTCAGGCCGCTACCTTGCAGGCGGGTATTCAGCGTGCTGCCGAGGCGATCGACAGCGGTGCCGCCATGCAGAAACTGGACGCCCTGCGTAGCCTGGCTGCATCGGCATGAAGCGTTTGATACTGGCAGCGGCGATTGCCGCTGGGTATACCATTTGGCATTTTTCCTCTGCCGCGACTGAAGTGGCTCCGGCTCCCCAGCCCATCGAGCTGGCGCGGCCAGCGACCTGGCAGGATGGCGATGCGGTTATACAGCAGGCGTTTGACCACAGGCTCAGCCATGTGCAGGTCAAGGCGCGTGGCCGCGTGGTGAAGGTGCTCAAGGATGACAACGACGGTACGCGGCATCAGCGCATACTGGTTCGCCTTGAAAACGGCATCACGGTGCTGATTGCCCATAATATTGACCTCGCCCCGCGTATTCCCGCACTGGGGGTTGGTGACGAGCTGGCGTTTTATGGCGAATATGTCTGGAATGCCAAGGGTGGCGTGGTGCACTGGACGCACCATGACCCGCAGCAACGCCATACGCCAGGCTGGCTCGAATACCAGGGCAAAACGTATCAGTAGCAAGCGAATATCCATTAGCGTATTTTTCAATTGGAACCAGCATGTCCGATATCTTGAATAAAATCCTCCGCGTGAAGCAGGCGGAAGTGCAGGCCGCCATGGCCGCCTATCCGCTCGTCATGGTGCAGCGCGACGCGCAGGCCATGCCGGCGCCGCGAGACTTTGTGGGCGCCATTCGCCAGAAGATAAAAGCTGGCCAGGCCGCGGTGATTGCCGAAATCAAAAAGGCCAGCCCCTCCAAAGGGGTAATTCGCGAAGACTTCCAGCCTGCCCAGATTGCGGCAAGCTATGAAAAGGGCGGTGCAGCCTGTCTTTCCGTGCTGACCGATCGCGATTTCTTTCAGGGCTCGCCAGAATATTTGCAGCAGGCGCGGGCCGCATGTGCCTTACCTGTGTTGCGCAAGGATTTCATGATCGAGGCGTATCAGGTGTACGAAGCCCGGGCCATGGGTGCTGATTGCATACTGCTGATCGCCGCCGCCCTGGATCTGCCACGCATGCGCCAGCTGGAAACCATTGCCCATGATCTGGGCATGGCGGTGCTGGTGGAAGTGCATAACGGGGAAGAGCTTGATCTGGCGCTTCAACTGGAGACGCCTTTGCTCGGTATCAATAACCGCAATCTGCGCACCTTTGAGGTGACGCTGGATACCACGCTGGGATTATTGCCGCGCATTCCGGCGGGCAAAATCGTCGTCACCGAATCCGGTATTTTCACGCCGGAAGATGTAGCCCTGATGCGCCAGCATGAGGTGCATACCTTCCTGGTGGGCGAGGCGTTCATGCGCCAGCCTGAGCCAGGTGCTGAACTCGCCCGTGTATTTGCCTGAGGAGTATCACCCCATGTCCGCATCCAGCAAACAATTCCTTATGAGCCGTCCGCGCCGCATGCGCCGTGATGCCTTTTCACGTCGCTTGATGCGCGAAAATGTCATCACGACCAATGACCTGATTTATCCGGTATTTGTGCTGGAGGGCGAGCAGCGCCAGGAGGAAGTAGCCTCCATGCCGGGTGTGGTGCGGCAGAGCATAGATCATCTGCTGCAAACAGCGGCTGAATGCGTGCGTCTGGGAATTCCTGCACTGGCCTTGTTCCCGGTGGTGGATCAGGCAGGCAAGAGCCTGGATGCCAATGAAGCCTATAACCCGCAAGGTTTGGTGCCGCGCGCCGTGCGTGCACTCAAAGAGGCGCACCCTGAGCTCGGCATCATCACCGATGTGGCGCTGGACCCCTACACCACGCATGGTCAGGATGGCCTGATTGATGACAGTGGCTATGTGCTGAACGATGAAACCGTGGAAGTGTTGATCCGCCAGGCGCTATGTCATGCCGAAGCAGGTGCTGACGTAGTGGCGCCATCGGACATGATGGACGGCCGCATAGGTGCCATTCGCGAGGCCTTGGAGCAACACGGGCATATTCATACCCGCATCCTGGCCTACTCGGCTAAGTATGCATCAGCGTTTTATGGGCCGTTTCGGGATGCGGTTGGCTCGTCGTCAAATCTGGGACGGGGCAACAAGTACAGTTATCAGATGGACCCTGCCAATTCAAATGAAGCATTGGTTGAAGTTGCGCTAGATCTAGAGCAAGGGGCGGATATGGTGATGGTGAAACCCGGTATGCCATATTTGGATATTGTGCGTCGTGTCAAAGATGAATTTGGGGTGCCGACCTATGCCTATCAGGTCAGCGGCGAATATGCCATGCTGAAAGCGGCCTCGCAAAATGGCTGGCTCGATGAGCAGGCCTGCGTCATGGAAGCCATGCTGGCTTTCAAGCGTGCAGGTGCTGACGGAATCCTGACTTACTTTGCGATGGATGTAGCGCGCTGGTTGCGTGGCTAGCGCATTTCTTCAAAAACGCGCCAATTCAACAACTACATTTCAAGTTCCGGATTTAACCGGGACAAGGCGATCAACGCTTTCAGGCCATCCAGGTTGACACGAGTAGATGCTTGTCCGTTTGCCGGACTGCGGGTGGGGGTGCGAAGGTCGTCTATTTCAAATACGCTGAGCCGGATCAGGCCATGCGGCCCTTCCAGTGTAAATACCGGGACCTTCTTGCGGTCCCCGCCTTTACGGTCACTGCTGCGCCTTTCGCTGACGCGGTAGGATTTTTCGTTGGTTTCATAAGGAATCTGCTGATTCAGCAGGAACATCTCGACATCCTTGAGGCTGTCGGCGAAGAGATGGATGTGGGTTTCCGCAAATTTGCCGGCGGTGCCGTCCAGCACCGGGCCGGTCAAGTGCGGGTTGAAGCGCTCCAGCAGCCGCATCACAATCACGGCGTCGGCCCTTAGCTGGCGCAGGTTTTCCGGCTGATCTTCGCTGTTGTAGATCTCGTGATAGAGCCGGATTTCTTCTTCAATCTCGCTATTGGTCGGCAGGCAATTGATGTCAGTGGCCCCCAACTGCTTGCCCGCCTTGCGCTTGGCATGGCTGAAGTCGGTGATGCCTTCTTCGGCCATCATGCGCGCCGCCTGCTGTGCAATCAGCTGTCTCAGATGCTGCTGTCGGCCTGAACTGTCTTTTGCCATGATGCCTGCTCTACCTCGCCCGTTAGGGCATTGCTAACGCTTTATAAAATCTCTGTAAACCGCTCGCCAGAACAACGAATCTTCCCTAACCCCAGACTTTCGTCACGCTAGAACAACTGATCAGCACGGGTGGGGTCCGTTGCCGTGGATTCTGGCGGTTTGCTGGTCGGGAAGCCTGGAATCGGACTGAAGGTATTGTCTTCAGCTTCTGGTGGCATGAATTCCTGATAGAAGTATTCATATATGCCGCTTTCATCATCGCTCACCCGCATGCCGGTGTGGGGATTGATCTTCACCGACGTGATGCCCTGTGGCACAGAGTATGGCTCATCCGGCATATTGCGCAAGGCGCTGGTCATGTAGTCTATCCAGATCGGCAATGCGGCGCGACCGCCGGTTTCATTGCTGCCGAGCGAGCGTGGCTGGTCATAACCGATCCAGGTGATGGCGACTTGTTTCGGGTTAAAGCCTGCAAACCAGGCATCGACCTGGCTATTGGTGGTGCCGGTCTTGCCCGCAAGGTCATAACGGCCAATCTGGCGGGCCTTGGCAGCGGTGCCGATACGTGCCACGTCCTGCATCATGGAGGTCATGAGGAAGGCGTTGCGGCCATCAATTACCCGCACGGCATTTTTGCCAACTTCATCAAACTTGGTTTCTTCGATTACCTTGCCGCGTGGGTCCACGATCTTGCTGATGATGTAAGGGCGTACGCGGTAGCCGCCATTGGCAAACACGGCATACGCACCTGCCATCTGCCAGGGCGTCACTGAGCCAGAACCCAGCGCCATGGCCAGATAAGGAGGGTGGTCCTTGGGCGAAAAGCCAAAGCGGGTAATGTAATCTTGCGCGTAACGCACGCCTATGCTTTGCAAAATGCGGATGGAGACCATGTTCTTGGACTTGGTCAGCGCGGTACGCATGCGCATCGGGCCTTCGTAGGTGTTGTCGAAGTTTTTGGGTTCCCATGCCGAGCCACTGCCGGTTTCGGCAGCCGACAGCGTGAGCGGTTCATCCTCGATCATGCTGGCTGGAGTGAAGCCTTTTTCCAGCGCGGCTGAATAGATGAATGGCTTGAAGCTGGAACCCGGCTGGCGCCAGGCCTGTGTCACGTGGTTGAACTTGTTGCGGTTGAAATCAAAACCGCCGACCAGCGCACGTACCGCCCCGTTGGAAGGGTCCAGCGCAATAAAGCCCGACTGCACTTGGGGCAGTTGCGTAATCTGCCAGCCATCCGTGGTCTTCACGATGCGAACAATGGCCCCCGGTTGCAGCTTGCGCTTGGTCGGGTCTTTTTCATTCAGTGTTTTCTGCACCAGTGACAGGCCGTTGCCGGTGATCTGGATATCTTCGCCGCTCTGCGAATGCACGGTCACCAGTTTGGGGCTCAGGTTGATGACCATGGCAGGGATCAGGCCATTCGATACCTCTATCTCATCCAGGGCCTTGTCCACCCAGTTGGCTTCCTCTTCGGTGCCGTGTGCGGGTGGATGAATCACTTTTTCCGGGCCGCGATAGCCATGGCGGCTATCGTAATCCAGTATGCCTTGCAGCACGGCCTTGTTCGCGGCCTCCTGGTTGGATTTGCGGATGGTGGTGTAGACCTTGAGGCCGCTGGTGTAGATGTCATCCTTGTAGCGCTGATACATCATTTGCCGGGCGATTTCGGCCACATAATCGGCAGACAGGTCGCGCACTTGCTTGGTCTGACGGAATTTTTGCGGCTCTTTTAAAGCATTGTTGTAAGTATTTTCATCGATGTAGCGCAATTCCTGCATGCGCCGCAAAACGTAGTGCTGGCGCGCTGTGGCGCGTTTTGGATTGGCAAAAGGGTTGTAGCGGGAAGGTGCTTTTGGCAATCCGGCCAGCATGGCGGCTTCCGCCACACTCAATTTATTTAAAGGCTTGCCGTAATAGACTTGTGAAGCTGCGGCAAAACCATACGAACGCTGCCCCAGGTAGATCTGGTTGATGTAAAGCTCAAGGATCTGATCCTTGGTCAGGTTGTGTTCAATCTTGATGGCCAGCAGGGCTTCACTGAGTTTGCGCGAAGCGGTTTTTTCGCTGGAGAGAAAGAAGTTGCGGGCGACCTGCATGGTAATGGTGCTGGCGCCTTCCTTGAAGCTGCCGGAGGTGACGTTGGCAATGGCGGCGCGCAGGATGCCCATGGTGTCTACCCCGCCGTGCTTGTAAAAGCGTTCATCTTCAGCGGCAAGAATGGCGTGTTTGAGTGAGGCGGGTACATCCTCGATTTTGATGAAGGCGCGGCGCTCTTCACCAAATTCACCGATGAGGTAATTGTCCTCGGAATATACCCGTAATGGCACCTTGGGTTTGTAGTCCGTCAGTGCATCAAGCGAGGGTAGTTCCGGGTAGATAAGGGTGGCCGCGAGGCCGATGAGCGCAGTGAAAACCAATCCGAGTACCAGGGCAATCAGAATCAGAAACTGCCACCATTTTTTGGGAAGCATGGAGAGATTTAATCAGTAAACGATGTGGGGACATTATATGAGTCTGATCGGCCAAATGGAAAAATATAATTCGCTTTACACTATTTAAACTTGTTGCTAGCATTTAATGTAAATTATTAGTGTTGCGCGTAACTACTCAATATAGAAAGGGAATTTCATTTTGAAATTCGACTTTTTCAAAGAAAAGACGCAGCCGTTGGTGGGGGTGGACATAAGCGCTAGCTCCGTCAAAATGGTCGAGCTGTCGACGGGAAGCAAGGGTGGTTACCACCTGGAGGGGTACGCTATCGCCTCGCTGGCCAAAGATGCTGTCGTCGATGGCAACATTGCCGGTCTTGAGCAGGTGGCAGATGCCGTCAAGCGCGCCTGGAAGCTGCTCGGTTCCCGCGAAAAACGCACAGCACTGGCATTGCCAGCTGCGGCTGTCATCAGTAAAAAAGTCATCATGCCTGGCGGCTTGCGCGAAGAAGAGATGGAGCTGCAAGTCGAGGGCGAAGCCAATCAATACATCCCGTTCTCGCTGGATGAAGTCAATATCGATTTTCAAGTACTGGGCCCCGCTCCCAGCAGTGCCGAAGAAGTTGAAGTCCTGATTGCCGCTTCCCGCAAGGAAAAAATCGAAGATCGCGTTGCCGCGGTGGAAGGTGCTGGACTCAAGGCGCTGGTGGTGGATGTGGAAACCTACGCTACCGAGGCGGCCTACACGCTGATCGCCAATCAATTGCCCAATCAGGGGCGTGAGCAGACTGTGATGATTGTGGATATTGGCGCGGTGATGACTCACATCAATGTGCTGCACAACAATCAATCGGTTTACATCCGCGAACAGACGTTCGGTGGCGGCCAGCTTACCCAGGAAATCCAGCGCCGCTTTGGCCTCACGCCAGAAGAGGCCGAAATCTCCAAACGCAAGGGTGGCCTGCCAGAAAGCTACGAGGCCGAAGTCATGCAGCCCTTCATGCAGACCCTGGCGCTTGAAGTGGCGCGCGCCCTGCAATTCTTCACCAGTTCAACCCAGTACAACCGCGTCGACCATATCGTTCTGGCGGGCGGGTGTGCGGCGATTCCTGGCATTGATGCCTTGGTGCAGGAGCGTACCCAGGTAAATGCGATAATCGCCAACCCGTTTGCGGGCATGACGATCAACCCCAAGATCAAGCTGCAGCAATTAATGGCCGATGCGCCATCCATGCTGATTGCTTGCGGACTGGCGATGCGCGGGGTGCATGCATGATCAGAATCAACCTGCTGCCACACCGGCAGATTAAACGCGCCGAGCGTCAGCGTGAATTCAACCTCATGCTGGTGGGTACGTTGATTCTGGGCGTGGTCATTGTGTTTATGGTGCAGACCTTTATCGGTGCCAATATTGATTCCCAGGTGAATCGCAATACCCGCCTCGAACAAGCTAACGCCCAGCTTGACCAGCAGATTGCCGAAATCAAGGAGCTGAAAAACGAAATCAGTGCGGTGCTTGAGCGCAAGCAGGTGGTGGAAAACCTGCAAACCAACCGTAGCCAGACCGTGATGGTTCTGGATGAATTGTCACGTGAGCTGCCAGAGGGCATGTTCCTCAAGTCGATCAAGCAGCAAGGCAGCGTCATTACCATTGAAGGCATCGCGGATACCAATGCGCGTGTGGCCGCCCTGGTGCGTAACCTTTCCAGCTCGCCTGCCATGGAGTCGCCCAGCCTGGTCGAAATCAAATCCGCTACCGTCAATGGCATGAAGCAGAACGACTTCATCATGAACGTCAATATCAAGATCCGGCAGCCTGACAGCGCTGATGAGCCCAAGGGCAAAATCTCATGAATTTACAGGATTTCAACCAGATTGATCTGAAGACCGCTGGCAACCTGCCTTTGCCGGTGAAAGCGGTATTGTTGGGCGTGATGTTGCTGCTGATTGTGGCGGCTGGCTACTGGTTTGTCTGGAGCCCGTCGCTGGAAGAACTGGATCAGGCCAAAGCGAAGGAAGGCCAGTTGCGCGAAGTATTTGTCACCAAAAAGCGTCAGGCCATCAATCTGGAGGCTTACAAAAAACAGATGGTGGAAATCGAGCGAACATTTGGCGCACTGCTGAAGCAGTTGCCGGATAAATCGCAGATGGATGGCTTGCTCACCGATATCAATCAGGTGGGCCTGGAGCGTGGCCTGGAGTTTGAGCTGTTCAAACCCGGTCAGGAAGTGGTGGCGGATTTTTATGCCGAGATGCCCATTTCCATCAAGGTGATAGGCAATTACCACGATCTTGGCCTGTTTGCGGCGGATGTATCTCGCCTTTCTCGCATCGTGACTTTGAACGACATTGCGATCAGCAGCGCCAACAAGGATAGCAAGGATTCGAAGCTGGTCATGGAAGCCGTCGCCAAGACCTACCGCTATCTGGATGCCAATGAAGTGGCCGCCAAAAAAGCCGCTGACAAAGCGATCAAGAAATAAGGATGCGGCCAATCATGATGAATAATTCCCCAACCTCCACCCTGGCATCGCTGCGCGTGTTTTGCGCCATGTGTCTGGCATTGGTGCTCAGTGCCTGCGGCGGTGATCAGGGCGATGACCTTGACCAATTCATGCAGAACGCGGCCAAGGACATGAAAGTCAAGATCGAACCTATCCCCGAAGTGAAGCCTTACAGTCCGTTTGAATACAACGCGGATGGCACCTTGCATGATCCGTTCAAGGCGCGCAAGGCCCAGTCCGGAAGAGGTTTGCAGCCCAATCTCAGTCGTGCACGTGAGCCGCTTGAGGGTTATCCGCTGGAAAGCCTCAAATATGTGGGGTCGCTCAGCAAAGCCAATTTGAAGTATGCCTTGATAAAAACGCCGGATGAAAATATCCAGCAAGTAAAAATAGGCAATTACGTGGGTCAAAATTTCGGGATCGTGACCGATATAAATGATGACGCAGTGGTATTAAAAGAAATCGTACAGGACGAGCTCAGCGGCGACTGGACGGAAAGAACTTCAAGTATGGGATTGCAGGAATAGGGTGGTGAAATGACATACAGCAAATTTTTTAGCGGCCTGGCGGGCATCTTCGTGATGTTGACGCTAGTTTCACCGGCAGCGGCTGCGGATGAGCAGAACGCATTCCTCAACAAAATTGAAAAGGTCGAGTTTTCCGCCATGCCCGGTGGGCGTGTCGCCGTGCGTATTCAGACTACGCAGCCGCTTTCGAATGTGCCTGCCGGTTTTACCCTGACCAATCCCTCCCGTATCGCGCTGGATTTCCCCGGTGTGGGCAATGGCTTGCAGCGCAACAGCTTGCCTGCCGAGCAGGGCGTGCTGAAAAGTGTGAGCCTGGCACAGGCAAAAGACAGAACCCGGATGGTGCTGAATCTCAGCAAGTCTGTGGGCTATAGCACCAGTACCGATGGCAATGCCACGATTATTCTGTTGCAAACCACCGAAGTTGCTGCCAACCAGACCACGGTAACCCGCTTTGCCGAGCCCAAGGCGGGCGATAAATCGCATAGTGTGACCAATGTGGATTTCATGCGCGGCAAGAATGGCGAAGGCCGCGTGATGGTGGATTTGTCTGATCCTGCCGCCGGGATTGATATCCGCCAGCAAGGCAAAACCATCGTGGTGGATTTTGTGAATACCGATATTGCCGCTTCCTTGCAACGTCGGCTTAACGTAATCAACTTCAATACGCCTGTGCTGTATGTCGATGCCATGCAGCAGGGCAAGAATACCCGCCTGGTGATCGAGCCCAAAGGCAACTGGGAGCAGTCTGCCTATCAGGCGGACAAGAAATTCATTATTGATGTTCGCCCAGTGGTGGAAGACCCCAACAAACTGGTACAGGGCAGCAAGCCCGGGTATGCCGGCGAAAAGCTTTCCCTGAACTTCCAGAATATTGACGTGCGCTCGGTGCTGCAGGTGATTGCCGACTTCACTGGCTTGAACATCATTACCAGCGATACGGTATCTGGCAATCTGACTTTGCGCCTGAAAGATGTGCCTTGGGATCAGGCGCTGGATATCATCATGTCCAGCAAGGGCCTTACCCAGCGTAAATCCGGCAATGTCATCATGGTGGCGCCGATGGAAGAAGTCGCCGCCAAGGAGAAGCTGAGTCTGGAAGCCAGCCAGCAGATTGAGGATCTGGAGCCTGTGCGTACGGAAGTCTTCACCTTGAAGTACATGAAGGCCGAATCGCTGAAGAATATCCTCACCGATGAAAAGCAGAAGATATTGTCCAAGCGTGGCAGTGCCGTGCTGGACCCCAGAACCAATACCGTGTTTGTGCAGGATACCGCCAAGCATCTGGAAGAAATCCAGCAGATCATCAACAAGACCGATATTCCTGTGAAGCAGGTGATGATCGAGTCGCGCCTGGTGATTGCGGATGAAAAATTTGGCAAGAGCCTGGGGGCACGTTTCGGCATGACCCAGCAAAGTGCCGATGGCAGAAACGTGATTGGCGGTACCTTGGGTAACCGTATTACCGAAGTGTCCAGCGATGGCACCATCACTCAGGGTACACATAACGGTACCATCCAGACAGCCACCACAGGCAGCACGGCAACCAGCTCCGATGGCGAGCCCGACCTGATGTCCAATCTGCCGGTTTCCAATGCTTACGGCAACCTGGCCTTTACCCTGCTGCGCCTGCCAGCCGGTTTGCTGCTCAACCTTGAGTTGTCGGCACTGGAAACCGACAAGCGTGGCAAGGTGGTGTCCAGCCCGCGTGTGACCACGGCCAACCAGAAAAAAGCCCAGATCCAGCAAGGTACCAAGATTCCGTATTTGCGTGCCAGCAGCAGTGGTGCAACGAGCGTGCAGTTTGTGGATGCGACGCTGAGTCTGGAAGTGACCCCGCAAGTCACGCCGGATGACAAGATCATCATGGATCTCACCATCAAGAAAGACCGTGTGGGCCAGATTTTCTCCGGTGTGCCATCGATTGAAACGCAGAGTGTGGATACCCAGGTACTGGTATCTAACGGTGAAACTGCCGTGCTGGGTGGCATTTACGAGCAGACCGAACGTAATGACGTGGACAAGGTGCCCTTCTTTGGCGATTTGCCTTTCGTGGGTAACGTGTTCAAACGCCGCGTGAAGCAGAATGACAAAACCGAACTGCTGATTTTCATCACGCCCAAGATCATGGATGACAATCTGTCTATCCGCTAGACAATATCTGACAGTCCGAACGTAATCCCTTAAAATGCCTGTTATGAAAATAACAGGCATTTTTTATGGCGGGGAACATCTTTTTTGTCGGGCTGATGGGTGCAGGCAAAACCACCGTGGGCCGTGTGCTGGCCAAGCATCTGCATAAAGCGTTCTACGATAGCGATCACGAGATTGAGCGCCGCACTGGCGTCAGCATTCCCTACATTTTTGAAGTGGAAGGCGAGGCGGGATTTCGTCGCCGTGAAAGCGCCATGATAGATGAGCTGGTGCGCATGCCTGATGTGGTGGTTGCCACCGGCGGCGGCGCTGTACTGCTGGATGAAAATCGCAAGAACCTTAAGCAGCATGGCACCGTCATTTACCTGAGAGCGCATGTGAACGAGCTGTGGATCCGGACGCGCAACGATAAAAATCGCCCCTTGCTGCAAACGGCAGACCCGCGCAAGCGACTGGAGCAATTATTCGAGCAGCGCGACCCTTTGTATCGCGAAGTGGCGCATCATGTGGTGGATACAGGCGGCCAGTCGGTTAACACCATTGTTCACCAGATTGAATCATTGATTGGTTAAGGAATATGCAGACATTACAGGTTGAGTTGGGCGAGCGCGCCTATCCTATCCACATAGGCAGTCATTTGCTGGCGCGGGCGGATTTGATCCTGCCGCATCTCAAACGCAAGCAGGTCGCCATCGTGACCAATACCACGGTCGCGCCGCTGTATCTGGAACAGCTGTCGCAAACATTGCAGGCCGCGGGTGTTGCCGTTATCCCCATCATCCTGCCCGATGGTGAGCAGTACAAAAACAGCGATACCCTGAACCTGATCTACGACGCCCTGCTGCAGCACCGTTGCGAGCGCAGCACTACCTTGATCGCGCTGGGCGGCGGAGTGATTGGCGACCTGACGGGCTATGCTGCGGCCACCTATTTGCGTGGTGTTCCTTTCATTCAGATTCCCACCACCTTGTTATCGCAGGTGGATTCCTCTGTGGGTGGCAAAACCGGGATCAACCATCCCTTGGGCAAAAACATGATAGGCGCGTTTTATCAGCCGCAGCTGGTGCTGGCGGATATTGCCACCTTGCATACCCTGCCAGCGCGTGAGTTATCTGCGGGCCTTGCCGAGGTTATCAAATACGGCCTGATTCGCGACTTGCCATTTTTTGAATGGCTAGAAGTTCACATGGCCGAGTTGGTGGCCTTGGATGAAGATGCCTTGCGTTACGCGATCTATCGCTCATGCGAAAACAAGGCCGAAGTGGTTGCCAAAGATGAGCGCGAGTCTGGTGAGCGTGCCCTGCTGAATCTTGGCCATACCTTCGGGCATGCCGTGGAGAATGCCATGGGTTATGGCGTATGGCTGCATGGTGAGGCGGTGGCGGCTGGCACTATGCTGGCGGCCGATTTGTCACGTCGCATGGGCTGGTTGTCCGATGCGGATATTGCCCGCATGCGTGCTATTTTTGTAGCGGCTGGATTACCGGTGGAAGCGCCAGCTCTGGGTGTGGAGCGTTATTTGGACCTCATGGGGCTGGATAAAAAGGTAGTAGATGGCAAGATTCGTTTTGTCCTGCAACAAGGCATAGGCAAATCCCTGGTCACCAGCGATTACGATAAAGCCGCCTTGCAAGCAACGCTGGCGTTGGCAGCATGAGCCGCCTGGCGAACTACGCAGCCCATCCCGAGCGCAGCCTGGGGCGGCGGCATGCCGAGCCAGACCCGCAGGGTCGCAACCAGTTTCAACGTGACCGCGACCGCATCATTCACTCCAGCGCCTTCCGTCGGCTGGAATATAAAACCCAGGTCTTCGTGAATCACGAAGGTGATTTGTTTCGTACCCGCCTGACGCACAGCCTGGAAGTGGCGCAGATTGGTCGGGCCATTGCGCGTAATTTAAACCTGCATGAAGACCTGATCGAAGGGATTGCCCTGGCCCACGACCTGGGGCATACGCCATTTGGCCATGCCGGGCAGGATGCCTTGAATGAATGCATGCGCGATTACGGTGGGTTTGAACATAACCTGCAATCCCTGCGCGTGGTCGATCATCTTGAGCAACGCTACGCCGAATTTGATGGCCTGAACCTGACCTTTGAAATGCGCGAAGGCATACTCAAGCATTGCTCGCTGAAAAACGCCAGAAAGCTGGGCGATGTGGGCGAGCGCTTCATCAACAAGACGCAGCCCTCCCTTGAGGCGCAAGTAGCGAATCTTGCCGATGAGATTGCCTATAATAATCACGATGTGGATGACGGCTTGCGCTCCGGCCTGATATCGCTAGACCAGCTGGCTGAAGTCGCCATTTTTGCCGAGCACCTGCAACAGGTCAAAGACAAATATCCCAATCTGGCGGATCGCCGTCTGATCCATGAAACCATACGTCGGATGATCAATACCCAGATCGTCGATTTGTGCAGTGAAAGTAGCCGTCATATTGCCGAACATGCACCTTCTTCCATTGAAGAAGTCCGTCAAACGCCAGCGCTGATCAGTTTCAGTGCCGGCATGGCCAAACAGCAGGCCGAGCTCAAAAAGTTTCTGCGCACCAAGCTTTACCGCCATTACCGCGTTAATCGCATGAGCAATAAGGCGCATCGCATCATTACCGAGCTGTTTCGCGAGTTCATGCTGGACAGCACCATCATGCCTGACGAATTTCAACAACGCGCTGAACAAGACAAGCCTCGCGCGGTGGCTGACTATATAGCAGGCATGACCGATCGATATGCCATGCGTGAATACCAGCGCATGTTTTCGATCTCAGAACGCGAGCTTTAAATAGCGGGTTGAGGGCCTCATGCCAGTGGCGTTGAGGTTCTTTGCTGAATTCTGCATCGTCATCTCGATCGCGCGCGCCATCTCTTTTAATCTCTTAGAAGAATCTCCTAAGGGGCTGATGTCATTATTAATTTCCTCCAACACTCAGCCCTTATTTTTAGTGCAAATTTACACAAAGCTACATCGTGTTGCATGAAAACAACATTCGTTAATAAATTGTAACGAAATCGTATATTTGTCTTGCGGCGCAACTTTCGACTTTGGCATACTGCATCTACCTTCTCGCAAGGGGAGTTCGCGAACTCTTTCGATGCACATGCAAAAAGTGTACGAAAGTTAATATAAAACGCATTAGGAGATTTATATGAACAAGAAACTGGGCCTGGCAGTAGCTGGTGCTGTAATGGCATTTGGCGCATCTGCTGCTAACGCTGCGATCACCATCCCTGCTGGTGATTGGACAATCGACATCGGTGGTAACGTTAACGCTTACTACACTCACACTAAATTCTCTGGCGATCTCAGAACCGCAGGTCAGGAAGATGTAGCTAACACCGTGCAAACCGGTCTGCTGCCTTCCGCTCTGGGTATCGGTGGTAAGACTCGTCAAAACGATCTGGACATCGCATTCCAATTCACATTCTTCACCGGTGTTGATTCTGGTAATGGTTCATCTGGCGGTAATAACAGCCTGAATATTCGTCAAGCCTACTTGACCTTCGGTGACAAGAGCTGGGGTACTATCAAGGGTGGTCGTGATCTGGGCATCTATGGTTCTGACGCTATCTTGTCTGACATGACTCTGCTGGGCGTTGGTATCGGTGCTGGTAGCGGTGGTTCTTCAACACTCGGTCGTATCGGTTCTGGCTACATGTATGCAGACTGGGTTGGTCAAATCTCCTATACTTCCCCAAACTGGAATGGTTTTAGCTTTGCTGTAGGTGTACGTGAGCCTTGGAGTAATTCTCTGGGTTCCGCTACTACCGATAGTAACGGCAATGCAATCTCGGCAAGTAACTCGGCTATCCGTAACGACATGGGCTACGAAGGTAAGGTTAGCTATGAGTGGACTGGCGATTACGCTGGTAAGATCTGGGCTTCTGCAATCAGCCAAAAACATAGCAGCGATACAAGTGCTGTAGCATTTGATGGCTATACATCACGTGGTTATGACGTAGGCGGTAAGATCAGTGTAGCTGGTCTAGGTCTGGTTGGTTACTACTATGATGGTAAGGGCTTGTCTGGTACCCCTAACATTCTGAGCGGTCTGGTATTCACTGCTGGTCAGAAGACTGATGACAAGGGTGGCTACGTACAAGCTACTTACGTTCTTCCAGGTGTAGGTACCAAGCTGGGTGCTTCTTACGGTATCAGCAAAATCAAGCCTGAAGGCACTGGTAGCGAATTCGAGAACAAGTCTTGGATCGTTGGTGCTTACCATCCTCTGACTAAGAGCCTGAACCTGGTTGCTGAATACACCGACAACAAGCTTGAGAACGTTGCTTTCGACTCAACTCGTGACGGTAAAGCCAAGACTATCTCTCTGGGCGCGATTCTGTTCTTCTAAGATTTATTCTTAGTTGAATTGAAGCTTAAACGGCACCTTCGGGTGCCGTTTTTATTTAGGAAGAGAAAATGAAATTTGTGTTGATTGGCTTGTTTGCATTGGCTTTACCCGGATGTGCACAGTTGATGCACGGTGAACAACAGCCTGTGGTGCCCAAGGGCAATGGCGAGTATTACACCTCATGCAGTGGTGCGGTCGAGGACTGGAATTCCTGTCACGTAAAAGCCCGTAAGGCTTGCGCTGGCGAATATGAAACGATCAAGAAGAATGAAAGTGCAGTGGGCGGTCGACGTGAGTTGACGTTCCAATGCGTGCGTTGAGTTGGCTTTTATTCAGAAATAGCATGGGGTTGCGCGACTTGATTGGTCGCGTGGTCTCATGATCACCAAGCGCTAAGTGACAGACAGATATGGCATTCAATCAACAAGCTCCGGTAAGTCTATTACAGGCATTGCGTACGGCACATCAATTGCATGCCGCGGGCGATCAAAAACAAGCAGAGCTTATTTGCCAGCAAATACTCGCCGCTGATGCCCGACAGCCAGATGCGATTCATTTGCTTGGGGTGATCGCCCTGCAGGATGGCAATATGGAAAAGGCGACGCAGCATTTTCAAAAAGCCATCAAGATCAATAGCAAAAATCCGCAATTCCATAGCAATTTAGGCTTGGCCTGGCACGAGCAGGGTAAGCTCAAAGAGGCTGAGCAGTGTTATAAGCAGGCGATTGCATTGGATGCCCGTTATCTGGATGCCTGGTATAACCTGCATGCTTTGTTGATTCGGCCGGGTGATTATCTGCCGGCTTGTGAGGCGTTGAACAAGGTGTTGGCCTTGAATCCACATGATCAGGAGGCGCGCTTGATGCTGGCGATTCTGCTTGATTATGCTGGCAAGCTGGAGCAAAGCCTGCAGATGGAACAGATGCTGGATGTTACCAGCCCGCTGATGAAAGCGCGTCTGGATGCCTGGCATTATTTCCGTGCGTTGTCAGAGAAGCCGCTGATTACGGGGAGCAACCTTGCGACGTTCAAACGTGCCGTTGCTCAAGCCAATATCAAGGGCCTGGTAATGGAGTTTGGGGTGCGACATGGCAACAGCATCCGGCAACTGGTACAGCTGGTCGGGCAAGAAGCGCATGGTTTTGACAGCTTTCAGGGCTTGCCCGAGGATTGGCATGCCGAATCTCGAGGCAGTTACTCGACCAAGGGCGTGATACCCAAAGTGCCGCCTATGGTTAAACTGCACGCCGGGTGGTTTGATGAAACCTTGCCTGTATTCGTAGCAAAACACGAAGGCGCTGTTCGCCTCATCAACATCGACTGCGATATCTACAGCTCAACCAAGACAGTGCTGGATACGCTGGCAGATCGTATTGTTCCGGGTACGATAATCGTCTTTGATGAATACATTGGTAACGAGCATTGGCGCGAGGATGAGTACAAGGCTTTTCAGGAGGCGGTCGTTGCTTATGGTTGGCGCTACGAATATCTGGCGGTGAGTTTCTTTACCAAGCAGGTGGTGGTGAAGATTACCGAGGTGGGCCAGCACTGATCACTGGCCCGGTGTCCTCGTATCCTTATCGTTTCGTTTTGTTATTCCTCTATCCCTAACTCCTGAATCTTGCGGGTCAGGGTGTTGCGGCCCATACCGAGTTGTGTCGCTGCTTCGATGCGACGGCCCCCGGTATGGCTCAGCGCACGGCTAATCAGGATTTTCTCGAATTCCTTGGTGCGTGTTTCCAGAATTTCCTGCTCCCCGCGATTGAGCGCATCCATGACTTCCGCTGCCAGCGCTTCTTGCCAGGAGGTGGCGGTAGTTGGCTTGCTGCTATCCTCCTTCAATTCTGGCGGCAAATCTGCCACATCAATATTCTGGCCTGGCGCCATCACGGTCAGCCAGTGGCAGACATTCTCAAGCTGCCGCACATTGCCGCTCCAGCTCATGGTGGCAAGGTAACGTAGCGCACTTGCAGACGGTTGTTTGGCTTCTACGCCGAGCTCTTGCGCGCTTTGTTGCAGGAAGTGCTTGACCAGCAGAGGCACATCCTCACGACGCTCGCGCAAGGGCGGCAGACGCAGGCGTATCACATTCAGCCGGTGGAACAAGTCTTCACGGAACAGGCCGAGCTTCACGCGCTCCTCCAGATCCTGGTGAGTGGCGGCAATGATGCGCACATTAACCTTGACGGGTTGATGCCCGCCGACGCGATAAAACTGGCCATCGCACAACACGCGCAGCAAGCGCGTTTGCAGATCAGAAGGCATGTCGCCAATTTCATCCAGAAACAGGGTGCCGCCATCGGCTTGTTCAAAGCGGCCGCGTCGTGCTGCCTGCGCGCCGGTGAAGGCGCCGCGTTCATGGCCGAACAGCTCGGACTCCAGCAGATCCTTGGGGATGGCTGCCGTGTTGATCGCGATAAAGGGTTTGTCTGCGCGCGGACTATGCCGATGCAGGGCGCTGGCAACCAGCTCTTTGCCGGTGCCTGATTCGCCATTAATGAGTACGGTGGCATGCGAGCGGCTCAAGCGGCCAATGGCACGGAATACCTCCTGCATGGCAGGGGCCTGGCCAATGATTTCCGGTGTCGCTTCTGGTGTAACGGCTTCCGTGGCCTGACGCATGCTTTCTTCAACGGCGCGCCGGATGATCTCAATCGCCTGATCTACATCAAAAGGCTTGGCCAGATATTCAAAAGCGCCACCCTGAAATGCCGCAACGGCACTTTCGAGATCGGAGTATGCCGTCATGATGATGACAGGAATCTCAGGCAGGCGTTTTTTTACCTCATCGAGGAAGTCGAGGCCAGAACCGTTGGGCATGCGAATGTCGCTGACAATCACTTGTGGTTCTTCCCGGGTCAGCGCATTGAGTGCCTCGGGCACGGAGGCGAAGGTCTTGAAATCCATGTCGGTGCGCGCCAGCGCTTTTTCAAAGACCCAGCGTATCGATTTGTCGTCGTCAATAATCCAGATTGGTTTCATAGCTTGCCTGTGTGTTTAAAATCGTTCATGTGTTCTACGTGAGTTTACTGCTTGGCAATAAAGCCTTTCATGGCGGTCGTTTCGATGGGTAGCAGAATGGTGAAGCAGGTTTTGCCTGGTTCACTCTCGCATTCAATCATGCCGTGATGCTGGGTGATGAATGTCTGTGCCAGCGTCAGCCCGAGGCCGGAGCCACCTTCGCGGCCTGAGACTAGTGGATAAAAAATGCGATCGCGGATATCAGGAGGAATGCCAGGGCCGTTGTCGATAATTTGCAGGCGTATCGCTACCCGGTAGCGTTTCTTGGCTAACGTTACCTGCCGTTCGGCGCGGGTGCGTAGTGTGATCTGCCCGGTGCCCTGCATGGCCTGTGCAGCATTGCGGGCGATGTTCAGCACGGCTTGTATCAGTTTCTCACGATCGCCAATCAGCTCGGGCAGGCTGGTGTCGTAATCGCGCTTGACCATAATGGCTTTGGGTGACTCCGCCAGCAACAGGCTGCGCACGCGTTCCAGCACCTCATGAATATTCGTGGGTTCGTACTTAGGCACGCGGTGCGGCACCAGCAAGCGATCCATCAGTGACTGCAGGCGATCCGCCTCTTTGATGATGACCTGGGTGTATTCGCGCAAATTGACCTGTGGCAGTTCATGCTCCAGCAATTGTGCCGCCCCGCGCAGCCCGCCCAGCGGATTACGGATCTCGTGGGCGAGATTGCGTAACAACTCAGCGTTCGCTTGCTGCTGGATGAGCATGCGTTCCTCGCGCGCAATGCGCAGTTGCTGATCCATCTGCTGGAACTCAAGTACCAGGCAGGCCGGATTCACATCCACCGGGGTCACCGTGCAAGTGACAGCGACAGAACTTTGGCGCATGGTGGTGATGAGAAACTCATGTTCGCGAAATGGACTGCGATTGCTGATCGCATTTTCCACGGCCGAGTGCAGGATTTCGCATTCAGGAAATACCTGAAAAATATCCAGCCCGGTAATCTGTTTGGCGCTTAATGCAAACAGGATTTCAGCCCCCGGATTGGCATATATGACCTTGCGGGAATCATCCAGCAGGATGACGGCAGTGGCGAGATGTTCGAGACCAGCGAATGTCGGAGGAATAATATGTACCATGGCAGTGGTTAAGCAAAAGCCAGGCCAGAGCATGGCGTTAAGGCGGTGAAAAAGCGTTGCATAAGATTGACCTTAAGGATGTTGAATCTGCATCTTTAAAACGCAACACCATGAAACTTCAGCTTATTTCATGCCATTGAGCTCTTTTTGCAGCAGCTTTACATTGTTTTCGTGCGTGTCGACATCGGCTTTCAGCCGGCGCATTTTTTCTTCGAATTTTGTGACGTTTCTCAAGGTCTTGCCATCGGCAGTGCGATACACCTCGGGGTTCGCGCTGCCTTCGTTATAAGCTTGCCTTGCTTCTTCCAGCGCTTTTTTCTCAGTGGCGAGTTCATCCTGCAAAATCTGCCGGCGGGTATCATCCCGGCGGGTTTGCGTGCTCCTGTCTACCTTGGGAAAGTCCGAAGGCGTAGGCGTTCTTGCCCGCTCTTTTTTGCCTGAGGGCACGGGCAAGGCATTGTCGCCTTTCAGGAAAAGCTGGCAATTCTTGTAGAGGGTCCGCGTTTTAGCGTCCGTGAATGTCGGTTGGCCAGACTCATCAACGCATTTATAGATATCGGCCGCTTGCACCGTCAATCCAGCTAGCAAGCCGCAACACAGCAATAGAAATTTCATGCATTGAGTTTAGATGAGAAGCCATCGGGTGGCAACGCGCGTCAGTTAACAGGTGCGCAAGAGTGGCAGGCAATAAAAAAGGCGGGTTGCCCCGCCTTTTTTAACATGCTGTGATTAGCAGCTGTAGTACATGGCGAACTCGATAGGATGCGGTGTCATGCGCATTCTGGTGACTTCCTCCATCTTCAATGCGATGTAGCTGTCGATCCAGTCATCGGAGAACACACCACCACGGGTGAGGAACTCGCGATCCTTGTCCAGATATTCCAGTGCTTGTTCCAGGGAGGAGCAAACGGTTGGGATCGCTGCATCTTCCTCAGGAGGCAGATGGTAGAGATCCTTGGTTGCTGGCTCACCTGGGTGAATCTTGTTCTGTACGCCGTCCAGACCGGCCATCAGCAGGGCGCTGAATGCCAGGTATGGGTTGGCAGTAGGATCAGGGAAGCGAGCTTCAACGCGGCGAGCCTTGTCGGAATGCACGAAAGGAATACGGATGGAAGCCGAACGGTTCTTGGCAGAGTAAGCCAGCTTAACTGGAGCTTCAAAGCCTGGAACCAGACGCTTGTAGGAGTTGGTGCCTGGATTGGTGATCGCATTCAGCGCGCGAGCGTGCTTGATGATGCCGCCGATGTAGTACAGGGCGAACTCGGACAGGCCAGCGTAGCCGTTGCCTGCGAACAGGTTCTTGCCATCTTTCCATACGGATTGGTGCACGTGCATGCCGGAACCGTTGTCGCCAACGATAGGCTTAGGCATGAAGGTGGCGGTTTTGCCGTAAGCGTGAGCGGTGTTCAGTACCACGTACTTCAGCAATTGCGTCCAGTCGGCACGTTGTACCAGAGTGCTGAACTTGGTGCCGATTTCACATTGACCAGCCGTTGCCACTTCGTGGTGGTGCACTTCAACAGGCACGCCCATGTTTTCAAGGGCGATGACCATGGCAGAGCGCAGATCCTGGAAGGAATCGACTGGAGGTACTGGGAAGTAGCCGCCCTTTACGCCAGGACGGTGACCGGTGTTGCCGCTTTCGAACTTCTCGCCAGATGCCCATGCACCTTCTTCGGAGTTGATCTTGACGGAACAGCCTTCCATGCCGGCATTCCACTGGATGGAGTCGAAAATGAAAAATTCGGGTTCTGGACCGAAGTAGGCGGTGTCACCCAGACCGCTGGACTTCAGGTAAGCCTCAGCGCGTTTTGCCAAGCTGCGTGGGCAACGGTCGTAGCCCTTGCCGTCGGTAGGATCTACCACGTCACAGCTCAGAATCAGTGTAGGTTCGTCCATGAATGGATCGATATTGGCAGTCTCAGGATCAGGCATCAGTTGCATGTCGGAAGCTTGAATACCTTTCCAGCCGGCGATAGATGAACCGTCGAATGCGTGGCCTTCGGTAAATTTGCTTTCATCGAACGCTGAGATGGGTACAGTTACGTGCTGTTCTTTACCTCTGGTATCGGTGAAACGGAAATCAACAAACTTGATGTCATTTTCCTTCACCATTTTCATTACGTCGGCTACCGCCATTTCATTCTCCTAAAACGTAAAAGCGTAAATTAAGTAATCAAACCCCATGGTTTGATAGAAAAACTGCTGAATGTATCTAGCAGGAAACGTGCCATCGGAAACCCCGAGATTCTCATTTTCACATAATCACTTAGAAAAGAGAATAAAAAAGCGGGGCACCGAATTCGGGCGATCGATAGGGCAAATGCACCAAATTGGTGCTTTTGGCTCAGGTCGCAAAATTCTCGCTATACTTCGGGGTAAATCTACAAAATAATCGAGTGCACCATGGAAACTATCAATCAAATATTACAAAAAGCCAAGCAGCGCGCTCAGGTAAACAATTTGCCTTATGCAGGCGCTCTGACGCCAGAGGAAGCCCAGCAGCTGATGGCATCCGCTCCGGGCGCCTGTCTGGTAGATGTAAGAAGCCGCGCCGAGCTTGAGCTGGTGGGGCGCGTTCCTCAGGCATTGAGCATTGAGTGGGCATTTTATCCCGGCATGGTAGCCAACCCTGATTTTGCTGCGCATCTGGACAAGCAGGTGGATCGCGAAGCGCTGGTGATGTTTTTGTGCCGCACGGGTGGCCGTTCGCACAATGCGGCAGTGCTGGCTAACTCCATGGGGTACACCGAGGCTTACAACGTATTGGAAGGTTTCGAAGGCGCTACCGATCCGCAAACGGGTCAGCGTGGCAAGATTAATGGCTGGAAAGCGGCTGGCCTGCCCTGGACGAATAGCTAAAATACAGACAGGGTCGTGATGATGGATCGTTATGCCGTGATCGGCAACCCGGTCGAGCACAGCAAGTCGCCGCTGATACACCACATGTTTGCCGAGCAAACCTCGCAGCAGCTTGAGTACGGCCGTGTGCTGGCTCCCCTTGATGCGTTCATTGAGACCGTGCAGGCCATGCGGGCCCAAGGCTATAAAGGCGCCAACGTTACGGTGCCATTCAAGCTGCAGGCATATGCCCTGGCAACGCAGCTGACCGAGCGTGCCCATGATGCCGGTGCCGTTAATACTCTGATGTTTCAGGGCGAGCACATCATTGGCGATAACACCGATGGCGCTGGCCTGGTACGGGATATTCAGCACAACCTGGCGATTCCCTTGCACGGCAAGCGCGTGCTGTTGATCGGGGCTGGCGGTGCTGCCGAAGGCGTGTTGCATCCCATTCTGGCCCAGCAGCCTGCTCTGCTGGTCGTTGCCAATCGTACGCTGGACAAGGCACTTGCCATGGTGCGCAAAGTGGAAGCGCAGGGCGAGCTGCTGTATGTCTCGGTACAGGCGCTGGCCTTTGAAGATCTGCCGGGCCAGGCGTTTGATGTGGTCGTGAATGCCACTTCTGCCGGATTGACCGACTCTAAGTTACCCTTGCCGCCCACCATGTTTGCGGCAGGATCCCTGGCTTACGACATGATGTATGGTCGGGAGACCCCCTTCATGGCCTTTGCCCGCACGCATGGGGCTGAGCATGTGGTGGATGGCCTCGGCATGCTGATTGAGCAGGCCGCCGAATCGTTTTATCTGTGGCGCCAGGTGCGGCCTGATACCGCCCCCGTGATTGCACATTTCAAATCATGACATGGCGCCAATGGATATGGCGCGGCCTCTTGGCCTTGCTGCTGCTGATCGTGTTGTATCAGCTCTGGATATTCCTGCATATCTGCTGGTGGGTGCAGCACAATCCGGATAGCAGTGCTTTCATGCGCGATCGCCTGGAATTGCTGCAGGAAGATAAACCCGGTGCCGAGTTGCGGCATCAGTGGGTGCCTTACAGCCAGATATCCATCCATCTGAAACGGGCGGTAATCGCCGCCGAGGATTCCCGGTTTGTCGAGCATGAAGGCTTTGATTGGGATGGTATCCAGAAGGCTTATGAGAAAAACCTGAAAAAAGGCCGTATCGTGGCGGGTGGCTCTACCATCAGCCAGCAGCTTTCCAAAAATCTGTTTCTGTCGACGCGCCGCACACCCTGGCGCAAACTGGAAGAAGCCATGATCACGCTCATGCTGGAAAAAATGATGAGCAAGCGGCGTATCTATGAGATTTACCTGAATGTGATTGAGTGGGGAAATGGCGTATTTGGTGCCGAAGCCGCTGCAAGGTATTACTTTCATACTTCTGCAAAAGGCCTGACAGCACCGCAAGCCGCCAAACTCGCTGCCATGGTGCCAAATCCGCGCTATTATGACAGCCATCGAAATGCGCGCGGCTTGCTGAAAAAAACGGGCATCATCCAGGCGCGGATGAATGCTGTTAGTGTTCCTTGAGCGCCAGCCGTAATCAGAAGACCGGAAGCAATCCCGGCAACAACAATTAGTGGGGGTGATCTCAAGATGGACGTGGTAGACAAGTTTTTCCATTCAATACTCAACCTGCCAACCTTGCCCAAGGTCGTGCAGGAAGTCATTCTGATGCTGGACAATGAAGACGTGGACCTCAGCCAGCTGGGCGCGCGAATTGCGCACGATCAGGTGCTCTCGGCCAAAGTGCTGCGCATGGCCAACTCTTCCTATTACGGTGTCAGCCGCACCATCAAGACGATCCCTGATGCCATTTCGGTGATTGGGGTCAGCAAGCTGCGCACACTGGTGATTGCCTCTGGGGTAACCGGTACCTTTACCACCTTGCCCGGGCTCGATATCAATCGCTTCTGGCGTCACAGTCTGGTGACCGCAGCTGTTGCCGGCAAAATCAGTCAGGAGCTGAAAAAGCCCACCGAGACGGCCTATCTGGCAGCCCTCATGCACAGCATCGGGCAATTGCTCATTCATATCGTGTTCCCTATCCAGGCAGCCGAGATTGATGAAGAGTGCAAAGGCCTGAGTGTGATTGAGCGCAAGGCCCTGGAAAATGCCACGCTGGGGCTGGATCATTGCCAGGTTGGTGCCGAGCTGGCACGTCGCTGGAATTTCCCTGAGGATATTCAACGCGTGATTCGCTACTACGCTGACCCGCTGGATAAAATGGCGTGCGATCTGGCGCCTGTAGTGTTCATGGCAGCGCACATCGCGTTTGGTCTGGAAAATCTGGAAGAGTCAGCTCACATTGCCGAAACGCTGAAGCCGGAAGTGGCAAAAGCGCTGGGCGTGGACCGTATTGAGTGGATAGAGCGTATTGACAGTTATCGTCCGCTGATCCCGGAAGCAGAAAGCTTTCTTTAACACCTGACGTTACTGTTTATAAAAAGCCCCATGCAGCGCGAGCCGCATGGGGCTTTTTTGTTGATGGCTAGAGGTAATCCTTGAGGTATTTACCGGTATAGCTCTTGGCAATGGTCGCCACATGCTCGGGTGTGCCCTCTGCCACGACCATGCCGCCGCCATCCCCACCTTCAGGGCCCATGTCGATCAGCCAGTCTGCGGTTTTAATCACATCCAGGTTGTGCTCGATAATGACGATGGTGTTACCCGCATCGCGCAGGCGATGAATCACGTCCAGCAGCAACTGAATATCAGCAAAGTGCAGACCCGTGGTCGGCTCATCCAGAATATACAGCGTGCGGCCGGTATCGCGTTTGGATAGTTCCAGCGCCAGCTTGACGCGCTGGGCTTCGCCACCGGAAAGTGTGGTGGCCGATTGGCCCAGTGTAATGTAGCCCAGGCCCACATCCAGCAAGGTTTGCAGTTTGCGCGCCACGACGGGAACGGCGTCAAAGAAGGCGCGTGCCTGTTCTACCGTCATGCCCAGCACTTCGTGGATGTTCTTGCCCTTGTACTGGATTTCCAGGGTTTCGCGGTTATAGCGCTGGCCCTTGCAGACATCACAAGGCACGTACACATCCGGTAGGAAGTGCATTTCCACGCGCAGCACGCCATCGCCCTGGCAGGCTTCGCAGCGGCCACCTTTGACGTTGAATGAGTAGCGGCCTGGACCATACCCACGCGCACGGCTTTCCGGCACGCCGGCAAACAGATCGCGTATGGGCGTAAACAGGCCGGTGTAGGTCGCCGGGTTGGAGCGTGGTGTACGGCCAATCGGGCTTTGGTCTACATCGACCACCTTGTCAAAAAATGCCAGCCCATCAATCTCGGCAAATTCAGCCGGCTCGGTGGAGCTGCCATACAGATGCTTGGCCACCACACGATACAGAGTGTCATTCACCAGCGTGGATTTGCCGGAACCGGAGACGCCGGTGACGCAGGTCAGCAGGCCGACTGGGATCGCCAGATCCACATCTTTCAGGTTGTTGCCGGTGGCGTGGGTCAGTTTGAGCCAGCGCTCGGGGTCAGGCTGGTGGCGCTTCTTGGGAATGGCGATGGCTTTTTTGCCGCTGAGGTATTGGCCAGTCAGCGAGTTGGCATTGTCCTGGATTTCTTTCGGCGTGCCCGCCGCCACAATATGGCCGCCGTGCTCACCCGCGCCCGGACCGATATCGACCACATAATCCGCGGCCATGATCGCATCTTCATCGTGCTCTACCACGATCACGCTATTGCCGATATCGCGCAGGCGCATGAGGGTTTCCAGCAGGCGGTCATTGTCACGCTGATGCAGGCCGATGGAAGGTTCATCCAGTACATACATCACGCCGGTGAGGCCGGAGCCTATCTGCGACGCCAGGCGAATACGCTGCGCCTCGCCACCGGACAAGGTTTCTGCCGAGCGGGATAGCGAGAGGTATTCCAGGCCCACATTGGTCAGGAACTTGAGACGGCTGCTGATCTCCTTGACGATCTTGTCGGCAATCGCCAGTTTCTGACCGGTAAGCTCCAATGAGTCAAAGAACACCAGCGCATGCTTGAGCGCGATTTCGCAAACTTCGTGAATATTGCGACCACCGACTTTGACATGGCGGGCCTCGCGGCGCAGGCGGGTGCCGCCGCATTCCGGGCAAGCCTGCGAGTTGAGGTATTTCGCCAGCTCTTCACGCACGGTCACTGAGTCGGTCTCGTGATAGCGACGCTGCAGGTTATTCAGGATGCCTTCGAAGGTATGGGTTTTCTGATAGAAATTGCCGCGCTCGTTCAGGTATCTGAAGCTGATTTCTTCCTTGCCGCTACCATGCAGCAAAATATGCTGCACATGGGCGGGCAGCTCTTCAAAGGCCGTTTCCAGGTCAAAGCCATAATGCTGGCTCAGGGAAGACAGCAGCTGGAAGTAAAACTGGTTGCGTCTATCCCAACCTTTGATGGCACCACTCGCCAGCGAGAGATGCGGGAAGGCGACCACGCGCTTGGGGTCAAAAAAGCTGATCTGGCCCAGACCATCGCACTTGGGGCAGGCGCCCATGGGGTTGTTGAACGAAAACAGGCGTGGCTCCAGCTCGGCCAGCGAGTAATCGCACACCGGGCAGGAGAATTTGGCCGAGAACAGATGTTCTTTGGCGCTATCCATTTCCACCGCAATCGCCTTGCCCTCTGCCAGCCGCAACGCGGTTTCAAACGATTCGGCAATGCGCTGCTTCATATCGGCGCGCACCTTCAGGCGGTCCACCACCACATCCACATTATGCTTGGTGGTTTTTGCCAGCTTGGGCACGGCGTCAAGCTCGTAGGTCTCGCCATCCACCCGCACGCGCACAAAGCCTTGTGCCTTCAGCTCTTCAAACAGGTCCACCTGTTCGCCCTTGCGGTTGCTGACCACGGGCGCCAGGATCATGAGCTTGGTTTCTTCCGGCAAGGCCAGCACGCTATCCACCATTTGCGAGACGGTTTGTGCTTCCAGCTTGATGCCATGATCCGGGCATTCCGGGTCGCCCGCGCGTGCATACAGCAGCCGCAGGTAATCATGAATTTCCGTCACCGTGCCCACAGTGGAGCGCGGGTTGTGCGAAGTGGATTTCTGTTCAATCGAAATCGCGGGTGACAAGCCTTCAATCAGGTCAACATCCGGTTTATCCATGCGGGCCAGAAACTGGCGGGCGTAGGCAGAGAGTGACTCCACATACCGGCGTTGCCCTTCGGCATACAGCGTGTCGAATGCCAGCGAGGATTTGCCGGAACCGGAAAGCCCGGTGATGACGATCATCTTGTTGCGTGGCAGGTCGAGTGAAACGTTTTTCAGGTTATGCGTGCGAGCGCCGCGTATCCGTATGTATTCCATGCAAATCCAATCACCTAATCAAATCCGTGAAAATCCGCAGCCGAAGAGGCTTCCCTAATTGTGGACTAATGTTTGTGCAGGCCATGACTGTTGATGTATTCGGCCTGGCTGGTCTGCCCCCAGGCGCTTATATTCGGCGGCAACCAAAATAGCCCGAGTGAATCTAGGGCTGAGTGGAGGCAACCTGTTAATATACGCAATTTTCGGTCCCAACCCAATCTATTTCCATGTCATCTAATGAACGTATGTCCGCCCAGGAGTTGCGCGCCAGCATGAGCCTGGCATCCATCTATGGATTGCGCATGCTGGGCATGTTTTTGATCCTGCCGATTTTCGCCATTTATGCCGAAACCCTGCCCGGGGGCGATAGCCATCTGATGATCGGTCTGGCGCTGGGCGCCTATGGTTTGACGCAAGCGATCTTCCAGCTGCCGTTTGGCATGGCCTCTGACCACTTCGGCCGCAAAAAAGTCATTTATGCCGGGCTTGTTCTGTTTGTCATTGGCAGTCTGGTAGCAGGCTTTGCGCATGACCTCACTACCGTCATCATTGGCCGCGCCATTCAGGGCGCCGGGGCGGTGTCTGCCGCGGTGACGGCGCTGGTCGCCGATCTCACGCGTGAAGAACACCGCACCAAGGCTATGGCGATGATAGGCGGCACCATAGGCGTGACCTTCGCCGCCTCGCTGGTGTTGGGGCCCGCGCTGAATCAATGGATAGGCGTGCCCGGTATTTTCCTGCTCACCGGTGCGCTTGCCGCGCTGGCGATTCTGGATGTGAAATTCATGGTGCCTGACCCTATCGTCAGCCGTTTTCACTCCGATGCCGAGGCATCGACTTCCAAGCTGCGCGATGTGCTCAAGAACACCCAGCTCCTGCGCCTCAATTACGGCATTTTTGCCCTGCATGCCGCGCAGATGGCCATGTTTGTCGTCGTCCCCTTTGCCATCAAGCAAAGCAGCGGCATGGGCGAAAACGACCATTGGCAGATTTATCTGCCGGTGGTGCTGGTGGGCTTTATTCTCATGGTGCCTGCGATTATCTACGGCGAGAAACGCGCCAAGCTCAAGAAGGTGTTTGTGTCTGCCATTGGCCTCATGCTGGTGGCCCAGCTCATGCTGGCAAACTCCATCAGCCACTTCTGGGGCATCGTCGCTTCACTGGCGCTTTATTTCATTGCCTTCAATGTGCTGGAAGCCACATTGCCATCGATTATTTCCAAGATTGCGCCTGCCGCCTCCAAAGGCACGGCCATCGGTGTTTACAACACTTCGCAATCTTTCGGAGTGTTTCTTGGCGGCGTGATGGGCGGTTATTTATCGCACTACCATGGCTTTGCCGCGGTCTTCATTTTCTGTAGTGTGCTGATGGGCCTTTGGTTAATTTTTGCCTGGAGTATGACAAGCCCGCCCGCAGTTAAGAGTAAAATGTATCATTTACGCGATATGAGTTCAGCGGATGCGCAGCAGCTTTCCACCCGCTTGGCCGCCGTCAGTGGCGTGCGCGAAGTGGTAGTGCTGCCGGACGAAAGCATGCTCATGCTCAAGGTCGATCTGCAACACGCATTCGATGAAGCTGAAGTTTTGAGATTAATAGAGGATTAACCATGGCATCTGTGAACAAAGTTATTCTGGTCGGCAATCTGGGGCGTGACCCCGAAATGCGCTACATGCCATCCGGCGACGCGCTGGCATCCTTCAGCATCGCCACCACCGACACCTGGAAAGACAAAAACGGCCAGAAACAGGAGCGCACCGAGTGGCACCGCATCTCCATGTTTGGCAAGCAAGCCGAAATCGCCGGTGAGTACCTGAAAAAAGGCTCCAGCGTCTACATCGAAGGCCGTTTGCAAACCCGTAAATGGCAGGACAAAGAAGGCAACGAACGCCAGACCACGGAAGTCGTGGCCGACCGCATGCAAATGCTCGGTGCCCGTAGCGGCGGCGGCAATGCCTACGAAGTCATGGACGAAGATCAGTCAGCGTCCTATCAGCCACGTCAATCCGCCGCCCCAGCCCAAGCCCGTCCGGCACCAGCTGCGGCTACATCCAAGCCAGCGGGTGGTTCAGGCTTTGATGATTTTGATGACGATATTCCGTTCTAACTTTGTACTACTCAGCTTCTTGAAAGCTGCATATCAAGTTGCCCTCAACGTTATCCGGCGTTGAGGGCAATTTTTTTGAGGGTGTTCTTGATTTGCCTTCAATCAATCCTTCTGCGAGCACATGCTCATGACTTCTGTAACTCGCGATTAAATCCAAGTTAGCAATTTCGGTCAGGTTTTCGCCCAACATCTTAGGCATAGTTCGGTTTGTGGAGAACGGAGCCAACATGAGTCAACGCAGGGCAGAAGTATATGCAATGAGATTTCAAAAGGTGCTTGATCACATTGAGCAGCACCTGGATCAATCTTTAAGCATGGATGCTTTATGCGATATCGCGGGGTTTTCCAGATTCCATTTCCACCGGCAATTTGCCGATTACATCGGCATTACGGTTGCTCGGTATATTTTGCTGCTTCGTCTGCGACACGCGTCTTATCAGCTCGCCTTCGATCCCAAAGTGAAAGTTATCGACATCGCCTTGAATGCCGGGTTTGAAACTCCGGAATCTTTTACCCGTGCCTTCGGGAATATTTTTGGGCAGTCCCCGTCCGCGTTCAGGAAAAATCCTGATTGGGAGGCCTGGCATGTGGTCTATGGGTTCCGATTACCAGAAGGAAATAAAATAATGCAGGTCGAGATTGTGGATGTTGAAACGACGATGATTGCCGTAAAGGAGCATCGCGGCGCACCCGATAAACTGAATCATTCTGTTGGGGATTTCATTGCGTGGCGCAAACAGACGGGGTCCTCCCCTAAAAACAGCTCCAGGACATTTGGTATTGCATATGACAACCCCGATACGACGGAGCCTTCAGCATTTCGCTTTGATATTGCCGGGGAAATCAAAACTGATATCGCAGTGAATGAGCAAGGTATTGTGGTGAAGTCTATTCCGGGCGGACGTTGTGCAAGAGTCCGGCACCATGGCTCGCATACGCGGATTGGGGAAAGTATTTATCCCTTGTACCGGGAATGGTTGCCGGAGAGTGGTGAGGAGCTGCGTGATTTTCCGCTTTATTTTCATTACGTGAATCTGTTGCCGGAGACGCCTGAAGCCGAGTTGATAACAGACATCTACTTACCACTGAAATAAGGTCGTCTGGAAAAGAACAAAGGTGCAAGAGATGAGAGTCTCTTGCACCTTTGTTTTTGCATCAGTCCGTTTTACATCATGAGGACTTTTCTGTCGTTTCCGACCATCCCCCACCCAGTGCCCGTATCAAGCCCACCGAGGTCAGCATTCTGAGCCCGGCGCTTTGCACTTCGGCGCGTTGCACCGAGAGGCTGGTGCGTTGCGCGTCGATGACTTCAAAGTAGCTGGCGGAGCCGTTTTTGTAGCGGGTGTTGGCGAGGCGCTCGGCGACGCTGGCGGAGGCGATGGCCTGGCGCTGATAGTCGATCTGTCGGTCCAGCGTGCGCAGGCCGCTCAGGTTGTTTTCCACTTCCTGAAAGCCGACCAGCACTTGTTGCCGGTAGTTGGCGACTTCGCGTTCATAAACGGCATCGGCGCGCGACAGGTTGGCTTTGTTGCGGCCGCCATCGAGGATGGGCAGCGTGAGCGCGGTGCCGACCAGCGGGCCGAGCAGCCAGCTGCGGCTGGACCATTTGAACAGCTCATGCAGTTCGTTCGACTCGTAACCGCCAGTGCCGGTGAGCACAAGCCGTGGGAAGAACGCGGCCTTGGCCGCACCTACGCGGGCACTGGCGGCGGCAAGCGCACGTTGTGCCTGGGCAATGTCCGGGCGACGCTCCAGCAATTGCGAAGGCAGGCCAACCGGCACCCGCACCACGCTGAGTTGCAAGGGCGCTGCGGCCAGGGTGAATTCGGCCGGGGTTTTGCCCAGCAGAATGGCGAGTGCGTGGTCTTGCTGGGCGCGGTTGCGTACAACCGACTCCTGCTCGGCTTGCACGGTGGCGAGCTCGGTTTTGGCCTTGGCAAGGTCAAGCTCGCCGATATCGCCGAGGTCATACCGCCGCTGCACCATGCGCAACTCTTCCTGACGCAGGTCTATGGTCTTGCGCAGAATCTCCAGCTCCGAATCCAGTGCGCGCAGCGTGAAATATTGCTGGGCAATATCGGCCTGCAGCGCCAGCAATACCGAGCGATAGGCGGCCTCCTGGCCTTGCGCATCCAGACGGGCGGCGCGGCTCTGGTCAGACAGGCGGCCGATCAGGTCCACCTCATACGAGGCATTTACCTGGGCGCGCCACTCGGTATTGGCAGACGTGTCTGGATCGCGCTGGCGGGTGGGGCCTACGCCGCCATTCAGCTGGAACTTGCGGTCAGCATCGACCACGCCAGCATTGGCGCGGGCTTCTTTTACCCGCGCCAGCGCGATGGCCAGTGTCGGGCTGCTTTCGGTAGCGGCTTCGATCAGGTTATTCAGCTCGGTATCGTTAAACACCGTCCACCAGGCGCCACGGTCAATGTGGTCGGCCGGGTTGCCTGCTTGCCAGGCGCCATCCAGCTGGGTGGTTTCGCGATACTGGTTTGGCAGCTGCAGGTTGATCTGCTCCGGCGGCTTGGCGGTGGAGCATCCGGCCAGCACCAGCGCTGTTGCCAGCAAGCTGAGTTTCAGGCTGTGCTTGTTCATTCTTGAGTTCCTTTCTCTAAGGCAGGTGCTGGTTCAATGGCAGGTGCGGCAGCGTGATGCGCATGGCCGAAGTCCTGGCATTTGGTCACCATGGTACGAATCAGTACGTAGAACACAGGGGTGAGGAAGAGGCCGAATACCGTCACGCCTATCATCCCGGCAAACACGGCTATCCCCATGGCATGGCGCATTTCGGAGCCCGCGCCAGTGGATACCACCAGGGGCACCACGCCTGCGATAAAGGCGATCGACGTCATCAGGATAGGGCGCAAGCGCAGGCGGGCGGCTTCAATGGCGGCTGCATAAATCTTGCGGCCTTCCAGCTCCAGCTCACGGGCAAACTCCACAATCAGGATGGCGTTCTTGCACGCAAGGCCGACCAGCACCACCAAGCTCACCTGGGTGAAGATATTGTTATCGCCATTGGTCAGCCACACGCCAAAGATGGCAGACAGCAGGCCCATGGGCACAATCAGCAGCACCGCCAGCGGCAAGGTCAGGCTTTCATACTGGGCAGACAGCACCAGGAACACCAGCAGGATGGACAGCGGCAGGATCACGAACAGCGTGTTGCCGGCAATCTTTTCCTGATAGGTCAGCTCGGTCCACTCAAAGCCGATGCCACGTGGCAGGGTTTCAGCGGCAATGCGTTCCACCGCGGCCTGTGCTTCGCCTGTGCTGTAGCCCGGCGCAGCACCGCCATTGACGTCAGCCGACGGGAAGCCGTTGTAACGCATGGCGCGGTCTGGCCCATAGCTTTGCGTCATCTTCAGCACCGAAGCCAGTGGCACCATATCGCCCTGTGCATTGCGGGTCTTGAGCAGGCCTATGTCTTCCGCATGCGCCCGGAAAGGCGCATCTGCCTGCACACGCACCTGATAGGTACGGCCAAACTTGTTGAAGTCATTGACGTACAGCGAGCCCAGGTAAATCTGCAGCGTGTCGAACACTTCCGGGATGGAAACGCCGAGTTGTTGCGCATGCGTGCGGTCTACATCGGCATACAGTTGCGGCACATTGATCTGGAAGCTGGAGAACATGCCGGCCAGTTCAGGCGCCTTGCGGGCTTTTTCCATAAAGGCCTGCAGGGCATCGTTGAGCGCCACATTGCCCAGCGCACCACGGTCCTGAATCTGGAACTTGAAGCCGCCTATGGTGCCCAGACCTTGTACCGGTGGTGGCGGGAACACGGCAATAAACGCGCCCTGGATGCTGGCATATTGCTGGTTCAGCTGCTGCGCAATGGCAAAGCCGGACTGGTCCGCGCCCTTGCGCTCATCAAACGGTTTCAGCGTGGCAAACACAATGCCGGAGTTGGGGCTGTTGGTGAAGCCGTTGATCGACAAGCCGGGGAAGGCCACGGCCGATTCCACGCCGGGATGCTTGAGCGCAATCTCGCTCATCTGGCGAATCACGTCTTCGGTGCGATCCAGCGAGGCAGCATCCGGCAGTTGCGCAAAGCTCACCAGGTATTGCTTGTCCTGTGCCGGAATAAAGCCGGTAGGCACCAGATGAATCAGCAGCATGGTGGAGCCGATCAGCGCGCCATACAGCACCAGCATCACGCTCTTGTGGCGCAACACGCCAGTGACGCCGTTGCCGTACTTTTCCGAGCCGCGATGGAACACGCGGTTGAAGCGCACAAAGAACCAGCCGAACAGACGGTCAATCGTGCGCTGGAACGCGTCTTTCTTTTCGTCATGGCGCTTCAGCAAGAGCGAGGCCAGCGCGGGAGATAACGTCAGCGAGTTGAATGCCGAAATCACAGTAGAGATGGCGATAGTCAGCGCAAACTGCTTGAAGAACTGGCCAGTCAGGCCGCTTACAAACGCCAGCGGTACAAACACGGCCGACAGGGTCAGCGCGATGGCGACAATCGGGCCGGACACTTCGCGCATGGCGCGATAGGTGGCCTCCTTGGCCGAGAGGCCGCGCTCGATATTGCGCTCCACGTTTTCCACTACCACGATGGCATCATCCACCACGATACCAATCGCCAGCACCAGCCCGAACAGGCTGAGCGTGTTGATGGAAAAGCCCAGACCCATCATCACGGCAAAGGTACCGATGACCGACACCGGCACCGCGAGCAGCGGGATGATGGAAGCGCGCCAGGTTTGCAGGAAGATAATCACCACCAGCACCACCAGACCCACGGCGATCAACAGCGTTTCGGTCACGGCATGTATGGATGCGCGGACGAACTGCGTCGGGTCATACACGATGTGGTATTCCAGACCTTCGGGCATGTCTTCTTGCAGCTCGGCCATGGTCTTGCGCACATTTTCCGAAATCTGCAGGGCGTTGGAACCCGGTGCCTGGAAGATCGGAATGGCGACGGCGGATTTGTTATCCAGCAGCGAGCGCAGGGCATACTCACTGGCACCCAGCTCAACGCGCGCCACATCGCTCAGGCGCGTGACCACGCCATCGGGCGAGGTGCGGATGACGATGTTCTCAAACTCTTCTTCGGTATTGAGGCGGCCGCGTGCATTCACCGAAATCTGGTAATCGGTGCCAGGCAGAGACGGCGATGCGCCGATCACACCGGCAGCCACGTCCACATTCTGCTGGCGGATGGCGGTGACCACGTCATTGGCGGTGAGCTTGCGCTCGGCTACCTTGCGCGGGTCCAGCCAGATACGCATGGAGTAATCGCCTGCGCCAAACAGTTGCACCTGGCCTACGCCTTCAATCCGCGCCAGCCGGTCTTTCACGTTCAGCAGGGCGTAATTGCGCAGGTAGGTCATGTCGTAGCGACCATTGGGCGACAGCAAATGCACGACCATGGTGAGGTCGGGCGAGCTTTTCACCGTGGTCACACCCAGCCGTTGCACTTCTTCCGGCAAGCGGGGCAAGGCCTGGTTGACGCGGTTTTGCACCAGTTGCTGGGCCAAGTCGGGCGAGGTGCCGAGCTTGAAGGTGATGGTCAGCGTCATCAGGCCATCGGAGGTGGCTTGCGATGCCATGTACAGCATGCCCTCCACCCCGTTGATCTGCTCTTCAATCGGCGCTGCCACGGTTTCCGCGATGGTCTGCGGATTGGCACCGGGAAACTGCGCCTTGACGATGACGGATGGCGGCACGACTTCGGGGTATTCCGAAATCGGCAGGTTGAACATGGAGATCAAGCCGCCGATAAAAATAAGAACGGACAGCACGCCGGCAAAGATCGGCCTGTCCACAAAAAATCTGGATATATTCACGTTACATTCTCCCTGTACTGGTCAGTGGTGCCGACTCAGATGCGGATTTTCTTGGCAGCCGCGCTGGTGGGCGCGGGTACGAGACTGGCCGATTTGGCCGCTGGCGCAGCAGGCGATTCGGCGACAGGTGTGGGTGCCACGACATCATTCGGGCGTACGCGCTGCAAGCCGTTGACGATGATGCGTTCACCGGCGCTCAGGCCTTCACGCACGATGCGCATGCCTTCCACCATGGGGCCGATCTTGATCGGGCGATAGTTGGCCTTGTTGTCGGCATCCACCACCATCACAAATTTCTTGTCCTGATCGGTGCCTATGGCTTTGTCGTCAATCAGCAGCTCGAGCTTCTCGCCACCGCCACCCGTGCGCACGCGGGCATACATGCCGGGTGTCAGCGTGCCATCCTGGTTATCCAGCACGGCACGCACGCGGATGGTGCCCGAGGCAGTATCCAGGCGGTTATCGAATGAGCGGATCTGGCCTTGATGCGGATAGCCGGTTTCGCTGGCAAGGCCAATGGCGACGGGAATGCGATCGCTATGGGCGTTGTTGCCAGCCCCATGGGCCAGGTAACGGCCGTAGGTTTGCTCATCTACTTCAAAATTCACATACATGGGCGATACGGACACCAGCGTGGTCAACGCCGGGGAGTTGCCAGTAGGGCCGACCAGGTTACCCACGGTGATTTCAGCGCGCGATACGCGACCACTCACCGGCGCGGTGATGGCGGTGTATTGCAGATTGAGGCGGGCGGTCATCACGGCGGCTTCGGCCGCTTTCAGACGCGCATTGGCCACCAGGTAGGTGTTGTTGCGTTCATCCAGCTCGCGTTGAGCCACGGCGCGGTCTTCTATCAGGCGGCGGGTACGCTCCTGCTCGGTGCGGGCCAGCTCAAGGGCGGCTTCGGCGCTGGCCTTGTCGGCTTCGGCGCGGGCGAGTTCAGCCTGGAAAGGGCGTGGGTCTATGGTGAACAGCAGATCGCCCTTTTTCACCAGTTGGCCATCGCGGAAGTGAATGACATCAATGGTGCCGGTCACGCGCGGGCGTATCTCCACATACTCTACGGCCTCTACACGGCCAGAGAATTCATCCCATTCGATGACGGATTTTTCAATGACAGTGGCAACCGTCACCGGGGCAGGGGCGGCCGCGGTGGCTGCAGGTCGGGCGGCCTGGCTGTTGTGCGAAACGATGCCTGCCGTGCCGATGAGTGCCACGCCCAAGGCGAGCCATATCAGTTTGCGGTTAAAGCGGGGGGATGCTGCGTTCATGTGTAACTCCCTATTTTTAAAAATGGTGAATGCGTGAAACTTGAGGTGGCGCCTGGCTGGCGTGCGCTGGCTATGCCATCTCGGTAATAAACTGGGTCAGCAGTTGCGTTACCTCGTGAAACCCCTGGCAGCGGGGGCTGGCGAGGCTGTCTTTCTCTTTGTTGCATGACATGCGGCGCACCCTGACCGAGACACCTGCCGCGATCAGGCGCGAGGCATAAAGCTCGGCCTCATCGCGCAAGGGGTCGTTTTCGGAGGTCAGGATCAAGGCGGGTGCCAGCTCGGCCAGGCGTTTGGAATGCAAAGGTGCGGCATAGGGGTGCAAGGCATCGCTCGCCACTGGCAGGTAATCGGCCCAGGCCTTGCGGCAAGGGCAGTCTTCAGCGGCACGCATGGAGAGGGTGGACTGCCCCGGATCCAGCATGGGGTTGATCAGGATTTGTCCCTTGAGGTAGCTACCGCGGCCAAGGCCACGGTCGCGTGCCATCATGGCCACCACGGCTGCCAGATTGCCACCGGCCTGATCCCCTGCGACAAACAACTGTTTGGGGTCAGCGCCCAGTTTTTTTGCCTGCTTGTGTACCCATTGCGTGGCATCAAATACCACTTCCACGGTATCGGGGAAATGCAGCTGCGGCGCCAGCGGATAATCCACGCACACCACAACGCAGTCGTCGGCCAGCATGCGCGCGAGTCCGGCGGCATCTTCCACCGAACCGCAGTTGAACAGCCCGCCGTGAAAGTACACGATCACCGGTTTGGCGATTTCATGCTTGCCATGGCCAAAGACCTGGATACCGACCAGGCGGTCGGTATGCGCAGAGATAAAACTGGTGCTCCACGGCTGGCTTGGTTGATGATCGGGTACGGGTTTCATTGACGGCTGTTCCTGAATGTTGGCGATGGAGTATTTCCGGCGGGTTTAACGCAAGCCACCGGAGATAAACAGCGGCTCGCCGGTGATCCAGGCGGCATCGTCGGATGCCAGGAACAGGGCAGCAGGCGCGATATCCTGCACCTGGCCAATACGGCCCAGCGGTGTCTGGCTTTCGATGTGGCTGCGGAATTCGCCTTCGGCAAAGCCCACGCTATGCAGGCCTTCGGTTTCCACCATGCCAGGGTTGATGGCATTGACACGGATCTTGCGAGGGCCCAGTTCCTTGGAGAGCGAGCGCGTCACGGCATCCACCGCGCCCTTGGTGGCGCTGTAAACCGAACCTTGTGCCGGTGCAAACGTGCTGGAGACGACGGAGCTGATGTTGATAATGCTGCCGCCTGCTTCGGGGAAGTGCTTGACGGCTTCCTGGGTGGTGAGGATGAGGCCCAGCACATTCAGGTTGAACTGCTTGTGGAAGTGTTCTTCGGTGATGGCTTCCAGCGGGGAGAATTCGTAAACGCCGGCATTGTTGACCAGAATGTCGACCTTGCCATAAGCCTTGATCGCTTCAGCAAACAGGCGCTGGATATCGGCCTGCTTGGCCACATCGGCTTGCACGGCAATCGCCTTGCCACCTGCGGCGGTGATGTCTGCGACTACCTGTTCGGCACCAGCCTTGCTGGAGGCGTAGTTAACAACCACAGCGGCGCCTTCTGCAGCATAGAGCTTGGCAATGCCAGCGCCTATGCCTTTGGATGCACCTGTAATTACTGCCACCTTGTTGATCAGTTTGTTTGCCATGATGAAGCTCCTTGAAGTTTTAAAAATGAAGACTGCAAAAGTGTTAGTCGCACTTTATATTGAGCATAAATCAAGATAAATAGGCTAAAATCAGAATCACTGTGCAATAAAGCAGGACAATAGGGGGTTAAACATGGCAATGGACAGGTTTGAGGCAATGCAGGCCTTTACCCGCGTGGTGGAGCTGGCGAGTTTTACCAAGGCGGCTTTGTCGCTTAATCTCCCAAAAACCACGATTTCTGCCCAGGTGCAGGCGCTGGAAAACCGGCTGGGGGTGAAATTGCTCAACCGCACCACACGGCATGTGAGTGTGACGACGGACGGCGCCGCTTATTACGAGCGGGCCGTGGCGCTATTAAATGAACTGGAAGAAACCGAGGCCGCCCTGCGACAGGCCACATCGCGACCCAGTGGGCGGCTGCGGGTGGATGTGCCGGGCTCCATCGGGCGGCGCATCCTGATCCCGGCACTGGCGGACTTTACGGAAAAATACCCCGACATCATCCTTGAGATGGGCTGCAATGACCGCCCGGTGGATCTGCTGGAGGAAGGGGTGGATTGCGTGATTCGCGGTGGCGATCCTCTGGATCAATCGCTGGTAGCGCGGCGCGTTGCCTCATTGCGCTTTGTTACCTGTGCTACGCCGGGCTATCTGCGCAAACATGGCATCCCCATGCAGCCGCGCGATCTGGAGCGCCACACCGGCATCCATTATTTTTCATCCAAAACCGGCAAGGTGTACGAATTTGATTTTGAGCGCGACGGCGAGCGCTATGAAGTGTCCAGCCATCGGAAAATGATCTTCAACGATGGCGATGCCTGCCTGGCCGCCTGTCTGGCCGGGTTGGGCGTTTTTCAGGCGGCGACCTTCATGGTGCAGGAGCACATTGCCAGTGGCGAATTGCAAGTCGTGCTGGGCACCCATTTATCGGAAAACCTGCCCCTGTATGTGCTCTATCCGCAAAACCGCCACCTCTCATCCAAGGTGCGCGCGTTTATTGATTGGACCGCCGCCTTGTTCGAAACCAGCGACCTGGTGCAAACGCGCACCACCCTGCCCGGCGGAGCTTCCAGATAAAGCTTGCACGTTGTACTTGGCAAACGGCCCGGCCTTGTGTAATATGCGGGCCTTCGTGAGGAAACGGGTGCTTAGCTCAGTTGGTAGAGCGTCGCCCTTACAAGGCGAATGTCGGCGGTTCGACCCCGTCAGCACCCACCAAATCCTTAACGAATGGAGTGGTAGTTCAGTTGGTTAGAATACCGGCCTGTCACGCCGGGGGTCGCGGGTTCGAGCCCCGTCCACTCCGCCAATACCAAAAAGCCCGTTGATACAGTTCAACGGGCTTTTTTCATTCTACGCATTTGTCGGATTTTAACTGTTCAATTCATTTTCTTGATAGGTTGAGAAAATTTCTTTGAGTAAACAACTAATCAAATATTAAGTGCCAGCTTAGACAGTATTTTTAATTTTTTCTTCGCACTGTTGCATAAAGTTAACAATGCCCTTAAGGGTGATATTCCTTTTTTTTACGATTATTTACTCTGGTAAATATGAACTTTGAGATGCCAAGTTTCAGGTACATATTCATACACTACCATTGGGAGTAATAATTTGAAAATCAAGAATGTTTTATTGTCTGTCGTTGGGACTTTACTGGTCATTCCCGCATATGCGGCCACTCAGGATATCAAGTCGGTCAACAATCAAGTTGGTTTGCAGCTTACAACTATTGATGTTGATTATCTCGAAAAAGAAAGCGGTGAGAAGCTGGATTCTGAAGGTGGACATGTTCCCGGTTTCAGCCTGTCATTGTCTTTAATGAAAGATGTTCTCTTTACCAATGACTACTTCCATGTTGAGTATAGCCGGAATAAAGGCCATACCGATTACGTTGGTCAGTACATCAGTGGAGGAGGTTATGGATCTCTGAAAGATAGCTCAAAAGCAAAACTGACCGATTACAGTTTTCGCTATGGCAAAGGTTTTGAGTTAGGCGAGTCTTTCATGCTTACCCCATACGCTGAAATAGGGCAACACGAATGGGAGCGTGGGGTCAATGACGGCGAGACTTATAAAAACAAATGGTGGGGGCTTGGGGTCCTTGCGCAATACTCGCCAATTCAAAAATTTGTAGTAGGTCTGGATGCTATGGTTGGGCGTACCTTTAATCCAAAAATTGATATTAAAGGTACATATGGCTTTAACGATTCATTGGGTAAATCCAGCATTTATAGAATTGGCTTGTCTGGTGACTATGCCATCACAGACCATATTCATGCGAATGTCGGTGTTGATTATGTCAGCTATAAGTATGGCAAAAGCGATGAAAATGAAGTTGATGCCGCCCCAGGATATGTTTTCTGGGAGCCTAATAGTAAAACTGAAAATACAACGTTCAAGATCGGGGTTGGTTACTCTTTCTAAAGTAGCTTGAACAGCTACTAATTAAAAGAGTCGATAAATGTCGGCTCTTTTTTTAGTGTATTTGAAGTCTCATACAATTATCCGCCAATACCATAAAGCCCGTTGATTCATGTCATGTCAACGGGCTTTTTTCATGTCTATCAGACGCTCACACCGTATGGGCCAACATCACTTTTCCCGAACAATCTTGCCCGAGAGAACATAACGTTCTTTGCCATCAATAATGGTGGAGTACACCTTCATATTTTTCAGGTCGATGACTTGAGTGACGTTGATGTCTGTCTTTTCACGCCATGTGGCAAAGTAGATATTTTCATCCACCTTGATGCGCTCGGGTGTTTCCATTCCATGCGCGCCTTTTTCCGAGCCAGCGATGCATTTCCATGACATGGACTTGGCATCGTTCACCGTCACCCGGTAAACATTGCCGCCTTCATATTGATAAAGGAATTGGCCCATATATGCTTCTGATGCCTGTACGTACAAGGGTGAGGATGCAAGTAACAAGCTGATGACAAATAATCGTATGTGTTTCATGTAAAGGGCCTTATGCCGGACGGAATATTGCGTATTATCCGCGAGTTGGTCTTGCTGGCTATCCCGGAATATCAGGCTCTACCAGCGTGGCGAGTTGCGCCAGCGATTGCTGCCAACCCAGATAGCAACTCTCGACCGGGATCGCGGCGGGAATGCCCGTTTGCTGGATGGCGATGTCGGTACCACAGGAGACCTCGGTCAGGGTGACGGTGACTTCCAGCACGCCAGGCAGGTTGGGATCATCAAAGCGGTCGGTGTAGCGCAGTTTTGTATCAGGAATCAGCTCCAGGTATTCGCCACTGAAGGCATGTTGGTCTCCCGAGCTGAAGTTGGTGAAAGACATGCGAAATGTGCCCCCAGTTTTGGCTTCCAGATGATGAACATTGCAAGTGAAGCCGTAAGGAGGCAGCCACTTCGCCAGGGCGTCTGCATTGAGAAAGGCTTGATATACCCGCTGCGGTGGCGCCCGAAATACACGATGCAAATTCACGGTACCGGTTTTCATGAGACATACTCCTTTCATTGCATGGAGATGAAAGAACAGGCAGTTTAGCGCAGGCTGCACATGCGAGGAAATGCAGGTTTGTGCCGCGCTGCTGAGGCTGTGTTCATAAGGCCGGGTGTTAAGATAGGTTAATGTAAGCCGACTGTAAGTCGGCGGAAATACGCTTTTGGTTTATTTTGGCAAGGGGATCGTCATGCGGGTTTTGCTAGTGGAAGACGACGCCGTACTCGGTGATGCCATTCATCGCTCGCTGATCAAATCCGGTTATGCGGTGGACTGGACGCAGGATGGGCAGCAGGCGGATGTGGCGCTGCATGAGCAAGTCTACGATGCGGTGGTGCTAGACCTGGGTCTGCCGCGCATGGATGGCCTGGAGGTGTTGCGGCGCCTGCGTCAGCGCAAACAGCTGGTGCCGGTAGTGATACTCTCGGCGCGCGAGGGGCTGGATGACCGGGTGCACGGACTGGATCTGGGCGCTGATGATTACCTGACCAAGCCTTTCAAGCTGCCAGAGCTGGAAGCGCGGTTGCGGGCGCAGATACGTCGCAGTCATCAGGTGGTGACGTCGTATATAGATTTTGGTCCCATGCGTTTCGATAGCACTGACCGCACAGTCACGGTCAATGGTGCGCTGGTGGAGTTTTCGCAGCGGGAGTTGAGCGTGCTGGAAGCGCTGATCTTGCGCAGCGGGCGCGTGGTGAGCAAGGAGTCGCTGGTGGAAAATCTGTGCAACTGGGATGTCGACGTCGGCAACAATGCCATCGAGGTGTATGTCCACCGCCTGCGTAAAAAGCTGGAGCCCTACGGCATCCTGATCCGCACAGTGCGTGGTCTGGGCTATCTCCTGGAAAAGCAGTCGGCATGAAGTCGCGCTTTTCGGTACGTCGTCAGCTGCTCAAATGGTTGTTGGTGCCATTGCTTATATTGATCGCGGTGGATTCCACCATTCTTTATCGCATTTCGCTGCATTTTCTGCGCAAGGCATTCGACCATGCGCTGTACGACACTGCCTATGATGTTTCGCAGATTATTACCCAGAACCGCCTGAATAACGCCCAGCTGGAGCTGAAGCCGGAAGTCCGCAGCATGCTGCTCTCCAGCCAGGATGACGAGATGTATTACAGCGTGTATGACCCGCAGGGCCGCTTTCTGGGCGGCGACAAGGCGCTGGCTTATCAGGCGCCACAGAGCTGGCAGCGCAAAGTCATGTATTTTGTTGGCGGGCATGTGGCTGGGCAAGATGTGCGTGTGGTCTCGATACCGGCGGTGATTCCGGGCGATCAGGGTGATGAGTCCGTACGCATACAGGTCGCCGAAACCCGTAACCGGCGCCAGCACCTGGCTAGCCAGATTCTGCTGGGCATCCTGATTCCGCAATTGCTGCTGTTACTGGTTGCCGTGGTGCTGATGTGGTTTGGCATTGGCCGCGGCTTGCGCCCGCTTTGGGATCTGCATGCGGCTCTCGCCCAGCGCACCCCGCGCGACCTCAGCCCGGTGCAGCTCACGCAGGTGCCAGAAGAAGTCAGCATGCTGGTTGAGTCCATCAATCAGCTCATGCAACAGGTACAACGCTTGCTGGAATCGCAAAACCGCTTTATTGCCGATGCCGCCCATCAGCTGCGCACACCGCTGGCGGGCGTGATGGCGCAGACGGAGCTCGCGCAATATGAAACCAATCCGGAAGCCTTGCAAAAAAGTCTGGCCAATATCGCCATGAGCACCGAGCGGCTGGTGCATATGGTCAATCAGCTGCTGATTCTGGCGCGTGCCGAACCCGAGGTGATGCGTGCCATCCAGATGCATGTGCTTGATCTGCGCGCCCTGGCTCAGCATGTGACGGGCGACCTGATATCACTGGCCTTGCCCCGCAATATTGATCTGGGCTTTGAAAGCGAACTTTCCCATGCCTGGGTGCTGGGGGATGCGACCAGCCTGGAAGAAATGCTCTCCAATCTGGTGGACAATGCCATCCGGTACAGCGATGAAGGCGGCCGTGTCACGGTCAGTCTGACGCGCGATGACCAGGGTTTTGTGCTCAGCGTGGAAGACGATGGGCCGGGGATTCCGGAGGATGAGCGCGAAAAGGTATTCGAACGCTTTCACCGGGTGATAGGCACCGAGCAGCCGGGCAGTGGTCTGGGCTTGGCGATTGTGCTGGAAATTGCCCAGGTGCATGGGGCCACGATTCAGATGCAGGATGCGACGCCGGAAGGCGGCTTGCGTATCTCGCTGCGCTTTGCGGATCGCAGCGCAGAGGCGCCGGTAGCGGCAAGCTGATATCGGCATCAGGTCAGCCCGGCAAGGCTGGTGCCGGGCATTGGCCTAGGGCAATCAGGCGTTGGCTAAAAGTGCTCGAAGGTCTGCACCACATCCCGCTCAAACTCATCGGCGGGAACAGGCTTGCTGAACAGATACCCCTGATAGGCGTCGCAGCCGTAATTATCCAGAAACTCGCGCTGGCTCAGCGTTTCCACACCTTCCGCAATCACCTGCAGATTCAGGCTCTTGCCCAGCGCAATAATCGTGCGTGCAATCACGGCATCGTTGGGGTCAGTCAACACATCGCGTACAAAAGACTGGTCAATCTTCAGCTGATCCAGTGGCAGCAGCTTGAGGTAGGACAGCGATGAGTAGCCAATGCCGAAGTCGTCAATCGAGAAGCCGACGCCGATGTTTTTAAGCTCGGTCATCTTGGCGATCACGTCTTCAATATTGTTCACCATCAGGCTTTCGGTCAGTTCCAGCTTGAGGCGTTTGGGGTTGGCGCCGGTGACATTCAGCACTTCCACAATCTGATCGACAAAATCCATCTGGCGCAGCTGTTTGGCGCTGACATTCACCGCCAGGGTCAGGCTGGAGGTGAGTGGTTGTTGTGCCCACAGTACCAGCTGCTTGCACGCGGCATACATGACCCAGTTGCCCACGCTCACAATCAGCCCGCTATCTTCTGCCAGCGGAATAAAGGTGCTGGGCGGTATCATGCCGCGCTTGGGATTGCGCCAGCGCAGTAGCGCTTCAGCGCCCAGCAGGCGGCCCTGGTTATCCACCTGGGGTTGATAGCACAAGAAGAACTCGTCATTGCGCAGGCCATTGCGCAAGTCTTCTTCCATCTCGACGCGGTCGGCAATCAGCGCCTGCATTTCCGGATCAAAAAAGCGGATGACATTGCGACCCGCCGCCTTGGACTGATACATCGCCAGATCAGCGCGCTTGAGGATTTCATCCACCGTGGTCGGCTGCTGGTCAAACAGCGTGACGCCTATACTGGCGCTGGTGTGATGCTCATAGCCGCTGAACTGGAATGGGTGGGCAAAGCTGATCAGTATTTTTTCGCTGACCAGACGCGCCTGTGCGGCGGCTTCCTGATGATTGCCGCTCAGCTCATGCAGCAGCACAACAAACTCGTCGCCGCCAAAGCGCGCCACGGTATCGCTTTCGCGCAGGCAACCGGCAATGCGCATGGCTACCTGTTGCAGCAGCATGTCACCCAGGTCATGGCCCATGGTGTCGTTCAGGGTTTTGAAGTTGTCCAGGTCAATGAACAATACGGCGCCGGATTTGCTGGTACGCGCCGAATAGGCGAGGGTATGTTCCAGCCGGTCTATGAACAGCTGGCGATTGGGCAGGCTGGTGAGGGAATCATAAAACGCCAGATGCTGAATGCGGCTTTCTGCCACTTTCTGGGCGCTGATGTCCTGAATCGCGCCCTCGATGCGGGTGATGTTGCCATGCAGGTCATACACGGCCTGGCCAATGATGCGTATCCACAGCAGCTTGTCCTTGCAGGTGAGGATGGGCAGCTCTTCATCAAAGCTGTCGCCCTTTTGCAGGCATTCTTCCAGCGCCTGCACAATGCGGCTGCGCCATTCTTCGGGATAAAACGCCAGCGCGCTATCCAATGTCGGTGCAAACTCGGGTGGGCACTCGTGTATGTCGAGCACCTCTTCAGACCAGTACAGGGTTTTTTCCGGCAGGCTCAGCACCCAGCTGCCAACGCGCGCCATGCGGCTGGATATTTTGAGATAGGCTTCGGTTTGCTCGCGGCGGGCAATTTCGGCATGCAAGGCCTCGGTGCGCATGCGTACCTGGCGCCGCATCTGCACGTTCCACAAAATCACCAGCATCACGCACAGCAAGGTGGCGGCTACGCCAAAGGCAATCCAGCGGGTATTGAGCGTATTGGGGGTGGTGGCGTAGTGATAGATGAACTTGCGGGGCTCGTAGCTATCCGGTGCCAGTTTCAATCGCACCAGCAACTGGGCGATATGGCTCCAGCGATCGGTATTCATGTGGCCCATGTCCACGATATCCGGCATCACCAGCGGGCGCATGCTCTTGGCCTCGGCCAGCAGCGATTCCTGAGTGGCGCCACTTTGCTTGACGCCCGGCAGTTGCAGGATGAGGTTGGCGATTTCTTCCGGGTTGTCGAAGGCATAACGCCAACCCCTGAGCGTGGCTTTCAGGAACGCATCTGCACGCTCCGGGTGCGTCTCGATTTCCCTGCGTGAGGTGAAGAGGGTATCGCCGTAAAAATCCACATCGTAATCGATGGTGCTGATAATGGCCGGCTCGACGCCACGAGCGCGCAAACGGTAGGGCTCGTTGGTGGCATACGCCGCCATGGCATCCACCTTGCGATTGATCAGGTCATCCAGCTGCCCGGTGTGGGTGACGAAACGCACGCTGGTGGGGTCCAGCCCGGCTTTCAGCATCATGGCATCAAACTGCACGGCGCTGAGGTCATGTTTCATCATGACCGATTTGCCCATGAGGTCGGCCAGGCGGTGAATATTGCTGTCTTCACGGCTGATGATGATAAACGGCGAATGCTGGAAGATGGCGGCCATGGCGACCACGGGCTTGCCATGCATGTGGGCCATTAGCACATCGGCATCGCTGATGCCGTATTGCACGGAGCCGTTCAGTACGGCATCAAGGGCTGGTTTGCCAGGGCCGCCCTCGATGATATTCACATCCAGCCCGGCGTCTTTGTAAAACCCCTTGGCCTGGGCGGCGTAATAGCCTGCGAACTGGAACTGATGATGCCATTTGAGCTGCAGGTTGACTTTGGAGGCCTCTGCAAAGGCAGGCGGCGTAAAAAGGCAGATTAGCACTACCAGTTTTGTGCACCAGAAGAGCCTTGTAGTTATATCCAACGCTGACGTTCGGAATTTCATTGGCGCGGCAAAACCCATCGATTTGTCATGATTACTCTGGACGCGAACAGGGCAGCTAAGCCAGACCGATATTCGCGCATACTAATCGCGAATATATAGAATTAATGCGAAGAATTAAAGTGTTTTCATTGGCTTGTTTAAGGTTTTACATCTAAAAGCTTAGATTTCTTATGCGTACTTCTTTGGTAGTACGCCTTCAAGAGAATTTTGGTCCCCCGGTGATTTGGCTATCGTGATGCCAAGTTCAACACCGCATCAAATTTAAAAGGGGACATCCACATGGCAAGAAATTCCATCCTGAATGAACGGCATCGCGCACTCGGCTCCAAGCTCGATGGCGACACCTGGAACGACATGCCGATTCCGTGGAGCTACAACACCAGCGTGCATGACGAAGTGGTGGCGGTGCGCAGCAAGGCAGGTTTGTATGATGTATCGGCACTGAATATCGTCAAGGTCAGTGGTCCGGATGCCGAAGCCGTGATCGACCAGCTGGTGGCGCGCGATATCACCAAACTGGAGCCCGGCTGTTCCTTGCTAGCCGCCGAGGTCGATGAAACCGGCGCCCTGTGCGATGACATCATGGTCATCCGCGATTCCGCCACGGATTTCCGTCTCTCGCATGGCAGTGGCAAAACACCGGAACAACTGAAGCTGTTATCCGCAGGTAAAAACGTCAAGGTGGAGCCTGATCTGGATGTGCATATTCTCTCCCTGCAGGGCCCGTTGTCGCTGGATATCCTGGCACCGCATCTGAGCTTTGATCTGGCAGGGCTGCCGTATTTCCGCCATGTGCCTACCGTGCTGTTTGGCAAAAATATCGTGATTGCCCGCGGTGGCTACTCTGGGGAGCGTGGCTACGAGGTCTACTGTACCGCCGCCGATGCCGTTTTCCTGTGGGACAAGATTCTGGAAGTCGGCGCGCCTTTCGGTGCCATTCCCGCCTCCTGGAACTCCTTGGAGCTGACCCGTATTGAAGCTGCCCTGCTGTTCTTCCCGTTTGAAATGCCCGAAGGCGATACCACGCCATGGGAGGTCAATATGGGCTGGGGCGTGGACCTCGACAAGAAAGGCGATTACATCGGCAAGGCGGCCGTCCTCAAGCTGAAAGGTCGCGAGCGCGTGCGCCATGTTGGCCTCATCTGCCGCAGCGCATCGGCGATGGAAGCCGGGGCCAAGCTGTTCAAGGATGGCAAGGAAATCGGCGTCATCACCAGCGCCAGTTACAGCCGCTACCTCATGCTCTCGCTGGCGATGGCACATGTGAAGCCCGAGCTCTCGGCCATCGGCACCACGCTGGAAGTGCACAACAGCAGCGGTGTCAGCAAGGCCTATATCGCGCCTACGCCGTTTTACGACCCCTTGCGTTTGCGCACGCATCCCGAAGGCGCCTGAGTCAGCAGCTAAGTCAGCAGGATCAGGTTCAGCAGTTTAAGAGGACATTCAAGATGGAACGCGGTTACTGGATACGCAGCAAGCCGGTCTACACGGCGCTGCTCTGGAACGATAAAGCCACGGCGCACGCCGTGCTGACAGCGGGCGACGGCGGGCTTGCCGTGCTCAAGCTCTTTCAACAGGCTTTGCCTGAGCAGCCGATCACGGTGTTTTACAGCCCGGCAGGTGCTGACAAGGATTACCTGCCTGCCTTGCAGGCCGCAGTAGATGCGGATCTGCGGGTGTTTGCAACCACAGCCGAGCTGCTGGCTGCCTGGGCAGATTATCTAGCCACCGCCCGCATGGGCCTGCGCATTTACACCGCGGGCACTGAGAAGTTTATGTGGGATGTGACGGATGCCGCCGCCGACTTCGGCATTCTCAATCAAGACGTCATGAAAGAGTTGACCGGCTCACTGGCGCGCTCGGTGTATTGCGTGCATTGCAAGTCGCTCACGCATGAGGTCACCAGCAACATCGCCACCTGCTCCGGCTGCGGCCGCAAGCTGTTTGTGCGCGACCACTTTTCGCGGCGCATGGGCGCCTATATGGGGCTGATGGTGGATGCCGAAAACCCCGGCGAAGTGCCGCAGATCGAGGAGATTTATCCATGAGTCAGTTACAGGTCAAAGTGGCCTCCATTCAGGATGTCAGCGCTGGTGTGCGTCACTTCACGCTGGTGGATGCCCATGGCGGCGAACTGCCAGCCTTTTCTGGCGGTAGCCATATTGTGGTCACTATGCCGGCGCCCGGCCGCACCTATCGCAATGCCTATTCGCTGCTGAGTTCGCCGGAAGACCGCGCACATTACGAAATTGCCGTGCATCGCCAGCCACAGTCGCGCGGCGGCTCCATCTATATGCACGAAGAAGTGAAGGTCGGCAGCCTGCTCGACATCAGCTATCCGGTCAATCTGTTTGCCTTGTCGCGCGTAGCCAAGCATCACCTGCTGATAGCCGGTGGCATCGGCATCACGCCCTTCATGGCGCAGATTCATGATCTGGAGCGTCTGGGCGGCGATTACAGCCTGCACTATGGTTTTCGCTCACGCGAGCATGCCGCCTTTGCCGATGCTCTCAAGGGGCGCGTCAGCCAGCGCGCGGTGTGCTATGACGAAAGCCTGGGCCAGCGCATGGATTTTGACGCCCTGTTGCGCGCCCAGCCACTGGGCACCCATGTGTATGCCTGCGGCCCGCAAGGCATGGTCGAAGCGCTGGTGGCGACTGCCCGTGCGCTCGGCTGGCCCGAGCACCACATTCATAGCGAACAGTTCCTCGCTCCGCCAGTGGGCGAGCCCTTCACGCTCAAGCTCAGCAAGTCCGAGCTGGAAATTACCGTGCAGGGCGACATGAGCATGCTGGAGGCCCTGGAGGCCGCTGGCGTCGATGCACCTTCGCTATGCCGCGGTGGCGCCTGTGGCCGCTGCGAACTGGAAGTGCTGGGCACCGACGGCGAACTGCAGCATCACGATCACTACCTGAGCGACGCCGACAAGGCTAGCGGCCGCAAGATCATGCCCTGTGTATCACGGGCCAAATGCGGTTATCTGGAACTCAACCTTTGAGGAATGCTCCCATGAGCCTCGCTTTCAAGCAGGAAACCTTTCGCGACGACTATACCTTCCGCAATTCGCCGGAAGCCATACGCCGTTTTCCCTTTCCGTTTCCCGAAGACCAGTACATGTACTCGGTCAACATCGAGCCGCACACGCCTGGCCCCAAGGGCGCGGTGACTGAATTCACGCTGGATGTGGATGAGCATTACGTGGCCGAATGCCGCGACAAGGCGATTACCCTGGAGCAGGATCCCGGCCGCTGTGCTTCCTTGCCACACATGCTGGATGCCGAGTGGGATTTTCTGGAATTCACCATGGAAAGCCTGGCGCGCGATTATCCCGAGCAATTCAGCCTGAGCAAAAACGGCAAGGCCTGGACCTGGGTCAATCGTCCGCTGGGACTTGAGCAATCCTTTGTATTTGGCGATGCCGCCACACTGCCCATGGGCCCGTTTGAATACATGGGCCGCCAGGTGCAGGGCGACTTTGTGCTGCTGGATCAGCGTGAAGACACGCTGTTTGCCGATGCGGGCATTGTCACCAGCCAGGCGGACTGGTCGCTGGCATTCAATGTCGGCATGTCCTGGCATGAGTGGCATGGCCCGGTGCCGCAAGTCACCAAACTGGGGGTGATGGACCGTGCGCTGAAATTCCTGATGAGCCTGCAGCAGGCCAATCCGGTGCGCCGCCTCAACTGGACCATGACCATCAATCCGCGCCTGGATACCTCGCCGGAAAACTACCCGCTGTGGGGTGGCGACCGCAACAAGGTCAACGAGCAGAACGCAGGCGAACTCGCGCATTTGCGTGTGGAGCTGCAAACCCTGTTCCGCATGCCACGCAGCAATGCCATTGTCTTCAGCATTCGCTGCTACCTGATCAGCATGCAGGAAATGGCGACCTACCCACGCTGGGCCAAGCGTTTTCACCGTGTGCTGCGCGATCTTCACCCTGACCTGGTGGAGTACAAGGGCATCACCAAATACCAGCAGGCCGTGGTGGCCTGGCTCTCCAGATTCGACGACGGCGCCGACATCGGCACTGGCACCCAGCCTGAATAAGGCTTAAGCCATGGCACCGTGGTTACCGGGCAATTCCATTTGCATCTATCTTTTCATAAGGGGAACGTAATGAACCATGTAAAGCGTCTGAGTGTGGCCGGTCTTGTGGCCTGCAGTCTTTTCAACCTGCCGGCGTTTGCTGCGGATGAAGCCGCCGCCGAAGCCTCACCCCACACCCTGACCACCAATATCGGTTTCTTCGGTCAGTATGTGTTTCGTGGCATCACCTACACCAACGAGCGTCCTGCCGTGCAAGGCGGTTTTGACTATGCCCATTCCAGCGGTCTTTACCTGGGCGTCTGGGGCACCAATGTCGACAAGAATGCGCTCTACGGCAATACGCTCGAAGTCGATATCTATGGCGGCTATCTGCACCAGTTCACGCCTGACCTCAGCCTGAATGTCGGTTTCCTGCAGTTCTACTATCCTGACAATGAAAAGATTGCAGGGCAGTCTGCCAACACTACCGAGCTGAATGGCGCGCTGGGCTACAAGTGGTTCACCCTCAAGTACTCGCGTGCCGTGACCGATTTCTTCGGTTACAACACCAAGTCCATCGGCGGCACGCTGGGCCATGGCGATACCAAGGGTACGGATTACATTGAGCTGAATTTCAACTACAAGCTGCCCGTGCAGGATATCAATCTGGTGGCGCACGCAGGTCATCAGCGCGTGGAAAACTACGGTGACCTGAGCTACAGCGATTACCTGATTGGCCTTAACAAGGACTTCTCTGTTGGCAAGAGTGAAGGCTGGAATGCTGGCTTCAACTACACCGGTACCAATGCCGATGGGGATCTGTGGGTAGATGCCAAGGGCCGCAAGACGGGTGATGATCACCTGGTGCTGTTTATCCGCCGCACGTTCTGATCTGTTTGGATTGAGGTTGGATGGCTAGAAAGAGGGCGTTGCAAAACGCCCTCTTTTATTGGCCGCCGGGAATAGGCTGGGACTGGATCAGCTGCTGAATATCGGCAATCAGACCGGTGGGGGCATCGTCGTCGCTGATGTGGGCAATAAAGCCTTCCAGCGCCAGCAACTCGCCCGCACTGGAGTAGACGCCCTTGCCCTGTTCCCACACCCATTTGATGTGGCCTGCGCGGGTGATGATGCGATACACCAGCTGGAATTTATCCTGCATGGCGATTTTCTCCTGCACATGCTGCCAGGCTGATTCGCGGTCTTCCGGGTGAATGATTTCCACATAGGAAAAGCTGAGGTTGTTGATCATCTCGTGCGCTTCGTAACCCGTGACTTCGGCGCAGCCATCGCTGACGAATTCAAAGCTCCAGTTTCTGTCGTTTTTGCAGCGATAGATCATGCAGGGCGCATTGTTGATCAGCATGCTGAGCGAGCGGCGGTTGGTGCGCAGGCTGGCTTCGGCCTGCTTGCTGTGGCTGATGTCGGTGAGGGTGCCGACCACGCTGGAACGCTCCCCTTTGACGGAAGAGGTGTTGCGCGCGCGCAGCTCTACCCAGTGCGAATCGCCGTTTTTGCTGATGACGCGCGCTTCCAGCAGGCAGCGGCTGCGCTTGCCCTGAATCAGCGAATGCAGGCGGGCCTCGACCAGCGGTTTGTCTTCGGGGTGGATAAAGCTCAGCAGCGGTTTTTGCAGGCAATCCTCTACGTTGAAATCGAGCAGGCCCTGCCATGAGGGATTGAGGAAAAGAATGTTCTGCGCGGTGTCGACCTGGAACACGACTTGCTCGATCTGGTTGACCAGCAGATGATAAGGAAACTGCTCGCGAAAGCTGGCGCCCGGGGTGTCATGCGCGGACACGGCTGAAAACTGCAGCAACAGCTGCTCGTTATCCGGCGCTTCGCTGATGGGCGAGGCCGAGATGTGTACCGGCAGTATCGAGCCATCAAGGCATAACAGGCGTAGCCGTTGCGTGGATTTTTTATCATGCTCGGGCGATGCCAGCAGGGCCGCCAGGGTCTGGTGATCGCCGGGGTGGATGACATTGGTCAGCGGCATGCCCAGAATCTGGTCCGAGATGCCCTGCATGCCCAGCTCGGCAAGAAAGGCATTGTTGGCAAAGATGACGGTGTAACCTTCAATCACGGCAGCCGGTGTGGCCAGCAATGAAGAGACATTGATGCCCCAGGCACGGCGGTCAAAGCCCGGGGTGGTATTGCGCAGGAGCGGGCGGTGGCGTAACAGCGGGTATACCGCCAGCATCAGGAGCGCCGAAAAGGCCGTGGTGGCAATGATCACCATGCCCGCCAGGTGCATTTTGAAGGGGGCGGTGCCCGCCCACCAGGTGTTGAACACGAAGAGAAAGATGATACTGAGGATCAGGGTGCTGAATACGTATATGCTCATGCTTGTGTCCTGTGATCTTTGGGGTTTAGGGGAGTCCTTGTCCTGATATGCGCTGGTTGAAAAATCTTTACCAGTTGGCCGGTATCAAGGCCTTGCTGCGTCATACGCTTTACCTGCGACTGGTGGTGCTGCTGTTTTGCGTGCTGCTGCTCATCATCATGATGCAGGTGGGCTCCCTTTTTCTGCTGGATTACATTCCCGGCAATCAGTCTGCCATGCGCCAGCTCTACGCGCAAAAATTCCATTGGCAGGCACTGCGGGCGGAAGTGACGGCGCGTCCGACTGGCAGCCGGCTGCCCGCGCATGGGCTGAATCCTGATGCCGGTGTCATTGAATTTTCGTGGTTCAGACAGCAGCTGGGCTCGCGCCTGCCACCCGTCATCTCGCGGCTGGAAGCCGACACCGCCCATCTCGTCGCCCAGTACCCGCAACCGGAACATAGCGCGGGCTGGCTGCAGGCGGTCGACCAGGTGTTGCGCGATTACGATAGCGTGGCCGAGGAGCTGCAGCGCGATGTGGAGGTCAAGCAATCCGTCATCGGGCTGTTGCAGCTGGTGAGTGGTTTGCTGCTGGTGAGCTGCCTGTTTGCGCTGGCGCTTAAAGCCAAGCATCTGTTGATTGACCGTATCGGCCACCTGACGCGATTGCTGCCCGAGGAGTTTCAGCTGGAAGATGACCAGCCTTATGCCGATGAATTTGCCCGGCTGGAGCAGACCATTTACCGCATCGCAGCCCGTCTGGAAGGCTTCCGCGCCGAGAGCGAGTGGTTCAACCAGACCCGCAGTGAGCGCTTGCGGCGCGTGTTGCGTGCGCAGGGGTTTTTGCATCAGCTGGTGGGCATGATCAACACGCCCGACCTCAGCGAGGCACTGTTGCGCAAAGTGCTGTACATGCTGGAAAGCGCACTGGATGTGCAGAATGTTGCCCTGCTGTTTGCTGAAAAATCGGGCGGAGAGACAGTAGAGCGCACGCTGTTTTCGCAGCATCTGCCGCGCGCCATACCTCCCGGCCTGCTTGCCGAGCTTAGTACCAGCCAGGCTGCCAGTTATCAGCTGCCGGCCAGCGACGGGCAGGAAGGCGCGAGTGGCGTGGTGGCCGCCTTTACCAGCCCATGGGAAACGCTGGGCATGCTGACGGTAGAAGCCGAGGCTGCGCATGTGTTTGATGAAACCGACATAGAGCTGGTGGAGATGACCGCGCAATTGCTGTCCATGGTGATGGGCACGCAGAACCGCGAGCAGGAAGGCCGTCGTGCCGCCTTGCTGGATGAACGCGCCGCCATTGCCCGCGAGCTGCATGATTCGCTGGCGCAGTCGCTGTCCTTCATGAAAATCCAGATTTTCCGTCTGCAAAGCCATCCGCAGACCCAGCATGCCGACTTGCGCGGCATCGTGAACGAGTTGCGCCAGGGGCTGGATAACGCCTACCGCGAGTTGCGCGAGCTGCTGTCGACCTTCCGCGTGCACATGGATGTGCGCGGGCTGCGCTTCGCCATTCAGTCGGCGATTGATGAATTCATGCAGCGCTCCAATCTCTCGATTGCGCTGGATAACCGGCTGGTGAATTGCCGCCTGACGGTGAACGAGGAATTCCATATCCTGCATGTGATACGCGAGGCGCTGTCGAATATCGTGCGCCACTCCGGCGCCAGCACGGTGACGGTGGCGCTGGTGTATCAGAGCAATGGCTCGGTCATCGTCACCATTGATGATGACGGCATCGGCTATGCCAGCAAGCCCGGTGAGCCTGGGCATTACGGGCACAGCATCATGCAGGAGCGTGCCTACAGCCTGGGAGGCGAGCTGGCAGTTTTGCGTCGCCGCACCGGCGGCACGCGGGTAAGATTGGTATTTACGCCGCAATTGGCACAATGACAGGAGAGCACGACCTTGAGCACCCCTAGTATTTCGACCTCCAGTAACCCGATCTCTGAGCTGACATCCGGCGGTGCCAGCCCGACCAAGGTGTTCCTGATTGATGACCATGCGCTGTTTCGCAAGGGCGTCGGTCAGATGATAGAAGCCGACCCGGCATTCCGGGTGGTGGGCGAGGCAGCTTCCGGGAGCGAGGGCTTGTTGCTGGCTCCGCCTCTGCAGCCCGATGTGGTGCTGATCGACCTCAACATGAAGGGCCTGAATGGCATTGAAACCCTGCGCCGCTTCAAAACCGAAAGCAGTTTGCAGGCGCGCTTTGTCGTGCTCACGGTGTCGGATGCGGAGGATGATCTGCTGGAAGCCCTGCGCGCCGGGGCGGATGGCTATCTGCTGAAGGACATGGAGCCGGAAGACCTCTGTGCCAGCCTGAAAAAGGTGATCTCCGGCATGACGGTGATACAGGACAGCCTGACCGAAGTGCTGAAGCAGGCATTGCTGGAGCCGCGCACGCGCAAGGCGGATGATGATGTGGCGCTGACCGACCGCGAGCAGGAGATACTGCAATGTCTGGCCGATGGCCTCAACAACAAGACCATCGCGCGCAAGCTGGGCATTTCCGATACCACGGTCAAAGTGCATATCAAGCATCTGCTGAGCAAGCTCAAGCTCACCAGCCGGCTCGAAGCTGCCGTATGGGCCCATCGTAAAAAGTAAGCACCTGCTCTGCTGGCTAGCCTTGCCCGGCCTAGCGGCGGCTGACAAACAGCCGGGCAGAAATCAGGCAGATGAGACTAGCCAGACCGATGATGATGAGGGCCAGCACATCGGCCCCGGCGTATCCCCAGAAACTGTTCATGCGCAGTACTCCTCCATGGCAGTGCCATCCTTGCTTAACAAACCAGTGTCCTCCATGCGGGTGAGCCCAAACGGCGTCAGCTGGTAATAAAACGACAAAGCCTCGCGCGGCAATATATCCCCCACGGTTTCGGTGATGAGTTGCGGTTCATTGCGCACTACCAGACCAGCGGCGGATAACTCATCCAGCGCCACATGCAGGCTATTGATCGCATAACGTCCCCGCAGACTGTAGGCGTTCAGGGTCAGTTCGATCAGCGCCTGATCGCGCATGCCACCCAGCTGATGCAGCCGCGTCAGCAAAAATCCCTTGATGTGCAGTTTCATGCGTGTTCTCCCGCTGGGTTGTCGCGTAACTGGGCCACGTCTTCAGCCGATTCGCCAAACATGACAAAGCTGCCCGCCACGGTGAGGATGAGCCCGACCAGGAAATACCACGGTGGCATCTGCAGGGTAAAGGCCGCAATAAACAGCAGGGCAAATACCGCGTAGAGGTTGCCTATGGCTTCGCCGCGGCCGACGCCGATCAGACTGAAGCTCTTGTAAAACGCGGTGTAGCAATAGGCATGGCAGGCCGAGGCCAGCACTATCCACACCATGGCCTTGGGGTTTTGCACGGTAGTGAGCAGTAGCTCACCTATCGGCAGGCTGGTGAACAGCGCAAGGGCGGGCAGAATCAATATGCCCCAGAACAGAATCTCGAAACTGAAGCGGCAATGAATGCCTACGTCCGGGTCGGTCACATCCATGGCACGTGCTGCCACCGCACCTTCCATGCCCCATCCCAGTGCAGACATGATCCCACCAAGATAGCCCAGCCAGGCGTGGCTGTTATCGCCACCCACCTCGCCAAATAGCCCCGGGCCATAAATCACCAGGCCACCCATCATGATGATCACCATGCCCAGCGCGGCGCGCGTGGAGATTTTTTCGCGGTACCACAGGCGCGCTACTACAGCGCCGATGACCGGGTAAAACAAAGAGGTGACGGCGGCAAATACCGGCCCCACATAGCCCATGGCCATATAGGAGCCGAAGATCGCCATCGGCCCGCCACAGAGCGACGCCAGCGCATACCATTTCGAGATGCGCCTGAAGCGCACCATGGTGCGGGCGTAATCCCCCACCTTGCCCAGCACACCATTCCACAGCAGCAAAAACACAAACACCGCCAGCGCGTGTACCCAGGTCATCACCGCGGTGGCGGCCAGCCGCAATGATTGCTGATCCTGCGGGATATCGACATACGGCGCTTCATACCACAGCGCCGTGCCTGGCACATACCACGCGCCCCACAGTATCGCCGTCCACAAGGCCCACATGAATCCCCAGCGCTGGTTGCGGCTGTAATGGCGTTGCAGCGTGGCTTGCAGTCTGGCGGCATAGGGCGGGGCGTGCATGAGGCGGATTCCTTAATAAGCAGTATTTGCAGGAGATGGTAATGGCCGGGCAGGGCGTCTTTCCATACTCCTGAGGGAGTAGGCCGCTGCCAGCTGAGACGCATGCCGGGCAGATGCCCCAAGTTGGACCGGAACCTGCTTCAGATCCCGCGCACCGCACCATTTTCTTGCTACTTCTTAGGTAGTAATCCGTAGTGAGAATTGTGAGGCGGGGGCGGCGGGTATTCAATGGTGCCCAATGCAGGACATGCCAGCATCGTGCGTGCTGCCCGTGGGCCTGCTGACTGCATGACTTTTCGATAAGGGGAATTAAATTGAACAGTAATCCGCCCGTAGACGCGATAGGCGCCGATTTATCCGGCGATGTCGTCGCCCAGAACTCCACCCTGCACCGCAAGATCGGCTGGCAGGGTGCGTTCTGGGTTGCCAGCGGTGTACCCGCACTGGTGCTTTTTTCCATAGGCGCCATTGCCGCCACCGTTGGCAAACCTTCCTGGATGGTATGGATGATCTCCATTGCCTTCGGTTTTATCCAGGCCTTTACCTATGCCGAAATCGCCGGCCTGTTTCCACACAAATCCGGTGGCGCGTCGGTATACGGCGCCGTGGCCTGGGTGCGTTACAGCAAATTCATCGCCCCCGTATCAGTCTGGTGTAACTGGTTTGCCTGGTCGCCGGTGCTGGCGATTGGCTCCGGCCTCGCGGCGGGCTATATCCTGAGTGCACTGTTTGCGCCGGATGCGGTGATCAACACCTGGCAGATTACGCTGCTGGATCTGAGCTTCATCAAGACAGACCTCGCCTTGCGCATCAACGCCACCTTCATCCTCGGCGCTGCCGTGCTGATGTCGGTATTTGCCGTGCAGCATGGCGGCATTCTGCGTTCCGCCCGCGTCACCATGATACTGGGCATCACCGCGCTGATTCCCCTGATGCTGATTGGACTTATCCCTATCCTCACTGGCGATGTACCGCAGGTGAATTTCTTCCCCATGGCGCCGCTGAGCTATGACGCTGCAGGCAATGTGGTCGATGGTGTGTGGGGCATCGAGGGCTGGAAACTGATGGCCGGTGGTCTCTTTATTGCCGCCTGGTCTACCTATGGTTTCGAAACCTCTGTCTGCTATACCCGGGAGTTCAAGAACCCCAAGACTGATACCTTCAAGGCCATTTTCTACTCCGGCTTGCTGTGTATTGCCGTGTTTACCCTGGTACCGATTGCCTTTCAGGCGCACCTGGGCCTCGGGCAACTGGTGACGCCTGCCGTGGTTGACGCTGCAGGCACTACCGTCACCCCTGCGGTTTACAGCGGCATGCTGGCGCCAGAAATCTACAGCGGCATGGGCGTTGCCAGTGCCTTGTCCGACATGGCTGGCGGCGGCAAGATCATCGGTAATGTCATGGTCATCATGCTGGTGCTGGCACTGCTGCTTTCCATCATGACCTCCATGGCTGGTTCTTCCCGCACGCTGTATCAGGCCTCGGTGGATGGCTGGTTGCCCAAGTACCTGTCCAAGGTGAATGAGCACGGCGCGCCAACGCCTGCCATGTGGACCGACCTCTGCTTCAACCTGCTGCTGCTCCTGCTGTCCGACTATGTGTTCGTGCTGGCCGCATCGAATGTCGGCTACATCATCTTCAATTTCCTCAACCTTAACTCCGGCTGGATACATCGCCTGGACCGCCCCAACTGGATGCGCCCTTATAAGGCGCCGACCATTCTGCTGGCAGCCGGTGGCGTGCTGAGCTTCGTCAACCTGGCACTGATGGGCTTTGGTGCCGATATCTGGGGCGAAGGTACCCTGATGACAGGCCTGATCTTCGGTGCGCTGATCATCCCGGTCTTCATTTACCGTCACTATGTGCAAGACAAAGGCCAGTTCCCCAAGGCCATGCTCGAAGACATGCATATTGCCGATGAAGCCGGTGTCTCCAGCCGTGCCGGCATCCTGCCCTACGTCGCGCTGGTGGCGGGTGTGGTGGTGGTCTACGTGTTCCATCATCTCGGTTAGTATTCCGCGCTAGCCGGGCATGAGACGGGTCGCCGCAAGGTGGCCCGTTTTTATTTAAACATTTGATTATTAATGAAAGTTTATGCGGTCGATACTCCCTAGGTGGTAAGCCCTAAGGAGAATTGTGAGACCGCGCCTGCCCCTCGAAAATAGCTTCACAACAACGATTCACTTCGCCTATTTCGAGAGGACACTTCATGGCACGCGATCCCAAGCACGACATTCTGTTTGAGCCCATTCAGATTGGGCCGAAAATCCTGCGCAACCGCTTTTACCAGGTGCCGCACTGTATCGGCGCCGGTTCGGACAAGCCTGGCTTTCAGGCGGCGCACCGCTCCATGAAGGCCGAAGGCGGCTGGGGCGCGATGAATACCGAATACTGCTCCATCCACCCCGAGTCTGACGATACCCACCGCCTGTCGGCGCGTATCTGGGATGAGGGTGACGTGCGCAACCTGCGCGCTATGACCGATGAAGTGCATAAATACGGTGCCCTGGCCGGTATCGAGATGTGGTACGGCGGCGCGCATGCACCATGCATGGAGTCACGTGCCACGCCACGCGGCCCCAGCCAGTACGCTTCCGAGTTCGAGACCCTGACCTATTGCAAGGAAATGGACCTGAACGATATCGCCATGGTGCAGCAATACTATGTGGACGCTGCCTACCGCGCCCGCGATGCCGGGTTTGACATTGTGTATGTCTACGGCGCGCACTCCTACCTGCCTTTGCAGTTCCTGAATCCTTACTACAACAAGCGCACCGATGGCTATGGCGGCTCGCTGGAAAACCGCGCCCGCTTCTGGCTGGAAACGCTGGAAAAGGTACGCCGCGCCGTGGGCGATGACTGCGCGATTGCCACGCGCTTTGCCGTGGACACCGTGTACGGCCCAGGCCAGATCGAAGTTGAAGTGGATGGCATGAAGTTCATTGAGCTGGCCGATCCGCTGGTGGATTTGTGGGACGTGGATGTGGGTGACATTGCCGAGTGGGGCGAAGATGCGGGCCCGTCGCGCTTTTACCAGCAGGGGCACCAGGTGCCGTGGACCAAGTTCGTCAAGCAGGTTTCCAAGAAGCCGGTGCTGGGCGTGGGCCGCTACACCGATCCGGAAAAAATGACCGAGATCGTGACCAAGGGCTATGCCGACATTATCGGCGCCGCCCGTCCATCGATTGCCGATCCTTTCCTGCCGAAGAAGATTGAAGAAGGCCGCTATGACGACATTCGCGTCTGCATCGGCTGCAACGTGTGTATCTCGCGCTGGGAAATCGGTGGCCCACCGATGATCTGCACCCAGAACGCAACGGCTGGCGAAGAATACCGCCGTGGCTGGCATCCAGAAAAATTCCGCAAGACCAGCTCCAGCGATGCGGTGCTGGTGGTCGGGGCTGGCCCATCCGGCTCGGAGTGCGCACGGGTGCTGATGGAAAGCGGCTACACCGTGCACCTGTACGACAGCGCCGAGAAGATAGGTGGCCACCTCAATAGCGTGGCGACTCTGCCCGGTCTGGGCGAGTGGAGCTATCACCGCGATTACCGCGAAACCCAGCTCAACAAGCTGGTGAAGAAAAACAAGGATTCCGTGATCGCCCTCGGCCAGAAACGCCTGAGCGCCGACGATATCCTGCAATACGGCGCCGACAAGGTGGTGATTGCCACCGGCTCCAGCTGGAATACCGATGGCACCAACTGCCTGACGCACGATGCCATCCCCGGCGCCGATGCTTCACGTGCTGATCAGCTCACGCCTGAGCAGGTTATGGAAGGCAAAAAAGCCATCGGCAAGCGTGTGGTGATCCTGAATGCCGATACCTATTTCATGGCACCCAGTCTGGCCGAGAAGCTGGCCGTGGCGGGGCACGAGGTCACTATCGTCTCAGGTGTGCATCTGGCGAATTACATGCACTTCACGCTGGAGTATCCAAACATGATGCGCCGCCTGCATGAGCTGGGTGTGGAAGAACTGGGCGACCACTTCTGCTCACGCATTGAGCCGGGCCGTCTCGAGATCTACAACATCTGGGGCGATGGTTCCAAGCGTACCTATCGCGGTCCGGGCGTAGCTCCGCGTGATGCCAACAAGACCCACCGCTGGCTGGAGTTTGATTCGCTGATTCTGGTCACCGGCCGTCATTCCGAGAATGCCCTGTTCAACGACCTGAAAGCCCGCGAAAGCGAGTGGGAGGCCAATGGCATCAAGGGTGTGTACCTGATTGGCGATGCCGAAGCTCCCCGCCTGATTGCCGACGCGACCTTTACCGGCCACCGCGTGGCACGCGAGATCGAAGAAGCCAATCCGCAATACCCCTTGCCTTACAAGCGCGAGGTGGCGGTATGGGGCGCGCCGCACATGCCGGGCGGTCAGTTCAAGATCGAGTACAAGGTTTAGTCAACGGTTCACTTCACGGCCCAGTGCAGAAGCGGGAGGCAGGGCTTCCCGCTGGCTTGCAGGTCAGCCGCCCGGGCTGTGAAGAGCCGAAAAGCAAAAGAGACAGTTCATGAGCGATACCACCCTGGTCACCCGCATTCTTTTTCAGGATTTTTCTTCCTGGAGCATCACCCTGTTTTACCTGCTGGGCTACACCGCCATCGGCATCTTTGCCCACGGTGTGTACACCCAGGTGCGTAAATACCGGCGCGGCCGTCCGCTGGATATCGGCGCCTGGCGCCAGCGTGCCATCAACATGGTGCAGGATATGCTAACACACCGCACGCTGGTGCGGCGGGATCGCAAGGCAGGGCGCGCCCATGCGCTCATCTTCTTCGGCTTTGCCCTGCTGTTCATTGGCACGGCGACCATCACGCTTGAATATGACATTTTGCAGCCGCTGTTTGGCTGGCGCTTCTGGCATGGCGAGTTCTACCTGTGGTTTTCGCTGGTGCTGGATATTGCCGGCGCAGGCCTGATCGCCGGCGTGCTCTACATGATGTATCGCCGCCAGTGGCTGAAGCTGCCCAAGTTGGATTACGCCCGGCCGGACCGCAGCCCGCAAGACCCGGATTACGATCGCAGTGGCTATCGCCGTGAGGACTGGGCCTTTCTGTGGGCGCTGATCCTGATCGGCGTCACCGGCTTTGTGCTGGAAGCCACCCGTCTGGTCTGGCTGAGCGGTCAGCCCACGGTGTGGGACCTGCGCTTCTGGTCACCGGTCGGTGCTGTCATGGCGCATGTCATGCAATGGATGGGCTTGTCACCGGAAGGTGCCGGGCTGTTCCGCAGCGGCCTGTGGTGGTTTCACGGTCTGCTGGCGCTGACCTTTATTGCGCTCATTCCCTACAGCAAGATCAAGCATATTGTCACCGCGCCCACCTCGCTGATGCTGCGCGACCCCCTGGCAGGCCGTCGTCTGCCCAAGGTGCCGGAAGAGCAGGCCAGCGCGGGCTATCAGTACATCACCGATTTCAAATGGAAAGAGCTGCTGCATCTGGATGCCTGCACCAAGTGCGGCCGCTGCCACGAGGCTTGCCCGGCCAATGCCGTGGGGGCGCCGCTATCCCCGCGTGATGTGATTCTGTCGCTGCGCGAGTTTGCCAACCAGAGCCTCAATGCCGCCACCCTGCCGGAAAAAGCCGAGCTGGATGTGCATGGCAAAGGCCCGGGGCAGGTGTTCATGGAGACTCTGTGGTCGTGCCGTACCTGCCTGGCCTGCGTGGAAATCTGCCCGGTGGCGGTGGAGCATGTGCCGATTATTGTGCAGATGCGCCGCAAGCTGGTGGAAGACGGCAACATGGAACCGCTGCTGGAGAAAACCCTGCAGACCATCCATAAAACCGGCAATTCGTTTGGCGAATCCAAACGCAAGCGCGCCGCCTGGACCAAGGAGCTGCCGTTTACCATCAAGGATGCGCGCAAGGAGGCGGTGGACATGCTGTGGTTTGTCGGCGATTACGCCTCGTTTGATCCGCGCAACCAGAAAGTTACCCGTGCCTTTGCCCGGCTGATGCATCAGGCCGGGGTGGATTTTGGCCTGCTGTTTGAAGGTGAAATGAACGCGGGCAACGATGTACGCCGCGTGGGTGAGGAGGGGCTGTATGAATACCTCGCCACCGCCAACATCACCTCGATACGGGATTGCGAGTTCAAGTCCGTGGTCACCACCGACCCGCACTCCTACAACACCATTCGCAACGAATACCCGGACTTTGGCGGCGAATTCGAGATTCAGCATTACACCACCGTAGTGCGCGAGCTGTTGCTGCAAGGCCGATTGCGCCTGAGCAAAACGTTGGGTTACCGCGTGACCTTCCATGACCCTTGCCACCTGGGCCGCTACAACAAGGGCTTTGATGCGCCGCGCGACATCCTGCAGATGCTGGGTTGCGAGCTGGTGGAGATGGGGCGCAATCGCGACAACTCCTTCTGCTGCGGCGCGGGTGGCGGCCGTATCTGGATCCCCGATGCGCCGGGCACGGAAAAACCCTCGCAGAACCGCATGCACGAAGCGGGCGCCATCGAAGGCCTGCAAGTGTTCGTGGTGTCCTGCCCCAAGGATCTCACCATGTTTGAGGATGCCCTGAAGACCTCGGGCTACGAGGGCAAGTTTGTGGTGCGTGAGCTGATTGAACTGATAGAAGAATGTGTGGAATACGATGAGTCCCCAGCGCTTTCTGTCGAAGTCTGAGTCACAGGTTCCCATGACCGCACAGGCGCTGCTGGCGCATGTGCTGGAAAGTGGTGATTTTTATGCGGCGGTGGCCGTGCATGGCATTGCCGATACCAGGCAGCGCCAGCGGCTGGAGGAACGCTTGTTTGGCAGTCGCCGCGATGTGCTGATGCTGGCGCGCTGGGAGCATACGCCCGCCAATGTGCTGGATGCCCTGTCGCGGCTGGAGCACATGCCGCTGGCACGGCGCGTGGTCAAGCACCGCAATACCGGGGGCAGCACGCTCAAGCATCAGTTCAGCCAGTCGGACGACCCTGCGCTGACAGGCCTTCTCGCCCTGCACGCCAATACGCCTGCGCCCTTGCTGCTGCAGATTGCCATGGGCGATCACGATCAGGTGGTGTTGAAAGGGCTGGCGCGCAATCCCAGTGCGCAGCCTGAGGTATTGCGCCTGCTGGCGCAGCGTTTCCCCAGGCGTTTTGACAAGGAAATCGCCAGCCATGCGGCAGTGCCGGTGGATCTGCTGGCCACGCTCTACCACCGTGGTGACAAGTTTGTGCGGGCCGCCGTGCTGGGGCACAAGCATGTGCCGGAAGCCCTGCTGCTGCAAGCGGCCAAATCCACCGAAACCCTGATCTTGCGTGCCCTGGTCAAGCATCCGCAGTTGCCCGCTGCCCTGGTGGATACCCTGAGCCAGCACAAAGACAACGCCATACGTGCGGCACTGGCGACGCGGGCAGATTTGCCTGTGCATCTGACTGCGCGCCTGGCGCTGGACGAAAGCGATAGCGTGCGCCGCGCGGTGGCCTGCCGCGCCGACCTTGCACCTACGCTCATGCAGATGCTGGCGGAGGACCACGACCCCTGGGTGCGGCAATGGCTGGGCCGTAATCCCATGGCGGGCAAGCATGTGCTGCAAAAGCTCGCGCTGGATATTCATGAAGATGTGCGCCGTGCTGTGGCGCGTAATCCGAATTGCCCCATCACCCTGCTGGAGAAACTGGCTTCTGACCATAGAAGCTGGGTGCGTGCAGCGGTGGCGTATCAGCCCAATGTCACTTCCTGCCTGATGGCGAGCCTGGCGCGCGATAGCGCGGTGGATGTGCTGTCCGGTGTGGCGGCCAATCCACACACAGCGCCCGTGCTGCTGAAGCGCCTGGTGTTCTCCGAGGAGCTGGACGTGCGGCGCGGCGTGATCCTGAATCCGGCAGCGGGCCCTGATATTTTGCTGCCGCTGCTGCAAGACCCGTATTACCTGCATCGCGTGATGCTGGCGAGCAGCCCCAAGCTCAGCGACCAGGACAAATGGCAACTGCGGGACGACCCCGATGCACGGGTGCGTTTTGCCTTATTTCAATGGCTGGCCGCGCGCGCCTTGCGCCCGGTGGCCGACCGGTATTTCTACAGGAGGAAGGCATGAAAATAGTAGTGGCAGTAAAACAGGTGGCCGCGCTCGATGATGATTTCGAGATACGCGCCGATGGCCTGGATGTGGATGAGGATTTTCTGATGTATGACCTCAATGAGTGGGATGACTACTCGCTGGAAGAGGCCATGAAGATCAAGGAAGCCGCTGCCGAGGGCGCGGTGGAAGTGATTGCCGTCTCGGTGGGCCCGGAGCGTGTTGATGAAAGCCTGCGCAAGTGCCTGGCCAAAGGCGCTGATCGCGCCATCCGTGTGTGGGATGACGCCATGGAAGGCTCGGATGCCGTGACCATAGGCCGCATTCTGGCGAGCGTGGTGAAAAAGGAAGCACCTGCCATGGTGTTTGCCGGTGTGCAGTCCTCGGACCAGGCCAATGCTGCCACTGGCATGGCAATTGCCGCTAGCCTCGATTGGCCGCATGCCGCCGTGGTGGCCGAGCTGGAGTATCAGCCCGGTGCTGCCACGGCCCGCATCAAGCGCGAGCTGGAAGGCGGCATGCTGCAGGCAGTGGAGATTGATTGCCCGGCCGTGCTGACCTTGCAACTTGGCATCAACAAGCCACGCTATGCCTCGCTGCGGGGCATCAAGCAGGCGGCCGCCAAACCGATTGAACACTGGAGCCTGGGTGACTTGGGGCTGGATGCTACGCAAGTAGGCGCCACCGCTGCGCTATCCCGCGTGCGCCGCATGGAAATTCCGGTCAAGGGTCGCGCCCAGATGATAGAAGGCACGATCGCCGAGCAAGCTGCCAAGCTGATTGAAATCATCAAGGAATACAAGGGAGAAGCTGCATGAACACTATTCTTGTAGTAGCCGAACACCGGCGCGGCGAAGTGCGCCCGGTGACGCTGGAGCTGATCACCGCCGCCCAGCAACTGAAAACGGCGGCGGATGACCGCGTGCTGCTGGCGATTATTGGTCAAGAGGCGGAGTCGCTCGCCAGCCAGCTGCAATGGGCAGGTGTTGACGAAATCATTGCCTGCAAGACCAATAGTGCCGAGTTTGAACCTGAGCTGGCCGAACAGGCAGTGTCTGCGCTGATTGTCTCGCGCAAACCCATTGCCGTGCTGTTGCCGCACAGTGTGGATTCATTGGGCTACGCCACAGCGGTGGCGGTGAAGGGCGGGTATGGTTATGCCACCGATGTCTTCAAGCTCGCCTACGATGGCGGCGCGCTGGTTGCCACGCGTGGCGGCTATAACCAGAAGGTGAATGTCGAGGTGGATTTCCCCGGTCATGCCTGTGCGGTAATGACCATACGTGGTGGCGCCTTCAAGCCGGTAGAAACCGCAGCGGCTCCGCTGCTGACGGTGGATGACCGCAGTGAGCTGAGCGCCCGCAGCCGTCCGCTGGAGTTCATTGAGCAGGGCGGTGGTGGCGATATCGACATCACCACGGTCGAGTTCATCATGTCCATCGGCCGTGGCATCGGCGAAGAAGCCAATGTGGAAGACTTCCGCGAGCTGGCGGATAACATCGACGCCACCCTGTGCTGCTCGCGGCCGATAGCCGATGCTGGCTGGCTGCCCAAGTCGCGCCAGGTCGGGCAATCCGGCAAGGTGGTGAGTGCGTGCAAGCTGTATGTGGCGATGGGGATTTCCGGTTCCATCCAGCACATGGCGGGCATGAAGCATGTGAACACCATCGTCGCGGTCAATACCGATCCCGGCGCGTCGATTTTCACCATTGCCAAGTACGGCATCGTGGCGGATATCTTCGAGATACAGGAGGAGCTGCAAGCCCAGCTTGCCTGAGTCCGCGTGTTTCCGCTTTCATCCTGCTTGAAAGCGGCTGCCATACCAAACCGTCAGCCCTGGGGCTGGCGGTTTTTTTATTGTGGCGCGCCTGAGCCAAGCACTTGATAATTCGCCCTAATCGCCCTATGTATGGGCTTGTGTTCGGGTATAATTACGTTTTTTATCATTTACGTTTATATATAGGATTCGTCATGCCTATTTACGATTATCAATGCACCAGTTGCGGATTCAAAAAAGAAGTCATGCGCAAGATCAGTGAAGCGACCTTGAATACCGCCTGCCCCGAGTGTGGCAAGGAAACCTTTGCCAAGCAGGTGTCGGCCCCCAGCTTTCAGTTGAATGGCACGGGCTGGTATGCCACCGATTTCAAGGGTGGGAGCAGCAAATCCGAAAAAAAGACTGAGGCGGCCGCTGCCGCCTGCAACCCCGGCTGTGCTTGCCACTAACCCCTAAATCAAGAATCCCTACATGAAGCGTTATTTTATTACCGGCCTTCTGGTGCTGGTGCCGCTGTTCATTACTGCCTGGGTACTGGCGACCCTGATCGGCCTGATGGACCAGAGCCTGCTGCTGCTGCCGCTGGCCTGGCGTCCTGAAGCGCAGTTCGGCCGCAGCATCCCCGGCATTGGCGCCATCCTCACCTTGCTGATTATTTTCGTCACTGGGCTGGTGGCGACCAACTTTTTCGGCAAGCAGCTGATCGCCCTGTGGGAAAACCTGCTGGGCCGGGTGCCGGTGGTAAAAAGCATCTACAACAGCGTCAAGCAGGTGTCCGACACGCTGTTTTCCGATTCCGGCAATGCCTTTCGCAAGGCACTGCTGGTGCAATACCCGCGTGAAGGCAGCTGGACCGTGGCTTTCCTCACTGGTCAGCCTGGCGGCGATGTCTCGAATCATCTCAAGGGCGATTACGTCAGCGTGTATGTGCCGACCACGCCCAACCCGACGTCCGGCTTCTTTCTGATGATGCCGCGCGAGGATGTGGTCGAGCTCGACATGAGTGTGGACGAAGCGCTCAAGTACATTATTTCCATGGGGGTGGTGGCTCCGGCCGACAAATCCCCTATCATCACCAACCCGACAAAATAAGATATTCACTATGCGTACTCATTACTGCGGTCACCTGAACCGCGAACACATTGGCCAGACTGTTACCCTGTGCGGCTGGGCGCATCGCCGCCGTGACCATGGTGGCGTGATCTTTATCGACCTGCGCGACCGCGAAGGCATGGCCCAGATCGTGATCGACCCTGATACGCCGGAAGCTTTCAAGCTGGCCGAAACCGTACGCAGCGAATTTGTGCTGAAGGTGGTGTGCAAGGTGCGCGCCCGCCCTGAAGGCACGGTGAATGCCAATATTCCTACTGGCGAAGTTGAAATGCTGGCGACCGAGATTGAGATTCTCAACCCATCGCTGACGCCACCGTTCATGCTGGACGACGACAACCTGAGCGAAATGGTGCGCCTCGAGCATCGCTATATCGACCTGCGTCGCCCCGCCATGCAGAAAAACATGATGCTGCGCTACCGCGTTGCCAAGACCCTGCGTGACCATCTGGATAGCAACGGCTTTATTGAAGTCGAAACGCCTATGCTGACGCGCTCCACCCCGGAAGGTGCCCGCGATTACCTGGTGCCATCCCGCGTGCATCACGGCCAGTTCTTCGCGCTGCCGCAATCGCCTCAGCTGTTCAAGCAATTGCTGATGGTGTCGGGCTTTGACCGCTACTTCCAGATCACCAAGTGTTTCCGCGACGAAGACTTGCGTGCGGACCGTCAGCCTGAATTCACCCAGGTCGATATCGAAACTTCCTTCCTCGGCGAAGAAGAGATCATGAACATCGTGGAAGACATGATCCGCAAGATGTTCAAGAGCGTGCAGGATATTGACCTGCCTGCGCAGTTCCCCCGCATGCCATTCTCCGAAGCCATGAACAAATACGGCTCCGACAAGCCCGACATGCGCGTGACGCTGGAAATCACCGAGCTGACCGACATCATGAAAGATGTGGATTTCAAGGTGTTCGCCGGTGCTGCCAATATGGTAGGTGGTCGCGTGGCCGCCATGCGCGTGCCAAACGGCGCCGCCATCAGCCGTTCCGAGATCGATGCCTACACTGAGTTCGTCAAGATCTACGGTGCCAAGGGTCTGGCTTACATCAAGATCAACGACATCACCAAGCTCAACGAAGAAGGCCTGCAAAGCCCCATCGTCAAGAACATCCACGTTAACGCGCTGCAAGCCATTATCGACCGCACCGGTGCGCAAAATGGCGACATCGTGTTCTTCGGTGCTGATAAGGCCAAGGTGGTGAACGAAGCACTGGGCGCCCTGCGTACCAAGGTTGGCCACGAAAAAGGCCATGTCGATGGCCGTGCCTGGGCACCGCTGTGGGTGGTGGATTTCCCCATGTTCGAACACGACGAAGAAGCCGACCGCTGGGTCGCACTGCACCACCCCTTCACCAGCCCCAAGGATGGTCACGAAGACCTGCTCACCACCAACCCCGGTGCCGCCCTGTCCAAAGCGTATGACATGGTGCTCAACGGCTGGGAAGTCGGCGGCGGTTCCGTGCGTATCCACAAGCAGGAAGTGCAGTCCAAGGTATTCGACGCGCTCAAGATCAGCAAGGAAGAAGCCCAGGAGAAATTCGGCTTCCTGCTCGACGCGCTGCAATATGGTGCCCCACCGCACGGCGGCCTGGCTTTCGGTCTCGACCGCCTGGTTACCCTGATGGCCGGTGCTGAATCCATCCGCGACGTGATTGCCTTCCCCAAGACCCAGCGCGCGCAATGTCTGATGACCAATGCGCCCAACGAAGTCGACGAGAAGCAGTTGCGTGAGTTGCATATCCGCGTGCGGCAACAGAACGCTGCAGCCTGATGTTGCGATTAGCAAAGGCCTGAGCGAGATTGATGTCAGCAGCAAAACCGGGCCGCAACGATCCTTGCGTTTGCGGCAGCGGTAAAAAATATAAACAGTGCTAGGCTCAATTCCATGGTGAACGAGAACCAGCTGCTGGATCAGGCCTTGCTCTTGCAACAGCGAGGGCAGTTCAAGGAGGCGGAAGCCGTTTTTCGCCAGCTGCTCGGCATGCGATCACGCAACCCGGCGGTGTATCTCAACTATGCCAATCTGCATTACGTCTGCGGGCGCTTGCAGCAGGCGATTGCGATGTGCAAGCAGGCGCTGGCCATTCATCCGGATATTGCCGATGCGCATTACAACCTTGCGGTCTTCTATGTAGAGCAGAAGAAGATCAAAGAGGCGGTTGCCAGTCTGCAGGCAGCGATCAAGGTCAATCCGCAATATGCAGAGGCCTATTTTCTGCTGGGAGTGCAGCAAAAAGCATTGGGCCAGTTAAACGAGGCCATCGCCAGTTTTCGCTATGTGATTGCGAGCAATCCGCAGGTATGGGAGGCGCATTTCAATCTCGCCAATACCCTGGCGCAAGCCGGGCAGTACGCGGCGGCGATTGAATCGTATGAGCGGGTGCTGGCGATGCAGGGTGATCACCTGGAGGCCAGGTTCAATCTCTCGAATGCCTTGCTGAATGCCGGCAAGACGGATGAAGCCATTCAGCGCTTGCAGGCGATTATTGCCGGGTATCCGGATTTTCATACAGCGTATATCAACCTGGGCAACGCCTATCTGGCAAAGCGTCAATATGCCGACGCTATCACAAGCTATCGTACGGCCTTGCAACACATCGCTGATAAACCGGAAATCCTGCTCAACCTGGGCACAGCTCTCAAGGGGAGCGGCGATATTGCGGGTGCCATTGAAACCTATGAGCGTCTGATCAAGGCGCACAAGAATTTCAAGGAAGCTTTTGATAACCTGGGTAACCTCTATTTATCGCAAGGCATGCATACCAAGGGGCTGGAAACCATACGCAAGGGTTCCGGGTTTATACGATTCAGGCTGGGGAAGGGGTACGCCACGGTATAGGCGTGAAAGACATGGAACAACTCAATATTAGCTGTGAGACCAGCCCGCATTTTATCGGTGCCTGGAAGCTGGATGACGTATCCTTGTGCGATGAGCTCATCCGTTTTTTTGAGGAGCACCAGGACAGGCAGCGCCAGGGTGTCACGCTGGAAGGCTTTGATCCGAATATCAAAAACTCGCTGGATATGTCGATTGCTCCGGCGGATATCAATACGCCCAGCCATCGCTGCATCAAGGCGTATATCGCGCAGCTCTACGCTTGCTATACCGCTTACGCCAAGCAGTGGCCTTTTCTGGAGAAGACCTTTCCCGTGCTGGATATTGGCCGATTCAATATCCAGAAATACAATCCGGGCGGCCATTTTGCCCATGTACACAGCGAGCGCACGGACATTGCCTCTTTGCACAGGCTGTTTGCCTTCATGACGTATCTCAATGATGATTTTGAGGATGGCCATACCCACTTCGTGCATCAGCAACTCAGAATCAAACCTGAAAAAGGCAAAACCCTGATCTGGCCAGCCGAGTGGACGCATGCGCATGCTGGCGAAGTGGTGTCGCAGGGTTCCAAATACATCGTCACAGGCTGGTTGCTATTGCCTCATTGAGCTGATTTTTCACAAAAATATTCATGACCATCAAATCTCTTATCCGCACTATCCCCGATTACCCCAAGCCGGGTATCCAGTTTCGTGATATCACCACGCTGCTGAAAGATGCCGAGGGCTTACGGCTGACCATAGACCAGCTGGCGGCGCGCTATCGTGGCGAGACCATAGCCAAGGTGGTGGGCATTGAGTCGCGTGGCTTTATCGTGGGCGCAGCGCTGGCCTATCAGCTGGGCGTGGGCTTTGTGCCGGTGCGCAAGCGCGGCAAGCTGCCGGGCGAGGTGCTGGGGCATGACTATGCGCTGGAATATGGCACTGATCGTGTGGAAATTCATACCGATGCGATTGCGCCGGGTGAACGGGTTCTGTTGGTGGACGATCTGATTGCCACGGGTGGCACCGCCGAGGCGGCGGTGATGCTGATACGTCAGCTGGGTGGCGAAGTGACCGAATGTGCGTTTATTGTCGACCTGCCGGATCTGGGTGGGATGAAACGATTGGCCGCGCTGGGCCTCAAAGCTTATGCGCTATGCGAATTTGAGGGTGACTGATTTTGGGGAGAGCCAAGCTTTCGCCACTCACCCGCTGGTATAGTGCGATTCCACTTAACTTTTAGCCTGTCACTCGACCATGTCTTCTTTTAAAATTCCGGTATCGGCCCTGATCGTGATTCATACGCCGGATTTGCAGGTGCTGCTGATGGAGCGCGCCGACAAGGTGGGTTATTGGCAATCGGTGACGGGCAGTGTGGAACGCCTGTCCGATGGCACGCTGGAAGCTCCGTTTGATGCGGCCATACGCGAGGTGGCAGAAGAAACCGGACTGGATGCCCGGCAGTATGCCTTCAGCGACTGGCAGGCATCCAATGTGTACGAAATCTACCCACACTGGCGTTATCGCTACGCGCCAGGGGTAACGGAGAATACCGAGCATGTGTTCGGCCTTGAGTTACCTGCCCCATTGCCGGTGCAGCTCGCGCCGGATGAGCATGTGCGCTATGAATGGGTGGACTGGCGCGAGGCCGCCAAAAAAGTATTTTCATGGACCAATGTCGAAGCCCTGCGCATGCTGGGCGCCCGCCATGGTGAAACATTATAGAGTCAGGTGTTTTTTTGAAATTCGAGCCCCAGGCTCACAATAGGGCAGCAGCCAGATGCTTGCGCCCCAACAGGTAAACGGAAATCATGCAAACAGCCACCATCAAATTTGAACGCTACCAACACGCCGCCGAGGATGATTGCCAGGAACGCATTCTGGCGGCTAAGGCCAAGCTGGGCAAGCGCCTGGTGATCCTGGGTCACCATTATCAGCAGGAAAGCGTTTACCGCCATGCGGATTACACCGGTGACTCGCTGAAGCTGTCGCGCTTTGCCGCGCAGACGGATGCGGAGTACATCGTGTTTCTGGGCGTGCATTTCATGGCTGAGGTGGCGGATATCCTGTCGCGCCCCGAGCAGATCGCGATTCTGCCTGATCTGGCGGCTGGCTGCTCCATGGCCGATATGGCCAACCTGGCCAAGGTGGAGCGTTCGCGCCGCGAGCTGGCCAAGGTGCTGGATTTTGATGCCACCATTACGCCAGTCACTTACATCAACTCTGCAGCTGACCTCAAAGCTTTTTGCGGCGAGCACGGCGGCATCGTCTGCACCTCGACCAATGCGCCCAAGATTCTGGAATGGGCGTTTGCCCAGCGCGAAAAGGTCCTGTTCTTCCCCGATCAGAATCTGGGTCGCTGGAGCGGTTACAAGATGGGCATCCCACTGGAGCAAATGCCAGTGTGGGACCCGGACCAGCCCATGGGCGGCCTCACTGAAGAGCAGATCAAGAATGCCAAGATTCTGCTGTGGAAAGGCCACTGCGCCGTGCACCAGATGTTCCGCGAGCAGAACATCACCCGTTTCCGCGCCGAGCATCCAGATGGCTTTGTCATCTCACACCCCGAGTCACCGTTTGAGGTGTGCCTGAATTCGGACTATGTCGGCTCTACCGAATATATCCTCAAGACGGTCTCCGAAGCGCCTGCGGGCACCAAGTGGCTGGTGGGCACCGAACTGAATCTGGTGAACCGCCTGGCCGAGCAGATGAAGCCTGAAGGCAAGCTGGTGCAATTCATGTCGCACGTGATCTGCGAGTGCTCGACCATGGCGCGCATAGACCCGCAACACCTGGCCTGGACGCTGGAAAACCTGGCGGATGGCAATGTGGTCAACCGCATCAGCGTGCCGCCACACGAGGCCGAGTTGGCCAAGCTCACGCTGCAACGCATGCTGGATGCCTCATAAGCGAGGAACCTTGATGCCGATTCAGCGTCGCACCTTGCGTGTTCACTCAATCGGGATTCCATGCTGCCCACGCTGCGCGTAGCCACATTCAATATTCACAAAGGGCTGACGAGCTTCAACGCGCGTCTGGCCCTGCACGATCAGCGCGAGATGATCCGCAACCTGCAGGCCGACGTGGTGTTTTTGCAGGAAGTGCAGGACGAGCACCATGGCAACGGCCTGCGCTTCAAGCACTGGCCCGCTACCGGGCAAACGCATTTTCTGGCTGACGCCTGCGGCCCCAACTACGCCTATGGCAAAAACGCGGTTTACCCCGGCGGCCATCATGGCAATGCGGTGCTGTCGCGCTTTCCCATCCTGCAATCCACCACCCACGATATTTCTGCGCATGAAATCGAGCAGCGCGGCCTGCTGCATTGTGAAATCGCGATAGAAGGCTGGCCGCAAACCCTGCATTGCATCTGCGTGCATCTGGGCCTGCTGGCCCGCTGGCGCTTTAAGCAATTTGGTGCCCTGCGTGATTACATCCACGCGGTAATTCCGGAAGATGCGCCGCTGGTGATCGCTGGCGATTTTAACGACTGGCGCCTCTCTGCCGGGCATCAGGTGATGGATGGGCTGAACATGCGCGAAGTGTTTGAGCATGCCCATGGCAAACCAGCGCGCAGCTTTCCTTCCATGTTTCCGCTATTCCGGCTGGACCGCATCTATGTGCGCGGCTTCAATATTCATAGCGCGCATGTGCACGGTGGCCCCCGCACTGCACTCACCTCCGACCACGCCGCTCTTTCCGCCGTGCTGGAAAAACGATGAGACCACGCTACAGCCGGGGTAACGATATACGCCTGCTGCGCAATGGCACGGAATATTTCCCCGCCCTGCTGCAAGCGCTGGATAGCGCGCGCTACGAGATTTTCCTCGAAACCTATATCTACGAGATGGACGACATCGGCCAGCAGGTGACCGCATCGCTGATGCATGCGGCCGCCCGCGGCGTGCAGGTGCATCTGCTGCTGGATGGGTATGGCTCGCGATCTTTCCCGGAAAATACCCGCGAGCAACTGGAGCAGGCGGGCGTGCAGGTGCTGTTTTACCGCCCCAGGATTTCACCGTGGACCTTCAAGCGCAACCGCCTTCGACGCCTGCACCGCAAGCTGGTCACGGTGGATGCGCAAGTGGCTTTTGTCGGCGGCATCAACATCATTGACGACATGGACGTGCCGGGCAACATGGGCCCGCGCATTGATTATGCTGTGCGGGTGCAAGGCCCGCTGCTGCCCGAAATACAGCTGCGCGTAGAGCGCCTGTGGCGGCGCATCGCCTGGATGCACCTGCAAGTGCGCTACGCCTCCACGGTGGATGGCGACACCAGACCCGGCATCACAGGCAACGTACGCGCCGCCTTTGTCATTCGCGATAACGTGCTGCACCGGCGCGATATCGAGCGCATGTACCTGCAAGCCATCGGCCGCGCGCGCGATGACATCATCATCGCCAATGCCTACTTTTTGCCCGGCCGCCGCTTTCGCCGCGCCCTCATCGCAGCCGCCCAGCGCGGCGTGCGTGTGCGGCTGCTGCTGCAAGGGCGGCTCGAATACGTCTTTATGACCGCCACCCACGCCATCTATCACCAGCTGCTGGATAGCGGCATCGAGATTTACGAATACCGCAAAAGCTTCATGCACAGCAAAGTCGCTGTGGTCGATAGCAAATGGGCCACCGTTGGCTCATCCAATATCGACCCATTCAGCCTTCTGCTCGCGCGTGAGGCCAATGTCGTGGTCATGGACAATACCTTTGCCTTAACCCTCAAGCATGATCTGGAGCGGGCGATTCAGGATGGCGCCGTGCAGATACGCCCACAAGAATGGCAGCGTGGCCACTTCATCCGCCGCGGCTTCTCCTGGCTGGTGTTCGGCGCTGTCCGTTTCATCCTCGGCCTCATCGGCTACGGCAATCAGCACTAGGTTTTAGCGTGGGCAATGTCACGCCGCGGTTTGCCCTCGCCGCCGCAAGCCCTTATAATTCAAGCCCTGCATTCCTCATGCAGTTCTTTCAAGTGCCGGTGTAGCTCAGTTGGTAGAGCAGCTCATTCGTAATCGGTGCGCGATACTCGGCATGATGATGTAAAACGTAATAAAAACAACAGCTTGATGACTTCACTGGTCTGGCGGTGTGGTACATCAGAAGCAAGTTCAACAAGAGTTTTCAGGTTTAGCCGCTGTAGCTCAGTCGGTAGAGCAGCGCATTCGTAATGCGAAGGTCACCAGTTCGATTCCGGTCAGCGGCACCAACCAGAGAAGGGCCACCCAAACGGGTGGCCCTTTTTGCTTTATGGTTTCCAATCCTTCTTTGCATATCGCAGCATACTTTGAATCATGACAATATATTCTTAACCTCCCAAATTGGGAGGTTGACACAATTTTTTGTTTGTGTAATTATGCTCCCAAAGTGAGAAAGAAAATCATGGTGCTACTAGGACGTGAACGACTTGAAAAACTTCGGGGACTTAGCGAGCAAGCTCAGAAATGGCTTGTCAGTTGGGCCGCCGAGGTGACAGCAGCCAACTGGAAACATGCCGCGGACGTGAAGGCTCAATTCCCCAGCGTCCACACTATTGACCAGAGCTCATTTGTATTTCAGGTTGCAGATTGCGGTTGGAAAATTTGTTTGCTTATTGCCTATCCGCAAGGGGTAGTGCTTATTACGGAATTAAAGATTGAAGATGAAGCATATGGAAGCTAAGGTCATCCGTACCAAGGAACAGTACGACGCTTACCTCAGCGAAGTGCAGACGTTGATGGCGAAAGGAGTTGCTCTTGGTACTGAAGATAGCGAGCGATTAGAGTTACTGACTGTCCTTCTTGAGTCATATGAGAATACAAAGTATCCAATAGAAAGTCCTGATCCAATTGATGCGATATTGTTTAGGATGAACGAAAAAGGACTAAAAAGGGCTGACTTAATCCCATATTTTGGAACAAGCAGTCGGGTCTCCGAAGTTTTGGGGCGGAAACGACCGCTCACCGTGCAGATGATTAGAGCGTTAGCGGTTGGACTTGGCTTATCGGCAGAGACTTTAATTGGCTTGTCGTCTAGTGAAGATGCTCAGAAAAAAAGCGAAGTTGACTGGTCAAAATTCCCCATCCGTGAGATGACTAAACGCGGATGGTTCGGTCGCCTCTCGAATAGCGTCAAATCTACTGCAGAAGATGTGGTTAAGGAGTTTATTGCTGACGCAGGCTTAAGTTTTGGAGCTGCGTCATTTAGGCGATCTATTGGCGGGGAAGCGCATTCACCTACGACTAAGTATGCTTTGTACGCTTGGCTTGCACGTGTGATACAGACGGCCAGAGGTATGAAAGACCAACTTGGAAAGTTTGAACGGGAAGCTCTGAATGCAGCTTTTTTAAGAGAATTGGCGCAGTTAAGCTGGTCGGAGCGTGGCCCGCTTTTGGCGGTTGAGTTCTTAAATAAGCACGGTATTGCGGTAGTAATTGAACCCCATCTTAAAGGGACACTAGTTGACGGCGCAGCGTTAAAAGATTTAGATGGCACTCCTATTGTTGGGCTAACCCTTCGATATGATCGTCTTGATAATTTCTGGTTTACTCTTTTGCATGAGGTGGCTCACCTCTGGAAGCATGTTAATGACCAGGATGCCTTTATTGACGACCTTGATGCATCTTCGGAAGACAGGAGAGAAGCAGAAGCCAACAGGTTGGCAAGAGAAGCTTTTATTCCTAGGCTAATTTGGAAACGGAGTGACGCTTTTGTGTCGCCGAGTAGAGAATCAATAGATCGGCTATCTCGGGAATTACGAATACATCCTGCCATCATCGCCGGTAGGTTGCGTAGAGAAACTGGGAATTACCATTTGTTCACTGACATTTTGGGACAAGACCAGGTAAGAGCGATGTTCAATCAGTCGATAGATGACAGTGAGGCATAGCATGGCACAAACGTACGTCCCGATTTATAGAGCGAAGCCCGGCGAGTTTGAAGCGCTTTCTAATATTAATAAGGATCATGTAAAACGTGTCCTTCCCCTATTTGAAATCCCTCCTATCACGCCTAAAGTAAGTGAGCAGGTAAGATTTAAGGAGTGTGCAGCATTAACTTGTGCTTACTTGGATCATATTGCTCAGGGCATTGCTAATGTCCGCAAGGGCCACGACGCGATGGCTGACATCTCTCGGTGGAATCCAGAAGCCTTAGTAGAAACTGGCGAGCATGTGCTGCCTTATCTGTACTCGCAACTTCGAAAAATGGGTGTCAATGTTGTGCCGGTTGTTGGTTTTGATAGCTGGGAGAGCCCAGTGTATCGTGTAGCTATGCAAGGCGTCGAAATGCCCGATGATGGCTACTTCTGCATCCGGTTGGATTCGCAAGCGATCGAAGATGCCGCTGACCCATTCTTCTTGGAAGAGGGGATTCAAGAAATTCTCGACGGTCTCGGAATCGACCCCAAGCGTTGCGGAATCATCATCGATTTCGGCGATGTAACTGCACGTTCACTCATCGAGCTTATCGATCAGACTGATGGTGTACTGCAGGTATTGGCGCCTATGAGCTTTAAGTTTTTTGCGACAATCGGCTGCTCCTTACCTTCCACGATCGATAAAGCTGTAAAAGATCACGACTCTACCGGCAAAGTCGTTCGTAAGGAGATGCTTTTATGGCAGTCGATGTTGACGCAGTACCCCATGATTCCAATGCGTTATGGTGATTACGGGGTCCGTGGGCCAGGCTCGGTCGACGACGTCGTGGCACCTGATGCGAACGGAAAAATTCGCCATACAATCGATCAGAACTTTTATGTGCTCAGGGGGCACTCCATGCGGAAGGGTGATAAAGGTGCTCAGATGTATAAGCTGGCTGCGACATTGGTCAACTCACCCTATTTCATGGGTGAAGGCTTTAGCTGGGGTGACGCTGAGATTGCCTTGCGGAGCAAAAAGCTCAAGGACCCCAGCATCAAGATAGGGCCCGGAGGGCATGCCAAGTGGATTGCTTTCGATACCAGCCATCATCTGGCGTACGTAGTCGCAGAAGTTGACGACTTCCAATACAAAACTGCAGTTTCTGGAATCACTGTTACTCAAGACGAATAAAGGGGAGGCACCATGACACGTAACACGAAGCAAACATCAGCCAAGGTCGCATCCCTGGCATCGGAGACGCTTTTGAACAAGCAGGCATCGAATGTAGCTCGCAGTTTAGCGGCGTCGGCGCTTTCTCAGCGTGACGGCAACAAACAGACCGGAGCGAAAATGGAAACGTTGGCATCTAAGGTACTGCACAGTGAAAAGTATGCCGCTGCCACTAAAGAACTTGCCGCAACCGTATTGGCTCAAGCTAATAAGGAACGCTAGTTCTATAGTTAAGGAGGCCCGGGCCGTGCTTCTATCTGAGCCATGATCAAAAGTTATAAGTCAGCGTCACCCTCGCCGTCCTTGGCTCCACCGGGTGAAAGTGCACATCATCCACCCCGGACAGCGCTTCGCCTTGCAGACGGGATGTGTAGTAGTAGTCGATGTCACTGTTTTTGCGGTTGAAGAGGTTGAATATATCCAGGGTCAGCCGGGTTTTTGCATCCACTTTATAGCCTACGCGCAGGTAGGCGATGGTGGTTGCGTTGGAGCGCACGCTGTTGTCTTCGATCAAGGGTCTGGGGCCAAAGTAGCGCAGCTGAAAGGCGCCTGACCAGTTACCCAGCCGCGTGACCGTGGCGCCGAGCGAGGCGACCTGATTGATGGCGCCGGGGATGTAGTCACCGGCTGCATCATGCTCGGTGAAGCGGGCGTGGGTGGCGGCGAGGTCCATATCCAGCAGCAACCAATCGTTGGCGATGTAATGGTTGTTCCATTCCACGCCCACCCGTTTGCTGGCGCGGCTGGCTTCGGTTTCCCCGGCATCGCCGACAAACACCAGTTCGGAGGCGTTATCCAGCCGCCACACGGCGAGTGAGCTTTGCAGGCCGTGGATGACTTCGGTACGCAGCCCCAGCTCCATGCCGCGCGTGTTGACCAGCGGTGTGACGGCGCTGGTGGCGCCGCTGCCATTGGGTAGCTGGGTTTGGGTGGTGCCGCGGGCATCGTTGCTATGAAAGCCTTTGCCGATATTCACGAAGTATTCGGTATTGGCCCATGGCCCGAAGATCAGCGAGAGTTTGGGCGAAACCACATCGTCATGCGCGGTGCCGGAGTTGCCCTGAATGCTGCTTTCCACATCAAAGGCATAGCTGTCATAGCGTAAGCCGGCCACGCTGCGGAATTTGGGCAACCATTGCGTGGTGTTTTCGGCGAAAAGGCCGATGCTGGCTTCTTTCACCTGATCTTCGCGGATGGTGGCAAGCCGTTGCCGCGCCACGGTGTTATAGAGCCCGACGGGGGAGAGGCGGTCGTAACGCGTCTGCATGCCGAGCTTGTTTTGCACATCCAGCCCCGCCCAAGTGCTGAACCAGGTCTGGCTGACATTCAGGCCCGCCATGCGCCGCTGCTCGCGCTGGTTAAACTGGTCGCCATTTACTGGATCATTCAAAAAGTAAGAGAAGTTGCTGTAGAGGTCGAGGCTGGATTGCACCATGTAGGCATTCACCTCAAGTGCGCCTTGCTGGTTGCGCCGGTGCAAGCCGTAAGACAGGCTGTAGCGGGAAGACTCGCCGCCATCGGTGGTGTCTATTGCACCATAGCGGCTGATCAGGCCGGACGAGACGGCGCGCGCGGGTATCTGGTCGGTGGCGTTCCAGTGATTGTGGTAAGCCATCGCCGTGACGTTGAATCCATTAGCGGCATCGCCTTCGCTGTAGCGCAGCACGCCATTCACCTTGCGCAGGTTTTCCGGGCTATCCCACGGGCCATCGTTGCGGTTGATTTCCAGACCATACAGCAGCTGCCCATTGCCTGCCGCCATGGAGTTCGCCAGCAGGTAGCGGCGGTAGGTATTTTCCCCAGTCGACATCGAGGCCACGCCCTGCGGCAAGGTATTGGCCAGCTGCAAATGCGCCGCTCCGGCAGATGAAAAGTCCCCCTCTTCAGCATAATACGGGCCCTTGCGATAGTGAATGCGCTCGACCAGTTCGGGAATCAGAAAATTGAGATCAGTGTAGCCCTGGCCGTGCGCGTGCGAGCGCATGTTGACCGGCATCTCGTCCACATAGGTGGCAAAGTCGGTGCCATGGTCCAGATTGAATCCACGCAGATAATACTGGTTGGCTTTGCCATCGCCGCTGTGCTGGCTGACGATCATGCCCGGCACAAACTCCAGTATTTCGCCGGTGCGCAGGGTGGGGCGGTTGGCGATCAATGTCGACGTCACGCTGCCTTCACTGGCGGCATCCGAGGTGCCGATGGCGTTGTCGTAATGACTGGTGACGCTGACCGGGCTTAGTGTCAGCGCTTCACTGCCATACGCCGACATCGCGCTTGCCAGCGTCAGGCCGATGGTCCATATGCGACCCCATGAGGGGGCCACATATTCAGGGGGAAATGACATGCGTGAATTATTTAGATAGACACAGGCAAATTCAACCACAAAGCGTCCAGATATTTTATAAGCATGATGACGTATGCCTGCATGCCGCCCTGGCAAATATGAGGAGCACCAAGCAGGCGACTAGTACCAAAGTACTATTGTGCGATAAATCCCAAGCTCTACAATGGCGCCAGCATCAAGCAATACTACAAAAACAGATTAGCCAACTATGGGGAAGCCAAATGTTCAATAATTTTTTCAAGGGCCTGATTGCCAGCCTGGCCCTGCTGGCAAGTGTGGCCGCCAACGCCGCAACTGACACTTACGGTACGCTGTTGTCGGGTTCATTCACGCCTTCAAGTTCGTTCGCCACCTTGACTTACAGCAATGTTGGTAACGTCTATACCTTCACTTTGACTGCCAATGATCTCAATACCCTGTTCACTAACGATGCGTTTATCGGTGCCGTGGCTGTAGATTCTGCGGTAACGCCAACCGTATCGAATGTATCAGGCGATGCGCCAGTATCTATTGCTGCTGGCGGTGGTCCTGGTGGTGGTTTTGATTTCCGCTTTGATCTGACAGGTCCCAAGAAGGCACGTTTGACTGATGGTGAAAGCGTTACCTGGACGGCTACCTTTGCTAGCGCCGTTGAGCTGAGCGCCTCCTCGTTTGCGCTGCATGTGCAAGGCTTGACCAATGCACAAGGTGGTAGCGCCTGGTACACCGCCAGCACACCCACTGTTTCCGCTGTGCCTGAGGCTGACACCTACGCCATGATGGCGCTGGGTCTGGGCCTGATGGGCTTTGTTGCCCGTCGCCGTCGCGCCTGAGATTGCTGGTAATATGAAAAAGCCCCGCTCGCGGGGCTTTTTTTATGGGCTGACATACGCGGCATCAGGTTAGCGGTAGGCGCTGAAGCTGGCGCGGTCATGCAGAGATGCGTATCTGGTTCTTGCCGCTGCGTTTGGCCTCGTACATGGCATTGTCGGCCTCTTTCAGCAGCATATCTGGTTGCACATGGCTATTCGGCGCGTAGTAGGCAAGGCCCAGGCTACAGCTGATCTGACGTGGCTCGCCGCCCAACATCACAGGGTCGCGCAGCAGGGTCAGGATTTTCTGGGCCACGCCTTCTGCGTGCTGCTTTTCCGGCATGTTTTCCAGCAGCACCACAAATTCATCGCCCGCAAAGCGGGCAACGGTATCGGTTTGCCGTGTGGCGCTGCTCAAGCGGTTGGCGATTTCGCGCAGCAGCATGTCGCCAGCGTCATGGCCCAGCTCGTCGTTGATCTGCTTGAAGCCATCCAGGTCAATAAACATCAAGGCCAACCACTGCTGGGTACGGTCGGCGCGGGCCAGCGCCAGCGGCAGGGCTTCGGTAAAGGCGCGGCGGTTGGGCAAGCCGGTCAGCACATCGTGCTTGGCTTCTTTTTCCAGCAGGCTTTGCAGGTGTTTGCGTTCGCTGATATCGGTGAGAAAGGCGCTGAAGATGTGCTTGCCATGCACCTCGATTTTGCTGATGCGCACCTCGACGGGGACAATATGCCCATCCTTGTGTTTGGCTTCCAGCTCAAGCCGCTTGCCAAGCACCACGGCCTCGCCAGTGTCCATATGGCGTTGCATGCCGTTGAGGTGCGCTTGCTGCATATGGGGCGGGATGATGACCTGATCAAGGCGCTGGCCGATGGCTTCACGCGCCGACCAGCCAAAGGTGATTTCGGCCTGGCGGTTCCAGGCGGTGATGATGCCGGATTGATTGATGCTGACATAGGCGTCGTTGGCATTCTCGATCACCATGCTGATTTCCAGCTCGCGTTCCTTCAGCTCCTGCGCGGCCAGCGTTTGCTTGGCCATGGCAAATGACAGCATTTCATTGCTCTTGTTTAGTTCAAAGGTGCGCTGGGCCACCCGGTTTTCCAGTTCATGCTGCAACTCGTTGAGCGCCTGCTCGGCGACTTTTTTGTCGTGTATGTCTTTGACAATCGAAACAAAATACTCCAATTCGCCACGTGTATTGATCTGCTTGGTGACGCTGAGGCTGGCCCACCGTAGCTCGCCATCCTTGCGGATATACCGCTTTTCGATCTTGTAACGGTCTATCTTGTCTTCGGCCAATTGCTTAAGCAGATCCAGGTCGGCTGGCAGATCATCGGGGTAGGTGATGTCCCTGAAGCTCAGCAAATGCAGTTCATCCTGGCGATAGCCCAGAAACCGGCATAGCTCCTCATTCACACTCAGCCATCCGCCATCCGGGGCGACCAGCGCAATGCCAATCGCCGCTTTTTCAAAGATGGTACGGAAGCGCGCCTCGCTGGCATGCAGCACGGTTTGCGAGAGCTTGAGGTGCGACTCTGTGAGTGCCAGTGCTTCGCGCAGGCGGATTTCTTTGCTGACGAGGTCGGCAAGGCAGGTCAATATTTCCAGCTCGTGTTTGCTCAGCTCTCTGGGCTGGGCATCGATGGCGCACAGGGTGCCAAGGGCATAGCCTGCCGTGGTGCGTATGGGGATGCCTGCATAGAAGCGGATATTCGGAAATTGCAGCACCATGGGATTATCGGCAAACCGCTCATCCAGCAGGGCATCATTCACCACCATGGGCTTGGTCTGCAAGATGGCATGGGCGCAAAAAGCGACGTCACGGGGCGACTCTTCCGCCTCCACTCCAATGCGGGATTTGAACCATTGCCTGTCCGTATCCACTAGCGAAATCAAGGCGATGGGAACATTCAGGGTCAGGGCAACCAGTTGCGTGATTCTGTCGAATACGGGCTCGGGGTCGGTATCCAGCAGCCCGAGCGCATGCAGCATGGCGATGCGTTCTGCTTCATCTGGCGGCAAGGTGGCTGATTTCATATGGCTTTCTTACGCATCAATAACCGCAGCATAGGGGGATTGATGCGTGCATTCAACCCTTATCCGGAGAGGGTTGATGCGGTGACGGGTGAGATCGGGCGTATTCCATCACCGCAATACAGAAGGTGAGCCAGAGCAAACCCGACATCAAGCCTGCCAGCACATCGCTGGCATAGTGGTAATGCAGGAACACCCGGCTGGTGGCGATTGTGAAGGCAATCGAACTGCCCAGCAGCAGCGCGGGCAGGTGATAGCGGGGCGGCAGCAGACGCAGCACCAGGTAAGCGAGCAATCCATAGGCCACCAGCGACCCCGAGCTGTGCCCACTGGGGAAGCTCCAGCTATCGAGAGGTTCACTATAGGGGTTGATCGGCCGCAACCGTTCGAAGATATCTTTCAGGCTGACATTCAGTATGCTGTTGCCGCCTATGGCCAGCAGGCTGCCGAACGCCAGCGTGTATTGCCGCAACAAGAGCATGAGGAACACCGTCAGCACGCAGATGATGGTGAGCGTGGAGGTATTGCCCAAATGGGTCACCACGTGGAAATACCGCATGACGTAAGGGCTGGCGTATTGCCGCACCGTCTCGCTGAATTCGGCGTCCAATTGCTCCAGATTGCCGGTTTGCAGCAGATAGGCAATCCAGCTAAACACGGAGCCCGCCAGCGCCATGACGATCAGGCTGGTGGTGAGCCAGCGATTTTCGCCATCGGCGCTCGCCAAATGTGTCCGATAGGCCAGGGTCACGATTATCCAGATCGCCACCAGCGCCACTGCATAATACTCAGCGGCGTGGTTGGCAATGTGTATCCACCATGGTGTAGTCATGCCGCCTCCAGTGTCAGTGCCTCGGCAGAGACTTGCACAAACTGCTGCTGCGCTGCCGTGTAATCCCAGCGCTCCACCATGCAGGGTGTTTGCCGCGCCTGGTAGCGAATCAGATTAATGGAATTGCCCGCATTGCGGCGGATGCGGGTGGATACCGCCGTGCCAGCCTGCACCGCCCAGATGCGGTGGCGGATGTCCGGCCGTTTTTCGTGCAGAGCCATCACGAATGGCAGGTGGATGTGCCCGCCGAGGATGAGGTCGGCACCGGCTTCTGCCCAGGCGCGGACGGCGGCCTGATAGCCATGCAGCAGGTTGCTTTCATCGCGTACTTCGGTCACGTATACCGGCTGATGCGTAATCACCAGCCGCAGTTGCTGCGGGCTGGCTTGCTGCAATTGCTCGCATACCCGCTTGATCTGCGCAGGGGAGACCTCGCCGTCTTCATGCCGATAAGCCCGGGTGGTGTTGACGGTAATGGCGAGCGTTTTGTCATCGCGATACACCGGCTCAAGCTCCTGACCAAAGGCATGGCGATGGCGGCGATAGGGCGTCAGCACGCGTGCCAGCAGATTGAACAGCGGGATGTCATGGTTGCCGGGAATCACCAGCCGGTGCGGAATGTTCAGGCTGTCGACAAAGGCGCGGGCATGCTTGAACTGGCTGCGCCTGGCACGCTGCGTGATATCCCCGGAAAGGATGAGCAGATGCGGCGCCTGCTGCCACAACAAGCTCTGCAGCGCCTGCATCACGGCGGGCTGCTCGGTGCCGAAGTGCGGGTCAGAAAGATGGGCGATCAAGGTCATGGTTCCAGGGACTCAGGCAGGCTCGTCGAGTTTGATCAATTGCAGCGGCCGCGGCGCCACCTGAAACTGCAAGGGCGATTTGAGTCGCACGATTTCGCCATCGGTCGCCACCTTGATACGGCGGCGCGGAAACGAAAACTGGCGTATGCCCATGCTGGAAAAACTGAAGCTGACAATATTCTCGGCTTCGCCCAGGCGCCCCAGCGCCCCTTTCAGCATCAGGCCTAGCATTGCCAGCTTGCTGGTGGGTTTCAGCATGATGGCGGCCAGCTCACCCGACGCCAGCGCATCGGTTAATGGAATGCCAATTTGCTCAAGTTGTAGCTGATTGTTGCCGACAAAGAGAGTAGGCGTACGCAATTTGCGCGAGACGCCTTTGGTGTTCATCTCGATCTTGAGTACGCGGTGCTGGCGCAGCAAAGTGAAAAAGCCCGCGATCAGGGCCACCACGCGGCTACGGCCATATTGGCGCTTGAATTGTTCGCGTGCTTGCAACAGCTGGGGGTAAAGCCCCACGCTGGCATTCACCAGAAATACCTTGTCATTCACCAGGCCGATCTGCACCGGCTGCAGGCGGCCAGCGAGCAATACCTGCGTGGCTTCAGCCGTGTCTTCGGGAATATGGTGGGTGCGGCCAAAGTAATTGAAGGTGCCCTGCGGCAGGATGCCCATGGGGCAATCGCGTTGCCAGGCCTCCTGCACGATGGCATTGATGGCGCCATCGCCCCCGGCGGCCACGACAATGCCGCCCTGCTGCATGGCGGTAGCCACCGTTTCGCGGGCAATGCGGCTAAGGTCTTGCGGCTGGGCCACCTCGATGATGGTGCACTGGCGGCCTGCTTCATCCATGATGCGCTGGATGGTGTTCCGGACTTCGTTGCCGTCGTGCCGGCCGGAGCCGGCATTGAGAATCACAAAGAACGGGGCGTGCTGTGGTGTGCTTGTCGACATGGTATCCAGTGAGGTGATTGTTCTAGTTGAAAACTGGCGTACGAAGGTAAGGTTGCTAATTATATTTGATGTGATGGAAAAGCTTGCCCATAGTTCCTGATGTTTATGTTCATCAGAGCCGCGTGCATAAGAAAACGTGTATAACGCCTTTACGGCAATCAAAAAAACAGGGAACCGCGATGGACGTCATAACCAGTTTTTTCAGTACCGATGGCTTTATGCCGCATGGCCATTGTTATCTGTGGCAGCCGCCTCTGCTGTGGACCTACATCATCTCCGATCTCATGATTGCTGTCGCCTATTATTCCATCCCCATGGCGCTGGTGTATTTCGTTCGCAAGCGTCCTGATCTCCAGTTCAACTGGATTTTTGTGATGTTCTCCATCTTCATTTTTGCCTGCGGAACTACCCATCTGCTCTCGCTCTGGACCATCTGGAATCCGGATTACTGGGCCGATGCCTCGATGAAAGCCGTGACCGGTATTGCTTCACTGGTGACGGCCATCATGCTGTGGCGCCTGATGCCGCAAGCCTTGCGTATTCCCAGCACCCGCCAGCTGGAAGAGACGGTAGAGCGGCTGGAGCACGAAGTGGAAGAACGTGAGCTGGCCGAACGCTCGCTAGCCGCCTTCAATGACACCCTGGAAACCCTGGTGCAGCAACGTACCGCCGAGTTGGAGGAAATCAACCGACTGCTCAAGCTGGAAATTGACCTGCGGCGCGAAGCCGAGCAAACCCTGTATGCCGAGAAGCAACGCGCCGTGGTTACCCTGCAATCCATCGGCGATGGTGTCATCACCACCGACAAGCAGTCGCGGGTGAATTATCTCAACCCGGTGGCCGAGCGCATGACCGGCTGGAGCAACGCCGAAGCGCAGGGCAAGCCATTGCTGGAAGTGTTCCGCATTGTGAATGAAAGCACGCGCAAGCTGGTGCCCAATCCGGTGGATGTGGTGTTGCAGCATGGTGAAATTTACGGGCTGGCCAACCACACGGCGCTGATTGGCCGCCACGGCAACGAATACGCCATTGAAGATTCCGCCGCCCCCATCCGCGATCAGGATGGCAATGTGCTGGGCGTGGTGCTGGTGTTCCACGATGTGAGCGAAGCCCGCAACATGGCCAACAAGATGACCTATCTGGCCGAGCATGATTACCTCACCGGCCTGCCCAATCGCCTGCTGCTGAATGACCGCCTGAATCAGGCACTGACCATTGCCCGGCGTGACCAGGAATTCATCGCCCTCATGTTCCTGGACCTGGACCACTTCAAGAATATCAACGACAGCCTGGGCCACGAAGTAGGCGACCAGCTGCTGAAAATGGTGGCACGCCGCCTGGAAAGCTGCCTGCGTGCCAGCGATACCATCAGCCGCCAGGGCGGCGATGAGTTCATGATACTGCTGCCTGAGCTGACCAATTATTTCTCACCCGCCGAGGTCGCCGAAAAACTGCTGGCCGCCGCCACCGTGCCCTATGAAATCGGTGCGCACGAAATCACCGTCTCCGCCAGTATCGGCATTGCCGTATTCCCCGACGATGGTGAAAACGGCGAGCTCCTGACCAAAAATGCCGATGCCGCCATGTACCACGCCAAATCGCTGGGGCGCAACAATTACCAGTTCTTCACCCGCGCCATGAACGAGCGCGTGATGGAGATTGCCGAGCTGGAAAGCAAGCTGCGCCGCGCCGTGGAGCGTAACGAGTTTGTGCTGTATTACCAGCCCAAGATCGATATACGCACCGGGCAGGTGGTGGGGGCCGAAGCCCTGATCCGCTGGCAACACCCCAGCTGGGGGCTGGTGGCACCGGATCGCTTTATCCCGATTGCCGAAGACAGCGGCCTGATCCGGCCGATAGGCCTGTGGGTCATGCGCGAAGCCTGCCGCCAGAATCAGGAATGGCAAGCGGCTGGTCTCGCTCGCATTCCAGTGGCGGTGAATCTTTCCACCGTGCAGCTGCGCCAGCACAACTTCCTGCAAGAGGTCAGCGAGATTCTGCTGATGAGTGGGCTGGAGCCGGATTACCTGGAACTGGAAGTCACTGAAAGCGTGGCCATCCATGCCGAAACCGAAGTCATCAACTGGCTGCACAAGCTAAGAAGCATGGGCGTGAAACTGGCGCTGGATGATTTTGGCACCGGCTACTCCAGTCTTTCCTACCTCAAGCGCCTGCCGATCAACAACGTCAAAATCGACAAAAGCTTCATCCGCGATATCGAGACCGATCCTGACGATGCTACCATCATTACTGCGATTATCCGCATGTCACACGGCCTGCGCCTGAACGTGATTGCGGAAGGTGTGGAGAATATCAACCAGCTCGAATTCCTCAAAAAAGAAGGCTGCGACCAGATGCAAGGCTTTATCGCCAGCCGTCCGGTACCCGCTGACGAATTTGCCTTGTTGCTGCAGAACTGGCCAACGCCTATTTAAACGCCACTTTGTCCTGATCGCCCCATTGCGCGCGTCCCTCTGGCGCGCGCAATAAAGCATTCCACACCCCATTGCCACCAAGCCCTTTGGGGCAATGCCCACTTGTCGCAATTTTGTGCATGATCAATCTCCGCAAGGGGTGATGCACGCGGCATCAAGCCGGATCTATCCTCTTGCATACCTACATTGCAGATATTCACAAGAAGGACTGAACTTGAAGCCCTGCTGAAATCTGACGCATTCTGGACTGCGCAAGTCGGACTCCAAGAGGAAAAACCAACATGAACCAGCCTGTCACTCATACCGTGGCCCGTAATGAAAATCTATCCATCATCTCCCGCCGTTACGGCATCTCCGTACAAGAGCTGGTAGAAATTAATCAATTGCCAAATCCTGACGAGCTAAAGATCGGACAAGTACTCCACCTGCAGAAAGAAGAACCGCATGCGGTACAGGTGTTGCTGCTGGATGCCCTCCGCTATCCCATTGAAGGGCTCAAATGCCACGTCAAGTACGATGGACAGTTCATCCCTGCCACCAGTGATGAACGAGGAATGCTCCCCCGCATTGTCACGCGCAACCCCCAGTCAGTGGTTGAGATTTGGGTTGAAAACAGCGCAAAGCAATTACAAAAAATAGGCCGTACCGTCTCTGGCCTTGGTCACCAATGGCTCACCCTGATCTCCCCCGGTATCAAACTCAAACTCCCGATGGCTCCGCACCAGCCAGAGCTAGCACAGCAACCCGCGGAGCCAGCCAATAGCCCGGACAAACTCCATAACGGCAAGGCAAGCGGCACCCCCATCAAGCCAGGCCATCCGGTAACAGTCCGCCAAGGAGAATCCCATAACACCCAGGTACTGGAGATGGATATACCGCAAGGCCTGATTGCGTTGTTTAAACACTATCGGGATGAGCCTGTCACGGAAAAAAGCTGGCAAGACGAAGCCGATACTCTCTTATGCGATCCCAAAGTGCTAAAGGCTATTCACCATGTCGAATCTAGTGGTTCAGGCTTCAGCCAGATGCGATTAAACGATGGTACACGCCTGCCTAAAATCTTGTTTGAGCGTCATCTGTTTCATCGCCTTACCTGTGGCAATGGCCCCTTGCCCAATAGCAAAAAACACAAGCGCCACGGTATTGGTGTGCCGGGCTGCCAATCCCCGTATGATCAAGACCCTGATATTTGCTGGCCCAGCGGCTACATTCTGAGCAGAAAAAAACTGGGCGAAGAAAATGCCCGCATGCCGGATGGCTTAGTCGAGAAAAGCGACCTGTATGGCAATGAACGGGCCAACTATTTCAAATTGCTGAAAGCCTATCGCCTCAACCCGGAGGCTGCCCTAAAGGCCTGCTCCTGGGGCGCATTTCAGATATTGGGGATGAATTATGCGATTGCGGGGGATTATGACAATGCGCAGTTGTTTGTGAGAGATATGTGCACATCAGAGGCAAAGCAATTAAGAATTCTCCGGCAGTTCATTGATAAAAATCCTCGCCTGCGCAAGGCGGTACAGGACAAAGACTGGGACAAAATCGCCTATCACTACAACGGCCCCAAGTATGCCGAAAATCACTATCAGATCAAACTGAAAGAAGCCTATGAAAAGCTTTAAATCTTCGCTATGTATTGTTGCTATATTGTTTTACCCCTGCTTTATTTTAGCTGATGACATCATGATCATGACACCACAAAATGAAAAGGGAGATTTTTGGGCTGGGGATAAGTCCTCTCCGAATCCTAAATACGATACCCGACTAGATATGCTGAGAGAGGAAACAGTTAAGCCGTACGTACTTAAAAACGACGCGATATTTCCAGCATTGTCCAGTGAGGTGGAGCTTTGGTCCGGCGGCTCAAGTGTGCGCTTCTCGCTCAATGGACAAATGTATTCGATGTTCGCAAACACCTTTATGCATAAGTCCACGCCCGATGAGGTGTGCTCACGGCAAAAGGGACGCGATATGGGGCTGCCGCGTTACCAATGCGCCGAAGGACAGTGGGTACACTACGACTGCCACTTTTATTTCGTCAACGACGATAGCCAGATCAAGGCAGTGCATATTGCCAAGCTCTCAATCCCTGAATCCAGCCGCCCGCCGTTTTGCCAAACGGTATTGGGCGTAGGGGCTGCCAATAAAACAGCGCCTGCCTTGATGGTCACTGTGCAGTATTTCAATACCGAATCCCCTGTTGCCAAAACCGCCTCACAACTGGGCTCCAACTGGCTACGCAGCACGCTGCTGTTCAGGCTGCAAGAGAAAGATGGTGAGCTGGTGGTAACACAAGACGATAGTTGCCTGGGCAACCCAAACAAATTTGAGACGATCCCCGATGCGCGCAAGGCATTTAAGCAGCGAGGATGCAAATAGCGCACCCCGTGGCTTGTTCGCGTAAAGCGACCTGTATGGCAATGAACGGGCCAACTATTTCAAATTGCTGAAAGCCTATCGACTCAACCCGGAGGCTGCCCTAAAGGCCTGCTCCTGGGGCGCATTTCAGATATTGGGGATGAATTATGCGATTGCGGGGGATTATGACAATGCGCAGTTGTTTGTGAGAGATATGTGCACATCAGAGGCAAAGCAATTAAGAATTCTCCGGCAGTTCATTGATAAAAATTCTCGCCTGCGCAAGGCCGTGCAAGATAAAGACTGGGACAAAATCGCCTATCACTACAACGGTCCCAAGTATGCCGAAAATCACTATCAGATCAAATTGAAAGAAGCCTATGAAAAGCTATAAAACTTCGCTATGCATCATTGCTATGATGTTTTACCCCATCCTCACTATGGCAGATGGCTTGCTGCAAATAATGCCCGATAATGAAACCGGCCTGTTTTGGGATAAATTTGGATCATCCCCCGACCCTAAATATGAAAGCCGACTAGACATGCTTAGAGAGGAAACAGTTAAGCCATATGTCCTTAAAAATTTAGCGACATTACCTGTGAATCCAGCTATGACTGAACTCTGGTCAGGCAATTCAAGTGTGCGATTTTCTCTTAATGGGCATATGTATTCGATGTTCGCTAATACTTTCATGCATAAAACAAAACCTGATGAAGTATGTTCGTGGCTGAAAGCAGAAAAGAATGGCCTACCCAATTATCAATGCCCAGAAGGTCAGCCTCTGCACTTTGATTGTCACTTTTGCTTCGTCAACGACGATAGCCAGATCAAGGCAGTGCATATTGCCAAGCTCTCAATCCCTGAATCCAGCCGCCCGCCGTTTTGCCAAACGGTATTGGGCGTAGGGGCTGCCAACAAAACAGCCCCTGCCTTGATGGTCACTGTGCAGTATTTCAATACCGAATCTCCTGTTGCCAAAACCGTCTCAGAACTGGGTTCAAACTGGTTGCGCAGCACGCTGCTGTTCAGGCTGCAAGAGAAGGATGGTGAGCTGGTGGTAACACAAGACGATAGCTGCCTGGGCAACCCGAACAAATTTGAGACTATCCCCGATGCGCGCAAGGCGTTTAAGCAGCGAGGGTGCAAATAACAGGCTAGTGCTAATCGCCAAGATGTTCCCGCCTAACCAGCAACGCAAAGCCACTCCTTTCTTCTAGGCAGGCCTGCGCTTGAAATGCCGGGCAACCCAATCCGCTGGCGGCTGATGTGGGCGTGTGAGCGCGGGTTTGCGTTGCCGGAAAGAGCCTAAGCAGGACGGGAGTTTAGTTGCACGCGGCCTGGCTCTCGGCCCAAGTTAACAGCTCGCCCAGCAGCTGGTCACTGGCCTTGCTGAGGGCGGCAACCCCGCCAGCGGCGTCGGCGGTGGGGGCGGGGCTGCTAGCCTGAAATGTGCGGCTTGCCACGATCTGGCGCGATTTCTTTTGCTGCAGGCTGGCGCTGATCTGTACCAGGCCATGGCTCGCGGTCGGGCTGTCAAATACCTGATCAAAACTATCCAGTGAGAGTGTCAGCAAGCAGCCGTTGCTGGTCGCGGCGGGCGCTTGCCGGGTGCGCAGTTTTTGCGTCAGCAGTTCGGCGGGCGGGGCGGTCCAGCGGCTGTCGGCGTAGTAGGCCACCTGCTGGGTATTCTGGTAGGCCAGCCGGTAGCGTATGCGCTTATTGTTGAGGGCGTCGCCGCTGCGTATGTTTTCAATGCTGGTCTGGGTGGCGATGCGTTCGCCGGGTTCGCCCAGGCCAAAGTCAAAGGTCTGCGGGCCGCTTTGTGGCTTGTTGCCATTGAGGCTGAGGCAGGCGCTGAGGCTGCCCGCCAGTATCAGTAATGTGATCCATCGTTGCATGTCAGTTCCTCATTTGTCCTTGTCGGGGTTAAGGCTTGAAGCCAGCTTCGCCGGGGCCGGGCTGGGCTTTGGGCTTGCCCAGCAGCAGGCTTTGCGGGTGGTCTTCCAGCGTTTCCATCAATTGCTCAAACTGCTGGGAATCGCGCTGCAGGCTGTCGGTTAGTGCATTCAGGCGCGGCAAGGTGTCTTGCTGCAGACTGTCGCTGAGTTGCTGGCTGCTTTGCGTGAGCGTGCCTGTCATGCTGCTGAAATCACGTGCACTTTGGCCCAGGGTATCCATCAGCGGGCGTACGGCGTCTGAGGTTTGCTGCAGGCTTTGCAGCGTGCTTTCCAGTTGCTGGCGATTGCGTTCGGAGGCAAAGCTGCCCAGCCGGTTCATGGTGGCGGTGCTGGTGCGCAGCAGCGGCTCCAGCTGCGCCGAGGCTTTTTCCAGATTGGCAATGGTGCGGTTGAGTTGGTCGGTGTCTATCTTCTGCACCATCTCATGTGCGGTGGCGGCGAGCTGGCTGCTGCTTTTCACCAGGGTTTCCACCTGCTCGATGATCTCTGGCGCATGCTCGGTAAAGCGGTCCACGAACGAAGGGCGTAGCGGAATGGTGTCATCCGGCCCCAGTCGCTGCTGGCTGCTGCCGTCATCATTGAGGTCGATATACGCGAGGCCGGTCACGCCTTGCAGGCGCAGCTCGGCATAGGCGGCCTTGCTCAGTTGCAGGGTTTTGGTGACTTCAATCTCGACATGAATGTCATTCTGCGTGTTGTCATCCAGCGAGATATGCAACACCTTGCCGACTTCCACGCCGCGAAACTTCACCGAGGCTTCCGGGTTGAGGCCGCTGACCGGGCGATTGGAGTTGATGGTGTAATGCGTTTTTTCTTCGCGCGACCCGGAAAGCCACCAGAAGGCGAAGATGGCCGCGAGCCCCAGAATCAGGGTAAACAGGCCGACAGCAATGGCGTGCGAGCGATTTTCCATGGTTGATTAAGACCTTTCCATGCGGGCATGTATGCCCTGAAAGAAGTTGGTAACGAAGGGGTGGTCGACTTCACCCAATGCTTGCAGCGAGCAGGCGGTGATGATGTGCTTGTCCGCCAGCACGGCCACGCGGTCACTCATGGCGATCAGGGTGTCGATATCGTGGGTGACGAAAAGCACGGTGAGCCCCAGTGTTTGCTTGATCTGCTTGATCAGGGCGACGAATTTGCTGCTGCGGTCGGGGTCCAGCCCGGCGGTGGGTTCGTCCAGCACCAGCAGCTCAGGCTCCAGCGCCAGGGCGCGTGCCAGGCCCACGCGTTTGATCATGCCGCCGGAAAGCTGGGCGGGCAGCAGGCTGGCATGCTGCGGCTCCAGCTCCACCAGGGTCAGCTTGTGCATGACCAGGGTGTGTATGGTGTCTTCGTCAAACTGCTTCAGCTCGCGCAGGGGGAAGGCAATATTGTCGAATACCGACAATGCCGAAAACAGCGCGCCCTGCTGAAACAGCATGCCCAGGCGCGTCATCAGGCGTTGCCGACGCTCGCGCTCCAGCGCGTGAAGGTTTTCGCCAAACAGCAGAATATCGCCGCGTGACGGTTCGGTCAGCCCGACAATATGGCGCAGCAGGGTAGTCTTGCCACTGCCGGAGCCGCCGACCAGGGCCATGATCTCGCCGCGCTCCATCACCAGATTGAGGTCGCGATGTATCACCACATCGCCAAATTCGGTCCAGACATTACGCGCTTCGCATACTGGCGGCGCGGGTGGCGGGCTGGGGATGTTATTCGGGGTTTCGCTCATACTCCAATTCCACTCGTCAAAATGGCAAATGCCGCATCCAGCAGGATGACGGACGTAATGGCGGTCACCACCGAGCTGGTGGTGCTGGCGCTCAGGCTTTCGGTATTCGGCATGATGCGCAGGCCGAAGTGGCAGGCCACCAGTGTCACCACAAAGCCAAACAGCAGGCCTTTGAACAGGCTCAGCGTCAGGTTGACCGGCTCCACCACCATGGGCAGATAGTCAAAAAAGAAACGAAAGCTCAGGCCCAGCTCGGTATTGGCCGAAAGCGCTCCGCCCGCCAGCCCCCAGAAGGAGGTCCACAACACTAGAAATGGGGCGACAAAGGTCAGCCCGAGTACCTTGGGCAGCACAATGCGCAAGATGCGCGATACACCCATGGTGGTCAGCGCGTCGATTTCCTCGGTCACCCGCATCACGCCTATCTGCGCGGTCATGGCGGAGCCTGAGCGACCTGCCACCAGAATCGCCATCAGGATGGGCCCCAGCTCGCGGATCATGCTCAGGCCCAGAATGTTGACGATGAAAATGTCCGCGCCAAAGGTGCGCAGTTGCGACGACATCAGGTAACTCATGGCAACACCGATCATGAAGCCCAGCAGGCCGGTCACCGGCAATGCCGTGACACCACTCTTGTAGATATTGGCCATGAATTCGCGCCAGGGAAACGCCGATGGGCGACGTACCAGATAGAGCATTTCCAGCAGCAACAGGCCGATCAGCTGCACGAAATCGGTCAAATGTTGGGCAAATTTCATGACCAGCTCGCCCGTCGCTACCAGTGGAAACGCCCAGTCGATGTGGGAGCCGGTGCGTGCTGGCACGCGCAATCCCTGCAGTGTGGTGAACAGGGCGCGCTGCTCCTCCGTTACCTGCATGCGGGCATCCAGCTTGCCCTCCCAGCCGTTCAGCAGGATGGTCGCGCCCGCCGTGTCCAGTTGCTCGGTGGCGAGCAGATCCCATTGCGTAAAGGGATCAGAGAAGAAAGGCTGCAAAGCCTGTTTGAGTTCGGCAAAGTCGTTGTCCAGCGCGCGCAGGGACCATTGCCCCAGCAGACGCACGCGACGACGGCCTTTTGCATCCTGATCAATTTCGAAACTGGCAGCTGCCATGTTTACCCCTTGCGAACGCCCCGAAAGCGGGATGTCGCCTTGCAAAACGTATACAGGTGGAGATGTGTCTTGTTGTTGTCTGGCATCCGGCGGGTGAAGTGATTGCCTCACTCAAGGGACAGGCCGCAAGCGACACTGGTTCAACAGTGACACTGATTCAATATGATGAGCTCAACAATGCCCGACTTGGCAGAGGGCGACAAGTCGGGATTGTCCTACATGGCGGGGCAGAGGCGGGATGGAACCCGGACGGCTGAAAACAGGGCGCTTACAGAAACATGCGGCGCGCCTGCAGCTGGGTGGGTTGCCAGCCAAGATGCTGGTAATAACCCACGGCGGGCGTGTTTTCAGTATCGACCAGGATTTGCGCGCGGGTGACGCCCTGATCCTTGCACCATTGCAATACGGCATCGAGCAGGGTGCGGCCGATGCCGGCATGGCGATAGTCCTTGTCCACGATCATGTCTTCCAGCCAGGCGGCAGGCGTGCCCTGGGCGGTGGAGATGATGAGCTGCGCACTGACCATGCCGATCACCTTGCCTTCGGCGGTGCGGGCCACTTTGATAATGCCGCGATCCGGCGCTGCAATCAGCATGGCAAGCCCGCGCCGCTGGGCTTCGGTGTCCGCTTCAAAATCAGCTTCTATGCCGAACAGGTCTTCCAGCAGCAGGCATAGCGTGGGGATGTCAGCGGCGACGGCGTTATCAATAGAAATGCTGGTTGCTTGCAGCTGCATGCCTATTCCTCCGGCGTGTCAGGGAAATCGTGATGGATGATGGAGAGAAACTTCACTGGTGCGCTCACCAGCCGCTCGGGGCGGTGTGGCTGTTCACCGCGAAAGGTCAGTGAATCACCGGGCTGCAGCAGAAAGGTCTCATTGCCCACCTTGTATTCGACTTCGCCTTCCAGCATGTGGATGAACTCGGTGCCGCTGTGCTCGAAGGGCGGGAATTCTTCGCCCGGATCTTCCAGGGTAATCAGGAAGGGCTCGAAGGTTTTTTTCGGGCCCTGATCATAGGCCAGCAGGTGGTAGGTGTGCCCACGTTTGGTGCCACGGCGCACCACTTCCATGCCCTGGCCGTGCTTCACCAGCTGGGCGCTGCTGGTCTGGATGTTGTAGTCGCGAAATAGCCGCGACAGCGTCACGCCCAGCGCATTGGCAATCTGTTCCAGTGTTTCCAGGCTGGTGGACACCAGACCGTTTTCTATCTTGCTCAACATGCCGCGACTGATGCTGGCGCGCTCGGAAATATCCGCAATGGTCAGGCCATGCTGCAGGCGAATCTGGCGTATGACGTTGCCCAGATGGCGACCCAGCGACCGGGCGTCGCTGTCGCTCATCACCGGCGCAATGTCGGCGGAAGCAGTATTGGATGGGGTTGCCATGGGCTCTCCGGGGTTGCAAATCAGGGTTCAGTGTACAAGAAAAACAGGGGGCTAGCCACGATAAGTTTCCTGTGAAGAAAAAAAGTTGCAAAAAACTGTTGACGGCGAAATTCCGGGAATGCTTAAATAGCAACAAATGTTTCACCACAGTAAACAAAGTTATTAAACAGGAATATTTATTGCTTATGTACAGCATGAGCAATGGAGACAATCGATGCCCTTAAGACTGCTGAAATACGCCCTGAGCCGAAAGCACCCGGCCCCCCGCTTTTTCCGGGACTGTACCGAGCCCAAGAAAAGCTATGACGCCGTGATTATTGGTGGCGGCGGCCACGGCCTGGCAGCGGCCTATTACCTGGCCAAGGACCATGGCATTACCAATGTGGCAGTGCTGGAAAAAGGCTATATCGGCGGCGGCAATACCGGCCGCAATACCACCATCGTGCGTTCCAATTACCTGACACCGGAAGGCGTCAATTTTTACGACGCCAGCGTCAAGATATATGAAGGCTTGTCCGAAGAGCTGGACATCAACCTGTTCTACTCCACCCGCGGCCACTTCACCCTGGCGCACACCGAATCTGCACTGCGCACCATGCGCTGGCGTGCCGAGGTGAACAAGCATGTGGGCGTTGATAGCTATGTGGTGGGGCCGGATGATATTTCCCGTGCCTGCCCGCAGCTGGATATCAGCTGTAGCGGCAAGGCGCCTATTCTGGGCGCGCTGTACCACGGACCAGGCTCGATTGCTCGTCACGATGCCGTGGCCTGGGGCTATGCCCGCGGTGCAGACAGCATGGGCGTGGAAATTTTCCAGAATACCGAAGTGACCGGCCTCGACATCCAGTCCGGCAAGATCAAGGGCGTGCACACCAGCCGTGGCTATATCGCCACCAACAAGGTGCTGTCGGCTGTGGCCGGGTTTACCCCGCGCATCACCAATATGGCGGGCGTCGATACGCCCATCGTCATTCATCCGCTGCAAGCCTGTGTCAGCGAGCCAATGAAGCCCTGGCTGGACACGATTCTGGTCTCCGGCAGCCTGCATGTGTATGTCAGCCAGTCTTCGCGCGGCGAGCTGGTCATGGGCTCTTCGCTGGATCCTTATGAAGTGCATTCCACGCGCTCTTCGCTGGATTTCGTCGAGGGTCTCACCTCGCACATGCTCGATATGTTCCCTTTCCTTTCCAACGTGAAGATCGTGCGCCAGTGGGCAGGCATGGCGGATATGACGCCTGACTTCTCACCCATCATGGGCACGACTCCGGTGGAAGGCTTTTACCTGGATGCTGGCTGGGGTACCTGGGGCTTCAAGGCCACGCCGATCAGCGGCAAGACCATGGCCGCCACCATGGCCAACGACCAGGCTCCCGAACTGATCAAGCCATTCCGCTTGAGCCGGTTTGAAGATTACGACCTGACAGGCGAAAAGGGCGCTGCTTCCGTCGGCCACTAGGCACGGGGCAGATTGTTTGGCGAATTGTTAAGTTAAGGATGCTGTTTTGAAATTACTGACTTGTCCCGTAAATGGAACCCGTCCCCTGAGTGAGTTTGTCTTCGGTGGCGAGATTCGCAACATGCCTGACCCCGCGCAGGCGAGCGATAGCGCCTGGGCTGCCTATGTGTACAACCGCAGTGGTGCCCCCGGCCTGAAAAAGGAATGGTGGTATCACAGCCCAAGCGGCACCTGGTTTGTCGCCGAGCGCAACACCCTGACCGATCAGGTGGCGCGCACCTATCTTTACGGCCAGGAGGACAAGGCATGAGCAAGCGTTTACCTCAGCGTGCCAGTGAATGGCTGAAGCGCGACAAGCCCATCAGCTTTTATTTCGAAGGCCAGAAATACCAGGCCTATGAAGGCGACACCATCAGCAGTGCCCTGTGGGCCGCCGGTGAAACCGTGCTGGGTCGCAGTTTCAAATACCACCGCCCGCGTGGCGTGTTGAGCCTGGCCAATCATGACGTCAACGTCATGCTGGCCGATGGCACCGATACCAATATGCGCGGCGATGTATTGCCGGTGCAGGATGGCATGCAGCTGACCGTGGTGAATACCGATGGCGGCGTGAAGAACGACAAGAAGCGCTTTATTGATGCGATTTCATCGATATTGCCCGTGGGCTTTTATTACAAGGCGTTCCATACGCCACGCAGCCTGTTCCCGTTCTGGGAAAACATCATCCGCAAGTCGGCAGGCCTGGGCGTGGTCAACTTCAACTACCCACGTGAACTCAAGCGCAAGCTGCATACACATTGCGATCTGCTCATCATCGGCGCTGGCCCCACCGGCCTCACTGCCGCGCTGATGGCGGCTCCGCATGGCCTCAACATCATCGTCGTGGATGAAAATGCGCAAGCGGGCGGCAGCCTGAGCTATGACCTGGGCGGCTCCGACGAGTCGGCCAAGCGTCTGGCCGACCTGCTGGCCGAGCTGGCCAAGTATCCGAATGTCACGCTACGCACCGGCGCTTATGCCGCTGGCTATTACACCGATCACCTGATTCCGATCGTGGAAACCACCGGCATTACCAAGGTGCGTGCCAAAGCCGTGATCGTGGCCAGTGGCGCCTTTGAACAGCCTCCCGTGTTCCGCAATAACGATTTGCCCGGCGTGATGCTGGCAACTGCAGCCCAGCGCCTGCTGGCCCGCTACGCCACCAAGCCATGCGAAAGCGCCGTGGTGTTTGCCGCCAACAAGCAAGGCTACCGCGCTGCCATGGATTTGCTGGATGCCGGTGTCACCGTCAAGGCGATTGTCGACCTGCGGGCTGAGGGTGAACCCTGCAGCCTGGTGGATGCCATCAAGAGCCGTGGCGTCGCCATCTACAACGGCGCCTGTGTCTATGAAGTGCTGCCTGCGGCCAACAAGTTTGGCGTCAAGGGTGCCGTGATCTGCAGTTACGACGAAGCCAGCGCCAAGCCGCTGCTGCATGACCGTTTCACCATAGCTTGCGACGGCATCATCATGAGCGCAGGCTGGGCACCCGCCGCCGCCTTGCTCTATCAGGCTGGCACCGGCATGCGCTATGAAAAATCCGCAGAGCAGTTCGTGCCTGCCAAGCTGCCTGCCGGCATGTTTGCCGCGGGCAAGGTAAATGGGATTTTTGATCTGGCGCAACGTTTGCAGGATGGTGCCCGTGCGGCATCTGAAGCGCTGACCTATCTGGGCAAGCAAGTGCCCAGCGTCACCGTGGACCGCGAGTACATCGCCAGCCCCAGTCATCCTTACCCCATGGTGGAGCATCCCAAGGGCAAGAATTTTGTCGACTTCGACGAAGACATCAGCATCAAGGATTTTGTGCATGCCGCGCAGGAAGGCTTTGACAATATCGAGCTGATGAAGCGCTTTACCACCGTCGGCATGGGCCCTAGCCAGGGCAAGCATTCCAATATGAATGCCATCCGCATTCTGGCGCGTATCCGTCAGTTGCCGGTGGAACGCATTGGCACCACCACCGCGCGTCCGTTCTTCCACCCCACGCCGATTGGTCACCTGGCCGGACGTGGCTTGCACCCGCATCGCCTGACCACGCTGCATGGCTGGCACGAAGCGCATGGCGCCGAGTTTACCGATGTCGGCGTGTGGAAACGGCCGGCCTGGTATCGCCGCGCCGGTCTGGAAAAACAGCAGGCCATTTACGAAGAAGCCCTGGCCGTGCGCAAAGCCGCCGGCATGATCGACGTCGGCACGCTGGGCAAGCTGGAAGTGCGCGGGCCCGATGCGGCTGAGTTCCTGGAGCGCTTTTACACCGGGTCTTTCAAGACGCAGAAGATTGGCCGTACCCGCTATGCCCTGTTGCTGGACGAAGCCGGTGTGATGGTCGACGACGGCATTGCCTGCCGCATCGCCGAGGATTATTTCTACATCACGGCCAGCACCACTAACGCCGCTGCCGTGTACCGTGAAATGCAGCGCTGGCTGCAGATCTGGCAACTGGATGTCGGTCTGGTGAATGTCACTGGTGCCTATGGTGGCATCAACCTGGCTGGTCCGGCTGCGCGTGGCATTTTGTCCAAACTCACCTTGCGCCCGCTGGACGATGCCAGCCTGCCATTTGGCGCGGTATGCGATACCGAGATTGCCGGGGTTCCGGCCCGCCTGATCCGCGTGGGCTTTGTGTCTGACCTCGCGTTTGAAATGCACGTACCGGCTGGCAGCGCCCAGCATGTATGGAATGCCCTGCTGGAAAACGGCGTGGCTGAGGGCTTGCGCCCGTTTGGTACCGATACCCAGCGCCTGTTGCGCCTGGAGATGGGCAATCACCTGATCGGCCAAGACACCGATGGCCTGACCCAGCCGTTTGAAGCGGGCAGCGATGGTGCGATCCAGTTTGCCAAGCCCTTCTTCATCGGCCAGCGCAGCCTGCAGATTATCGCCCGCAAGCCGCTTAACAAGCGCCTGGTGCCATTTACCCTGTCCGAAGGTTATCAGGGTGAAACTATCAACGAATGCAATCTGGTGATTGGTACTGACGGCAACATCAAGGGTCGCGTCACCAGCATCGCCTTCAGCCCCACGGTCGGCCGCTTTATCGGCTTTGCCTATGTAGACCCGGCCAATGTCGCCGAGGGCGCTGCCTTCAATATCCGCACAGATAGCGGCAGTCTGGTCATGGCCCGTGTTGCGGCCACGCCATTCGTTCAACTGCAATCGGAAGCCTGATCATGACTTTTATCCAGACCTCTCCTGTCAGCCACGCCCAGCACCATGCACATCCGGTCATGGGCAGCCTGAATGGCATGGAAATCGCCTTGGAATTTGCTACCCCGCAAATCCAGCAAGCCCAGGCAGCGCTGGCCGGTGTCGCCGAGTTCAGCGCCTTTGCCCGCTTCGCCGTCAAGGGCGCAGGCGCTGCCGAATGGCTGAGCGCGCAGGGCATCACACTGCCACCGGCAGCCAACAGCTGGCTCATGCAGGATTCCACGCTGGTGCTGCGTTTGGGCAATAGCGAGTACTTGCTGGAGGACCAGTTTGTGGCGGGGCACGCCAGCCGTCTGGCGCAAGGCCCTGCCCCGGTGGGCGCCAAGCTTTATCCGGTGGCGCGCAGCGATGCCGCTCTGGTGCTGAGTGGTCAGCATGCGCTGTCGATACTGGCCGAAGTCTGCGCGCTGGATGTGGCCGCCGAGCTGGCCAATAACCAGCGCCTGCTGATGACGCAAGTCGCCAATATTTCGGTCACCCTGCTCAGCCAGACACTGAATGGCGAAACGGTTTACCGCCTGTGGTGCGATGGCACCTACGGCCCCTATCTGTGGCATGAACTGACCGCCATGGCCCAAGAATTCGGAGGCGGTCCGGTGGGCCTCTCCTTTTATTTCAAGTAAGCATATTCAAGTTACCAAACATTGCAGCATCTACAAGGGGATCACACGATGAAGTCACTGGAAGAAGCACAGAAGTTTCTGGAAGACCACCACGTCAAATACGTGCTGGCGCAGTTTGTCGATATACATGGCGTGGCCAAGGTGAAGTCTGTGCCTGCTTCGCATCTGAACGATATCCTGACTACCGGCGCCGGCTTTGCCGGTGGCGCCATCTGGGGTACGGGTATTGCGCCTAACGGCCCTGACTACATGGCGATTGGTGAGTTGAGCACCCTGAGCCTGATCCCCTGGCAGCCGGGTTATGCCCGCCTGGTGTGCGATGGCCATGTGAATGGCAAGCCTTACGAATTTGATACCCGCGTTGTGCTGAAACAGCAGATTGCCCGCCTGGCGGAAAAAGGCTGGACGCTTTACACCGGTCTGGAGCCTGAATTTTCCCTGCTGAAAAAAGACGAGCATGGTGCGGTGCATCCGTTTGATGACAGCGACACGCTGCAAAAGCCCTGTTATGACTACAAAGGCATTACCCGTCACTCGCCCTTTCTGGAAAAGCTGACCGAATCGCTGGTGGAAGTGGGCCTGGATATTTACCAGATCGACCACGAAGATGCCAACGGCCAGTTTGAAATCAATTACACCTATGCCGACTGCCTGAAGAGCGCCGACGATTACATCATGTTCAAGATGGCGGCGAGCGAGATTGCCAATGAACTGGGCATCATCTGTTCTTTCATGCCCAAGCCGTTCAGCAATCGTCCGGGCAATGGCATGCACATGCACATGTCCATCGGCGACGGCAAAAAGAGTCTGTTCCAGGACGACAGTGACCCTAGCGGCCTTGGCCTTTCCAAGCTGGCCTACCACTTCCTCGGCGGCATTCTGGCCCACGCTCCGGCGCTGGCGGCCGTGTGCGCCCCGACCGTCAACTCATACAAACGCCTGGTGGTGGGCCGCTCGCTGTCTGGCGCCACCTGGGCACCGGCCTACATCGCCTATGGCAATAACAACCGTTCAACGCTGGTGCGTATTCCCTACGGCCGCCTGGAACTGCGTCTGCCCGATGGCAGCTGCAACCCTTACCTGGCCACCGCAGCCGTGATCGCCGCAGGTCTGGATGGCGTGGCCCGCGAGCTTGACCCCGGCACCGGTCGTGATGACAACCTCTACGACTACAGCCTGGAACAGCTGGCCGAATTCGGCATTAACATCCTGCCGCAAAACCTGGGCGAGGCGCTGGATGCGCTGGAAGCCGACCAGGTGATCATGGATGCCATGGGCCCTGGCCTCAGCAAGGAATTCGTTGAGCTGAAGCGCATGGAGTGGGTGGATTACATGCGCCATGTGTCGGATTGGGAAATCAATCGCTACGTACAGTTTTACTAGTTTGGACTTTGAGCGCGCTGCCCGGCAGCGCATGGCGGAGTTAAGCATATCCGCCACCTGATGAATGAATTTGAAAGGAGCAACATCATGTGTGGAATTGTAGGTTTGCTGGTTAAAAACCCCAGCATGCGCGCCAACATTGGCGAGCTGATGATGCCGATGCTGATCGGCATGACAGAACGTGGCCCTGACTCTGCCGGTATGGCAGTGTTTACGGCGCCTGTGGCAGGCAACGAGCTGAAGTACAGCCTGTATGCCCCGACCATGGACTTCAACTGGCAAGGCCTGGCGCATGACTTTGATGCGCACCTGGGCAGCAAGGTCAGCCTCAGCACCAAGGGCAACCACGCCATCCTGATCTCGCATCTGGAAACCCCGACCATCAAGACCTGGATCAAGGAACACTATCCACAGATTCACATGCTGTCCGTTGGCCAGTCGATTGATGTGTACAAGGATACCGGCCTGCCAGCCGATGTGGCCGCCCGTTATGACCTGCCGCATGTCAGTGGTACCCATCTGGTAGGCCACACCCGCATGGCCACCGAGTCTGCCATTACCCCGGCCCACGCCCACCCATTCACCGCTGGTCGTGACTGGTGCCTGGTGCACAACGGCTCACTGTCCAACGCCAACAGCCTGCGCCGCAAGCTGCAGCACGAAGGCATCGACTTTGAAACCGATAACGATACCGAAGCGGCTTGTCGTTTTCTGGAATGGCGCATGCGTGAAGGCGACGATCTCAAGACCGCGCTGGAGCATGGTTTTGACGAGCTGGATGGTTTCTACACCCTGCTGATGGGCACCAAGGACCAGCTGGCCCTGATCCGCGATCCGTTTGCCTGCAAACCAGCTGTGGTGGCCGAGCATGATGATTACGTGGCGATTGCCTCCGAGTTCCGCTCGCTGGCCCACTTGCCCGATGTGAAGAATGCGCACGTGTTTGAACCTTCGCCCAAGGAGATGTATGTATGGAAAGTCTAAAATTTGATCTGGCGGCAACGCCTTTGCGCGAGGTTAACCAGTACCTGCACAGCCCGGCTTCCGAATTGAACGGCAAGCATGTGGTGATTGATAACCCGAATGGCGCCCACAATATCGCCGTCGGCCTCAAGTCCGATGTGAAGGTGACGATTGATGGTCACGCTGGCTATTACGCTGCAGGCATGAACCAGTTGGCCAGCGTGGTGGTAACCGGCAGCGCCGGCACCGGTGTGGCCGAGAACATGATGTCCGGCGTGGTGCACGTCAAGGGCTTTGCTTCCAACGCAGCCGGTGCCACGGCACAAGGTGGCCTGCTGATTATTGATGGCGATGCCGGCCTGCGCTGCGGTATCTCGCTCAAGGGCGCCGATATCGTGGTCGGTGGTTCGGTTGGCAGCTTCTCCGCCTTCATGGCACAAGCCGGTAACCTGGTGGTGCTGGGCGATGCGGGCGAAGCGCTGGGCGATTCGCTGTACGAAGCCCGCCTGTTTGTGCGCGGCGAGGTCAAGAGCCTGGGTGCCGATTGCGAAGAAAAACCGATGGATGACGAAGCCCGCCAGATTCTGGTGGACCTGCTGGCCAAGTCCGGCCATGCGGATGTCAGCCCCGACAGCTTCAAGCTCTTCGGCTCCGCCCGCACGCTGTATAACTTCCATGTCGATAACGCAGGAGCTTACTAATATGAGCGATACCCCAAAAACCCCTCAGACGCAGCCACGGTTCTCCGCGACCTTCGACCCTTACACCCTGTCTGAAATCCGCCGCGCTGCTGCGACCGGTATTTACGACATTCGCGGTGCCGGTGCCAAGCGCAAGCTGCCGCATTTTGATGATCTGCTGTTCCTGGGCGCTTCGGTCAGCCGTTACCCGCTGGAAGGCTACCGTGAAAAATGCGGTACCGATGTTATACTCGGCACCCGTTTCGCCAAGAAGCCGATACACCTGAAAACGCCGGTGACGATTGCGGGCATGAGCTTCGGCGCCTTGTCCGGCCCGGCCAAAGAGGCCCTGGGCCGTGGCGCCAGCGCCGTTGGCACCAGCACCACTACCGGTGACGGTGGCATGACGCCGGAAGAGCGTGGTCAGTCTTCCATTCTGGTATATCAATACCTGCCATCGCGCTACGGCATGAACCCGGACGACCTGCGCAAGGCCGATGCGATTGAAGTCGTGATCGGGCAGGGCGCCAAGCCGGGCGGCGGCGGCATGCTGCTGGGCCAGAAAATCAGTGACCGTGTTGCCAAGATGCGCTGCCTGCCCAAGGGCGTGGACCAGCGTTCTGCCTGCCGTCACCCTGACTGGACCGGCCCGGATGATCTGGAAATCAAGATCGCTGAGCTGCGTGAAATTACCGATTGGGAAAAACCTATCTACGTGAAGGTCGGCGCGACTCGTCCCTACTTCGACGTCACCCTGGCTGTGAAAGCCGGTGCCGATGTCGTGGTGCTGGATGGCATGCAGGGCGGTACTGCCGCTACGCAGGAAGTGTTCATCGAACACGTCGGCATTCCCACACTCGCTGCCATTCGTCCCGCTGTGCAAGCCCTGCAGGATATGGGCATGCACCGCAAGGTGCAGCTGATTGTGTCCGGTGGTATCCGTAACGGTGCCGACGTGGCCAAGGCGCTGGCCCTGGGCGCTGATGCCGTAGCGATTGGTACTGCCGCGCTGGTGGCGCTGGGTGACAACGACCCACGCCTTGAAAGCGAATACCAGGCCCTGGGCACCACCGCTGGCGCGTACGACGATTGGCACGAAGGCAAGGACCCTGCAGGCATCACCACGCAAGATCCCGAGCTGATGAAGCGTCTCGACCCGGTAAAAGCAGGCCGTCGCCTCGCCAACTACCTGGCCGTGATGACCATGGAAGCTCAGGTAATCGCCCGTGCCTGCGGTAAATCGCATCTGCACAATCTGGAGCCGGAAGACCTGGTTGCATTGACCGTCGAATCCGCCGCCATGGCCAAGGTGCCGCTTGCTGGCACCAGCTGGATTCCAGGCCAGGTGCAGTACTAGTTCATCTCATCCCGGCAGCTACCGCTTGCTGCCGGGGTGGCGTGAAATCAAAAGCCCGCGCAAGCGGGCTTTTGTCATTGGGGCATTGTGAGGTCTGGCCTAGTCAAAAAAGCCGCTACCCTCGTCTTTGCGTATGGTTTTGGGCTTGCCCAGCGCCAGGGTGGCGAAGTTATGCTCCTGAAACTCGGTGACCCCTTGGGCCAGGCATTTGCCAAAGGCTTCCTTGGCTTTTTCTGGCTGGTTGGTCATCTGGTAATACTTGCCGAGGTAGAAGTAGGCCTCGGAATACTGATCTTCCCTGACACCGATATCGGTAGAGGCGGCTTTTGCAATCAGCTCGTCGGGGCTGATCTTGCCAGTCAGCATCTCGGCCACGGCGCGCGGCCAGTCATCGTCGGGCATGCTATCCAGCACGGATGTCAGCGCGGCTTTGCCTGCTGCGGGTGATCCACTGGCAATGAATTGCCAGATGGCGCTTTGCAGTTTTGCTGCGCTGTTGTCTGCCAGGCCGATGGCGATAGAGAATTTTTCGCTGGCTTCCTGCGGTTTGCCGCTCATGAGCAGGCTTTGGGCATATTGCTGATTCAGCATCCACTGGTCGCTGATGGACATGGTCGGCTCGCTGGGTGCCAGTGCCGCAAAGCGGGTGATGGCAGCCTGATATTCGCCATTGCCGAGCAGGGTCGCGGCTTCAAACAGGCGATATTCAGGATTCTCAGGATCCAGTTGCTGCGCCATGCGAATATCCTTGAGTGCCTGCGCACTATCGCCTTTGTCATCGTAGGCATTGGCGCGCAGCTTGTAGGCCTTGGCGAGATTGCTGTTGGTGAGTTTGCCCGAGGCAATGTCGCGGCTGACGACAATCAGGTTGATCTGGTCCTTTTTGCGCACGGCAGCACGGCCTGAGTTGCTGCTGCCGTACTTCTGGTCAAACCGTGCAATCACCCGTTGCAGTGCCTTTAAATCGTCCATGTCATAGGTGTTGATGGGGATGCTGTAGGTCATGCCCATTTGATCACGCAGCTTGCGGGTTTCGGCGGTGTAGTCGTTGATCCTTTGCGCGGGTACGGCTTCCTTGTTCGCTTTCAGTGAGAGCGAGAGGGAATATTTTTGTGGCGTGGTGTTCGAGCTTGCGGTCATGCTCAGAAACTCGCCAGGCTTGTTATTGTTGGTTTTGGCTGGCTGGATTTGAGGCGAGAGCGGAAACTCCAGCTCAAATGTCTGCACAACACGCATATTCTTGGCAAGGCCGAAGGGGGCGCTGCGCTGCGTGTTTTGTGGCAGCTCGGCCCAGCTGGCGACTTCGGTGGCATAAAAGGCACCGACCAGGCGGCCTGGTTCATAGCTCAGCAGGTCGGCAATATTGAGCCTGGTCGTGATGGTGACCTGGTTATTGGTCTGGTCATCGGCGTATTCCACATTGCCATCTGTGCGGGCATGGGGGTAGAGGCGCAACAGGGTATCCTGAAATGCGTGATTGAATTGCTCGGCAGGCAGCTGCTCATGCATTTGTCGCAGGCTATCCGCGGCGTTGCGTGTTGCCTTGTAGACAGACACCAGCGTGGCTTCCCCTTTGAAGCTTGGTAATTTGATGCTGTCATTGCGCTGATAGAGCGATTCGTAAGTGTCCGGCAGACGCGTGTCCTGCAGCAATTGCGGGCTGTTAAGCACCAGCACATAACCATAATCGGCAAAGCTCAGGTTCGATAGCTTGCCATATTGCGGGGGGCGGGTAGCATCCAGCCAGTAGGTCTTTCCCTCTATCACGGCCTGCACAATGGCGTGGTCGAATACCGCATGCGAGGGCAGCATTTTTTCCACATTGCGGTTCATGGACAAGGAGGCCAGGGTGGGGCGTGCCTCAATCCCCAGGGCGCGCAGCATGGTGGCAAGCAGCAGGCTCTTGTCCTTGCAGTCACCATACTTTCTGCTGAAAGTGACATCCGGCGTGGCGGGCAGATGCGAGTTTTCGCCCATTTCAATGCCGAAATAGCGTATGTCCTGCTGCACCCAGCGCAGCACTTCAACCGCAAGTTCGGCCTGCGACAGCTTGCGGTTCTGCCATTCCTGCACTTTCTGCTGCAGCTCGCTGCTCAACGGGGCGTTATAGGCAAACAAGCCGCTTGCCCATTGATTCACCTCATCCCAGCTTTTGTATTCACTGATCTCGATCAGTTGTTGCGGGAGATACCAGCCTGGGGTTTTGTCTTCCTGAACGTAAGGTTTGATGTTGGACTGGCTGATGTCGATCTGCTTGATGCCGGCCTGGCTGCTTTCCTTGGCGGTCATGCCGGGCGGAAGCCTCCATGCTATCTGGCGAGTGTCGGGATATAGCATGCGGAAACGATATTCCCTGACAGGCTTCATCTGCATCATGTAGAACAGGTCGGCGTAGTGGTTGCCAAATACCGGGTTGCTGCCAGAGACGGTGTACTCAAGCTCCACAATATCCTGCACGCGAATATCCGGCAGAATGCCGATCGCGGTGACATCGCCCTCATACATGCTTTTTTCCAGATTGCTTTCCCGGCGCAGCAGATCCAGCTTCACCTTTTTCGTCAGATCAATGGCCTTGCCATCGCGCCATACGCGAATGGCATGCAAGGCCAATTGTTCAAAGGCCGGGTTGAACTGAATATAAACCTGCGAAACCGACTCAAGCGCATTGCTGGAATAAGCCGTGGTTTGTGTGTGCACATAGCGCTGCGGCGTTTTGTTGAGCAGGGATATTTGCCGCTCCTGCAGCAAAAATTCCTGGTCGCTATCGCTAGACGCTGATTTCTGGACTGGCCGGTTTATCGTTTGAACAAAGCTGGGAAGGGGTGTGATGTCGTAGCGAAAGCTTTCTGAGACTATGGCGTTGGCGTTTGTCGTCGCTTTGTTTGCTTTGTCGTTTTTGGTGGCGGCAAGCAGCTCGGTGCCGTGAAAACTCAGGGCGCTGATCAGAAGTGCGCAGGCGAGTCGGGTGATGCTCATTATGGTGATTTCCCCAGTTTCAGTCAGTAAGAGGGCACAGCCGCATGGCCATGCCCATGATGTTGTTTTCTATTTTTATTTTTCCAGGAAGCCAAGCGCGGTGGAGCCGTGCTTTTCAATCTTGTTGCCCACTATATTACCGGTGCCTTGCTCCTCCAGCCAGATGGCAGAGTAGTCCTCTCCCAGCACCCCTTTTACCACGTAAACCTTGTTGGCTTGCGGTGTGAATTCTACATCGCCCTTGATCTCGTACACCGTATTGGTGAGTGCCAGAATCGGCGCCGCGTAATGCGTTCTGCCCAGTAGCTGTACGCTGACTTTTTGCGTGGGCACTTCCTGATCCACCAGGTAAGGCGTCATTGTCAGCCCTCGGCCCTGATTCAGCTGCAGGGTTTTCTGCAGGCTGTTATTGGTTGCGGCCTGTTGAATTCTGGAGACGACAAAGAAGTCCGCTTTGCTGCTGCTGTAGGTTTGCACGGAGTCTTTGATCACCGCCGTGGAAAAATCATAATCGGCTGGAAAAGGCTTGCTCAGGGTAAGGGTGACGCTGCCTGACGGGGCATGCGGCAGCGCATGCTCAATGCCATTGTCTGTCATCGTGCCAAGCACCGGTTCGGGGTTTTCATCGGTATACATCACGACGAAGGATGTAGACGCGGGAATCGGGACGCTGGCATGGAAATAGCCGCCTTTCCAGAAGTCACTCTCCCGGGTCAGCCGGTATTTTCCAAGCTCGCCGACAATCTGTTTCTGCGCATCCAGAAACAGAAAACGCGGGACAAACACACTCGCAGATGGAATGTAACTGCTGGTGAGATAGGTGCTGATTTCCAGCTTGTGCGGGTTTTTTACATCTGGCACGGTCAGCCCGGCGGCAAAGCTTTTACCACTGGGGAAGAGATAGGCTTGCTGCTCGTTCATCTTGATACTCAACGGGACTTCCGATGCCAGGGGCCGGTAGTCGAGTTGATCGAGCGAGGTCGCCATCGATTGGCGATTGTTGAGCTCCTGCTTGAGTTCGCCAACAGAAACGCAACCGGCCAAGGCCAGTAAAAGCAGGCCGCAAAGTAAACGGAAGAATGTGTGCATGTTTTTTCAGCACCGGGCGCAAACCTGGCACTACCCCCTTAAAGTTTGATGACGTGACTGGTGATGGATGAATTTATTTTATGTGCTGCGACAACCGGAAGCGCCTATGTATACCACGCGGCAATATTCAGAATATGACCGGCCGATTAAAAGCATAAAAATCATGTGAACCTGGCAGCTTTTCACGTTTCTAATGCTATGCAGTTTGTACGGTACTTACAAGGAGGGATAAACATGAAAATCGATATCTACCAGAGCGCCAGCAGCAGTCAGAAGTATCTTTCCGTATTGTCGGGCGCGGATGTATCAAAAATTGCCGTGGATGACCCGGATTACGCCAAGCTGATCCGGCAGAAGACGGGTGTGGAGATCGGTGAGGATTCACTGGCGGCCGATGCCATCCGGGATATAGACCAGCAGGGCTACCATCTTCACAAGGTACGGTTCGCCATCAACTAAGCCTTCGCTACTCTCAGGATAAAAAATGCATCTTCCCCGGATGCATTTTTTATCGATAAATATTCCGATGTAGCCTTATTCAAGCCTGCTGCGGCACGATTCGTGCATGCTTTCGGTGTATCATTCACCTACTGTTTTTGAAATCGAAATTCGTCATGAAGCCCGTTGCCGTTGTCCAGTTTACCGCCAATGATACGCCCGCCTTTTTTGCGCATTATCTGAATCGCATGGGGATCCCATGGCGCCGCATTTCCGTGCATGCAGGCGATGCCTTGCCCCAGCCCATCACCGAATATAGTGGGCTGGTGATGATGGGCGGCCCCATGAGCGTGAATGATCCCTTGCCGTGGATACCGACCTTGCTGGAGATTATTCAGGATGCCGTGGCGCAGGATATCCCTGTGCTGGGGCATTGTCTGGGCGGACAGTTGCTGTCGCGCGCCATGGGCGGGCAGATCACCGATAACCATTGCGCGGAGATCGGCTGGCACACGGTGCAGGCGGCAGATGCACAGCTGGCGGAGGAATGGTTGGGGGGCGTGCGCGAATTCACGACCTTTGAATGGCATTACCAGACCTTCAGCATGCCGCCCAATGCCAAGCCCTTGCTCGGCAATGCCCAGTGCTGCAACCAGGCATTTGTCATGGGCAAACACATTGGTTTTCAGTGCCATATTGAAATGACGGTGGACCTGGTCAATACCTGGTGCACCACCAGCGCGCACGAGATCGAAGCCGCCTTGCACCAGCCCAGCGTGCAACCGCCGCAAGCCATCATGGAGGCCGCGCCCGATCAGGTGGCGGCGCTCAATCAGGTGGCGAGTGCGGTATACAGTCGCTGGATCACCGGGCTCAAGCACTAACTCGCGCAATAGCGCTGCAACTTCGCGCCGCAACCTGCGTCGTATCCAACATCATGCGTCACATATCGGCGGGCCTGCTTGAAGGCGGGCCCGCTTTCTTTTTTTAATCCATCTCAAGGAGCAGGGTATGAGTGATCCGATTGTTATGCGGGTAGGTGAAGCGTTGGTAGCAGGTGGCCCTCCAGGCACGGCAGCCGAGCCGGAAGTTGCCATTGGCGAAATGAGCGGGCCTATGGGCGTGGCGTTTGCCAATCTGCTGGGAGACCAGGTCAAGGGGCACACCCGGGTGCTGGCGATTCTGAATACCGATGTGATGGTACGCCCGGCGACATTGATGGTGAGCAAGGTGACGGTGGATAACTCCCGTTACACCAATATTCTGATGGGGACTGTGCAGGCGGCGATTGCCAATGGCGTGCTGGATGCCGTGCGCAATGGCGATATCCCCAAGGACAAGGTGAACGACATCGGCATTATTGTCTCGGTGTGGCTGCACCCCAGCGTGGCGGACAAGGATGACCTTGATCACAAGGTGCTGTTTGAACTGCACCGCAAGGCGACAGCCCAGGCCATCCATAAAGCGATGAGCAATGAACCCAGCATCGACTGGCTGCTGGAAAACCAGGAAAAGATCGTGCACAAGTACTACCAGATGGGCCTGGACGGCAAAATCTAGCGTTCGGTTTCCCCTCATTGGACACATGCAGGAGGCCGCTTCGGCCTCTTGTGCGTGTTTACTCGCCAGAAGCGCTGGCTATAATGCAGCTTGAATAATCCTCCATTGCAGAAAGGCGCTTCCATGAAAAGCTACCGCAAAGAACTCTGGTTCAACCCTCCCACCCGCGTTGCCTTTATCAATATCACCCCGCAAATCCGCGAGTGTCTGCGCGAGAGCGGCGTGCGCGAGGGCTTTGCCCTGGTGAATGCCATGCATATCACCGCCAGTGTGTTTATCAATGACGATGAATCCGGCCTGCACCACGATTACAAAGAGTGGCTGGAACGTCTGGCACCGCACGAGCCTATCCGCAATTACCGCCATAACGATACCGGCGAAGACAATGCCGATGCCCACATGAAGCGTCAGGTGATGGGGCGCGAAGTGGTGGTGGCGATTACCGAAGGCCAACTGGATTTTGGCCCGTGGGAACAGATTTTCTACGGCGAGTTTGATGGCCGCCGCAAAAAACGCGTGCTGGTCAAGATCATCGGCGAGTAAAGGCTATGTTACGTATCCTCTGCCTGCTGCTCATTGCGCTACTGGCTGGCTGTACCGGACGCCAGCTCTACGATAGCGCGCAAGCCACCCGCCAGGCAGAGTGCCGCCTGTTCACCGATCCGATTCAATGGCAGAACTGCATGGATGCGGCCAATCGCAGCTATGACAGCTACCGCATGGAAATGCCCAAGAAGGAAGCTCCCTGATGGCGCAACGTGTCCTCATCCTGTTTTCGCATCCCTACGCCGAGGCCTCGCGGGTGAACCGGGCCTTGTTGAATGCCGTGCTCGATTTGCCGGATGTCACCGTGCATGATCTGTATGAGCACTATCCGGAGCAGATGATTGATGTTGAGCATGAGCAGGCGCTAGTGGCGGAGCATGATGTGCTGGTGTTTCAGCATCCGCTGTTCTGGTATTCATGCCCGGCGCTGATGAAGAGCTGGCTGGATACGGTGCTGACCTTTGGCTGGGCCTATGGCGATGATGGCGATGCCCTGCGCGGCAAGCCCTGGGTGCATGCCATCACCAGTGGTGGCGCTGCCAATGTGTATCAGCGCATGGCGTACAACCAGTTTTCCATTGCCGAATTGCTGCGTCCTTTTGAGCAGACCGCCACTTTGTGTGGCATGCCATATTTGCAGCCTTTTTTAACGCAGGACGTGAATCAGCTCGATGAAATTGCGCTGCAAAAACGTGCCGCGCAATATGCAGCCTGGGTGCAGGCGCTGGTCGATGGTGACTTGCCGCCGGTAGTGCATACCGCGCATGCGCCACAAGTTGATTTCCTGGAAGGAGTATAAGCATGGCGGAAGCACATACCCCGGCCTTGCTCCTTCAAGGCGCTGTCTATCTGGGGGCCGCCGTGCTGGCCGTGCCCTTGTCCAAACGCCTGGGGCTGGGCTCCGTGCTGGGCTATCTCATCGCCGGTATTCTCATTGGCCCGTGGGGGCTGGGGCTGATTGCCGAGACTGAAACCGTGCTGCATTTTTCCGAATTCGGCGTGGTGATGATGCTGTTTCTCATCGGGCTGGAAATCGAGCTGGATAAACTGCTGGAGTTACGCATGCCGATTTTTGGCATGGGCGGCTTGCAGGTGTTGCTGACCATAGGCCTGGTGGTGGCGCTTGGACTCTTTCTGCATCTGGATTGGCGTCTGGCGCTGGTGGCGGGCATGGGCGTGGCGATGTCATCCACCGCGATCGCCATGCAGGTGCTGGCGGAACAGGGCGTGCTGGCCCAGCCCTCTGGCCGGTCGGCGTTTGCGGTCTTGCTGTTTCAGGATCTGGCGGTGATTCCGCTGATGATTCTGCTGCTGGTGATTGCGCCTGGCACCGAAACCGCTAGCGGTTTTCATATGGATTGGTTCGCCATTACCAAGGCGATTGCGCTGGTGGTGGTGCTCATTGTCGGCGGCAAATACCTGCTGCGGCCTATCCTGCGCTATATCGCCAATACCGGCTTGCGCGAGATTTTTATCGCCTTTGCCCTGTTCCTGATCATCGGCGTCTCCATCCTCATGACCTCGGTTGGCTTGTCCATGGGCTTGGGGGCTTTTATCGCTGGCGTGCTGCTGGCGGATTCTGAATACAGGCAGGAGCTTGAGTTGGATATCGAGCCATTCAAGGGCCTGCTGCTGGGGCTGTTTTTTATCGCGGTCGGCATGTCGGTCAACCTGCCCTTGATCATGCAGCAGCCCTGGCTGGTGCTCGGCCTGGGCCTGGGGTTTGTCATGCTCAAGTTGGTGTTGTTGTTTGGCCTGGCGCGCGCATTTGGCCACAAGTCGCAAGATGCGCTGCTGTTTGCGCTGACCTTGTCGCAGGTGGGCGAGTTTGCCTTTGTGATTTTCAATGCCGCTGCCGATGCGCGGATTTTTACCGACAATACAGCCAGCCTGCTGAATTCCGTGGTGGCGATTTCCATGCTGACCACGCCGCTATTCATGCTGGCGCATGGTGTTTACCTGCGCAAGCGGCTTAACCGCAAATCTTCCAGCCACGATGCATTTGAAGAGCAACGCGCGGTCATCGTGGCCGGCTTCGGGCGCGTGGGACAGGTGGTCACGCGTTTGCTGAGTAGTGTGGGCCAGCCGCCCACCGTGATTGATTTTGACCCGAACCAGATTGATCTGATGCGGCAGTTTGGGCACAAGGCGTATTACGGTGATATCACCCGGCCCGATGTCTTGCGGGCGGCGGGCATTGCCAAGGCCAAGCTGCTGATATTGGCGATTGATAATGCCGAGGATGCGCTGGAGACGGCGCGCTACGTACGCAAACACTATCCGCAGGTGACGATACTGGCGCGTGCCCGCAACCGCAGCTACGCCTTTGAGTACATGGACCTGGAAGTGGATTTTGTGCGGGAGACGTTTGCCGGAGCCCTGCAGCTGGGCGAAAAGGTGCTGACCGAGCTAGGCTACAGCCGCTTTCATGCCTACCGCACCGCCTGGCGTTTCCGTCAGCACGATGAAAAGCTGATGTGGGCGAGCCATCCGATACGCAATGACATGCAGCAAATGGTGGTCAACAGCCTGCGCATGCGCAACGACCTTACTCGTATCCTGACGGAAGAGCAGGGGGGAGACGACAAGCGTGAGCGCATCAACCAGGGCTGGGAACAACTCGGGCGTACCGAGGCAGACCGCAGCTGAGTTTGATCTCAGCCGCTTAGCCCTAGTGGTGCTCTGCCCGGGCGCTGGCTTAGCTCTGGATGTAGCTTTCCAGCTGCTGAATCAGGAATTGCTGATATTCGATGGTCGCCTTGACCAGATCGCCAATTGACAGCACGCCCACCACCTGACCATGCTCAATCACCGGCAAGTGGCGTATGCGTTTGCCTGACATCAGGTTCATGCATTCATCCACGGTCTGGTCTGGCGATACCGTAATCACCTGGTGCGACATGATGTCGGAGACCGGCGTGGTTTTGGAGGTCTTGCCCTTGAGCACCACTTCCCGCGCATAATCCCGCTCGGAAAAAATACCTACCAGTGCCTGTCCGCGCATCACGAGCAGAGCACCCACGCGATATTCGGCCATGATCTTGAGGGCGTCGTAAACCAGGCTATCGGGGCCGACGGATAAGATGGTATTACCTTTTTCTTCCAGCAACTGCCGTACTGTTTTCATACATCCTCCTCGAACGTTTTTAAGGCTTATTAAACTGCCTGTTCTTTTTTTTGGCCCGCGCTTGATGCACGCAAGGGCTTGTTTCGAAATTTGAATATACACCTATCAGCTGCGTAGTTGAACCTAAAATCCCATCATGTGCTTGACATGGTTAGCCAGCTAACTATAATGAACCTAATCATGTTGCAACTACGCGATCTCCCTACCCCTGAAGTGCTGGAGAAATTTGCCCAGCGCTATCCCGAGGCTGATGTCTCGGCGATTTCGTCTTTCCTGCATTTGTTGCGGGTCGCCACCGACCTGTCCATTGCGCTCGATACCTGCCTCAGTCGGCATGGTTTGCTGCAAGGGCGCTGGTGGGTACTGATTCTGCTGATGCGCGAAGAAACCCTGACATCAACGCCCTCAGTGCTGGCGCAAAAAGCGGGCGTTTCACGCGCCACCATGACCGGCCTGATTGATGGCCTGGAGCGCGATGGCCTGGTGGAGCGCATCTACGCCGGTGAAGACCGTCGCAACATCAGCGTGCGGCTCACCCCTGCAGGCCAAGCCAAGCTGGACCAGGTGATGCCGGATTACTACAGCCGACTCAAGCAATGCATGGCAGGCCTGGATGAGGCCGGGCGCAAGCATCTGCATGAGATGCTGCACCTGATCGTGGCGGGCGTTCCCGCCATGGTCCAGGCCTGACTACTCACTTTATCCAATTCGATTCGTTACTAACCCAAGGAGCAATACCATGCAAACCAATGACGCATTAAAGGCGCAATTCACCACATCGAACCAGGCGTGGGATTCGGCTTTCAACAGCCAGCAGCCCGCGCTGGTAGCTTCTTTTTACGACGATGAAGCCAGTCTTTTGCCATCCGGCGCTGCCCAGGTGACGGGCGGCAAGGCCATTCTGGAGTTCTGGCGTGACCTGATCGGCCAAGGCGTTGTTGACCACAAGCTGGAACTGCTGGAAGTGGGCGCGGATGAAACGCTGGCTTTTCAACGTGGCCGCTGGAGCGCTGCCGCCGTGAATGCCGCGGGTGAACGTCAGGAGTTCAGCGGCAATGTGCATCTGCTGTATCGCCGCCAGGCCGATGGCAGCTGGAAGCTGTATACCCACACCTGGAATTGATACTGCCAAGATGAATACCTCCGCCAGCGCCACGGTGCGCGCCTTCCTGGCCCTGCTTCTGCTCGCTGTACTGTGGGGGTATAACTGGGTGGTTATGAAACATGCCTTGCAATATGCGGGTGCCTTCCAGTTTGGCGCGCTCCGCACATTTCTGGGCGCGCTCTGTCTGCTGATCCTGTTGCCGATCTTGCGGCGGCCGATCCGTCCACGGCAAATCCCCACCTTGCTGTTGCTGGGCGTGTTGCAAACCTGCGGATTTACCGGCCTTATCATCTGGGCACTGGTGGAAGGCGGCGCGGGCAAGACGGCCGTGCTGACGTACACCATGCCATTCTGGGTGATGATCCTGGCCTGGCCTTTGCTCGGCGAGAAAATCCGCGGTACTCAGTGGTTGGCGGTGGCTTGTTCCATCATGGGGCTGCTCTTCATTCTGGACCCATTGCATCTGGGCGCTGACCTGTTCAGCATGGCGCTGGCGGTGCTCGGTGGTGTGTTCTGGGCCTTGTCGGTAATTGTCGCCAAGAAGCTGCATCAGCGTTCGCCCGAGCTTGATTTGCTTTCACTCACGGCCTGGCAGATGTTTTTCGGCTCGCTGCCATTGGTGGCGGTGGCCTTGATCGTTCCTGCGGGCCCTATTCAATGGACGCCCCAGTTCATTGGTGCCGTGGCCTTCAATGCCATACTCTGTAATGCCCTGGCATGGATGCTGTGGCTGTATGCCTTGCAGCGTCTGCCTGCCGGTATTGCCAGCATGACGTCGATGCTGGCGCCGGTGATCGGCGTATTGGCTGCCTGGTGGCAATTGGGTGAACGCCCCACGCCGGGGGAATCGATCGGCATGCTGCTGATTGGCGCTGCGCTCGTCATTATTTCGCTGCGCAGCATGCGCAGTCGCGAAGCCATAGACCCCGCCATGGGGCAGGATTAGCCTCACCTTTCTTCCCGTTTTATCGTGGATTGCTTGCTCGAGCGACTGCCAGCAGCAGGCCCGGCTATGGTAAAATCCGGCGAATTTAAAGGGTTAGAGGATTTAGTCATGGCAGGTCATTCCAAATGGGCCAATATTCAGCATCGCAAGGGCCGTCAGGATGCCAAGCGCGGCAAGATTTTTACCAAGCTGATCAAGGAAATTACCGTGTCGGCCCGTCTGGGCGGCGGTGATGTCAACTTCAACCCGCGCCTGCGTGCCGCGGTGGCGGAAGCCAAAGAAGAAAACATGCCAGCAGAAAACATCACCCGCGCCATCAAGCGTGGTACGGGTGAGCTGGAAGGCGTGAGTTACGAAGAAATCCGCTATGAAGGCTATGGCATTGGCGGCGCCGCCATCATCATCGACTGCATGACGGATAACAAGCAGCGTGCGGTGGCTGATGTGCGGCATGCCCTGTCCAAAAATGGTGGCAACCTGGGCACTGACGGCTGTGTAGCCTTCATGTTCAAGCATTGCGGTACGCTGGTTTTTGAGCCAGGCACCAGTGAAGAGCAGGTAATGGAAGCCGCGCTGGAAGCTGGCGCAGAAGACGTGATTACCGATGACGATGGCAGTATTGAAGTGATTACGCCGCCAGCCGATTTCACCGCGGTGAAGGAAGCGCTGGAGGCAGCAGGCCTCAAGGCGGTGCTGGCCGAAGTCACCATGAAGCCGCTCAATGAAACCGTGTTTACCGGCGACGATGCCGCCAAAATGCAGAAGCTGCTTGATGCGCTGGAAGATCTGGACGATGTGCAGGACGTGTACACCACGGCGGTAATCGAAGAGTGACGCCGTTATTGGCGACAGGACGCAGCTGATGCGCATTCTTGGTATTGATCCAGGCTTGCGCTTGACCGGTTTTGGCGTTATTGAAAAAACCGGTGAAAAGCTGAGTTATGTCGCCAGCGGTACGATCAAGACCACGCAGGGCAAGGGCGCCGAGATTGAAGATCTGCCCTCGCGCCTGAAAATCATACTGGATGGCCTGGCCGAGGTGATCGACACCTATGCCCCGGAGCAGGTGGCGATTGAAAAAGTATTCGTCAACGTGAACCCGCAATCCACGTTGTTGCTGGGGCAGGCACGAGGTGCGGCCATTTGCGCGGCGGTGATCCAGAACCTGCCGGTGGCGGAATATACCGCGCTGCAGGTCAAGCAGTCGGTGGTGGGCAATGGCCACGCCGCCAAGGAGCAGGTGCAGGAAATGGTGAAGCGTCTGCTGAAGCTGCCTGGTGTGCCCAAGCCGGATTCCGCCGACGCTCTGGCCTGTGCCATCTGCCACGCGCATGGCGGTCAGGGATTGGGGTTGCTGGCAACTGCCGGGTTCCGCGTACGGGGCGGACGGTTGGTGTGAGTCATGTTTTATTTCTGGCACGGCATTTAAAATTTAATCGTGTTGCAGCGGCAACACCTGTGGGAGTTTGTTCATGATTAGCCGAATCAGCGGAGTCCTGATCGAAAAGGCACCGCCGCAAGTGGTGATTGATTGCCATGGCGTCGGCTATGAATGCGAGGTGCCCATGAGCACCTTTTACAATCTGCCTGCCCTGGGCGAAAAAGTAGTGCTGCTGACGCAATTCATCGTGCGTGAGGATGCGCAGCTGCTGTATGGTTTTGGCACTGACCGCGAGCGGCAGACATTCCGCCAGTTGCTGAAGGTGAATGGCATAGGTGCCAAGTCAGCCTTGTCGATACTGAGTGGCTTGTCGGTGGATGACCTGGCGCAAGCAGTGGCCTTGCAGGAAACCGCGCTGCTGACCCGCGTGCCTGGCATAGGCAAGAAGACGGCCGAACGCTTGCTGTTGGAGCTGAAAGACAAGTTCAGCGTAGATGGTCTGACCGCGCCCGCAGGCCAGGCAAAATCGGCCAGTGGTGATGTGCTCAACGCCTTGCTCGCCTTGGGGTACAATGAGCGGGAAGCCATGGCAGCCGTCAAGCAATTGCCAGCCGATGTCGTGGTGGCCGACGGTATCCGTCTGGCACTCAAATCCCTTTCCAAATCCTGATAAAGACCGCCTGACAGGCCCATGATAGAAACCGACAGACTGATCGCCGCCGAGCCGCTGGGCCGGGAGGAAGAAGCGCTGGAGCGTGCCCTGCGCCCCAAGGTGCTGGACGAGTATGTCGGTCAGGAAAAAGCCCGCGGTCAACTCGAAATCTTCATCAATGCTGCGCGTGGCCGCAGCGAAGCTCTTGATCACGTTCTGCTGTTTGGTCCGCCCGGCCTGGGCAAGACCACGCTGGCGCACATCATTGCCCGCGAAATGGGAGTGAACATGCGTCAGACCTCCGGTCCGGTGCTGGAGCGCGCAGGCGATCTGGCCGCCTTGCTGACCAATCTTGAGCCCAACGATGTGCTGTTCATCGATGAGATTCATCGCTTGTCGCCGGTGGTGGAAGAGATTCTTTACCCCGCCATGGAAGACTATCGCCTGGACATCATGATAGGCGAAGGCCCGGCCGCGCGTTCAGTGCGGCTTGATCTGCCGCCGTTTACGCTGGTGGGCGCCACCACGCGCGCCGGCATGCTCACCAATCCGCTGCGCGATCGCTTCGGGATTGTGTCGCGGCTGGAGTTTTATACCTCGGAAGAGTTGGCGCGCATCGTACATCGCTCTGCTACCTTGCTGGATGTCAGCATGCAGGAGGCGGGTGCGCTGGAAATTGCCAAACGCTCCCGCGGTACGCCGCGTATTGCCAACCGCTTGCTGCGCCGTGTGCGCGATTACGCGCAGGTCAAGGCCGATGGCATCGTGACATCGGCGATTGCCGATGCGGCATTGCAAATGTTGGATGTCGACAAACTGGGCTTTGATGTCATGGACCGCAAACTGTTGCTTGCCGTGCTGGAGAAATTCGGCGGTGGTCCGGTTGGTCTGGATAATCTGGCGGCGGCCATCGGCGAGGAGCGCGACACGATAGAAGATGTGCTGGAGCCGTATTTGATACAGCAGGGTTACCTGATGCGCACGCCGCGTGGCCGTATTGCTACCCAGCAGGCGTACCAGCATTTTGGATTGCCTGCCCCGGCCAGCATGCAAAATGGAAGCTTATGGCAGGAATGAGTGAGAACATGCCCACGGATCAGTTTGCATGGCCGATCCGGGTTTATTATGAAGATAGCGATGCTGGTGGCATTGTCTATCACAGCCAGTATCTCAACTTCATGGAGCGCGCCCGCACCGAGTGGTTGCGCAGTCTCGGCTTTGAGCAGACGGAACTAACCGCGCAGTTTGGCATCATCTTTGTTGTGCGTAACATTCAGATCAAATTTAAAAAGCCCGCCCGTTTCAATGACGCCATCGTGGTGCATAGCCAGATTGCCAGCATGGGCCGCAGCCGCATGGTGTTTGAGCAAAAAATTTTCCGTGACGGGCAAGTTCTTACCGAAGCCGATGTCGAAGTGGTCTGCATCGATGCAGTCAACTACACGCCGGTGACGATTCCAGCCCCCATCCAACAGTCAATGAAAAAAATGGAGCAGTAATGAACCTCAGCGAGGATATGTCCCTATATACCCTGATTGCCGGCGCCAGCGTGCCGGTGCAGATTGTCATGGCCATCTTGCTTCTCACTTCCCTGGTGTCATGGTGGTACATCTTTATCAAGGTGTTCAGCATTCGCAGTGCCGAGCGTGATGCGCTGGCATTTGAAGAAGAATTCTGGCGCGGTGGTGATCTCAACAAGCTGTACGACAGCGTGAATGCTGGCCGTCGGCGTGCGCAGGGCATGGCTAGCATCTTTGAGGCCGGGTTCAAGGAGTATGCCAAGTTGAAACGCCAGGGCGGCTTGGAAATCAGCGATGTGACGCAAAGTGCACAGCGTGCCATGCGTGCGTCCTACAACCGCGAGATGGATGATCTGGACTCGCATTTGCCCTTTCTGGCATCCGTTGGTTCAGTCAGCCCTTATATCGGTCTGTTTGGTACGGTGTGGGGCATCATGAATGCATTCCGTGGCCTATCCAATATGGCGCAGGCAACCTTGTCCCATGTAGCGCCGGGGATTGCCGAAGCGCTGGTGGCAACGGCGATTGGCCTGTTTGCCGCCATTCCTGCCGTCATCGCCTATAACCGGTTTGCTTCTGCGGTGGACCGGCTGGCCGTGCGCTATGAAAGCTTCATGGAAGAGTTCACCAACATCCTGCAGCGCAACAAGTAAGGGGGCATCATGGCGAGAACCCGTAAACGGCGGATGATGAACCAGATCAACGTCGTTCCCTATATCGACGTGACGCTGGTGCTGCTGGTGATCTTCATGGTCACCGCACCGATGACCAATCCTGGGGTGGTGGAACTGCCGCAGGTGGGTCAGACGCTGAAGCAAACCGCGGCGCCACTCGTGATTACCGTCAAGGCCAATGATCAGGTTGAAATTGAAGGCAAGGCGCTGGAGCGCGATCAGCTGCTGTTTGAAGTGCGCACCATGCTGGAAAAAACGCCAGAGCGTGCCATCGTGATCGCCGCCGATAAAAATGTGAAATACGACCAGGTGGTCAGCCTGATGGATGGCCTCAAGCAATACAAGGTTGGGCTGCTGCTCAAACCCGCAAAATAGGTTGGCATGATACGCAAGCGTGAAAATTCATTTGCCATACGTGCTGGTGCCCTGTCGGTGCTGGTGCATGGCCTGTTGTTGATGTTGCTGCTGTTTTCCTTTCACTGGAAAACCGTGCAACCCATGAGCGTGGCTCAGGTGGAGCTATGGGAAGCGATCCCCGCTGAAAAAGCGGTGCAGCCACCCAAGCCTGAACCGACGCCAGAGCCACCCAAGCCCGAGCCAAAGCCTGAACCCAAGCCAGAGCCTAAACCGGATCCCGCACCTGAGCCACAGCCCAAGGCCGAGATTCAGGTGAAAAAGGAACCGGTCAAACCCAAGGAAGAAAAGCCGGTAAAACCGAAAGAAGAGCCCAAGCCTGAGCCTAAAAAGAAGGACGAAAAGCCTAAAGAGGACATGCTGAAAAAACTGCAGCAGGCCATGCTGGAAGAGGACGCGAAGGCGACACAGGCCGCCGCTCCCAAGACGGGTCCGGCAGCGTCTGCTTCGCCCAAGGTCGATCCTGGCGAGGTGGCTAAATATATCGGCCTGATCACGAACAAGATCCGCCGCAATGTGAATTCGCAATTGTGCGGTAGTGGCAAGCCTGAGTTGACGTTTAACCTGAATCTGATGCCGACGGGTGAGCTGATTGGTGCGCCACGGCTGGTAAAAGGCAGCGGCATTCCTGCCTGCGACGATGCGGTAGAACGGGCGATTTTGCAGTCTCAGCCCTTGCCATTGCCGACGCAGCCCGACCTGCTTGCACAGTTTCGTAACCTGGAACTCAAGTTCAGGCCGAACGAATAGCATAAGTTTGCTAGAATGACAGAGTTTGCATAAGGGAACTTTGCAAAACATATTTACCCTAATTACCCATGAACAAACTACGCCTACTACTTAGCTTTTTCCTCCTGGCCTTGCCGCTTGCCGGTAAAGCCGCATTGACAATCGAAATCGTTGGCGGCGCTGCACAGCAAATCCCGATTGCTGTCGTGCCTTTTGCCAAGACGCCGGGAGCGCAGGACGATATTGCCACGGTGGTGGGCGCTGACCTGCGCCGCAGCGGCCTGTTCCGTGTGCTGGAAACGCGTGGTGTGGTGAATCAGCCGCACGATCTGCCTGAGGTGAAATATCCGGAATGGGCGGCGATTCAAGCGCAGGCGCTGACCATAGGCTCTGTGGAAACCCTGCCGGGCGGTCGCCTGAAAGTGTCTTTCCGCCTGCTGGATGTGTTGAAACAGAATCAGCTCGCCGGTCTTGAATTCAACATTGCGGCTTCGCAGCAGCGTGCCACAGCCCACAAGATTGCCGACATCATCTATGAAAAGCTGACTGGTGAACCGGGTGTCTTCTCCACGCGCATTGCCTACATTACCAAGACCGCAGGGCGTTACGCCTTGCAGGTGGCGGATGCCGATGGTTTCAACCCGCAGACCGTCATGTCTTCGAATGAGCCTGTGATTTCGCCACGCTGGTCTCCCGATGGCACGAAACTGGCTTACGTTTCGTACGAGAAAAAGAAACCCATCGTGTTTGTGCAGTCATTGGTGACAGGTCAACGTAATGTGGTTGCAAACTTCAAGGGCAACAATAGCGCCCCGGCATGGTCGCCTGATGGCAATCGCCTGGCGATTGTGCTGACGCACAGCGCCAACTCGCAGGTGTATGTGATCAATGCCGATGGCACCGGATTGAAGCAGCTGACCTACACCACATCCATTGATACGGAACCCGTGTGGACACCTGATGGCTCGGCGATTTACTTTACCTCCAACCGTGGTGGTGGCCCGCAGATCTACCGCATGGCCAGCACCGGTGGCGACGCCAAGCGTGTGACATTCGATGGCAATTACAACGTAAGCCCGCGCATCTCGCCTGACGGCAAGACGCTGGCATACATCAAGCAGGATAACGGCAAGTTCCGCGTAGCGGTGCAGGATGTTGCCAGCGGACAAGTGCAGGTGTTGAGCGATACTGCGCAGGATGAATCGCCCAGCTTTGCGCCCAATGGCCGCATGATTTTGTATGCGACCAGCATTAGCGGACGCGGTGCATTGGCTGCCGTGTCTGCAGATGGTCGCGTCAAGCAGCGTCTGAGCGAAACCGGCGGCGATGTGCGTGAGCCCGCCTGGGGACCCGCAGCGAATTAGCCGTTTTGTGACGGAGTAGATTTTTTAGTAGTGAATTTTGGTTGTATTTTATTGATTTTAAAGGAGAGAAAAACATGAATAAAAGTTTAGTAACAAGCGTACTGCTGGCCATGATGCTGGCTGCTTGCTCAAGCAAGCCTGTAAAGAATGCCCCTGTTGTTGAAGACAAGAGCCCAGCACAAACTACCACCAGCCAAAGCTCTGACTCTGCTTCTACCAGCGGAGTACAGAACAGCAACCTGGCGGTTAACCCACTGACTGACCCAAACAACATCCTGTCCAAGCGCAGTGTTTACTTCGATTTCGACAAGGATGAAGTGAAGCCTGAGTACCGTGATCTGGTGAATGCCCATGCCAAGTACCTGGTTGAGCACCCAGATGCCAAGGTTATCCTGCAAGGCAATACCGACGAACGTGGTACCCGCGAGTACAACCTGGCCCTGGGTCAACGTCGTGCTGTTGCTGTCAAGCAAGTGCTGAACCTGCAAGGTGTTTCTGACAAGCAAATCGAAACAATCAGCTACGGCGAAGAAAAGCCACAAGCTGCTGGTTCCGACGAAGCTGCTTACAGCAAGAACCGTCGTGCTGACATCGTTTACCAAGGCGAGTAATTGACAATGCGTGGTTTGATAGTAGGTTTGGGACTGTTGATGGGTGTTTCTCAAGTGGCGCACGCTGCGCTGTTTGGGGATGATGAGGCACGCAGGAAAATTGCTGACCTTCAGCAACAGGTGCAAACCCAGAATCAAGCCACGCAAGCTGCGATAGATGAGTTGAAGAAAAATCAGCAGGCTCTGGAGCAACGTTACACCCAGAGCCTGACTGACATGCTGGGCAAGATTGATGCGCTCAATCAGCAGATCAGTCGTCTGCAAGGCCAATTGGAAGTGGCCAACCACAATATTGACATGACGCAACAGCGTCAAAAGGATTTATACGCAGACACCGATGGTCGTCTGCGCAAACTGGAGAGTGGGGCGCCAGCGGCGACTGCCGATGCAGCACAGCCTGCTTCAGGTGCCGTTACAGAGGCGCCAGCCAGTTCTTCGGAAGCCAAGGATCTGGATGCAGCCAATGCCTTGCTGCAGGCCAGCAAGTTCAAAGAGTCATTTGATGCCTATCAGAAGTTTCTGCAGGCATATCCCGCCAGCACTCACGCCGCAGACGCGATGTATGGCCTGGGATTCTCACAATTCTCTCTCAAGAATTACAAGGCTGCGATTGCTACGCAGCAGAAGCTTTTGAAGCAGTACCCGGACAGTGCCAAAGCGCCAGAAGCCAGCTTTAACATTGCCAATAGCCAGATTCAACTGGCGGATATTGATGGCGCCAAGAAGACCTTGCGCGACCTGATCAGCCAGTATCCCAAGAGCGATGTTATTCCTCGCGCACAAAGTCGTCTGAAGGTGCTGGAGTCCATCAAGCGCTAAACGCGCAGGCAATTCGCCAGAACTTGCCTAACTTCAAGTAAAATAACGTCTATTGATGGCCGACAACATTTTGTTGTCGGCTATTGTCCATTTATACGGCCATGAAACTTAGAATCCACGAAATCTTCCATTCGCTGCAAGGCGAGTCATCGCGCGTTGGCCTGCCCACAGTATTCGTGCGGCTGACAGGCTGCCCCATGCGCTGCGTTTATTGCGATACAGCCTATGCCTTTCATGGCGGCGGCAGTATGGAGATCGACGACATCCTGCAGAAGGTGGCCGAGTACGGTGCGCATTATGTGACGGTGACGGGGGGCGAGCCTCTGGCGCAACGTGATTGCCATGTGCTACTGACGCGGCTGTGCGATGCGGGTTACAGCGTGTCGCTTGAGACAGGTGGCGCGATGGATATCGCAAATGTTGATCCACGCGTTTCCGTCATCCTGGATATCAAAACTCCTGGTTCCGGCGAGCTGGAGAAGAATTTGTGGGGCAATCTTGCGCATCTCAAGGCGCAGGATGAGGTGAAGTTCGTGCTTTGCGATCATGCGGATTATCTCTGGGCCAAAGAGCTGCTGGATAAACAACCGCTGCATCGTACCTGCAGTGTGCTGTTTTCGCCGGTATACAGCCAGGTGAACCCGACAGAGCTGGCTGAGTGGATACTGGCTGACAAGTTGCCCGTGCGCATGCAAGTGCAGTTGCACAAGATATTGTGGGGCGAAAGGCCCGGAGTTTGATATGAGTAAAAAAGCGGTTGTGCTGTTATCCGGTGGACTGGATTCCGCCACTGTACTGGCGATTGCACGTAGCCAGGGCTATGAGTGTTATTGCCTGAGCCTGGATTACCATCAGCGGCATTCTGCCGAACTGCTGGCGGCCCAGCGTGTAGCCGAATGTCTGGGGGCGGCGGAGCACAAGACCGTGCAGCTGGATCTCTCCCTGTTTGGCGGGTCGGCTCTCACCGATAATCGCATTGATGTCCCGCAGTCTCCCACGGAAGGCATACCGGTGACCTATGTGCCAGCGCGCAATACCATCATGTTGTCATTGGCGCTTGCCTGGGCCGAGGTGTTGAAATCACGCGATATTTTCATTGGTGTGAATGCGCTGGACTACTCTGGCTATCCTGATTGCCGAGCCGAATATGTGCGGGCTTTTCAGTCTATGGCCAATCTGGCGACTAAGGCTGCTGTCGAGGGCGACACCATTACCGTGCATGCCCCGCTGATTGATTTGTCCAAAGCGGATATTGTGAAGCGCGGCAGTGCGTTAGGCTTTGATTACGGGATGACGGTTTCCTGCTATCAGGCCGATGAAGAAGGCAGGGCTTGCGGCAAGTGTGATTCATGCCGCTTCCGCCGCGATGGTTTTCTCGCGGCTGGCCTCGCGGACCCTACACGCTACCAGCCCGCATAGCAGGGGCTGACAGCGCAAGAATGCAGATAATCTGATATTCCCCTTGCCAAGCCCCTCATAAATAACGTAAAATCCGCGCCTTTCTGTGTCAATTAAAAGAGAACAACTATTATGGTGATCATTCGTCTCGCACGCGGTGGCGCGAAGAAATCCCCCTTTTACAGCGTAGTGGTAGCTGACTCGCGCAATCGTCGCGATGGTCGCTTCATTGAGCGTGTAGGTTTTTACAATCCTTTGGCTAAAGAAGGCCAAGAAGGCCTGCGCCTGAACGGTGAGCGTATTGCTCACTGGCAAAGCAATGGCGCACAATTGTCTGATTGCGTTGCACGTCTGGTAAAGCAATCTGCCAAAGCAGCTGCCTAAGCGGGGTGTCGCCTTTTAGCGGGCGATAATAACTGTGAAGGATATGGTCGTCATGGGGCGCGTTGTCGCCCCTTATGGCATTTATGGCTGGCTGAAAATTCAGCCTGATACCGAGACCATAGATAGCCTGTTCGATTACGATAACTGGTGGTTGGGGCGTGACCCCAAGTGGCAGGAATATCCGGTCGAAGCAGCGAAAGTGCATGGCAAGACCTTGCTGGTCAAGCTGGTCGGCATTGACGATCGTGATGCGGCATTTGCGGCCAAAGGCAAGCAGGTGTCAGTGCCGCGCGAGCAGTTGCCGGAAGCGGAAGAGGGCGAGTATTACTGGTCCGATTTGATTGGTTTGCGCGTCAGCAATTTGCAGCAGGTAGATTTTGGCACCGTGGTGGATGTATTCGAAACCGGTGCCAATGATGTGGTCGTGGTGAAAGATGATGCCGGACGTGAGCGTCTGGTGCCGTTTACCGCAGAAGCCGTGCCTGAGGTGAATGTTGAGGCAGGCACCATGCTGGTGGATTGGGATCCGGAGTTTTAATGTCGGTGCAGGAGCCTGCAGCCACACAATCCGCCACCAGGCAGTTTGACGTGGTCAGCCTTTTCCCGGAGATGTTTCAAGCTGTCAGTCAGTTTGGCATTACGGCAAGAGCGCTGGAGAAAGCCATTTATGCCCTGCATGTATGGAATCCGCGCGACTTCACCAGCGACAATTACCGGACAGTGGATGACCGGCCATACGGTGGTGGCCCTGGCATGGTGATGCTGGCCGAGCCGCTGGAAAAAACCATAAGTGCTGCCAAGGCCAGGCAAGAGAAAGCCGGAGTGGCAATGCCCAAGGTGATACACATGTCACCGCAAGGCAAGCCGCTTACCCATGCCGCAGTGATGCAGCTGGTGCAGGAGCCTGGCTTGATATTGCTGGCCAGTCGCTATGAAGGTGTAGACCAGCGCTTGCTTGACCGTGTGGTCGACGAAGAATATTCGATAGGCGATTATGTGCTATCGGGCGGTGAGTTACCCGCCATGGTGTTGATAGATGCGATTGTGCGCCAATTGCCCGGCAGTCTGGGTGATATGGATTCCGCACTGGAAGATTCATTTGTGGATGGCTTGCTGGATTGCCCCCATTACACCCGCCCGGAAGTATACGAAGGCGTGGCGGTGCCCGAGATTCTGATGTCCGGGCATCATGCAAAGATCAAGCGTTGGCGGCTCAAGCAGTCGCTGGCGCAAACAAGGGCTAAACGCCCGGATTTACTGGCCGAAAGGTCGTTGACGAAAGAGGAATCTCGGCTGCTGGCGGAGCTTGATGTTGAGCAAACGCTGAAGCAGGAACAAGAATCCTCATAATTAAAAGGAACTGAAAAATGGCAGACATTATCAAGTTGTTGGAACAGGAAGAAATTGCCCGTCTCGGCAAGAACATTCCTGAATTTGCACCAGGCGATACCGTGATCGTCGGTGTGAACGTGGTTGAAGGTACACGTAAGCGCGTACAGGCTTACGAAGGCGTTGTGATTGCCAAGCGCAATCGTGGCCTGAACTCTTCTTTCATCGTTCGCAAGATTTCTTCCGGTGAAGGCGTTGAGCGTACATTCCAGACTTACTCCCCACTGATCGCTTCTATCGAAGTGAAGCGCCGTGGTGACGTACGTCGCAGCAAGCTGTACTACTTGCGTGAGCGTTCAGGCAAGTCTGCACGTATCAAGGAAAAGCTCAAGCTGCGTGACAAGCCAGTTAGCGCTGAATAAATTTCAGCCTGAGCTGTCTGCAAAAAGCCCCGCAAGGGGCTTTTTGCTTTTTTGCGTAGCCCATGGCGAGCGAACTGGATGCGCCCTCAAGGATTGCGTTACCATAGCCTGATGAATTCCCAATCAAGTCCACGTGATTATGATGCCCTGATTGCCGCGCCGTTTGGCGCCATTGGCCTGCGCGTTCAGGATGACTTTGTGGTTGCCATCGAATTGTTGAGTGAGGCCAGCTCGACATATGCCGCGCCCACACCGTTTGTGCAGCATGCCGTGCATCAGCTGCAGCGGTATCTGCGAGATGCAAGGCTCGCGATCGATCTCCCCTATGTCACAGGTGGCACCTTGTTTCAGCAGCGCGTCTGGAAAGCCATTGCCGATATCCCCGCGGGAGCAGCCTTAAGCTACAGCCAGCTTGCCCAACGCGTCAGCTCTGGCCCCAGGGCCGTCGCTAACGTATGCGGGGCCAACAGGGTACCCTTGCTGGTTCCCTGCCATCGCGTGGTCGCCAAGAGCGGCCTGGGTGGCTTCATGCAGGGCAATCCGCATGGCCTTGCCATCAAGCAATGGCTGCTGGCGCATGAGGGCTTGGCATGAGTGCAGCGAATGCAGCACTGCTGGATAGCTTTGTGGATAATCTCTGGCTGGAGGATGGTCTGGCGAGAAATACCCTGGAAAGTTACCGGCGTGATCTTGCCCTGTTTGCTGACTGGCTATGGTCTGAACATGCGAAGTTGCTTAATCAGGCGGATCAGGGCGATCTTCAGCAGTATCTTGCCTTCCGCTTTCCAACCAGCAAGCCACGCAGTGTCAGCCGTCTGATTGCGAGCTTGCGGCGCTTTTATCGTTATGGCTTGCGGGAGGGGCAGATTAGCGTAGATCCCACGCTGCTGATTGATACGCCCAAGCTGCCGCGATCACTTCCAAAAAGCCTGAATGAGGACGAAGTGGTCGCCTTGTTGAACGCACCGGATATTGCACAGCCCATCGGGTTGCGTGACCGGGCCATGCTTGAAACCCTGTATGCCTGTGGCCTGCGTGTCTCTGAACTGGTGGGCTTGCGCTATACCGAGGTCAGCCTGAATGAGGGCGTGGTGCGCGTGACCGGTAAAGGCAGTAAGACCCGGCTTGTCCCATTGGGGGAGGAATCCGTCGACTGGTTGTTGCGATATGTGCGCGAAGGCCGGCCGCAGATTCTGCAGCAGCGCGTCTCGGATAGTCTTTTTGTGACGCAGCGCGGCGAGGCGATGACGCGCCAGGCATTCTGGTACCTGATCAAGCGCTATGCTTTGCAGGCTGGCATACACAAACCTTTGTCGCCCCACGTGTTGCGCCATGCCTTTGCCACGCATTTATTGAATCACGGGGCAGATTTGCGCGTGGTGCAAATGCTGCTGGGGCATTCGGATATTTCAACTACGCAAATTTATACGCATGTGGCGCGTGAGCGCCTGAAGCAGCTGCATGCCATGCACCACCCGCGTGGCTAGGGTGTGGTGATGTACTTCAGGTTCTACTCGCCGCTTGCATCCAGATAGTACCAATTGCCATTCAGCTTGATGAACCGGCTGATTTCATGCAGCTTTTCCGCTTTGCCGTTGATCTTGTAGCGCGCTTCAAACTCCACTATCGCGCTATCCCCCTGTACTTCATCACGCAAAATGCGCAGGCCTGTCCATTTGGTGGGCGCGTCTTCGCTTAAGCCAAGTCGCACCGGACGGGTGTCAGGATGCCAGGTTGCCAGCAGGTAATCTTCAAGCAGGAGAGCATAAGCCGCATAACGGGAGCGCATCAGCTCGGCAGGGGATTGCAGCTCACGGTTGCCGGTATGCCAGCGCTGGCAGCAAGCGGGGTAGTTCGCGGCACTGTGGCAAGGGCATGGCGCTGGCTTCATGGGCCCGGTGCACCCTGCGTTTTGGCATATGGAGCAGCCAGAGGTTCACCGATAAACAGCCCTTGTGCTGGCCATGCCACGCTTTTCCAGTAGCTTTCAATCAGGGTTTCGCCCTCAAGGTAATGTTTCATCACAATGCTGGGTGCCGGGAATTTCTGCCAGTAATTGCAGGGTTCGGACACTGTGCCATAGCTACCGGTAGCACCTGCATCCAGCCAACGCAGGCTGGACATCTGGGCTTTGCCCAGCAGATCGCCGCCACTGGATGTCAGGTGGTCGGCAATGGCGCCCGGCCTGAATGCCAGCGTATCCAGATGCGGCACGGAAATTTTGCCGGTGAAGTAAAACATCACATCTTTGCGGTCCTGAATGCTGTCTGCCTCTATGCGCTGAATGCTGAGCTGGCTGGCGGCAATCTGCATGGGTTTGGGGAACATGGGCACACGTGCATTGCGTGCCTGGTCCGAGGTCGTCAGTAGATAAGCGCTGCTGGGTAGCAGGCGGAAACTGCTGAACACGCCCCTGTCAATCAGGGCTTTTGCCTGCTCTACAGACTCGACTGGCAGCAACATGGTGGGGCGTATGCCAAGAGCAGTGTAAGGCTGGCTGATGGAGCTATTGAAATACGGACTCGGCTTGCCGGGGTCGCAGGTTTTTTTGCACTGCTCGGCGTCGTAGCCCAAGGTCATGGCAGAGGTAATGCTGTTGCATTCGACTGCATAAGGGGTGGTCCAGATCAGCACCATGGCTTGTATCTCCGGGCCAAGCCGCGGCAGGATGCTGCTGCGCAAACCGGCGAATTCCCAGGCGCTTAACTTGACCTTGCCGGTAGGCAGTTTCACCTTGACCAGGTTTTGCTGGGGAATCTGGCGCGCCTGCAGATAATACTCGCCCACCTCCACGCTGTTTGGGTCCGCTTCATTGACGATGACGGCAAGGTTGGCAGGTCCCAGTCGTGTGGGCGTGGACGCTGCGAGTGCGTTGAAGGATAGCAGGCAGCTGAGGCTGAACAGGGTGGCTATCTTGGCAAAGCGGGTGGATATCAACATGATGAAATATAAGGTTGAGCTTGAGCGTTGGGCTGGCTTAATACTATTTCGTTCGCTCGATGACAACACCCAGTGCTTTTAGTCCCGGCAAAATGCCTGGCTTGGCTACTTTGATCTTGACCCAGGGGGCGCCGAATTCATTCAGCACAATCTGACAGATATGCTCAGCCAGTGCCTCAACCAGTCTGAATGACCTCTCGCTCAGGGTTTCTCGTATGCGAGCGACTACCATGCCGTAGTCTATGGTGTCGTCGATTTCATCCGTCTGGCAAGAGCGGCTGTGCGGCATGGCGATTTCCAGATCCAGCACGATGGTCTGTGGCACCATGCGCTCCCACTCCGGCACGCCGAGGCGGGTTTGCACTTTGACTTCGCTCAAGAAAATCATGTCCATGCGGGGATATCCTTCATTGATCCAGGCTTGTTTCTGGTGATGCATGCCTTGCCACAGGCTATTGCATCAAGGTTTGCGTTCACGGCGGTGCGGTAATCCAGTATATTCCTGCTTTTGTGCGTGGTTCATGCGCACTGGCACCGTAAAAATTTCAGGAATTTTAAAGTATTTATGATGATTGATAGCGCTTTTATTCTGGCAGCCTATTTGCTGGGTTCCATTTCCTTTGGCATTGTCATCAGCAAGCTGTTTGGTTTGCCTGATCCGCGCACCGTTGGCTCCGGTAATCCGGGGGCGACCAATGTATTGCGCAGTGGCAAAAAGCTGGCAGCCCTGCTTACCTTGCTGGGCGATGCCGCCAAAGGCTGGCTGGCGGTGTTCATTGCGCAGCGTTGGGGATTTGACGCGGGTATGATTTGTCTTGTTGCGCTGGCCGTATTCATCGGCCATCTTTATCCCGTGTATTACGGCTTCAAGGGCGGCAAAGGCGTAGCAACGGCACTGGGCGTGCTGCTGGCATTTTCGGGCTGGCTGGGGTTGGCGGTGCTGCTGACTTGGGCGCTGGTGTTTGCCATCTGGCGATATTCTTCCCTGGCAGCTTTGGTGGCAGCGTCGATGGCACCGCTATATGCATGGTATTTGTTGCCCAGTGAGAGTTATGTGTGGACAGCGCTGGTGCTGGCACTGCTGCTGATCTGGCGCCATCGCAGCAATATCAGCAAGCTGCTGGCGGGGACCGAAGCAGGCTTCGGCAAAAAATAAGCCCTGAAACTCAGGCTGGACGCTGCAGGCTGGCCAGGTCCCAGCGGGGGCGCACGCTGAAGCTATGGTCGCCCGCAGTCTCGTGCTGCATGCGCATGGCACCTGCGAAGGCAATCATGGCGCCGTTGTCAGTGCAGAACTCCAGGCGTGGGTAGTGCACATGGCATAAACGTCGTTTGGTAGCGCGGTTGAGTTTTTCGCGCAGTTGCCTGTTGGCGCCTACGCCACCAGAAACCACCAGTTGATCCAGCCCGGTCTCGCGCAAAGCGGCCATGCATTTGGCGGTCAACACTTCCGTGACGGCTTCCTGAAACTCCAGCGCAATATCTGCCTTGGTCTGTTCATCTAATATACCGTCTGCATCGCTGTGGTCATTCACCAGCGTCAATACCGCGGTTTTAAGTCCGCTGAAGCTGAAGTTAAGATCGCCACTGTTCAGCATGGGGCGTGGCAGTTTGAAACGTACGGGCGTGCCAAGGTCGGCCAGGCGCGATACTGCCGGGCCGCCGGGGTAACTCAAGCCCAGCAGTTTGGCGGTTTTGTCGAAAGCTTCGCCGGCGGCATCATCCAGCGTATCACCCAGCAAGGTGTAATCGCCTATGCCGCCTACGCGCATCAATTGCGTGTGGCCGCCAGAAACTAGCAAGGCTACAAACGGAAATGCAGGTGGATTGGCTTCCAGCAATGGCGCCAGCAAATGCCCTTCAAGGTGATGCACCCCCACGGTGGGCACATTCAGGGTGAACGCCAGTGATTCTGCAATGCTGGTGCCGACCAGAAGCGCGCCAGCCAAGCCTGGGCCTTGCGTGTACGCAATCCCACCAATATCTGCCAGCGTCAGTTTGGCCTCATCCAGCACGCGCTGTATGAGGGGCAGGGTGCGACGCACATGGTCGCGCGATGCCAGCTCTGGCACCACGCCGCCGTATTCGGCATGCATATCTATCTGCGAGTGCAGCGCATGAGCCAACAGGCCTTGTTCCTGGTCATACAGGGCAATGCCGGTTTCGTCGCAGGAGGATTCAATGCCGAGAATAATCATAGTGAGCTGGGCTTGCAGTGCGCTGGGATAAGGGGCTGAGTGGGGCAAAAATACAATATAACGATTGATAAAACCGTAATGTGCCGCTAGAATAGCAGACTTTTTCGCCCTTTCTCAAGGAAAGTGATCTAATGTCCAGCGTACGTGTTAAAGAAAACGAGCCGTTTGACGTGGCTCTCCGCCGCTTCAAGCGCATGATTGAAAAAACTGGTCTGTTGACCGACTTGCGTGCTCGCGAGTTCTACGAGAAGCCTACCTGGGAGCGCAAGCGTAAGGCTGCTGCTGCTGTTAAGCGTCACTATCGTCGTATTCGCAACCAGACTCTGGCACCTAAGCTCTACTAAGATTCGTTAGCCGTATATTCGGCTGTGAGTTTTGTAGTGTGCTGTGAAACGTTGCTTGTACTGGTTTTATAGGGAGTGCCTGTTGTGTCGTTGAAGGTTCGCATTAGCGAGGATATGAAGTCGGCTATGCGTGCCAAAGACAGCGCGCGACTGGGTGCCATTCGTCTGTTGCAGGCTGCTATCAAGCAGCGCGAAGTGGATGAACGCATCGAGCTCGATGACATGCAAGTCATCGAGGCGATTGAAAAGATGCTGAAGCAGCGTCGCGACTCCATTTCCCAGTACGAGGCAGCCAATCGGCATGACCTGGCAGATGTCGAGAAGTTTGAAGTAAGCGTGTTGCAAGAGTATCTGCCACAAGCGCTGACCGAAGACGAGATCAAGGCGATACTTGAGCAGGTGGTGGCTGAAACATCCGCATCTGGCATCAAGGATATGGGCAAGGTAATGGCCGCGGTTAAACCGCTGGTTGTAGGCCGCGCCGACATGGGCAAGATATCCGGGGTGATCAAATCCAGATTAAGCGCCTGACCCTGACAGCTTGGTAATTTAAAAAAGGAGCTTTGGCTCCTTTTTTGCTTTTAATGGAATGGGTTTAGGCTATGATTTCTGCATTACGGTTTTTGGGTGCTGATCGTCTTTAAATGATTCCTGAGTCGTTTATCCAAGAGTTGCTCAATCGCGTTGATATCGTCGATGTCATTGACCGTAGTGTCCCGCTGAAAAAAGCCGGGGCCAACTATTCTGCCTGCTGCCCCTTTCATAACGAAAAATCACCCTCATTTACGGTAAGTCCCACCAAACAGTTTTATCACTGTTTTGGTTGTGGAGCGCACGGCTCCGCCATCGGTTTTGTGATGGAATATCAAGGTCTCAGCTTTGTAGAAGCGATTAACGAGCTGGCCAAGCAAGTGGGGATGATCGTGCCGCAAGAGACGCGCGAGCGCGATGCGGATGCCCCCCAGAAAAAAGCTGTGCCCGGCATGGTGGAAGCCATGCAGCAGGCCGTGTTGTATTACCGGGGCGAGCTCAAGAAATCCCAGCGCGCCATTGAGTATTTGAAAGGGCGCGGCTTGAGCGGTCAGATTGCCGCCCGTTTTCAGATGGGGTATGCCCCCTCTGGCTGGCAAAACCTGCAGGAAGTATTCAGCGATTACCAGGACGATGTGTTGAAGTCCATCGGCCTGGTCATTGAAAACGAACAGGGGCGGCGCTATGACCGTTTTCGGGATCGCGTCATGTTCCCCATTCACGATCAAAAAGGCCAGGTGATTGGCTTTGGCGGTCGCGTGCTGGGCACGGAAGGTAATGATGATGGGCCCAAATACCTGAATTCTCCCGAAACTCCTTTGTTTCAGAAGGGTCAGGAGTTATATGGCCTGTTTCTGGCCCGCCGTGCGATTCGCGATGCAGGGCGTGTGCTGGTGGTGGAAGGCTATATGGACGTGGTTGCGCTGGCGCAATACGGCATTGAGTATGCCGTTGCCGCTCTGGGCACCGCCACTACGCCGGTTCACATCACCAAGCTCATGCGGCAGACGGACGAAATCGTGTTTTGTTTTGATGGTGATGCCGCCGGCCGTAAAGCTGCCTGGCGGGCTGCCATGAATGCCTTGCCAGCGCTGACGGATGGCTTGCGATTAAGCTTCCTGTTTTTGCCAGCCGAGCATGACCCGGACAGCTATGTGCGTGAATACGGCAAGGAAGCGTTTGAGGCGGCCATGCAAACCGCATTGCCCTTGTCGCAATATCTCATACAACATTTGAGTGAAGATAACGGCCTGCAGTCGCAGGAGGACAAGGTGCGCTTTTTGAATGAGGCAGAACCCATTCTGGCGCAGATACAGGCACCGCGGCTTGCACTGTTATTGCGCAAACGCGTGGCCGAGTTGGCCGGGCTTTCGGATGAAGAAATGCGCAGCATGATTCGCTTGCCTGAGGTGCAGCGCCCCCGCCGTAGCCAGCCGCGGCAGACGCGCAGCACGCTCTCATTGCAGCGCCGTTTTGTATTGATGGTGCTGATGCAACCCGCGCTGGTCAGTCCCGATGACTTGGCATGGGTTCTGCATGAGAGTGAAGAAGATGCCCTGGTAAAACACGCGCTGGAAGCTGCGGTAGCCTACCCAAGCGCCAAGCCTGCGGGCTTGTTGCTGCAATTGCAAAATCGGGTGGATGCCAGGCTGATGCGCGAGCTGGAGCGCGAGATTCATTTACTGGATGAGCAAGTCGATTACTCTCTTGAATTTGAGGGCGCGCGCAAGCAATTAAGGGATATGTACGCCGAGCGGCAAGGAAAAACTCTACTGGCGCGCATGCAGGAAAAGAAAATCAGCGATATGACCGAGCAGGAAAAGGCATTGCTGAAAGCGATGGTAGGCGCGACTAAAAATAGGTCGTGATTTAAGGTATAATGCCGGGTTTTTCCGTAACCGCATTTAACAGGTTTAATGGATTTGAGGTCAAGCATGGCTAATGAGCAAAACGATAAGGTCAACGATAAAGTAGAAACGCAGATCAGCGATGCTGATATACGTCGTACACGGCTTAAGTCGCTGATCGTTCTGGGTAAAGAACGCGGCTACCTGACTTACGCTGAAATCAATGACCACTTGCCGGACGACGTTCAGGACTCTGAACAGATCGACGGCATTATCGGCATGATTAACGATATGGGTATTCAGGTGTACGAAGAAACACCTGATGCCGAAGCACTGCTGATGTCGGATGCTCCACCGCCAGTGGCCGATGAAGATGCCGTGGAAGAAGCTGAACAGGCCCTTTCTACTGTAGATTCCGAGTTTGGCCGCACCACGGACCCTGTGCGTATGTACATGCGCGAAATGGGTACGGTAGACCTGCTCACGCGTGAAGGCGAAATCGAGATCGCCAAGCGCATTGAAGATGGCCTCAAGCATATGGTGCAGGCAATTGCCGCCTGTCCTACCACCATTGCCGAATTGCTGGCCATGGTGGAAAAAGTTGAAAAAGACGAACTCAGTGTTGATGATCTGGTAGATGGTCTGATTGACTCTGACGTCGGCCTGGAAGAAGACATCCCGGTAGAAGCCGCTGAAGCCGAAGAAGAAGAGCCTGAGGACGATGAAGAAGACGACGGCGACGAAGACGGCGCCAAGGCCGCTGCCATCTCCGCTGAGGCGCTGGCCAAGCTGAAGGAAGAAGTGCTCACCCGCTTCGCCGTTATCCGTCAATCACACCAGAAAATGACGGTCATCCTGCAAGAGCGCGGCTCTCAGGATAAAGAATATCAAGCCCTGCAAAACGCCATTCTGGAAGAGCTGACCGCATTCCGCTTCTCCGCCAAGCAAGTTGAAGCCCTGTGTGACCAGGTGCGCAACATGGTGGAAGAAATCCGCGGCCACGAACGCAAGATCATGGAATTCTGCGTCGATAAATCCGGCATGCCACGTGCGCACTTCATCAAGGTATTCCCTGGCAATGAAGGCAATCTGGACTGGCTGGCAGGCGAGCTCACCGTTAACAAGCCATACGTTGAGCGGCTGGAGCGCTTCAAGCACTCCATCGTGGATCAGCAGCAACGCCTGCTGGACCTGCAAGACCGCGTGGGTATCCCCATCAAGGAGCTCAAGGAAATCAACAAGCAGATGTCCACCGGCGAAGCCCGTGCACGTCGTGCCAAGCGCGAGATGATCGAGGCCAACCTGCGTCTTGTGATCTCCATCGCCAAGAAATACACCAACCGTGGTTTGCAATTCCTCGATCTGATTCAGGAAGGCAACATCGGCCTCATGAAGGCCGTGGACAAATTTGAATATCGCCGTGGCTACAAGTTCTCTACGTACGCCACCTGGTGGATTCGTCAGGCCATTACGCGCTCGATCGCTGACCAGGCCCGTACCATCCGTATTCCGGTGCACATGATCGAAACCATCAACAAGATGAACCGCATCAGCCGTCAGATTCTGCAGGAAACCGGTCTGGAACCAGACCCAGCCACCCTGGCAGAAAAGATGGAAATGCCGGAAGACAAGATTCGCAAGATCCTCAAGATTTCCAAGGAGCCTATCTCCATGGAAACCCCGATCGGCGATGACGATGACTCCCATCTTGGCGACTTTATCGAAGACATGACCACGCTCGCCCCGGTAGACGCTGCTGTCTATGCCAGCCTGCGCGAAGCCACCAAGGAAGTGCTGGAATCCCTCACCGCGAGAGAAGCCAAGGTACTGCGCATGCGCTTCGGGATTGAGATGAACACCGACCACACGCTGGAAGAAGTCGGCAAGCAATTCGACGTCACCCGCGAGCGTATCCGTCAGATCGAAGCCAAAGCCCTGCGCAAGCTGCGCCACCCAACGCGCTCCGAGCGCCTGCGCAGCTTCCTCGAAACTGGCAACGACTAAACGCCTAAGTTACAGGGCCTCTAGCTCATGCCTGGTTAGAGCAGCGGACTCATAATCCGTTGGTGCTCGGTTCGACTCCGAGGAGGCCCACCAAAATAAACAAGGGGTTACGTGAAAACGTAACCCCTTTTTATTTTGTACTTTGTCAAAAAAGTACAAATTCAGTACAGTAACGAATCGTGACTTGCATAGAAAAAGCAAAAGATGGCAACGATTGTTAAAACTGAATCTGGCACCTGGAAAGCCTTGGTTCGCAAAACTGGCTGGCCAACCACATCAAAAACGTTTCGTACGAAACGTGATGCAGAAGACTGGGGGAGACGTACTGAGGATGAAATGGTCAGGGGAGTTTTCATTCAACGTACCCCATCTGAAAAAATGTCGATTCAGGAGGCATTGCAGCGCTATGAGCGTGAAGTATCGCCAACAAAGAAAGCATCTACCCAAAAGCGAGAAGATTTACGGATCAAGCTCCTCAAAGAAAAGTTTGGCCAATATTCCTTGGCTGCACTGACTCCGGATATTGTTGCTGATTACAGGGATCAGCGGCTCGCAGCCGGCAAGTCAAATAATACCGTTAGGCTTGAGTTAGCACTGTTAGGCCACCTTTATTCGACCGCTATCAAGGAATGGCATATCGCTTTACCTTCAAACCCTGTAGCCAATATTAGAAAACCTAGCCCGGGTGAAGGGCGGAACGTTCGACTAAATCAAAAGGATCAGCAACGCCTGTTAACAGAATTACAAACGCACTCTAATCCAATGCTTGCTTGGATTTTTCAGATTGCGGTTGAGACTGGTATGAGGCAGGGGGAGATTCTCAATCTGAAAACCTATCAGGTTGATGTTGAGCGACGTATTGTTTCGCTGTTTGACACAAAAAATGGCATGCCCCGGACGGTACCTTTGACTAGATTGGCAGCGCAAGTTTTTAAAGAAGCGCTAGGAAATCCTACAAGACCGAGTGATTGTCCACTGATTTTTTTTGGTGAGCCAGGCAAAGACAAAAAACGATCCCCCTATCAATTTAATAAGGTCTGGATGGATGTTAAAAAGAGCATCGGTCTTGGGAATTTGCATTTCCATGACCTACGACATGAAGCTGTCAGCCGTTTAGTCGAGGCTGGATTAAGTGATCAGGAAGTGGCCTCGATCAGCGGACACAAATCAATGCAGATGCTGCGTAGATACACTCACCTTAGAGCCGAAGACTTGGTAACCAAGCTCGATAAGATCAGCGATGGTAAGTGAAGTTAATTGAAACTATTGTATCAATTTAATTATTTATGGTAATTTATAGACATGAATGCACGTCAAGCAAATAGGTATGCTAAGGCAGCTTTGGGTCACCAAGTCCCATTGATGCAAGTGCTATACGTTGTGTCGACGGTGTTGTTTTTTGGTTTGTTATTCACTGGCTTGTCGCCAGAAACTTCTTTGCTTATTTATGGGGTGGTAATTGGCCTCTGTGGTGCCTTCAGTCAGGTCAACCATGAGGCAGCCCATGCTTATACCTCCATAGCAGAGGCTATAACTGAGGCGAAGTCATTCGCTTCATATCTATTCAAGCTACTTCAGATTTTCTCGAAAAATTCAGCATTACTTTTATCCTCTTTTCCTAAAGTAAATCTGAATCTGATTTTCTCTGTAGCGCAGCCTGTACCAGCTGCCCCCCTCGCGTTCCGCTCTTAAAAATCCTTAATTAATCGACATTTCGCACCCCTCAAAGGGAACGTATTCACTTGCGCGCTAGCGCTATAGATTAAGTAAGGATTTCACATGCAATCTCAGACAACTACTGAGTCGTTACTCATCAGCACCTATGGGCCAGTGATGACCCTTCCTGATTTGGCTGAGTGTTTTAATCGGTCCATTAATGGCCTTCGTGTGAGCCTCTCACGAGATAACGAGACTTCAAGGCTCTTGCGGAAAGCCAGATTCAAGATGGGCCGCCGTTGTTACTTTCGCACGGAAGCAATCGCTCAAGTTATTAATCAGCTTTCTCAAGAGGGGGCTTGAACATGACTGTGATAACGATTTTTCCAGTTAATCGAGCCGTTAAAAAAGAGAAATTGCACACAAGCTTAAGGGGCCAATCATGAGTATCGTGAAGTTGGCCAAATTTGACTCAGGGTTTGAGTTATTGGCTCGCGAGACATTGCAAGACTCCAGGCTGTCTCTTAGTGCTCTAGGCGGGTTGGTAAGAATGTTATCTCTGCCCAATGATTGGGAAATTCGGATCGGGCCACTTGAAAGAGAAATTCTTCACGTAGGGCCTGATTTAAGAAAGCGCCTTTTCAAAGAGCTAATAGACGCTGGATATATCAAGCGCAGCCAATCTCGAAACTTGAACGGGACATGGGATTGGCATTTCACGGTATTTCCGACTTCCGCTTTAAAAGCTAATGAACCGAATGAGGGTGAAAGCTTCCAGGAAGATCATAAATCCACCGGGGGAGAGGCCATGGATGGAAAAACCATCGATGGCTTATCCATCGATGAAAAATGCATCGATATACATAAAACAGACTTACTTAATACAGACTTACTTAATACAGACTTACATAAACCACAACTACAAAAACCTCCCCAACCAACCTCCTTGTCCGAGCTGGCTTTTTTTTATAGTTTTCCAGAGGCAATACGGGCGCAGGTTTTACTCATGCTGGATGGACTTGATTTTGAGCTTGCTCAGCTACTGCTGGATGAGCTGTCTGGCATGGCGCTTAGTAAACGTATAAAGGTGTCGCCGATTTCAGTCTTAAAAGGGTTGCTGAATAGTCATCATCAAGGAAAATTTACTCCAAACCTTGCTTTAGAAGTGCAATCAAAGCGTGAGCAGCGGATAGCCGAGCAGGCAAAATCAAAACAAAACCTCAAGAAGAAACCTTCTACCGAAGCGCGGTGTGAGCCGAGGCGTAAGGAGCGGGAAGCCATGAGGGCCGCGCTAAGGAGGGACGCAAAATGACCTCTCCAGTGCTATCGGTTTATTTGGGAAACGCCTTACGCTCGCAGTGGGATGCCCACTGCAAGTCTCAAAATGTACGGTCATCAACGGCATTGAAAGAGGTCGTTGTTTATCTTCTCAGTAAAAATAACCGCCCACAAAATTTTCAAGAAATCATCAGCACTCCTGACACCACTAAAGTCAGGCTGGAACTAAGGTTGAGTGCCAGTGAATATGAAGCTACTAAGGTATTAGCTGACGTGACGGGAGCCAACGTTAACCGGTACGTGGCTAATTTGTTACGGAGTCATCTGACGCAAGCCCCACAGTTTCACCAGCGAGAGCTAGATGCAGTTACTCAATCAAATGCTCAGCTAATGAAGATCGGCTCCAATCTGAATCAAATTGCCAGAGCGATCAACCGTAATCCCTTAGAAACTGACTTCGCTAGAGTTGACCTGATGAGGGATGTCAGCAGCCATATCAAGGACCATACACGTTCTATTGCCATGCTTATCCAGGCTAATTTGCAACGCTGGAAGGTGAAATGACCATGGCTCATATTGAACATCCAGTAGTCATTGATGGGGTGGTCCTCAAGGAAATTGGCGATCGCCTATTTTATGAAGCAGTGAAACCGAGAAAACAAACGCCACGGAGGACCATGACAGGGTTTTTCGGTTGCCCGAGCATCAGCCCGTCAAGAGGGACGTCCATTACATCCAGAGAAAGCTTGTTTTCACAGTCCGTAGAGCCCCTGAAGTGATGGTCAAAATAAGTGGAGGGCCGAAAGGTATGGCACATATCAAAGCGCATCTTGAGTACATCTCGCGTAATGGGCAACTCAAGCTTGAATCGGAAGACGGCGCAATTTGGGGCGGCAAGGATGAGCTAAAAGACCTGCAGGACCAGTGGCGCTATGGCGGCTATCCGATCGTCGAAGATACTTCCAAACAGGCTTTCAACGTGATTCTCTCCATGCAACCTGGAACGGATCGAGCTGCCGTAACTTCAGCTGCAAGAGAGTTTGCTAAGGCTCAATTCTCCGAGAATCATAGCTACGTATTTGCAACGCATGACGACGAAAAGCACCCTCACGTGCATTTATGCGTAAAAGCCATGGGTCATGATGGAACCCGCCTTAATCCTCGCAAGGCCGATCTCCAGCAGTGGCGCGAGCTATTCGCAGAGAAGTTGCGTGAGTTTGGTATTGAAGCGAATGCAACCAGGCGTCCGGTCAGAGGTGTCACCAAGCGTCCCAGAAAACAGGCAGTTGTGCATCTCGAGAAAAGAGGTTTGATGTCTCTGCAACGGGAAGCTTTGATACAGGCCGCCACTGCATTCATCCGGAGTGGCAACCCAATCTCCAATCCACTTAGCGCAAAAATTCTTCGCACAAGGCAATTTGTGGTGGCTAGCTGGAACGCTATTGGCCATGCCCTGCAGGCACAAAGGGAAAGCAAACTGTCAGCAGAGGTAAAAGCATTTGTAGAGGCCCTGCCTCCAGCCGAGAGCGTAGGCGAGCGTTTGGAGCAGCAATTGCGAGCGCAGATCAATAACCAGAAGCAAAAAGACAAGGGAGTGGACAGATGAGATTAATAACTATCAATGAGTTGATGAGGGGTGGCGTGCCTGTTGGAATGGAACTGATTGGCATACAAACCCAATTGGGAGTGCGGCTTGTCGCAAAAAATAAAAAACGATCCGTTTATGTGATGGATGGTGATTCGGCCCCTGCGTTATTCAAAGGTGAGTCCTTTGTCGAGTTTATGAGGATGGTGCCAGGGGTAGATCAGCTGGTCGTGATGTTGCATCCCAAAATTCGAACGGGGAGTACGAAATGAAGCTGAATTTATATATTGCCATCTTGGCTGCAGTGGTTTTGAGCGCTTGCGGTAAGGAGCCCATAGTCGATCAGGTGGATGTGGACAAGATCGCTACATGTGCATTTGGCAAGGATGGAAATAAACAGATAGCCGCTTGTAGTCAGCTGAATGCTACTGAGAAAAGAATCATGGCATGTGCCTCGCCCAAAGGCGTGTCTCGGCGAGTTGCTTGCAAGGGTCTGTCTGCTGAATAGCTGCACTTTATTCCCCAGCTGGATGCGTTGAAGCCTGTGGGGACGCACTTTGATTTCACCATCCGGCAACCAGGCAAGTAAATTCCATTTTGGGATAGGAGTAGATTATGACCAATATTTTCGAGGTGCTTGGTGCAACGTTAGAGAGCGCAACCCAGCACTATGCAAGTCAGCACTCGGCCGCATTGGCGCTGGCCATTTTCCCGTATGTTTCAAGTGGCATCCTGGTCTGGCTCACAATCATGGGCTTCCAGACCATCTCGGGAAGGCTGCAGGCGCCATTTATCAATGTTGTCGAGCGATGCGGCGCCATCACTTTTCTTGCAGCCATTGCTTTTGGCTCATCGATATACCAGGTCGAAATCCTGAACGATTTTGACGCGCTGCAAAATGCACTTTTAAGTGCGGTCTCCGGGCTTGAAACCACCCCATATAAAGCGGCTGATGCTGCATTGCAAAGAGGGTTAGATTTGGCAACGGAGTTTTCCCATGAGACCTCCATTACGGGGTTAGAGACCTTTTATGGCTGGGCAGTGGGTTCGCTGATTATCTATGGCGGAACCGTCATCCTAACTACTATGGCGGCTGGATCAATCATGATTGCAAAAGCAAGTCTTGCTATTGCACTGGCCTTTGGACAGATCGCCATTGCTTGCGCCATGTTCCCAGCTACCCGCAAAATTTTCGATGCATTTATAACGACGGTTCTCAACCGAATTGTCTACATCCTTGTTATCTCCATGGTGCTGGGCTTTGCTTTAGATATCTTCAGCGCGGTCGCGGCAGGTTATACAGACGCAGCCCAACCACTGGCCTTTGCCTGGGAGTTGCTCATTGCTGTGGTTGTCTGTGGATTGTTAATCTGGAGCGCAGGATCACTTGCATCCGAGTTGGCGGGAGGTGTGGCGCTAGCCGTAAGCAATCCCATCATGGCTGCTGCTCGAATGGCAGGCTACCCAGCCACTTCAGCAATGAGATACCTCAACGGTCAGTCTTCTCGAACAAATGCCGTCACCGGTCAGCAAGAGTGTGCGAGTCGTGCATCTCATATTGCGAGGGGTAATACAGCCCTCAATCCAGCATATAGGCAGAAGGCAGCCATGAATATGCAAAATGGATGGGGCCCATCCTCTGGAGGGGAAGCCAAACCTATGACGTCGAGCCAATCCAATGTTGAACGCATTAAAGCGATGGCTAAAAAACGTGATGACATCATGAAAAAGTGAGGAGTACGGCATGTTGCAAGCGATACAAGAATTTGGAATTTTTCTCGACAGCTGTTTGAACTATGTGGTCTCTGCTGTGGTTTTTTCATGTGCCTTATGGATAATCGTGAGCCATTTCTGGGTATATCGAAGGGGAGGTCTTGCGGGAGTGTTCCGCTGGTATAGGCATACGAAACACATCTGCGGGTTCAACGATGCTGCTTATTCTTCGGCTATTTTAGGCTTGTCTGCAGTTGTCTTAACCGTGAACATTTATACGCCATCATTCTTCGCGGTAACAACGGGCCTTTTGCTGAACGTCATGCTTTTTTTTGCATTAAGCATATTGGTTGGTGAAAGACGTAAGCATTGGAAAGTCTTGAAATCCAGTGCGTGCGAGGTCATCCTGCGGCCATACCAATAATCTCTCTCAAGGCGCGTTGATAATATCAACGCTTTTCACAAAGCATTTATTAAGGATGGACTTATGACCGAAAAAATCGATGTGGCATCTCTTAGAGATGTTAACCCTGCAAAATATATCACTGACAAAGAGGACTTTAAGGCATACCTTGATGTATTAGAGGAGGAGGGGGAGCTTGGAGCGCTTAGCGAAGGGTTGCTGATATTATTCCAAGCTAAAGGCGCTCTAACCGTTGCAGAAGCTTTGGGCGTAGATGTCCGTGAGGTCTGGGATGCTCAGCAACAGCCCGTAGAGCATCAGCAATTATTGCTTCGCATTATAGAATTACTGAAGAAGGGGTGACTATCAATGGCCGGCTTAAAGAACCCTCATCGGGGCAGCGGTTTCGATGCGTTCCTGAAAAAGGAGGGCATATATGAAGAAGTCACTAAACGAGCTTTAACAAGGGTTGCAGTTATGCAGCAAGCTATTAGTGCCCAATCGACGCAGATCCATCATGTCCAAGAAAACAAGAAATCAAAAACATGACGCCAAGAAATTGATTGATGCTTTGCCAGTAGTTGTTACGCAGGCAAAGCTTAAAAAACGTTCTACGTTAGGAGATTTGCTGATGCACTGTGATCCCCAGTCCCCTGCACCCGTTTTATCTGGCTGGGATGGGCTAGATAGCCCGCTGGTCGGAGATGAGTTGATTTGAGTAATTTACAACGCAGCAATATCGTCAGTACGCCGACACACACCACGCAATGCAAGCTTGCTGATTTGCTCTCGGTGTTACAGCTAAAAAAATAAGCACTCTGCTACGATGATAAACCTGCTGGTAAAGAGGCTCAGGGAAATGGAGCGTCGATCTGAAGGGGTGCGTCTTCAATCCTACGCTTGGAAAAGTTGATCAAAGCAAACAGTCTTCTGACAGGACATTTTTTGGGAATTAAATGTAGGTCAGGTCGGTTCATCAAAATACATAGATACACTCGGGGAGAGTTATGTTGGGATTCATATGGTCAAGGGGGGTTGTCTTAGCATGTTTGATAGTACCTATGGAATCAAATGCAGCGGATTTGATGCAAATTTACGATCTTGCCATCAAGAATGACCCTGTTCTCTCTTCAGCGTTTCATGAGAACCAAGCTGTTCAGGAGCGGCTTGAACAAGGAAAGGCGCTCTTTCGGCCATCTGTCAGCCTTACTGGAACTACTAATCGATCTGAAACGAATATCGAGTACGTAGGCTCCGGTAATGTGTATCGAAATAATGGACACGAGTCTTTTGATAGCTATGGGTATAGCGTAAATATCAATCAGCCCGTTTTCCGGAAACAGATAAGCGCTCAGTACGAACAAGCTAAATCTCAAGTGCGGCAAGCGGACGCTCAGCTAGTAATAGCTCGTCAAGATCTTATTGTTCGAACATCTCAGGCTTATTTTGATGTTTTGTTTGCCCAGGACACGATAGACCTGATTCAGGCTCAGAAGTCAGCAATCACCCAGCAGCTAGATTTTGCAAAGGCAAACTTTGAAGCTGGTGTGGCCACTGTGACAGATGTATATGAAGCGGAAGCCAAATATGACTTGGTGAAAGCGCAGGAGATTTCAGCTAATAATCAATTGCAGGTGAAGCAACGTGCTTTACAGTCAATCATTAAACAAGCACCTCCCCGGTTGAATATAGTCGCTACTATGGATGCTACCCAAATGCCTGTACCCGGCAACCTTGATGAATGGCTCGCGATTACCGAACAAAACAATCTCAATCTCATCGTAAAGCAGCGAAGTGTGGATATTGCGGCGCAGGAAGTGGAAAAGCAGAGAGCGGCTCATCTTCCGACGCTGGATGCTGTGGCAAGTTACTCAGATAATCGAGCGAATGGAGGGGTTAACGGATTTGGTAATAATCTGCAGAATGCAACGGTGGGCTTCCAGTTGCAGCTCCCCATCTATCAAGGGGGAAGTGTGAATTCTCGTGTGCGTGAAGCGGTTGCAAATAAGATGAAGTCTGAGGACGATCTGGAAGAAACGAGAAGAAAGGTTATGTTGGATACTAGTCAGTCATACCTTGATTTGATGAGCAGCCTTTCCCAGATAACGGCTTACGAAAAGGCGCTAGAGTCGGGGCAAAGTCAGGTCGAAGCAACCACCAAGGGGTATCAGGTCGGATTAAGGACAACGGTCGACATCCTTAATGCGCAGCAACAATTGTTCAGCGCAAAAAGAGATTTGCTTCAGGCCAAATATGCTTATTTGGTCAATACCTTGAAATTGAAATTCTCCGCTGGCTTGCTGACAGAGCAGGATCTTCGAGCATTAAATAAAGCTGTCCAACCCTAACGCTGGGGGTATTTTCTTCTTGTTTGTTATCACGAGGAGTAGTCGAGTTAAGTAGGCTTAGTTTTAATGTTTAGGCCTAGGTGTCTTTTAACATCTGGAGCATGGGCCGCGGAAGGCTTTAGCTGGCTCTCAGGAGCAATTAAATCCTTTTGGTAGTCAAAATAAATGTGTGTCGGGAAAACCTCCCGGCAGAAAACATTTGCTTTTTAATGGTGAGTTATTTAGATTGGTAGCTGTTAATTTGTGTAACTGTTAACAATAACAATAACTATTTATAAAACAAATCACAGGGCGGCAAATGGGGATTACGTTAGGCAAAGACGGTTTTGTCTGGGGGCTGAGCGCGCTATGCCAGCTCAATCGCATTCCTTTCGATGCGGAACTTTTACTTCAACGTTACACGCCCCCATACGATACGACATTATTGCAGCAGGCGGCGATCGATCTAGGATTTAAGGTCGCACTGCAATCCTCGCGTTTAAAAGATATCCATCCCTCCGCGTTCCCCCTCCTCGCATTACTGAAGCCCCCTCAACATTCTCTACAATCGCAAGACGCCTCAGAGCCTGAATCTACTGGTGTCGCTTTAGTTCTTAAAGCAGACCATCAGCGCGTATTACTTATTTCGCCTGGCGATGCAACCCCAAGAACCATTTCATTTGAAGAGTTCGAACAGCAAACCACAGGCCAAGTGTTTTTTGCATCCCGTCAGCATGAGTCAGTAACAGACAATGGCTCTGCTCCGAAACCCAAAGATAAGCAAAAACAGGCATTTGGTTTTCGTTGGTTTATTCCCGAACTAATGAAACATAAAAAAATCTGGCGCGAAGTCTTGTTGGCATCGTTTGCTATTCAGCTTGTGGCCTTAGCAACACCACTTTGCACTCAGGTTGTGATTGATAAAGTCGTGGTACATCACACGACTAGTACCTTAGTTGTTATTGCCATTGCCCTGGGGCTGTTTCTTATTTTCAATGCCTGCATGGGTTGGGTCCGACAGTACTTAGTCCTGCATACGGGTAATCGCATGGATGCGGTGCTCGGACATAAAGTATTCGCTCACATGCTGAAGTTGCCAATGCGCTACTTTGATCATCGGCCTACAGGAACGTTGGTCGCCAGGCTCCATGGGGTCGAAACCATACGTGAATTTCTGGCGGGGAGTTTGATTACGCTTATTTTGGACTTCCCTTTTCTTATTGTCTTCTTGGCAATCATGTTCTGGTACAGCTGGCAGCTAACTTTAATTTCACTAGCATCACTCGCCTTAATTACCATCTTAAGTCTTGCCGTTACTCCAATACTTCGCAAAAAGTTAAATCATCAATTTTTATTGGGTGCGAGAAATCAAGCATTTCTGACGGAATACGTGTCTGGCATGGAAACGGTGAAATCTCTGCAGTTGGAGCCTCAGTTAGAAAAGAAGTACGGCGACTACCTTTCCACCTACCTGGCAAGTACGTTTGACTCTAAACAGTTATCAAATACATACAACACCATAGCAAATACGCTGGATCAGTTACAGACGCTCGGCATTCTTTGTGCGGGTGCCTGGATTGTGATGCACAACCCGGAGTTCACCATTGGTATGTTGGTGGCTTTTCAGATGTTCTCTGGACGTTTATCAGGGCCTGTGTTGCGCTTAGTGGGAATGTGGCAGGAATTTCAGCAGGCTGATATTGCAGTGAAGCGGTTGGGAGATTTGATGGATGCACCTGCAGAGCCGTATTCCATCGTTCCAAGCCGTGTCAATAAACAGGCGGGTAGTCTCGAATTCGAAAATGTCAGTTTTAGGTATAGCGAGAATCACCCCTGGCTTTATCAAAATCTTAACCTGTCGATCAAGCCTAATGAATGCACGATTGTTATGGGGCCTTCAGGTTGCGGTAAAAGCACATTAGCCAAATTGTTGCTTGGTTTTCTGCAACCAGAAGAGGGGCATATCAAATTAGATGGTAAAGACATACGCTATTTATCGGCGAATGAGCTAAGGAATGCCTTCGGAGTTGTGCCACAGGAAACGACATTATTTGCGGGTACTCTTTATGAGAATTTCACCTTATCTAATCCACATGCGAGCTTTGAGGAGATTGCCCACGCTTGTCAATTGGCTGGTATTCACGAAACAATCGAGCAGCTACCTGAAGGCTATAACACCGAAATTGGTGAGGGGGGTGCAGGCCTAAGTGGCGGGCAAAGACAGCGTATTGCAATTGCACGAGCATTGTTGCGTAAGCCAAATATATTAATTTTTGATGAGTCAATTTCTAATCTTGACGAAAATACTGCAGCTCATTTTTCAGAAACAATAAAATCATTAAAAAGCTACGCTACTATAATTTTTATTACTCACAATATACCAGGTGAGCTTAGTGAAGAGGTTAGGGTAAATTTAAATGAATGTATCAATGTAAATGAGAACAGAAAAAAAACAATATGAGATCTTTTATGACTGCAAAAAAAATAACAATTATAAGTGTAATTGTTATATTAATATTTTGGATAGGTATTCCAAAAATCATTATATGGAAGGCTGATAAAAAAGTAGATAAATTGTGCTCAACACAAACACTTTTTAATGTTTATGAGCAAATTTATATGGCGAATGAAGAATATAATAAATTTAGAATAATAACATTATCAGGTCCGCAATATGATGATCCAAATTTATCTTATTATGCATGGACATCGACTACAGTAATTGAGGGAGATGTAAACTCAGCGGAGGCTACATCTTTGGTTATATCTAAGACAAGTTATAAGGTTTACTCATCTTCACCACATCGACTTTTGGGCGAAAGTGTTACCTTTTCACGAAGTGGTGGAGACCCCTGGTTGTCATTTATGCCTTCAAGGCATTCATGTAATATCGATCAAATAAATGGTCTTCTAAGTAAAGTATTTATTAAAGTTAAATAAGTTAATGATCGGGGAAATTATGAGCAACATAAACGATTTATATAAACAATCAATGTTGGCTTTTGCATCATATGCTGAGCTTGCCCCTGGAGTACCTTCACTTGATTCTTTGAAAGATGCTCGTATGGTGGAGAGTCAAGCCACGATATTTTTGAATTCATTTAATGTTGTTGAACAGTATTCTGATGATGCAACGGGGGCCTCGGCTACTGTGTTTGAGGAAATTGGAACTGGTGTAAAGTATCTTGCAATAAGGGGAACGGAATCATTAGGCGACTATATTTCTGATCTGCTTTTGGCGACAGTCGCCTTGCCACAATTGAATCCGCAGTACATGGTAATTGAGGCGAAAGTAGCAGAATGGATAAGCACAGGTATTTTAGATTCGAGTTTTACAATAACTGGACATAGTCTCGGTGGATACTTGGCAACTGCAATTGGCATGAAATTTAACGATAATGTATCCAATGTTTTTACCTATAATTCCCCCGGTTTCGTATCTCTTACAGGTAACGTAATCGATATTTTTAAACAGTCTTTTGGGCTAGGTGATCTGGCGTTGATTGACGGAATTTTTAACGTGCGCGGAACAGCTGGGATTTCTGCCATATCTGGATTGGGGGTTCAGTTATCACCACCGATCTTAGTGGAGACTGAGTATAATGATACTCTAATACCAAACCATTCAATTATAAACGTTACCGATTCGTTAGCATTATTCGATTTTGCTTCACAATTGGATCCATATGTTACTCTGGCAAAATTAAATAATTTGGTCAAGTCTTCTGGAGCCTCGGATGAGTTGGAACAAGAGAATACATTGGATGCATTCCGGAAATATTTTGGTTATACCTTGCCTACCACAACAAGAGAAGATTTTTGGTGGAATTTATCGCAATTAAAATTAATTGGTGCAGCCTCAGAATTATTTGGAAATGTGGAAATATTAACATCGCCGCAATCTCTAGAAGATGCTAAAAATAATTTCGAATCTTTTTTAAGCATAATGTTCCTCTCACCATTTACATTGAATACTGAAAGTGGCTATTTCGAGTCGATTCATAGTAATTTATATGATAAATGGGCAAGTGATGGATTGCTAAGTGATGAAGATAGACTTGTTGGTCTGGCAAATTATTCTGATCAATTTTTAAAAGATAGAATAGCAATGCTTGGCTGGGTGAATAAAGAAAACTTTTCTGATTACGGCGACTTATTATTGTCGAGTGCAGACGTATCTAAACCCGATAGTTATTTTATTGATATATCAACTAATAAGGTGATTCGACTTGGGTCCGTATTCAATGAGGACTCCAGTCGTATCCATTATGTTTTTGGAAGCATTAGCTCGGATGCAATTTTTGGGGGGGGGAATCAGATCGTCTGTACGGACTGGAGGGGGCTGATAACATTGTCGGTAATGCTGGAAATGATTGGATAGAAGGTGGTGATGGCTCCGATAATTTAAACGGTGGTGAAGGATCTGACCAACTTTTTGGTGGTGCGGATAGTGATACTTTAATTGGCGGAGCTGGTATTGATTCTCTCTATGGTGGATCAGGAAGTGATACGTATATTCACAATACTGGTGATGGTAATGATGTAATTGTTGATCAAGATGGTGCAGGTCAAATCATTCATAATGGACAATCAATTACTGGCGGTGTTAAACAGTTTGATACTTTGTGGAAGAGTAATGATGGGCAAACTTTATTCTCGGTATATCAATCTAATGATGGTTCAAAGACATTAAATATTTTTCTCAATAATGGCGAACGATTGTATATCAAAAATTGGAGTGAAGGCAATTTAGGAATTAGCCTGACTGATGGTAACTCCAATTCAAATAATACGTACGCACAAACTGCTATAGGTACGTCGGATGATGAGCAATTTATTGGTGGTGTTAGAGAAGGATATGGGGATTCCGGAATACCTGAAGCTCTGAATGCATATGTTGATGCTGGTGATGGCAATGATGCCGTTATGGGAATAGGGGATGGGACTACTGCTAGAGTATGGGGCGATCCAAACTATAGTGATGATATGCTTATTGGTGGTTCTGGTAACGATGCCATTACTGGGCTGTCTGGAGAAGATACTATTGATGGTGGTGAAGGCAATGACTTTATTGTCGGGGGGTATGGCAAAGATCTTATACAAGGGGGGGAAGGAGACGATTTCATTATTAGCGGTTTAATTTATGCATACGACCGCTATCACGATTATGACGTAACATATTTTTATTACCGGAATGATGATACAGCCAAATGGAAGGACGGAGCAGCTGGATTTGGTTGGACAGTTGAAACCCTTACTACCTCCGGAGGTACTCAAATATTAAATTACTACAATTCATCTGATCAGCCTTCCTTTAATTGGATCCTAAATCCCGGATTTAATTACGTAGATCAAAGAATAGGTGCATCTCTGCTTCCTGAGTTTGGATTGGACGTTCATGGCGATACTGTTGATGGTGGTGATGGTAACGATATGATTCAAGGATCGTCAGGTAGTGATTACATTCAAGGTGGTGATGGTGATGATGCGATAATTAGCTTAGAGAGCGTGGATTTTGTTTGGGGTGGTGCAGGAAATGACTCAATCGATACCGGAAAAGATGATGATTATCTTGATGGAGGCGATGGTAATGACCTCTTAGCTGGAAACTATGGAAATGATGTTATTTATGGTGGAAATGGAAATGATTACATTAGTGGAGATTTGTGGCGCATAACTGATACATCGATGTATCCCACTTCGACAGTTTTTGCGTTGATGGGAGATGATTGGATTGATGCTGGTGCTGGCGACGATTCAGTTGAAGGGGGAGGCGGGAATGATTTATTGATGGGGGGGGATGGGGATGACGTACTTCAAGGGGACTCCCCTAACCTTCCTCAAGAGTATCATGGAAGAGATACCTTATACGGTGGAGACGGTAACGATACTCTCCGCGGCGGGGGTGCTTCAGACTTTCTATATGGTGACGCCGGCAGTGATAGTCTCTTGGGTAATGAAGGAGACGACTTTTTGGATGGCGGTTCCGGTAGTGACTTAATGTTTGGGGAAGCCGGTTTTGACACTATTTTGGGCGGAGACGGTGATGATACGCTCTCTGCGGGAGAGGGAGATGACTATCTGAGTGGGGAGGATGGAGTCGATATTCTCCAGGCAGACGGCGGAAATGATTTAGTCGACGGAGGGGACGGAAATGACTATCTGGATGGCGGCTATGGGGACGATATTATAATTGGGGGCGTAGGCGTCGATGAGCTTTATGGTGGGGCAGGCAACGATACATTTATATTGAATTTAGGAGATAGCGAAATTACAGAATCTCTTCTTGAGTCAATCAATGACACAGAAGGGAATAACAAAATCCAATTTGGTGCTGGTATCTCTAAAAGTGATTTGATTCTCGATTCAACCTACGCTAATGGTTCCGGTGACTTGATTCTGCAGTATTCTTCCATCGATTACATCTATATAAAAAATGGACTATTCGGATCGGTTCAATTATTTGAATTTGCAGATGGCTCATTAGCATCTCTCCCCATGCTGTTGGCGCAACAGCTAAACTCCCCCATTGACATTAGTGCCTCCCAGACGGGCCTTGCAATGTATGGGGGCAATGCAGACGATATTATTGTAAATTATGGAGGATCGTCCATATTTACCGGCGGTGCGGGAAATGACAGTTTAACGGGATACAGTGGTGGAAATACCTATATCTACAATTTAGGTGATGGCCTAGATACTATTACAGATACAGGGGGTATTTTAAACGAAAGTGGACAACTACTTGCCAATACGCTTAAGTTCGGTACAGGGATTAGCGTTGAGGATATTAAGCTTTCGATAAGTGTAGAAAATGGTAATGCACTCAGATTGAATATTGGAAGTGATGGTAATGGTATTTTGCTTAACAATTTTTCGCACGATACTTTATCCCCTGCGATTGACAGATTTGAGTTTGCTAACGGAAATGTGCTGAGCTATCCAGAACTATTAGAATTGGGAATAGAGGTTAGTGGTACTACTGCTGGAGAGACAGTTCGAGGGTCAATAGTTAACGATACAATTAATGGGTATGCTGGTGACGATGTATTAATTGGAGGCGATGGAAACGATACATATATGTTCGCCTTGGGTGATGGCGCTGACATTATTGAGGATAGTGCTGGAATAAATCAGGTTATATTTGGAAGTGGAATTTCTCCTGATAGCATAGTACTTTCTCAATTCCAGGCTGATGATGGTAGTTATTACCTTGAGGTTCGTTATGGAAGCGGCAACGACAGTCTGTTAATTAAAGATGGATTGAGTGGCCGGATACTTTCATATACTTTTTCAGACGGGACTATCCTTACACATGCAGAGCTTGTCGAGGCTACAAATCTTCCTATAACCGCGTACGGAACCTCTGGTGATGATTTCATGTTCGGCACAACTCGGGACGACTCGCTTAGTGGTGGATATGGGGATGATCAACTGACAGGCTTCGCTGGTAACGATACTTTGCGTGGAGGCCGTGGTAATGATCTCATTGATGGGGGGGATGGTAATGATGTCATAGACGGTGGTTCCGGAAATGATTCTTTATCAGGTGGTTCAGGCACTGATGCCTATTTTATGAAATATGGTATGGGCAAAGATATTATTTTTGAGTCTGGACTTTCTGAAGAAAATGTTATTCGTCTCGAAGCGGGCTTAAGTTTTGATAGTCTCGTTTTCAATGCAATAGGTAACGATTTATATATAAACATCCAAGATTTGGACGAAGGGGTGTTAATTAAAGACTATTATTTGAATTCACAATCCTGGACTCTCCTCAACACTGAAAATGAGAGTAAAGCACTAACGGAAATAATAGATAACCCTTCCCCCAGTCCTCTAGGACTGATTGACTCAGCCATTGCGAGTTACGAAAACAAAGTTCGAAGTGTTTATTTCAAGGGGTTGGGCGAGCATGGTTATGCCTTAAACTCTAATGGTGGTACAAAAACTGAAGTTACTTCTGATGAGAATAGCATCGAAACGACAAATTATTCCTCATCAATAAATGACATTGAAATATATTCTGATGATGCAGTTATTCAAAGATCATCCCAAAACTTTACAGCAATCAGCAATTTAATCTCATCTCAAATAATTCAATCTCAACTTTTAGCGGGCTCTACAATAGGAGCCACAATTGGCGTAGCTACAGGTTCGGGTGGAGCGAAACCTGTTTTTATTCCGACTTCTCCAGGGTCCGGGGATGACTCAACTCATGATTTTTCCGATGCTTCTAATGTCATTACCGTCCCTGGAAAAGGAGTCTGGATTTTGCCTCCCGGTAGTCAATTGGGAGGCGGTGGTTCAAGTGGAGGTGGGGCAAGTTCAGATTTCTATAAATACTATTTCTCAGAGACTTCACAACTTACGTTTGAAAAATTAATCGCTGGAGCCTCTGATAATTTTATTTCTTCGTCAACTCTAGGTGGATTGGGATGGTTGGTAGATGCCGGTGCAGGTAATGATGTTATCTATGGCGGCAGAGATATAAGCTTCAATTTTAATGCCTATATTTCAGTAGGATATGACTATCTTGTTGGTGGTCCATATTATAGCGAGATGAATCTTGGTTCTCTTCTTTATGGAAATTCAGGCAATGATATTGTAGTTGGTGGTGATTTGAATGACATTTTAGTTGGTGGAGATGGTAACGATTTCCTTGATGGTTCTTTCAGCTCAGATACATATTTAATATCTTCTACTGATATTGGCACTGATGTAATTTTTGATTCAGGTTATGACTTCATGTGGTATGTGGATGGAGAGTACCTTGAGATTCCTAGAGGTTATACGGGTGATCGAACAATTGAAGCAATTTATGAAGCCGGTTATACAACAAAAGATACTGTTGAGTTTGATGATGGTATTAGTCTGGCAGCGCTTGAGTTTTCATGGGGTACCATAACTCAGCTCTCTTCAGCGTATCCCTCGTTCATTAATGCAGCTTTCGATCCATTTCAAGATAGCAATTTGTCTCAAGAAATGGTAACTCTTGAACTTAAATGGGGCGCAGAAAAAAGCGTTAAAATTGCGATCCCGTTTAAAAAAATTCTGCAAGATACGACTTCTGATCTCAACCCCATTTCGAAGTGGAATTACGGGGAGGGAATTGAGTTATTTAAGTTTGCTGATGGTACTGTCTTAACAATGGAGCAACTGCTTCAATTGGCCCCCCCCATGCCAATCACTATGATGACGTTCAATCAGGGGGACGGGTATATTGAAGTGGATAGCCAATTTTGGGGCGCGGCTATCAAGTTTGGTAACGACATTTCGATCGAAAATATATCTTTTGCTCGCGATGGGAATGACTTGTTAATGACCTATGAGAATAGTAATGATCAAGTTCGAGTAAAAGGTGTGTATGTTAACCCAGAAAAATATGCCCATGTATCGGGGATTTTTCACAACATAGATTACTATGTGGACATGGCCAACATCCCACTTGATATTACAGGCACAGAAGAAAACGACCAACTGGAGGCTATCGACGGTGCTAGCTATCGCATCTTTGGGCAGTCTGGGAATGATACTTTGGTCGGCGCAAATGGCAATGACACATTATTTGGAGAATTGGGCGATGACATTCTCTCGGGTGGCGCGGGCAGTGATACTTATCGAGAGTTATTAGGTAATGATCGCATCATAGAAACCAATACCGGGGCTGATGAGGATGTTATCGAGCTATTTGTTGGACCAAACGATGTATCTCTTACTCGATCAGAAAATAATTTGGTGCTGGCATACGGGGAAAATACATTAACAATTGATAATTGGTATGGATCAAATGGCAAAAATATAGAGAAAATTGTATTTGGTGATGGAAGTACTTGGGATAAAAGTACTCTTGAAGCGATGGCCCCAGCCAGTCTTAATAATGCGCCTGTTACTGCGATCGAACTTTCCGATGCAGTCATTGCTGAAGATTCTCCTTTGAGTATTGATCTTTCTATCGGGTTTGCTGACAGCGATACTGGTGACCAGCTTATTTATACAGCTGAATTAGAAAATGGAAATCCCTTGCCTAGCTGGATTTCTTTCGATCCTGTAACTGGCATATTAAGTGGATTACCACAAAACTCCGAGGTTGGAAGTACGAATTTAAAAGTAACTGCCACAGATCTAGCTGGGGAGAGTACTAGCCAAACCTTCGTTCTCACTGTCATTAATACAAATGATGCGCCGGTGCTGGTCGGAAGCATTGAGAACCAACAAGTGGTTGATGGCAATACTTATACCTATACCATTCCGAGCACTCTCTTCCAGGATGTTGATCTGGGAGATACGCTAACGTTATCAATGACTCAATCAAATCAGTCTCCTTTACCAACGTGGTTAACTTTTGATCCTCAAACATTAACGTTGACTGGTTCTCCATCGGCGGCCGATATTGCGACCCCTCTGAATCTTACTGTGACTGCCTCTGACACATCTGGCAGTTCAGTGTCGACCAGTTTCATATTGACGGTAGCCGCGATGGCAGCGCAATCGCTAGTGGGAACTGCAGACAATGACGTGCTGGCTGGAGGTAGCGGGAACGATACGCTAAACGGCGGAGCTGGTGCTGACAGTATGTCAGGAGGATATGGCAATGATCTTTATATTGTCGATAATTCTGGCGATGTGATTACTGAGAATGCCTCAGAAGGTTCTGATACCGTGCAAGCTCCATTCAACTACGTTTTGGCAGCGAATGTCGAAAATCTTACTCTTACCGGCACTGGAGCCACATTGGGAACCGGAAATGCTTTGGCCAATGTCATTATCGGCAATAGCGGTAATAACACACTCCGCGGGAATGGCGGAGCAGATACATTAAATGGTGGTGCTGGCACAGACACAGTGACATATTCTGGGCAAAACCCATCTGTACGAGTCAATCTAACGACTGGTCTCGGTAAAGGGGGGGATGCGGAAGGTGATGTGTATATTTCCATTGAAAATGTCACAGACTCATGGAGTAATGACCTGATTATTGGAAATAGTGTTGCAAATAGACTTGATGGGACGTCCGGTAATGATATTTTGCAGGGGATGAGTGGCAACGATTCACTAGCAGATTCTTATGGCAGGAACGTACTAGATGGCGGGGATGGTCATGATTATATTTATGACAGCGATCAGAGCGAACTTATTATTGGCGGTAAAGGTAATGATGAAATCTACACTGGTGCCGGTCAGGATATCATTTCCTTCAATAAAGGCGATGGAGTAGATGATTATTACGGTGGCGCTGCAACTGATAATACCCTGAGTCTGGGGGGTAGTTTTAGTTATAACGAGCTCAGCTTTAGAAAATCTGGAAACGATTTGGTCCTAAATGTAGGAACAAGTCAAATTAATCTTAAAAGCTGGTATGCAGCAACACCTATTAAATCGGTCCTTAATCTTCAGGTAATTGCAGAGGCCATGGCGGATTTCAATGCCAATGGAACTGATACGATGCTAGATAATAAAGTGGAGAAATTTGACTTTATTGGCATAGTCAATCAGTTCGACACAGCGCTTGCAGCGGATGCTAACTTGACAAGCTGGTCCCTGACGAATGCCTTGTTGGATTACCATCTGGGTGGAAGTGATACCGCGGCTATTGGCGGTGATCTTGCGTACCAATATGGTCTCAATGGATCGCTCGCGGGTATGGGCTTGTCGGCGGCTCAAAGTGTGATCAATTCAACTAGTTTTGGTCAGTCAGCTCAGACATTGCATGCATCGACGTCATGGCAGTCTGAAACCACAAAACTCGCATAATAGAAGGCAGTGAATTGAGTCAGTTGCATGGTTGATCCTAAATCCGATGCGCCATCGGAGGTAACAAAGAAACGTCTGCAGCAATATGGCCTGGAGTTCGCTCCAGGCCTGCTGAGTATTCAGGAGCAATCCCCCTCACCTTTGCCAAGAATGGTATTACGAGGGATCCTATTGTTATTGATGGCATTATTGATATGGGCCATTTGGGGGCGGCTGGACGTGGTAGCCGTTGCTGAAGGCAAGCTCGTCCCTATCAGCTATCTGAAGATTGTTCAGCCAGCAGATGCAGGGATTGTGCGAGAAATCGCAATTGCTGAAGGACAGCATGTTGAAGCTGGTCAGGTACTTGTCCGTATGGATAGTAATCTTTCTGAAGCTGACAGCCTGACCATCCAGCACGCCTTGCAATATAAGTCTCTGGAATTACGCCGTATCGAAGCAGAGCTAAACGGTGCAGCCTTTATTCGTCAAAAAGACGACTCTCCCGAATTGTTTTCTCGTATCGCGGCCGAGTATGCTTCCAATCGCCGAGCATTAGATGACGATTTGGATGCTGAAAGAGCGAGCCTCCAAAAGGCCAAGCACGATTTGTCTGCGACGTTGGCTATTCAGCGGAAATTAGAGGAGACATTGCCTTCATATCGGCAGCAAGAGGCTGCATATGAAAAATTGGGCAAAGATGGTTTTGCAGGCAACCTCATGGTTATGGATAAGCGAAGGGAGCGCATCGAGAAGGAACAAGATTTAAATGCCCAGCAATATAATGCTCAAAGCTTGCAGTCGGGCATTGTGCAGTCGGAGCGCCGCATGGCGCAAATTCAGTCCGATTATCGTCAAAAGCTTGAAGCTGAGCGCGTCAGTACGTATGCCGAATATCAACGATTGCAACAGGAATGGGCAAAGCAATCCCACAAGAATAGCCTTCTTGAGCTGCGTGCACCCCAGTCCGGCTTTGTAAAAGATCTCGCAACGCATACTCCGGGCACGGTGGTCTCACCTGGCACAGTATTAATGACCTTAGTGCCTAATAATGAGGCCTTGCAAGCTGAAGTTTGGGTCAAAAATGAAGATGCTGGTTTTGTTCGCCCAGGGCAAGAGGTCAAGCTTAAGCTATCTGCCTATCCCTTCCAAAAATACGGCATGATTGACGGCGAGGTAATCCAAGTAAGTGCGGATGCGACGGATAAAAGTAATCCTCAACAGTCACCTGACGTCAATTCACCATCTGCTGGTCAGCTCACGTTTAGAACCTTAATTCGTTTGAAGCAGCAAGAACTTGTCCTCGATGGTGATCGCCTGCATTTGTCGCCTGGCATGCAAGTCGCGGGAGAAATCAAGTTGGCGGACCAGACGGTCATGGAGTATTTGCTTTCCCCTGTTCGTCGCGCATTTCATGAGGCGGCCCGAGAGCGATAGTCAAATTCCTCTTAATCAGCATAGGTCATTCCCCACTACAGCTTCAGTACCTGTGAAATTTAATGCGCTATCTTTTTATACACCAGAATTTCCCCGGCCAATATAAGCACCTGGCTCCCGCCCTTGCCAATATTCCTGGAAATCAAGTGGTTGCCTTGGTCGATGAGCAGAATCGAAAACCTGCCGGCCAGCCATCATCCGTCACGGTTATCGCATATAAATATAAGCCTGTGGCGAACGAAGCTACGCATCATTACGTTAGAGGGTTTGAATCAAATATAAGGCGGGGGCAACACGTCGTTAGAGCATGTCTCGATCTTAAAAAGAAAGGTTTCGTGCCGGATGTGATTGTTGTTCATGCGGGCTGGGGAGAGGCACTTTTTCTGAAACAGATTTACTCTGACGCTCGAATAGTCAGTTACTTCGAATTCTATTACCAAGCAGTAGGTGCTGATATTGGGTTTGATATGGAGTTTGGTTCCCCAACCATTGATGACCTATGTCGGCTCAGCATTAAGAATGCAACCCATCATCTTTCATTGGATAGTTGTGACTTGGGCATGACTCCGACACATTGGCAAGCTCAGCAATTCCCGGAATATTTTCATTCTAAATTAAATGTTGTTCATGAAGGTGTAGACACAAATGTGGTCAAGCCATGTTCGGAAGCCGTATTTGATTTGAATGGGCGCTCCTTCACGCGAGCAGACAGCGTTATTACGTTTGTAAATCGTAACCTGGAACCCTACCGCGGCTTTCATGTGTTTATGCGTACCATTCCTAAGATACAGGCGGAGTGTCCGAATACGCATATTATTATTGTGGGAGGTGATGATGTCAGCTACGGACGTAAACCCAGCGAGGGTGGCAATTGGCGAGAAAAAATGTTGCTCGAAATGGCTGGCCGCATTGATCATTCCCGGGTCCACTTTGTAGGGAAAATTCCTTATGAAAAATACCTTAGCTTGCTTCAAATCTCATCAGCGCATGTATATCTGACATATCCATTCGTCTTGTCCTGGTCAATGCTCGAAGCCATGGCGGCAGGATGTACATTGATTGGATCCAATACACCTCCCGTTTCCGAAGTCATTCGCCATAACGAGAATGGGCTGTTAGTGGATTTTTTTGATAAAGATTCGATCGCAGAAACGGTTGCGGACGTTATACATCATCCGGAAGCGTACAAAAACATGCGGGCCAGTGCTCGATCAACAATTGTTGACCGCTATGACCTGGAGCGAGTTTGTTTGCCCAAGCAAATCAAACTATTGCAACAGATATAAAATATACCTGGCTGCAATTGATCTTTAACGAAAGGATTCTTTACAGTACAAGAAGAGGGGACAAGTGGAAACCATAGCAGGGTTGGGAACATTGACCAGTTAGCAGAGTACTCTGTCGTATATTTCGCGAAGCGCTTTAGACGTATTTTTTCAGCGCAGGGCGCAAGTGGCGAAGCCAGTTCTGCCATACACCGGTTTTCTCCACGCAATTTCAGCTACTGTTCGTGTTGATATTATCAACACATTTCTAAAATCTCGGCCTAATGCCGGATTTCCGAATCCAAAGTTGATATGCCGTTAGGGGAAGATCAAGGAGGCGGAGGCTAAGCAATTGTTTCATGAACTGATGAAATTGCTACAAAGGAAGAATTGACCTCATTTATTGAAATCCTCCATCAAGTCCATAACTCGACGCGACTCATCGGCATTAAGAACCGATTCATTGCATGCTTGGCAGAATTCACCAGCAACATTTTGAATGACCTTCAATTGTCCCTTGTAGGTATAAGGAAGATCGCGGGTGTCAGCAACAAGTTCTGCTTGACCACAAACAGGACATTTCATATCAACCTCTCCGACTGAGACGACATTTAATCGCGATGCATAGATATTGTGATCGTTTGGGGGCTTATTAGCAAAAATGTCGGTGATACCTTATTCATTGCAGGGCAATGCAGTTTCTTCTTGCTGCTTGCAAATGCCCCTGCGCCAGAGGCTGGCGCAGGGTTTCAAAAGTGTTGATATTATCAACGCAATTAAGGCATTCCTTCCTAGTGCAGGATAGGCTGTCGCCGGTATTTCTAATATATATCGGATGAAAATAAATGATCGGCAATAGAGTGTTGGCATTAAGTTGGGCATGATGTGGTATGTATAGGATACAAGGTGCAACTCATTCACTATCCAGTCTACGAACCTAAAGACACATAAAATTGTTCAAACTTTCAGGGGCTCATTAAGTGCAGAAGAATTGATGAGGTGTTTATTTGGCAACGCAAAAAAGTTAGAGAGCGGTATGCTCCCAAAGCTAAAGTGAGGTTCAAAAGCTCCTGAATTTCACGGGCATTGTGTTTTGCTGGGCAAAGTGCCTTTCTCCTTCTGGTATGCCATGGTCTCAAAGAGAAAATCCGCTACAGTTTTGGCAGCATTGACTGCAAGTTTTGCGTGGTGCTTGGCTGGCTTGTAGGAGGTTGCGTGAGCATCAGACATTTTATTGCGCATGCTAGCCAATCCATGCACTACTGAGGTCAGTCCAGACAAAACCTGCTTTAATGCGTCAGAGATATCTTTTCGGCTGGGATCAAGGTTCAGAAGAACTCGAACCCGGTTGTAAGACTTCACCAAGTCGCCATCAGGCTCAGGTGCATTCGGGTCAAGTTCCTTTTCAATAGATGTCAGTATGGTCTCTACCAAAGACCGAGCATTGGTGATCGCACCGGCATAGTCGCCCGATGCAATCTTTTCACGGCATTTGTTAATTTGCTCTTCAATAGCAATCTCGGTGAGGGCAGATACCTTTTTGAATGGAACCTCTACCTTGATGAGTGAACCGCTGAGCTCTCTGACCTTGAAGAACGTCCCGTCACGTATAATCTCGTAGTTGTCGTATTTGACGAGGTCATTTACTTGGATAGCGCATTCCTCCACTGGCTTCAATACCTTTTTAGCATTTATCCAATTACGAGGGTCCAGCAAATCCTTGATGACCTCCTTTAGCGTATCTTTGCTATTCAATGCATTGAGTTTTTCCTCGACAAAGACATACCTTGTTGGGAATCCCTGTTCATATACGTCTCTGAATCCGTAGCTGTTGAATAGTTTGACAAGTTCTGGGCCACTGCGATACGGCCAACCTTCAGTATCGCCAGAAATCATCTTGGCGAGATGCTTGATGGTGAATGGAGCTAACTTCATAGCGGGCGGCTTTCTTTACCGTTCTTCTATGCTCTGAGCATCAGGGGCATATCGGTAGTGCACAATCTCGCCATTGATTAGCATGTTGGCTGCTGCCTCAATAATATAAAGAGGGGCGATGAACCACTCGCGCGGGGAGAACCGTTTGCCCTGCTTGTCATACACATCAACATTAAGGCATGCCTTGCCGAAGAAGGTGTGCAACAGCAGTTCAAATTTCTGCGGGTTGAGGTTGTAGCATTCAAACACAGAAATGACCTTCACCGGAGCCATGAGGTAGGTGGGTTCTTCGGGCGCATTCTTGATCCGCTCCTGCACGGGCACTGTAGAGTAACCAATTTTGAAGAGGTTCTTCGTCTCAGCGATCTCAGGTACAGTGCTCAGGGACTTAAGGACGTAGAGATAGCCTGACTTCTCGTCGCCTACTCGTATCTGCTCCAAAGCTTCAAGAGCCTTCTCATGTGGGTCAAGGATGCGGCGGCCCGTCTCGTCCTTGTAGAGTTCTGTGGCAAGGGAACGAAGCAGCATGTTGGACTCGGTGCCGTTCTCAAAGATGCAGCGAAGCCGGGCATTGACCTTGCCGTTCTTCACTTCCTTCTCACCGACTTCAGCCACATAGGCGGTTATGCCGTGGAGGATGAAGAAGTGACCAGGCTGAATCTGCTGCTCACCCGTGAAGCCGCGTGCCTCACGGACACCGGCAGCAAGCTCGGCATGGCACTGTTTGAACAAGGGCTCAAACTGCTCAAAATCTGGGCAGCGTTTGCGTTGGGCGATCTTATCGGGCATCTCCTTCACCAAAGGCACGTGCTTCAGTTCGAAGATGCTGGCGGCTTCGTCGTCCAGCAGGCCCAACGAGTCGTCCTTGAAGATGTCAGCCACAGAGGTGATGGGTTTGGCTGGCTCCATATAGGTCAGCAACTTGAACTCATCGACCCCCTGCAAAGCTTCGCACTTCTCCTTGCTGGCACGAAGTCCCTTCAGCCGGTTGAACAGTTGGAACTCAACGATGTTGGACGGGTTGGAAATAGGTTCTTTGCCGTGCTGTCGATAGAAATCGTTGATCTGCTGGAACGAGGCCAGTAGTCGTTCGTCTACCGTGATCGCAGCACGCTTGGGCTTGATATTGAGCAGGCCCATGTCATCGTCTTCCAGAATCTTCTGGAGGGCATCCTTCTCCACGGTCAGACTCCTTGCTGACGTCGCTGGGCTTTCAGGTAGACCACGGCATCTGCCATACGGCGTTCTAGAGGATCTAGCGAAGCGATGTTTGGCTCTCTGCCGTGGGTCTTCACAAAATCCTTGATCTTGGGCCAGAGCAGGATGGCTTCTTCGTCACTCATCTGCACACGTGTCGCTTCAATGGTGTCCTGAATTACCTTGAAGATCTTCGTGGTCAGCGACTTGGACAGAATTTCAAATGCCTTCTGGAAGGGGTTCACCCGGTCGATCAGATCAATGTGCAGGTCGTCTATGTTGATGAACTTGTCAGCCATGCGTACAAAACGCTTGTCGCCTTCCTGCTTAATCTCCCCATTCTTGATAACCGAATCCACCACGACGTGTTGACGAACTTCTTCAACTTCCTCGTCACTCAGTTCAGGGTACTTAATCTTGATAATTTTCGGAATCATGACCTTGTTGATCACTTCGGGGTCAACATTGCCAGGCAGCGCCTTCACAAGTTTGTCGTCAGAGAGGATTGCTGCCTTCAGATCATTCAAGTCAGATTCAATGATGTCCTTCACTCGCTTGGAGGTTGGTTCCTTCAAACCACGAACCTTGATTTCGGTGTCGGTGCTCTTATCGTCGTCGTTGACCTTGGTCTTGAATTTGAAGTTTGGTGCCAGAACCTGCTCCATAAGGAGGGAACAAGTGATGGCTTTGAGCATGTTGTTCACCGAGAGCTTTACAAGCTCGTCAGTGGCATCAGGCTGGGCGATGAGGTTGGTGAATTGAGCGTGGCTCTTGTTGTTGCTGTCGCGGGTGCAGCGGCCAATGATCTGAATGATTTCGGTGAGCGATCCGCGGTAGCCAACGGTCAGGGCGTGTTCGCAGAACTTCCAGTCAAAACCTTCCTTTGCCATGCCCAGTGCAATGATGAGATCCATGTCTTCTGGCTTCTCAATCTTGCGCAGGTAGTCAACGATGCGATCGCGTGCCTTGGGTTCGTCATGAACGAGATCGGCAACCTTCAAGTCCTTGCCATCACCATGTCGCTTGACGTGAATGACACAGGTTTCAGGGTCACGGTGAGTGACCGTGCCAATGATGTCCAAAATACGATCCACCTCGTCATACTTGTCTTTGGTGGATTCACCTGACTGGACATTGGGTATGTGAAGAATGGTCTTCTGATCGGTGTTCAGAATTTCACAGATGGCGGTGGTGTACTTGCCTTGGTAGAAGTGATACCCGATCCCCAAAGACTTGAGGAAGGTGTAGCCGTTCAACTGCTCGTAGTAGTTGTAGGTAACTTTGGTAAATTGAGCTTCGTCTTCAGGCAGGAGGACCGGCACGCTGTCACCACGGAAGTAGGAGCCTGTCATTGCCACGATGTGCACGTCGGACTTCGCCATGACGGTGCGCAGCAACTCACCAAGCCGGTTCTCACCATCAGCAGAGACATGGTGGAATTCGTCAATGGCGAGTAGCACGTTGTCAAAGTCGGACTCTTCCAATGCCTCAAAAGCAAAGCGAAGGGTGGCATGGGTGCAGATCAGAATCTTGTCTGGACCCTTCATGAAGTCGACCAATGCTTGAACCTTCCCCTGATCGCCACCAGGCGTGCAGAGGTTGTTCTTTGGCTCGACGGTCCAGTCTGAGAAGAAGCCAAACTTGCTCAGTTCTACGGTGTCAAACGAAGCACCAATGGAGCGTTCAGGCACTGCAATAATTGCCTTGGACAGCCCTTGGTTGATGAGCTTGTCCAGAGCGATGAACATGAGGGCACGAGACTTCCCAGAAGCAGGAGGTGCTTTCAGCAGCAGGTATTGAGCATTACGAGCTTCAAAGGCTCGTTCTTGCATCTCCCGCATGCCATATTGGTTGGTGCTGGTGCTTTGACCAGTCTGTGCATAGGTGACATCGACGATATTAGGCATTCTGGTTCCCCGTCATTTTTTCGTAGAGCTTGAAAAGGTGCTCAAGCCGATCTTCATCATTGCCAAATGGTTTGGCTCGATAGACACTTTCCACAACTCTATCCATAGACTCATGTGCATAAAGCAAGTCTTCAGGCATCTTCTCTGGATCATAGAGTTGAGCCAAATTCCTCTCAGGGTAGCTCTCTCTCGCGGCAAGAATCATGAAAACACATTCAGTGATTGCGGCCTTTTGAGTGTCTGTGGCTTTTGGGAATGGGAAGGTGTTGTAGGTAAGCTGAACGGAATACTGAAAATCATTGCGCATTCTGGAGCTTGTCACAGACAGCCAAACCATATGCATCTTCGATGACAACACACCAAAGAGGTATGGTTGAGCATCGTATGCAGCTAGGGCCTTCTCACTAATGATAGTGTTCTGATCCAGGAATCCAGCGGGGACATAAACACGTCTACTGGATGTCGTTTTAGGGAAAATGATTGAAGGTGTTTCTTGGTGTGGTTGAGTGCGGAAGCGATAGCTAACCTCAACATGCTGGCGTGCAACGACACCTCCAGCTTGCCTAAATTCACGGCATTTGTTGATTCTCTCCATGATTGGAGGAATAGCTTCTGCTTCATCTTTGGTGGCATCCGTGACCCATAAGCAGTAGCGATAGTTGCCACTCATGAAGTCAGCAGCACCCATGTACTTCCTGATGAATTTCTTGGCTGCTGGTGCTCTTCTAAGTATCTCGTCTTTCTCTTCTTCAGAAAGAATGAAGTTGTTCCCGTCCAGGGGCACATTTCCAATGCTCATCTTCCCAATGTTAGAGATGGCCCGATTGGTTGGGGTGACAATGACTGTATCTGAGTCAATCAGGTAAGGGCTAATGTTCTTGACCTGTTTGGAGACAGTCTCGTTGTAAAGGACCTTTGTTTTTATGCTTTTGGCATTCTTGAGTCCAGCAATGATGCATGTGACCTTTGCTTGATTCTTGGCATTGTTGCCCCAATCAAAAGATTGATGAGCAAAGCTAATCTCTAGGCCAAGAGAGAAGACATGAGGCCAAATAATGCAAACCTGTTCGCCTTGGCAGATGGAATTGGTGGAAACGAAAGCAAAGGATGCATTGCTTGATCCAGCTATGTAGTCTGCTGCTTTTTTGAACCAGCAGCCAATATAGTCAATCCGCTTGAAATTTTCAAAGCCATCAAAGACATTGATGATTTCTTCTTTTTGTTCATCTGTTTGATTCTGGAAGCCAACATAGGGAGGATTGCCAAGAATGAAAACATCCTCATCCTTCTTGGGGCAAACCGTATTCCAATCAATGCTTGTAGCATTGGCACAAATGACATTGCCGCCACTCTTCAAAGGAAGTGAGGGGGTGGCATGTCCAAACAGAGCCTTGAACTTCAGATTCATTTGATGTTCTTTGAGCCACAGGGAAAGAATGGCGATTTCGTGCGCGAAGTCGTCTAGTTCAATGCCATAGAACTGAGATAACTTGATGCGTGAAAGGGGTATCAATCCTTCTTTGGAAAGCTCTTGCAGTCGCTTGAAAATTTCCATTTCAAGCTCACGAAGCTCTTTGTAGGCAATAATCAAGAAGTTTCCTGATCCGCAAGCTGGGTCAAAAATCTTCAGGTGTTCCAAGCGGAGAAGAAGCTGCTCCAGCTTCGCTTTGCTGTCTGCGTGCTTCTCAAACTCTTCCTTCAGTTCGTTGAGGAAAAGGGGTTCAATGACCTTCATGATATTGGGCACAGACGTGTAGTGCATGCCCATGTTGCCCCGCTGGCTGGGATCAACCACTGCCTGAATCATCGAACCGAAAATATCGGGATTGATCTCGGACCAGTTCAGATCGGCGCCGCATTCAATGAGCATGGCCCGCGACTTCCGATTGAATTTCGGAACGGGCAGCTTGTCAGCGAACAGTCCGCCATTCACATAGGGGAAATCGACCAGGTACTCAGGCACACCCTCACGGCTTTCCTGATCCATGATGTCAAAGGCACGCTTCAGGTAGTCGTCTAGGTCGCTACCGTCAGCAGCGGTGTGCGAGCCGATATGGTTGGTGAAGAGTTTGGGCGGGAAGATGCCTGTGTCTTCAGCAAAATAGCAAAACAAGATCCTGGACAGGAACACGTTCTGCCAGTGAATTTCTTGTGCCGTGGTTGCGGGGTTGTCGGCACGCAGCAGGTCAAACAGCTTCGCCATCTTTTCGGCGGCTTTGACGTCTGCGGGGTTTTCACCTTGAGCCTGGGTCTTCTCCAAACCTGCCCACGGAAGGAAGAAATCAAACTTCTTGTTCAGTTCTGCCAGAGGGATGTCTAAGGTGTCCTCTGATTTGGTATCAATCGCCAAAAGGTGAGTGGTGTTGATGGCGATGATGAAGCGTGGCTGGTGCTTGGCAACCACCTCGGAGTGTTTCATTTCATCGATGACCGTCAGTAGCTTGTCGCTGTTGGAAGCCTTGTAGTAGACCTGCTTCTTCCAAAGAACCTCATCAGCAATCTTGGAGAGGTTGTAGCTGCCCTTGCCAACCATTTTTAGGCGGGTGATGGAGGCTTTTGGCTTACCGTAAACGTCCAACAAGTCATAAATAAAATTTGCTTGGTTGGATGTTTTCAGTAACTTTTTGACATTCTCTTCAATCTGCGCGATGTTCATATGCTGTTGTCAGTGTTTCAATGTTTTGTATAGTACACAATCCCCCGCGTTGATGAAGCCAAGATTTTTCTTCTCGTAACCGTTTCCTTTCTTCGGCAGCCTCACGTTGAATTAAGGTGCGGTAAAACCATCCCTTTTTATTTTGTGGGTACATCCGTCCATTGACGAGTTAGAGCTATCGGCGCGATAGTGCATACAAGAACATAGCTGCAACTCCACCAATCGGATAACCGAAAGATTGCGCGAGTGAGAGTTTTGGGAATAGCCAATAGCAGAGTCCGCCAGCATATATTGGAAGCCAAACAAAGCAGCAACCAATAAAGAGACGTACTACTCTCTGACGATCAACATCGCTCCACCCATTGTGAATGTATGTCACAAGATATTGCGTTATTTTCTGGACGATATAAAACGATGGCAGAACGAAAAAAGTAAACAGCGTGAATGCCAGGTGAAGGGTGCTGACAGAGTGCGAGGCAGATATTCTTGTCTGCTCCAAGTCGATTACCCCATTCATACTCTTGATGAGTAAGGGCAGTAGAGTAGCAATACCCAGCAACATAAAGAGATTTAGTAGCATTGCCAAAGAAGCCATTACAAATTCTCGGCGCTCTTGGTTGTGCATTCGTCTTGCCTGTATTTCTTTGGGGTGCGATGAATATACTTCGGGTGCTGTTTCGCCGAGTGGCGGCGGTATATTTATCAGTGAGGCCCCAAGTGATTTTTTGATGAAATCGGTCATGAAATTAGCGATGATTCCAAGGATGATATTCTCGAACATATTGGGCCTATTTATCTATAGCTAAGATGCTTAGTCTCTTTTCCGCAATATACTCATTTATTTCCATCGGTGACCCGGCAGGAAATAGATTGGGGAAGTAATAACCCGTCACTGCGGCAGGGAAGGCAATCCTAACAGGGCCTTTTGCTGAGTCGGAACTTAAAAAGCCAAGCCTTAGCAGCTCACCGAGCATGTCTCTGGCCATGCGCTCGCCGAATCCTGTAATCCGTGAAGCCTCGCCACGTGAGAACTCCCCTCTTCGCAATGCCTCCATAACTAAAAGATGGGATTCTTTTTTGATGTTTGTTGATGTCGAAAGCACGCCAAAAAAGTATTCGATCCGCTTCACCAGGTTGTCCAAATCAAACATTTCAGACATGAATTTCACTTGGTCTATGCAAGTATCTACAAAAAATGTACTAAAGGCCTGCAAGGCACTTAGCGACAAGTTGCCACGGCCATCTAAATCACCTCTGCGTAGACTGTCGGCATCTTGTAATAGAGATTTGTACTGATCCACATTGCGCGCCAATCCGCGTGCTGGAGACCATAACCCTATACCTTCAATGCCTGCTGTTTTCATTGCTAATACAGAAAATAATCTTGCAACACGTCCATTACCATCTAGGAAGGGATGGATCCAAAGCAGGCGCTGATGCGCACAGGCAACCAAAGGCATGCACTGGTATGGGAGTTTGCTTTTCCATGCGGCTTGATAGCCAGATTCAAACCTTTTCATGAACTCTGGCAAAGCTTTATATCGCGGGGGGTAATGCCTACCTACCTCTACTTCGGAGGACCTCAAGTTGCCAGGTATGATTTTTTCGGTTTTCTTGCCATCCGCTGAGGTTGACCAATATAACTCTTCTGGTAATTTGGCATAAAAGTCACGATGAATAGAACAAATCAGATTGGTTGAGAAAATATCAACCTTAGCTTCCGCTAGATATGCTTTCTCAACCTCAACATGCGCCCTTGCTTCAAGTTGGAGTACTCGTTTTTCAGCTGAGTTGGAATAGTCACCTGATAATGCGCGTTCAATATCAATTGGCTTAGTGTTATGACCCTCAATCAAATTCGAGTAGTAACAATTCATATTGCTGACAAGGTTAGCTACGGCATCTATACATATCGGGTGGATGGATGCTGAAAGTTTGGCTGACGCTATGGCCAAGGCATAACTTTTCTCTAGAAGCATGCTGTCAGCTTCGAAAAGAAGTGGTTCCATCTGCCTTGGGTGATCTGGAAATATGTAAGACATTTGCCGATTATTATGCCTATCTAACTTATTGTAAAGTAATTATTATTTATAGTAATGCTATTATTTTATTGCCGGTATTATTTCCGATGTTTGAGTTATGCAATTTAGAGCGTGAAAATTGAGTGATGAGCTTAATGGGGGCATCGCTACTGGGAGTGATGTGACGGTAACTAGGCTGCTAGTTACTGCATTTTCTCAAGCTGCTGCAAGTCAGAGGGCTATATATGAGCGCTGGATAAATACATCTATCAGAGTGGGGGGCTTATTGCCAAAATCAACTTTGATGATTTCTGTGCAGTCGCTTGGTCATTTGGACATGATGATAAGGGGGATGGAAAATGACTTCTACAGTCCGGAAAGTTTACGATCCGATGATATGGTCATTGCTTATGCCCTTACATATCAAAGGTTATTATCCGAGCTTTGGGTAGGTTCGGCGTACGAAATAGCTCGATTGCTACGAGCGCGAGGGCTGGCACCTGGTGCTGACGATTTCAATAGACTTATGACTGACCTCGAGCTTTTGAGGATGCCTTTAGAGAAACATGAGATTGCGAAGGATTACAAGCTGGCTGAGCCACTGGTAATGCGTAGAATGCCGTCAAGACCTGACGACGTGGACTTTATCTACGATAAAACGGATAAGCAACGTGCGCATATCGTGCCGAGCGGCATATCTGAACGAGGCTCTTATATGTGGTCGATAGTTGATATCAAGGCCAAGACGGAGCGCTGGGTTGAATGGCGTGTATTGTCGGATTTGTTCCTCGACGTATTTACTGCAGGTAATCAGGGGCAATGAGTACTAGGTACAATTTCAGTACAGTACTTAGTTTTTTTAAGCTAATAAAAATTACGCTAAGTTACTGATCCTAAATTGATATTAGTTACGCTTAGATAATATTTATTTTCTATAATAATCAATTGTTTAATGTGTTATTGGCCGACTCATAATCCGTTGGTGCTCGGTTCGACTCCGAGGAGGCCCACCAAAATAAACAAGGGGTTACGTGAAAGCGTAACCCCTTTTTCTTTTGTACTTTGCTTTTTTTTAATAGAGCCAGCGTATGCAGCTAGTCACCGTAAAGCATAGATAGTGATCAGGTGAGAATTTAAAAAAGAAAGCACTGGTAGCGGCACATGCAAGATGGGCTTCCCTTCTTGCACAATCAACTGTGAAGGGGCTTCAAGGTGCTGCAAAGGATGTTAAAACGCCCCCTTCAATACGCCACCTTCCACCCGCAAGGCTGCGCCTGTTGTTGCAGATGCTAGCGGGCTAGCGACATAGGCCACGAGAGAGGCGACTTCCTCAGGGCTGGCAAAGCGCTTGATTAATGAGGTGGGTCTCACTTTTTCAAAGAACTCTTTTTCGAATTCTTCAAACGTCTGTCCGTCTTGTCCCAGAGCATCCACAAAATCTACCACGCCTCGCGTTTTTGTTGGCCCCGGTAACACGCTATTGACGGTAATGCCTGTGCCTGCCACGGTTTCAGCCAAGCCTCTTGCTACGGCAATCTGGGCGGTCTTGGTCATGCCGTAATGCACCATTTCGGCGGGTATCTGGATCGCACTTTCACTGGAGATAAAAATAATGCGGCCCCAGTCTGCTTGTTTCATGGAGGGTAGGTACATGCGTGATAACCGTATTCCGCTCAATACATTTACATCAAAAAATCGTATCCAGTCGGCATCGGGGATTTCTTCAAACGGCTTAGGTTCGAAGATACCTAGATTATTCACCAGGATTTCTACATTGGGATATTGTTTGAATAGTGCGTCGGCTCCATCTGCTGTGCTTAAGTCGCCTGCGAAACCAAGGACTTCAGTATTGGTGCTGGTTTTGATTTCAGCTATTGCTTTGTTAACAGCTGACTGTGTCCTGCCATTAATGATGACTTTGGCCCCCTCGCGTGCCAGAGTGGCAGCGATGGCATATCCGATGCCGGCTGTACTGCCAGTTACTAATGCCAGTTTTCCATTTAATTTAAGATCCACGATGATGTCCTTTTGAAAATATGTAACAGGTGGGAATGTGCGAAATCGACTATTTATATTGATGGGTCAGATAAGTTGCGGATTTACAATTGGCTCATGCCGCCATCTACAATCAGCTCGGTCCCTACAATAAATGCTGCATCCGTAGAGGCAAGATAAGTCACTGCACTTGCTACTTCTTCTGGTGTACCAAACCGCTTGAGCGGCACTTGAGCTTCTATGCTTGAAGCTACCGCATCCAGCTGTTCTGCAGGAATACCCAACTTACCATATAGTGGCGTTACCACTGGCCCTGGACTCACTACATTGATGCGGATGCCACGTCCAACAAGTTCAGCGGATAAGGTCTTAGCCAAAGAAATCAATGCGGCCTTGCTGGCAGCATAGATGCTGGAATTAGGCATGCCAATATGGGCATTGATGGATCCATTCAGAATGATGGCTGCGCCTTTATTGAGATAGGGGAGTAGTGCCTGGATGGTGAAATAGGCACCTTTGATATTGGTATTGAATGTCATATCCCACAGGCCTTCATCCGCGTCTTCCAGGGATGCGAATTTGGCCACGCCGGCATTGATAAAAATGGCATCAAGTTTGATATTCGCATTAGAAATGACTTCTGCCAATGCTTTAGCTGCGGCGAGATCGCCTGCATCATTTTGCAATGCCATGGCGGATTCTCCCAGCGACTTCTTAGCTTCATCCAATGTTTTCTGATCTCTTCCTGTAATCACAACGCGGGCGCCTTCTTTACTGAAAGCCTGAGCCGTTGCAAGGCCGATGCCGCTATTGCCGCCTGTCACTAATACTGCCTTATGTTGAAAACGATTCATGATGAGAACTCCCTTGTGATGAATGATGAGTTCAGTATGGGCATGTTATTGCTTGCGTACTAGTCATGTATAAGTAGAATGACTTTATACCAAAAGTAGAAGGTCATTATGGAAACCCTACGTGGCATTGAATCATTTGTACGAAGTGCAGAACTGGGTAGCTTTTCAGCGGCCGCCCGAAGGTTAAGTATGACGGCGGGTGGCGTTAGCAAAAACGTGGGGAAACTTGAGGCGGATATGGGAGTCCGATTGTTTCAGCGTAGCACCCGAAAATTGACACTGACGGAGGCCGGCGAGCAGTTCTTGCAACAAGTGGCTGGAGGGTTGGATACGATCCAGGCCGCGATAGCCAATACTAGCAATGCCGGAGGCAAGCCAGCGGGCACGCTTAAAGTAGGAATGGCGATGGCATTTGGTCGTGATCAGATACTTCCTTTACTTGGGGAATTCTTAAGGTTGTATCCGGATATAAAACCAGACTGGCGTTTTGATAATCGACAGGTAGACCTGATTGCAGAAGGGTTTGATGTGGCTATAGGCGGCGGCATTCAGATTTCGCCGGGTATTGTGATGCGACAGTTGGCGAAAGTGCATCTCATCCTCGTGGCATCGCCGGGATATCTCAAGAATAAAATCTTGCCCAAGACCCCTGAGGATTTATATACATTTGATACCTTGATGCGCTTTTCTCAGACTACTAATCGTGTAACGCCTTGGCACCTCCAAACGAAGACGGGTGAGCAAGTGACTGTAGAGCCATTGCCACGCGCGATCTTGAATGATCCAGAAGCACTTTGCCGCGCGGCGTTAATGGATTTGGGCATAGTTCATGTACCAATGCCGCACGCTACGCCCTATTTGAGAGATGGTAGCCTGCTGAGGGTGTTGCCGGGCTGGTATAGCGAAGGAGGTGAGATATCCATTTACTTTACCGCGAAAAAACTGATGCCCGCCAAAACGAGAGTGTTCATTGACTTTGTCATTGAACATTTCAGGAAGCAAGATTTAGCAAAACGGTGGTCAGCCATTTAAATCGCAAATGGCTTCTTTGCGTCGACAGTACAAATTAAAACCATCCTCTTTAATTTGGAAAAGTTTTATCTGGATGACAGAACATCCAATTGAGCTGGGAGCTCATAATATCTATCCATGATATGGAGGTCGCAATGTTCGATCACATCGGTATTGGTGTTACAAATCTGTCCGAGAGCACGGCATTCTATCTAAAAGCGCTTAAGCCGTTAGGGGGTGAAATCGCGATGGAAGGGCCATCCAGCGTAGGGATTGGCCGAAATAATAAGCCTTCGCTGTGGCTTTCCGAGACAAAGGTGCAACCCTCTCACATGCACCTTGCTTTTACGGCGGAAAATCGCAGTCAGGTAGACGCATTCCATGTTGCTGCAATGGCAGCAGGCGGAAAAGACAATGGGCCGCCGGGTTTGCGCCCGCATTATCACGAGAATTATTACGCTGCCTTTGTCATTGGTCCGGATGGCCACAACATTGAGGTGGTGTGCCACCAACCCAATATTGGGAATTCTGAAAGCAATTAAGAGGAGTCCAGTTCCACAGCGATACTTTCACGTGAATAGACCTTTCTAATATAATCATTGTCCAAACATTCACTTACGACGCACATGAAGCCGAATGTCTCATTTTTCTGTACTGGATCTATCTCCCATTGCACAAGGCCGTACTGCGGCCGAATCTTTTCAAGCCACATTGGATCTTGCGCAGCATGCGGAGCGCTGGGGATTTCGTCGTTTTTGGCTGGCTGAACATCATGGAATGCCAGGTATCGCCAGCGCAGCTACCTCTATCTTGATTGCCCACGTAGCAGCGGGGACTTCCTCGATTCGCGTGGGTGCGGGTGGCATTATGCTACCTAACCACTCACCATTAGTCATCGCGGAACAGTTTGGCACATTGGAGTCTTTATTCCCGGGACGGATTGATCTTGGGCTCGGACGGGCACCAGGATCGGATCAAATGACGGCACGTGCGCTGAGGCGCAATCTATCCTCTGACGCAGACGATTTTCCTGAAGATGTGATGGAACTGATAGATTATTTCTCAAATGAACCGCGAGGGCCTGTTCGGGCTGTGCCAGGAACGGGGCTTAACATTCCCATATGGATTCTGGGATCAAGTCTCTACGGTGCCCAACTCGCCGCAGCGATTGGTTTGCCGTACGCATTTGCATCTCATTTTGCTCCAGCACAAATGATGCAGGCCATTGAGGTTTACAGAGCTACATTTAAGCCTTCAAAGTTCTTAAGCCAACCTTATGTCATGCTCGGCTTTAATGTCATCGCAGCGGAGACTGACCAAGACGCAAATTTGCTAGCTTCGTCAATGCAACAAGCATTCATTAACTTGCGCACAGGAAATCCCTCAAAGCTTCCTCCGCCGATTAATAACTACCTGGAGAAAATTGGCGGGGCTGAACGTGCACTCCTCAGCCAAATACTCTCATGCTCAGCGATAGGTGGCCCAGATAAGGTCAAAGAGGACGTCGATGCATTTATTGCTAGAACTCAGGCGGATGAATTAATGATTACATCGCAAATTTTTGATCATGCTGCCCGCCTTCGGTCTTATGAAATTGTTGCGAATCTTCACGAAAATTTCGTCATTGCATAATCTCAACTAACAAGACATCTTGAATCAATAAAAGGTTGAAGATGCAGGGGGGGATTTTCATCCACCAACAGTGTTGCTCGAATTTTATTGGAGAGCTAACACTTTCTGACAGCAACTTCAGCGTTTAGCTTATGGCTCCCTGCCTCTTCAAGGTTTAGTTTTTACGAAACGAAACCTTAAGGAGCACGCCGTGAAGTTGATTCGCTTATGGTCTATTGCATTGATGTTGATATGGGGTGCCAACCTGCAGGCAGGGGGCGTGGGCGCGGGCGGCGGTACGGCAGGGGCGCCAGCCGGCGGTGGTGGCACAGGGGCGACGACTTCTCCCGCGCCAACGACTTCTCCTTCTTCGCCTAATACTGTGGCCCCTGCGGGGACTGGCACGCGTCAGGGTACTGAGCCTTCTTCACCCGATACTTTTGCGCCTGCTGGCTCGCAGCGTTCGCCGGGGACAGACTCTACCTCGCCGGATACTTTTTCGCCTGCAAATCCAACGGCCACTCCTTCCAACCAGGCCCCAGCAAGTGCGCCTCCCGTGACCGGGACCAGCGCGCCACCTGTGTCGGGTAAAACGGCGCCCGCGACGTCTACTATTCGTAGTGCTCCGCCGGTCACTTCGCCGGATGGCAGTGCGCCACCCGTGACGAGTGATCCCAGTGCGCCTCCAGTCACCACGCCTTAGATCAATTTTCTGAAAGTGCAGTACATCCAATAAAAAAGCGCTGACTATGCAGCGCTTTTTTATTGGTGAAGCGTGTGAAGCTATTCTTCGTGATGCTTGGTGGCTTTGATCTGCTCCAGCTTGGTTTTGGCCGCGTCGCCGATATGGGCTTCGCCGCGTTTTTTTGCCAGCTCTATCTGCTTTTGCCGCTCCAGGATGCGGGCTTTTTTCTCGTCTGAGATTTTGTCGTAGCAGTGCGGGCAGGACACGCCGGCCATGTAGTGCGGGGATGCTTTTTCTTCGGGCGAGATAGGGTGGCGGCAGGCGTAGCATTGGTCGTACTCGCTTAGTGCCAGGCCATGGCCGACGGCCACGCGCTGATCAAACACAAAACATTCGCCTTCCCACAGGCTTTCTTCCTTGGGCACGTTTTCCAGGTATTTGAGAATGCCGCCCTGCAAGTGGTAGACGTTCTCAAAGCCTTGCTCCAGCATGAAGGCGCTGGCCTTTTCGCAACGTATGCCGCCGGTGCAGAACATGGCAACCTTTTTGTGTTTGTTGGGGTCGAGATTCTTGCTCACATACTCGGGGAATTGCCGGAAAGTGGTGGTGTGCGGATCAAGCGCGTTTTTAAAGGTGCCGATGTCGTATTCGTAATCGTTGCGGGTGTCGATGACGATGACATCCGGGTCGCTGATCAGCGCGTTCCAGTCTTCGGGCTTCACATAGGTGCCGACTTTTTTATTGGGGTCTATGCCAGGCACGCCGAGGGTGACGATCTCTTTTTTCAGGCGCACTTTCATGCGGTAAAACGGCATTTCTTCGGCGAAGGATTCTTTGTGCTCCAGGTCAGCCAGGCGCGGGTCTGATTTCAGATAGGCGAGCATGGCATCTATGCCTTCACGGCTACCGGCCACAGTGCCGTTAATGCCTTCAGCGGCGAGCAGCAATGTGCCTTTCAGGCCTTGGGCGTTACATAGATCGAGCAAGCCGGGCTGCATGGTTTGGTAGTCATCCAGCGGGGCAAATTTATATAGGGCGGCAACAATAATATCGGGCACTGCAAAGGTCTCCTGCGTAATCCCGCTATGATAATCCATGTTTGAAACAAGGCTAAATGGTTTGACGGGTTAAGGTCGGCATTTTACCGGAATTTATACTGAAAAATCGCAGGCTTAGAGCGTGTGGTTGCTATGTTGCAGGCGGCGCGCCATGTGCTTGAGAAAGCGCATGGCCACCTTGGGCTCACCCATGAGCAGGGTTTCGATGTTGTCGGCGCTGATAATCACAACATCGGCATGGTCGGTGATCACCTTGGCATCGGCCACGCGCGGGCTATCTGTAAGCAGGGCCATTTCACCAAAGTAGTCTCCAGGCCCAATCTCTCGAATGGTGCCGCCAGGGAAGATCAGCTGCACCTTGCCCATGACGATGTAGTAAAGATCCAAGCCATGCTCGCCCTGGCGGAAGACATATTCATCTCGCTGGTAGATTTTGCCGTAGCGGTTCATCAACTCTTGCAGGTAGTGTTCTTTGTCCTTGGGCAATTCGCCAAATAAACCACGCAGCAATAACACGTCTTTTTTGTGCAGGGTGGAGATCAGCTCGGTGCCTAGCAGAAATACAGCAAAGGTGTAGTACAGCCAGCCGATGGAAATGAACATGTTTTTCATGCCGCCAAACACCGTGTCATAAGACTGATTCAGCGAAAGAAAAAGGCCGAAGGCGGGGCGCATGGCAATCCACATGATGCCGGTAATGGCCGAGCCGATCAGGATGTTTTTAAGTGAAATGCGTGCCGGGAAAAAGATGCGATAAAAAATGGCGATCAGCACGGTGCAGATGACAATGGAGCTGACGTTATCAATCAGCTTGGTGTGCGTGGCGGATGGATTGAAAAAATCAATCACCTTTTCCAGTCCCAGCCCCATGAGGGTAAAGATAAAGAACAGTAGCAGAATGCCAAGTACGCCAATCACATCCTTGAATTTACGCTTGATAAAGGAGGGCTCTTCTACCATGGAGGCTATGGTGTGAAAGGCTGAGCGCAAGGCCCCGGCCAACGGCGTCACAATCCAGAATAGCGCGAACATGCCAAACGCCCCCCATACTGCCTGGTGTTTGGAGACGTTATAGACCTCGATCATGATGCGGTGGCTGAACTTGGGCACCAGGTTGCTGGTAAGGATGGCCAGCTTGACGATGGCGTAGTTGGATGACACCACCAGATGGCTCAGCATGAAGAAAATCAGCAGCGCCATGGGGATCAGCGCAAACATGGCATAAAAGGATAATGATGCCGAAATGCTGAAGCCGTTATGCAGCTGGAAGGCGCTCAGGGTCTCGCGAAAGATGAAAAAGGGCGTGCGATAACGCCGCCTGGCGTAGGCGTTGAGCGGCATGGCAAGTGCCGGGTGATTGCCTATGTCTTTTACCTGATTGAGCTTGATAGCCAAAGTAACCTTGCGCCAGTTGCGTGGATGGAAATGCTGGCTGCATTAAACCTTAGATAACGAGCCAGCCGCAAGTGTATAAGCTGGCTCGTCATGCTTACAGCTTTTTAAACTCTTCGGTGGCTGCCACCAGTGCCGAGAGCGTGCCTGCTTCCATGCCGGAGTGCCCGGCATCCGGCACCATATGCAGCGCTGCATGAGGCATGGCTGCATGCAGTTGATAGGCGCTAATCGGCGGGCACACCATGTCGTAGCGGCCTTGCACAATCACAGTCGGGATGTGTGCCAGGGCTTTGGCCTCTTGCAGCAAATCCCGCTGGCCGACAAAGCACAGATACTTTATATAGTGAATCTGCACTCTGGCACGTGCAATTTGCACTTCATTGCTGGCCGAGCCTTCATTCTTGCCGGGCAACAGTGTCATGATGCTGCCTTCAAACGCATTCCAGCGCGTGGCGGCTGGGGCGCTAATGGCGGGGTCATCATTAAAGACAAGTTTGCCGTAAGCCTGCAGCACATCACCACGATCCTCTTCTGGCAGATAGGCTAGCAGCTTTTGCCAGGCTTCCGGGTAAAAGTGTTTCACATCGCCCAGAAACCAATCGAGCTCTGATGGTCGGCTGAGGAAGATGCCGCGCAATATCAGACCACGTACTTTGTCGGGATGTGCAATCGCATAACACAGTGCCAGCGTGCTACCCCAGGAGCCGCCAAACACCAGCCAGCGATCAATGCCCAAGTGTTCGCGTAGCTGCTCTATATCGCTGACGAGCAGATCCGTCGTGTTCTCTTCCGTGCCGCCATGAGGGTGGCTGCGCCCGCATCCCCGCTGGTCCAGCAGAATAATGCGGTAATGCGCCGGGTCGAAATATCGGCGCTGCGCCGGATTGCAGCCGCTGCCTGGCCCCCCATGCAGAAATACCACCGCAGGGCCGGCAGGGTTGCCGCACTCCTCAAAATAGATCTGGTGCCTGGCTGATACATTTAGCCAGTCACTGCGGTACGGGAGAATTTCTGGAAACAAATTGTAAGTATGCGAATTATTCATGTGGGTATAAGGTAACTCTTTGTTTTATTTGGTGATGATTATTTAGGAATTTAGGGAAAAACTCATTCTGCACAAGGGAAAAACTTAATTGTAAATAAAATGTAAATAGAGTATTGCAAAACATTTTGGAGTGATCTAATATTCGGATCAACTCACTTATAAGGTGAGTGAGAGCAACAACTAAATATGCCGTAAAAACCTATAACAATAAATAGGTGGCTGTTATCTAGTTAGCGCTTTGATTAAACCCTTAGTAGTAACAACTATGGAGATTTAAAATGGAGATGAGCAAGATTAAATTGGCTCTGGGCGTGGCAATCGGTATGAGCATGGCTCTTCCTATGGTTGCTTCTGCTGCTGCAGACCAAGAGGCTGCGATGGCCAACCCAAACAACTGGGCACACCCACGCGGTCAGCACAACAACAATGCATACAGCACCCTGAATCAAATCAACAAGGGTAACGTTAAGAACCTGAAGGCTGCCTGGACATTCGCTACCGGTGTTAACCGTGGTCACGAAGGCTCCCCACTGGTGATTAACGGTGTGATGTACGTTCACACTGCATTCCCAAACAACGTTTACGCTCTGGACCTGAACGACAACCAGAAGATCATCTGGTCGTACTTCCCTAAGCAAGACCCATCCGTACAAGCTGTTCTGTGCTGCGATAACGTAAGCCGCGGTCTGGGCTTCGGCGACGGCAAGATCTTCTTGCAACAAAACGACGGCATGCTGGTTGCTCTTGACGCTAAGACTGGCGCCAAGGTTTGGGATGTTAAGAACACTGATCCTAAGGTCGGTGCTACTAACACCAACGCTCCTCACGTTATCAAGGACAAGGTTCTGACCGGTTGCTCCGGTGCTGAATTCGGTGTTCGCTGCTTTATCGCTGCTTACAACCTGAAAGACGGCTCCCTGGCATGGAAGGCCTACTCCACTGGTCCTGACAGCGAAGTGCTGATTGGTGCTGATTTCAACAGCGCTAACCCACACTACAGCGCTCTGTCTGTATACCAAGACGTGAACGGTGGTAATAAAGAAGGCGGTTCTTTCAAGGCTCTGTCCAAAGACCAACTGAAGTTCCCTGAAAAAGACCTGGGCGTTAAGACCTGGTTGAAGCCACAAGCTGTTAAAAACGGCTGGGAACACGGCGGCGGTTCCGTATGGGGCTGGTGGCCATATGATCCTAAGTTGAACCTGGTGTACTACGGTACTGGTAACCCATCTGTTTGGAACCCAGACGTACGTCCTGGTGACAACAAGTGGTCCATGACTATTTTCGCTCGCGATCTGGACACCGGTATCGCTAAGTGGGGTTATCAAATGACTCCTCACGATGAGTGGGATTATGACGGCATCAACGAAGTTGTTCTGTTCGAAAAGGGTGGCAAGAAGTACGCATTCCACACTGACCGTAACGGTTTCAACTACACATTTGACGCTGTTGACGGCACCCTGCTGGTTGCTGAAAAAGCTCACCCCTTCATCAACTGGGCTACCCACGTTGACTTGAAGTCCGGCGTTCCTCATAAGGATCCTAAGGCTTCTACTCACCAAGACTACAATGCCAAGGGCATCTGCCCAGCAGCTCTGGGTGTTAAGGACCAACAGCCAATGGCTTACTCGCCACGCACTGGTCTGATGTACATCCCATTGAACCACGTATGTATGACTTACGAGCCAGTTGAGTCCAAGTACGTTGCTGGTCAACCATGGGTTGGCGCTACTCTGACCATGTTTGCTGGTCCAGATGGCGTAATGGGCGGTTTCGAAGCCTGGGATCCATTGAAGGGTAAAGCAGTTTGGTACAACAAAGAGAAGTTCTCGTCATGGGGTGGTGTTCTGACTACTGCTTCTGACCTGGTGTTCTACGGTACACTGGAACGTGACTTCAAGGCAGTTGATGCACAAACTGGTAAGCTGTTGTGGAAGTTCCAAGTTGGTTCTGGTGTGATCGGCAATGCCTTCACATACAGCCACAAGGGTAAGCAATACGTTGGCGTACTGTCCGGTATCGGCGGTTGGGCTGGCGTAGCGATGAACCTTGGTATGACCAATGACACCGACGCACTGGGTGCTGCTGGTGGCTACAAGGAACTGACCAAGTACAACGCTGCTCCTGGCGGCGGTGCACTGAACGTGTTCAGCCTGTAATAGTTGAAGAAATTCAAATATTTACAGAACTAACCGTTAGTTAGTGTGTCATATAAGCACCCCGCTTCGGCGGGGTGCTTTTTATTATTATAAGAAGATAAAATAGGCCGCTAACAGACACGAGGACAAAGGTAATGCTGATTAATTTCAAAAAAGTATCACTGGTTTTACTTTTCACTGCTCTGGCAAATAGTGCATTTGCTGCAGATGAAAATACGCTGGAAGTCGATCCGAACGTTGGTCGTGGTGGTGAACCTTCCCGTATTGATGATCCAACCGAATTCAAAGTTTGTGCAGACCAGGATAACCTGCCTTATTCAAACTCAAAGCAAGAAGGTTTTGAGAATAAAATTGCCCAGTTGATTGCGCAGGATCTGGGCAAAAAATTATCGTATCAATTCTGGTATGACCGTATGGGCTATATCAGAAACACATTGAATGCGCGCCGATGTGATGTGATTATGGGTACCGTGGCCGGCAACGATATGGTGCTGACTTCGAAGCCATATTACCGTTCGGGCTATGTCTTTGTTACACGTAAGGAAAGTAATCTGAATATCACGGATTGGGACTCCCCTGATCTGCGTAAAGGCATCATTGGTGTGGTTGGTCAAACCCCGCCATCTCGCCCAATTTACGATAAAGGTCTGATGGAAAACGCCCGTCCTTATCGTATTCAACGTGACTTGAATCTGCCGCCCAGTTTCATGATTGACGATCTGGTCAAAGGCGATATTGATATCGCCATTGTCTGGGGACCAATTGGTGGGTATTATGCCAAACAGTCCAAAGTTCCATTGGTCGTTGTGCCAGTACCTGAGTATGAAGATACGAATGTGCATGGCAAGGAGTACTGGAATATTTCAGTGGCTGTGCGCAAGAAAGACAAGGAACGTCTGGCCATGATTCAGGAAGTGCTGGATCGTCGGCATGCGGACATCATGAAGATTCTGGATGATTTTGGTATTCCACATCTGGATGTCGTTCCCGGTGATAGCGTTGAAAAGAAACGCGAAACGCGCGGTGATGTAATTCCGAAATTCGAATAATGAATTGGCGTTATCAGGTTGCTTGGGTCAACCGTACATAACGCCTGTTCGTTATACGTATTACAAGTTGGTCATGGTTTGGCATGATCAAACTGTAGCTCTATTTTCAAACGAGGAGATGACATGTTAGGCAATAAGGTAGTTAAGGCGACGTTATTTGTTTCTATGCTTGCTCTGGTTGGATTGACTCTTCCACTGCAAGCTAGCGCCGAATGTAAATTGGTTGCGACTCAGGACGGCTCGCCGCTGGACATCAAGGCTGATGCCTTTGATACTCCAGAAGCAAAGCAATTCCTGGACACCTGTAAGAACCCCTACATTGGCAATGAAGCTGCAACTAAGCGCGGTCAGAAGTTGTTCCAATTGTATTCATGCACTGCATGTCACGGCGGTCAGGCTGAAGGCGCTGTAGGCCCAAGCTTGCATGGTCCTAACTTCAAATATGCCAAGAACGCCACTAACAAGGGTATGTTTGAAACGATCTGGCACGGTACTAACGGCGGTATGGGTGCCAAGGGTAAAGGCTTGATGGATCCTTCCGATCCAGAAAACGGCCTGACACCAGATGAAGTGTTGAAGATTGTTGCCTGGGTGAGAACTCACAGCAAGACATTCACTGGTAACGAATAAGCGCTTATCGCTAAAATTCGGCACTAATTAAAATAAAAGCGGTCATTGTTAAAAGCGGTGACCGCTTTTTTTATGTGTAGCAATACCTGTTGGAGTAAAATCAATAACGTTAGAGGAGAGTATCAATGCGAAAAATTACACTAAGCACTCTGGGTATTATCTTGCTGGCTAGTTTGGCTGGCTGTGGTAAATCAGGCGATAGCGCAGGCGGTGGTGATAAGGCAGCCGCAGCCTCATCTGGTGAAATGATCAAGTTTGTTACTACTCAAGATGGTTCTCCACTCACCATCAAAGCCGAGTTGTTTGATACGGCTGAAGCCAAAGAATTTATGACAACAGGCAAAAACCCCTACATCGGTAATCAAGACGCGATCGCCAAGGGTAAAAAACTCTTCCAACTGTATTCATGCACACAATGTCACGGTGCTGACGCGCAAGGTCAGGTTGGCCCCAATCTGACAGGTCCCAACTATAATTACGCCAAGGATGCCACTAATAAGGGTATGTTTGAAACCGTGTGGCATGGTACCAACGGTGGTATGGGAGCAAAAGGTAAGGGCTTGATGGATCCTACCGATCCATCGAATGGTTTGTCCCCGGACGAACTGCTAAAAATAATAGCCTGGATACGTAGCCACGGCACGGCGACAGGTAACGAGTCATAGCAAATAAGAAAGGCATCATTTATGCAATCGCAAGTAGAGTCAGGTTCGGGTTTGCACCACGTCGTCATTGTCGGCGGTGGTGCAGGTGGATTGGAGCTTGCTACTCGCCTGGGAGATAAGCTGGGGCGCAAGGGTAAGGCGGAAATCACGCTGATTGACCGTACCCGTACGCACGTCTGGAAGCCTCTGCTGCATGAGATCGCAGCAGGCAGCATGAACCCGGACAAGCATGAGCTGGAATATCTCGCTCAGGCGCACTGGCATCATTTCCGTTTTCGCCTGGGGAGCATGGACGGTCTGGATCGTGCTAAAAAGGAAGTGTATATCGCGCCTTTTTACGATGAAGATGGCGTGGAAATCATCCCGCGTCGCACCTTCAAGTACGATACGCTGATCATTGCCATCGGGAGTACGACGAATGACTTTGGTATAGCTGGCGCAAGAGAGCATTCCATTGCGTTGGATACCCAGGATCAGGCGGAGCGTTTCCACCGGCGATTGCATAATGCCTTGGTGCGTGCCCATACGCAAAATGTCCCATTGCAAGCGGGGCAGCTTGAAGTGGCCATCGTCGGCGCTGGTGCTACCGGCGTTGAACTTGCTGCGGAGCTGCATAACACCACACGCGAGCTGGCGGCTTACGGCCTGGACAAGATCAACGCAGATCGCGATGTCAAAATCTCGTTGATTGAAGCCAGTGATCGCGTGCTGCCTGCCTTGCCTCCCCGTCTTTCCCAGTCGGTAGAGCTCGAGTTGCGCAAGCTGCGCGTGCATGTGTACACGGGTGAGCGCGTCACCGAAGTGACCGATAAGGGCATTTACACCCATAGCGGGCGTTTTATCCCGTCTTCTCTGGTGGTCTGGGCGGCAGGTATCAAGGCGCCGGATTTCCTGAGCCAGCTGGATGGGCTAGAGGCCAACCGTATCAACCAGCTCGTGGTGCGTCGCACCTTGCAAACCACGCTGGATGATGACGTGTTTGCCTTTGGTGATTGCGCTGCCTGTCCTTGGCCTGGGCATGATGAGAACGTGCCACCGCGTGCGCAGTCTGCTCACCAGCAGGCTTCCATGCTGGTCAAGACAGTCAAGAAGCGTGTGGCAGGCAAGACTACGGCCCTGCCTGAGTACACCTACCGCGACTATGGCTCACTGGTTAACCTGGGCAAATACACGACCGTAGGTAACCTGATGGGCTCCGTCGGCGGTTCCAGCCTGTTCATTGAAGGCATGTTTGCGCGCTTTATGTATCAGTCGCTCTACAAGATGCATTTGATGGCACTGCATGGCTTCTTCACTGTGTTCTTGCAGACATTGGCACGCATGATTACCCGTCGTACCGAGCCGCACGTCAAACTGCATTAATGCACGATTGCCGTTAGCAATAAAAAAGCCTCAGGAAACTGAGGCTTTTTTATTGGGCTTTTGATGGTGAGTCAGCTGGTTATTGGCTAAGCATCAAAATGTTTTCAGCTTATAGAGGCGATAGATCCCACTCATGCTGAGGCTGACAAATAAGCCGAAGGCAATCACGATCAGGTTAATGGAAAGCTCAGCCTTGACCATGAGGGCATACACGCCGATCAGTACCAGTATTCCCAGGTTTTCATTGAAATTCTGCACCGCGATGGAGTGACCTGCGCCGATGAGCAAGTGCCCCCGATGCTGAAGCAAGGCGTTGAGCGGCACCACGAAGAATCCACTCAATGCCCCAATCAAGAACAGCAAGCCGCTGGCGACACGCCAGTCATGAATCAGCACCATTGCCATCACCAGCAAGCCCATCAGAATGCCGGCTGGCAATACCTTGATAGAGTCTTCAAGCTTGATGTACTTGGCAGCAAACACTGACCCCACAGCAATCCCCACCGCCACCATCGCCGTAAGCTGGGTGGCGTGCTCCAGGCCGAAATCCAGTGCTACAGCGGCCCAGGCTAGTACAACCAGGCGCAGCGTGGCACCAGCACCCCAGAAAAGTGTCGTGACGGCCAGTGAGACTTGCCCCATGGGGTCTTTCCATAACACTTTGAATGAGTGCCAGAAATCCTTGAAGATATACAGTGGATTACGTTTGGGCAGCTTGTGGTCAATAGGCAGCTTGGGGATATACATATTGAATGTGGCGGCGGCCAGATACAGGCCCGTAATAATCCACATCGTCATCTGTACATCAATACTCGCCAGTTTACCGCCGATGATCGCCCCCAGAATGATGGCAAGCACGGTAGAGCCCTCCATCCAGCCGTTGGCTTTCACCAGCATGTTCGGTGGGAGAAATTCAGTGAGAATGCCGTATTTGGCCGGCGAATAAGCAGCTGCGCCTATGCCGACAATGCCGTAGGCATAAAGCGGTGGCAAACCGAAAATCATGGCAATGGTGCCTATGAATTTGATGCCGTTGGAAATAAACATCACTCGCCCTTTGGGGAAAGCATCGGCAATGGAACCGACGAAGGGGGCGAGCACAATATAGGAGATAACAAAGAACTCCTGCAGCAGTGGCGTATGCCAGTCAGGGGATTGCATTTGCTGCAACAGGGCAATGGCGGCAAACAGCAAAGCATTGTCTGCCAATGCAGACAAAAACTGCGCCAGCAGTATGATGTAAAAACCTAGATTCATCGCAGGGTGTCGCCCGGCCGAAGCACGGGCGATTCTAATTCCATTTCAGCTTAGAGCTGGCTAAAGAGCCTCGGCAGCAAAATCTGCCAAGCGTGAACGTTCACCGCGTACCAGGGTAACGTGGCCATTATGCTGCCAACCCTTGAAGCGGTCGACAACATAGGTGAGGCCAGAGCTGCCCTCTGTCAGGTAAGGCGTATCAATCTGGGCAATATTGCCCAGACAAACCACCTTGGTCCCGGGGCCGGCACGGGTAATCAGTGTTTTCATTTGTTTCGGGGTCAGGTTCTGCGCTTCATCAATGATGAGGAATTTGTGCAGGAAGGTGCGTCCGCGCATAAAGTTGAGCGACTTGATCTTGATACGGGTACGTATCAGATCCTGTGTCGCCGCGCGGCCCCACTCCCCGGCATCTTCGTCGGATTTGTTGAGCACATCCAGATTATCCTCCAGAGCGCCCATCCATGGTGCCATCTTTTCCTCTTCCGTACCTGGCAGGAAGCCAATGTCTTCGCCCACTGGCACGGTTACGCGGGTCATGATGATTTCGCTGTAGATTTTCTTGTCCAGCGTTTGCGTCAAGGCAGAAGCCAGGGTGAGCAGTGTTTTGCCGGTACCCGCCTGGCCCAGCAGCGTGATGAAGTCCACATCCGGATCCATCAGCAGGTTAAGCGCGAAATTCTGTTCACGGTTGCGGGCGGTAATGCCCCAGATGCTGTTTTTGTGCTGGGTGTAATCCTTGACCACTTCCAGCACCGCGGTATTGCCTTGCTGGCTGCGGACGATGGCATGAAAAGGTTTTTCGTATTCGTAATAGACAAACTCATTCACCAGCAGGCTTTTGCAGATCGGTCCGGTGATGCGGTAAAACATGCGGCCGGCATCCTGCCACGATTCCATTTCCTTGCTGTGCTTTTCCCAGAAATTGGCTGGCAGTTCGCGCATGCCGGTATACAGCAGGTCAGTGTCTTCGAGTACTTTGTCGTTGAAATAGTCTTCTGCAGCCACGCCAATGGCGCGGGCCTTGATGCGGATGTTGATGTCCTTGCTGACCAGGATAACCTGGCGTTCAGGTTGCTTTTTCTGCAGGTCGAGCGCAACGCCCAGAATCTGGTTATCAGCCTTGCTACCGGCCAGCATGGGCAGGTCGATGCTCACTGCCGAAGTCTGCATGAACAAGCGGCCGCTCAGGTGTTTGTTGCCATTGATCGCCAGCGGACAGCCATCATCCAGATTGTTGAGGCTGGTGCCTACGATTTCTTCCAGGTTACGGCTCGCCTGGCGGGCATTGCGGGCAACCTCGGTCATGCCCTTTTTGTTGTTGTCCAGCTCTTCCAGCGTGACCATGGGCAGGTAAATGTCATGCTCTTCAAAGCGAAACAGGCTGGAAGGGTCATGCATCAGTACGTTCGTATCAAGGACAAACAGTTTGGTACTTGTGACACTTTTTTTAGCCATGAGCTTATATTCCCCAGGTTGAGATTGAGTGTGCGTTAAAGCGATTTAATGAAATCAAGTACTTCAGCCGCATGGCCTTCCACTTTGACGCCGCGCCACTCGTGCACCAGCTTGCCCGAGCTGTCGATGACAAAGGTACTGCGCTCAATGCCGCGTACTTCCTTGCCGTACATCTTTTTCATCTTGATTACATTGAACAGAGAACACGCCAATTCATCCGTGTCGGCCAGAAGATCGAAGGGGAACTCGAACTTGGCTTTGAATTTTTCGTGGGATTTAAGGGTGTCGCGCGAGATACCCACAATCACTGCGTTCAGAGCTTGAAACTCCGGGTAGCGATCGCGGAATTGCATACCTTGCGTAGTACAACCTGGCGTTGCATCCTTGGGGTAAAAATAAACAATGAGGGTTTTGCCGAGGAACTCAGAAAGCTTGAACTGCCCACTGGTCGAAGGTAATTCAAAATCAGGAACGGGTTGGTTCAACATAAGTATGGGGTGGCATATACACGTCTCCATTGTTGTTAAAAACGCGCTATAAGGCAAGCCCGATATGGGTGAATCGAAAAGATTTTTTACAGGCGTTAAGAAACAGCGGGTTGGTGGAAGCGGGGCAGCTCGATCTCGATCAAGGTGCCTCCGCCTTTGCGTGGGCTGAAGGTGATGCGCCCCAGCAAGGAATCACATACCTTGAAGGCGAAGGGAATGCCCAGCCCGGTCCCAAAGCGCTTGGTCGAAGGGCCGGGGCTGATGGCATGGGGATCTGGTGTGAACGGCATGCCCGGGCCGCGATCCGCAATCATCAGGCGCACGGTTTCGCGGCTGAGGTCGGCATGTATTTCCAGCTTGGAGTGGTTAGGCACGGCTTCGATGGCATTCAGCAACAAGTTGTACAGCGCCTGTTCAAGCAAGTGCTCATCGGTGTAAATGCTGTCGTCCTGTTTTTCCCACGCCGGTAATTCCAGTTCGATGGATTTTTCTGCCAGCTTTTGTTGCAAGGGCGAGAGCGAACCCTGAATGATCTGGCTGAGCTTGCTCAATGTGGGTTGCGGCTGCATGGGGTGCAGATAGGACAGCAGCGAGCCAGTCCAGCGTTCCAGCCGGTCAACGGTGCTGATGATATCGCGCAGCGATTCACGGGTATCCTGATCCAGCTCGGCACTGTCTGCGACCTGCGCCGAGGCACGAATGCTGGCGAGCGGGTTGCGAATGTTATGCGCCAGCATGGGCACCAGCAAGCCCAGTGTGGCCTGCTTCTCGGTGCGAATCAGCGCATCCTGGCTTTGTGTCAGCTTGTCGGCCATGTCATTGATCGCGCCGGACAGGGTAGCCAGTTCCTCCGCACCCCTGCGAGGCGCTTTGTGCTCCAGCCTGCCTGCACTGATTTCGGTGGTCGCGTGCAGCAAGGCCTTGATGGGCAGAACAATGGCACGCTTCAAAAATACCCGTGAAAACAGCAGCAGCAATGTTGCCAGCAGGATAGGGATGGTCAGCAGGGTGAGGGAGGTGCGCTTGGACTCATCCAGCCGTTGCTGCAACTCCTGCTGCTTCAGGGAGAGCAGGCGTTCAGCCCGCGCTGACACAATCTCATAGCGCTGGAAAATCCCGGATTCCAGGTTGGAGTTCAGCGTTTTTTCAATCAGCTCGTCAGAAACCTCATTCTGGTGATTGAATATGGTGCTGGTTTCCGTGATAAAGGTCGCATAGCTTTTTCTGAGCTCGTCGATAGCAGCGCGTTCCTCGTCGCCTACGGCGAGGCTGTTCAGCTTGACGAAGTGAGCCCCAACCGAGACGGTATAGGCGTCGTACTCATCCTTGGCTTGTGGGTCTTTGAGAAAGTAAGCGTCGAACAGCTCTTTCATCTGGCGATACAGGTCCCCCCGCGTTTGCTGGATTTCCTGAATCAGCAGGTTGATACGTTGCGATTCATGGGAGGATTTATCCCACAGATGAATGCCCACACCGCCAGCCGCCCCTGCCAGGCAAACCAGCATGATGAAAGCAAGCTCGTGTATCAGCAGCAGGTCTTTCAGCGATTTTGGTTTTGCCATGACTAACGTTCTTCCAGGCGAAACGAAATGGGAATGCTCAGTGTGGTGATCTTGCCCTGCAAGGTAGAGGGAGCAATCGGCAGTGAGGAAAGGGCCTGGCGATACATATCCAGGACCTGGCGATCCAGCACCTCATAGCCCCCGGACTGCTTGATGCGGCCATTGATGATGTGCCCCTGGGCGTCCAGTTCCAGCTCCAGTACAGGGGTGCCTTGCATATTGTTTCGCCGTGCGATGTTGGGATACTTCTTGTATTTGGCCAGCACGTTAAACACGCTGTTTCCGAATTCATTTTTGGCTGCATCCAGATCTTGCTGACTGGTCGCGGCTACTTTCGGCGGTTCAGCCGGGGCCGCTGGAGCGGGCTGGGCTGCTGCAACTGGGGCTGGAGCAGGTGCCGTTTCGGCTTTCGGGGCCTCGGGTTGCGGCGTCGCGGTCATCACCGGTGGGCTGGGGTCAGGCTTGCGCTCCACAGGGGGAGGGGCAACCTCGGGTGAGGGCTTGATCACCGGTTTGGGCTGGGGTTTTACTTCCGGCTTGACCACGGGCTCTGGCTTTGGGGGTTCCGGCGCAGGGGCTGGCGCTTCTGCTGGCGTTTCCTGTTGCTTTTTGACTGGTGGGGCGAGTTCAATCTGTAACACCTGCGGTTCAGGCGGGCTGTCAAATTTGAGATTGGGCAACTGCCAGATCAGGATGGCATGAACGGCAATGGAAATAATCAGCGCCCATTGAAGCCGGTAAGAGGGCACCGAGATGCTGGGTGAGTAAGTTGCCAAGTTCACACGCTCAAAAATAGTCAGATAGGGGCCGGGAGGCCATCGTTATTATGATTTATTGTATTGGTTTGCCTGGGGCAAGGCCTTGATTCTGCCATAGAAACTGGAGTTCTGCAGCCTGCCTGCCATGGCTTCTCTTGTCTTCCTGAGTTCTACGATCATTCCCACTCCAGTGCCGGGTAAAGAATATTCACATTTCGTCGATTGACGATATCAAACAGCGCCCATTTGCCTTTTTCACTGCTGGCGGCGGTATCCATGGCTTTTTCCATGACCTCGCCTTTTTTGATACTGGCACGCACATCGTTCAGCAGAGTTTGCAGGTAACGTTGTTCACCATTCAGCGCCTCTTTCCAATGGGTACTTACCGGGCCGTGGCCGGGGACTGCACGCGCTGCCGGGACTTCCTTAAGCTGGTTGATGGCATTAATCCACCCCTTGATATCCCCATCGAGGGAGGGCGTGCGTTCAATGAACAGCAAGTCGCCCGTCCACAGGGTTTGGTTGAGGGTGTCGTAAACGGTGAGGTCGGTACTGGTATGGGCGGGAGGGTAGGCCTTGAGTGCCAGCTGGCGTCCACCAAGATCAATTTCAAGCGCGTCGGATACCGCTAGCGTTGGCTTGATGATTTCGCTGCCGGCAAAATCCTGGCCTTGCCACTGCTGGTTGCTGCGGAGATAGCTGTCGCGGCGCCGCTCAAGCGCGTCGGCCAGTTTGGCATGGCCTATGAATTGCGGATGATCGGCAATAAATGCAGCGTTGCCGAAAACATGGTCAGGATGCACATGGGTGTTGATCACATACAGAATAGGCAACGGAGTCAGCTGGCGTATGGCCTCATGTAAGGCCTGCCCCACCTTGAGGTTGCCGCCGGTATCAATGACGGCGACACCGTTTTTGCCTATCACGACACTGATATTGCAGATGTCACCGTGATAGCCTTCCGATAGGTCCTCATGTACACCCTGGTGCACATACACGCCTGGACTGATTTCGGTCAATGTCAGTGCGGTTGCCTGTGCATACGGCATTACCGCGAGTAAAATCAAGCCCTGAAGAAATCGCCACATCCTGAAAGTCTCCTCGTTATGATGACCGGTGTCGTGCGGCGACATGAGATGTCACCAAGGCATGGCAGGCAGGCATCTTGGCATTAAGCCTGACGATGGTCAATTGGCGCTGGGAAGATAGGGAACTTTTCCCGATAATCCCGGGTTTAACACATAATGCCAGTGCGACTGTTATGCTGGCGTATGCGCACCCGCCTTTGATTGCATGGTCAGGATGCAATGGTTTTTTGTGCGAGAACCCCAACCTACAAAAGAAAGAATGGAAATGAGTGCTGCCCGCTATACCACGACTGCCAAAATACTCCACTGGCTGATTGCGCTGACAATTTTTGGAATGTTCGCGCTCGGCTGGTTCATGACGGATCTGCCGCGTGAAACCCCAGACCGTGCCTTTTACTTCAATCTGCATAAATCGATAGGCGTTACGCTGTTTGCCCTGGTGCTGTTCCGCCTCTTCTGGCGTATCGGCCACAAACCTCCTGCTTTGGTGAGTACCCTGAAGGCATGGGAGCGCAAGCTGGCACAAGCGGGGCACCATTCGCTGTACTTGCTGATGGTGCTGGTACCGGTGAGTGGCTTGATCATGAGTGCGTTCAGCAAGTTCGGCGTCAAGTGGTTCGGTCTGCCCCTGATCCCTGGTCTGGATGACAAGGCGCTGCGGGATGTGTTTACCGAAGTGCATGAGGTCATCGGTCTGATCTTGCTGGTGGTCATTATCGTGCATGTATTGGGGGCTCTTAAGCATCATTTCCTGGATAAGGATGAAACCCTGAAGCGCATGCTGTAAAAGGGGATCCCATTAAAAAAGGCGTCTTGAGGACGCCTTTCTTATTTGCCCTTTGCCATGGCCTGATGGTTAATTGCGATGATCAGGAGGCGTTTTTGACATCAAGCTGCTGCGAAAACTTGGCACCCTCGTTATCTTCAGCCTGGACTTCCAGTGTGCCGGGTGCTGCAGGAGTGAAATCAAAGCGCAAATAGGGGTCTTCGCTGGTGCCCACGCCAAAATCCACACTCATCACCGGCTGATTGTTATATGTGAATGCTGCTTTCTGGATATAGAAGGCAGGGCGGAAGCCTTGCGAAACCAGGTCGCGTTGCAAGCCGGTATACATGGGATGTTTGATGATAAAGGTCGCGGGCGTGGCCTGACCAAACTTCACGGGCGATTCCACATTCAGCTTGATCTTGCCAGACGCTGCACGTATGGCAGCCTCATCGCCATCGACCGAGCCACCACAGCCGCCCGCCGCGCGAATCTGGATGGTGGACATATACAGCTTGCCGTCCGCTGTTTCGCCAATGGCGCGCACAAAAGAGTCGGTTTCCATGCGGATGCGGGTGGAGAGCTGCAGATTGCCAAGCAATTCCGTCAGGTGATAGGTCGCCGCCAGCTGAATCGGGTTGGCGTCCACGATGATGTACACATTCTTGATGGCGGCCGGGCTTTGCGACTGGTTCACCGTCAGGGTGACGGGTACTTGGGCGCCACTTTCCGCACGACGCGGGCCGGTGAGTTGTATGAAGGGCACTTCTTCGATGGTGCGGTTGGCAAAAAACGCCTCCTTCACCACAGGCCACAGCTTGTCCGAGGCCTCGGCCCAAGCCCCCGTGCTACATGCCAGCAGCATGCCTGCCATTACCCATTTGCCCAACATCATGTTGGAATTACCTGCACTATGCTTGACCACGGCCTCTTCTCCTTAGAACACTGTTTTTATAATAGATAGCGCTTAGACATAAGAATGGCGATGACATTCGGCAGTCGCGCTTGCATCGTTTTTGCGTGTAGCAGCCTTAAAAAAACACAAGGCATCACTATACGATGATAGAGATGCCTTGTAGCTTAGCCGACTTTGGCAGATGGCGTCTGTGACTGAAGTTACTTAAGCCAGCCCAGTCGTTTTACCGTCTATTAAAAACGATAATTGGCGTTCAGGCCCAACAGCCAGTTACGGCCAGCTGCCGGTTCAAAGAAGCGGCTGTTGCCATCATTTACCCGTACAGAACCAATGTAATCCTTGTCGAAAATGTTTTCAACACGGACAAACTCGCTGAAGCGCCAGCTCTTGAGCTGTTGCTCAAAACCTGCGCGTACATTGAAGATGGTATACGACGGTGCGCTATCGGTATTGGTATCGTTGACGTAAGCCTTGCTGTTGTGACGCGCTTCGAATGCGGTGCGGAAACCGGACTCGATATGCTTCCAGGCGGCTTCGGCGTATATCTGCGTGTGGTAAGTGCCAGGAATGGTATTGCCTGAATTGACCAGTCCGAGATTGCCGACATAATCCGAATCAAATTTCGCATTCAACAGCGTATAGGCGCCATACAGCGAAATGTTGTGTGCGAGCTTGGACTCAATGGAAACTTCCGCACCATTGCGTTTTGTTTTTGCCGCATTGGTGTAAGTTGCAAATGTGCCGGTGGTCAGCGCAATGATTTCGTCGTCGGTCAATGTCTTGAAGATGGTGGCATTCAGCAGCGTATTGTCTGACAGGAAGGCCTTGGTCCCGATTTCGAAGTTCTTGCTGGTACTGGGCTTGAGGCCGAAGTTGGGGGTGCTGTTAATGTTGCTATTCAGGTAGGCCACTTCGATAAAGGTAGGTGTTTCAAAGCCTTTGCCATAGTTGGCGTAGAAATTGAGCAGCGGGTTTACTTTCCAGACAGCGCCAATCACTGGGGTGGTTTTTTCGTAGGTCAGGCTACCGCTATTGTCTGGATTGGTATTGGTGATGAATTTGTCATCAATCTCCAGGGATACTTTGGTTCTGCGCAGACCAGCATGCAGGTCAAGGTTATCGAGCACAGACCATTTGCCTTGCAGGTATTGGTCGGAGTTGGACGCGATGTTTTTTTCATTACGCGTGGCCGCCGCACTTTTCTCGCCATTGGTCGTCGGCGTGTCCAGACGGTCATCATTCATTTTTCCGTATACCAGGCCTGCGCTCAAGGTGTAAGGCTTGCTAAGCAAGAAGCCCTGATTGTTCCAGCGCAATTCGCTGCCCCAGAACTCTCTGGAGATGGCACTGGCTCGACCGCCTCCGGTACTGTTCAGAGAAAGGTACTGCAGGTTTTCGCGTGTACCGACATAGTTGATGAAGTTAATGGAGTTATTGTCATTGATCGTATGCTCAAGGTTAAAGCCGACCTGAGTGTTACTGCGAGAGACGCGTGTGTTAGAGCGCAGCGTTGCACTGCTCACACTCTTGGGGTCGTTAAATGCTGAGGGCTCGGTGGCCGAGGCATTGCGCGTTAAACCACCTGGATCCTGTGCATCCTGATCAAACCAGTTAACCAGTGTAGTCAGCTTGGTGTCTTCATTGAGGTTGATCTTGAATTTGGCGGTGCCTTGTTTTTTGCTGCTGGCGCTGTGGTCGCGATAGCCATCAGATTCGTAATTGGAATAGTTCACCAGATACTCAATGCCTTCCGAAGTACCAGATGCCCGCACGCTTTCCTTGCTGGTGCCATAACTGCCAAACACCACACCCGCAGAAACTTCAGGTGTTTTGGCCGCGTCTTCTGTCAGCATCTGGATCACGCCACCGGAGGAGTTGCCATACAGGGCGGAGAATGGGCCGCGTAACACTTCTACGCCCTGGACAATATCAAGATCCACATTGCCTGGCTGGCCCTGGCCATCGGGCATGGTCAGCGGAATGCCATCAACGTACACACGCACGCCACGCACACCAAACGATGAGCGGGCGCCAAAGCCACGGGTGGAGATTTGCGGGTCTTGCGCCATCTGCGTGCGGTTTTGCGCGCTGATGCCGGGGACGCGGATCAGGCTTTCTGACAGCGTCATGCGGGCCTGACCGTCCTGTATGTTTTCTTTTTCAACGACATCAATCGCCACCGGCAGGTCAAAACTATCCTGCGCTTGACGGGTGGCGGTGACCACGATGGGGGCCAAGATGGAAATGCGCTCTTCGTGACCAGTATCGGTAGTTTCAGCGGCCATGCCGGGTTGGGCAAAGGCGCATGCGCTCAAAACGGCGTATGGCAGTGTTTTTCGGATGAACATGATGCTCCCTTGAGAAGTTAATTTTTGTAATGGGCGGAGCATAGTACATTCGGTGGTTTGAGCGCATCAGGATAATCATGAATCTTCATTATGATTCGTGGCTGCAGTGCATGGTGTATGGGCCAAGCAGGCGGTGCCCCTGGAGGTGTAGAATATTCAGCCTGACCTACCAAAAAGGACATCTTGTGGCCGTTACCGGATTTAATCATTACAACTTGCGGGCGACGCGCGAGCAGATGGCAGTGTTGCTCGACTTTTACACCAGGGTGGTGGGCTTGACCCTGGGCGAGCGTCCTGGGCTCAGCAGCTTTGGCTACTGGTTATATGCCGGTGCCAAAGACGTGCTGCATTTGTCGGAAGTGAAAGAGGGGGTGGAACCCGCGTTGAATGTGCAAACCACGTTTGATCATGTGGCTTTTACCTGCACGGATTATGCCGCCATGGAGCAACATCTTCAGGCCCATGGCGTTCAGTTTGGCAGCCGCGTCGTCAAGGCGACCAATGTCAGGCAGATTTTTTTCAAGGATCCGTTTGGCAACGGCGTTGAGTTTAACTTCGACGAGAGTTAACGCCGGGCTGGCCCTTGGATAGGCCAGCCTGATAGTGAATGTTAAATAATGCCTTCCAGCAACTGTACTCTGACCAGTTGATTCGCGGGCAGGTTGCCCGTGTCTTCATCCAGCACAATAAAGCAATTGGCGCGCGACATGGAGCTCAGCATGCCTGAGCCTTGCGCGCCTGTGGTTTTGACTTTCCAGGTACCATCTGCATCGGCAAATAAAATGCCGCGCTGAAACTCGGTGCGGCCTTTGGCTTTGCGTATCTCTTCCACACAAATGGCCTGCAGCATGGGCAATGGCGGCGGCGATGCTTGCCCCATCAGCACCAGCATGGCTTCGCGCACAAACTGGTAAAAGGTCACCATGACAGCGACCGGATTGCCAGGCAAGCCGAAATAATGCGCGCTACCAATTTTGCCGTACGCCAGCGGGCGGCCGGGTTTCATGGCGATTTTCCAGAACAGCACCGAGCCCAGCTTTTGCAGCAATTGTTTCATGTAGTCGGCCTCGCCCACGGAAACCCCACCGCTGGTAATGACCACATCGGCTTCCGCCGCCGCCTTGGTCAGCACCTGCTCCAGCACCTGCGGGTCATCCTTGATGGCGCCCAGATCGATGATCTCGACCCCCATGCGGGTGAGCATGCCGTGCAGGGTGTAGCGATTGCTGTCGTATATTTGTCCTGCCTGCAAGGCTTGGCCGACACTGACCAGCTCATCGCCGGTGGAGAAAAAAGCGACTTTGAGACGGCGATAGACACTGACTTCGCCAATCCCCAGCGAGGCTATCAAACCCAGGTCGGCACTGTGCATGAGATGCCCCTGCGGCAATACTACTTCACCTGCGCGCAGATCTTCCCCGGCAAGACGGATATTGCTGCCGGGTTTGGGCTGCTCAGCATGCCGCATGGTGTCACCCTCCTGCACCACGCGCTCTTGCATGATGACGGCATCGGCACCTGCCGGTATCACTGCGCCAGTCATGATGCGTACGCATTCCCCCGCTTGCAGGCTGCCTGCCCAGGGCTGGCCGGCATAGGCCGTGCCGACAATCTTGAGGCGGGTTTCGCCCTCGCTTTGACTGTCCGCTGTGCGCACGGCATAGCCATCCATGGCGGAGTTGTCATGGTTGGGGACATTCACGGGCGAGCTAATGCTGGCAGCCAGAATGCGGCCCAGGCTTTCCCGTACGGGCAGGGTTTCTATTTCACTTACCGGGCTGAGGTAACGCCTGATATAGTCGCGCGCCTTTTCAACGGACATGGAGTTGGGGTCGTAGTCATCGGCACAGCTGGGGCTACGGGCAAGGTCTGCGAGGGGTTTTTCGGACATCTTGGATGGGCGCTAAAGTGAAATTAATGAGGGGTGGTCGATAGCCACAGACGTATGTAGTCGGCGATCTCGGCAGGCTGATTGAGGTCAAGCACGCGCAGGGTATGTTCAAAAGGCACATCGCTGGCAATGGCAATAATGCTGTGATCCTGATCTGCCAGCAGTGGATGCCCGAGAGAAGGGCGGTGAATTTCGATCTTGGGGATATTCGCCAGCTTGAAGCCTTCGACAAGTACCAGATCGCACATGGTAGGGTCGATATGATCGACCAGCTCAAACAGTTCAGGCTCAGGCTTGCCCGCCCGCTCCAGCTCGGTGATCAGTGCCCAGCGACGGCTGGAGCCGACCAGTGTTTGCACGGCGCCAGCTTCGCGCAAGCGATAGCTATCCTTGCCTGGATGGTCAATATCAAACTGATGGTGGGCATGCTTGATGACGGAAATACGCAAGCCACGGGCGATCAGCACCGGTATCAGGGCGGTGAGCAGGGTAGTTTTGCCGCTGCCGCTCGCCTGTGCGCAAAAGCCCAGAAGTCTGGGGCGCTGGTGATGGGCGGCAACATTGGGCATGGCTCAGGCTGCCTGTTCCAGGGTCAGCAACTCATCGCTGGTGTTGATGTTGCTGAATGCCAGCGGATGCTGGCTGAATTGGACTTCCACGACTTCGTGCCCTTGCTGCCAGGTATCCACCTTGCGACCGCCTTCTTGCAGGTATTTTGTCAGGCTGGGCAACAGGGCGCGACGACAGAGGCTGATGACCGGATGTGCCTGCATGCCGGTTTTGGCTATGGCAATATCTGCATCATGCGCCATCATGCTATCCATCAGCTTGGCCAGCAGGTTGCGGGGCAGCAATGGCGCATCGCAGGGCACGGTGAGGATGTAGGCGGATTCGGTGGTGGTCATGGCCTTGTGCAAGCCTGCCAGCGGGCCGGCATAGTCTGGAATGTCATCCTGAATCACGGGGAAACCGAACGCCGCATAGCGTTCAATTTCGCGGTTGGCATTGATCAGAATTTCCGGCGTTTGCGAACGCAGACGCTCGATGACATGCGCCACCATCGGCTTGCCGAGAAATTCGACCATGCCTTTGTCGACACCACCCATGCGACGACCTTTGCCCCCGGCCAGTACAACTGCGGTAATGGACATAATTAAGTTTCCCTGTTTAGTTATTCTTCAGATAAAAGCCGGTTGGCGCTTAGCCGCCGGTAACCGACATGAAGCGCACAACGGCGGGTTGTGCGCGTGCCAGATCAAAGTCATGACCCTTAGGTTTGATCTGCATGCTGTTCACAATCGCATCCACCACCGGTTGGTCATCGTGGGGATGCTCGCGTAGCAAGGGCATCAGTTCCACCATATGGTCTTGCCCGAGGCACAGGTAAAGTTCGCCCTTGCAGGTAATGCGCACCCGGTTACAGGACTCACAGAAATTATGGCTGTGGGGCGAAATGAACCCCACGCGCGTTGCTGTACCTGGAATCCGCCAGTAGCGGGCCGGGCCGCCGGTGCTTTCGGTGCTGCTGATCATCGAGTAATGCTGCTGCAGCCGTTTCAAGGTTTCGGCATTGCTCACATAGGTATCGCCGCGCGCATGATCGACTGCGCCCAATGGCATCTCTTCGATATAGGAAATATCAATCTGTTGGTCAATGGCAAAGCGCAACAGATCAAGGGCTTCATCATCGTTGACGCCGCGCATGATCACGCTGTTGAGTTTGATATTGTCGAAGCCGGCGTCCTTCGCTGCCTGAATGCCTCGCAGTACTTTGTTCAGGTCGCCGACACGGGTGATCTGGCGAAAACGGTCAGCATTCAGGCTATCCACACTGATGTTGATGCGTTTGACACCCGCCTGGCGCAATGCGGCAGCCTGATGTTCGAGTTGTGAACCATTGGTCGTGACTACCAGTTCTTTCAAGCCGGGTAGATGGCCGATTTCTTCAAACAGCCATTGGGCATTTTTACGCACTAGCGGCTCACCACCGGTAATGCGCACTTTGCTAACCCCCATCTGCACGAAAATTTTGACCAGGCGGGCACATTCTTCCAGACTCAGCACTTCATCGCGAGGCAGGAAGGTCATGTCTTCTGCCATGCAGTAGACGCAACGAAAATCACAGCGATCCGTGATCGACAGGCGTATATAGTCCACCTTGCGACCAAACTGGTCTATCAATGCGTCCGGAATGTGCAGCTGTTTACCCATAAAATGCCAGTGCCTTGCAGCGAGACCTTGAATTTTAAGACTTTACCCCCGTCAGCACAATGCAAAACGACGCAATGCGGCACCGGGAGTTATGATGTTGGACCACGAATTTGGCATTATGCTCATAATGATTAAACGCAAAAAACGGAGATCACGCCTATGCCCAAGTTAAAAATCCGGATTTCCCACGGCAATGTCACTGCCATGGGCCCAGGCAAGGCCGATCTGCTGCGTGCGATTGAATCCACCGGATCCATTTCAGGCGCGGCAAAAGCCATGAAAATGTCCTATCGCCGTGCCTGGCAGCTGGTGGATGCGATGAATGCCTGTTATCGATTGCCGCTGGTGGAAACCGCCATGGGGGGCGCGAATGGCGGCGGCGCCAAAGTTACGGAATTCGGTTTTCATATTCTTCGATGCTATGAAGAGCTGGTGCGCAAAAGTGAGCTGGCAGCGGTTGCCGAGTTACAGCAACTCATGGATTTTGCCGTTTAAGTAGAGGGGTAACAAGATAGTCTGCGGTAGTTGAAGTGCTGTTCCAATACGAATCGCTATTCCCGAATGGAAATAGCGATAGTATGATGCTGTACCTAATTTCTTATAAATACATTCAGGGAGAGTCAACATGCAAACGTACAAACGACGCACGATTTCTTTCATGGTAGCCAGTCTTTTCTCCACACTTGCCCCTGCGCTAATGGCGGCTGAGGTGGATCCGGAAACCCGCATTCGCCAGCTTGAACAGATGATGCAGCAAATGCAGCAGCAACGCGCTGAGCAAGACAAGCAAATTGAGATGCTCACCAAAGAGCTGGTCGGCATTGAAAACCAGATCAGCCAATCCAAAATCGCCAAAACCGAAGAAAAAGGCAAGAGCGAGGGAAGCCCCGTCTATGCAGCATTCAAGGATGGCCTGGTGTTTGATGATGCCAGTGGCAACTGGAAGTTGCAGATCAATGGGCGGGTCCAAATGGATTACCGCGACTATGAGGAAAATGACTGGAGAAAAGATACGTTCAGTATTCGGCGTGCGCGTTTTGGCGGCACATTTACCTTCCTGAAAGACTATGCCGTGCGCATCGAAGGCGAGTATGCCAACGCCACGGATGGCTCACGTGGAACTACAGCGCTTACCTACGGGTATCTGGATATCAACTGGTGGAAACAGGCCCGTATTCGTATTGGTCAATTCAAGCCGTTTTTTGGGCTCGAGCGTGCCTATGGCACCAATTTCACTGACTTTACCGAGCTTTCGCTCGCCACCAATAATGGATCCTCCTTTAACTCGACCTATGACCGCGGCGTCATGGTGTTTGGCGATCCTTTGCCATGGCTTAATTACAACGCCTATGTCGTGAATGGTACCGGGCAGAACGACGACGAAATTAACAGTACGGGAAATACGCCAGCGACCAAGGTCGATAATACAAAGGATGTTGGGGGGCGCGTCAATGCCAACCTGGCCAAGCTCTGGAATATAGACAACGCCGTCATTCATATTGGCGCCTCTTTCAGTGACGGTAGTTTGTCACCGGCCACCACGCCAGCCTCGACGGCATTTACCCAAGCCATTAATCAGTCCACCGAAGCTAACGGGGTTCAGTTTTTCAGTGTGTCCGGCATCCAGTTGGGGCATGCAGATCGCAGGCGTGCCGGGCTGGAAACCGCGCTTACTTATGGCCCCATCAAATTGCAGTCTGAATATATCCGTACCAATTTTGAGGGCACCAAACTCACTGCGCCTCTCGGCAATTTCGATAATGACATCAAGGCCTGGTATATCAATGCCACCTGGATGCTGACGGGAGAGTCGTATGCCGACAGCTACAAAGGCGGTGTTTTTGGGCGTATCAAACCCAAAAACAACATGGCCATGGGCAAAGATGGTTGGGGGGCCTGGGAAGTTGGCGTTCGCTACAGCAAATTTGACGCTTCGGATTTCAAAAACATGCTGGCCAACACTTCTACCAACATTTATACCGCGGAGGCCGATTCATGGACGGCAGGCCTGAAGTGGATCATGACCCCCAATGCCCGCATGATGCTGAATTACATCCATACCGATTTTGATACCCCGGTGCTGGTGAATGGCAAGCGTAGTGATCAGGAAAGCGCCATGGTCATGCGCGCGCAATACGATTTCTAATTTCAATCTCAGGAATATCTTATGAAAAAGATGACGTTTGCATGGGGTCTGTTAGCCATGCTCATCACCTCCTCGGCACTTGCCGAGGACAAGGTGACGGTATTTGCCGCAGCCAGCCTCACCAATGCCCTGGCCGAGATAAGTGCGGCCTATGAAAAAGAGAAGGACGCCAAAGTGACGCAGTCTTATGCCGCTTCCTCCGCCTTGGCCAAGCAGATTGAAAATGGTGCTCCGGCCGATATTTTTATTTCGGCGGATACCAAGTGGATGGATTATCTGCAGGACAAGAAACGCATTGAGGCCGCCTCGCGTAGCAATCTGCTCGGCAATAAAGTGGTGTTGATCGCGCCCAAGGGGCGTGGATTCAAGGTCGACTTTAATGCGGGCTTTGACTTTGCCAAGGCGTTTGATGGGCGGCTATGCACGGGTGATGTGGAGGCGGTGCCTATTGGTATCTACGCCAAGCAGGCGCTGGGCAATCTCAACTGGTGGAATGGGGTGAAAACCCGGATTGTCGGAGCGCAGGATGTGCGTGCGGCGCTGGCGTTTGTGGCACGTGGCGAGTGTGCTGCCGGGATAGTGTATGAAACCGATGCCAAGGTGAGTGACAAGGTCGAGATTGTTGGCGTGTTTCCGCAAGAGACCCATGCGCCAGTGGTGTATCCTGTTGCGCGGGTGGCGGGGGCAAAAAATGCTGACAGTGCTTTTCTCACGTATTTGAAAAGCCCGTTTGCTGCCGATATCTTCCGCAAATATGGATTTACCCCCTTATTTTAAAGGCGTGTTCTGGTGTCGATATTGCAGTTAACTCCTGAGGAAATGGCGGCCTTATGGCTATCCGCCAAGGTTGCCTTTTTTTGTACCTTGCTGATTCTCATCCCTGGCGTATTGCTAGGGTGGGTGCTGGCTCGCAAGCGCTTTTTCGGCAAGGCCTTGCTGGATAGTGTGGTGCATTTGCCATTGGTGCTGCCGCCCGTGGTGCCGGGTTTTCTGCTTCTGCTGCTGTTTGGCAGTCAGGGCTTCTTGGGCAAATGGCTGCAAGAGACATTTGGCATCAGTATTGCGTTTACCTGGATGGGGGCGGTGGTGGCCTCGGCCATCATGGCCTTGCCCTTGATGGTGCGATCGGCGCGTCTGGCCGTCAGCCAGGTTGATCGCGGTCTGGAGTTAGCTGCGCAGTCTTTGGGCGCACACCCATTGCGCGTATTTTTCAGTATCACCTTGCCATTGGCTTTGCCCGGTATTCTCACGGGCATGGTGCTGGCGTTCAGCCGCAGCCTGGGCGAGTTTGGCGCCACGATTACCTTTGTGGGCAATATTGAAGGGGAAACACGGACATTGCCGCTGGCGATCTACACCTATACGCAAATACCGGGAGGCGATATGCCTGCGCTGCGCCTCGTCTTGTTGAGTTTGTTATTGGCATTTGCGGCGCTTTATTTCAGTAATGTCATGGAGCAGCGCGCCTTGCGTCGCATCGGGAGTGGCGATGATAGAGCTTGATTATGCGCTGCGCCGCGGGGAGTTTGCCACGCGCGTCAACGTCACGCTCGATGATAGTGTCACCGGCGTGTTTGGCCCGTCCGGCGCAGGAAAAACGACCTTGCTGGGGACATTGGCAGGCTTGGTCAGGCCGGATGCCGGGCGGCTGGTGCTGGATGGCGAATGCCTGCTGGATACTGAACGCGGCATTGACCTGCCTTTGCACAAACGCAGGATAGGCATGGTGTTTCAGGATAGCCGGCTGTTCCCGCATCTCACTGTCAGCCGCAATCTGGAATATGGTTACCATCGATTGCCTCGTGAGCAGCGCCGCTTCAGCCTGGCGCAGATTGTTGAACTGCTTGAGCTAGGCGCTTTGTTGCGGCAAAAGCCGCATCAACTTTCGGGTGGTCAGCGGCAGCGGGTCGCACTTGGACGAGCCTTGCTGAGCTCACCGCGTCTCCTGTTGCTGGATGAGCCGATGGCATCGCTGGATGTCAGGCTCAAGATGCAGATTTTGCCGTTCATGCAGCGCGTGCGCGACGAGATTGATATTCCCATGCTGTATGTCAGCCACGCCATTGATGAGGTGCTGCAACTGACCTCGCGCATGCTGGTGCTGGAGCAGGGGCACGTGATTGGCTATGGTGATTTTGTGGATGTGATGCAGGATACCCAGGTGCTTGCTCTGGCGCGCTCGCTGGGCATGGAAAATGTGCTGCAGGTGGAATTGCTTTCGCATCATCCGGCAGAAGGCTACTCAGTTGCCAGGCTCGGCGCTCAATCCCTGTTTATCCCGCTTTCCGCAGGGGCGGTGGGCGATCGCATCACCATTTCCACGGCGGCGTCCAATGTCGCCCTGGCGAGCGAGCCGGTTTCAGGCATCAGCATACAGAATCAGCTGCCAGGCACGCTGGGCCAGATGCGGCAGGTGGACCACCGCATGCTGGTCGATGTGGTGCTGGAGGCACATACGCTGGTGGCTGAGGTAAGTGCAAAGGCCATTCAGGATCTGGCCCTAAGCCCGGGGATGAAAGTGCATGCGTTGATTAAAACCCAGGCCTTGCACCTTTACGGTCAGGCGCTGTGAGGGGCAGGAGCGTTGTCGCGGATGTGAAAACCGGGCATTTGAAGCCCGGTTGATATTAATTGCGCTGATACAGCCTGAAGCTTTCGCGGCGGTCTGTCGCGCGTTTGCCGTGCCAGATCATGTTCCATTCCGGGCCCGGCTGGAACTTGGCCCGACCACGTTCATCCTGAATCAGATACAGATCGCAGCGACGACCTGCATGCGATTCCGCGGCGTGAGGGCGAATGCCCAGGTAATAATCCAGCAAGGCGTATTGGGAGCTGCCCAGATTCCGCTCCACCATGCAGTGGTAATTGGCCGGCAGGGCTTTTTGCATGCTGCTCATCACCGGGCCATAGCTCTTGGCAGTATCAATCCATGGTAACCATAGTGCCATCAGCAGGCTCCAGGCCATGGTGATGCCGACGGCCCAGTCCGTCACTGCAGCACGTATTGAGCGTTTGGCGTTAATGACAACGGCCAGCCAGATCAGCGTGATGAGAAAAGCAGCGGCAAAGCCAATCCAGTTGAACACCGGATGGTGAATCGAGGAAAGAAACTGCATGCGTTCGGCCAGCTTTTCGGGCCAGCCCGTCATCATGGCAAACCACCCCAGCCAGATGAGGAAGCCGATCATGCCAAACAGAATGAGACCAAACCAGTTCAATGCGCTGGCGGCACCGCGCTTCAGCGTTTCAACGCTGCCACCGGCCAATACGGCTAATGGCAACAATAAAGGCAGGGCGTAAATCTCGCGCGTATTGGCACCAAAACCAATCACGATAAAACTGATGGCAAAGAATGTAATCAGTAACTGAAAACGGGGTTTTAGCAGCAGTACCGTGCGATAGCGCCATAAGCCCCAAAGCGCAATGGGCAGTGCTGGCCACGAAAACCATGCCAGCGTATTCAGGAAGTACACATGGCTGGATTGCGTGAAAAGCTCGCTATTGGAATGTTGCCATGCGGCAAACAGGTCAGGCGATGTGTGCCAGAGCAGTAGCGGCCATATGGCCAGCCAGGGGGCCGCCACCAGTATGCTCAGGCCGAGAACAATGGCATAGCTTCGGGTACGCCAGGAGCTGAAGAGAATGGGCAGCAGCAGGGCGGTGAACAGAATCGGGATGGCATACAGCAAGCCGGTCGTCAGGAAGCAGATGCCTATGCCCGATCCCAGCAAGGCACTGGCGCGATACGGACGACGCTTGGCCAGTGCCAGCGCATACAGGCCCATGGCGGAGCCCGTGAGGGCTGCCACCTCTGGCATCAGCAAGTGGGCGGAAACAACCAGCCCCAGCGATCCCAGGAAGATAAACGTGGTTTGGCGCCCGGCACCGCGACCCCATAATTCGCGGCCCAGCATGCCAACCAGCAACAGGGTGAGTGCCATCCATACGCCGCTTACCAAGCGGGCGCCATCGTGCATAGGTAGCCAAGGTTGTAGCAGTTTTGCCATGCCAGCGGCGCTGAGGTAGTACAGCGGTGGATTTTCTATCGTGCTGTCACCCGCGACTACGGGGGCAATCAGGGCATGGCCGTGCAACATGGATTTGACGATATTGATGGCTTGGGATTCGTCAGGCTTCCAGGGGGCGTGGCTGATCAGGCCCAGGCATACCCACACTGCGCACAGGAGGATAAGCAAACGCGTTTTTGCGCTCTCGCCTATGCGGGCGCGTGGTGTGGCCAGATTGCCTTGCCAGTCATGTTCCAGCTCAAAAGCCATGTGCTATCTCAAGAGGTTACTGCTGCAGTGTATACGATGTCATGCGCCCAGTCTGCCGATAGGCCGGGCTTGGTGCGACACAAATGAAAAAGGCAGCCCAGGCTGCCTTTTTGCGTGCATGTGCACAAGAAATTACATGCCGTACTTTTGGCGGAATTTCTCAACGCGACCAGCAGTATCCAGAATCTTTTGCTTGCCGGTGTAGAACGGGTGCGATTGCGAAGAAACTTCAATCTTCACCAGTGGATATTCTTTACCGTCAGTCCACTTGATGGTTTCACGTGTGGAGATGGTAGAACGTGTAATAAAGCTAAAATCGGCGCCGATGTCCTGGAAAACAACTTCGCGATATTCAGGATGAATGCCTGATTTCATAATCATTTACCTCAAATTGGCCGGTATGTGCGGCGGGTAGTGGTTCACATGCGACAACTGCGAAAGGTGAGCATTATATTGATTCAATGGTTCTTTTGCAATACTCGCCTGCAAGTTGCCTGTTGTGACAGAAAAAGGGGATTTTCCGCTGATCTAGCAGCAAGCTGCCCTGATTTTTAGCCTCGACGCATGGAGTCGAAGAAATCGGCGTTGTTCTTGGTGGCCTTGAGCTTGTCCAGCAGGAACTCCATCGCTTCGAGATCATCCATGGGGTAGAGCAGTTTGCGCAGCACCCAGATTTTTTGCAGGATGTCTTTTTCAATCAGCAACTCTTCGCGGCGGGTGCCGGATTTGTTGACGTTGATGGCGGGGTATTGGCGCTTTTCGGCCATACGGCGATCCAGGTGGATTTCCATATTGCCAGTGCCCTTGAATTCTTCGTAAATCACATCATCCATGCGCGAGCCGGTATCGACCAGCGCGGTGGCAATGATGGTCAGCGAGCCGCCTTCTTCAATATTGCGGGCAGCGCCAAAGAAACGCTTGGGACGTTGCAATGCATTGGCATCTACGCCGCCAGTCAGTACCTTGCCGGAGGCCGGTACTACCGTGTTATAGGCACGCGCCAGGCGTGTGATCGAATCCAGCAGGATCACCACGTCTTTTTTATGCTCGACCAGGCGCTTGGCTTTTTCCAGCACCATTTCGGCGACCTGAACGTGGCGGGTAGCGGGTTCGTCGAAGGTGGAGGCAACCACTTCGCCCTTCACCGAGCGGGTCATTTCCGTCACTTCTTCCGGACGTTCGTCAATCAGCAGCACGATCAGGCTGACGTCCGGGTGATTGGCGGTAATGGCATGGGCAATGTGTTGCATCATGACCGTTTTGCCGGATTTCGGAGGGGCCACCAGCAAGGCGCGCTGGCCTTTGCCGATAGGCGCAATCATGTCAATGACGCGGCCGGTCACATTCTCTTCACCGCGAATATCGCGTTCGAGTACGAGAGGCTTGGTGGGGAAGAGGGGGGTGAGGTTTTCAAACAGGATTTTGTGCTTGGTGTTTTCTGGGGCTTCGCCGTTGACGCTGTCGACTTTTACCAGGGCAAAGTAGCGTTCGCCGTCTTTGGGGGTGCGAATCTCCCCCATGATGGAGTCGCCGGTATGCAGGTTGAAGCGTCGAATTTGCGAAGGTGAAACATAGATGTCGTCCGGACCTGCCAGGTAGGAGGTGTCGGGTGAACGTAAAAACCCAAATCCATCCTGCAATACTTCCAGCGTGCCATCCCCAAAAATGCTGTCTCCCTTTTTGGCTTTGTTTTTCAGCAGAGCGAAGATGAGGTCCTGCTTGCGCATGCGGCTCGCGCCTTCAATCTCGTTGGCGATCGCCATTTCGACCAGTTCGGTCACGGGAAGATGTTTTAGATCGGATAAATGCATAAGAGGAGGGCTCGCTGAAAATCGAAACTGCAGGGAGTGCAGTGAACTGCTAGGGAATTAGCGCCTGATTTCTAATTGGATGAATGACGCGTGGAGTTAAGAATCACGGTAACACAAAATCAGGCGCAAGCGTAGCGGTATTAAATATTGCTGTCAATAAAAGCAGTCAGTTGGGATTTGGACAGGGCGCCCACTTTGGTGGCTTCTACATTGCCGTTCTTGAACAGCATCAGGGTAGGGATGCCGCGAATGCCATACTTGGGAGGTGTTTGCTGATTTTCGTCAATGTTCAGTTTGGCGACTTTCAGGCGACCTTCATATTCTTTTGCGACTTCATCCAGGATAGGGGCAATCATCTTGCATGGGCCGCACCACTCAGCCCAGTAGTCAACCAGCACGGGCACTTGGGATTGCAGCACTTCCTGCTCGAAAGCGCTGTCGCTAATATGGGTAATATGGTCGCTCATGTGTGAACCTCTATAGAAAATGGGACTTGTAATTAAGATAGTGAAAACGAAGTATTGCGCTATCCTAGCGAAAAAAGACGCGTAAGTGAAGTATTCATGTCGGCATGATAATTGCTGATGATTGCCGGGTTACAGGGAAGGTTCAATACTAAAATCATGTGTTGTCGAAATGAATAGAATTCTGATGGATATTCTCGAACTGATCGAGGATGCCACTATCCCCAACATGGGGCATTCACAAGCAAATTACAAGGGAATGCGCTTAAGTAGTGCATTCCAGCCTATTTTCAGTCTTTCGCATTGCCGGGTGGTGGGCTATGAAGGCCTGATCCGGGCGTTTGATGAGCAACAGCAGGCGCTGCCGGTCTGGCGGATTTTTGAGCAGGCGATAACCGAGGCGGAGATTGTCGAGCTGGATCGTTTGTCGCGTGCCTTGCACATGCATAATTTCATGCAGCAGGGCCAAGCCGGCCAATGGCTGTTTCTGAATATCAATCCGCAGGTGATTGTGAACGGCAGGCACTATGGGCAGTTCTTTCAGGACCTGTTGGAACATTATGGTGTGTCGCCTTCCATGGTGGTGGTGGAGATCATTGAGGGCGCGATAGAAGATGAATCGCAACTCTCCGAGTCCGTGCAGTTTTACAAGAATCTCGGCTGTCTGGTGGCGATTGATGATTTCGGCGCTGGCCATTCCAATTTTGAGCGTATATGGCGGCTTTCTCCCGATATCGTCAAGCTGGATCGTTCCATGATTACGCAGGCGGCGAGCACGGCGGTGGCACGTCGCGTTTTGCCTGGCGTGGTGTCTTTGATACACGAGGCAGGTAGCCTGGTGTTAATCGAAGGCGTGGAAACCGAGCAGGAAGCCATTATCGCCATGGATACCGATGTAGACCTGGTACAAGGCTATTATTTCGGTCGGCCTGCGCCCTATCTGCTGCAGGAAACCCGCTCCGAATCCATTGCCAAATTATTCCAGGGCTATCGGCAATCCACCGTGCCTGAGATTCGCCATCAGAAAATGCAGGATGCCGTGGCTGCATTTCTTAAAGCGTCTGAGCAATTAGAGGCTGGCGCGCCACTATCCGGCGCCGTGCAAGCCTTGCTGGCTATTCCTGGCGTTGATCGTTGCTATTTGCTTAACCAGCAAGGCGTGCAGATAGGCACCAGTGAAGTAGCACCAACTCGCCGCTCCATCATGAGCGTGCGCTATCAGCCCCTGGCCGATGGCTCAGGAGCCAACTGGATCCGGCGGCCTTACCTGCGTCGCGCCCTGGGCAATCCCGGTGAGGTGCAGATGACGCGGCCATATTTGTCGATTGCCACTGGCGAGCTTTGCCTGACGATATCCATCGCCATCAAGCCCATGGGCGTTGTGCAAGTGCTGTGCTGTGACCTGGATTGGGATGTCAGCGCTTAATCCAGCGCGGTGAACTGAAAGCGCTCGAAGCCATGCGTACGCTCCACCAGTCTGGTGAGTACAATACGCCGGGTGCGGCCATCATAATCCAGCTCCATGATACGGTCTGGTGAATAACTGCCCACGGCCCCGACAATGCTGGCCTGCTGCTTCAAGGCATGGATGGCGGGTAGCAATAGCGCAAACTCAAACGACGGCTGGGATGGACGGCGCAAGCCGATGGCCCTGGCGGTCGGCGCAATGAGCTGGATGCCAATATCCAGATTGTCCTTTTCATCATGCATGGCCCAGCGGATGACGCCCGTCGCCCAGCCCTGCATATGGTCTTCTTTTACTGCAATCACTTCTCCCACATGCAACTGGCTGGTGAGCTTGGCTGGTTTGCGCAAGGCCATGCCTGCCGCGCTGACGTTGACTACCGCCCAGCGGGCCGCCTGCAGTTGCTCTGACAGCAGACCGGTACGGCCCACACTGGCAGGTTTGCTGCCCTGCCACGCGCGATTCGCCAGGGCATGCGCGGCAGGCATGCCGATAACCATGGATACACTGCTGCTCTTGCGCGAGCGCTTGAACACGCGCTTGGGCACTTTGCCCCAATGCTGCAGCAAGTAGCGCAAGAGATCGATATAACGCCCATCGGTGGCATCATCCGGCAATTCATGCGTGCTGATGATGGCGTTTTTCTTCTGCAATAACTGGATATGCTGATGCACCATGCGCGCCAGGCGTATGGTCAGCAGCAGAAGGTCGCTGCCGGTGGGTGGCAGGCTTTCATGCTTGCTGTAGGCTATGGGCGGCATATCGGTGTTGAGCTTGACCAGAAATACCGCCGCCGGATTTTCAATGCGCCCGGTGGCATGCAGTTCTGCCAGGGCGGCATGGCGCTCGATATAGTCGGCGACGCGACGAATCTCAGACGGTGTCAGGTTCTGCGGCTCAGCCAGTGCCATCAGCAATATCTGCTTGAACTGCGTGCTGATGCTGGTGGTTTTGCGTTCACCCTGTTCAATGGGCAGGTCTTGCAGTTCGGCCTGGACAGCATAGCGATACAACTGATGAATATCGCTCCATACACTGCCCGGCGCCGGAAAGTAAGTTTGAAAATAGATATGGATCAGGCCATTGAGGGCTTCAAAGGCGCGCAGCAATAGCAGTGCCATATGCTTGGGGTTGCTGTTGATCTTGAACAGCTTCTGCTGTTCGTCGATCAGCGCAATTTTGTAGCCATACGCCATTTCCAGCCACAAGGATTCCGCGATTTTGACATAAGCACGTGCTTCTACAGGCAAGGGCAGGCTGGCTTTGCCATAAATGCCTGCCAGGCGTCGATTCATGCTGATAACCAGCGGGCGATAGGTTTCCAGCGCCCGAAAACGGGCATCCGCAGGCACGACCTGCCGATTGAGGTTTTCCAACTCGTCGGCCATGGCAGATGAGGCCTCCAGCATGGGCAACTTCAGCCACTGGCCCATCAGCGTTTGCAGCTTTTGCGGCTGTGTCTCGGCAGGGATCAGGGGCTTGTCGGTAAGTGCTGGAATAGTGAGTGTTAATGCCATATTGCCTTCCACGAGTATGTAAACCAATGTTAAGACCTATGATGCCTTTTGTCACGGTGAACCCGGCAAGCTCTGTCAGTCATGAGTTAGAATAGCCCGCAACAAGGGATCACATAGGAACATCAGCAATGAAATGGTTGGAACAGGTATTTGAGGGCATCTTATGGAAGAGCCGTTTTGTCGTGATGCTGGCGGTGGTGGCCAGTTTGCTCGCGGGCTTTGCCATTTTCTACATCGCCACCGTCGATGTGTTTTTCCTGATCAAGCATGTCGCGCATTACGCCGACCCCGACCTGACCAATGAAATACGCAAAACCCTGCACGATGACACCGTCTCGCATGTGGTGGAAGTGGTGGATGGTTATCTGCTCGCTACCATCATGCTGATTTTTTCGCTGGGTCTTTATGAGCTCTTCATCAGCGACATTGATGCGGCCCAGGGTAGCAAGGCATCCAGCCGTGTGCTGGTGATTCACGATCTGGACGATCTCAAGAACCGTCTGGCCAAGGTCATCGTCATGATCATGATTGTTTCGCTGTTTGAACATGCGCTCAAAATGAAAATGACCGACCCGCAGGACCTCCTTACCTTTGGCGGCAGCATCGCTCTCATCGGGCTGGCTTTATTCCTGATGCATCGCGGCGAGCATCATCCCGCCTCTGCCCAGCACGCTGAACCTCACCATGGTGAATCGCACCCTGTTCAGCATAGTGCCGAGCATCAGCCGCATAGTCCCACAGGGAAATCCTGATTATGTACGCCCGCCTTCTGCTTGCCTTTATGTTGCTCATGCTGAGTGGCATTGGCATGGCGGAAGACGGATTCAAGCTACGCGATACCTCTGGCAAGGTGCAGCGATTATCGGATTACAAGGGGAAATGGGTGCTGGTGAATTACTGGGCGACCTGGTGCCCGCCATGTCTGGAAGAGGTCCCGGATCTGGTCAACCTGCATGATCAGCGGCACAAGCGTGATCTGGCCGTGATCGGCGTGGCCTGGGAATACAAGAACCCCGCCGAAGTGGCCCATTTTGTGGATGACATGCTGATGTCTTACCCGATAGTGCTGGGGGACGCGGAGGTTGCTGCCCAGATTGGCCCCAACACCGTACTGCCCACCACCTACTTTTACAACCCGCAGGGACAACTGGTGAAGGTGAAGCGCGGTCTGGTGACGCGTGCCTTTATTGAAAGCGTGGTTTCGGGGAAATAAGTTTTTGCTGCCGGACGGCGTCTATACATAGCACCCATAAAGCATACACCCATAAAAAAACGCCACGCGCAGCAGGCTGCGACGTGGCGTTTTTTATGGTGTTTACCGCTTAGTTTGGCGTTGGAATGCTGTTACCGGCAGAATCCAGAACATTGAGTTGATTCTCTTCAGCAAAATGCATGAGCTGGGTATAGCCTTCCGGATTCACCACCTTGAGCTTGAGATCCACCGCCAGGCAACGCACGCCATTGACGACGCGTGGCTTGAGGTAAGGTGAATAGCGCAGCTTGCGATCTGGCCCGAAGGTGGCGTAGGTGCTGCACATACGGTCCACCCAGTCGCTGGGCCGGAACGGTTTGCCTGCGCGGGTCAGGCCTTCAATGATGATTTCGTCAGGTAAGCTCATGGTCGGTTTGCCAAAAATTTCAATAATATCCGGATTATAGCAGTGCGCTCTTAGTCCATGTATTCAAAAACTTTGACCACTTTTTCCACGCCTGAGGTGCCGCTGGCGATATCCACCGCATCGGCAGCTTCCTGTTTGGTCACCAGACCCATCAGGAATACGGTGGATTTCTCAGTCACCACTTTCACGTAATTGGCGGGGAAGCGGTTTTCGGTCACCAGGCGGCCTTTTACCTTGGACGTGATGTAAGTGTCATTGCTGCGTGAGCTTAATGAGCTCTTGGGTGCCACCACCAGTTCATTGGTCACGCTGCGGACATTTTCCACTTCCTTCACAATCGACTCGGCTTTGGCTTTGGTTTCTGCATTGAATGCTTCGCCGGTGATCAGCACATTGCGGTTGAAGCTGGTGACGTTGGCGTGAATGTTTTCGCCTAGCTCACTGGCAATGCGTTGCGAGGCCTTGAGCTCAATGCCTTCGTCTTCAATGTAGATGCCGGATGTACGGCGATCTGCCGCCATGACACCGGTGGCAGCGGCGCCACCGACAATCGCAGGGAAGCAGCCCGCCAGTTGAGTGGCGAGGGCGGTAGCGATAAACGCTTTGGTGATGAAACGCATGGTTAGTTGACTCCTAGTAAAGTGCAATCAATTGCATCGCAAAGGCAATGCAATATCAGAATATAGGCTTCCTGTACGCGCGATGCATTGTCGTGCGGGACGCCTATGTGGATATCCTCATCCGTCAGAAGTTCAACCAGCTCTCCCCCATCGCCACCGCTGAGTGCGATCACGGTCATGTTGCGGTCCTTGGCCGCCTCAATGGCGCGCAGGATATTGCGGGAGTTGCCGCTGGTGCTGATGGCGAGCAATACATCGCCGGTGTGGCCGAGGGCCGTCACCTGCTTGGAAAAGATATGGTCAAAATTCCCATGGTTGGCAATGGCCGTCAGCGTTGAATTGTCTGCGCTGATGGCCACGGCGGCCAGGCCCGGGCGCTCCATTTCAAACTGGTTCAACATGCGCGAAGCGAAATACTGCGCGCTGGCCGCCGAACCGCCGTTGCCGCAGGCGAGCACTTTTTTCTCGTTGAGCTGGGCCTGCACAATCATCTCGGCCGCCGCCACAATCGGGCGCGCCAGCAGATCGCCCAGTTGCAGTTTGAGATTGGCGCTCTCGGTAAAGTGGCCGGCTATGCGTTCTGTGATGTCCATGACTTGTGGCTTTTCATTCAAGCTTCAAAAGCGTTGCGTATCCATACGATGTTGTATGCCTGATCCAGCAGAACGGCGTCAAAGCGGCAAACGCTGGCGCCATGTTGCTGCAAATAGTGTTCAGCCGTGAGAACCAGCTTTTTCTGCTTGGCCGGCGTGATGCTGGCAGCAGCACCACCAAAGCGATCGCTTTTGCGCATCCTGACTTCAATAAACACCAGGCTCACACCATCGCGCATGATCAGGTCTATTTCCCCAAAACGCGAGCGGTAATTGCGTGCCAGCAGTTTGAGCCCATGCTGTTGCAAATAGATGGCAGCGCGCTCTTCCGCTTCGGTGCCCTGGGTGTTCACGTGGATTAAGGCAGGCGCTCGACTGTGATGCCATTACGGCCGAATCGGGCTACCGCCAGCTCACGGCTGACGCTGCCATCGGTATTCAGGCGCAAGGTGCCGCTCAGACCCTTGATGGTGGCGGGCGTGCCAGGGTGCTGTACCACGGCTTGCAACAGGCTGAAAGCATCCGCGCCCAGGGCAAACCAGCGCTGCATTTCGCCGCTGGGTAAATCCTGTGCGGCCGGTTTGTAAGCGGCAAACGTGTCCGGGCTCAGCAGCCATGGCATGTCGACAAAGCGCACAGCCAGCAGCGGCGCATCATCCGCATTATCCAGCACACCAGCGTAGATGTGCGACAGGCCAAAGGTCGGCGTCGCGGCATCCAGTGCCGGGCGGATCTGGCGGGCATTATCGGCCGTGGTGGCAAGGAAGATCATGTCGGTGGGATGAGCCTGAATATCGGTTTTCAGGGCGTTCATATCGGTGTCTTCATTGACGCCAAATTGCTGGCTAACCTGGCCGCCATCGGCTATCCAGGCATCACTAAAAGTCTTGATCATGCGGTTCGAAAGACTGCTTTCGGTACCGACGATAGTGGCGGTCTGCATGCCAAGGTCACGAGCGATGCGCACCACCTGCTGGGCTTCGCTGTCGACAGCCAACCCATAAAAATGGATATTGCGGTTGCTGGTGGCAAGGTCACTCTGATTGAGCGCCACCGTGGGCAGGCTAACGGGCAGTTCGCTCAGCGCTGTCACCTCATCCCGCGTCAGCGGGCCGACAATATAGTTGGCACCTTCGCTGACGGCTTGCTGGTAGACGGCAGCGAAATCATCACGGCCACCCGTGGAGGCATAAATCTTGACTTCGGCATTGCTGTTGGCAATGGTTTGAGCGGCAACAAAGCCGCGCTCGATAGCATCGGATGCCGGGTAATAGGCTTCAGAAGAAAACGGCAGAATCAGCGCAATCTGACCGCTCAAGGCCTTGGTGTTGGCGGCGGGGGCGGCTGTATTGGCAGCGGAGCTGGTCGCGCTGCTGACGATGAGCGCCGCCAGCAATTCATCCATGGCAACATGGTCTGGATAGGCGTTGCGCCATTGGTTGACGTCATCCTGGCTCAAGCCATCCTGTCCAGCCAGCGCCAGGTCTATCCAGCCCTGCAGGGTGGTGTCGGTGATATTGCCACGCATGGCAATCAGATCGACCTTGTTGGTCCTGCTCAAAAACTGCCACAGTTGCTTTTGTGCAGTGAGCAGTGCATCGCCCGCCAGGCCTGACTGCGCCTGGACATACTGCTCCAGTGCACGCAATGGATCGTCCTGGTTTTCGTAGGCGAGAGCCAAGCTTGTGTGTAAACTTGCGCTTGCCTCAGCGGATATCGATTTGTCCGCTTGCAAGGGAAGCAGAATCAGCAAGGCCTGATCGTAATCCTGCTGGCTGGCGGCGATGTTGCCTGACAACACCTTGGCATACGGCGACATGGCCGGAATGCTCGCCAGCGCCAGCTGCGCACAGGGAATATCCTGTTTCTTCAGGCAGCCCATGCCGAGACTGAATTGCGTCTCGGGCGTTTTCTTGAGGGGAGAGCCAGTAGCGACGGTATCGGCGGCTGCCGGGCCCGCATTCAGCCACAAGCACATGAACAGCAGAGTGAGTAAGCGTTGAATCATATCGGCACATTATATGTTGTAGCCACGCCAATTGGAAACTTGCAGGACATTACTTTACGCGCTTTGGAAACCCTGAAAACGGTAGACCTGATTGCAGCGGAAGATACCCGGCATAGTGGCGGCCTGCTCGCCCACTATGCCATCCAGAAAAAGCTGCTGGCCGTGCATGAGCACAATGAGCACCGCTCGGCGGAAATCCTGCTGGAACGCTTGCAGGCCGGACAGTCCGTCGCCCTGATTACCGATGCCGGCACGCCTGGTATCAGTGACCCGGGTGCCGTGGTGGTGGATATTCTGCGTGAAGCCGGGGTGACCGTGGTGCCCGTGCCGGGCGCCAGTGCGGTGATTGCCGCTTTATCCGCCTCGGGCATTACTGAAAACGGATTCCGTTTTGTCGGGTTTTTGCCCGCCAGTGGCAGCCAGCGCAAAAAACAGCTGCAGGCCTTGGAGCATGAACCGACCACGCTGGTATTTTATGAAGCGCCGCACCGCGTGCTGGAAAGCGTGCAGGACATGGCCGCCGTGCTGGGCCCGCTCAGACGCATCACCATTGCGCGCGAGCTGACCAAAACCTTTGAAAGCTTTCACCGTTGCCCGCTCGGCGAGGCGCATGACTGGCTGCTGGCCGATGCCAATCGTCAGCGCGGGGAGTTTGTGCTGCTGGTGGAAGCCGCCCCACCTGCGGAAGACGATGCCGATACACGCGAGGCTGAGCGCATACTCCGCCTGCTGCTGGCCGACCTGCCGCTGAAACAGGCGGTAAAATTGGCGGTGGATATTACCGGTGGCAAAAAGAACGCCTTGTACCAACTGGCCTTGCAGCTGAATGATGCGCAAGACTGAGTGAATTGAAGTTGAATTATTTTGTTGAATTTGAAAGATAGTGGAAGCCTGACATGACCTCCTCCCTCACCATTACCCGCCCGGATGACTGGCACTTGCATTTGCGCGATGGCGCTGCCCTGCAGGCGGTTTTGCCCGACACGGCGCGTCGCTTCGGCCGTGCCATCGTCATGCCCAATCTGCGTCCGCCGGTGACGACCACCGAACTGGCACAGGCCTATCGCCAGCGCATTCTGGCCGCCTTGCAACCTGGGGATCGCTTTGAACCCCTGATGACCTTGTATCTCACCGACAAAACCTCTGCCGAAGAAATCCGCCTCGCCAAGGCCAGTGGCATCGTGCATGGCGTCAAGCTGTATCCGGCTGGCGCGACTACCAATTCCGACTCCGGCGTGACCAACCTCGGCCACTGTGTGCCTGCGCTGGAAGCCATGCAGGAGCTGGGCCTGCCCTTGCTGGTGCACGCCGAGGTGACCGATGCCGATGTGGATGTGTTTGACCGCGAGAAGGTCTTTATCGAGCGTAATATGCGCCCGCTGTTGCAGCGTTTTCCTGCACTGCGGGTGGTGTTTGAACATATCACCACGCGGGAAGCTGCGCAGTTTGTGGCGGAGTCGCCGGACAATATTGCGGCCACCATCACTGCCCACCATTTGCTGATGAACCGCAATGCCATGTTCAGCGGTGGCATGCGGCCGCATCATTATTGCCTGCCCGTCCTCAAGCGCGAGGATCACCGGCTGGCGCTGGTCGCGGCAGCAACTTCAGGTTCGCCCAAGTTTTTCCTGGGTACCGATAGCGCGCCGCATCCACAATCTGCCAAGGAATCTGCCTGTGGTTGCGCGGGCATGTACACCTCGCATGCAGGCATTGAGCTGTATGCCGAAGCCTTTGAGGAAGCGGGTGCGCTGAATCGTCTGGAAGGGTTTGCCAGTTTTTATGGGGCAGATTTTTATGGCCTGCCACGCAATACCGACACGGTGACGCTGGTGAAAGAAAGCTGGCAGGTGCCCGACGACTTGCCCCTGGGCGAGGAGCGACTGGTGCCATTACGCGCAGGTCTAAGCATAGGCTGGCGTTTGCTTTAGCCAGATTGGCAGCTACCAAGGGCTGCCAAAGTCAGGCCGGATCAGGCGGTTTGTAGCTCCTGTGCCTGCCAGCGTTGCAGCCATGCCGGAAAATCCGCCGCTGGCATGGGCTTGCTGATGTGATAACCCTGACCAAAGTCGCAGCCCATGCTGGCTAGCAGGTCCCACGCGGCGCGACTTTCAATCCCTTCCGCTACCACCTTGAGATTGAGGTTATGGCCAAGGTCTATGGTCGAGCGGACTATCTTGCGATCGCTTTCGTCCTCTTCCATTTTCAGCACAAACGATTTGTCGATCTTGAGCTCACTCACCGGCAGGCGCTTGAGATAGGCCAGCGATGAATAGCCAGTGCCGAAATCGTCAATCGACAGTTGCAGACCCATGTCCGACAGGCGCTCCAGTGTTTGCTGCGCACGTTGCGGGTCATCCATCATGCTGCTCTCGGTGATTTCCAGCGTAATGCCTCCGAGTACCAGCCCCGCATCCTGATGCAAGGTCAGAATCTTGTGTGGCAAGTCCTGGTCAATCAGGTCGCGGGTTGAGAGATTGACTGCAATCGGCGCATCAATACCCAGCTTGCGCCACGCTACTTCTACCCGGGCTGCTTCGGCCAGCACCCACAGGCTTACAAGTGAAATCAGACCAGACTGTTCGGCAAACGGAATGAACTGATCCGGGAACATCAGGCCTTTTTGCGGGTGGCGCCAGCGGATCAGGGCTTCTACCGCGCTGATCTTGCCATTCTGCAGGTCAATCTTGGGTTGCACATATAAGGCCAGCTCATTCGTGGCAATGGCCTGTCGCAACTCCGAGGCAAGCGATAAATTGCCCTGGCTGCTGATATCAAATGCCGGATCAAACAGTACCGCACCGGACTGCTTGGCCTTGGCGACATGCATGGCCATCTCGGCATTGCCCAGAAGTTTTTCCTGGGCACTGGCATGTTCGGGGTAACAGGCAATGCCTATGCCCATACTGGTATCTACCGACTGGTTCGCGATGTTGATAGGGGCTTCCAGTTTTTGCAGCAGCATGTTCGCCACATGGGTGGCATTCGCTATGCCGGTGCGCGGCAGCAGCAGGGCAAATTCATCACCGCCCAGGCGCGCCACCAGGTCCGACTCTTGCCGGATGGAGCTTTGCAGGCGTTGCGCAACGCCTCTCAGCAAATCATCTGCCGCGGCGTGGCCCAGCACTTTGTTAATCTGCTTGAAATGGTTCAGGTTCATCACCAGCACCGACAGATGCTCTTGCTGATCCTGCGCCTGTTGCAGCGCCAGCCCCAATTCGCGCAGGAACGAGGCGCGGTTGGGCAAACCGGTCAGCTCATCCCAGTAAGCCAGTCGGGTAATGCTCTGCTCGCGGCTGGCAATGGCATCCACCATGCTGCCAAAGGCGCGGCTGAGCTTGCCCAGCTCATCTTCCCGACTGCTGGTGAGGCGGATGGCAAAATTGCCTTCTTCCAGCTTTCTGGCGGTAGTGGCCAGTTCGGTAATCGGCTGGGTGATGCGCCGGGAAACATAAAAAATGACCAAAGCGAATACCAGCGCGCCCAGCATGGTGAGCAGCAGCAGATTGCGCTGCAGGACGAGATAAGGCGCCGTGGCTTCATCAATCGAGCGCTGCAGGATGGCGACCAGTGACTCATCGCCATGCTCCATGATGGGGACGTAGCGCGTGCCATAGTCAGCATTGCCCATGCTCAATTCGGTGAGGCGGCCGGCCGAGGCTTTTTCCAGCAGTTTTTCGGTGAGAGACGCCCCGAGTGTGGAGGCCATGGAGTTCCAGTCGCTGCCATTGGAGCGGCTGATGAAGGTAACATCCAGATTGCTCAGTTTGTGCAGGTTCTGGGCCAGGGTATCGTCGATCTGAAAGCCCATGATAATCCAGCCTATGGTCAGCGGTGCCTTGACTGGTACGGCCACTAGTTGATAGGGCTGATGATTGAAGATGGCATAGCTTTGCGCATAGCCTTGCTGGCGCCCATCCTGGATCAGCTTGTCTACAATCGGGCCCGCTTCCACATGTGACACCTTGCCCGAGATCGTGAGGTTGCCCGTGGCCGAGGATTCGAACATGGCAATGTCGGCGCCGATGCGGGACTGGTGATTGCTGAGTGCGGAGAGGATGGTCTCGTAATCCAGACTGGCAATGGCCTGCCGGAAGCCATAATCACTCGCCAGTATCTTGGCGCCCTGGCTCAGGCTGTCGCCATTTTGCTTGAGCAGGTTCAGGAATACCCGTTCGCCAATTTCCAGCTGCTCATTGACCGCGGCGCGCGAGTTTTTGTTGATGCTGTATTTGATCGCCAGAAACCCCGCAACCTGAATGGCGAGGATGAGCGTGAGGAAGATCACCGCCATGCGGCTTTGTAGGCTTTTGAACTGCATGGTGATCGCGTTTCTTTACCGTTTCTGGAGGGCGCTCGTATTGATATCCAGTTTAACGGCAGTTTGTTCGTCGGCTTTAACTACTATCGCTTTTTCAAAGAGGGCATTTTCGTTGCTTTGCGCGTAATGCCAGACAGCCAGGGTGTAGGGGCCGTTGGGCACATTGCTGAGGGTGGCTTTGCCGGTGCTGTCGCTCAAGGCGAAATAAGGCGTGTTCACCACGCGGATGAAGGCCAGCATCTGGTCGTGGATATTGCAACCCAGCACCACCGTCCCCGCCTTGTCGAACACTACCGGTGTGCTGGGGACGCCGGAATACAGCTTCAGCTCAAAGGTTTTGGCGGGCGAGAAGGAATAAACATGATGTTTCACCTTGTCCCGATTGGGGAAGCTTACGCTGGTGCCGGTTTGCACCACGCTGACCAGCGGCAGAAACTGCCGGTTTTTCTGTTCGACGGCTGCTGTGCCTGGAACGGGCAAGGCGAGTTTGGTATTGGGTTCTGCCCACACCACGGCATCTGGCAGCGGGGTGCCACTGGCATCCGTGACGGTGATGGTCAGCTCCGCTGCCCATGTGCTGTATGCAACAAGCAGGAATGCAACTGTCAGCAGCCTGAGGGAACGACGGAAAAGGGAAGGCTGCATGGGGGATTCCTGACAGGGTTAATGCGCGACGATATCGCGTTTCATGGGCGCCAGTATTTTCAGCAGCTCGTTCTTTTCGCGTGTGCCCACGTGCTGGTGATCCAGCGCCGTGCGCATGGCATCCACCATCAGCTCAAATTCGGCATTGGTAATTCTGGCATCGGCATGGGCATTTTCCATGGTTTCGCTTTCGTACTGACAGCCGCCGCCGGTGAGTGAGCAAAGCTGGCTGACGATGCTCTCTTTCAGCACTGGCAGCTTGACGCCATCAAACGAGCGGCTGGTTTTGGGGTCCTGGCTGACCTTGTCTATGGTTTCATCGACCACCGCCGTCAACACCGCATTTCCGCCGATACGATCGTACAGACTGCGCTCGGGCTTGACCGGGCTGCAGGCACACACAAAGGCGACTAAAAAGATGAGGCTGGCGATAGAGAATGGCTTCATGTTTTGCATTTTATGCCGTAACTGAAATGATGGATTTCGACGGGAATGCTGCCAATTCTGGCGCAGCGCCAAGCCTGATGTGCTGGATTTCCCGTGCGTGATGCCTTGGCATCATAACGAATAATTAATTGTGTCGGATATTGAATAAGTATGGTGCGTGAAAAAATGATGGCAAGACGATGGAAAAAATGGGGGATGTGCCTGTTGCTCAGTCTGGCAATGGCTGGGCAAGCACAGGCGGGTGATCGTCTGCTGGCAACCGGTGGTGTCAGTCAGGTGGAAGGTTCTGGTGGCGGCGGGCTGGTGCCCTGGGCACTGATTTCAGGCTACAGCACCGACCAGCAGGTCAGTGCGACCGGCTTTTATACCGAGGCCCGCACGCGCGGCGGTTTTGATCTTAATGTGGTCGGGGTCAGCGTGGGCATTGCCAACCGGCTTGAGCTGTCGCTGTCTCAGCAGCATTTTGGCCTGGGCAGTACGGTGCACGGCGAGACCATACGCATGAATACGGCGGGCATCAAACTGCGCCTGTTTGGCGATGCGGTGTATGACCAGGATCGCTGGTGGCCGCAGGTGGCGGTGGGCATGCATCTCAAGCACAACGAGGATTTTGATCGCATTCCCGCCGCGCTCGGCGCCAAGCATGCCAGCGGAGCAGATTTTTATGTCGCCGCCACCAAGCTGTATCTGGACGCTGTGGGGGGACATAACCTGCTGCTGGGGGCGACCTTGCAGGCGACCAAGGCCAATCAGTTTGGCCTGCTGGGTTTTGGTGGCGACCGCCATGATGATTACCGTGCGCAGCTCGGCGTGTCAGCCGCTGTCATGCTCACCGACCGCACGCTGCTGGGGGCCGAGTATCGCAGCAAGCCCAATAATCTCAGCGTGTATCGCGAAGATGACGCCAAGGATATCTTCCTCACCTGGTTTGCCCACCGCAACTTCTCGATTACCGCAGCCTATCTGGATCTGGGCCGCATCGCCGACAAGGATAACCAGACCGGCTGGTACCTGTCGGGTCAGCTCGGGTTCTAAACCCCGACCATGAAAAAGCTCAAGGCGCCGGATTCATGTAGGTGAGGTGCAGCGCCTCGATTTCCTGCAGGATCTCCGGGCTTAAGCGGGTTTGCCAGGCGGCAATATTTTCCTGCAGCTGGGTCATGCTGGTGGCGCCAATGATGGTGCTGCTTACAAACCAGCGCTGATAGACAAACGCCAGCGCCAGCTGCGTGGGGGTCAGGCCATGGCGGCGTGCCAGTGCGGCGTAAGCGGCGCTGGCCGGGCCGACATTCGGTTTTTTGTAGCGCTGGGCGTAGCCCAGAAACATGGTGACCCGGCCCACGGCTTGCGGGTCATCAATATATTTGCCGGTGAGGTGACCAAACGCCAGGGGCGAGTAGGCCAGCAGGCCGACGTTTTCGCGATACAGCACCTCGGTCATGCCGAATTCCATGCCGCGGTTGATCAGGTTGTAGCAGTTTTGCACCGTCGCCACGCGCGGCAGATCGTATTCCTTGGCAATACGCAGAAACTCCATCAATCCCCAGGGCTGCTCGTTGGACAGCCCGATGTAGCGTACTTTGCCTTCTTTCACCAGCTCGGCCAGCGTTTCCAGCTGGTTGCGTATGCTTACCCATTCCTTTTGCTGGCCGTTTTCAAACTCCTGGGCGGGGTCGAATTGATACTGACCAAACATCGGCACATTGCGCTCAGGCCAGTGCAGCTGGTAGAGATCAATATAGTCGGTTTGCATGCGCTGCAAAGAGCCCTCAATGGCGGCGCGGATATTGGCGCGATCCAGCGATGGCGGGCCGCCGCGTATCCAGCCCAGGCCGCGCCGGGGGCCTGCCACCTTGCCACTCAGAATAATCTTGTCGCGCGGCTGGTGTTTCAGCCAGTTGCCCACCATGGTTTCGGTGCGGGTGTAGGTTTCGGCCTTGGGCGGCACCGGATACATCTCGGCGGTATCAATGAAATTGATGCCTTGGGCGATGGCGTAATCCAGCTGCTGATGCGCCTCGGCCTCGGTGTTCTGGTCGCCATAGGTCATGGTGCCCAGGCAGATGGGCGAAACGTGCAGGTCGGTGTGGGCGAGTGGGCGTAATTGCATGGGATATGGGCGCGTTGCGTAAAAACCAAAGTGTACGTCAATTTGCGTAGAAAGCTGAAACCGGGCCGGTCACGGGTTGTTGCCCGCAGGGTGGGTGAGTATGATGCTAGTTCTGTTCAAATCTGCTGATCAATCTCATGACTTATTGTGTTGCCCTGCTGCTGGATGAAGGTCTGGTGTTTGCCTCGGATACCCGCACCAATGCTGGTGTGGATCAGGTTGCCATCTTCCCCAAGATGAATATTTTTGAAGTGCCGGGCGAGCGGGTGATCACCTTGCTGACGGCGGGCAATCTGGCGATCACGCAAGCCGTGGTCAATCGCCTGCGCGAAGCCATCAAGGCCGAAGACGGTGCACACCTCAATAATGTCAGCAGCATGTTTGAGGCCGCCCAGCTGGTGGGCGATGTCATGCGCGAAGTGTTTGAGCGCGATGCCGAACATCTCAAGAACCACAATACCGATTTCAATGCCAGCATCCTGCTGGGCGGCCAGATCCAGGCTGAAAAGCCCAGGCTTTTCAATATCTACGCCGCCGGCAACTTTATTGAAAGCTGTCGCGAAACCCCGTATTTCCAGATTGGCGAAACCAAGTACGGCAAACCCATCATCGACCGCGTGGTGAAGTACAACAGCGACATGATGGATGCCGTGAAGTGCGTGCTGATTTCGTTTGATTCCACCATCCGCAGCAATATCTCGGTGGCGGCGCCTATCGACCTCATGCTGTATCGCGTCGATAGCCTTAACGCCAACTGTCGCCAGCGCATAGAAGAAAAAGACCCGTACTATGCCACTATCCGTCAGGGCTGGTCGGAAGGCCTGAAATCCGTCTTCAGTGGCCTGCCCAGTCCTGACTGGTGCTAGTGCTCGCTTACGCGGTAGCCGGCATGTGCCAAGGCAGGTAGCCTGACTTCACCATCTGCAGCTTGTTCTCGTGCAGATGGTATCGACACACGGGAAACAGGCCTCCTGCAATCTCGGCGCTGGCATATACGGCCAGCGTGATCGTGTTTATTTCCAGCGATATTTCCGGCAATGCCAATGCGGCAAGTTTCTGCTGCACGTCGGTCATGGGGAGGCGCCGACGGTAAAACCCCGCTGTGATATGCGGTACATAAGACTGTGTTTCGGCCGCGCGCAGTCTGGCGCGCATTGCGTGCAAGGGTTCGATGTCGCCTTTCAATCCCAGGTAAGCCGCGGTGGTAAAGCTGTCAGCCGCCCCCGTGCTCAGTTGCAGCGAGGCGGGCGATGAAGTCTGCAAACAGGCGATGTCGCGGTGAAAGTCAGCCTCGGTGTAGCTGTGCGCATCCGTGGCATAGGTTTGCGGAAAACCGCACACCGCCAGCGTGATATGCGGCTGGCGCCGATAGTCCGGCAGCAGCCAGTCGCCCAGATGACGGCGCATCGCGCTGATATTGGCGCGCATCTCTACCGTATCCGCTTCTATTATCCATACCGCATAAAACGGTCGGCCCAGATGCCAGCGTACAAAGTTGTCGGCCCGGCAGGCGGTGGTGTGCGAGGCCATCTCCTCAGCACTCGTTGTACTGATGATGTCTGCGGCAGTTGAACTCAAGATAATGGCGCTGTCTGATGGCATGCGAAGGCGGATGTGTGGATATCCTAAGGCCTCACGCAGCGTGTGCTTCGAGCAGGCTTTTCAGGTTGGCAAGGTCGCGCAGCACCCAGGCCTCGTCTTCGGCAAATTGTTCATCACTGATGCCGGGCTGGCGAAACAGCGTAAACATCAGCTCGGCGGCATTGCCGTTGGCGATCACCCGCATGGGGATGTAGATCTCGTTATCGTCATCCGGGTAAACCCAGTGGTCCAGCACGCCATGGTCATTCGGTTCGCAAAAACATATACGGATAGGACCTTCCGGTCCGTCCGCCACCCAGTGATCCTGGACCCGGCGGATGCCACGGCCCAGCCCGGTGGCCCATGCAGAAAGATTCTCTGGCTGAGACGCAAAGCGGTAGACCTCTTGCCATGGCCGCTGGATCACGATGCTGATAATGCAGGAAAGCGTGGCTGTGCTCATGAGAAAACCCTTGGGGTTGATGAGGACGGATCAATATAATACTACCTTGGGTCAGCCGCCCGCCTGGGCGATTGCACCTGATTTTATGAGCACCTCTTTTTTCTGAAAGTTCGGCTTGAGCGATCTGGATTCTGTTTTTTCCCTTGAAGGTCCGCTGGCTGCCAGCATTCCCGGCTACCGCACCCGCGTGCAGCAGCTGGAAATGGCCAAGGCCATTGAAGAAGCCATCAAGCTGGGGCGCCAGCTGGTGGCCGAAGCGGGCACGGGGACCGGTAAAACCTTTGCCTATCTGGTGCCCGCTCTGCTCTCCGGCGGCAAGGTCATTGTGTCGACTGGCACCAAAACCCTGCAGGATCAGCTGTTCAATCGCGATCTGCCCGCCGTGCGCGATGCGCTCAAGGTGCCCGTAACCGTCGCCATGCTCAAGGGCCGCGCCAATTACGTCTGCCACTTTCACCTCGACCGTGCCATGAACGAGGGGCGATTTATCTCGCGTGAAGATGCCAATTACGTGCACAAGATTCGCGCCTTTGCCGACAACAGCTCCACCGGCGACAAAAGCGAGCTGACTGATGTGCCGGAAAACGCCACCATCTGGCCTGCGGTGACCTCCACCCGCGATAACTGCATGGGCCAGGAGTGCGCGTTTTACAAGGAATGTTTTGTCATGGAAGCCCGCAAGCGCGCGCTGGCTGCCGATGTGGTGGTGGTCAACCATCACCTGTTTTTTGCCGATGTGATGCTGCGCGATGAAGGCGTGGCCGAACTGTTGCCCAGCGCCAATACCGTAATTTTTGACGAGGCACACCAGCTGCCGGAAGTCGCCGGGCTGTTTTTTGGTGAAGATGTTTCCACCAGTCAGCTCATGGAGCTGGCACGCGATGCCCATGCCGAATACATCACCACTGCCAAGGATTGCACCGCCTTGCCCGAAGCCACCGCTGCGCTGGAAAAAGCCGTGCGCGATTTTCGGCTGGTGTTCAGTTTTGAAGGCAGCCGCATGCCGGTGCAAAAAGCCCAGGCGCTTAAAAACTTTGATTCGGCCTACGCCACCATGCAGGAAAAGCTCAATGTGCTGGCGCAAGTGCTGGAAAGCCAGGCCGAGCGCGACCCTGCCATTGAAAATTGCTGGCAGCGCGGTCTGGCCCTGCAGCAAAAACTGCAAGCCTGGCAAAAAGCCGACAACGCCAATCTCGTGCGCTGGGTGGAAGTCTTCAGCCAATCGGTGCAGCTGCATGCCACACCACTCTCCGTGGCCGAAGGCTTTGGCAAGCAGCTGAACGCCCAGCCGCGCGCCTGGATATTCACTTCTGCCACGCTCGCCGTCAAAAGCGATTTCAGCCACTACCTTGGGCAGATGGGCCTGCAAGAAGCCACCACCGGCTACTGGAACAGCCCGTTTGATTACGGCCAGCAAGCCCTGCTCTATGTGCCGAATGGCATGCCGGAGCCAAACAGCCCCGGCTACAGCGCTGCCGTTGCGGCCGCCGCCTTGCCGGTGATCCGCGCCAGCCGTGGCCGCGCCTTTGTGCTGAGCACCAGCCTGCGTGCCATGCGCGAAATCCACGCCCTGCTCAAGGATGCATTCTCAAGCGAAGGCATGGAATACCCGCTGCTCATGCAGGGCGAGAGTGCCCGTACCGAGCTGCTGGATCGCTTTCGCGCCTTGGGCAACGCCGTGCTGGTGGGCTCGCAAAGCTTCTGGGAAGGCGTGGATGTCCGCGGCGAAGCCTTGAGCGCCGTCATTATCGACAAACTGCCCTTCGCTCCGCCCGATGACCCGGTGCTCGCTGCGCGCATAGACAAAATGAACGCCGAAGGTCGCAATGCCTTTATGGAATACCAGCTGCCGTATTCCGTGATCACCCTCAAGCAGGGCGCCGGCCGCCTGATTCGCGACGAAGCCGACCGCGGCGTGCTGATGATCTGCGACCCCAGGCTGATCGCCAAACACTACGGCCGCCGCATCTGGCAAAGCCTGCCGCCTTTCAAGCGCACGCGGGATATTGCCGAGGTGGAAGCATTTTTTGAGCAGGCTGCAGACGATGCGCTCGCAGAGGCTGGCAAAGCCTGACCTCAGGGTTAGGCCATCTTCCACTCCTCCGGCATCACCTCCACCAGATAATCCACGAACACCCGCAGCTTGTGGGTCATGGCGTGCTTGTCCTGATAACTCACATAAAAATCCAGCGGTTCAATATCGGCAGTTACCGCGCCTTCGCTGGTTGCATGCCCGGTAAACAAGGCCTCCAGTTGGCCGCTGTCGATCAGCGCTTGGGCGACGAAGGCGCCCAGGCGGGCGATGCCTGCACCACCTACCGCGAGGCGGGCGAGGGCGTCGATATCATTGCTGTTGACGGTGGGGGTGATGTCCGGCTCGAAGCGCAAGCCATCGCGCAGAAAGCCCCAGCCCAGCATGCGGCCACTGGCGGGCACGCGAAACGTCAGGCAGGCGTGGTGCGATAGCTCTTCAGGCTGGGTAGGGCGTCCGGCACGGGCGAGGTAGTCGGGCGATGCGCAAAACAGGATGGGCACGCGGGCAATGTGGCGCGCGATCATGCCGGGCTCCAGTTGCTGCTTGAAGCGGATGCTGATGTCGATGTTTTCGGTGATGTGGTCGATGGGGTTATCGGTCGTGATGAGTTCGACCGAGATGCGTGGATAGCGGCGCATGAAGGGCGGAATCATGTCGGCAATGACATTGCGGCCAAATGCGGCCGAGCAGGCGATGCGCAGGCGACCTTGAGGTTCGCCCTGAAATTCGGTGATGCTGGATTTGGCGAGCTCCAGATCGCGCAGAATATCTTTCACGGCGTTGTAGTAAAGCTGTCCGGCGTCCGTCAACGCCATGCTGCGGGTGGAGCGGCTGAGCAGGCGTATGCCCAGCGTGGTTTCCAGCCGCTGAATATTCTGGCTGGCGGCCGCCGCCGTAATGCCGATCTGGCGGGCGCCGGCGGCAATGCTGCCGTGCTCCACGGCGCGGACAAAGGTCTCGATGCTGCGCAGGGTATCCATAATCTATTGGCTGCCAATATTGATGTGATTCGATAGTTTATCTTGCGAATGTAACAAGCTCCAGCTATCTATTGCGCGGGCAGGCTTTGCGATAAAGTGGCATCAACAGTGCAGGATTAATAGAAAGGAAAGATCATGCAAGATATTCAAATCAAGGCGCAGCGCCTGCCTAAAATTCCAGCGCGTTATACCCCCGTGGCTTTTGCCTTCTACATGGCGGGCATCATGGCCTTGCTGATGTCGTTCGTCATTGTGGCCATCAATGGCGGCATCGGGCATCACTATATCGCCAGCGTATTTCACGCTTACTCGATGGCGATGCCGGTGGCCTTCTGCTGTGTGCTGATGGTACGTCCGGTCGTGGTGAAGCTGGTAGCGCTGACGGTGGCTCCGCCTGCCTGAGAATATCGGGTGTGACGTTTGCACAGAACCATGGTCAGACACGCCATGGGATTAACATGAAGGAATGATGAGATGAATGCAACAAGCAACAATCTGGTGATCGGTTTCATAGGCCTGGGAGCCATGGGCGAGGGCATGGTGGCCAATCTGCTGGCCGCAGGCCATGCAGTGCGCGTGTATAACCGCAGCGCTGAAAAAGCCGCCGGCTCGGTCGCCAAAGGGGCCGTGCTGAGCGATACGCCTTTTGCCGCCGCGCAGGATGCTGATGTCGTGATTACCATGCTATCGAATGATGCCGTGCTGGAATCGGTCACCCTGGCTGAAAACGGCGTGCTGGCGGCGCTGAAGCCAGGTGCGGTGCATTTATCCATGAGCACGGTTTCGCCCGACACCTCGCGCAAGCTGGCCGAGTTGCATGCAGACAAAGGCGCGCACTTGCTGGCCGCCCCGGTGTTTGGCCGACCAGACATGGCGGCCGCCAAAAAGTTGTGGATCTGCGTGTCGGGCCATGCGCCGTCGATTACCATTGCCCGCCCGGTGCTGGAAGCCATGAGCCAGGGCATCTTTGAATTTGGTGACGACCCCGGTGCCGCCAATGTGGTGAAGCTCAGCGGCAATTTCATGATTGCCTCCTGTGTGGAAACCATGGCTGAAGTCGCCACCCTGGCCGAGAAAAATGGCATCAAGCCCGAAGCGGTCCTGGGCATGCTCACCAGCACCATCTTCGCCTGCCCCATGTACCAGCGTTATGGCGAACTGATACTGAAGCAGCAGTATGAGCCCGGCTTCAAGCTTTCGCTGGGTTTCAAGGACATGAACCTGATTCAGAAGGTGGCGCTGGAGAGCGCGACGCCGATGCCGTTTCTTGGTATTGTGCAGCAACGCTACCTGAGTGCCATGGCCGAGGGGCGTGAAGGCCAGGATTGGAGCGCGATTGCGCTGAATGCCCGGCATGATGCAGGCCTGCCGGTGCAGCGCCAGTTCTGAATTCAAGAGGTGAGTATGTCTGATCCACGTGTTTTTTTTGCCGCTGAGCGTACCTTGCTGGCCTGGGTGCGCTCCGGCGTGACCATCATGGCGCTGGGATTTGTGGTGGCCAAGTTTGGTTTGTTTCTCACCCTGATGAGTGCAGCTTCGGGCGCCACGCACCTGGTACATCATCATGCCTGGACCGATACCCTGGGCGTGATGCTGGTGGCAGCAGGAGCGCTGGTGATTCTTGGGGCACAGTACAACCATCATCTGTATGTACGCACCTTGCCGGAACATGATGTGCCCACCATGGCACTGCCCTGGATGACGGTAGCCCTTTCACTGTCGGTGGTGCTGTGTGGCGTGCTGCTGGCGATCTATCTGGCGCTGGGGTAAGTGATGTCTGCGCGTGCTTGCGGCAGTAGGCATGCGCATTTTTCTGTCATGTCAGACTGACATTTTATGACGCTGGCCGCTTGCGGCTGGTATCCAATTTGCTAGATTGTTTATCGTGAAGCGCTTGTACTATGGAGGTTGCGACGATGGATATCCTGCAAGTGGTAAATGCACAAATGAACGCCCTTGGCATGCCCTTATATGCCGTCACCCTGACTGCCGTTCCCCGAGCGGACACTCCCCTCTTACTCATGTTGCACTGGCATGGCTTTCGCCGTGAAGAAGTGGAGGGTCTGCCTTCACGCTTTGCGCCGCTCTATGCCGTGCCGGGCTCGGCACTGCAACTCAATGAACGCTGGAACCGCATGGAAATGCTGGACGAAGCCATGCTGGAAGCCGGCTGGAAACTCGGCGCCTGGGATGTGGTGCGCGATGCGCGTCGCGGATGCAACTGGATAGGCGCCAGCGAGCAGGAGGCGCTGGAGTGCCGGCAGGCGTTTGGCGATTATTCACCACTGGGCGATCAGGAAGACCACCTGCTGGTAGAGGCCCCCGACCGCCTGGAGATGATGCATCTGGCCGCTGCCGTCGGCTATGTGCGCTGGATGTTCCGCCCGGTGAAAGACAGCATCTGGCGCCAGACCGCCGAGGATGACACGCTGGATGAGGTTGGCGGCCGCAATACGCCATGCCCGGTCAACCCGATTACCTACACCTCCAAAAATCTGCATGTGGCCTATCGCCTTGGCCGCGTAGAGCGCATCATCCTGCCCTGAAACCCTTGCCGTGACTGGCTTGGCGAGGTTGCTGAAAATTTTTTTCAGCAACCTCTTGAAATCCTTTTTCCCCACCCATATCAAAAAAAATGTCAGCGTCGGCGGCGGTTGTTCTCATGTCAGGCACCGCCCTGGGCTGAACCTAATGTTGACTAACGTTGATATCGCTAAGGAGATTAGAAATGAGCATTCGTCCCCTTTATGACAGGGTCGTCGTCAAGCGAATTGAAGCGCAACGTACGACCGCTTCCGGCATCGTGATTCCGGATACGGCATCCGAAAAACCCGAGCAGGGCGAGGTGATTGCCACCGGCAACGGCCGCCGTCTGCAAGATGGCACGCAAGTGCCGCTGGAAGTGAAGATCGGTGACCAAGTGCTGTTTGGCAAATATGCCGGGCAGACCGTCAAGCTGAATGGCGAGGAGCTACTGGTGCTGCGCGAGGAAGATATTCTCGGCGTGGTCGAGTCCAGTGATGCCAAGCTCAAAAAAGTCGCTTGATCCTCATTGTTAACCGTTTAATTCTGGATATATCAGGAGAACATCAACATGGCTGCAAAAGAAGTCAAATTTCATGACCACGCACGTACGCGCATCGTCCAGGGCGTCAATGTACTGGCCGATGCCGTGAAAGTGACTTTGGGCCCCAAGGGCCGCAATGTGCTGATCGAGCGCAGTTTTGGCGCTCCGGTCATTACCAAGGATGGCGTATCGGTCGCCAAGGAAATCGAACTGCAGGACAAGTTTGAAAACATGGGCGCCCAGATGGTAAAGCAGGTGGCCTCCAAGACGGCGGACATCGCTGGCGATGGCACCACCACCGCTACCGTGCTGGCCCAGGCCATCGTGCAGGAAGGCATGAAGCACGTGGTCGCCGGTGTGAACCCCATGGATCTCAAGCGCGGCATTGATAAAGCCGTGAATACCGTGGTGGATGAACTGCACAAGCTGTCCAAGCCGATTACCACCAACAAGGAAATCGCCCAGGTCGGTTCCATTTCCGCCAACTCCGACCATGCCATTGGCAAGATCATCGCCGATGCCATGGAAAAAGTCGGCAAGGAAGGGGTGATCACCGTTGAAGATGGCAAGTCGCTGGAAAATGAGCTGGATGTGGTGGAAGGCATGCAGTTCGACCGTGGCTATCTCAGCCCTTACTTCATCAATAATCCGGAAAAGCAGACCGTCGAGTTTGATGATCCGCTGATCCTGCTTTACGACAAGAAGATCAGCAGCATCCGCGATCTTCTGCCCACCCTGGAAAACGTGGCAAAAGCCGGCAAGCCTTTGCTGATCATCGCCGAAGACCTTGAAGGTGAAGCCCTGGCAACGCTGGTGGTGAACAGCATGCGTGGCATTCTCAAGGTGGCGGCGGTCAAGGCACCTGGATTTGGCGATCGCCGCAAGGCCATGCTGGAAGACATTGCCATCCTCACCGGTGCCACCGTGATCTCGGAAGAAACCGGCAAGCAGCTGGAAAAAGCCACGCTGGAAGACCTGGGCCGCGCCAAGCGCGTGGAAGTGCAAAAGGAAAACACCATCATCATTGATGGCGCTGGCGAGCAAAAAGCCATCGAAGCCCGCGTCAAGGCGATCCAGGCCCAGATCGAGGAAAGCAGTTCCGATTATGACCGCGAAAAACTGCAGGAACGCGTTGCCAAGCTGTCTGGCGGTGTTGCAGTGATCAAGGTCGGCGCCGCCACCGAAGTGGAGATGAAGGAGAAGAAAGACCGCGTGGACGATGCCCTGCATGCCACCCGGGCTGCGGTGGAAGAAGGCATCGTGCCTGGCGGTGGTGTGGCGCTGTTGCGTGCCCGCAGCCGGATTGCGGACCTCAAGGGCGACAACGCCGATCAGGATGCCGGCATCCGCATTGTGCTGCGTGCGATCGAAGCGCCGCTGCGCGCGATTGCCGCCAATGCCGGTGATGAGCCTTCGGTGGTCATAAACAAGGTACTGGCTGGCTCTGGCAACTTTGGCTACAACGCCGCCACCGGCGAGTATGCCGATCTGGTGGAAACCGGCGTGGTAGACCCCACCAAGGTTACCCGCACCGCGCTGCAAAATGCGGCCTCGGTGGCCAGCCTGATCCTCACCACGGATGCCTCGATTGCCGAGCTGCCCAAGGAGGATAAGGCTGCCGTACCTGCCATGCCGGACATGGGCTACTAAGCCTGGCCGGAGGCAACATCCTGTTCCGGCTATTAAGTCGGCAGGATGAAAAAAGCCCTTCCAGTATTTGCTGGAAGGGCTTTTTTTATGGGCTGATCAACTCAGGTGGTGGCGCTTGGGCTGGCTGTCGGTTGCTGACGCGGCCAGCTGGCAAAACTGACGGCACCAATCACCAGGGCGGCGCCGGTCAGTTGTATCGTCGTGGGTGGCACGCCTTCCATCGCCGCGATCACCATGGAGGTGACTGGCACCAGATTCAGAAAGATGGCGGCGCGGCCCGCGCCCAGTCGACGAATCCCTGCGTTCCAGCACAAGTAAGCCAGCACGCCGCCGCCTATGGTCATGATCAGCAGCGCTATGGCGGCATGCTGGCCCGGCATAACGAACTGCTCGCCTGAGAGCAGCGCCACTAACGTCAGCGCCAGGGCACCCACGGTCATGATGGCGGCGGTGCTGGCGATGCCGCTGGTGTCGGTCGGCATCATTTTTTTGACGCAGACGTTATAAGCCGCCCAGCTCAGGCTGGCGAGGAAAATCAGGATGTCGCCGTGCGATATTTCCAGATGCGCGCCTGCGCCGAGCACTACAATCGCCACGCCCAGCAAGCCGATGGGAAACGCCAGCCACTGGCGCATTTGCAGGCGCTCGCCTATGGTGGCCCAGGCAATGAGCGCGGTCAGCAATGGATTCAGCGCCATGATGAGGGCGCCATTGACCGCCGAAGTGCTTTGCATGCCGAGGAAAAACAGGAGGTTGAAGCCGAATACGCCTACCAGTCCCAGCACAATGTAGGCACGGGCATGGCGTAGCGGAACATGTTCGCCCCGGATATAGGTCAGCGTCAGCATGATCAATGCGGCCAGCAGGTAACGCGTGGCTCCCGCCACTACCGGCGGCATTTCGGCCACGACGGGAATGGCCAGATTGAAGTTGGCGCCCCATTGGATGGCGGCGAACAAGACACAGAAATAAGTAAAAGCGAGACTCAAGGGCAAGGTTCCTGATGAGGTGGCGGCAGCTCAGGCCGGAAGGTCAAGGTCGATGGCGAGCGATTTGGCAATGATCACCCGCCCGCCATGGTATTGGCTGAATAACGCCAGGGCTGGAGCGAGCCAGGGTGCCAGCTGGGCTTTCCACTCGGGACTGGCTTCGGCAGATTCCAGGCTGAACAGCGGGGTTTCTTCTGGCGAGTTGGCAGAGCGCAGAGTGCGGAAATGCAGGCGGATTATAACCTGTCCAGCCCAGGCAAAAACAAGGGCATGTGACTCCACGTGCAAGGCAAGCTGGCGCCCATCCTCCAGATGCAGGATGGCGGCCTGCCGGCTTTGTGGCTCGATGCGCATATCAGGCGGGCAGCCAGCCTTCTTCCTGCATCACCTGGGTAATGGCCGGTACCAGCGCATCCGGCAGGCGGATGATGGTGAGGGCGGCCTCGCGGCCTTGTGGCGATGTCTTGCGCAAGGTCTTGCGCAGAATATCCAGCAGTTTGGGCGTGTCGTAATCCGGGTGCTGCTCGACAAAGGCTTGCAGATAATCCTCCACAAACACCAGCACGATCACGTCTTCCAGCGTTTGCATATCCGGATCGCTAAGCGGGGCGGCCTTGCCCACCAGCTGGGCCACGCGCTGGATAGTGATGTCGTCATAGCCAACGTCACGCAGGATGTCGGAGGCAAGCTGGGCATGCATGGCTTTCAGCGCATTGCGCCATTGATGGTAGCCAGGCTTGGTCATGGGGTAGCTGTCGCGCGCAATGCTCCAGCGGCAGATGTGCTGGCAGCGGGCGGCCAGCTGCAGCACCTCGCTGGCATCGGGCCGGTAGCGCTGCAGCATGGCGCTCATGCGCTGGGCATACAGCAGCTCATTGGGGATGGCATTGCCATCGACCACCGTGTGCTTGGGATCTTCGGCATTGCGGGCATCAAAGGCATCCAGTGCCTGTTGCAGCTGAGGGCTGGTCATATAGTTTCCTGGGTATAGTCTGTATATATTGCAGTGCGCCTAGCGCTGGCCGGGGACCCGCAATGGGTCCAGCAGGGGTTTCAGGCCATTGTGATCCAGCTCCTGCATCAGGGCCAGCAGGCGGCCGATCTCGCCGGGCGGAAAGCCTTCGCGGGCAAACCAGTTGAGGTAATTAGCCGGCAGGTCTGCCAGCAGTCTGCCCTTGTATTTGCCATAGGGCATTTGCATGGTCACCAGGCGGTGCAGGTCTTCGGGCTTCATGGCGTGTTGGGCTCGTCATCATTCGCCATGGCGATGGCGGCTGCGATGGAAGGCGCGTAGAGCTTGGCGATGCAGGCCTGGCCTTCGCGTGCCAGATGTGCGCGTACCAGTTCCAGCACCTGATCCAGCGACAGATGCTGGCCGGTGGCCTGGGGGATGACCCGCTGCTGCGCCCGTGGTAGCAGCGTATAAATGGCGCCATCGGCATCAATCAGCCGATCGCGGGCATGATAAATATGGTGCTGCAGGTCGGCCGCGGCTTGCCACTGCGCCAGGCTGCCAATGTAGGCCAGCTCGGGCTGGCCATCAAAATGCACAATGGCGGGCCAATGTGGGTGGGCAAGAGCGGGGCTAGTGGACATGCCCGCATGGTAACCATGCCCTTGCCTGCTGGCAACCCGTTTGCTGCTGTCAGGGTGACACGCCAACGGCGCGGCAGCCCTGCGTTACAATGCCTGGTACCCCAGAATGCCGAGCCCCTTTTCATGCAGCCCATCGTGATTCCTGACAGCGAATTTGAACTGACCGCCATGCGGGCGCAGGGCGCGGGCGGGCAGAACGTCAACAAAGTCTCCAGTGCGGTGCATTTGCGCTTTGATATCTGTGCTTCTTCGCTGGATGAGGCGCACAAGGCCAGACTGCTGGCGCTGCGGGATGCGCGGGTGAGCAGCGAAGGTGTGCTCATCATCAAGGCGCAGCGCCATCGCAGCCAGCTGCTCAATCGGCAGGATGCCATCGAGCGTCTGCATGCCTGGGTAAACCAGGTGGCGCGGCCGCCTGCCGTGCGCCATGCCACGCGGCCCACACTGGCTTCGCGCAAAAGAAGGCTGGAGGGCAAGACGCGGCGCGGGCATATCAAGGCAATGCGTGGCAAAATAGCGTCTGAATAACAGACTGAAGTTTTTATGCGGCTGCTCGCACTCGATACCTCTACCGAATACCTTTCCCTGGCGCTCCATCTGGACGGCCGCCTGTTGACGCGCGAGCTGCATGCCGGACAGACGCATTCCCAGCGCATCCTGCCTTTGCTGCGCGAGTTGCTGGACGAAGCCGGACTCGCCATGACCGATCTGGATGGCATTGCCTTTGGCGCCGGGCCCGGTTCGTTCACCGGTTTGCGCATAGGCTGTGGCGTGGCCCAGGGCCTTGCGTTTGGCGCGGGTCTGCCGGTGGTGGGTGTCTGCACTCTGCTCGCTTTGGCTCAGGCCAGTGACGCTGACCAGGTGATTGCCTGCCTGGATGCGCGCATGGGCGAGGTGTACCACGCCGTGTATCGCCGGCAAGGCGATGTCTGGCAGGAAGTCATCGCCCCAGGCTTATACAAGCCGGAAGACGTGCCCGCCGTCGAGGGGGCTGGCTGGGTCGGGATTGGCAGCGGTTGGGCCAGTTATGCCGATGCGCTCCATGCTGCTTATTCGGAACAAGTGGCGAGCACACAGCCAGATCGCTATCCCCGTGCGCAGGAAATTGTGGCTTTGGCCTTGCCGGTGTTTGCCGCGGGTGAAGGGCGCCCGGCAGCTGAGGCAGCGCCTTTGTATATTCGTAACAAGGTCGCGCTCAAAACCAGCGAGCGCGCCAAGATGGCAGGGCTGAAATGAACGCCGTGCTCAAGCCCCGCGTGGCATTCTGCCCCATGCAGAAAGACGATCTCGATACCATCGTCGCCATCGAACAGGTGATTTTTCCTTACCCATGGACCCGCGGCAATTTCATGGACTCGCTGAATGCGGGCCACAGCTGCTGGGTTATGCAACAGGATGAGACTATCGTCGGCTATGCCATCGTCATGATGGTGCTGGATGAAGCGCATCTCCTGAATATCAGCGTGGCGCAGGCCATGCAGGGCAGGGGGCTGGGCCGCCTGCTGCTGGAGCATGTCATGCAGATCGGCCGTCAGTATGGCGGCCTCAATATGTTTCTGGAAGTGCGGCCATCCAACACCTCGGCATTGCGTTTGTATGAAAGCATGGGTTTCAATGAAATGGCCATCCGCCGCAATTACTACCCGGCCAAGCATGGCCGCGAAGATGCCGTGCTGATGGGGGCCGCCTTATGAGCCTGACGCGCGAAGACATGCTGCGCGAACTGGAGCTGCTGCCGGCCTGGCATCTGCGGCAGCCGCTTCCGACGCCGGTGGCACCCCTTGAAGCGGCGCATGCGGCCCCCGTTGAAAGCCCGGCATCAACCACCTTGTCATCACCTGCAGCGCAGCATGCCACGGAGCCAGCTGCCGCGACGCTGCCCACGCCAGCCAGTGAGGAAGTACTCACGGCTGAGCCTGTAAGCGCTGCTGCCATCACGCCTGTAAGCGGAATGGATAACAGCGCCGCTTCTCCTGTGAACGCGGATGCAACAAGCCATGCTGCCTATGCCCTGCCCGATGCAGACACCGCTGTTGCCGCTGGCGTGGCGGCGGAGACCACTACACCAGACACAAATACAGCGGACGACGCATTGACCACGTCACCGCCCTGGGATGATGACATTCCTCCTCCGGATGAGATGCTGCTGCCCATCTTTGATGACGATGATCACTTGCCTGATATGGCAACATCACTGGGCCAGGGCCGTCGCGACAGCATTGCCCAGCTGGACTGGCAAGGTCTGCAGTCTTGCGTGGCCAATTGCCAGGCTTGCAGTCTTTCACGCACCCGCACGCAGACCGTATTTGGCGTGGGTGACCCTGCCGCCGAATGGCTGATTGTGGGCGAAGCTCCCGGCGCAGAGGAGGACAAGCGCGGCGAGCCCTTTGTCGGCCAGGCCGGACAGTTGCTGGATAACATGCTGGGGGCGATAAAGCTCAAGCGCGGGCAGAATGTGTACATTGCCAATGTGCTCAAGTGCCGCCCGCCGCAGAATCGCGATCCGCAGGGAGAAGAAGTCCAGCAGTGCGATCCTTTTCTCAAGCGTCAGGTGGAACTGATCAAGCCCAAACTGATCCTAGCGTTGGGCAAGTTTGCCGCGCAATCCCTGTTGAATTCGGATGCCACCATCGGCAGCATGCGTGGACGACAGCATGAATACAACGGCGTGCCGGTCATTGTCACTTACCATCCTGCCTATCTGCTGCGCAACCTGATGGATAAGGCCAAGGCATGGGAAGATTTGTGTCTGGCGCGCGCGACCATGCGCAAACTGCAGGAAGATGCCTTGCAATCGGCAACGGCACCCTCATCTAAAGACTGAATTCATTTAACACTAACGAGGACACAACATGCGATCCCTGATGCTTAAACTGGCGACACTGCTGCTGGTGCTGAACCTGACCGGCTGTGGCTACAACACTTTCCAGCAACTGGATGAAGAAGTGAACGCCAACTGGTCCGAAGTGCTGAACCAGTATCAGCGCCGTGCCGATCTGGTGCCCAATCTGGTGAGCACCGTCAAAGGCTATGCCAGCCATGAAGAAAAAGTGCTGACCGAAGTGACCGAAGCGCGTGCCAAGGTAAGCAGCATTCAGGCAACCCCTGAGCTGATCAACGACGAAGCCGCATTTGCCAAGTTCCAGCAGGCACAAAGCCAGATGACATCGGCATTGTCCCGCCTTCTGGTGGTGGCAGAAAACTATCCGCAACTGAAGGCGGATGCCAGCTTCCGTGATCTGCAAGCCCAACTGGAAGGCACCGAAAACCGTGTGACCGTGGCCCGCAACCGTTACATTCAGGCCGTTAAGGAATACAACGTGGCGATTCGTACCTTCCCGAACAACCTGACCGCCAGCATGTTTGGCTACAAACCCAAGCCTAACTTCAGCGTGGAAAACGAGAAGGAAATCTCCAAGGCCCCTGCTGTTAACTTCGACAAGTAAGCTACGTGAAGAAGTTGAGCGCCTTGCTGCGCTGGTGCCTGCCCCTGCTGTTGCTTGCCTCTCTATGGCAGGCGGGAGCGGCGCAGGCGCTGGAAGCCATTCCACCGCTGACCCAGCGCGTGACCGACCTGACGTCGACCTTGACGGCCGAGCAGCAGGCAGGGCTGGAAGCGCGCCTGCAGGCATTTGAGCAGCAAAAAGGCAGCCAGATTGCCATCTTGATCGTACCGACGACCCAGCCTGAAGATATCGCCCAGTATTCCATCCGCGTGGTGGAAGCCTGGAAACTGGGGCGCGAGAAGCAGGACGATGGCGTGCTGATCCTGCTGGCGAAGAATGATCGCAAGATGCGCATTGAAGTCGGCTATGGCCTCGAAGGGGCGATTCCCGATGTCACCGCCAAACGCATCATCAGCGATGTCATGGCGCCATACTTCCGGCAGGGCGATTTTTATGGTGGCTTGAATGCTGCCGTGGAGCGTATCGCTGCGCTAATCGATGGTGAAGCCCTGCCTGCGCCGCCGCAACAAGCGCGTGGTGGCGAGCATGACTGGGGCGATATGCTGCCGATTCTGCTATTTGGCGGCCTGATTGCCGGTGCCATGTTGCGCGCCGTGCTGGGCAGCTTTTTTGGTGGTGTGGCCACCGGTGGCCTGATAGGCGCTGCGGTCTGGATACTGGGTGGCGGCCTTATCATGGCGTTGGTGCTGGCTTTCATTGCCTTCGTCGTCACGCTGGCCGGTATTGGCAGCCTGGGTGGGTTTGGTGGCTATGGCGGCGGCGGATTTGGCGGCGGTAGCGGTGGTGGCGGTTTTTCTGGTGGAGGCGGCGGCTTCGGCGGCGGCGGGGCTTCGGGAGACTGGTAAATCATGCTGAAAAAATCCGGATTTTCACGTTTCATGGCCCACTTGCTGGCAACGCCATGGCACTTCAAGCGCCACTTCAGCCAGCAGGCACTTGTCAATATTGAGAAGGCCACGGCCGCGAGCGAACGCTCACATAATGGCGAAATCCGTGTGGTGGTGGAGGGCAGTCTTTCGCCCATGCATATCCTGCAAGGGGTCACGCCGCGTCATCGCGCCATTGAGCTGTTTTCGCAATTGCGGGTATGGGATACCGCGGCCAATAATGGCGTGCTGATCTACCTGTTGCTGGCGGATCGCGATGTGGAAATCATCGCCGATCGCGGCATTCACCAGCATGTGGGTGAAGCGGGCTGGGAAGCAATCTGCCGCGAAATGGAAGCCATGTTTCGCCAGGGGCATTTCGAAACCGGCGTACTGCATGGGATTAGCCGCATAGGCGCCGCCTTGGAGCAGCACTTTCCCCCCACTTCTGATGATCAGAACGAGTTGCCCGATGCGCCGCTGGTTCTCTGATTCTGGCGCCTCAGTTGCCAGATTTGCCAGTGCGCTTGCCGCGTTCTGCCTGCTGTTATCATCCCCTGCCTGGGCCGATAGCGCGGCACTGACGCAGGTATTGCAACAAAAACCCACGCTGGAAGGCTTTGACATGTGCTACGGCGGCGGCTGTGCCGCCATGGCGCGGATTACGCTGAGCGCCGAAGAATGGCAGCGCGTGGTGCAAGTCTTTACGCCCACGCCGGAAAATGCAGCCGCCGAACGTGTGGCCATCAGCCACGCGCTGGGGGAAATGGAAAAGATGGTGGGAGCCAAAACCGGTACATCGGTCGACAAGGCGGGGACCTTTGGTGTCTGGGGCAAGCCCGGCCAGCTGGATTGCAATGACGAAGCCGCCAACAGCACCGCCTACATGAAGCTGATGCTGAAAGAGGGCCTGATCCGTTTTCACGATATTCTGGATACCAAGCGCCGCGGCTTCTTTCTCAATGGCTGGCCGCATACCACCGCCGCCATACTTGACCGCGCCTCGGGCGAGCGTTTTGCAGTGGATTCCTGGTTTTACGATAACGGCCAGCCGGCGGTGATTGTTCCGCTGGAGCAATGGAAGTCGGGCTGGAAGCCGGAAAACAGCCCCGCCCGATGAGCATCGCGCGCAGGCTGCCGGGGTGTTTTTCGTTGTATTTGATTTAATCCCGCACGCAATCCGGGCCGTTTTTACCCCGTGAAACGCCTCTCGGCTGACTTCGCGGGCATTTCTCTATAAAATCCACACCTTAAGTTTTCTTCCATCCCCCATTTTTTTAAGAGTTACTCATGCGCGCCTCTCAGTTTTTTATTGCCACCCAAAAAGAAGCCCCACAGGAAGCCGAGCTGCCCAGCCATAGACTGATGTTGCGAGCCGGTCTGATCAAGCGCCTGGGCTCTGGCCTCTATACCTGGATGCCGCTGGGGTTGCGCGTATTGCGCAAGGTGGAAACCGTGGTGCGCGACGAAATGAATAAGGCCGGTGCGCTGGAACTGCTGATGCCTGCGGTGCAGCCTGCTGAACTGTGGCAGGAAACCGGGCGCTGGGATGTGTTTGGTCCCCAGATGCTGAAGATTACTGACCGCCACGAGCGTTCTTTCTGTTTCGGCCCTACGCACGAAGAAGTGATCACCGATCTGGCGCGGCGCGAAATCAAGAGCTACAAGCAATTGCCTCTCAACTTTTACCAGATCCAGACCAAGTTCCGCGATGAAATCCGCCCCCGCTTTGGCGTGATGCGCGCCCGCGAATTTGTCATGAAGGATGCCTATTCCTTCCATACCAGCCTGGAATCGCTGGAGGCAACCTATGCCTCCATGTATCAGGCATATAGCAATGTGTTCAACCGCCTGGGCCTGAAATTCCGCGCGGTGCGTGCCGATACTGGCGCCATCGGCGGCGATGGCTCGCATGAGTTTCATGTGCTGGCGGATTCAGGTGAAGATGCGCTGGCCTACTGCCCAGCCTCTGACTATGCCGCCAACGTGGAGCTGGCAGAAGCCCTGCCACCAGCGGCACCACGCGCCGCCGCGCAGGAAACCCTGCGTGAAGTGGATACCCCAAAGCAGACCGCCTGCGAAGATGTCGCCGCCTTGCTGGGAATCAGCGTCACCCGCACGGTGAAGGCAATTGCCCTGATGGTGGCCCATGGCGAAGGCAGGTCCCGCTTTGTGCTGGCGTTGCTGCGCGGCGACCATAGCCTGAATGAGATCAAGCTGGCCAAGCAGCCTGGCTTTGCCGATTTCCGCTTTGCCACTGAAGAAGAAATCCGCGCGCATCTGAGTTGCCCTCCTGGCTTTATCGGCCCGGTAGGCGTGAGTGCCGAAGTGAGCGTTATTGCCGACCATACCGTGGCCGCCATGAGCGATTTTGTCTGTGGTGCCAACAAACCCAAGTTCCACCTGGCGGGCGTCAACTTTGGTCGCGATTTGCCTGAGCCTTCGCTGGTGGCGGATATCCGCAATGTAATCAATGGCGACCCAAGTCCGGATGGCAAGGGTGTACTGGAGCTATGCCGTGGTATTGAAGTGGGCCATATTTTCCAGTTGCGTACCAAATATGCTGAAGCCATGAACGCGACCTACCAGGCCGAAAATGGCGAGCTCAAGATCATGGAAATGGGCTGCTACGGTATTGGTGTATCCCGCATCGTGGGCGCTGCGATCGAGCAGGGCAACGATGCCCGCGGCATTATTTTTCCCGCCGCCATGGCGCCTTTCAGTGTGGCGATTGCGCCTATCGGCATGGATAGAAGCGATGCCGTCAAAGACGCGGCGCTGGCGCTGTATGCAGAACTGCAGCAGGCAGGCATTGATGTGTTGCTGGATGACCGTGGCGAACGGCCTGGCGTCATGTTTGCTGATCTGGAACTGATCGGTATCCCGCACCGCGTGGTGATTGGCGACCGTGGCCTGAAGGAAGGCCAGGTCGAGTATCAGGCACGTACTGACGAACAGGCGCAGTCTGTTGCGCTGAGCGATATTGTCAGCAAGCTGAAGCAGGCACTGGCCTGAGGTTTGGCTTTTTGTGGGCTGCGGGCTAAACCTGCAGCGTGTTGCGCCGTAACAGACTGATGATGAGGATGCGCGCATTGAATAAACTCTGTATATCCGGCTGGCTGGCCTGGGCACTCTTAAGTGCGTTGCCTGCCCATGCCGGTGCGCAGAAAGAAGAGCCGCTCTCGAATAGTGTACGGGCGCTGATGCAGAAGTCCGTCAGTGATCTGGCCGCGCCCAGGCTGGTGTTTGCCAGTGAGGTGGAAGGCCAGCGCTGGATGCAGGACATGTCGGAGCGTCTGAAAAAGCGCATGCCGGACCAGACCATGCGCGAGGATTTTTTACGGTCTGTGCATTACGAGGCATCGCGTGCGGGGCTGGATCCGCAAATGGTGCTGGGCTTGATTCAGGTGGAAAGCGGCTTCAAGAAATATGCGGTGTCGGAAGTCGGCGCGCGCGGCTTCATGCAGGTCATGCCGTTCTGGGTGCGCAGCATAGGCTCGCCGGAGCACAACCTGTTTCATCTGCGCCTGAATCTGCGCTATGGCTGTACCATACTGCGGCATTATCTGGATATCGAAAATGGGGATTTGTACCGGGCGCTTGGCCGCTATAACGGCAGCCTGGGGCAGCCGGAATATCCCAATATGGTATTAAGCGCCTGGCGCAATAACTGGAGCTATCGCCCCGGTTACTAGCACCAGGCATTAGGATCAGGGGGCAACCTGGTCCGAGACCTTGAAGCCCAGATACGTCCCGAATTCTCCTTCGCGTTCTGCGTACACAAACACCATGCCATTGCTGTAGCCAACGCCGTTGTAATGGTTTTGCGATAACAGCTTGAGCGTGGGTGGCAGCGCGCTCTTGCCCACCAGTTTGCCATTCAGATCAAATACCAGCACGGCCTTGTGGTCGACATCCAGCACGGCCAGTTCTTCGCCTGCAATGCCGGTGTAGGCAATGAAATGATCGCTGATGTCATCAAATCTGGCGCCCGCGGCATCCAGATCCAGCACGATCTCGCTCACTTTTTCGCGTTGCTTGGGGTCTACGACCCACACCCGGTTACTGCGCTCCTGCTTGGCATAGTAGCGCTGGGATTTTGCATCATAGCTTGGCATGGTGGCCGCATCGCCAAACGCCGGGTTGAAGCTGATAATGTCGCGCGTATTTTCCGTCAGCTCACCCTTGTCATTGATTTCCAGCGAGTAAATGCCAGTACCCGGTGTAAAACCGGCGCTGCTGGAGACATTGTAGGTAATGGTTTCGATGAGCTGGGTGTTGGGATTGAAATAGATGGCGCGATTATCCAGGCCGGGCAGGGCGGATTGCAGGTATTTGCCGCTGGCGTCAAACACATGTACCTCCGAGCGCGAGGTGGTGATGTCCATGGAGCCCGGTACCGGGCCCAGGCCGCCATCGGCGACAAAATAACGCTGATGCAGCGGCGAATAGGCAACGCCCATTGGCCGGGTAGTTGGTTTCTTTGCCAGCGGGATGCGTACCCCGATCTGGGCTTCAGGCAGCACCTGGGCGCTAGCAGGCAGCGCCAGCCAAAGGCTGGCAAACAAGGCGGATATGGCAGTAAAGCGATTTAACGTCATGGCAACTCTCATCTCACTCTCAAATTCACGGCGCATTGTGGTCATGGCCTGGGTCATCTGTCGGGATTCAGTCCCGCTCAGGATTGGGAAGAATACCCGATTATGAAGCGGACAGGCAGCAGGAGTTCCGTTGCCCACCTTGGGCGTGCACAGCTTGTTTCTTTTGATGTTAACCAGGGGTGGGCGCTTGGTCGATGGATTCCCGACGTTCTAGCAGCATGGCATCGCCGTAGCTGAAAAAGCGGTAACGGCTGGCAATGGCATGGGCATAGGCCGCGCGGATATGTTCTTCCCCGGCAAAGGCCGATACCAGCATCATCAGCGTGCTTTTGGGCAGGTGAAAGTTGGTCAGCAAGCGCTCGACCACCTGAAAGCGGTAGCCGGGCGTGATGAAAATGTCGGTTTCGCCGCTGCCCGCGACCAGAGTCCCTGAGCGCGCTGCGCTTTCCAGGGCACGCAAGGCGGTGGTGCCAACGGCAGTAATTTTGTGACCGGCTGCGCGCGCGGTATTGATCAGATCGACGGTGGCAGGCGGTACGGTATAAAACTCGCTGTGCATGCGATGCTCGCTGATGTCATCCACACGCACAGGCTGAAACGTACCCGCGCCTACATGCAGCGTAACGTAGGCGATCTGTATGCCCGCCGCCTGCAGGCGATCGAGCATGGCCTGGTTGAAATGCAGGCCGGCCGTGGGCGCAGCAACGGCGCCCGGCGTTCTGGCATAGACGGTCTGGTAACGCTCATCGTCTTCGGCATCGGCCGCATGGGTAATATAGGGTGGCAAGGGCAGGGCACCATATTGATCAAGCAGATCCAGCAAAGGTGTCGCGTGCTCCACTTCAATCAGGAACAGGTCGTCCTGACGCTCGATCACGCGTGCCGGAATGCCATCGCCAATAAAGATGCGGCTGCCAGGCTTGGGCGAGCGCGATGCGCGAATATGCGCCAGCGCTCTATGCGTATCCAGCGGCCGCTCAATCAGGAGCTCAATGCTGCCGCCACTTTCCTTGTGGCCTTGCAAGCGGGCTTTGATCACGCGCGTATCATTGAATATCAGCACATCGCCCGCGTTTAAAAACTGCGGAAGTTCGCGAAACTGATGGTCGGCAATGGCGCCGCTATTACCATCCAGCCTTAAAAGGCGGCTGCCATCACGCTCGGCCGCAGGGAATTGGGCGATCAGTTCTTCAGGCAGGAAAAAATCAAAATCTTCGGTTCGCATATTGCTCAAGCTTTGTTATAATCGCGTTCCACTCAGCCGGGGTGGCGGAATTGGTAGACGCAGCGGACTCAAAATCCGCCGCCGCAAGGTGTGGGGGTTCGAGTCCCCCCCCGGCACCACAAAAAGTTATTTTACCATAATAAACAATGGCTTAAAAATAACGATCCTGTTGTAAATCTCTCGTTTGATAATGTTCCCCAGTAGCTCCAACTCGCTAGCAAGACGCTGAATTTTCGCGTTTTTGGCTTGCCAAATGCTTACTTCATCTCGCCATCCAGGTGACATGCACTCACGGGTTTAGCCCGCCTTGCGAAACGTCAGGTTGATGCGGTCTTCGCCGGTCAGCGGGTGCTGCTGCGGCTTGATAGGCAACACGCCGTGAAACCGTAAGCGGTCTTCACCACCCCACACCAGGACATCGCCATGTTGCAGGCTGATACGCGATGCTTTGTCGCTGCGCTGCATGCCTCCCAGTTGAAACACCGCACTTACGCCCAGCGATACCGAGACGATGGGCGCGCTGTAATCCACCTCATTTTTGTCCTGATGCAGACTCATGCGTGTGCCGGGTGCATAGCGATTGATCAGGCAGGCATCCGGCAAAAAACCCTCAAATCCGCAGAGCGCAGCTGCTTCGGTGGCCAACTGCTGCATGGCGGGTGGCATGGCTGGCCACGGCTGATCTGTCAGTGGATCGATAGGGCTGTAGCGATAGCCTTTGCGGTCGCTGACCCAGCCCAGCGGACCACAGTTGCTCATCGCCACCGACATGGTAAATCCCCCAGGCGTCTGCATGTGGCGCAAGGGCGAGCGACGCAGGATGGCCTGGATATCACGCCACAGAATGTCCTGCCGGGCGAGTGCAAATCCAGCAAGCATAAATGTGGCCGCTGCCAGTGCTTGTGGAGCGTCTGAGGCAAAAAGATCACGACTCATGAGATATCTGCTGCTTATCCTTTAACGAGGATGGAGTAAGCGGAATTCCGCGGGTATGCGCTTGAGACGTTTTTTGCAGGATGAGGTTGCCGGGTCTGCAAAAAATGCCATGGCGATGCACCGGAATTTTAAGATAACATTCATTAAATCAGATACATGCTTAAAAATTCTCTGTAGGCCTGCTCGTTGCAAGCACATGCAGCATGCCCAGTTTACTTCTCTCTTCTTTTGTCGGGCGCGGCCGCAATGCAGGCTGGCGTCCTTTTGTTTTCATCTTGCTGCTCAGTTTGCTAAGCGCCGCCCTGCTAATGGCGGACGATCTGCTGTTTCATGCGATGGGTGGCGCGCATTATGCCGTGTTTGAGCCTGTCTATGGGCTGGTCATCTGGCTGCTGGCGCTGGGGTTCTGGTTGTGTCGCCAGCGATGGCTGGTGGCACTGGTGCTTATGCTGTTCGTCTTCATGCAAATCATCCAGTTTGCCAACCTGGCGTTTACCGGCGAGCCGCTCAGCGTCAGTGATCTGCAAAACGCCCTGCAAAATCCTGAGGATATCCGCCAGGCGCTGCAGGCCAGCTGGGCGCCTTATGCCTGGGTGCTGGTGGTAGTGGGGTTGCCGTATGGGGCAATGTTTCTGTTGCATGGCTGGCTGCAGCCCCGTCTGGGGCTTCCGTATTTCAGTCTGGCGTGGTTACTCATATTGCTCATTCTGGCGGCAAAGCCGATACGCGCGAGTTACCGCGATCTGGAAGACTTTTTGCCCGGCCCTACGCGCAGCGCTTTGCACAACAGCATGAATGTCTTTTCATTTTTTGCCGTCAAGGGCTTTCAAGGTGACACCACAGCGCCCGCCTCCGACATGCACGCCATGGTGCCTTATCGCATGACGCGGCAAGCTTCGCCCTCCATGCCACGGCATATCTGGCTGGTGGTGGCTGACTCCTTGCGCCCGGACCGCATGAGCCTCTACGGCGCCAGCCGGCAGACCACGCCGCATCTGCAACGCTGGATGAGCCAGATGAACGGGATACGGCTGAAGGGCATTGCCGCCGGGGTCAGCACGGCTGTCAGCCTGCCTGCATTAATGAATGTGATACGCGAGCCTGGGCAGGAAGCCTGGATGAAAGACAAGCGGCATAACCTGTTCCGTCTGGCGCAAGAGCAGGGTTATGAAACCTATTGGTTGTCATCGCAGGAGTCCAAGCTGCTCACCTATATCGGTCGGCCTTTCATCGATCACGTGGTAACCCGAGAAAATCGCATGGTCGGCTTTATGCAGCGCCGCGATGCTCTGCTGGCCGATATTATTGAAAAGCAAATGCCCACGGATAAAAGCTTTACCGTTTTCAATATGCGCGCCGTGCATTTTCCCTACGAAGAAAACTACCAGCAAGATCGCGCCTTTACACCGCCCTGGCCCACGACCAGTGAACTCAGCCATGAAACCCGCATGCTTAACGCCTACGATAACGCCATGCTGCATTGGGATGGCGTCATGGATCGCATCCTGCGTGCTTTTTCAAAGCTTGATGGCGAGAAGTATCTGATTATTACCGCCGACCATGGGCAGCTGCTGGGAGAGGAGGGCCGCTGGGGCCATAACCGCCTGCAACCGGAGGTGGTTGAGATCCCGATGATGGTCCTCAGTGGCAATACCGCGCAACCCGCGGACCTCGTTCAGGATTCATGGGTCAGTCATTACGAGCTTGGCCTGTGGCTGGCTCAACGCCTGGGCGTGCAGATTAATAACCCCAATGCGGACGTCACCCTGCATTTTAATCACGGCGACCAGTTGCTTGGTGACCGGTTCGTACTCCCCATCCGTGAATGGCCGGATCGGATTGAATACCATGAGCCGGTGCTGCTGAGTACGCTCAAGCCTCGGCAAGCGGCGGATAGGTGACGTTTGAAAAGAAATTCTGGAGCTTAAAATCTGGCGCGCCCGACAGGAGTCGAACCTGTGACCTTTGGCTTCGGAAACCAACACTCTATCCAACTGAGCTACGGGCGCGTATAGAAATACTGCGAACAAGATTATAGCAAATGCACGCTAGCTTGTCCTTTTACCTGTAGGCGCTTCAACGTATAATCACTACTTTTCGTATGGGTATAAGGGTTTATCGTCATGGGTGAGCATCATCACGAATTTCCAAAAACAACAGTGACGCAGGTGGTGCTGGCTACCTTGGGGGGATTGTTTGCACCCGCGCTGGTGATTTTTCTGATTGTTAAGATGTTGTTTGGTATACAGGCTTCGCATCTGGTGGATGCAGACCCTGCTATTCAGCAAGCCGTGGTTGAAGAGCGTATCAAGCCGGTTGCGCAGGTGGAAGTGGCTGACAACAGCGGTCCACACGTGGACAAAACGGGTGAACAAGTCGTAACGGCTGTCTGTTCTGCCTGTCACGCCGCCGGTGCATTGGGTTCGCCCAAGATTGGCGACAAGGCTGCCTGGGGCCCACGTATTGCCCAAGGGTATGAGACCCTGATCAAGCATGCTATTGAAGGTATTCGTTCCATGCCTGCGCGTGGCGGTAATCCGGATCTGACCGACAATGAAGTTGCCAATGCCGTGGCTTATATGGCGAATCAATCGGGTGCAAGTTTCAAATCGCCTGAGCTGGGTGGTGCCTCACATGGTGGCGCAGCGCCTGCCGCCGCCGCTGAAGCTGCCCCTGCTGCTGCGCCAGCCGCGGCTCCTGTTGCTGCCGCTCCTGCACCAGCTCCTGCTGCACAAGCCAAGGCTGCAGCCCCAGCGGCTCCTGCTGCTCCGGCGGAAGAAGCCAAGCCAGTCGTGGTTGCAGAAGCTCCTAAACCTGCTGCCAGTGGCAAGTCTGGCGAGGAAGTGGTCAAGGGCGTTTGCGCCATGTGCCATGCGGGCGGTCTGATGGGCGCGCCTAAAATCGGTGACAAGGATGGTTGGGCACCACGTATTGCGCAAGGCTACGATACTCTGGTGCAACATGCGATTCATGGTATTCGCATGATGCCAGCCAAGGGTGGCAATCCCGGTTTGAGTGATGCGGAAGTTGCCCGTGCGGTGGCTTATATGGCAAACCAGGGCGGCGCCAACTTCAAGGCCGACTAATTTGATCATGCGGTGCTGCCATGCAGCATCGCTTAAGTGAGTTCATGCTATGGCAACCTACGCAATCGGTGATCTGCAAGGTTGCCATTTTTCATTTCAGCATCTGCTGAGCCATATTCAATTTGACCCTGCCCGCGATCGCCTCTGGCTGGTGGGCGATCTCATCAATCGCGGCGGACATTCCCTGCAAGTATTGCGCTGGTTGCATCAGCACCGGCAATCCATCGTCGCCGTGCTGGGCAATCACGATCTGCATGCGCTGGCAGTAGCCGAAGGGTTTGTGCAGCCGCACCGAAGTGATACCTTGCAGGAAATACTGGACGCGCCCGACCGCGATGACCTTCTGAATTGGCTGCGCAGCTTGCCGCTGGTGCATGCTGAGGCGGAGTATCTGATGGTGCATGCGGGTTTGTTGCCGCAATGGAGCGCTACGGACGCACTGGCGCTGGGTGCCGAGGTGGCTGAAGCCCTGCGTGGGCCTGACTATCACGACTTTCTTCGCCATATGTATGGCAACCATCCGGTTGCCTGGGATGATAGCCTGCGTGGCATGGACCGGCTGCGAATGATCACCAACGCCATGACACGCTTGCGTATCTGCACGCTGGCGGGGGAAATGGACTTCAAGTTCAAGAGCGAGCTGGATGAGATTCCTGCAGGTTATGTGCCGTGGTTTGAGGTGCCACACCGGCGCTCTGTCGATACCGCCATCGTGTTTGGGCACTGGTCAGCCCTGGGGTTGCAGCAGCGGGATAATCTTTTCGCGCTCGACACTGGATGCTTGTGGGGTGGCAGCCTCACCGCCATGCGCCTGGAAGACCGGACCATTTTTCAGGTGCCCTGCAGCCCGGAAGACTCACCCCGCAAGATCAAGCCGGCTGGCAATCGCTTGCCTGGCCTGTAGCGTCAGGCTGCGCCTGTCATGCCCGGCGGGGCTGATGGGCGGCGCAAAGTCGAGTTCCACAACGGGTTTGCGGCAGGCCAGTACCTTGGCAATCGACTGCATCAGGGTGATATCTCCCCAATACGCCATCTCGGTATTTGCACTGCCATCGTCCCGCGGGTAGCGAATCGCTACCGGCCACACCATGCTGTCGGCATCAATCGCGGCTTGCATCAGGCTGCCCTTGAAGGGTTTCAGCTCGGTGCCATCCGTCGTCGTGCCTTCGGGGAAATAACAAAGGCAATCGCCGGCTTGCAGGCTGCTCACCGCTTCAGCCACCATGCGCGAGGTATCCTGCTTGCGCTGGCGATCTATGAAGAATGTATTCACCTTGCGCGCAAACCAGCCAAATACCGGCCAGTCCCGCACTTCAGATTTCGCGATAAAACGCACCGTGCGCACGCTGTTAAGCGCATGGATATCGACCCAAGAAACATGGTTGCCAACCAGCATGGCGGAGGCGATGTCCGGATGCGGTGGCGATCCTTTCACCACCACGCGGATATTCATGACCTGCATCAAACCACGTGCCCAGCGGCTGATCACCCGGTCGCGCTGCCGCGCACTGAGGCGCGGCAGCAGCAGGGTGGCAATCAGCATGCCATTGAACATGTGCAGGACGATACGGATTACCCGGAAAATGCGGGTGATAGGGGAGCTTGGTTTTTCCAATTATTTGAAGAAGTGAGCCGCATAGCGCTTGTTGATACGCGACAAAGGTAACATGACCAGCATGTCTGCGGTATTGAAATCTGGATCCCAGGCTGGCTCGCCGCAGATGTAGGCGCCCAGGCGCAAATAGCCCTTGATCAGCGGTGGGCAATTCACGTCAAGCGAGGTCTGCAGCGCGTTCAGTGGCAATGGGCAACGTGGGAAAACACGATATTCCGGCGGGCTGAGGTGATCCTGCGCCAGCTGTGTATACAGGCTGGCTGCCATGTGGCCGCCATCGGCCATGCCTACGCTGCCGCAGCCTATCATGTACTCATAGCGATGCGTTTGCATGTATTTGGCAAGGCCTGCCCACAACAGGGTAATGGTGCCGCCCATGCGATAGTCCGGGTGTACGCAGGCACGGCCTACTTCCACGGTGCGATCAAACAGATGTTGCAAACGGCTCAGGTCAAACTCGCCAGCGGAGTAGTAACCACCGGCTTCAGCGGCCATGGTGGGGTTCAGAATACGGTAGGTGCCAACGACTTCACCGCTTTTTGTTTCACGTACCAGCAAATGATCGCAAAAGGCATCGAAGCCATCACGGTCCAGACCGTCCTGCCCATTGATGCGGGCGCCCATTTCTTCAGCAAATATCTTGTAGCGCAAACGTTGTGCTTCTGCAATTTCGGAAGGATTGCGCGCCAGAGTCACGTGCAGATGGCTGGGCTCGCTGTGCAAGCCGGTTGAGACATGCTTTTCTAGCAATTGAATCTCTCCTGCTGATTTAAGATAGGAGAGAATTTACGAATCTTTTATGACGGAACGGTGACGGCCATTTGAAGCTTGCATGAATTGCCCGTCGGGAGTGATGGCGGCAACGGGCAAAATAAAACCCGGCAATCTCTCGCCGGGTTTTATGGGGTGCAGATAATGTCTGCTTAGTGGCTGACGCGAGTGGTACCGCCGCTTTCCAGGATACGCACACGTTCGCCAGGCTGGAACTGGTCGTCTGCTTCCTGCACTACGGCGATCATGGTGCCGCTATCCAGTTTGACGGTGATCTCCAGACCATCCTTGCGGGTCAGGCCTTCTTCTGCCGCTGAGCCTGCCAGGCCGCCGACAATCGCGCCCAATACGGTAGCAATTGCCTGGCCTTTGCCTCCGCCCACAGTGCTGCCTGCCACGCCACCAACCACGGCGCCGCCAGCGGTGCCGACCGGCGATTTGGTGCCTTCCAGCTTGACCGTGCGTACGCTTTCCACGACACCCATTTTAACCGTTTGTACCTTGCGGGCTTCATCCCGGCTATACACGCTGCCAGAGTTTGAACTGGCGCATGCGCCCAGCATGGCCAGCATGACTGCAATCCCCACTAATTTCACTGTATTCACTTATGACTCCTTTAACCCAGATTGATTGAGCTGCCAAATGCCTGTTGATACCTCTGTGCGATTTCTTCGCGGCTTGGCTGATGGTTTTGTGCACCGCGATGCGCAATTTTAATCGCCCCCATCACCGAAGCCAGCTGCCCGCTCTGTTGCCAGTCCCAGCCTTGGCTGATGCCGTAAAGCAAGCCAGCGCGGTAGGCATCGCCACACCCGGTAGGGTCGGTCACTGCTGAAGCTTCAACGCATGGAATATGCAGGCGTTTACCTTCCGTATATATGTGTGACCCCTCGCTACCCAGTGTCACGATCAGTGCCTTTACCTTGCCAGCAATGGTATCAAGGGTAAGACCGGTTTTTTCCTGCAGAAGTTGCGCCTCGTAATCATTGACGGCCACATAGTCGGCCAGCTCAATGAAATGCAGCAGTTCTTCACCATTAAACATGGGCAGGCCCTGGCCGGGATCAAACAGGAAGGGGATGCCCGCATCGCTGCATTCTTTGGCATGAAGGAACATGGCATCGCGGCCATCAGGCGCAATAATGGTGAGGCTGACATCTTTGGCATCGTGCACGCTATTGCTGTGCGCTGCGCTCATGGCGCCGGGGTGGAAAGCCGTGATCTGGTTGTCATCCTGATCGGTGGTAATGAAGGCCTGTGCGGTGAAGGTATCGGGAATCACCTTGATGTGCGCGCTATCCAGCGACTGTTTGTCCAGCCATTTGCTGTAGGGCTGAAAGTCTTCGCCGACGGTCGCCATGATCAAGGGGGCGCCGCCCAGGAGTTGCAGATTGTAGGCAATGTTGCCAGCGGTACCGCCAAATTCGCGCCGCATTTCTGGCACAAAAAAGCAGACATTCAGCATGTGAATTTTTTCGGGCAGGATGTGATTCTTGAAGCTGTCCCCAAACACCATGATGGTGTCGTAAGCCATCGAGCCGCAGATCAGAGTTTTCATTATGTGGGCTAAGAAGATAAAGCCACATTATCAGCGAGTAGCGGCTCGCCGGGCAAGTGCGCTGACGTGCTATGTCAGCTTTTAAGTGCGTTATCGATCAGGACTTTGGCGGCTTTTTTGGCATATTTCACTGCACCTGAGCCGCGCTTCATCTGTTCGGCCTGCATGGCGCCTTCAATCAGCAGCGACAGTTGCAGGGCCAGACCCTCGGTATCCTGAATGCCGGCTTCGGTGGCAAGGCTAGCCAGATACTGCCGGAACTGCCGGGATTGCTCGGCCGACAGGCGATGCACCGGATTCTCTTCATTGGGGAACTCGGCAGAGGCTTTGAGAAAGGCCATGCCGCGGAAGTCAGGCGACGTTACCCATTCTTCAATGAAGTCGAACAGCTTTTGCAGTTTTTCAGCAGGCTTTTTGGTGTTGGTCTCGAACTTCTGCTGCAGCCAGGATTGAAAGTCCTGATGGCCTTGCTGCAATACTTCCAGAATCAAGTCTTCCTTGCTGTGAAAGTATTTGTACAAGGTCATTTTGGTGGTGCCGGCGACGGCGACTATGGTGTCGACGCCGGTAGAGTTGATGCCCCGTGTCTGGAAGAGATCGGTAGCCACACTAAGTATTTTTGCCCGTAATGGAGACATGGTCTGGTGTTTCCTGATGATGATTAAATTCTATCGTAAAGCATTCAATAAATATACAAATCTGTATATTTTTATGCAGCGCCCTTATTCATCCATAAGAACGGGATTTTTTCACAGGCGCCAGGCGAAAAAGTCATGTACAGTCCTTGCGCCGTAAGTCATGCGGCCATTTTCATTTATTAACCGAGGTATGTATGCGTACACTTAAAAGAGCTTTAGTTCTGGCTGCTTTTGCTTTACCGGTGGTATCAATCGCGGCGATTGATGAAACCCTGAGAATCCGTGAAACCATCGAAATCAATGCCCCTGCTGACAAGGTTTGGGCACATGCCGGAAACTTCGCCGATATGTCCTGGCATCCCGCTGTGGCTAAAACCACGCTGTCCAGTGGCACTGCCAATGCTGCAGGCGCCCAGCGTGTACTCGTGCTCAAAGATGGCGGCACTATTCACGAAACGCTCACGGAGTTTGATGATGCGAATCATGTGTTGAAATACACCATCACGGAAAGCGTGCTGCCGCTGCGTGAATATGACTCCACGCTGCAAGTGCAAGCAGTGGGCGAAGGCAAAACCAAAGTGACCTGGAAGAGCATGTTCAAGCGCAAGGATCCAGCGCATGAGCCCAAAGCCGGGGAAGATGACAAGACTGCACGTGATACGGTGACTTCCATTTACCAAAGCGGCCTGCAAAATCTTAAAGCACTGTCCGAAAAATAATACTGCCCGCTATACGTAATAAAGCCGGCATTGGCCGGCTTTATTATTTCTACCTAACTCGTTGAGTTTTTCATCAGCATTGGCGTGTAGTTGCAGCTGACTTGCTGCAACAGTTTGTTTACAACATCCTGATCGCTGACCTTGGTCGATACCTTGCCGTTCACGACATACTCAATATAAATTCCACGTTCCGATTCGGGCAGCACCAGTGCTTGCGGGTAGTCGCAGCTTCCTGTGCGCATCTGTTCAATTTTGGCGTACATGGCTGCCGTGCGGGCCGGATTGGCGACCGAGAAATCAGGGGCCATGCGCGTCTCCGCGGGTTTTGCCGAGGCATTCAAGGCTGCGACGATAAATGGCCCTGAGGGCTGGAATTCGCTTTGCAAAGCGATGCTGGTGCTGCCCAGCAAGGTAAACAAACCTGCTGCCATGGCATAAGCCAGCACCTTGCCTGCAGGTTTTTGCTCAGGTGCCTGAGCTTGTAACATGGCATCGGCTGCAATACGGGCGTGGTGCAACGCGCGTGAGGTGGGGGAGGCCAATTCCGTTTCAAGTGCTTGCTGCATCATGAAGTAAAGTTGCTGCGCCAGCAGGTCCGGCATTTCTATCGCCATGGCTTGCGTCTGGATTTGCATGAAGCGCAGCATGGCGCTATCTGCGGCAATGTCTGCTTCGCCAGGCAGTGTTATCGGATTGCTGACGGCTTCTGCCAGAAGATCAAACGCATTCAGCAGGCGCTGGCCAGGGTTGCTCGAGGATTTTTGTATCCTGGCGATGAGCAGCTCCGAGTTGAATAATGGATGGGCTGACATGGCTAGAAGGGTTTCACCTCAACCAGGATGACAATGGCAATTAGCGCCAGCACCGGAGCTTCGTTAAGCCAGCGGTAAAACACATGGCCGTGCTGATTGCGGTCGTGGGCGAAGTCACGCACGAGCTTGCCGCAATACAGGTGGTAGAGCACCAGCAATACCACCAGCGATACCTTGGCATGCAGCCAGCCGCCACTGAATCCATAGCCCAGCCACAGCCACAGTCCAAAGGCGATGGTCAGCACCGCGCCGGGGGTCATGATGCCGTAAAACAGCTTGCGCTCCATGATTTTGAAACGGGCGTTGCTGGTCTCGTCGCTGGACATGGCGTGATAAACGAACAGCCGTGGCAAATAAAACAGCCCTGCGAACCAGGTCACCATGAATATGATGTGCCACGCCTTGATCCAGAGCATGGCTAGCCTTTTGTACCCAGTTGTTGATCCAGCAGTTGATGCAGGGATTTGAAATCAAGCTCGCCTATGGCTTTGCGGATGATTTTGCCGTCTTTGTCCAGCACGAAGGTGGTAGGCGTGACGCGTACTTCGTTGAATTGCATGCTCATGTCACCGCTGTCGTCATGGGTGACTTTAAATGGCAGAGAGTTTTTGGCGGTGTAATTTTTGACCTGATCGATAGGATCATAGGGCATGGCGATCGCCACGACCTCAAAGCCACGCTCATGATATTGATGCCAGGTCTGTATCAGTGCTGGCATTTCCGCAATACAGCCGGGGCAATCCGTCGCCCAGAAATTGACCAGCACCACTTTGCCACGCAGATCCTGCATGCTGGAGGTTTTGCCATCCAGGGTGGTAAAGCTGATATTCGGCGCAGTGGGCTTGCTGGCCAGCGTATAGGCAAGAAAGCCCAGCAGCAGGACCAGCAACAAGGGAAATAGCAGTTTGCGAGGGGAGTTAAATAAGGATTTCATCTTTAAATATGAGCGATCTGCGATGCACGCGTTATTGTCGTGGGTTTGCTGGAGCTTGTCATCAGGAATCTGCGCCTGTAAATGGACGACTGTATGAATTTTGCATCACGCATAAGCTTAATACCTGACAAATTCAGTCTGCTAATAAACTGCAATGTTGCCCATGGTATAATTGCGCTTTTGGTTACCTTCCAAATTCATGACCACCCGCTTACGCGAAATCCCGTATAACTACACCTCGTTTTCAGACCGCGAAATCGTTATCAGATTCCTCGGTGAAGATATCTGGAACGTTCTCAACGAATTGCGCGGCGAACGGAAAACCGGCCGCTCCGCACGCATGCTGTTTGAGGTGCTGGGCGACCTCTGGGTTGTTTCCCGCAATCCTTATCTGCAGGATGATCTGCTTGCGAACAAAAAACGTCGCCAAGCCCTGATCAGCGCATTGCATCACCGCATCAAGGCCATTGACGAGCGTAGCCAGGGCAATCCCCTGGTGTTGCGTCTGATTGCCGCGGCGCGCAAAGCGGTGGATGTGTTTGAGCAGGATTTCAAGCAAACTGAAAGTCTGCGTAAAAAAGCCTTGTCCCGACTGGGCAAGATCACGCGCAAGGACAATATCCAGTTTGACGGGCTGGCACGCGTTTCGCACGTGACCGATGCTACCGACTGGCGTGTTGAATACCCGTTTGTGGTGCTGACACCTGACACCGAGCAAGAAATGGCAGCGCTGGTGCGTGCCTGTATCGAACTCGGCCTGACGATCATCCCGCGTGGCGGTGGTACTGGTTATACCGGCGGCGCTGTGCCGCTGACACCATTGTCGGCCGTGATCAATACCGAAAAACTGGATACCTTGGGTGCCGTTGAAATGCGCACCCTGCCAGGCGTAGGTCGCCAGGTGCCGACCATCCATTGCGGCGCTGGTGTTGTGACGCGCCGCGTGATGGAGGCCGCTACGGCCGCCGGGCTTGAATTTGCCTGCGATCCTACCTCGGCTGATGCGTCTTGTATCGGCGGTAACGTTGCCATGAATGCCGGTGGCAAGAAAGCCGTGCTCTGGGGCACGGCGCTGGATAACCTCGCCTCATGGCGCATGGTGACGCCCGATGCCAACTGGCTCGAGGTGGAGCGTCTGGACCATAACCTGGGCAAGATTCATGACATTCCGGTCGCGCGTTTCCGCATTACGCGCTTTGCCGAGGATGGCAAAACCATGCTCGCCGAACCGGAAATTCTGGAAATTCCTGGCCCCAGCTTCCGCAAGACCGGACTGGGCAAGGACGTGACGGACAAATTCCTCTCCGGCTTGCCTGGCATACAGAAAGAAGGCTGCGATGGTCTGATTACCTCGGCTACCTTCATTCTGCATCGCATGCCCAAGCATGTGCGCACCATCTGCCTCGAGTTCTTCGGCCATGTGGCGCTCGGTGTGCCTGCGATTGTCGAGATCAAGGATTACCTGGATGCGCACCCCAATACCCTGCTGGCAGGTCTGGAGCATCTGGACGAACGTTATCTCAAGGCCGTGGGCTATGCCACCAAGGCGACCCGCAATGAGCGCCCCAAGATGGTGTTGCTGGCTGATATTGCCAGTGACGATGAAAATGGCGTAGGTGAAGCCGCATCGCATATCGTGCGGCTGGCCAATGCGCGCGGCGGTGAGGGCTTTATCGCAGTCTCGGGTGAAGCGCGCAAGAAATTCTGGCTGGATCGCGGTCGTACGGCGGCGATTGCCAAACATACTAATGCCTTCAAGATCAATGAAGATGTGGTGATTCCATTGCCACGCCTGGGCGATTATTCGGACGGCATCGAGCGCATCAATATCGAGTTGTCGATCAAGAACAAGCTCAAACTGGCCGATGCACTGGAAACCTTCCTGCAAGGCGATCTGCCCTTGTATCAGGACGACGATACGCAGGCCGATCCTGAAATGCTGGTTGCCAAGCGTGCCCAGTCTCTGGCGCTGGTGGACAAGGTGCGTACGCACTGGCGCACTATCCTGGAAAACCTGGATGCGCCGGTCAGCATTCTGGGTAGCGAATACGCGGACATTGCCACTGAAAACGTCTTCCGCGCCGTGCAGGAGCATCAGGTACGCGTCTCCTGGAAGCGCGAACTGAAGAAGCCGCTGCACCAGATATTCACCGGCCGTGAATATCAGAAGATCCTGGAGCGGGCGGATGAAATCCACAAGCAGGTGCTCAAGGGCCGCGTGTTCGTGGCGCTGCACATGCATGCGGGCGACGGCAACGTCCATACCAATATTCCAGTCAATTCCGACGACTATGAAATGATGCATGCCGCGCACGAAGCCGTGGCGCGCATCATGAAGCTGGCCGAAAGCCTGGATGGCGTGATTTCCGGCGAGCACGGCATTGGCATTACCAAGATGGCGTTCCTGGACCAGAAAACCATTTCGACCTTTGCTGATTACAAGCAGAAGGTGGATCCGGAAGGGCGCTTTAACAAAGGCAAGCTGATGGCAGGCTCTGGCCTGGATGGGGCTTACACGCCATCGTTTGGGTTGCTGGAGCAGGAATCCATCATCATGGAGCAATCGGCGATCGGCGATATTGCCGACTCGATCAGCGATTGCTTGCGTTGCGGCAAGTGCAAACCGGTATGTACCACACACGTGCCCCGCGCCAATTTGCTGTATTCGCCACGCAACAAGATCCTCGGTACCTCGTTGCTGATTGAGGCGTTCCTCTATGAGGAGCAGACGCGCCGTGGTATTTCGATCAAGCACTTTGACGAGTTCAACGATGTGGCCGACCATTGCACGGTATGCCATAAATGCCTGAACCCTTGCCCGGTCGATATCGATTTTGGCGATGTGTCGATTGCAATGCGCAACTTCCTGCGCGAGCAGGGCAAGAAGCATTTCAATGCCGGCACTACCGTGTCCATGGCCTTCCTTAACGTCAAGGATCCGGCCACCATCAAGCTGATGCGCACGGCCATGATAGGCTGGGGTTACAAGCTGCAGCGGCTGGGACATCAGGTGTTCAAGAAGCTGGGGCTGATTGGCAACATCAAGAAGAAACCACCCGCTACCCTGGGTAAGCCCGAGATCAAGGCGCAGGTGATTCACTTCATCAATCGCCCCATGCCCAAGGCCATGCCGACCAAGACATCGCGTGCCTTGCTGGGTCTGGAAGATGATACGATAGTGCCGATCATCCGCAATCCGCAGAAGACGACTGAAGAATCGGATGCCGTGTTCTACTTCCCGGGTTGTGGTTCGGAGCGCTTGTTCTCACAGGTCGGTCTTGCTACCCAGGCCATGCTGTATGAAACCGGTGCTACCACCGTGCTGCCGCCTGGCTATCTGTGCTGCGGATACCCGCAGACATCCAGCGGCAACCACGACAAGGGGCAGCAAATCACGGCAGAAAACCGCGTGCAGTTCCATCGCATTGCCAATACGCTGAACTATCTGGATATCAAGACCGTGATCGTCTCGTGCGGCACGTGTATGGATCAGCTGCAGAAATACGAGTTCGAGAAGATATTCCCGGGCTGCCGCTTGCTGGATATTCACGAATATCTGATGGAAAAAGGCCTGAAGCTGGAAGGCGTGACGGGTACGCGCTATATGTACCATGATCCTTGCCATAGCCCGATGAAGACCTATCAGCCGCTCAAGGTGACCAATGCTCTGATGGGGCAAGATGTCGCGCTGAATGATCGCTGCTGCGGCGAGTCTGGCACCTTTGCCGTGTCGCGTCCTGATATCGCGACCCAGGTCAAAATGCGCAAGCAGGAAGAGCTGGAAAAAGGCATGGCCAAGCTGGGCTTGACCCCTGGTGCGCCCGAGCAGGATGTGAAGATACTGACTTCATGCCCATCGTGCCTGCAAGGTCTCGCGCGTTATGGCGAAGATACCGGGGTGCAGGCGGATTACATCGTGGTGGAAATGGCCAAGCACTTGCTGGGCGAAAACTGGATGCAGGATTTCGTGCATAAGGCCAATAATGGCGGGATTGAAAAAGTCCTGCTGTAACAAGGTCTGCGGTCGTTGATATGAAAAGCGCAAGGCTATGCCTTGCGCTTTTTTATTGTAGTTATGCGGGAAAGTTTAGGGTTTACAGGGCGCTTTGCCAGCGTATAGTAGCTTGAACTGATACAGGTGAAGGAGTTGCAATGACCAGGTTTGCCCCATTTTTACTGGCCAGCATGGTGTTCATCCCTGTTGGTCAATCGATGGCGGAAGAGAGCACGCTGGGTGCTATTCCTGCATTATCCAATAGTAATAATGCATCCTCCGGTGTGGCTGTCAGCCCGCCTGCCCAACTGAATACCCGCTCGCGCCTGTCACCTGTGATTGTGTTGCCACCCGAGAGTCTGGAGCCACGTACACTGGTGGTGCCATTGCCAAGTGAGGGTGGCCCGCCGGTTGTGATGCGCAAGAACAGTATTGAGGTGGTGCCGAGTTTGCAGCCTGCCTTGCCCAAGTCCAAGGCCAGTCCGGATGCAGGGAATGTCACCGGCAACAGAAAACCTTTGCCGCCTGTCGTGGATTAAGCTGCGCTCGGGCGATGCCCGTTTTGGAGCAGGTCAGGCGGTGCGGGCTGCTTGATTTGATGGGGTGCTGGTTTTGTGCACCAGGCGTGCCTTGGGGAATACGGCGCTGAAGGTACTGCCTTTGCCGAATTCGCTTTCGATATCCAATCTGGCCTGATGGCGCGTCAGGATATGCTTGACGATGGAAAGTCCCAGGCCCGTGCCCCCGGTCTCGCGTGAGCGGCTGCGGTCTACCCGGTAAAAGCGTTCAGTCAGCCGGTCGATGTGCTGTTGTTCAATCCCCAGCCCGGTGTCCTTGACGCTGAATACGCCATCGGTGCCACGCGTCTTCCAGCTGATATGAATGCTGCCCCCCGTTGGCGTATAGCGAATGGCATTGCTCACCAGATTGCCCAGAGCACTGTGCAGCTCTTCCAGCGCACCTGTCAGGTTCAGCGTAGTGTCCGCCTCCAGCGTGATGGTATGGCGATCATTGCTGAGCCCACGCGCTTCGTTCATCACCATGCTTAGCAGGGCATTGATATCAATTTCGGTGTCTTGCGGGATGGTGGGGCTATTTTCCAGTTGCGACAAGGTCAGCAGGTCTTCCACCAGCCTGCGCATGCGGCCTGTCTGCTCCTGCATCATGTCAAAGTAGCTGCGCGTGCTATCGGGTACCGCGCCATCCATGTCGCTCAGTGTTTCCAGAAAGCCGCCTACTACCGTCAAAGGTGTGCGCAACTCATGGGAGACATTCGCAATAAAATCGCGCCGCATGTGCTCGACCTTTTCCAGCTGGCTGATATCGCGACTGATCAACAGTTTCTGGTTAATGCCGAAGGGGATGATCTGCAATTCAAGGGTGGTATCGGCGAGTCGCCAGGACTTGAGTTTGATCGGGTCGGTGTAGTTGTGTGAATCGAGGTAGCTGATGAAGTCACTGCTACGCACCAGATAACTGATAGGCTGGCCTACGTCCTGCTTCATGGACAGGCCAAGGTGCCGTTCCGCAGGCGGGTTACACCACTCGATCAGGTCGTGGCCATTCAACAGCACCACGCCATCTGGCAGGGCGCTGGCGGCATGACGAAAGCGATCAAGCGCCGAGCTCAGCTGGGTCTGGCTGCGGCTGTAACGACGCTGCTGATGGTAGATGGCGGCGAATACATCTTCCCAGATGCCAGTGCCCAGCGGCATGGTGGCGAGATCGGGTTTGTTGAACCACTGCAGGAGTTTGTGTATCCAGTAAAGGTGGGTGGCGAGGTAAAGCACGACGCCCACGCCAAATACCAGTAATGCTGCAATTTCATCGACGACAGCCCACACCACCAGGCTGACGGTCACTAACAAAAAGCCGAGCCAGAAAGCTCTCCAACGAATATCGTGCACGCGGCTACCATTCCACAAATTAATAAATCACTTGCTGGAGCATTCGGCAGCCCCGACAAGTGCGACGTTGGCAAAGCGTTATTATGAGCTAGTGCGCCGAGAAACGATAGCCAACACCGCGCACGGTCTGGATCAGGTCTTCGTGGCCGGAGTCGGCCAGTGCCAGGCGCAGACGGCGGATATGTACGTCTACGGTGCGGTCTTCGACAAATACGCGATCACCCCAAACGCGGTCCAGTACCTGGCTGCGCGAGTGCACGCGCTCAGGGTTGGACATGAGGTAATGCAGCAGGCGGAATTCCGTCGGGCCAAGGTCCAGCGTGGTGCCGTTGCCGGTGACGCGGTGCGTTACCGGGTCCAGACGCAAGCCGCCAACTTCGATCGGGTCATCCGTCATCTGCGGTGCACGGCGACGTAACACGGCCTTGATACGGGCATTCAGCTCACGCGGGCTGAAGGGCTTGGTAACATAGTCATCAGCGCCCACTTCCAGGCCTTTTACCTTGTCGGCTTCTTCGCCGCGTGCCGTCAGCATGATGATGGGGATAGCCTTGGTGAATTCATCCGACTTTAACTTGCGTGCAAACTCAATGCCGCTCATGCCCGGTAGCATCCAGTCCAGTATGATCAGATCAGGCAGTGCTTCGCGAATCAGCATTTGGGCTTGCTCAACGCTGAGCGCGCGAATCGGGTTGTGACCGGCCTGGGTCAGATTAAGGGCAAGAAGCTCCTGAATGGCAGGTTCATCTTCAACAATCAATATGTTAGCGGGCATTTCATTTATCCTTGGCTTTTGCAGTGCTGCTTACTATATGACGTTAATATGACAGATTGATGACACTTGATAAACCCGAATTTTAATGCAGATTGCCAACCCTGTTTTTTTATATGATGATCTTGGCTGTCAGGTATTTGTTACTCATTAATCTTTGAAATAATAAAAAATCAGGGAGTCGGAGATGGCTGGATTTCTTTCTAAGGAACGTATTATTACCGGCGGTAATTTTAACCGCTGGCTTATTCCACCCGCGGCGCTGGCGGTACATCTATGTATCGGCATGGCCTATGGTTTTTCCGTTTTCTGGAAGCCATTGGGCAATGCCCTGGTAGGTGAAGATGGCAAACCGCTGGCTGCCTGTGCTGCCGGCGCTGTGACGGTAGCGGACAAGCTGAGCGGCACATGGCGCGCGCTGTTTGCCACGGATTGTAATTGGACCCAGTTTGACCTGGGCTGGATGTATACGCTGTTCTTTGTGCTGCTGGGCTGTTCCGCTGCCTTGTGGGGCGGCTGGCTTGAGCGGGCAGGTCCACGCAAGGCGGGCCTGGTAGCCACTGTCTGCTGGTGTGGCGGCTTGTTAATCTCCGCTCTCGGTGTCTATACCCACCAGTTATGGATGATGTGGCTGGGCTCGGGGGTGATCGGTGGCATCGGGCTGGGGCTTGGCTACATTTCGCCGGTGTCGACCCTGATCAAGTGGTTCCCTGATCGTCGTGGCATGGCAACCGGCATGGCCATCATGGGCTTTGGCGGCGGCGCCATGATCGGTTCGCCGTTGGCTACCAAGCTGATGAGCTATTTTGCCACGCCAACAGCGCCCGGCGTTTGGCAAACCTTTGTGGTGCTCGCGCTGATCTATACCGTCTTCATGCTGTGTGGTTCACTGGGATATCGCGTCCCCGCCTCGGACTGGAAGCCTGCCAACTGGGTGCCACCCGTCAAGAACGCAAGCTCAGGCATGATCGCCACGCGCCATGTTCATATCAATCAAGCACACAAGACGCCACAGTTCTGGTTGTTGTGGCTGATCCTGTGCATGAATGTGTCTGCCAGTATTGGCATTATCGGGGCTGCGGCGCCCATGCTGCAGGAGACCTTTGGTGGCGCTTTGATTGACCAGGGTTCCTTGAGCTTTGCCGATATCAAGAAGGACGAAGTCCTGATTGCCAGTCTGGCCGCAGTAGGTGCCGGCTTTGTCGGCCTGGTGTCCTTGTTCAATATTTTCGGGCGCTTTGCCTGGGCGACATCTTCGGACAAACTGGGACGCAAAACCACCTATTCCATTTTCTTCATCCTCGGTGCGCTGATGTACATGGCGGCGGCATGGGCGGCCGGTGCCAAGTCCCTGGCGGTATTCGTGGGCGCGTTCTGCATTATCGCCTCCATGTACGGCGGCGGCTTTGCCACCATTCCGGCCTATCTTGCCGATATGTTTGGCACGCAATTCGTGGGCGCGATACATGGCCGTCTGCTGACCGCTTGGTCTACAGCCGGTATCGTCGGGCCAGTTATCGTCAACTACATGCACGATATGCGTCTTGAAGCGCAAGTGCCGTTTGATCAGGTGTATGGCCCTATCTTCTATGTGCTCGCCGGCATGCTGGTGATTGGCTTTGTGGCGAATTTGCTGGTGCGCCCTGTTGCCAGCAAGCACTTCATGACCGATGCCGAACTGGCAGAGGAGAAGAGGCTGGCACATGAAAAAGTGCTGCCAGGTAACGAGTCGCAAGCGAAAGCTGCCAGCGGCGGTTCACGCGTATTGGCAGTATTTGCCTGGCTCGCAGTGGGGATTCCGGTCAGTTATGGCATCTGGAGTACCTTGCAAAAAGCCTGGGCACTGTTCCACTAAGTCACGGTTTTCACCTCATGTCTCTGGCAGTCCCGGGCATATGCCCGGGCTGCCGTTTCCCAAGCGTATGCGGCTAGGCTATAATTCAGCCTTAATTTTCCCGTTTGACGCATGTGCTTGTCTTTAAAGTGCAATGGCATAGCGTCATCCAGCATTGGACATCACGTAATTCTCGGCCTTGGCCTTTCTAAATTTAAAGTATGTGGAGTAAATGTGAGAGAACTCGCGATTGATTTAAACGGTTCCGGTTTGCAAATCGGCATTGTCCTGTCTCGCTTCAACAGCGATGTGGGTCAGGGCCTGCTGGCAGCCTGCAAGGCCGAACTGCTGAAGCGTGGCGTGGCGGAAGATGCCATTACCCTGGCAACCGTGCCAGGCGCGCTGGAAACCCCATTGGTATTGCACCATATGGCAGATAGCCAGAAATACGATGCCCTGATCGCCCTGGGTGCGATTATTCGTGGCGAGACCTATCACTTTGAAGTGGTTTCAAATGAATCCGCGCGCGGTATTTCCGAGGTTCAGCTGAATACTGGCGTTCCTGTCGCCAACGCCATCCTCACTACCGAGAATGACGAGCAGGCGCTGGAGCGTGTGGCTGTCAAGGGTGCTGAAGCTGCAGCGGTTGCGATTGAGATGGTTAACCTGTTGAAGGCTTTATGAGCGATACCGATCAAAAGCCTGGCGATGCCAAGCCGGTAAAAGCCTCGAGAAATCGTCGCAAGTCGCGCGAACTGGCCCTGAAAGGCATTTATCGCAACCTGCTGAATCAGGCCGATTTTCGCGCCATTCTGCGTGAGCTGGCGGACGAGCCGGAATTTGACAAAGCCGACCAGGAATACCTGCGCAAATTGCTGGACGGTGTGCTGGCGGAGCGCGAAGAGCTGGATCGCCGGATTGCCGTGTTTGTGGATAGACCCATGCAGGAACTCAGCCCGATCGAACATGGCATTCTCTGCCTGTCGGCCTATGAGCTGATTTTTGACCTGAGCATTCCCTATCGCGTCGCGATCAATGAAGGCGTCGAACTTGCCAAGATTTATGGCGGCACCGATGGCCATAAATACGTTAATGGCGTGCTCGATAAGCTGGCTGCCGAAGCCCGTCCGGGCGAAGTCAGCCGTCACACCCGCTAGTTATCATCCGCATGGCAGGACGTGTCACATCTCGTCCTGCCATGCTTCAATTTCCCCTGTCTCCCATGTAAGATCAAGCGCCTGGTCAGACCTCTGCTGACCAGTAAAAGGGTGCTGCTGCATTTCCCATCCTTAATTCCTGGCCCGAAGATTTGGAAAATTTCACATGGCAAAGCTGCTCTTCTCTCTGGATGGCAATCTGCTCGGCGAATATCCCCTGGACAAACCGTTGCTGCGGATTGGCCGCCGTCGGGACAACGACATTGCCATCGATAATCTCATGATCAGTGGCGAGCATGCTCAAGTCATGTCGATCGGCCGGAATGCCTTGTTGCAGGATCTGGATAGTACAAACGGCACCATGATTAATGGGGTACGCGTGAAGCAGCAAGTATTGCAGCATGGCGACATCATCATGCTGGGGCACTACCAATTGCGCTATTGGGACGAGGCAGCCACCTCCGGCAATCCTGTTCCCGTTGATGCCCCAGCGGTTGCGCCTGAGGCAGATGAATCTCATCCATTTTCTCGTGTATGGCCGTCCGGGGAGAGGGCCGCGTCGGCAGGCACCTGGGCGGGTCGGCTCTATGTCATTAGTGGCCCGGATTTCGGCAAGGATATTTTGCTGAACCAGGCTGTCACCCACCTGGGTAGCTCCGATATGCCCGTGGCGATGATCTTGCAGGATGGAGCTGATTACCGGATTCAGCCTGTGGAAGGTGGCGAGTCGCTGACGGTGAATGGTCGCCCGCTGGCGGGCAATATGGCGGGCGAGCCAACCCTGCAACTGCAGGATCACGATCTGATCGCCTACGATGGCGTAAAAATGGAGTTTTATCTGGCTGCGGATGAAACCGCGCTTTAAGCCTGCAAGCCCGGCGGTTGTTAGTTAGAGCAGGCTGCTGTTGCAGCCTGTGGCGTCCAGGCGCAGATAGCTGCCCTGTTCATACCAGTCGCCCAGTACCCAGCGCTGACAACTATGTCCATGCAGCGTGAGCTTATGGCAAGCAGGGCGATGGGTATGGCCATGAATCAGTAATTCGGGATATGCCCAATCAGAGAATAAAGCAGCAACGGCCTCATCATTGACATCCATGATGTCGGCCTGCTTGATGGATTTTTCGGATTCGCTGCGCATGCGTATGGCTTCAATCTGCATTTTGCGTGTTGCCAGGGGCTGTTGCAGAAAAACCTGCTGCCAGTCCAGTTTGCGCACCAGCTGACGAAACTCCTGATAAGCCACATCGTCGGTACACAGCAGATCACCATGGCTCAGCAAGACGCGCTTGCCATAAAGTTCATGCAGCACGGGATCTGCTAACAGCGTCACGCCAGACGCTTCAGCAAAGCGCTCGCCGATCAGAAAGTCACGATTGCCATGCATGAAGTAGCATGCGGTGCCGGATTGCGTGAGTGCGCGCAGTCCGTGGATGATGGTCTGGTGATGCGGGTCGTTGACCTCATCATCGCCCGCCCAGTATTCGAACAGATCGCCCAGAATATAAAGCCGCTCGGCATGGCGGGCTTCGCCTTGCAGCAGATGCAAAAATGCCCGGCTGATTTCCGGCCGGGCATCGCATAGATGCAGATCGGAAATGAACAGGCTATACGGCAGGGTAGCGCTCAATGCATTTCCATCTGACATCAGGGTGGGGCGCTTGAATTAAACGACTTCGGCGCGCTCGATAATGACGCTTTCCACGGGCACATCCTGGTGACCATTGCGGCTACCGGTCTTTACCTTTTTGATCTTGTCGATCACCTCAGTACCTGCCGTTACCTTGCCAAATACACAGTAACCCCAGCCTTGGGCGGTTGGCGAGGTGAAGTTCAGGAAGTCATTGTCTGCCACGTTGATGAAGAACTGGCTGCTTGCCGAATCTGGGTTCGGGGTGCGGGCCATGGCAATGGTATAGGCCTTGTTGACCAGGCCATTGTTGGCTTCGTTCTTGATCGGGGCATTGGTTGGCTTCTGGCTCATGCTGGGCTCAAAGCCGCCACCCTGAATCATGAAACCATCAATCACGCGATGGAAAATGGTGTTGTTGTAAAAGCCGCTTTCAACGTATTCCAGAAAGTTGGCAACGGTTGCTGGTGCTTTTTCCGCATCCAGTTCCAGAGTGATTTCACCAAAGTTGGTATGAAGTTTAACCACGTTTTTTTCCTTTAAGTGCAGGTTTTGAAGAGGGGGTAGTGGGCACTGCGCGCACGGGCTGTTCAGGCTCCACAGGGGTATCCAGGGTGGTGACTTTTTCAATCACCACGTTTTCAACCGGAACATTGTCAAACTTGCCTACGCTTCTGGTGGGGATTTTGGCCATCTTTTCCACGATGGACATGCCGCGAATGACTTTGCCAAACACGCAGTAACCAAAATAAGCCGGATCAGGTTTGTAGAAGTTGAGGAATTTATTGTCCGAAAGATTGATGAAAAACTGGGAACGCGCTGAATTCGGGTCAAATGCACGGGCCATGGCCAAGGTGCCGGGCTCGTTTTTCAGACCATTGTTGGCTTCGTTCTCAATCGGGTTGTAGGTGCTTTTCTCCTGAAAATCCACGGCGAAACCTCCGCCTTGCACCATAAAGCGGTCAATGATGCGATGGAACATGGTGCCCGTATAAAAGCCGCTCTGCACGTATTGCATGAAGTTGGCGACGGTCTTGGGCGCGCGGTCAGGATACAGCTCAACAATAAAGCTGCCCAGATTGGTTTGAAACTCCAGTTGCGGTTTTTGGCTGTGAACGCCGTCGGCCATGGCGGCAGGCGTCAGCATTAATAGAAAAAGGAATAGCCACGCTTCCCATCGTGTATGCATTGATCAGGCTCCTCTGAAAGGGTCAAGCTGCCCCTTCGTATAATATTTTCCAGCGCTGTCCTTCGTAGATCCAGTACTGGCGTTTCCGCATGCGGCTGTCTAGGAATTCACTTTTGAATTCCTGATCAAAACTGACTACTGCCATTGGAATTTGGCTATTAGGATAGCGGATCATGCTGATATTGGATAGCACGATGCTGACGGGCTTCTTGTCAGACTGGATGCGGCGCTTCTCGCGTGACCAGCCATTGATGTCGGTGGTCTGGCTGAAAAACCGATCCGAATAATGGCTGAGATAGCGGTCGGTATCTTGTGCTTGCCAGTCCTGGCGCCATTGGTCCAGCGCCTTTTGCAGCTGCGGTTGTTCAGGCGCTGCCTGGGTAACCCATTTCAGCTGGGAGACGATGATAAATGGCGTACCTCCTTGCTGCAATATCGGCCCCAGGGTTTCCAGGTCAGGATTGGAAATCACGACGCAGCCATCGCTGGCGCGGGGCGGACGGCTGTAGGTGTTGCTGGGCGTGCCATGCAGCCAGATGCCGTGACCCTTTTTGCCTTGCTGCCTGTCCCATTCATTTGGATAGCTGAGGGGATAAGCGGCTCTGCCGTAAAAATCAGGCAGTTTGCTGGTCAGTTTGCTGCTGGCGGTATAAACGCCCAGGGGGGTGCGTTTGTCACCCTCGCTGGATTTCTCGCTGCCATTACGGCCGATGGTCACGTAATAGTCCGCGACGTATGTCGGTTTGCCGCCAATATTCTGATAGAGATAAAGTCGTGATTTATCGGCATCCACCACGATGACGTATTTTTGCGTGGGGTCGATTTGCCACAACGGTTCGGGAATGCCCTGGGGAGCATGGCTTTCCAGATAGCGCTCAATACGCATGCGTGCTTCGGCTTTAAAGTCTTCAACAGAGGGCGAATTATTTTGTGGCGTGTTGCCAAAGCCTTCCAGTTGCTGGGACTTGGCCATCAACAGGTCGCCGCGTATCAGATAGGCCAGTTTGAAGTTGGGCGCAATCGAGATGAGCTCATCCACCGTGTTCAAGGCCTGCTGCAACTGACCACGCGTGATCTGCAACAAGCCCTTCACGACCAGGCTTTCCGGATAATTCGGGCCGAAACTGCTATTGCTGAGTGTGCCTGTGTAGTCCAGTCTATCCAGCGCAGGCACATTCCAGGGCACCATGATGGAGGCCATGAGCAGTATCTGTAAAAAGGTTTTGATCGTATTCATGCAGTATCAGTCACCGGCGGCTAGCGGTCGGTCAGCTCCTGTTCGATCAGCCAGCGATTGCCGCCCTTTTTCAGAACCAGCGTTTTGCTGGTGCGCATGGCCGTGCCACCTGCGCGGTAGCTTTGCTTGAAGCTGGCGCGTACCAGGTCACCATCCTGCTTGAAGCGCAGGTTGCTGACTTCCACTGAAATACTGGCGGGTGCGCTGATGCGTTGCTTGCGGGTTTTTTCCCACTCCTGGCGCGATTGTCCATCCGGAGTCTTGAAGCTCGCGCCATAACTCGCCAGATAAGCCGGCACATTTTTATCGGACCAGGCTTTTGCCCACTGACGCACGGCTTGCTCTATGGCTTGCTCATCCAGATTGCCAACTGATTTATTGCTACCGGATTTAGCCTGATCCTGAGGTTTGGCTGGCTCGGCGGCTGGCTTGCTGGTTTCCGCAGTCTTGGGCGGCACGGGCGTTGGTTTGGGCGGAGTCTCGACTGGAATCTCAGGCTTGGGAGCTGCTGGCTTGGCATCGGGTATCTTGATCTCCGTCACCACGGAGGCAGGTCTGGAGGTGGTGTCCGGTTTTGCCGGTATTTCGTATTTCACCACTGGCTTGGTCTGTTCCAGCGCCCGTACTTGGCCGTTGCCCAGATTGACCAATGGAGCCGGTGCTAATGTAAAGCTGGTTGCCGAATTGGATTGACTTGCCAACTGGGTGGGAGGCGCTGATGTGGACAGTGACTTGATCAGGGCCAGTTTGCTCTGTGGGCGGGCATTGCCATTATCCAGTTGCAAAGCCTTGTCATATGCCTGTGAGGCCATGCGTGCGTAGATGTCACCCAGATTTTCATGGGCAGTGGCATAGCTGGGATGCGTTTTGATCGCGCTTTCAAGGGCCTGGCGTGCCTTGTCATATTCTCCGCGCTCGGCGTACAGCACTGCCAGGTTGTTATAAGGCTCTGGCAATGCAGGATATTTTTCCGTCATCTCGGTAAAGGCCTTCATGGCCTCGTCGCGTTTTCCGGTATCGGTGAGAATGACACCCCGCAAAAAGAGCGCGTCCACACTCTTGGGATTCTTGGCGATGTAGGCATTGAGCTTGGTCAAGGCCTGAGGGGCCTGGCCTTGCTGCGCCAGCTGGCTGATGTCTTTGAGTTCGTCGGCCTGAGCGGCGACAGGAAGGATCAATGCCAGTACAACAAACAGGGGGGGTAAAGTGCGCAGGGCAGGCATTGTGTTATACTTTTCGCGATTTCTTTTCAGTGCAACAATTCTATCAATAGCAGGTTCAACCTCCAATAGCTCGCCATGCAGACCGTTGATTTACCTCAGTATGCTGCCTGATGATGACCTTGGATTCGAGCGCCATCATACCATGTTAAAAATCTACAATTCCCTGGCTCGTGAAAAACAGACATTTGTGCCTATTGTCGCTGGCAAAGTGAGCATGTATGTATGTGGCATGACGGTCTACGATTATTGCCATCTGGGGCATGCCCGCGTGATGGTGGTGTTTGATATGGTGAACCGCTGGCTGCGCACATCGGGGTATGACGTTACCTATGTGCGCAATATTACGGATATCGATGACAAGATCATCAAGCGTGCCAAGGAGAATGGCGAATCCATCCAGGCCCTCACCAGCCGTTTTATTACCGCCATGGATGAGGATGCCGCGCGCCTGGGCGTGATGCGCCCGGATCTGGAGCCCAAGGCCACAGAACATATTACCGGCATGCTGGATATGATTGCCGCCCTGATTGAAAAAGGCTTTGCCTATCCTGCGGACAATGGCGATGTGTTTTATTCCGTCTCCAGCTTTGCGGGCTATGGCAAGCTCTCGGGGAAGTCACTCGAAGACCTGCGTGCGGGCGAGCGCGTCGAGATTGACCAATACAAGCGTGACCCCATGGACTTTGTGCTGTGGAAAGCGGCCAAACCCGGCGAGCCCAGCTGGGACTCGCCCTGGGGCAAGGGTAGGCCAGGCTGGCATATCGAGTGCTCCGCCATGGGCGCCTGTCATCTGGGCCCGCATTTTGACATCCACGGCGGCGGGCAGGATCTGCAATTCCCGCACCATGAAAATGAAATTGCCCAGTCAGAGGCGGCCAATGGCTGCACCTTTGTCAATTACTGGATGCATAACGGCTTCATCCGCGTGGACGATGAAAAAATGTCCAAATCACTGGGCAATTTCTTCACGATACGCCAGGTCCTGGAAAAATATGATGCCGAGGTCGTGCGCTTTTTCATTCTGCGCGCGCAATACCGTAGCCCGCTGAATTATTCCGACCATCATTTGGATGATGCGCGCCAGGCCCTGACCCGCCTTTATACCGCCCTGCGCGGGCTGGCATTGCCGACATTCACCATTGATTGGCAGCAGCCACAGGCGGCTCGTTTCAAGGCAGCCATGGACGATGACTTCAATACTTCAGAAGCCTTTGCCGTGCTGTTTGAGCTGGCGAGCGAGGTTAACCGGACAGCGTCACTGGCTGACGCTGCGCTGCTCAAGGCGCTTGCCGGTTTATTGGGATTATTGGAACGCGATCCTGAAACTTTTCTGCAGGGAGGCGAGTCTGCACAAGGACGCTCTGCGGATGAGATTGAGCAATTCATACAATTGCGCCTCCAAGCCCGGCAATCAAAAAACTTTGCCGAGGCGGATCGCATACGCAAGCAACTGGCCGATGAGGGCATCCTGCTGGAAGATAGTCCACAGGGCACCACCTGGCGTCGTGGCTGATCCATTGGCAAGTTTACGGAAAAATAGAGATATAATCGCAGCATGACCTTACGCAAGTCCATTCTGGTAATCCTGAGCCTCGTGCTCTGTTTCAGCCTGTTTTCACAACAGGCTGATTACGCCTATGAAATGGACTATGACGATGTGGCTGTGGTGTTCAACGATGCTCCTCAAGTCGGCAGTGACGACAAACTGGATTTCAATGATCCTGTCGTGATTCCCTTGCAGCCCACCGCTCTTTATGTGGCAGTGACGGCAACCAGCGCCGCCCTGAGCAACCTCTACATTTCTCCCCCCATCACCCGCTTCCTCCGACCCCCTCTGCTTTAAATCCCCAACCTTTTAAAGGTTGGCGTAACCTTTGCTAACCAATTAAGGGTTTGCAAACCGTTACGCCTGTCTCGAGTGTGTTGATATCAACACCACTGCTTATTGCGGCCGCATTTTTGTATTACTTTGTATTACTGTTGCAGTTGTCATCAGCCTCAGTAATGAAGACACGGAAGCTATGAATACACAAAACATGAGTATCAAGCACCATCATGGTGCAGGGGGTTCGTCGATGGCGAATATAAAAAACAAGAGTCTGATCATTAGCCTGACGTTGGCGATGGCCCTATATGGCAGCATTGCCCAAGCACAAACCGAACTGGGATTGCGTGATGTTCTGGACAATGCCATGGCGCAAAACCCGGTCATGGCCATGTCTCAGGCACAGCAAGATGCTGCTAACGCCGCAGTGACCACCGCCACGGCTTACATCAATCCCGAGTTTGAAGTGGCTGCGGGCCCTACGCGTAGCCGCAGTGGCTCTAATGAAGTGAGCACCAAGTGGGATGTCGGCATTTCGCAGCCGCTGGAGTTTCCTGGTGTGAGAGGTGCCCGTCGTGAAATGGCCGAGTCCAATGTCCGGGCCGCTGGCGTTAGCCGCACCTTGACAGGCATTGAGCTGCGGACGCGTGTGAAATCTGCCTTTTACGACGTGCTGCAGCGCCAAGCTGTGCTGCGACTGGTAGAAGGTGATCGCAATCTGCTGCAACAAATCCGCGAGCGGGTGAAGTTGCGTGTCGATACCGGCGAAGCGGCCAAGTATGAGCTGATCAAGGCCGATACTGAAGCACTCGCCGCAGAGCGCGATTATCAGGCTGCCCTGGTGCGTATATCCGAAGCCAAAGCCTATTTGCGAGGTCTGGTGGGCCCCGGCATGCCCATGGAGTTTGATGTGAAGGGCGAGCTGCCGCTGGCCGATACCCTGCCTACGCTCCAGCAACTCCGCCAGAAAATCGATGAAAGCCCCCAACTGGCGCAGATTCGTGCCATACGTGAAGCTGCCGAGGCACGCCTTCGCCTGGAAGAAAAGCTGCGTAATCCTGGCCTGACCCTGAAAGGTGGCTTTGAGCAGGATCCCGATTACTCCACCGTTCGTCTTGGTGTGGCGATTCCCTTGCCTGTGTGGAATCAGCGGCAAGGCCCGATCGCCGAAGCTGCTGCGGGTGTGCGCCAGGTAACGGCAGCACTGAGTGAGCGCGAGCTTTCTTTGCAGCGCGATGTGGATTCCGCTTACCAGCGCTACCTGATTGCACAAGGGCAGGTGAATTCCTTTGAGAGCGGCCTCTTGAACCAGGCCGAGTCGGCACTCAAGGTGGCCGAATCCGCCTACCGCTTTGGCGAGCGCGGCATTCTGGATTACCTGGATGCACAGCGCACCTATCGCGCCGTGCGCAAGGATTATCTGGCCGCACGCTACGATTACGTTAACTCGATGCTTGAGATTGAGCGTCTGCTTGGCACTGAACTTCTGGAGGTTAAGTCTTAATGGTTTCTTATTCCGCAGTACAAAAAACAACCCGTGCCAGCATTCTGGTATTAAGCCTTTTAATGGGCATGAGCCTCGTCGGCTGTAAACCCGCCGAAGAGGAAAAACCGGCTGCCGAAGCGGTCGACCCCAATATTGTCGAGCTCACGCCATCGCTGCAACAACAGGTCAAGCTCGAAACCGTAGGCATGTCTGATATCCGCGAAACATTGCGCATACCGGGCAGTGTGCAGGTGGACGAGCAGCGCATGGCGCGTATCGGCGCCTCGGTGACCGGCCGTATCACGGATATTGACGTCGTGCTGGGCCAGGATGTGAAACAGGGGCAGGTGCTGGCCACGGTGAACAGTACCGAGCTCGCGCAGAATCAACTGCTTTATATCAAGGCCATGCAGCAGATTTCCCTGCAAACCAAGGCCGTGGAGCGCGCCCGCCTGTTGCTGAATGCCGATGTGATCAGCGCAGCTGAAGTACAGCGCCGCGAAGCCGAATTGAGCGCTGCGCAGGCAGAGCTCAATGCTGCGCGCGATCAGCTGATGATTCTGGGCATGAGCTCTTCCGCCATTGCCCAGTTGTCGAAGTCGGGTCAGATTCACTCGTTCAGCAGCGTATCGGCACGTCTTGCCGGCACCATCATCAGCCGCAAGGTCAATCTTGGTCAGGTGGTGCAGCCAGCCGAAGAGCTGTTTATCGTGGCCGACTTGTCGCATGTCTGGGCGGTGGCTGAAGTGCCTGAACAGCAAGTGGGTCTGATTCAGGAGGGGGAGGAAGTCATGATTGAAATCCCCGCGCTGAACAACCGCCAGTTCAAGGGCAAGCTGATTTATGTCGGCGATATCGTCAATCCGCAAACCCGGACCGTGACCGTGCGTACCGATCTGGAAAACGCGGACGAGACCATCAAGCCCGACATGCTGGTTTCCATGGTCGTGCAGTCGTTGCCTACGCCCAAGCTGGCTGTGCCCATGCAAGGCATCGTGCGTGAAAACGACCGTGACCACGTATTCGTGCAGATCGCGCCTAACAAATTCCGCTTGCGTGAAGTCGTGCTGGGCCCTGAGTTTCAGGGCATGGCCACTGTCGAAAGTGGCGTTGTTGCCGGTGATGTCGTGGTGGCAGACGGTGCTTTCCACGTGAACAACGAGCGCAAGCGCAAAGAACTGGAGTAAACCATGATTGAGTCGTTAATACGCTCTGCGCTGCAACAGCGCATCGTGGTGGTGGTGCTCGCCCTCGCCATGATGGTGGCTGGTCTTTTTGCAGTGAACAAACTGTCGGTGGATGCCTTCCCCGACGTGACCAATGTGCAGGTGCAAATCGCTACCCAGGCCACTGGTCGCTCGCCAGAAGAAGTCGAGCGCTTCATTACCGTGCCGCTGGAAATGTCGATGACCGGCTTGCCCGGCCTGACCGAAATGCGCTCCCTCAACAAGAACGGCTTGTCGCTGATCACCCTGGTGTTCACGGACGACACCGATGTCTTCTTCTCGCGCCAGCTGGTCATGGAGCGCCTGATGGAGGTGATGGAACGCATGCCGGAAGGCGTGACGCCTGTGCTGGGGCCGGTGTCTACCGGTCTGGGCGAGGTGTACCAGTACACGCTGGATAAACCCGCGGATGGCAAGCAGGAGCTTTCCGTTTCCGAGCTGATGGAGCGTCGCGCCGTGCAGGACTGGGTGGTGCGGCCTCTGCTGCGCGGTATCCCCGGTGTGGCAGAAATCAATTCACAAGGCGGTTACGTCAAGCAATACCAGGCGCTGGTGAACCCGGACCGCATGAATCACTACGGCGTGAAGCTGCACGATGTGTATCAGGCGCTGGCACGCAACAATGCCAATAGCGGCGGCGGCATTCTCCCGCATTACGCCGAGCAGTACCTGATCCGCGGTGTGGGTCTGGTGAAAAGCCTGGAAGACATCCGCCGTATCGTGATCAAGGAGCAGAATGGCACGCCGGTTTACATGCGCGATGTGGCCGAAGTGCAACTGGGCCATGAGGTACGGGTCGGTGCGCTGCTGAAGAATGGCGAGACCGAGTCGGTAGGCGGTATTGTCATGATGATGCGTGGCGGCAATGCGAAAGAAGTTGTCAGCCGCATCAAGGAACGCGTCAAGGAAATCAACGACAAAGGCATGCTGCCCGGTGGTTTGCAGATCGTGCCTTTTTACGACCGTAGCGAGCTGGTCGATGCCGCATTAAGCACGGTGACCAAGGTGCTGATCGAAGGTATTTTCCTGGTGATCATCGTGCTGTTCCTGTTCCTGGGTGATGTGCGCTCCAGCCTGATTGTGGTGGGGACGCTGATCCTGACGCCGCTGATTACCTTCATGGCGATGAATTACTACGGCATTTCCGCCAACCTGATGTCGCTAGGGGGCCTGGCGATCGCCATTGGTTTGATGGTCGATGGTTCGGTGGTAGTGGTGGAGAATACTTTCCACCATCTGGGTCACCGCAAGGATGAAAGCAAGATCCGCGTGGTATTCGAAGCGGCGGCTGAAGTCGCGACCCCGGTGCTGTTTGGCGTGGGCATCATCATCCTGGTATTCCTGCCGCTGATGACCTTGCAGGGCATGGAGGGCAAGATGTTTGCGCCGCTGGCCTACACCATTGCGATCGCGCTGTTTGTGTCGCTGGTGCTGTCGCTGACGCTGACGCCGGCCATGTGCTCGTTCATCCTCAAGGGCGGTAGCGGCGAAGATACGCGCATGATCCAGGCCATGAAGCGGCCTTATCTGCGGCTGCTGGATGCTTCCGTCAGCAACCCCAAGAAGACCGTCGGCATCGCCGGGGCTGTGTTCGTTGGCACCCTGATGTTGTTCCCCTTGTTGGGCACGGCGTTTATTCCCGAGATGAAGGAGGGCTCGATCGTGCCTAGCATCATCCGTACCCCGAATATTTCGCTGGAAGAATCGATCAAGCTGGAACAGGAGGCATTGGCGAGCATTGCCAAGGTCGATGGTGTGCGTGGAGTGGTGTCTGGTGTGGGGCGTGGCGAGAGCCCGGCAGACCCGCAGGGGCAGAATGAATCCACGCCGATTGTCAGCCTGAAACCACGTGATGAATGGCCCGAAGGCTGGAATCAGGACAGCATTGCCGATGCCATCCGCGAGAAGATCAAGCACATTCCTGGCATCCAGGTGGTGATGTCGCAGCCGATTGCCGCGCGGGTAGCCGAGCTGGTGACGGGCGTGCGTTCCGATGTCGCCGTCAAGGTGTTTGGTTCGGATATCAGCGTGCTGAAAGCCAAGGCCGATGAAATCGCCCGCGTTGCCGGCACTATCCCCGGCGCGCAGGATATGCGGGTGGAGAAGATGACCGGCCAGCAATACTTGACCATTGATATTGACCGCGAAGCCATTGCCCGTCACGGCATCAATGTGGCGGATATCCATGATGTGATTGAAACCGCGATTGGCGGCAAGGTGGCGACCGAGGTATTTGAGGGCGAGCGCCGCTTTGAAGCTGCGGTGCGTTTCCCCGAGTCCTTCCGGAACAATGTGGATGCTATCAACCACATCATGGTGACCTCAGCCAACGGTTCGCGCGTGGCGCTGAAAGATCTGGCGGATATTACCGTACGTGATGGCCCGACCCAGATAGCCCGCGAGTCTGCCAAGCGCCGTATTGTGGTGGGCGTTAACGTGAAAGACCGTGACCTGGGTGGCTTTGTCGCCGAGTTGCAGCAAAAGGTGGAAGCCAAGGTCAAGTTGCCCGAAGGCTATTACATTGTCTGGGGCGGTCAGTTCCAGAACATGGAGCGGGCGATGAGCCATCTGATGGTGATTATTCCGATTACCATCGGCGCGATTTTCTTCCTGCTGTTCCTGCTGTTCAAGTCAGTACGGTTTGCCACGCTGATTATTCTGGTGCTGCCATTTGCCTCCATCGGCGGGGTGATTGCCCTGTTTGTGACGGGCGAATACCTGTCGGTCCCTGCCTCGGTGGGCTTTATCGCCCTGTGGGGTATCGCGGTGCTGAACGGGGTGGTGCTGGTGTCCTACATACGCAGTTTGCGTGATGAGGGAAAATCACAGCTGGAAGCCATCAAACAGGGCTGCGCCCAGCGGTTCCGTCCGGTCATGATGACCGCCACGGTCGCCATGCTGGGTCTGGTGCCTTTCCTGTTTGCCACCGGGCCTGGCTCGGAAGTCCAGCGGCCGCTGGCAATTGTGGTGATCGGCGGTTTGATCACCTCCACCGTGCTGACGCTGGTGGTATTGCCAACGCTGTATCGCTGGTTTGAAGAACCCCGTGTTGAAGCATGAGGAGTGAACCATGAAAGAGATTAAAGCTGTAGTGCAGCCACACCGCTTGCCCAAGATTCGCTCCGCCCTGCGCAATATCAAGGGTTTCCCCGGCATGACGGTCAGCAAGGCGGATGGTTGCGGTCACCATCTGTCCAACACGCACAATGTGCGCGAAGAGCTGACCGATTACAGCCCCAAGGTGCGCATTGAGCTGGTGGCGCCGGACGAGCTGGTCGAGGGCATCCTGCAGGTGCTGGTGGAAGTGGGGCATACCGGTCAGCATGGCGATGGCATCGTCTGGGTGACTCCGGTTGAGCGCATGATACGCCTCTCGGAAAAGATCATCGTCCATGATTGCTGAGTAAGCGTTTCCCGTTGTAACACCATGCAAAAGGCCCCGTTGTGGGCCTTTTGCATGTCTGCCGCATGATGATTGCTAAGCCGACGGCTTATCCTGTACTCTTTGGGGCACATCAACTCGCAGAGGGATGAAGCATGCATGTTGCCGTGCCTGAATTCCTTGCATGAATCATGAGGTAAGTTTTGATCGAATCTCTCATCCGTGGTGCCTTGCGGCAGCGTATTGTCGTGGTTGTTATCGCTGTAGCTCTCCTGATTGCCGGCTTGTTTGCCGTAAAAAAACTGTCAGTGGATGCTTTCCCGGATGTGACCAATGTGCAGGTGCTGATTGCCACCCAAGCTACAGGCCGCTCGCCGGAGGAGGTAGAGCGCTTCATCACCGTGCCGCTCGAAATCGCCATGACCGGTCTGCCTGGCCTGACCGAAATGCGCTCCCTCAACAAGAATGCCCTGTCGCTGATCACCCTGGTGTTTACCGACGATACCGATGTCTATTTCTCTCGCCAGCTGGTGATGGAGCGCCTGATGGAGGTGATGGACCGCATGCCGGAAGGCGTGACGCCAGTGCTGGGGCCGGTGTCCACCGGTCTGGGCGAGGTGTATCAGTACACGCTGGATAAACCTACCGACGGTAAAAAAGAGCTCTCGGTGAACGAGTTGACCGAGCGTCGCGCGGTGCAGGACTGGGTGGTGCGGCCTCTGCTGCGCGGTATCCCCGGTGTGGCAGAAATCAATTCGCAAGGCGGTTACGTCAAGCAGTATCAGGCGCTGGTGAACCCGGACCGCATGAATCACTACGGCGTGAAGCTGCATGATGTGTATCAGGCGCTGGCGCGCAACAACGCCAATAGCGGCGGCGGTGTGCTGCCCCATTACGCCGAGCAATACCTCATTCGCGGCATCAGCCTGATCCAGAATCTGGACGATATCCGCAACATCATTCTCAAAGAGCAGAACGGCACGCCGGTGTATATGCGCGACGTGGCTGAGGTCAAGCTGGGATATGAGGTGCGAGTAGGCGCGATTCTCAAGAATGGCGATACCGAATCCGTGGGCGGTGTGGTGATGATGATGCGCGGCGGTAACGCCAAGGAAGTCGTCAGCCGCATCAAGGCCCGGGTAAAGGAAATTAATGAAAAAGGCATGCTGCCAGGTGGTTTGCAGATCGTGCCGTATTACGACCGCAGTGAGTTGGTAGATGCCGCGCTGCATACGGTGACCAAGGTGTTGATCGAAGGCATCGTGCTGGTGATCGTTATTCTCTTCCTGTTCCTGGGCGATGTGCGCTCCAGCCTGATTGTGGTGGGGACGCTGATCCTGACACCTTTGATTACCTTCATGGCGATGAATTACTACGGCATCTCGGCCAACCTGATGTCGCTAGGGGGCTTGGCGATCGCCATTGGTTTGATGGTCGATGGTTCGGTGGTAGTGGTGGAGAATACTTTCCACCATCTGGGCCACCGCAAGGATGAAAGCAAGATCCGCGTGGTATTCGAAGCGGCGGCTGAAGTCGCGACCCCGGTGCTGTTTGGCGTGGGCATTATCATTCTGGTGTTCCTGCCACTGATGACCTTGCAGGGCATGGAAGGCAAGATGTTTGCGCCGCTGGCCTATACCATTGCGATCGCGCTGTTTGTGTCGCTGGTGCTGTCGCTGACGCTGACGCCGGCCATGTGCTCGTTCATCCTCAAGGGCGGCAGTGGTGAAGATACCCGCATGATCCAGCTGATCAAGCGCCCGTATGTCAGCATGCTGAGTTGGGCACTGTCCAACGAGAAGAAAACCATCATGCTGGCGGTGCTGGTGTTTATTGGCACCCTGGCGATTGTGCCGCTGCTGGGCAACTCGTTTATCCCGGAGATGAAGGAAGGCTCGATTGTGCCCGGCATCAACCGCGTGCCGAATATCTCGCTGGAAGAATCCATCAAGATGGAAAGCGAAGCCATGCGCCTGATCATGGAAAAGGTGCCCGGCGTGAAATCGGCGGTGTCGGGCGTGGGGCGTGGCGAAAGTCCGGCGGATCCGCAGGCGCAGAATGAGTCCACGCCTATCATCAGCCTCAAGCCCCGCAACGAATGGCCGGAAGGCTGGACGCAGGATGATATTGCCGAAAAAATGCGCAGTGTGCTGGCTGAGCATTTGCCAGGCGTGCAGATCATCATGGCGCAGCCGATTTCCGACCGCGTGGATGAGTTGCTGACTGGCGTGCGGGCGGATGTCGCGGTCAAAATCTTCGGTGAAGACATGGTGGTGCTGAAAGCCAAGGCCGATGAAATATCGCGCATTGCCTCGACCGTGCGCGGCGCCACTGAAATCAAGGTGGAAAAAGTCTCCGGCCAGCAATACCTGAATATCCGGATTGATCGGCAGGCGATTGCCCGGCATGGCATTAACGCGTCGGATATTCACGATGTGATTGAAACGGCGATTGGCGGCAAGGTGGCGACTGAAATTTATGAGGGTCAGCGCCGTTTTAGTGCCGCCGTACGTTTTCCCGAAAGCTTCCGCGATAATGTGGATGCCATCGGCAATATCCTGATCACTTCCCCCAATGGTTCACGCGTGGCACTGCGCGACCTTGCGCACATCGAAGTGCGTGATGGCCCGGCCCAGATCAGTCGTGAGCTGGCCAAGCGCCGCATTGTGGTTGGCGTGAATGTGAAGGATCGCGATCTGGGCGGCTTTGTAGCCGAGTTACAGAAGACGCTGGACAAGCAGCTCAAGCTGCCTGATGGCTACTATATCGAATACGGTGGGCAGTTCCAGAACATGCAGCGTGCCATGAGCCATTTGATGGTGATTATTCCGGTCACCATCGGCGCCATCTTCTTCCTGTTATTTTTGTTATTCAACTCATTGCGCTACGCCACCATGATTATCATGGTGCTACCATTTGCTTCCATAGGCGGGATTATTGCTTTGTTTGTCACAGGCGAATATCTGTCCGTACCGGCATCGGTCGGCTTTATTGCGCTGTGGGGCATTGCCGTACTGAATGGCGTGGTACTCGTATCTTACATACGCAGCCTGCGCGACGAAGGTTTGCCCCAGATGGAAGCGATTATGCAGGGCTGCAAGCAGCGTTTCCGCCCGGTGATGATGACGGCTACCGTGGCCATGCTTGGCCTGGTGCCGTTCCTGTTTGCAACCGGCCCGGGTTCCGAGATTCAGCGGCCGCTGGCGATTGTGGTGATCGGCGGTCTGATCACCTCCACCTTGCTGACCCTGGTGGTGGTGCCTACGCTGTATCGCAAATTTGAAGAGAAAAAAATAGAAGCCTGAGCATATTCAGGCATGACCAGAATAGAGGTTAAGGGATGAAAGAAATTAAAGCCGTGGTGCAACCCAACCGGTTGCCCAAAATTCGCTCCGCCTTGCGCAATATCAAGGGGTTTCCGGGCATGACGGTGAGCAAGGTGGATGGTTGCGGCCATTTTCTTGCCAAGCCTTCAGGCGGGATACGAGAAGAACTGACCGATTACAGCCCCAAGGTGCGCATTGAGCTCGTCACCCCCGATGAGCTGGTGGAGGGTGTGTTGCAGGTATTGGTGGAAGTTGGTCATACCGGTCAGGTGGGCGACGGCATCGTCTGGGTCACCCCGGTAGAGCGCATGATCCGCCTGTCGGAACAGATCACCGTGCTGGAGTGCTGAGTCCGGCAGTTTGGACTCTTTATGCATGAGTACCCAAGGCCCCCAGCGGGGCCTTTGTGCTGCGTTTTGCGTGCATGATCATGCTGGCTATCCGCTTTGGCTGGCGCGAGTCTGCGCCTATATTTCCTCCGGAATCTCCGGGATTTTGCAGTAGAATTGCGCCATGAATCTTTACTCCCTGGCTAAACCCCTGCTGTTCACGCTGGATGCCGAGCGTGCCCATGACCTGACTTTGCAAGCGCTGCGCACTGGCGAGCGCTATGGCCTAAATCGCATATTGGGGCAGGGCGCATTGCCCGCCACGCCGCGGCGTGTCATGGGCCTGGATTTTCCCAATCCGGTGGGCCTGGCAGCGGGCCTGGATAAAAATGGCGCATGCATTGATGGCCTGGCCCGCTTGGGCTTCGGCTTTATTGAGGTAGGAACGGTCACGCCGCGCGCGCAGCCTGGCAACCCCAAGCCCCGCATGTTTCGCTTGCCAGCGGCGAATGCCATCATTAACCGCTTTGGTTTCAATAACCATGGCGTGGATCAGTTGCTGGAAAATGTGCAACAAGCGCAATATCGCGGCATTCTCGGTATCAATATCGGCAAGAATTTCGATACCCCGAATGAGCGTGCGGTAGATGACTATCTGATCTGCATGCGTAAAGTCTACGCGCATGCCAGTTATATCACGGTGAATATTTCTTCACCCAATACCAAGAATCTGCGTCAGTTGCAGGAAAAAGAAGCCCTCTCACAACTGCTGGCTGCCTTGAAGCGCGAGCAGCAAGTGCTGGCCGATCAGCATGGCCGCTATGTGCCAGTGGCCCTGAAAATTGCGCCGGATTTGCAGGATGAGCAGATCAGCGAAATTGCCCGCTTGTTGATGCAGCATCAGATGGATGCGGTGATTGCGACTAACACTACCTTGTCGCGTACCGCCGTGGAGGGCATGCCACATGCCAGCGAGACCGGCGGCTTGTCCGGAGCTCCCGTGCGTAATCTTTCCACGCGGGTTATTCATGCATTGGCGACGCAGCTGGCGGGCGCATTGCCTGTTATCGGCGTCGGCGGTATTTTGTCGGGGGAGGATGCCCGCGAAAAGATCGAGGCGGGTGCCAGCCTGGTTCAACTCTACAGCGGGCTGGTCTATCGCGGTCCAGCGCTGGTCAAGGAGGCATGTACCGCGATCGGTTAATGTCGGGAGAACGTCATGCGCAAAAATGTGGGTTCCAATGATAGCGTGATGCGAATATTGTCCGGTGCGGCATTGCTGGGGGCGATGTACTGGGTCGAGTCGCCCTGGCGCTGGCTGGGCTTGTTGGGCATTGCTTACCTCATTACCGGCATATTGCGCTGGTGTCCGGCCTATGCCTTGTTCGGCGTCAGTACCTGTACGCCACCTGTCGACGAGTGATGCTGCTGCCTGTTCTGTATTCCTATCGTCGTTGCCCTTATGCCATGCGCGCTCGCATGGCCTTGCGCTATGCGGGCATTGACGTTGAGATTCGTGAAATTTCGCTGCGTGATAAACCGCAGCACTTACGCCAAGTCTCTCCCAAGGCTACTGTTCCGGTCCTGATATTGCCCGACGGCCAGGTGATTGATCAAAGCCTGGATATCATGCAATGGGCGCTGGCGCAGCATGATCCCGAACAATGGCTGGGGCAGAGTGACGCTGCCATGCATGCGCTGGTGAAACAGAACGACGAAGAATTCAAGCGAGTTCTGGATCGCTATAAATACCCTGATCGTTATCCAGAACATCCACAAAGCACTTACCGCGCGGATGGCGAGCGCTTTCTGCAGCTGCTGGAATCCAGTTTGCATCTGCATGGATGCCTGTTTGGTACCAGCCCGACGTATGCTGACATCGCCATATTCCCGTTTATACGGCAGTTTTCCATGGTGGAACCGGACTGGTTTGTGGTCGCGCCTTACCCTCGGTTGAAGACGTGGTTGGCGCAGCGGATACAAAGCCCGCTGTTTGAGTCCATCATGGAAAAATATCCTACCTGGCAAGAGCTGACGGCCGAGTCCTCAGGTATCACCTGAGCTTCCTCCAGTTCCGGGGCTGACGCCTCTGTAAATCATCGCGGCCATATAAAAAAGCCCCCGTCCATCGCTGGAGCGGGGGCTTTTTTGTGTGGATCGAACTCAGTCTGCCGTATGCGTTTCCAGGGCAGGGCTATTGTTGGTATCCCCATCCTCAAAATGCAGCTGGATGGCATCGTTCTCGTCGATATCCACTTCGACGCGACCACCATTGGCCAGGCGACCAAACAGCAACTCGTCGGCCAGACCACGGCGTATGGTGTCCTGAATCAGGCGTGCCATCGGACGTGCGCCCATCAGTGGGTCGAAGCCCTTCTTGCCGAGATAAGCCTTGAGTGCATCGGTAAAGGTGACTTCGACCTTCTTCTCGTGCAGCTGATCTTCCAGTTGCATGAGGAACTTGTCGACCACACGCATGATAATTTCCTGCGACAGTGGTGCAAACGATACCGTGGCATCCAGACGATTGCGGAACTCGGGGCTGAACAGGCGCTTGATTTCAGCCAGATCGTCACCCGCTGTTTTACCCAGCGTAAAGCCGATGCCGGTCTTGGAGATGGCTTCTGCTCCGGCATTGGTGGTCATGATGATGGTGACATTGCGGAAATCCGCCTTGCGGCCGTTGTTGTCGGTCAGCGTGCCATGGTCCATCACCTGCAGCAGGATGTTGAAAATATCCGGATGGGCTTTTTCAATTTCATCGAGCAGCAGTACGCAATACGGATGCTTGTTGATAGCCTCGGTCATCAGGCCGCCCTGCTCAAAGCCCACGTAGCCAGGAGGCGCACCAATCAGTCGCGATACCGCATGACGCTCCATGTATTCGGACATGTCAAAGCGTATCAGCTCTATGCCCAGAGTGTAGGCCAGCTGGCGTGCCACTTCGGTCTTGCCGACGCCAGTGGGGCCGGAGAACAGGAAGGAACCGATAGGCTTGTTGGTGCTACCCAGGCCGCTACGCGCCATCTTGATGGCAGCAGACAATGCCTCAATGGCCTTGTCCTGACCAAATACGGTCGCCTTGAGATCACGTTCCAGCGTTTTCAGCGCATTGCGGTCATCGCTGGAGATATTCTTGGGCGGAATGCGCGCTACCTTGGCAATAATGTCTTCGATTTCCTTGTTGCCAATGACTTTCTTCTGCTTGGACTTCGGCAGGATGCGCTGCGCAGCACCGGCTTCATCAATCACGTCAATCGCCTTGTCTGGCAGGTGACGGTCATTGATGTACTTGGCGGCAAGCTCCGCTGCAGTGCTCAAGGCAGCCATGGTGTATTTCACGCTGTGGTGCTGTTCAAAGCGCGACTTCAGGCCTTTGAGGATTTCCACGGTTTCAGCCACGGTAGGCTCAACCACATCCACCTTCTGGAAGCGGCGGGAAAGCGCGTGATCTTTTTCAAAAATGCCGCGGTACTCCTGATAGGTGGTCGCACCTATGCATTTGAGCGAGCCATTGGACAGCGCAGGCTTCAGCAGGTTGGATGCATCCAGGGTGCCGCCACTGGCAGCACCTGCGCCAATCAGTGTATGGATCTCGTCAATGAACAAGACGGCATCGGGCTGCTCAGCCAGTTTTTTCATCACGGCTTTGAGGCGTTGCTCAAAATCGCCGCGGTATTTGGTACCGGCCAGCAGCGCACCCATGTCCAGTGAGTAGATGACGGCATTGGCCAGCACTTCTGGCACATTGCCTTCGACAATGCGGCGTGCCAGACCTTCGGCAATGGCGGTTTTACCCACACCAGCTTCGCCTACCAAGAGCGGGTTGTTCTTGCGACGGCGGCACAGGGTTTGAATGACGCGTTCGATTTCATTGCCACGCCCGATCAGTGGGTCGATCTTGCCTGCCAGTACTTGCTGGTTGAGATTGAGTGTAAAGCTTTCCAGCGCGCTACCAGGCGCAGCTTCGGCTTCAGCCTCCTGCTCGGTTTCTGCGCGTTTGCTGGTGTTGTCGGTGACCTTGGCAACGCCATGGGCGATGAAATTCACTACATCCAGGCGGGTAATGCCTTGCTGATGCAGGAAGAAAACGGCGTGCGAATCCTTTTCGCCATAGATGGCGACCAGCACATTGGCACCGGTGACTTCTTTCTTGCCGGAAGACTGCACGTGCAGAATGGCGCGCTGAATCACGCGCTGGAAGCCGAGGGTAGGCTGGGTATCGACTTCGTCCGAGCCCTCTACAATCGGGGTGTGTTCTTCGATGTAGTGCACCAGTTCGGAACGCAAAGTGTCGAGATTGGCACCGCAGGAGCGCAACACGTCCGCCGCTGTCGGGTTGTCTATCATGGCCAGCAGCAGGTGCTCCACCGTGATTAGCTCATGGCGTTTTTGCCTGGCGTCCATAAAGGCCATATGTAGTGAGACTTCAAGTTCCTGGGCGATCATTTTGCACTTCCTCAGACTTCTTCCATTGCGCATTGCAGCGGATGTTGATATTCACGGGCATAGCCCAATACCTGATTTACTTTGGTTTCGGCGATGTCGTGCGGATAAACGCCACAGATACCTGCGCCTTCCGTATGAACTTTGAGCATGATTTGCGTCGCCTGTTCACGGCTTTTGTTAAAAAAACGCTGAATCACTTCTACAACAAATTCCATGGGGGTGTAGTCGTCGTTCAACAGAATCACTTTATACATGGACGGCGGTTTGGGCCGAGCCGTTTGCTTTTCTGTGACGATTCCCTCTTGATGCTTCGTACTTGCCATAGTGATGCCTATTTTGAGCCGAATCAGAAATAATTCAAGCCTGAATTAAGTGTGGGTAATCCGGCCAGTTCGACTGTTTGATGATATGAATGCAAATTTCGCGCCCGCCTTAGCCTCCCAAGGCGAAGCAGGCCGGGGTGCTAGGGGTAAATGCGGACGCTTTTGACGATACGGTCATGGGTTTGCACGATTTCAAGCGCGTGCGTGCCAATCTTGAAGCTGGTGCTAGGCTCCGGAATATCCTCAAAATGCTCAAGTACCAATCCATTTAATGTTTTGGGGCCATCCAGCGGTAAATTCAAGCCCAACTTGCGATTTAAATCGCGCAGGCTGCTGGAACCATCCACCAGCCAGCTGCCATCTTCTTCGTGTATGTACTTGCTGGTGCGCAATGGCGACTGGGTGGTGAAGTCGCCAATGATCTCTTCCAGTATGTCTTCGAGCGTGACCAGGCCTTTCAGTTCACCGTATTCGTCCACCACCAGCCCCATGCGTTGCTGCTGCTCCTGAAATTGCTGCATCTGGGTGTATAGCGGGGTGCCGGAAGGCACAAAGTAGGGTTCGGCGATAATCTCCTGCAAGGCTTCCTTGTCTAGCTCGCCACCGCGCAGCTGGTTGATGACACGCCGCACATGGATAAAGCCAATAATTTCTTCCCCGGGACCCTGTTTGACCGGGAGCTGGGTGTGATGGCTGCTGGAGATATGCTGCAATATGTCATCCATTGGAGCATCCATGTCGATGGTATCGATCAGGGTATGCGCGGTCATCACGTCATCCACCGTGATCTTTTCCAGCTCAAACAGGTTCAGCAGGATGGTGCGGTGCTTTTTTGGAATATAGCTGGCCGAATCGCTGACGATGGTACGTAGCTCCTCCATGGAGATGGCATGGCTGTGGTCGGCAAAGTTGACGCGTATTCCCAGCAATCGCAAGAGGCCGCTGACAAAGAGATTCACGAACCAGACGGCCGGGTATAACACCTTCAACAAGGGGTAAAGGATATAGCTGACAGCAAACGCCAGTTTTTCCGGGTAGGCCGCTGCAATGACTTTGGGGGAGATTTCCCCGAACACGAGAATGAAGAAGGTGACGCTCAGGGTGCCTATCATCAGCACCCACTCGCCTTCGCCCAGCAGCTGCACGCTAATGACGGTTACCAGGGTGGCCGAGGCGGCGTTGGCAAAATTGTTGCCGAGCAGTATCACGCCTAGCAGTTTGTCCGTCTTGCTCAGCAGGTGGCTGGCGAGGCGGGCGCCGCGGTGGCCGCCTTTTGCCAGATGGCGCAACCGGTAGCGGTTGAGCGACATCAGGCTGGTTTCAGCGATGGAAAAAAAGGCGGAAATCAAAAGCAGCACGGCAAGAGCGCCGAGCTGCATGGGTAAGGGAATGGTGTCCAAGGGGGAACTGGCGTTAAGCGATACCGCTAGTTTCCCTTTGATGGAGCGCTATTGTCAAGGCAGCCAGGAAAGGCTGCGCCTGACAATGTCAGTTTGCTCAAGGTTGAGCGTCGGCTGTGGCTGGCTTCTTTTCAGCGCTGGTCATCAGATTTTCGCGCGATACACCCAGGTACATGGCAATCGGGCTGGCGACCAGTACGGATGAGTAAATGCCGAACAGAATGCCAATGGTCAGTGCCAATGAGAAGTTATGCAGCACTTCGCCACCAAAAAACAGCATGGACAGCACCATCAGCTGGGTCGAGAAGTGGGTGATGACGGTACGGGACATGGTACGGGTGATGGCGTTGTTGATCACCTCGGGCACACTGGCCTTGCGCATCTTGCGGAAGTTTTCACGCACACGGTCAAACACCACCACGGATTCATTCACCGAGTAACCGAGCACGGCCAATACGGCGGCCAGCACAGTGAGGTTGAATTCCCACTGGAAGAAGGCAAAAAAGCCCAGAATGATCACCACGTCATGCATGTTGGCGATAACGGCGGCTACCGCAAAGCGCCATTCAAAGCGCAGGGCGAGATAGGCCATGATGCCGATCGACACCAGCAACAGGGCCAGCGCGCCATTTTCATACAGTTCTTGCCCGACCTGTGCGCCAACGGATTCAACGCGATTCATTTTGACGTTGGGGTCGGCTTTTTGCAGCGCGGTCAGCACTTGTTCGGACAACGCCGAGATCGAAAGCTCAGGCTTGAGCGGCAAGCGGATCAGCACATCGCGGCTGGTGCCAAAGTTTTGCACGGTGGCATCCTTCAGACCCCCGCTGTCGACGGCTTCACGGATTTTTCCGATATCAGCGGCTTGTGGATAGCTGACTTCCATCATGGTGCCGCCAGTGAAGTCGACGCCGAGGTTAAGGCCGCGGTGTGCCAGGAAGAACACCGACAGCAGGAAGGTAATGAGCGAAATCGCGGTCGTCAGGCGACCATAGCTCATAAACGGTATGTCTTTTTTAATCTTGAAAATTTCCATGATCTTTACTCGTATCTAGTCGTTTACGTGAGGTCGCATCAGCCGATGGACAGCTTGCTGATCTTGCGGCGGTAACCGTAAATCAGGTTAACCAGCGCGCGCGAAACCACCACGGCGCTGAACATGGAAGTCAAAATGCCCAGCACGTGCACCACGGCAAAGCCCTTGACCGGGCCGGAGCCGAACATGAACAGGGCGAGGCCGGCGATCATGGTGGTGACGTTGGAGTCCAGAATGGTATCGAAGGCACGGTCATAGCCTGCGTGAATGGCGGCCTGAGGCGTGTTGCCATTGCGCAGCTCTTCACGAATACGCTCATTGATCAGCACGTTGGCGTCAATCGCCATCCCCAGCGTCAGCGCAATCGCCGCCAGACCGGGCAGTGTGAGCGTGGCCTGCAGCAGCGACAGCACCGCGGTCAGCAGCAGCAGGTTGACGCCCAGCGCCAGCACCGACACGCTACCGAACAGCATGTAGTAGATGATCATGAACACGGCAATCGCAGCGAAGCCCCACAGGGTGGAGTGCCAGCCGCGCTTGATGTTTTCTTCACCCATGCTTGGGCCGACGGTACGTTCTTCGATGATGTCCATTGGCGCAGCCAGCGCGCCAGCGCGCAGCAGCAATGAAACATCGGTAGCTTCCTGCACGTTCGCCATGCCGGAAATCTGCACGCGGCCGCCGCCAATTTCTTCGCGGATAACAGGTGCGGTAATGACTTCTGCCTGGCCTTTTTCAATCAGCAGAATCGCCATGCGCTTGCCGACGTTTTCCTTGGTGGCCTGTTTGAAGATACGGGCGCCGCGACCATCCAGTGTGACATGCACAACGGATTCGCCGTTTTGCTGATCCAGGCCAGGGCCGGCGTCGGTGATGTAGTCACCGGTCAGCACGACGTTTTTCTTGACCAGAATAGGCTGGCCGTTACGTTCCACATAATACTCGTCACCAAATGGCACCTGACCCTTGCTGGCTTTGTCCAGCGTGGTCATGTCGCTCTTCTCTTCGTCCACCATGCGGATTTCAAGCGTCGCGGTACGGCCGAGAATTTCCTTCGCCTTGGCCGTGTCCTGCACGCCTGGCAACTGGATCACGATGCGATCCAGGCCTTGCTGCTGAATGATCGGTTCGGCAACGCCGAGTTCGTTCACGCGATTGTGCAGGGTTTGAATGTTCTGCTTGAGAGCAAATTCCTGAATGCGTTTTTGTGCCTGAAGATTCAGTGTGGCGATCAGCAGTTTGTCGTTACCGCTATCCAGGGTGCGGAAGGTGAGGTCAGGGTATTCCTTGTTCAGGATTTTCTGGGCTTTTGCCAGTTCGGCTGCGCTGCTGAAGCGCACCTGCACGGCCTGGCCTTCACGGCTGACGCCCATGTAAGCCACGCGCTCCTTGCGCAATGCACTGCGGAAATCGCCGACATAACGCTCAGCGGCCTTATCCAGCGCGGCTTTCATGTCAACTTGCAGCAGGAAGTGAACGCCGCCGCGCAAGTCCAGACCCAGATACATGGGCAGCGCGCCGATGCTGCGCAGCCAGGAAGGTGAACGCGAGATCAGATTGAGTGCAACGACGTAATCCTTGCCCAGCTTGCCTTGCAGCACATCCTTGGCATTGATTTGCGTGTCCGCATTTTCAAATCGTACCTTGACGCCATTCGTGTCAAGAAACACCGCTTCATAGGTGATTTTTTCCTGCTTCAGGATATCTTCCACCTGGCCCAGCAATGCCGGGTCGAGTTTAGCGGAGCTCTTGGCGGTGGATACCTGGACGGCTGGTGACTCACCAAACAGATTGGGCAGCGAATACACCACGCCGAGCACCAGGGTGATCAGCACGAGTATGTATTTCCATAAGGGGTAACGATTCATAATGCGGCTCGAAAAAAACGCATTCCGTCCTCAGGCTCGGTCATACATGAAAGTGTTGCAATGTATGGATTGGTGCGGAGCATGGGACGGAATGGCGGGATGGTTTAAATTCAGATGGACTTGATGGTGCCCTTGGGCAGCAGGGTCTGGACGGTTTGCTTTTGCACGTTGATGTTAACTTCAGGTGCGATCTCAATCGTGACATAAGCATCACCAACTTTGGTGACCTTGCCGACGATACCGCCAGCGGTGATGACTTCATCGCCTTTTTGCAGGGCTTCCAGCATGCGGCGCTGTTCTTTGGCCTGCTTCATTTGCGGACGAATCAGCATGAACCAGAACAGGACGAAGATCACGACCAGAGGAAGAAAACTGGTCCATTCCGGAGCCGGGGAGGCCGATGCGGCATAAGCTGAGCTGATTAACACGGAAGCTACCTTTCTATTACTTTAAATAAAATTGATACTGTTGATACTAAAGCCAAAAATTCTAGCATAGAGCGCCTTGTGGTGTTCTCACTAAATTTATCAGCCATCTTGTGGCGGCCTCGCTATGTGATTGCGGTCACCTCTAATTTGAAGCCGTTGCCAGGCTTTCGGCTTTAAGCTGCTGGCGCTTGGCCTTGAACTCCGCAACGAAACTGCTGAATGTGCCGTTTTCAATAGCCTTGCGCATGCCTGCCATCAGTTGCTGGTAATAGTGCAGGTTGTGCAGGGTGTTGAGGCGGGCGCCCAGAATCTCGCCGGTACGATGCAAATGGTGCAGATAGGCGCGGCTGAAATGGCGGCAGGTGTAGCAGCTGCAGTCGGCATCCAGAGGGCCGGTATCCAGTTTGTAGCGGGCGTTCTTGAGCTTGATGTCACCATACTGGGTGAACAGCCAGCCATTGCGTGCATTGCGGGTAGGCATCACACAGTCAAACATGTCCACGCCATGGCTTACCGCATCCACCAGGTCTTCTGGCGTACCAACACCCATCAGGTAGCGGGGTTTGTCCTGTGGCATCTGCGGCGTGGTGTGAGCCAGAATGCGCAGCATGTCTTCCTTTGGTTCACCTACCGACAAGCCGCCTATGGCGTAGCCATCAAATTCAATGTCAGTTAGCCCCGCCAGCGAGATGTCGCGCAGGTCTTCATACATGCCGCCCTGAATAATGCCAAACAGCGCGTTCGGATTGCCGGCATGGGCATCCTTGCTGCGCCGTGCCCAGCGCAGGCTGAGCTGCATGGATGTCATGGCTTGCTCGTGAGTGGCAGGGTAAGGTGTGCATTCGTCAAAAATCATGACGATGTCGGAATTGAGCACGCGCTGGATGCGCATGGATTCCTCGGGGGTCAGGAAACAGCTGTCGCCATTGATCGGAGAGCGAAATTTGACGCCTTCTTCGCTGATCTTGCGCAGGTCGCCGAGGCTCCAGACCTGAAAGCCGCCGGAATCAGTGAGGATAGGGCCATCCCAGCTCATGAAGCCATGCAGGCCGCCATGGGCCTCAATGACATCGAGGCCGGGCCGCAGCCATAAGTGAAAGGTATTGCCGAGCAGAATGTGCGCGCCAATGTCGTGAACCTCTTGCGGGGAGAGCGTCTTGACGGAACCATAAGTGCCGACTGGCATGAAGGCGGGTGTTTGTACCTCGCCGTGGGCCAGGCTGACGGTGCCGCGGCGGGCGGCGCCATCCTGTTTGTGCAGAGTGAATTGCATGGTGCTAAGCGTGTTGAAATCAATACGCGAGTCTAACATAGTCAATCCATGCGGCTTTGATATACTAGCCGAAGTTTAATTTCAGGAAGTTTCGCAATGGCTGATGCCAAACCCCGTCTGCGCCGCACCAAACCACTGGTTGAACAGAGTCTGCGCGAGCGCAGCATCTATCTGCTGCCCAACCTGTTTACGACGGCGGCACTGTTTGCCGGGTTTTATGCCATCGTGCAGGCGATGAGTGGTCGCTTTGAGCATGCAGCGGTCGCCATTTTCATTGCGATGATACTGGACGGCCTCGATGGGCGTGTCGCCCGCATGACCAATACCCAAAGTGCCTTTGGCGCCGAATACGACAGCCTTTCCGATATGGTGTCGTTTGGCGTGGCCCCGGCGCTGGTGCTGTATGTGTGGGCTTTGCAGCCCATGGGCAAGCTGGGCTGGATTGCGGCTTTTATCTATTGCGCCAGTGCCGCCTTGCGCCTGGCTCGCTTCAATACCAAGCTGGATGAAAGCGACAAACGCTATTTCCAAGGCTTGCCCAGTCCGGCTGCGGCCGCATTGCTGGCCGGCTTGGTGTGGATTTCCTTTGATAATGGCATTGCCGGGGACGAGATTTTCTTTGGCTGGGTCAAGATGAAATGGCTGGCCTGGAGCATCACCGTATTTGCCGGTATTTCCATGGTGAGCGACCTGCGCTTTTACAGCGGCAAGGACATCAATCTGCGCAGCAGCGTACCGTTTGTGGTGATTCTGCTCATCGTGCTGGCTTTTGTGCTCATTTCATACAGTCCTGCTGAAGTCCTGTTTGCAGTTTCCCTGCTATACGGCTTGTCAGGGTATGTCTTGTGGGCATACCGCAAGCTGAAGCGCCCGCCTGCGTCGCCTTCCGCCAACTGAATTTAGTTATCTCCGCAAATGCATTTCGCTGCCACAAATAATGCAGCGATCACCAAGTTTATGGACCAGACACCATGTCAGATACGATAAAAGACAAGCAGTTAATCATTTTTGATACCACCTTGCGCGATGGCGAGCAGAGCCCGGGCGCTGCCATGACCAAGGAAGAAAAGATCCGTATCGCCCGTCAGCTGGAAAAGCTGGGCGTGAATGTGATTGAAGCCGGGTTTGCCGCAGCGAGTCCAGGGGATTTTGATGCGATTCATGCGATCGCCGAGATTATCAAGGAGTCCACCGTCTGCTCGCTGGCGCGTGCCAATGAAAACGATATCCGCCGCGCGGGCGAAGCCATCAAGCCAGCGGCCAAAGGCCGTATCCATACCTTTATTGCCACCAGCCCCATCCACATGCAGAACAAACTGCGCATGACGCCGGAGCAGGTGCTGGAACGGGCGGTGCAGGCCGTGAAATGGGCGCTGGAATATACCGACGATGTGGAATTCTCCGCGGAAGACGCGGTGCGTTCGGACATGGATTTCCTGGTGCAGGTGTTTACCGCCGTGATTGATGCGGGGGCCAAGACCATCAATGTGCCGGATACCGTGGGCTATTCGATACCCGCGCTGTGGGGCGAGCGCATGCAGCAGTTGATTGCCCGCGTGCCCAATTCATCCCGCGTGGTGTGGTCTACCCATTGCCACAATGACCTTGGCATGGCGGTGGCGAATTCACTGGCGGCTGTCATGGGCGGCGCGCGGCAGGTGGAATGCACCATCAACGGCCTGGGCGAGCGCGCAGGCAATGCCAGTCTGGAAGAAATCGTCATGGCAGTGCGCACGCGCCGCGATGTATTCAACCTCGACACCAGTATTGATACCACGCAGATCGTGCCTACCTCCAAGCTGGTTTCCACCATTACCGGTTATCCGGTGCAACCGAACAAGGCGGTGGTTGGCGCCAATGCCTTTGCACACGAATCCGGCATTCATCAGGATGGCGTGCTGAAGCACCGCGAGACTTACGAGATCATGCGTGCCGAAGATGTGGGCTGGGGTGCCAACAAGCTCACGCTGGGCAAGCTGTCTGGCCGCAATGCCTTCCGCACCCGCCTGAATGAGCTGGGTATCCAGCTCGATAGCGAAGAGGCCTTGAATGCCGCCTTTGCCCGCTTCAAGGAGTTGGCAGACAAGAAGTCCGAGATTTTTGATGAAGACCTGCATGCCCTGGTCAGCGATGACGTGATGGGCGAAGCCAGTGAGTGCTACAAGCTGGTGTATCTGCAGGTATGTTCGCAGACGGGCGAAATCCCGCATGCAATTGTCACTGTTACCGAGCATGGCGTGGAAAAACGGGCGGAGTCGAATGGCGGCGGCCCAGTGGATGCGGCGTTCAAAGCCATTGAAAGCATCGTCAACAGTGGTTCCGAGTTGCAGCTCTACTCGGTCAACAACATTACCAGTGGTACCGATGCGCAAGGCGAAGTGACCGTACGCCTGTCCAAGGGTGGCCGCATTGTGAACGGCCAAGGGGCGGATACCGATATCGTGATTGCCTCGGCCAAAGCTTACTTGAATGGCTTGAACAAGCTGCAATCCAACGCCGAACGGGCGCATCCGCAGCCCTTGTAATTTCAGCCTGGCGCTTCCAGATATTGTAGGTAGCGCCTTGTTGATGGGGTTGGGCCAGTATGCAGGCAGGTCTATTTGGTTTTGAGATAACGTTTGTCGTTGAAGGTAGATAGCCAGCTTGGCCTGAAAGCCGCCATCAGCGTTACCGCCATCCCTGTGAGCATAGCTTCGGACCAGGCCATGAAAATGTAGTAGGGCAAGTAATGCTCGCCCAGATATTCACGCTTGTAGATAGCACTTTCGGTCAGCACAAAGCTGCTGGCGAGTCCGCACAGGGTAATGGCGACACCTGCACAGAAAAAGCCGACCACAAAAATATACACAAACAAATGGTTGGGCAGTTTGCGGTCTACCCAGCGGAATACGCCCCAACTGAACATGGCGGGAATCACTACCATGAGCATGAGATTGAGCCCGTAACTGAGCCAGCCAGCCATGCCAAAGGCGGTAATGCCGAGCAGTACCAAGGCAAGCGCGATAATCGCGAGTTGGGGCCCAAACATCAGGCTGAGCAGCGTAGCGCCCAGCAGATGAAAATTCAGACCAGGCTTGATCCCGGCGTTAACTGCCCATACCAGCATGAGCCCGACGATGCCGGCCATGAACACATTCAACAGGCTGGTGTCTTTCAGATGACGCCAAGGTGCGCTTTTCACGCAGGCCAGGATAATCGCCAGGCTTAATGCATTGGCGGCCCAGCACAGCTCGGTGGGTAGTAAATGATCGGGGAAGTTCATATCGTAATGACCTTGATGGGGGCAGCGAGTTCTTGCCGCATCAAGCTCTCCGCAATGCGATGCACAAGTCTTGTACTTTACCTATTTTTGAAACGCCGTAACAGAACGGAGATGATTTTGCAGCTTGCACTTTTTGATTTGGATAACACCCTGTTGGCCGGGGATAGTGATTTTCAATGGGGCCAGTTTCTGATCGAACAGGGATTGCTCAACCGCGAGGAGCACCTGGAAAAAAACCTGCAGTTTTACGAAGACTATAAAGCCGGGAAGCTGGATATCTATGCGTTTCTCGAGTTTCAGCTCAAGCCATTAAGCCAGCATCCGCGCAGTTTTCTGGATGAATTGCACACGCGCTACATGCAGGAAAAAATCGCCCCCATGATCACCGACAAAGCGCGGGCGCTGGTAGAAAAGCATAGAGCCAACGGCGATTTGCTCATGATCATCACCGCGACCAACAGCTTTGTTACCGGCCCGATTGCCAAGGCATTTGGTATTGAAAACCTGATTGGGACGCTGCCGGAGGAAATTGACGGCCAATTCACCGGGCGTAGCACCGGTGTGCCGAGTTTTCAGGAAGGCAAGATTACGCGCCTGAACAGTTGGCTGGAGGCACGCGGGCAAACGCTCCAGGATTTTGAGCAGAGCTGGTTCTACAGCGATTCGCACAATGATTTGCCACTGATGAAGCTGGTGGACAAGCCCGTGGCAGTCGATCCGGACTCTACGCTGAAAGCTTATGCCGAAGGGGAAGGCTGGCCTGTGATCAGCCTGCGCTAGTATTTATTTAAGTGTTGAGCAGGCCAGGCTTGTCCTGCAGGCCGCCTGCGTAGGTTAACGATTCAGCAGGACTTCCAGCACGAATTTGGTCCCTGCGTAAGCGAGCAGCAAAATCACAAAGCCGCTGAGTGTCCAGCGGATAGCGGTCTTGCCCCGCCAGCCATAGGCTTGGCGGCCAAGCAGCAGGCCGCCATAAACCAGCCACGAGATAATGGCGAACAGGTTCTTGTGATTGAACTTCAAGGCCTGGCCAAAAATCTGTTCGGAAAACAGCGCGCCGCTCAGGAGGGTGAGCGTGAGCAGGAAAAAGCCCAGTGCAATGACGCGGAACAGCAGCTTTTCCATGACGATAATCGGCGGAAACTCTGGAAGGCGGCTCAGACTGGATTTTTGATGCAGCTTGCGCTCGGCAAACGCCATCAGGCCCGCATGCAAGGCGGCAAAGGTGAACAGGCTGTAAGCCAGAATCGCGATGACCAGATGCGTCATGAACAATGGATTACCCAGATAAGGCAGCACGTGGTTTTCATGCATGCCGTATTGCAAGAGCACGAAAAACGCCGCAGGTGGCAGCACAAAAGCCTGCAGGCTTTGCAGCGGATAGCGCAGGTTGTTGACCCAATAGATCAGCACCGTGAGCCAGGCAATCGCCGACAGGGCATTGTCAAAACTCAGGTTCAGGCCTTCGGTAAACATGGCGTTATATAGCAGGCCCGCATGCAGCAAGAGGCCGATGGCCAGCACCCGGCTATGCAGCTTGCGGCGTGAGGCAGGGTCTGAGGTTTTTACGCTACGCCAGAAGTCGATGGCGACCAGGCTGTAAATCAGGGCTGTGAGCAGAAAAGGAATAAGGGCAACCATTTAGCTGTCTTGTGTCTTCAGGTCTTGGGTTAGAATTAAGTAAATACTATAACACGCGGTTTCAGCCCCTAAACGCTGGCCCGCATTACATTCGGCACGGATTATGTTTGAAAATTTAAGCGGTAGATTACAACAGGTGGTCAAGACGCTGCGCGGCCAGGCCCGTCTCAGCGAAGAAAATATCAGTGACGCCATGCGTGAAGTGCGCATGGCGCTGCTGGAAGCTGACGTCGCCCTGCCCGTGGTCAAGGAATTCATCGCTCAGGTGAAGGAGCGGGCGGTAGGTCGTGATGTGCTGCAGAGCCTGACGCCCGGACAGGCAGTCATTCAGGTGGTGCATGAAGAGCTTACGCGCCTCATGGGCGAACAGAATGTAGGGCTCAATCTGGCAGCAGTCCCTCCGGCGATTATCCTGATGGCAGGTTTGCAGGGCTCAGGTAAAACCACCACCTCAGCCAAGCTGGCGCGGCTGCTTAAAGAACAAAAGAAGAAGGTATTGCTGGCCAGTGCTGACGTATATCGCCCCGCCGCCATTGAGCAGTTGAAAACCCTGGCCAAGGGTCTGGAAGTCGACTGTTTTGACTCGAACGCCAGCCAGAAACCGCAGGACATTGCGGCCAATGTACTCGATTTTGCCAAGCGTCATTTTTACGATGTGGTGATTTTCGATACTGCCGGTCGCTTGGGGATTGATGAAGCCATGATGGCTGAAATCCAGCAATTGCATGCCTTGCTGAACCCGGTGGAAACCCTGTTTGTGGTCGATGCCATGCAAGGTCAGGATGCCGTGAATACGGCACGCGCCTTTGGCGAGACCTTGCCCCTGACGGGCGTTATCCTCACCAAGCTGGATGGCGATGCGCGTGGCGGTGCCGCCTTGTCGGTACGCCACATCACGGGCAAGCCGATCAAATTCGTCGGTGTTAGCGAGAAAGTGGACGGGCTGGAAGTATTCCATCCGGAGCGCATGGCCTCCCGCGTGCTGGGCATGGGCGATGTGCTATCGCTCATTGAGCAGGCACAAAAGAATGTCGACATGGCTGAGGCGCAAAAAGTCGCCGACAAGCTCAAGTCCGGCAAAAGCTTTGACCTCGAAGACTTCAAGTCGCAAATGCTGCAAATGCGCAAAATGGGTGGTATGGGCGCCCTCATGGACAAAATGCCCGCGCAGTTGGCGGGCATGGCCGGCCAGATCAATAGTGAGACTGGCGATAAAGCCATGCGTCGCATGGAAGGCATTATCAATTCCATGACGGCCGAAGAGCGCCGCAAGCCCGAGATCATCAAGGCGACCCGCAAACGCCGTATTGCCGCTGGCGCCGGTGTGCAGGTGCAGGAAGTCAATCGCCTGCTCAACCAGTTTGAAGAAATTCAGAAGATGATGAAAATGTTCTCCAAAGGCGGCATGAGCAAGATGATGCGCGCCATGCAAGGTCGGTTCCCCGGCATGCGCTAAGGCGCAGTGTCTACGCTAAATGAATGCTGCATAAACTTTCCCTGATTTCTGGTTGACGCGCTACGCCCTTTTCTGGATAATTGCGCGCTTTCCAAAGCAACGGAAAACATCGGGACGAAAGTCTCCGGGCTGTTAGCTCAGCTGGTAGAGCAGCGGACTTTTAATCCGTTTGTCGTGGGTTCGATCCCCGCACAGCCCACCAACACCAAAAAGGGGTTACGAGAAATCGTAACCCCTTTTTTTATTTACACCGTTACCCTTCCTCCATCCCATGGCCAGGCTTGGCAATCTGGGCTTGGCAATCGCCAGGCCTGGATGAAAAATCGGATGCTGCAGATTTTTTATTGCGCAGTCTGGTCCTGCCGACGCTGTTCTGTTGTATAAACCTAGCACTTCATTTTCACGTCTTATCAGGATTTCTATGGCCCTTAAATCCACTGTATTCAAAGCCAATCTGCAGATTGCCGACATGGAGCGGCATTATTATCAGGATCATGCATTGACCCTGGCGCGGCATCCGTCGGAGACGGATGAGCGCATGATGGTGCGCCTGCTGGCGTTTGCCCTGCATGCGGATGAGCAGCTGGCGTTTGGTCAGGGTATGACAGATGATGAAGAGGCGGATCTTTGGCGGCGCGATTTGACTGGCCGCATTGAGCAGTGGATCGATGTCGGCCTGCCGGACGAGAAGCTGATACGCAAGGCATGTGGCCGTGCCGATGAGGTGGTGGTGTATGCCTATGGCGGGCGCACGGCAGAGATGTGGTTTGCGCAGAATGCCTCCGGTTTTGCCCGGCTCAGCAATCTGCGGGTTTACAGTCTGCCGCAGGAAACAACCCAGGCGCTGGCCGCATTGGCGCAACGCAGCATGAATCTGCAATGCACCATCCAGGATGGTCAGGTGTGGTTGAGCGATGGGGAGGCGAGCGTGGAAGTCACCCGCGCCACCCTAAAGTAGGGCGCTACGCCTACACTCCGGTAAGCGTTCTCTGACACGAGAATCAGCGACCAACTTATTCGCCATCATGCCGGTTTCTTTCACAATGGATTCGTCTTCAACAACAACCCATTATAAGGAAACGATATGAAAACGAATTTTAAAGCTCTGCTGTTGGTAAGTGCTCTGGCAATGCCTTTGAGTGGCTTTGCTGCAGACGGTGATGCCGTTTCCACCAAGTTGAGCGATACCGTGATCACAACGAAGGTGAAGGCTGCGTTTGCCAAGGATAAACTGGTAAGTGCCAGTGATATCAAGGTTGAAACTGACAGTAATGGCCTGGTCGAATTGTCCGGCACTGCAAAAACCAAGAAAGAAGCTGAAAAAGCAGTGTTGCTCGCCAAGGGCGTCAAAGGCGTGACCGCCGTCAAGAATGAAATTGTTGTCGCTGAGTAATTTCTCGCGATAACGGGTTGCCGGTTTTACCGGCCACCGGAAAAAGGCTGACAGCAATGTCGGCCTTTTTTCATGGCCGTCTGCGCGCGAGATAAAAGCAAATCTGGTCCCGTCGGCGCTGGATCATCGACGCGTGGGTGTCGCTAGTCTAAACTTCAGGCATGGTCAGGATATTTTTTGAGTGCTTGGTGGCAGATGAGGTCAGGATATATGGCGTGGCGATCTATGCGTAGCCTGGGCCTCATGCTGCTGGTAACCGTATTGAGCCTGCTGGCGATTTTTTTTGTGGATGCGCCAGCGGCCTTGTGGATCAAGGCGCATTTGCTGAGCTATGCCCCGTTTCATGACTATACCAATAACCTTCCCAGCCATCTGTTCTGGGTGGTGCTGATCGGCTCTACTTTCAGTCTTTCCTTCTATTTCTACTTGCGCAGGCTGGGCGAGCGTAGCCCAAGGCGTGACTTTTTTCTTTTGATCGGTGTGGTGCTGCCGATGGCGTTCCTCGCCAAGCATGTGCTCAAGCTCATGTTTGGTCGTATCGGAGTTCGCTTTTGGTTGTCCAATCCCGAGGCTCATCAGGCGCACTGGTTTCAGGTGGGCAAGCGTTGGTACGACGCTTTTCCGTCAGGTCACATGGTGGTGTTCATGACGGTGTTCATGGCGCTGTGGCAGTTTTATCCACGCTGGCGCCGGTGGTATCTGGCTGGCATGACACTCCTGGCAGTGGCGCTGGTGGCTACCAACTATCATTATGTGAGCGATGTAATCGCCGGTACTTATATCGGCATGCTGGTGTATTGGGCTACCCGCTGGGCCGTGTTGAAGGAACGTAAACGTGGATAGAGTTGGCATCGTTGATGCTTGCATGCAAGTGTTATCCGTATGCAGAAAGGAGTCATCATGGAGCCGCTAAATGCCATCAAGGGCGTGCTGTTTGATCTCGACGGTGTGCTCTATATCGGCGGCAAGCCGGTAGAGGGCGCGATTGATGCAGTAGACCGCATCCGCAATGCCGGTTTGCCGTGCCGGTTCGTTACCAATACCAGCACGCTGTCGCTGGCTTCATTGCAGGCAAAATTGGGCAGTCTGGGCTTTGCGGTGGAAACAGAGGAAATCATCAGTGCCACCCAGGCCGCGCGTTTATATCTGATGCGGCAAGGTGACCCGGTCTGCCGGTTCCTGCTGGCGGAAGACGTGATGCAGGATTTTGCCGATTTTCGCCAGTCAGATACCGATGCCGAATTCATTGTGATTGGCGATATTGGCGATGCCTGGTCATACCGGCTGCTGAATGAGGTGTTCAACTGTCTGATGCGTGGCGCCAAGCTGATTGCCATCCACAAGAACCGCTACTGGCAAACCGAGCATGGCTTGCAAATGGATATTGGCGCTTTTATCACCGGTCTGGAGTATGCAAGTGGCGCGCAGACCACGCTGATGGGCAAGCCCTCGGCGGATTTTTTTGCCATGGCGCTGATCAGTATGAGTGTGGCGGCATGCGATGCCGTGCTGATCGGCGATGACATTGATGCCGACATTGGCGGTGCCCAGCAGGCAGGTCTGCATGGGGTGCTGGTGCAGACCGGCAAGTATCGTCAGGCATACTGTGATGCCTCCACTATTCACCCGGATCGGGTGATTCCATCCATACGCGAGTTTCCCGATTTGCTGGGGATTTAGTGGCACGATTGTCGCCATTTGCCGACCCCGCATGCCGGGGTCAGCGAATTTTTTCAGCCTTATGCAGTCATCTTGAATAAGAAGCCCGGCAAGCGTGCCGTTCTGCTAACTCACTAATCAATGTCGGTTTCAAGGCTCCCCGTGTGGGCGCGCGAGCGAACTTTAATAAAGTCACTGCCTGCAGGCATGTCGACATCAAGCAATAACATCAGGAGGAACTACATGCAGGTAACTGCTTATGCAAAAGCCATGGTGGCGGCGTCTCTCATCGGGCTGTCATGCCATGCGGCGGCGGATCAGTTGCGCCTCAAAAATGGCGATATATTGACCGGCGAGGTGCTGAAAAAAGAAGGCGATGCCGTCGAGTTCAGAACCGCCTATGCAGGGGTGATCAAAGTCGTGTGGGCGGAAATTGCCAGCCTGGACTCTGCCAAAGCGCTGGATATCGTGCTGAATGACAAAGAGCGCGTGGAAGGCGCGTTTGTAAGTCTGGATGACGTGGAAGACGGCCGTGCCTGGATCAAGCTTGAGAATGAGCAATACCGCGATATTGAGCTGGCAGAGCTGCGCTACATCAACCCTTCGCCCGAACTGGTGCGCGGCGGCTACAAATGGACCGGGCGTATCAATGTTGGCGGCACCTGGACGCAGGGCAACTCCGAAACCCAGGCCTTGCGGCTGGATACGGAAACCATCATTCGTACGCTGCAGAATCGGTATACCGCCGGGGCCATCTTCAACCGGGCAGAGGATAGAGGCAACAGCACGCAATTCAATAGCCGTGGCTACGCCAAGTACGACCATTTCTGGAGTCGGCGCTGGTATGCCTACGGCGTGACGTCACTGGAGCAGGACAGGTTTCGTGACCTGCAATTGCTGACGACCATTGGCGGCGGATCGGGTTACCAGATGTATGAATCGCCCAACCTCAATCTGTCGCTTGAAGGCGGTTTGGCCTATGTGAGCGAGCGTCATTACACCGACCCTGACAAAAACTATGCGGCATTGCGCTGGGCGGTGAAATACGACCAGAAACTGCTGAATGGATTTACCCAGTTTTTCCATGAGCACGAGGCGCTCATGAGCCTGGAAGATACGCGCGATATGCTGATTTATGCCAAAACCGGCTTCCGGTTCCCGCTTACCGAGCGCTTGAATGCCTCCACCCAGTGGAATGTCACCTGGGATGGAAGCCCGACACCAGGCCGCAAGGAGATTGATTCCACCCTGTTGTTCAGCGCGGGCTACGCCTGGTAAGGCTTAGTTGGATGGTGTTTTCTTTTGCTGGGCGCGCGCCTGCTTGCGTAGCTTGCGCGCCTCGCGCCATTCGCGGATACGGCGGCGGCGCAGGAGAATGATGATGATCATGATGGCCCAGCCGAAGGCGAGCAGGTGCGCCAGCCCACTGTATATGCTCACGACCACCAGATGGGGAAACGAGGTGGTGAGTACCAGCGGCAACAGGGCGAGCAGTAGGACCAGAAATATCAGTATCATGAGCGTCCTTCGCGCTAATCAACATCAAGGGGCAAGTTTGGATGCACCCGGCCGCTGGAGGTTCCTCCAGGGAAGGGCGGCAAATTATAGCAGCACAATTTTCCGGCCGCAGAGCCGTCTGTCACACCGTGTGCTCCGGCTTTCTGCTGCTATTTGCAAGCAGCTGTCGCCAACCCCAGACAATGCTTGCGAATGGATTAGTCCTTTCGGCCTAAATACGTTTTAGGCTGGTGAACTCAGCCGTTTTTACTGTATTATTTCAATCTGAATCAGCATGGTTTTGCTGCACTTGTGTAGCTGGCGTCTGCCGTCAAGAATAGATAAGGACTATGGCAGGACAAATGATTTAGTCGAATGTGGGAATGAGCTGGGGAGCGGCTCGTCACACGTCGCCTGCTCAAGGCAATATTCTCGCGGTTGTGCGTTCAGTGCACTCAATAGTGATATCAATTAATTTAAGCCCAGTTTTAACAAGCCTGTCAGCAGTGTTTATGCATTTGCTAACTCAACCTTGAAATTATGAAATTCATACGCGCCTTAAAAACGCTATGAACGCATGAGGAAAATATGTCGGAATACGTCATTGCTTTTGAAAAGTTGCGAAATACGGATGTGCCTGAAGTTGGGGGCAAGAATGCTTCGCTGGGGGAAATGATCAGCCAGCTGACTTCAAAAGGGGTTCGCGTGCCTACTGGTTTCGCGACTACGGCCCATGCCTATCGCGAGTTTCTGGCGCAAGATGGTCTGGCAGATCGCATCAATGCCGAGCTCGACAAGCTGGATGTGGAAGATGTGACCGCACTGGCAGCCTGTGGCAGCAAGATCCGCGAATGGATCATGCAGGCCTCTTTCCCGAAAGCCTTGAACGACGCCATTGCCGAGCATTACGCCACATTAACCGCTTCCTCCGGTGAGAATGTTACTTTCGCTGTGCGTTCTTCGGCTACCGCGGAAGACTTGCCTGACGCCTCCTTTGCCGGTCAGCAAGAAACTTTCCTCAATATTCAAGGCCTGGACAATATCCTCCACGCCATCAAGGAAGTATTCGCTTCCCTGTATAACGACCGTGCGATTTCCTACCGCGTACACAAGGGCTTCCTGCACGCTGATGTAGCCTTGTCCGCAGGTATCCAGCGCATGGTGCGCAGTGACATCGGCGCCGCTGGCGTGATGTTCACCATTGATACCGAATCCGGCTTCAAGGATGTCGCCTTCATTACCGCTTCTTACGGCCTGGGTGAAACCGTGGTGCAAGGTGCGGTGAATCCTGACGAATTCTATGTACACAAGCCATTGCTGGCCCAAGGTCGTCCCGCCATCGTGCGTCGCACGCTGGGTTCCAAGGCCATCAAGATGGTGTTTGGCGATGTGCAGCAGGCTGGCAAAAGCACGGTCACCAAGGATGTAGACCCTGCCCTCAGCATCAAGTACTGCCTGACCGACGAAGACGTGCTGGAGCTGGCACGCTATGCCGTGATCATTGAGCAACACTACGGTCGCCCGATGGATATCGAATGGGGCAAGGACGGCGTGGATGGCAAGATGTACATCCTGCAGGCCCGCCCTGAAACCGTGAAGTCGCAAACCGGCAATGTGATCGAGACCTTCCAGATCAAGCATGGCAGCACACCAATCGTGACTGGCCGTGCCGTGACGCAAAAAGTGGGCGTAGGCCCTGTGCGTATCGTGCGCGACCCGGCTGAAATGAACAGCGTGCAGCCCGGCGACGTGCTGGTGGCTGACATGACAGACCCGAACTGGGAACCGGTGATGAAGCGTGCTTCTGCCCTGGTGACCAACCGTGGAGGCCGTACCTGCCACGCCGCGATCATCGCGCGTGAACTGGGTATCCCCGCGATTGTGGGTTCCGTGGATGCAACCGATGTGCTGAAAGATGGCGACATCGTCACCGTCTCCTGTGCTGAAGGCGAAACCGGTTATGTATATGCCGGCGCGCTGGACTATGAAGTTTCCAGCCAGGAAGCCGCTGCACTGGGCAAGGCTCCGGTCAAGATCATGATGAACGTGGGCAACCCTGACATGGCGTTCAGCTTTGCGCAGACACCTAATGACGGTGTTGGCCTGGCCCGTCTTGAGTTCGTGATCAACAACATGATCGGCATTCACCCCAAGGCCATTCTGAATATCGACACCCTGCCAGCCGACATGAAGGCAGAAGTACAGCGCCGTGCCAATGGCTATGCCAGCCCACGCGACTTCTACATTGAGAAGGTCGTGGAAGGTGTGGCTACCATCGCCTCTGCGTTCTACCCCAAGCCCGTGATCGTGCGTTTGTCGGACTTCAAGTCCAACGAATACAAGAAGCTGGTCGGTGGTGATATCTACGAGCCCGATGAAGAAAACCCGATGATCGGTTTCCGTGGCGCGTCGCGTTACATCGATGGCGATTTCCGCAAGTCGTTCGATCTGGAATGTATCGCCATGCGCAAGGTGCGCGAAGAAATCGGCCTGACCAACGTCGAGCTGATGGTGCCATTCGTGCGTACGCTGGATGAAGCCCGTGCCGTGATCGAAATCCTGGAAAGCCATGGCCTCAAGCGTGGTGTGAATGGCCTGCGCCTCATCATGATGTGCGAAATCCCATCCAACGCCTTGCTGGCCGAGCAGTTCCTGGAGTTGTTTGATGGCTTCTCCATCGGCTCCAACGACCTGACCCAGCTCACCCTGGGCATGGACCGCGATTCCGGCTTCTTCTCTGCCGGTTTCGACGAGCGTAACGATGCCGTCAAGGTACTGTTGAAGATGGCAATTTCCACCGCCAACCGCCTCAACAAGTATGTCGGTATCTGCGGCCAAGGCCCATCGGACCATCCAGACTTCGCTGAATGGCTGGTCAAGGAAGGCATCCAGTCGGTATCGCTCAACCCCGATACCGTCGTGACCACCTGGCAGCGCCTGGCCGCCGCCAACAAATAGTAATTAGTGTTATAGTCCAAGGGCTGCCGAGAGGCAGCCCTTTTTGTTGATATTCCTGCTGCCGCGGCAGCCCTTTACTGTTGGCTAGCGCTATACTGGCCTTTTACTTGACCATCTACAGAGCGCCCTGATCATGACCCATGACCGTTCCGTTTTTTTTGTTTCGGACAACACCGGTATTACGGCTGAATCCATAGGCCATTTGCTGGCGCACTTTCCTACCGTCAAACTGCGTCAGCTCCGCTTCCCCTTCATTGATACGCTGGACAAGCTTCAGGTCGCCATTGACCGCATCAAGGAAGCCAGTGTGGAAGACGGCGTGCGCCCGATTGTCGTCATGACGCTGGTGAAGCCTGAGTTTCGCGCCAAGCTGAAACAAGTGGACGCCATGTTCCTCGACTTGTTTGGTACCTTTATTGATCCGCTGGCGAGCGAGCTGGGGCTGGAGCCTTCTCAAGGCGTCGGTATTACCCACGGTGCAGCGAGCCAGGGCTATAACAACCGTATTGATGCCATCAATTTCTCGCTGGGCCATGACGACGGCATGACCAACTCCGGTCTGGAAGAAGCCGAAGTTATACTGGTGGGCGTTTCACGCTGTGGCAAAACTCCTACCAGCCTCTATCTCGCCATGCAGTTTGGCATCAAGGCCGCCAACTACCCGCTGATTCCGGAAGACTTTGACCGCATGCGCCTGCCAGCCGTGCTGGAAAACTATCCGGAAAAACTCTACGGCCTCAGCATCAGCCCTGAGCGTTTGCACTCCGTGCGTAGCGAGCGCCGCCCCAACAGCTTCTACGCCTCGCTGGACAACTGCCGGGATGAAGTTGCCAAGGCAGAAGACCTGATGAAGCGTGCCGGCGTCACCTGGATCGACTCCACACATCGCTCGATTGAAGAGCTTGCCACGGTGATTCTGCAGAAGATCCGCGTGCCGATTCGTCAGTACGGTTAAAAGCCTGGCATGCCATGCATGCCACGGTTGCGGAAAATATAAAACCCCAGGCTTCTGTGCTTGGGTTTTTGCATTAAGGCACGTGCTAGAACCTTTCCACATTTAATGCGTGATCAAGGTTTCATTGAATTGACGTCGCCACTGCATTTCAATGCGCGCATCTTCTGCCCGATAGCCCAAGGCAATCACAATCGGAATAACGCTGCCTTTGGGCAGATTTAATTTCTGGGCGATCTTGACGGCAGAAAACCCTTCCATGGGGCAAGAGTCGATCCCTTTTGCAGCTGCCGCCAGCAGGATGGTTTGTGCCGCAAAAATCGCATTTCTGGCTGCCCAGTGTCGACTGCCCATGTTCCCTATCGGTAACAAAGCCAGACAAGGACGAAGTAACGTGGCTGCATACACCAATGGTGTCCACCATGCAGAAGCACCTATGCCCAAAATCCTATTGAACATCTTCATTTGTTTTCGGTAATACGTTTTTGATTTTGCGCTGAATTTACTCGATAGCTCCACATGACTGAGTTGTTTACTGGCGGTATCCCTGGCGATGGCGGCACTAGCGGAAATGACGATAATGTCTGCTGCGGTAGCTGCCGCTTGCTGCTGATTGCAAGCCAATGCGATTTCGGCTTTCAGCGCGGGACTACGAATCCAATGCAATTGATAAGGCTGCAAATTTCCACTCGAAGGAGCGAGCGCCGCCTCAGCTAGCAATTCCTGAACATCTTGTTCGGGAATTGATAATCCGCTGAATTTTCGAATGGCTCTTCGCTGCCGGTTGATGAACTGGAAAGCTGACCAATTGGTTGGGGTAGCGGTTGTTGTCACAATCGTGTCTCTGTGTTTGAATGAATCAAAATAGTAAGTTATTACTTTAATTATTCATACTCACATTCTTTGAGGACTGCCATGGTCAAATCCCAACGCATTACAAAGCCCAGAAAGCAGCCGCTACAAGCGCGCTCCCGTGCGACGGTGGATGCCATCATGCAAGCTTCAACTTACATTTTGAATGAATCTGGTTGGGGTGGATTGAATACCAATGCCATTGCCGCGCGAGCGGGGGTGAATATTGCTTCGCTCTATCAGTTTTTTCCTAACAAGCAGGCAGTGATCGCCGAGTTGCAGCGTCGGCATGCCGCCTCCATGCATGAGGATGTGCGCAATGCCATGTTGCTCATGAGCCAGCAGTCTACGCTCAGGGCAGCGTTAGAAATCGTGGTAGACATGGTGGTAAAGGAGCACCGCAAGGCTCCTGATGTGCATAAGGCGATAGCAGAAGAGTTGCCCTTATCCCAATGCGACCCGGACAATGGCAATAATGAAATGCTGAAAAACATGATCAATGCCTTGCAGCCGTTTATGAAAAACGTGCCTGATCCCGAGCTGGCTACGTATATGGTGGGCATCAGTATTCAGGCGATTGTGCATCAGGTTACGAATGAACAACCGGCATTGCTGGATAAGGCAGATTTTGTCACCGAGCTGGTGACCTTGGCGGAAGGGTTTTTAGTCAGGCAGGAGAAATAGCACGGATACTTCAGGTGGCTTGCAATAGAGGTTACTCATTGCCGAATGCAGTATGAAGGCGGGTTAGCCTGAAGCCATCCCGCTTATTCAGCAGCTTGCCCTACCAGAGATTCCAGCTCGGCATCGCTAAAGCCTGCGGCGCGTCGGGCTTCCATATTGAAGGGACCGCGCAGCGTCGGGGCGCTGTAACGGGCGGCCAATTCGGCATAGGTTGCCAGAGGCTCGAGATTGCTTTGTTCGCATAACCAGCCGAACCAGCGGTTGCCTATGGCGACATGGCCAATTTCATCGCGCAGGATAATATCCAGAATGGCGGCGGCGGCCATATCGCCAGCCTGGGCGAGTTTGGCGCGCAGGGGCGGTGAGGCATCCAGGCCGCGGGCTTCCATGGTGCGCGGGACCAGCGCGATGCGTGCCAGGATGTCGTGTTCGGTGCGGGTAGCCATTTCCCACAGGCTGTTGTGGGCGGTGAAATCACCATAACAGTAGCCAAGTGTCACCAGATGCTGTTGCAACAGCCTGAAGTGCAGGGCTTCCTCCTGCGCCACCTGCAGCCAGTCGGCATAAAAGGCATCCGGCATGCCGGGAAAGCGCCAGATCACATCCAGTGCCAGGTTGATGGCGTTGAATTCAATATGGGCCAGCGCGTGTATCAGCGCGGCGCGGCCTTCCACGGTGCGCATATTGCGGCGCTTGACGGCCAGCGGCGACACCAGCTCGGGTTGCTGTGGGCGGCCGGGAATCGACAGCCCGGATGAGGGCGTAGCCGTCCTCAGGTCTACCGTGCCATCCAGCAAAACCTCCCCGCATTGATATGCCCTATGCAAGTCGGTGACGCCTGCGACTTTGCGGCTGGGGTCGGGTTCGGCCAGCCAGACGAGGGCGGCTTGTCGGAGTTCAGTTTGCATAGCGATCTGGGCTTGATGTAGCGGGCAGTGTAAACCATCCCTCAGCAGCTGGGAAACCATGCAAGTCTGCAGCTTGCATCATCCGCTCGCCATGCTGTTAAGGCGGCCGCGATAGAGACCGGCGATCAGGTCAGACTGGCTGATCATGCCAGCCAGGCGGCGTTCCTGATCCACCACGGGGATATGGTGCAGATTATGTTCGGATACCAGCGGGATCAGCTCCACGATATGCATATCGGTGCTGGCGGTGATCACGCGATTGGTCATGATCTGGCCGACCACTTCCGGTTTGTCGGTATGCGTAAAGGGAATGCGTTGCACCACCTGTTTCAGCTTGCTGGCAATGCCTTGATAGCCAGCCAGGTCCGCCTGCCGCATGAAGTCGCCCTGGGTAATAATCCCACTCACGCGCCGTGCCTTGTCGAGCACCGGCAAGGCTTTCAGGTGATGGCGCAGCAGCAGTTGCCAGGCTTCTTCCAGCGTGGTGCCAAACTCAACGGTGATCAGCGAGCGCGACATGATGTCCTGGCAGCGTATTTCGCCAAAGCGGCGCCGGTACGCGTGCATTTCGGTCTGCAGGAATAACGATTCCAGATCATCGCGGCTGATATCCAGCACCTGGTTGTAATCCTTGAGCACGGCATCCATGTCGGCGTGCGTAAAGCCCATGCGTGCCAGTGGCGGAATATCCTGGGTTTCATGCAGCGAACGTTCCGGCTCCAGCTGCTGGGCATGCGGGTAAGGGCGCCGGGTGGCATTGTTGTAGATTAGCGCGACGATCAGCAACAGCAATGAATTCAAGCCCACTGGCATCAGCACATAACCCCAGCCCAGCTGGTGGATGGCCGGGCCGCCGATGACCGCCGTCAAGGCAACGGCGCCGCCGGGAGGATGCAAACAGCGCATGGCAAACATCAGCCCTATCGCCAGAAAAATCGCCGCCGCGGCTGCCAGCAATGGCGAGGGTATCCAGCTGGCACATAGAACACCGGCGATGGCCGAAAGCATATTGCCGCCCATGATGGACCATGGTTGCGCCAGCGGGCTGGCGGGGGCGGCATAAAGCAAGACGGCCGATGCGCCTATAGGCGCCATGAGGAAGGGCAGGCTGGCATTATCAACCAGCAGCGCGCTGACGCTGGCGGTGATCAATATCCCTAGCAGGGCGCCGCCGCAGGCCCGCAAGCGCTCGCTGTGGCTGACAATATTGGTTTGCGGGCGAAAGCGCCGCATGAACTGCATCAAGGCATTCATGAAATCAGGCAAGGCCAAAAGCGGAAGCCGTATTTTAACCGTAGCGGCACTAGAATGGTGCATGACACCGGTAAAATCCGGCCATTGAGGAAACTAAGCCGGCAGTGGGTGGTCGGTAATAACAACAATAAATAAAGCCACAGGCAGCGCTGGCTGCGCATGGCGATTGAAAGCATGCATATCAACCGAAAAAAAATTATTAAAGTTCTGCTCTTTATCCTGATGGTGGTCGGCCTCTTCATGCTGGGCGCCAATCAATACCGCATGAAGTGGTGGCCATTTGAAGATGGCTTTGAAAGCCTCAGCATTGATGAAATCCTGCCGGACCAGAATGCCAAAATAGGCTCGGTGTTCGGCACCGAAAACCTCCGCGTGTATAACCTGCCAATTGACGACGAGTTTCCCTCCGGGCCATTCGAGATTCTGGGCAACAAGCGCTTTCTGTTTATCAGCAAATGTGGCGAGGCCTACTTTACCGCGCTGGATGACAATGACATCGAGCGCACGCAATCGCCGCAGCGCCTGAGCAAATCCGATGACGACGACGATGACGCCAAGCCGCTGGTGTATTGCCAGGGCTCATCCGGCGTCAAGGACAGCCTGCGGGTGAATAATTCTCTCTATGTCAGCTACATCGTGTGGGACGACATGCAGAATGGCGCGCGCCTCGCGGTGTCGGAATTTACCCTCGATATCGTCAATAGCCGCCTGGTTTACAAGCGCGACATCTTTATCAGTAATCCCGCCATTAAAGAGCCTTTTCTGGGCATGCAGGCGGGCGGCAAGCTGGCACTGGGGGAGAGCGACGAGATCGTCTATCTGGCGATTGGCGATTTCGGCAAACCGCAAGGCGTGCAGGATACGTCTACCTCGCTCGGCAAGCTGATGAAGATCAATACCAAGTCCGGCACGGTGAGCCTGTATGCCTCCGGCCTGCGCTCGCCTTCCGGTGGCTTGTATTTTGACCATGAAGCCGGTGATTTATGGGAAACCGAACACGGCCCGCGCGGTGGCGATGAAATCAACCTGATACGCGAAGGCTCCAACTATGGCTGGCCGCTGGTGAGCTATGGCACCATGTATGAGCGCGATGGCAATGGCGATTATTACGGCAACAGCTATAACGGCCACGAAGGCTACGAAAAGCCCATCTTTACCTTTGTGCCCTCCATAGGCGTGGGCTCCATCGCGCGCTATCCCAAGTCTGGCCGCAATGCCTACTGGGAAAACAGCTTTTTTGTCGCAGGCATGGCGACCACCACGCTGTACCACATGAAAAAAGAAGGGCACCGCCTGGTGTATGCCGAACCGGTGTTGAGCGGGTATCGCATACGCGTGGTGAAGATTGATGCCGATGGCCGCTTTTACCTCAAGACAGACCACAACCAGTTACTGATGTCGGAATAAGCCGTCGCGTCCACACGGGCGCTGCGGCGGTCAGGATCACGACGCTGGCAACAAGCGGCCGCCATCGCGCAACAGGGCTTCCATCTCTTCAAATGGCCGCGGGCGACTCAGCAGATATCCTTGCACCTCGTCGCATCCATTCTCCAGCAAAAAGGCATATTGATCTGCGGATTCCACACCTTCGGCAATCACCTGTATCTCCAGACTATGGGCCAGGGCGATGATGGAGCGCGCAATAATGGCATCGTTATACGTGGTGGTGATGTCATTGATGAAGGATTTGTCTATCTTCAGCCGATTGATGGGCAGGCGCTTGAGGTAAGACAGGCTGGAATAGCCCGTGCCAAAATCATCCAATGACAATTGCACCCCGAGGTCGCTGATCCGGTTCAAGGTGATGATGGATTCCTCGATGTTGTGCATCAGCATGCTCTCGGTAATCTCCAGCTCCAGGCATTGCGGGTCCAGGCCGGAATGCTGCAGCGTTTTTTCTATGCAGTGCACCAGATCCTTTTGTTCCAGCTGTCGCACGGAGAGATTCACCGCCACCCGGATAGGCGGGTAGCCTGCCAGCTGCAATTGGCGATTCTGATGCGCGGCGGTTTCCATGACCCAGATGCCGATTGGCACAATCAGACCATCATCCTCTGATAGCGGAATGAACTGCAGCGGCGGGATCATGCCCAGCTTGGGGTGCTGCCAGCGTATCAGGGCTTCCATGCCGATGATCTGGCTGTTGCGCATGCAGACCTGCGGCTGGTAATGCAGCACCAGTTGCTGGTTTTCCAGCGCGTGCCACAAATCGTTTTCCAGCGACAGCCGGTGGCCCAGCTCGGCATTCATTTCCTTGGCATAAAAGCGGAAATTATTGCTGCCACTGGCTTTGGCCTGATACATCGCGCTATCGGCATTCGAGAGCAGCGTATCGGCATTGCGGCCGTCATGCGGGAAGTTGGCCAGCCCGATACTGCAGGTGACGGTGAGCTGCCTGCCGGTAATGATGAACGGGTTGATGATGGTGTTGCGTATGCGTTGCACCACGGTATGGATGCTTTCATCCAGCGACTGGCTGGTGAGCAGCAGGACAAATTCATCGCCACCCAGCCGCGCCACGGTATCGCCATCGCGCAGGCAGGATTGCAGGCGCTGCCCGAGGAGGCGTATCAACTCATCGCCCGCGCTGTGGCCCATACTGTCGTTCACGCGCTTGAAGTTATCAATGTCGATAAACGCCACGCTAAACGTCCAGTTATGCCGCCGTGCTTCGCTGATGGCCTGCTGCATGCGTTCCTTCAGCAGGTTGCGGTTGGCCAGCCCGGTCAGCGTATCGTAATTCGCCTGCCGTTCCAGCGCTTCCTGATATTGCCGGATCTCGGTGATATCTTTTTGCACACCGACAAAATAGCGCGGCTCGCCGCCATGGGGGTCAGGCACCGGCGCAACATACAGCTCGTTCCAGAACAGGCTGCCATCCTTGCGGTAATTGCGCAGGATGGCATAACCGGGACAACGCTCGCGTATCGCCGTGCGTATCTTTTCCAGCTCGGGTTGTTCGCGGTCATGCCCCTGCAAAAAGCGGCAATTGCGGCCGACGGCTTCCTGCGAGGAATAGCCTGTCACCAGCTCAAACGCCCGGTTCACATAGATCAGCGGCATGGCCGATTGCGTCACATCCACGATCAGGATGGGCGTGGCACTGGCTTCAATCGCATGGTTACGCAACAGCAGCGCTTCTTCCGCCTTGCGTTGCTCGGTAATGTCGATGCCGATGCCACCGATGTGATTGAAATTGCCATCCATGTCCTGCACGGGGAAGGTGGTGAGCAGCCACAGCTTGACATCATCTGCCAGCGGAAACTGGCGGACATGCTGTATGGCTTCACCCTGGGCTAGCGTCTGTTGTTCGGCCGCGCGCATTTCCTGCGCAAGCTGGGGTGGAAACAGCATGGTGTCGTGCTTGCCTATGATCTCCTCATGCGGCAATTGCAGGGCATCCACCGTGCTGGCATTGGCAAAAATATACTGACCCTGCTGATCCTTGATGAACGCAATCGCCGGCAGATTTTGCATGAACACACGGAACAGGCGGTTGCTGTTTTCAAGCTCGCGCTCCATGCGCTTGTGCATGAGCTTTTCTTCTGCGCGCTCCAGCGCCGAGGTCACCGCACTGGGTAGTCTGCTCAGATTGTTCTTGATGATGTAATCGGCGGCGCCATTTTTCAGGGAGTGGATGGCGGTTTCTTCGCCTATGGTGCCGGAAACAAAGATGAAGGGGATTTCCGGCGCCAATTCTCGCGCAATGTGCAGCGCTGACATGCCGTCAAACTGCGGCAGGGAGTAGTCGGAAAGAATGAGTTGGGGGTGGTAATCCTGAATCTGGTCGCGAAAATCCTGCTCGGTTTCTACCCGCATGAATTCGCACGTCATCCCGGCGCGCTTCAGCTCGCGCAGCGAGAGCTCGGCATCAGTCGGACTATCCTCCACCATCAGGATACGCAACATTTGGTTCCCCCTCTTGCCCGGACTCTGTGGCCCAGGCATGTTTTCAAGCGCTTACTGGTATTGCGGGATCTTGTTCAATATTGCCCAGTAGCAACCCACTTTGGACACTTCCTCCACAAACTGGTCAAACTCCACCGGTTTGACCAGATAACTGTTCACGCCCAGCTCATAGCTTTTGACGATATCGCGTTCCTCAGCGCTGGACGTCAGCATCACCACCGGGATCATGCGTGTTTGTTCGGATTTCTTGATCTGCTGCAATACTTCGATGCCATCTACCCTGGGCATTTTCAGGTCCAGCAGTATCAGCTTGGGTGAGTGCTTGACGCGATGTTCAAATGCCCCTTGCCGGAATACATAATCCAGTGCTTCCTGCCCGTCTTTCAGCCACAGTATTTCATTGGTCAGGCCGATTTTCTTGAGGGCGCGTCGGGTCATTTCGGCGTCGGTCTCGCTATCTTCGACCAGCAGGATCTGTACTTGTTGCAAATCATCCATGATGAGGTTCCTTCCAGGGTAAGCTGAATCCAAACACACTACCTTCGCCTAAGGTACTTTTGCCCCAGACCTGACCGCCGTGCCGCACGATAATGCGCTGCACTATGGCAAGCCCCACGCCGGTTCCGGGAAATTCATCGGCGTTATGCAAACGCTGAAAGACGCCAAACAATTTGTTGTAATACCGCATGTCAAAGCCAACACCGTTATCTTCGATTTCGTAAGTCACCATGTCGCGGTTGTGGGTGGAGCGCACAATCACCCTGGGTTCCGGCTTGGTTTTGCTGTACTTCACCGCATTGGAAAGCAGGTTGATGAGCACCTGCCGGATCAAGGCCCGGTCTGCATGCACCGTCAGCAGCTGCTGCAATTCCAGCTGGGTGTTGTGCGCCATCTGATCCGCCGTCACCTCCTGCCACACTTCGTTGATGAGAGGCGACATATTGATTGGTTCTGCTTCAATCTGCTTGCGGCCCGAGCGGGCAAATTGCAGCAGGTCGTCAATCAGTTGACCCATTTTCCGGCTATTGGTGCGCACCACCGACAGCAAGCGCAGGCCTTCTGCATCCAGCTTGTCGCTATAGTCTTCCTCAAACATGCGCGAGTAACCGTCAATCGCGCGCAAGGGCGCCCGCAAGTCATGCGAGACGGAGTAGCTGAAACTCTCCAGCTCGCGGTTGGTGATTTCCAGCTGCGAAGCGGTGGCCTCGGCTTTGCGTTGTGCCTGTGCCCGGCTCCTGATTTCCTTGATCAATAGCCAGAAGCTCAAGAGCAGCATGCTGGCCGCCAGCATGTTGCCTACCAGTATCCATTCGCGGGTGGAAGTTGCCTCGTCTTCCAGGGCTTTGAGCCGCTGCCGGAGCAGGGCCTGCTCGGTGTTGAGGATGCTCATGGCCTGAATCCGGATGTCCTGCATGATCTCTTTGCCTTTATCCAGCATGCCAAGAAAGATCGGGTCTGTTGCCAGGCGTGCACTTTCGCGCTGTGTATGAATAATGGTGTGTATGGAGTTGATCTTGTCCTGTACGCGGGCATTGAATGCTGCTACCTGACGTTGCTGCACCGGGTTGTCGGCGGTTAGCATTTGCAGTTTTTTCATGTCTGCAGGCAGTTTCTGGGCGGCTTGTTCATACAGCCGGAAAAAATGCATGTCATTGGTCAGCAGGTAGCCGCGTTCGCTGGATTCGGCTTCCTTGATGTCCGCCGTGACCTTATCCAGCTGTATCAGCACGGTGTAGGTATGGTCTACCCAGCGTGAGCTGATCACAAAATGTTCGGTGCGGGTGTAGGACAGATAGGCGATACTCGCCAGCAGGATCATGGCGGCGATCATGCCGATCAGGGTGAGCAACTGCTTGATTACCGGATTCATGTCAAAACAATCTCCCTGCAATGAGGTAACGCTGTTTCTAATGCGGTAAAGCCAATTGTAAAGATTTGTTACAAGCGCCATAGTAGCCAACTTGCGGCCTGCGTGCTACCCATAAAAATAATGGCAGCAAATAGCCTGGCTACTTCCGGCACGATGGCAGGGGTACAGGCAGACCGGGGCCTCCTGCAAAACCTGCGGTATTACAGGAGGTATCGGCTGCCATCCTGAATACTGTTGGGTATGTCTTTATTTTTTAATAAAAAAATAAACGGCCTTGTGACGCAGACTTCATTTGCCAGTGCCCCCTGAATTTGGTAGATTTGCCGCATGTTGCGCCGTCCATTCAAATCCATGTCTGTTGTCATCGTGCTCTGGCTTGCCCTGTTGCAAGTTTTTGCGCCGTTCATTCATGGGCATCTGGAATTGAATGCAGAAGATCAGGGCCACGGCCTGCACATGCATGCGGTGGATATTGATGTGCCGGAGATGCATAGCGCCGCTGACCATGTCAGCATGGGCCATGCCGCCCTGCATACCGTGACCGTGGAGCATGGCCTCAAGAATGATCAGGATCTCCTGATCCAGGCGCCGATGATGGCGCTGGTGTTCCTCTTGCTGCTGGCATTGCCTGCCATTCAGCGTCTTTTCCCGCCTGTGTTTGGCAAGCATGCCCGTCGATCACAGGTTTATTCGCCTTATCTTTCCCGAGCGCCCCCTGTCGCCTGAGTTATTGCTTTGAACGCAGCGACCGCTGCGCCAGATGATAGCTTCAGGAGAATGACATGTACCAGAAACGCCTGTTTGGGCGTGCTTTCCTATGCATTTTCTGCATGGGAAGCAGCTTGGTTGCCCCTATTGTGCAGGCCGCGCCTTTGGCCGCGGATGCCGGGCATACCGAAATCCAGCATACCGATATTGTCGACCCCGATGCGGCCTTGAGCCTGCATGACGTGGTCGAAAAAGCGTATGCCCGTAACCCCACCCAGCCGATATTGGCAGCCCGCATGGCCGAAGTGCGCGCGCGCCGCACCGTGGCAACATCGTTTCTGCCACAGGCACCTGCCGTTGGCATGAGCGCGCAGAACGACGCCGTCGGCAGTGGCCGCGGTGAGCGCGACTGGCAGGCAGAGCTTGAGTTGCCAGTCTGGCTGCAGGGCCAGCGCAATGCCCGCAAACATGTGGCCGATGCTGCCGATGAAGACCTCGCTGCCAGCCGCGACAGCCTCAAGTTGCAGGTGGCAGGCTATGTGCGCGAGGCCATCTGGGACATCCGCATGAATGCCAATGCCCTGGAGCTGGCCGACCTGCGCTTGAACACCGCCATGGCGCTGGAGCACGATGTGCAGCGGCGCTTTGAGGCGGGCGAACTCGCCAAGACCGACCTCATGCTGGCGCAGAACGAGCGCATCATTGCCGAGACTGGCCGCTTGCGCGCCGAGGCCGAGCTCATGCATGCGCGGCATCGTTACATCATACTCACCGGCTTGCACACCATGCCGCAGCAGCTGGATGAAGCGCAGTCTGCGCAGGAAGATTACAGCGAGCAGCATCCCTACTACCGCGAAGCCATGTCACGGCTGGGCCTCACCCAGCAGGCGCGCGAGCTGGCCCGGCTGGAGCGGCGTGAAAATCCGCAAGTGATCCTGAATGCCCGCAGCCAGCGCGGCCCGTTTGAAAACGCCTTTAACGACAGCATAGGCCTCAAGCTGCGCATCCCGCTCGATAGCCCGGTACGCGCGGCCCCCATTGAGGCTGCCGCCGAGATGGAAGTCGGCCGCGCCCAGAGTGCCCGCGACAGCCTGATCTATCAACTCGAAACCGCCATGCACGAAGCCGAGCACAACCTCACGGTTAGCCGGGCCGAGCTGGAGATGGTCACGCGGCAGCAGGCGCTGGCCCAGGAAAACCTGCGCCTTGCCAACAAGGCATTCCAGCTCGGCGAGACCGATCTGGTCGGCCTCATGCGCATACAGGCGCTGGCCTACGAGGCCGAGCGCGCACTCACTACCCGGCGCATACAGCTGCAATGGGACATTGCCCGATATAACCAGGCGGTTGGAGTATTACCATGAAGAACACTATTAAGAACACCATGAAACAGACCATGTGGATATGCACCCTGATGCTGGGCTTGTTGCCCAGCCAGTGGGCGCAAGCGGCGGATATCGCCTTTACCGAAACACAACAAAACACGCTGGGCATCCGCGTCGCCGCCCTGGGGCGTAATACCCCCGTCAGCAGCCATCGCCTGCCTGCCGAAATCATGATTCCCATCGGGCAGGAGCGCATGGTCTCCGCCCCGCAATCCGGCCTGGTGGATACCCTGTATGTGGCCGCGGGTGAGGATGTCAAAGCCGGGCAGCCGCTGGCGCATATCAGCAGCCCCGAGCTGATCGCCCTGCAGCGCGATTACCTGCAGGCACTCACGCAATATCGCCTGGCGCAAAACAACCTCAAGCGCGATCAGGAGCTTTATCAGGATGGCATTATCGCCAAGCGCCGTTTCCAGACCACGCAAAGCGGGCAGGAAGAACTGAGCGCGCTGCTTAACCAGCGCAAGCAGGCCTTGCAGCTGGCAGGCATGGGCGCAGGTGGGATTGCCCAGCTGGAAAAGTCCGGCCGCATGACGAGTGGCATCACGCTCACCGCCCCGGCCGCCGGGCAGGTGCTGGAGCAACTCGCCGCCGTTGGCCAGCGCGTGGATCTGTCGGCGCCGATATACCGTATCGGCCGCCTGCATCCGCTCTGGCTGGAGATCAGCGCGCCTTTGGAAGTGCTGCCCTATGTCAGTGTTGGCATGCCGGTGAGCGTGCCCAAGTACGGCGCCAGCGGCAAGCTGATCCACATCGTGCGCAGCGTGAACAAGAACGACCAGACGGTGCATTTGCGCGCCACCATTACCACTGGCACAGAGAAACTGGCCCCCGGCCAGTTTGTGGAGGCGGAAATTGGCGGGCTGGGTACCAGCACGCATTTCAGCGTGCCGCGCCCGGCCATTGCCCGCCATGATGGCAAGACCTATGTGTTTGTAAAAACCGCGCAGGGCTTCCGCGCCATGCCGGTGGAAGTGGTATCCGAGCAATTTGAAGAAGTCGTCATCAATGGCGACTTCACCGGCAAGGAGCAAGTTGCCGTCAGCGGGCAAGCCGCCATCAAGGGGCGCTGGCTGGGACTGGGAGCTGAGTGATGCTGGCAGCCCTGATCCGCTTATCCCTGACCCAGCGCGTATTGATGCTGGTCCTTACCGCCATGCTCTCCTTTGCCGGGGTGCAGGCGTTTCAACAACTGCCGATTGATGCCTTTCCGGATGTCTCATCCACCCAGGTGAAGATCATCATGAAGGCGCCGGGCATGACGCCTGAAGAGGTGGAAGCCCGTATCACCGCGCCGATTGAAGTGGAAATGCTGGGCTTGCCCAGGCAGACCATGCTGCGCTCGGTGGCGAAGTACGCGCTCACCGATATCACCATCGACTTTGCCGAGGGCACCGATATCTACTGGGCGCGCCAGCAGGTCAATGAGCGGCTGAGCGCCGTGCTGCCCAATCTGCCGCCAGATGCGTCGGGTGGCGTGGCGCCCATGACCACGCCGCTGGGCGAGATGTTCATGTTCACGGTGGAAGCGCCCCATCTCAGCCTGGCAGAGCGCCGCAGTCTGCTCGACTGGGTGATACGGCCGCAGCTGCGCACGGTGCAGGGCGTGGCGGATGTGAATTCGCTGGGTGGCCTGGTGCGCAGTTTCGAGATTATTCCCGATAACTCGCGCATGTATGCGCGCGGTGTGACGCTCGATGCGCTGCAAAATGCCCTGATCGAAAACAACAACAACGACGGTGCTGGTCGCCTGAATGATGGCGAGGAATCGTTGCTGGTGCGCGCCGAAGGCCGCCTCAAGACGCTGGAAGACGTGCAGAACACCGTGATCCGCACCGAAGACGGCATTCCGGTGCGGGTGGCCGACGTCGCCGCCATCCAGCTAGGCGCATTGACCCGCTATGGCGCGGTGACCAGCAACGCCAGGGAAGAAGTGGTCGAAGGCCTGGTGCTGGGCTTGCGCGGCGCCAATGCACGCCAGGTGGTGAGCGGCATCAAGGCCAAGCTGGCCGAGATGCAGCCGACCTTGCCCAAGGGCGTCAGCATTCATGTGTTTTATGACCGCAGCAGCCTGGTCGACAGGGCGGTGTACACCGTGTCCAAGGCGCTGGTGGAAGCCATTGTGCTGGTGCTGGTGTTGCTGCTGCTGTTCCTCGGCAATCTGCGGGCCGCGCTTACCGTGGCGCTGATCCTGCCGCTGGCGGCTTTATCCACGTTTTTGCTCATGCAGGAGTTTGGCCTCTCGGCCAATCTCATGAGTCTGGGCGGGCTGTCTATCGCCATCGGCATGCTGGTGGATGCCGCCGTGGTGGTGGTGGAAAACATCGCCTCGCATCTGGCCGATAACAAGCGTGGCGCCGGCTTGCCACGTCTGCATCTCATCTACCGTGCGGTGCGCGAAGTCAGCGTGCCGGTGGCGGCGGGCGTGCTTATTATCATCACGGTATTCCTGCCATTGCTGACGCTGGAAGGGCTCGAAGGCAAGCTGTTTCGCCCGGTGGCGATGACCATTGTGTTTGCGCTTTCCGCCTCGCTGCTGCTGTCGCTGACGGTGATTCCGGTGCTGGCGTCTTTTCTGCTGCGCAAGATGCCCCACGGAGAACCCTGGGTGGTGCGCAAAGCGCTGGCGCTGTATGAGCCGGCGCTGAGGTGGGCGCTTGCTCACGGCCGAGCCCTTGTCATTGCTGCGTTTGTTGCCTTGGGGCTGACAGTGGTGGTGTATCTGCAGATAGGCAAGATTTTCATGCCGACGCTGGATGAAGGCGACATTATTGTCGGTGTGGAAAAGCTGCCCTCGATCAATTTGCAGCAAAGTCTGACCACCGACATGAATGTGCAGCGCGCCATTTTGCAGAATGTGCCGGAGGTGAAGGAAATCTATTCGCGCACCGGGGCCGATGAGCTGGGGCTGGACCCCATGGGCCTGAACCAGACCGATAACTTCCTCATCCTCAAGCCGCAATCCGAATGGCGCCAGCCGGATAAGGCTGCCCTGATCAACGACCTGCGCAAGGTCATGGAAGAGCTGCCCGGCCTGGCCTACAGCTTCACCCAGCCGATTGATATGCGCGTGAATGAAATGATCCTCGGCGTGCGCGGCGATCTCGCCATCAAGATTTTTGGCAATGATCTGGATGTGCTGGACCAGAAAGCGCAGCAACTGGTGCATATCCTGCAGGGCATCCCCGGCAGCCAGGATGTCTACACCCCGCAAAACAGCGGTGTGCAATACATGCGCATTGCCATTGATAGGCTGGCGGCAGGGCGCATGGGCTTCAACATGACCGAGATCGAATCCATCCTGCGGGCGCAGCTCGAAGGCAAGGTGCTCTCCGTGGTGCAGGAAGGCCAGCGCCGCACGCCCTTGCTGGTGCGCGGTGGCGAGAGCCTGCGCCAGTCCGCCGCTGACTTTGGCAACCTGATGCTGACATTGCCCAATGGCCGCAACATTCCGCTATCTGCCGTCGCCAAGCTGGAGCGGGTGGAAGGCCCGGTGAAGATAGACCGCCAGCGCGGCGCCCGCATGGTGATCGTCACCAGCAATGTGCGTGGTCGCGATCTGGTGGGTTTTGTGGAAGAAGCCAAAGCCCGCGTGCAAAAAGAGGTGCAGCTGCCCGAAGGCTACTCCATGACCTGGGGCGGCCAGTTTGAAAACCAGCAGCGGGCCGCCGCGCGGCTGGCGATTGTGGTGCCTGCGGCCATTGCCATGATCTTCCTCATCCTGTTCGCCACCTTCCATTCGGTGCGGCAGGCCACGCTCATTCTGTGCAATATCCCGTTTGCCATGATAGGCGGCGTGTTTGCCTTGTGGCTGTCGGGCGAGTACCTGTCGGTGCCTGCTTCGGTGGGTTTCATTGCATTGCTGGGCATTGCCGTGCTTAATGGGGTAGTGATGATGTCGTATTTCAACCAGTTGCACGCGCAAGGCCTGCCCATGCTGGAGGTAGTGACCGAAGGCGCCAAGCGTCGGCTGCGGCCGGTGCTGATGACGGCCTGCATTGCCGCCTTTGGTCTGCTGCCCTTGCTGTTTGCCACCGGCCCCGGCTCCGAGATTCAACGCCCGCTGGCGATTGTGGTGATCGGCGGCTTGTTTACCTCCACGGTGCTCACGCTCATTCTTCTGCCCATGCTTTACCAGCGCTTTGCGCATGCCAAATAAGGAAAAACAACAATGCAAGAGTCGACGACAACCATGGCTGTGCTGCAAGTAAGCGTACAGCCCGAGCACGAAGAGCAGATGGTGGATTACCTGATCCAGACGCTCCCCGGCGTGCGCTTCAGCAGCCAGATGATCAGCCTGCATGGTCAGCCCGAAGGTGGGCTTTCCCTGCGCGAGCAAGTGCTGGGCACTACGCGGCGCTGCCTCTTTAGCGTGCAGGCCGAGGCTGCCGATCTGCAAGCGCTCGCCGCCGGGCTGGGGCAGGGCGCGGTGTCTTTCCCCGTGGAATACCGCGTGTTGCCGCTGTTGCTGGCCGGGCAATACACGCCTGCTACGCAGCGCGATTAAGCTGGCAGGGTTGATGCTTACAGGCTAAGGTGTCTTATCAATGCCGTGGAGAAAAGCTTATGCCGGATATGAAACAGCGCGCCCTGGATTACCACGCATTACCCACGCCGGGCAAACTCTCGGTGGAGTCGAGCAAGCCCTGCGCCACCGCGGCTGATCTGGCGCTGGCGTATACCCCCGGCGTCGCCGAGCCGGTTAAGGCCATCTATCAGGATCCTGCCGCCGCCTACCGCTACACCAATAAAGGCAATCTGGTGGCGGTGATTACCGATGGCACCGCCGTGCTCGGCCTGGGCAATGTCGGTGCACTCGCGGGCAAGCCGGTGATGGAGGGCAAGGCGGTGTTGTTCAAGCGCTTTGCCAATATTGATGTGTTTGATATTGAAGTCACCGCACCCAGCATCGAAAGCTTTATCGAAACTGTGGTGAACATTGCCCCCACCTTTGGCGGCATCAATCTGGAAGATATCGCCGCCCCGCATTGCTTTCGCATTGAGCGCGAGCTGCGGGCCCGGCTCGATATCCCCGTGTTTCATGATGACCAGCACGGCACGGCGGCGATTATTGCCGGAGCGCTGCTGAATGCGCTGGAGCTGCAAGGCAAAACGCTACCCACGGCCCGCATTGTGTTTCTGGGTGCGGGCGCCGCTGGCATGGCAACCGCCCGGCTGCTCAAAGCCATGGGCGCGCAGGATATTGTGCTGGTGGATATCGCCGGGGTGCTGCACACCGGCCGTGACGACATCAGCGAATACGGCCGCGACCTGCTGCGCGAGACTTCAGCCCGCACGCTGGCCGATGTGATGCCGGGTGCCGATGTGTTTATCGGTGTATCCGCCGCCAATGCGCTGCCGCCAGACCTGCTCAAGCTGATGGCGCCCAGGCCCGTGGTATTTGCCCTGGCAAACCCCGACCCGGAAATTCTGCCTGCCACCGCCATGGCCGTGCGCGACGATCTGATCATGGCCACCGGCCGTTCTGATTTCCCCAACCAGGTGAATAACGCGCTGTGTTTTCCCTATCTGTTTCGCGGCGCGCTGGATGCCAAGGCACGTCAGATCACCACCGGCATGCAGGTAGCCGCCGCCCATGCGCTGGCAGCACTGGCGCGTGAAGAGGTGCCGCAGGCGGTGCTCGATGCCTATGCCATTAGCGAGCTGCACTTTGGCCGCGATTACATTATTCCCAAGCCATTTGACCCGCGATTGCTGGAGAAAGTAGCAGGCGCTGTGGCCGAGGCCGCCCGCGCCGAGATGGCTGCGGCGGTTGCGTAAGCCCGCTGATATTTGAACGGAGGCTGGATGTGATGGCAAGCAGGGCGTCTCGCCCCGATGACGCCTAGCTATTCACCAGCTTGAGCGGCGCCCGCAACATGGGCAGCTCCGGCCTGCGTGCGCTGAGGCGGAAAGCGCTCACCGTGGCAAACAGCTGATCCGATTGCTGCAACAGTGACTCCGCAGCTGCCGCCGCTTGCTCCACCAATGCCGCATTCTGCTGCGTCACGCCATCCATCTGGTTCACCGCCATGCGCGCCTGCTGTATGCCCAGGCTCTGCTCGTGCGATGAGGCGGCAATATCGTCCATATATTCACTGGCGCGCTGCACGGCGGTCATCACATCCTGCATGGTGCTGCCCGCCTGCGCGACCAGCGCGCTGCCCTGGTTGGCCTTGCTCACCGAGTCTTCAATCAGCTGGCGTATCTCGGTGGCAGCAGAGGCCGAGCGCTGCGCAAGCGAGCGCACTTCACCCGCCACCACGGCAAAGCCACGGCCTTGCTCGCCCGCGCGTGCGGCTTCCACGGCGGCATTCAGCGCCAAAATATTGGTCTGGAAAGCGATGCCATTAATCACGCCGATGATGTCCTCAATCTTCTGCGCGCTCTGGTTGATCGCCGTCATGGTCGCCACCACATCGTTCACCACAATATCGCCTTGCTTGGCGACGCTGGCAGCGGTTTTCACCAGGCCATTGGCCTCCTGCGCCCGCGCGGCGTTCTGCCGCACGGTGTCGGCCAGCTCGTCCATGTTGGAAGCCGTCTCCTCCAAGGCAGAAGCTTGCGACTCGGTGCGGGCAGATAAATCGGCATTGCCCTGCGCGATCTCCTGCGCGGCTACGTGAATAGTCTCGGCCGAGGTTTTCACCTGCAACATGGGCTGCACCAGTATCTCCAGCGTATTGTTCACGCCCTCGATAATGCGGCGGAAATCGCCCTGATGGCGGCTGGCATCGGCCCGCGTCATGATATTGCCCGCCTTGGCCGCCGCTGCCAGCATCTGTGCATCCTCATTCAGCGCTTGCAGCTTGTGGCGTATGGTGTCCATGGTGTGGTTGATGTAAGCCTGCTGGCCGGGAAAGTTTTCCAGCGGCGCATCAAAATCGCCCTCGCTGAATTGGGCCATGCAGGCCAGAGTTTTGCGGTTGATGGTGATGTGGTTTTCCAGCGTGCGGTTCATGCTCTGCATGATCAGGGCATAGTCGCCCTCAAACGCCTCCGGGTTCAGCATCTGGTCGATCTCGCCACGCGCATGTGCCGCGGCCAGCTGCGAGAGCGAGTCGATCACCGCCTTCAGGTGGGCGCGCACGCCTTCAATATTGTCGTTAATCGAGGCCAGCTGACCGGGGAAGCGCTCCAGCGGCGTATCAAAATTGCCACGGCTGAACGCCTGTATGCAGGCCAGCACCTTGTGGTTGATGGTGAGATGCTGCGCCACCATCGCATTCACACCCTCGGCCACCCGCTGAAAATCGCCCTGGTAATTCGCTGCGGGAATCCGGCTATCCATCTGCCCGGCATCGTGGTCTTGCGCCATGCGCTGCATGTCTGCCATCAGCTGGCGAATGTTGTGCCGCAGCTTTTCTATGCCGGTGTTGATCATCGCCTGCTTGCCAGGGAAGGCCGGCAGCCGCGCATCAAAATCCCCCTCGGCAAAGGCATGCACGCAGGCCATGGATTGCTGCATGAGCTGCACATAATTCAGCAGCATGCGGTTTAGCCCCTCCGCCAGCGCCTGGTATTCGCCGGTGTAAGGCGTGGTATCAATGCGCGCATCCATATCGCCCGCCTCGTGGCGGTCCGAGAGATCGCGCATATCGTGTATCAGCCGCTGCAGCGTGTACGACATATCCCGCATTGAAGCCATCAGGCTCTGCTTGTCATGCGGGGCAATGGTAATCGGCGCCGACAAATCGCCATCGGCAATGCGCCGCGCCATCTCTGCCGCCGCATGCGGCTCGCCGCCCAGCTCGCGCTCCACCGAGCGTATCACCCAATAGCCAATCAGGCTCAGCACAATCAGTAAACCCAGCGTGACAATGCCGCCTATCAGCATGGTGCGCGCAAACGCCGCCTGCGTGGCCGCCACCGCCTGCTGTGCCAGCTGGCTCTTGTAGCTGAAGAGCGCCTTCAGCGCCGCATCCACGCGGTCGGCGTATTCCATGTTATCCATGTACGATTCGCGCGCCTCAAAAAACGAGTTGTCACGCGAAAACTGCAGCGACTCATCAATGCGCGGCAGATAACGCTGCATCGCCTGCTCGGCGTTTTTCAGCAGTGCTGCATCCTGCGGGTCCGCAATCAGGCGGTGGTAATTCGCCAGCCCCGCCTTGAGTTCGGTGATGGATTGCTGAATTTCCTTATCCAGCGTGGATTTTTTGGCCGTGTCGTTATTCAGAATAAACGCCGAAATCTGCAAACGCAGATCCCCAAACAAAGCCTTCTCCCGCCCCAGTCTCTCAAGACTAGGCACCGCATTCAGATTCACCACACTCGCCCCCGCCTGCAACTTGCTCAGGTACGCATACGCCCAGCCCGCAAAGCCCGCCAGGCCGAGATAAGCCGCAAACAGCAAGATCAGCATGCGCTTGTTCACGGTGAGTTTGGGGATATTCATGATGGCGCTCCTAAGTCCCCGCGAGGGGCGGGGAGTGATTCAGATTAGGAGGCTAGTTTGTGGAGGGGGTGTTACAGGTTTGTGACAGCAGGCCAATACATCAAAAATGTGTGCTCAATTTTGGCACTACGACCCTTAGTCTGGATCAGCTTTAGAGGATGGTTGATATAAGTGATTGATATGTTATTGTTTTGTAATTGCCCTCCTGATTTTAAACATTATCATCTGAAAATCCTGTTCAGAGCCTAGAAATAATGCTCGACTCAAGGCAATTCTTTTCAGGAGATAATAAGCCGCCATTGTGATGATGATTGCCAATGAAAAGCGCACTGCTTCGTGGTTCTCACCTAAGTAAATTTTTGATTTGATCAAAACCAATTGATGCAAAAACATAATGATGATCGATGCCTGGCCTATTTGAATGAATAGCTCACGAACGTAATTTATGTGCTCTAGCCACGTGGCAATTTTAATCAGCACCACAATCATGGCGATGGCACTTAAGAATGTGATGAATGGCAGGCCGTATTGGGCGGCTTTCATGTCGTAGGTATTGTCAAAACCCGCCAGTAAAAGGCTGATAGCGGCTCCGGCAACTATAAATGCAGTCCATTCGTAAGGGATTTTATTGGGAATGCGTTTATAAACATGGCCGATAAAGAAAATAGGGGCGGCAGCCAGTACCACATTGATATTCCAAGGCAACCAGATATCATGAAAATAGGCATTTACATAACTGATGCATAGCATCCCTGCGCATAGATAATTAGCGAGCTTGGGCAGTTTAATTAGCAACCAGTTGACCAGCAATTGCGTAGCATAAAGACAGGTGACGAACCAGAAGACACTTTCGATGCCGCGCAGTGCTCTGCCTCCTAACAAGACGCCTGTGGTGATTTCTTTAAATGTTCCGAAGTAGTGGCGATTTTCGTAGATCAGGTTAATCACTGTGGGCAATATATAAATTACGCACAGGAATGTCAGGTAAGGCAATAAAAGATGGATGGCTTTTTTTCTTGCATAGCCTTTCAAATCGGTGGTGGGCTTGAAAAGATAACCACTGATAAAGAAAAAAAGTGGCATGTGAAACAGAAATATAAAGTCTGTAAGAAAAATATCCTTGGGGGTCATATGGCCGATAACGACAAACAATATGCCAATCCCTTTCAGAATATCAATCCAGTTTATCTTCATGGGAGTCTTTCATTTGATTTTACTGATCGAATGCATGTCTCCAAGATTGCTGATCAGTTAACGCTTATGATCTAAAACTTATGCCGAGGGTTAGTATTTAGCCCTCGGCATAGCAGTGAATCCATCAGGCGGGCCTGATTTACACCATAGGTGGATCCGTCTCCCGCGCAAAGCTTCTCGGGCTACCCACTAGCTGTACAAAGTTTTGCAATGCCTCTTCCAGTGCATTCACCGCCAGCAAGGTCGGGTCTGGCGAGCCATCGACCAGGGTTTCCGGGATGCCGGCGGTTTGCAATAGCTGTTGGCTGGCGCCGATGGCGAGCATGGGTTTGCAGTGGCGGTATTGGTCGCGCAGGAATTCCAGGGTTTGGCCGCTGGCGGCGAGGTTTTCGGCGACGAGCTTGCCATCGGGCAGGGCGACGGCGTCGAACAATACGCTGGGCATGGTTTCTATGCTGCCTTCGGCGTCGAGTGCTGCGCCGTTGTCTGCTTTTACCGGGCCTAGCTGCAGGCCGAGCAAGCGGGGCACGCCGCCTTCAGCGAGGATGGCGTCGTAAAGCGTTTGCACGCTGTCACCATCTACACCATCGGCCACGAGTATCGCGACGCGGCGGCCGAGCAGCATGCCATTGCCGGGGAAGTGTTGCTCGGAGAGGGCGGTGGAGGGCGGCGGCACGGGGAAGTCTGTGCTGCTGGCGAGCGGGGCGGCCTCGGGCAGGGCAATGCCTAGCCCGGCGGCGACGCCTGCGGCCAGCTCTTCATCCACATTTACCAGCAATGAGACGACGCGCTCGCGTATGGCCTGGGTTTGCACGCGGGTGAGCTCAAAGCGGAAGGCGTTGATGATGTGCTGCTGCTCGGGCGGGGATTGGCTGATCCAGAATAGCCGCGCTTGCGAATAGTGGTCGGCAAATTTTTCTGGGCGGCCGCGTACTTTGTCTTCAGTGATGGTTTCGGGGAAGCTGGTGAAGCCTTGCATGCCAGCCTGGAATGGGCAGCCGCCCGCCAGGGAGTTGGGCTCATAGGCGACACGGCCACGCGGGATGGACTGGCGGTGCATGCCATCGCGCTGGTTGTTGTGCACGGGCTTGAGCGGGGCGTTAATGGGCAGCTCGTGAAAGTTGACGCCACCGAGGCGGCTGATCTGCGTATCCAGATAAGAGTGGATGCGGCCTTGCAGCAGGGGGTCGTTGCTGAAGTCGATGCCGGGGATGATGTGGGCGGTGCAAAACGCCACTTGCTCGGTTTCGGCAAAGAAGTTGTCGGGGTTGCGGTTCAGCACCATCTTGCCGATGGGGGTGACGGGCACCATTTCTTCGGGGATGAGCTTGGTCGGGTCCAGCACGTCAAAGCTGAATTCCTCGGCCTGGGCTTCGGTGAATACCTGCACGCCCAGCTCCCACTCGGGGTAGGCGCCTGCTTCGATGGCTTCCCACAAATCGCGGCGGTGAAAGTCGGGGTCGGCGCCGCCCAGTTTCACGGCTTCATCCCACACCAGCGAGTGCACGCCAGCGACGGGCGTCCAGTGAAACTTGCAGAACACGGATTCGTTTTTGTCATTCACCAGACGGAAGGTGTGCACGCCAAAGCCCTGCATCATGCGGTAGCTGCGCGGAATGGCGCGGTCGGACATTTGCCACAGCAGCATGTGGGTGGATTCGGGCATCAGCGAAACAAAATCCCAATAGGTATCGTGCGCGCTGGAGGCCTGCGGCATGCCAAAGTGCGGCTCGGGTTTCACCGCGTGGACCAGGTCGGGGAATTTCATTGCATCCTGGATGAAAAACACCGGGATGTTGTTGCCGACCAGATCCCAATTGCCTGCGTCGGTATAAAACTTGACGGCAAAGCCGCGCACATCGCGCGCGGTATCCATGGAGCCACGCTCGCCCGCCACGGTGGAGAAGCGCACAAACACCGGCGTCTGCTTGCCCGCCTCGTTAAACGGCGCGGCTTTGGTGAGGTCGGTGAGTGGTTTGTAATTCTCAAAATAGCCATGGGCAGCGGAGCCACGCGCGTGCACTACGCGCTCGGGGATGCGCTCATGGTCAAAATGCGTGAGCTTCTCACGCAGGATAAAGTCTTCCATCGCCGTCGGTCCGCGCAGACCGATCTTCAGCGAATCCTGATTACTGGCGATATTCACACCCTGATTGGTGGTCAGCATCTGCCCGGCGGAATCTACCCGCACCCGGTCCAGATCGCCCTTCATGCGGTTTTCACCGGCAGGTGCTTTGCCTTCGCCAGTCTTGGGCGATGCTACCGTTTCATTCACCGTGCTGCTGGTAGCCGCAGGCGAATCCGGCAAACTGAATGCCCCGGTGTAAGGGCAACGCGCCGCCTCGCCATACTCATCGGCCTTGGATGGGTTGTGCGGAATCGAAGCCGACAGCTGATCCGTACCCGCGACTTTTTCCACCAGCTTGGCTGGCCCAGCGGCCTTGGGGGTATCCGGCGGCGTGTGCGTGGAAGGGCCCGACACCGTGCCCTGCGCTGCCCCCGTACCAATCGAATTCTTAGCCTTACGTTGAGACGCCATGACAGTTCCTTATGAAGTTGGGAATGCGTTGCCGCAAGAGACCCCGAGCATAGGCGGAACCATCATGCCCTTTCATCGGTAAAGTCCTTAAAGGGGTGTAGGAGGATTTGGTGATGGGTGCGAAAGGTGCGCAGACGGGGGAGAAAGGGGATGCTTGAATGCCTGAGCCGAACGTTATCGGCCAATAGCAGGCGCTCGCAAATGGTGTTAGATTGGACGAATGATCATATTGTGCTGTATGCGTTTTGATTTAATCAGCAAACATAATTAACCTACCCAGTTCAACAATTCTAGAAATCGATTTAAACCAATTCAGGAGAATCCATGGAATCCAACCCAAGAGAGCATTTGGAATTTGTCAGAAACTCAGAAATATCAGATGAGATTTATGACGCTTATTCTTATGAAAATATCGTTGGGAAACTGGTCTATGTCCACGCCACCGATAGCTTTCATTACCATGATTACACCGTGACACCTAACCAATCCCTGGATTTGGCCTCTGCAAATTTGGAAGTTTGTGAAGAAAAAGTGGCGGACTATTACTTAGCGAAGGAATAGCCAGACGCATTGATCTGTCTGAAACCTGCCGGGAAAAGTCAGATGAAAAGTCGGGCGTTTAAACGTGGCCTGATAAGCTAATTCATTGCGAGGCAACAACATGCCAGAAATGACAAAAGGCTAGCATAAGCTAGCCTTTTGTTTGTTTGGTGCGCCCGAAGAGATTCGAACTCCTGACCCCTTGGTTCGTAGCCAAGTACTCTATCCAGCTGAGCTACGGGCGCGTGAGGCGTGCATTATACAAGAAGCAGGATTTTATTCCAGTAAAACTTGATGATGTGCCTTTGAAACTTTGGCGGAGAGCGAGGGATTCGAACCCTCGATACAGGTTTAAGCCCGTATGCTTCCTTAGCAGGGAAGTGCCTTCGACCACTCGGCCAGCTCTCCGCACGAGGGCGTAACAATACTTGATTACGCCCCAAAAATCAACGCTCGTGGCGCTTATCTTTTTAAGCTTCTTCCAGATCAAATGCTTTATGCAGAACGCGGACGGCGAGCTCCATGTATTTTTCGTCAATGACGACGGCGATTTTGATTTCGCTGGTGGAAATCATCTGGATATTGATTCCTTCTTCGGCCAGGGTGCGGAACATCTGGCTGGCGATGCCGACGTGCGAACGCATGCCAACACCAACTACCGATACCTTGGCAATTTTGTCGTCACCCACGATTTCGCGGGCGTTGATGTGCGCTTGTACGCCGCGCAGGATGTCCAGGGCCTTGCTCAGCTCGTTTTTATGAACGGTGAAGGTGAAGTCGGTGGTGCCATCGGCGCTGACGTTCTGGATGATCATGTCGATGTCGATATTGGCATCGGCGATGGGGCCGAGGATCTGGTAGGCGATGCCTGGGCGGTCGGGCACGCCGAGCACGGTCACTTTGGCTTCGTCGCGGTTGAAGGCGATGCCGGAGATGATAGGTTGTTCCATGTTGTCATTTTCCTCAAACGTAATCAGGGTGCCGTCGCCTTCTTCTTCAAAGCTGGACAGCACGCGTAACTTGACCTTGTATTTGCCTGCAAACTCGACCGAGCGAATCTGCAATACCTTGGAGCCCTGGCTGGCGAGTTCCAGCATTTCTTCAAAGGTGATGGATTTGAGCCGGCGGGCTTCGGGGACCACGCGCGGGTCGGTGGTGTAGACGCCATCTACATCGGTGTAGATCTGGCATTCATCGGCCTTGAGCGCAGCGGCAATCGCTACGCCGGTGGTGTCTGAACCGCCACGGCCCAGGGTGGTGATGTTGCCTTGCTCGTCCACGCCCTGGAAGCCAGCAACGACCACGACATAACCTGCATTCAGGTCAGCGCGGATGCGGGATTCATCAATATTCAGGATGCGCGCTTTGGTAAAGGCGCTGTCGGTCACAATGCGCACCTGGCTGCCGGTGTAGCTCTTGGCCTTGAGGCCCAGGTCCATCAGCGCCATGGCGGTGAGGCCGATGGTGACTTGCTCGCCGGTAGAGACCATCACATCCAGCTCGCGTGGGTCTGGTGTGGGCATGATTTCCTTGGCCAGAGCAATCAGGCGATTGGTTTCGCCAGACATGGCCGAAACCACGACCACGACCTGATGACCAAGCGCTTTGTAGCGGGCCACGCGGCTCGCCAGGTTCTTGATCCGCTCTGGGTTGGCGACTGAAGTGCCGCCGTATTTTTGTACGATAAGTGCCATGTGTCTTGTAGCCTAATTAATTAAACTGCAGATGCGCGCCTTTACCGACAGGGCGTGAAGCCTTGTCGATGCGGGAGCTTAATTCAACTTTGCTTTTACCCAGCCTTCAACGCTGCTGAGCGCTTGTGGCAATTGGCTGGCGTCGGTGCCGCCTGCCATTGCCATGTCGGGTTTGCCGCCGCCTTTACCGCCTACTTGCCCGGCGACGAAGTTGACCAGTTCGCCCGCTTTTAGTTTGGCGATCAAGTCAGGCGTTACGCCCGCTGCCAGGCTGACCTTGCCGTCGTTGGCGCTTGCCAGCACGATGGCAGCCGATTTCAGCTTGTCTTTCAGCTTGTCCATTGTCTCGCGCAAGGTGTTGGCGTCTGCGCCTTCCAGCGTGGCTGCCAGCACCTTGATGCCGCCGAGATCCACTGCCTGATTCACCAGATCATCCCCTTGCGAAGAGGCGAGCTTGGATTTGAGACGGGCGAGTTCTTTTTCCAGGGTTTTGACGTTGTCCATCAGCTGGCCCAATTTGGCCGGGACTTCGCTGGCGGGGGCTTTCAGCTCTGCGGCGATCTGACCCAGCAAGGCTTGCTGCTGCTGCATGAGCTTCAGCGCATTTTCGCCCGTGGTGGCCTCCACGCGACGCACGCCTGCGGCCACGCCGCTTTCGCCGGTGATCTTGAACAGGCCGATATCGCCAGTGCGGCTGACATGGGTGCCGCCGCACAGCTCGCGCGAGCTGCCGATATCCAGCACGCGCACTTCATCGCCGTACTTTTCGCCGAACAGCATCATGGCGCCGGTTTTCTGTGCATCCTCAATACCCATCACGCGGGCCTGGGTGGCTTCATTGGCCAGAATTTCGGCATTGACCAGCGCTTCGACCTGGCGGATTTCGTCTTCCGTCATCGGTGCAGTGTGCACGAAGTCAAAGCGGGTTTTTTCGCTATCCACCAGCGAGCCTTTTTGCTGCACGTGGCCGCCCAAAACTTCACGCAGCGCTTTGTGCATGAGGTGGGTGGCGGAGTGGTTGCGCATGGTGGCAGCGCGGGCGCGGGTATTAACGCGGGCTTTCAGGCTGTCGCCTTTGCTGATTTTGCCGGTGGTGACCACGCCATGGTGGCCGAACACGCTGGCTTGTACTTTCTGGGTATCTTCTACGGTAAAGATGCCATCGCTGGCGCGTAGCTCGCCGCTATCGCCCACCTGGCCGCCGGATTCAGCGTAGAACGGTGTGTTGTCCAGCACGACCACGCCAACTTCGCCTTCGCTCAGGCTGTCAACGGCCGCGCCGTCTTTGTACAGCGCCAGCACCAGTGCATCGCTTTCCAGCTTTTCGTAGCCATGGAACTGGGTGGCGGCACCATCGTATTCCAGATTGGCGGACATCTTGAACTTGCCAGCGGCACGTGCCTGATCTTTCTGGCGCGCCATGGCGGCGTCAAAGGCGGCGGCATCCACGGTAACCTCGCGCTCGCGACAAACGTCAGCGGTCAGGTCCAGCGGGAAGCCATAGGTGTCGTGCAGCTTGAAGGCGGTTTCGCCATTGAAGGTCTTGCCACCCTTGGCGGCGATGTCAGCCAGTTCGGTTTCCAGAATCGCCATGCCGTTTTCGATGGTTTCAAAGAAGCGGTCTTCTTCCTGCTTCAGGGTGTCCATCACGCGGGTCTGGTTGCTCACCAGCTCGGGGTAGGCTTCGCCCATTTCGATCACGAGGTCGGGTACCAGCTTGTAGAAGAAGGCAGCCCGCACCCCCAGCTTGTAGCCGTGGCGAATGGCGCGGCGGATGATGCGGCGCAGCACGTAACCGCGGCCTTCATTGCCGGGGATGACACCATCGGCAATCAGGAAGCTGCAGGCGCGGATATGGTCGGCTAATACCTTGAGCGAGGGGCTTTCCAGGTCGGTCGTTTTGGTTTCGCGGGCGGCGGCCTTGATCAGTGCCTGGAAGAGATCAATTTCGTAATTGGCATGCACGCCTTGCAGCACGGCGGAGATACGCTCCAGCCCCATGCCGGTATCCACCGATGGCTTGGGCAAGGGATGCATCACGCCTTGTTCATCGCGGTTAAACTGCATGAACACGTTGTTCCAGATTTCGATGAAGCGGTCGCCGTCTTCTTCCGGGCTGCCGGGAGGGCCGCCCCAGATGTGCGCGCCGTGATCGTAGAAAATCTCGGTACAGGGGCCACAGGGACCAGTGTCGCCCATCATCCAGAAGTTGTCGGAGGCATAGCGCGCGCCTTTGTTATCGCCAATGCGGATAACCTTGTCGGCAGGCACGCCCATTTCTTTGGTCCAGATGTCATAGGCTTCGTCGTCTTCGGCGTAGACCGTAACCAGCAGTTTTTCCTTGGGCAGCTTGTAGACTTCGGTCAACAGTTCCCAGGCATAGGTAATGGCATCGCGCTTGAAGTAATCGCCAAAGCTGAAGTTGCCCAGCATTTCAAAGAAGGTATGGTGGCGGGCGGTGTAGCCGACGTTTTCCAGGTCATTGTGCTTGCCACCTGCGCGTACGCACTTCTGGCTGCTGGCTGCGCGGGTATAGGGGCGCTTGTCAAAACCCAGGAACACATCCTTGAACTGGTTCATGCCCGCATTGGTAAACAGCAGGGTAGGGTCGCCATGCGGTACCAGTGAACTGGATGCCACGACCTGATGCCCCTTGGACGCGAAAAAGTCCAAAAACTGCTGACGTATTTCTTTGCTCTTCATGTTGTGCCTTATGCTTGGCAGCGCAGTGCGCTACCTGTCTTCACTGTCTGTTGTTTCGACCTGATTACCTGCGTTGATCACCCGCTTGATCATGTCCATGCTGAAACCGCGGCTCTGCATGAACCTGGCCTGCTTCGCCCATTCTTCGCGGCTGGCTGGCGGCTGCGCAAATTTCTTGCGATAAATCTGCAGCGCATGGCTGAATTCATCCTGCTTTACCTGCTGCATGGCTTCGGCAATCAGCGTGTCATCCACGCCTTTTTGCTTGAGCTCATGCGCAATGCGCATGCTGCCAAACTTCTGCTGGCGCGCGTGTACCACCTGCTCGGTAAAGCGTTGCTCGGATAACCAGCCACGCTGTTTGAAGTCCTGCAGCAGTTGATCCACGTGCTCTTCCAGCTCATCGTCTGGTATTGCGGGCTGCTCAGGGACATCGGCCTGCGCTACTACATCGGCGTCCGCTGCAAAATCTTCAGCATCTTGCCGGGGGAAACGTCTACTGCCAGGCTGCTGCGGTTTGCGCATCAGCTTGCGCTTCAGTTCCAGCGCTGTATGTTCGCGCCTGGCCAGCAAGGCCAGGGCGCGCTCACGCAGCGCGCTTATGGCTTTACTCTTCGCCGTCGTCATCCGGGGCGACGGTCATGGCGGCACCGGCCAGATTGGAATTGGCGCGGATTTTGGCGTCAATTTCATTGGCAATGTCAGCATGCTCGCGCAGGTATTCGCGGGCATTATCCTTGCCCTGACCAATCTTTTCGCCCTTGTAGCTGTACCAGGCACCGGATTTTTCAACCAGTTTCAGGTTAACGCCCATCTCGATGATTTCGCCTTCGCGCGAAATGCCCTCGCCGTACAGAATATCGAACTCAGCCTGCTTGAATGGAGGCGCAACTTTGTTCTTGACCACTTTGACGCGGGTTTCGGAGCCAATTACTTCGTCACCCTTCTTGATCGCGCCAGTGCGGCGGATATCCAGGCGAACCGATGCGTAAAACTTCAGGGCGTTACCACCGGTGGTGGTTTCGGGGTTGCCGAACATCACACCGATCTTCATGCGGATCTGGTTGATGAAAATCACCAGGGTATTGGTGCGCTTGATGTTGGCAGTCAGCTTGCGCAGCGCTTGCGACATCAGGCGGGCTTGCAGACCCATGTGGGAGTCGCCCATTTCGCCTTCGATTTCGGCTTTGGGTGTCAGTGCAGCCACCGAGTCCACCACCACGATATCCACCGAGCCTGAGCGCACCAGCATGTCGGCGATTTCCAGGGCTTGCTCGCCAGTGTCTGGTTGCGAGATCAGAAGGTCAGAAACGTTAACGCCGAGCTTTTGGGCATATTGTGGGTCGAGTGCGTGTTCGGCATCGATAAAGGCTGCGGTGCCGCCCATTTTTTGCATTTGAGCGATGACAGACAGTGTCAGTGTGGTTTTGCCGGAAGATTCCGGACCGTAAATTTCAATGATGCGGCCGCGAGGCAAGCCGCCAATGCCCAGCGCGATGTCGAGGCCGAGCGAGCCGGTCGATACGGCCTGAATGTCGGCTGCGACATCCGTATCGCCCATGCGCATGATAGAACCTTTGCCGAATTGCTTCTCGATTTGCGAGAGGGCCGCGGCGAGCGCTTTGCTTTTGTTTTCGTCCATGAATCTGCCTTTGTTGGTGTGCCTGATAAAGCCTGTAATTATTTCATAATTCACTACTTAAGGTAAGCAAAGACGCGCATTGCTGTCGCCTTTCCGCTCTTCTGGCTCAAGATAAATGACATGCGTCACTGCCAGCGAACCTCATGCGCAGATTGCGGTCATAGGTACACAACGGTAGGTATAAAAAAATTAAAGTATCGCGTTTTAATGCTGTAAACAGAATTCGGGGCAAACACGTTTTAAGCATGACTTCCACACCATGGAAGTGATGAGGAGATGAACATGAGATTATTCAAACGCTTGCTGCTGGGGCTGACGCTGTCACTGGCTAGCATGGGTGCTGCCCACGCCCACGATTCTTTCAGTATTGGCCTCAACATTGGTGGGCCAGGTTATTACGGCCCGCCGCCCGGGGCTTATTACGCACCCCCTCCAGTGATTTATCGTGCGCCGCCAGTGGTGTATTTTGGCGCACCACCTCCTGTGTACTACCGGCCATATGAGCCTCGGATTTATTACCGGGAATACGATGGTGGCCGCTACCACCATCATGACCGTGGTCGGCATGGTGGCTGGCGCTAAAAAGGGCGGTCTTCGCCCATAAGGTAAAAAAGCGATTGCCTGAAAAGCAGTCGCTTTTTTTATGCCTGATCCTCAGCTGCTTTTAAGCTTGCATGGGTTGCTTGAGCAGCTGTAACAGACCTTCGAAAACAGCTTGCACGGCTTGTGCCCGGATTTGCTGGCGATTGCCACTGAAATGACGGGTAGTGCTGACAATATTACCCGGTGTGGCCCAGGCAAAGCACACCATGCCCACCGGCTTGGCCTGCGTGCCGCCGCCGGGACCGGCAATGCCGGTAATCGCCGCTGCGATATGGGCACGACCGCGATGTAACGCACCGTGGGCCATTTCAATCGCCGTCTGTTCGCTTACCGCGCCATAAGTTTCCAGAGTCGCCGGATTAACCCCCAGCATGCTGATTTTTGCCGCGTTGCTGTAAGTGATGTGCGCGCTCTCAAACCAGGTTGAGCTGCCTGGGATTTCGGTGATCAGGCTGGCGGCCATGCCGCCTGTACAGGACTCCGCCAGCGACAGCAGCAAGCCTTGCTGCTGCAGGGTGTTGCCCAGGCTGCGTGTCAGCTCCAGTAATTCAGTTTTATCCATAAGCCGCCTTGCAAAAAGGCAATGGCATACCCTGCTGCCAGCAAGTCATCCAGCATGACTCCCAGGCCGCCCTTGATATGCCGATCGCTCAGGTTGATGGGGAAGGGTTTCCAGATATCGAATAGACGAAACAGCAGGAAAGCGGCGAGCCATGCCTGCCAGCTGAGTGGCGTGAATTCCAGCACCAGCATGAAAGCCACAATCTCATCCCACACAATGCTGCCATGGTCAGAGGCGCCAAGTGCCTTGCCCGCGATGCCGCAGATATAGATGCCGAGCAGAAACATGCCGGCGAGAACGAGGTAGTGCAGTGGCTCGGCCAGTTGCATCAGGCCGATAAAGCATGGGATGCCAACCAGAGTGCCCCAGGTGCCCGGCGCCTTGCGAGGCAGGCCGCTGCCAAAACCCAGCGCCAGCAAGTGCGCTGGGTGTCGCAGCAGAAAGTGACGGTCTGGCCAGTGGATCAATCTTGGTTCCTGAATGAGGTGCATGATTGGTCATCATAGCGCATTCATCTCAGGTGCTGCCAACCCTGCTCAGCAATATGACATACGCGGCCTTATGCCATAGGGCGTCTTCGCAAAGCCACTATTGCTCCAATCAGCATCATCAGCCATGTACTGAGCTCAGGTACCGCGCTGATGGGTTTGAGCAGAAACAATTCGGATTGCCCTGTAAGCGTGTTGTTCATGATCCCGACTATCCACCCCAGCTCATTGATGTCTGTCGCTTTGCTGAGTATCCAGCCACTCGCCAGAATGGCCGGGTCTACCAGCAGGTTAAGGTCCAGCACCTGACCGGCATGAAAAGAGACCGCACGATCATTCGAATCGCCTACCGCGATCCCGGCTTCATTGATTTTATAGGCATTGCTGTAGTCCGAGCCACCCAAGGCACCTAGATCCAGCATGTTGCCGTTCTCCCATAAGGTGGCATGCAATCCGGCTTCGTATTCCGCCTGGCCGATGACCTGTCCGGCGTTATTGATGTCATTGGCTATACTCTGCCAATACGCCACAATATTGTTATCGACATCCGTAATAACCCGATTGTCCAAGAGTTGCATGCCAGAAGCAGACCACGATATTGCCTGGGTCGCGGGGATCTGTTCATGCGTAATGGCTTGGCCAACCGCAACCCCCATATCGTTAAGACCGTGCAGTGTTGCTCTTCCATAATAGGTGGCAGACCCTAATGTGATGCCTTCTGCCAAGGGGTAGGCAAACTCGTGGTTTTCTCCATACCCGACCCAGTGTCCATGGTTGTTGATGTCCGTCAGGGTGCTTCCCCGAGCTGCGCCATCGTCAATGCCAGTGGGAGTGGTGCCATTCCAGACCACCGCACCCATATACATGCCCGTGGTAGTTGATGAGCCTACGGTTTGCCCGAGATTATTAATGCCAGTGACGTAGGCATAGCCAGGTCCGGAGTCAAATGAGCCAATTGGGTTAAGGTAGCTCCAATTGCCTGACGCACTGCGAACACCATTGCTGACGGCGATTTCCCCCAGGTCGTTGATATATGGGGTGCCGTAGGGATTGATTAAGCTGGCGTTGTAAATCGAGGTGAGGTTGTAACTTGGTGCAGCCTGCAGATTGCTGACGGACGCCAGCAGTCCAATAAGGCCTAGTGCAATTCCAGAAATCACTTTCATGATAAGTCTCCCCGGATAACGCAAGAAACTGATCGTATGCCTGTCTGAAATTTACGGGTATAGCCCTAATGCACTAATCTTGCTCTAAAAGAATATATCAAACACAAGGTGTTGATTTGTTATGGAAATGGAGTCATGCGAAGTGATCAAAGCCTGCTTTTTTGATCTCCAGACGCGTGTTGTCTGCATCGTAAACATCCACACCTGCCTGCGCTCTCGTCTGGCCAATCACGCCCAGGCTCAAGCCTAGCTGCCTGCCTAGCGTGGCAATCTGTTCACGCTTGGCGGATGGCGCGGTAAAGCAGAGCTCATAATCATCACCGCCGCCGAGCACAAAGGATTGCACCGCGTTGTCTGCAATATGCTGGCGGGTGATGGGTGAGAGGGGAATATCGGCAAACCGGATATCCGCCCCCAGCTGCGATGCTTGCAGAATATGGCCGAGATCGGCCAGCAAACCATCGGAAATATCAATGGCGCTGTGAGCTAGCTGGCGCAATGCCAGCCCGAGTGCTGCGCGAGGCTGTGGTTGATGTAGCGCCACGCTGCATTCGGCCAGCGCATCGGCTGTCAGCGGGTAGTGGCCTTGCATGGCGGCGAGTGCCAATGCGGCAGTGCCGAGTGGGCCTGAGACCCAGATGTCATCGCCTGCCTTGGCGCCGCTACGGGTAAGGGCCTGCTGCTGCGGTACGATACCCATGATTTGTACGCTGATGGTGAGCGGGCCGCGCGTGGTGTCACCGCCTATCAGCGATACGCCAAAACGGTCTGCGCAATCAAAAAAGCCGCGACTGAATTCAGCCAGCCAGGCCTCCTTGATCTCTGGCAGGGCGATAGCCAGCGTGGCCCAGCGGGCTTCCGCCCCCATGGCGGCCATGTCCGAGATGTTGACGGCCAGCGATTTCCAGCCTATGCCGTAAGGGGCGGCATCTGCAAAGAAATGCGTGCCCGCGACCAGCATGTCGGCGGATATGGCGAGTTGATGGCCTAAAGGCACGGCGATCAGGGCGGCATCGTCGCCTATGCCCAGCTCGGTGTGCAACTGTGGGCGCGTAAAGTAGCGGGCGATCAGGTCGAATTCAGGTGTCATGCAGCGGGTGTTCAGGCTTGCGGTTTGATGGCGGATTTGGGGCGAAACGCCTTGACGATGCTTTCTCTGGTTTCGATATACGGCGCACCGATCAGGTCCAGGCAATAAGGCACGGCGGCAAAAATGCCGGGCACCACGGTCTTGCCATCGGCGTCTTTCAGGCCTTCCAGAGTTTCCTGTATGGCTTTGGGCTGGCCGGGCAGGTTGATGATCAGACTCTGCTTGCGGATAACGGCTACCTGGCGCGAAAGAATGGCGGTGGGCACAAAATGCAGGCTGATTTGCCGCATCTGCTCGCCGAAGCCCGGCATTTCCTTGTCGGCGATAGCCAGGGTGGCTTCAGGCGTCACATCGCGCAGCGCCGGGCCAGTGCCGCCGGTGGTGAGCACCAGGTCGCAGCCTTCATGGTCGACCAGATCGCGCAGGGTTGCTTCAATCTCGGCTTGCTCATCGGGGATGATGCGTGCCACCGCCTGCCAAGGGGTAAGGAGTACATTGTCCAGCCATGCCTTGAGACTGGGGATGCCTTTGTCTTCATACACGCCAGCGGAGGCGCGATCACTCACGGAAACTAAGCCGACAGTAAGGAATTGTTCTGACATAGTGGTTGTCTACGCAATCGTAATAACAAAATCAAGAATGCCATTATCATAACATCAGCCGACATGTGCTTTCGGCTGAACCTCCGAGGAGAGTCACCATGCATTACATCACGAGCCTGTTGCTAGCCGTTGCGCTGGTGGGCTGTGCCAGCCAGAAGCCGCAACCGGTGCCGGTGGATAATACCCGTGCCAGCAATGGCAACCCCTATACCGAGACCTATGTCAGCCATCCGCAGCCCGCGACGCTGCTGGCACCAGATCCGAATGGCCCCAAGCTCTACCTGGGCGATAAAAAAGAGGACGATTACAAGCGCATGCTGGAGCAGGGCTATGACATGCTGGGCTATTCCAGCTTTGAATCCGGTGACGTGGCGCCAGAGCTGGCGACCCAGCAGGCCAAGCAGGTGAAGGCGGATCTGGTGCTGGTTTATACCCAGCTGACTGGCAGCACGCCTGCCAGCATGAAGTTGCAGCAATTGCGCCAGCAGGCTGCAGCCCAAAAAGCAGCAGCTGCAGAACCGAAAGCGGCAGGCGATGCCCCCGCGCCCGTGGACGAAGCCAAGCAGCGCTATCATTACTTTGCCTCGTACTGGGTAAAGCTGGCCCCGCCATTAATCGGTGTGCATGTGAATGGCCCGGTGGCGCCAGATCAGCCTGGTTTGCCGGTGGTGGCGGTAGTGAAGCAGTCGCCTGCTGACAAGGCCGGGCTGGTGGATGGTGATGTGCTGACCCGTCTGGGGGAAGTCAACCTCGACAAGCCGGAGTCCCTGACCCGCGCCGCCAGGCAGTATGCTGGTAAAACCGTCGAGGTGGATTTCCGCCGCAGCGGCAGCCCGGGCAAAGCCATGATCACCCTGAATCAGCGTCCCCAGTAGTGTTTTCCGTCCGGCACATCCGCTGTGTGCCGGACGTGTTTCGCTTTTTATTCCCATTGGCAGGCACGTTCGTGCATGCTTACAATCCAGCTAACCCCATAACAAAAGCAATAAGCCATGATGGATAAAATCCTCCACGACTACCTGCAACACAAAAGCGAGCCTGTGCGTCTGCTGGCCGATCTGGTGGATCAGATACGGCCGGCACGTGGCGACCACCGCGACCATGCTGCGCATGCCATCCAGGCGCTATGTCATGTGCTGAATCGCGAACCTGTGCTTGCCCAGGCCTTGCATGAAGCCGTGCTGGGCTTGCTGGGCGGCCGTCGCCCGGTCTCGCTGTATGTGGATGCGGGCATTCAGCCCAGCAGCGGATTTTTTACTGAAATGTTCCGGCGCGTGGGCCATAAATTATTGCCGGAAGCCGTAGACCCGCAATATGTGAAAGATGTTTTCGGGCAGATTTTCCGGCGCCGGCAGGATGAGCTGTGGGTCATTGCCGTGCCCGACGAGGTCTGGCTGCAACTGCTGGAAGCCATGCGGTTTGACGAAGCGGATACGCGCCTGCTGGAAGCCTGCAAACGCGGCCTGCTAGATGCCGTGCAGGTACTGTCCTATCGCCTGTCAGCCTCTGGCCTGGAGCCTGAGCTGATACGCAGTCATCCTGAGCTGGAAAACCATGCCTCGCCCTTTATCATCCAGAATGTGGAGCTGGGCAATTTTCTTGAAGCGCCCGAGGATGACAAAAACGACATACGGCATATTCTGGTCATGCTGGATCAGTGCGGTGAAGTGATCGGCAAGATACGACGCAATAGTTCGCAAACCGGGACCAGCATTCATCTGACCTTTTTGCTGCAACGCATGACGCAGCAGATACGCCGCCTGGAGCGCCTGTTACGCATTATTGCCAGCCAGCGCGCCGGGGAGAGCGCGAACCTTGAGTTTGTGCATCTGTTGAAAGAGCTGGTCTCTGCCGAGTGCCACAAAAATGATGTGCGCAAGCACTGGCGCGAGAACATGGAGCTGCTGGCCCTGCGCGTGACCGAAAATGCCAGCCGCACCGGCGAGCATTACATCACCAACAATCGCCGCGAATACTATGGCCTGATGCGCTCGGCCATGGGGGCGGGCATTATCATCGCTTTTATGGCGATGCTGAAGATCATCACCGCGGGCAAACATTATGCCCCGCTGACCGAGGCCATCCTGTTCAGCCTCAATTACGGGCTGGGCTTTGTCATCATTCATATCCTGCACTTTACGGTGGCGACCAAGCAGCCCGCGATGACCGCCGCCGCTATTGCCGCCAGTATTGATGCCAGTGATGGCAAGAGCCGGGAGATGGATAATCTGGTGAATATCATCGCGCAAACCATACGCAGCCAGACCATTGCCATTATCGGCAATGTGTCACTCGCCGTGCCGGTGGCGATGCTGATTGGCTGGGCGATCTATACCCTCACCGGCAGTCATTTTATTCCGCCGGAGAAAGCGCACAAATTGCTGGCGGATATTCACCCCTGGCACAGCGGCGCGCTGATTTACGCCGGTATCGCCGGGGTTTGCCTGTTCCTCTCTGGGCTGATTGCGGGCTATCACGACAATCTTGCGATCTATAACAAGATCCCGCAACGCCTGAAAGCCCTCGGCTGGTTGCGGGTGTTGCTGGGGCCTGCGCGATTGGAACGCGTGGCGAAGTATGTGGAAAACAACCTGGGGGCGCTGGCGGGTAACTTTTACTTCGGTTGCCTGTTGGGCGGCATGTCAGGTCTGGGCGTCTTGCTGGGCCTGCCGATTGATATCCGGCATATTGCCTTTTCATCCGCGTTTGTCGGCTTCTCGTTTACCGCCCTCGATTTCAATATTACCTGGCAACTGGCTGTCATTGCCGCCGTGAGCGTGTTGCTGATCGGCACGGTCAATCTGCTGGTGAGTTTCAGTCTGGCGCTGTATGTGGCGATGAAGTCGCGCAAGGTGAGCTTTGTGCAATGGCGCCGCTTTCTGGTGACCTTGCTCAAGCGCTTGAACAATGAGCCCGGCAAGTTTTTCCTGCCACCGCCAAGGAGTGAGCCGGAGACGGAATCTGGTCATGGGCATTAAGGCCATGTAAAAAAGCCCGCTGGTTCAAGCGGGCTTTTTTTATGCGGCGATGTGGAGCCTGGGTATGCTGGCTCGTCACTCTTCCGCTTCGTCTTCGGGTTCTTCCTCAGGCGCTGCGCCGGGCGCGGTGACTTCACGCAGCAGTTTGAAGAGTTCGCGACTGCTTTTCGGCGGTTTGTTAGCCGCGGCTTCACGGCGGGCATTGCGTATCAGCGTGCGCAACTGCTGGATATCCACCGCCGGGAAATGCGACATGAAGTCTTGCAGCGCGGCTTCTTCTTCGATCAGGCGAGTGCGCCAGCGCTCAAGCTGGTGAAAGTAGGCAGTTTCGGCGTTGTGCTTGCCCTCCCAGCGTTGCAGCTGGTCGATGATGGGGGCGGTATCCACATTGCGCATCAGGCGGCCGATGTATTGCATCTGGCGACGGATCGCGCCATTGGCGGTAATGCGCTTGGCTTCCCGTATCGCATCATTCAGCGCTTCTGGCAGGTCCAGCTTGGCCAGTCTTTCCTTGGGCAGGCCGACCAGCGTCACGCCCAGATCCTGCAGTGCATCCATGGCCGCTTTGCGCTTGGTCTTGCTGAGCGGGCTGTCTTCGATATCCGCCTCGGCGGCGTTGTTTGTCTCATTAGGTTTCATGCTGGGGTATGATAGCAGTTTTTCCCCAAGAGACTTAATGTGAGCGTAACCCACGTTGCCCCAACCACCGGATTCAGTCATACGCTGGATGATCTGCGCGAGATGAGCGCGCGCGTATTGGCACTGGCCAAAAGCGCTGGCGCCAGTGCCGCTGAGGCTGAAGTCAGTTTTGGTGTCGGGCAGAATGTGTCCGTACGCATGGGTGAGACGGAAACCATTGAGTACAACCGCGATAAAGGCATGTCGGTCACCGTGTATTTTGGCCAGCAAAAAGGCCATGCCAGTACCTCGGACCTGAATCCGCAAGCTTTGCAGGATACCGTGGCGGCAGCCTGCAATATCGCCCGCTACACCGCTAAAGACGAGTTTTGTGGTCTGGCTGACGCGGCGCTGATGGCGCGCGACGTGCCGGATCTGGATTTGCATCATCCCTGGACGATTTCGGTGGATGATGCCGTGCGTTTGGCTACCGAATGTGAAGATGCGGCGCGCGCGGTGGATAAGCGTATTACCAATTCGGAAGGCGCTTCTGTCTCTACCTATGAAGGCCTGTTTTCCTATGCCAATAGCCATGGATTTTCCGGTGGCTACCTGAGTTCACGGCACAGCATCAGTTGCTCGGTGATCGCCGAAGAAGCCGATGCCATGCAGCGTGATTACTGGTACAGCACGGCCCGCAACGCAGATTGGCTCGATAGCCCGAAAAACATTGGCCAACTGGCAGGGGAACGCACCGTGCGTCGCCTGGGCTGCCGCCGCATCAAGACCGCCCAGGTGCCGGTGCTGTTTGATGCCTCGCTGGCATCCGGCCTGATTTCACATCTGATCAGTGCTGTTTCTGGCGGCAGTCTGTATCGCAAGTCATCGTTTCTGCTGGATTCTCTCGGCAAGCCGGTGATGTCATCCATTGTGAATATCAGCGAGCAGCCGCATATTCGCGGCGCACTCGCCAGTGCCCCGTTTGATAACGAAGGCGTTGCCACAAAGTCCCGCATGCTGGTGGAAAACGGTGTGCTGCAGGGCTATGTGCTTTCCAGTTATTCCGCGCGCAAATTAGGCATGCAAACCACAGGTAATGCCGGTGGCAACCATAATCTGCTGGTGAGCCAGCAAGGCAAGCCTGCCGAAGATCTGAATGGTTTGCTGCGTCAAATGGGTACCGGTTTGCTGGTGACCGAACTGCTGGGGCACGGCATCAATATGGTGACCGGTGATTACTCACGTGGCGCTGCCGGTTTCTGGGTGGAGAATGGTGTGATTGTTCACCCGGTAGAAGAAATCACCATTGCCGGCAATCTGCGCGATATGTTCATGCAGATTGTGGCCATTGGTAATGATGTGCTGGTGCAGGGCTCCAAGCAGGTTGGCTCTATCCTGATTGAGCAGATGACGGTGGCGGGGGATTAAGCGCAGGGTGCCTGCCCGCAAGCAGGGAAGCAAGTATCCAGATAAACAAAAAGCCCGGCATGCCGGGCTTTTTGCTGGGTCAGATCAGGTCTGACTTATTTCTTGTCGCCATTCACGTTAGGCTGTGGCAGATCATCATCGTCGTCATCGGTTGCGGTGACGTGATCATTGATCTGGTTGGCACGACGTTGCAGGTAGGCATCACGCATGAAGGCGTATGGGTCCAGTGCTGCATCGTCCAGCAAGTCACTCGCTGGCAGATATTGTGAACGCTTGTCGATCAGGTTCAGCAGACGAGCCTGGTTACGTGTGCGTGGATTGTCTACGTAGCTGATCGGATCAAAGGCCACGGTGTCGACGACCAGACCGCCAGTGTCGCGCAGTGTGCTTGGGCCGAGGAAAGGCAGCACCAGATAGGCGCCATTGCCTACACCCCAGTAACCCAAGGTTTGACCGAAGTCTTCAGGGTGACGCTCAATACCGTCTTTGGATGCTACATCAATCAGACCAGCAATACCGAAGGTGCTGTTGATGACGAAGCGGCCAGCTTCGCTCATGGCATTATCAATCTTGAACTGCAACAGATTGTTGATCACGGATACAAAGGTACCCAGGTTGTTGAAGAAGTTGCTTACGCCAGAGCGCACGGGAGATGGCATCACGGCCTTGTATGCCCCTGCGATTGGCTTGATGACGGCTTTGTCAGCGGTGTCATTGAATTTGTAAACGCCACGATTGAGGCCTTCGAGCGGGTCTTTGTTGGCTTGCGAGGCACAGCCTGATAACAGGGAGGCCAAGACGAGGCTGGCAATGACGGCATATGATTTGGTGCGCATGCGTTGTTCCAAACTGTATGATTGATATTATTGCGTTGGACGACCGGCCCAGGCCGGAAACCACATCGGACTTTAACCGACGGCCTGTGCATTGTCCACTTTTTTGCTGTGCTTCACCAGAGATTCAGTTGCGAAAATCTGACACTGGTGACGAGAATGGTCACTGCACGCCGGGTGATGCTTTTTGCTGGTGAGTGCCGCTCATGATTGTCTATTCAAGGAACCTTGTCGCATGTCATTGATGACCATACAACACTACCTGACGCGCGCCCAGCAGCAGCATGCCGGGGCGACCGGTGAACTGACGCTGATACTTAACGATATTGTCACCAGCTGCAAACGCGTGGCACAGGCGGTCAATCAAGGCGCCTTGCTGGGCACCATGGGTGACCTCGGCAGCCAGAATGTACAGGGTGAAGTACAAAAGGCGCTGGATGTGATTTCCAACACGATTTTCCTGGAAAGTAATCAGGCAAGTGGATTGCTGGCTGGCATGGCCTCCGAAGAGATGGACGATCCATACCTGATGCCGGAGGGAGTGCATGGCCGATATTTATTGCTGTTTGATCCCCTGGATGGCTCATCCAATGTGAACGTCAATATTTCAGTGGGCTCCATTTTTTCGGTATTGCGTTGCCCGGAAGGCGTCGTCCAGCCGCAACTGGCAGACTTTTTGCAGCCCGGTGTGCAGCAGGTATGCGCGGGCTATGCCTTGTATGGTTCTTCTACCATGCTGGTGATCACGACGGGGAGTGGGGTGGATGGGTTTACGCTGGATCATGGCACGGGCGAATTCATGCTGACGCATCCGCAAATGCGGATACCTGATGATAGCCGCGAATTTGCGATCAATATGTCCAACCAGCGGCACTGGCCGCCCGCCATCAAGCGCTATGTAGATGAGTGCGTGCAGGGTGCCAGCGGGCCACGCGGTGTGGATTTCAATATGCGCTGGGTGGCCTCCATGGTGGCCGAGGTCCACCGTATTCTGTTGCGCGGCGGTATTTTCATGTACCCCATGGATAATAAAAATGCCGCACAGGGCGGCAGGTTACGGTTGCTTTATGAAGCCAACCCCATGGCGATGCTGGTGGAGCAGGCTGGTGGCTTGGCCAGCACAGGCAGCCAGCGTTTACTGGAGCTTGTGCCGCATGCCTTGCACCAGCGCGTGTCGGTGATTCTGGGCTCGCGCAATGAGGTTGAGCGTGTGCAGGATTATTTCAGCGCCGAGTAACAAAAGCACCGGCGCACGATTTAGTGCTCGGTCTCGTCGTCGTAATCATCCTCGACTTCTTCGTCGTCTTCATCATCATCTAGCAGAGGTTGAATGTCATCCAGATAAAGGCCGCTGCCGCCGTTATAGCTTTCGACTTCTTTGTCGGTAAATTGCAGCACCTCGGTGGCGACATGTTCAGAGAATACCTGTTCAATGTTTTCGAACAGCTCTTCCACAAACTCGCTGAAGGTGGTGTCGGTATCGTTGACTTCATAGGCGTTATCAAAGGCTTGCTGCACCAGTTCGGTAAAACGGTCGGCAATGGCTTCAATGGCGGCTTGATTGTGTGACATAAAGACTCCTGTAGGTTTACGAATGTTGTCTGAATGACTATGGAAAGCGCGCTTTGTTCAGAAGCTTTTGACGCAGCCCATGCTAACATGCGGCATCATCCCGGCACAGGAGTTGTTGTGTGAGCGAAATACTCTCTGCTACCAGCCGTCATGCCACGCAGGTAAGGCGCAAGGTGTTCATGACCGGCCTGCTAGGTGCCCTGGCGGGTTTGTTGTTCGGACTCGATATCGGGGTGATTTCCGGTGCGCTGCCGTTTATTGCCCGCGAGTTTGATGTGCCTGATCAGGTACAAGAGTGGATCGTCAGTTCCATGATGTTTGGCGCCGCCTTCGGCGCATTGGCAGCGGGCTGGTTATCCTATCGACTTGGGCGCAAATATTCCCTGTTGCTGGGCGCATTGCTGTTTGTGGTGGGCTCGTTGTTATGCGCGCTCGCCTGGGGGCCGGTGCCCCTGATACTGGCGCGCGTGCTGCTGGGGCTGGCGGTGGGTATCGCCTCGTTTACCGCGCCTTTGTATTTGTCCGAAATCGCGCCCGGCAAAGTGCGCGGTTCCATGATCTCGCTTTATCAATTAATGATCACGCTCGGCATTCTGCTGGCCTTTCTTTCCAATACCCTCTTCAGTTACAGCGGCGCATGGCGCTGGATGCTGGGCATTATTGCCATCCCGGCCGTGATTCTCTTTTTCGGGGTTTTATTGCTGCCGCGTAGTCCGCGCTGGCTCATGTTGCGCGGGCGTGAAGCGCATGCCCGCCGTATCTTGCAGCAGTTGCGCGTCAATGACACCGAGGTTGAACACGAGCTGGATGAAATCCGCCAGCAGCTCGCGCAAAAACAGCAGGGCTGGGGCTTGTTCTTTGCCAATCGGCACGTGCGCCGGGCCGTGTATCTCGGCATGCTGTTGCAGATCATGCAGCAACTGACCGGCATGAATGTGGTCATGTACTACGCGCCGCGCATTTTTGACCTGGCGGGTTTTAACGATCCGGTGGCCCAGATGTGGGGCACGGTGATTGTGGGGCTGACCAATGTGCTGGCCACTTTTATTGCCATTGCGCTGGTGGACCGCTGGGGCCGCAAACCGGTGCTTTATGTCGGCTTTTTGACCATGGGCCTGGGCATAGGCGTGCTGGGCCTGCTGATGCATATCGGCATTGATAGTCAGGCGCAGCAGATGGCGGCGGTGGCGATGCTGCTGATCTTTATCACTGGCTTTGCCATGTCTGCCGGTCCCCTGGTCTGGGTATTGTGTTCCGAGATACAGCCCTTGCGCGGCCGTGATTTTGGTATTGCCGTGTCCACCTTCACCAACTGGATTGCCAATATGGTGGTTGGTGCGACTTTCCTGACCATGCTGAATGTGCTGGGCAGTGCCCATACCTTCTGGTTCTACGCCGGATGCAATCTGCTGTTTATTTTGCTGACCCTGCTGCTGGTGCCGGAAACGCGTGGCGTATCGCTGGAGCGCATCGAGCGCAATCTCTTCAGTGGCAAGGCCTTGCGCTCGCTGGGCGATTAACGCTCAGGCGCTTGGGTGGCAGAGGCGTTTTTGTAAAGAGCCAGCGCTTTTTCGCGCTGCACGCTGTGCTCTACCACAGGCGCCGGATAATCTTTGCCGATGACCAAGCCCAGACTCTGCTGGCGCAAGGGTGGCATCAACCACGGCGCGTGAATTTCCTTCTCATGGCAGGCTGCCAATTCCGGTACATATTTGCGGATGAATTTGCCCTGCGCATCAAATTTTTCGGATTGCGTGACGGGGTTGAAAATGCGGAACCAGGGCTGGGCATCGCAGCCGGTCGAGGCCGCCCACTGCCAGCCGCCATTATTCGCAGCAAGATCAAAGTCAATCAATCGTTCGGCAAAATAACGTTCGCCCCAGCGCCAGTCGATCAGCAGATCCTTGACCAGAAAGCTGGCGGTGACCATACGCAGACGATTGTGCATATAGCCGGTCTGGTTGAGCTGGCGCATGGCGGCATCCACTAGCGGATAACCGGTGCGGCCTTCGCACCAGGCATCGAACAGTGCCTGCTGGTTGGGGAAGGCAATCGCATCAAATTCCAGCTTGAAAGCCCGGCCAGCGGCTACCTGTGGATGGTGATGCAATACCTGGAAGTAAAAATCACGCCAGATCAGTTCATTCAGCCAGGTTTCTGCCCCCGCATTGTGTTGTTGCCAGGCGGTGCGCGCCAGATGGCGGATGGACACCGTACCAAAGCGCAAATGCACCGATAGATAAGACGGGCCTTTGACCGCAGGAAAATCCCGCGCGTCCTTGTAGCGGGCCATGCGCTCCTGAAATTCCGCAAACAGCTGCTGGCCGCCGGACATGCCGGTGGGTAATTTCATCTCCCCCAGATTGGTGCGGGCAAAGCCCATGGATTCCAGGATCGGCATCTCCGTTTTGTCAGCAGCGGCCAGGTGCTGACGATAGCGATCTACCGGATAGGCTTGCAGATAAAAGTCATTGAGCTTTTTCAGGTGTGAATTTTTGTAGGGGGTGAATACGCCATAAGGTTTGCCTGCCTGCGTCAGCACTTCATCCTGCTCAAAAATCACCTGATCCTTGTACTGATGAAACGCAATATCGTGGCTGGCGAGCTTGGCTGCTACCTCGACATCGCGCGCGACGGCATCAGGCTCATAGTCGCGATTGCTGTAAACCGCGCTGGCCTTGAGTTTAACGGCCAGTGCCGGGATGGCTTCTTTGGCACAGGCATGCAGCACAATAAGATCCCCACCTTGTGATCGCAGTGCCTGTTGCAACTCACGCACGCTTTCCCAGACAAACTCAACCCGGCGGTCGGCGCGGTCTGGCAGGGCATCCAGAATGTCGGTATCAAACACAAAGGCGCAATAGACATGCGTATGCGCTTTCAGGGCATGGAAGAGCGCGGCATGGTCAAAGTCGCGCAAGTCGCGGCGAAACCAGACCAAGGCGTAGGACGAGGTTGTCATAAGGAGAGTGCCCGCTATTCGCGGTGGTAAGGATGATGCTGAATGACTGTCCAGGCGCGATAAAGTTGCTCGGCCAGCAATACGCGCACCATGCCATGAGGCAGGGTGAGCTTGGACAAGCCCCACAACCAGTCGGCACGTGATTTGACGCTGGCATGCAAACCGTCGGCGCCGCCAATGACCAGGGCAATATCCCGCCCGCTGGTCAGCCAGGTTTCCATGCGCGCAGCCAGCTGCACCGTGGTCACTTCCTGCCCGCGCTCATCGAGGGCGATCAGATAGTCCTTGCCCGCCGCTTCCAGAATGCGCTTGGCTTCCGCTTCCTGCACTACCTCGGCATTTTTGCCAGAGGCGCGTTTGTCCGGCTTGATTTCAACAATCTCGACAATTGCTTCGCGCGGCATGCGCTTCAGGTATTCACTGCAGGCTGTTTCAACCCAGTCGGGCATTTTGTGGCCGACCGAGAGAATACGCAGTTTCAAGGGGAAAGACTCAGGCGTTGCTGGCCTGGGAGGCGGAACGACGGCTCTCGGTTTCGCCCCAGAGCTGTTCCAGATTGTAGTAGGCGCGGGCGGTCGGGATCATGATGTGAACGACGATATCGTCCAGATCAACCAGCACCCATTCGCCTTCTTTTTCGCCTTCGGTACCGCGCAGTGGCACGCCTTTTTCGCGCAGCTTTTCACGCACGTTATCGGCAATCGCTTTGGCCTGACGCGTGGAATTGGCGCTGGCGACGATCATGTAGTTGGTCATGGAGGTCAGCTTGCGCACGTCCATCACGGTGATATCAAAGGCTTTGATATCTTCCAGCGCGTCGATGACGGCCAGTTTCATTGCTTCTAGTTCTAACATTCAGGCGGCCTGTGAAGATACTTGTACGGGGATTGCCTGACGCTGGTCCTTGATGCGGTTTTGCGCATCAACATACACCAGCTGGGGCTTGAATTTTTCCAGCTCAACTTCGCTGTACGTGGCATAGGTCGCAATGATCAGCAAATCGCCAGGGCTTGCCTTGCGTGCAGCTGCGCCATTGACCGAGATCACGCCCGAGTTGCGCTCGGCACGAATGGCATAGGTGGTGAAGCGCTCGCCATTGTTGACGTTGTAAATGTCGATCTGCTGGTACTCGCGAATATCGGCGGCGTCGAGCAATGCCTCGTCAATCGCACAGGAGCCCTCATAGTCCAGCTCCGAGTGCGTCACGCGCACACGGTGCAATTTGGATTTGAGCATGGTTCTTTGCATGGTTGGTCTGGGTTTGTTCAATTCGGCCGATCATTATAAGGTAAACAACACGCTGAATAAACGAAGTTTTTAGCGCGGCGCCGACAAACGCGGCCTTTCCCCTCATGATCGCCGCATCATGAATGGCGCGGATGCCGCCTTGCAGGAGGGCTAGGGCTTGCTGCCCAGTTTTTCAGACAGGCCTGCGGATTGCGCGGATATAAATTTTTCCACGCGCCTGGTATAGGGGTTTTCCAGGCCTAGTTGACCATTGATCTCGCCATGGTTGAGATTCTGCTCCAGCACCTCAACGCGCACCCCGAGTTCCTGCGCCCGGCGCTGATAGCCATAGGCCTGTTCGCAGGGGTTGTCCCGGCGCTGGGTGGAGCATACGGCGAGCAGGGGAAGTGACTGCTGGGTGAGCTGCTGCAGCGGGGATGTGGCACGCCAGTAGTTGGCGTCCTTGCCAAAGGCCTGGTCATAAAAACGTGGGTGACGGCGCTGCATGATGGTGGGGACATCCAGTGCGGCGCTATCCAGTGAGATGGTCGCCAGCCAGGGTTTGGCACCGAAGGCGGTAGCGATGGACGGCTGGGATGAAAGCAGGCTCACCAGGTGCGCACCGGCGGAGTGCCCCATCAGGATGAGCTGGCCGGAATCACCTTTCCAGCCGGGCGCTTTTTGCTGGATCACCGAGAGGGCGAGGGCGACATCTTCGGCCTGTGCCAGGGGCGCAGTGTCTGGCAGCATGCGGTAGTTGAGCGAGACGAGGATGATGCCTTTGGGAACCCAGCGGGCTATTTTATTCGTGACTACCTTGCTGTGGGTTTTGTCGCCTATGCGCCAGGCGCCGCCGTGCACCATGACAATGATCGGGGCTTGAGCAGTGGGCGCCTGCGCGGATGGCGGCGGCAGATACACATCCATTTTTTGCAGCTTGTCCGGGCCGTAGGCAATGTCGGCCAGTAGCTTTACGCCTGCAGGAAGCGCTGTGCTGCTGTCCGCGGCATCTTCCTCTTCCATCTCGCTGCTGCGGGCATCGGCGCGCTTGTTGATCAGGTCGCGCAGGGGGCCTGCCTCCGCCATATGGCTGAGCAAGAGCAGACTGCTTAAAACCAATGCCAGCAAACGCATGGTGAGCTCCCGGGTGAGAGGGTTAGCGCGACCAGCCCGCTTTGGCAGCGGCTGGTTGCGATACATCAAGCCTGGTGGCTTGCGTCAAATTCCAGATTGTCGATCAGCCGCGTTTTGCCCAGGCGGGCCGCGGCCAGCGCGACCAGCTGGGTATCCTTGGCGGTAGCAGGCTGCAGGGTAGATGCAGCACGCACCTCAATATAATCAACGATCCAGCCGAGCTGCGTCAAATACTGGCGCGTCTGTTCGCAGATGGCTGGGTAATCATGGTTGCCTTTCTGGATCGCCTGCTTCACCAGCTGCAGAGCGGCATGCAGGCGCTTGGCTTCTTGCCGTTGCGCCGGGCTGAGGTAGCCATTGCGTGAGCTCATGGCCAGGCCATCGGCCTCGCGCACGGTTTCGCCGCCGATGATGCTGATTGGCAGATTGAATTGCTGCACCAGCTCGCGAATGACGCTGAGCTGCTGGTAATCCTTTTTACCGAATATGGCGACTTGCGGCTGTACCAGGTTAAAGAGCTTCATCACCACGGTGGCGACACCGGAAAAATGGCCGGGGCGGCTGGCACCACAGAGGCTGTCGGCGATAGGCGGGGCGCTGATGGTCATGGTTTGCGCGGTGGGGTACATCTCGCTGACCGAGGGCGCGAACACCACATCGGCCCCAGCCGCTTGCAGACGGGCGCAATCCTGCTCCAGCGTGCGCGGGTAGTTATCCAGGTCTTCGTTGGGGCCAAACTGCAGCGGATTGACGAAAATACTGACGACCACACAGTCGCCATGTTGGCGCGCCAGATTGACCAGATGGATGTGCCCATCATGCAGATTGCCCATGGTGGGCACAAAGCTGATGCGGGTTTCGCCAGCGAGGCGGGCGCGGAGTTCGGTAACGCTGTGTAGGATGTCCATAAACGCTCGATGGAGAATGGCCAGGCTTAGTAAGCGTGGGCCACGGAGGGGAATTCGCCGGATTTGACCGCCTGCACGTAACGGCTAACGGCTTCCTGAATGCTGGTGCTTTCCTGCAGAAAATTGCGCACGAAACGCGGCGATTTGAAGCTGGCCGGGTCTTTGTCAGCCGGTCCGGTGTAAATGCCCAGCAGATCCTGAATCACCAGCACCTGCCCGCTACAGTCGACACCCGCGCCTATGCCGATGGTGGGCGCGGCAATGCGACGCGTGATCTCGGCAGCCAGCGCGGCGGGCACCATTTCCATCAATACCAGGCATACACCTGCTGCGCTCATGGCTTCGGCATCCGCCGTGATCTGGCTGGCGCTATCCTCGGTTTTGCCTTGAATCTTGTAGCCACCCAGCTGCTTGACCGATTGCGGGGTGAAGCCCAGATGCGCACACACCGGTATGCCATGCGCGACCAGATGGCGGGCTGTCGCCACCATGTGGCCGCCGCCTTCGATCTTGACGATATGGGCGCCAGCAGCGATCAATTGATGCGCGTTATCAAGCGCTTCCTCGGGGCTAGCTTCATAGCTGCCATATGGCATGTCGGTCATGATCAGGGTGTGGCGGCTACCGGCAGCTACGCTGCGGGTGTGGTAGACCATATCCTGCATGCTCACGCTCAGGGTATCGGTGGCGCCTTGCAATACCATGCCCAGTGAATCGCCGACCAGCAGCACATCCACCCCAGCGGCTTCCATCAGCTTGGCAAAGCTCGCGTCATAGCAGGTCAGCATAGCGATTTTTTCGCCGCGCGCTGCCATGGTCTGTAAATCGTGTACGGTCACGCCTATTCCAGGTTGGGGTTGAAAAACTCGCGACGGCCGCGCATCTGCAAGGTGCGCTCGATCAGCAGGTCCAGCGCGCCTTCGCGCTTGGTGATGTCGAGATTTTCATTATTGACGATGAGCACGGGCGCGGCATCGTACTGGTGGAAAAATTCGCTGTAGGCATCGGCCAGCCGCTTCAGGTATTCGCGCGGAATCTCCTGCTCATAGCTGATATTGCGCTGGTTGACGCGTTCGGCCAGCGCATCGACGGGGGTTTGCAAGTAGATCACCAGATCAGGCGTCGATACCTGCACTTGCAGGTGCTGGTAGATCTGGCGATAGAGCGCAAACTCTTCGTCATCCAGGTTCATGCGGGCAAACAGCGGGTCTTTTTCCAGAAAGAAATCGGCGATGGTGGCTTTGCCAAAGAGGTCGCGCTGGCTCAGGTCGCGGATTTGCTCGCAACGCTGAAATAGAAAGAATAGCTGCGTAGGCAAGGCGTAGCGTGGCGCATCCAGATAAAACCGCGGCAGGAAGGGATTGCTCTCGGCATTTTCCAACAGCAAATTGACGGAGAATTTATCTGCCAGCTTGCGCGCAAGCGTGGTTTTGCCGCTGCCTATCGGGCCTTCGATGACGATATAGGGAAATTTGTCGATCAAACTCATGGTGCTAACCTTCAGCCTTTACTTTGATAACGCCCTGATCGCCGCAAGCTTTAGCCAGCTCGCTGGCCGTGCCGTATTGCCCGATTCTGAGCTCAGGCGCAATCTCGGCCAGCGGCAGCATGACAAAGCCACGTTCATGCATGCGCGGATGCGGCAGCGTCAGCTCGGTGGTCTGCATCTGCACATCTTCATATAGCAGCAGATCGAGGTCCAGCACGCGCGGCGCATTGGGGAAAGGCCGCTCGCGTCCGTACAGGTTTTCCAGTGCCAGCAGGGCGCGCAGCAGGGCAATCGGCGTCAGCGTGGTGTTTACCTCGGCAACCGCGTTGATGAAATCAGGCTGGTTGTCGTAACCCACAGGCGCGGTGCGATAAAGCGATGAAGGGCGAACCACCTGCGTCTCCGGCAAGGTGTTCAGCGCGGTTAGCGCCGAACTCACCTGCGTTTGCGGATCCTTGAGGTTGCTGCCCAGTGCTACAAAGGCGCGACTCATGCCGCTTCAGGTTTGGCCGCCGGTTTTTTGCGTGAACGGCGGCGACGTTTCTTGGGTTCGGCGGTGGCGGGCTGCAGCATGGCGCTGCGCTGTTCGCCATCGGTATTGGCAAAGTCAGTCCACCATTGGCCCAGTTCCATGGGCAACTCGCCTGACTCGCAGCGCAACAGCAGGAAGTCATAAGCGGCACGGTAACGTGGATGCTCCAGCAATGCGTAGGGACGCTTGCCCGAACGTTGCTCAAAGCGCGGCTGCATGCCCCAGATTTCCTTCATGGTGGTGCTGTAGCGCTTGTGTATGGCGAGTTTCTCCGCCTGAATGTCGCACACCTCATGCATGGCGAGATGCAGCGCAGGAATAGGGCGCTCGCCATTGTCCTGATATTGCTGCCAGGCGGTGAGAACCTCATGCCAGAGCAGTGTGGCAAACAGGAAGCTGGGCGACACTGGCTTGTCCTGCAGCACGCGCTCATCGGTATTTTTCAGTGCCAGGGTGACAAAGCGCTCGCCCATGGGCTGTTCCAGTACGACATCGAGCAGCGGCAGCAAGCCATGATGCAGCCCATGCTGACGCAAGGCCTTGACGCTTTCCATGGCATGGCCGGAAAGGAACAGCTTGAGCATTTCATCAAACAGGCGCGAAGCAGGGACTTCCTGCAGTTCGTCAGCCAATTTGGGGATAGGCGCTTCGGTGGCTTTATCCAGCTTGAGGCCGAGCTTGGCCGACAGGCGGATAGCGCGCAGCATGCGCACCGGGTCTTCGCGGTAGCGCGTGACCGGGTCACCTATCATGCGCAGGATGCCTGCCTGGATATCTTCGTAACCTTGGTGAAAGTCCAGCACATCTTCGCTGGATGGATCGTAATACAAGGCGTTGGCGGTAAAGTCGCGCCGCAGGGCATCGTCTTCCTGGCTGCCGAATACGTTATCGCGCAGAATGCGGCCGCTGTCGGCAATCTTGGCATCGCCATCGTCATTCAGGTGGCTGCCGCGGAAGGTGGATACTTCCACCGTTTCATCGCCAAACAGGACATGCACGAGGCGAAAGCGCCGACCAATGATGCGCGAGCGACGGAACACGCGGTTTACCTGCTCGGGCGTGGCATTGGTCGCGACATCAAAATCCTTGGGGCGCTTTTTCAGCAGCAGATCGCGCACGGCGCCGCCGACGATGAATGCCTCAAACCCGGCTTTTTGCAGGCCTTCGGTGGTTTTGATAGCCCCTGTACTCAGCAGTTTGCGGTTGATTTTATGCGTCTTGACCGGAATGCGATTGACGGAACCGCTGGTTTTAGCGGTACGCGTGCCAGCTTTTGGGGAAGAAGGTGAGCCTTTAAAAACGCGTTGCAGCAGTTTTCTGATCATTATGAAGTTTAGCCTGAGGTCCAGAAGCGCTAAATGATGCGATTATAGCCTAAGGTGTTGCGGATATGTTGGCAGCGCAGGCGAATTCCTGCGCGCCGACATGGCCGGAAGGAAGACGGTCAGGAGAGTTTGCTGCTGACCCACATGCCGCCCAGCATGGCAGCGGTGAAAATCAGGGGCTGGGTGTAATCGCTCAGCAGGCTGGCAATGGCTGGGCCGGGGCAGTAGCCAGCCAGCCCCCAGCCAATACCGAACAGCAGACTGCCGCCCAAGAGCTTTTTATCAATATCCTGATTCGTAGGCAGCTGCATGGTATTGCCTAATAAGCTGGTTTTGCGCGATTTGGCATAAGCAAAGGCAAACACGCCGACCAGGATGGCACCGCCCATCACCAGGCCGAGCGAAGGGTCCCAATGGCCGAAAATATCCAGAAAGCCGATGACCTTGGCTGGGTTGGTCATGCCGGAAATGATGAGGCCCAGTCCGAAGATCAGGCCGGAAACAAACGCGGTCAATAAGCGCATGGTGGTTGTCCAGTCAGGGAAGCTTATGCCAGCAGGTGGCGAACGACAGACACAGTGACGATGCCTGCCAGCATGAAGGTAATGGTCGCCGCCAGGGAGCGCAATGACAGCCGCGAAAGGCCGCATACGCCATGCCCGCTGGTGCAGCCCGAAGCCAGGCGTGTGCCTATGCCGACCAGCAAGCCGGCGATGATGAGGCGGGCATGTCCAGCTTCTATCTGGGCTTCCGGCAGTGGGGCTGCCAGGCTATAAAACCATGGCGCCAACACCAGGCCCAATACAAATAGCAGGGACCAGGTGCTTTCCTTGCCCCAGCCTTGCAGCAGGCGGCCCAATATGCCGCTTACCCCGGCAATGCGGCCGTTGAGGAGGATCAGCATGGCGGCGGCCACGCCAATCAGCAAGCCGCCAACAAAGGCGGGGACAGGGGTGAAGTTTGCCCAGGCTATCATGAGGGTTCCTAAATAAAGGGACGGCGGATGGCGGCTATTCTAGGCCAAAGCACGCCATCTGTCCGCACACCTTGTTCATGCTTTTTACAGTGCCCAGCTGTAAGCAACGCCCAGTGAATCCTGGTACATCTTGAGGTTGACGTCGCCACCCCCAAACGCGGCAGGGATGGAGCCGCTACCCTTGATCTCGTTTTCAAAGGCATGGGTATAGCTGAATGACAGCTCGCTGCTATTGGCAAATTTCCAGGTGGCACCGAGGGAGACATGGTCTTCCACCACTGCCGGGGCCAGCGTATTGAACAAGGTCTGGCTGCTGGGGATGGGTTGATTGACATGGTTATACCCGGCGCGCAGGGTCAGTTGTTCGCTGTAGGCATACAGCGCACCCAGCTTGAAGACGGTGGCATCTTTCCAGCCAAAGCCTGCGCCGTTATCCGTGCCTAGTTGCGCGGTAAAGAAGTTGGCGATGCTGGCGCCGACCGCATCGACCTCGCTATAACGTATGCGCTGGATGTCGCCCGCCAGCGTGAGCGCAGGGGTGGCCTTGACGGCAATGCCCACGCCAAAGTTGGCGGGAATATCAAAATCGCCCTGTTCGGCAAACAGGCCTTTGTAGCGATCAAACCTGGTCATGTAGGTGCGTGTCTGGTAATGCGCACCCAGGGTCACCTGGTCGTTGATCTTGCCTTGCCAGCCAAGATGCAGGCCTGCGCCGTAGGAGCTGTCTGCGCCTTTATTGGTGACATGGTCCGGCGATGATGAAAAGGAGCTATTGGCAAAGCTTTGCAGGCCCTTGGCTTCAAAACGCTGATATGCCAGATTGAGGCCGATGCCCACGGATTGGGTCGGACTCAGTTTCCAGGCAATGGTGGGCGTGACGAAGGCCTGAATGAAGTTGACCCCTACCCGGCTGCCGGTGTTGTTAAACAGGGGAAAGCCATTTTTGTAGTCGGTGTTCATGCCGCCATTGCCATACAGGGCGACACCGACGGTGGTGGTGTCACTCAGCTGCTTGCTGTAACCAAACTCCGGGATCAGAAAGTTCTTGGTGTCATTACCGTCGTACTTGCCATTGATGGGAGATGGGCTGCCCTCGATTTCAGCATCGCGTACCGGTCTGAACCAGGTGGCGCCGATGTCCAGGCGATTGCCAATGGCTGCTAGGCCTGCCGGGTTGGCGGCGATGCTCAAGGTGTCTTGCGGCAATGCAATGCCGACGCCGCCCGCGCCTTGTGCCTTGACGCCATAGCCATGGGAAAAATAGCCATCGGTGGCGTGGGCCTGGAGGGGAATGGCTGTGCCCAGAGCCAGCCATAGTAAAGAAGACGAAGAGGCAGACAATGCCTGGAATACCGGATGTGATTTGCTCATGATGATTCCCTGTTGATTGGTGTTATGTGCGGTCGGCTTTGATAGCGCGACTCGAAAAAAAAGAGGCTAGTACTTGCGTACTAGCCTCCAGTGGTCTGGTTGGCCTGGGATTCAGGTCAGGTGTTTAGCTGGTGTGTTTAATTGGGCACATCCAGAAACACGCGGACATTGCGCGGCTGGATATACACCGCTTCACCTTGTTGCAGTGCCAGCTCGCGGAAACGTTCGCGCGTCAGCTCGGCTTCGACGATGCTCTGGTTGTCCTGGCGCTGCAGCTCGATGCGCACCAGTGGGCCGATGGCATTGATATAGTTGACCACGGCGCTGAATGCGGGCTGGGTGCCGCGCTCGCGCAGCACTTCAATATCATGTGGGCGAACAAAGGCATGGGCAGGCGTGTTGTCGGTCTCGTGATGGTCGTCGATATCCAGTGCGAGCGTGTCGATATGCGCCTTGCCGGCATGCACACGGCCATGGAACTGGTTGACGTTGCCCAGGAACTTGTAGACGAAAGGCGAAGCCGGTTTGTCATACACTTCCTGCGGGCTGCCGATCTGCTCGATATTGCCCTGGTTCATGACCACGATACGGTCGGCAACTTCCAGCGCCTCTTCCTGGTCGTGGGTCACAAATACGCTGGTGATGTGCAGTTCGTCATGCAGGCGACGCAACCAGCGACGCAAGTCTTTACGCACCTTGGCATCCAGCGCGCCAAATGGCTCATCCAGCAGCAGTACCTTGGGCTCCACTGCCAGTGCGCGCGCCAGCGCAATACGCTGACGCTGACCGCCAGAGAGCTGCGGTGGATAGCGGCCAGCCAGCCAGTCCAGCTGTACCAGCTCAAGCAGTGCATGCACGCGACGGTGGATTTCTGCCTCGGATGGGCGTGTTTTGCGTGGACGTACGCGCAGGCCGAAGGCCACGTTTTCAAACACGGTCATGTGGCGGAACAGGGCGTAATGCTGGAAAACAAAGCCCACTTCACGTTCGCGCACATCGCGGCTGGTAGCGTCATTGCCATGAAACAGAATGCTGCCTTCATCGGCGGCTTCCAGACCGGCAATAATGCGCAGCAATGTGGTTTTGCCGCAACCGGACGGGCCGAGCAAGGCCACAAGTTCACCCGTAGGAACATCCAGGTTGATGTTGTTCAGGGCATTGAATTTGCCGAAGCGTTTATGGATATTGCGAATTGCGATGCTCATTGCGGCCTCTTTTATTCTTCAGAAGATTGTTCGGTAGTGCGTGCACTGCGGGCGGACTGCCATTCGATGAAGGTTTTCAGGGCGAGGGTGACCAGCGCCAGGAAAGCCAGCAGCGATGCCACGGCAAAAGCGGCAGCGTAGTTGTATTCGTTATAGAGAATCTCGACATGCAGCGGCATGGTGTTGGTCAGGCCGCGGATATGGCCAGAGACCACCGACACCGCGCCAAACTCGCCCATGGCTCGGGCATTGGTCAGGATGACGCCGTACAGCAGGCCCCATTTGATATTGGGCAGGGTCACGCGCCAGAGGATCTGCCAGCCGGAGGCACCCAGGACCAGGGCGGCTTCTTCTTCTTCCTTGCCTTGCGCCTGCATCAGCGGAATCAGCTCGCGCGCCACAAACGGGAAGGTGACGAAAACGGTGGCCAGCACAATGCCGGGGATGGCAAAAATCACTTTGTAATCATGATCGATCAGCCATTCGCCAAACCAGCCTTGCAAGCCAAAGATCAGTACATAGATCAGACCGGCAATCACCGGTGATACGGCAAACGGCAGATCAATCAGCGTGATCAGCACGCTTTTGCCCTTGAAATCGAATTTGGCAATGGCCCAGGCGGCTGCCACACCGAATACCAGATTCAGGGGGACAGAAATGACCGCAGCGATCACGGTGAGCTTGATGGCGGACAGTGCATCGGGCTCGACCAGGGCCGCGATATAGGTTTCAAAGCCCTTGCGCAGGGCTTCGGTAAATACCGCTGCCAGCGGAATGAACAGGAACAGGCTGAGGAACGCCAGTGCAATGGCGATCAATGACCAGCGTATCCACGCCGGTTCAGAGGTGGCGCGGCTGCGGGCAACCTTGGCCTGGTAATGACCGAGATGAGAAACAGTAGATGACATGCGTGCTTGCCTTTGACTTGGTATGTGTTATTCGGCGGATTTGGCGTTACGCTGGCTGCTCCACCATTGCAGGCCATTGATGGCCAGCAACAGGATGAAGGAGATCACCAGCATGACCACGGCAATCGCGGTGGCACCGGTGTAGTCGTATTGCTCAAGCTTGGTGATGATGATCAACGGCGTGATTTCAGACACCATGGGCATATTGCCGGCGATGAAAATCACCGAGCCGTATTCGCCAACGGCGCGGGCGAAGGCCAATGCAAACCCGGTAAGCAGCGCAGGCCATATGGCAGGCAGAATCACCTTGCGGAAGGTTTGCCAACGGTTGGCGCCCAGGCTGGCGGCGGCCTCTTCGGTTTCCGCTTCCAGATCTTCCAGCACGGGTTGCACCGTGCGCACCACAAACGGCAGGCCAATAAAGGTGAGGGCGACGACTACACCCAATGGGGTGAAGGCGACCTTGATGCCATGCGGTTCCAGCAATGAACCTATCCAGCCGTTGCCTGCATAGATCGCTGTCAGCGCAATGCCAGCGACGGCTGTCGGCAGTGCGAAGGGCAGATCGACCAAAGCATCCACCAGGCGTTTGCCGGGGAAGGTGTAGCGCACCAGCACCCAGGCAGTCAGCAGGCCGAATATCGCATTGATGAAGGCGCCGATCAAGGAAGCGCCAAACGTCAGCTTATAGGAAGCCAGCACGCGTGGCGCCGTGACGGTGGTCCAGAATTCGGCAAAGCTGAGTTCGGTGGTTTTAAGGAAGGCTGCTCCCAGCGGGATCAGCACGATCAGGCTCAAATAGAGGATGGTGTACCCGAGGGAGAGGTTGAATCCAGGTAGAACGTGGTGTCTTTTCGCCATTTTTATCGTCGTTGTCTTTGCAATAAGTTTTGCTTTGAATCGGTCGCCAATGTAACAAATCGGCTTATATAATAAAAATACTATGTTTTTATATTGATATAACTAGAATGCGGTAAAAAACGACCGGGGCATGCTTGGCATGCACACCGGTCCAGAGGAGGAGATGTTAATGGTAAAAACGGGCATCAAGCGGCGACGCGAATGGTGGGCTTGAATACCGACACAGGTTGCAGTTCCTTTGCCGTGACTGGCTTGCCCAGGAAGTAACCTTGCAACAGGCTGGCGCCCGATTCAATGGCAATATCAAATTGCGTCTGCGTTTCGATACCCTGAATCACTGGTTGCGCGCCCAGGTCGCTGATGATACCGAGCAGTTTGGGGATGATCTTGCGTACGCGTGGGTTGCGTTCCGCTTCCTGTATCAGCTGGATATCCAGTTTCACGAAATCAGGGGAGAGCGTCCACAAGCGATCCAGATTGGAATGCTTGCTGCCAAAGCCATCAATCGCGATCTTGTAGCCGCGATCGCGGTAGTTTTCCACGGCTTCTACCAGAGGCTTTTCCTGGTCAACCGCACTTTCCTGGATCTCAATCACCACGCGGTTGGTCGGCACCGAATTGCTGTGCAGAATGCGCTCAAACACCTTGCCATGGGCATTTACACTCGCCAGCAGCTTGGTATGCACATTGAGGAACAACAGACCGTTTTCTGCATGCAGCTGGCGGAAATTCAGCACGTGCAAGGTACGGCTGACGCGGTCAAACTTCACCAGCTTGCCTGATTGCTCGGCGTAGTAAAACGCAAAGTGCGGGCTGACTTCCTGTACGCCACCCAGAGAAGGGCGCAGGAAAGCTTCGTGGCCAAACAGGTCGCCTGCTTCACTGTCGTAAATCGGCTGGAAAGCCGTATGCAACTGAATACCCAGGAAGGTATTGCTGAACTCGCCGCGTGACAGCTCATCCAGGCCATAGTCGTCCAGGTCCAGATGCAGCGATTCGCGCAGTTGGGATTTCAGGGTCTCAAGATAACTCAGATCTTGTGGGGGAATACTCATAGTGATGCTCCTTCATTTTGCGTAAATTTGGTCAAAGATGCCGCCATCTGCAAAATGCGTTTTCTGTGCTTTGGCCCAGCCGCCAAATACGTCTTCTACCGTAAAGAGGTCTATCGCCTTGAAGTCGGCCTTATGCTTGGCAGCCACGCTCTCCAGCTTGGGGCGCAGGTAGTGGCGCGCTGCGATTTCCTGACCCTCTTCTGAATAGAGGTAATTCAGGTATGCCTCAGAAACTGCACGGGTATTGCGCTTGTTGACGACTTTGTCGACGACGCTTACCGGATTTTCAGCGAGGATGCTGGATGACGGATACACCACATCAAATTGATCATTACCCAACTCCTTCTTGATCAGGAACACTTCATTTTCAAAGGTCAGCAAGACATCACCAATGCCACGTTGCACAAAGGTCGTGGTGGCGCCACGGCCGCCGGTGTCCAGCACTGGCACGTTACGGAACAGTTTGCCGACAAAGTCCTTGGCTTTGGTTTCGTCTGCGCCATTACGCACGGCGTATCCCCAGGCGGCAAGGTAGCTGTAACGACCATTGCCTGAGGTTTTGGGGTTGGGCACCACCACGGCAATGCCAGGTTTCACCAGGTCATTCCAGTCCTGAATTTTCTTGGGGTTACCCTTGCGCACCAGAAATACCGTGGTGGAGGCCGTTGGGGAGCTGTTATAAGGCAGGCGTTTTTGCCAGTCCTTGGGGATCAGCTTGCCGCGCTCGTACAGAATATCAATGTCATTGCTCTGGTTCATGGTGATGACGTCCGCATCCAGGCCATCGGCCACGGCGCGCGCCTGCTTGCTGGAGCCACCATGAGATTGGTTGATGGTTACCGTCTCACCGGTTTTTTGCTTCCAGTAGCTGGCAAATGCCGGGTTGAAATCCTTATAGAATTCGCGCGTCACATCATAAGAGACATTGAGCAGTGTAGTGTCAGCCCAGGCAGATTGGGAAAACAGCAGGGCGATGAGGGCGATGCGCTTGAACATGCGGACTCCGTGAATGTTGTATTTGGAATGGACGCCATCATAATCAGTCATTGTAATAATGTAAAAGAATATAAAAATATATTTATATTCATAAAATTTATTATAAGCCGTTCAATTTGTCATGAAACAATGCATTTTTTAGCGTAGCTTTACTTCTATAAACCTTGCGGTTTTTTAAATAACTAAATAGAATTAGCTTATAACTGATTGTTATAGCCAGTTGCTGACCGGACAACCGGAAGCCAGTGCGCCTCATGCCGAGGCCGCTGGCTTTTTTGCTTTTTAGGGCCGCCAATTTGGGAATAACGAGATGACCGATGCAGTGGATTTGACAGTTGCCCCAGCGGGTGCTGATTGGGATATTGCCAGTATTGTGGACGCACTTCGCACGGTGCGGCTGAATGCGCTGGAGCATCGCAAGCGCAGGCAAAACCCGCCAAAACTGCCTTCGCGCAAAGCGCTGGAGGCTATTGTCGATGGCCTGGCCGCCGCCTTGTTCCCCAACCGTCTCGGCTTGCCCGATTTGAAAGAAGACGGTCTCGATTATTTTGTCGGCCACACCCTGGATGTCGCATTAAAGGACCTGCACACGCAAATTCGGCTGGAGCTGGCATTTGCGTCTACTCTTGAGTCTGACAAGACGGATGAGGAAGCGCCTTCAGCGCGTGCCATCGTCAGTCAGTTTGCTGCCGCGCTTCCCGGCATTCGCCAAGCCCTGGATACCGATATTCTTGCCGCGTATGAGGGCGATCCCGCAGCGCGCAGTGTCGATGAGGTGCTCGTATGCTATCCCGGCATCACCGCCATCACTCACCATCGTCTTGCCCATCAGCTCTACAAACTGGGTGTACCACTCGTCGCGCGCATGATTGCCGAGATTGCCCATTCACGTACTGGCATTGACATTCATCCTGGCGCCACGATTGGCGACAGTTTCTTCGTGGATCATGGCACCGGAGTGGTAATCGGTGAGACCACCATCATTGGCAATCACGTACGGCTTTATCAGGCTGTTACTTTGGGCGCAAAGCGCTTTCCTGCGGATGAAAGTGGTGTGCTTACCAAAGGCAATGCACGCCATCCAATTGTGGAAGATGACGTCGTCGTTTATGCCGGCGCGACGATACTGGGCCGCATCACCATCGGACGCGGTTCCTCCATCGGTGGCAATGTCTGGCTGACCCACAGCGTGCCACCAGGCAGCAATATCACCCAGGCGCAAATGCGCAGCGGTGTGCTGCCTCTGCCAGAAGGCCAGATGGCCGCCAATGCCATTCCAGGCGCCAATCCCTCTGGGCCTGCCCAATACGGCTAGGCCTGTTATACCCCTTGAAACACTAAACCACACTAGACAGGAGATTTAAATGGCAGATATTCATGAAGGACAAACCGCACTTGGAGATGTAGCGGCCCGTACGCTAGCCAATGCAACCAAAACGGTGCCCATGCTCAGCACGATTACACCGCGCTGGCTGGTGCATTTGCTGCAATGGGTGCCTGTAGAAGCTGGTATCTATCGCGTTAACAAGGCCAAGAATCCGAATGCGATTGAAGTGGATTGTTCCAACAAGGATGAGCGCGAGTTGCCCGCCACCTTTGTTGACTACGAAGAATGGGGCCGTGAGTATGTGCTGAACGCCGTGAATACCGTGGTCGATGTACACACCCGCGTATCCGATCTGTACAGCAGCCCGCACAACCAGATTCGCGAACAGTTGCGCCTGACCATTGAAACAGTCAAAGAGCGTCAGGAAAGCGAACTGATCAACAATGCCGAGTATGGCTTGTTGAACAATGTGGCTGACTCGCAAAAGGTGAAGTCCCGTACTGGCGCTCCAACACCAGATGACCTCGACGAGCTGATCAGCAAGGTATGGAAAGAGCCAGCCTTCTTCCTGGCCCATCCACAAGCAATTGCGGCTTTTGGTCGTGAGTGCACACGTCGTGGCGTGCCTCCACCTACCGTGGCGATGTTTGGCTCGCAGTTCCTGACATGGCGTGGTATTCCGCTGATTCCTTGCGACAAGCTGAAGGTCACCAAGGGCAAAACCAATATTCTGCTGTTGCGCACCGGTGAAAGCCGTCAGGGCGTGGTGGGTCTCTATCAGCCTAATCTGCCGGGTCAGCAAAGCATGGGCCTGTCGGTGCGCTTCATGGGGATCAACCACAAGGCGATTGCTTCCTACCTCGTGTCCCTGTATTGCTCGGTTGCTGTTCTGACCGATGATGCGATTGCCGTGCTGGAGAATGTCAGCGTGGACAACTACTATGACTACAAGTAACTTCAACGATCTTTCGGCCTTTGAGCCGGAAGCCATTCTGGCAGCGTTGCCGGGGGAGCATCCCCGCATGGCGGCGGGCCTGGCAGTTGGCCGGGCCGCATCAGAGTCTGGGCATCTGGATGTGAGCGAACTGGCACGTATTGCCAATGAGCTTTACGCCGAGGGTTTTCCCGCAGGAGCGCCCTTTGGCAGTACGCCAGATGTGTACACCACCACTGCTTTGCCCGATAGCTCAGGCCAGGCAGCTGGGATTCGTACCGGCTCACCAGGCCCTGCTGCTCCAGTGACTTCGCATCCACATGCCTCTTCGGTCGGACTCGAAAGCATTCAGTTAACGTATCCATCCTTGCTGCCGCCGCAGCTGGATATCGCCAGTGCAGCGGCGACAGCGAGTGCTGGGCAATATCAACCTGCACTGGGCGTGCCATTTGGCGGTGATCTGGAGATCAGTCGTTTGCTGGGCAGCGTTGAGATTCCCTATGCGAGCGATCTGCAGGGCTTGCTGTCACCGTCGAGCACGCCTGCATCAGCGGCGAGCGCGCAGCCTGCGGTCAGTCCGTATTACTTTTTGCAGGGTGCATCGGTCAATTCGCTGAATCCCGGCGTGCAGCAGGGCGGCGCTTTTGCACCTTCGGCGCATCCTCCCTTTGATGCGAATCTGGTTCGCAAGGATTTTCCGATTCTGCGTGAGCAGGTGAATGGCCGTCCACTCATCTGGCTGGACAACGCGGCGACCACGCAAAAGCCACAAGTCGTTATCGACCGCCTGGCGTATTTTTACCAGCATGAAAACTCCAATATTCACCGGGCCGCGCATGCGTTGGCTGCGCGCGCTACCGATGCGTATGAGGAGGCGCGCGAAACAGTGCGTCGCTTCATCAACGCACCTTCGGTCAATAATGTGGTGTTTGTGCGCGGGACGACCGAAGCGATTAATCTGGTGGCCAAAACCTGGGGCAAGAAACACCTGCGCGAGGGAGATGAGATCCTGATTTCGCATCTGGAGCACCATGCCAATATCGTGCCCTGGCAGCAGTTATGTCAGGAAACCGGTGCCAGGCTGCGTGTGGCCCCCGTGGATGATAGTGGCCAGGTATTGCTTGATGAATACCAGAAGTTGCTGACTTCACGTACCAAGCTGGTGTCATTTACCCAGGTTTCCAATGCACTGGGTACCGTTACGCCCGCGCGTGAAATGATTCAGATGGCGCATGCCGCTGGCGCAAAAGTCCTGCTGGATGGTGCGCAGTCTGTGTCGCACATGCGTAGCGATGTGACGGCCCTCGATTGTGACTTTTTTGTGTTCTCTGGTCACAAGGTGTTTGGCCCGACGGGCATTGGTGCGCTCTATGGCAAGGCGGATGTACTGGCCGAGATGCCCGCATGGCAAGGTGGCGGCAATATGATTCAGGATGTCACCTTTGAAAAAACCGTGTATCACGAAGCGCCCGCCAAGTTTGAAGCTGGCACGGGCAATATCGCCGATGCGGTGGGCATGGGGGCGGCGCTGCAATATGTAGAGCGTCTGGGTATCGACAACATTGCACGGTATGAGCATGACTTGCTGGTGTATGCCACGGCCGCCATGTGCAAGGTGCCGGGCTTGCGCCTGATTGGTACCGCCCGTGAAAAGGCCAGCGTGTTGTCCTTCAGTTTGCCTGGGTATAAGAGTGAGGAAGTCGGTGCCGCCTTGAACGAAGAGGGCATTGCCGTGCGCTCCGGGCATCATTGCGCTCAGCCTATCCTGCGTCGCTTCGGTGTGGAAACGACGGTGCGACCATCGCTGGCGTTTTACAACACCGCACAGGAAGTCGATGTGATGGTGGATGTATTGCAAAAGCTGGCGCGTACCCGCTAAGCAAGCCTCCCCAGCTGTGCTACTCAAGTAGCAAAACAAATCAAGCAGCAAAACAAAAAGCCGGTGGCGTATTGCCATCGGCTTTTTTTATTTGCTTAATTTAAACGCTGAGATTTATATCTTGGCGATGGAAACTTCGGTGGCTTTGATCAGCGCCAGCACTTCCGTTCCCACTTGCAGATTCAACTCGGTAACTGAACGGGTGGTAATCACCGACGTGACAATGCCGCCAGCCGTTTCTATATCCACTTCGGATAATACTGGTCCAGTGAGAATCTCAACAATGCGTCCCCGTAGCTGGTTGCGCACATTAATGGCTTTGATGGTCATGGGAGCCTCCTTTGCTGCAGTAAAAGACAGTTCTGGGGTATTGCGCTGGGGGTGATCAGGCTGCGATGGCCCAGTGATGTTTGCCGGATGGACATTCGCCCTCCGACAGGTTGTCCAGATTTAGCTTTTCCAATCTGGCCTGCAGAGCAGCGGGACCATTCGGCGTGTAGACAATCCGCACGCCGCGTTTGGCTGCCGTCTGCTTGATTTTGTGGGTAAAGGTGTGGCTGATCCAGTTGGTGACCAGCACAATGAGTTCTGTGTTGTGTGGGATGGTTTTCTTGCCATCGCCGACTTTGCGCCCAGACCAATGGTCGATGCGGGTAATGCCGTGCTGGGCTAGTACTTGTTTAATGCCGTCTATCTGGTCGCCGCCTACTATCAATGCTGTACTCATGGTGAGAGTCTCCTGTTGAAAGGGGCCACCGAATTTTGTCCGGAAGGCCCCTGATGTTGGAAGTGTGTTTACTTCAGGTAAATCTGGTCAAACGTACCGCCGTCAGAAAAGTGCGTTTTCTGCGCTTTTTGCCAACCACCGAATTCACTATCCACCGTTACCAGATTCAGTTTGGGGAAGTTCTTTTCGTACTTCTTGGCTACGGATTCCAGGGTAGGACGGTAGTAGTTCTTGGCCGCAATTTCCTGACCTTCTTCGGTATACAGGTATTGCAGGTAAGCTTCAGCTACTGCACGGGTACCACGCTTGTTGACTACCTTGTCGACCACTGTGACAGGTGGTTCAGCCAGGATGGACAGCGAAGGCACCACGATTTCGAACTTGTCCGGACCGAGTTCCTTTTGTGCCAGGAAGGCTTCGTTTTCCCAGGCCAGCAGGACATCGCCGATGCCTCGTTCAACAAAGGTGGTGGTGGCACCACGTGCACCGGAATCCAGTACCGGCACGTTCTTCAGGATTTTGCCAATGAACTCGCGGGTCTTGGTTTCGTCGTTGTTAAACTTGCGCTGACCATAGGCCCATGCTGCCAGGTAGTTCCAGCGTGCGCCGCCAGAAGTCTTGGGGTTGGGGGTCACGACCGAGATGCCAGGGCGTGCAATGTCATCCCAATCCTTGATGTTTTTCGGATTACCCTTGCGCACCAGGAATACGATGGTGGAGGTGTAAGGCGAGCTGTTGTGTGGCAGGCGTTTTTGCCAATCCTTGGGGATTAGCTTGCCTTTCTCGTACAGCGCATCAATGTCATACGCCAGTGCCAGGGTAGCAACGTCAGCTTCCAGGCCGTCGATGATGGCACGACCTTGTTTGCCAGAGCCGCCATGGGAGGCCTTGATGGTGACGTTGTCACCGGTCTTGGCTTTCCAGTATTTGGCGAATGCGGCGTTGAAGTCCTGATACAGTTCGCGGGTTGGGTCGTAGGACACATTCAGCAGGCTGACATCGGCCGCCGATGCCGCCAGCGGTGCCGCCAGGGCAAGCGCTACTGCAGCGCTACGCAAATGTTGAATAATCGTTTTCATTGATATTTTCCTGTCTCTCAAGTTGTCTGGTTAAAACTGGAACTGCAAACGGCTAAACAGAATGCGCTCGTCTTCACGGTCGCGGATGTTGGCAAAGGTACCAGCACCGCCGTCAAACTTGGTCTGCTCATAGTTGGTTGCCAGACGTACCCACTGGTTGAGGTACCAGTTCACACCAATACCCCAGGTTTTTGCTTCCTTGGCGCTGGTGGTTGGGTTGGCAAAACGGGCAGCCACGCCAGATGCGGCTGTACCGAATGCGCTGCTGTCGATGCTGTTTTCCTGGTAGCGGGCCACCAGCTCCCATGCGCCCCAGCCATCCTTGCCGGTTTCAAATGGGTTCTTCGGCTTGACGCTCTTGAAGGAAGCATCTTCGCCGGTCAGTACCCACGAGGCTGCGATCTGCCAGGCATCATTCTTCAGGGTGTCATGCACAGTATCTGCGGCATTGCGAACTTCCTGGGAAGTGCGGGCGTATTCGGCAATCACACCGAATGGGCCGTAGTAGTAGTAAGCCTGTGGCGAAACACGTACGCGACTACCATCACCCACGGTACCGGTGTTGTAGGTAAAGAAGTTGAGCTGCTGGGATGGAGCCTTGTAGCTGGGCAATGCGCCTGTGGCAGAGTTTGTGTAGGTGCCGGCAATACCGAAGCCCAGACCTTCCAGCACACTATCGCTACCCTTGAATGGGGTAGTGAAAATGCGGGCGGTATAGTCTTTGTCATTGTCAGTGTCGATGCGTGTGTTTTCTTCGCCACCATCCACGGTGCCATTGAAAACGCCTACTGCGTAGCTCACTTTGCTATCCAGTACATCGCCATAAATCGAGGCGCCCAGGCCGCGGTTAGGCAGGAAGTTGTTGCTGACATAACTGCGCTCGATGAACTTGATGTCGCCGCCGCCTTGCAAGCGCTCCAAGCCTACGAACGGCTTGAATTTACCAGCGCGGATTTTGAATGCTGGGTCGAAACGGGCATCGACATAGGCATCAATCACGCGCGAGTTATTGCTGGATGGAGTTGTGGCATTGTTATTCAATGTTTCACCAAACTCAGGGGTAAAGCGGAAATCATATTTGCCAAACAAGGTGCCCTGGAATGTGGGGCGGATACGGCGAGCGGTAAAGCCGTCATCGGCATTTGCGGTATGGTCAGGCTTGTCAAAATGACGGTAATCCAGCTGAATCAAGCCCTTCAGGCTGTATTCAAACTGACCATCGGCAGACTTGATACCGAAGCCATTAGGGCCAGCATTCACTACCGGCGTTTCTTTCTTTTTAGCGGTTGCTTCTTCTGCAGCGATTTCATTTTTACGCTCCAGGACTTTGATCTTTTGATCAAGGTCCAGAATAGTTTGACGCAATGCTTCGATTTCTGGATCGGCAGCGAATGCACTGTGCGTGGCCAGTAAAAGCCCGCTAGCGAGCAGTGCGGAAGTGATCTTGTTGATTTTGAATTGCATGATGAGCCCCTGTAAATTTATTGCTTCCGGCGGTCCGGTCAGGTCATCGATATTTTTAAACTAGATTGCGGCCGCTGCGGTTGCAGTAGGCTTGGACTTTTGCTGTTCATTGCCGAAGCGGACTTTTTCGCGACGCTCGATTTGAGTGACGCGACCATCGTGTACCGTGATCTCTACAGCGCCAAAGCGCAATTGCTCCACGGCACGCAGGATTTCCTGTACGACCTCGGAAGAGAGTGAGGTATTGAACGGTTGGGACATGGCACGTTGCTCCAGCAATATGAATCGAATGCTGCGCACTTTACCAAGCTAATTTAATAATAAAAAATAATTTGTTTTTATAATTTTATAATTTAAAAGAATATTAAACTCAAAATAAAAGCCCAACAGATCTGTTGGGCTTGGCTCTCAATTTTAGTGCTTGATAGGGTATTTATTGGCGGCTGTCGTTCTGCCATAAAACATCAGCGACACCTTGCACCTTGTTGAGGTAGCGGCAGAGTACGAAAAGCAAGTCTGACAGCCGATTCAAATAGCTGCGCGCGACGGGTGTCACTTGTTCGGTGCGAGAAAGCTCCACCACCTCGCGTTCTGCCCGGCGGCAGACCGTGCGCGCCAGATGGCAATACGCGGCAGCGCGCGATCCCCCGGGAAGAATGAATTCCTTGAGTGGACTCAGATGTTCATTAAGCGCGTCCAGTGTGTGCTCCAGATCATCTACACGCTCAGCCTTGACCATGCTGTGGCCAGGGATGCAGAGTTCGCCGCCCAGATCGAACAGGTCATGCTGGATGCGCGTCAGGTGCGAGGCGGTGTCCGCGGGTAGTGACTCTGTCAGCAAGATGCCTATGATGGCATTCAGCTCGTCTACCGTGCCCATGGCATTTACCCGAAGGCTGTCTTTGGCAATGCGTGAGCCATCGCCCAAGCCTGTATCGCCTTCATCGCCGGTACGTGTGTAGATTTTACTAAGTCGATTGCCCATGATGATCTCCTGAAGAAGGCTGAATTGTAGTACGCGGCTGAATGACTGTGTCACGCCTTTGCAAGTTCAGCTACACTGGCGCGATTCATTATTTTTTCACGACTTATTTTACTGTGGTCGCTACCTTATCTTCCGCCGGCCAGGATTCCCCGGTTGGTGTCTTTGATTCCGGCGTTGGCGGTTTGTCGGTGCTTGCCCATATTCGCCAGGCGCTACCGCAGGAGTCGCTGATCTATGCTGCCGACTCCATGCATGCGCCTTATGGCAGCAAATCGCAGGCATTTATTATTGATCGTGCCATCCAGTTGTCGGACTTTCTCATTTCGCGTGGCGCCAAGGCCTTGGTGGTGGCATGCAATACGGCCACGGCTGCGGCCATCAGCGAGCTAAGAAGCCGTTATGCGATCCCGATTATTGGCATGGAGCCCGCGGTTAAGCCAGCTGCTGCTGCCACACGCTCGGGCGTGATCGGCGTGCTTGCGACCAGTGGTACGTTGCAGAGCGCGCAGTTTGCTGCCTTGCTTGAGAGCTACGGCCGTCAGGTGCGGGTGGAAACGCAGGCGTGTGTTGGCCTGGTAGAGTGTATTGAGCGTGGGGAATTGCAAACGGCTGCTACACGGCAATTACTGGAAAAGTATATCCAGCCTTTGCTTGAGGCTGGTGCAGATACCCTGGTGCTTGGGTGTACTCATTATCCTTTTGTGCGACCGTTGATTGAGGAGCTTGCCGGGCCGGAGGTGGCCATTATCGATACCGGAGCGGCAGTCGCGCGGCAGTTGAAGTACCGTCTGCAAGAAGCAGACCTGCTCAAAGATGACTCTTACAAGATGCCTGGCGTAACGGAGTTCTGGAGTAACGCAGATGGGTTATCAGCGCAGTCAGTGACCAGTCTGTTGTGGGGCACACCCTTTGAAGTGATGCCCTTGCCAGCTTAAGTACTGGCCAACATTGTTTTAGTGATGGTGGGCGACAGCTTCGCCCGCTTTCAGCCTGTACTTGGTGCCGCAATAGGGGCACATGGCTTGACCGCTAGCGGTGATGTCAAGAAATACGCGGGGATGGGAACACCATAACGAAACTTCCTTGGTCGGGCAGTGCAGCGGCAGGTCGCTGGCTGTGACTTCAATCTCTTTTGCTTCGTATGCCATGATGTTCCCTTTGTTGCTTTAAACGATGGTGAGCCAGTCCATGTGCTTGGCTGATTTTCCGGTAACCACATCAAAATACATCTTCTGCAGTTGCTCGGTAACCGGGCCGCGTTTGCCCAAGCCAATGGCGCGATTATCCAGCTCGCGAATCGGCGTGACTTCAGCGGCGGTGCCAGTGAAGAACGCTTCGTCAGCGGAGTAGACTTCGTCGCGGGTAATGCGCTTCTCAATTACGGTGTAACCAAGCTCGGCAGCCAGTTGCACGATGGTGTCACGCGTAATGCCTTCCAGCGCACTGGTCAGATCTGGCGTGTAAATCTTGCCATTACGTACGATGAAAATGTTCTCGCCGGAACCTTCGGCAACAAAACCATCCACGTCCAGCAACAGGGCTTCGTCATAGCCGTCAGCGGCGGCTTCCTGATGCGCCAGGATGGAGTTCATGTAGTTGCCATTTGCCTTGGCTTTACACATGGTGATGTTCACATGGTGACGCGAAAAGGACGAGGTCTTGACGCGAATGCCACGCTCAAGGGCTTCTTCACCCATGTAGGCGCCCCATTTCCATGCGGCAACGATCAGGTGTGTAGACAGTGTCTTGGCCGAAATGCCCATGGCTTCAGCACCGTAAAATGCCATCGGGCGCATGTAGGCTGACTCAAGATTATTTTCGCGCACAGCGGCTTTTTGCGCTTCCACAACAGTCGCTTTGTCGAAAGGCATTTTCATGCCCAGAATATGCGCGGAACGAAACAGGCGATCCGTATGTTCTTTCAGGCGGAAAATGGCCGTGCCTTTATCGGTTTTGTATGCGCGCACGCCTTCAAAAACCCCCATCCCATAATGCAATGTGTGGGTTAAAACATGCGTGGTTGCCTCACGCCATGGCACCATTTTGCCGTCATACCAAATTAGACCATCACGGTCAGCCATCGACATCTTCAGTTCTCCATCAATACTAAAGCTATTAAAAGCATCATTGTAATCGCAAGCCCTTGTATTTGAATAGCGGAAATCGGCGCTATGTAGCGGTGTAGCCAAAGATTGACTGATCGGGAATGTGGTGTCTGCCGCTCGAACAGCTAAAGCCGAGCATTATGGTCAAGTATAAACCACTTTTAAAATATGGTTAATACGTGTAAAGTTTAATCCATGTTCTTTTTATGGTCATTTCAAGAGGGGATTATCATGCATAAAAAAATTCTGGTTTCTTTGCTGGCTTTACTGACACCCGTGGCTGCGATGGCCGAGGCGGGTGACTGGGTTGTACGCGCCCGTGCGGTGAATGTCAGCCCAAACGAAGATAGCAAGCTGGGCCGTACTGTAAACGGTATCGGCTTGGGCAATATCATGAGCCCAGGCGCCAAGCTTGAGGTTGATAGCAATACGATTCCTGAACTGGACATCTCTTACTACTTCACCAAGCATATTGCTGCCGAACTGATCCTAGCACTGGGTACACGCCACGATGTGAGTGTTCATGGGGATTCTGCTGGCGTAATTGGCAACCAGAAGCTGGGCTCGGTTAACTTGTTGCCGCCAACTTTGACCGTGCAATGGCACTTCCGGCCTGATCAGACATTTGATCCTTATGTCGGTGCTGGCTTGAATTACACCGCCATGCTGGATCGCAATCTGCAGTTTTCTTCGGGTGCTACCGACGGCACCAAGATCAAGATTGATCGCGATAGCGTAGGGGCAGCGTTGCAGGCGGGCTTTGATATCAACCTGGAAGGTGGCTGGCTGATCAATGCCGATGTCAAATACCTCTGGATTGATACGGATGTGAAAATGCGGAACGGCAATCAGTGGACCAAAATTGACAGTCTCGACATCAACCCATGGGTGGTCGGCATTGGCTTCGGCAAGAAGTTCTAATATAAAAAAACTTCACGCATGACATCAGCGGGGCGGGTGTTGCCTTTAAGTGACGCCCGTCACGATTTGCAAAAGCCTGACGCAAGGGGCCCTATGGGCAAATCTGCACAAGTCTGGAATATGAATGTGTGAAAACTCATGTAGTAAAAAGGGTTTTTATGTTGTTCTGTAAAGCTGTTACAGAATATAATCGCAACTCTTTACTTTAGCGGTTTTTGATCGGGAGACGTAGTAATGGCAACGGCGAGCGTCGCAACTTCTGGCGTCAATGTGAGTGCAGTGAGCGAACAATATAACTACGATGTTATTCGCAAATTCACCATCATGACGTTGGTATGGGGTGCGATAGGTATGTTTGTCGGGGTGTATATCGCCTCGGAACTGGCTTATCCCTTCCTCAATTTTGATATTCCTTACATTACCTTTGGTCGCTTGCGTCCTGTACACACAGGTGCTGTGATTTTCGGCTTTGGCGGTAGCGCGCTGTTTGCTACGTCTTACTATGTGGTTCAGCGTACCTGTCAGGCGCGCCTGTTCAGCGATGGCATGGCGAGCTTTACGTTCTGGGGCTGGCAAGCGATTATCGTCTGTGCTGCACTGGGTAACGTTCTGGGCTATAGCCAGGGCCGTGAATATGCGGAAATGGAATGGCCGATCGACTTGATGATTGAAGTTGTCTGGGTAACCTACCTGATCATCTTCGTTGGCACCCTGATGAAGCGCAAGCAACCTCATATCTACGTTGCCAACTGGTTCTACCTCGCCTTCATCCTGGCAACTGCCTTGCTGCATACCTTTAACAACCTGGCCGTGCCTATCAGCCTGTTCTCCATGAAGTCCTACAGCCTGTTCTCTGGCGCGCAGGATGCCATGACGCAGTGGTGGTACGGTCACAATGCCGTGGGCTTCTTCCTGACGGCTGCTTTCCTTGGCATGATGTACTACTTCGTGCCCAAGCAGGCCGGTCGCCCTGTTTACTCATACCGTCTGTCAGTGCTGCACTTCTGGGCAATCATCTTCCTGTACATGTGGGCCGGTGCGCACCACTTGCACTGGACGGCGATTCCTGACTGGACATCCACGCTGGCTGCCACGTTCTCCATCATGCTGTTGCTGCCATCCTGGGGCGGTATGATCAACGGTATCCTGACGCTGTCCGGTGCCTGGGACAAGCTGCGTACTGACCCTGTGATGCGATTCCTGATTGTGGCGCTGTCGTTCTACGGCATGTCCACCTTCGAAGGTCCGATGATGTCCCTGAAGGATGTAAACGCCCTGTCGCACTACACTGACTGGACCATTGGTCACGTGCACTCCGGTGCTCTGGGCTGGGTAGCCATGATTTCTTTCGGTTCGCTGTACCACCTGGCACCACGCCTGTGGAACACGCCTATGTATAGCCAAAAGCTGATCAACGTTCACTTCTGGCTGGCGACCATCGGTATTCTTCTGTACATCGTTGCCATGTGGATTTCCGGCATCATGCAAGGTCTGATGTGGCGTGCGTTTGATGATTTCGGCAACCTCCAGTATTCCTTCGTGGAATCTGTTGCGGCAGCCCATCCTTTCTATGTCATGCGTGCATTGGGTGGTGCGTTCTTCCTGAGCGGTATGTTGTTGATGTGCTACAACATGTACAAAACCATCCGCAAAGGCAGTACCGAGCAGCAGGTTGAGATCAGCCCAGTGGCTGCTTAATACGGAATAGAGGGTATTGGAGTCAAAATGAAACACGATAATATTGAGCGCAACCTAGGCATCCTGCTGGTACTGACTATGCTGGCTATCAGTGCTGGCGGCCTGGTTGAGATTGTTCCCCTGTTTTTTATCAAGGAAACGGTTGAGAAGGTAGAGGGTGTTCGTCCTTATAGTCCTCTTGAACTGCGTGGCCGCGATATCTATGTGCGTGAAGGCTGCTATTTGTGCCACTCGCAAATGATTCGCCCATTCCGCGATGAAGCGCTGCGTTATGGCCATTATTCGCTGGCTGCAGAGTCCAAGTACGATCACCCGTTCCAATGGGGTTCCAAGCGTACGGGTCCAGATCTGGCCCGCGTTGGCGGCAAGTATTCGAATGACTGGCAAACCCAGCACTTGAATGCGCCTCGCTCGCTGGTGCCACAGTCGGTGATGCCTAACTATCCATGGCTGCTGAAGACCGATCTCGATTACTCCGATATCGAGTTGCGCATGAAAGCCTTGCGTACGACTGGCGTGCCTTACTCTCTCACCCAGGCCGAATACGACCGTAATGTGAAGGAGTTTGGTGAAGACGTTGCCAAGAGCCTGCATATTCCTGATGCTGAAAAGAATCTGGTAGCGCAGGCCCAGCTGGGTAACTACGACACGGATCCTGGCAAGTTGAGTGAAATGGATGCCCTGGTGTCTTACCTTCAGGTGCTGGGTACCATGGTCGACTTCAAGAAATACGACGACGATTACTTCGTTAAATTCCGTTAATAGACTGCAAGAGGCTTCATGATGGAATGGTTGATGTGGTTTACCAAGTTTGAGAATACCAAGCCGGTTTCATTGGTTATTTTCTTTGTCCTGTTCTGCGGGGTCATGGTCTACCTTTACGGTAGCCGTTCCCGCGGCGAGAAGCTGGAAAACTTCAAGAACATTCCTCTGCAAGACGATTAGATTTAATTAGGACGAATCATGAGTCAGGACAAAATCAAGACACCGACCACCACAGGACACGTGTGGGACGACGATCTTCAGGAGCTTACCAATCCATTGCCTAACTGGTGGGTATGGGGTTTCTACATTACGTTTGTATTCACCATTGTGTATTGGCTGTTTTACCCAGCCTGGCCGATTGGTCATACCTACACCAAGGGTATCCCTGGCTGGAACAGCATTACCTACACGGCTACAACAGTGGATGGCAAGGAAGTAGAGAAAACCACGCACTGGAACATGCGCTCCAAGTTCATGCATGAAATGAATGAACAGCAAGCCGAGCAAAAGAAATGGTTCGACAAGGTAGCGGGTGCTTCTTATGAAGACGTATCCAAGGATGCTGACCTGATGCAGTTCGTTAACTCGGCCGGTAAGACCCTGTTTTCGGACAACTGCGCACCATGTCACCAATCTGGTGGTCAGGGTAAAGTCGGATTCTCGCCTAACCTGACCGATGACCACTGGCAATATGGTGGTACCTATGACCAGATTCACACCACGATTGTGGGTGGTCGCCGCGGTTATATGCCTCCTTTCAAGGAAGTCTTGAATGATCAGCAGATCACCCAGTTGGCTAACTATGTATTGAGCCTGTCTGGCGAACCGCATGATGAAACGGCTGCCGCTGCTGGTGCCAATATTTTCAAGGGCGACTCGGCTGCTTGTTACTACTGCCATGGAGCTGATGCCAAGGGTCGTATCGAGCTGGGTTCTGCCAACCTGACCGACAAGATCTGGTTATGGGCCGATGTGCCTGCAGCCAAGGATGCAGCGGCCAAGCTGGATGCCGTTAAGCATGTGATTTCCGGTGGTCTGGACCGTGGTGTAATGCCTAACTGGGATCACCGCCTGAAGCCTGAGCAGATCAAACTGTTGACCGTGTACGTGCACGATAGTCTGGGTGGCGGTAAGTAATACGTTTTACTCCAAGTACCATCTGAACGATGCAACTTAATCAAAGGCTCACGCCCTAATGTGGGCCTTTGTCGTTTTTTAGCGGTAATTCTCAAAGCGAGTCAGAAACAGCCATGGAAGCAAGCAAAGCTAGTCAATCTGCCCTTTACGCCAAGCACATTCCCATTTTCACGCGCTCGGTAAAAGGCAAATACCGCAACTTCAAGACCGCGGTCATGATCGTGGCGTATAGCGTTTATTTCATGCTGCCGTGGATGCCCTGGGAGCGCGCCAGTTCTCCCAGTCAGGCCTTGCTGTTTGACCTGAGCACCCGCCGGTTTTTTATTTTTGACCTGATCGTTTACCCGCAGGATATCTTCTGGCTGGCGATGTTATTGTTCATCGCGGCTGCCTTGCTGTTTTTTGCCACTGGCCTGATAGGCCGTGCCTGGTGCGGTTACTTCTGTTTTCAGACCTTGTGGACTGATCTTTTCATCATGGTTGAAAAGGCCATTCAGGGTGAGCGTCCGGCACGCTTGCGTTTATACAAGCAGCCCTGGAATGCAGAAAAAATCCTCAAGATAGGCTCATCGCATTTCCTGATGCTGCTGATTTCCTTCTGGACGGCATTCACCTTTGCCGCTTACTTCAATTACGCTCCGGATTTTCTGGTCAACCTGTTTACGGGGCATGCCGCAGACGCCGCCTATATCACGGTCGCAGCCTTAACAGTGACGACCTATGTGGCTGCTGGCCTGTTACGTGAAAATATCTGTACGCTGGCTTGCCCGTATGCGCGCTTCCAGGGCGTGATGTATGAGCCCGATACCCTTGCTGTCAGTTACGACGCCAAACGTGGCGAAGGCTTGGCAGGGCGTACGCTGCCGATTGCGGGCTTGAAAACCCGCGAAGAGCGCCAGGCCAAAGGCCATGGCGATTGCATTGATTGTGGCTTCTGCGTGCAGGTGTGCCCCACAGGCATTGATATCCGTAATGGCTTGCAATACCAGTGTATTTCCTGCGGCCTGTGTATTGATGCCTGCAACAACATCATGGATTCCGTTGGCTATCCGAGAGGTCTGATTCGTTATGACTCCGAGAAAAACCTGGCAGATGCAACGCCACATGCTCCGCGTCTGGAGTGGAAACGCCTGAAAGTGCTGGGCTATGCCGTTGCGATCGTGGTGATGACGGGAACGCTTTTTTACAATATCGGCACCCGTACCAATGTCGAAGTGTCTGTACAACAGGTACGGCAACCCATGTTCATCATGTTGTCGGATGGCAGTTTCCGTAACCGCTATCAGATTCATATCGTCAACAAGACCGAGCACGACGAGACATACAAGATCAGTGTCAGCGGAATACCGGCAGATGCGCTGGATATGGGGAATATTCCCCAAGTGCATGTGCGTGCGGGCAAGGATTTGACGGTGAACGCCAAGGTCAATCTTGAGCATGAGCTGGCCGAGCGGACCAAGACATTTAACTTTGTCGTTCAGCCGCAGACGGCCGGTGCTGAAACCATCACTCTTCCTACCAACTTCAACAGTAAGTGAGTTAATCCGTGAATTTGTTTGTCTTGCCGCAGGTGTCCATGACGGAAACCCTGTTTGGCGGGTTGCTACTGGCGGCCCTGTTGTTTTTTGTCAGTCGACGCCTGGGCTTGCCCAATTTCTGGGCGGGCATTCTGAGTGGTGCTTTGCCATTTTTGCTGTATCTGGCCTATAGCCAGCAGCACTGGACTGGCGGAGATGTACTGGCAATCCACTTTGCGGTTTATCTGGCGAATGCGGGGCTACTGATGGTGTTCGGTGGCATGCAGCAGAAAAAGCAGAAGCTGCACTGGGCGCCGCGACTCATCATCGGGTTTTTTATTGGCCTGGTGGTGCTGAATGCCGTGTTGTTATCCATTTCCAGCCGTGGCTTGCCGGATAGCATCAGCAACCTGTTCTTGCCGCACCCGGCCAATGAAACGGTGCATACCGCCTTTCCTGGCCTCATTCCGCATGATCGCAACAAACTTTACGAGCCGCATCTCGCCAGACTTGAGCAGCAGCGTCATCTCGGCTGGAAGATTGGCATTGAGGGCTGGGATACCATGAGAAGCAAGACTCCCTCGACCATTACTCTCAAGCTTGATGATGCCCAAGGCGCTGGCATTGCCGGTGCGGAAGTGACGATGGGCTTGTGGCGGATGGCCAATAGCCGTGATGATCAGAAGTTTACCCTGTCCGAAGTGAGCCCCGGCGTTTATCAGACCACGATGACATTGAATGACTCTGGCCGATGGATACTGGATCTCTATATCCAGCATGGTGAAGATACCTACATCAAGCAGCAAACCCTTTACATCGATGGCGATTAAGCTGCGCGTATGACGGACGTGGTGGATTGCTATCATTGCGGCTTGCCCGTGATGACGGGCGAGCGTTATGCGCTTGATATATTGGGCGCGCGCCGTCGCCTCTGTTGTCACGGTTGCCAGGCGGTGGCGAGTTCGATTGTCGATAATGGACTGGAAGATTATTACCGTTATCGCACCGAACTTCCCAAAACTGCCGAAGAACTGGTTCCCGATGAGCTGCGCAAGCTCGCCCTGTATGATCATCCCGATGTGCAGAAAAGCTTTGTCCATGAGGCAGGCTCTTTAAAAGAAGCGGCTCTCATCATCGAGGGCATTACCTGCGCGGCCTGTATCTGGCTGAATGAGCGCCATCTGCAGCAATTGCCCGGTGTGCAAAGTGTCTCTTTCAACTACGCATCGCAGCGCGCCCGCATCAGCTGGGATGACAGCAAGATTCATCTGAGCGAAATCCTCTCCGAAATCCGCAAGCTGGGCTATCACGCACATCCTTTCAGTGCCCAGCAGCAGGACGAAGTCCGTCAGCAGCAGAGAAAACGGGATTTTCGCCGTTTGGCGGTTGCGGGTCTGTCTGCCGGGCAGGTCATGATGATCGCCGTGGCCTTGTATGCCGGACCTGCACAGGGGCTGGAGCCTGCTACTGCCCAGATTCTGCGGTGGTTCAGTCTGCTGATGAGCGTGCCGGCCATGACCTATGCCGCGTGGCCATTCTATCGCGCTGCCTGGCGCAGTATTGCCAATCGCAGCCCAGGCATGGATGTGCCGATTGTACTGGGGCTGTTGACCGGGTTTGCTGGCAGCATATGGGCCACTTTGCAGGGGCATGGCGTTGTGTATTACGACACCCTGACCATGCTGATTTTCTTTCTGTTATCCACGCGCTATCTGGAACGCAATGCGCGGCTGAAATCCATAGAGGCGGCAGAAAATCTGCTCAGGCTGGCGCCTGCCATGGCGACGCGTTTGCGCGGGCAGGAGCAGGAAATCGTGCCGGTGGTGGAACTGAAAACCGGAGACCATATACTGGCGCGTCCGGGAGAGTCGGTGGCAGCCGATGGCGTGGTGATTGAAGGTGAAAGCAGTGCGGACGAATCTTTGCTGAGTGGTGAAAGCAAGCCGGTTCACAAAACGATGGGTCATACCGTTTACGCGGGTAGCATCAATTATGAGAGCCCGCTCGTCATTGAAGTGACTGGTGTGGGCGAAAACACCATGCTGGCAGGTATTTCCCGCTTGCTGGATCGTGCCCAGGCTGAAAAACCTAGGCTAGCGCATGTAGCCGATCGTGTTGCCGCCTACTTTACAACGGCGCTGCTGCTGGCGGTTATTCTGATTGCCTGGATCTGGTGGCGTATCGACCCTGAGCGTACGCTGGATATCGTGCTGGCGGTGTTGGTGGTGAGCTGCCCTTGCGCGCTTTCACTGGCGGCCCCCGCGGCATTTGCCGCCGCTGGCTCGCATCTGGTGAGTCGCGGGGTTTTGTTCACGCGTGGACATGCGCTGGAAACCCTGGCCCGCGCCACGCATTTTGTCTTCGACAAAACAGGCACGCTGACCATGGGCAAGCCCGTGCTGGTGCATACTCAGTGCTATGCCGATATGGACTCGCAAACTTGCCTGCGCATCGCCGCCAGTCTGGAGAAAAGTTCTGAGCACCCCTTGGCGCGCAGTTTTATTGAGGCGATTCAGGCGCAACCCTTATTCACGGTGACTGACAATGCCAATATTCCCGGGCAGGGTGTGGTGGGTGAGATTGAGGGAGAGCGTTACAGCTTGGGTAATGTGCGCCTTAATCCTGCCGCGGCAGGCATACAACTGCCACTGGATGAATATCCCGCAGGGGCTTCGGTTGTCTGGCTGAGTGGCAGTCGTCAATTGCTGGCCGCCTTTGTACTGGCGGATCAGCCACGTCCTGAGGCGGATCTGCTGATACAGCGCCTGCTCAATCAACGCCTGCGGGTGTCGATATTCAGCGGGGATGCCAAGGCCTCGGTGGATTATTTTGCCGATGAAATGGGCGTGACAGACCGGCGCGCTGAAATGTCGCCGCAAATGAAATTGCAAGCTCTGCAGGCATTGCAGGAGCAAGGCGAGGTGGTGGTCATGGTGGGCGATGGCATTAACGATGCGCCTGTGCTGGCCGGAGCGCAGGTTTCGATCGCCATGGGCAGCGGTACCCAAATGGCCAGAGCCAGCGGAGATATTGTGCTGCTGACAGAACACATGCCGGAAATTGAGCATGCCTTGCAAACCAGTCGGTTCGGCATACAGATCATTCGCCAGAATTTTGCCTGGGCTCTGGCCTACAACCTGGTCGCGTTGCCCTTTGCGGCCAGTGGGTTGCTATCGCCATGGATGGCTGCGATTGGCATGTCCATCAGCTCGCTCATCGTGGTGATCAATGCCTTACGCCTGCGGTAGCTTTGTTAAGGATATGCTTGTTTTATCAGGCGCTTGTCCGGAATTCATCAGGACCCCATCCCTTGCCTGATCTTAGCAGGAATGATTGCTATTGGTGTTATTGTTACAAAATCCATTTATAAACAATAGGATAGTGAATTTTTCCGAGTGCTTTTTTAAGCTTTTTACGTTATCATCCACCCCAATGTCATGCTTTGCATGATGCAAATTTGGAATGGAGGCTGGTATGAAAGGTGATAAAAAAATAGTCGGGATACTGAATGACTTGCTCGCGGGCGAGTTGACTGCGGTCGATCAGTATCTGATTCACGGCGAGATGTATGCGGATTTTGGTTTGCAGCAACTGGCGGATAAAAGCTTGCATGAATCCGAGCATGAGCGCTCCCATGCGCGCGCCATCATTCAGCGCATCCTCTTTCTCGAAGGCAAGCCCAATCTCGAAAAGCGTGACCCGCTGAACATCGGCAAGTCTATTCCCGACATGCTCAAATCCGATCTGGCTCTTGAATACCATGTGGTGGGCTCGCTGAAAAAGGCGATGGCAGAGTGCGAAAAAGCACAGGATTATGTCACGCGCGACATGCTGCTGACCCAACTCGACGATACCGAAATGGACCATGCGTACTGGCTTGAACAGCAATTGCGCCTGATCAATCTGGTCGGTCTGGAAAACTACCTGCAAAGCCAGATGAAGTCATCTGGTGCGGTTTGAGCGTGAAGGAGTAAAAGATGAAGGGTGACAAGAAAGTCGTTGAAATACTGAACAAGGTGCTCAAGAACGAGCTTACCTCCATCAATCAGTATTTCCTGCATGCTCGCATGTTTCGCAACTGGGGTCTGGAAAAGCTGAATGACTACCAGTACAAGCAGTCCATCCGCGTAATGAAGGAAGCCGACAAGGTGATTGAGCGCGTGCTGTTCCTGGAAGGCCTGCCCAACTTGCAGAATCTCGGCAAATTGCTCATTGGCGAAGACGTGGTGGAATGTCTGAACGGTGACCTCAAGTACGAAAAGGACATTCAGCGCCCACTGCTGATTGAAGCGATCGCCCTGTGCGAAGAGGTGCAGGATTATGTCAGCCGCGATTTGCTGCAGGATCTGCTGGAGCACTGCGAGGAAGCGATTGACTGGCTGGAAACCCAGCAAACCCTGATTGCGGATGTCAGCTTGCCGAATTACCTGCAGGCGCATATCGAATCCGATTAATCCGGTCGATGTCGCAGAATAAAAAACCGCAGCCCGTCTGCGGTTTTTTATTGCCCAAATATGTCAGTTACTTGGAACTATATTGACACGCTTTGCTCTATGAATGATAATGGTTCTCAATTTATTTTAACTGATATATAGTCGGCCTAAAATTATATGTATGTATGTGTTTGTCGTGCGGTAACTGAGCGTCAAATTTTTCAAGCAGCCCGTGCCGGGGCAAAAAATCTCAAAGACTTGAAGCGCGAACTGGGCGTTGCTGCCGAGTGCGGCCGTTGTGCGAGCTGCGCCAAGGATTGCCTGCGCGAGGCACATCAAGAGGCCGCGACTGTCGCCAAGATCATTCCTTTGCATGCGCCGGGCTTGGGCTACGCTTAACCTAGCATATCGAGATCTCGTCTTTCGACGGATTACATTACCTTTTTCCATGCAAAACGCCAGCTTCAAGCTGGCGTTTTGCATTCGGCTTCTGAGCCTGTCAAAAATTAAAGCAGGTGCTCCAGTAACTCAGGTCCAAACACTTCCCTGTGCAGGCGATCAGCGCTCACACCTGCATGCAGCAGATACTGGCGTTGCTGCTGCATGAATCCGGCCGGCCCGCACAAGTAAAACTCGCCATCCGTCAGGAACGGCTGCCACGCCGCAGTGGGGCGCACTTCATCGCCTGAAGACAAGGCATTTCCCATTTGGTAAAAGCGCTCGACGATTAAACCGGGCAGTTTGCGTTTTGCCGTCTCTAGTTCGTCTTGCAAAATATGCTGTTCTGTACCGCGATTGCCATGACAGAACAATATCTGGCGCGTGCTGCCGAGGTCGCGCAAGGTATTCAGAATAGAGAGCATAGGGGTGATGCCTATACCTGCTGACAGCAATGCAATAGGCTTTGCGGAAGACAAATCCACCTTAAGGTCGCCAAAGGCTTTGCTGGCGTTAATGAAATCACCTTCCTTGATATGCGTGTGCAGCCAGTTGGATACTGTACCCTCCGGTTTTCCAGTATGTTCGGTCTCGCGTTTTACGCTGATACGCCACCATGGCTGTTGCGGCGAATCCGACAGACTGTATTGGCGCAACTGACGCTTATCCTCATCCAATTGAGCTTCTACCGTGATGTATTGGCCAGGCAAGAATGCTCCGGGGCTCCTGCCATCTTCGGTTTGCAAGTAATAAGACACGATGTCAGCACTTTCCTGCACGCGTCTCACCACCTTGAGTCGGGTGAGTGCACCTGCCTCCGCGCCACTCTGGGCGTAGAGTTTCTTTTCCTCATCAATCAGCAGATTGGCCAGCAGCCAATACGCCTCTCCCCAGGCATCGATCAGCGCGGGAGTGGCGGCATCCCCGAGCACGGTTTTGATAGCGCCCAGCAGGTGTTCGCCAACAATAGGGTAATGTTCAGGCGTTAATCCCACCGCGGCATGCTTGTGCACAATACGGCTCACAACGGGGGCAAGGGCATCGGCATTATCGATATTGGCGGCGTAGGCAAAGACGGCGGCAGCGAGCGATTGCTGCTGCGAGCCATTAGCCTGATTTCCCATATTGAACAGATTGGTTAACTCGGGATGTGCGGCAAACATGCTGCGGTAAAACGTCGTGGTTATGGCAAGGCCATGCTCGCGAAGTACCGGTACGCTGGCGTCAATATAGGGTCTGGCGGTCGCTGAAAGCATCATCACTCCTTATGTTGTATTTAAAATGAAACAATATGGCTATAAAAAAACCGGGATATCCCGGGGTGCTGGTCCATGTACTTATGCCGTCATGGTTTGAAGGTGTTTCTGTTGCAGCCGTACGATAATTTCACTGGTATGTTTGGGGGTGACGTCCGCCAGTGTGTAGGTGTCCAGATGCCGGTAAAAGACATCCAGGCTTTCATCCAGCACACCCTTCAGGCCGCAACTGCCGGCCAAAGGGCAGGCTGGCTGAGCACAATCCACCAGGGATTGTTTTCCTTCCAGGGTGCGCACTACCAATCCCAACGACAGGCTGGCGGGATCCATGCCCAGGCGCAAACCGCCTCCTGGGCCCCGGGTTGCCTGTATCCAGCCGGTCTTGTTGAGGAAAGTCACGACTTTGATAAGGTGGTTGCGCGGCACATTCAACTGCTGGGCCAGCTCGGTAATGGAAACCATGCGCGTATGCGTGCTCTGTGACACATACATGAGTGCTCGCAAGCCAAGATCGGTGAATTTAGTCAGTTGCATGAGCGGCATCATAATATTGTTGCTTTTAAATTGCAACAATTGAATGCCAAGGTATTAATCGATGCGGTGCAGTTGCCGCGAAAGCTGCCGTAACTCAGCTTCGGCATCGCGGTAGCTGGGGAACAACCGTGCGACAATTGCCCAGAAACGGGCAGAGTGGTTCATTTCCTTGAGATGCGCCAATTCATGGGCAATTACATACTGGATAATATGCGGCGGCGCTTGAATTAAGCGCCAGTTCAGCCGGATTTCACCTTTGGAATTGCAACTTCCCCAGCGACTGCGTGCGCTGGACAAGGCAATCGGCGGCATGGGCAGGCCCAGTTTCTGCACCAGCAATTCTGTACGGCGGGTGAAATCGACCAGTGCCTGCTGTTTATACCACTGAGTGACACGGCGCTTAATCATGCTGGTATCGCTGATGTCCGTGAGGCGGACGTCCATGCGGCTGCCATCGCAACTGATCGCACGATTGCGGCTATCTACGGCAAGGTAAAGCGGCAGGCTGTTGCCCAGCAGCCATAGCGTTTCGCCGTTTTGCCAGCTCAGGGCGGGGACTTTGGCGGCGGCTTGCTGCTGAACTTTTTGCTGTATCCAGTCACGTTTGCTGTAAAGCAGGGCTTCAAGTTCGCGCAGGCTGAGTCGCTGCGGAATAGAGACAACCAGGCCCTGCTCGCTGATACGGAGCCCGATGGAGCGCCGCTTGCTGCTGCGCTTCAGTTCATATGGCAAGCGAGTGCCATCCGCCAATGCAAGTTCAGGCATTGCTGGCAGGCAGCTCCGTCATGGCGGATTCTATCCAGGCTTCTACGCGCTGGTTCAGCTCGTCAGGTTTCAAGCCTGCACTGGCAATGGCCGGGCCAATGTGAACAGTAATGGTGCCAGGCTTCTTGAGAAAGGAGTTCTTGGGCCACAGCGTGCCCGCATTGTGCGCAACAGGTACTACATTGCTTTGCGTATGCGTCGCCAGCCAGGCCCCGCCTATATGGTATTTGCCTTTGGTGCCCGGGGCCATGCGCGTGCCCTCGGGGAAAATCACTACCCAGAAGCCTTTTTTGAGCCTGTCCTTGCCCTGGGCTACCATTTGTTTGAGCGCTTCGCGACCGGCCGAGCGGTTGATGGCAATCGGTGACGTCATGGCAAGGCCCCAGCCGAAGAACGGAATCCACAACAGCTCGCGTTTCAGCACCCAGACCTGCGGGGGGAATATCTGCTGAAAGGCCAGCGTTTCCCACGCTGACTGGTGCTTGGCAAGAATGATACTGGGGGTAGTGGGGATGTTTTCCTGACCGATGATGCGATAACGGATGCCACAAGTAACGCGCAGCCACCAGAGCATGCTGCGAGCCCAGCCAGAGATGATCTGATAGCGCCAGATGGGCGGCAATGGGAAGGTCAGGATGGCAATGAAGGCATAGATGGGCGTCAGCAGCCACATGCCCAGGGTATAGAGTAAGGAGCGCAGAACGAGCATTTATTTGTCTTCAGCGATGATGCGTTGAACCGCCTCGGCCAAGTCCGCGCAAATCCAGGTGTTTTCGGGCAGACCGCCGGCTTGCAATGTAGCTTCCCCCTTGCCAGTGCGAACCAGAATGGGTTGGCAGCCGCATGCCACACCGGCTTGCAGGTCACGCAGGGAGTCGCCCACGCAGGCCACACCTTTCAGATCCATGCCAAAGCGACGGCCGATTTCCTCCAGCATGCCCGCTTTGGGCTTGCGGCAATCGCACTTGGCTTCCGCCGCATGCGGGCAATAAAACAAGGCATCAATGCGGCCGCCCAGCTGGCTAAGGCTGCGGTGCATTTTGTCGTGAATGGCATTGAGGGTGGCCATATCAAACAAGCCACGCCCAATGCCGGACTGGTTGGTGGCCAGTGCGACGCGGAATCCGCTCTGGTTCAGCAGCGCAATGGCTTCCAGGCTGCCCGCAATGGGAATCCACTCATTGGGGCTTTTGATGAAGTGAGGGGAGTCATGATTGATGACGCCATCGCGGTCCAGGATCACCAGCTTCATGATCAGCCTGCCAGTCTGGACAGGTCGGCGACGCGGTTCATGGCCTGGTGCAAGCTGGCCAGCAAGCCAAGGCGATTGGCTTTCAGCGCAGGGTCTTCTGCATTCACCATCACACCATCAAAAAACGCGTCTACAGGTGTTCTCAATGCGGCCAATGCCTGTAGCGATGACCGATAATCCCCGGCGGCAAAGGCGGCATCCGCCTGCGGCGTCACGCTGGCCAATGCTTGTGCCAAGGCCTGCTCGGCAGGCTCGACCAGCAGCGCCTGATTGATGCTGGCTTGTACATCACCTTCGGCTTTTTTCAGGATATTGCCGACGCGCTTGTTGGCGGCTGCCAGGCTCTCGGCTTCCGGCAAAGCGGCAAACGCTTTCACCGCTTCCAGGCGCTTTGCAATGTCTGCCAGTTGCTGCGGCTCAAGCGCCAGCACCGCATCCACTTCCTGGGCGCTGTAGCCTTGCTCGCGCAAGCTGCCAGAGAGACGGTCGTAAATAAAGCTGCGCAATGCGGTAGATGCATTTTCCACATCAGCGGCAAAGCAGCCAAAGGTGGTGTTCAGCAGGGTGTCCAGTGTCAGTGGCAGGCTGTTTTCAATCAACAGGCGCACCACGCCGAGCGCATGGCGACGCAAGGCAAAGGGATCTTTATCCCCGCTCGGAATCTGGCCGATGCCAAACATGCCGCACAGCGTTTCCAGTTTGTCCGCCAGTGCCACCACCACGCCTACCTGATTGCGCGGCAATTCATCGCCAGCGAAACGCGGCTTGTAATGGTCTTCAATGGCGTAGGCAACATTATTGTCCAGCCCTTCATGCTGCGCATAGTAGCGCCCCATGATGCCTTGCAACTCAGGGAATTCACCCACCATGTCTGTTACCAGATCGGCCTTGGCGAGGCGCGCAGCCTGCGCGGCCTTGCTTGCCAGTGTGTCACCGCCCAGTTGTTGGCCGATGGCGCTGGCAATGCTGGCAACGCGGGTAGTGCGCTGGCCTTGTGAGCCCAGCTTGTTGTGATAAACCACTTTATCCAGCGAAGCCAGACGGCTTTCCAGGGTTTTCTTGCGATCCTGGTCAAAGAAGAATTTGGCATCGGCCAGGCGTGGACGCACCACGCGCTCATTGCCGCCGATAACGGCGCTGGCATCATCCGGCGAAATATTCGACACGATCAGGAATTTGTTGCTCAGCTGACCATCTGCACTCAGCAGCGGGAAGTACTTCTGGTTGGCTTTCATGGTCAGAATCAGGCATTCCTGCGGTACTTGCAGGAATTCGTCTTCAAACTGGCCGAGCAAGACATTGGGGCGCTCTACCAGTGCGGTCACCTCATCCAGCAAGGCTTCATCCTGGATGGGGGTTAACTGGGGACCGGCCTTGGCGGCAGCGGCCGTCAGCTGGCGAACGATCTCGGCGCGACGCTCAGCAAAGCTGGCAATCACGGCGCCCTCAGTGTGCAGTTGCTCGGCGTAGTGGTCTGCATGACGCAGCGTCACCGGGCTGACCTTGGCTTCAAAGCGGTGGCCTTGCGTGGTGTTGCCAGACTGCAAGCCCAGCGCGCTGACCGGGATGACCTCATTGCCATGCAGCGCTACCAGACCATGGGCGGGGCGCACAAAATTCACACTGGTCCAGCCATCTTGCAACTGGTAGGTCATTACCTTGGGGATAGGCAGCTTGGCAAGTGCTTCGTCCAGCGCTTTTTGCAGGCCTTCGCTCAGCGTGGCGCCAGCGGCGGTGCCTTCCAGAAACAGAATGTCAGCCTTGCCATCATGCTCACGCTTGAGCTGGCTGACAGCGGATTCATCCGCGCCCAGCGCGGTCAGTTTTTTCAGCAGCGCGGGCGTCGCCTTGCCATTTGCATCCAGACCTACCGTGGCAGGCATCAGCTTGTGCGATAGGGATTTATCCGCAGCCTTGGCGACGACGTCGCTGATATGTGCCGCCAGACGACGCGGCGATGCATAGGCGGTGACCTGCGATGTCTCGCTGGTCAGGCCCTGCGATTTCAGCACCTCTAACAGGGTGCTGGAGAATGCCTCGCCCAGTTTGTTAAGGGCCTTGGGTGGGAGTTCTTCTACAAACAATTCAACTAACAGATTCTGCTTCATGCGGCGGCCTTCTTATCCAACTGTGCCAATACTTCATCTGCCCATGCTTTTGGGGCCATAGGGAAGCCAAGGCGGGCGCGGCTATCGAGGTAGCTCGCGGCAACTGAACGGGCGAGATTGCGAATGCGGCCGATATAGGCGGCGCGCTCCGTGACCGAAATCGCCCCGCGCGCATCCAGCAAGTTAAAGGTATGAGCGGCTTTCAGCACTTGCTCGTAGGCAGGCAGCGCCAATTGATGTTCCATCAGGTGTTGCGCCTGTTTTTCGTGGGCATTGAACGCGGTGAACAGGAAATCAGCATCGCTGTGCTCAAAGTTATAAGTCGATTGCTCGACTTCGTTTTGCTTGAATACGTCGCCGTAAGACAAATCGCGGGCACCGTGCAGGCCCTTGGCATATACCAGGTCATACACGTTTTCCACGCCTTGCAGATACATGGCGAGGCGCTCCAGACCATAGGTGATTTCACCAGTGATCGGTTTGCAGTTGATGCCGCCAACTTGCTGGAAGTAGGTGAACTGTGTCACCTCCATCCCATTCAGCCAGACTTCCCAGCCCAGGCCCCAGGCGCCCAGTGTCGGGTTTTCCCAGTCATCTTCCACAAAACGGATGTCGTTTTTCTTCAGATCGAAACCGAGGGCTTCCAGCGAGCCCAGGTAAAGCTCCAGAATATTGTCAGGCGCAGGTTTGAGCACCACTTGAAACTGGTAGTAATGCTGCAGACGGTTCGGGTTCTCACCGTAGCGGCCATCCTTGGGGCGGCGGCTGGGCTGAACATAGGCGGCTTTCCAGGGCTCGGGGCCCAGCGCGCGCAGGAAGGTGGCGGTGTGCGAGGTGCCTGCACCGACTTCCATGTCGTAAGGTTGCAGCAAGGCACAGCCCTGGGCATCCCAGTATTGCTGCAGCTTGAGAATAATCTGTTGAAATGTCAGCATATTTCCATTTCTGAATCTTGGTGAATGATCCGGCAGCCAGCGGGCTGCCAGTCAGTGTTGGCCGGGCCGATTTTCATGGTGTTTTAACGGCTTGCATGCAAGGCAAATAACCGCTAATTCTACTTGGTTTTACGGCCCCACAAAAGAGCGAGACTGCCCGCCAGCAGGATGAGCAAGGGCCAGTTGCCAAAGCGCACATAAGGCGTAGTGCCCACGTAAGCTTGCGCCTCACCTTCAAGTGTTGTGGCGATAAAGTGCGGCGCATGTGCCAGCACTTCGCCCTTGGGGTTGATAATGGCGGTGGCGCCGGTATTGGTACTGCGCAGCATCATGCGTGCCGTTTCTATTGCCCGCATCTGCGAGAACTGCAAATGCTGGTAGGCCGCAATCGATTCGCCATACCAGGCGTCATTGCTGGTATTCACCAGCACGCTGGCCTGTGGCAGCTGGCGGATGATTTCTTCACCAAACACATCTTCGTAGCAGATATTGACGGCCACGCGCTGACCGGCGACCTGCATGGGTTGCTGATCCAGCCCGCCGCGGGCGACATCCGCCAGTGGCATATTGAGCCAGTCGCGGTAGATCCAGCCAAATACCTGCTTCAGGGGAATGAACTCGCCAAATGGCACCAGGTGCGATTTGCGGTAAAACTGGGTATCGGCACTGCCTACGCTCATCATGCTGTTGTAGTACTGCTCGTGCTCGTATTCCACCACCCCGATGAGAATATCGCCGCCATTGGTCTGGGCATGTTGTTTCAGGCCATCAAGGTAGTTTTGCGGGACTTGCTGCAGCAAAACGGATAAGGCGGTTTCCGGCAGGATGATGAGTCTGGCTTGGCTCGCCAGTGCCATATCGTAATACTGGCGCATGCTGCGCAGCACTTCCTCTTCATTCCACTTTTTATCCTGCGATACATTGCCTTGCAGCAAGGCGACACTGACCGGCTCGCCCTCAGGCTGACTCCATTCGATCTGTTTCAAGGCCCAGCCGCAGCCTATCAGTACGGCCATCAGAACGACGCCCATGCGCCTGCGGGCCGGATGCAAGTACACGCTAACCAGCAGGCTGGCAAGCAGCGCTACCACCAGCGATACGCCATACGCGCCGATAATCGGCGCATAACCTGCCAGCGGACTGTCGGGTACTTGCGTGTAACCTATGCTCAGCCAGGGAAAGCCGGTGAATATCCAGCTTCTGACCCATTCTGAAAGTGCCCATAGCAAGGGCAGCGCAATCAGCATTTGGTGCGCAGGTCGACTGCGGGCGAGAGCGGCGACGATTGCCGGGAAAAGTGCCAGGAACGCACAAAGCAGGAAAGTAGCCAGCCCGGCCATCCAGAATGGCATGCCGCCAAAATCGTGCAGGCTGATGTAAATCCAGTAAATGCCAGCGCCAAATAATCCCAGGCCGTAGGTGAATCCCAGCCATGCAGCTTCTCGACGACGTGCCGTGGTGGTCACCAGATAGAAAAATCCGGCAAGCGACAATACGCCAGCCGGATAAACATAAAAGGGAGCAAAGCCGCTGACCGCGATTGCGCCCAGCAGGGCGGCCAGCAGATGTCTGGCCCATAAGGACTTGAATAAGGTAGGCAAAGTCGTGAGTGCAGAGAGATGAAATTGGCTGCCAGTATACCTGATGGCAGACGGCTCCACTGGCAGCCGGAGGCTGAATTATCTGGCGCCGTCTGGTTGACAGGCCACCGCAGCAGCCCCTATATTCGAGTCAAAGCGCAGTTAACAACATCCCTTTTCATATTCACAACAGGAGAAATCACGCATGGCCCTTTTGACAGAATTCAAGAAATTTGCCCTGCGCGGCAATGTAATGGATCTCGCGGTGGGTGTGATCATCGGCGCCGCCTTTGGCAAGATCGTGGACTCGCTGGTGGGCGACCTGATCATGCCAGTGGTGGGCATGTTGGTTGGCAAGCTCGATTTTTCCAATATGTACATCCAGTTATCCGATGCCCCGGCGGGCGTGCCGCAAACCTATGCCGCCCTTAAGGCGGCGGGTGTGCCTTTGCTGGCGTATGGTAATTTCCTCACCGTGGCCCTTAACTTTGTGATTCTGGCGTTTGTGATTTTCCTGCTGGTCAAGCAAATGAACCGCTTCCGCGATCAATTGACGCCAGAAGCACCACCCACACCAGAAGACGTGCTGCTGTTGCGTGAAATTCGTGATTCGCTGAAAAAATAGGCGTCCTGGCGGCGGGTGATTGTTACGACACCCTTGCCATATCCCCATAAACAACAAGCCCCGCAATGCGGGGCTTGTTGTTTGTCATACAGTACGACTTGGAATCAGCGATGAATCCGCCAAAGTTTTCCCGGCGTTCAGATATCCGAATCCGTCGATCTGCCTGGGGCCGGTGCAGGTGAAGCATCTGGGCTGCTCTCGCCATCATGGTTCATGAAGACCACCATGACGACCTTGTCATCCACGATATCCAGTTCAGTGGTCTTGTAATAAGCACCCTTTTCATCGGTATTCAGATAGTGGTAGTGCCACACGGAGGCGATCACCTTGCCATCAGGGTTGGTGATGTCGTCGCGTTTGCTGGGCTCGCCAAACTGTTCCACGATTTTCGATTTATCAATACCCGAGATGCCGGCGACGAACTCTTTTTCCGAAACCGCAATATCGCCGGTGGCTGAATTCGGGGCTTTAGCGTTTGGTACTTGAATATTTGGCGCCTGTGCAGCGCCTGCAATCGATTGCCCGGCAATACCCAGCATCAGTGCCAGTAACAAGGTTTTCATGATGTATCCCCTTAAAAATGTGGTACAGCTTCAAAGGGTATGAGATGTTTTTTTACGCTTGGTTCCATGCATCAATTCCAAGCTTATTCAATAGCTTGGCCTACTCGATTGCACTCTCGGGTTTTGCCTGAATCTCTACCAGCATGGAATGCAGGCGGCGGCTGTCTGCGCGCAAGACGGTGATGTGCAAACCATCAAAGCTGATCTGTTCGCCACGCTTGGGCAGATGGGCAAACTTGCTGACGACCAGACCGCCGATGGTGGAGAATTCTTCGTCGCTGAACTGGGTGCCCAGTGCTTCATTAAAGTCGGCGATTTCGGTCAGCGCCTTGATGCGATAGCGGCCCTGCGCATCGCGAATGATATTGTCCTCGGTTTCATCAAAGTCGTATTCGTCCTCAATGTCGCCGACGATCTGTTCCAGCACGTCTTCAATGGTGACCATGCCTGCCACACCGCCGTACTCATCCACGACGATGGCGATATGGTTGCGATTGCTGCGAAACTCTTTCAGCAGCACATTCAGGCGCTTGGATTCGGGAATGAAAACCGCGGGGCGCAGCATGTCGCGTACATCAAAATCTTCGCCAGCGTAATAACGCAGCAAATCCTTGGCGAGCAGAATGCCGATCACATGGTTCTTGTCGTCATCAATGACCGGAAAGCGCGAGTGCGCGGCTTCAATCACGAAGGGAATAAACTTCTCGGGCGCATCGGTGATGTCAATGACATCCATCTGCGAGCGGGGAATCATGATGTCACGTACCTGCATTTCGGACACTTGCAGCACGCCTTCAATCATGGAAAGGGCATCGGCATCCAGCAGGTTTTTTTCGTAGGCAGAGTGTAGCTGCTCGATCAGTTGTTCACGGTCTTCCGGTTCGCGCAGCAAAAAGTTGCTGATCAGTTCCAGCCATCGTGGTTTGTCGGTTTCGGCCATCTTAGGCGATTGCTTTCTTGGTCAATTCTGTTTTTTCGGCGGCGTAAGGGTCACTGTAGCCGAGTTTTGTGACGATTTCTGTTTCCAGGCCTTCCATCAGCTCGGCCTGCGGCTCGGTTTCATGGTCGTAGCCATGCAGGTGTAGCACGCCATGTACGGTCAAATGGGCGTAGTGCGCTTCAACCGGTTTGCCTTGTTCTGCGGCTTCGCGGGCAACCACTGGTGCGCACAAAATAATATCGCCCATCAGGTGGGGCTCTTCCGTCAGCGGAAAGGTCAGCACGTTGGTGGCGTAATCCTTGCCGCGATAATCGCGGTTGAGCGCGCGGCCTTCTTCTTCATCCACAATTCTTAAAGCAAGTTCCGTGTCAACGCGCAGGGTGGCACGCGCCCATTTGCGAAACAGCTTGTCGGTGGGGATATTGGTAGCCTCGCTAGCCACCTGCACATCCATTGCCAGTCTAGGCATCGGAGCGGCCTCGCCTGTCCGTGTCATGCGGCTGGGCATGGCGCTCGCTATCAAAGGTTTCGTAGGCATTGATGATCTTCTGCACCAGCGGATGGCGCACCACATCCTCAGACAGGAAGTGGGTAAAGGCGATGCCACGCACGTCTTTCAGCACCTGCTTGGCTTCCACCAGGCCGCTCTTCTGGCCGCGCCCAAGGTCGATCTGGGTCACGTCGCCGGTGATCACCGCTTTGGTGCCAAAGCCGATGCGGGTGAGGAACATCTTCATTTGTTCCGGCGTGGTGTTCTGCGCTTCATCCAGAATGATAAAGCTCTGGTTCAGCGTGCGGCCGCGCATGTAAGCCAGTGGCGCGACTTCAATGGCGCCGCGTTCAAACATCTTGTTCACGGTGTCGTAGCCTGCCAGGTCGTACAAGGCGTCATACAGTGGTCGCAGGTAAGGGTCGACTTTCTGCGCCAGATCGCCTGGCAAAAAGCCCAGTCGCTCGCCCGCTTCCACGGCCGGACGCACCAGTACGATGCGCTTCACCCTGTCGCGGGTCATGGCATCAATCGCGCTGGCCACCGCCAGATAGGTTTTGCCCGTACCCGCCGGGCCAATGCCAAAGGTAATGTCAAAGTCCTGAATCTGTTGCAGATAACTGACCTGGCGCGGCGTGCGGCCATGCAGATCCTGACGGCGTGTCATCAGTACCGGCATTTCCTTTTGTACATCTTCTGGCTTCATGCGGTCGATCTCGACCAGCCCCAGCTGTATCTCTTCCAGGCTCACGGGTTTGCTGGCGCGATCATAAAAGTTTTCGATCAGCTGCGCGGCAATGCGCACATTGGTTTGCTCGCCGGAGAAGCGGAAATGCGCGCCGCGGCGTGCGATGCCAACATCCAGGGCATCTTCGATCTGCTTGAGGTTTTCATCCAGCGCGCCACACAGGTTGGCAAGACGCAGATTGTCTTCGGGACTAAGGGTAATTTCCATTATGGGGTAACCGCCCAATGGGCAATAAGTGCATCAGTTAAAAGGGCAGAGAGGCGCTTAAGCAAGGCATTCTCCACGCAAGGTGTGCGGCATGGCCTGGGTGATTTTTACATGGACAAACTGATTAATCAGCTTGGCGTCACCGGGGAAATTGACGATACGGTTGTTATCGGTGCGGCCAGCCAGTTCGCCAGTGTCTTTTTTGGACAGGCTTTCGACCAGCACACGCTGCACGCTGCCGACCATGGATTCGCTCACGGCTTTGCCTTGGGCTTCATTCAGTTCCTGCAGGCGGCTGAGGCGCTCCAGCTTGGTTTCCTCGCTGGTGTCATCCGGCAGATAGGAGGCGGGCGTACCGGGACGTGCGCTGTAGGTAAAGCTGTAGCTGAAGTCAAACCCTACATCCTGCATGAGCTTGAGCGTGGCGGCGAAGTCCTGCTCTGATTCGCCCGGAAACCCCACGATGAAGTCGGAGGTGATGCAGATATCCGGACGCGCACGGCGCAACTTGCGGATGATGGATTTGTACTGCAGCGCGGTGTAATTGCGCTTCATGCCCATCAGCACGCGGTCGGATCCGGCCTGCACCGGCAGGTGCAGATGCGAAACCAGCTTGGGAATGCGCGCGAAGCAGTCAATCAGGGCTTCGCTCATTTCATTGGGGTGCGAGGTGGTAAAGCGTATGCGCTCGATTTGCGGGATTTCGGCAATGTAGTCAATCAGCATGGCGAGGTCCGCCGCCGTGCCATCGGCACTGGTGCTGCGGTAGGCATTGACGTTCTGGCCCAGCAGGGTGATTTCCTTGACGCCTTGTTCCGCCAGCTGGATGGCCTCGACCAGAATATCTTCAAATGGGCGCGAGAATTCCTCACCGCGGGTATATGGCACTACGCAGAAGCTGCAATACTTGTTGCAGCCCTCCATGATGGAAAGAAACGCGGCTGCCCCTTCCACACGTGGCGGTGGCAGATGGTCAAACTTTTCGATTTCGGGGAAGCTGATATCCACTTGCGACAGTCCGCTGCTACGGCGGTTGGCAATCAGTTCCGGCAGGCGATGCAGGGTTTGCGGGCCGAAGACCACATCGACATAAGGCGCGCGGTCGACAATATGCTGGCCTTCCTGGCTGGCGACGCAGCCGCCGACACCGATGACCAGATTCGGGTTTTTTTCCTTGAGCGGAATGAAACGACCCAGGTGGCTGAACACTTTTTCCTGGGCTTTTTCGCGCACGGAGCAGGTGTTCAGCAGGATGACGTCTGCGTCTTCCGGATTATCGGTGGGTTGCATGCCATCGGCCGCATTTAGCATGTCGGCCATGCGCGACGAGTCATACTCGTTCATCTGGCAGCCGAATGTCTTGATGAAAACTTTTTTTGGCGTGTTCATGATTGCGTGTACAACCGCAAGTCAGAGGATGTGCACATGGCCGGCACAAGGGGGGAGAGCTGGAGGTTTCGGTGCAAAATATCTTAAAAAAACAGTACGCTAAGGCTTAATTGTAGCCCAGCCCAAGGCTAAATGCCAATCAAGGTCATGGCGGCAGGCATACACTCAGCTGTTCAGATGGCTGTGTGCCTGTGGGCGTGCTGTCGGGGCAGCGTTTTTCTTGCGGTAAACCACGGCCTGGCCGTCTGGCGTCATCAGGCTGCCCAGGTGGATGCCATACAGGGACTGCAAGGCGGGCAGTGCGTGCAGATCGGCTTTTACCTGGCTTTCCAGTTGACCATTGTTGACTAGCAACAGGCGATCAAACGCATGCAGGGCCTGGTTGATGTCATGCAGGATAGCGAGCAGGGCATGCCCGCGGGCTTCAGCATAGCTTTGCATGCTTTCCAGCAGTTCACCTTGCAAGCCGGGGTCTAGCGCCGCCAGTGGTTCATCCATCATCACCAGCCCTTGTTCTATATCCCATAGTTGCGCAAATATCCGGGCGAGGTGAATGCGGGCCTGCTCGCCGCCGGATAGTTGATCCATCTTGCGTCCCGCCAGATGGGCGGCATGCGCCAGTTGCATGGCGTTGTGCACAATGGTCGTCAGGTGCGGGTCAATCTCCAGTGCCGCACGACCCAGAGACACCACCAGCTCGGTCTGCATGCCAAAGGCGACATGGGTGGTTTGCGCCAGCACAGCGCGCCGACGGCTCATCTCGCGCAGGCTGTAATGGCGGATATCGCGTCCCAGCAGGCTGATGTGGCCGCCTGAATGATGAAGCTCGCGCGATGCCAGCTTGAGCAGGGTGGATTTGCCGGCGCCGCTGGGGCCCAGCACCGCTACACGCTCGCCTGCATGCAAGGTCAGGGTATAAGGGCCAAAGTGATGGCGCCCCAGGCGCAGGCTGGCTGCTTCCATGACCAGGAGTGGCTGGTTGATCAGGTTGATGGTAGCTGGGTTCATCCTATCCGTTCACGTGTTTGATTAAGCAGCATCAGAAAAAATGGCCCGCCAAGCAGGGCGGTAAAGATGCCCACCGGAATTTCAGCAGGTGTTGCCAGTGTCCTTGCCAGCGTATCGGCGATCAGCAATAGCAATCCGCCAAACACGATGGACAAGGGTAAAACCCGTCGCTGGTCTGAACCATGCAAAGTGCGTACCAGATGCGGCGCGATCAGGCTGATAAAGCTGATCATGCCGCACCAGGCCACCGTGGCGCCTACCAGCAACGCGACGATCAAAATGGTACGGGCGCGCAATGTTTCCACTTCTACTCCCACATGCGCTGCCGCCGCTTCTCCCAGCGCCAGTGCGTTCATGGCGCGGGCCAGCCTGCGGATCTGCCATGTGGCCAGCAGCAACATGAGTAGCGCCACACCGACGATGGCCCAGCCCGCGCCAGCCAGTGAACCCAGGGTCCAGAAGCTCAGGCTGCGCAGCTGTTCATCCGTGGATAAATAGGTGCACAGCCCCAGCACCGCTACCGCGATCGCATTCAGGGCAATCCCCGTCAGCAGTAGTCCGGCGATGGAGCCTGGCGTAATCCAGCGCGCCACGCGATCCAGCGTAAAACAGACCAGCAATGCGCCAACAAACGCCGCCAGCGGCAATAACCACGGCCGCAGGCCCGTCGGCCATGTCCAAGGCAAACTGTCCGCAAAAACAATCGTCAAGGCGGCAGCACATGCGGCGCCACTATTCACGCCCAGCAAACCGGGGTCTGCCAGAGGGTTGCGAAACAGGCCCTGTGCCAGCGCACCCGCTACCCCCAGCATGCCGCCCGCCAACAGGGCGAGCAGGGTTCTTGGCAGGCGAAGTTCCCACAGGACATAGCTATTGCCCGTGTTTTCGCCATGCAAGGGAGTCAGCCAATCGCGCCAGCTTATGGGCACAGCGCCTATGGAACTTGCCATGGCAAGCGCCAAGAGGGTGATGGCGAGCAGTAATACAACAGGCCATTGGTTACCCCATTTTGAGCGTGGGGCAAAGCGAAAGGGAGTGCGCATTTCTCAGGCCCGGATCAATCTTTCGGCCCTGTGCCATGCCCGCGCAGGACTAACAGTTGTGCAGCTTGCATCGATTTTCGCTCTATGTTCGTCATGCATATGCATAGAAAAGTTCAGCATCTGTGGCGGGGGTGTGGCCCATGGAGAGCAGGCATGCTCGGTATCTGGGTGGCATAAGTCGCTATTTTGATGTGGTATTTCTGACAAATTCTGGCGGTGTAACTTTTGGATACCGCAGATGAAATATGCATGATTGAAAGCGCCAGTTTTCACCTTATCCTGCCTGCATGGCAGATTGCAGGGAGCGGTCCAGCTCTTTCAGCGCCAGCGGCAAGCGCGGACCAAAGCCGAGCAGCAGCATGGTTTCCATGCTGACGATGCGCTGCTTGCGCCCTGCAGGTGTTTGCGCCAGGCCAGGCAGCTTGAGAATCGCAGCTTTGCTGCCCGCCGCTTTCAGCCCCAGGTCGGTCAGCAGGATGATGTCGGGTTGCGCCGCGATCACCGCTTCCGGCGTCAGAGGCTTGAATCCGGTGAAACCCTGCATGGCATTCCTGGCACCGGCATAGCGCAGCATGGCATCTGCGCTGGTTTCCTGCCCGGCCACCATGATTTGCGACATGGAATGCGAAAGAATAAACAGCACGCGAGGCGACGCCGCTGAATGCGCCTCCACACTTGTGCGCACCCCCTGCCACTCATTGCGCAGGCGCGCTTGCAGCTCACTCGCTTCCGCTACGCGACCCGTGAGTTCGCCCACTTTTTGTATGCGCTGCAGCAAGCCTTCGAATTGATGGTTGGCGGCGAGGATATGCACCGCAATGCCTGCATTTTCCAGCTGCCGCAATACGCTGGATGGCCCGGCATCTTCGGTTGCCAATACCATGGACGGTGCAAGCGCCAGAATACCCTCGGCAGACAGGGTGCGCGCATAACCCACGCTGGGCAGCGCCTGTGCCGCTGGCGGATAAAGCGAGGTGGTGTCTACGCCCGCCAGTTCGGCCGAAGCGCCCAAGGCATAGACAATTTCAGTGAGAGCGCCGCCTACGCATACCAGGCGTCGGTTGGCGGCATACGCCGGCTGCGGTAGCCAGCCGATCGCGGGGAGCACCCCCAGCGCCAGCCACTGTTTCAAGTGTTCCCGCCGGGAGGGCATGGCTGGTTGGTGCGCGATGCTCATGCCGTGCAGGCCTCGGTAATATCGGCAATCAAGGCGCGCCAGGATTCCAGCTCGGGCTTGCCGGGTTTGCGCTCCCCAAACAGCATGGCGATATTTTCGCCTTGCGCATCAAACAATTCGAGCGAGGTGACGATGCCGTCCTCTGTGGTTTTTTTTACCACCCAGGCGTTGGCGATCAGATCCTGCCGCAAATGCAGATTAAAGCCTTCGTCGAGCACATTGATCCAGGGGCCCATCAGCTTGATATTGCTGACCGGGCCGCTATGAATCTGAATGATGCCGGGGTTGCCGACAAACACCATGATGGCCACATTTTCGGCGGCGGCCGCCTGCAAAAGGCGGGTGATGACATCGGGTGTCACGGGGATTGAAAAGCGGGGATCCGCAAGTCGCAAGCCTTGCGTGCGAGTCACCTTGTATTGCTTGAGCAGCCCGAAAAATTCATGCGTGTCCCGCATGGCGGCCCAGTCACGGCGGAATCCGGCAATGTCGATTTCGCTGTCATCCACGGCTGCAGGCGGTAGGCGGGGTGTTTCCACCACCATGTCACCGGATTGATCCTCAGCCCGGAATTGTGCGAGCAGGGATTGGTAAGCCGCCTGCTGACTGGTGGGTTTCAAAAAGATTTTATGCAGCGCAGTACCGGTACTATCAAAAAACTGCAGGCTTTGTTGCAAGCCTTTGCTGGTGTGTTCTTCTACCGCAAAGCCATGGCGCCACTGCTGATAAAACAAGCGCAGGTCTATGCTGCCTGCCAGAACCAGTCCCACTGGGCCCTGATGGCTTACCTTGCGATAAACACCGGATTTTTCATGTACGCAGCTCTCATTGCGGGTCAGCGCCATGACTTCACCCAAGGGTTCAATCGCGGCAATGATCGCGGGGAATTCCGGTCGCAGCCGGGTGGCGTGCATGTCACTATCCGAGCCTATGGCATCCATTCCGCAATGCGCGGCAATCAATTCCCCTTCGCTGATTTCGAGAGTGGCGGCAATTTCTCTGTGGCGTAAGCTGCTTTCGCGCCGCATGCGGCTAAAAGCTTCAATGATGGCGTCCTGCCTGGCGTGCATGGTGTCCTCCGATGAGTCACGGGCTGGCAAGCGCTGGCTGGTGCGAGTATGGCGAGCGATAGTGGCTGCGCCATGGGTTGATGATGCAGGATTATATAATGAGAATGGTTCTTATTACAACAATGCAGCATGGGTGACTTCGCGCGCTAACAAGCCACCCATGCATGTCCTCATGAATGTCTATCCAAGAGCTTTCAAGACGCTTGTGCAGGCCATCTTCTGCAGCGGTAACGGCAAACGCGCAAGAAAAATTGGAACGAGGGAGAATGGCCGCAGTGTAAAATGGCGAGATGGACGCACTCCCAATTTTCATGAATATCCGGCAACAGCGCTGCGTAGTGATAGGCGGCGGAGAGGTTGCCGCCCGCAAGGTGCTTATGCTGCGCAAGGCGGGCGCTGCCGTTGAGGTCTACTCCCCTGAGCTGTATCCTGAATTGCAGACCCTGGCTGAACAGGGCGATATTCTGCACATAGCGGATACGTTTCAACCGCCGCAGCTGGATGGTGCCCGCCTGGTGGTGGCTGCCACCGATGATGAAGACGTCAATCAGGCGGTCTCGCAGGAGGCGCAAGCGCGCAATATTCCGGTCAATGTAGTGGATGCGCCAGCCTTGTGTACCTTCACCATGCCATCGATTGTCGACCGCTCTCCTATTGTGATTGCGATCTCCAGCGGCGGTGCAGCGCCGGTATTGGCCCGCAGCATACGCAGCAAGATCGAAACCATGGTGCCAGCGACATATGGCCGGCTGGCGACGCTCGCCGCGCGCTTTCGCGAGCGGGTGAAGCAGCATTTTCCTACCACCCAGCAACGAAGGATGTTCTGGGAGGAGGTTCTGCAAGGCCCCATCGGTGAACAAGTGCTGGCCGGACAGGAACTCGCAGCCGAGGCTGCGCTGGTGCAAAAGCTAGAACAACCTGCCCGTGCTCCGCGAGGCGAGGTTTATCTGGTCGGTGGGGGCCCTGGCGATCCCGATTTGCTGACGTTTCGGGCGTTGCGCCTGATGCAGCAGGCGGATGTATGCGTGTATGACAAACTGGTGAGCCCGGAAGTCATGGAACTGGTGCGGCGCGACGCCGAACTGGTGTATGTGGGCAAAGCGCGTGATCAGCACACCCTCCCGCAGGAGGAGATCAACGAATTATTGGTACGACTGGCGCAAGAAGGTAAGCGCGTCTTGCGCCTCAAGGGCGGCGATCCCTTTATCTTTGGGCGCGGTGGGGAGGAGATTGAAACCCTGATGGCGCATGGCATTCCATTTCAGGTGGTGCCTGGGGTAACGGCGGCTTCTGGCGTGGCGAGTTATGCCGGTATCCCGCTGACACACCGTGACTTTGCCCAGACCTGCATCTTTACCACCGGACACCTGAAGGACGGTACGGTGGACCTAGACTGGCCGGCACTGGTGCGGCCGCAGCAAACAGTCGTCATTTACATGGGCCTGGCTGCCCTGCCCGAGATATGCCAGCAGCTCATCGCCCATGGCCTTTCCGCAGATACTCCCGCCGCGGTTGTACAGCACGGTACCTTGCCAAGTCAGCGGGTGGTGACAGAAAGTTTGCAGAATCTGGCAGCAAAGGTGGCGGAGGCGCATTTGAAGTCGCCATCCTTGATCGTCATTGGTGGTGTGGTTGGTTTGCGCAGCAAGCTGGCGTGGTTTGAAGGCAGGGCTGACTGAAGTCTGATAGCTGCAGGCGATTGGCAGAGGTGCGTTAATCGCCTTGCATGCGTTTTACGAAGTTAATTTGCCACGTTCTTGACGATAGGCAATATCAGGCGCGCTTCCAGACCGCCTTCCTGGCGGTTGATCAATTCCAGGTGACCTTTGTGCAGGCGGGCGATGCGGTCTGCAATCGCCAGGCCCAGGCCGCTGCCACTCTCATTGCCACGTGCGGTATCCAGACGTTCAAAAGGTCGCAGCAGGCGGCTGATCTGCGATGGAGGAATGCCAGGGCCATTGTCCAGTACGCTCAGTATAATGGTGCCAGCGGTGATTCTGGTCTCCACTGAGACTTCACTGCTGCCATACTTGAAGGCGTTATCAATCAGGTTGCCCAATAGCCGGTGCATGGCAAGGGGACGCAGCGGTATCAGATGTGTGGGTGCCAGTCGCAAGATCATGCGGCGGCCAGCGCGTGTGTGGCGATCGTAAATCGACTTCAGCAGGGCATTGATATCGATCATCTGCGTCGGTTCGCCCTCCACTCCACGCACAAAATCCAGGAACTGGTGGATGATGTTATCCATGTCCGTGATGTCCTGGATCATGCCATTTTTCAGGCTGTCGCCCAGTTCATTCGGCAGCATTTCCACTGACAGGCGCAAACGAGCCAGCGGCGTGCGCAAATCATGCGAAACCCCAGCCAGCAGCAGGGTACGTTCGGAATCCAGCCGGGCCAGGGCCTCCATCATGTCGTTAAAGGCATGGTTCACATCGCTCAGTTCATCCAGGCCATCTTCTGGCAACTTCGGCGGTTGCTCGCCTTTACGCAGACGGTCTGCCGAACGAATAAGCAGGCTGAGCGGCCGATTGATGCGGGCAGCCAGCAAATAGGCCCCCGCCAGTGACAGCAGGATGACCAGCGCGCCCCAGCCCAGCCATTGCCATGGGAAGGGTCTATCCACCTGTATGCGCGGAATAACCACCCAGTAATCGTCCTGCCCAATGGTGAAGCTCACCCACAGGCCTGGGATGCCGAAGTGATTCACCGCCACAATGGTTTCATTGCCCAGCTTTTCCTTGATCTTGGCGGCTATCAGCGCAATTACCGGATCATCCGGCAGTTTTTCGATCTCTTCCAGCAGGTCGGCGGCGTAAATACGTACCCCTTCTTTACCGGATAGCTCGGATAAAAGCGCCAGGCGGCGGTTTTCATGAGCAGCAAGCAGCGATGCACGCGTGAAATTCACGACGGTTACCGCTTGCAGCGCAACCGCTGTGGCGCGTGGTTTGCGCTCGAAGTAATCGAAGATTTTGAGTGAAGCGTACTGGCCGATCACCAGCAGAATGGCAATCAGTAGCATGGCCCTGGCGAGCAGGGTGCGCGGGAATAATCTCAATTGAAATGCAAACAGTCGTGACAAGCAGCGATCAAGGCACGGCCCTGATTAATGCTTGATGGTTTCGCCGTCGGGGATGAATACATAGCCAAAGCCCCACATGGTTTGCAGATAGCGGGGGTGTGTAGGATCTGCTTCAATCAGGCGGCGCAGGCGCGAGACTTGTACGTCAATGCTGCGGTCAAATACATCCAGCTCGCGGCCACGCGCCAGCTGCATGAGACGATCGCGCGACAAGGGTTGGCGCGGGTGATCAACAAACACTTTCAGCAATGCGTATTCGCCGCTGGTAATCGTGATCTGCTCGCCATTTTTGAGCAGGCTGCGGGTGGAAGGGTCAAACACGAATTCGCCAAAGCTGATGGTTTCGGTGCTATTGGCTGGTGCGCCGGGCACAGGACGCTCATTGCGCCGCATGACGGCATTGATACGCGCCAGCAACTCGCGCGGGTTGAAAGGCTTGGGCAAGTAATCATCCGCACCCATTTCCAGCCCGATAATTCGATCTACCTCATCACCTCGGGCGGTCAGCATGATGATGGGCATGGTGCTGCCTGCGGCTCGCAAACGGCGGCAAATGGCCAGGCCGTCTTCGCTGGGCAGCATCAGATCAAGCACCAGCAAATCAATATGTTCGCTACTTAATACGGTATTCATCTCGGTTGAATCAGAGACGGTTTTTACGCTGAAGCCTTGTTCGCTGAGGTAGCGTTGCAGTAGCTCACGCATGCGCAAATCATCGTCAACCATCAGGATTTTTTTTGGATTGGTCTGCATGGCGTTCATAGCAATATGTGGTCTAATGTGGCGAGATTTATTATGTTGAATATTATACGGTTAGGTAGTTGCTGTTGGGGAATATAAATGTGGCGATTGTCACAAATTGTTACATTCAGACGGCACAGTGAAACACTCGATTTACATTCCTGCTTCATTATAATCACGGCTGCAGTGCCAAATAATAATATGCGGAATTCTCAAGCGCACCAACACTCGAAGCAATATGGTTTGCGGAATCAGGCGAGGAGCTATCAAGGCTCCCCCAAGAAGTGGAGAAATGGAACAATGAACGTAGTTGATTTCAATCTTTGTCGGGCGTCTGACTGTCGCTCCTGTCTGGCCTGATTTTCCATCCTATGATGTCTCTTTCATCGGTTTCCCGGTTTGGATGCATGCACGTTGCGATTGCGGCCTGTCTGGTGATTGGCGCTATGGATGTGTTGTACGCCGCTCCCAAGGATGCAAACGATAACGCTGACGATGATGGCCCCAAACCATCCCTGGTCGTGGCCCCCGATAGCAGTGCCCCTGCCAAATCTTTAAACGGCAACATCAGCATTGAAGAAAACATGCGTTTGCGCCGCGATCTCTATGAGTATTCCCGTGCCGTAGATCCCGCCCATATTCAGATTGAAGAACGTCGTCGCGTGATGCATCAACGTCTGCAGGCAAGGTTTGACCAAGCGGACAAGGATAACGATGGCGCCATTTCCCGTATCGAGGCATTTGAGTTGCTGCCACAGATCGCACGTCATTTCAGCCAGGTAGACGCCAATAATGATGGCGTGATTACCATGGAAGAACTGGAGTCTGCGCAGGCAAAAGCCATTGAACGCCAGCAACGTCCTATCCCGGTGGTCAGAGAAGAAGCACAGGTATTGCCCTCCCCGAAGGTAAAGGAAAAAGGCGCCATGGTGAATAGCAGAAAGCGCGCCTTGTAATCCTCATTTCATCTCCCGAATTTTAAATGCCATTTAAATATATGAATTTAAATGGCATTTTTTGTTGGCATTATCCTTGCATACAGTCAGTCAGCAGTACCTGGATAAAGTGGTTTTGTTCAGGATTGATTGATAGTGTAATAAGGAGAATTAATATGGTCGCTACTAGACAATTGGTAATTAGTACATTGCTTATCGGTGTGCTCACCGCCTGCTCAGGCATGAGTACCAAGCAAAAGAACGCTGCTGTCGGGGCTGGTATTGGTGGCGTAGCAGGTGCTGTGCTCACGGGTGGAAGTGCCCTTGGGACAGTGGGCGGCGCCGCCATCGGTGGTGTCATTGGACATGGTGTGGATAGCGCAACAAGCAAGAAGAAATAGGCTGTCGTTTTTTCACATACCCTATCTCATTGACGTGTATGCGTATTTTGATGAGATATAAAACACTGTCGTGAATTGGCGACAAGCAGGGCGGCTGATGTGATGCATCAGCCGCTTTTTTATGTCATCTTGCATGGCAAGGCAATGAACTCTTGCCTTCAACAACTCTCTTTCATCTGTAACCTCGCCATGTGATGGGAATGCTATGACGATAGAAGTGAATATAGCGACCGGCTTTTCGCAGATCAAAGCGCAAGAATGGGATGGCCTGACCGATGGTTCCCCTTTGCTCAGTCACCGTTTTTTCAGCGCCCTGGAAGATACGCTCTGTGTAGGCGAGGGCACAGGCTGGCAATCTTATCCCGTGACGGTGCATGAGCAGGGCAAACTGATAGGCGCTGCGCCGCTTTATCTCAAGCAGCATTCATACGGCGAGTATGTGTTTGACTGGGCCTGGGCCAATGCCTATGAGCAGAATGGCCTTAATTACTATCCCAAATTGCTGGTGGCGATTCCGTTCACGCCCATCAGCGGTCCGCGGCTGCTGAGCCAGCGGCAGGAGGTGCAGCGACTGCTTGCGCGCATAGTGCAGCAGCAGATGGAGCAGAATGCCTTGTCCTCCAGTCATATTCTGTTTCCCGATGCTGCCTCGGCAGAGGCTTTGCAAGCGGAAGGCTGGATGCAGCGCGATGGCGTGCAGTTCCGCTGGGAAAATGACGGGTTTCGCGATTTTCCCGAGTTTATTGCTCAGCTTTCGCATGACAAACGCAAAAAAATCAAACAGGAGCGTAAAAAAATCCTCAGTGCCGGCGTGGTGTGCCGACGCTTGCAAGGCCGGGATATCCAGCCTGCCGATTGGGATTTTTTCTATCAGTGTTACGTCAATACCTACCACGAGCATCGCTCATCGCCTTACCTGACGCGTGCATTTTTTGAGCAGATCGGCCATACCCTGCCTGAACACCTGCTGCTGATCATTGCGGAGCTGGATGGTAAGCCCATTGCCTCGGCGCTTAACCTGTATGACGACGACACGCTGTACGGACGCTATTGGGGGGCGCTGAGCTACATACCCGGCTTGCACTTCGAGCTTTGCTACTATCAGGCGCAAGAGTTCTGCCTGGAGCACAACATCCGGTTTTTTGAGGGCGGCGCGCAGGGGGAACACAAGCTGGCGCGGGGTTTCATGCCACGGCCTACCTGTTCGTTCCACCGCATTGCCAATCCCGAGTTTGAATCTGCGATTCGCCGCTTTGTTGCCATGGAAGCCAGCAATATGCAGCAATATCAGGATGAACTGGAAGAGCGCGCGCCTTATCGCGCCAATTAGGGCGATTGAGCAAGCACGCGACGCTTGACTTTGTGTACGTTCGTACATTATGGTAACGCGTATGGGAAACGACATTGACTACCTGGGGCGCATCCAGGACTACTACGCCGAGCATAAAACGCTGCCATCCTATTCGGTGATTGCGGACATGCTGGGGTTCAAATCAAAAAATGCGGTGACTGCGCTGGTCGCCCGCTTCAAGCTGCAAGGCTTTCTTGATGCCACGGCCGACCGGCGACTCAAGCCCGGCAAGCGCTTTTTCGAGCGTATCTTGGCTGAGAGTACCGTGCAGGCCGGTTTTCCTTCCGCCGCCAGTGGCGATCGCCACGACACCCTCAGCATCGATGACTATCTGATCGAGCGCCCCTCACAAACCGTGCTGATTACGGTCAAGGGCGACTCCATGATTGATGCTGGCATCGTGCCGGATGATGTGGTGATTGTGGAAAAGCGGCAGGTGGCCAATGTGGGCGATATTGTGGTGGCGATTGTGGACAACGAATTTACCCTGAAAACCCTGGGGCGCGAAAAAGGCCAGTTTGTATTGCTGCCCGCCAATAAAGCGTATCCGGTGATTCGTCCGCAAGGCAATCTGGAGATCTTTGGCGTTGTCGTAGGCCAGTTCCGTAAATACGATTAAAGCGGCGCTCCGAGTTGTATTCCGGCGCTATCAAAGCGCCGATTCAAAAAAGCCTGGTCAGACCTGACCAGGCTTTTTGTTGCCTAGGGCCATGCATAACACCTGATGGGAGGCGGCATTGCGGTCGTTGCCAGCCTGCTGGCTACTCCACAATTTCTGTGGATAACTACGCGGATGAATACTGGATAGTGTGCTTAAGTGTCTGGGCGGGCATGGGTATCTCCAGAGTGCTCGAAACGCATGCGTTTGCACGATTCACCCCATCAGGCGCCTGGGGGGCGGCTTCTCCAATCCACGTTACCGTTTGTGCTTTTCGCAGTCCGCCTCGGCAAAGCGTGCCATGAGCGCATCCAGAAAAACACGGGTGCGAGCTGGCATCAGTCGTCGGCCAGGAAAAACGGCCCATGCCGTGACACTGGGCAAATGCCAGTCCTCAAGGATACGTACCAGCTCACCTGCCTTGACGTAAGGCTCGGCAAACGGCTCACCCAGCATGGCAATGCCCAGGCCCGAAATCGCCATGCGTACCAGAATGGCTGGCGAATTGGCGGATACTTTGCCAATGGGCGTGCCTTGCCATTGGGCTTGGTCACGTTTGAGTTGCCATAGCATGGGTTCGCCGCGTCGGGTGAGTAGATGCAGCGCATCATGTTCCATCAGCGCTTCTGGTTCGTGCGGTGTGCCGCGTTTTTTGAGATAAGCCGGTGCGGCATAGAGCCCGGTTTCAAAGGTGGCGATGCGCCGTGCCGCAAGCGATGTGTCGTCTGGCAGATCGCCCATGCGAATCGCCAGGTCAAAGTTTTCACCGATCAGATCCACCCGCCGTGGCGAGATATCCATCTCCAGAGAAATCGCCGGATAGCGCATGGCAAACTCGGCAAGCAAGGCTTGCAGGATATTGATCCCAAAATCGCCCGGCATCGACAGTCGCAGGCGACCGCTAGGTTCTACCTGCCGGTGTTGCGTCAATGCCAGCGTGGCTTCTACCTCCGCCGTTACCTGATGCGCATGCGCCAACACGGCATTGCCAAAGTCGGTCACCGTCAGCTTGCGCGTGGTTCTCAGCAGCAGGCGCTCGCCCAGTTGCGTCTCCAGAGCCGCCATGCGGCGCGACAGGGTAGATTTCGGAATATGCAGCCGGTCCGCCGCGCGGCTGAAGCTTCCTTCATCCACCACGCGGGCAAACAAGAGCAAGTCATTGGCTTCCAGCTTCATTTTATATTTCCATTGATGGAACAATAATATCCATTTTAACGACTTAATCAATTATTTGGGAATATGTAAAGTGTCTCCATCGTCATTTCAACTTAAGCAAGGAGATCATCATGAATATTCTGCAAGTGAATTCCAGCGCCCGTACGGTCGGTTCCCACTCCACGCATCTGGCTAATGCCCTTGTGGAGCGCCTGCTTGCCCAGCATGCCGATGCCACATTGACGGTGCGCGACCTAGGCCGCAACCCACATCCAAACCTGGACGAAAAAGCCCTGCAGGCCTTATTTACGCCAGCTGACCAGCGCAATGCCGAGCAGGCTGCGCGTGTCGCGCTGGATGATGTGCTGATCAGCGAAATTCAGGCTGCCGATGTCATAGTCTTGGGCGTACCCATGTATAACCTGGGGGTGTCAGTGCAACTCAAGAACTGGATTGATGCCATCTCGCGTGCACAGGTAACGTTTCAATATACCGCCAACGGGCCCGAAGGCTTGCTGACCGGCAAGAAGGTATATGTGGTGCTGGCACGCGGTGGTATTTATCGCAACACGCCTGCCGATACCCAAACGCCATACCTGAAAATTGTGCTGGGTTTTCTGGGCATGCATGATGTCGAGTTCATCCATGCCGAAGGCTTGGCCATGGGCCCTGACGCGGAAAAAGCCGCGCTGGATACAGCCTATCGCCAACTGGAAGAACTGGTGCCTGCCTAAGGCATATTTAATCGTATAAAAAGGAGAGCAACCATGAGCACAAGACCTGACGTTGCATTGCAAAACGAAGTCGTGACACAGCCAAGAGCGATTGAACAGATCGTCATCGGCCAAGCCACGTCGGATGGCGCCGGGGTCAAGCTGACACGCGTGCTGACGCAACACCTGCAACGCCGGCTTGACCCTTTCCTGATGCTGGATGCCTTTGGCACCGATCAGCCGGAAGATTACATTGGCGGCTTTCCTGATCACCCCCACCGCGGGTTTGAAACCGTGACCTACATGCTGCAAGGCCGCATGCGCCATCGCGACAGTGCCGGTAATGAAGGTCTGCTCGCCCCTGGCGGTGTGCAATGGATGACCGCGGGCAAAGGCGTCATTCACTCCGAGTTGCCCGAGCAGGAAGAAGGCGCCATGGAAGGCTTCCAGCTTTGGCTCAATCTGCCCGCCAAGGACAAAATGGTGGACCCCGCCTACCGGGATATTCAAACGGACGAGATTCCGGAGTTCACCACGGCCGATGGCGTCACGGTGCGAGTGATTGCTGGCGAAAGCCACGGCGTTGCCGGTGCCATCCAGCGTGGTACCACCGAGCCGCTCTACCTGGATGTGCATTTGCCAGCAGGCACACGCTTTACCCAGCAGATACCTGCCGAGTTCAATGCCCTGGTGTATGTGTATCGCGGTGAAGCGCTCATTGGCGAACGTCAGGTGCCACAGCAGCGCATGGCGATACTCAAGACCACGAACGACAGCGATGGCGTTGTCATTACGGCATCTGAAGCGACGCGTCTGTTATTGATCGCCGGTCGTCCGCTCAAGGAGCCCATTGCGCAATATGGCCCCTTCGTGATGAACACTCAGGAGCAGATTTTTGAGGCGATTCACGATTACCGCGAAGGCCGCCTGGCATAAGAAATACGCTGGGTTTATCCATCGTGTTAGCACTGCCTGACTCAGCCTCACCTGGGTGAGTCAGGCCATTTTCAGAAGCATTCGGTTTTTATTTTTTACTTTTAAAGGGAGTTTTATCATGCAAGCACTACATCGTCACGGTCCATTGATCGGCCGCATCCTCATCGCGCTGATCTTCATTCTCTCCGGCTTCTCCAAGATCGGCGGCTTTGCTGCCACCTCCGGCTACATCGCCAGCAAAGGCCTGCCGCTGCCAGATCTGGTCACCATCCTCACCATCATCATTGAACTGGGTGGCGGCTTGCTGATCGTCGTCGGCTACCGTGCACGTCTGGCCGCCGCCGCCTTGTTCCTGTTCACCCTGGCCGCCGCATTCCTGTTCCATGATTTCTGGGCAGCAAGCCCAGACATGGCGCAAAACCAGATGATCCATTTCATGAAAAACATTTCCATGGCCGGTGGCCTGCTGTTTGTGCTGGTGCATGGCAGCGGCCCGCACAGTGTAAAAGCTGACTAATCCTTTAGTCTTCAGCCAAACAAAAAGCCCGCCCATCATTGGCGGGCTTTTTTATTATCGGTGTTGAAAGGACTGCGCCCGGCGTCATTTCTACCCTTAAGGGCAATTTCCTGATTTCGCAATCCTGTGCATGATCGAACCCGCCTTTAGCCACGGATTCCCTGTCATGCTGCCCTCGCTGTTATCCTCCCGTCGCCTGCTTACCCTGCAATGTCCCGCGCTCCATCAGATCCTGCCCGATGGGCTGGAGCCTGTCCGTCTTGCCGGGGGAGAGGGCATCAACACCCTGTTTGACTACCAGCTCACGGTACGTAGCCGTCTGGGGGAAATCGGCAGTGATCTCGACTTCGGTCCGCTGATGGGGCAAGTATTGACCTGCGGCATCAGCCTCGAAGGCCACGGCCAGTTCCTGCCCGGTGCGCTGGGCGATCTCGGCATGGCGAATCAGGGGGCAGGCACACGGTATGTCAGTGGACTCATCACTGACATACGCCATGTGGCGGAAGACAGCCGCCATGCGCTCTATGTCATCACGCTACGCCCCTGGCTCCACCTGGCGACGCTGACCACCGACTGCAAGGTGTTTCAGGACCAGACCGTGGTCGAGATCACCGAAGCCGTACTGGCGGACTATCCCTATGCGCTGGAGAAGCGGCTGATCGAGACCTATCCCGCCCGGGACTACAGCGTGCAGTACAACGAATCCGACTTTGCCTTCCTCACCCGGTTGTGGCGGGAGTGGGGCATCAGCTTTCATTTCCGCCATGACGACGAGCGCCATACTCTGGTACTGGCCGATCACAATGGCGCCTATACGCCATTCCAGCCCGATGACCCGGCCAGTGGCTATCACACCATTGCCTACTACCCGCCAGACCATAAGACCGATGCAGAGTACCTGCACCACTTCAGCGATGCCGAGCAACTGACCTCAGGCAGCTATGCCAGCCGCGATTACGACTACACCCGTCCCCGGGCCGAGCTTGCCGCACGTAATGCCCAGCCGCGTAATACCGCCCATGGCGATAACGAGGTCTACCAATGGCGCACCGACCATGGCAGTGACTACAGCCAGCCCAATGCCGGCATGGACCGCGAAGCCAACCAGACCGAGCCGCAAGGTGAGCTCTTGGCCCGGCTGCGCATGGAAGCCCTGCGCCAGCCCGGTCACCGGGTGGCAGGCGAAGGCCATATCCGTGGCGTCGTGCCTGGCCATACCTTTACCCTCAAAGAGCACCCAAGAGCAAAGGCCAATCAGGAGTACCTGATCCTCAGCACGACCTTGTTGATTGAGAATGTGAGTGAAGAGACCGTTGGCAAGACCGTCGGAAAGACAGGAGGAAATGGAAGCCACGGCAGTGGCGCTGGGCTCAGCGCCATCCAGTCCGCCATCGTCGATAGCATCAGTGGCGCGCTGACAGGCGAACTCACCGGCACCTGGCGCATGGAGACCCACTTCAGCGGCCAGCCCACCCGCGAAGTGCTGCGTCCCGAGGTGCTGCTGCCGCATGCCCCCGGCCACAAGCCACGTACCCATGGCCCCGAGACCGCCCTCGTCACCGGCCCTACGGGCGACACCGCCGAGAGCAATCTCTACACCGACCAGTACGGTCGCATCAAGGTGCAGTTCCCCTGGGACCGCTATGGGCTGAAGAACCAGCACAGCAGTTGCTGGGTACGGGTATCGCAAGCCTGGGCAGGCAACCAGCTGGGCGCCATGCACCTGCCACGCATAGGCGAAGAAGTGCTGATTGACTTCCTCGGCGGTGATCCTGACTTGCCGGTATGTACCGGCCGTCTCTACAACCAGCTCAACCTGCCGCCGTGGCAGCTCCCGGCCCAGCAAGCCTTGAGCGGTATCCGCTCGCGCGAGCTCATCCCCGGTGGGGGCAATGGCGCAGCTGGCCGCAGCAATCACCTCATCCTCGATGACACCGATGGCAAGATCCAGCTACAACTCAAGAGCGACCATGACAGCTCCTCCTTAAGCCTGGGACATATCACCCGTATCGACGGCAATGCCGGACGGCTGGATTACCGGGGCGAAGGCCTGGAACTCCGCACCGATGGGCATGGGGCCATCCGCGCCAGACAAGGCCTTATCCTCACCACTGAAGCGAGAAGAGAAGCGCAGAACCACCTCACCGACCTCAGCGAAACCACAGCAAGACTAGAACAGGCACAAGCCCAGCATGCCGACTTGGGTCAGCTCGCCAGCCAGCACCAGGCACAGGACAACGACGACCAGCCCAGGGTGAGCGAACGACTGCAGGGGCAGAATGACGGTATTACCGGCAACAACAGCAGCAATACCAGCAATACCAGCAATACCAGCAATACCAGCAATACCAGCAATACAAACACCAACGACACCGCCTTCCCCGAACTGCAGCAACCGCACCTCGTCATGGCAAGCCCATCCGGCATTGCCAGCACCACCCCCGGCAGCACCCATCAGCACAGTGGCGAAGATCATGCCATTACCACGGGCAGCAATGTCAGCTTGAGTGCGAACCGCAGTTTGATAGGCAGCTTTAAAGAGGCGATCAAATTATTTGCCTACAACGGCGGGCTACGCCTGATTGCCGCAGGCATGAATATCGAATTCAAAGCCCTGCAACGCAATATCCGGCTTTTTTCCAAACTCAACATCACCTACCACGCCAACCGCATCCACCTCACCGCCGACAAAGAGATCGTGATCAACGGCGGTGGCAGCAGCACGCACTGGACTGCCGCCAGCATTGAGAGCGCCACCCTGGGCAAATGGTCTGTGTATTCCGCATCGCAAGCCATGCCACAGGCCAAGACCCAGCCGGTGGTCATGCCCGATTTACCGCTTATGCCGGAAACGGACAAATTTAGCCTTCGACTGGATACATCCCCACTGCAACACTTTGCCTACTTCCCAGAGGATTTGCGCATGGGCAGTTACCTGACGGCTAGAAATGCTGCTGAGCTGCGAGGACGCATGCCATTGCTTCAACTTAACAACGCTTTTGTATTCAACCAGAGTCCTGGAGTGGTCGAGGCATTCGTCAAATCCGATGAAGGCTGGGCGAATGAAATTGCCTTTCAGCAAGATGATGAAGAAAGTGAGAATGTATAACGATGTCTCAAACACACACTGTCGCTAAAGGGGAGACCTTATCCTCAATCGCCAGGCACTACGGAAAAACACCTGGTGAGCTGGCTGAAATCAATGCCTTGCCTAATCCAGATAAACTTAAAACGGGCCAGCTTCTTTACCTCAGTAAAGAGGAAGCCAACGCCGTGCAAGTTTTGCTGCTTGATGCCCTTCGCTATCCCATCGAGGGGCTGACATGCCATCTTAAATTCGACGACAAAGTTATCGTTGCCAAGACGGACGCTCGTGGCATGCTGCCTAAAATAATCACGGCAAACATCGCGTCTGCTGTTGAGGTCTGGGTTGAAAACAAGGCCAGCGCATTAAAAAAAATAGGCAGCACCGTCTCGGGGCTTGGGCATCAGTGGTTTACGCTGATTTCGCCCGGTATCAAGTTAATGGCCGAACTGGCCGTCCATGATGAGGGGCAAGCGCAGAAAAAGATCACCCCCGCCAATAGTGCGCAAAAACTGCATCATGGAAAAGCCGAAGGGCAAGCCATCCAACCCGGGCACCCTGTTAAAAAGCGCAAGAGCCAAGCACACAATACCGAAGTGCTTGAGATGGAAGTCCCTCAAGGCCTGATCGACCTGTTTAAACACTATCGGGATGAGCCTGTCACGGAAAAAAGCTGGCAAGACGAAGCCGATACTCTCTTATGCGATCCCAAAGTACTAAAGGCTATTCACCATGTCGAATCTAGTGGTTCAGGCTTCAGCCAGATGCAATTAAAAGATGGCACACGCCTGCCTAAAATTTTGTTTGAGCGTCATCTGTTTCATCGCCTTACCTGTGGCAATGGCCCCTTGCCCAATAGCAAAAAACACAAGCGCCATGGTATCGGTGTGCCGGGCTGCCAATCCCCGCATGATCAAGACCCCGATATTTGCTGGCCCAGCGGCTACATTCTGAGCAGAAAAAAACTGGGCGAAGAAAATGCCCGCATGCCGGATGGCGTAGTCGAGCAAAGCGACCTGTATGGCAATGAACGGGCCAACTATTTCAAATTGCTGAAAGCCTATCGCCTCAACCCGGAGGCTGCCCTAAAGGCCTGCTCCTGGGGTGCATTTCAGATATTGGGGATGAATTATGAGGTCGCGGGGAAATACAAAAATGTGGAATTGTTTGTGAGCGACATCTGCAGTTCCGAGCGCATGCAGCTACAAATCCTACGGCAGTTCATCGACCTCAATCCGGCTTTGCGCCGGGCGGTGCAGGATAAAGATTGGGACAAAATTGCTCTCCATTACAACGGACCGAAATATGCCGAAAATCATTATCAAATTAAATTGAAAGAAGCCTATGAAAAACTTTAATTTTTTAGTTGCCCTAGTTGTTTTTGGGCTACTGGGTATAGCTCATGCTGAAGATGTATTGCAGGTGCAAACAGATGAACAATTTTCCCAATTTCTAAATCAAAAGGGACTTTATTCTGAAGATAAAACATTAGAACGATATTTTTATCTTCGGGATCATGTCATATCTCCAGATGCACGTAAAAATGATGCTATCCCCGAGTCTATTTCAACTTATCCATTTGAAGAAAGCATTCGCTTTTCTTTAAATGGACATATGTACTCGATGTTTGCTAACAGCTTCATGCACAAGACCAGACCCGACGAAGTCTGCTCACGGCAAAAGGGACGCGATATGGGGCTGCCGCGTTACCAATGCGCCGAAGGACAGTGGGTACACTACGACTGCCACTTTTACTTCGTCAACGACGATAGTCAGATCAAGGCGGTGCATATCGCCAAGCTCTCAATCCCTGAGTCCAGCCGCCCGCCGTTTTGCCAGACGGTATTGGGCGTAGGGGCTGCCAATAAAACAGCGCCTGCCTTGATGGTCACTGTGCAGTATTTCAATACCGAATCCCCTGTTGCCAAAACCGCCTCACAACTGGGCTCCAACTGGCTACGCAGCACGCTGCTGTTCAGGCTGCAAGAGAAAGATGGTGAGCTGGTGGTAACACAAGACGATAGTTGCCTGGGCAACCCAAACAAATTTGAGACGATCCCCGATGCGCGCAAGGCATTTAAGCAGCGAGGATGCAAATAGCGCACCCCGTGGCTTGTTCGCGTAAAGCGACCTGTATGGCAATGAACGGGCCAACTATTTCAAATTGCTGAAAGCCTATCGACTCAACCCGGAGGCCGCCCTAAAGGCCTGCTCCTGGGGTGCATTTCAGATATTGGGGATGAATTATGCGATTGCGGGGGATTATGACAATGCGCAGTTGTTTGTGAGAGATATGTGCACATCAGAGGCAAAGCAATTAACAATTCTCCGGCAGTTTATTGATAAAAATTCTCGCCTGCGCAAGGCCGTGCAAGATAAAGACTGGGACAAAATCGCCTATCACTACAACGGTCCCAAGTATGCCGAAAATCACTATCAGATCAAATTGAAAGAAGCCTATGAAAAGCTATAAAACTTCGCTATGCATCATTGCTATGATGTTTTACCCCATCCTCACTATGGCAGATGGCTTGCTGCAAATAATGCCCGATAATGAAACCGGCCTGTTTTGGGATAAATTTGGATCATCCCCCGACCCTAAATATGAAAGCCGACTAGACATGCTGAGGGAGGAAACAGTTAAGCCGTATGTAAATAAAAACAACGCGATTTTTCCGGCATTCCCCGGTGAAGTCGAACTTTGGTCTGGTAGCGCAAGTGTGCGTTTTTCTCTTAACGGGCATATGTACTCCATGTTTTCTAACACCTTTATGCACAAGTCCAGACCTGACGAGCAATGCACGCCGGTCTTTCTTCAACCGATGGGCAGACCTACCTATATGTGCAAGCAAGGTCAGCCTGATCGGAGTGAATGCCACTTTTACTTCGTCAACGATGATAGCCAGATCAAGGCGGTGCATATCGCCAAGCTCTCAATCCCCGAATCCAGCCGCCCGCCGTTTTGCCAGACGGTATTGGGCGTAGGGGCTGCCAATAAAACAGCGCCTGCCTTGATGGTCACTGTGCAGTATTTCAATACCGAATCCCCTGTTGCCAAAACCGCCTCACAACTGGGTTCAAACTGGTTGCGCAGCACGCTGCTGTTGAGGCTGCAAGAGAAGGTTGGTGAGCTGGTGGTAACACAGGACGATAGTTGCCTGGGCAACCCGAACAAATTTGAGACGATCCCCGATGCGCGCAAGGCGTTTAAGCAGCGAGGGTGCAAATAGCATGGCCGGTGGCCTGCTGTTTGTGCTGGTGCATGGCAGCGGCCCGCACAGTGTAAAAGCTGACTAATCCTTTAGTCTTTCAGCCAAACAAAAAGCCCGCTCAATGAGCGGGCTTTTTCTCATCAGCACGATGCTGACTCTTACTGCATGGCCGTATGCAGCTGGCCTTGTTGCTGCAGCATGCTGATGACGTCGGCGTTGTGCATGAGGACGTCGTGTTTGCTGTCGCAGGTTTTGCTGTTGAGTTCATACGAGACCAGCAGGGTGCAGAAGAGGTCGTCGTGGCTGAAGGGGTGATCCTGATAGGGTTTGAGGTCGCTTAATTTGTAGTCAAAGTGCTTGCCCATCCACACGATGGCGGGGATGTGGGTTTGCTCTTGCGGGGCGATCATGTAGGGCGCGGCGTGCAGGTAGATGCCGTGTTCGCCTAGCGATTCGCCGTGGTCGCTCACGTACAGCATGGCGGTGGCGTGGGTTTCGTTGTATTGCTTGAGAAAATCCACCACATGCGCCAGAAAGTAATCGGTATATAGAATGGCGTTGTCGTAGGCGTTGTCCAGCTCCTGCTGCGTGCACTGGCTGAGTTCGTTGCTTTTGCAGGCGGGTTTGAATCGTTCAAACTCGGGCGGGTAGCGGCGGTAGTATTCGGGGCCGTGGTTGCCCATCTGGTGCAGCACGATGAGGATATCCTTGTTTTTGTGGCTGTCGATGTATTTGTCCAGCCCGCCCAGCATGCCGATGTCGCGACATTCGGTGTCGCAAACTTTGTTCAGCGTGGGGCTTTTGAAGTTTTCGTAGGTCATGCGTGTGGCCACGCCTTTGGAGTCGGAATTGTTGTCACGCCACAGAATCTGCACGCCATGCTCAAACAGCACATCCAGCGCATTTTCATAATGCAGGGCTTTTTCGCGGTCAAAATCCTTGCGGCCCAATGCTGAAAACATGCAGGGCACGGATTCGCCCGTGGAGGTGCCGCAAGAGGTGACATTGCGCAGGCTCAGCACGTCGCGCTTGGCTAGCTCGGGGTTGGTGTCACGCGGGTAGCCATTCAATGAAAAGCGATCAGCACGCGCGGTTTCGCCTACCACCAGAATAATCAGCTCATGCCGCGATGGCGTGCCTATCATCACCGCATCGGGTGCGGTGGCTGTCAGCTTGGTAATCGCGGATGACTTTAACTTTTCGCGCGCATACCCAAACAGTGAGTAGATGGGGTAAATCGGGTTGGAATAGGCGCGGGTGATTTTATGCTCACGAATAAACGAGGCGTAATGCGCGGTAAACGGCGCCACGACCAACACCATGCCAATGATGAGCAGCAGCGTAAGCGAAAGCTTGGACTTGAATTCTGCCTTGAAGCCCCGGCCGTCTGGCCAGTAGCGAATAATCAGCCATGCGGGCAACACGCCCAGCAACAAGGTGCGCAGCACCAGCCCCCAACTCAGCAGCCCGGCAAACTCCTGCGTATCGGTATGAACAATATTGTCGATCATCACGGTATCGACCACTACACCGTAGGTATCCATGTAATACGCCGCTTGCGATGCCACCAGCACCAGCAAGGCCAGCAGCCAGCGTGCGCCGCGGGTATGCGCGACCAGCAGCAGAAACAGCGCGGTGGCAAACGTGAAAAACAAGGCCAGGGAGATCAGGAACGGCACATTGCCGAGGCTGGGCGGATACACCTCCAGCAGGCGTTGAAACAGGCTGATATTGGCGGTTGCCATCAGAAACAGGGCAACCAGCAGGGTTTTACGGTTACAAGTAGAAAACATGGGACTCTTTAAATGGGTGGTGAACATGCCCGGCTAGCGCTGGGCTTCACTACTACGTGGCACGATTCGTACCAGTACCGCTTTAAAGAGTAGGGTGGGGTGCCAAGATTTTATAGTTTAAAAATCAATGGCTTGATGAGGTGTGTGTGGCGGTGTTGGAAGAGGCTATCTGCTTACCCTGCAAATACATTCACACCCTGTTTTTACAGCCTGCATATTTTGGTAAAGATGGCGGCGGAAACCCCTGGCGCTATCGGAAGCGGTGGTTATGCATCATCCATTGCTGCTTGAAGGCATCCTGCGTTTTTTGCAGGTTTTCCTGCTGACGAAAATCCCAGGGCGCGGTGGGGTTGGCATCGGCCCACAGGCCGCGCTTTTCATCACGGGCGGCATGTTCGGCGGCGGCATAACTTACACGGTCTGCCTCGGTCTGCTCCCGGGCAAAATGCTTGTAATGCCACGCCAGGCCCAGCGTAAGCTGGCGCAGATTGCAGTCCGTGCCATCCACCCACACCTTGCCCAGCAGTCGGCCATATTGGTCCGTCTCCTGGCTCTCTATCATCGCTTCTTTGCCGCGCGCGCACTCGGCCAGTGCCTGCTTGGCCTTGTTGCCAAAGGCCTGTGCTTGTTCCGGTGCATCAATGCCCTGCAAGCGCACTTTATATTTCAGATTGTCCGAAGTTTTCACGGTGAGCGTATCGCCATCGGCGATATACACCACCTTGCCACTGACATCGGCATGCGCGGTCAGCGCCAGGCAACACAGCCATGGCAATACAAAACGGATAGGGGGAAGGGCAAACATCAGGTCAGGCGGCGAATCACGTAAGCGTTATCCGCCAGTGTAAACCCCAGCCTGGGGTAATAGTCCATCGCATCCGGCGCGGATAGCAAAATGAGCGATACCTGATCGCCTGTTTTTTCTCGCGTCAGCCGCACCAGTTCCTCGCCTATGCCCTGGCGCTGATACGCCGCATCCACCGCCAGATCAGACAAATAGCAGCAATAGCTGAAATCCGTCAGCGCACGGCTTACGCCTATGAGGGTGTCACCATCCCATGCAGAAAACACCAGATTCGCATGCGTAAACATCGCCGCTATGCGCGCCAAGTCATCTACTGGCCGCTTAATGCCCGACGCCTTGAACACCCGCGCCACATCGGCAGGGTTTAGCGGATGGTTTTCACGGTAGCGAATCATGTATCTTGGGTTTATTTCTGGGCCGACTGGCAAGCATGGTCATGGCAATTCTGCCCGCACACATAGTCACCGGCGGATTCGGCATTCAGTTCCTTCAGCTTGGCCAGCGAGGCTTCGCGGCAGGCTTGCAGCGAGGGGAATTGCCCCAGAGCGATCGGGTCATCCAGCTCCAGCTTGTCTGGATAGACGTAGCTGTCGTAAGTATCTCCGCCACAACCGGCAACCAGCGCCAGCAGGCTAGCGAGCGCCAGAAATCTCAATGCATTCTTCAAGAACATCATAGGATTGCTTTATCGAATGGTAAGCATGAATTTTAGCTGCTAATGGATAACTCGACAGGCGGGCTGACAATTATCGGCTGCATTCGAGGGGCAACTCCTGCTCTCTGCCCAGTCCAAATTCCACTAGGGATTGCAGTACGCACAATGCGCCGGATCTGCCAGCGAGCGCTCTGCCAGGGGGATGATGTCCCGATGATCACAGCGCAGGCAGGCCCAAACCTCGCTATGCGCGAGTGAAGTCGGCCATTGGCAGGCTGCACACGGCAAACCCGGCAGGCGCTCGCTGATCCAGAAGCCGGGCGTATCGCATGCCGGGCATAGGGATTGCAGGCGGCGCAGCAGGTCGGCTGTTGCTTCCTGTATGCGTTGCATGCGGGTCGGGTTGGCAAAGGCGCGCAGGTCGCGCTCGACAAAAACCTGGCCGCTGGCAGATTGCGCCAGGCAGTGCTCAAAGGCTTGTTGCAGGCTCGCCCAGTCTGTAATGGATTTGTGGATGCGAGGATCATCCTGACCATCGGGCCGTAATACCAAATGTTGTTTGGGAAAGCCTTCGCGCTCGGCAAAGGTGGCGATGTCCTGCCAATGGCCGCTCAGTATGTGTCCCTTGCGGTCCGCGCCCTGCGCGATGCCTGTCACTTCAATGCCTAGCGCGTCGTCTATCCAGGTCACCAGCTCCACATTCCACGGCAGCATGCCGGAAAACGGATCAGCAGCGAAACTTCCCTCACTGGCGATGCCCAGACTGGTGCTCGCCAGCTCCATGCCTTTGCGCGCCTTTTGTCTTGCCGCCTGCAGTTGGGTGCCAGTGCGCGGCGTTTCGCGGGTAAAGGTGCCCAGCTGGTCGGTATCAAACCCCGTCACCAGTTCGATGCGGCATCCCAGCGCGGGCTCCAGCATGGGGGCGATCACCTTTTCCTTGCCGTGCTGGGTGAGCAGGGCGACCCGGCAGCCGTCATAACGCGATCGCCCTGCCATCAAGCCTGTTCCAGCTCCACTGTGCACCACGTGCCATGGTCGTAACGTTGCAGATGCGATGATTCAACATGCCACAGGTGGAGCCAGCCATTGTCCACCAGCTGCTTCACCACCGCGTGTTTGGCAATGACCGCTTCAATGGCGGCTTGAGGGGCCTCGATCACCACGGTGAGGCGCAAAGGCTCATGAATCCAGCGCTTGCCATCGTGCAGCGATTGCCGCGAAAGGCCTATCCGCAAATCGCCGCCATTACCTTCAAATACCCCAAGGTTGCCACCTACCACGTTGTGCAGCAGCTTGTTGCCACTGCCCAGCCGCTGCGGATCGCAGGTGGAGGCGTGGTATTGCCAGTTGATCCAGTGCGTGACCAGCATGGGCGCCGTCATCAAGAGCTCCAGCACGCTACCGTCTGGGTCCTGGCTGGCATCGTAGTCATGCAGAAAACTGCGACCTTCCAGCCCGATGCCCAGGCTGCGTTGCCGTGGCGCGATGATAAAGGCCGCGTTGCCAGCAAGCCCCCATTCGGGGCGGGTTTGGGCGCCATCGTTGGCGCGGCGACGCAATTGCTCCAGCAATGCATCATCTGAAGCTTGCGCATCCAGCTGCAAGCCGGGCGCACGTTCGCGGCGCACCTGGTCGCCTGCCTGCGCAAACACCTGCTGCAGCGTTTGCCAGCGGGCACGGGCTTCTTCTGGCAGCAGGTCCAGATCAAAGCCCTCTATCTCATCGGTGGTGGTGTTATGCAGCGCCGCGACAAATACCGTATGTGAGGGAACGGCGATGCCTTTCGCCTGCAAGCCTTGGCGCACTTCGGGTTCATTCAGCAGCAAGGCCAGGCTGCGTGCGTTGACTTCGCCGGTCTGCCCGCAACATGCGCCGCAATCCAGCCCAGCGGCATGGGCATTGTTGGCAGACTGGCTGCCATGCCCCACCAGTAGCACCATGGGCGCAAGCTCGCGGGTCAATCCCATGCCTTGCAGCACCCGGGCGGCCAGATCAATCTTGGCTTCCAGCCCCACGCCGATGAGGTGCGGGCGGCAAATGGATTGGTGACGCGCAGGCAAGCCTGCCAGATCATCCCGCGAGCGGGGCTGCAAGCCTGGCCATAGCCACTGGCCGATCTTGCCCAGATAACCCAGGCCTGCCGCTTCCACGAAGGAGAAGGCGGCACCCGGCCAGCGGCTGCCTGCTTTCCACTGATCCGTCACGGCAAAGCGGTATTGCCGACTGCGGACAGAGGCGCGTTGCAGGGCGGCATCGGCATCGCGTTTTTCCGGCTCTGCGCTGATGATGCTATCGACCACTTCCATCGCGGGTGCCAGCAAGCCAGGCAACTGCGGGCGCCGCGCTTGTGTCGCCAGCGGCGTGTAGGCCACGGGCAGACCAAAGAAACCAGCGAACCCCAGCGTCTGAATGCCCGGCCATGCGGTTTCCAGCGCCCGGCGCAAGGGTTCGCTCCGCACATCAATACAAAAGGCGGCTTGCACTTCAATGGCTTGCGAGCCAGGCGCAGTTTTGCCAGCCGAGATCAGCTTGGCCGCCAGTTCGCGCTGATAACCTATCTCCAGCGCCACTTGCCACACTTCATCCACCAGCAAGGCCCGCTCGGCGGCCAGCAGGAGCAGTGGCGCATGCTCCCAGGCGCGTTGCAATGTTACAAAAGCCTGATCATTGGCCTTGTCATCCTTGCATTCCAGCAACAGGGCGCCCCACGCCAGCCGGATCGCCAGCAGTTCGCTCAGGTGGGCATCTTCGCCATTTTCAAGCTTGGCCTGCCAGCCGAGATAGGCGCACCACGAGGCCCAGCCATTCACGGTCAGCAGCACCGATTCCAGATAATCTGCCCATACCGCCTGCGGCAGGCCCAGCCGTTCCAGCACCCAGTGTTCTGCATCCTGGGCGGTGACGGGCAGCGCATCGATGGCTTGACCGATGTGCGGCAGGCCCATCAGCAAGCCGATGCCATGGTCATGCTGCAGGGTCTCGCGCCAGAAGGCATACAGGCCCTGCGTACGCTCCGGGTGCCAATCCGCCTGATGCTCGTCAAAATACGCGGCGCAGGTCTGGCTCACCTGATGCGTAATCGCTTGCCGCCAGGACAAGCGAGTATGGCGATTCGGGTCGTTATCCAGCACATCAATCAGCAGGGGCAAATGTTCCAGCGCTGGCTCGCTGTGCAGCGCAGCGATGCAATCGCTAGGGCTGAGGCCCGCTGCTTGCGCCTCGGGCAGTTGCTGCAGCGCCTGTGCCAGGTCAGCCTCGCTAATGCGCCCCTCGTCCCAGGCTTGCCGTTGCAAGTTGCGCGGCGGGAACACCTGAATCCCCCCCAGCACCGCCATGCGGGCGGCCACTTTTCTCACTGGCATGCCGATGCGCGACCAATGCGGGTTAACGGCAATGGCGCGGTCCAGCGGCCAGGTGGGCGCGATAGCCTGGCAAGCCTGTTCGCAGGCCTGGGCAATCTGCGTATGCAATATGTCTTTGTCGGCTTTGGCTTTTGAGGTGCTCGGATGCGCGACTGCTGTATTCATCATGGTTTCCTCAGAGTTAGCGTGAGACATCAGTGATTGCCTCCTGCTTGATATGGGTGCCCGCATGCGGTATCCACCGGGTGGGCCACAGCTGCAAGGCCAGACGCGTGTAGGCCTCGTCAACATAAAAGCCGGCATAACTCCACCGCCGCCAGCGGGAGAGCAGGTGCGGCCAGCGCTGCAACATGGCCTGGCAGAGATACAAGGTGGCCATGCCGGTGAGCGCGATCAACCCCAGCAACGGGTGCGGCGCATTATGCAAACCCAGGGGCAGGGCATGGGCGAGCATGGCGGCCATGGCAAGGCCAAATACCATCAATAAGCCAGTCAGCAGCTGACTCGCGCGAAAAGCAAACCCGGCAGGTGCCGCTGGCTGCCAGATCATGGGTGCCCAGGCCAGGCCCAGCACCGCACTCCACCACCATGGCCAGGCCTCATGTGCCGAGAGGCCCGTGGTCAGCTGCACGGCAGAAATCGTCAGCAAGGGCGCCCAGAGCAGGCTAAGCGCATTCGGCTTGCTGTCGCCATGCAATGCCTGCAGACGGGTCTGCCGCACAATGCCCGATGCCGAAAGAAACGCATGCGCCTTATAAAGTGAATGCCCCAGCAGATGCAGGGCCGCCAGCGTGTAAAGGCCAAGCGCGCATTCCATTAGCAGAAAGCCCATCTGCGCGACCGTGGACCATGCCAGCCGTACCTTGATGCTGATGCGGGTGAGCATCACCATGCCCGCCAGCACCGCGGTGGCAAGGCCTACTACCAACAGCAGCAGGCGCGCCGGTGTTGCCTGCTCAAGCAAAGGCGCAAACTGGATCAGCACCACGCCACCAAGATTCACCACCCCGGCATGCAGCAGGGCGGAGACGGGCGTGGGGGCTTCCATCACCTGTATCAGCCAGCCATGCACAGGCAACAAAGCCGTGCGCAGGATAACGGCAAGCACCAGCGCCACGGCGCTGACCTGCAATGCCGGTGAGATGGTGTGCTGGCTCAGGTGCGCCATCAGCGCGGAGAGCGAGCCGCTGCCCACTTCCACCCATGCCAGCGCAGCCGCGACGATCAGCATGACATCGGCCAGGCGATCCGCGATGCGTTTCTTATGGGCGGCGAGCAGGGCAAACGGCCGGTCAGGATAAAAGCACAGCAGCGACTGCAACGCCACGCCGACGAAGGCCCAGGCGCCTATCAGCAGCACCCAGTGATCTGCCAGCACCAGCAGATGCACGGCCGCCAGCACCGCCGCCAGGGCAGCGACATAACGTGCCTGACCGGACTCCCCCTGCAGATAGCGGCTGGAAAACCCGCCAATCACCGTGCCCAGCATTTGCACCAGCGCGGCCATCACCATGCTCAGGCCCGTGGCCTTGATCACGCCCGGCCACAGCATGCCCTGAGAGCTCGTGACGATGGCAAGCCCCGTCATCGCCAGCGCGGCAAACGAGCCCACGCGCAATATTCGCCACAATGTGGCATCTGAAAAGCGCCCCAGCCATGCCAGCAGCGCCACTCCAGCCATTAGCACCAGTGGCGCCAATGCACTGACCTTGTATAACACCTGGAAAAATCCCATCCCATAAACCTTCAAAGTTGATGGGGCGTATCATGCTTGACACTGCGTGTTCTGTTAAATACATTGATAAGAACGATTTGATATTAAAAATAAAACAATGAAGCTCGACCAACTCAATTTTCATCATCTGTTGTATTTCTGGCGGGTGGCAAAACTCGGGCACCTCACCCGCGCCGCTGAGGAACTGCATACCTCGCAATCCGCCGTCTCGGCACAGATTCGTCAATTGGAAGAGCGCTTTGGCGATGATCTCTTCACGCGCAAAGGCCGCAAGCTGATCCTCACCGATACCGGGCAGCTGGTGCTTGCCTATGCCGACAATATTTTTGGGCTGGGGGAAGAAATGCTCGGGCGCCTGCAAGGCCGCACCGCCGGGCTCACCCGCCTGCGCGTGGGCAGCGTGGGTACCCTATCGCGCAACTATCAGGAAAACTGGATACGCCCGCTACTCGCCGACCCCGACGTAGTACTCACCCTGGAGTCCGGCCTGCTGAATGACTTGGTCGCCCGCCTCGTGCAACACCAGCTCGATGTGGTGCTGAGTAATGAAACCGTGCCCGCCGACCCGGACCGCCCCATGCATTGCCTGTTCCTGGGCAGCCAATCCATCTCGCTGGTCGGCCCCGCCAGTCGCTGGGCATCGCAGAGTTTGCGCATCCCCGAAGATCTGGATGGCGTCGATATCGCCCTGCCTGGCCCCCGCCACGCCCTGCGCGCCCAGTTCGACGCCCTGTGCGCCACCGCAGGCATCGCCCCCCGACTAAGAGCCGAAGTCGACGACATGGCCATGCTGCGCCTGATCGCCCGTGATAGCGGATGGCTGACATTGCTGCCAGAAGTGGTGGTGCAGGATGAATTGCGCGCAGGGGTGCTAGTTACCGTAGGCCACTCTGCGGCATTGCAAGAGCGGTTTTATGCGATTACGACAACCCATCGGCATCGGATTGAGGCGTTGGAGAAGTTGTTGGCGGGGAGGCCGGAGTATTTGACTCCGGACTGAGCTTGCGGCGCAGCGGCTATCCGTGATTTGGGAATCATGGGCATAAGCGGAATATGGGATATTCATGACACTGATTGCCACGAGACCCCAAGCAGCTTATGGCAGCGTTAAGGGACTTATATGAACGGTATATACTAAGAAGGTTTAAAGAGAGGCTGCTTTATAGGTCATAAGCGCCCAGTTGGCGCTCGTCTTGCTCCGGGTTTGATGCTTTCACACAAGTCGGTGTAGTGGGAGATTCTCTATTGCCAGAGCCAAGCCTCCCGTAAAATAAAAAAGCGTTACAACGTCTTAAATTACCGCTCCCTTGTAATTACGTATTGATATTGGAAAGAAACAAATGACAAGTGCCCAACAACGCGCAGCACTGCAGCGCCAGATTTGGCAAATCGCCAACGATGTGCGTGGCGCAGTCGATGGCTGGGATTTCAAACAATATGTTCTCGGTACACTGTTTTACCGCTTTATCAGCGAAAACTTTGCTAACTACATTGAAGCCGATGACGACAGCATCCAATATGCTGAGCTGCCCGATAGTGTCATCACCCCCGAAATCAAAGACGATGCCATCAAAACCAAGGGCTATTTCATCTACCCCAGCCAGCTGTTCGTCAACGTGGTTGCCAATGCTAATACCAACGAGAAACTGAATACTGACCTCGCCACCATTTTTGCAGCCATCGAAAGCTCAGCCAACGGCTACCCTTCTGAGCTGGACATTAAAGGTTTGTTTGCCGATTTTGACACCACCAGTAACCGCCTGGGCAATACCGTCAAGGACAAAAACACTCGCTTGGCGGCTGTGCTCAAAGGCGTTGCTGGCCTGAATTTTGGTGATTTTCATGGCAACAAGATTGACTTGTTTGGCGATGCTTACGAATTTCTCATCTCTAACTACGCCGCTAATGCCGGTAAATCGGGTGGCGAGTTTTTTACCCCGCAGCATGTCTCCAGCTTGATAGCCCAGCTTGCCATGCACAAGCAAACCAGCGTTAACAAGATTTACGATCCCGCGTGTGGCTCAGGCTCCCTACTGTTGCAAGCTAAAAAGCACTTTGATTCGCATATTATTGAAGATGGTTTTTTTGGTCAGGAACTCAACCACACCACCTACAACCTGGCGCGGATGAACATGTTCTTGCATAACATCAACTATGACAAGTTCAACATCCAGCTAGGCGATACCCTCACAAATCCACACTTTCAGGATGATCAACCCTTCGATGCCATCGTCTCCAATCCGCCATACTCGGTGAAATGGAAAGGCTCAGACGACCCCACCCTGATCAATGATGAGCGCTTTGCACCCGCTGGCGTGCTAGCACCGAAATCGAAAGCTGACTTTGCCTTTGTGTTGCACGCACTCAGCTATCTTTCCAGCAAAGGCCGTGCTGCGATTGTCTGCTTCCCAGGTATTTTTTACCGGGGCGGTGCCGAGCAGAAAATTCGCCAATACCTGGTAGATAACAACTACGTCGAAACCGTGATTTCGCTGGCGCCCAATCTGTTCTACGGCACCACCATTGCTGTGAATATTCTGGTGCTGTCCAAACACAAAACCGACACCACCACCCAGTTCATTGACGCCAGCGGCTTATTCAAAAAAGAAACCAACAACAACGTGCTGCTGGACGCACACATTGAACAGATCATGGCAGCGTTTGACAGCAAGCAGAGTATTGAGCACTTTGCCAAGTCAGTGCCATTTGAGCAGGTTGCTGCCAACGACTACAACCTGTCAGTCAGCAGCTACATAGAGGCAGAGGACAAACGTGAAGTCGTGGACATTGCAAAGCTGAATGCGGAGCTGAAAACCACGGTCGCCAAGATCGACCAGTTGCGCAAAGACATAGATGCCATTGTGGCGGAAATCGAAGGCGAGGAGCTGGACGCATGAGTGATCAACCCATCGCCCTGACACCAACCCCTGCAGGGTATACTGACTGGCTGGTTGAGCTAAAAGCACGCATACACAGCGCCCAACAGCGGGCCACATTGGTCGTCAACCGCGAGCTGGTGCTGCTGTACTGGCAGATTGGCCGCGATATTCTGGCGCGGCAGGCCGAGCAAGGGTGGGGCGCCAAGGTTATAGAGCGCTTGGCACATGACTTGCGCACGGCCTTTCCCGAGATGAAAGGCTTCTCGCGTGCCAACCTGATGTATATGCGCGCTTTTGCCGCAAGCTGGCCAGATGCTGAAATTGTCCAACAGGCTGTTGGACAATTGCCCTGGGGTCATAATCTGGTGCTACTGACCAAGCTGAAAACCCAAGCAGAGCGCGAGTGGTATGCCGCCAAGGCGATTGAAAACAACTGGTCGCGCAATGTACTGGTCATGCAGATCGAAACCGGCTTGCACGAGCGCAGCGGCACCGCCGTCACCAACTTTGAAGCTAGCCTGCCCAAGCCACAGTCAGACCTTGCGCTGGAGTCCATCAAAGACCCCTACCGCTTTGACTTTTTGGGGCTGACCGAGGAGGCGCAAGAGCGCGAGGTTGAGCATGCTCTGGTCAAGCATGTCACTGAGTTTTTGCTAGAGCTGGGGGCGGGGTTTGCTTTTGTCGGGCGGCAGGTGCTGCTGGATGTGGGCGGCGATGAGTTCTTCATCGACCTTCTGTTCTATCACCTCAAACTGCGCTGCTATGTGGTGATCGAGCTCAAGGCCGGCAAGTTCAAGCCTGAGCATCTGGGCCAGCTTGGGTTTTACCTCACGGCAGTGGATCGCCAGGTCAAAAGTGAGCACGACAACCCCACCATAGGCCTGCTGCTGTGCAAGAGCAAAAACAAGGTGGTGGCTGAATACGCGCTGGGCGACAAAACCCAGCCCATGGGCATTGCTGAATATAAATTGGCCGAATCGCTGCCAGCGGGACTGCAGACCTGCTTGCCCAGCATTGAACAGATTGAGCGGGAACTGCAGGGAGACGAGGCATGAGTGGCGTACGCTTTTTGGAAAAGTTGCTGGATGGGGTGGCAGTGGAGTGGCTGCCACTTGGCGACCTCACGAACTATGAACAGCCAACCAAATACATTGTGACTGCAAAAAACTACAATGACGACTTCGAGACTCCTGTTCTGACGGCTGGCAAGACATTCGTTCTTGGGTATACGGACGAAGTTGATGGCATCTATAAGGCTTCAGAAAGTCCCGTAATCATCTTTGATGACTTCACGACGGCCAATAAATGGGTTGACTTTGACTTTAAGGTCAAATCATCAGCCATGAAGATGATCACATCCAGCGATAAAGGTAAGGCCCTACTTAAATATATTTATTATTGGCTGAACACATTGCCAAGCGAATTGGTTGATGGCGACCACAAACGTCAGTGGATCGGTAGCTACACAAGCAAAAAGGTTCCCATCCCTTGCCCACAAAACCAAAAAAAATCGCTTGAAATCCAAGCCGAAATTGTCCGTATTCTGGACAATTTCACGGAGCTTACAGCGGAGCTTACAGCGGAGCTTACAGCGGAGCTTACAGCGCGTAAAAAACAATACAACTACTATCGCGATCAGGTGCTGAGTTTTGAAGACGATGAGGTGGAGTGGAAGACGCTTGGGGTTCTTGCAGAGAATCTCGATTCAATGCGAAAGCCAATCACTGGTGGACTAAGAGAGCCAGGTGATATTCCGTATTACGGAGCCTCGGGGATCGTTGACTATGTTAAAGACTACATCTTTGATGGCGACCTTTTACTTGTTTCCGAGGATGGGGCGAATTTGTTGGCGCGAAACACGCCAATCGCATTTAGCATTAGCGGAAAGAGTTGGGTGAATAATCACGCTCACGTACTGAAATTCAAAACATATGCTGAGCGCAAGTACGTTGAATATTACTTGAACAGTATCGACTTGACGCCCTACATATCGGGAGCAGCGCAGCCAAAGTTGAATAAGAAGAGCCTCGAAAGCATTCGCATTCCGAATCCATCTCCAGAAGATAAGAAGCGAATCGTCGATATCTTGGATAAATTCGATGCCTTGACTAGCTCCATCAGCGACGGCTTGCCGCGCGAAATAGAACTGCGCCAGAAACAATACGAGCATTACCGCGATCTGCTGCTGACCTTCTCGAAACCGGACGAGGTAGAGGCATAACATGGGCAATACGCTACCTGAAATCGCCGAGCAGCTGAAAGGCGCCAACAAAAAGGTGCAGCTGATCTACGCCTTCAATGGCACAGGTAAAACCCGCCTTTCACGAGAGTTTAAGCAGCTTTTCGTTTCCGAGAGTGATGGCAATGAAGAGTATCCGCCGGAGTTGTCGCGCAACAAAATCCTGTATTACAACGCTTTTACCGACGACTTGTTTTATTGGGACAACGACTTGGCGAATGACGCAGAGCCTAAGCTTAAAATTCAGCCTAATACCTTTACGGATTGGGTACTGAAGGATCAAGGTCAAGATATCAACGTCATCACGACTTTTCAGCGTTATGCCGACAATAAGTTGACGCCTCACTTTAACGTTGAGCGCACAGAAAAAGGTGAAGGTGAAAAACAGATAACGATAAAGGCCTTCTCTGAAGTCACATTTACAATGGAGCGGGGCGATGCGAACAAATCGGGAAGTCTGAAAATTTCCAAAGGCGAAGAGAGCAACTTCATCTGGAGCATTTTTTACACTCTGATTGAGCTGGCGATTTCTACGCTTAACGATGTGCAACCTGATTATCCTGAATCAACCTCATTTGATAATTTAGAGTATGTGTTCATTGACGATCCTGTTAGTTCACTAGATGACAATCATCTAATCGAGTTGGCTGTGGATTTGGCGCAGTTGGTAAAATCAAACAAATCTGATGTCAAGTTCATCATTACAACGCACAACCCACTTTTCTTTAATGTGCTCTGCAACGAGTTTGGTAGTGATGAAAAAACCGAACGCTACAGCTGGAAATCAAAATGGTTTAGCAAGTCACGCTTGGAGAAAAGTGGTGATGGGAGTTTCAGTTTAGTCGAGCAACCAAATGATTCACCATTTGCATATCACCTTCACTTGATCGCGCAGCTTAAACAGGCAATAACAAACGATCAGATTGAAAAATATCATTTCAATCTGCTCCGAAATATCTTGGAAAAGACAGCAACATTTCTTGGATACAAAAGGTGGGAGCATCTTCTACCAGAAACTGACGATGGTTTGCCTAATTCATATGCAAAGCGAATTGTGAACTTTTCAAGTCACTCTAAGCATGCAGCAGAAGAAGTAGAACCTCTTAAGCCAGAGGAAAAACAGCTTCTGGATAAGTTGGTAAAGCACCTTATCAATCGTCATCAATTTTGGCAGGAATAAAATATATGATCGAATACACCCCCATCGCGGAGTCGAAAAACTTTATCGTGCTGGATAGGTACGCTCCAGAATGGAAGGTCGCAGAAAGTTACCAGAGTGAGGGTGATCTAGAGCGTGAGTTTATTCAGGATTTGGTTAATCAGGGTTATGAGCAGCCTAGCCTGAACACGCCTGAAGCCCTGCTGGGTAATGTGCGTATGCAGCTGCAATTGCTCAATAATGTGCAGTTTGCGGATGGCGAATGGTTGCGCTTTGTGGAAACGTTTCTGGACAAGCCCAGCGATGGCATAGTCGAAAAAACGCGAAAAATACACGATGACTACATTCACGACTTTGTGTTTGACGATGGTCGCATCCAGAACATCTATCTTCTAGACAAGAAAAATATCGCCCGCAACAAGGTGCAGGTGATCAAGCAGTTTGAGCAGGCCGGTAGCCATGCCAATCGCTATGACGTGACAATACTGGTAAATGGTTTGCCGCTGGTGCAAGTGGAGCTGAAAAAGCGCGGTGTAGCCATTCGTGAGGCGTTCAACCAAGTGCATCGCTACAGCAAGGAAAGCTTTAACAGCGAGAATTCTTTGTTCAAGTATTTGCAGTTGTTTGTAATATCCAATGGCACCGATACCCGTTACTTTGCCAACACCACGCAGCGCAATAAAAACAGCTTTGACTTCACCATGAACTGGGCCAAGGCGGACAATAATCTGATCAAAGACCTGAAAGACTTTACCGCCACCTTCTTCCAGAAAAACACGCTGCTGAATGTGTTGCTGCATTATTCGGTGTTTGATGCTAGCGACACCTTGCTGGTAATGCGTCCTTATCAAATCGCGGCCACCGAGCGCATTCTGTGGAAAATCAACAGTGCTTTCCAAGCCAAAAACTGGAGCAATACGGAAAGTGGTGGATTCATTTGGCACACCACCGGCAGCGGCAAGACGCTGACCAGCTTCAAGGCCGCGCGCTTGGCCACCGAGTTGGATTTCATCGACAAGGTGTTTTTCGTGGTGGACCGCAAGGATCTGGACTACCAGACCATGAAGGAATACCAACGGTTCTCGCCGGACAGCGTGAATGGCTCTGACAGCACCGCTGGACTTAAGCGCAATCTGGATAAGGATGACAATAAGATCATTGTCACGACCATTCAGAAGCTAAATAACCTGATGAAAAGTGAAAACGACTTGGCTGTTTTCAACCAGCAAGTCGTGTTTATTTTCGATGAGTGCCATCGCAGCCAGTTTGGTGAAGCGCAGAAAAACCTGAAGAAAAAATTTAAGAAGTTCTACCAATTTGGCTTTACCGGTACGCCTATCTTCCCCGAGAACGCACTGGGCGCCGAAACTACCGCCAGCGTGTTTGGCCGTAAATTGCATTCGTATGTGATTACCGATGCGATTCGAGATGAAAAAGTGCTCAAGTTCAAGGTGGATTACAACGATGTGCGTCCTCGGTTCAAGGCCATTGAAACTGAGCAGGATATTAAAAAGCTCAGCGCGGCGGAAAATAAGCAGGCCTTGTTGCACCCTGACCGCATCCGTGAGATTACCCAGTACATCTTGAACAGCTTCCAGCAGAAGACCCACCGTCTGCAAGCAGGCAACAAGGGGTTTAACGCTATGTTTGCAGTTAGCAGTGTGGACGCTGCCAAGCTGTATTACGAGTCGTTCAAGGAGTTGCAAAAGGATAGCGACAAGCCTTTGAGAGTTGCCACCATCTTCTCGTTTGCCGCAAACGAGGAGCAGGATGCCATTGGTGATATTCAGGATGAAAGTTTTGATGTTTCTGCCATGAGCAGCAGCGCCAAGGAGTTTTTGAGTGCGGCCATTGAAGACTACAACGCACTTTTTAAATCCAACTTCAGCGTGGATAGCAATGGCTTTCAAAACTATTACCGCGATTTAGCCAGACAAGTAAAAGCTAAAGAAATCGACCTGCTAATTGTCGTGGGCATGTTCCTCACGGGCTTTGATGCCCCCACGCTGAATACCTTGTTTGTCGACAAAAACTTGCGCTACCACGGATTGATGCAGGCCTATTCACGTACTAATCGTATTTATGATGCGACAAAAACCTTCGGCAATATTGTCACCTTCCGCGACCTGGAGCAGGCGACTATTGATGCCATTACCTTGTTTGGTGATACGAACACCAAGAATTTGGTGCTGGAAAAGAGCTACAAGGAATACATGGAGGGCTTCACCGATGTGGCCACCGGTGAAGCTAGACGCGGTTTTGTAGAGGTGGTAAATGAGCTGGAACGACGCTTTCCTGATCCCGCCTCCATTGAACGGGAAGCTGATAAAAAGGCTTTCGCCAAGCTGTTCGGCGAGTATTTGCGCGTGGAAAATGTGCTGCAGAACTATGACGAGTTTGCCAGTCTGAAGGCTTTGCAAAACCTTGATATGAGCGATCTTGCAGCAGTTGAAGCATTCAAGGCCAAGCACTATTTGAGTGATGACGATATTGCAGCGCTGCAGGAGGTCAAGATTCCGTCTGAGCGGAAAATTCAAGACTATCGTTCAACTTACAACGATGTTCGCGATTGGCTGCGTCGGGAAAAAGCGTCTGCCGAGAAGGAAAAGTCCACTATTGACTGGGATGATGTGGTCTTTGAGGTGGACTTGCTTAAGTCCCAGGAAATTAACCTGGATTACATTCTGGAGCTGATTTTTGAGCACAATAAGAAAACCAAAAATAAATCAGACCTTGTAGATGAAGTTCGCCGGGTGATTCGTGCCAGCTTGGGGAGCCGTGCCAAAGAAGGCTTGTTGGTTGATTTTATAAATCAAACTGACTTGGACCAGATTGGCGATAAGGCCAGCGTGATTGACGCATTCTTTACCTTCGCGCAAGCGGAGCAACAACGTGAGGCAGAGGAACTTATCAGCAGCGAAAGCCTGAATGCAGAGGCTGCCAAGCGTTATATTGCGACCTCGCTAAAGCGCGAGTTTGCCAGCGAGAACGGGACAGAGTTAAATGGCATTCTGCCGAAAATGAGCCCTTTGAATCCGCAATACCTGACTAAAAAGCAGAGCGTGTTTCAAAAGATAGCTGCATTCGTTGAGAAGTTTAAAGGGGTGGGTGGCCAGTTCTGATATGTAAACCACACGCTAGTCGATAATGAAAAAGGCCTCCCGATTGGGAGGCCTTTTTCTTTATTTGGTGGTGATGGGGGGACTTGAACCCTCGACCCCAGGATTATGAATCCTGTGCTCTAACCAGCTGAGCTACATCACCGGGTACTGTTGAAACAAGCCCGCTATTGTATTTTCTGAGCGGGTCTTTGTCAAAGCCAAACTGCGCTTTTTTATTGGCCTGGCGGCGAATTACACGTTAAAGCGGAAGTGGACGACGTCGCCATCCTGCATGATGTATTCCTTGCCTTCCAGGCGCATTTTTCCGGCTTCCTTGGCGCCTTGCTCGCCTTTGTTTTTCACAAACTCTTCGTAGGCGATGACTTCGGCGCGGATGAAGCCGCGTTCGAAGTCGGTGTGGATGACGCCTGCGGCTTGCGGGGCGGTGGAGCCGCGTTTTACGGTCCAGGCGCGCACTTCTTTCACACCGGCGGTGAAGTAGGTTTGCAGGCCGAGGAGGCTGTAGGCGGCGCGGATAACGCGATCCAGGCCGGGCTCTTCCAGGCCGAGTTCGGTGAGGAACATGGCTTTGTCTTCGTCTTCCAGATCGGCGATTTCGGATTCGATCTTGGCGCAGATGGCGACCACGGGGGCGTTTTCTGCTTTACCGAGGTTCACAACCTTGTCCAGCAGCGGGTTGTTCTCAAAGCCGCTTTCGTCCACGTTTGCCAGATACATGACTGGCTTGACGGTGATCAGGCACAGAGGCTTGATCAGTTGCAGCTGGTCGGCATCCAGGCCCAGGGTGCGCACGGGCTTGCTTTGGTCCAGCCATTTCTGGATTTTTTCGAGTACGGCGCACAGGGCGATGGCTTCTTTGTCGCCAGATTTGGCTTTTTTGCCTTCGCGCTGCAGGGTTTTCTCTACGGTTTCCATGTCGGAAAGGGCGAGCTCGGTGTTGATGGTTTCGATGTCGTCCAGCGGGTCTACCTTGCCTGCGACGTGCACGACGTTGCCATCGTCAAAGCAGCGCACCACGTGAGCAATGGCGTCGGTTTCGCGGATGTTGGCGAGGAACTTGTTGCCCAGGCCTTCGCCTTTGGAGGCGCCTGCCACCAGACCGGCGATGTCGACGAACTCGACAATGGCGGGTTGTACTTTTTGCGGGTTGACGATGTCGATCAGCGGTTTGAGGCGCGGATCGGGTACTTCCACAATGCCGACATTGGGCTCAATGGTACAGAAGGGGTAGTTTTCCGCAGCAATACCGGCACGGGTAATGGCATTGAACAGGGTGGATTTACCAACGTTGGGTAGACCGACAATTCCGCATTTCATATGGCTCGCCTTTTTTGCTTAAACTGCTTTGGGTTTGGTGTGTAACTTGAGCATGGCTTGTTCAAAACTGCCGGCCAGCAGCTGGTCGAGCAGGGCCACGCTATCTTCTATGGTGGTTTCTATCAGGCTCATTTCGGCCTTGGCTGGCGCATGCAGCACAAAGTTGACCACGGCTGCGCGTTCGCCGGGGTGACCAATGCCCAGGCGCAAACGCCAGAATTCATTGGTGCCGAGGTGTGCGGCAATATCCTTGAGGCCATTGTGCCCGCCGTGGCCGCCGCCTTTTTTCATTTTGACCTGGCCGGGCGGGATATCCAGCTCGTCATGGATCACCAGGATCTCATGCGGCTCTATTTTGTAAAACTTGGCCAGCGCGCCTACCGAGCGGCCGCTGGCGTTCATGAATGTGGTGGGCTTGAGCAGCCAGGCTTCTGTGCCGCTGTGCTTGAGTTTGCCTGCCAACCCGTGAAACTTGGCTTCATTGGCGAGCTTGCTGCCGGATAATGCCGCCACGCGGTCTATCCACCAGAAACCGGCATTGTGGCGCGTGTCTTCATACTCGCTACCGGGGTTGCCGAGGCCAACAAAGAGTTTGATGCCGTTCATGGGTTAAATCAGCTTGGGTTGTCTGTGCAGCAGTATAAATAAAGACGCGCGGTCCGAGTGTGCCAGTGATGGGCTCGGAACGCGCGCTTTAAGCCGCTTGCAGAAAAAACTTATTCTGCTGCTGGTGCGTCAGCGGTTTCTTCTTCAGCAGCTGCACCGCCACGTGGCACGGAGATGGATGCAACAGCTGCATCGTTTTCGTGTGCCAGTTGTACAAATTCAACGCCCTTAGGCAGCTTGATTTGTGACAGGTGGATGCTGTGGCCGGCTTCCAGGGTTGCCAGGTCAACTTCGATGAACTCTGGCAGGTCTTTTGGCAGGCAGCTTACGTCAGCTTCGGTCAGGATGTGGGTTACCACACCGCCAGACAGCTTCACGCCAGGAGCGATGTCCTGGTTGATGAAGTGCAATGGCACCTTCACGTGCAGCTTTTCAGTAGCGCTTACGCGTTGGAAGTCGATGTGCTGAATGGTGTTGCGTACGGGGTGCATCTGGTAGTCACGCAGAACTACTTGTTCCTTCTTGCCATCCAGGTTCAGAGTCAGGATGGAAGCGTGGAAAGCTTCGTGACGGAATTCCAGGAACAGCGCCTTGTGGTCAAACTCAACGCTAACTGCGTCTTTGCTTGCACCGTAGACGATGCCAGGCACCTTGCCTGCGCGACGAAGGCGGCGGCTCGCACCCGTACCTTGGTTTTCGCGCTTAACGGCGGTAATTTCGATTTGCATGGTACTACTCCTTAATTAACTGCTATCCGCGACCAGATAACAGGGTTGTGAGTGCAGGGCCTTGTGGGCTCTGCGCTCGAAACTTAATCCATAAACAGCGAGCTGACCGAGTCTTCGCGGCTAATGCGGCGGATGGTTTCGGCAAACAGCTCAGCGGTTGAAAGCTGGCGAATCTTGTGACATGCAGCGGCATCGGCGCGCAATGGAATGGTGTCGGTGACAACCAGTTCATCGAGTTGCGAGCTGGTGATGCGCTCTACAGCCGGGCCGGACAATACCGGGTGGGTGCTGTAGGCGACCACTTTGGATGCGCCTTGCTCTTTCAGGGCAATGGCGGCTTCGCACAGGGTGTTGGCGGTGTCGACCATGTCGTCCATCAGCACACAGGTACGGCCGGCAACATCGCCGATAATGTTCATGACCTTGGCCACATTGGGCTTGGGGCGGCGCTTGTCGATAATCGCCAGGTCGGAACCCAGCTGCTTGGCGGCCGCACGGGCACGCACCACACCGCCAACATCGGGCGATACCACGACCAGATTTTCGTGCTTTTGCTTCAGCAGATCATCCAGCAGGATAGGGGTCGCGTAAATATTGTCGACGGGAATATCGAAGAAGCCTTGAATCTGGTCAGAGTGCAAATCCATGGTCAGCAGGCGGTTAACACCTACGCTGGTGAGCATGTTGGCAACGACCTTGGCGGTAATGGCAACACGTGCGGAACGCGGACGGCGATCCTGACGTGAGTAACCGAGATAAGGAATCGCTGCGGTGATGCGGCCAGCAGAGGAGCGACGCAGCGCGTCGACCATCACCATGACTTCCATGAGGTTGTCGTTGGTGGGCATGCAGGTGGATTGCAGAACGAAGACATCCTTGCCGCGCACATTGTCGAGCAGTTCAATCATGACTTCGCCATCGCTAAAGCGATCTACCGTGGCACGGCCAAGGCCGATACCCAGGTGGCTGACTACTGCTTCGGCTAGCTTGGGATTGGCTGTGCCGGTAAATACCATCATGTCGCCATTGGCCACAGTCGGGATTCCTTGTAGGTCAAAAAAATAAAAAAGCGTGTATAGCTACACGCTTTTAATGCATTCTGGCTGGGGAAGAAGGATTCGAACCTTCGCATGCCGGAATCAAAATCCGGTGCCTTAACCAGCTTGGCGACTCCCCATTTGATCTTAAATCTACACGTTTTTTACAAGGTCATAAAGTGGATGCTTTTCCAACCCTTTTGCCACACATGAAAACACCGGAAGACCCGCTATTTTCGATGGCACCTGAGCAAGAATTGCTTCTGCTTCTGCCTGGCTATCAACGCTGATGAATACTGAAGCGCCTGATCCGCTCATGCGTGCCGGTGAGAATTGATTTAACCAACTCAGACTGGCGCCGACTGCGGGATGCTGCTGGCAAACTACAGTTTCAAGGTCGTTGTGAACCATGCCCCTTGAAAAGTCCGCTATTGTCGTGAGTTTTGTATCCCTTGTCAATTCCTTCGACGCAAAAACTTCAGCAGTCGAGACGTTGACTTGTGGCGTCAACAGCACATACCACGCTGGATTCAAGGAGATAGGTGATAATTTTTCTCCTACACCTTCTGCCCAGGCATTCTCTCCAAAAACAAATACCGGCACATCGGCGCCGAGTTGCAGGCCGAGGGTGATCAGGGTCTGGCGATCGAGCTGCAAATCCCATAGGTGGTTGAGCGCCAGCAGCATGGTGGCGGCATCCGAGCTGCCACCGCCGAGACCGCCGCCCATGGGGATGCGCTTTTCAATCTTGATATCGACACCGCGCTTGCAGCCGGTGTGCTGTTGCAGCAGGCGGGCGGCGCGCACGCACAGATCGCGCTCTGCCGGCACGCCGGGGACGTCGGTAATGCGGTTTACCTCGCCATCTTCGCGCACGCGCAGTTGCAGCGTGTCGGAAAAATCCAGCAGGCGGAATACGGTCTGCAGCAAATGGTAGCCATCAGCGCGCTGACCGGTAATGTGCAGGAAGAGATTGATTTTGGCCGGGGCCGGATAGGTGTGAAAGTCGGTCATGGCGTTATGGATTGGATTGCAATGCACTGTTGTCATTGCTGTCATCGATATTCCAGCGCTCGACGATCAGCTTGAGATTCAGTTGCAGGCTTTTCATGTAAATTTTGTGGGGCAGGTCGTACTGGCCAACGCGCTGATACTGGCTGTATTCAATGTCCCAGCCATCCTGCTTCAGGCGGGTGAGGCGGCCCTGTTCATCCCATATCGCTTCATGGGGCGCGGCGGTGGGGCGGCCCAGCGCCCAGTCATGCAAACCTTGCATGGGCAGGCGCCAGCCCAGGTTTTGTTCGGTCAGGGTTTCGGCATCCTGCGCGCGCAGGGTTTTCTGGTCGCTGGTCACCAGCGTGACGCCGCCTGGGTTTTTATCTATGGTCGCGACTTGCGATCCCAGTGGCGAGAATAGCGCCACCTGGTCAGTGGCGGGCTGGTGATTCCAGGTAAAGCCGCCGGAGAAGCCCTGCTTTTGCGTCTGCACGCCTATGCGGCCTTTCAGGTCGAACGCTTGCAGGGTTTGCAGGCTGGCAAGGTGCAGGCGATGCACCTCTTCATTGGCCACCGGGCGCGATGGCGTGGTGGTACAGGCAGAAATCAAGAGGGCCGCCATAAAGAGCGGCCCCCGCAAAAGGACAGGCACGTTCATTTAGTTTTTAAATTTCTGCGCCGTCTTGATCAGGACTTCATTATCGGGAAATACCTTGAGGGCAGATTCCCAGGTTTGCACGGCTTCGTCCTTCTTGCCCTGGTGCCACAACACTTCGCCCAAGTGCGCGGCAATTTCGGGGTCAGGCTGCTGCGAGTAGGCCTGGCGCAGGTAATTGCTTGCAGCATCCAGCTTGCCCATGCGGTATTGCACCCAGCCCATGCTGTCGAGGATGTAATGATCATCCGGGCTCAAGGCGAGGGCTTGCTGGATCAGCTTGTGGGCTTCATCCAGCTTGAGGTTGCGATCTGCCAGGCTGTAGCCAAGTGCGTTGTAGGCTTGGGCAAAATCCGGCTTCAGCTTGATCAGCTTGCGCAGTTCTTTTTCAGCAATATCAAACTGACCGATGCGCTCGGCGGCCATGGCGTAGTCGTAAATGATCTCGGGGGTGTTAGGCAGCGTTGCAACGGTTTGCCCCAGAAGATCGTAAGCTTCCTGATAGCGTTTCATCTTGCCGAGCAGGCTGGCCTGCATCTGCATGGAAAGCGCTTCCTGCTCGTTGGTCAACTCGGGAATATTGCGCAGTACCTGCAAGGCGGCATCAATGCCCTGAGTGCGAGCCACAATGCCGGCAATGTTGAATTGCGCATCCAGATAGCGATCACCCGGCTTCACGCGGTTGTACCAGGCCAGCGCCAGCTTGTCGTCATTCTGTTTCTCGGCGATTTGGCCCAGGTAGATAAACACCTGATCCGGGTTTTTGAAACCAGCGGCCAGCGCATCCTGAAAGTATTTTTCCGCATCGGCCAGTTCATTGGCCTGAATCGACAGCAGACCAACAACAACCATGATTTCAGGATTGTTCTTGGACGCGGAAATCAGCTTGATGAACTCAGGTTTGGCTTCGTCAAAGCGTTTCTGGTTGATCAGCAGGCGTGCCATGGTCAGCCGGACTTCGTTGGCATTTTCATTGGCGCTGAGGAATTGCTTGTAGAAATTGATGGCAGCGTCTGGCGACTGCAAATACAGGATCTGGCCTTTGAGCAGCGCGCTCATTTCCCAGCCTGGGCTCAGCTTTTCTGCGGTATCAAGCTCGCTCATGGCAAGCTCTACCTTGCCAGCAGCAAGTGCCGAATTGGCAATAGTGAAATGGGCTTCGGGCAGGTCAGGGTAGGGCGCTGCCAGCTCTTGCACCAGCGTCAGCACCGCGTTTTTGTCGGTCTGCTTTGCCAGGAGGCTGTTCAGGTAAAGAAAGCCATTGGCGCGGGTGTCTTCTTTCGCCAGCAGTTTCTGCAAGAAAGGCTTGGCTTCATTGAGCTTGCCCGCATTCACGAATAATTCGGTGCTGGCTTGCTGCGCTTCGGTTGAACTGGGGTCCAGCTCGCTCCACAGGCTCACCGCTTGTGTGACCAGGCGCGGCTTGTTGCCGTACACGGCGGCTTTGGCAGCGCGCTCAGCCAGGCGCGGGTCGCGGCTGGATTTGGCCAGATCGAGAAAAATCGAGCTGGCAAGTTCGAGATCGCCCCGTTGCCCGGCGACTTCGCCAATCAGATACTTATAAACAAAGGCGCCCGTCAGCTCGGTTTGTGGAGCGGGGGCAGGCTTGGACTTGGCAGATTCTGATTTGGATGGCTCGGCTGCCTGAGCAGAGAGGCTGGCAATGGAGGCCAGACTTAACAAAACAGCTAGCGTGAGTTTGCGGGGATTAGGCATGAGTGAAAAGTGTTCTCGATACTCGGTGTGGTTGCGATAAATTCTGGCTGATGGCTTAAATGCTTAGTCCGTGACAGTGTTTGCAAGTTCATCCATAATGATTTCTGACTATAGCTTTTTGGATAGAACTTTCCAATAGAATTTAATTCTATTTGCATGTACTTTGACTATATGACCCCTAACGCTTGACAGTTGTCAGGCGTTTTTTTAATTTAGCAGCCCTTCACCCGGAGTGTATCAACTTCAATTATGACTACTGTAACCGTTGAGGCCCGCGAGCTTACGCGCATTTATGGGGGGCGCGAAGCAGTTCGCGATGTGAGTTTTACCCTGAACAAAGGGGAAGTCTTGGGTTTTCTCGGGCCGAATGGTGCGGGCAAGTCCACTTCCATGAAAATGCTGACAGGCAACCTGGCACCGAGCAAGGGTAGCGTCAAGATCTGTGGTATCGACATGATCGAGAACCCCAAGGAAGCCAAGGCGCTGATTGGGTATTTGCCAGAGCAGCCACCGCTTTATCGCGAGCTGACCGTCGATGAGTTTCTGGCGATTGCGGCGCGGTTGCACCGGGTGAGTGGCAGTCATGTCAAAAAGGCCGTGCGCATTGCCAAAGAGCGATGTGGTCTGACAGAGATGGGTGGCCGCCTGATTGAAAATCTCTCCAAGGGTTATCAGCAGCGCGTTGGTATTGCCCAGGCCATCATCCACAATCCCATGGTCGTCATTCTGGACGAGCCTACCGTCGGTCTCGATCCGATCCAGATTCGTGATATTCGTAACCTGATCAAGGAATTGGGTGGCGAGCACAGCGTTATTCTCTCTACACATATCCTGCCTGAAGTTGAAATGGTCTGTGACCGCGTACAGATCATTCACAAAGGTCAGATGGTGTTCAATGGCTCCATTGATATCCTGAAACAGCAGCGTCATGGCAACCGCCTCCTGGTGGGTCTGAGCCGCGCTCCTGCCAATGAAGAATTGCTGAAAATCCCCGGGATCACATCGGTGGAAACCCTGCCTAGCGGCCTCTTGCGTGTTCGTCATGCCGAAGGCGGCGCCCCGGCCGAATTGCTGGTGCAGGCGGCGGTTAATCAGAACTGGGGTCTTTACCAGATCAATCCTGACCAGACCAGTCTGGAAGAAGTCTTCGTTCAACTCACCTTCCAGGAGCAGGCTACTTAAGCCCGCTCTGCTGATAGAAAGCGTTTGTCATGATTTTCAATATCACCAGAAAAGAATTGAAGAGCCTGTTCTCCTCGCCCATGGGCTGGGTGGTGCTGGCCTTGTTGCAATTCGTCTTCGGTACCTTCTTCCTGAATGGTATCGAACAATACTTCCAGACCATGTCCGGGGCTATTCGTCCTGAGCAGCGGATTGGCGTGACCGAATTCGTCGGCGGCAGTATTTTCGGCATTGCTTCGTTTGTGATGCTGTTTGCCGTGCCTTTGTTGTCGATGCGCCTGATCAGTGATGAGCGTCGCCAGCAGACGCTGACCTTCCTGTTCAGTGCCCCCTTGTCGCTGACGGAAATCGTGGTTGGTAAATTCCTGGGCCTGGTTACGTTTCTGTCCATTGTGATTTTTTTCCTGGCGGCCATGATGTCCACCCTGAATTTCTGGGCTGAGATTGACTTTGGGTATATTGCTGCCAACGTGATAGGCCTGTGGCTGCTGGTGGCCAGCTTTTCTTCGCTGGGCCTGTATGTTTCCAGCCTGACGCAGCAACCGATAGTCGCCGGCATCATCAGTTTTATTGCCTTGTTTGCCTTGCTGCTGCTGGATAACTTCATGGCAGGCGATCCTACCGGCACCATGTCTTACCTGTCGCTGATGCGCCACTTTGAGCCGTTCTCTCGCGGCTTGCTGGATACACGTGATGTGGCTTATTTCCTGTTGTTTATTGTCACTTTCCTGACCTTGACAGTGCGTCGCCTGGACGCTGATCGTCTGCGCGGCTAACTGGGTACCCCTATGAAAACGAATCGTAAACTCCGCTTCCAGTTGTTCATGCAAAACAGTGTGTTTGTTTTGCTGTTTCTGGCTCTTATTTTCCTGTTGGGCTATCTGTCGCATGAATACCATGTGGCGCAGGACATCACACAGAGTTCACGCAACACCCTGACCGAAGGCAGCGTTAATGTCCTGAAGCAAATGAAGGGTCCGGTGGAAATCACCGTGTTCGTCTCCAAGGACGAGGCCTATCGCAAGACCATCAATGATTTCATTTCGCGTTATCAGCGCTCCAAGCCTGATATCAAGATCACCTGGGTAAACCCGGCCGAAGAGCCCAAGCTGGCGCAGGATGCCGGTATCAAGGCCGAGGGCGAACTGGTGGTGGACTTCAACAAGCGTACCGAACACCTGACGCCACCTTATGTTGAGCAGGACATGACCAATCTGCTGGTGCGCCTGTCGCGTACCAACCAGCGTGCCGTGATGTATCTGGATGGGCATGGCGAGCGCAACCTGATCGGCATCAAGAATCATGATCTGGGCGAGTTTGGCCGTCAGTTGCAGAAGAAGGGCTTCAAGCTGGCCAATCCTGATCTGACCATTGCGCAGGGCGTGCCAACCAATGGCGCCATGCTGGTGATTGCCAGTCCGCAGGTGGATGTATCGGAAGTTGAAGCCAAGAAGATCAAGGAATACCTGGATGCAGGTGGCAATCTGCTGTGGTTGCTGGACGATGAAAACACCCATGGCTTGCAGAATATTGCCGAATACCTGGGCCTGGAAATCACGCCGGGCATGGTGATTGACCTGACGTCTGCCCAGTACGGTGCGGATTCCAAGATCGCCTTTGCCAGCCAGTACGGTGAGCACCCGATTACCAAGAACTTCATGCTGCGCACCTTGTTCCCCGAGGCGCGCATGCTGGATGCGCGTGGTACCGATGAGAATGGCTGGCAAGTCAGCCATCTGGTGGAAGTGGCCCCGAACGGCTGGCTGGAAACCGGCAAGATCGATGGCAAGGTGAGCTTTGATGACAAGAAGGACATCCATGGCCCGATCAATGTGGCGGTCGCCATGGAGCGCAAGTATGGCAAGAAGGGCCAGCGCGTAGTTGTGGTCGGTAACGGCAACTTCCTGTCCAACACCTTTGTTGGCAATGGCGGCAACCTGGACCTGGGCATCAATATCGTGAACTGGCTGGCCGGTGACGATAACCTGATCACCATTCAGCCCAAACCCCTCAAGGACGTGAATATCTCCATTCCCAAGGAAGGCTGGGGTCACTTTGCTGCACAAGTGGTGTTTATCCCTGTGTTTGGCGTATCGCTGGGCCTGTTCCAGTTCATCCTGCCGCTCGCCTTGCTGGTGGCTGGTGTGAGCATCTGGTGGCGGAGACGCAAGGCATGAAATCGCGCTGGATAGTCAATCTGATTCTGCTGGCACTGGTTGCCGGTATCGTGAGCTTTCTTTACCTGCGCCCCAAGCCGGTGGAGGAAAAGAAAGCCCAGCAGGCCATTGCCATTTCCAATCTCAAGATTGGTGGCTTCAGCCATGTCAGCATCGAGTTTCCGGCCCGGGCTGGCGTGGAATTCGAGAAGATTGATGGCTACTGGCATATCGTCAAACCATTCAAGGCTCGCGCAGACCAGATGGCGGTGCAACGCATTCTGGCCATCGTGGCAGCTGAGAGTAACGATAAATTTCCGGCGACCGATCTCGGGCGTTATGGCCTGGATCAGCCCAAGATCAAGGTGAAGCTGGATAACGAAGAATTCCTGTTCGGCACTTACAACCCGGTCAGCAGTGATCAATATGTGGCTTACAAGGATGCGGTGTATCTCGTCTCCAGTTCTTACTCCGACTTTGCGTCTGTGCAGGTGGAAGAGGCCATCGACAAGAATCTGCTGAAACCTACCGAGAAAGTGGCTGGTTTTGATTTTTCCCGTCTGGAGCAATGGGAGTCTGTGCGCCTGAATGTGGACATCAAGGACGGCAAGTGGACGACCTCGGTACCGGATGCCAAGCTCACGCAGAACGACATGAACGAGTGGTTTGATACCTACTGGAAAAATGTGGATGTCAAATCGGTGGAGCCATATACCCCTGATCGCAAGGCGAGCTATGCCTCGTTCGAGGTGAAGCTGCAGGATGGCTCCAAGGTGCATTTCGACCGCATCCAGGAGGCGCCTGAGGTCATCCTTGGTCGCCCGGATGAAGGCATGATGTATCACCTGCCTGCCGACTTTGGCTTTACGCTGCTCAACCCTCCTGTTACCACCAACAGCAAGTAAGCAGCTTCATGCCTGAACTACCGGAGGTCGAAACTACCATGCGGGGCCTGGCCCCGCTGGTCGGCCAGCCGGTAGCCAAGGTTATCATCCGTCATCCCACCCTGCGTTGGCCCATCCCGGCCGATCTGGTGCATACCCTTCCGCAGCAGACCCTGAAATCGCTCACGCGTCGCGCCAAATACATTCTGGCGCAATTCGATACCGGTTATCTCTTGCTGCATCTTGGCATGTCGGGCCGCATCTGCCTGCTCGCGCAGGATGAGCCTGCCGCCAAGCATGATCACTTTGACCTGCATTTTGCCGATGGGCAGGTGCTGCGGTTGCGGGATCCGCGGCGTTTTGGGGCAGTGTTATGGGCAGGAGCAGACCCTGCGCAGCACGCGCTGTTAAATGTGCTGGGGCCGGAGCCGCTGGAAGCCACCTTTGATGGTGACTGGCTGTATCGCCAGTTTCGCACGCGCAGCGCCCCGGTTAAAAATGCCATCATGGATAGTCATCTGGTAGTCGGCGTGGGCAATATCTACGCCAGTGAATCGCTGTTTCGCGCGCGCATACATCCGCAAACGCCTGCCAACCAGCTGAGTCGCCAGGCATGTGACCGACTGGCCGCGGAGATCAAGGCTACCCTGACCGATGCGCTGGCAGCCGGAGGCAGCAGCCTGCGCGATTTCTTTGGCGCAGATGGTAATCCGGGGTATTTTCAGCAGGAGTACTTCACTTACGCACGCACAGGCGAGGCCTGCAAGATATGCAGCACGCCTATCCAGAACGTGCGGCTGGGGCAGCGCTCCACCTTCTTCTGTCCGCGCTGCCAGCCCAAACCCTAGTTTTTAGTGACCTGGCAGATGCCCGGATTGGCCAGCATGGCCTGCTGGCGTGTGCGGGTGAGCCGCATGCCGATGCAGGTATTCCGCTTCCGTGTGGCCAGGTTTGCCTATCTTCTGAGGTAACAGGGAGCCTACGACCATGCCGATGGCGCTGACGGCCAGCCCTATCATCTGCGGCGGTATCAGGCTGTCTTCTCCCAGCAGCACTTCCAGCAATATCCAGCTGCTGACGCCGCCGATAATCGCGGCCAGCGCGCCCTGACTGTTGGCCCGCTTCCAGAAGGCGCCGAAGAATAGCGGCACAAACGCGCCTGCCAGGGTGATCTTGTACGCGGATTCCACCATGCCAAAAATCGATAGCTCTGAATTCAGCGCATAAAACAGCACGCAGCCTGCAAAACCGATCAAACAGATACGCATGACTTTCAGGAAGCCTCGATCGGTGAGGTGGGGCAGAAATCCACGCACGATGTTCTCGGCAAACGAGATGGAGGGCGCCAGCAGCGTGGCTGACGAACAGCTCATGATGGCCGACAGCACGGCGCCAAAGAAAATCACCTGTGCCAGCAATGGCGTGTGCTGCAGGACCAGCGTTGGCAGTACACGCTGCGAGTCCTCGGCGATCAGGCCATTAAAGAAGGCGGGATCGATAATGGTGGCCGCATAGGCAATAAACATGGGCACAAAGGTAAAACAGAAGTAGACCGAGGCGCCGAGTACCGAACCCCAGATGGCGACCTTGGCACTTTTGGCCGAGGTGATGCGCTGGAATACGTCCTGCTGGGGAATGGAGCCCAGCATCATGGTCATCCATGCACCGAGGAAGCCTACCCATTGCCAGATATCCAGTGGCGGGAAAAACTCGAGTTTGCCAGCGGCGCGGGCGTGATCAATCACCGGCGCCACGCCACCTGTCATGCCAGATACGATGTAGCCGATGTAGAGCAGGCCGCCGATGATGACGGTCATCTGCACAAAATCGAGAATGGCGACGGAGAGCATGCCGCCGAATGTAGTGTAGGTCAGCACAATGGCGGTGCCGAGTATCATGCCCGCCTCTTGGCTGACGGCACCTTGCGTGATCATGTTGAAAATGAGCCCCAGTGCCTTGATCTGCGCGGCAACCCAGCCGAGGTAGGACACCACAATGGCAAGCGTGGTCAGCACTTCTACCGTGCGGTTGTAGCGCATGCGATAGAAATCGCCCAGGGTGATGATGTTGAGTTTGTACAACTGGGTAGCGAAGAAGAAACCGGCGATCACCAGACACAGACTGGAGCCGAAGGGATCTGCCACCACGCCGCGCAGACCTTCCTGTACAAAGGTGGCGGAAACGCCGAAGACGGCTTCGGCGCCGAACCAGGTGGCGAATACGGTTGCCATGACCACGGGTAATGGCAGGTGCCGGCCGGCGACGGCGTAGTCCTTGGTATTCTTGACGCGGGTGGCTGCAATGAGACCGATGCTGATGGAAACCAGCAGATAAAGAACCACAAACCAGATCAGCACGCTTTCATGTCCTTATTCCTGATAAAGCCGTCATTCAAACTGACGGAAGTAAAGGCATTCGCCACTCAAAGTGCGCCGTCTCATGTCGAGTTCAGGCTGGTTTTTCGAGGGCTGTTTTTCAACATGGATTCTAGCAAAAACTATGCTTGGGCGAGTATTTTGCGCGCCTTAATTGATGCGGTTTCCCCATCTATTTTATGAAATGTCAGGGCGCGGTCTGCGGTATGCTAATGAATTGCATGGATCGTAGTCTAAACTGTGCTGAAAAAACGTCGTTACAGGTATATGAGGAGCCCACGACATCATGCCAAACACGAATAAATCTCTGAGCGAATGGGTAGATTTTCTCAGCCACGCGGATATCCCGGTGCTGAAGTACACCTCGCGAGAGCTTGCCAGACTTCAGCTGGATGAAGATTCTCTGAGTGGCCGTGCCATTTTTTCTGTGGTGATTCAAGACCCGATGATGGTGTTCCGCCTGCTGCGTTATATGCAAATGCACAAGCACAAAAGCCAGCTGCAAGATCTGGTGCAGATTGAGCATATCGTCATGATGCTGGGCACCGAAAAGTTTTTTCAGGATATTCCGGCCAAACCCATCGTTGAAGAAGTGCTGCACGACAACTTGCCAGCCCTGACGCATTTGCTGCGTTTGGTGCACCGGGCCCATAAAGCCGCGCATTATGCACTGGATTGGGCCGTGCGCCTGTACGACCTGCACGCCGAAGAAATCCGTACCGCTGCCTTGCTGCATGATCTTTCCGAAATTCTGATGTGGTGCTTTGCCCCGGACAAGATGATGGAGATTTTTGAACGGCAGCAGGCCGATAAAACCCTGCGCAGCCAGGCTGTGCAACAGGAGGTACTGGGTTTCCGTCTGCTGGATTTGCAACTGCAGCTGGCCGAAGTGTGCGAATTGCCCCCGCTATTGCTCAGGCTGATGAAAGATGGCGCCAGTGGTGAACAGCGGGTGCGCAATGTCACGCTGGCGGTCAATCTTGCCCGCCATGCTGCGCATGGTTGGGATGATGCTGCCTTGCCGGATGATTATCGTGATATTGCGGAGTTGCTGCGGGTGGATGTACCCAAGGTGCGACATTGGGTGGGAGCCCCGGCCATCGGCGCATCGTCTTGATTGGCTGGGTCATTTAAATCGGATTCATCACAGCGGGCCTGGTAGTCATACCAGGCCCGCTGCGTATTCTGTCTGTTATAAAAAACCTGTTAGAAAAACCGAACGGCTTCCAGTACCAGCAGGCCGACAAGCGCCAGTGCCAGCAAGCTAAGCACCCACGTCTGACGCTGCTGCTGACGGCGCAGTTGATGCAGCTCCTTGACCAGATGCGGGTTTTGCTCGCGTTGCAGAAAATCATCAATGCGACGCGGCAGCATGGGCAGGATGGCTCCCCAGGTTGGGGCCTCCTGTTGTACGCGTTTTAACACACTGCGCCAGCCTATCTGTTCCGACATCCAGCGCTCAAGATAAGGCTGCGCTGTTTTCCAGAGATCGAGTTGTGGGTCAAGATCGCGCCCCAGGCCTTCCACATTCAGCAGGGTTTTTTGCAGCATGGTGAGTTGCGGCTGAATTTCTACACCAAAGCGACGCGAGGTCTGAAACAGGCGCAACAGTACGCGGCCAAATGAAATCTCGCTGATCGGTTTATCGAAAATCGGCTCGCACACCGCGCGGATGGCGGTTTCAAATTCTTCCAGCGGCGTATCTTTTGGTGCCCAGCCGGATTCGATGTGGGCGCGCGCTACTTCACGGTAATCCCGGCGGAAAAAAGCCAGGAAATTGCGTGCCAGATATTGCTTGTCTATTTCTGTCAGGCTACCCATGATGCCGAAATCGAGCGCCACATAGCGTCCATCCGGTGCCACCTGGATATTGCCGGGATGCATGTCGGCATGGAAAAACCCATCGCGGAATACCTGGGTAAAGAATATCTCCACGCCATCCCGCGCCAGCTTGGGAATATCCACGCCTATGCTGCGCAAATGGGCTATCTGACTGATGGGGATGCCGTTCATGCGATCCATCACCATCACTTGTTCGCGACACCAGTCCCAGTAAACATCCGGTACCAGCAGCAGGCGTTTATCCTTGAAGTTGCGGCCGAGCAGGCTGCAATTGGCGGCTTCCAGCATCAGGTCGAGTTCGCTGTGTATGTGCCTGGCGAACTCGGCGACCACTTCGCGCGGTTTCAGGCGGCGGCCATCGGAAGATACTTTGTGGAATAGCCATGCCGCGCTATCCAGCAGGGCCAGGTCTTTTTCAATGATCGTGCCTATGCCAGGGCGCAGAATCTTGACGGCAACCTCGCGACCGCCGGGCAGGCTGGCAAAATGCACCTGCGCCACCGAAGCACTGGCGATGGGGGTAATGTCAAAGCGCTCAAACACCTGCGCCACCGGCATGCCATAGGCTGCTTCCATGATGGCGGCGGCTTGCTCATAAGGGAAGGGCGGCACGCGATCCTGCAGTTTGGCGAGCTCGTCGGCAATATCCAGCGGTATCAGGTCACGGCGCGTGGAAAGCATCTGGCCGAACTTGACGAAAATAGGCCCCAGCGCTTCCAGTGCCAGTCGCAGGCGTTCACCGCGCGGGGCGCTTATCGGGCGCCAGAACAGCAGGGCGCGAATCAGCGTTTGTGCCGGGCGCAAGCGGCTGTGGCCGAGGATGAATTCATCCAGGCCGTAGCGCAGGGTGATGACGATAATCTTGAGCAGTCTGAAAAAGCGCATGCCGTTATTCTTGAGGTTGGGTTGGGGTAATGAGCGTGAAAGATTGACCCGCTCAGGACTGCTTTTGCAGCAAGGCATCCAGCCGGGCGCTGAGTTTTTCGATGTGCTTTTCCAGGCGGCCGACGTCGTCGCGCAGGGTGTCCACATCACGGTTAAACGCTTCCACATGGCGCTTCTTGGCGATCAGCGGTTGTTCTTCCTGCCAGAATTCAGCCGCCATTTCGGTGAGATTCACCGCCTGCTTGCGCGTGGCAGCGACGCCTTCCTGCAGGCGCTGGCTGATCTGGCTGGCGGCCACATCGCCCACGACGTGGCTCAGGTCTTCTTCGTAATCCCACGACATGGCTTGCAGGACTTTGCCCAGCGCGATGGCAAATTCGGTGTCGCCTTCCAGCACGATTTCGCTATGGGCAGAGGCATCTTTTGCCAGCAGGCGCAAAGCGAGGGAAGGGCTGATGCGCATGCTGGCATCATAAATCGCAGTGTCACCAGCCATGGCGAGACCGCCATCCTCCAGCACCACGAGCGTGGCGCTGACCGGAAACAGCTGCAAGCGGATATGCTTGCCGGCGTAAGGTTGCAGGTGCGGCCGTGCCCAGCTGTTCTGCTTGATGAGATGGCCCAGCAGACGTGTCAGCAGCGGTTTGATCATGCGGTTTTCCATCCTTTGTGCAGGGCGACCACACCGGCGGACAGGTTGTAGTAGTCCACCTTGCCAAAACCGGCATCCAGCATCATTTGCTTCAGGGTTTCCTGATCGGGGTGCATGCGGATGGACTCGGCCAGATATTGATAGCTTGCGGCATCCTGCGCCAATAGCTTGCCCATCAGCGGCAGCAGCTTGAAAGAGTAGGCGTCATATAGAGGGGCCAGCGGCTTCCATACTTGCGAGAATTCCAGCACCAGCAGACGGCCGCCGGTTTTGAGTACACGGTGCATTTCGGCCAGGGCACGGTCTTTGTGCGTCATGTTGCGCAGGCCAAAGGCGACAATCACACAGTCAAAATGCTGATCAGGGAAAGGCAGTTTCTCGGCATCGCATTGCAATGCAGGAACGGCAACGCCTTCATCCATCAGGCGGTCGCGACCTACGCCCAGCATGGAAGCATTGATGTCGGTCAGCACCACGGTGCCTTCGCTACCGACCTTCCGCGAAAAGAGGCGTGACAGATCGCCACTGCCGCCGGCGACATCCAGCACACGGTCGCCTGCCTTTACACCACTGATCTCGACGGCAAAACGCTTCCAGGTGCGGTGCAAACCCGCTGACATCACGTCGTTCATCAGGTCATATTTGCGCGCCACGGAGTGAAACACTTCGCCTACCTTGCGGGCTTTTTCGTGTTCTTCCACCGTCTGGAAGCCAAAATGGGTTTTATCGGTCATTGTGTGTTCCTTATGCGTTGCTGTCTGTCTTGCGTTTTACGCCGGCCATCTCAAGGCGGCCTATGTAGTCGCGCCACAGGGCTTCGTAGTGGCTGGCGAGTTCGTAAAGGTAATCCCAGGAGTAAAGCCCGGTGTCGTGGCCATCCGAGAAAGTCAGTTTGACGGCGTAATTGCCGACCGGGCTGATGGCGGTGATGTTGACGTCTTCCTTGCCGATTTGCAGGGTTTCCTGCCCGGGCCCATGTCCGCGAACTTCAGCGGAAGGGGAGTAAACACGCAGAAATTCGCAGGACAGCATGCAGGTCGTGTTGTCATCGAATGTAATCTCGAGCAGGCGCGATTTCTGATGCAGGCGAATGTCGGTTGGTCGCGGGGAATCCGGGGTTAATCCACTCATGAGACGTGTGACTGGGCTAAAAAGTTGATGATAGCAGAATCATCGAATCTGGATTCAGATATCTCCCCTTTCAAGCCCGTGCATAAGCACGCCAGATAAGGGCTTTCGTGTTGCGGGAGATTGGCAGGAACTGACAATATACGCCTGATTTGTTTGACTTAAAAATCGGGCATGCTAGAGTGGTGTGAATAATAAAGTGTGGTGGGGGTACCATGGCAGAGAGTAAATTGGCGCATCAGTTCGCGGCTTATAGCGAATGGCGCAAAGCCCTGATGAATACGGTGCAGGATTACCGCCAATGGCTGAACGAACAGGAGCTGAACGACGCCCAGATTGATCAGCGTTTGCAACAGCTGCTCGAGCGTCTGCGTGAAGACAAGCTGAATGTCGCGTTTGTTGCCGAATACTCCCGTGGCAAGTCTGAACTCATCAATGCCGTTTTCTTTGCCGATTATGGACAGCGCCTGCTGCCATCCAGTGCTGGCCGCACTACCATGTGCCCGACCGAACTGCTTTACGACCCCGCCAAGCCCGCTTGCCTGCAGTTGTTGCCGATTGAAACGCGCGCTTCTGACGCGACCACCACCGAATACAAGCGCTACCCTGAAGAGTGGCGTGTGATCGAATTCAAGATTGACGATAGCGACAGCATGATCGAGGCCTTCAAGGAGGTCAGCACCACCAAGTCGGTGAGTCCCGAAGAAGCCGAGCGCTATGGCCTGTTTGACCGCAATAACCCGGAAGATGCGCTTAACCTGAATGCTAATGGCACCGTAGATGTGCCTTGCTGGCGCTATGCCGTGATCAACTTCCCGCATCCCTTGCTGGAGCAGGGCCTGGTCATTCTGGATACCCCTGGCCTGAATGCGATTGGTACCGAGCCGGAACTGACGCTCAATATGCTGCCCAACGCGCATGCCGTGCTCTTTATTCTGGCGGCAGATACCGGTGTCACCAAATCGGAAATCGACGTCTGGCGCCAATACATCAGCGGTACCCGCTGGAAGCAGAAGGGCCGTCTGGCGGTGCTTAACAAGATTGATGGCTTGTGGGATGAACTCAAGGATAGCCAGAGTATCGAAGATGAAATCAAGAAGCAGGTGCAGACCAGCGCAGAATTGCTTGGGCTGGACGCAGGCCAGATTTTCCCGATCTCGGCGCAGAAGGGTCTGCTTGCCAAGGTGAATGGCGACGCGGCGCTCTTGCAGCGCAGTCGCTTGCCTGAGCTGGAAAAGGCGCTGTCGGATGAGCTTATCCCTTCCAAGAAACAGATTGTGCAGGAATCTACCCAGAGCGAGATTGATGATCTCTTGGGCAATTCGAGCCTGATTCTGGATTCGCGTCTGCAAGGGCTCAGCGAGCAGCTCGATGAACTCAAGGGCCTGCGCGGCAAGAATGAAGATGTGGTTGAGCACATGATGAACAAAGTGAAGGTCGACAAGGAAAACTTCGAGAAAGGCTTGCAGCGCTTTCAGGCTCTGCGCAGCGTGTTTTCGCAGCAGACCAATCGGCTATTCAGCCTGCTGGGCATGGAGGCCTTGCGCGAGCAGGTGACCACCACCCGCAACAAGATGATTGCCGCGACCTTTACCAAAAACATCCGCAGTGCCATGGATGAATTTTTTGCGGATCTGAAAACCCGCATGCAAAGCTCGGAAACGCAGATCGAAGAGATCAAGAAAATGATGGACGCGATGTACGAGAAATTCAATCAGGATCATGGCCTGCGCAAGTCCGATGCGCCGTCATTCTCCATGCTACGCTACCAGAAAGAGCTGGCAAAGCTGGAACGTGCGTACAAGGAGCAGTTCAATACCACGCTCAACATGATCACCAATGAAAAAATGACGCTCACCTCCAAGTTTTTCGAAACGCTGGCAACCCGCGTTATTCACGTCTATGAAATTGCCAATCGCGATGTGGAAAACTGGCTGAAGGCCGTGATCGCGCCCATGGAGTCGCAAGTGCGCGAGCACCAGCTGCAACTCAAGCGCCGTCTTGAGAGCATCAAGCGTATTTATAAAGCCACGGATACTTTGGAAGACCGCATCGGTGAGCTGGAGAGTATTGAAAGCGGTATCCGCCAGCAATTGGCAGATCTGGAAAACCTGCGGCAGCAGATGTATGCTGCGCTCGCATCCGTGCAGGATGATGCTCCCCTGACGCAAGCGGCATGAACGTCACCACGCTCCTTTTCCTGCTTGGCATGACCGTGGTGTTCATTGTGATCGCCGCGTTTGGTATTCTGTGGGCAATCAAAAGTGGCCAGTATGATGATATGGAAGGGCCCGCCCAGCGTATCCTCATGGACGATGACGATCCCATGATTCCATTTAATCGCTTGAAGCAAGCGCCTAAAAATACTAAAATCGACGAATAACAATACAACTTGTGAGGTTTTTGAAATGAAGGATTACAAGTCCTGGTTCACCTTTGCCAATCTGCCGCTGACCATTGTTGTTTTGCTCATTACATGGTCCTGGATGAGCGCTTTGTCGGTTATGATTTTCGGCTAAGACGGCACTGATTCAGAATATAAAAAAGCTGCTCTCGGGCAGCTTTTTTATTGCGTGTTGTTACGAAACTGGATCACCATGCATGGCCCCGTCGGCCAAGAAAAAACCCGGCACGAGGACGGGTTTTTTAAGTCAGCATTTTAAATGCCTGGCTCAGGCTGCACTCAGCATGCCCTTCATTTTTTGCATGGCTTTCTGCTCAATCTGACGAATACGTTCTGCCGATACACCAAACTCGGCTGCCAGATCATGCAGCGTTGCACTATTGTTTTCCTGTAACCAGCGGGCTTGCACAATCCGGCGGCTACGATCATCCAGGCTTTCCAGTGCGTGAGCCAAGCCTACGGTCTGGTTATGCTCCGCTTCGCGTTCGGCCAGCAGTTCTGAAGGCTCAGGCTGTTGATCTTCAAGATACGCAATCGGGCTGAAACTGTCTTCGCTGTCATCATCGCTATTACCTTCCAGCGAAATCTCATGGCCGCCCATGCGCGATTCCATCTCCACGACCTCTTCTGGCTTGACCTTGAGTTCACGGGCGATATCCGCTACTTCGTCTGGGCTCAGGGTATGGCTGTTTTTCTTCATGCTGCGCAGGTTGAAGAACAGCTTGCGTTGAGCCTTGGTGGTAGCGACTTTGACCAGGCGCCAGTTGCGCACGATGTACTCGTGTATCTCGGCTTTGATCCAATGCATGGCAAATGAGACCAGACGCACGCCACGATCAGGATCAAAGCGACGCACAGCCTTCATCAGGCCGACGTTGCCTTCCTGAATCAGATCAGCTTGTGGCAGGCCGTAACCAGAGTAGCCGCGGGCAATGCTGGCGACCAGGCGCAAATGTGACACGATGAGGCCTTTGGCAGCATCAATGTCATTGTCCTTGCGCAGGCGCGTTGCCAGATCGTACTCTTCCTCGGCGCTTAATACAGGAAACGCCTTGATCGTACGCAGGTACTGATCAAGACTGTCCAGTGAAGACACTGAAGGAATTGTCAGGGCATTTGTCATAGGGTTAATCTCACTCATGAAATTGATTTTAGCACTCCCTCTTTGAGAGTGCTAGTGGTGAAAAGTTTCCTTATTTTCGATGGATTGTTTATCGATGATTTCGCCGCCAACGCATGGGTCTCATGCAGAGGTGTGGCAAGATTGATAAGAATCCAAATGAGTGAATTTCCATCTCTTTTTTTGAATGAATGCGGCATTCATACTATTTGAAAAAGCATACTAAACAGTATAGTATTTGTGCATGGAAATACTGAACAGTTCATGGTTGCTACGCATGCTGGATAGCAGCGCGAAAAAACCTGCCGATAAGCTTCTCTCGCTGTTTTCCTGTTTGGAAACATGGCTTGGTGCGCCTGGCATCAGGGAGCAGTTTGTTTCCGAGTTTAAAGCCGAGCATATGCTTAATCAGCAATGCCCAGCGCTCGCGGCAAGGCTCACAGAGCTTGCCAGCCAGGCCAAAATAGCAAAGCCGGATGTGTTCGTGGCGCAAGTGCTGATTCTTCTGCAAGGGGCATTGACGGAGGAGGTTCGTAACCCGGGCCTGGGAGCGCTCAATGCGGCCAGAATTGCGGCAAAGGCAATACTTGAGGATGCCGTCAAACGACCGAAGTTGAAATCAACATGGACGTACTGGAGCGGTGGCGCTGTGGCGGGCGTGCTGATCGCCGTGGGGGGCTACCTGGTCGGGTCGCAGATAGCGGTGGAAGCTTCTGCGGATTATCAAGCTGCATATAACAGAGCCATGTTGGAGACCTCGCCCATCAGTCCCGATTTGCTTGCCAAAGTGATGGCTCTGCAAGCGGAGATCGATTCCGGGCATTGTCCTGCTCCCCAACTCTTTGCCATGCCGCAGGATCAGGCGGCTGCCTACATGAATACCATTACCTATCGAGCATCCATGCATCCTTTGCAGGATAGTGAAAGGCTCACCAAATTTCTGGTTTGGTATAAACAGAATCGTGAATGGGAGTGTTACTTCCCTCCGTCAAACGGCCATACGGCTGTCTCTTGGGTTCCCAGAGGAAAACAATATGGCTACTAAGATGCGCGAATATATTCTGGAGGTCGCTTCGGATCTCTTTCTAACGCAAGGGATCAATGCCACGAGTGTGGATGCGATCGTCGCCAAAGCCGATATCGCGAAGGTAACCTTGTATAAATATTTCAAATCCAAGGAACAGCTCATACTTGAGTACCTGAAGGATTATGACGATAAGCTATGGAGTATCCTCGCCAAAGGCGATGAACACGCCGATGCCGAGACGCAATTGACTAATCTGGTCAGCAATCTTCTGGATTTGATCGGAGATCCTGATTTCAAGGGGTTTGCGTTTATCAACGCTGGCGTTGAGTTTCCGCAAAGTGATAGCGCGGTGCATCAGACATCGGTCGAATTTTCACGCAATTTGCGAAACCAGCTTGCCAAGTTGGCGAATGCCGCCGGTAAAAAGAATGCCGATGTTCTGGCCCTGCAACTACAGATGGTGATCGAAGGTGCTTCGGTCAGTAGTGAAGTACAGATCAAGACAGAGGCCATCACGCATGCCAAAGACATGGCCAGGATACTGATAGCATCTGCCCCCTAGATAAATGACGCCTCGATAGCCGGAGGCGCCATTTACTAGCGATTACTTGGCTTCGCTGATTTTCTTCAAGTTATCCAAGCCGCCTTTGTAAACACCGTTAATCGTCTTGACTGCATCGGCGTTGCTTGCTCCCGCCGCATTGAATGTGCCTTTCCAGGTGACCTTGGTTTTATTGGCACCGACGGCATGCACGGTGTAAGTAGAGTGATAGTCACTGACGGGAAGCACACCCTCAAGAATGGTGTAGGAGTATGTGTGCTTTTTCGCATCATAGGCTTCGAGCTTTTCCTTCAGCTTTCCGCCATCTGGCAAGGTAATCACACGCACCGCACCGACCTGATTGTTCGTACCTTCTACGATTTCGGTTTTGGTTGCGGCAGGGTGCCATGCACCCAAGTCCCCAAAATTACTCGATGTTGCCCAGACATCGTCTGTCTTTGCATTGATCTCAATGGATTGTTCCGCTTTCAGACTACCTGCTGCAAATGCGATTCCGGAAGAAAGACCGCCCAATACCAGAGCTGCTAATACTGCATGCTTCATCTTGTTCTCCTGTAGTTGTTTTTTAGTGGTGCATACTAGTTAGTATGCTATTTACCATACTAACTAGTATGTTTGTATTTGGCAACATCTGGATGAGTCACTGAATAAATTTGAATGCATAAGCCCATACGGCATTTCCCAAACTAGAGCGTAACCCCAGCATTTTTCAGACTGAAGCTTGGTAGCCAAGCCATAGTGCCGCCTCGTTACCTCCTTGCTATCGCCCTTTGGGGTAATGTTTAAACTTCCCATTCCTGTGCATCATCGCTCACTAATTAAATTTGCCGGGGCATGAAGTGCTCATGCTGACGAGTGGCGCGGCTTTGACAGCGTGCGAAATGACACAGGGAACGGGTAGTTAATAATGAAATTGGCAAGCTAGGTATGGTGGAATGCCGGAATATCACGGTGAGCGCTCATGGCAACATTAGCCCCTGCGTTCACCACATAGATCAGGCCATATTGAATCTTGTGAGCGCAACTTCTGTAGTCATGCACCGTAAGCTGGCTATTCAGGGATCAACACAAGCGTATGCCTGCCGTTACCGCTTACTCAAGCGCGTGTTGTGGCGCAAGGTCGCCAAATCGCTCTTAATGCCTTTATTTCTTTTCTCAAACACGGCAGTGGCGGAAGTTGATGTGAATGAGTCACTGTTCGGTTTGCAGCAATTGCGCTTGTTTGTAAATTCGCCAGATGGTTATGTGCCGATCTCTCAGCCAGCGGCGCTTGCCGAGCTGATGGGGGAGGAGCAGGTCGATAGTCTGACCTTGGAAGACGCTCGTCGCAAAGCCCATGAATCCAGTTACTCCCTGGGAGCCTCACGCTCTAAAACCAGTGCTGCAGCCAATCTCGCGCGGGCGGCATATTCCCCCCAGGTTTTTTTGCTGGACGAGCCTACCGCCGGGGTGGACGGCGAGACAGAAGCGAAGCTGGTCGACGCGGTCGATCAATTAACCCGGGGGAAAACAGTCATCCTCGCCACCCACAGCCTGGCTCTTTTGAAAAAGATGGACCGCATAGTGGTACTGGAGCGAGGAAAGGTTGTCGCCTCTGGATCTCCCGAGCGGTTGTTGCAGCCTGCAACAGGGCAAGCTTGAGCCAGTGGCTATGCTGGCTTGAAAGTCGAAGTCGTAAGGCGCGAGTTTACGACTGCAGCAGCGGCAATCGAGATATTCACGCTAAGGCTTGATGTCATTCATGGGCAGTGTTATCCATCCCGGATAACGCTGCCCATGCCGTCAAATATCATTGCTGCTGTTCAAGCCCGGATTCAGGGTTTCTTCTTCCTCGGTTTTTTCAAGATCGGCATGCGCGTGCGTGGCTGGCTCATGGGCTTGCAAGTCTGTGGCGATGCGATGTTTGGGCAGATTGCCACTGGCCAGCACAATCTGGCAGATATGCTCCAGTCGCTCAATATGTTCAAAAGCTCCCCAGGGATCGCGCGCCAAGGCAATCACCCCGTGCCGGTCCAAGCCCACAATATCCGCCGAGACATGCCCATCCGGCTGCAAATCTAGTGCCTGGCAGGTTGCCATCGCCAATTCCAGGCTGATCGCCGGTACGTTCGGCACATTGGGCGCCACGCGCGTGTAACGATGGATTTCGGGAAAATCCAGTGACAATGCCTGCAAGTCCAGCCCGGCATACATGGCGGCGATGGTATAGGTGGGATGCACGTGGATAATGGCACGGGTATCCGGAATCTCTTTCAGCAACCTTCTGTGCAGCTCGATTTCGCCGCTGGGTTTGCCGCCATCCTCAGGGTTAAGTCGTATCAGCGAGTGGTCAGGCTGAAACTCAAGCTTGATCAGGCTTTCGGCTTCCAGCCGGTGCTTTTTGGAACCCGATGGCGTGACGTATATCCAGTTCTCGTTTTTGCGGCGAACAGATCCATTACCATCCCGTGTCGATATCCATCCGCGGCTATAACATTCCTTCAATACATCACATATGGCAGTAATCATGAGCTTATCCGGTCAAATTCATTTGACTGAAAAGCGAAGGCGAGTTCAGTTTTATTTTGCTGTGATCATGTTGCATGACGTGGCCTTGGCCTTACGAGAAAAGCAGCCAGCCTGATAGACAGTATTCATAAGGTTGCAAGCATGGCCACCACCGTTAATGCCATGGCCGCCGTTGCTGCCCAGCCCAGCCACCGCAGCCGCAGGCTGATGACATGAGGCCCCATGATGCTGCCCCGGGATGCCAACAGCATCATGACCACCATAATGGGGACAGAAATCACGCCATTGATGACTGCAGCCCAGAACAATTCCTTGACGGGGTCCATGGGCGTAAAGCAGAAAATCACGCCACCCAGGGTCGCGGCGGCAATCACGCCGTAAAAACCACGTCCCTCGTTGCGGTCCAGTCTGGAATTCAGACCTCCTTGCCATCCTGCTGCCTCCGCTACCGCATAGCCTGCTGAGCCCGCCAGTATGGGAACTGCCAGCATGCCAGTGCCGATGATGCCCATGCTGAACAGGATAAAGGTAAATTCTCCAGCAAGAGGTCTCAAGGCCTCTGCCGCTTGTGCGGAGGTCTGGATGTCCGTTATTCCGGCGGCATTCAGCGTGGCAGCCGTGCTGAGGATGATGAAAAACGCAATCAGATTCGAAAAGCTCATGCCGATAATGGTATCGAGCCTGATGTGTCGCAGCTTGCGCTTTACCTCCTGCGTGGTGGGGGAGGGAAGGTCTGCCGTATCTTCCATTTCCTGGGCGGCCTGCCAGAAAAAAAGATACGGACTGATGGTGGTGCCAAACACCGCCACGATCATCAGCAGCATGTCATGGTTGACGGAGATGCCCGGATGGATCACTTTCCCCACGACCATGCCCCAATCCAGATGCAGCGTGAAAACGACCGCCACGTACGATAACAATGCCAAGGTCAGCCATTTGAGCCAGCGCACATAAGTACGATAAGGCAGAAACACCTGCAGCAGCAGGCAAATGAGCCCAAACGCCACGGCATAGAGATGCGCTGAACCGCCTACAAGAAGGCGCAAAGCCTCTGCCATGGCGGCAATATCGGCGGCCACATTCAGCGTATTGGCGATCAGCAACATGCTGACCACCGTCAGCAACACCCATCGCGGGAAACTGGTCTTGATATTGGCCGCCAGGCCTTGCCGCGTGACATAGCCGATGCGGGCGCTCACCATCTGGATGGCGACCATCAGCGGCAAGGTAAAGATCATGGTCCACAGCATGGAGTAGCCAAACTGCGCGCCGGCCTGGGAATAGGTCGCGATGCCGCTTGGATCATCATCCGCGGCACCTGTCACCAGTCCTGGTCCAAGCTTGCCCAGGCTACGTTGCAGTTTGTTGATCATGTGCTACGGCTCCCTATACGCTGCTGTGACGGTGTGGCCATGAAAGCTTGGTGGCCGATCCGCTGTTGGGCGATGTTGCCGATATCGGCGATGCCGCTCATCGCTTCAATGCCAATAACACAACGCCTGCCGCTACCAATGCAATGCCTGCCCATTCGCGGGCAATGGGGCGCTCCCCGAGGAAAGCAAAGGCAAAAATAGCCACCAGCACCAGGCTCAGTTTATCCACCGGCGCCACTTTGGAGGCATCGCCTATCTGCAATGCCCGAAAGTAGCATACCCAGGATGCCCCTGTTGCCAGGCCGGACAATCCCAAAAATACCCAGGTTTTGCCAGACAGGGTCAAGGGATTCGTCCACTTGCCCGCCATGACAACAAAAAGCGACATAATCACAACGATGAACCCGGTTCTCACCAGCGTTGCCAGATCACTGTCGACGCCCTGTATGCCTATTTTTGCAAAAATGGCTGTCATCGCGGCAAACACCGCGGAGAGCAAAGCCCAGACTAGCCAGTTTGAGGATGAGATCATGATGGGGTTCTCGTTAAACGTTAAATAAGCGCGTCAATGTCACATGGTGCTGATCATGCATATCAGCAGCGCGCCACCTTCCATGAATATAGCCTATGCAAGCGCTTCCGGCTTACATCGCCCGTTTCTTCACATGAATGACCATCATGAGACCGGCAAATCATGTCTTTAGAACTGCCGATATTTGTGGATGCCAGGCCAGAAATCCTTCAGGCATCACATCATGTGAGTTCCCGGGAAATTATCCCGAATTAATTCGGGATTTTATCTGTACGTATTTTGTGAACCTTCTCTGACAATCCCTCCGCTTTTCGTAATAAGTAAACCTATAAAAAATCAGTGGAGAACAATCAGTGCAAAACAATCATGATCGTGGAGTAAAACCTAAGGGGATAGCGCTGGCAGTAGCCATGGCATTGCCCATGATGGTGTTGGGTAATCAAGCGTTTGCCGGCTGTACAACGGGCTCTGCACCGTCTACAGATGCGAATAATGTCACCTGTACCGACGGCAGCCGGTATAACAATGCGGCAGGTTCGACGCTCAGCAATACCGCCACCATTTCGACCACAGGAACCACGACCAGCGTGGTGCAGATGGAAGGGAACGGTAATACATTTGTGAATGCCGGTACCCTGGTCAATGATTCTGTCTATACCAATACCACGGCCAATGCCTCGCAGAAATATGGCGTATATATCGGCTCTGGCTCGGCCACTGGGGATGAAGTTAACCGCATTACCAATAGCGGCACCATTAGTGCCACCATCAGCGATGCCAATATGCTGACCAACAAGACCCGGCTGAATACAGCGGCAGTCGTCGGTGTCGGCACCGATGTCGAAGGCGAATACACGCTTAAAAACTCGGGCACTATTACCGCGACTCATAACGGCGTTGGCCGGGTCAATGGTGTCGAGGTGGGTGGTGATGTTGAGAGCATGGTCATTACCAATAGTGGCACGATTGCAGGTGTGCAATCGCATGCCATCACCAAAACAACCAGCACGGCAACCTCATTCCAGGGCACGGTTACCCTTAGCGATTCCTCCACGACTTCGGCTGCCAATATAGGGGTGGCCGCAGGTATCTATTCCGAAGAAGAGGCTGTCAGCGTCACCATCAACAACACCGGCACCATCAGCGGCACTGGTACCTATGCCAGTGGTATCTATACCCGCGCGGCTGAATCCGTGATTAACAATGATGGTGTTATTTCCGGAACGGCAATCGGTGTTGCTCATGTATCCGACAGCGGCGAAGTCCGCAGCATGACACTCAATAACGGCGGCACCATCAATGGCGATATCCTTTCCGTCAACGGCGCGGCCCTGCGTTGGTGGTCTTTGTCCAATGGCGAAGCGACCGGTAGTGCGACCATTGATTCGCGACTTAACATCAATAGCCAATGGGGTCAGGCTGACAGTGCGATTACCAATAGTGGCACTATCAACGGTAATCTTTACTACAGCAATGGCACGCACACCCTGGTCAATACGGGCACCTTGTCAGGAAACATTGATCTTGATCAGCGGGATACCACATGCAGCAGCTGCAACACGTCTAGCGCTGGTGAAAATACCGTTGGCGGGACAGCGGGTGTTAGCAGCAACTGGACCGTGGTCGGCACCAAGCAATTCACCTTTGAAAATGCAGGCGATTTTGACGGAGACCTGGTGATCCATACTGCATCCAGCAGTGCATCCGGTAGTCTGGTAGAAAGCAGCATTACCCTGATACCCACCATTCTCGGCAGTGGTGCTGGCAGCAGCCTGCTGAACCCTTCCGGTAATATCGCTGGCATGGGGGACACGCTCAATATCGTCACCACCGCAGGCGGCGATGAATCTGACATCACGCTGGCCCCCAAAGTCGCAAGCGGTGTCGTGGTGAAGAATGGCGAGTTCTTCACCGTTGCCAATACCTATCAAATCAATGGCTCCACAGTGAGCGCAGGCGCTACTACCCTACCTGAAGTCAGCAGCGCAAACAGCTTGATCAACTGGACGGCCGAGGTGAATGCGAATGGCAGTCTGGTATTGGAGTCCTCTACCAGCACAAGCGGTATCACCGGTATTTCCCAAGGTGCGCGTAGCGCATTGAACAACCTGCTGACCTTTGACAGCACGCTGGGTAGCCAGGTACAAAACCTGGAAGGCGATGCGGCGGTACAAAAGGCAGCGGAGCAACTGAAGCCTGAGGCCAACAACGCAGGCTACCAGGCCGTAGTATCGGCAACCGACAAGGTGTTCGGGCTGATTGGTCAGCATCTGGAAAACCTGAATATCGCCCAGCTCGGTGGCAAGAGCGGCGTGGCCACAGGTGAGCAGGCGACGTCTTCTGGCATCTGGTTCCAGACCTTTGGTTTCCGCGGCGATCAGGATAAGCGCAAAGGGGTGGATGGTTATGATGCTGATGCCTTTGGTTTCGCCGCTGGTGCTGATACCTTGGTGGGCGATGGCAATACGCGCGTCGGTGCTGCGATCAGCTACGGTAATTCCGATGTCAGCGGCAAGGGCGTGACCTCGTCCAACCGTCTGGATATCGATAGCTATCAGGCTACCCTGTATGGCACACGCCTGATGGATGGCTGGTACCTGAATGGCGCAGTAGGTCTTGGCCGCCATGAGTATGACAGCCGTCGTGTCATCATCAACAACACTGTCAGTGGCAGCCATGAGGCATGGCAATATACCGCCAAGGTGGATGCTGGCAAGCCGATCAGCATCGGCAAGTCTTCGCTGATTCCGGTAGCTTCGCTTGCTTATAGCCGTCTGGATGAAAATGGCTACACCGAACATGGGGAAGGCGCATTGCGCATCAGTGGTCGTGACACAGATTCCTTGCGTTCTGGCCTGGGCGTCAAAGCCGTTGTGCCTCTGGAAATCGACAGCCTGAAGTCTGGCATCGAACTCCGCGCCCTGTGGCAGCATGAGTTTGCGAATACGGATCAGGACACGACCGCTCGCTTTGCCGCGGGTGGCAGCACCTTCCGTACTTCGGCGGTGAGCCAGGAGCGTGATAGCGCTAATCTCGGCATCAGCTACCGCATTGTGGGCAACAATACCCTCAAGCAAAGCTTGCTGTTGAGCTACGATGCTGAAATCCGCAATCAATATCTCGGCCAAACTGCATTGTTGCAGGCGAGGTTTGATTTTTAATTAGCTCGGACTCAAGTAAAGTCAGCAAAGCGGGGTGGCAACACCCCGCTTTTTTTTGGATTGCGCCATTTGGATGACGCCATGTTGAAACCCCTCAGCCTCGCGTGCTGCTTCTTGATACTGGCATCCTGTGCCATGAACCCTCCTCAACCGGTGAGCCCCGGCATGTTGCTCGCTGCGCGCATGACGCCCGTGGAGCTGGAGAGCGATGGTTTTGTCTTGCAGAGCTATAAGCGCATGGAGCGTCCCGATACTCCGATACGCGTTTACATTGAAGGCGATGGACATGCCTGGTCGACCCGCTGGGAACCTGCTGCAGATCCTACACCGCGCTATGCCGTGGGCTTGCGGCTCGCGCTGCTTGATCCTCTGCCGAATGTGGTCTACCTTGCCCGGCCTTGCCAATATACGCGGGAGAAAAGTCCTGCCTGCAACGAGGCTTACTGGACGGATAAACGCTATTCTGCCGAAGTGGTGGCAGCCATGAATCAGGCGCTGGACCAGTTGCTCAAGGGCATGCCATCCCCGCGTCTGGAACTGGTGGGCTACTCCGGAGGCGCCGCGATTGCCGTGATGCTGGCAGCCCGGCGTCATGATGTCATCAGCCTGCGTACGGTGGCGGGTAATCTGGATTCAGAAGCGGTCAATCAATATCACCATGTCAGCGCCATGCCCTTGTCGCAAAATCCCATTGCCTATGCCAGCGCGCTGGCCCATCTGCCGCAGCGGCACTTTATCGGAGGGCGTGATCGCGTTATTCCGCCGTCCATCAGTGCCGCTTTTATCACACACACCGCATGCAGCCCCGATAACACCATAGTCAATGTGGCGGATGCGGATCACCAGAACGGGTGGGAGGCCGTGTGGCCCGGCCTGCTCGCCATGATGCCGCAATGCGCCTCAGTGCTCGATACCACCGGGACAGCAAAATAAGCGGTTGCCGAGCTTGAGTGATCATTCTAGAATGATCACTCAAGCTGAGTGGCAGTGAGTAAAAATGGCGCGTTGCAGAACTGAGGCCTTGAAAAACGGACATACTGCACAATGCCGTGTGCTGGCAGAATTGCTTTGATGCCGTCCCAAGAAAACACCATGCGCTTGCCCCTTCATAAGGAAAACACGATCACGATGATGCTTTTACCCCTGATGCACTGGACCCGCACGCGCTAATGAAAACTTACCGTCATCTGGTGGCTTGCGAGCATTGCGACAGCATTTACACGCGTGCCCCATTGGCAGCCGGGCAAGTCGCACGTTGTGAGCGCTGCGATGCGATTCTTTATCGCGCCAGCCGGCTGGATGTGGATCGCTGGCTGGCACTGACCATCGCCGCAGCCATCGTGTTTGTGATGGCTAATGTTTGTCCGGTGATCTACATCAGCTTCAAGGGATTGCATAACGAAGCCACGTTATGGGCATCCGCAGCAGCACTGGCGCATGGCCCGGCGGCGCCGATTTCGGTGCCCACGGCCATGTCCATCATTATCGTGCCGTTTTTGCAGATCAGCCTGCTGGGCTGGGTGCTGTCGTATGCGCGCTTTGGAAAACGTGCCCCGGGCTTTGAGCGCGCCATGCGCATGCTGGTGGCATTGCGGCCATGGAGCATGGTCGAAGTCTGCCTGCTGGGCATACTGGTGGCGGTCATCAAGCTTTCCGGCTTTTTGCAGGTGGCGCCGGGCGCGGGTATCTGGGCGACCGCCTTGCTGATGATCTTGCTGACCATCATCGCCAATCGCGATATTCACTGGCTATGGGACATCACCGAACCGGCACGTGCCGCCGAGGAAGCAAGGGCATGACAGGCCCGGTATCCGCCCATCGCCTGGGTGTTATCACCTGCCATGCCTGCGGGCTGGTGTGCGAAGATACGCTCACCAAGGCGATTGCGTCATCCCGTCTTGCGCCCGAGACAGACCTCCATGTGGACTGCCCGCGCTGCGGCGCCCCCTTGCACCGGCGGCGCCCCAACAGTATTCCGCGGGCATGGGCTTTGCTGCTGGCGGGCCTGATTTTTTACATCCCGGCCAATGTGCTGCCGGTGATGTACACCAGCCTGATGGGCAGTGGCAGCGAGAACACCATCATGCAAGGGGTGATCGAGTTCTGGAAATCCGGTTCCTATGGCATTGCCCTGGTCATTTTTATTGCCAGTGTGCTGGTGCCGTGTACCAAGTTTGTGGTGCTGGGCGTGCTGTTTGCCACATCGCAACGCCGCAGCCGCTGGGCCATGAAGGAGCGTGCCAAGCTTTACAGGCTGGTGGAGCTGGTTGGCTACTGGTCGATGCTGGATGTGCTGGTCGTGGCCATTGTGGCGGCCCTGGTCAAGTTTCAGGGCTTGAGTGACATTGAGCCGCGCATCGGCATTCTTTTCTTCGGCATGGTCGTCATCATGACCATGCTTTCTGCCATGAGTTTTGACCCGCGTTTGATATGGGATGGTGACAACGAATGACCAACACAACAGATACACCGCTGCAACCTGGGCACCCCGCCATCCACCGCCGACGTTGGGGGATTTCGCTGATATGGATCGTGCCCATCGTGGCGGCTGCCATCGGCATCTCTATGCTGGTGCATGCCTGGCTGTCAGAGGGGCCCGAGATCACCATCCTCTTTCGCACGGCCACGGGACTGGAAGCGGGTAAAACTCCGGTCAAATACAAGGACGTCACTGTCGGTGCCGTCACCGCCATTACCCTCAGCGAAGATGGCTCGCACGTGAAGGTCAAGGTTGCCCTGATGCAAAGCGCTAAAAGCCTGACCAGCAAGGATAGCCGCTTCTGGGTCGTGCGTCCGCGCATCGGTGCCAGCGGAATTTCCGGGGTGGATACCCTGCTGTCGGGCGCTTATATCGGTGTGGACAAGGGGCAGGCCGAAGAAACCGCCAGTGAATTTACCGGACTGGAAATGCCGCCGCCGGTGGTGGGCGATATGCCGGGCAAATCCTTCATCTTGAAGAGTGAGGATCTGGGCTCGCTGGATATTGGTTCCCCCGTCTATTACCGGCGGATTCAGGTCGGGCGCGTGGCATCCTATCAGTTGGGCGAGACCGGTCAGGACATCAAGCTGCAAATCTTCATTGATGCGCCTTATGACCGCTATGTCACCACGGATACCCGCTTCTGGAATGCGAGTGGCGTCGATGTATCGCTGGGCGCCGATGGCCTCAAGCTCAAGACCCAATCCGTCGCGACCATTGTGGCGGGCGGCGTGGCCTTTGCCTCGCCCATGGGCAGCCAGGCCAGTCCGGCAGACAAGGATACCGAATTTACCCTGACTGCCGATCAGGATACGGCGATGGCGCCGCCTGACGGTCAGGCGCAATACATCCAGCTCAAATTCGATCAATCGCTACGCGGACTTTCCGTAGGGGCGCCCGTGCAGTTTTCAGGGGTGGATCTGGGGCGGGTGGTTTCCATCAACCTGGATTACGACCCGGTCAAACATCGCTTTCCGACGGTAGTCGGGGTGCTGGTGTATCCGGAGCGCATGGGGCGCGTGCTGGACAAGTTGCCGAAACTGGAAGGTGATAATGACAGGCAGGCTGCCGTCTTCATGCACGCCATGGTCAAGCAGGGGTTGCGTGCCCAGGCACGGCTGGGCAACATTCTGACCGGCCAACTCTATATCGCCATGGATTTTGTCCCCAATGCGCCCAAAGCTGAGATGGATGTTAACGCCCGCCCGATCAACTTGCCGACCATCAATGGCAGCTTTGACCGCATGCAGGAGCAGATTGCCAATATCGTCACCAAAATCGAAAAAATGCCACTGGATTCGATCGCCAAACATCTGGATGCCTCACTGGTGAATCTGGACAAGACCCTGACCCAGGTTAATACGCATGTGTTGCCCGAAACCACGCAGACCCTGCAGCAAACACGTCAAACCATGCAGGATGCTGGCCAGACCATGCAGCAAGCCAGACAAACCCTGAGCGGGGTGGATAATGTGCTGGCGGACGATGCCCCCCTGTCGCAGAATCTGGGGCAAACCCTGCAAGAGGTGCAGCGCACCTCCCGCTCATTGCGCGAGCTGACCGATCTGCTGGGGCGTCATCCCGAATCGCTGCTGCGCGGGCGACCGGCTGATCCTGCCCTGGTGAGCAAGCCCGCCGCACCTACCCCACAAGAGGAGTCCAAGCCATGATCCACCGTCTTGCCCTGAGTTGCCTGGCCGCCCTTGCCCTGGGTGCCTGTGCATCTTCGACGCCAGTGCATTACCACACGTTGCTGGCACCAGTGGCGCCCACACAAGTGGCGTCCGCTGCCGCCCCTTTCCTGATTGAAGTGTTGCCCGTGGGCATTCCACCGCAGCTCGATCAATCGCAGCTGGTGGTCAGGCAAGGCAGCAGCCAGGTCGCCGTGGTGGATGGTGAACGCTGGGCGGGACCGCTGGCGGATGAATTCCGTAATGCGCTTTCCGCGCAACTGACCCAGCGCCTGCAGACGCAGGATGTGGCGGGGCTGGCCGCCCCCAAAGATCAGCCCGTATTGCGCATCAAGGTGCAGGTGCGCCGGCTGGATGCCTGGCCGGGCCAATCGGTGCAACTGGAGGCAGACTGGAGCCTGGGTATGGCCCATCAGCCCGGCAATCTGCGTTTCCTTTGTCATGGCCAGTTTCAGGAGCCCGCTGCCGGTGGCTATGCCGCGCTGGTGCAAGCCCAGCAGCGCAGCATTGCGGCCCTCGCTGCCCGTGTAGCCGAGCAGGCGCAGGCATGGGCCAGCAGCCAGACGGCAAGCTGCCGTTAAGCCGGGGCCGAAAGCCAGCCCATGCATGAAGAAAATATCGCCACAGGCAAGGCCGCAGTAAGCCTGCCCGACGTGCTCGAACTCAGCCCCATCGCGCACAACTCGTCAGCCTACACGGCAGCCGTCGCGCTACGCCATGCGATCCTGCGCGCGCCGCTCGGGTTGGTTTTCACCGCGGAGCAGCTGGCGGCAGAGGCCGATGCCTGGCATCTGGGTGCTTTTCTTGATGGTCGCCTGGTTGGCTGCCTGCTACTCAAACCGCTGGCGTCCGGTGAGCTGCAGATGCGCCAGGTGGCGGTTGAGCAGGCACTGCAAGGTCAGGGCATAGGCCGACAACTGGTGAGCCATGCCGAGGCCTATGCCCGCCAGCACGGCTATACCACGATGCGGCTGCATGCCCGTGAAAACGCCGTGCCTTTTTATCAACGCCTGGACTACCGCCTGCAAGGCGAGCCGTTCATGGAGATCGGCATTTCGCACTGGCTCATGCTGAAGCAACTATGATGCTGCCCGCCTGGGCAATTGTTGCCATGGCAACAGTTGCGGTGCAGAAAAACTGTTGCGACAGGAACAGTCATGGCCGTTTTTTTCGGTAATATGCCGAACTCACGTGGGTTTTTCCTCAGGCACGATCTTTGCCATGCAGTTGGGGTTGATCAATTTATTTAGTGGAAACATATATGGCAAACATTATTGGGGTGTCAGGCAGCATTACCAGCCCATCCAGAACCAGGGCATTGGTCGAAACCATTGTCACCAAGGCCACCCAGCGCCTGCACGCATCCGGCGATGTAGTGGATATTGCGCAGCTGATTGATGTACTGGGAACCACCGTCAGTTTTAATGACTTTCCGGTGGCGATTCAGACGGCGCACGACAAATTGCGCAATGCAGAGCTGATCGTGATTGCCAGCCCCGTATACAAGGCTTCATATACCGGCTTGATGAAGCATTTCTTTGATCTGCTCGACCCCAAGGCGCTGAATGGCAAGGTGGCGATTCTGGCGGCCACGGGCGGTAGCGATCAGCATGCCTCCATTCTCGATTACCAGTTGCGCACCCTGGCCAGCTTCTTCGGTCTCTACACCGTGCCCACGGCCATCTATGCCAAGGACTCGGAATTCACCAACTACAAACTGACCAGCGAAGCTATTGAACAGCGCATTGATGTGGCGCTTGATCAGGCGGCTTTATTGCTGGCCCGTCCCGCGCCGCAAGCACTGGTCGCTTAAAAATGCGGGTGGGTGGCTGCGACACTATGCCGCATTCCCAACCGCCGGGGTTTCTATACAATCAATCCCGCTAAAGTAAGGAGAAGATGGCTGGGGGATTCGCCGCCCCCAGCCATTCTTTTTTAGCTTGTGAGGCTGGCCTGATGCGCAGGCAACAGCGCGTCAAATTCGGCAATCGGCACCGGTTTGCTGAGCAGATAACCCTGATACGACAGGCAGCCCATATCCGCCAGAAACTGGCGGTGCTGTTCGGTTTCCACGCCCTCCGCAATCACATGCAGATGCATGGCCTGGCCCAGAGCCACCAGCGTTTGCACAATCGCCACATCGTTGGCATCGGTCAGCATGTCACGCACAAACGATTGGTCTATCTTCAGCTGGTCCAGCGGCAGTTTTTTCAGGTAGCTGAGGGAGGAATAGCCGGTGCCAAAGTCATCCAGTGACAATCCCACGCCTTTGGCTTTCAAGGCATGCATTTTCGAGATGATGTCATTCACATCGTTGACCAGCATGCTTTCAGTCAGCTCCAGCTTGAGCAGGGCCGGGTTGATGCCGGAGCGCTCAATCACCGACACCACCTGGCTGACATAATCCGGCTGCTTGAATTGCAAGGCGCTGACGTTGACCGCGATGGACAGATGCGCGGTAGACGGATGTTTTGACCATGCCATGAGTTGCGCGCAGGCCATGCCCAGCACCCAGTGCCCGATTGGCAGGATCAGCCCGGTTTCTTCCGCCAGCGGTATAAAGTCAGCGGGCGAGACCATGCCTTTGACCGGATGCCGCCAACGCAGCAGGGCTTCGGCGCCGACAATGCGACCATCGTCACCGGCTTGTGGCTGGTAGTAAAGAATGAGCTGGTTGGCGAGCAGAGCTTTGCGCAGGTCCGATTCCAGCGCATTGCGCTCGGCGAGGTTGGCCTGCATGACCCAGACCATGGCATACAGCACGGCGGTGATGATGATGTTGTGAAACCAGGTGCCGGGGATGCGCACATCATTGCCCAGCATATAGGGGGAGGTGATGCCCCAGTTGCTGCTGGCAAAGCAGACAAAGGCGATGAGACCTGCCGTGACCATGCCGTGCCTGAGCCAGGGGCTTTCTCCCTTGAAGGCTAATGATGCGAACAGCGCAATGACGAGAAAGTAGTTCTGATTGGAACGCGGTGCTTCAGCACTGGGTACATCCAGAAACAGGCAAAACAGGCAGAGCACCGTATATACCGAGGAAAACAGCAGGATGGCCGCAACCTTGATGCGTCCAAGATAGGTCAGCCGTGCCGTGATGGCGGAGACCAGAATGGAGAACAGGTTAAGGCAGCAGATGGGCCAGTTTTGATGAAATGCAAAGTAGATGCCCCAGAACACGGAAATGCCGCCTAGCACAGCAGAGCCGAGCAGCAGCGCACGCCGCATGCGCAAAGAATGCCTGATATGTGGCTGTACCTCCATTCCCCAAGCCCCCACCGGATGTTATTTGACGTTATTGATGCCGGAAGATCTTGCTGCCATCTGCCAGGGCAGATGCTTCAGATAATAGCGTGAATTCATGGCCTTGAGTGCAAGCCCCGGGTTTGCATAGGCATGGTCAGGACAAGGGATGTTCACATGACCATGCGCCCGATGATTTGCAGCGGAAATCCTGCAATAAATGCAGGCTTGCCTGGGTGTCTTTCTCTCTTTTTGCGGGATTTTCAGGCAATCTGCAGCCATGATTTTTTACAAGCAGGGTTTTTGTTAACTAAGGTTATGATTTGTAAAGATATTTAATTGGTTCGCTCTCTTGGCGTTCGCGGGCACAGTCCTTGATACATATTGCAGGCTATCAATGGGATAGCGCCTGAAAACAATAAAAACAACTGACCCAAGAGTGATGCATGAACACAATAGCAAGCCCTGACAACACGCACGCGCAGAAGGCCGGGAGTTCGTCTTTCCTGCGCTTTATCAATCTGTACCTGTTCTTTTTCTATTTTTCAGGGGTCACGCATGTGCTCCTGCAAATGACGGATGCGACGATTTTTATCGGCTTCCGCCAGGCGGTGTACATGAGTTTTCTCTGGCTGGTGCCCGTGCTGCTGTTCCCCCGGCATACCAGGGTGATCGCCGCCGTCATCGGTGTTGTGCTGTGGGTGACGTCTTTACTGAGCATCGCGTATTTCTGCGTGTATCACCAGGAGTTCTCGCAGAGCGTGCTGTATATCCTGTTTGAGTCCAACCCTGCCGAATCGTCCGAATATGTCTCGCAGTACTTCAAGTGGTGGATGCCGCTGGTCTATCTGGCGCACACGCTGGTAGCGTGGCTGTTGTGGCGGCGCGTGCAGCCGCTGGAGTTTTCATGGCGGGGCAAGCTGGTGGCTTGCCTGTTGATCATTGTGCCCATACACGTGCTGCCGGTTATACAGGATCGCTTAATCAGCCATCAAAGCTGGGACCAGGTCATCGACCACATGCAGCGCCGTATGGAGCCTGCGGAACCGTGGCAACTGGTCATGGGCTATTTCCAGTATCGGCGCCAGCTCGGCAATATGCAGGCGTTGCTGGAAAAAAACAGCGCCTTGCCGCCACTCGCCAACCTGCATGATCAATACGCAGGCAAGCCTGGCACGCTGGTGCTGGTGATCGGCGAGTCATCCACCCGCCTGCACTGGGGTTTGTATGGCTATCCGCGCGATACCACGCCCAATCTCGACAAGATGAAAGACCAGCTCAGCATCTTTACCCGTGTGGTGTCGCCACGTGCCTCGACCATTGAAGTGCTGGAGCAGGCGCTGACCTTTGCTGATCGCGATAATCCGGATGCCGTCATGACCAAACCTTCGATCATGAATCTCATGAAGCAGGCGGGCTACAAGACCTTCTGGATTACCAACCAGCAGACCATCACCAAGCGCAACACCATGCTGGCTTACTTCTCGCAGCTGGCCGATGTGCAGCGCTACACCAACAACACGCGCTACCAGAACTCGCGCGAATACGACAGCAATGTGTTCAAGCCCTTCGAGTCCGCGCTGGCTGACCCCGCACAGCGCAAATTCATCGTCGTCCACCTCCTGGGCACGCACATGAAGTACGAATACCGCTATCCACCCGAGTTCGATTACTTCAAGGACCGCACCGGGCTGCCCGATTGGCTGGATGACCCCAAGGCGCAGGTCGTCAACACCTATGACAATGCCGTGCGCTACAACGACTACGTGCTGGCCACCCTGCTGAAAACGCTGCAGGCCAAAGGCGAACGCAGCATGCTGGCCTTCATGTCCGACCACGGCGAAGATGTTTACGATACGCCGCCACATGAGTTTGTCGGCCGCAATGAAGGCAATCCTACTCTGCCTATGTTTGCCATCCCCATGTTTGTCTGGACCTCGGATCAATGGAAACAGGACAACCCGCAGGATCTGGGCTTTGCCTTGAATCGCGAATACAGCACGGCGTATTTTGAGCAAACCTGGTCTGACTTGGCTGGCCTGCATTACACCGGCTTTGACCCCAGCAAGAGCCTGGTCAATACCGCCTTTGTGCAGCGGCCGACCTGGGTGGGCGATCCGACTTTCCGCGCCGGCATGCGCGAGATTCAGCAGCCAGCGCTGCCATCGAGCCAACTGGCCGACCATGAGGAAAGCCCTACCTTTATACGCTGATGCAGGATGAGTACAAGGCGGCCATCATGCCGCCTTGGCCCCTGGCGAAAGATACCCACAGCAAGGAGTGTTACGTGCGTTACCCCCGTTTATATATCGGTCTTATCCTCGCAAGCCTTGCGCTGCATGCCTCGGCAGAAGGGCTGCCACTGGTGGTCAAGGTAGAAGGCGTGAAGAATGACAAAGGAAATATCCGGGCGGCTTTATATGACAAGGCCCAAACCTTCCGCAAGGAAGCCGAAGCGGTCGCTGTCGTGCAGCAAGCTGCCAGCCCCGGCGAAGTCATCTTGCGCTGGAATGATCTCAAGCCCGGCCGCTACGCCGTGGTGGTGTATCACGACGAAGATGCCAACGGCGAACTGAACCGCCGCTTTGGCATGTTCCCCACCGAAGGCTATGGGCTATCGAACAATCCCAAGGTATCCGGCCCGCCGCCGTTTGAGCCCAGCGCATTTGAGTTGAGTGGCGCGACGGAAATCTCCGTGGAGCTGCATTACTAACTGAGGATATGAATCAGAGGTTGCTTTGATTGTGGAATCAGAAAGAGCTCTTGTCAGGGGATATAAAAAAAACCGCCAAACAGGCGGTTTTTTTTATTGCGGCAGGCTTAAGCCGTGGTGTCGATCTGCGTACCTACCGTAGCCGATGGCGCTGGCTTGGGTGGAGGAGGAGCCTCATTCGTTTTCTTGCTGGCTTCGTTTTCGTCTACTGGCGGCTTGGGCTGTGCCTGCTGCGCAGGAGGTGGTGGCGGTGTATAGCTGGTGCTGGTTGAGCTTCCTACGGCGGATGACATGATGATCTCCTGAAAAGTCACTAACTATTATTAGGCCTTGCTGTTTACTGATAACGACAGCATCCACCGAGAATTAAGGGGTGGCTGCCAAATATTTTCTTCAATTTCCCACAGCAGAAAGCAAGGTGCGTTGCCTGCGCTAGCGCGTCGGCGCGGCGTGATCGACAGGCTCCAATGCCTGCCATGCGTCTGCATAAGGCTTGCGCTCAGTCATTCGACGTATGGAGCGCATTTGCCGGAGTCTGTTAGTTTCTTTTCCATGATGAACCGTCCTGCGGGCGGCCTGTTTCATCGTCATTTGAAACTTCCCGTTGAGGCCATGCATGCATCCAGCTACAAAAGAATCCCCCTTGCCGGCTCTGGGCGTTGGCATTGTCGCCGTCGTACTGGTGGCCCTTGCACTGCGACCATCGATTGTCTCTGTCGGCCCGATTTTGCCGCGCATTATCGATGCGTTTGCCTTGTCGCATGCGCAGGCTTCTCTGCTGACGGCGATACCTGATTTGTTGATGGGCCTGCTGGCCTTGCCTGCGCCCTGGCTGGCGCACCGGTTTGGCCGCGACAAAACCATCGTGACAGCCCTGGCGATACTGTGTCTGTCTACCTTGGCCCGTGCTTTCGCGCCGGATACGCTGGCCTTGCTGCTGAGTACTGTTGGTGTTGGCGCAGGCATCGCCGTGACCGGCACGCTGCTCTCGGGCTACATCAAGGTGAATTACCCGACCCGCGCGGCGGGGGTGATGGGGATTTATGTGACGGGTTTGTCCTTTGGCAGCACGCTGTCTGCCGTGATTACCGCGCCCATGGCAGAGAGTGTGAGTGGCTGGCGCCTGCCCGCGGGCATCTGGTCGGTGCTGGGGCTGCTGGCAACGCTGGCCTGGGGCTACGTCTATTGGCAGCATGTGCGCACGCACGATGCCAGCCAGAAGACCGTGGCTGTGCGGGCGCCCTTGCCATGGCGCAATGCCCTGGCCTGGCGGGTTGCCGCTTTTTTTGCCTGCGTTAACCTGATTTTTTATGCCATGGTGACCTGGACGGCGGCGGTGTTTCTGGAGCATGGCCTCTCCAGCAGCATGGCCGGTGTGCTGCTGGGGTGCTTTACCGCGGCCTTCATGCTGGCAAGCCCGGTGTTCGGGGCTTACAGCAAATCACTGGATCGCCGCGTCTGGCTGGTATCCAGCGCCGTGATTACCTTGCTGGGGCTGGTGGTGATGACCGTGGCGCCGCTATGGGCGCCGGTGCCGGTGATCGCCATCACCGCCTTTGGTCTGGGCGGTGCCTTTACCCTGGGCATGACTTTGCCGCTGGATAACACCGCCAACGCGAGTGAAACCAACGCATGGACGGCATTTGTGCTCACCATTGGCTATCTTGTCGCCGCGACTGGCCCGCTGGCATTCGGCTATCTGCGCGATGTAACAGGCAGCTATGCCAGTTCGCTCTATATGCTGATTGGCATTTCCGGGTTAATGATAGGCATGGCCTGCTGGCTCAAGCCTGCCAGTGCTACAGCAGGATAAAATTCTCGGGCTTCTTCAACGGCGGCAACTCTTGCACGCCCATGGCCTGCAGCAGGTTGATTTCTATCTGGCGCGACAGCGCGTCGATGGGCAATGCATTGGGTTGCATGCTAAAGGGGGCTTCCAGCTCATCGCCCAGCGCATCCAGCCCAAAAAAGGTATACGCCGCCAGCGCGGAGGCAAAAGGCGTTACCCAGCCCAGGCTGTCAGCGAATCCAAATGGCAGCAAAAAGCAGAAGGTGTAGGCCGTGCGGTGCAGTAGCAGCGTGTAGCCAAATGGTACCGGTGTTGTCAGCAATCGCTCGCATCCGCTCTGGATGCGGGATAAATGGGCAATGGTCTGGTCAAGCAGCGAATAGGGGATATCGGTCAGGATGCCCTGGCCGCGCAAAGCGATGATTTCCCGCTGCATGTCTTCCAGGAAAGCTTCGGGCGAACCTGTCAGACTGCGGGTGGTGAGTTGTGTTTCCAGATCTTCGCTGGCCCGCAGCTGCTGGCGTAGCGCATGGGTGAAGCCGATGGCCATGCGGAGCAATCGATCGCGGGCTTCCGCCGAGGCGGCGGTGATGATCATGCTCTGCCGCGCCAGGGTACGGGTGGTGCTTACCAGCTCGCCCCATTGCTTGCGCGCTTCCCACCAGCGGTCGTAGCAGGCATTGTTTCTGAAGGCCAGAAACACCGACAGCGCGATACCCAGCAGGGCAAAAGGCGCGCTCTCGAAAGTGGGCAGCCAGTCGGGCCGCAGCCTGTGCGTCAGCACAATCAGCGCAGACATCACGGTAATCACCACAATACGCGGCAATATGCGCATCACGATGGAGCCGCGCACAATGAAAAACAGATGAATCAGGCTGGGGCGGTTGCGGATGATCATGGTTAGCGGCTCATAAAGATTCCATAAAGGCGAGCAAGTCGGCCAGTTCCTGCTTTTGCAGGCGTTCAATATAGGCTCGCGAAGCGCGGGCCTCACCATCATGCCAGTAAATGGCCTCAAGAAGACTTCTTGCGCGCCCATCATGCAAAAAACCGGCGCGTGGCTCGACGATGTTGGCGAGCCCTATGCCCCACAGCGGCGGCGTGCGCCATTCCGAACCGGATGCCATGAAATCGCGCCGGTGGTCTGCCAGGCCGGGGCCCATATCATGCAGAAGCAAGTCAGTGTAGGGGCGTATGGTGTGATTGGCGAGGGGCGTCAACACGTCCTTGCCGGTTTTAAGCTCAGGCACATGGCAAACCGAACAATGCGCCCGGCGAAAAATGCGGGCCCCGCGCATGACGGCGGCATCTGCGGTATTGCGTTGTGGCGGCACCGCCAGCATCTGCTGGTAAAACACCATGTCATCAAGCTGCGCCGCTTGCAGCTCAACAGTGGAAGACTGTGCCTGCAGGCACGTGGTCTGCAAGCGTCCGCAATTGCCGGTGGGGAACACCTGGCTGGTAATGCCCATATCACCCACCAAGGCGCTGGCAGTTTGCAGCCGCAAGCTGGCGGTGTTGGCTTTCCAGCCGAAGCGCCCGGCGACCATGCGCTGGCTTTCCGGGTCCCACACTCTATTCAGCCGGCCTTTGATGCCAGCGGGTTTTTTCTGCCTGGTCAATGCCTGCAAGGTGCTTATCGGGATAGCTTCCAGCAGGCCTGCGCCATGCAGCGGCGGGGCAATGCGGGCCGAGGTAAGAACGCCGGAGTTTGGGCCTGCGTTTGTCGGTTCCATCATCAGGGGTTCAAGCGCACCGTATGCCGGGTGCACAAATCGGATATGCGGCTGCCGCAGTTCCAGATTGCCAAGGGGTGTTGCCACGTGTCTGAAGGAATAGTGAAGGCTGGCCTCGCCTTCGCCGGGTAAACCCGGTACGCCAAACTCGTTCAGCTGATCGCCATAGAGTGGATGTGCCACCGGGCCGCCGTGCATGCCCACGCCGGGCACGCTCAATCGTACCAGCATGGTTTTGAGTGACTCCTCCGGACCATCGGGTGCATAGCCTCGTCCGTTTTTGGTGTGGCAGGCAATGCAGGCATTGCGGTTATAGAGCGGGCCCAGACCTGCGATGGCGGTGTCTTCTGAAGGCGGGATCACCCAGCTTTGCCGCACCAGCTGCCTGCCACGGTAAAAACGTTCGAGCTCGCTGGAGCTGAGTTGAGGAAGAGGCTGGGTATAAGCTTCCCGCAGATAAGCTGGTGCAGGCGCACGGGTCCGGTTATCTGTAGTGTCGGCAAGCGCTATGCCTGTCCAATATATCCCCAGGCATGTGCCCCACAACAAGACCCAGCGCTTCATGGACTTGCTTGTACGGTTGCCTGCTGTATCAGCGCCAGTGCGCGTGCATGGCGTTGCTGTATTTGCTGATCCCAGCGTGCTTCATATTGGGCGGCTTCCGCCTCATAGTCCGCGTTCTCCCGGCGGGCGCGGAACACGGTTTGCAGATGGGTATCTTCGGCTTCATGTTCACTGATTAATGGCATGGCGGCGAGGGACCTGGCTTCTATCAGGGCTGGGTTGGCGGCTGTTTGCTTGGCTTCGGCCCGGCGTAGCTGTTGCCACAGGCTATCCAGCGTGGCTTTGGGGCGCGTGATGCAGGCATCAAAGATGGCCGATGTCAGCGCCTGACGGCTTAATAATGCTTCCAGTGTGATCTGGTTGGCGGGACTCACCGCTTGCGCAAACGGATTGAAATATCCCGCTGGCGCCTGCCGATAGGCCGACGCCCTGACCGGCAGTTTGCGAATATCCGGATGAAACAGCAGCGCCTGACCTGTATCTGACAGCACGAACGCCACAAACGCCTCGGCTGCCGCCAGATGGCGTGAGGACTGCAGTATGCCGATATGCGCAGGGGAATATCCCACATGGTGCGGGTAAACGAAGTTGAGCGGCTGCCCATTGGCGATAGCGGCATTGGCGAAAAAGTCGATAGTCAGGCCGACAGCGAAATGGCCACTGCTGACATCGTCGGTCACGAAGGTGGAGCCTGCTGTGGCTAGCTTGGCCTGCGCGGCCATCTGCGTGATGACGCGCCAGCCTTCATTCCAGCCCAGTGCGCCCAATATGGACTCATACAGCCCGGGCGCAAAGCCCACCAGGGATGGAATGGGCAGAGTGACCTTGCCTGCCCAGGCAGGGGAGGCAATATCCGGCCAATCTGTCGGCAGTGGCAGTCCGCTCGCCTGTAACGTTTTTGGATTAACCACCATGCCATAGCCGGCAATCTCGGACGCGAAGACGCCATGGTCCGGGTCGGCGATCTGCGCGCCATTGATGCGCTCGGCGATGCCATCAACCGCTGGCAATTGACGCAATTGCGCCTGCTGGCGTAACTGCAGGAAGTTGCGCAATGCCGGGCTCCAGTAGACATCGACGCCACCATTGCCGGGCTCGGACAACAGTTTCTGCGCATCTGCCGATTGCCGCCAGATGACCTCCAGCCGGTATTCCGGATGCGCTTGCTCAAACGCCGCCTCAAACTGGCTGACCATCTCCTGCGGGTAACTGGTCAGCACCACAAGACGCTCTTCGGCGCGAGCTTGCAGGCTGATAGATGCGATGCCTAGCGCCAGCAGCCAAAGGCCAATTGGTTGGAATTGTTTGATCAAGCGCATATCCGACCTCAGAAACGACGGGTGACGTTAAAAAACATATTGCGGCCAGGCATGGGGTAGCCTTCAATGTAGGTGTAGTTGCGATCGAACAGATTGTTGATGCCGAACTCCCCACTCCAGAGAGCGGATGGCTGGTACACCACTTTGGTATTGGCAATGCCAAAGCCGCCCGAAACCCGGGTGCCAGTGGTGGAGCTATAGCGCGAGGAGTTAACTTCAGTGCTGGCTACCAGCGACCACATGTCATTGGCCTGCCATTTGCCATAGCCAAACAACTTCTCACGCGGGATGTCCGTCAGCTTGTCATCGCTGCTTTTGTTATCCCGGTCCAGATAGGTGTAATTGGCGCCGATTTCCAGAGCATCGGTGGGGAAGACGGCAAAACCGAGTTCCGTTCCCGAGGTAAGGACTTTGCCCACATTGCGGAACTGAGAGCACTGGCTGCCGCTAGAGCAGGCGCTATTCGGGAGGTTGACTGCCTGAATAAGGTCGGTGGTGTCGTAATAGAACACGCTCGCCATTAGTTTGAGTTTCGATGTCACAAAGCCGGAAGCCCCCAGCTCGTAGTTGGTGGAGAATTCCGTGTCGAGATCAGGATTGGGCACGGCACGGCCAAAGCGGCCAGAGTAGCGATCCTTCATGGTGGGGAAGCGGCTCTTGCGTGCGATGGTGGCGTGGACTTCATCCGTTGCATTGGGCTTGTAGAACAGGCCTGCTTGCGGATTCCAGGAATCGGCGTCGCCTTTCTTGAAATCGTAAAGCTGGTTGGCATTGTTCAGGCCTTCGGCCTCGAGTGTTTCGCGACGGTCGCGGCTCACCCCCAGCACCAGGGCCAGTTTTTCCGTAATCTGGTGCGTGTCTTCCACCGCCAGCGAGGTCGTTCTGTCTTCAAAATTCTGAACCGGGTTGCCCTTGTTGTGTTCCTCGTGTTTGTCCTGTTTGATGTGTAGCGCAAACTTCAGGGTGTTCTGCTGGTTGATGGTGGTGCCGAATTCGGTGCTGGCGCCATAGCTGTGGTCGTTGTAGATGCTGGTGAAGGCATAACTGCGCGTCATGGACGAGTAACGGGCATCGTCGTAGCTGTTCAGCACATTGCTGAATTTGTCGTAAAACGCGCGCACTTTCAGATAAGACGATTGGCCGATAGCGGTACGTGATATGAAGTAAAGGCTGTCTTTATCCCACTCGGGCCAGCGCCAGTAGCGGATGGACTGTGTGCTGTCTGAGCCGGCATATACCGGATTGCCTTTTGAGCCGCGCTGGCTGATGTAATTCAGGCTGTATTCATCGCCCTCACGCGGGGTAAAGCCGATTTTGAGGTTGATCTTGCCATCCTGCGTGTAGGAGTTATCGCGCACGCCGCCGTCCTCATAGGTGGTGGGCTTGAAGTCGGATGACATGCGGTAGCGGTTGGTGTCCAGCATGGAGCCACTGGCTTGCCAGTACCAGGTGCCATAGTTGCCCCCGGCATTGATGTCGGTGCGGTAACCGTTGTATTTGAAATCCTTGTCGGTCTTGAGCCCAACCGTAACATCACCTTCAAACTCTCTGGAGGGTTTGCGGCTGACCAGATTGATGGCTCCGCCCAAGGTATTGGGGCCATATAGCACCGAGCTGAAGCCTTTGGCGACCTGCACGCTGGCAAGGTCAAAGGTATTGAAGCGCGCCAGGTCCACATAGCCGTCATACGAGACATAGACCGGAACGCCATCAATGAAAACAGGCACTTGTCTTAAGTCAAAGCCACGCAACTGCAAGGTTTGCTCGTTGCGTGGACCGCCCTCGGAAAGAGCCACGCCGGGCAGGGTATTGACGGCGGTTCCCACGGTTTCGCGGTTCAGCAGACGCATCTGACTTTGAGTGACGGTGTCGCTGGAGCCGTTGACAGCGCTGTCGTTCGGGGCGGTGACCAGGACCTCCCCCAGGTTGAAAGTATTGATGTCTGCGGCTTGCGCTGTCAGCGCCATACCTCCCAGTATGGCGGCGGTCAGCCGTGCATGCTTGTTTCTGTTGAGCTTCATAGGATCCCCCTTTAAAAGTGACGTCATTCTAATAGGAGGTCTTTCGTTATGTCCAATTGAATATAACGAGTGATGTAAAGAGGGGTGTTTCAAGCTGTTTGCGATCGACATGCTGGGTCTGTCTTGGTCAGGGCGACATGATGGCATGCCGCCCCGATGACAATCAGTAGCTGACTTCGGCGGTCAGTTCCAGACTACGTGAGGGGCCGAAGATGAACTGGCTGGTGTCGTAATAGGTGCTGGCGTAGAGCTTGTCACCCAGATTGCGGGCGTTGAGGCGCAGGGTGGTGTGGCGGTTGGCACGCCAGGCAATGTTGGCGTCATACACGGTATAGCCGGGCATGACCGAGGTGTTGGCCGTGTCGGCGTAGCGTTGCCCTGTCAGTCGGGCCCCCGCGCCCATGGACCAGTCACCCAGCTGGTAGTAAACCCAGGCGTTGGCGACTTTCTCCGGTACATTGGTCGGCGTATTGCCTGCGCGTGAGGCACCGCTTTCCAGCAATTCGTCATAGCGCGCCTTCAGCAGTGCCACATTGGCGTCTACACGCCAATGTGCGCTTGGCAGCAGCAGGGTGGAAAGCTCCACACCGCGTGAAGACTGCTTGCCGCCTTGCACTGTCAGCCGCTGATCGGCAGGGTCGCGTGTCAGGATGTCGTCCTTGGCGATGTGGTACAGCGCCAGCGTCACTTCGCCTTTGCCCTGATCCAGCATGTGCTTGATGCCGACTTCGGCCTGCTTGGCGGTGGTCAGCTTGTAGGCTTTGCTGCCGGGACGTAAGGAGACGATGGATGATACCGGGTCCGAGCCCTGGCTGTATTGCCCATACACGGCCAGGCCAGGAGTAGCGGTGAACACCGTGCCCAGGCGATAGGAAAAGGGCGAGTAATCCTTGTCGAACGAAGCGCCGGTGATCAAGTTCTGATGATCGACATTGATCCAGTCCTGGCGCAAGCCTGCGGTGAGCTTCAGCTGCTCGGTCAGGTCCAGCGCATCTTCCACAAACAGCGCGTTTTGCAAGGTGCGTGCCTTGAATTCGGGGATGGTCGGGTCCAGCGCGGCATCGGAGTAGTAACCCGGCGCAAAACCCTTGGCCGGCACGGTGTTACTTCCATCCGTGCCATCATAAAAGTTGTCGATATAACGCAGATCCACGCGCGTGGTTTCCCAGCCCATGACCCAGCGGTTCTTGTGGCCGAAGGCATCGGCCACGCTGGCCAGTTCAAGGCGGTTGCCCAGCTGCTTGAGCTGGTGTTTGATCTCGGTATAGCCAGATCGCGTTACGGTATTGCTGGCACTATCGAGAGCATAGTATTCCAGGTTGCGCCAGTGGCGGCGGCTGTTAAACCAGTAGCTGATGTTGGTGAGTTTCAGGCTATCTGAAATATCCCATTCCACCTTGGCGCGCAGGCGGTCATCGGCAAAATCCATGGCACTGTCTTGCACGTTGTAATTCTGCTTGCGCAGGCTGCTGTCGATGCGGCCATCGCGCAAAGGGATGCCGGTGTATGTGGTCGGGGAGTCTTCGCTATGATCAAAGGTGAAATCGACGCGCAGATGATCGCTGGGCACCAGTTGCAGGCCGCTCATGAGCTTGCGGCTCTGATGCTCGCCACGGTCCACATAGCCATTGCCGCCGGTGGCGGAGGCATCAATGCGGAATGCGCCTATCTCGCCCACGGCCCCGGTGCCTCCCACGCCAGCGCGGTATTCGCCGCGGCTGCCCCAGCCGGTCAGTGCTTCAAATGAAGCATCCCGGCTCGGCGCCTTGCGTATGCTGTTGATGATGCCACCTACGGTGCCGGTGCCAAACAACACCGAAGCTGGCCCGCGCAGCACCTCGATGCGTTCATAGCCCCAGGTGTCGGAGGGAAACGTGATCGTGCTGGCGGCGGTCAAGAGCCGTACGCCATCTTCTGCCTGACCGATGGAATCATTGCCACTAAAGCCGCGCGCTGAATAGGCATTGCCCACGCCGAGATTGCTGATGTCGCTGATACCGGTGCTGCGTGATATGGCTTCACGGATACTGGTATCGCCGCGGCGGCGTATGGTGTCGGCATCCACGGCCTCAATGCTGGCGGGCGTTTCAAATGGCGTCAGGCCGAGGCGGCTGCCGGTGGAAAGTGGCTGTTTGAGGCGGGATTCGGGTTTGAGGCTTTGTGCGGATACTTCGACTTCTTCCAGCGGCTGAATATCTTCAGCGTAAGCGGACAAAGAAAAAAGCAAGCCGGTCAGGCTCGCCATGGCAGTACGTTTCATGGGCGTTTCCTAAATGTTCGCATGCGACCCCGCATGCCGATTCATCATGGAAAAACCACAGAGCCAGAGTATGAGATGGCTGACCAGCCTTGCCCAAACACCGCGCCCCGCGGTAGTTCCTTCGTGACTGGCAGGCCGGTCTCCGGGCTCGCGAGGCTTGATGCACCGCCTTCCCAGGCACAAGGCCCAGTGGCGTCGATGGCACATCCATACTCGCTTACCGTTGCGGGGGCAGCACAGGCATTTCACCTGTTTCCCGTTTCACCTTTCCCCTCGAGCGAGAGGGCAGGCACCTGGCAGTGTGCATAGATTATAAAGGGGAAGCTTGAATAAGTATTAAGAAATGTTAAGAGGTGCGCGCAGTGGGCCTTTGGCAGGAGAAGGTGACAATTCTGTCACCCCTGGATCGACGGATTTTGCATGGGCTGTATACTTTCTGCATAAGTCTTGATCTGGCTGCATGAGGCCTTTCAGCTCGTGAAACTCTCTTAATTATTGGGCGCATGAACCTTCTGTTTATATCCGCGAAGCTTGCCCGGCTGGTGCCGCTATTTGGCGCTGCCGGACTCCTGTTGACGCTATCGGCCTGCGACAAACTGCCCGGCTGGGCGGCTGCCTTGTTGCATACTGAGGTCAAGACCAGCCCACTCTCGGGGCCAGACAAAAACCGGGATGGCATACGCGATGATATTGAGCCGCTGATTGCGCAATCCTCCAGCTTGCCGCAGGTGGTTTCGGTCAGAACGACCTATGCGAAATCGCTGCAAAAGATCGTGGAGTTTGATTTTGAGCATGCCCAGATGCTGTCCGTGTTGAAGTCGGAATACTCCCGCAGCCTGGCTTGTGCCATGCTGGTGGACGATGGCTTTATCGACAAGCTGAATAGCGCGACTTTCAACACCCCGCAGCGGATTCAGCAGCAGGATGTATTTCAGAAGAGCATCAGCGGGCAGGCTTTTGATTTTGATTCTCTGTCCCGCTTGTGCAGTTAGCCGGGATATTGCATGGTGACGATGGCAGCGCTTAGCGCGCCAGCGCCTGATAGATCTTCTCCAGCGTGGCCTTGTTGGCTTTGATCAGTTTTTTAGCTTCCGCTTTCAGGTTTTCAATATTGCCCTTGGTGGCGTTATCCATGTCATCCGAGGCGATGCTCAATTCCGTTTGCAGCCGGTAGTAATGGTCGCCCAGTATCATCTGCATCTGATAATTGGCGGCATCGGCCACTCCATCAAACATGCAACTCAACAGCGGTAGCACCCAGCCAGCCTTGCCCCAGTCTTTCGCCTCATCAAAGGTAATCGGCCTGATCAGCTCGCCAGTGCCTAGCGAGACCAGCAGAAACTCGGTTTCATCCGGGAAAATGCGTTTGGCTTCGGCATAGGCCGATACCGAGGGCGAATTGATAAATACGCCACCATCCACCAGAGTTTTCAGCGAGCCCGCCACCTCGATCTGAGTCGGTTCAAAATAGGTAGGCGCGGCTGATGTGGCACGCGCCACGTGCTTAAGCAGCAGCGGTTTGTGTTCGTCTTTCCAGCTCTTGAAAAAGATAGGCTCGCGGTTTTGCAGGTCATAGCTGGTGATCAGGGTGTTGGTCAGGCAGTCCTGCAGCGCGTCATCTTCAAAATACTCCTGCAGCACCTGCTCAATGCCATCGGCGGAGTAAAGCTCATCGGCAATCCCGCCTATGGAGGACACGCCTTTCCACAGCGAACGCGAGAAGATCTCCTTGCCGCGGGTTTCATAGATATTCACCAGGTCTTTCGCCGCATATCTGGCTTTGCCCGAGGCATCTTTTCTGGCGCAGCCTATCGCCAGAATGCCGCCGGTCGACGTGCCCGCAATCAGGTCAAACAATTGCCAGACCGGCTTGCCCAGATGGGCCTCGATATCGGTCAGTATCAGTGCCGGGATCAAGCCGCGGATACCACCTCCATCAATGCTTAAAATTGTTTTCATCTCAATCCTCCTGAAAGTGTTGATCTGTAAAGCAGCTTCAAGTCTTGCGTATCGTTTTGCCCGGTGCGGTGCAACTTCTGTGCGTGTGCGGAAATGAGGAATGCAATGCATGCGCGCGCCCGGTTTATTTTTATATTATTCAGTTGCTTACTGCTGGTTGCCAGATGCATATTAAGCCTGTTTTGCAGCGAAGGGGAGTCAAATTATCCAGACCTTCGATATGCGGCCCTCAGGCTGCAAGTCTGGTCACCCCATATGCGATAAGTCATTGCTATTATTTGAATCGGCAATACAATCCTCCCATCCTTCAAATGTGATTCAAGACACAATTATTCAGGGTCAAGATTTAATCCTGCGGACCGTAAATTCATCACACGCCAGCGTGTTATGTAGCCAAAGTTGACTCGCGGTCTTAACGGCAAAACAAGAACTATTGAGTGCGGGATGCGACTAGCTAAATTCAAATATTCAGGACAGGCCATCACGGCAGGCTTTGCACTGCGCATGCTGATACAGAGCCTGCTGGCACTGGTATGCATTTCGGCCGCAGTTTATGCGGTCAGTGCAGAGCAACTGGAAAGTGGCGGCTTGCCCTTTGCCAGCAAGCCTTTGACCTCAGATACACTGGAGCTGACAACCCAGGAGTTCGCCTGGCTGAAGGCGCATCCGGTCATCAAGGTAGGTGTGCATCACGGCTGGATGCCGATCGAGTTCCTGTCGGAGGGCAACGAGTTTCGCGGCATCACCGTGGATTACCTCAAGCGCTTCGAGCGGCTTCTGGGCGTGCGTTTTCAACGCAGCGAATACTCCGAAAATCCGGCGACCGAAACTGCCGACATGCTATCCGGTATCGCCAGCGTCAAGTCGCTTAATGGCAGCCGCTTTGTGGCGCTGCCTGAGCCTGTGATTTCGGTGCCTTACACCATCTATATCCACAAGAAAAACGACACCATCCGCACCTTTGCCGACCTCCAGCACAAGCGCGTCGCAGTATTCAAGAATGGTCCCCTGGCTGGCTTGTTGACCAAGGATCAGCAGGGTATCGAGTTATTCAAGGTGGATATCGCCGAAGAGGCCTTTGTGGCGCTGGAAACCGGCAAGGTAGATGCCTACATAGGCAATCCGCTGGTGGTGGATTATGTCTCGAATGTGCAGGGCATACGCTATCTGGCCAAAGCTGGGTCCACGCCTTACAAAGCCAGCGTGAACATGGCGGTGCGCAAGGACTGGCCAGAGCTGGCCAGTATCCTGCAGAAAACACTGAAGCATCTGGAGCCAGAGCGTAGCGACATTCTGAATGACTGGCGCCTGCAGCCCGGCAGCAAAACCGGTTTATTGCCTTTTCTGCTGGCAGGCCTGCTGTTGCTGGCGACCATCATTGTGCTGCGCGGCTATCGGCTCAAGCGTGAAGTGGCAAGGCAAGCGGCAGCCTCGCAAAAACTGATCTGGAAACAGGCCAATTACGATTTTCTGACCGGCTTGCCCAATCGTCCCATGTTCCACAAACAGCTGGCGGAAGAAATCCATAAATCGCTGCAACACCAGCAGCCGCTGGTGCTGATGTTTCTGGATCTGGATAACTTCAAGCAGATCAACGATCAGCTGGGGCATTCCATCGGTGACAAGCTGCTGGTGGAAACCGGCGCGCGTATCGCCGCCGTCGCCCGCGATTGCACACTGCTGGCACGTCTGGGTGGCGATGAATTCACCATTGTGCTTTCCAATGTGCAAAACCAGCAGCAGGTGGAGTGGCTGTGTGAGCGCATTCTGCGCCAGGTATCGCTGCCATTCACCATTGAAAACCACGTGGTGTATGTGACCACCAGCATAGGCATTGCGTCTTTCCCCGAGCACAGCCGGGATGTGGAAACGCTGATGAAATATGCCGACCAGGCCATGTACGAGGCTAAACGTCTGGGCCGCAACCGTTACCAGTTTTTCTTGCCATCCATGCAGGAGCTGGCCGCACACAAGTTGCAGGTCAGCAATGATTTGCGGCATGCGCTCAACCGGCACGAGCTGGTGATGTACTACCAGCCGATTGTCGATCTGGCGACCAACGAGATACACAAGGCCGAAGCGCTGGTGCGCTGGCAGCACCCTGCACGCGGACTGGTGCCGCCCTTCGAGTTTATTCCGGTGGCGGAAGAGACCGGCATGATCAATCGCATGGGCGACTGGGTGTTCCGCCAGTCAGCACGCGATACGGTGACGCTGGTGCAGGAATCGCTGGCCTCGCGCCGTACGCCGCCTGATGGCAATGTGGTGGATGCGACCATCTTCCAGGTCAGCATCAATGTGTCGCCGCTGCAATTCCAGAGCAGCCAGGAGTTGCAGACCTGGCAAGCCTATCTCGACCAGATAGGCCTGCCTGCGGAGTGCCTGGCCATTGAAATCACCGAAGGCCTGCTGCTGGATGCGTCTGATCAGGTGAAAGCCACCCTGACCCAATTCCGTGATGCCGGTATTGCCACCTCAATTGATGACTTCGGCACCGGCTATTCCTCGCTGGCCTATCTCAAGAAGTTTCATATCGACTTTGTCAAAATCGACCGCTCCTTCGTGCAGAACCTGGGTGCCGGCAACGACGACATGGTGCTATGCGAAGTGATTGTGGATATGGCGCACAGACTGGGCATGCGCGTGATTGCCGAAGGCGTGGAAACCGAAGCCCAGCTGGAACTGCTGAAGCGCGCAGGCTGTGACTTTGCCCAAGGCTATCTGTTCTCGCCCGCCTTGCCGTTTGATCAGTTCATGACCTTTGTGCAGGACTGGCGCAAAGACGCTGCTAGTTGGCCTCGAGTCCATTAATGAAGCGAAGGAAAACATCTGATAATAGTGGTGTTATTGAGATTTTATCGCGTGAGCAACATCTAGACTTGCTCTTAAATTAATGCCAAAGCATTTACCCACTTGGATTAACTTTTGGTGTAAGTTGGAAACTTAAGAAGTCAAATTGTATTGATGTATGCAAAAGACTCTTGTCTTCGGTTTTTTTAAATGGGGGGATTTATGGTTACTACGCATTCCTGTATTGCTCTCTGCTTACATTGGCTTTCGCTAATTATATTAATCTTTTCATCAGGCTTTTGGATATACGCATGTTTCGCAAAAGTAATCGCAATAAATGATGAGTCAGTTAAGCCCTTTGACAGACAATTTAAAACTGATACAGATTTGTTAGGTGTTCAGACTGATTTAAATCGTCCTGAAGGTGAACGCCGTACTATTTACTACAATGCTTCATACCAGAAGCAAAGTTATTTCAATGCAATCGCGGCTTTTTTAACAGGCATAGGTATCTTGCTCCAAGTGTTATCAGAAATTATTTAAATTTGATGATGTGGTAAGAGCGGCTTGAAATAACAACTTTCCCACTACCGTTTAAAGCGAATGTCTAAGCTTGACGCGCTTGGTGTCGAGGTAATGCTGGTTATGGGGTCCGGCGACCATGCGCAACGGTTGCTGGCTGGGGGCAAAGCCGCTTTCTGCCAGGCATTGCAGTTTGTCCGGGTTGTTGCTCAGCAATTGTACCGAGCGCACTTGCAGGTCATGCAGTATGGCAATCGCCGCATCATAGCGGCGGCTATCCACCGGCAAGCCCAGGGCCAGATTGGCTTCTACCGTATCCAACCCCTGATCCTGCAGATGGTAAGCGCGTATCTTGTTCGCCAGGCCAATTCCACGGCCTTCCTGCCCGCGCAGATAGACCACCACGCCTAGTCCGGCATCGGCGATAAGCTGTTGCGAGCGTTGCAGCTGTTCGCCGCAATCGCAGCGGCTGGAGCCAAACACATCGCCAGTCAGGCATTCCGAGTGCAGGCGCACTAACACTTGCTGCTGACGTGCCACCTCGCCCGCCACCAGGGCCACATGCTCGATCCCGCTATCCGCTTCGCGGTAGACATGCAAATCAAACTGGCCATGCCGCGTGGGCAAAGGCGCGCTGGCGATGCGTTCCACGCGCTGGCCGGCGACAGGGGGAAAGCGCAGCGCCTCACTTGAGCGCATTGATCGCCCCCATCTTGATCAGCTTGGCCCGCACGATATTGCGGCTGATGCCGAGCAGCTTGGCGGTTTGTACCTGGTTGTTGTGGCAATGCTGGTAGGCGGTGCGGACGATGGTATCTTCCAGCTGCTCAAACAGGTCAGGCGCGCCGGTCTCAAAGTAGGCATGCAGCACTTCCTGCAATTGCGACTGATGGGCATCCCGCCCCGTGCTTTCGGCTTCGCGCGGGCGATGCAGCGAAATCGACGACAACTGCAGGTCTTCGCTGCGCACAATGTTGTTTTTGCAAATGAGCAGGGCGTGGTGAATGATGTTTTCCAGCTCGCGAATATTGCCCGGCCAGGCATGGCTCAACAGCTTGGCCTTGGCGTGCTCATCCAGCGTGATCTCGCCGTAGCCGAGTCGACGGCGGTATTCCGTCACAAAATATTCGGCCAGCGGCAGGATATCGCCGGGGCGGTTGCGCAGGGTGGGCAGCTCCAGATGGGCCACGCGCAGGCGGTAAAACAGATCCTCGCGGAAATGCCCGGCCAGCACGGCTTCTTCCAGCCGCACATTGGTGGCGGCTACCAGCCGCACGTCAATCGGCGTCGCCTTGCGGGCGCCGAGTCGTACCACTTCACGCTCTTGCAGCACACGCAGCAGCTTTACCTGAATGCTGGGTGGCAGGTCGCCGATTTCGTCCAGAAACAGGGTGCCGCCATTGGCCGCTTCAAACCAGCCAGCCTTGGCGCTGAAGGCACCGGTAAAGGCGCCTTTTTCATGGCCGAAAAGTTCGCTTTCGACCAGGCTTTCTGAAAACGCCCCGCAATTGACGGCAACAAAGGGCTTGCCCTTGCGCTGGCTCAGCTCATGCACATAACGCGCAATCAGTTCCTTGCCGGTGCCGGTTTCGCCGATGATCAGCACATTGGCGTCACTGGGCGCAATCATCTTGATGCGGGCCAGCAGCGCCACGGATTTGGGGTCTTCAAACACCTGGGCCGTCGCTCGAATCGAGGTGGTCAGCGCCTGCGAGTTCGGGAGTGTCAGTAAATTCATCGAGTCGTCCTTTACAGCCGTTTCTATCGGATCGTCCGGGAAATATTCAAAATGTCGTGTATTCAGCATATTCATGAGTAAAACGTGGGGGTGGGATACTGCTGTTTCAGTGCCCATTGCCCCAGCTCCTTTATCTTGTAATCCAGAGGGTCATGCAGGGTATGCGTGCGCAGGTTGCGCCAGTGGCGGTCCAGTCGCAATCCGGCATGCGTGGCACGTGAGCCTGCGACTTCAAACATGCGGCTGGTGATATCCAGCCCCACGCGGGTCGCCATCACTTTGGCCGTGCTGATGCTGACAGCCACATGGCCGCGTTCAACATCGCTTAACAGGTTTCCTTTGCTCCATGCTTCATCCAATCGTGTGGCGGCCAGATCGCACAAGGCGCGCGTGCTTTCCAGCCCGACCCAGAAATCGCCGTAATGCCCGAGGATATAAGGGTCGGCATCCGTGCTGGCAACATCAGCCCCTTGCCAGGGGCGTGCTTCGTGCAGGGTGTATTGTCTGGCGTCTTCAAACGCGCCTTCGGCAATGCCCAGGTAGATATTGGTCAGTATCAGCTGCGCGACCAATGGCCGCAGACACGAGAAAGGCGTGCTCAAGGGACCGGGGTCAGCCAGCACCTCGTGGGTTTCTACCCGCACCTTTTCAAAGTTGACGCTGCCGCTATCGGTCTGGCGCTGGCCGATGTTGTCCCAGTCCTGAATCACGGTGATGCCGCTGCGGCCGGTAGGCAGGGCGGCAATCACCAGCGCGCCGTCTGATTGCTCAATGGCCGAGGCAATCAGCATTTCCGAATCCAGCGCGCCCGAGCAAAAGCTCTTCTTGCCGGAAAACTCGCGCCAATGGCTGAAAGGGCGGCTCACCGTGCGGGTATCCAGCGGATTGAGCGCATTGCCCCAGAACCATTGCAGGCGGGCGGTTTGCTCAAACCAGCGTTCCCATTGCTCCTGCTGTGAAAACAGCCTGACCGTGGCCAGCATCAGATGCTGAAAGCCAAAGACGTGGGCGAGCGAGCTATCGGCCTTGGCAAATTCGCGTATGGCCTGCAGGGTTTGCTGCCAGTCGGCACCCAGACCTCCATATTGAGCAGGGATCGCCATGGCGAGCAAACCGCTGGCGCGGATAGCGTCGCGTTGTTCTTTCGGGGTGCCGCCAAGGTGGTCACGCTCAATGGCCGTCAGGGCGAATTCCTTCGCCAGGGCACGGGCGATTTCCAGCGGCGTTCTGGGTTCCAGCTCAGGGTAGAGCGCATGTACAGAAGGTTGATGTATAGCCAAAAGTTATATTCCTGCTTGCTGTTATATAAACCATACAGCACATAACATGCCAGCCCAAAATACTTGTTCGTCATATCGATATGCTGCTGTGGCAGCAACGTGGTCCGCATGCAGACTTTTCATCCTGTGCCTGGCAAACCCAGACGTGGCGCGGGTTGGCCTGCTGTGTCGCCAGAGTGGCCGTGTTTTTTACGCGACGGTCACATCCCTGAGCGCTGCAGGCAAATCCTGCCGAGTTGCTGCTCAGTCAGCACACAAGTCAATCCGCTGCTGATTTAGCAGCACATTTGCAACAGTTCTGCCTGAAATCCCCCATAAAACCGCGCTTATCCCCAATGGCATGCTCTTTGCTGAACACTGTGCAGCCATCCTGTTTTCGGATGTGCCCGGAATTCCCCATCATTTTGTATAGCCATACTTGTAAAGAAAGACACGCGATGCAGATATTCTGGTTTTTGCCCACGCATGGCGACCAGCGTTACCTGGGTACCTCTTACGGTGCCCGGCCCGCCACCTACAGCTACCTGAAACAGATCGCCCAGGCTGCCGATCGCCTGGGTTATGAGGGCGTGCTGGTGCCCTCGGGGCGCTCGTGCGAGGACCCGTGGGTGGTGAGCGCGTCGCTGGTGAACGAAACCCGTGATCTGAAATTCCTGGTGGCGGTGCGCCCGGGGTTCACCTCGCCCACCGTGTCTGCCCGCATGGCTTCCACGCTGGATCGCATCTCCGGTGGCCGTCTGCTGGTGAATGTGGTGGCCGGTGGCGACCCCGCCGAGCAGCAGGCCGATGGCAGCTTTTTATCGCACGACGAACGCTATGCCGAAACCGCCGAGTTCCTGCAGGTATGGAAGTCGGTGCTGCAAGGCGAGACCATCAGCCTGGAAGGTGACTATATCCATGTGAAGGATGCCAGCCTGCCGACCGGCGCTTTCCAGAAACCTTACCCGCCGCTGTTTATCGGCGGCTCATCGCAAGCGGCGATTGATCTGACGGCAGAACATATTGATGTCTATCTGACCTGGGGCGAACCACCTGCCGCCGTGGCCGAGAAGATTGCGACGGTGCGCGCCGCCGCTGCCGCCCGGGGCCGCAGCGTGAAGTTTGGCATACGCCTGCATGTGATCGTGCGCGAAACCTCCGAAGAAGCCTGGCAAGCCGCTGACCAGCTGATTTCGCATGTGACGGACGAAACCATTGCTGCCGCCCAGGCGGCGGTGGCGCGCTTTGATTCGGTCGGCCAGCAGAAAATGAGCGCCCTGCATGGTGGCCGCCGCGACCGTCTGGTGGTGTCCCCCAACCTGTGGGCTGGTGTCGGCCTGGTGCGCGGTGGCGCGGGCACCGCGCTGGTGGGCAGCGCACAGGAGGTGGCAGATCGCATCAAGGAATATGCCGATCTCGGCATCGACCATTTCATTTTCTCGGGCTATCCGCATCTGGAAGAGTCTTATCGTGTGGCGGAACTGTTGTTCCCCCTGCTGCCACTGTCCGTCAAGGCAGGCAGCGAGGCCGCCATCAAAACCAATCTGACCGGCCCGTTTGGCGAAGCACTGCCCAATCGCGGCCCTCAAGTCTCCGCTTCCTGAAAGATCTGCATGAATACGATAGCCAATGAAGTCAGCGTGCCCCCTGTATTTGAGGGGACGCCACAACATCGCGCCGACCAGCTTGCCGCCTATCTGGCAAAAACCGCGGCTGAACGCGATGTACAAGGCGGCACGCCCTACGCCCAGCGCGAGGCGGTGCGCCAGAGCGGATTGCTCAAGCTGCTGATCCCGGTGGAGTGGGGCGGCCTGGGCGGCGACTGGTCGCAGCTCTACCGCATTATCCGCACCATTGCCCGGGCCGATAGCTCCATCGCCCAGGTGTTTGCCTTTCAGTTTCTGATGCTGGCATCGGTGCGGCTGTATGCCACCGAGGCCCAGTGGCAACACCTGTGGCACGAAACCGCCGAGAAAAACCTATGGTGGGGCAATGCGCTCAACCCGCTGGATAACCGCACCATCGCTACCCCGCAGGGCGAGCATTACCTGTTCAGCGGCCAGAAGAGTTTTTGCTCAGGCGCGACCGATTCAGATCGCCTGATCGTGTCCGCCATTGAGGCGGATACCGGCCGGTTCCTGGTGGCGGCGGTGCCAACTGGCCGCGCTGGCATCAAACTCAATAACGATTGGGACAACATGGGCCAGCGCCAGACCGATAGTGGCAGCGCGGAATTTACCGAGTTGCGGGTGGAAGCCCATGAGCTATTGATGAATCCCGGCCCCTTGAGCTCGCCTTTTTCCAGCCTGCGATCGCTGGTGGCCCAGCTGATATTTACCAATATCTATCAGGGCATCGCCGAAGGCGCACTGGCCGAAGCCAGCCAGTACACGCGCCAGAGTTCGCGGGTGTGGTCGGGCTCCCTGGCCTCGTCCGTGCAGCAGGACCCCTACACCCTGCTGCATTACGGTGAATTCTGGGCCAGCCTCGAAGCCTCGCGGGTGCTGGCAGACCATGCCGCCAGCTTGCTTGATGCCGCCTGGGCCAAAGACCTGACGCTGGGCGATGAAGAGCGCGGCCAGGTGGCGCTGGCGGTGTTTGCCGCCAAGGTCAACATCACGCGCAGCGGGCTGGATGTCACCTCGCGCATCTTTGAGGTGGCGGGCGCACGCGCCACCACCGCACGCCTGCGGCTGGACCGCTACTGGCGCAACCTGCGCGTATACACCCTGCATGATCCGGTGGATTACAAACTGAAGGATCTCGGCGACTGGGCCTTGAACGGCCAGTACCCGACGGCGAGTTTTTACTCCTGATGCCTGCCCCATAAAACGAACCAGACCCGAAATCAAAGAAAGCACCATGACACAACCCATTATCGATATGCGTAGCCGTCCGGCGTACCTGCACGACTTTTTTGGCGCCACGCCCGACACGCCCGCCTATGACACGGCCAAATGGCTGAATCGCCGCGTCGGCTCTCACGACCCGGAGCACTTTCGCCGTTCTTACACCATAGAGGGCTATCTGGCCGAGATTGAGGCGGCCGGAGTGAGCAAGGCGGTGGTGGTGGGGCGCGAAACGCCCAGCCTCACCATCAGCAACGATGAAATCGCCACGCTGGTCGGCCATAGCGACAAGCTGATCGGCCTGGGCTCAGTGGATATTCAGCAGCGCGGCGAGAAAAGCGCGATTGAGGAAATCAACCGTGCCATCAATACCTTTGGCTTTCGCGCCATCAATATCGAGCCCGGCTTTGGCGAACCTGCCTTGCAGGCGGATGACCCGGTGTTTTTTCCGGTGTATGAAGAGTGCCTGCATTTTGACGTGCCGGTATGCCTGATGTCCGGCCCCACCACGCCCGATTTTGCCTATGCGCAACCGGCGGCGGTGGCCCGGCTGGCGCGGCGTTATCCGCTGCTCAAGATCATTTGCTTTCATGGCTATTACCCGTATGTAAATGAAATCGTTGGCGCGGCCTTCCGCTACGACAATATCTACCTGGTGCCGGATATGTATATCTTCCAGCCGGGGTCACAGTTGTATGTGGAGGCGGCTAACAGTTTCCTGGCAGACCAGCTGCTGTTTGGCTCGTCTTACCCGTTCCGCGCCATGCAACAGACCGTGCAGGACTTTGCAGCGCTGGGTTTCAAGGACGAGGTGCTGGACAAGGTGTTCTACCAGAACGCTGCCCGCCTGCTGGGAGTGGATTTATTGGCGGCATCGGCGCCGCGCCAGAAGACTGCAAAAGCAGCGAGCGCGGCGACGGCCTGATATGCCGATACCGGGCCGCATTTCGGCCCGGCATGGTGGGGTTAACTTGCTGTCTTGCTACGCTTCTGCCAGCGGGTTCTCAGCCACTGCTCGGCATCATCCACAAAGGTATACACGGCGGGAATCACGATCAGGCTGAGGATGGTGGATGTGATCAGGCCGCCGATCACCGCAATCGCCATCGGCGAGCGGAAGCTGGGGTCGGCCCCCAGTCCCATGGCAATCGGCACCATGCCAGCACCCATGGCCAGCGTGGTCATGATGATGGGGCGGGCGCGTTTGCGGCATGCATCAATCAGGGCCTCCAGCCGGGATGGCGGATGCTGGCCATCCTGCCGCTGCCCGCGCGCCATGATGGCGTATTCCACCAGCAGAATGGAGTTCTTGCTCACAATGCCCATCAGCATCAACAGCCCAATCAGCGATGGCATGGAGAAGCTTTTCCCGGTCAGCAGCAACAGCACAAAGGCGCCGCCTATGCTGAGCGGCAAGGCCATGAGGATGGTCAAGGGCTGCATGAAGTCGCGGAACAGCAGCACCAGCACGGCATAAATGCACAGCACGCCAATCGCCATCGCCAGGCCAAAGCTCTGGAACAGGTCATTCATGTTCTCGGCATCGCTGGAGGGGACGATGTGCACGCTGGGCGGCAGATTCTTGATGGCGGGCAATTGCATGGCCTCGGCATATACAGCGCCCAGTTCGCGCTGCCCCAGCTCCACCTCGATCGACACATTGCGCACGCGCTTGAAGCGGTCAATCTGCGCCGGGCCGCTGCCCAGGTGAATGTCGGCGATGTTGCCTATGCGCACCGGGCCATTGGTACCGCTGACAGTCAGGCGTGCAATCGCATCTATATCCGTGCGGAAATTCTCGGGAAACTGGATGCGGATAGGCACTTGCCGATCAGCCAGATTCAGCTTGGGCAGATTGATGTCGTAATCGCCCGCGGTGGCAATGCGCACCACATCGGCAATATCGCGAGTCGTCACGCCCAGGGCCGCTGCCCGTGCCGTATCCGGGCGTATGATGACTTCCGGCTGCACCAGGCTGGCGTTGGAATACACATTGCCGATATTGCGCAGGGTGCGCAGGCCGCGCATGACCTCGGTGGTGGCCTCGCTCAGCGCCAGCGGATCGTCACTTTGCAGGTTCAACACCATCTTGACGCCGGTATCCAGCGACCCCACCTTGATGCGCATGCCGGGCAACGCGCCCAGGGCCTCGCGCAACTCGCTTTCAATCTTCTGCTGGGTAATGCTGCGCTCCTTGCGGTGCACCATTACCACGGTCAGCACGGCCTTGCGCGTTTCGGCGGTGGAGCCTGCCGAAAAGCCCTGGCCTGAGGTGCCATTGCCTATGCTGCTGTATACATGGCGCACATTGGGGTTTTTGCTGACGAGCGCACGCACCTGTTCGGCCGCCTGGGCGGTCTCCTGCAGGTGGGCGCCCGGCGCCAGTTCAATATTCACCAGCGTCATGCTGCGGTCTGCGGGCGGCACAAAGCCCTTGGGCAGCAGTGGAATCAGCATGAGCGAACCCACGAAAAACAGCAGGGCCAGGCTGACCGTGATCCCGCGATGGCGCACCGACCACGCCACCAGCGCCAGATAGCGGCGGGTGATCCAGCCATCGGTTTCGGCTTTTTCTGGCTTGGGCTTGAGAAAGTAAGCGGCCATCATCGGCGTAATCAAACGTGCGACGGCCAGCGAGGCGAAAATGGCGAATACCGCGGTCCAGCCGAACTGCTTGAAAAACTTGCCAGCGATGCCCGACATGAACGCCGTCGGCAAAAACACCGCGATCAGGGCAAAGGTGGTGGCAATCACCGCCATGCCGATCTCGTCCGCCGCTTCCATGGCGGCTTCACGCGGCGATTTGCCCATGTTGAGGTGGCGGGCGATATTCTCGATTTCCACAATCGCGTCGTCCACCAGTATGCCCACTACCAGCGCCAGTGACAGCAGGGTGACGGTATTGATGGTGTAGCCAAACACGCTCATGCCGATAAAGGTTGGCAGCACACTGAGCGGCAGCGCCACGGCGGCAATGAAGGTTGCGCGGAAATCGCGCAGGAACAGCATGACGACCAGCACTGCCAGCACTGCGCCTTCATACAGCAGGTGCATGGAGCCATCGAAATTGTCCTGCACTGGGGTGACGTTTTCCCAGGCCGGGGTGATCTTGACGCCGGGGTGGCTGTCATTGAATTCGGCCACGGCCTTGTCGACCCGCGCCTTGAGGCCGGTTTCGCTCTCGCCCTTGCTGCGGGTGATTTCAAAGCCGATCACCGGCTTGCCATCCATGAGCGCGATATGACTGCGTTCGGCAATGGTGTCCTGCACATCGGCCACTTGTCCCAGTGTGACGTAAGTACCGGTCAGCGTGGGCAGTTGCAGATCGCGCAGCTGGCGGGCTTCCTTGACCGTGCCCAGTGTACGCACCTGCTGGCGTATGCCGCCAAGGTCGGTGCGGCCGCCCGAGCTTTCCAGCTGCATGCGGCGCAATTCTGAGGAGACGGTGGACGCGCTGACACCCAAGGCCAGCATTTTGTCCGGATCCAGCGAAATGCGTACCTCGCGATCCACACCGCCGACACGCTCAAACTTGCCGACGCCCACCACCGACAGCATTTTCTTGGCAATTTCATTATCGATCAGCCAGCTCAGGTCCCTCTCGTCCAGATCCTTGGCGGTGACGCTGTAATTGACGATGGCCGAGCCCGAGGTGGTGATGCGCGAGACGATGGGGTCCTTGGTATCCGCGGGCAGCTCGGAGCGCACCCGCGAGACGGCCGAGCGCACATCGTTTTCAGCGTCCGAGACGGATTTTTCCAGCTGGAATTGCACCGAGATTGTCACCTGGCCATCCAGTATCTTGGTGGTGATGTGCTTGACCATATCCACCGAGGCGATGGAGTCTTCGATCTTGCGGGCGACGTCGTTTTCCAGCTGGCTGGGCGAGGCGCCTTCCAGCGTGGCGGTGACGCTGACGGCCGGTAATTCGATATCCGGAAAATCCTGCACCTTGGTGGTTTTGAACGCAAACAGGCCGACGATGCTGAGCAGGCCAAACAGCAGGATGGCCGGAATCGGGTTGCGTATGGAATAGGCGGAAATATTCATGGCGGCCCCGTTATTGCGCTACGCGCACGATGTCGCCATCAATCAGGAAGCCCACGCCACTCTCAACATAGCGGGCCTTGGGGTCTATGCCTTCGCGAATGATGATGCGGTCACCGACATGGCCGCCGCTGACGACCTTGCGGCGCTCCACATGCTGCTGGTCACTTAGCGTGAACACATATTCATAGCCATCGCGGTTGAGCACGGCGCTGCTGGGCAGGCTGAGCCCGCGCTGCTCACCGACGGCAAAGCTGCCGCGCGCAAACATGCCGCTCTTGAGCGGGCCATCCACACCTTGCGGAATATCCACATACACCAGGGTGTTGCGGGTGTCCTGGTTCATGGTGGGGGCAATCACACGTACCTTGCCTGTTACCTGGGCCTGGCTGCCAGTCGGCGTCAGGGTCACGGCCTGGCCAGGCTTGACGCTGGCAAGCTCGGTGGCGCCGACTTCGCCGCGCCATTCCAGCCGGTCCTGCATCACCAGGCGGAACAGCTCCTCCCCGGCGTTGACCACGCTGCCCACGGTCGCCGTGCGGCTGCTTATGGTGCCAAACTCGGGCGCCACGATACGGGTGCGGCGCAAGCGCAGGCGCTGGCTTTCCAGCGCGGCCACGGCAGACTCAAACTTGGCCTTGGCGGTTTGCTCTGTGGTGAGGTATTGCACGACCTGCTGCTCGCTCAGGGCGCCTTTGGCCAGGCCTTTTACCCGGTTGGCATCCAGCTCGGCCTGGCGCAGATTGGCTTCTGCTTCGAGTGCGTCTGCTTCTTTCTGGGCGAGGTCAGCCTTGACCGTTTCATCGTCAAACTCGGCCAGCAGCTGGCCTTTTTTGACTTTGTTGCCAACATTGACGTACACCGCTTTCAGCCGCAAGCCGCTGACTTCGTTGCCGATAATGGCTTCTTGCCAGGCCAGGATGTTGCCATTGGCGGTGATGCTGGTGGCGGCTGCCGTTTCCTGCGGGCTGACCAGCCGTACGGTGAGCGCGGGTTTGGTTTCACCGGCCTCCGAGCCGGATTTGCCAGGCTGGCAGGCCGTCAGCAAGGCAGTGGTCAGCAACAGGGCCAGGGAAAGGTAAGGAGCGCGGTTTTTCATGGTTGTTTCTCGGTGGAATCGGGAGTGTTGGCGGCAAGTGGCGTATCAGCACCTTGCCAGCCACCACCCACGGCAATGTAGAGTTCAATCAGGGTAGTAATGCGGTTCTGGTTCAGCTGGGTGAGCGCATAGTCGGCTTCCAGCGCATTGCGCCGCGTGGTTTCGAGGTCGATGGCATTATCAAACCCCGCTTCATAACGCTGGCTGATGGCCTGCAAGGCTTGCGCGTAATTGTCGGCGGCCTGCTGCAGGCTGGGCTGGCGTGCGTTATAGCTTTGCAGTGTCAGCAGTTTCTGCTCGACTTCCTTGATGGCGGTGCGCGCCTTGCTGCGGTAATTGCTGTCCGCAGCACGCAGGCTTTCCCAGGCCGCGGAGACATTGGCCTTGCGCTGCCCCATGTCAAACAGCGGGATATCAATGGTGGGGCCGAAAGACCAGGTCAGGGCATTATTGGTGACACCGGAATTGAGGTAGCGCACCGGCGTGATATTGCCGCTGAGGGTGATCTTGGGGTATCTGTCGGCTTCCTTGACGCCCACCTGGGCGCTAGCGGCGGCCAGATCGCGTTCGGCGGCCAGCAGGTCGGGGCGCTGCTCCAGCAGCACAGCCGGTACCGAGGGCACATCAAAGCTGCCGGGTTGCAGCACCGTAAAGTCGCGCGGCGCCAGGCGTTCGCGCAGCTGTGGCTCGGCCATGCCGGTCAGCGCCACCATGGCCTTGATCTGCAATTCGCATTGCATCTGCTGGTCATTGAGGTCGCTGGCGGCCTGGGCCTGCGTGGCTTGCGCCAGCGCATTGTCCGAGTCGGACTTGAAGCCGTGTGCGGTGGCCGAGGCCGTCAACTCTGCGCTGCGGGTCTTGGATTCCAGATAACGCTCGTACAGCCGCACCTTCTGCTGGCAGAAGCGGTAGTCGTTATAAGCCTTGGCACTCTCCGCGGCGACGGACAGCCGCGCATCCTGCAGCAGATTGCGTTTGGCATCGTAATCGGCCAGTGAGGATTCGCGTTCGCGGCGCAGGCCACCAAACAGGTCGATCTCCCACGAGGTATCAAAGCTGATCTGCTGCTGCGTGAGCAGGGTGGGATCGCCGCCGAAGGAGAAAGCCTTGCGGCTGATCGATGGCGTGGCACTCAGGCCATCAAAACCCATGGCACGCGCCGCCACCAGATTGGCACGGGCAGACGCGATATTCTTGTAGGCATCGGCCACACTGGCGCTATTGCGCTCGGCAGCAGTGATGATCTCCAGCAGCACATCGTCATTGAATTGCCGCCACCAGTCCGCGGTCTGGGCGGCTGGCACGGGAGTCTGTACCTGCCAGCTATCGGGTGTCACCGTCTTGGGTTTCTGGTAATCGGGCCCCACCATGGGCCAGCCCTGGCAGCCTGCCAGCAAGCTCGCCATGAGCGCCGACAGGAGAATCTTGCGTGATGTCGTGCTCATGATGCTTGCTCCCCGGCGCCCGCGCGGCGGGCCTTTTCGTCCAGCACCATGGCCAGCGCATAGCGGCCATAGCGTTCCGCCATGCGGTCCAGCGCGGCATGGTTTTCCACCAGCTGTGGCGACATATGGCGAATGACCTTCTGCCCGATATACATATGTACGGCCATGCCAAAACAGGCCATCACCAGGCTGCGAATCTCATCATCCGGCTCATTTACGCCCAGGTGCTGGCAGAGCAGCTTCGCCATGGCGAGATGATGTGGTTTCACTTCGCATTCTATTTCCTGCTCCCACACGCCGGTCGGCTCCAGCATCTCGCGGTGGCGGAGTTTCACCACATCGTGCACCACATCGCCCATTTTCAGGGGCTGGAAGAACTCCACAAAGAACTGCTGCAAAGCGCTAGCCAAGGACAGGCCGGGGGCAGAAAAGGCAAATTCGCAGGGACGCGCAATCAGATCCGGCATGGAAAACACCGTGCGATACAAGCCCGCTTTATCCGTGAAGTAATAGCTGATGGCAGATACATTGACCTGCGCGGCCTGCGCAATCTGCCGCACGCTGGTTTTGGCATAGCCTTTTTCGGCGAACAGCTTGAGGGCGCAGAGCAGGATTTTCTGCCGCGCTTCCGCACCGTCGGTGCGGCTGGCTGTTTGAGGGGTGGGGGGTGACATGAGGCATCAACCAGACAATAGACGAGCTGGGATCATACATCAAACAAACGTTTGATCAATAAACTTTACAAAGATTTAAGTGCGGCCTTATGCAAGGCAGGTTTCCCCGCGTCAGCAAAAAAAACGCCTGGCCGGAATATCCCGCCAGGCGTCTGATCAGCCAGGGTTGCAGAACTGATGACGATGTTAAATCCAGGGGTGCCGCGGCGGATTCACTTTGTTCAGCACATAGTTGCCGACGGCATAGTATTTCCAGCGCACCGGATCATGCAGGGTGTGCGTACGCGCATTGCGCCAGTGGCGATCCAGGTTGTATTCACCCAGCGTGGACCGCGTACCCGCCAGTTCAAACAGCTTGCTGCCGGCGAGCAGGGCGGTTTCGGTGCTCAGCACCTTGGCTTCAGCCACGGCGATGGAGGCGGCGGCCACGGTGTCTTCGTTGGGGTTCTTCTGGGCAGCGTCAATGAATTCGCCTGCGCGCTTCAGCAGCGCATCGGTGGCATGCACGCGTATCTGGATATCGCCGATATCCTTGAGCGTGAGCGGGTCTTCGTAGCCATGCTCGAGGTCGGTATCTATCCATGGGCGGGTGTGGTTGCGCACAAAGTGCAAGGTATCGCGCAGGGCCGCGCGGGCAATGCCGGTATCCACCCCGGCCTGGATGATCTGCGCAATCGGGCCCATGGGGGTGGGGCGATCAAACGCCAGATGGTGCGGCAAGACGTATTCGCTGGGCACGAAGATATTTTCCAGCACCGTGGTGCCGCTGGCGGTGGTGCGCTGGCCAAAGCTGGACCAGTCGTCAATGATGGTCAGGCCCTTGCTGCCTTTCTGCACGAAGGCGACCACGGTGTTGTCATTTTCATCCTTGGCAACGACGGGAACCCAGTCCGCCAGCAGCGCACCGGACGAGTAAAACTTCTTGCCCGAAAGCAGGTAGCCGCCTTCGGTCGGGGTCAGGCGGGTTTTGACATCATTCACCGTGCGGGTGCCGATCTCGGAGAAGGCATTGCCGAAGCGCACGCCTTGCAATACCAGATCAAAGAAAAACTTCTTTTGCCATTCCGTGCCATCCAGACGCAGGCCTTCCACCATATAAAGATGGTTTTGCGGGATCTGGCCGATGCTGGGGTCGGCTTCCGCCACGATGGCAATCACCTCTGCCAGCGTGTTGTTGGAGACAAACGCGCCGCCGTATTCCTTGGGCACGGTAATGCCCCACAAGCCGCTTTGCGAAAAGTAATCCAGCTCTGCGCGTGGCAGGCGGCGCTCGGCGTCACGCACGGCGGCCTCTTTGGCAATGTGCGCGGCGACCTGGTGGGCGACGGCAATCGCTTCCTCGTCGGATTTAATGATATGGGCAAGGGGGCGAGACGCTATCGCGGCCTCTGTTTCCTTGTGCAATACCGATGCTGTTGTCATACAAACTCCTGATCATGAATAAACATAAGATAAAAATGTGGCTGTGAGGCCATCTGCATCAGGAATTGCACAGAGCGTGCCAGCAATTATGTCTATGATTTATAATGAATATTTTTGCAGGCGATGCTGTGAAGCGCGGCTGTAGCAGCAGGCTGCTGTCCGGGTGCTGCCAGATCAGCAGATTTCCCCGCATCCAGGGCGTTAAACCGCCAAATCTCTCCCGAAAACGCCAGAAAGTCCCCAGCCTTTGATCAGATTTCAGCAAAAACCTGCTGATTGAGCAGCAGCCGGTCAGCATGCAGGCGGCATATGCAACAGGTCAGGCAGCGCCGTATTTTTATTAAGTATATGAATTTAATAAAAAAATTAAGGTGGCACGGTTGCTGCTATTAGCTAGGGGAGTGTGGCTCTTTGTTGGAGCCGCGAACCTGACAATAGGAGTCACCATGAGCAAGAAACTGAAAGTCACGGCTGTTGCAGGCAGTACCAGCCGTCCCTCCCGTACCCTGACACTGGTCGAGGAGATCGCCGAGCGGCTGGGCAAGCACCTACCGATTGAACTCAAGCTGATTGAGTTGGGCGAACTGGGCCCCGACCTTGGTGCTTCGCTCAACTATGACAGCATCAAGCCCGCTGTGCGCAAGGCCATTGACGATATCGAGAGCGCCGACGTGCTGATCTTTGCCACCCCGGTCTACCGTGGTTCATACACCGGCCTGCTCAAGCATTTGTTTGACCTGGTGCATTACGAATCCCTGATTGATGTGCCCGTGCTGCTGGCCGCTACAGGCGGCAGCCTGCGTCACTCGCTGGTGATCGAGCACCAATTGCGCCCCATGTTCAGCTTCTTCCAGTCGCTGACCTTGCCAGTGGGCGTGTATGCCATCGAGAGCGAATTCACCAACTACAAGATCAGCAACGAAGCGCTGGACAAGCGCATCGACCTGGCCATTGAGCGCGCACTGCCTTTTTTGAAGCACCGCGAGCTGGCCACGCCTGAAGCGGCCGAAGCCACCGCCAAGCTGGTTGCCAGCGCTTCCTGATTTATTCGCATATCACGACCTTATTTACGAAAGGAATTCATTGTGAGCACACCTTCGCAACAAGCCCCCATCAAGTTCGCTTACTGGGTACCCAATGTCAGTGGCGGCCTGGTCGTCAGCAATATCGAGCAGCGCACCAGCTGGGATTTTGAATACAACAAGAAGCTGGCACAGATTGCCGAAAAAGCGGGGTTTGACTATGCCCTGAGCCAGATCCGCTTTACCGCCGGTTATGGTGCGGAATATCAGCATGAGTCCGTGTCGTTTTCGCATGCCTTGCTGGCCGCGACCGAGAAGCTGAATGTGATTGCCGCCATCCTGCCGGGACCGTGGGACCCTGCCGTGGTCGCCAAGCAGATTGCGACTATTGACCACCTCACCGGTGGTGGCCGTATTGCCGTGAACATTGTCTCTGGATGGTTCAAGGGCGAGTTTGTGGCGATTGGTCAGCCATGGCTGGAGCATGACGAGCGCTATCGCCGCTCGCAGGAATTCATCGAGGCGCTGAAAGGCATCTGGTCCAGGGATGATTTCAGCTATCACGGTGATTTCTACCGTTTCCACAATTACTCGCTGAAACCCAAGCCACTGAAGCAACCTGAAGTGTTCCAGGGTGGCAGCTCGCGTGCGGCACGCGACATGGCCGCCAAGGTATCCGACTGGTACTTCACCAACGGCAATACGGTGGAAGGCATCAAGGCGCAGGTTGACGATATCCGCGCCAAGGCTGCGGCCAATAACCACAGCGTCAAGATCGGCGTGAATGCCTTTGTGATTGCACGCGATACCGAAGAAGAAGCCAGGGCCGTGCTGGCCGAGATTATTGCCAAGGCCAACCCCGAGGCGGTCAATGCCTTTGGTGATGCTGCAAAGCAGGCAGGCAAATCCAGCCCTGAAGGCGAAGGCAACTGGGCCAAATCGACATTTGAAGACTTGGTGCAATACAACGATGGTTTCAAGACCAACCTGATCGGCACCCCACAGCAAATTGCCGAGCGCATTGTGGCACTGAAGGCCGTGGGCGTGGATCTGGTGTTGTCCGGTTTCCTGCACTTCCAGGAAGAGGTTGCCTACTTCGGTGAGAAGGTCTTGCCGCTGGTGCGTGAGCTCGAAGCTGGCAAGGTCGCCCTGGCCGCGTGAGCAGAAAAAGGCAGGCCTATTCCATGAGCAACGATACGCTACCCAGCCTGCTGCGGGCGCAGTCCGAGCAGCGCGGTGCCGATGTCGCCATCCGCCACAAGCAGCTGGGCATCTGGCATGCCTTGCGCTGGCAGGATGCGCAGCGCGAAGTGCTGCAGCTCGCTGCCGTCTTGCGTGAGCGCGGTTTCAACAAGGGCGATGCGCTGTTTCTGCTCAGCCATCCACGGCCGCAGGCCTTGCTGTTGCAGCTGGCGGCGCAATGGCTGGGCGGCTTTGCCGCGCCAGTGGACTTGCTGGTGGAGCGTGCGGTGACCGTACAGCTGCTGCAAAAGCTGCGTCCGGCCTTTGTGTTTGCCGAGGGCGAAGATGAAGTGGCGCTGCTGGCGGAGGCTGAGCTTGCTCCGCGGCTGGTGATTTACGCTGACCGTCGTGGGCTGGCGGGCGATGCGCAGGCGTCGCGTCTGGATTATGCCGATGCACTCAAGCTCGCGGCAGCGTCCTTGCACGAGGCACCGCTGGTTGCCCCGGTGGATCATGCCTTTGCCTTTCACCGGCTGGATGCGGGAGGTCTGGTGCACTTGCAGACCATCAGCCATCACGAGCTGCTGAATGAAGGCCGTCGCCTGCTGCGGCAGGAGAATCTGAGCGCAGCGGATGAGGCGCTGGCCGCGCGAGCATTTGCTGCCAGCGGTCACGCGCGCTATTTGCTGGCCCCCTGGTTGCTGGCCGGGTTCAGGTTGAATTTCCCGGAAAACCTGGCAACGCGCGATAACGACCGCCGCGAGCTGGGCCCCACGCTGGTGGCTGGCACGCGCGAAACCTATCAGCGGCTGGAATCACTGGTGCAGCAGCGCTTGCCGCAACCCGGTACCTGGCGGCGACGCCTGGTGGATTGGGCCCTGCGCACCTCAAGTGCCGCGCGCAATCCGCCGCCCATCTCGCTGAAGCCTGCAGCGAAGTCGAACCGACGCTTCAGTCTGTCGCTGACGCTGGCGAATTGGCTGGTGATCAGCCCGCTGCGCGATGTCATCGGCTTTAGCCGCACGCGCGTGCCCTTGCTGGTGGGCGAGCCTTTGCCGGAATCTTCACTGCGCTTTTTCCGTAGCCTGGGCATCGAGATTCGCAACTGGGAAGAGCATGCCTACTGGTATGTGCTGGAAGGCGGCCGGGCGCGCGTGGTCAAACGTGGTCCCTCATCGCTGCAAGTGCAAGCCAGTCCCAGCCTTGCGGCGGCTGCCATTAATACTGCGGGGATTCCATCATGAGCAGCCCTTTGCTTGAGCTGAACCATATCTCTCTGTCATTCAAAGGCGTGAAGGCGATTACCGACATCAGCTTTGCCGTGCGAGAGGGCGAGATTTGCGCCCTGATCGGCCCCAATGGCGCCGGTAAAAGCTCGCTGTTGAATGTGATCAATGGCGTGTATCAGCCGGATATCGGCGACATTACCTATGCCGGTACCCGTTTGCGTCGCATGCAGCCGCATGCGGCGGCGCGTCGCGGCATCGCCCGCACCTTTCAGAACATCGCCTTGTTCAAGGGCATGAGCGTGCTGGATAACGTGCTGACCGGGCGCAACCTCAAGGTACGTGGCAGCTGGCTGGAGCAGGCGCTGCATATCGGCCGGGCGCCGGGCGATGAAGTGATCCAGCGCCAGCGCGCCGAAGAGATCATTGATTTTCTGCGCATACAGCCCTGGCGCAACAGCATCGTCGGCACCTTGCCCTATGGCCTGCAAAAACGGGTGGAGCTGGCGCGTGCGCTGGCGGCCGAGCCCCGGCTTCTGCTGCTGGATGAGCCCATGGCCGGCATGAACCACGACGAAAAGGCCGACATGAGCCGCTTTATCCTCGATACCCAGCGCGAGTTCGGTACCACCATCGTGTTGATTGAACACGATATTGGCGTGGTGATGAATCTCTCGGACCACGTGGTGGTGCTGGATTACGGCAAGAAAATTGGCGACGGCACGCCGCAGGAAGTGCGCGAGAACCCGGACGTGATCGCGGCATATCTGGGGACATCGCATTAAGCAGGTTCATACACGATTGGTCACCCTCAGGGGAAAGTAAAACGAAATGGAATTTTTCTTTGAAGTATTGCTGGGCGGGCTATTGGCGGGCGTGATGTATTCGCTGGTCGCCATTGGCTTTGTGCTGATTTACAAGGCCTCGGGCGTATTCAACTTTGCCCAGGGCTCCATGGTGCTGTTTGCCGCGCTGACTTTTGTCAGCCTGCTGGAGCGTGGCATTCCGTTCTGGCTGACCTTTGCCATCACCCTGCTGACCATGGTGGTGCTGGCCTGGGCGATTGAGCGCTTCATGCTGCGCAAGCTGGTTAACCGGCCGCCGATTACGCTGTTTATGGCAACGCTGGGGCTGAGTTACATGATCGAAGGGCTGGCGCAGGCGGTGTGGGGCGCACAGGTGCACGGGCTGGAACTCGGTATCAGCGATGAGCCACTGGAACTGGGCGGCATGCTGCTGTCGCAGTTTGATATTTTTGCGGCAGGCGTGGCTGGCGTGCTGGTGATCTTTTTATCCTGGCTGTTCAACAAGACCCGCACCGGGATTTCCCTGCGCGCCGTGGCCGATGACCAGCTGGCGGCGTTGGCGGTGGGCATCAAGCTGCAGCGTATCTGGCTGATCGTGTGGGCGGTGGCCGGGTTTGTCGGGCTGGTGGCGGGCTTGTTATGGGGCGCGCGCCTCGGCGTGCAGTTCTCCTTGTCGCTGGTGGTGCTCAAGGCCTTGCCGGTGCTGATTATCGGCGGGTTTACGTCGATTGGCGGGGCGATTGTGGGTGGCCTGATCATCGGTGCCTCGGAAAAACTGGCGGAGGTCTTTATCGGCCCCATCATCGGCGGTGGCATTGAAAACTGGTTCCCGTATGTCCTGGCCCTGGTGTTTTTGCTGGTACGGCCGGCGGGTATTTTTGGCGAACGTGCCATCGAGCGCGTGTAGGAGAGCAGCATGCTGTATAGAGAATCCGGACAATTCATCAGCGATTACCGCGCCGATCGCCGCATCTTCCGCTTGTGGCAGGAGCGCCTGGGCTTTTACCTGCTGCTGGTGTTTGCCTTTGCCGTGGTGCCTTTCATTGCCAACGATTACTGGTTCAGCGCCATCCTCGTGCCTTTTCTGGTGCTGTCGCTGGCTGGGCTGGGGCTGAATCTGCTCACCGGTTATGCCGGGCAGTTATCGCTGGGCTCGGCGGCCTTCATGGCAGTGGGGGCCTTTGCTGCCTATAACTTCCATCTGCGCATTGAGGGCCTGCCCTTCCTGCTCAGCTTTGTGCTGGGCGGTATCACCGCCGCCGGGGTAGGCATACTGTTTGGCCTGCCGAGCTTGCGCATCAAGGGCTTTTATCTGCTGGTGTCGACCCTGGCAGCGCAGTTTTTCGTGCAATGGGTGTTGACCAGTTTTGGCTGGTTTTCCAATAACAACTCCTCCGGCGTGATTACCGCCCCGCCCTTGCTGGTGTTTGGTCGCGACTTCAGCTCGCCAGCCGGGCGTTACCTGCTCACGCTGGCCGTGGTGGTGGCCTTGGCATTGCTGGCGCGCAATATTGTGCGCAGCGAACTGGGCCGCCACTGGATGGCAGTGCGCGATATGGATACGGCAGCAGCGGTGATCGGCATTCCCATCCTCAAGACCAAGCTGCTGGCCTTTGCCATCAGCTCGTTCTTCCTCGGGGTGGCGGGGGCCTTGTGGGCGTTTACCTATCTGGGCACCGTGGAGCCGCATGGCTTTGATCTCACACGCTCGTTCCAGATTCTGTTCATCATCATCATCGGCGGTATGGGCAGCATACTGGGCAATTTTCTGGGGGCGGCGTTTATCGTGCTGCTGCCGATCCTGCTGTCGAATCTGTCCGGTACGGTGCTGGCAGGGCTGATCGACCCCGGCCAACTGGAAAACCTGCAAAAGATCATTTTTGGCGGGCTGATTGTGTTTTTTCTGATCAAGGAGCCGTTTGGTCTGGCCCGTCTGTGGCAGAACTTCCGTGAGCGCAGCCGCGTCTGGCCGCTACGGTACTGATTCCCGCGCTGGTGGCGCCGGTGATGTCAACATCTCCCGGCGCGGCCACGCACATACTTAGTCAATAGGGGGCATAGCATCATGTGTTGAATTCCGGCATTTGTGCGGTCTTTTATATAACTAAAAACGCTGTTGATTTATTTAATTAAAACCAAGGAGTCTATCTGATGTTACGAGTTGTCCAACAAGGCCTTAAGCTGGCCGCGGCCATTGGCCTGGGATCCAGTCTGTTAAGTGCGAGTCTGTTTGCAGGCAGCGCCCAGGCGGCAAATGAGCAGTATTTTCCCTTGCAGAGCTATCGCGTAGGCCCTTACGCCGCTGGCGGCACCGGTTTTTTCGGTGGCTTTATCGATTACCTGCAATACGTGAACACCAAGGAAGGCGGCGTTAACGGCGTCAAGTTCACCTGGAGCGAGTGCGAAACCGAATACGTGGTGGAAAAAGGCGTGGAGTGCTACGAGCGCCTGAAAAAAGGCCTGAACGGCGCTCCGGCTGCCGCGACCAATCCGCTCTCCGTCGGCATTGCCTATGCTACGCTGGAGCGCTCGGCTGCCGACAAACTGCCGCTGATCACCATTAACCATGGCCGCACGGATTCTACCGATGGCAGCGTGTTCCCTTATGTCTTCCCGCTGCAGTTGAACCCGTATAGCGAAGTGTCCGCCATCATCAACTACATCGCCACCAAGTCTGGCGGACTGGACAAGCTCAAGGGCAAGAAGATCGTGACGCTGTACCACGGCTCGCCCTATGGCAAGGAAACCAACCCCATCCTGGAATTGCTGGCCAAGAAATACGGCTTTGAGCTGACCCTGCTGGAAGTGCCACACCCTGGCAACGAGCAGCAATCGCAATGGCTCAACATCCGCCGCATCAAGCCGGATTGGGTGATCCTGCGTGGCTGGGGCGTGATGAACCCGGTAGCGCTGAAAACAGCCCAGAAGACGGGCTTCCCGGCGGATCACATCATCGGCAACATCTGGAGCAACTCGGAAGAAGATGCCGCACCTGCGGGCTCCGCTGCCAAGGGCTTTATCTCGATTACCACGCATCCTTCCGGCACCAACTTCCCGGTATTGCAGGATATCGACAAGGTCGTGCTGAAGGCGGGCAAGGGCAATCTGCAGGATCCCAAGCGCTTTGGCACCGTGTATTACAACCTGGGTGTGGTGAATGGCATTCTGAACGTGGAAGCCGTGCGCGTGGCACAGGCCAAATTTGGCAAACGTCCGCTGACCGGCGAAGAAGTGCGCTGGGGCTTTGAAAACATCCGTCTGGATGAAAAGCGCCTGAAGGAACTCGGTGCCTATGGCCTGGTGCAACCACTCAAGCTGTCTTGCTCTGACCACGAAGGCGGCGGTGCCGTGCGCTTCCAGCAGTGGGATGGCAGCAAATGGAATGTGATCTCGGATTGGGTGCAGGCAGACCGCAAGTTGCTGCGCCCTATCATCGAAGAGTCGTCGCACCAGTATGCCAAGGAAAAAGGCATTACCCCACGCGATTGCTCCAAGGAATCTTGATCGCCTGAGCTGAAAGGCACTGCGTGAGCCCCGCAGTGCTGTTCATGAAACAGGCTCGCGACGTGATCCCCCTTGGTTGCGTGACGTGAGCCTGATTCCGGTTGCGCCTTTGTTGCCGATGGCAATGAGGGCGCCTCCGAAATCATTACCTGATGGAGTGCGCCATGACGGCCCCTTTGCTGCAACTTGATAATATTGAAGTCATCTACGACAAGGTGATCCTTGCCGTGCGCAACATCTCGCTCAAGGTCGCGCCTGGCAGTATCGTCGCCTTGCTGGGCGCCAATGGCGCCGGCAAGAGCACCACGCTCAAAGCGATTTCCGGCCTGGCCAATGCCGAGCGCGGCGAGGTGGTCGATGGTCGCATTTATTACCTTAATCGCGACATCACCAGTGCCACGCCAGATAGCCTGGTGGAGCTGGGCCTGGTGCAGGTGCTAGAAGGCCGCCATTGCTTTGCGCACCTCAGCGTGGAAGAAAACCTGCTGACCGGCGGCTATGTGCGCCATCGCTCCCGCGCCAGACTCAATGAATCGCTGGAGAAGATTTACCATTACTTCCCCCGTCTCAAGCTGCTGCGGCGCAACCAGGCTGGCTATACCTCGGGTGGTGAACAGCAGATGGTAGCGATAGGTCGCGCGCTGATGGCCGAACCCAAACTGGTGCTGCTGGATGAGCCTTCCATGGGGCTGGCGCCGCTGGTGGTGGAAGAGATTTTCGAGATTGTGCATACGCTGAATCGCCAGCAGGGCGTGAGTTTTCTGCTGGCCGAGCAGAACGCCAGCATTGCCCTCAAGTATGCGGATGTGGGTTACATCATAGAAAGTGGCCGCGTGGCGGCGGAAGGTACCACGGCCGACCTGAAAAACCGCAGCGATCTGCAGGCGCTGTATCTGGGGCTGGAAGCCGCCTAGGCGCAGATGCCGTGCATGCTTGCATGGCTGGTTAAACGGGGGCTGGCTTGAAACGGGCTGGCTAAGTGGATACGGCAGGGGGAGGCCGCCTGGTTGGCATGGCGGGCTTGCTGGCCTGGGGTTCAGGCCTCAGACATACACATCAATAGGTGGATTCTGGCTGCGATCCACCTCTGAGCTGGTGGCTTTCTGCTTCAGCTCTTCGCGCATCTGATCCAGCAGCTTCTGCTTGTCTTCCGGGCTCATGGCCTCAAACTCTTCCTTGCTGATGCCGTGCGCGTTCATCCATGACCACTGCAGCTTTTCCGCGTACGACATCTTCATGTAATCCTGCAACTCCTGGGCGGGATCACTCTTGACTTGACTGTTCTCCAGTGGCTTTTCGGAGGCCACCACGCTGCTGGTGCTCTGCTGGGTACTCTCTTCGGCAGTCTGCGTGCTCAGCTCCAGCGCTTTCGCCTGGCTGCTCTCCACGCGCGTGCGATAAGCCGCCGCTGCTCCCAGCGGCGTGGCAGTGATGAATGGGCTGATACTCATGCAGGACTCCCCGACCTCTTGTTATTGGCTGATCGCATACATCATGCGTCAGCCTTGCATCATAGTCAGCGAGGCGGTCGGGCAAAGGCCGGAACAGAACGGATTTTGGCGGTTTGTTTGCGCGTATGGAGTGTGGGGCCCCGCCAGCGGCCCCGGGGTGGCTTACTGCGGATGACGGGCAGGCTGCGGCGTGTAGCTCCACTTGGGTATCCATAGCAGGGCCAGTAGCGACACCAGCGCGATGGCAATGCTGATCCACAACATGAGCGGATAGCTTGCCATGCGTTGCGGGTAGATATGCAGTACCGCGCCCAAGCCAATGGCATTGCCGCCCGCCACCAGCACGGCGGCGGCGTAATCCTGAAAGCGGCGGGCACGGTTGGCACCCTGCGCCCATTGGGGGTCGGTGTTGTAGCTGGGCAGGCCGTGGTCATCATTGCCCAGTTGCTCCAGCTGCGAGAGGAAACGGCGCAGATTGGTGATGGCACGCTCGGTTTTGTAATTCAGAAATGCCAGGCAGGTGGACGCCACGGGAAAGCCCAGCACCAGCCACTCTACCGGCAGGGTATCCGTGCCAGCGCCTGGCTTGAGCGCAACCAGCGCTGCCAGCAGGCTGACCGTGAGGGTGACATACAGCGTAAGCGCCTGCTGGCGCTGGTTGATGCGGGCATTGACCTCCTGATAGGCGGCAATAAAACGGTAATTGGCGTCTACATGATGCGGTTTGCTCATGCGATCTCCTTGTGATGTTAACCCGGACGGGCAGGGCGATGGTTTGCGCTTGCCCGCCGGGTGCGGATGGAATGGCTGGGTTTAAACCTGGCTCAGCGCTTGTTCCAGATCGGCAATCAGGTCATCCACGTGCTCAATGCCGACGGACAAACGCACCAGGTCTTCGCTCACGCCGGCTTTTTTCAGCTCTTCCGGGCTGAGCTGTCTATGCGTGGTGGTGGCCGGGTGGCACGCCAGGCTCTTGGCATCGCCGATATTGACCAGGCGGGTGAACAGCTGGAGCGCATCAATAAAACGTGTGCCACCTTCCCGGCCATGCTCCACCCCAAACGACAGAATGCCGGAGGCGCGGCCGCTCAGGTATTTGTCGACCAATGCGCGGTCAGGATGATCCGGCAAGCCGGCATAATTGACCCATTTCACCTTGGGGTGTTGCTGCAGGTATTGGGCAATGCGCAAGGCATTGTCGCTATGGCGCTCGATGCGCAGCGGCAGGGTTTCCAGCCCTTGCAATATCAGGAAGCTATTGAACGGGCTGATGGCGGCGCCGGTATTGCGCAGCGGTACCACGCGGGCGCGGGCAATATAGGCGGCGGCGCCCAGCGCTTCCACGTAATTCACTCCATGGTAGCTGGGGTCGGGCGTGTTCAGGCTGGGGAAGCGCTCGGCATGCTCACCCCAGGGGAATTTGCCGCTATCGATAATGGCACCGCCAATGGAGTTGCCATGCCCACCGATGTATTTGGTCAGCGAGTGCACCACGATATCCACCCCGTGCTCAAAGGGCCGCGCCAGAATAGGCGTGGCGACCGTGCTGTCGACGATCACCGGCACGCCATGGCGATGCGCATGGCGGCTGATGGTCTCAAGGTCGACCACATTGCCCAGCGGATTGCCTATGGTTTCGGCAAACACCAGCTTGGTTTTGCTATCGATCAGCTTTTCCAGCGAAGCCGGGTCGCGATAATCAAAAAAGCGCACTTCTATACCCTGCTTGGGCAGGGTGTGGGCAAAATAGTTATAGGTGCCGCCATACAGCGTGGAGACCGAGACGATGTTGTCGCCCGCCTCGGCGATGGTCTGGATGGCATAAGTAATCGCCGCCATGCCTGAGGCCAGCGCCAGCGCGCCTATGCCGCCTTCGAGCTGGGCCAGGCGTTCTTCCAGCACGGCGGTGGTCGGGTTCATGATGCGGGTGTAGATATTGCCCTGCACTTTCAGGTCAAACAGGTCAGCGCCATGCTGGGTGTTATCAAAGGCATAGGAGCTGGTCTGGTAGATCGGCACGGCCACGGCCTTGGTGGTGGGGTCGGGCGTGTAGCCAGCGTGGATGGCAAGGGTTTCCGGTTTCATGGTTTCTCCTGTTGCGTCGTTGTTGTGGCGTTACTATAAACCCGGCGTAAGGGCGGGGTTATAACGTTTGGTCAGATGCTTATAACCGGCCTGAGCGGGGATGTCTTACGGTGCCGATCAGTTGCCGGGTATACAAAAAGGCATATAAAAAAAGCCCGTTGCGTACAACGGGCAGTGAGAGGCTCGGTAATATCACAGGCGCCATGGCGTCCGGGGTTCGAATCCCCGTGGGGACGCCAATTAAGCGAGGGCGCCAGTGAATGTTCTAGAAAAAGTGCGCGACGTGGAAGATGACTTTCACACCGTCGATATCCGGCTGGTTATTGTCCTGCTGCTGCTTGAACCAGAAAGTATCAATACGCACATTGCTGCCCTTGATCAGGTAGCTGGCACCCAGGTCCAGGCGGCGGGTGTTGGTATTGGTGGTGTCATTATCAAAGTCCTGATACACGAACTTGGGCTGGATCTTGCCGATGCCTACCGTCTGCGCAAAGGCATAGCTGCCAGTGACAAAGTAGCCTTTGCCTTGTGGCGCGAGGGTATCGCCAGTGTTGTCATTGTTGTAGTTGTAATAGGAGGCTTCGGCACCGACGACGGCGCCATTCTCCAGGGGTTTTTCCAGGCGGCCGTCTACGTTCCAGTAACGGTAATCACCGGGATTGGTAATGGTGCCCGCGCCATCTTTCTGGAAGCGGTAAGAGCCCCCGACCGACAGGATGGATTTCGAGCCATCATAGCTCGCCAGATTGTAGAAACCAGGCTCGGTATCCCAGAAGTTGTACTGCAGGCGTCCGGCAAATGACAGGTTGTCTGACTGGTTGGAACCGCCATCGCGGCCCTTGAAGGCACCGATCTGGTATTTCAGTGCCTGGCTTTCGTTGGAACCCCAGACGGTAGCGCCATCATCACGACCACCAAAGCGGTTGGGCGCCTGCTCGACTAGCGGGAAGTCGAAGGTGGGCGGATACATGGGGGCCGACGCGGAAGCACGGCTGGCTGGCGGCAAAAAGCGGCCCACCCACACGTTGAAATACTTGTTCAGCTCCAGGCCAACGTGCGCATCCAGAATTTCGATCTGGTTATCGGCGGAATTGCGCGCAAAGTTGAATTCAAACGAGACATTCTCATGCACCTTGCCGTTGGTGTAGAGACGCGCTTCTTCCGTCTCAAAATCATTGGAGCGATCTTTGCCGTTAGGCGCAGCATCCTTGATCGAGCTATAGCTGCCACGGTAGGCCACGCCGATGTTGATGAACTGATCTTCATCGCGTTGAAAAGTGGGCGCCGCCAGTGCTGCCGCGCTGCTCCCCAGCAAGACTGCCGAAACTGCCAGTGTCGTCCAGTGTGATGTAAATAATGAGTTTTGCATTGTTATATACCCTGATAGTGATAGTGAAAACGTCATCGCCGCGGCCTGCAAATGCTGCGTTGCAGGCAAGCTGGCAAATCGAGGGTATATAGGCACGGAGCGTGCCATGTTTAAGCTTGTTTTAAATCAATAAGTTATTAATTTTTATGCAAAAATGACTTGCTGGTTGACCAGCAGGATGACGAATGGGTGCTGATGGGAAAGCAATGTTCTGCATCAGGCATATGCGTAAATAAACGGGATTGGGAATTCACTCCCAACCCCGTTCTTTGATGGGTAAGATTTCTGGTCCGGATTACTTAGCAGATGTATTCAGGTTCCAGTCCAGTGCCATTTTGCATTCCAGCACACCTTTCTTGCCTTCATCTTCACTCACGGTCTTGAGACCGGCACCACCTACGAATGCACCCAGTTTTATATATTGCTGAACAAAGTAATTGTTACCTTTTTCGACTACCAGAGACAGCTTGTTATCACTAAATTCCGATTCAGTGGACAGTTCGTGACTACCTGGTGTCAGTTCTCTGTAAAAATAAGTATTAGGGGCGCTCTCTCCAATGGGAACCCCGTCAATGCTCACTGTCTTTTTCAAGGCAGCGCCGAACGAAGAATTACGATAGATATATACGCCTGCTTTCCCTTCCGATGGAGCTGCAAATTCTTTTTTTGCTTTATCTGTCTCTGCAGGTGCCATTTGAACTGAGGCACAGCCACCCAGATGCAGAGATGCGAGTACGGCGATAGCACTTATTATTTTTTTAAACATGATGATGCAGACCCTTATGGTTAAGTTTTTTTGATTGGCCGTGATAGACCTTTACTCGGTCGTGAAGCGCCGCATAGAATCCCCTCTGCATCGTCACGACCCGGCTACATCATACTAAAAGTTGTTTAAACTGGCATGCCAGAACTTTGCCTGTTTCAAGTCAGAGATATCAGGCATCCAGCAGAACTCTTACCCACTTATACCAATCCCCCGTGCCATCAGCACTGCTAGCAAGGGAATAATCAGCAGCAGTAACATTTCCAGGCGGATGACCATGATGATGCTTTTGGGCACCACGATACTGGCCGCCGTGCTGTTTCGATGGCGCAACAGGAACAGCGTTGGGTGGATGGACAGCAGGCCGATCAGCACGAACAGCGTCACTTTGGCATGGAAGACGGGGTTGGCGGTGTAAAACGCCGCGGGCTTGCCGACGGCAAAGGCGAGCAGCAAGCCCGTCACCAGAATCACCCCGGCGGATATGCCGTATATCAGATCAATCAGGGCGACCTTTTTCAACGCTTCGGCGGACATGTCGGCCTTGAGCTGCACATGCTCGACCATGAGGGATGAAGCGAGGACCAGAATGCCGATGAAGTGCAGGTATTTGACGATGACGTAACTCATGCTGAGGGCCTTTTGCGTAAATGAATGTTGCGAAAAAATCAGGTGTCATTGATCTGAAGGTGATCGTACTGGGCAATGTGGCAGCTTAATGCAAACACCAGCGCGGTTGATGGTTTTTACACTAGGGGCAATAACGATTGAGCAGGTCATTCATGGGGCTGCTAGCCGTGATGGCTGTGCCCATGATGGCGTTCTCTGCCTGCTCTTGGCCAGTCACTGGCACGCCCTTGACGGTATGCGGGCCTGACCATATTTCCCTGCCGGTCTGGTCAAAATAGCGATGCCATTCCGGCCACCATTCTTCTTCACCACAGCTTAAAAACACACGCATTTCGTTGGTGTAATAGCGGTAGTTTTTGCCTTCGATGATTTCGGTCTGTGGCGCTTTGCACTCAGTGCGAAAGGTGATGCGCAGGTATTGATCCTTATCCAGGGTGACCTTTTCTACCATGGTGTTGCTGAAGACCTGGCAGCCATCCGGATTCTGGCCAAACGCCTGCCAGGCGGGTCCAGCGGCGAGAAGCAGGGGGCTGAAAAGACACAGGCAGAGCAGGGCAATGACGCGCATGACAGGTTTCCTGATACTGGTAGGCAATTTTAAATGGGTGTCTGGCGGCTCAATCGCCAGACATGTTCTTGCGCCGGAACGCGGCCTTTGAAGCCACCGGCAACTTCCGGGCTTTCTAAAAGATCAAGCGTGTAGTGCGACTGGTAATGCTGTTTTACCTCGGCATCCTCCATGGAAAACGGCGGGCCGGATAATTGCGACTGCTCGTAAACGTAGCAGATGAGCAGTTGCGGCGCGGTGTGGCTGATGGCCATGAGATGCGCGGCGTATTTCTCCCGCAGGGGCGCGGGCAGGGCAACCAGGGCAGCGCGGTCATAAACGGCATCTACCTGGCCCAGGATATCAGCCGTGAGATCAAAAATATCCCCGACAAAAATATCGATATGCTTCGCGTGGTAGTGTCTGAGTTGGCCGCGTTGCGTGATTTCCGGGGTGAGGCCTAGCTCGGCAAATAATTGCGTCACGGCAAGTTCACTCAGCTCGGCGCCAGCCACGCGTAAGCCCTGATTCAGCAGCCAGTGAATATCCAGCGTTTTGCCACATAGCGGGATAAATACGCGCGATTGCGGGGCCAGCGACAGGCTGGGCAAATGCTTTACCAGCAAGGCATTGGCGCTTGCTTCATGAAAGCCGATCTCGTTTCTTTCCCAGCGCTGATGCCAAAAGCTGGCTTCCATATCATCCCTTTGTGGTGGTGGCGGGTGTGATGGCCGCTTGATCAGGCCTTTTTAACAAATTCCGATTTCAGTTTCATGGCACCTACGCCATCAATCTTGCAGTCGATATTGTGGTCGCTATCGACCAGGCGGATGTTCTTGACCTTGGTGCCGACCTTGACCACCAGTGAGGAGCCTTTGACTTTCAGGTCCTTGATCACGGTGACAGTATCGCCATCTGCCAGCAGATTGCCATTGGCATCATGCACGACCAGGCCATCGGCCGCCGCTGGGGCTGCCTCACCGGGCGTCCATTCATGGCCGCATTCCGGGCAGACCAGCATATTGCGGTCTTCATAGCCGTAGATGGAACTGCATTGGGGACAGGGAGGGATTTGACTCATGTTGGATCTCTTATCGTTTTGATTTTATGGTGTTGATGGTGTGTGGCATCTATGCAGTCATTAGAGCGAGGACAGGGATGGCACGGTACAACGGCCCCCCTGTTGCCAACATGCCTACATATTCACATAGTTGGGCCCGCCGCCGCCTTCCGGCGTCACCCACACGATATTCTGCGTCGGGTCCTTGATGTCGCAGGCTTTGCAATGGATGCAATTGGCGGCGTTGATCTGCAGGCGCGGATCGGTGTTTTCTTCCACGATCTCATACACCCCCGCCGGGCAATAGCGTTGCTCCGGGGCGTCGTATTTGGCGAGGTTGACGGTGATGGGTACCGAAGCATCTTTCAGCGTCAGGTGAACAGGCTGGTCTTCATCGTGCTGCACGTTGGAGAGGAAGATGGACGACAGGCGATCAAAGGTCAGCACGCCGTCGGGTTTTGGATAAGCGATGCGCGTGGCCTGGTCTTTGGTTTGCAGGCATTCGTTGTCGGCCTTGCCGTGCTTGAGTGTCCATGGCGTGCGTATGCCAGCGCGGGCGAGCCACATTTCAAAGCCGCCATAAGCCGAGCCGAGCAGGCTGCCAAAGCGCGAGAGTGCGGGTTTGACATTACGCACGGCGTCGAGGTCTTGCCAGATCCAGGAGGCGCGCAGTTTTTCCTGATAGCTGCTGAGAATGTCGTGCGAGCGTTCGCTGCCCAGGGCTTCAAATACGGATTCGGCGGCCAGCATGCCGGATTTCATGGCATTGTGGCTGCCCTTGATGCGGGGCACATTCACCAGGCCCGCGGCGCAGCCGATCAGCGCGCCACCGGGGAACACCAGCGTGGGCAGCGATTGCAGGCCACCTTCGTTGATGGTGCGTGCGCCATAGCTGATGCGCTTGGCGCCTACCAGCATGGGGGCAATTTTCGGGTGCGTCTTGAAGCGCTGGAATTCCTCAAATGGGCTCAGATAAGGGTTGCTGTAATTCAGATGCACCACATAGCCGATGGCGGCGATATTGTCTTCCAGGTGATAGATGAAGGCGCCGCCACCGGTGTCGTTGTCCAGCGGCCAGCCTTGTGCGTGCATGACCAGCCCGGCCTTGTGCTGGCTGGGGTCAAGCTGCCACAGCTCCTTGAAGCCGATGCCGTACTTTTGCGGCTCCGCCTTGTCGCGCAGCTTGAATTGCTGCTCCAGCTTGCGGGTGAGCGAGCCGCGGGTGCCTTCGGCAATCAGGGTGTAATTGGCATGCAACTCCATGCCGGGCGCGAAGCCGGGCTTTTCGGTGCCATCGCGTGCCACGCCCATGTCGCCGGTGACAACGCCTTTAAGCGCGCCGGATCCGTCATAGAGGAGATCGTAGCCGGTAAAGCCAGGGTAGATTTCCACGCCCAGCGCTTCGGCCTGTTCGCCCAGCCAGCGCGTGAGGTTGCCCAGGCTGATGATGTAATTGCCGTGGTTGCTCATGAGCGGCGGCAGCAGTTTTTCCGGAATGGTAAAGCCGCCTTTTTCCGTCATAAACAGAAAGTGATCTTCGGTCACTGGGGTGTGCAAAGGTGCCCCCAGGGCTTTCCAGTCGGGGAAGAGTTCATTCAATGCGATGGGGTCGATGACCGCGCCTGAAAGAATATGGGCGCCCACTTCGCTGCCCTTTTCCAGGATGCAGATACTGATTTCGCGTTCTTCGGCGGCGGCCAGTTGCTTGAGGCGGATGGCGGCGGAGAGCCCGGCCGGGCCTGCGCCAACTATCAGTACATCGTAATTCATGACATCGCGTTGCATGGTGGTCTTTCAGTTAAATCAGTATTTAAATCAAAATGCTATTTGATAATGGGTAAGGCAATCTGGTCGCTGCGCCCCGCATCCACGGTAAACGCCCGACAGTAATCCAGAAAGGCGCGGATGCTGGCGGTGAGGTACTTTTTGCGGTGCCAGACAAACATGAACTGGCGACGCAGATCCAGCTCGGGCATCTCAATCGGCACCAGGCTGCCACGCCGGAAAGCATCGCGCAGCGCCAGGCGCGAGATGCAGCCTATGCCAAGGCCGGATTCCACCGCGCGTTTGATGGCTTCGGTGTGTTCCAGCGTCAGGCGTATTTTAAGCCTAGATTGATGATGGCGCATCGCATGGTCAAAAGTTTCGCGGGTGCCGGAGCCGACCTCGCGCAAAATCCAGGTCTCTTGCAGCAGGTCTTCCAGACTGACACCGGGCTTGTTTGCCAAGGGGTGATCGGGCGCGCAGAACACCACCAGTTCGTCATCCAGCCACGGCTCCACGGCAAGGTCAGGGTGCTGGCAATTGCCCTCGATGAGGCCCAGATCGAGGTCGTAATTGGCGACTTGCTGCAAAATTGCATTGGTATTTTGTACGTGCAGCTCAATTTGGCACTCATCATGTTGTTTCATAAAGGAACCGATGAGCAGAGTTGCGATATAATTGCCGATTGTCAATGTGGCGCCCACCCTGAGCAGACCCAGTGTGGTCTTGCCTTGCAGAACATGCTCGATTTCCGAAGCCTGATCGAGCAATGCGGCCGCCATTGGCAAAAGGCTACGCCCCAGATCGTTCAGCTTGAGCAATTTGCCAAGACGATCAAAGAACTGGCAATCAAACTGGCGCTCCAACTCGGCCAAGGCCGTGCTGGCAGCCGATTGCGACAGCGATAGCGCCTCTGCCGCCCGGGAGACATTCTCCAGGCGCGCGATGGCGACAAATACTTCCAGTTGTCTCAGGGTATAGCGCATATAGGTTTTGCAGATATAGATTATTAATATAATCAATTTAATAGATATTTTAGTGTCGTTTAAAATACACGGCAATATAGTCCAGGAGTATGTGCATGAAAATTATGGTGGCAGTGAAGCACGTGGTGGATTACAACATCGTGCCTCGCGTCAAGCAGGATGGCTCCGACGTCGAGATCAGCGGCGTCAAGATGGGCATCAATCCCTTCGATGAAATCGCAGTGGAAGAAGCGCTGCGCCTCAAGGAAAAAGGTATCGCCACGGAAATCGTGGCCGTGTCCATCGGCGCTGAAAACAGCAAGGACACCTTGCGTCACGCGCTGGCGATGGGTGTGGACCGTGCTGTGCTGGTGCAAGCCGAAGGCAAGCTGCAGCCACTGGGTGTGGCCAAGCTGCTGAAGGCAGTGGCAGGTCGCGAGCAGCCTGACCTGATTCTGCTGGGCAAGCAGGCGATTGACGACGATGCCGGTCAGGCAGGCCAGATGCTGGCCGCCTTGCTGGGCGTGGGCCAGGGCCTGTTCGCTTCTGAAATCAAGGTCAATGGCAACGAAATCGAAGTGAACCGCGAAGTCGATGGCGGTACCGAAACCGTGGCCTTGCAACTGCCCGCGATTGTGACGGCAGATTTGCGCCTCAATGAGCCTCGCTTTATCAAGCTGCCCAACATGATGATGGCCAAGAAAAAGCCGATTGACGTGATTGCAGGTACTGAGCTGGGCGTGGACTTTGCCTCGCACCTCAGCCTGCTGAATGTTGCCGAGCCTGCCCCGCGCAAGCCTGGTTTAATCGTCAACAGTGTGGCTGAGCTGGTCGAAAAACTGCGTATTGAAAAGGTATTGGCATGAGCGTATTGATTTTGGCCGAACACGATGGCCAGCATATTAAGCAATCCACCCGTCAGGCCGTGACCGCAGCGGCGGCGTGGCAACACCCCATCCACCTGCTGGTGGCCGGTGCCGATGTATCGGCCGTGGCTGCAGAAGCGGCCACTATTGCCGGTGTGGCCAAGGTAATCAAAGTGGAAGCACCGCACCTGGTGCACCTGCTGGCGGAAGATGTGGCGGCTGCTGTGCAACAGATCGCCGCTGAGTATCAGGTGATTGTGGCTGCGCACAGCACGCTGGGCAAAGGCGTGCTGCCACGCGTGGCGGCCCTGCTGGATGTGGGCATGGTGTCGGACGTGGTCGAGATTCAGGCGCCTGCTACCTATGTGCGCCCGATCTATGCTGGCAATATTCTGGCAACCGTGCAAAGCAGCGATGCCGTGCAGGTTGTCACCGTACGCGCGACCTCGTTTGAGGCTGCTGCAAATGGTGCCAATGCGGAAATTACCAGCGCTGCTGCGCCGGTCGCATTTGGCAAGGTGCGCTGGGTGAGCGAGCAACGCAACCTGTCGGACCGTCCCGAGTTGGCCACGGCAACCGTGGTGATTTCCGGTGGCCGTAGCCTGGGTGAGCAGTTCAACACCCTGCTGGAACCTGTGGCCCACAAGTTGAATGCCGCCATTGGTGCCACCCGCGCCTGCGTGGATGCCGGCTTTGCCCCCAACGACCTCCAGGTTGGGCAGACCGGTACTGTGGTTGCGCCTGAGCTGTATATTGCGGTCGGTATTTCCGGCGCCATGCAGCATCTGGCCGGTATCAAGGATAGCAAGGTGATCGTCGCCATTAACCACGATCCTGACGCCCCGATCTTCAAGCATGCGGATTACGGCCTCGTGGCCGACCTGTTCAAGGCCTTGCCTGAACTCAATGCCGCCCTTGGCTGATCGTTAATCAATTAACCATTTGAAAGATAAAGAACTATGAGCGCGTTTAATACCGAAAAAGTGTTGTCGGTAAAGCATTGGAATGACAGTCTGTTTTCGTTCACCACCACGCGTGACGCTGGCCTGCGTTTTGAAAACGGCCAGTTCGTCATGATCGGCCTGCAAGTGGATGGCAAGCCGCTGATGCGTGCCTACAGTATCGCCAGCGCCAACTACGCCGAAGACCTCGAATTCTTCAGCATCAAGGTGCCGAATGGTCCGCTGACCTCGCGCCTGCAACACCTGAAAGTCGGTGATGACATCCTGGTTGGCCGCAAGCCTACCGGCACGCTGCTGTTGTCTGACCTCAAGCCCGGCAAGAACCTCTACCTGTTGTCCACCGGTACTGGTCTGGCCCCCTTCATCTGCCTGATCCAGGATCCTGAAATCTACGAGAAGTTTGAAAAAGTGATTCTGGTACACGGTGTACGCCGCGTGAATGACCTGGCCTACGAAGACTTCATCACCAAGGAATTGCCAGAAAACGAATACTTCGGTGAGCAGGTCAAGAACCAGCTGATCTACTACCCCACCGTGACGCGCGAGCCTTTCCGCAACGAAGGCCGCCTGACCGACCTGATGGAAAACGGCAAGCTGTTTGCCGATATCGGTCTGCCACCGCTGAACCCCGAAACCGACCGCGCCATGCTGTGCGGCAGCCCGCAAATGCTGGAAGACACCTGCCGCATTCTGGATGCCGCTGGCTTGCAGGTTTCCAAGCGTATTGGCGATCTGGGCGATTACGTGATTGAGCGTGCGTTTGCTGAGAAGTAAGCTGCGACCAGTACTGACTTCCGTGAGCTGGCAATCTCAGTAAGCGGACAAGAATAAAAAAACAGGCCTTCAAGGCCTGTTTTTTTTATGTCTGCATCGCCATGTTTCACCAGTTGCACTAACCATTAATCTTAATAATATGATGGAATCCTGCCTATGGCAGGCAAGATCCCATCATCTCTTAAATGGTTAATTAAAAAGCATTCAAGGCTTTCTGGTGAAATGGCCAAAGTAAAAAAGGCTCTTTCAAAAGTTCAGCACCTGGTTGATAGGCTTAATGAATTGGAGACGTCACTGGATGCAGTCAATAACGCGCTAAAACTGCATGAAATCCAGATTGATACCCAGAGCATTAAGCCTATCAGACCTCACAAGGCACGATTAAAGTTCGGATACGGTGAAATCAACAACCTGATTCTGAGCTACCTCCGGTCAAGGATGGATGAGTCCCCAGTCTCAAGACTGGAAATTACCGAATATATCCGCCTCAAGCACTTAGAGATTGATCCGGCGCCACTTAACTCAGCACAACTTTCTCATTCCATCCAAGCTGGACTGAACAGGCTACATCAGTTGGGTTGCGTTTCCAGATGTCACGAGCCGGCCACAAACCAGATTGGCTTTTGGCAAGCAAAGAAGTGAACCTTGCTTTAACTAATACACATATTCGAAGCCTAATCTGTGCCCATGGTTATAGTTGCAGAACGCTTTAGACGTTTCACGCGTAAAAATACGTTTGAAGACATCTTCAAATTTCTGCCTCAGTGTCATATGCCGTGTGTCATTTCTCCATACAAACTCGGCTGCATAAAAAGCAAAATATTGGGGGCGCATCCCATTGTAAGTGCCAAATTCCCCTCGACGAATTCTTGAGAAGAAACACTCCGCCATGTTGTTGTTAACACCGTCAAAGCGAACATACTCTTCTGAGTGATTTACGCGTGCATGGGCAATACCCAGCTCTCGATACAATGGCTGAAATGCACTTCCACTGTCAGTCATGATCACGGCGTCCTGCGTTACATATTTTTTAATCAAAGGTAAGATCGATGCGGCGTTCTCAACCTTGAGCACGAACGTAATCGTACGATGTGAGCCGTGTCCCCTCGGCGCGTATGGATCAACCTCTGACATTGCTAACAATATCCTACGATTCTTTAGTTTCTCGAGGTTCCATGATTCCATATGCGTTCGCTTGTCTGGAACGATTGCATCTTTACGGTTTCGCAACCAATGATTCGCAACGAATGAATCTGTTTTTTTTCGTTGGTTTGCCCTTCGCGGTTTTCCGCAGAAATGTGCGCAATCTATGTGTACGATTCCTTGCAGCTTGGTTCGATTCATGGTCTCGAACAAGACCTCCCGGATTTTGGCAAAGTTATGGAAGGCAGTCTTAAGCGTAATTCCTACCCTGCAGTGAAACGAGTTAGAAGATTCGCCTTGCGCCCCCGAAATGAAAAAATACACTACCATTAGCAGCTTGCCATATGACATCTTACGATTACTGAATGGTGTGCCTGATGTGACGTTGAACCGATGTTGGCACTTCTTACAGGTCCATCGCTTTTGGTTTTTTATAAAGTGATGCTCGTCTTTTGCTGAACAGTCCGGGCACACGACTTCGTCGCCTTTACCCCATCTCATGGACTTTAGCATTTCCCACGCCTCTTGTTCGGACAAGCGGGCAATATCAAAAACAGTTAAGTCTCGGTATGCCTTTGTTTGTTGAAATCTGGTTGACGTTTTACTCCGTGATAGGTTTTTCTTGGTGTTTTCCATCATAAGTCCTTAAATTTTTGGGCGAAACATGCCCCTGCCGAAATCCGGCATTTGATTTTCAAGAGTGATGGGAACCCACACTGTCGGTATTGACAGGTGCTTTGGGAAAGCTGACAATGGTATTTCTCGAGTACCGAGTCAAGGCCGCTTCCATTCGTGGATGCGGCTTTTGGCTTTCTGGCTCCCGCTAATTGCAGCGGTCCAACTTCTTCTGTGTTTTCTTCCTGCTCGTCTCCTTCCTCAAGTTCAAATAAATCAAAAAAAATCCGAGAAATCGCTCTCTCGGAGGTCATAAACTCGGTAATCTAACCGATTTTTTATGGATGTACAAACCCCAAGAATGAGATGTATGATACTGATTTTAAATAGATATATATCATTTTAAATTTATGAAGATTCGCACTTTAATAGGCGCCATCTATAGCTGAGTTAAGCGAGTCAATTTGTCCGAAGGAAAGCAAAAGTGTCTTCTAGAAAAGTAAGCTGAATTATTCACATGAAGGCAAAATTGCGCCAATATCCCATGCTCCTAATATCCTGATGCTTCAGGAAATGTTAGATTTCTTTATTCGAAAGGAAAGTAAAATTCATATCCTGAAGTGCTGATTGGGTTAGACCTACTTACTAAGCGCTGGCAGACAGCGAAGATTGTCATTATCACTGCAGAAAAGGAAGTCGATGCAGTAGTGAGCATTAGAAAGAGGGATCAGCTCCCAACCAAGTTCGCTGCTAGGCTGGATGCTAAATCAAATATGAATTCAAGAGATTGAGAACTATTAATGAGTGATGCTGGAGCGTATTCAGATCGTGGGGATGATTACCAACGTGCTATTGCATTAAAGTTAATTATGCAAATGCTAGAGAGTAACGATATTTCGAGCATAGAAATACAAGCCACCTCACTAGCCTCTAACAATACTGAAATCACTATTGATGATATTGTCGTTTTCTATGCTGATGGAAAAACGAATTATATTCAGTGCAAAAAGAATCAGACCGATTGGAGAGAGTGGCGGACTTCGGATCAAACAATCAAAGACGAGCTTTTAAAAGCCAAAGAACAGCTTAATAATGATGTCGATGGTATTGTCAAATTTTTTTCTGAGTCTGAATTCGGTAAATTAAAGAAGCTTGCTGTCTACATATCTATTCGCCCTGACTATCAAGCATATATTGCTGGAGCAGCTACTGAAGTAAAAAAAACCTTAAAGGAAATTTCATCTTTATGGAATGAGAGAGATGAAACTACTTTCCAGCTGCTGAAAAGAGTGGAGTTTTCAAGGACAGATGGCTACAAGGATATCCTACAAAACGCTCATAGCCATCTACGTCGCACTTTTACTGGTAATGAAACCATCGTTCCCGTTTTACTGCATTTCATTAGTGAGATGTCTAGCAAAAGTTTAAACGTTCCTCATCGGTTTAGCGTTGCAGATGTAAAAGGTTTTTTATCTTCCAAAGGTATTCACCAAGCACCTGAATATAACGAACAAGAACTCCTTGATGAATTTCAACGAGCCTCTTTGATAGGTCGGCATTGGATACGGGAAATTGATGGGAAACGAATCTATAGAAAATCTCTTGATGTCCTTTTGGAGTTAATTGCTAGTAAAACAAAAACAATTCTGCTAACAGATGATCCTGGGAGTGGAAAGACGTGTGTCTTGCTAGATCTTGTCGAGCATCTTGAAACCTCAAGTTGCGCTTTGAATCGCCCCTACTATGCTAGACAGTCGCCAGCCCCTCGAAATAACGCTTCTCATACTCTACTGGCGATAGGCCATTATTGAAACTGTACCGACGCCTAGGGTTATAAAACATCTCGATGTAATCAAATACATCCCGACTAAAGAATTTATCGATCAAATTATAGTGCCTTTTCATTTGTGATGAATTCAGTACGCACGGTTTGCGGTGTTTTTCCCGTCCACCCTTGGAATGCTCTCGTAAATGAGTTCGCATCCTCGAACCCCAATAAAAACGATATCTCAGGGCCCGACATTTCTGTATGTCGCAGATAATGATGCGCTAGTGAATTACGCAAACTATCAAGCGTTTGCTGAAAGCTGGTACCTTCATCTTGAAGTTTACGTTGCAGCGTTCGCGTGCTTACAGCTAATTTTCGACTAATTGATTGCATTGAAACATCACCTGCTGGCAGAGCCTCAATCAATATACTGCGTACACGATCAACAATTGCGGCACTGCGATCAAGATCTGCTAGCCGTTGACGTAGAGACGGCTCAAAGAACAGCCACATCTTGTGGTTCTCAGTTAAAAATGGCTTTTCAACATCTGCGTGAGTGAACACCAGGGTTGTGAGAGGTGTACAACTGACCGGCACACCGAAAAACGTCTTATAAAGCTCTAAATCTGCCTCATGCCCAGACTTTAGTGGCAAGCCTACCTGGAGTGGCTGAATATTGCTACGAGTCGCCAACCGAGCTAGTTGGACAAAAAATACAAGCTTGAAGGCGAGAAACACATTTGGCGGCGTCTGCGTATTTTCTATAAAGTCTAAAGTTACTTTGGTTTGGCTTGCCGTATGCTCCACCCTGATGACCATCGGGGCAATGAGTTTGACATACTTAGCCAATCTCTCAAGCGCACATCGCATGTTCTCGCTGCAAAGTGCCGCAAACAATTCTGGTTCAAACCAGTCTGAAGTCATCACTTTCGCGATTCGCAAGGGCGTTGGCACGTCGGGATCAATCGAAGCAGACTCCGCATCAATCGCTTCCCACAACTTAAAGAAGTTTGTCGAATTCAAACGCACATTTTGACGCGCAAATAAATCACCTGGTAACTGCGCTCGACGAAGGACAGGTGCCGTTTGAATACCTGCATCTTGCATCACTAAACGCCAGCCGGGCCACACGGCATACTCTAAGGTATAGGGTTTACGTGAATTCTCTTTAGGTAATCGTTGATCGCTCATGGTAACAGTCTATCTTGCGAAACGCGCCACAGCAATCGCTAATACCGCCAAATTCAAAAATCCAAGGTTGGCGCGTTTCGCTGTTATGTTGGCGCCTTAAGCTAGTGATCTTGGCGCTTTTTGCAGGCAAAGTACGGCCTAACTCAGTTGCGGAGTTGTTGAGCAGTGCAGTAACAACCCTGAGTAATTAACCCTTATTTGCTTTCGGAGAACCGTCAATGATGAAGAACCTTAAACTAGCCGCAGCTTTGCTGGCTGCATCAGTCCTTACCATACCCAGCGCCTACGCTGACACAGCAGGTCCTAACAAAAATGCATCTGGTCAAATAGTGAGCAAAGTGGCGCAAAAAAGCACCATCAGTGTGGAAGTGGTATCGCCCGAAATTCGCAAAGTGAAATTCGCTAACCCACCATTGAATTTGATTGTGCCCGAGACATTGTCCTCTCTCAATGAGGTTGTGAAAACCTTGAGCGAGGACGAAAACGTAAAGGTGGTGGTTTTCACAAGCGATGTGGCGGGTTTTTTCTTCAATCACTTCGATATGAATGAATTTCCCAACTTTCTAAGTCAAGTTGGTGCGAATTCAAAACCATTGTGGGTTGAGCTGATTTCAAACTTGTCTAATGCTCCTTTTATCACCATTGCTTCTATCAATGGCCGCACGCAAGGGGGCGGTGATGAATTGGCATTGGCTTTTGACCTGCGTTACGCCAGTAAAGAAAAAGCCATTTTTGGTCAGCCTGAAGTGGGTGTGGGACTATTCCCAGGTGGGGGTGCCACCTATCATTTAACAAGACTTGTTGGTAGGGATCGTGCTCTGGAAGTGTTATTGAGTGCCGATGATTACAGTGCAGAAACCGCAGAAAAATTCGGTTGGGTTACTCGTGCAATGCCTGAGGCCCAGCTCGATGGCTTTGTTAACAAAATTGCCAGCCGTTTGGCAACCTTTGATAAAACTGCGCTGATCACCACCAAGAGACAGATTACCGCGATCACTTCTCCAACTGAGGCTGAACTGACCAGTTCTTTTGGGGAATTCACCAAATCGTTAGCTTGGCCGGGGTTGCAACAGCGTATGCCGCTATTTGGCAAAGTTATTCAAGAAATGGGCCCATTAAAGGTAGAAAACAATATGGGTTACTTCATAGGTGAAGGTAACAAGCAGTTATATCAGCAACAGCAGGCTGGTAAAAAATAATCCGCGCTCATTACATGTAACGCTGCCCGGTTCGGGCAGCTTTGATCAAAAAGGTGACCATATGAAAAAGACCGTTTTAATTACAGGGGCGTCGTCAGGCTTTGGGCTGATGCTTGCCAATCAGCTCCATCAAGGAGGTTACGAAGTGATCGGCACCAGCCGCGAACCAGAAAAGCATGCTGACAAAGTCCCGTTCAGGTTAATCCGACTGGATATTGGAGATGACGACTCCATCAAAGCCTTTACAACAGAACTATTCAAACATATCTCTAAGTTAGATGTCCTGGTTAACAACGCCGGCTACATGCTGACTGGCTTAGCTGAAGAAACGCCGATTGAACTTGGTCGCGAGCAGTTTGAAACCAATTTCTGGGGCACTGTGAAGGTGACCAATGCACTGTTGCCTCATTTTAGAGCACAAAAGAAAGGACAGATCATTACTGTCAGTTCAATTGTGGCCCTCATTGGACCGCCAAATTTATCTTTCTATACCGCATCAAAACATGCAGTTGAAGGTTACTTCAAATCTTTACGCTTTGAGTTGAGTCAGTTCAATATCAAGGTAAGCATGGTAGAGCCAATGTGGTTTAAAACTAATCTTGGCAACCATGCGGTGACAGCAGGAAACAACAGCATCAGTGACTATAACGCCTACCGCATACGTGCAAATGCCGCTACAAAGAAAGGCATGGATGATGCTGAAGCACCTGACGCCGTTGTAAAAATGATTAGCTGCTTAATCAAGGCAAAACACCCCCGATTCAGCAATCCCGTTGGGAAGATGACCGGTATGGTGCTTTTCTTACAAAACTACATACCTTGCATGTTTGAAAGTGCGATCCATAAAAGCGTGAAAACAGCTAGTTAGAAAGCGCCTGGTGTCAGCCCGCGTGGTCTTTCAATATAGCTGTTTTTAAGGAGAGATTATGAAGTATTACTTATGTAAGTTTATCCCCCCCAGAGATGACTTCTTGCCAACGTTATCTGCCGATGAGCAGCGTTGGATGCAGGAGCATGTTGTGTATCTAAACAAACTGTTGGATCAGAATATCATCGTTGCACATGGTCCCGTTATGGATCCGTCTGGAGGATACGGCGTTTCTTTATACCAAATAGCGGATGACCAAGACATTGCAGCTTTTACCTCAGAAGACCCCATCGTCAAAAATGGCGTTGGGCACTATGAACATCATCCCATGTTGCACCTAACGTTCAAGAGGGACATCGCTTAATTTAATTACAAATCCATTTGCATTCGATGCTATTCATTGATTGCAGCATAATTTAGGAGAATTTGAATGACAACCACCCTTATCACAGGCGCATCAAGTGGTATTGGCGCCGTTTATGCTAAACGTTTTGCTGCTCGTGGCCACAACCTTGTTCTGGTGGCGCGTGCAACTCATCGTCTCGAACTACTTGCGTCAGAACTGCGTAGCTCATATGGAATAAATACAGAAGTTATCACAGCCGATCTTACCGATGGTGCTCAACTAGAATCTGTACTAAACCGCCTTAAAGATAACCCAGCCATTGATATTCTTGTTAACAATGCGGGCGCGGGCTTGATTGGTGAGTTTGCCAGTGCAAATATAGCCGCATTGGGCAGATTGATAGAAATTAATGTGTTGGTTCCAACATTACTCGCATCCGCAGTTATCGGTAAGATGGTGGAACGGGGTAACGGCGCCATTATCAATATCGCCTCTGGCCTAGCTATTGCTCCTGAATATTCGCCCGGCATTTATGCTGCCACCAAGTCCTACGTGATGACCCTCTCACAAAGCCTGTCTGCAGAGGTCAGTGCGAAAGGGGTTTATATTCAGGCTGTATTGCCAGCTGCAACCCGTACTGAGATCTTTGAGCGTGCTGGGGGTGATATCAGTTTGGTGCCCGATGTCATGGAAGTTGAGGACATGGTTGATGCTGCTCTAGTTGGTTTTGATCGAAGAGAGCTGATTACTATGCCATCCCTGCATGACATTACACTGTGGCAAAATTTTGAACATGCCCGTGGACACCTAGCGCAAGGGTTTAGTAGCTCTCAACCGGCCCCAAGATATAAATAGCTTTTGTCTCTAGCAAACTCTTAAATAATCTGACTTTTATTTATAATTATCATAGGATTTGCATGGTAATTTCATAATGTTCAATTATTTTATGGGTTTGCTTTTAAGTTTGATTGCTTACTTTTTTGAGTGCAATGCTAATCTAGAGTTGATTTTTAGCCTGAAATTGGGGATATTACTTCACTTTTAGAATTCTTTAGTCGCCTGAGAAATTGTAACAACTCTTTATCTAGCCTGTCTTCGTAGTATTAAAGATGTGTAAATATTTTTGTGTAAATGGTCATTTGGCAGCGCCGTGAAAGTTCGCGGTTCCATGAACAGACGGTAGTAGCTAAAGACCTTGTCGCGTTAAACTAGTTTTCGTCTTATTCGTGTAATAAAATTATGACTTTAAAGAGCTTTATTATTTTCCTATTAAGTGCTTTTGTAATCGTAGGATGTACTACTGGCAAAATTGCCATGCAGGAAGACAACATAGATCAGAAAGTTGCTGGCTCACCCTTCATTAAACGTTATCCAAATAACAACTATTCTGTGAGAACTCCATCAGAGAGTATTGAGGTTTATTACAAAACCTGGAATGCACTTAATAGGCCTGAAGCTATAAGAGATTGGAAAATGCATTTTCAAATAGCAGAAGGTTCCGATCCAAAAAAGCGATATATCGAAATTGGAGAAATAACTTATTATCAAAAGGATCTGGATGATAAGAAAGCTATAGACTTTCTGAAAAATGCGGCCTCACAAGAGGGGGGCGATGCAATAGCTGATGCTTGGAGAAGACCGGTTATTGATCAAGTGCTTTCACCCTCCCGAATTGTGGGGTATCGCTTCAACGCTCTTATCATTAGGTATACAGAATTGTAGAATTGGTGCTGGGTTCAACTCCCAGAGCTGCCACCATTTACACAGAGACTCTGGATTAACACCTTGAGTCTTTTTTGTATTAGGGACAATGTCGTGGTTATTTCTTCTAGGCTTCTGGCCGAGCTTGTTGTTGAGCTTGATCCTGACGGTAGTGCTTTTTGCAATAATACGTTGATACTCAAGAATGGTATTGAGCTTACACAACTTAGCAATCAAATCCAACAACCTCATGATGCTTCTCAGATAAGCGCTTGCCTCATATAAATCCGATACGAGTACTTTCATTATTCCCAATAGGGACGTCTTTGATACAAAGATAGTCCCTGGCTGCAATTGCGGCTTGGCCGAATGCACTAAGCAGGCAGACTTTCATTCGTCTGGGATGCATACCTGCTAGTTTTTCTGCTACGTCAATACCTAGGCCTGGACTAAAGTGATCTCCCCATGGCCGGCTCTTCCTAATCGAGTTATAAATACTCTGCGCAATGGGGATTGATTCTTCCCGGGTAGGTGGTCGAATATAATGAACCATGGCACGGCTCAGGATAGGCTCAGGAATCAACCTTTCATCGTTGGCCGTCATCACCCAGATAATTCCTGAGGCATCAATAGGAAGTCCCCTAATCGATTGGTCTTCAAATCGTTTTGCCGTTTCCCGCTCCAGCAAACTATACAAGCCTCCTAAAGGATCAAATCGGGAATCTTTTGCTGCTTTGTCTAACTCATCGACTAGGACTACCGGATTGGCTGTTTTTCCGCTCGTCAGCGCCCTGAAGATCAGGCCAGTTTGGGTGTTGCCCCAGAATTCGCTACTCCCAGCAATTGTGGCTCCATTTTGCTCGGATTCAATGTGAACTTCTAAGAAGTCCGTTTTAATTAATGAAGCAATTTCGTTGGCGACTTGTGTTTTCCCAATGCCTGGTGGACCAATAAGTAGTAGTGGCGGGATTTCAAGCCGGCCGTCCCCAAGCTTAGCCAGTGCAACAGAGCTACACACTAACTCGATTGTTTCTTTGAAGTTAGGAAAACGTTGAATGAGATCAATGAATACTTTAGGTTCAGGCAGCTGGCAATATGGCCGGTAGCCTCCACGTTTGATCATTTCCTCGCATATGGCTTTAAGTCGATTGCGGCAGTCAGAATCTGCTGATCTGGTATTAAGAGAATCTTTTATACGGATGACATCTTCGACATTATAAAGGTGCATCAATGGGCCATCCGTCTCTGTAGGCAACACATTGATTGGAGCGGTCGCAGCTTTCTTGTCCTCCTCCGTTGCTTTAGTATCATCCTCTTCATCTAGTCCCTTGGGATCAAATTCATTTTCCTGTTTTTTCAAATTAATGTAGCGCCGTTGATCCTCGGAAAAATCACCGTCAAATTCGCGATGAGCTTCGCATGTGTATGCGGATCTAAAGAGCCCACGGCTGATATATACATGACCACATTTGGGACATGTGAGCTCGCTATCCAAGGCAGCGCTATCAATTAGATGATCAATCAGTTTGAGTCGACGTGGCGAGAGTTTTACTCCCTCAACAAAGATTTGGAGTTTAGAGCGAGTACCTGTATATAAAAACACCAAACGCGATTCCTCAATATCCTCTTTATTTAGAGAACTCTTTATTTTCGTCAATGTGTTATCGAGGAGATGGATCCAACCAGGCCGAATATCGAAAGAGTTGTCCTTAATAAGCCATGCATGCTTTTCCTGCAGGGCAACCTTGCGGCGATTGAACTCGCGTTTACTGATCAATTTTGGAGTTGTATTCTTAGATTTCATGGCAGCACCTTTCCTAGCTGCCATCAATAAAATTAGGCAGCCGGTATATAAGCGAAATAGTTGTAGAAACTTAGTGGACCGGTCGGAGTAGATCGACCGGTCGCACCGATTCGCTTCAGGTAAAGCGCTGGATGTTTTGGCATGTAAGTACACATGCCGGAAATGTTAGAGGATTATTGAAGATGTGACTTGTGCAACTGGTGAAACAGGGCGGTCTGCATGCACAAGCTAATGCGACTATTAAAGATAGTGCCCCAGCTTGGTCCGCTTGGTTTGCAGGTATTCGGCGTTATTCTGGTTGGGGGTGATCAGCAGCGGTACGCGACGGCTGACGGAAATGCCTGCTGCCTGCAGGCGGGTGACTTTTTCAGGGTTGTTGGTCAGCAGCTGGATGCGTTGCAGCCCCAGGTCGCGCAGCATGGCGGCGGCCAGTTCGTAGCTGCGGGCATCAATCGGCAGGCCTTGTTCCAGATTGGCTTGTACTGTGTCGCGCCCCTGGTCTTGCAGGGCATAAGCCTTGATTTTATGGGCTAGGCCTATGCCACGGCCTTCGTGTCCGCGCAGGTAGAGAATCACGCCGCAGCCGGCTTTTGAAATGGTTTCTTGCGACTTGGCGAGTTGTTCGCCGCAATCGCAACGTCTGGACCCCAGGACATCGCCGGTCAGGCATTCGGAGTGCAGGCGTACCAGCACTTCTTCCTGGCTTGGCTTCAGTTCGCCAGCAACAAGGGCCACCTGGTCTTGCAGGCCTTGCGGATCATTGTCTGATCGATAGATATGTAAGGTGAAATCCCCATGCGAGGTGGGCATGCGGGAGGTGGCGATTTTCTTGACGGTTTGCATAATGAAAAAAAGATGGGGGCTCAGCGGCTGGATTCAAGCTTGGCAAGCGAGCGACCAACGGCGACATAGGAGCCTAGCCAGCCCAGGGCGACCGGGATCAGGACGATGGCCAGACAAACAAACGGCTGTGGCATGCCGAGATGAAAATCACTGGCATACAGGGCGGCGATGTCGGCAATCGAATAATTAAAGAGCTCAATCACGCCCGCCAGCAGCAGCAGGGCGGCAATGCCGCCGCCAAGGCCATATACCATGCCTGCATACAGGAATGGGCGACGGATGAATCGATTGGTGGCGCCGATGAGCTTGCTGACTTCGATCTCCTCGCGTTGCGTGACGACTTGCAGGCGGATGGTGTTGCCAATAATGGCGAGCAGGGCAAAGCCGAGCAAGCCCACCAGCACCAGCAAGGCCTTCTTGCTCAGCTCCAATATCGCGTACAGGCGCTTGATCCAGGTGGCATCCATCTGCGCCAGTTCTACACTGGGCTGCTTTTGTATGCGGGATTGCAGGGCCTCAATTGCGGCCGGATCATGGTTGCGCGGAGCGACCTGGAAGGCATCAGGCAGGGGATTTTTCTCCAGATTGATGGCGCCAGCTGTTTCCTGCTGCAGCTGTTTCCAGGCGGCATCCTTGCTGATGAACGTAACGCGGGCTACATCCTTCTGCTGGGTGAGCCATTGCTGCAGGCGTGTAACGCTGCCCGGCTCGGCATCCAGTTTCATGAAGACGCTGATTTGCGGTTCGGTGCTGATATTGCCGGTCAGGCGGTTCAGGTTATCCACGATGACAAACAGGATGGCGGGCAGGCATACGGTCACGCCCATCACGCACCACATCACCAGCGTGGCGAGCAGGCGGTGACGCATGCGACCAAATACCAGGCGCAAAGCCTGCGTGTGCTGATTTATCCAATGTTTCATGCTGTCAGGGTTCCTTGCTCCAGGCGCAGCACGCGTGCCCCTGAGTTCGCGATTTCATGCTGGTCATGTGTCGCCACGATCACGGTGACGCCCACCTGCTGAAAGGCGTAGAAGATCGCCATGATTTCTTCGGCATAGCCTTCATCCAGGTTGCCGGTCGGTTCATCGGCAATCAGGATCGACGGCCGACTGACCACGGCGCGGGCAATCGCCAGCCGCTGCTGTTCGCCACCTGACAGGGTAATGGGCATGGCTTTTTCCTTGCCCAGCAGGCCGACTTTGTCCAGCGCGGCGCGTATGCGCTTGCCGGCTTCATGACCGGTAATGCCATTGATATAAAGCGGCAAGGCGACATTTTCAAAGCAGTTGCGGTCGTAAAGCAGTTTGTGATCCTGAAACACCAGGCCGAATTTGCGGCGCAAAAAGGGCAGCGCTGCGGCACGCAGCTTGCTGACATTCTGGTTGCCGATCAGGACGGTGCCTGAGGTTGGCCGCTCGGTGGCGGCGATCAGCTTGAGTAATGTACTTTTACCGGCACCTGACGCTCCCGCAACAAATACCAGTTCGCCTGGCTCAATACTGAAACTGACATTGCGCAGGATTTGCTCACTGCCGGGGTAGCGTTTGCTGACCTGGTCAAATTTAATCATCTCGGCTCCTGCGCAGCGTGTATGAAAAGCGCATCACGAAAACAGCGCATCTACAAATTCCTCTGCCTTGAACGGCCGCAGGTCGGCGATGCTTTCGCCCACGCCGATATAACGGATGGGGATGGGCCGCGCCTGGGCAATCGCCGCGATCACACCGCCCTTGGCCGTGCCATCCAGCTTGCTCAGCACCAGGCCGGTCACACCCAGGGCATCATCAAACGCCTTGACCTGGCTGATGGCGTTCTGGCCGGTGTTGGCATCCAGCACCAGCAGGATTTCATGCGGCGCGCCCGGCAATGCCTTGCCGATCACGCGCTGCACCTTGCGAATTTCTTCCATCAGATTGAGCTGGGTTGGCAGGCGGCCGGCGGTGTCGGCCAGCACGATATCAATATTGCGTGCCTTGGCGGAGTTCACTGCATCAAAAATCACTGCTGCCGGATCGCCACTTTCCTGGGCAACCACATGCACATTGTTGCGATCACCCCAGGCCTGCAATTGCTCGCGAGCGGCGGCACGGAAGGTGTCGCCGGCTGCGATCAGCACGGATTTGCCTTGCGCCTGAAACAGATTGGCCAGCTTGCCGATGCTGGTGGTTTTGCCTGCACCATTGACGCCGGCCAGCATGATGACAAACGGCTGGTGGGTGGTGGTTACCAGCGGTTTTTCCAGCGGGGCCAGTAATTCCAGCAGGGCGTCTTTCAGGGCCTGTTTCAGCTGGGTGGTGTCGCTCAGGCTCTGGCGCTTCACGCGCTGGCGTATCTGTTCCAGCAGGGCTTGCGTGGCGGCGACGCCAACATCAGAGGTGAGCAGGATGGTTTCCAGCTCTTCGTATACATCTTCATCGATCTTGCCGCCACCAAACAGGCTGGCCAGCTGATTGCCCAGCTGGCTGCGTGTTTTTGCCAGGCCGTTTTTCAGGCGCTCGGTCCAGCTCAGCTTGTTTTCAGCGGCAGATTCCGTGGGGGCTGGAGCGGCGGGAGTCTCGGGCGCAGGGGTGCTGGCTGGCACATCTGGCGTGGGAGGGGGGGTCTTGTCTTTTTTGAAAAAATCGAACATACGCTTCAACTAGAATTTCGCCTTATTTTAGTCGTATTCCGCCGCCCATGCACGAATCTATTCATGCCATCGCACCGCGAAACTAAGTCCCGGGGCATGGGTCAGACGCCTGTACGTTGCATGGCACAAGGCACGTCGGCTTGAAAGTTGGTCGGGCCGCCGGGTGCCTTGGCTATAATGATGCTGAAGAGCAAGGAACAGGTTCGCGCGAGGGGATAATGCCATGCATGCATGCATCGCGAGGCGTGTTCGCTGCTCTAATCAAAGGAGAACAATAAGGTGTTGAGTCGCAAATTAGTCAGGATCGTCATGCTGCTGGGCCTGGTGCCCAGTGTCACATTACCCGGCGTTGCCGCCGCAGAAACCCAGGAATTCAAGCTTAGCAATGGCCTGCGTCTGATCGTGCAGGAAGATCATCGCTCCCCGGTCGTGGTGTCGCAGGTGTGGTACCGCGCTGGTAGTATTGATGAAGTGAACGGCAAGACCGGCGTGGCCCACTTGCTGGAACACATGATGTTCAAAGGCACCAAAAACGTGAAGCCAGGCCAGTTCTCCCGCCTGGTGGCCGCGGCAGGTGGCCGTGAAAATGCCTTTACCAGCCGTGATTACACCGCGTATTACCAGCAGCTGGAAAAATCCAAGCTGCCACTGTCATTCAAGCTCGAATCTGACCGCATGGCCAATCTGCAATTGACCAAGGAAGAGTTCTCCAAGGAAATCAAGGTGGTGATGGAAGAGCGCCGCTGGCGCACGGAAGACAAGCCGCAATCCACCGTGGCCGAGCAATATCAGTCTGTGGTGTTTCAGGCGCACCCCTATGCCCGCCCGGTGGTGGGCTGGATGAATGACCTTGAAAACATGACCGTGGAAGATGCACGCGAGTGGTACAACAACTGGTACGCCCCCAACAATGCGACCGTAGTCGTGGTCGGTGATGTGAAGGCGCAGGAAGTCTACAAGCTCGCCCAGCAATATTTTGGCCCGCTGAAGCCGCGCAAATTGCCGGTACGCAAGCCGCAGCTGGAACCCGCACAAAAAGGTGAGCGTCGTCTGATCGTCAAGGCGCCAGCCCGCTTGCCTTATGTGCTGATGGGCTACCATGTGCCAGCCCTGCGTGATCCGGTGAATGACTGGGAACCCTACGCGCTGGAGATACTGGCCGGTGTGCTGGATGGCAATGCGTCGGCCCGCCTGACGCAGAATCTGGTGCGCAACCAGCAGATCGCCGTGGATGTGGGCGCAGGCTATGATCTTACCCAGCGCGGTGCGACCAGCCTGTTTGAGCTGGATGGCTCGCCCAGTGAAGGCAAGACGGCCGCTGACATTGAGGCTGCGCTCTTGCAGCAGATCGAGGATATCAAGCAATCCGGTGTTACCGAGGATGAGCTGAACCGCGTCAAGGCGCAGGTGATTGCGGCGGATGTGTACCAACGCGACTCCATGTTCAACCAGGCCATGCAGATTGGCCAGCTTGAAACCATCGGTTTCTCATGGCGCTTTCTCAAGGATTACCCCGAGAAGCTGAAGCAGGTGACACCGCAGCAGGTGCAGGAAGTGGCGCGCAAATATCTCACGCGTGACAACCTCACCGTGGCGACGCTGGATCCGCAGCCGATTGATCCTAACGCCAAGCCCAAGGGCCGGCCCAGCGATCATTAAGCCTATAGCGCGGACTTGGCGGTTTTCACGCCAGCCCGGACACTGAACTTACGGAATTCAAAGGTAACCCCATGTTGATCAAAAAACTTTACGCAAAATGCCTGACAGGCATGGCCGCCGTGCTGTTGAGCGTCTCTGCCCAGGCGGCGGTGAATATCCAGCAATGGAAAACCGCCAATGGCGCCGATGTTTACTTTGTTGAAAATCACGATTTGCCCATCATTGATCTCAGCGTCAATTTTGCTGCGGGCAGCGCGCGCGATGTGGCCGATAAATCCGGCCTGGCAGGCATGACGCGCTATCTGATGACCCTGGGCGCGGCCGGGATGAGCGATGAGGAAATCTCGCGCAAGATGGCTGATGTCGGTGCCATCATGGGCGGCGAGCTGGATGCAGACCGTGCCGCCTTCAAGCTGCGCACCCTGAGTCAGGCCCGCGAGCGCGAGCAGGCGCTGGATATCTTTGCCAAGGTACTGCAACAGCCGGATTTTCCACAGGCGACACTGGAGCGCGAGAAAGCCCGCGCCATTGCCGGTCTGCAGGAAGCGGCGACCCAGCCTGAAAGCATCGCCAGCAAAGCCTTCATGAAAGCCTTGTACGGCAAGCACCCTTACGCGCTGGATGACGGTGGTGAGCCGGAAACCATTGCCGCCCTCAAGCGGGATGATCTGCAGGCGTTTTACCAGCAGCACTACGGCGCTAAAGGCGCGGTGATTGCCATGATAGGTGACATGACCCGTGAAGAAGCGAACCAGATTGCCGAGCGCCTCACCGCCAAGCTGCCTGCCGTGGAGGCGCAACCGGCTTTGCCCGCAGTGACTTTCCCTGAGCGTGCCGTCGATGAGCGCATCCAGCATCCGGCCACCCAGTCCCATATTCTGCTGGGTTACCCTGGTGTCAAGCGCGGCGATGCGGATTACTTTCCCCTCTATGTCGGAAATTACATTCTCGGTGGCGGCGGCTTTGTTTCACGCCTGACCGAAGAAGTGCGCGAGAAGCGCGGGCTGGTCTACAGCGTGTATAGCTACTTCATGCCCATGGCCGAGCTGGGGCCATTCCAGATCGGTTTGCAAACCAAGCGCGAGCAATCTGCGGAAGCGATGAAAGTGGTGGAGCAGACCCTGGACAAGTTCATGCAGGGCGGCGTGACCGAAGCCGAGCTGGTGGCTGCCAAGCAGAATATCACCGGTGGTTTTCCATTGCGCCTCGACAGCAACAGCAAGATTCTGGATTACCTGGCAGTGATCGGCTTCTACAAGCTGCCGCTGACCTATCTGGAAGATTTCAACAAGAATATCAATAGCGTGACCACGGCCCAGATCAAGGATGCATTCAGTCGCCGTATTGATACCCACAAACTGGTCACGGTGGTGGTCGGTGGCAACTAAGGCTGTCAGCAAAGCGGGCGGAGTCAACAAGGTACGCATAGGCGGTGGCACCTGGCGCAGCCGCCTGTTGAGTTTCCCCGATGGCCCCGGTTTGCGCCCGACGCCAGATCGCGTGCGGCAGACCCTGTTCAACTGGCTGGGGCAGGATCTGCATGGCATGCGTTGTCTGGACCTGTTTTCCGGCACCGGTGCGCTGGGCTTTGAGGCGTTGTCGCGTGGCGCCCGTGAAGTGGTGATGGTGGAGAAATCCCTGCCCGCATTTCGCGCCTTGCAGGCGAGCAAAACCCTGCTAAGCGCCGATGGCGCCAGCCTGCTCAATGCCGATGCCGCGCAGCTGCTGAGTGCGCCATCCGCCAAACTGGAGGCTGGCAGTTTTGATGTGATTTTTCTGGATCCGCCCTACAACCAGGGCTGGCTGGACAAGCTGTTGCCAGCGGTTGCCACTTTGCTGGCACCCGATGGCCGGGTGTATGTCGAAGCCGAGTACGTGCTGGCAGACAGCGCGCCGTGGCAGGTGCTGAAAAGCGGCAAAGCGGGCAATGTTTGCTATCACCTGTTAAAATTGGCGGATGCAAACGAATGAATCTTCTGGCGGCCTGACCGTCGTCTACCCTGGCACGTTTGATCCCATCACCCGCGGTCATGAGGATATCGTGCGCCGCGCGGCGGGCCTGTTTGACCGGGTGATTGTGGCCGTGGCGCAAAGTCCGGGCAAGTCACCTTTCTTTGGGCTGGACGAGCGCGTCTCCATGGCCTCTGAGGTCTTGCAGGATTGCTCCAACGTCCACGTGATGGGCTTTTCGGGCTTGCTGATGGAGTTCGTGCAGGCGCAGGGTGCCCGTGTGGTGATACGCGGCTTGCGCGCGGTGTCTGACTTTGAATACGAGTTCCAGCTGGCGGGCATGAATCGCAATATGTTTCCCCAAGTGGAAACGCTTTTCCTGACACCAGCTGAGCAATACATGTTTATCTCTGCCAGTCTGGTGCGGGAGATCGCCCGGCTCAATGGCGATGTCAGCAATTTTGTCTCCCCGCTGGTGCAGGCGCATATCCAGCGCAAACTGGACCACGCGGCGGGTCGATAGGGTTTTTTTCCATGGCATTAATGATTACCGATGAATGCATCAATTGCGATGTGTGCGAACCGGCTTGCCCAAATGGCGCCATTTCCCAGGGCGCTGAAATCTACGTCATCAATCCTGCCCTTTGCACCGAGTGTGTGGGGCATTTCGATAAACCGCAGTGCCAGGATGTCTGCCCGGTCAGCTGTATTCCCCTGGATCCGGATGTCGTGGAAAACCGCGATCAGCTCTATCAGAAATACCTGAAGCTGGTCGGCAAAGCCTGAGTTCCTCCGTTTTATCCAGGCGGGAATTTTTCATAGAAGTAAACATTGTTAATCTTCAGGCATAATTTTTGCCTGCATACAGCCATATCGTCCATTGCACGGACTTCATTGCCTGGGATTAACATGACGCCGGTTTCCTCTTCGCTTACCTCTTATGAGGCGCCTGATCGCAGCGTATCTGCTGCGCCAGCGACGTCTGCCATGTCGACACGCCCGCCAGATGCCAACATCAGCATTGCCGGCCTGGGTGCGCGGCTCTCGCATCTGATGCGCCAATTGCTCAATACCGAAAGCACCCAGTCGGCGCGTTTTGTCGAAGTGGAGAACCGTGTTGGTGCAATGAGCATGGAAGTGGAGGCGGTCACCGAGCGTATGCAAACCAGCATGCACGAGGCCGAACAGCTGCGCGAGCAATCCCAGCAGGATTTCTCGCAAGCCAGCAGTGAGTTGTCGCAAGGCCTGTGGCAACTGGAGCAAAGTTTGTCAGAAAAACTGACCAAGGTGAATGAGGTGGTGCGTGGCCTGGAGCGCGTGGGCCGCGAACTGGAGCTGATTGCCGTCAATGCCGCCATACAGGCCGCGCACGCCGGCGAGGCCGGGCGCAGTTTCAGTGTGGTGGCGGATCATGTGCGCCAGCTGGCGCGGCATACCGTCCAGAATGCGAATGAAGTCTCGCAGATGCTGGATTTCAAGGATTTTCAGCAGCAGCTGATTGGCTTCGGGCATTCCAGCCGCGAAAACGTCGACCAGGTGGACAAGCAGACGGTGGCGGCGTTTTCCAAGGTGCAGCAGGCGTTTGGCGAGATACGCACTTCCATGCAGACACTGGTGGAGCATGGCAAGGTGATCGAGACCATGCACCATCTGGATCGCGGCAGTTACCAGGGGCAGCGCGTCAAAGTGGCCTGGGCCAGGGAGCTGGCTGAAGATTTGCAGAAAAGCGCTGGCGTCACCGAGCTGCAACTGCCCCTGCATCTGGCGCGTGTACTGCGCAAGGACGGCGGCTACAAACCTCAGGCTTATGATCGCCTGAACGATATTTTGCAGCGCGGGGTTTTGCGCGTGGCGATTGAGCCTTCATTCAAGGGCTTGTCGTTCCGGCTGCGCCCCGGCGAAGCATTGCGCGGACTGGATGTGGAATATGCTACGGCCTTTGCGCGTTACCTCGGCGTGCAGATCGAGTTTATCGAGCATGCCTGGGATCAATGCGTGGATTTGCTGCATATCGGCCGCAGTCGCGGCGAACCGGAGGCGGATCTGGTGTGGAGTGCCTTGCCGCCCAGTGCCAGCTATTACAAGGTCGCCTATTCCGATGCCTATACCTATCTGCATTACATGCTGGCGCGGCGGGCAGGGGATGAGCGCATCAGCGGCCTGGGCAGTCTGCAGGGCAAGGTGCTGGGCTGCATCAATGACCCTGGCGCCTTTGCCACGCTGGAGGCGGCAGGCCTGCGCTGGAGCAAACACAAGCGCGAGGAGCGCGGCACCATACGGCTGGCCAACCTGATTGCCTACACCGATCAGTCCATCATTCACGATGCGCTTGCCGACGGCAAGATCGACGCCTTTGCCGTAGACCAGCCCATCTTTGCCTGGGCCTGCAATGGCAAGGACAGTCCCTGGCATGGCCGCATTGAGTTGCTCAATGGCAATATCGCGCCCAGCCCCTGGTATTACACGGTGGCTGTCGCCGATGATCCGGCCAGCTATACCTTGCTGCAGCATGTGAATGCCTTCATCCGTGACTTCAGCCGCACGCGGGAGCGCGAGACGCTGGAGCTGCGCTGGCAGTTCTATCCCGTACATGGCACGGCAGGCTATCAGGGGGAAGCCGGAAGTTTGCGCGGTGAGCCTGAGCTTTATCGTGACTGGCTTCAGCAGCAGACCGCATAGGCCTATAAGTCTGCAAAGGCCTATAGCGAAGGCTTATAATAGGGCAGTTAATTCAACAATAAACTGCCATGAGGAGAGACCATGCGACTGTTACACACCATGCTGCGCGTCGGCAATCTTGATAAATCCATTGCGTTTTACACCCAGGTGCTGGGCATGCAGGTGTTGCGCAAACACGAATACCCGGACGGCAAATTCACCCTGGCGTTTGTCGGTTACGGCAACGAACAGGACAACACCGTGCTGGAGCTGACCTATAACTGGGGCACCGAAAGTTACGACAAGGGCAATGCCTATGGCCATATCGCCATCGAGGTGGACGATGCCTACAAAGCCTGTGAAGCCGTGAAGCAGGCAGGCGGCAAGGTTGTTCGTGAGGCTGGTCCCATGATGCACGGCACCACGGTCATTGCCTTTATTGAAGACCCCGATGGTTACAAGGTCGAGTTCATCCAGAAAGGCACTTTTTAATACGCCCTGATGGCGGATCGTCCGCCATACTGAAAAAAGGCTGGCCCGGCATGTGGCCAGCCTTTTCATTTCATTTACCACCTAAACGGCAAGATACGCCTACAAGCAAATCAGCCAGCGGCGGGCACCGCCTCGCGTTCAATGCCGCCACAATATCCCGATGCACCGCTACAAAAGCGGTTTTTCACCCTGTGATGGAGAGATATTGTGAACATACTTGATCCCTTGATTAAACCCTTTACACAAGACCCATACCGCGGGATGGACCCTGAAACGCGTGCCTTTTTGCAAACATTGGCCGATGCTGATAGCACCCCCATGGAGAAGCTGAGCCCAGCCGAAGCACGGCAGGTGCTGGAACAGGCGCAACAGGAAACCGTGGTCGACCTCAGCGGCATCGACACCCGGCAACTGACGATCGATTGCGAAGGCCACGTCATCGAGCTCGATATCGTACGCCCCGCGGCCTCCGGCACGGCGCCTTTGCCGGTGGTGATGTTCTTTCACGGTGGAGGCTGGGTGCTGGGCGATTTCCCTACGCATAAACGCCTGGTACGTGACATTGCCGTGCTGTCAGGCTGTGCGGTGGTGTTCGTCAATTACACACGGTCGCCCGAGGCGGAGTATCCGACAGCGGTGATTCAGGCCTATCTCGCTACCAAATGGATAGCTGAAAATGGATACGAGGTAGGGCTGGATGGTCAGCGGCTGGCCGTCGCTGGCAATAGCGCCGGCGGCAATATGGCCACCGCAGTCTGCCTGATGGCAAAAGACCGTTTCGGCCCGACCATTCGGCATCAAACCTTGTTCTGGCCGGTGACCGATAGCAATTTCGATACCGGCTCATACGACGATTTTGAAGATGGCTATTTCCTCACGCGCAACATGATGAAGTGGTTCTGGGACAATTACACGACCAATGAGGAATCGCGCGCCGAGGTCTATGCATCGCCCTTGAGGGCTGATCCGGAGCAGTTGCAGGGCTTGCCGCCTGCCTTGATCCAGACCGCAGAATGCGATGTGCTGCGCGATGAAGGCGAAGCCTATGCCCGGCTGCTGAATGAGGCGGGTGTAAAAGTCACCGCCACCCGTTATATAGGCACCATACATGATTTTGGCTTGCTGAATGCCCTGGCCCTGACGCCACCAACCCGTGCTGCCCTTAATCAGGCAGCGCAGGAAATCCGCAAGCATCTGGCCTGATAGCGTTTTTTGCTGTTTGACGCATGGCGGCAGATTGATTAAGATGCTGCCATGCGTCAAATTTTGAACATCTCCGCACTCTCCTTGCAGCTGGCCGACCTCCTCGGCCTGCGACTGCTGCGCGTCGCGCGCATCTAAATTCTCCCCCTATTGTTGGCTTTACCCGCTGCCCGTCTCGTGTGAGACCGGGGCTGATCCATCGCTATTTCAGAAAGAGCGACCCCATGTTGAATATTGTGTTTTTGCTTTGCGAACGACTAATGACCGGTTGTCAGGCCATGTGCCGGTGGCTGCCTGACAACCTGTGTGCCACAGACTACGTCTTTGTCTAGTAACGAATTATCAAGAACAGGAATGACCATGATGTTGAAGCAACCAAATAAGAAATACCGGCCATTTACGCCGGTGGCACTGGCTGACCGGCAATGGCCAGGCAAGACCATTACCCATCCTCCCATCTGGATGAGTACCGACCTGCGCGATGGCAACCAGGCCTTGTTTGAGCCCATGAACGCCGAGCGCAAGATGCGCATGTTCAAGATGCTGGTGCAGATCGGCTTCAAGGAGATTGAAGTCGCCTTTCCCTCGGCCTCGCAAACCGATTTTGACTTCGTGCGCAGGCTGATCGAAGAAAAGCATATCCCGGACGATGTCACCATTGAAGTGTTGACGCAGGCGCGTGAAGACCTGATTCGCCGCACTTTCGAGGCCTTGCGTGGCGCGCGGCGTGCCATTGTGCATGTCTACAACGCCACGGCTCCTGAGTTCCGGCGCATCGTGTTCCGCATGGATAAGCCACAGGTCAAGCAGCTGGCGGTCGACAGCGCTCGCCTGATTCGCGAATTGGCCGAGCAACAGCCGGAGACGGAATGGGTATTCCAGTACAGCCCGGAAACCTTTACCGCCACCGAACTCGACTTTGCCAAGGAAGTCTGCGACGCCGTGACCGAGACCTGGGGCGCCACGCCCGAGCGCAAAGTGATCCTGAATCTGCCCGCGACGGTTGAAGTCGGCACGCCGAATTTCTACGCAGACCAGATTGAGTGGATGCACCGCAACCTCGCCCGCCGCGATAGCGTGATTCTGAGCGTGCACCCGCACAACGACCGTGGCACGGCCGTCGCCGCTGCCGAGCTTGCCGTGATGGCTGGGGCGGACCGTATCGAAGGCTGTTTGTTTGGTCATGGCGAACGCACGGGCAATGTGGACTTGGTCAGCCTGGCCTTGAATCTCTACACCCAGGGCGTGCATCCCGGGCTCGATTTCTCCAATATCAATGCCATTGCGCGCACGGTGGAAGACTGCACCCAGTTGCCGGTGCATCCGCGTCATCCTTATGCCGGTGACCTGGTGTTTACCGCGTTTTCCGGATCACATCAGGATGCGATCAAGAAGGGTTTTGCCGCGCAACAACCGGATACCTTGTGGGAGGTCCCATATCTGCCGATAGATCCGCATGATGTCGGCCGCACTTATGATTCCATCATTCGCGTCAACAGCCAGTCCGGCAAGGGCGGCATTGCCTATCTGCTTGAGAGCGGTTACGGCCTGTCCATGCCGCGCCGCATGCAGGTGGAGTTCAGCGCCGCGGTGCAAAAGCTGACCGATGCCACCGGGCAGGAAGTGTCAGCCGAAGGGATCTGGCAGCTGTTTGAAGCCGAGTACCTGTTTGCCAGGGAGCCCTTGCATTATGTCGGTCACGAATTGACCGAGCATGCTGGCCGGCAACATATCAAGCTCACCGTGCGCCTGCATGGCGAAACCGTGGTGCGTGAAGGCGAGGGCAATGGGCCGATAGATGCACTGGTGCATGCCTTGGGTTACCCGGTGAATATTCTGGATTACGAAGAGCGTGCCATGACCGGTGGCGCCGATGCCCAGGCTGTGGCATTTGCTGAACTCGGCATGACAGGCATCGCAGGCAGCGTCTATGGCGCAGGCCTGCACCAGAATCTCGTCACCTCATCCATACTCGCCGTGGTCAGCGGTATCAATCGCATGTACGGCAAGCTGGATGCGCAGGGGCGCCAGCAGTTGCTGGACAACGTTCAGTAGAAATAGCGCTAATGTCCCTGAGCTAACAGAATCCCGAATCGTGAACGCGGTTCGGGATTTTTTTATGTGCTGTCTTTGTCACTTCCAGCCCGCCATCACGCGGCTGTCATCTTTCTGACGTCAGCCCGCAATAAAGCCTGCCTATAGTGTGCGGCAGTCGTGCGCAGGTCGATGTCTAGTGTCGGCCTTGTTCACATGCTGACCATGCATATCCAAGGCACCCATGAAATGAGCACCTCCGTTAATCCCATCGTCGTCTGGCGTCTGCTGGATGGAAAGCCCGGGCACGAAACCCAGACGCTGGGCTTGGTCAAATCCCTGCAGCGCCATCAGGCCTGCGAGTCGTTTGATATACGGGTGAGCGGGCAAGTGGAATCGCTGTTCAACGTTGCCAGCGCGACCTGGCCATTTGCGCGTGGCTTGCCTTTGCCGGATCTGATCATCGGCGCCGGGCATCGCACTCACCTGCCCATGCTGGCGGCGCGACGCGCTTATGGCGGCAAGGCCGTGGTGCTGATGCAACCCAGTCTGCCGGTTGCCCTGTTTGATCTGTGCCTGATTCCCCAGCATGACCGTTATCGTGGCGGCGGCAATTACATCGAAACACGCGGCGTACTGAATCCCTTGCATGCCGAAGGCCGGCATGAGGAAAACAAAACCCTGATCATGATAGGCGGGCCCTCGCGCCATTACGGCTGGGATACTGTGAACATGTTGTCCCAGATTCGCCAGTTGCTCGCCCATCGCCCATGGATGCAGTACACCTTGACCACCTCGCGTCGCACGCCGGCGGATTTCATCGTCGGTCTGCATAGCCTGTCAGCCCCCAATCTGCGCGTGGTGCCTTTCAGCCAGACCCAGCCGGGCTGGGTTGCCGAGCAGCTGGCGCAGTCTGCCACCGCCTGGGTCTCGGAAGATTCGGTTTCCATGGTCTACGAAGCACTGACGGCGCAAGTGGCGGTGGGGCTGCTGAACTTGCCTCTGAAGCAGGAAAACCGGGTATCGCGCGGCGTGGAGCACTTGCTGCAGCAAGGCATGATCGTGCGCTTTGATAGCGATGCCCACTATCAGCAGCGCCTGCACCCGGTCGCCGGTTTTACCGAAGCGGACCGCTGCGCCAACTGGATACTGCGTCGCTGGTTGCAGCCAGTGCCAGCCTCCGTGCCACAGGTGGCGACAGCAACCATCGCCTGAGCTGTTTCGCATGACCCACAAAAGACTCACCGTGCTGCAAGTGCTGCCTGCGCTGGAATCTGGCGGCGTGGAGCGCGGCACGCTGGAGCTGGGGCATTACCTGGTGCAGCAGGGCCACCGTTCGCTGGTGATGTCCGCTGGCGGCCGTCTGGTAGAGCAGCTGGAACAGCAGGGCAGCGAACATGTTCAATGGCCGGTCGGCCACAAATCCTTTTTAAGCCTGCGTCTGGTGCGGCCATTGCGCCACTTTCTGCGCGAGCATGCCGTGGATATTCTGCATGTGCGTTCGCGTTTTCCGGCCTGGATCTGCTATCTGGCATGGAAGGGCATGGACCCTGCCAAACGCCCGCGCCTGGTGACCACAGTGCATGGCACCTATTCGGTGTCTGCCTATAGTGCGGTCATGACCAAGGGCGAGCGCGTGATCGTCATTTCCAACATGATCCGCGATTATGTCTTGCAGCATTACCCGGTGGATGCGGGCCGATTGCGCCTGAATTACCGGGGCGTGGACCCTGACGTGCATCGCCATGGCTATCAACCCAGGGCCGATTGGCTGGAGGCGTGGTATCGCGATTATCCTGAAACCCAGGGGCGCCAGCTGCTGACCTTGCCTGCCAGGCTCACCCGCTGGAAAGGCCAGGAGGATTTCATTACCTTGCTGGCGCAGCTCCGGCAGCAAGGTGCCAATGTGCACGGTCTGGTGGTGGGCGATGTGCAGGCGGGCAAGGCAGCGTATCTGGACGAGCTGAAGCTGCAGGCCCAAGGTCTGGGTATCGCAGACTGCATCACCTTTACCGGCCATCGGCAGGATATCCGCGACATCATGGCGATGTCGCATATGGTGTTTTCCCTTTCCCGGCAGCCGGAAGCGTTTGGCCGGGTGAGCATGGAAGCACTCAGCATGGGCGTGCCGGTGATTGCCTATGCGCATGGCGGCGTGGCCGAGCAGCTGGCCGCGTTGCTGCCACAGGGCGCGATAGCCGTGGGCGATCTGGATGCGGCGCTGAGACTCAGTCTGGCATGGCTGCAACAGCCACCGCAGGTGCCGGAAAACCGGGTGTTCCGCTTGCAGACCATGCTGGAAAACACCTTGGCGATTTATCACGAACTCACCAGCTTGCCACAGCAGGTAGCGCCCGCATGAATATCTGCATGGTCATGGCAAGCCGTGGCAATGGCGGGCTGGAAAAGCATGTGCGTGAACTCGCCAGCGAACTGGTGCGTCAGGGGCATGACATCACCGTTGCCGCACCCGCCGCCTTTCTGGCAAGTTTGCCTGCCAATATCGGACGGATGCCGATACCCGCGCATCTGGGCCGCTATCACCCATGGTTGCTGTTAAAGCTCCTGCTGGCCTTGCGTCGCGGCGGCTATGATCTGGTGCATGCCCAGGCCAGCAAAGCCGCCTCTCTGGTTAATCAGTTGCGGCCATGGTTAGCCTTGCCCGTACTCGCCACCCTGCACAATATCAAGCGCGATGTGCGTCTCTATGCCCGATTCGATCATGTCATCGCGGTCAGCCGGCAATTAGCCGCGTCGCTGCCGCCGGAAAAAACCTCCGTGGTGTATAACGGCATTGTTGCACCTGAGGCCGCAGCGCTGGATATCAGGCAACAATTTGCATTGCCGGCAGATTACCCCGTGCTGGTCGCAGTGGGTCGCCTGGTACAAGCCAAGGGCTTTGATCTTTTGCTGGAGGCGGTGGACGGCTTGCCACTGGCGGTGCTGATTGTGGGTGACGGGCCGGAGCATGCACGACTGACAAAGCGCGCGCAGAGCTTGAACACCATTACACGATGCGTTTTGACCGGCCACCGGGACGATGCGCCCAGCCTGATGCGATCAGCCGACGCCGTGCTGATTAGCTCACGGCGGGAGGGTTTTTCCTATGTCTGCAACGAGGCTTTGTTGCTGGGCACATGCGTGTTAGCTACGGATGTGCCTGTTGCCAACGAAGTGCTTGCCCCTGACTTTATTGTACCCACGGAAGATGTTGCCAGCTTGCGCTCGCGCCTCTGCCACTGGCTGAGCAGGCGCACAGAATGGGCGGCCTTGCAGCAACCTGCCCGAGAGTTTGCCGCCCGGCAATTGACATTGCCCGTCATGGCGGCCAATACATTGGCGGTCTACCGCCGCCTCGTCCGCTATGCATAAGCTTGCCTGGCGACTCCATCACGGCATGGCGGGGGTGGCATGACCAGACCCATCCGATCCGGGCACATACTGATCATCAAGCATGGCGCATTCGGCGATCTCATGCAGGCCGAAGGTGTGTTGCACGATATCCGCCAGCATTTTCCGCATGCGCATCTGGCCCTGCTCACCACGCCCGGTTTTGTCGGGCTGATGCAGCGCTGCCCGCATATTGATGAAGTGCTGGTGGATACCCGGGCACCGCTATGGAATCTGCCCCGGCAATGGGACTTGTATCGGCGTTTGCGCGCGGTGCGGTGGGATACCGTGATCGATCTGCAAAACTCCACGCGCACGTCTGTTTATCGTCGGAGTATGTTGCGTCATGCCCATTGGATAGGGCGTTTGCGCGGCCCGGCACCGGTGACGGGTTTGCGCGGCCAGCAGTATCTGCTGCAGGAAGCAGGGATTGATGCCAGCCATGCCATGCAGCCGAATTTGAGCTGGATGGCAGCCAATGTGGAGAGCTTGCTCACACGGCATGGCATTACCCGGCCTTATGTCGCGCTTCTTCCCGGGTCTTCGGCACGGCATCCGGAAAAGCGCTGGCCGCATTATGCCGAGCTGGCGGCCGCGCTGCAGCGTGAAGGCCATGCTTGCGTCAGCATATTGGGTCCGGATGAAAAAGACCTGGCGGCGGGCTTTGCCTGCAGCGTATTGCAAGGTCTGGACTGGTTCAGCCTGGCTGGCGTGCTGCAGCAGGCCGGCGTTGTGGTGGGGAATGATAGCGGGCCCAGCCATGTGGCATCTTGCCTGGGGCGGCCCGGACTGGCTTTGTTTGGCGCCTCCACTTCACCTTTGCGCTCCGAGCTTGCACGTGGGCGCTTTGAAACCCTGCAGGTGGATGCCCTGGAAAGTTTGCCTGTCAGCCAGGTCATGGACAAGCTGCGTCCCAAGTTGCCCGTGTTGGCTTGAGTGCGATACCGCCGTGTGCCGGGTTAACTGAGATCAGCAGCGCGTATTCCGCATGGCCAACACCCAGCCCACGCCCAGCCAGGCCAGGGCGGCTACCCAGTTGTTCAGAAGGCTGATGCCGCCGATCAAAGGCCAGAAGCAGACGCTGAGTACAGAAAAAGACAGGGCGGCCAGCAACCAGCGCTTGTGACGCATGAGCGGAGCAAGCGCTGCCCAGTAGATGGCGCCCAGCATGCATGCGAAAAGCAATAACCCGGTCACACCCGTTTCGGCAGCCAGTTGCAGATAGAGGTTGTGTGCGTGGGTACAGGTCATGCCCAGCGTTGCCAGCAGCCCCATCTGTTCGCACACCTGCCGATAGGCATGAAAACCATGGCCGAACAGAGGCGCCTCTTGCCAGGCAGCATAGGCGGCACGGAACACTTTGCCATAGTCAGAATCGGCAAAATGCCCCAGCTTTTCAAAGATACTGAAAACGCTTCTTTCCGCCGTGGCTGGGGCCAGCAGCATGACCAGCCCAAGCAATAGCACAAAGCCGATAAGCGCCAGCCATAGCCGGGAATGATGGCTGCGCGGCTCGGCATTGCCTGAGCGCTTGTTCAGCCAAAGACCGCTCAGTGTGACCATACTGGCTGCGATGAACAGCATGAAGGCCATGCGCTCGCCGGTAATGAACATGAAGAGCATCCCGATCGCCAGCATGAGCATGATGAATGCCTGCCGCCGCGAGGCGGGCATGGCGGGGAGCAACAGCAAGGGCGCAAACATGGCAATAAACCATACCCTCAACAGCGTAATGCCAGGAATCGGGCTGTTATAAGGCCCCGTCAGCCTGTTCTCCGTGAACATGGGGCGGCCAAATACATCATGCCCCAGCAGGTATTGCATCGCGCTATCAACAACAATCAGTGCGCAAGCGGCAAGTAACACCCACAGAAAATTGCGCTGACGGGTGTGGTCTGCCAATAGCCAATAGCCGAGCGCGGCGGCAAACAGCGGCCAGCGCAGAAAAGTCAGCCCATACAGCACACTGGCTTGCGGGGCTATGCTGAGAGGCGCGTTGATCAGCAGCACATAGCCTGCAAACACCAGTGCCAGCCTGAACCAGGGCTGGCTCGCCCATTGCCAGTCCTGCAGTCGATAGGCGCGGTATAAAAACAGCAGGCATACCATCACCACGCTGATATCTGCCAGTGTGCGCGAGCTGAGCAATAGCACAGGCAGCAGCCACGGCAATATGCGCTCTGCCCATGTCAGGACATTGGCGGGAGCGGGGGTAAGCAGAGTGGGGGATATGGACATCGCAAAGCTAGCCTATGGAGTGAGAGTTAATGACAAGGGGAATCGCCCGTAGGCGCATTCGGCAAGGCGAGTATAGGCCGCTTAAATGTCATCAAAATTAAACATCACTGACACAGACTGAAATGATGCTGTTATTCATGAAAAAGACGCTGATCCTGCACCCGATTCGCCACATGAAATACTTGTTCAGCCAGTGGTTGCCTCGCTTTTGGACTCAGACGCCGGGAGAGCATCTCGCTGACCAGTTCACGGTACAGCGGATTCTTCTGGTGAGTCTTTCCAACATTGGCGATGCGGTGTTGACTACGCCGTGCTTGCAGGCCCTGCATCATCAGTATCCGGACGCGGTCATCGATATTGTCAGCGACCCTCGATCGCAGGCGATTTTCAGCGCTTGCCCCTATCTGGGACGCTTGTTTGTGCTGGATAAAAAGGCAGGCGGGCGTGGTCGCCTGGCGTTGATGCTGTTGCTGCGCCGCCAGCGATATGATCTGGCGATAGATTTGCGATCGGACTGGATGCTTTATTTCATTCGAGCGCGCCGCAAGTTGGGCAAGCTTTCCAGTCGGGCAGGGCGTGATCTGCATAGTGCCGAGAAGCATGCGGCGGCGCTGAAGCCGCTCGGCATCCAGGTGACGCCGGAAACCCGGATATGGATCAGTCCGCGGGATAGGCGCTTTGCTGCAGGGATGCTGGCTGGCTGGACAGAACGGCGCATTCTGGCGCTGGGCCTGGGGGCGAATTTCGAGGGCAAGATATGGCCGGTCGCGCATTTCATTGCCTTGGTGAATATGCTGGCGGATAGTTTTGATGGCGTGCTGCTACTGGGCAATCAACAGGATGCAAGCCGTGCCGAGGCGTTTTCTGAGGGTTGTCGCTTGCCGGTGATTCATGCCTGCGGTCTATGCAATCTGCTTGAAACTGCCGCCTTGCTGGAGCATGCGGGGCTGTTTGTGGGTAACGATTCCGGGTTGGGGCATATGGCGAGCGCCATGGGCACGCCGACCATGACCCTGTTCGGGCCTGGCTTGCCTGCGCGATATCGTCCCTGGGGGCCATCCGCCGGCTGGCTGCAGAGTCAGGATGGCACCATGCAATCGCTAACGCCAGCAGAGGTGGCGGCTTATATCCGGCGAAAGTGGGCATGGGTGCGACCATGATTGCGGCCATCAGCTGATGGGCCAGGCCCGGCTCAGGTCAGGGCAAATACGTTTATCAGGCATAAAAAAACCGGAAACCACACTTGCAGTTTCCGGTTTTGGGTATTAACAGGCTTTATTGCTGAAAGCGTTACTGAAAGAAATCCTTGACCTTGTCCATCCAGCCCTTGGCGCGTGGGCTGTGCTTGTCCGAGTCTTGCAGGTTGATCTCTTCCATCTCGCGCAGCAGTTCCTTCTGGCGTTCGGTCAGCTTGATCGGCGTCTCGACCACCACATGGCACATCAGATCACCTGGATCATTGCTGCGCAATGGCTTGATGCCCTTGCCGCGCAGGCGGAAGGTGGCGCCGGTTTGCGTTTCGGGTGGAATCTTCATCTTGGCGTGCCCATCCAGCGTGGGGATTTCGATTTCCCCACCGAGCGCTGCCGTGGTGAAGCTGATCGGCATTTCGCAATGCAGATTGCCGCCATCGCGCTGGAAAATATCGTGTTGCTTCAAATGCACCACGACATACAGATCACCAGGCGGGCCGCCATTGACACCGGCTTCGCCTTCGCCTGACAGGCGGATGCGATCGCCTTCATCTACCCCGGCCGGAATCTTGACCGACAGGGTCTTGTGTTTCTTGACGCGGCCAGCGCCGTGGCAGCTTGGGCATGGCTCTTTCACCATCTTGCCGCTGCCATGGCACTTGGGGCAGGTCTGCTGTACCGAGAAAAAGCCTTGCTGCATGCGCACCTGGCCATGACCGCCGCAGGTGGTACATGTTACGGGCTGGGTGCCAGGACGGGCGCCGGAACCATGGCAGGTCTCGCATTCGGACATAACCGGAATGCGGATCTTGGTTTCGGTGCCGCGCGCAGCGTCTTCCAGCGAGATTTCCATGTTGTAGCGCAGGTCAGCCCCGCGATACACGTTGGAGCGACGATTGCCGCCGCCACCGCCGAAGATGTCGCCAAAGATGTCACCAAAGGCATCGGCAAAGTTGCCAAAGCCCTGACCACCGGGGCCCGGGCCTGCACTGGGATCGACACCGGCATGGCCGTACTGGTCGTAAGCCGCACGCTTCTGCTCGTCGGACAGTACTTCATAAGCCTCTTTGGCTTCCTTGAAGCTTTCTTCCGCCTTGGGATTATCCGGGTTGCGATCCGGGTGGTATTTCATCGCCAGCTTGCGATAGGACTTTTTGATTTCCTCATCGCTGGCGTCGCGATTGACACCCAGAACTTCGTAGTAATCTTTTTTTGCCATATCAATTCAATCGTCTGATTATCAATACTGCGTCGGAAGGACGCCGTAGACCAGCATGCTGAAGGGAAGCCCTTGCTGGGAGCTGATGTTTGATCAAATCCCGGTTTGGACTTCCCCTCTGGCAAAGGTACTTAACTATTACTTCTTGTCGTCTTTCACTTCTTCAAACTCGGCATCCACCACATCGGCATCTACCGTTTTTTCGCCTTGTGGCTGCGCTTCTTCGGCGCCGCCGGCCTGGCCTTGCTGCTCAGCGTAGACTTTCTCGCCCAGCTTTTGTGAGGCTTCCATCAGGGCGTTGGTCTTGGCTTCGATGGTTTCCTTGTCGTCGCCCTTGATCGCATCTTCCACATCCTTGATCGCGGCTTCGATTTTTTCCTTCTCGCCAGCATCCAGCTTGTCGCCATGTTCGCTCAGCGACTTCTTCACGCTGTGCACCATGCCGTCGGCGCTGTTACGGGCATCGACCAGTTCACGCAGCTTGCGGTCTTCATCGGCGTAGGCAGCCGCATCTTCTTCCATGCGCTTGATCTCCTCTTCGGACAAACCGGAGTTTGCCTTGATGGTGATCTTGTTTTCCTTGCCGGTGGCCTTGTCTTTGGCAGACACGTGCAGAATACCGTTGGCGTCGATATCAAAGGTCACTTCAATCTGTGGCATGCCACGAGGTGCAGGTGGAATGTCGGACAGGTTGAACTGGCCCAGGCTCTTGTTGCCGGCGGCCATTTCGCGCTCACCCTGCAACACCTGAATGGTCACGGCGTTCTGGTTGTCTTCAGCGGTAGAGAACACTTGCGATGCCTTGGTCGGGATCGTGGTGTTCTTCTTGATCAGCTTGGTCATCACGCCGCCCAGGGTTTCAATCCCCAGTGACAATGGCGTTACGTCCAGCAGCAGCACGTCTTTCACGTCGCCTTGCAGCACGCCACCCTGAATCGCAGCACCTACGGCTACGGCTTCGTCCGGGTTCACGTCCTTGCGTGGCTCCTTGCCGAAGAATTCCTTTACCTTTTCCTGTACCTTGGGCATACGGGTCTGACCACCGACCAGGATCACGTCCTGAATGTCGGACAGCTTGACGCCAGCATCCTTCAGCGCGACTTCGCAAGGCTTGATCGAGCGTTCGATCAGGTCTTCCACCAGGCTTTCAAACTTGGTGCGGGTGATCTTCACCACCAAGTGCTTGGGACCAGTGGCATCTGCCGTGATGTAAGGCAGATTAACTTCGGTTTGCTGTGCGGAAGACAGCTCGATCTTGGCTTTTTCTGCGGCTTCTTTCAGACGTTGCTTGGCCAGCAGGTCATTACGCAGATCCAGGCCGTTTTCCTTCTTGAATTCATCAGCCAGGAAGTCGATCAGGCGATTGTCAAAGTCTTCGCCACCGAGGAAGGTGTCACCGTTGGTGGACAGCACTTCAAACTGGTGTTCGCCATCGATTTCGGCAATTTCAATGATGGAGATATCGAAGGTACCGCCACCCAGGTCGTAAACGGCGATCTTGCGATCACCTTCCTGCTTGTCCAGGCCGAAGGCCAGCGCAGCAGCGGTTGGCTCGTTGATGATGCGTTTTACTTCCAGACCGGCAATACGGCCTGCATCCTTGGTTGCCTGACGCTGGCTGTCGTTAAAGTAAGCCGGAACGGTAATTACGGCTTCGGTCACTTCTTCGCCCAGGTAATCCTCGGCGGTCTTCTTCATCTTGCGCAGCACTTCAGCGGAAATTTGTGGAGGGGCCATTTTCTGACCGCGCACTTCCACCCATGCATCGCCGTTGTCTGCCTTGGTGATGGTGTAAGGCATCAGGCCGATGTCTTTCTGAACTTCTTTTTCTTCAAAACGACGGCCGATCAGACGCTTTACCGCATACAGGGTGTTCTTGGGGTTGGTGACGGCCTGACGTTTGGCAGGAGCACCAGCCAGAATTTCGCCATCGTCCTGATAGGCGACGATGGACGGAGTGGTACGGGTACCTTCTGCATTTTCAATCACACGTGGCTTGCCACCTTCCATCACTGCAACGCAGGAGTTGGTGGTGCCCAAGTCAATACCAATAATTTTAGCCATAGATGTTTTCCTTTTTTAATCCTTGAGTAACCGCTGCTGGCAGTGCTGGCAATACGCGAGGTGTCGGTATTGTCCTGATGTCTGCTACTGCGGTAATGCCTGTTTCATAAGTAAGGGTATTTATCGGGAATTCAAGATTTCCCATGGAGATTTTTGCGATTTATGCGCAAATTCTCCGTTTTTAGCGCTGTTTTCAGCTTTTTGCCTTGGCAACGGTCACCAGTGCCGGACGTAAAACGCGCTCATTCAGGGCATAACCCTTTTGCAGCACGCTGATCACGCTGTTGGGTTCCTGATCGGATTCCAGCATGCTGATCGCCTGATGCTTGTTCGGGTCAAACTTCTCGCCCAGCGGATTGATTTCGGTGATGTGGAATTTCTCGAACACGCTCAGCAATTGCTTGGCGGTGAGTTCCACGCCGCTCTTGTAGCTTTCCACGGTGGCATTTTCCACGACCAGGGCAGCATCCAGACTGTCTTTGACGGCCAGCAGCTCGCTGGAGAATTTTTCCAGGGCAAACTTGCGTGCCTTGTCGATATCTTCAGCTGCACGACGGCGAATGTTTTCGCCTTCAGCTTTCACATACAGCACATTGGCCTGCTGCTCTGCCAGTTGCGCCTCAAGCTCGGCAATCCGCGCATCCAGCGAGCCTGCTGCACCCGCGTCCTGGGCTTCTGAAATTTCGTCCTGTTCAGGATGTTGATTTTCTTCTTGCATGGAATTCCCTTTGTTAAATAACTGCCATACGCAGGCAAATTGGGGTGGCTTTGGATATTTCAAGCGCGCGTCATGATTTTTTTGCGCGCCGTTTTTTTATTCGGTGGGCAACATGGATTGTAATGTCATAAGCACCACGCTGACGGGGGTCTCGGCACCGCGGCCGCCGAGATTTTCCGCGCGGGCTTTGGCCCCAGGGTAAAGCCCGGTTTTGGTCGGGTCGGTATCGGTGTAGATGGCAATGGTGGGAATATTCAGGGCGACCGTAAGATGGGCCAGGCCGGTATCCACGCCAATGGCGGCGCGAGCGCCAAGCAGAATGGGCGCCAGCGCGGAAAGGGAAAGCCTGGGCAGCACCAGGCTGCCGGGTACTTGCGCGGCAATGCGTTTTGCCCGCATCTCTTCGGTGGCATTGCCCCAGGGCAGCACCAGCATCATGTGCTGGCTGGCAAGGGCCTGGCCCAGAGCGATCCAGTTGGGCTCCGGCCATAATTTGCTATCGCGGCTGGTGGCATGCAGGCCTACGACATAAGATTGGCCGCCAGTAAATGCCGGGCTTGGCTGCATGCCATTGGCAATGCCGTAATCCGGTGCGGTAATCGGTGGCGGGTAGCCCAGTGCTTCTGCGGCCAGCGCGCGGTTGCGGATGACGGCATGCAGGCGGCGATCAACGCCATGGGTATGCTTGTACAGAAAAGAGGCGAGCCGTTCGCGCGCAGAGCAGCGGTTGTAACCGTGGCGTTCTCCCTCGGCGAGGTGCGAAATGACGGCGCTTTTCAGCAGGCCTTGCGTATCAATGATGTAATCGTAGCGATCTTTTTTCAGCAGGCGGCGCACATCGCCGATTTCTTCCCATGTCTCATTGCGCTGCAGGTGTTTGCGCCAGCGGCGCACCGCGACCGGAATAATGCGGGTCACCCCGGGATGCATGGCGGGAATGTCTTGAAAACTCTCTTCCACCACCCAATCAATCACCGCATTGGGCACATGGGCGTGAATGTCGGAAATGACGGGAAGATTATGAATGACATCGCCCATGGACGATGTTTTGACGATCAGGATACGCGGCATAAATGCCATTTTCGCATACAATCGCGTATTGGCGCATGCCGCCGTCATGATCATGACATGGCCGGAAAGGCCGGGGCATGAAGCCCGGCAGCCCTGTCGCAGATGAATCAAGGATAACGGGTACCCCTTCGTGAAATTCGCTTTTATCGTATTTAAATATTTCCCATTTGGCGGCATGCAGCGCGATATGTTGCGCACGGCCAGCCATCTCGCGAGCCAGGGGCATCAGGTCGATATCTATACGCTGTCGTGGGAGGGCGATATCCCCCAGGGCATACACGTGCATGTGATCCCGGTGCAGGCGTGGTTCAATTTTCAGCGCTATCAGCGCTTCATTGATATCGTGCATGCGCGCCTGAAAGAGCAGGGCGATATTGATTGCGTGGTCGGCTATAACCGTATGCCGGGGCTGGATGTGCATTTTGCCGCCGACCCCTGTTTTGTTGAACGCAGCCGCCAGCAGCGCAGCTGGCTTTATCGGTTTACGCCGCGTTACCGCTGGTTTGCCGCCGCCGAGCGCGCGGTATTTGACCGCGCTTCCGATTGCCAGATACTGATGGTGGCCAAGACCGAAATGCCGCTATTTGCAAAATGGTATGGCACCCAGCCCGAGCGCATGCACTATATTCCGCCTTTCCTGTCGGCCGAGCGGCTGGCATTAAAGGATAGGTCCGAGATGCGGGCGCATCTCTGCCAGGCCTTCCAACTCAACCCGCAGCATCGTATCGCGTTGCTGGTCGGTTCCGGCTTCCACATGAAAGGGCTGGACCGGGCGATCCAGGCCCTGGCGGCACTACCGGAGGCGCAACGCCTGCAAACGCGGCTGGTGGCGATCGGGCAGGATAAGCCAGGCCCTTTCATGCGCATGGCGCAAAAGCTGGGCGTCGCAGACCAGCTGGTGATTGCCAAAGGCCGCGCCGATATTCCGTGGCTGATGCAGGGCGCTGATCTTTATGTGCACCCCGCGTATCGGGAAAATACCGGGCTGGTAATTCTGGAAGCGCTGGCGGCCGGCTTGCCAGCCTTGGTGACCGAAACCTGCGGTTACGCCCACCATGTGCTGGATGCCGATGCTGGCATGGTGGCCGCCGCGCCGTTTGACCAGCAGGCCTTCAATACCTTGTTTGCCCAAATGCTGGTTTCACCGGAGACCGAGCGCTGGCGCCAGAATGGCATTGCCTATGCCAGCAAGCTCATGCAAGCCAACGATGGCCGTGCGGAGGCCAATATCTTGCTGGCGCTCGCCAGCAAGAAACGGAAGCACACCGCATGAGCTGGCTGAAAACCCAGGTGCTGGACGTGCCAGACTGGCTGCGCTCAAAGCTCGGTAATCCCGTATTCGATGCCATCATGCGCTTGCAGGGGCAAGTATTCCGCGATGTGCCGGGCCGCAAAACCATACGCTGCGAGCTGGATGGCAAACCGTATTTCATCAAGCAGCATTTTGGTGTGGGCTGGGGCGAGATTTTCAAAAATCTGTTCAGCCTGCGCTGGCCCATTATCAGCGCCGCTACCGAATGGCAGGCCATCCAGAAACTGGGGGAGGTGGGTATCCCCACCACGCCAGGCGTGGCCTATGGCTGGCGCGGCCTGAATCCTGCCAGTCGCCAGTCATTCGTGGTGACGCGCGATCTGGGCGATATTATTTCTCTGGAAACCTTGTGTGCCCCCTGGAGCGAAACGCCGCCAGACCCTGCATTCAAGCGCAGGCTGATTCTGGAAGTCGCCCGGTTGGCCAGGCTGTTGCACGACAATGGCATGAACCATCGCGATTTTTATATCTGCCATTTTTGCCTGGACCAGCCCCGCTGGCAGCAGCATAACGAGATATATCTTTACCTGATTGATCTGCATCGCGTGGGCATACGCGCACGCATCCAGCCTGTAGCCCGCATGAAAGATATTGCCGCCCTGTATTTTTCCGCGATGAATATCGGCCTGACTCGCCGCGATATATTGCGCTTCTTGCGCGCTTATCGCGCCCAGCCGCTGTGCCAGACCTTGCAGCAGGAGCGCGCTTTTCTTGAGCAAGTGACAGCCCGCGCGCAACGTTTGTACGTCAAGTTCCATGGCAAAATGCCATCCCAGCTGGATGACTGAATTTTAAGCATGATGGGTGTTGACCATGACTGATTTTATCGCGCCACAATGGCGAGCCTTGCTGGCTGAAAATGCGCTCGACAGCGTAGATGCCGCATGGACGCGTGAGGTGGCGTGGGTCGAGGCGCCGAATGATGGTCGAGGTGGCTTGAGCGGCGTAGGGCGGGTGAATCTGTCATCGGCGCAAGGCGATACGACAGGCGCCTTTCTCAAGCGGCAGCAGAACCATACGCGGCCATCGTGGAAACACCCTTTGCGCGGCGAGGCTACCTTCAACCGCGAGTTTGATATGGTGCAACATCTGCAGGCGCATGGCGTGCCCACGCTGGAACCCATGCTGTTTGGCGAGCGCCATGTGGCAAACGACGTGCGAGCGGTACTGATGACCGTGGCGCTGGATGGCTATCAGCCGCTGGATGCCCTGGTGGCCAGTGAGGAATTCAACCGTATGCCGCCCGCCGAGAAACGCCAGTTGCTGGCCGCCACCGCGCATACGGTGCGGCAGATGCATCTGGCCGGTGTGCAGCATCGCTCGCTGTATGCCAAGCATCTTTTTGCTGCCAGGCAGGGCGCAGGTTACCGGGTGGTGGTGATTGATCTGGAAAAATCCCGTTTCAATCGCGTGCCTGTGCTGCGTACCGTGCATGATCTGGTGACCCTGAACTATCGTACTACCGGCTGGAGTCGCTCGCAACGGCTGTATTTTTTCAAGCAGTATTACGCGACCAGCGCGCTCAGTGGCTGGCAGCGGGCAGTGTGCAAGCTGATCGCCAGGCGCTCGCGCGCCAGGCTCAAGCCCAGAGCAAAATAAACCAGCAGTAATAACCCAGCAGTAATAAACCAGAGGTAAACAGCGCGGCGGGTTGTCGGGAAGACGTCACGCGCTGATGAAGATTGGATAAAAAGGTATCGCATTCAAATGAATACTGAACATACACCCGTATCCGGGGAGGGGCGTCTGGCTGATTTCAGCATTGCGCTGGTCAATTACAAGACGCACGAGGTGACTTCGCTTTGTCTTGACCTGCTGAAAAAAGCCCTGGGGGATAATGCCGTGCCAGTGTGGGTGGTGGATAACAATTCTGCCGATGAAAGCACGGAATACCTGAAGTCCATGGACTGGATCAATCTGATCGAGCGCAAGGCGGAGGCGCCGGAAAAAGGTTTTATGGCACATGGCCGGGCGCTGGACCTGATCCTTGAGCGGGTGCAAACGCCTTATCTGTTGCTGATGCACACCGATACGCTGATCTATGACGTGGATATTCTGCGGCAGATGCTGGCGTATATGCGCACGGGTGACAGGGTGGCCGCGGTTGGCTGCCTGGAGCAAGTGCGCCGCACCCGCCTGGAAACCGCCTGGCGCATCTTTATACGCGCAACCAAGTATTACTATCGCCGCGCCAAGGTGGCGCTGGGTCTGGATACCCGCGAACCACGGCTGTTTTATGAAATCTACCTCAAGAGTTTCTGCACCTTGTGGAACGTCGACATCATTCGCCAGCAGGCATTGAGTTTTGCCATGACGGAGCGCATCCCCGGTTACGAAATGCAGGACAGATTGAAGGCGGCGGGTTACCGCTTCGTCGCCATTCCGCCGCAGCATATGTTCGAGTATCTGGATCACGTGGAAGCTGGCACGGTGTCGCTGGTCAATGGCCTGGGCAAGGATCATAAACGCGTAAAAAACTACCAGCGCATCATGGCGCGGGTGAAGGCCAAGTAGTGGGGGTGATGGTTTAATGGAGACCAGCGCAACATGAGCATCGCAATGAATGTCACGCTGGCAATTAATACAGAGCTGATGCTGGCGGATGGCAGCAGCTTGCGTATCGGCCAGCATCTGCGGGTGTTGCCCGGCCGCCGACTGGTCTGCTTTGGTGAGTGGCAGGGCAAGCAAGTACTGGCCAAGGTTTTCATGGGCAAGCGCGCAGCGCATTACGCCGAGCGTGACGCCAATGGCGTAAAGCGTCTGCTGGAAGCCCATCTCGCCACGCCGCCCCTGCTGGCACAGACATCCAGTCAGGCGGGCGATATGCAGGTCTTGCTGTATGAGGCACTGACGGGGGCCGAAAATGCCGAGCAGGCCCTGCAGGCTGCCGATGCATCGGGACGCAGTGCCATCACTCGCCAGTTGGTCGAAGCCGTTGCCGCCCAGCATGAAGCTGGGCTGGTGCAGACCGATATGTATCCCAAGAATTTCCTGATTGAAAACACGACAGTGCATGCGATCGACGGCGATGGCATTCGCCCATTGGGTCGTTTTTATTCGTCATGGCGTGCCTGGCATAATCTGGCGGTATTGCTCGCCAAACTTGACCCGGAAGTGCTGGATCGTGACTTGCCTGCACTGGTGCAGCGCTACCGTGAAGTCAGGCAGTTGGGCGCGGGATCGGTCTCGCCTTTGCTGCGCCGCCTGATCGATGCTTGCCGCTGGTATGCCAGTTATCAATATGCCGACAACAAGGTCCTGCGCACCTGCTCTGACGTCATCGTGCACAAGACCTCCGCGCTGTTTACTGCGCTCAACAGACAACCGCCGATGAGCCTGCTGGCCGTGCCATCGCCTGTCGAACTGGACGGCTGGATCAGCCAGGTGGCAAGTGCAGAAGCCCTGAAGCGGGGTAACACCAGCACTGTAGTCAGGCATGATCTTGATAACGTGCCGGTGGTGATTAAAAGGTACAATATCAAGAATTTCTGGCATGGCATTGGCCGTGCCTGGCGCCAGAGTCGCGCAGCGGTATCCTGGCGCAATGGCTTTCGCTTGCAACGGTATGGCATAGGCACGCCGAAGCCGCTAGCCTTGCTGGAAGAGCGCTGGGGGCCATTTCGCCGCCGGGCTTATCTGCTGGCAGAGTATCTGGATGCGCCGGATGTCAGTGGGTATTTTGAGCAGCCGAATCTGAGTGATGAAGACTATCTGCAGGCATGCCGTCATATTGCCCGGATGTTTTATCAGCTGAAATTGCTTAAAATCTCGCACGGTGATTGCAAGGCAAGCAATATCAAAATGGTGAATACCACGCCATACCTGATTGATCTGGACAGTATGCAGGAGCATGCGTCCTGCTACCGATTTGCGCGATACCACGCGCGCGATTTACGCCGCTTTATGCGAAACTGGCCGCCGCAATCCCGGGTTTACCGGATGCTGGCGCATGCCTTTGCCGACATTTATTGTGACGCCGCTTTTCTGAAAAAAGCTGGCATCTCCATCAACTAAGCGAACCAACATGATTATTTTAGGATTATCCGGTGCTCTCGGGCACGACTCTTCAGCGGCCATTATGGTGGACGGCAAGATCATTGCCGCTGCCGAAGAAGAACGTTTCATACGCGACAAGCACGCCAAGAACAAATTGCCGCTGGAAGCCGCGCGCTACTGTCTGAAAGAGGCGGGTGTCCGGCCTGATCAGGTCGATGTGGTGGCCTTTCCCTACGGCGAGATTCCGCTTAGCTCGGCAGCGCGCTGGCATTACGCCAAGCGCCACTGGTATGCGCCTGATCGTGCGCTGGATGCGCTGTTCAACGGCAATCGCCGCTACCGCCGTAACCGCGACAAGGCCATGCAGCTGATGCGCGATCTCGGCATCAATAAAGCCGAGTTTGTGCCGGTGGAGCACCATCTGGCACACGCCAGCAGTGCCTATCACCTGAGTGGTTTCAAGGAAAAAACGGCGATTGTCGGCATTGATGGCAAGGGCGAATACGCGACCACCTTCTTTGGCTACGGTGAAAACGGCAAGATCCACAAGATCAAGGAATTCTACGATCCGGATTCGCTGGGCGGCATGTATGGCGCGATTACCGAATACCTGGGCTTTGAGATGCTGGATGGCGAATTCAAGGTCATGGGCATGGCGCCGTATGGCGATCCCACCAAATACGATCTTTCAAGATTGGTCGAGTTTGATGGCGACGATCTCAAGGTCAACACCAAGCTGGTGAATGTGGTGGGTTTGCGTCGCTACAAGGAAAAAGGCAAGGGCTATTACTTTACGCCCGAACTGGTGGAGTGGCTGGGCCCCAAGCGCGAAGGTGATGAGATCGATGATCCTTACATTCACTACGCTGCTTCTGTGCAGGCTTTGCTGGAAGACATTGCGCTGAAGATGATTGATCACTATGTGGGTGACATCATTCGCGAAACCGGCCGTATATGTATGGCGGGTGGCGTGGCGCTCAACGTCAAGCTGAATCAGCGCATCATCGCCATGCCGGGCGTTAAAGAGCTGTTTGTGCAACCCGCTTCTGGCGATGCCGGTACGGCGCTGGGCGCGGCCAGTTTTGTGGCAGCCGAGCGCGGTGAGCCGGTGCAGGCCATGCAGCATGCTTACCTTGGCCCATCCTTTACCACCGAAGAATGTATTGCCGCTTGCGAAGTGCATCCGGCCAAACCTACGTTTTACCGTATTGAAAATGCCGCTCAAAAGGGCGCCGAACTTCTCGCCGCGGGTAATCCGCTGGCATGGTTCCAGGGCCGCATGGAATTTGGTCCGCGTGCGCTGGGTTGCCGCAGTATCCTCGGTGACCCCAGCCATCCTGGCGTGGCAGACCGCATTAATGCCCAGATCAAATACCGTGAGCGCTGGCGTCCATTTTGCCCCAGCATGCTGGATCGTGTGGCAGTGGATCTGTTGCAGACCGAGCATCCCGCGCCTTACATGACCTTCACCTTTGACGTGGCGGATCACTGGAAGCCGCGTATACCCGAGGTGGTGCATGAGGATGGCACCGCACGTGCCCAGGTGGTGACGCGGGAAACCAATCCGCGGTATTACGCCCTGATCGAGGAACTGGAGCGCTTGCGCGGCGTGCCTGTGGTGTTGAATACATCGCTTAATCGCCGTGGCGAGCCCATGATCTGCAGTCCCGCCGATGCCCTGAACATGTTTTACGGCTGTGATCTGCAGTACCTGATCATGGAAGATGTACTTGTCGTCAAGGAAACAGCAACTCCCTGATTTTTCTTCATGTCCTGTGCGATTATCCCTTGATTTATGGCGGGTTTTGCATGCCCTTTCATTTGACGGGGGCATGCGCTTTGAGGATAATCCAAGGCTGATCCCACTTTATAAATAGCGCCCAACATCTAATGAAACAAATACTCAACGAGGTTACGGAACGCATTCGCGAACGCAGTGCGCCCACCCGTCAGGCATATCTTCAACGTATCGATCAGATCATTCAGCGCCCACGTGGCGCAGATCGTCTGGGCTGTGCCAATGTGGCACACGCGTTTGCGGCCCTGCCCAACAACGACAAATTCCGTGTGGTGGCCGAGAAGGCCCCGCACATCGGCGTGATCACCGCCTACAACGACATGTTGTCAGCGCATCAGCCTTACGAAACCTATCCCGATATCATCCGTGATGAAGCGCGCAAGCATGGCGCCACCGTGCAAGTGGCAGGCGGCGTGCCAGCCATGTGCGACGGCATCACCCAGGGCGAGCCCGGCATGGAGCTGTCACTGTTTTCGCGTGACACCATTGCCATGGCAACCGCTATCGGCCTGTCGCACGATGTGTTCGATGCAGCCCTGCTGCTCGGCGTCTGTGACAAGATTGTTCCAGGTCTGCTGATCGGCGCCCTGCATTTCGGCCACCTGCCCTGTGTATTCGTGCCTGCGGGCCCGATGAGCACCGGCATTGATAACACCTCCAAATCCAAGGTGCGTGAGAAATACGCCCAGGGTCTGGTGGGCCGTGAAGAGCTGCTGGCGTCCGAGTCTGCGGCTTACCACGGCGCCGGTACCTGTACCTTCTACGGCACCGCCAACAGTAACCAGATGCTGCTTGAAGCCATGGGCCTGCATGTGCCAGGTGCCGCGTTTGTGCATCCGCATGAAGGCATGCGTGAATCGCTGACCCGCGAAGCAGTGAAAACCGTGCTCTCGATTACGCAGAACCAGCGCTTTACCCCGATTGGCCGTCTGGTCGATGAACGCGTGATTGTGAATGCGATTGTGGCCTTGCTGGCCACTGGCGGCAGTACCAACCATGTCATTCACTGGGTGGCGGTGGCTCGTGCTGCTGGCATCATCATTGACTGGTCCGACTTCTCCAAATTGTCGCAATCTACCCCATTGCTGGCCCGTGTTTATCCAAACGGTACGGCTGACGTGAATGAATTCCAGAATGCTGGCGGTCCAAGCTTCGTGATTCGTGAACTGGTTGAAGGCGGTTACATGCATGACGACGTTTCGTCTGTGGTGCTGGGTGGCCTGCGCGATTTCTGCAAGAAGCCTGAGCTGTCTGACAACGGCCTGATCTGGGTCGACCTGCCAGTGGAAAGCGTGGATGAAACCATCGTGCGTACGACCAGCAAGCCATTCAGCGCATCTGGCGGTTTGCGCCTGCTGACAGGCAATCTGGGCCGTTCCGTGATCAAGACTTCTTCTGTGCCTGAAGATCGCCAGGTGATCGAAGCGCCAGCGATTGTCTTCAACGGTCAGGAAGAACTGCTGGCGGCGTTTGAACGTGGCGAGCTGGAAAAAGACTTTGTGGCCGTGGTGCGATTCCAGGGGCCACGTGCCAATGGTATGCCTGAGCTGCACAAGCTGACACCGCCATTGTCCGTCTTGCAAGCCAAGGGCTTCAAGGTGGCGATTGTGACGGACGGCCGCATGAGTGGTGCTTCAGGCAAGGTGCCTGCGGCCATCCACTTGAGCCCGGAAGCCCTGGCGGGTGGTCCGATTGGCAAAGTGCGTACCGGCGACATGATTCGCCTCAACTCCATCGTCGGCACATTGAATGCGCTGGTGGATGAAGATGAATGGCAATCACGCACCCAGGCGGTGATGACCGAAGCGCACAAGCACAACAACGGCCATGGCATTGGTCGCGAACTCTTCGGTGGCATGCGCAAGAATGTGCACAGTGCCGAAGAAGGTGCCGTTACCTGGATTTGATCTGATCACTGATCCGTATGCCTTGGGTATGCGGATCAGTCACCGGTTTTGCGAGCCTGCACTCTGGCCGCAACTCTTTTCTTGATATCAATGTGGATGTGAAATGAACACTTTAGACTTAGCTAATCACGGCCCGGTCATTCCGGTTATCGTCATCAACAAGGTGGAAGATGCCGTGCCCATGGCAGAAGCCTTGCTCGAAGGCGGTATCAAGGTGCTGGAAGTCACCCTGCGTACGCCGGTAGCGCTGCAGGCAATGGAAGCCATTGCCAAGGCTGTGCCCGATGCCATCCTGGGTGCCGGTACCGTGCGCAGCATCAAGGATGCACAAGCATGCAAGGATGTTGGTTGCCAGTTCGCGGTGAGCCCTGGCTACACCAGTCAGCTGGGTCTGGCTGCCCGTGAAATCGGTTTGCCACTGCTGCCAGGTGTTTCTACCGGCAGTGAAATCATGCAGGCCAATGCCGATGATTACTACTTCCTCAAGCTGTTCCCAGCGGTCGCTGTGGGTGGCATCAATCTGCTCAAGGGCTTTTCTGGTCCATTCGGCGATGTGAAGTTCTGCCCTACGGGCGGCGTGACGGTAGAAAGTGCACCGCAATTCCTGGCGCTGCCTAACGTAGTGGTGTGTGGCGGTACATGGCTGACCCCTGCGGATGCGGTCGCATCCAAGAACTGGGCTCACATTACCAAACTGGCCCGCGAAGCCAGCGCGATCAAAGCAGCATAATGCAGTCGCGGCCCTGATCGGGGCCGCCTGCTAAATTTTGGAAATTGTCGCGGCTGATTGACGATCCCCCGGAGGTCAGCCGCGATGCCCATCCGCTCAGGCTCAACATGAATATAGCGCGATATCAAAGCCTGGTCTTTGATTGTGACGGTGTCATCCTCAATTCCAATTTCCTGAAAATTGAGGCTTATTTCGCGACTGCCAAAAACTTTGGCGCCAATGATCAGCAAGCGCAAGCGCTGGTCGATTACCACATCAAGCTCGGCGGCATCTCCCGCTTTGTCAAATTCGAATACTTCCTCACCGATATTCTTCACCGGCCTGCCAGCCGCAAGGATGTTGACTTTCTGTTGGCCGACTTTGGCCGAGAAGTGCGTAAGCGGCTCTCTACCTGCGAAATCGCGCCAGGCTTGCCAGCGCTGCGCGAACAGACATCCAGCAGCAACTGGCTGGTGATTTCGGGTGGCGATCAGGAGGAGCTGCGGGCCATTTTTGCCGAGCGCGGTATATTGGACTTGTTCGACGGCGGCATTTTCGGCAGCCCGGATAACAAGGATCAGATCCTCGCCCGCGAACTGGCGACGGGCAATATCCGGCAGCCGGCCTTGTTCATGGGCGATAGCCGTTATGACCATGAATCCTCTACCCGGGCCGGGCTGGATTTCGTGTTCATGCACGCGTGGACCGATTTCCCTGAGTGGGAAAGCTACACCCAGCAGCATGGTATTCGTGTTGTCGCACAGTTAGAACAACTTATTCCTGCAGCATGATCCATCGCATATCCAGCCTGTTTGGGCGGCAGAGTGAAGCGCTTTCCGCGCAGGATTTCGAACAGCTGCGCGCCCAAGCCACGATCCTCGAGCAGGATGCCCGGGGCGATAAAGTTCTGCAATTGTCCGACGGCCGCATCTTCAAGCTGTTTCGGGTGCGCCGTTTGCTCAGTCTGGCGCGTATTTATTCTTATGCCAGGCATTTTTGCCGTAATGCAGATGGCCTGGCAGGACTGGGGATTCCTACGGTCAAGGTCGTCCGCCTTCTGCATTTTACCGGGAGCGCAGATACGGCCGTTCTGTATCAGCCATTGCCAGGCAGGACCTTGCGTCAGCTAGCGCAGGCCGGCGAATTGGACAACAAGTTGATGGCGGATTTTGGGCGCTTTGTGGCAGATCTGCATGCACGGGGTGTCTATTTCCGCTCCCTGCATTTTGGCAATGTCGTGCTTACGCCAGACAACGCATTGGGCTTGATTGATATTGCCGATCTCAAGCTGTACCGCCATCGACTGCATGTGGGGCATCGTGCCCGCAATTTTCGCCACCTGCAGCGGCTCAAGCACGACTGGGACATGGTGGCTACGGAGGCGGTGCAAGCATTCATCGAGGCTTATTTTGCCGCGAGTGATCTTTCCGCGCGCGATCAGGCTACATTGAGATCAAAATTCAGATATCTGCCCAAGACCTGAACCCATGAATATCCTGCATATCTGCCATAGCTACTATCCGCCTTTTCTGGATTGCACGCGTCAATACGCTGCCTTGTTCCATGGTTCTCCTTACAAGGTGGTGACCGTATATCTCACAGGCAAGCCGGATCCCGAGGTCGTGCGCGGCAGTGCTTCTGATGAGGTGATTTTTTTAGGCTTCAGCAGCAAGCAGGTGCGCGGACTCAAGCTGGCGGCGATTGCCAAGGTACGCAAGCTGGTGGCCGAGCGCGACTTTGTGATGTGCATTGCACACCGCGCCAAGCCTACCTATGTAGCGCTGCTGGCGACCTCGCTGCCCGTTGTCAGTATTCATCACAATTACAATGACTTTGGCCGTTTCTCGCGCCGCTTGCTCGTTAATCTCTGCCGCAAACGCCTGTTAATGCTATGTGTTTCAGATTCCGTGCGCGATGAGATGCGTTCCCATCTTTCCCATTGGCCAGCTGAGCAGATTGAAACCCTGTATAACCGCATCGATGTGGAGGCTGTTACCTCCGCGCTGGTCCCTCGCGATCAGGCGCGCCAAGCCCTGCAATTGCCCGAGGATAGGTATGTGATCGCCAATGTCGGGCGCCTGCACCACGACAAGGATCAGGCCACGCTGTTGAAAGGCTATGCCAAGGCATTGCCAGAGCTGCCTGCCAACACCGAACTGGTGATACTGGGTAAAGGCCCACTGGAGCGTGAACTCAAGGCGCTGGCCGATAGCTTGAATATTGCCGATCGCGTGCGCTTCCTCGGCGTCATCCCCGACGCACGGCGCTATTTCCGTGCTTTTGATCTGTTTGTCCTGACCTCGGACCATGAACCTTTTGGCATGGTCCTGCTTGAAGCCATGGCTGCTGACCTCCCCATTATCTGCAGTAACAGTGGGGGCGGGGCGGAAGTAGTAGAGGGCGTGGGCACCTTATTCCCGCTGGGGGATGTCGAGGCGCTTGCTTCTTGCATGTTAAGTGTAAAAGATCACAAAATATCCCGTTACTCTCTTGTCACGCAAGAGCTCTTGGCCCATCGTTTCTCCGATGAGGCTGCACGAACTTCTTTTTTCTCCTTACCGTTCATCCAGCGCATTATCAATCAATTGTAATTCCGGGTTGGATTTGCCATGACGAACAAGATTCTGATACTGGATGGTATCAGTGGGGTGCCTTTGGCCCGCGAGATTAGTGATACATGCAGCGCGCTGGGGCGTGATGCATGTTATGTTGATCTCGCAGCATTGGATAAAATCCCACTGTACAGACTGCGATCCATGTTTACAAAAGCTGTAAATCGACAGCAAGACACTGACGCTTTTTATCATTTACCGCGCGCGCAGCACAAAGAGCTGGAGTGCATCGTCAAGCGTGAGCGCCCTAGCCATATTCTGGTCGTGGGGTTTATCTATCGCTTTATCAGTCCTCTTGTTTTACGTCAGTTGGCCGATCGCTATCAAATAAAGCTCTATCTTTACGATACGGATAGCTGCAATATCTATTCGAAGAGAAGGGAATTTGTTTTCTTTCTGAAAAGCGAATTGCCGGTTTATGACGGCATATTTTCTTTTTCCCAAGTGATGACAGACTTTTTCTGCCGCACGTCACAACCCAACACTCGCTACATGCCGTATGGCGCAATGCCCATACATCTTCCCGCGCCTTCTGGCGAGTCGCATGATGTTCTGTTTGTGGGCAGCGGTGATCTGAGACGCATATTTCTACTTGAGCATATCCGGGATCATCTATCGATTTACGGTAGTCGCTGGGAGCGCAACCAGGGCCTGATGTCGACCCAGCTACAAGAAAAGATCACGAATAAAACGGTGTGGGGCACTGAGCTGTTCCAGTTATTTGCGGACACCAAGATCATACTCAATATCACGCGCTCCCAATTTTATGGAGCCGAAACAGGCATTAATCTGCGTATTTTTGAAGCGTTGTCTTCAGGCCGTTTTCTACTGACGGACTATTGTGATGAGGTTTCCGAACTCTTTGAATTAGGTCAGGAACTAGAGACCTTTAAAAGCTCAACAGAGCTGAAGGAAAAAGTCGAGTTTTACCTCCAGCATCCTGAAGAGCGTATGAGGATTGCAGAACGTGGCCATCAGGCATTTCAGCAGCGCTTTACCTGGGAAGTCCGGACGCAAGCGCTGCTGGAGGCGATGCAAGTTTAAGCAGAGGCTTTCAATGTGCGATCGGCATATGTCTGCCTGAGCTGTTGCGCAATCAGTAGCGCCAGCGGCAAGTGAAAGACGAGCCAACGCTGGCTGGGGCTATGCACCAAACTGCTGCCATCAAAGCACAATCCGAGTACACCGACCGCAAGATACCATCCTGCCCATGACCCTGCACGCAGTCCCTGGGTAATCGCCAGAATGGTCAGTGCCAGCAGCGGGATCACCCCAATCAATCCAGCTTTATAAAACTGCGTAACGAACACACTGTGTGGATGGACCATGACATTTCCATCGCGAGAGATGTATTGAAACGCATGTTCCGGTCCGCAGCCCATCCATATCCCGCAGCGCAAGGTTTCTGCGATGTAACCATGCCAGATTTCCGGCCGATAAAAATTCCGCTGCAGCAGACTTGCACCAATTGGCGTATAGATCAGCAGCAAAGTGATGGCGATGACGACGGCAAGGGCAATGCTGATGATGATGAAGGTCGCACGCTTGCTTTTCTGGTGATAGAAATTGAAATAGGTGAGCAGCATGATCAGTGCCCAGACCCCAATGATACTGCGCGTTTGCAAAATGGTGAGCGCTACCAGCAGTACCAATAGGTGAGCAGTAATCACGGCACGATATTTTTTCGCACGCATGCCAAGCAAAGTGATCACTGCCAGCATGCCCCCCATGGTGTTCGTTACATAAATCACATTTTCCAGTTTGGCATTAAGGTCGCCCAAGCGCATTCCAGGCACCCAGGTCCCATGCCCATATTGCATGACCATATTCACCAGAACATATACCGTTATCAGGCCAAGAAATGCCCAGGCTGCTTTATATACGGTGTCTTCATTCAATAGTGGCAAGCGAGCCACTGCCAGATAAAGAAGTAAAACAATGGCCCCGAATTTGGCCTGCTGCAGTGGCGAGCCGTCTCCCAGAATGGCTGCGAGGATCAAGGTCGCAATCATCAGGAGCAGTAATTGCCCGAGCCGATTTCTGAAAAAATCCTGCACCTCCTGAAAACGCAAGCTCACCAGCGTGGGCAATATCAGGATCAGGTAACTTACATTGTTATGCGCCTGCGAACCCGTGATGACGAGGAAGCTGACCATCCATGCGGCGACGGCATAGATGGCAAATTGAGGGCTGCGCAGGTAATTGAGGAATTTCATCTAGCCTTACTTTCTTAAGATGGACGCAAGGTGTTGCGTGATGAGCTGATAATAGTGTCGGCGGTAATCTTCAATCGCGTGGTGCTGGGCAAGATAATGGAAAGCCTGCTCTCCTTTTGCATGGAGGCTTGCCAGATCCAGAGCCAGATACTGACGCAGGGCTTGGGCGAGACCGGAGACATCTTTAGGCAAGACAGCGATTCCGCCTGCACCTACGATCATGTCGTGCATTTCGGGAATGTCGGAGGCGATTACCGGCAGATGGCCGCTTATTCCCTCCATCAGCGCGAGTGGCAAGCCTTCTTTGAGCGAGGGCATGGCAAAGATATCAAAGGCTTTGACGTATTGCAGACCGTTATCTCTGAACCCTAGCAGATGCACTCGTCCTTCCATTCCCAGGCTGCTAATTTGCTCTTCAAGGGCGGACTGGTTAGGGCCTTTGCCTATGATGGCAATGTGCGCATCAGGAAACTCATCCTTGATGCTGGCGAGGGCCGAAATCAGGTAGTGATGGCCCTTACGAGCAGAAAGAACACCGATCGCCCCAATAATTCGCTTGTCCAGAGGCAAGCCCAGTCTGGCTCTTGCGGTTGCTTGATCAAGCTGCGATACCTCGGCTTTTCTTATATCAATGGCATTGGAAATGGCATGGGTATTTTGCCCGGTAAAGCCGCTTTTATAGCCAATCAGGTAATTGCGCACAGCGTCTGATACGCCGACGAATTGCCAGTGACGATCTGCCAGCCATTTCACCTGCCAGCGACGATAGGGACGATTGTATTCATTCAGCACATGCGAAATGCCGACGCACAGCGGGATGCGCAATAATTTATTCAGTTGCAGCATCAGGCTGACTATTTTGAAGCGATTGCATATGACCACATCAAACTGCTGTGCTTTGCAGAAACGGTAAACTTTCCATAAAACGCCCAACCGCAATCCGCGCATATCCGCATCAGGAATATTGAAATAATGCACATGCTCGGCAAGGCTGCGCGGCTGATCTGTCCGCGGCTCACCACTGATATAGGCGGATGTTATTTCAAACTGGTCTTGCGGCAGGGCTTTGATAATTTGCTCCGCCAGGTCTGATACATCACTGGTTCTGACGTTGTAGTCCGGGTGAAGCTGCAAGACCTTGATTCTATTTTTCATGGGTGATCGCTGGCAGTAAATGGGATGTTACCTTGGCAGGTGAAATCATCTTCAGGCAGTTCAAATGTCCCAGCGGACATTCGCGCTTGAAGCAGGGGCTGCATGACAGGCCGAGGTATTCGATGATGGCTTTGCTGCTCATGGGCGGGGTGTGGTGCGGGTCGGAGGAGCCGTAAAGGGCGATCAGTTTTTTATCCAGAGCGGCGGCGACATGCATCAGGCCTGAGTCATTGCTGACGACGGCAGTGCATAAGGCCATCAGGTCTATGGCTTCGCCAAGTTGGGTTTTTCCGCCCAGGTCCAGGCAGGCCATATTGCTCAAGCGGTTGATCTCGTGCGTGACGGGAATATCTTTAGCCGAGCCGAACAACCAGACCTGCCAGCTTTGGGCCGTCGCGGCACGGGCGACCTCCGCATAGTATTCCACTGGCCAGCGCTTGGCTTCGCCATATTCGGCGCCTGGGCAAAGCGCCAATACGGGCACTTGCGGCAGGGTATGGCCTAACTTGCCAAGCGCAGCCTGCGCTTGCTCCGGGTTGGCTTGCAGGCTGGGGTTGCTGATGACAAGTGGGCGCTGTGTTGCTGTATCGCGCGGCTGGCTCAGGGCCACAAAACGGTCCACCGTACGGGGTAATTGGTGCTTGTCCAGCGGGCGGATGTCATTGAGCAGGCCATAGCGCTGTTCGCCCAGAAAACCGGTACGCTGCGGTATGCCCGCCGCAAAAGGCAGGATCGCGGATTTCAACGAGTTGGTGAGCATGATGCTCTGGGTGTAATGCCCCTGACGTAGCGCGCGGCCGAAGCGTATGCGCTCAAGCAGCGCGAGTTGCCCATGCTTGAAGGGCAGGGCGATGCCCTGGTTGACTTCGGGCATGCGCTCCAGCAAGGGGAGTGTCCAGCTCGGGGCGGCGACGTCGATGATGACATCAGGGTCCTGCTGGCGCAGGGCTTTGAACAGGCTTTGCGCCAGCACCATGTCGCCCACCCAGGAGGGGCCCATTACCAGGATTTTATTCACTGCCATGACCAAGCCTAACTGGCGATTTTTTCCAGGATTCCACTGGTGCTGCGACCGGGGACGACCGGGATGAGCGCGATCTCGCCACCCCAGGATTTGACTTCGGCGCCGCCCACTACCTGGTCCTCACGGTAATCACTGCCTTTGACGATCACATCGGGGCGTATGGCCTTGATGAGTTCAAGCGGGGTGTCGTCGTCAAACAGGATCACGGCATCGATGGCTTCCAGCGCGGCCAATACACGTGCGCGGTCCATCTCGTGGATAACGGGGCGGGTAGGGCCTTTGAGCGCGCTCACGGAGCGATCGGTGTTCAATCCCAGAATCAGGCGGGTGCCGCGCTTGCTGGCGGCCTCCAGATAAGTCACATGCCCTGCGTGCAGGAGATCAAAACAGCCATTGGTGAAGACGATTTTTTCACCAGCCTGGCGCCAGGCCGCTACTCTTGCCAGCAGGGTTTCCATGTTGCACACCTTGTCGGCCTGACTGGCGGTTTCAGCGCTCAATAAAGTGTTCAGCAGCTCTTCACGTGAAATGGGCACGGTGCCGACCTTGCCGACCACGATGCCCGCCGCGATATTTGCCAGCTGCAATGCCTGGTGCGGTGGCAATCCGTGCATCATGCCTGCGGCCAGCGTTGCGATAACGGTATCGCCCGCGCCAGAGACATCGAATACCTGTTTGGCGGTGGCGGGAATATGGCTGGTGGCGTCCGCCTCTATCATGCTGATGCCCTCTTCCCCGCGGGTAACCGCGAGAAAATCCAGCGCCAGCGTGTTGCGTAATTCTGCGGCGGCTTGCAGCAATGCCGCATTGTCCTGCCCGCTGACATTGCAGGCTTCGGCGGTTTCACGCTTGTTCGGGGTCAATGCCGTGGCGCCGCGATATTTGCTGTAATCGCGTCCCTTGGGGTCTACCAGCAGGGGGATGCCGTGCTGTTTGGCGTGCTTGATGACGTGCTGCGCCAATTCGGCACCCAGCACGCCCTTGGCGTAATCGGAGAGAATGATCATGGCGGGCTGCTGCGCAAGCAGATCATCGACCTGCTGTTGCAGCTGTTGCTTTTCATCGGCACTGAAGGCGGCGCTGCTTTCCTGATCCAGACGCATCATTTGCTGTATGCCACCCAGCACCCGCGTTTTGGTAATGGTCGGGCGCTCGCCGCTGTGCATCACGCCCGTCGTGCCAATGTTGGCCATCTGCATCAGTGCCAGCAGGGTTTGCGCTTCCACGTCATGTCCCACCACACCACAGATGCGGGTCGGAATGCCGAGCAAAGCAAGATTGGCGGCGACATTGGCCGCACCGCCAGCGCGTTCGTTGCGCTCTTTCAGCAATACCACCGGTACCGGGGCTTCCGGCGAGATGCGCTGTACTTCGCCTATCAGGTAGCGATCCAGCATGAGATCGCCAATGACAAGCGCCCAGCCGTCGCCTTGCCCAAAGCGCTCTTTGACGGTGCTGATCAGTAAGTTCGACATTGCTAATCGGCTTCCAGCAGATCGCACAGGCTATGGCCAATAAAAATATGGGCTTCCTGAATGCGGGGCGTATCGGATGACGGCATGGTCAGGCAATAATCGCAGAGCGCAGCCAGTTTGCCGCCACTGCCGCCGGTCATGCCGACGGTCTTGGCGCCGATGGCCTTGGCCGTTTCAATGGCGCGGACCACATTGGCGCTATTGCCCGAGGTGGAAAAGCCGACGACCACATCCTGCGGCAGGCACAACGCCTCGACCTGACGCGAGAAAATGAAATCAAAGCCATAGTCATTGCCCACCGAGGTCAGGATGGAGGTATCGGTCGTCAGGGCAATGGCGGGCAGGCCTTTGCGTTCTTTCTTGTAGCGGCCAACGATCTCCGCCGCCACGTGCTGGCTGTCGGCGGCACTGCCGCCATTGCCCATGAACAAGATCTTGCCGCCATTCGCCAGGCAGTCGCGCCAGGCCTGGGCTACTTCGGCGATTTTGGGCAGCATGGGTTCCAGCTGTGCCATCACGCTGGCATGCTGGGACAGGGCTTGCTGTAAATTTTCAATGGGAGTCATATTGCTCAGCCTTATGCGTAAGGGTCTGCCTGAAGCAGATAATTCTGCACGTAATCGCGTACGCCTTCTTCCAGCGTATGGAAAGCGCTGGTATAACCCGCAGCCTGCAGTTTCTGCATGCTGGCTTCGGTAAAGTACTGATACTTGCCGTGTAAATCCTGCGGCATGTCGATGTAGGTGATGGAAGGCGTTTTGCCCATGCTGGTCATGACATTGGTCGCCAGGTCGCGGAAGGCGCGTGCCTTGCCGGTGCCAATGTTGTAAATGCCGGAAGCACCACCCTGCAGCAGGAAGTGGGCAACCACGGCTGCAGCGTCCTTCACATAGACAAAGTCACGCAGCTGCATGCCATCGGCATAACCTTCGACGTGGCTCTTGAACAGCTTGACCGTGCCGTGTTCGCGGAACTGGTTAAAGGTATGGAACGCCACACTGGCCATGCGTTCCTTATGGTACTCATTGGGGCCGTATACATTGAAAAACTTGAAGCCTTGCCACTGCGGTGGCACGGCTTGTTGTGTGCGTACCTGACGCAGTGCCCATTGATCAAAAAACTGCTTGGAATAGCCGTAACCATTCAGCGGGCGCAAGCTATCGATGGAGGACTCATCGTCCACATAGCCTTTTTCACCACCGCCGTATGTCGCTGCGGAGCTGGCATAGAGAAAGGGGATGCCCTTGTCGGCGCAATACTGCCAGAGGGCTTGGCTGAAGTGGATGTTGTCCTGGACCAGCTTGTTGAAATCGCGCTCGGTGGTGGCGCTGATAGCCCCCATGTGGATCACCGCCTCGACCTTATGGCCTTGCTCCAGCCAGCCGGCAATTTCGTCCTTGTCCAGATACTGGGCGTACTTTCGGTGCACCAGGTTCTGCCATTGTTCGGGATGATGCAGGCGATCAACGATGACCAGGTCATCGCGACCTGCCTGGGTATTGAGGTGCCAGGCAATCATGCTGCCTATCATGCCGGCGCCGCCGGTAATTACTATCATGCGCTATGTATCCAATTCTGCGAGGTTGGGGCACACGGTGAATGTCACCGCATGTCCGGGGTGGCGGGTGAGGTTTCTAACCTGCCAGTCAGCCGGGGTCTGGGCGTGGCGACAGCGGCGCTGCCCATGCGACTTGCCTGCAAGGTTGCAAGTATAGCAAACCGCTCACTGGCAGGGACTGCCGCAAGCTTCAGTGAAGCTCAGACATCCGCCTTGCTTTCGCTTAATGCCTGGGCGCGCAGGGCGGTTTTCAGGCCTTCCTGGCGCGCATGCTCGGCATCCCATTCGGTACTTACCCAGCCATGGAGATTATCGAGGGCAATGTCGCACATGGCGTGTATCCAGCTCTCGCGGCTATTCAGGGCGGGAATGTAGTGGTATTCGCCCCCACCGTTATGCTGGAAAATCTCCTTGCCTTCCATGGCAATTTCTTCCAGGGTTTCCAGACAGTCACTGGAGAAGCCAGGGCAAACCACATCAACACGTTTGACCTGATCTTTACCCAGTTTTTCAAGCGTGGCAGCCAGATAGGGTTTTAGCCATTCTGCTTTGCCGAAACGCGACTGGAATGCGATCAGGTACTGATCCTTGCTTAGTCCCAGAGCCTCTGCCAGCAGGCGGCCCGTTTTGTGGCATTCGCAATGGTAAGGGTCGCCTTTATCCAGTGTGTAACGTGGCACCCCATGAAAACTCATGACCAGTTTTTCCGGTTTGCCATTGATAGACCAGTATTCGCGCACGCTATCTGCCAGCGCTTTGATGTAAGCCGGATGATCATGGTAATTGCGTATGGTGCGAATCGCCGGCACGTTGCGTGTTTGCTTCAATGTGTCCCAAACCGCATCCAGCGCCGAGGCGGTGCTGCTTGCCGCGTATTGCGGATAGAGCGGAAACACCAGAATGCGCGTGCAGTTTTGTGCTTGTAATTTGGCAATGGCGGAGGCAATGGACGGATTGCCATAGCGCATACCCAGTTCCACAGCGTAAGGCGATGCAATGCGCTGGCTCAGGAAACCCTGCAGCAGTGCCGTTTGCTTGCGGGCATTTGCCAGTAGCGGCGAGCCTTCGCTAGTCCATATTTGCGCATATTTTTCAGCGGATTTGCGCGGGCGCAGATTCAGGATGATCAGGTTCAGGATCAGCCACCAGATAATGCGCGGGATTTCCACCACGCGCCGGTCACTCAGGAACTGCTTGAGATAAGGGCGCAAGGCTTTGGCGGTAGGCGCATCCGGGGTACCCAGATTGGCGAGGAGGATGCCGGTTTTCGGCAGGGTGGCATGATCAAAGGCCCCCATGGTTTTTTTCATGCGGTGTTATCCGAGTTGAATGTTGGAAATGGATTGCAGGATGAAGTTCTGCAGCAGGATTTTCTGCTGGTAGGGGATGTCATCGAACTCCAGACCCTGCTGTACGACCAGCTTGCCACTGTCGGTCTGCACGGTGCGCTGGCTGCAGATATGGCTGGGCAAGCTGAAAAAAGTTTCCGTGCCGTTGATGTGCAGCTTGAAATTGCATTCCAGTTCGTGCCCGACCTGGCCCACGCCTTCGGTAGATTCGACCAGTGCACCGCCCATGCTGATATCAACCAGCATGCCCGATGCCTTGCTCTTGAGCAGGGTGGAAAGGTTGGTGAAAGAGGTGATGATGTTGACCTGAATGCGTTGCGAGCGCCGTATTTTCGACATGGTCACCGTGCGTGGGTAAGCCAGGTGCATATGGGGATAGGGTCGGCTAAACACCACCTCGGCCGTGGTGGTAAAGGCATACACATTGCGGCCGCTGAACAGCGATACCGAAAAGGCGCTGCCTTCCTTGATGAACATGACACGATCATTCACTACCGGCAGGCTGCAGACGATGCTGCGCTGGGCTAAGCCGCCAAGAAACTTGACGAAGAAGGCGTCCTGGCTGCCGGACGTGGTCAGGAATTTAAGCTGGATGTTGTCGCCGATTGCCAGCTGGCGCGTGATATTTTCCTTGCTGGCATCCACGGTTTCCACCTTGATATCCTTGCCGTTTTTCTGCATGGATTCGATGGGGTTCTGGTCGCCACTGATCTCGCTGTCGACGTAGAGATCTTTCGCGCGCAACTCGTCCAGCATGGCAGCATCCTGAATCACCTGGCCCGCAGGCGATACCAGCAGTCCCTTGGCGTCAAACAGCGGGTGCCGGATGGTGGCCCCTATGTGCAAGGTGGATTTGTTCAGTAACTGAAAGCTGGAGGGGCGCGACATGGTTATTTCATGGACAGGCCGCTGGAAAGCAGCTTGGCTGTAATATCAACAATCGGAATGACGCGTTCGTAAGCCATGCGAGTGGGGCCAATGACGCCCAGCGTGCCGACGATCTGGCCATTGGCCTCATAGGGTGCGGTCACCATGCTGCATTCATCCAGCGGCAGGTAACCGGATTCGCCACCAATAAAAATCTGGATGCCTTCGGCGCGCTGGCTATTGTCCAGCAACTGCATCAGCGATGTGCGGCGCTCGAATATCTCGAACAGTTTGCGTAGCGAGGTGACATTGGTCGATAGCTCGTCTACCTGCAGCAGGTTGCGTTCACCGGAAATCACCACATTGTCGCGATCTTCATCCAGCGCCTTGCTGCTGGCATCCAGTGCGGCGGCCATCAGGCGGTTCATGTCCGACTGCATCTGTTTCAATTCTTCGTGCAGCTTTTTCTGCACATCCTCAAACGTGCTGCCCGAGTAATTGGCATTGAAGAAGTTGCTGGCCTGTGTGAGCTCAGCCGCGCTGTAGACCTTGTCGGTGACTATGATGCGGTTCTGCACATTGCCGTCAGAAGTGACGATAATGACCAGCAGCCGGGTATCCGAAAGCGGCAGGAACTCCAGGTGCTTGAAGGCAATCGACTTGCGACGGGGGATCATGACCACCCCGGCAAACTGCGTCAGGCTGGATAGCAGGCCCGCCGCAGATGAAATCAGCTCTTGTGGGTCGGGCGAGGAAAGCTCGCTTTCCAGCCGCTGGATTTCCTGTGTTTGCAGCGGTTTGATGGTGAGCAGCGTATCAACAAAGAAACGGTAGCCACGGTGAGTGGGAACGCGGCCCGCCGAGGTATGCGGACTGGCAATGAAGCCCATTTCCTCAAGGTCGGACATGACATTGCGCACTGTGGCGGGGCTGAGGTCCAGCCCGGAGCATTTTGAAAGCGTGCGCGATCCCACGGGCTGACCATCGCTGATGTAATGTTCAACCAGCGTTTTAAGCAGAATTTGTGCGCGTTTATCCAGAGTAGTCACTTGTACCGAATGTCTGTGGCGGGCGGGTTGCCCATCATTGAAAATTATCCGGTACAAGCAGGAGGAGCGCAATAAGTATTACGCACCCCTGGCAGGCTTATTGCGGCTTGGGATGCTCTTTTACCATGTAGCGCGATAAATCCTGCATGAGCTGCAGCGTGGCAGGCTGCTTTTGCTGGGTGATGCGGGCTACCTGCTCAATCGGAATCGGTCTATCGTCGGCGGTGGTGATGCGGTTGCCCGCATAACCATCAATGCTGACGGGCTGGGTGATTTTGACATCCTGATCGATGTAGGTGATCTTGCTCCAGTCCGATACATACGCATAAGTACGCTGTTGTTCACCAAACAGGTTGTAGCCTATGGCGTAATCCGACACGGGATTACTCACACCGAGTAATGGCATCAGGGTGGGGACGATGTCCATATGACTGGTCATCTTGTCGGATACCTGTGCGGCTTGCCCGGGCACCCACAGTACCAGCGGTGTGCGGATCTGCTGATCTACGAATGTTGAGTTGTGACCCCAGTAGCCGTGTTCCATGAACTCTTCGCCATGGTCACCTACCAGTATCACGATAGTACTATCCAGTAACTGATGCTGTTTCAGGTAATCAAACACCCGCGCAAACTGGCTATCCAGATGATGCACCGAATTGAGGTAGCGATTCTTGATGCCAAGCATGTTTTTTTTCAGGGTGGCCTTGTCTAGCGTGGCGTAATTGATGTCATCTTCGTAAGGCCGACGAATGACGCTTTCCGGCGGGAAGTAGTAGCGTGCATGTGGCGACTCAAAAAACATGAAAGTAAAGAACGGTTTGCCGGGGTCACGCTTGTCGATGAAGTTGAGCATGTCCGTTACATTGGTGCGGTCATTTTCCCAGCCTGGCTTGCCGTTTTTTTGCAGCGCATGCAGTTTTTCAGTGGCGACATGGCTGAAGATGGTTTTCTCAAATTCGGGATACGAGAACATGGCGCTGGTGTACAAGCTCATCTGGTAATGCTCTTGCTGCAGCACATCGATGATGGCGGCGCCACGTTGCTCTTTCAGGAAGGTGAACCAGTAATTGCCGGGAATGCCGGTAAACATGGAAAACACGCCCATGCGCGTGCCGTTGCCGCCGCTGTAGTTGTGGGTAAAACGGGCCGCCTGACCAGCAAACTGCCAGGTGGCGGGCATGATTTCCGGATTCAGCATATCAGCGCGCCAGGATTCTGAAGTCAGCCAGACAATATTGTAGGGCTTGGCGGGCGCGGTGATCTGCAACGGGGCCATGGGGTAATTGAGTCGGCCTTTGACATCCAGCTTGGGGCCGCGCTTGATTTCATAGCCCAGCTTGGCGAAGAAGTGGCGGCTGGTCACATGCTGGAAAAACGGAATGGTATCGGTCAGCGACATGATGGCATTGCGTCCGAATGCGTCATTGGCTGCGTAAGTGAAGTGGATGCCAAAAGTGGTCAGCGCCAGCATCGCCAGCGTGTAAAGATACATGCGTGCGGGCAGCCATTGATGTTGCAGTGTGCGCAGATAGCCCCACCGGATCAGCCAGAAAAGCCCACCCTGCACTGCAAAAAAACCCACAGCGATCAAGCCAAAGCCGGCGTTGGAAGCGCCGCTGCCACCCAGGGATAGCAAGCCGCCCGGTGTCATCACCAGATTAATGATGAAGCCATTGATAAACATGCCATAAAGCGCAAATACCTTGGCATTGGCAAACAGCAGCAGCAAGGTGGTGCCGGTCGTGAGGATGGCGACCAGGCTGGATGCTAGCGTGCTTGCCTCTTGGTCGGGCTGGCGTCGCCAGTTGCTGAGGCTGAACGTCAGCCGGGTGAGCACGATGGCGGGAAGAAGATAAAGCCCGCCATAGCAAAGAAAGGCCACCGTGATGAAGACCAGCGCGCCCGGACTGGTGGCGTAAGCGGTATCAAAGGCGATCGAGTCAACAGATACCAGCAGCACCATCAGGTAACTTAATAGCAGAAAATGCGATAACAGCCTGGACTGGTGGCGTTTGCTGAGACTCATGCGGGGTAACCTGTTCAATGTTTATTTGGGTGGCGGTTACCATGCAAGGCCTGTGCTTGCTGAGCACAATTTTTTTATGTTGATGAATTCATGTCAGTTTTTGGTTGTTCAGGAAGGCGAGGCCAGCATGAGCGGGGGGTAAAGTACGCAAAGTTGGGTAGCCGGCCTCTGTACTGCATGCAATGTTTGCACGCTTAGGATGGGGAAATTTCAGCGGTCGGTTGACGCACATCGTACCGGCGCTCTTCTGTGCTTATCTTATCTATGATTAAATGCATGCCATGAAAAATGCATTCCAAACGGTAGCGCTGATCGGGAAATACATGAACCCCGAAATGCGCGAGCAGATACTCGCGCTGGCCCGGTTTCTCGCGGAGCGGCAGATTGGTATTTTCATTGAGGAAAAAACCGCCGAGCAATCCCAGATCAAAGGCTACACGACGGTGCATATCAATGCGATCGGCGCCTATGCTGACCTTGCCGTGGTGCTTGGTGGCGACGGCACCATGCTGAGCGTGGCGCGGTCGCTGGTGGATTATCAGATTCCGCTGGTTGGCGTGAATCGTGGCCGCTTCGGGTTTTTGACAGATATCACGTCTGAATCCATGTGCGAAGCCATGAGCCTGATTCTGGCAGGCGAATATCAGACCGAGCAGCGCATTTTGCTGTCGGCCACGGTCATGCGTAACGGTGAACCGGTGCATCAGGGGCGGGCGCTGAATGACGTGGTCATCAATAAAAATGGCATGGCACGGCTGATTGAGCTGGAGGTGCATATCGATGGCCAGTTCGTGCATCGCCAGCGCGCCGACGGCTTGATTCTGGCGACCCCCACAGGCACGACGGCATACTCATTGTCTGCCGGTGGTCCGATTCTGCATCCTATGCTGGATGCCATTGCGCTGGTGCCGATTTGCCCCCATACCTTAAGTAATCGGCCCATCGCCATCAGCAGCCATAGCAAAGTGGAAATTACCGTGGTGCAAGCGCCGGACGTGCGCATGCATCTGGATGGCCAGATGCAGTTTGAATTGCAGCAGGGCGACAGGATACTGGTAGAGCGGGCGAAAAAAACCGTCACGCTTCTGCACTTGCTTGGCCACAGCCATTACGACATGCTCAGGGAAAAGCTCAACTGGGGTTGATTCCCACCCATCATCGCAGCAGGACACCATGTTACAGACACTCACTATCCGCGACTTCGTCATTGTCGATCAACTCAACCTCGAGTTTGATCGCGGCTTTACCGTATTGACCGGCGAAACCGGTGCGGGCAAATCCATCCTGATTGATGCGCTCTCTCTGGCACTTGGTGCAAGAGGCGAGGGTGGCGTGACCCGTAGTGGGTGTGATCGCGCCGATATCAGCGCCAGTTTTGACATTGCGGGTTTGCCTGATTTGCAGCAATGGCTGGATGAACATGAGCTGCCGTCGGATGACCAGCAGCTGTTGTTGCGCCGTGTGATTTATGCCGATGGTCGCTCCAAGGCTTTTATTGGCGGCATGCCGGCAACCGTGCAGCAATTGCGTGAGGCGGGCGAATTTCTGGTCGATATTTACAGCCAGCATGCCCATCATTCGCTGCTCAAGACCAGTTATCAGCGCCAGACCCTGGATCTGTATGCCGGGCAATCGGCCTTGGCGGCAGATGTCGCACAGCACTTTCATGCATGGCATGCCTTGCATGAGCGGCGCCTGGCGGCCGAGCACAATGCCGCAGCTTATGCTGATGAACTGGCGGAGCTGCGTGATCAGCTCCGCGAGCTTGGCCAACTTGCGCCGGTGGCCGATGAGTGGGAGCCCTTGCAGCAGGAGCATGCACGGCTATCCAATGGTGCTGGCCTTATTGCTGGCGGGGAGGCGTGTCGGCAGATATTGAGTGAAGGTGAATATTCCGTCATGCCGCAACTCAGCGCATTGCAGCATAAATTGCAGGCGCTGGTCGAGCTGGATGAAACCCTGAAGGAAGCGGCCGATACGCTGGATTCCGCCATCATTCAGCTGGAAGAAACTGACCGATCATTGAATCGCTATTTGCAGCGTACCGAGCTGGATCCTGAACGCCTGGCCGAGGTGGAGTCGCGCATTCAGGCCTTGCACGGCATGGCGCGCAAACATCGCGTCCGGCCGGAAGAGTTGACCGATCTGATGGCGCAATGGCAGCAGCGCATGGCCGAGCTTGAATTGATGGTCGATGATGGTCAGCTGGCGCAGCAGGAAAAGGCCGCGTGGCAGTCTTATCATGACCTGGCTCAGCGCTTGAGCAAGGAACGTCAGGTGGCGGCGCAACGTCTGTCCGCATTGATCAGTAACGAAATGCAGCGGCTGTCGCTTTCTGGCGGACGCTTCGAGGTGGCGCTTGCTGAGCAGCAGGCATCTGCGCAGGGGTTGGAGCAGGTGGAGTTTCTGGTCGCCGGGCACGCCGGTACGGCGCCAAGGCCATTAAGCAAAGTGGCATCTGGCGGTGAATTGTCACGTATCAGCCTTGCCATTCGCGTGGTGACTGCGCAACAAGGCGATATTCCCACCATGATTTTTGACGAAGTGGATGTCGGTATTGGCGGTGGGGTGGCGGAAATAGTCGGCCAGTTACTGAAGCAGCTGGGGCAGGAACGTCAGGTGCTGGTGATTACCCATCTTCCACAGGTCGCCGCCCAGGGGCAGCAACACCTGCGCGTGAGCAAGCGTCAGCAGGATGGATTAACCCTGAGCCGGATTGATCCTTTGAGTGCGAATGAACGTATCAGTGAAGTGGCGCGCATGCTGGGTGGCGTGGATATTACCGAAACCACCTTGCAGCACGCGGCCGAGATGCTGGCTAAAGCCTAGCAATTACTTGGGTTGGCAGGGCTGTTTGGTGCAGACGCCATAGATGTACAAGGAATGGTCCTGAATGGTAAAACCGCGTTCGGTGGCGGCCATTTTCTGACGCTTTTCAATTTCTTCATCAAAAAACTCTTCTACACGGCCACACTTGATACAGACGATGTGGTCGTGGTGACCGCCCTGATTCAGTTCAAACACGGCCTTGCCGCTTTCAAAGTGATGGCGGATCAGCAGGCCAGCCTGCTCAAACTGGGTAAGCACGCGGTAGACGGTGGCGAGGCCTACATCTTCACCAGTGGACAGTAATATCTTGTAAACATCTTCTGCGGACAAGTGACGGTCTTTGCTGTTTTCGAACAGGCTCAACACCTTCAGTCTCGGCAGGGTCGCCTTCAGTCCGGCATTTTTTAATTCATCGGGTTCACGCATGATTTCGGTACTCAACTAGTATTTGGGATGTTGGTGTTCTGGCGTCTGGCTGTCATGGTATATTAACGCCATTTCCAGCCAAAGTCATGGTAATGCGCTACACAATTCTCTTACTGACCTTTTTATGTGCCGCCTGCAGTTCGGCATTTCCGTCGTTCAAGCCCTATCGCATGGACATTCAGCAGGGCAACATTGTCACCTCCAAAATGTTGATGCAATTGAAGCCCGGCATGAGCAAATCGCAAGCGCGATTTGTGATGGGGACCCCGCTTTTGCAGGATAGTTTTCACGGCGATCGCTGGGATTACTTCTATCAATATCGCAAGGATGGAAAGATCATTCAGCAGCGTCGCGTCATTCTTGAGTTTGAGAACGAACAGCTGAAGCGTGTTCGTGGCGATACTATCCCGGCAGGTGTTGATCCCACGGTGCCTGAGTTGCAGCGTCGCTCAGTGGAGCCAGAAAAAGGCTTGTGGGACCGTCTGAAATTCTGGAAGTCGGATGAAGCTGCCACGGCTGGCGCTGCAGCTGCGACTGCCCCCGCCGTGGCCGAGACGCCATCCAGCAAGGATGCGCTTGACCCCATGCTGGTCAATCCACCTGCTTCGTCGCCAGCCCGCCCATCCGATGTAAGTGACCCGGCTGAGCCTATTGCACCAGCGGTAGTGCAGGATGCACCTGCTGCCGCACCGGCGCCAAGCAAGCAAGTGCCAAGCAAGCCAGCGGCAGCAGCTCCCGCCGCTACTCAGGCTGCCCCTGCCAAGCAGGCTGCCCCGGCGGCCTCGGGCAATGCGACTTCAGCGCCTGCTGCCAAGTCTGCACCTGCCAAGGCGGCTCCAGCAGCAGCTTCCAAGCCTGCGCCTGAAGAGGATTTGCCGCCAGAAGAAGACCCTGGCTACTTTGAGCGCATGCTGGAAAAGATTGGTTTCTAATACGCTTCGCCACTAGCGTGGCGGCATTAATGTGTAATTTGGGCAGACCTCCGACGGGAGGTCTGTTTTGTTTTGTGAGGATGTCATGAAAAAACTGAATGTAGTGATCGCGGGTTGCAGTGGGCGTATGGGCTATGCCCTGCTTGAAGGGGTGTTTGCCGATGAGGCTTTGCAATTGCATGCCGCTCTTGACCGCTCGGACAGTCCTCAGTTGGGGCGTGACGCAGGCGAACAATTCGGCCGTAAAACCGGTGTGCTGATCAGTCACGATATTGCGGCAGCATTGGCCGGGGCAGATGTGCTGGTGGACTTTTCGCGTCCTGAGCCCAGCTTGCAGTATTTGCAAGCTTGCCGTCAGGCAGGGGTTGCCATGGTGATTGGCACGACCGGATTTACACCTGAGCAAAAACAGCAGATTGAAGCGGCTTCGGCGGATATCGCGGTGGTATTTGCTCCCAATATGAGCGTGGGCGTGACGCTGCTGATCAATCTGGTCAAGGAGGCAGCCAAGGTGCTGTCCGAAGGTTACGACATTGAAGTTATCGAGGCACACCATAGACACAAGGTGGATGCGCCGTCTGGCACGGCCTTGAGGCTGGGCGAAGCCGCGGCCGAGGCGTTGGGGCGCGATCTCGCGAGTTGTGCGGTGTATGGCCGGGAAGGCGTGACAGGCGAGCGGGATCCCAGCACCATTGGGTTCGCCACCGTGCGTGGCGGTGATGTGGTTGGTGATCACACCGTATTGTTCGCCGGTATCGGGGAGCGTGTGGAGCTGACGCACAAGGCGAGCAGTCGCGCCACCTTTGCGCTGGGTGCGTTGCGCGCAGCCAAATTTCTGACGGGGCGCAGTAGCGGCTTGTTTGATATGCGGGATGTCTTGTCGCTCAAGTAAGCAGGCACCGCGCACGTATTGCCTCTTTTTGCGCAGTGTTGACCGGGTTTGAGCAAGCCCACTGCAAGAAGCTGCTAATTCATGTTGAAGTGAAAGGTCGCGTTGAAGAGAGTAGCCTTTTAGGCTATAATCTTGAAACTTTACAGGCGGGATAAGTTCGAACTTGTCCCGCTTTGCACATCCGCTGTTATCTTAGCGTCAACATTGAAAAACAAGGGGTTAGAACGTGCCGCAACACACACCAGCCATGTTGGTTCTTGCTGATGGAACTGTGTTTCGTGGTATTTCGATTGGTGCCCAAGGCCATACGGTTGGCGAGGTGGTGTTCAACACTTCCATTACGGGCTATCAGGAAATCCTCACTGATCCTTCCTACACCAAGCAGATCGTCACCCTGACTTATCCGCATATCGGCAACGTCGGTGTTAATACCGAAGATGTCGAGTCCGGTCAGGTATATGCCAGTGGATTGATCATCCGCGACCTTCCTTTGACGGATAGCTGCTGGCGCAGTCAACAAACACTTTCCGATTATCTGGCTGCCAATAATGTGGTGGCGATTGCCGATATTGATACCCGCAAACTGACACGCATTCTGCGTGAAAAAGGCGCCCAGGCTGGTTGCATTATTACCGGCGAGGCTGATGAAGCCAAGGCGATTGAATTGGCACGTGCTTTCCCTGGCCTTGCTGGCATGGACCTCGCCAAGGTAGTCAGCTGTACCCAGTCTTATACCTTTGATGAGGGGGAGTGGGTGCTGGGTTCGGGGTATGCCAAGCCTGAGGCCAGCCGTTACCATGTGGTCGCGTTCGACTATGGCGTCAAGCGCAATATCCTGCGCATGCTGACGGCCCGCGGTTGCAAGGTGACGGTGTTGCCAGCACAGGCTTCTGCAGAAGATGCTTTGGCTCTGAATCCTGACGGTATTTTCCTTTCCAATGGCCCTGGTGATCCTGAGCCTTGCGATTATGCGATTGAGGCTATCCGTACCGTCGTTGATCGTGGTGTGCCCACGTTCGGCATCTGCCTTGGCCACCAGTTGCTGGCTTTGGCGAGTGGTGCGCGTACCTTGAAGATGAAGTTTGGCCATCATGGCGCCAACCATCCTGTGCAGGATGCCGACGACCAGCGCGTATTCATTACCAGCCAGAATCACGGCTTTGCGGTGGATGCCAGCTCGCTGCCGGCTAACCTGCGGGCTACGCATGTATCACTGTTTGATGGCAGTCTGCAGGGCATTGCCCGTACTGACAAGCCAGCATTCAGTTTCCAGGGGCACCCGGAAGCAAGCCCGGGCCCTGTGGAAATGTCCTACCTGTTTGATCGATTCATCAACATGATGGAAAAGCAAAAAACAAATTAACCGCCGGGCTGCGCCACGCATGCCAGAAACCGGCGTGCAGTGGTGGGTTTCGGCGCTCACCAGCGGTTTAAAGAACATATGGCAAAACGTACAGACATCAAATCCATCCTCATCATAGGCGCTGGCCCGATCGTGATCGGCCAGGCTTGCGAGTTCGACTACTCTGGCGCTCAGGCTTGCAAGGCTTTGCGTGAAGAGGGTTACCGCGTCATTCTGGTGAACTCGAATCCTGCCACCATCATGACCGACCCGGAAATGGCGGATGCGACGTATATCGAGCCCGTCACCTGGAAAATGGTGGAAAAGATCATTGCCATTGAGCGTCCGGATGCCTTGCTGCCGACAATGGGTGGGCAAACGGCCTTGAACTGTGCCTTGGATCTGGCCAAACATGGCGTGCTGGAAAAATACAATGTTGAGCTGATTGGCGCTTCAAAAGAAGCGATCGACAAGGCGGAAGACCGCGAGAAATTCAAGACAGCCATGACCAAGATCGGTCTGGGCTCTGCGCGTTCATCGGTTGCCCATAGTCTGGAAGAGGCATTGCAGGTACAAGCCAGTATTGGCTACCCAGCGATCATTCGTCCATCGTTCACCATGGGCGGCAGCGGCGGTGGTATTGCTTATAACAAAGAAGAGTTTCTTGCCATATGTGAACGCGGTCTTGAGGCATCGCCTACGAGCGAGCTGCTGATTGAAGAATCGCTGCTGGGCTGGAAAGAGTACGAGATGGAAGTGGTCCGCGACAGCAAGGACAACTGCATCATCATCTGCTCCATCGAAAACCTGGACCCTATGGGCGTGCACACGGGTGACTCCATCACCGTGGCACCAGCGCAAACGTTGACTGATAAAGAATACCAGATCATGCGTAACGCCTCGCTGGCGGTATTGCGCGAAATTGGTGTAGACACTGGCGGCTCCAACGTACAGTTCGCCATCAATCCTGACGACGGTCGCATGATCGTCATCGAAATGAACCCACGCGTATCGCGCTCCTCTGCCTTGGCCTCCAAGGCAACGGGCTTCCCGATTGCGAAAGTGGCTGCCAAGCTGGCGGTGGGTTTCACGCTCGACGAACTGCGCAATGAAATCACCGGTGGCGCGACTCCAGCCTCGTTTGAGCCCTCGATTGACTACGTTGTCACCAAGATCCCCCGTTTTGCCTTTGAGAAATTCCCGCAGGCCGATTCACGTCTGACGACGCAAATGAAGTCTGTTGGTGAAGTCATGGCCATTGGCCGTACCTTCCAGGAGTCTTTCCAGAAAGCCCTGCGCGGCCTGGAAGTAGGTGTTGATGGCCTGGACGAAAAAACAACCGATACAGACCAGATCAACAAGGAGCTGGGCGAGCCTGGTCCTGAGCGCATCTGGTATGTGGGCGATGCATTCCGTGCTGGCATGACCGTAGAGCAGGTGCATCAGCTTTCCAAGATTGATAAGTGGTTCCTGGTGCAGATTGCCGATCTGATCGCGCGCGAAGAGGCACTGAAGGGCAAGGGCCTGGCGGATCTGGACAAGAATCTGCTGTTCCAGCTCAAGCGCCGCGGCTTCTCTGACCGTCGCCTTGCCAAGTTGCTGGGCACCGATCAGCACGCGGTGCGTGCCTATCGCCAGGCACTCAATGTGCGCCCGGTCTACAAGCGCGTGGATACTTGCGCTGCCGAATTCGCGACTGATACCGCTTACATGTACTCGACGTATGAAGATGAGTGCGAAGCGCAACCGACCAGCAACAAGAAAATCATGGTGCTGGGTGGCGGTCCTAACCGTATCGGTCAAGGCATCGAGTTTGATTACTGCTGTGTGCACGCGGCGTTTGCCATGCGTGAAGATGGTTACGAGACCATCATGGTCAACTGTAATCCGGAAACCGTTTCTACCGACTATGACACCTCTGATCGTTTGTATTTCGAGCCGCTGACGCTGGAAGATGTGCTGGAAATCGTGGCACTGGAAAAACCGGTTGGCGTGATCGTGCAATATGGTGGCCAGACACCACTGAAGCTGGCACGTGATCTGGAAAAAGCCGGTGTGCCGATTATCGGCACCAGCCCTGACGCCATTGACCGTGCTGAAGACCGTGAGCGCTTCCAGCAAATGCTGCAGGAACTGGGCCTCAAGCAGCCGCCTAACCGCACTGCACGTACACCGGAAGAAGCCATTCGTCTGGCGCAGGAAATTGGTTACCCATTGGTTGTGCGTCCATCCTATGTGCTGGGCGGCCGTGCCATGGAAATCGTGCATGAGCAGGCGCAACTTGAGCGCTATATGCGCGAAGCCGTTAAAGTTTCCAATGAATCCCCCGTATTGCTGGATCGCTTCCTGAACGATGCATTGGAAGTGGACGTGGACGCGCTGTCGGATGGTGAAGATGTGATCATCGGCGGCATCATGGAGCACATTGAGCAGGCAGGCGTGCATTCTGGTGACTCCGCCTGTTCGCTGCCGCCTTACAGCCTGACCCAGGCGATGCAGGATGAACTGCGCGTGCAGACCGTGCAGATGGCCAAGGCTCTTGGCGTGGTCGGCCTGATGAATGTGCAGTTCGCGATTCAAGGCGATGTGGTTTATGTGCTGGAGGTGAATCCACGTGCTTCGCGTACCGTGCCTTTCGTCTCCAAGGCCTGTGGCTTGCAACTCGCCAAAGTGGCTGCGCGCTGCATGACGGGCGTGACCCTCAAGCAGCAAGGTGTCACCAAGGAAATCGTGCCGCCGTATTACTCCGTTAAGGAAGCGGTATTCCCCTTCATCAAGTTCCCTGGCGTCGATACCATCCTTGGCCCGGAAATGAAGTCGACGGGTGAGGTCATGGGCGTAGGCAAGACCTTTGCCGAGGCGTTTGTGAAATCCCAGCTGGGTTCCGGCACCAAGTTGCCCAAAGCGGGCAAGGCCTTCATCAGCGTGCGTCGCGAAGACCGTGAGAAGGTCATCGAGATTGCACGCTCACTGGCAAACCTCGGCTTTCAACTGGTGGCGACTAAGGGTTCTGCGGCAGCGCTGGCTGACGCTGGCCTCAAAGTCACTCCCGTCAACAAGGTGGCCGAAGGTCGTCCGCATATTGTCGACATGATCAAGAACGGCGAGATCAGTTTTATTGTCAATGTGACGGAAGACAAAAAAGCCGTGGCGGATTCCTATGAAATTCGTCGCAGTGCCTTGCAGCAAAAGGTAACGTATTACACCACCCTGGCCGGTGCCAAGGCTGCGTGTATCGGCATGGCGCATATGCAGGAACTGGAAGTACAGTCCTTGCAAAGCTTGCATCAGCAGCTTACTCAGTCATAATATAGACCTACACAAAACCACGCCTTCGCCTCCAGGCTGAAGGTGTGGTTTTTGTTTTATAGTTTGCAATGGTAGAGAAAAGAATATGAATCAAATCCCAATTACAGTAAACGGCGCGGAACTGCTCAAGCAGGAGTTGCAACGCCTTCGCAGCGTTGACCGTCCCAATGTGATTCAGGCAATTGCCGAAGCGCGTGCCCAGGGCGATTTGTCGGAAAATGCGGAATACGATGCCGCCAAAGAGCGTCAAAGCTTTATTGAAGGTCGTATTGCCGAGATCGAAGCCAAGCTGTCGAACGCCATGGTTATTGATCCCAAGACGCTGAATGCGGAAGGTCGTTGCGTATTTGGCGCTACCGTAGAACTGGAAGACCTGGATAACGGCGATGTATCCACCTACCAGATCGTGGGTGATGACGAAGCGGATATCAAGAAGGGCAAGATTTCCATTGGTTCCCCCATTGCACGTGGTTTGATCGGCAAGACCGCAGGCGATGTTGCTGAAGTGATGGCACCTGGTGGTTTGCGCTCTTACGAAGTGCTGGATGTTCAATACATTTAAGGGGCGGGAGCGCTAGATGGGTGCCTGGTCAGACAAGCTTGCATTACTGGTGATTACCCTGTGGGTAGGCGCCTTATGGGCAGTCGGCTATCTTGTAGCCCCTACGCTATTCAGCGCCTTATCTGATCGTCAGCTGGCAGGTAGCCTTGCTGGCAAAATGTTCACACTGGTGGCTTACATCGGGGTGGGCAGTGCGTTTTATCTGTTGATTCATCGCCTGGCGAACTTTGGTACCACTGCGCTCAAGCAAGGTTTTTTCTGGGCGGTGGTTGTGATGCTGATACTGACCCTGTTCGGCCACTTTGGTATCCAGCCGCTGATTGCCCAATTGAAGGCGCAAGCCATGCCGGCAGATGTCATGCACAGCATTTTTGCCAGCCGTTTCAAAGCATGGCACGGCATTGCCAGTATTGCTTACCTGATTGAAAGTCTGCTGGGCCTGGTACTGGTGTTGAAGGCCAGAGAGTAATCCCCGGCCTTTGTGTTTCGGCTAATCAGGCGAAGCTGATTTTCGGATTTTCGCCCTGGCGATAGATCACCAGTTGCTTGCCGATATGATGGATGGCGGTGGCATTGGTTTTTTCGCAGATTTCTTGCAGCATGCTGACGCGGGCTGCCCGATCATCCCCGAATACCTTGATCTTGATCAACTCATGCGCCTTGAGGCTGACTTCGATTTCCTTGAGGACGGTGTCAGTCAGGCCATTGTTGCCTATCATCACAACCGGGTTCAGGTTGTGACCCAATGCGCGCAGATGGCTAATTTGTTTGGAGTTCAGTTCAGGCATATCATCTCGTGATGTTGGCGGAATACACGCTCCATCCAGAGGGTATCCCTTTGATTCAAAAAGGCCCGCAGTCTATCACATGCCATCATTCCTACCAAGAAGTACTATGCTTACACCATGAAAAGAACCAGAACCAGCAAGGGCTGGATGCAGGAACATGTCAACGACGAGTTCGTGAAACGGGCACAACGTGACGGTTATCGGGCACGCGCGGCCTACAAGCTCATGGAAATCGATGACAAGGATCAGCTGATCAAGCCTGGCATGACCATCGTTGACCTCGGGGCGACCCCTGGCAGCTGGTCACAAGTGGCGGTGCAGCGTTTGAAAGGGCAGGGCCGCATCATTGCGCTGGACTTGCTTGAAATGGCGGCAATTCCGGGTGTGGACTTTATCCAGGGCGATTTTCGTGAAGACGCTGTGCTGTTGCAACTGGAAGAAAAATTAAATAATCGTCCCATAGACCTTGTAATTGCCGACATGGCCCCAAATATATCCGGTATAAGTTCTGTCGATCAGGCGAATGCGGCTTATTTGACGGAACTTGCTCTGGAATTCAGCCTGAAATGGCTGAAACCGGGGGGTAATTTTCTGGTCAAAGTTTTTATCGGTTCGGGGTTTGACGAGATCATGAAAACCATGCGACTCGGTTTCGATAAGGTGGTGACCCGAAAACCAAAGGCCTCTCGTGATCGTAGCAGTGAAGTCTATTTGCTCGGATTGAAGCGCAAAGCCGATTGATTGGCGCCTGCGCAAGCGATCAAAATAGGTTTAGAATGAAGTTTGCTGCCTTTATTAGTTAAGGATGTGATTTTGAACAACATCGTCAAGAATATTGCAATTTGGGTGATTGTCGCCCTGGTGCTAATGACTGTCTTCAACCAGTTTGGCTCCAAGACCACTGCAGACAGTCAGGTTGTCTACTCGCAATTCATCGACCAGGTTAAACAGGGCCAGATTGCCAAAGTGACGATTGAAGGCCGCGTATTGCGCGGTGTCACCAACGAAGGCCGCAAATTCAATACTTATGCGCCTTCTGATCCATGGCTGGTGTCCGATCTGCTGAAGAATAACGTCACCGTTGAAGCCAAGCCGGATGAAGAGCCATCGTTGCTCATGAATATTTTCGTGTCATGGTTCCCCATGCTGCTGCTAATTGGCGTCTGGGTGTTCTTCATGCGCCAGATGCAAGGCGGCGGCAAAGGCGGTGCTTTCTCTTTCGGCAAGAGCAAGGCGCGCCAGCTGGATGAGGCCTCCAACCAGACCACCTTCGCCGATGTCGCAGGTTGCGATGAAGCCAAGGAAGAAGTTTCCGAGCTGGTTGAGTTCCTGCGTGATCCTACCAAGTTCCAGAAACTGGGCGGCCGTATTCCCCGTGGCGTATTGATGGTGGGCCCTCCTGGTACTGGTAAAACCTTGCTGGCCAAGGCGATTGCCGGTGAAGCCAAAGTACCATTCTTCACCATCTCCGGTTCCGATTTCGTTGAGATGTTTGTCGGTGTAGGTGCGGCACGTGTGCGTGATATGTTTGAGCAAGCCAAGAAAGCTGCTCCCTGCATCATCTTTATTGATGAAATTGATGCCGTAGGTCGTCATCGTGGCGCCGGTACCGGCGGTGGTAACGATGAGCGCGAGCAGACACTTAACCAGATGCTGGTCGAGATGGATGGCTTTGAGCCTAACTCGGGCGTGATCGTGATTGCCGCGACCAACCGTGCGGATGTGCTGGACAAGGCATTGCTGCGTCCAGGCCGCTTTGACCGTCAGGTCATGGTGGGGCTGCCGGATATTCGTGGTCGCGAGCAGATCCTGCTGGTGCATATGCGCAAGGTGCCGATTGATGCGGATGTGAAGGCCGATATTCTTGCCCGTGGTACCCCTGGTTTCTCCGGTGCGGATCTTGCCAATCTGGTGAACGAAGCTGCCTTGTTTGCCGCTCGCCGTAACAAGCGCACGGTAGATATGCAGGACTTTGAAGATGCCAAGGACAAGATTTTCATGGGTCCCGAACGCAAGTCTATGGTCATGCGTGAAGAAGAGCGTCGCAACACCGCTTATCACGAGTCCGGCCATGCGGTGGTAGCCAAGCTGCTGCCCAAGGCTGACCCCGTGCACAAAGTCACCATCATGCCGCGTGGCTGGGCGCTGGGTTTGACCTGGCAGCTGCCAGAGCATGACCGCATCAGCAACTACAAGGACAAGATGCTGGAAGAAATTTCCATCCTGTTTGGTGGCCGGATTGCAGAAGAAATCTTCATGCATCAGATGTCCACTGGTGCGTCGAATGACTTTGAGCGTGCCACCAAGATGGCCCGTGACATGGTGACGCGTTTCGGTATGTCCGATACCCTGGGCACCATGGTGTACGTGGATAACGATCAGGATTCCATGTTTGGCCGCATGTCCGCCAAAACGGTTTCTGAAGCCACGCAACAAAAGGTGGATGCTGAAATCCGTCGTATTCTCGACGAGCAATATGCAGTTGCACGCAAGCTGCTGGAAGATAATCGCGACAAGGTGGAAGCCATGACAGCCGCGTTGCTGGAGTGGGAAACCATTGATGCCGAGCAGATCAACGACATCATGGCAGGCAATGCCCCACGCCCACCCAAGGTATTGCCGACGGTGAACCGCCATACCACCAGTGATACTGGCAGCTCTGGCCCAACGGCAACACCTGCACCACAGCCTGCGGCCAAGTCCGAATAGTTTTCCTTCATTGTCAAAGCCATATTCTTCGCAAGTGGAATATGGCTTTCTTATTTTTTAGCTTATGAAATTTATCTGCGGTCGTTACCAACTGGATCTTTCGCGCCCCCATGTCATGGGCATCGTCAATGTCACGCCTGACTCTTTTTCGGATGGTGGCAAATACTCCTCTACCGAGCTCGCGGTAGCGCATGCCATTGAACTGGTCGAGCAGGGGGCAGACATCCTTGATATAGGCGGCGAATCCACCCGCCCGGGGGCAACGCCAGTCTCGCTGGAGGATGAACTGCAGCGCGTGTTGCCAGTGATCGAGCAATTGGCAAAGCGCGTGGATGTGCCGCTTTCGATTGATACCTACAAGCCGGAAGTCATGCGGGCCGCTATCGCCGCCGGCGCCGATATCGTGAATGATGTCCGTGCCCTGCAGGAGCCACATGCGCTCGAGATTGTGGCGGCAAGCAATGTTGGCGTTTGCCTCATGCATATGCAAGGCACGCCGCAGACCATGCAACTGGAACCGCAATATGAGGATGTGGTGGCTGAGGTCGCCGGTTTTCTGCAAAGCCGCTTGCAGGCGGCTCAGGCAGCCGGGATAGCAGCCGAGCGCATCACGCTGGATCCGGGCTTTGGTTTCGGCAAGCGTACTGTGCATAATATTGCCCTGCTGCAGCAATTACCGGTATTGCAGGCGCTGGGCTATCCTTTGCTGGTTGGTCTTTCGCGCAAATCTGTGCTGGGCAAAATTACAGGTGAGGATGTCGACTCCCGTCTGTATGCCAGTCTCGCTGCCTCCGTGATTGCCACCATGAAAGGTGCTGCCATTGTGCGGGTGCATGATGTCAAAGCCACCGCGGAAGCTCTGAAAGTGGTGGCAGCCGTCCGCTAGACTGATGCCCTGGATCATGTTTCAGCTGTGGCTGACAGGTATTAGTTGCAAAGCATGCTTCACGATGACGTTTTACATGCGTCAGGTTTTTTGAAAGTTTAGGGAATGACAAGAAAATATTTTGGTACCGATGGCATACGTGGTCGTGTAGGGGATGCCCCCATCACGCCGGATTTTGTCATGCGATTGGGCTATGCCGCTGGACGGGTGCTGACTGGCCTCGATAGTCACCTGGCAAAGGATGCCCATCCGACCGTATTGATCGGTAAAGACACGCGGATTTCCGGTTACATGCTGGAGTCCGCCTTGCAAGCCGGTTTGTCTGCTGCGGGCGTGGATGTATTGCTGACCGGCCCCATGCCAACGCCAGCTGTGGCGTATCTGACCCGTGCCTTGCGCGCGCAGGCGGGCATTGTGATCTCGGCCTCGCATAATCCCTTTGAAGACAATGGCATCAAGTTTTTCTCCGCCGAGGGCACCAAGCTGCCGGATGAGGTTGAGCTGGCGATTGAAGCGGCGCTGGATCAGCCATTGCAGGTGATGCCATCGGCCGGTCTGGGCAAAGCCAAGCGCATCACCGATGCTGCGGGCCGCTATATTGAATTCTGCAAGAGCACCTTCCCTGCGGCGCTGGATTTGCGCGGTCTGCGCATAGTGCTGGATTGTGCCAATGGCGCGACCTATCACGTCGCCCCGCCCGTGTTTCACGAGCTGGGGGCCGAAATTGTCACCATCGGCTATCAGCCAGATGGCCTTAACATCAATCTCGACTGTGGTTCTACCCACCCGCAAGCCTTGTGCCGTGCGGTGATTGAGCACAAGGCGGATCTGGGCATCGCGTTTGATGGCGATGGCGACCGGGTGGTGATGGTGGACAGCCAGGGCCGTCTGCTGGATGGTGACCAGTTGCTGTATATCATTGCCAAGCAGCGCAAGCAGCGCGGCCGTCTGGACGGGGGCGTGGTAGGCACGCTGATGACCAATCTGGCGCTGGAACATGCCCTGGCAAAGGCCGATATTCCTTTCCTGCGCGCCAAGGTCGGCGACCGCTATGTGCTGGAACTGCTGAATGAGCAGGATTGGCAACTGGGCGGCGAAAACTCCGGCCATATCCTCTGCCTGGACAAGCATAGCAGCGGTGACGGCATCATTGCCGCCTTGCAGGTGCTGCATGCCATGCGTACCGCTGGCTGCAGTCTGGATACACTAGGCGCAGGCCTGACGCTGTATCCGCAGGTGCTGATCAATGTCAAGGTCGCCGGCAAGGTGGATCTGGCGGCACAGCCTGCCATCCAGCAAGCCGTGGCAGATGCCGAGCAGCAATTGCAAGGGCGCGGCCGCGTGCTGTTGCGCCCATCGGGTACCGAACCCAAAATCCGCGTGATGGTGGAAGGCGAAGACGGTGCGCTGGTGCAGCGTCTGGCCGAGCAGATCGCCGCTGTAGTACAAGCCCAGTTAGCCTGATAGACATGGCCTGGCCGACATGCAGTGATGCTGCGTGTCGGCTTGTTGCCGGCGCTGCCTCAGCCAGCGCTGCATCGTCTTTCATTCATCACTGGTGATGGTCAACGCATTTACCGTCATCATCCCGTCATACTTGCATGACATGCTTGCCCACGTAAAACCAAGTTAAATCATCATTAACCTCGGTGAAGTGGAGGTCAACATGCAAAGAATGCATCTGGTCATAGACCGATTCAACAAACTGGATAGTCGCCTGTGTGTGCGAGCCAATCGCACCTCGCGCTTTATGGGCGTGCGACTCTTTTTCCGCCTGGTCAGTCGGCTGGGCGATGGTGTTTTCTGGTACACCGTCATGCTGGGCATCGTCTTGAGTCACGGTGCAGATGGCATTCTGCCCGCCTTGCACATGGCGCTGGCAGGGCTGACAGGTACCTGCGTATACAAATGGCTCAAGGGCAAAACCCTGCGTCCACGTCCTTATGAAGTGCATCAGGATATCTGGTTGACCGGCAAGCCGCTGGATCGCTTCAGCTTTCCTTCCGGACATACCCTGCATGCCGTGGCGTTTTGCACGGTGGGCCTGTTCTACTACCCGGCGCTGATGCCCTTGCTGTTGCCGTTTACGCTGATGGTCGCCTTGTCACGCGTGGTATTGGGCTTGCACTACCCTAGCGATGTACTGGCTGGTGCCGCGATTGGCGCCACCATCGCGATGATCTCCATCGCTATCGTTTAGCGCATCGTTTACCGCAACACTGAAGCACAAAAAGCGGCGCCTCATGCGTCGCTTTTTGCTTTTGCAGCTTGCGCCTGGGCCTTGAGTGCTCGGGGTGATACACCGTACTTTCGTTTGAATGCGCGGCTGAAATGCGATAAATCGTTAAAGCCCCATTTCATCGCAATGTCGGAAACTGCCAATCCCGTCTGGCGGGCGCCAAGAACATCCTGATGCGTTTTTTCCAGCCGCCGCTCCCATACATAGCGCATGAGCGAGGTCTCTTCTGCCGCCAGCAATTCGTTGATATAGCGGGAAGACAGCCCGGTGGCCTGCGCGATCATCTGGCTATCCAGCTGCGGATGGGCCAAGTGTTTTTCCACGCAGGATTTGATGTTGTAAAGCGAGAGTGAGCGACTGCGCGATAGCTGGCTGGCGGGTGGCCTTATTTCCTGCAAGGCCAGGGTAAACAGATCGAGCGCATTATCCGAGAGCGCATCAAATGCCAGCTGCGACATGCCCGTTGCCTGACTTGCGCTGGCACGCATGAAGTCGGCGGCCACGGCACCTATGCCCTTGCTTCCCGGGATTTTTATGGCGGTACAATGTTCAACGCCCGCCAGCTTTTGCCGCATTAATTCTCTGGGGATGGAAATGATCAGCTTGGAAAAGCTGCCCGGGCAGGTGATACGGTGTGGCCTGGTCGCATCGTAAATCGTCATGTCACCGGGACTCAGGAACACTTCGCGCCCTGCTTGTTCCAGCATGTATTCGCCGGAAAGCAGGACCACGCCGAAGTAGGCATCCTGACTGGAAAGCAGGGGCTCTTGCGGCAGGCGTTTCAGCTTGATGGCATTGGAGCGAATGCAGGACAGCCGCAGTTGCTTCCAGGTGTAAATGTCCATCTCATTCAGCAGCGGCACATTGCGTGGTGGGGTGATGTCAACATGGGCATATTCCCGGCCGATGATCTCTTTTAGCCACTCATGCCTGTGCCAGGGCGAGATATCCTCGGTGGACAAATGGATGGCCGTTGGCGGTTGCAGGCTCTCTGTCTCAGCGTCATGCGGTTTCACTCGGCGACCTCATCCTGTTGATGTTCTGTAGATGGTAAGCATGCTCCGCATGTCTGTAAATTGCCATACCACCGTTGCAGTCAAGTTTTGCATCCTTTGCAGCAAAGTATGCCGCAACAAGCTTGATTACACTTTGCGCTATCTAAAACAGCACAGGGACGAGATACATCATGCAACAACAAGATGCACGACATGCCGGCAATATCGTATTGCTCCGGGGCGCCTGCCTTTGGCTATTGATGGCCCTTTTGCTGGCCTGGTGCATGGTCGGCTTGAATTTTGGCGTAGACCCGCTGAAAGCGATCTTTGCCGGGAAGTTTACGCGGCTGTTGCAGGCGCATATTGATTTTCTGCTGATGACGGCGCTGATACTGGGCGTATACGCAGCGCGCGTCAGCTTGCCATGGACTGTGCGCTGGGCCATGGTGGTGGGAGCATTTACCAATTCCAGCCTGTTTTTGCTGATGGCGATTTTTCCGGTGCTGGATAATCCTAATCAGCCGCCACCGATGATATTCACCGTTTACCTGCTAGCCAGTGTATTGACCACCAGTTATGGCTTCGGCAAAGCAGCGGTGCTGGTATTGCGATCTACCTTTAAGGAGTAGTCTGCTCCCTGGGTGCAGCGATGATGGCTGGATTAATCCCCGGCCAGTTTGCTGAAATACGTGATGGGAGCAGGGTGCAGATGTTCCAGATGCTGCCGGCAGGCGGCGCGCCATGCATTCAGCTGCGCTGCATCCAGGTGGCGCAGCTCGGCCTCCCAATGCGGCTGTATGCCTTGCAGCACGATATGGATATCCTGAATCGCCGTTTGGGTCTTGGCGATGTAATACACAAAGTGCTTGAACACGCGTCTATCCAGCATGCGCATGCTGCGGTAGATCATGCCTGGCAGCCTTGAAAATCGCAGCAACCTGTCTGCCTTGCCCAGTCGCCGCAAGGCTTTCTCGGTATGCTGTGGCTCACAGCCAAAGCTGGGGGAAATAAAGGCGGCCAGCGCGTTGGCGTGGCAATCAAGCAGTTTGCCCGGCGTATGGGCCATCAAGGGTGCCAGGTGGGCGTCCATCGCCCATTCCGAGGCAATGTGCGTCATCATGCTGTTTTCCATCCACATGGCTTCGTGCGCCGGTACAAAGTGATTGTGCGCGATGACATCCACATACAGGTGGCTGGCATAGCCGATCGCGATGGCGGTTTCTTCATCGGTGCGGGCGCGGCTCAGCAGCCCATAGGCATGGCGCCACTGGTGGGTTTCTCTAAAGGTAGGAGACACTAGCGACAGATCAGGCAGGCAGGCACCGGCCATGACCAGCTCGGGAAAACGTTGTATGGCCTGACGCAGACGCGGGTCAAGCAAGGGCATGGCCCAGAGCAGGGAGTGGGCGAAATACAGGTGGGTCACCAGACCCCAGGCATTGGCATCCTGTGATTGCAAAACCAGGGGCAAAAGCCAGAAGACCTTACCAAGATTTGCGTGCCTTTTCATGCTGCCTAATGTCGCTTCAGGGCATGATGGCCTTGTGACAATTATATGATTTTATTGTGACAGGCCTTTGCGGGCGTTCGGGTTTGCTATACTGCCGCGCTGATGTCTGTTACGCATCATTGATGATCGCTCGCTAAGGAAAGCAACATGGAAAGTCCATACAAGGGAAAAACCGGATTACGCCGCCTGACCAATGCATTCGGCTACTCCATGGCCGGGCTGAAGGCCGCCTACACCAATGAAGATGCCTTCCGTCAGGAAGTGCTGATGACCATTGTCCTGGTGCCGCTGGCCCTGTATCTGGGCGAGAGTGGCATTGCCAAGGCTGCCATGATCGCCAGTGTGTTGCTGGTTGTGATTGTCGAGCTGCTCAATTCGTCCATCGAAGCCACGGTGGATCGCATCTCCCTCGAAAACCACATGCTTGCCAAGCGCGCCAAGGATATCGGCAGTGCGGCGGTACTGATCAGCCTGATCAATCTCGCCGTGGTCTGGCTGCTGATTCTGCTAGGCTAAACGCTTCAACTCTCCCGGCTGTCTGGCTGAATTAATGCCAGAGCTGGGGGCTTAATAACCGCAGGCCCACGCTGAGCCAGCGATCCTCATTGCCCTGGTCCATGCGGTTACCATACGTCGTGTCTATCTGCACACGCTCTCGCACCAGCCAATAGCGCAAGCCTACCTGATAAAAAGGGTGCTCACGGTCATCCCCAAATACTTCCGCGATGGCCTGCAATCGTTCGTTCAACCGCGTTTCTGACCCCACTCCCCAGGTCAGCTTGTTCTGGTGCTCGGCTTTTTCATGCAGCCAGCCCAGATTCACATGCAGTATCAGCGCATCATTTGCCAGTGAGAAACTGGCAGGCATATACGCATAGGCATCGCCCAGCATGCTGGATTTCTCATCCACACTGGGATGACGCGCATGCCCCACCACCAGACCGATGCCGTAATTGTTGGTTGTGAGCGGGCGAAAAAGGGTTTTGGCCTGCAGAATGACATCCGTGGTATTGGAGTCGCCATCTGCGCGGGTCAGGGCGCCGCCATAGGTCAGCTCCAGGTTCTCGCCGACATTGCAGCCTGGCAGCGCCCAGTATTCGTCACTGTTGGCATTATGTTTGGTCCAGGTTTCCAGCTGACAGCTGCGCGGGTCCACGACGCGCGCATCGTCGGTGATCATGGGGCGGGCTGCGTGGGCGGCTAGCGGTAACACCAGCAGCACTGCTAGCAAGGGGCGGAGTCGTTTCATGTTGGAATTCCCTGATAAGCGGCTGCATTATAAACATGCAATATGACGTCTGCATTGCAATTCACATAAGCGTCATAAATCCTCTGTATCTTGCCAACAAAGCGTTATATGCGTGTTGCGAGAGGCAGATGTGAAGATTTTATTTATTTCCGATGTGTATTTTCCCCGTATCAATGGGGTGTCGACGTCCATCCGGACCTTTGTCGGGCAGTTGCAGGAACTGGGTCATGAGGTGCATCTGATCGCCCCGGATTATGGCGTGCAAACGGAAGATGAGCACTGGATACGCCGTATCCCCGCGCGTACCATTTATTTTGATCCGGAAGATCGTCTGATGAAATATGGCGCCGCGCTGGACAAGCTTATGGAACTGCGCGCCGAGAATTACGACCTCATCCATATCCACACGCCATTTGTGGCCCACTACCTGGGGCTGAAGCTGGGACGTTTGCTGGATGTGCCTTGCGTGGAAACCTACCACACTTTTTTTGAAGATTATCTGCATCACTATCTGCCATGGATACCCAAGGCCATGGCAAAAGGGCTGGCGCGCATGGTGTCGAGACAGCAGTGCAATGCGGTGCAGGCCATTGTGGCGCCTTCGCGGCCCATGCTGGATGTACTGCGCCAATATGGCATCAACAGCACGGCCGAGGTGATACCCACCGGTTTGCAACCCCATAGTTTTGCGGATGCCGATGGCGCAGCATTTCGCACTAAATATGGCATCGCCCAGGGCCGTCCGGTCGCGCTGTTTGTGGGGCGTGTGGCCTTTGAGAAAAATATCGCCTTTCTGGTCCGCATGCTCACGCATCTGCGTCAGCAACAGCCCGATGCCTTGCTGGTGATTGCCGGAGAAGGCCCGGCAGAGGATAGCTTGCATGCCATGAGCAAACAGCTGGGCCTGCAGGACAATATCCAGTTCATCGGCTATCTGGATCGTGAGAAAGAACTCAATGCCTGCTATCGGGCGGCGGATGTCTTTGTATTTTCATCCAAAACCGAAACCCAGGGCCTGGTGCTGCTGGAAGCCATGGCACAAGGCACGCCGGTGGTCGCGTTGGCGGAGCTGGGTACCAAATCCATCCTGATCGAAGGCGAGGGCGCCTTGATTGCGCCGGAAGATGAACAGGTGTTTGCCGAGAAAGTACGCTGCCTGTTCAGTGACGAGGTCAAGCGCAAGCGCCTGGGCGAGTCCGCCCGGCAATATGCGGCCAAGCGCTGGACCTCGCGCACGCAGGCAGAACGCATGCTGCAGTTTTACGAACAGCTGATTTCGGCCTGAGACTGGCAGCTTGCCTATAACGGCTGGGGCGGCGCTGACGACCCACATGCAAAAATAGATTGATCGCCAGCCCTTAAGCTTGCTCTAATCAGGGTGAGGATTACACAGGGGTTAGGTATGCATGTGATTGTTATTGGCGGGGGTGTCATCGGGGTAACGACCGCCTATTATCTGGTGCAGGCCGGGCATCAGGTCACGCTGCTTGAGCGTGAAGCGGGCCCCGCCTTGCAAACCAGTTTTGCCAATGCGGGTCAGGTTTCGCCGGGCTACGCTTCGCCGTGGGCAGCCCCCGGCGTTCCACTCAAAGCCTTGAAGTGGATGTTCATGCGGCATGCTCCCTTTGCACTTAAACCTGATGGCTCACTGGCGCAGATCCAATGGCTGTGGCAACTCTGGCGCAACTGCGATGCCCGCCATTACCAGCAGAACAAAGAGCGCATGGTGCGGCTGGCGGAATATAGCCGCGATTGCCTCGATGCCTTGCGCCGCGATACCGGGATTCCATATGAAGGCCGCCAGCTCGGCACCTTGCAGGTGTTTCGTACCCAGCAGCAGCTGGATGCCGCTGGCCGCGATATCGCCGTGCTGCATGAGGCTGGCGTGCCATTCCAGCTTCTATCCAATGCCGAACTTGCGGGTGTTGAACCTGCGCTGCAACACGCCAGCCGTTTAACCGGCGGTTTGCGCTTGCCGCACGATGAAACCGGCGATTGTTACCTGTTTACCACCCGCCTTGCCGCCATGGCAGAGTCCCTGGGGGTGAAGTTTGAATACGCAGCCACTGTCCGCGCCATTGAGGTGGAAGGTGGGCGCTTTGCCAGCGTGCATACCCATCAGCGGCGGATCAGCGCGGATGCCTGCGTGCTCGCTGCCGGTGTTTACAGTGCAGATCTGCTGAAGGACATCGCCAGGATTCCGGTATATCCGGTGAAAGGGTATTCGCTGACACTGCCCATTCTGGATGCCAGCCTTGCCCCGCAGTCCACCATTCTGGACGAAACCTACAAGATTGCACTGACGCGCTTTGAGCAGCGCATACGCGTCGGTGGCATGGCAGAAGTGGTCGGTTACGATACGCGCTTGCGCGCACGCCGCCGCGCCACGCTGGAAATGGTGGTGCAGGATTTATTCCCCGGCGCAGGTGATACGGCCCAGGCGAGCTTCTGGGCCGGTTTGCGCCCCATGACGCCGGACGGCACGCCATTGGTGGGCGCAACGCATATCCCCAACCTCTTTCTCAACACTGGCCATGGCACTTTGGGCTGGACCATGGCTTGCGGTTCAGCTAAGTTGCTGACGCACCTCGTTTCCGGGCAGGCGACGGAAATACGCCATGACGACCTGTCGCTCATGCGCTACCACCAGTCTTGAGCCTGTGAGCGCCCATGAAAAAGCCCGGGATTACCCCGGGCTTTTTCACTGCAAGAGTGGCCTGTTTGGCAGGCCACCAGAGGATGGCATTAACCGAACTTGCCGGTAATGTAGTCTTCTGTTTCCTTGCGGGTAGGGCGGGTGAAGATCATGTCGGTATCGCCGTACTCGATCAACTCACCCAGGTACATATAAGCGGTGTAGTCAGACACACGGGCTGCTTGCTGCATGTTGTGTGTTACCACCAGAATCGTCAGCTTGTTGCGCAGCTCGGACATCAGCTCTTCGATGTTGGCCGTCGCAATTGGGTCCAGCGCAGAGGTCGGCTCGTCAAACAGCATGATTTCAGGATCAGTTGCCAGGGCGCGGGCAATGCACAGACGCTGTTGCTGACCACCGGATAGGTTGAATGCCAGATCGTGCAGGCGGTTTTTCACTTCGTCCCACAGGGCGGCACCTTTCAGTGCTTCTTCTACCTTGTCATCCACCACGCGCTTGTTGTTTTCACCGCGTACACGCAGGCCGTAAGCCACGTTTTCGTAGATGGACTTGGGGAAGGGGTTAGGCTTCTGGAACACCATGCTGATGCGCATGCGCACTTCAATCGGGTCGACGCCATTGGCCAGTACATTGGTGTTGTCCGGATGCATGATGATCTGGCCGTCATAACGGTTGCCAGGGTATAGATCATGCATGCGGTTGAAGCAGCGCAGGAACGTCGATTTGCCACAGCCGGATGGGCCGATCAGGGCGGTGATCTTCTTCTCATACAGCGGCATGGTGATGCCCTTGAGCGCCTTGTGACCACCGTTGTAGTAGAAATTCAGATCGCGCGATTCAGCTTTAATCGGAGTTGAGGTTGTCACCATTTGATTAGTTTCCTGATTCTTAAATTAGTCTGTTCAGCCAGTAAGCGGGGAATGTCCCGATTACCACTTGATATTCTTGCGGATGCGGTAGCGCAGCCAGATTGCAGTGCCATTCATCAGCAGGGTAACTACGATGATGAGCGCGCCGGTGGCCGCTGCATTCATGTGGAATGCATGGTCAGGGCGGGACAGCCAGTTGAACATCTGGATCGGCATCACGGTAAAGCCCGAGCTCAGCCACTCAAAATTGAGGAAGGGTGGCGTATCCGTAATCGGTGATGGTGGCAGGAAGGCAATAAACGTCAGTGCACCAATCGTAATCAGAGGCGCTGTTTCACCCAGTGCGCGAGCCATGCCGATAATCACGCCGGTCAGGATGCCGCCGAAGGAGTAGTGCAGCACATGATGCAGCACGACTTGCCATTTGGTGGCGCCCACTGCGTAGGCTGCTTCGCGAATCGCAACAGGAATGCCACGCACGGCCTCACGTGTTGCCACAATCACAACTGGCAGGATCAGCAGACCTAATGTCAGGCCAGCGGTCAGTATGCTTTGCCCCAGGTCCAGGATGTAAACAAACAGACCCAGTGCCAGCAAACCATACACAATCGAAGGTACACCCGCCAGGTTGGTCACGTTGATTTCGATCAGGTCAGAGAACCAGTTCTTGGGGGCATATTCTTCCAGATAGAGACCCGCTGCCACACCCATCGGCACGGCGGAAAGAAAGGTCACGATCATCACCAGCAGCGAACCTATCCAGGCCGACAACAGGCCGGCATGGGCTGCGCGGCGTGAAGGGTATTCGGAGAGGAACTCAAACGTGAAGCGTGGGTAACCATCCATCACCAGGTCGACAAACAGCGTCAACAGGGTGAGGAGGCCGATCATCAGCGCGATCAGGCCGATAATCGAGAATACGTAGTCATTGAATTTGTGCCGGCGAATCATCGCCCGCACTTCTTCCAGATTGTCCAGTACGGATGCTTGGTTACTCATGGCTTAATAAGTCTCTCTGAATTTCTTGCGGGTAAGGTGGCCCAGAATATTGAAGATCAGGGTCATTAGCATCAGCACCAGACCTGCAGCAAAAATACTCTGGTAACCAATGCTGCCGTGGGGCAAATCGCCCATGGCAACCTGCACGATGTAAGCCGTGATGGTGGATGCGCTTTCCATCGGGTTAAAGGTCAGGTTAGGTTGCTGGCCAGCCGCAAGTGCTACTACCATCGTCTCACCCACCGCACGGGAAATACCCAGAATGTAAGCGGCGATAATGCCGGAAATCGCAGCCGGTGTTACCACACGAATGGCAGTCTGAAAGCGCGTGGCGCCCATGGCGTACGAACCTTCACGCATGCTCATTGGTACGGCACGCATGGCATCTTCAGCGACCGAGCTGATATAAGGCACGATCATGATGCCCATCACGATACCTGGGCCCAACATATTGAAGCCAGGCAGGCCGGGGATGAATTTTTGCAGCAACGGTGTCACGAACAGCAGCGCAAAGTAGCCAAATACCACGGTTGGCACGCCAACCAGCAGTTCCAGGATAGGTTTGACGGTTTCGCGTGTCTTGTGCGATGCAAACTCGGACAGGTAAATGGCGCCAACGGTGCCAATCGGAATCGCCACCAGCAAGGCAATGGCCGAGGTGGTGAGGGTGCCGGAAACCAGAGGCAGAATGCCGTAGTGCGCATCTTCAAACAGTGGCGTCCATTGGGTATCCGTCAGGAAGTCAATAATGGAAACATGTTCAAAAAAGCTTAAGGATTCGTAAAGCAGAATGGCGACAATCGCCAGAGTGGTTGCTACTGCCGACATGGCAGCCAGCATAAGAAGGAATTCAATCACGCGTTCAACAAAATGTCTGCGGACGTTTTTTGCCAAACGTGCACTGATTTTCAGTTCAGTCTGATTTGGTAGCACTTGAGTAGCCGTGTTCACTTGATTTAGACCCGTGCATTGTAACGGAATTGAAGGGAGGGATGCGACATCGGGCAGGCAATAATGCCGCCCGATGTCGCAAGCCATTACTTGATGCGGCTCAGCAGTTCAGGAATCTTCACGCCTACTTCTGGCACACCACCAAAGCCAGTACCTGGCTTCAGAGACTTCCAGTGTTCAACCACGGCAGCGTACTCGCTGGCTGGCAGGGGAACGTACTTCACTTCCTTGGTCAGGGCAGCAGCATTGGCAAGGTAGAAGTTGATGAACTCTTTGACTTCAGGCTTGAAAGCGCCAGCCGTTGCGTTCACATAGATGAACAGCGGGCGGGACAATGGCTGGTAAGTGCCGTTCATCACCGTTTCAGGAGATGGGCTGACAGCTGGAGCGCCAGTCTTGGCAACGATAGGCACAGCGCGCAGTTTGTCGCGGTTTTCGTCAAAGTAAGCATAACCAAAGTAACCCAGGCCGCCGATGTCGCTGGATACACCTTGTACCAGAACGTTGTCATCTTCAGAGGCAGTAAAGTCACCACGGCTGGACTTGGCCTTGCCAACCACAGCTTCGGTAAAGTAGTCGAATGTACCCGAGTCAGCACCTGGGCCGAACAGCTTCAGAGGCTTGTCTGGCCAAGTGGCATTCACTTGCTTCCAGGTCTTGACGCTGCCTTGTGCAGCAGGTGCCCACATCTTGTTCAGCTCTTCCACGGTAATGCTTTTGATCCAGTCATTCTTTGGATTCACAACCACGGTCAATGCGTCATATGCCACAGGCAGTTCGATGTATTGAATGCCAGCTTCCTTACAGGCGTCCATTTCCTTCTTCAGGATAGGGCGGGAAGCTTCGGAAATATCAGTCTCACCACGGCAGAACTTCTTGAAACCGCCGCCAGTACCGGAAATACCCACGGTAACCTTGATGGCGCCTTTTTTAGCTTTCTGGAATTCTTCAGCGACCGCTTCGGTAATCGGATAAACCGTGCTGGAGCCGTCGATCTTGACGATCTTTTCAGCTGCGTGAGCAGTGGGGATAGCGAACAGAGATGCGACAACAGCCGCCAGACCCATGCTTTGTACAAACTTCGATTGCATATAACCTCCATGGTGTGAATAAAATCCGCGCTGCAGACGTCAGCTTCCGAGAGCGGGGGTACATAACTTGGGAGCACTTTAAAGCCTCTATGTTACAAGTTTGTGACAATGATGACGAAAGCTAAATTTAGTTGCTGAAAATGAGCTGTGGGGCTTTGATGTATAATCTCGTTTTTATTAGGTTTTATGGTAATGGAAGCAGAACAACTCAATCTGATCGCCCACCGCCTGGCAGATCTTTCTGAACGTAATCATGCCCTTCGGGGGTATCTTTGACTTCGAGACCAAGCAGCAACGCCTGGAAGAAGTCTCGCAATTGCTGGAGGATCCCAGCATCTGGAACGATAACGAACGCTCGCAAAAACTAGGCAAGGAACGCCGCGAACTGGAGTTCGTGGTCAAGTCGCTGACCGAGGTGGATAACAGCCTGCGTGACAGTGCCGAGCTGTTTGAAATGGCGCGCGAAGAAAACGATGATGCCACCTTGCTCGGTATTGATGCCGATAGCAAAGCCCTGGAAAAACAGGTGGAGGAAATGGAATTCCGCCGCATGTTTGCCAACCCCATGGATGGCAATAACTGCTTTATCGATATCCAGTCCGGCTCGGGCGGTACCGAAGCGCAGGATTGGGCCTCCATGCTGCTGCGCATGTATCTGCGCTATTGCGAGCGCCGTGGTTTCAAGGTGGAAGTGCTGGAAGAATCTGAAGGCGATGTCGCCGGGCTCAAGAGCGCTTCACTGAAAATCTCGGGCGATTACGCTTATGGTTATCTGCGTACGGAAAGTGGCGTGCACCGTCTGGTGCGCAAGTCGCCATTTGACTCGGGCAATCGTCGCCACACGTCATTCGCCAGCGTGTCGGTCTTCCCGGAAGTGGATGACTCGATTGAAGTTGAAATCAACCCGGCCGATTTGCGCATTGATACTTACCGGGCGTCCGGTGCCGGTGGTCAGCATATTAACAAGACCGACTCCGCCGTGCGTATTACCCACTTGCCGACCAATACCGTTGTGCAATGTCAGAATGACCGCTCACAGCACCGTAACAAGGCTGAGGCCATGAACATGCTGAAAGCGCAGCTGTATCAGCTGGAGCTCAACAAGCGCAATCAGGAAAAGCAGGCGCTGGAAGATGCCAAGACGGATATTGGCTGGGGGCACCAGATTCGCAGCTATGTGCTGGATCAGTCGCGCATCAAGGATCTGCGCACCAACGTTGAAATTGGCAATACCCAGGGCGTGCTGGATGGCGATCTGGATCCATTCATATCAGAAAGTTTAAAGCAGGGAGTGTAGTAGTGAGCGAAGCACAACAGCCGATTGAGGCGACACAACAAGACGAAAACCATGTGATTGCCGAGCGCCGCGAAAAGCTGAAAGCGATCCGGGCTCAGGGCGTGGCCTTTCCCAATGATTTCAAGCCTGAGCACGCGGCAGCAGAACTGCATGCCCAATATGACGAACAGGACAATGAAACGCTGGAGCCCGCCAATGTGCAGGTGAGCGTAGCGGGTCGCATGATGCTGAAGCGTGTCATGGGCAAGGCCAGCTTTGCCACCCTGCAGGATAAAAGCGGCCGTATCCAGCTCTTCATCTCCAAGGAGAGCATAGGCGAAGAGCTTTACGATGCCTTCAAGAAATGGGATATGGGCGATATTCTCGCCGCCCGTGGCGTGGTGTTCAAAACCAAGACTGGTGAACTGTCGATCAAGGTGAGCGAGCTGCGTCTGCTCACCAAGTCCTTGCGTCCGCTGCCTGAGAAATTCCATGGACTGTCTGATCAGGAGACCAAGTATCGCCAGCGCTATGTTGATCTGATTGTGTCGGACGATACCCGCCAGACCTTTATTGCTCGCAGCAAGATTGTGGCCGCTATTCGCAGCTTCATGCTGGGCAATGCGTTCCTGGAGGTGGAAACGCCCATGCTGCATCCGATTCCTGGCGGTGCGTCGGCCAAGCCTTTTATTACGCATCACAATGCGCTGGATATGCAGATGTACATGCGTATTGCGCCTGAGCTTTATCTCAAGCGCCTGATCGTGGGCGGCTTTGAGCGCGTATTCGAGATCAACCGCAATTTCCGTAACGAAGGCGTCAGCGTCCGTCACAACCCCGAATTCACCATGATGGAGTTCTACGCGGCCTATACCGATTACAAGTGGCTGATGGACTTCACTGAAAACTGTATCCGTGCGGCCGCTATCGCCGCCCGTGGCACGGCTGTGCTGGAATATCAAGGCCGTACGCTGGACCTCAGCCAGCCATTCCAGCGCTTGACCATTGTCGGTGCGATTCAGAAATATGCGCCGGCCTATACATTGGAGCAGCTGAATGATGCTGCTTTCCTGCGCACCGAATTGAAGAAGTTTGGGGTCGAGGCTTTCGCACATGCTGGGTTGGGTGCGCTGCAACTGGCGCTGTTTGAAGAAACGGCCGAAAGCCAGTTATGGGAGCCAACCTATATCATTGATTACCCGGTGGAAGTCTCGCCGCTGGCACGCGCATCGGATACCAATCCCGAGATTACCGAGCGTTTTGAGCTGTTTGTCACTGGCCGCGAAATTGCCAACGGTTTCTCGGAGCTAAATGATGCTGAAGACCAGGCAGCACGTTTCCATGCCCAGGTAGCCGCTAAAGAGGCGGGCGATGACGAAGCCATGTATTACGATGCTGACTTCATACGGGCGCTGGAATATGGCATGCCGCCTACCGGTGGTTGCGGTATCGGCATTGACCGTCTGGTGATGCTGTTGACCGATAGCCCCAGCATTCGCGATGTGATTCTGTTCCCGCATATGCGTCCCGAAGCCTGAATCTGAATGCGATCCCTGCTGCGGTTTGTTGCGGCAGGGCGACAAGATTAGCTCTTTAAAAACAATCGCTTGTTTTTTAAACAACGGATGAGCGTCTCCTGAGGGAGACGTTTTTTTTGGTATTTACCCCTGATTCTTGAAAATTCACCAACAGATTTTTGTAAGTACATGATTCTTTTGGTGTAGTTGTTTCCGGCATGGTCATTGCTCTAACTGCTCTGGTAAATGTGATGTCTGCATTTCGACATTTTTTACCATCATGAAAGAGGATTACCCATGTTAAACAAGCAAGGTCTTTTCAATCGAGGTGCCCAACCTTCTCCTGCACAATCCACGCCCGCTAGCCGCCCTTCCACTTCACCTTTATCTGCCAGCACAACGACGACCAGCGCGCCTTATCCTGCCGCTACCTCTTCTGCCACGGCAGCCTCCGCAGCATCTGATATTAAAACGGACACTGACAACAAAGAGATCTCGGGTAGCCGCCTGATTGTGGGGCCGGATGTCAAACTCAAAGGCGCGGAAATCCAGGACTGCGATACCCTGGTAGTAGAAGGGCGCGTCGAGGCCACCATGGATAGTCGTGTCATCCAGATTGCCGAAGCTGGCGAATTCTCCGGCAAGGTGGGTATCGATGTCGCCGAGATATATGGCAAGTTTGAAGGCGAACTTACCGCACGTAGCCAGCTCATCATTCATGCCAGTGGCCGGGTTAGCGGCAAAATTCGCTACGGCAAGATTTTTATTGAAGAAGGTGGAGAGTTGTCTGGTGATATCGCTTCCATCTCCACCGAAAGCGCCAACAACAAAGCCAGCCCATTGCGCGCAGCCAGCGCAGGTCACGCTTAAGCTCCCTCCGAGCTCCAATGGTTGACGTTGTTGGAGCCATCTTATCGTCACGTATGGGTTGTTGTATTTTTGCAACGCCTGCGTGACGAATTCATGATTCGTCATCAATCTGTCACATTGCATCCCCAGAATCGCTTCCGTGTTGAAACTCAACAAAACGAATTTATAGTTTTTTAACCGGGAGCAATCTAATGAAAAGTATCAAGCTGCGCGGCGTCTGTGCTGCAGTTTCTGGGGCACTACTGTTCGGCTTTGGCGCCAATGCCATGGCTGATTCCACTGTTGACATCGTCAATGCGCTGGTGAGCAAGGGCGTATTGACTGAAGAAGAAGGCAACCTGCTGACCAAAGGCCGCGAAGGCGAAAAACTGGGTCAGGAAAAAGCCATGAAATCCGCTGGCAAGATCAAGATTTCTGACGTGATCGATAGCGCTACTGTATATGGTGATATCCGTGCTCGTTACGAATTCCGTAACGGTGAAGATACTGCGGATAACGGTGAAGATCGTTCACGTGGTCGTTACAAGATGCTCTTGGGTGTGAAGACCGAAGCAGGTGATTTCTATTCGGATATCGCTTTGTCCATGGGTGCAGGTGGCCGTTCCGATAATGCCACTTTCGGTAATACTACTAACGTTGCTGGTGCCCCTACAAACGGTTCAAACAGCAAGGAATCTGTCTATATCAAGCGCGCCATGCTGGGCTGGAAAGCTACTGACTGGCTGAAGCTTGAAGCAGGTCGTGTGGCTAACCCGCTGTATACCACCTCCATGGTATGGGATGCTGACCTGACATTTGAAGGTCTGGTTGAAAAAGTAGACTTCAAGACCGGTAATATCAACTGGTTCGGTAACTTCGCCCAATCTCAATACCGCGGCGACCGTCAGGATTTCTACAATATCGATACCACCTCTGAGCGTAAAACCAACACCCTGTTGGCTTTCCAGGGCGGTGCGAAGTTTGATATTACCGATACGGTGTCTGCCAAGGCTGCATTGACTTACACCACATATACGAATGATAACGGCACTGGTACCGGTGCTTTCGTACCGGGTTTGGGTACAAATACTGGCGTGAGTACCTCGCTGGGCTCTAACCTTGCCTCTACCAACGATATCCGCACCATTGAAATCCCGGCTGAACTGGGCTTCAAACTGGCAAACAACATGAAGCTGAATGTGTTCGGTGACTACGTAGTCAACCTGGATGGCGATGATCGCTTTGACGCTGCTGTCGCTGCTGCTACGGCCGGTACTGCCCGTAACACTATCCGCGCAGCTGGTAACGATGACAAAGCCTGGCTGGTGGGTTTAGGCCTCGAACAAAAGCAGGACAAGAACCCCAAGAAGGGTGACTGGTCTGCCAAACTCTGGTACCAGGACGTAGGTGTTTACGCATTGGATCCTAACGCTGTTGACTCTGACTTCATGGATTCCAAAGTCAACCTGAAGGGTATCGTGTTCAAGGGTGAATACCTGATGCGTGATAACGTATTCCTGAATCTGGCTGCTGGTCACGCCACTCGCAAGAATGACCGTCTGGCCGCTACTGGCTCAGGTGATATTCCTCTGAACCTCGACAGCTACAACCTGTACCAACTGGACGTTACTTACAAGTTCTAAGCTGATAAGTGCCGAGCATGCCAATAAAATGGCATGCGTATCCTGAAAAAACCCGCCATGAAAATGGCGGGTTTTTTTACGCTGAAAGCAAATCGAGTTGGCCAGGGTTTTAAAGGCTATGCGAAGCCTGACGGGGGCTGCAGCCAGACGGTTAAACCCCTTTTAGTAATAGGCTTTTTGGCGTTTGTTGTGTACGATTACATAAAAATTCATATTATAAATCAGGGAAATGTACACCAGTCTCAACACTCGGCCGCGGCCGCTGTCTCTCCGCAATATCGTTAAACTCAGCATTATTGTTTTTGTTTATTGCTTGCTTGGCAGTCTTAATCTCTGGATTCCCATTCCGGATGCCTGGGCGACCTTAATCAGCCCCACAGCCGGCTTCTCGCTGGCGATTCTTCTGGTCTTTGGTTATCGCGCATGGCCTGCCATTTTTATGGGCTCCCTGTTTACCCATTGGCATGCCACCGTGTATTACGTGGCTGCCACCATGGCCGTGGGCGATACACTGGAAACCCTGCTGGCCTGTTATCTGTTGAAGCAGGTGGCGCGTTTTGATCCGGCGCTGATACGCCTGCGTGATTTCCTGACGCTGGTGTTTTTCGCTGTCGGTATCAGCCCGCTGGTCAGTGCATTGATCAATGTGCTGATGCTGGTGGTCGTCGGTGCGGATACCACCGCGCTCGCTAACAGCTTTACTAATTCCTGGCTGGAAGACGCTTTCAGCTATCTCTTGTTTACCCCGGCCGTGCTGGCGTTCTATCACTATGAGCCCATACGCTGGAGTTGGGCGCGAGTGGGCGAAGCCTTGATACTGGCCGGTCTGGTGGTGTTCAGTTGTCTGTTGACCATGCTGGGTGCCATGGATAAATCCATGTCGCAGTTGATGCAGCCTCAGGCTTTCATGCTGTTTCCGCTCATCATGTGGGCGGCGCTACGCTTTCATCAGCGCGGTGCGGCGCTGAGTGTGCTATTTGTTGCCATGACGGCGTTGTGGGGTGGGGCGCATGGCTTGGGTACCTTTGCGCATGATTTTGCCCAGTCCAATCTGCTGGATTACTGGATGTATGTGCTCGTGCTTTCGTCAACCGGTGTTGCCTTGTCTGGCTTGAATGCCGGGCGTATCCGTTCGGAGGCGCGACTCAAGGAGCAGCTGGATACCTACGATGCCTTGCTGCACGCACAGGCGGATGTGAATGAAGGCGTGGCGATTATACATCGTGGCAAGATCGTCTATGGCAACGATGCCTTGTGGCGCATAGGAGGTTACAGTCCCGGTGACATTCCATTGGGGTCGGATTTCTTCAGCCTGATCCATCCGTCTGATCGCAAGCGCGTGAGCGAGATTTACCAGCAACGCCTGCAGGATATGGATGTGCCTACGCGCTATGAAGCGCTGGGCCTGGGGAAAAACGGCAGGGCCATTCATATCGAGATTGCGGCTGCCCAGTATCGGGATGACAGTCAGCGCATCGTGACCTTGATCATTGACATCAGCAGCCGCAAAAAAGCCGAAGCCGAGCTTGTAAAAAGCCAGCAGGACTACCGCGAACTGGTGGAATCGGTGCAGGCGATTGTGTGGCGGGCGATTCCTGGTGGCAAATTTACCTTTGTCAGTAAAGAAGCGGAAGCTTTGCTGGGGTATCCCCTGGCGCAGTGGACGACGGACCCCGGCTTCTGGGTGGACAAGATTCACCCGGACGACCGCGACTGGGTGGTGGAGTATTGCCGTACCGAATCGCTCAAACTGCAAAGCTTTGATTTTGACTACCGCATGATCGCGGCGGATGGGCGCGTGGTCTGGATGAAAGACATCGTCAAGGTGATTCCGAATATGTCCAACACCCGTCCGGCCGAGCTGGTAGGGGTCATGCTGGATATCACCGCCAGCAAGGCTGCGGAAGCAGATCTGCGGCTGGCACGGCAGGTATTCGACAACACGGCAGAAGGCATTGTCATTACCGATCCTGCTTTCCGCGTGCTGGAGGTCAACCAGGCATATCAGCAGATTACGGGTTATGACAAAGAGGAAATCATCGGCAAGCTGCCATCGGTCATGCAGGCTGGCTTGCACGAGGCTGCTTACTATGAGGGCATCTGGCAAACCTTGCGACGCGAAGGTCAATGGGTAGGCGAAATCTGGAATCGGCGCAAATCCGGCGAGAGTTATCCTGAGTGGTTATCCATCAGCCAGGTCGCTGATGCCAAGGGCAGCGTGCAGAATTATGTGGCCGTGTTTACAGATATAACCCAACGCAAATTATCCGAAGAGCGCCTGCAGTTTCTGGCCAATCATGATGCGCTGACGCATCTGCCCAACCGCGCCTTGCTGCAGGAGCGTATCGACCAAGCCTTGTTCCGCGCCCAACGCAACAAGACCGCGATTGCCGTCTTGTTCATTGATCTTGACCGTTTCAAGATCATCAACGATACGCTAGGACACCAAACCGGCGACATGCTGCTGCAAGAAGCCGCCAAGCGGCTTAAAGAATGTTTGCGCGAAACCGATACCGTTGCGCGCCAGGGCGGCGATGAGTTTGTGGTACTGGTGGAAGACTGTGGCGATACCGACTATCTCAATACCATCGCCCGCAAGATCATGGCCACCCTGGCGCAGCCTTTTATACTGGTCGGGCGCGAGCTTTTTATCAGCGCCAGTATCGGCATCAGCGTATATCCGGACGATGGCCTCGATACCGCCAGCCTGCTCAAGCATGCCGATGCCGCCATGTATCGCGCCAAAGAGTCCGGCAAAAACACCTTCCGCTTTTATGCGGCAGAAGCCAATACCAATAGCGTGGAATTATTGACGCTGGAAAACAACCTGCGCCGCGCCGTGGAGCGCAATGAATTCGTGCTGCATTACCAGCCCAAGGTAGACTTGCGCTCGCAGAAAATCATCGGCGCCGAGGCGGTCGTGCGCTGGCAGCATCCTGAGCTCGGCATGCTGTCACCCATGCAGTTTATCCCCTTGGCGGAAGAGACCGGCCTGATTATCGATATCGGCGCCTGGATCATGCGTGAATCCTGTCGGCAAGCCGTGGAATGGCAACAGCTCACCGGACAGAACGTTCGGGTTGCCGTTAATCTCTCCGCCCGCCAGTTCCGCGATGAGACCCTGCGGCAAACCATCGCCGATGCACTGACGGAAAGTGGCTTAACGCCAGACTGCCTGGAACTGGAAATTACGGAAAGCATGATTATGCACAATGCCGAGCGGGCTCGGGAGGTGTTGCAACACTTCCACGACCTGGGCGCCCATGTGCTGATTGATGACTTTGGCACCGGCTATTCTTCGTTCGGCTATCTCAAGCACTTCCCGATTGATTCGCTCAAAATCGACCGATCCTTTGTGCGCGATATCCCCGATGATGTGGACGACATGGCGATTACCCAAGCCATTATTGCCATGGCGCACAGCCTGCAAATCAAGGTGGTGGCCGAGGGCGTGGAAACCCAGGAGCAACTCGCCTTCCTGAAAAAACAGGGCTGCGACCAGATTCAGGGATTCCTGTTCAGCGAACCGCTGCATACCCACGACTTTGTCCGCATGCTGAAACTACAGCCCATGCTCAGGCTGCAACTGGGTGAGGCGGCGGTAGCCTGAGCGCTTAAGCCTTTTATGCGTCTGCGGTGGGCTGGTGATAGGCCTGCAAGCGCATTACTTCATGCCGGGCACCCATGATGACTGGTACACGCTGATGCAGTGAGCCCGGCTGCACTTCCATCATGCGCTGATCGCCCGTGGTCGATAAACCACCTGCCTGCTCCACCAGAAAACTCATGGGATTGGCTTCGTACATCAGGCGAAGCTTGCCGCCTTTATCGCGCAGTTCCCGATCCGTGGGGTAGATGAAAATCCCGCCGCGTATCAGCAGGCGATGCACCTCGGCCACCATGGCTGCCATCCAGCGCATGTTGAAGGTTTTTCCCAAAGGACCTTCCATGCCTTGCAGGCATTCGCTGATATAGCGTTTTACCGGGGCATCCCATAGTTTCTGGCGCGACATGTTGATGGCAAATTCCTGGGTGTCGGCCGGAATTTGCATGGCATGGTGTGTCAGCACAAAGTGTTGTTTCTCCTCATCCAGCGTGAAGCCATGGGTGCCAAAGCCTGTTGTCAGCACCAGCATGGTGGAGGTGCCATACAAGGCATAGCCCGCGCATACCTGGGCGTCGCCTGCTTGCAGAAAATCCGCCATCTGCGGGCTAGCCTTGCCGTGGTGACTGAGGATGGAGAAGATGGTGCCGACCGGGGCATTCAGGTTGACATTGGAGGAGCCATCCAGTGGATCAAACAGCAGCAGATACTTGCCCGCATTGCCATACTCCGCCGGAATTTCATAAGGCAGCTCCATTTCCTCCGAGGCCATGCCGGCAAAGTGTCCTGAGCGCTGGTTATGTTCAAGGAAGATGGTATTGGTGATGACATCCAGCTCTTTTTGCGTTTCGCCTTGTATGTTTTCTGAGTCTAGGCTGCCCATGTTGCCGGTGAGCGCGCCACGGTTGACCGCGCGTGCAATCTGCCGGCAACTCTCCGCGATACTTTGAAGCAGGTCTGTAAACTCCGCGTCGGGCAGGTGCCCTTGTTGCTGTTCGTGTTGCAGGAAGTCGTGCAGGGTCATTGCATTCATGATGTGCCTTTGTTCATGGGTGAGCGTACTGGCTTACCACCAGCCTTCAAGTTGCAGGCCAACGGTCATGCCATGGTTGGCATTGCCAAACACGCCATTGGGGGAAAGCGTTGCCACCGCTGGATCCGTGGAACCGATAGCGGCATCGCGTGCCGCATCATTCCAGCGCGCATAGGTGCAAAAAAGACGCAGCTCGGGGCGCGCCCAGAAGTTGCTGGCCACCGCCCAGGTTGGCGCGATGGTGAGCTTGGTCAGCGAGCGGGTGGCTTCACCTGCAGGCTGAACCCAGTCTTGCCCCAGCTCTGCCTGCATCTTGAAGTGCTGTGATACGCCGTAGGTGACACGGCCGCCAGCAGAGGTCCAGGTCTGACGGCTGTCGCGGCTTTCATCGCGCTGATATACCGCGGTCAGCATGCCGCCTACGCGGTCGGTGAGCTGTGCGTAGATACTTTCGACGATACGTGCCCGCCGAACATCATTACCGCTATCCAGTGACCCGGTGCCGCCCAGTCCGATGCCGGGGCCTACTCCGTATTGCAGCGCCAGCTTGTTGACGCCATCTCCGAGAATACGCTGCTGACGATGTTGTACCGTGACAGCCCAGCCCGTATCTCCCGTGCCGGAATAACCACTCTTGGGCAGATAGCTGAGCCCAAGTTCCAGCTCGCCATTCGGATTCACGGCTATGCCACGCAACTGAACGTCATACCGGGTGGCTTTGGTGGTCTGATCCTGATTGTCATCGCGAAAGATGGCGTAACTCAGCTTCAGCGTATCGCCTATGCCGATCTGGTCTACCCCGGCTCCCAGCCCTTGCGGATTCCAGTAGAAGAAGTCGGTGACATGCACATCCTCGCGTTTGTAATAACGTCGCCCCGCCCAAAAGCTGCCGCCATTTAGCGCGGGCAGCTTGTTCCATGCGAGATAAGCCTGGGCAAAGCGCATGGTGGTTTCGCGGTCAGGCTGCATGCGTTCATCCGCCATCGATTGATAGCCGCTGACCATGACATAGCCTTTGACTTCCGAGCCATCGTCAAACTGCTGGAACTGCTGCCCCACGCGAAACTCGCCGTAGACCTCACACTCATTGCCCATGCGGTACTTGGATCCCGCGCCAGCCAGCTTGAAACAGGCGGCCGAGCCTTGCCCGCTGTTGCTTCCCGCCAGGGCGCGGATATAGCCGTATAACTCTGCTGCCTGGATATTCAGGCAAAGACATCCCAGCATGGCTGGCAAGAGCCATTTCATGACTGCTTTCATGGTGTTATCTCCCGGCGAGTGGTCTTTTGGTCAGCATCAGCAAGCTGGTGGTCACGATGGCCCCAGCGCTTATCGCCGCCGCGTAGAGCAGCAGGTGATTGACCGCATTGGGAATCGCCAATACGAAGATGCCGCCATGCGGTGCATGCAACTCACAGCCAAAATACATGGAAAGCGCACCGGTCACGGCCGCCCCCGCCACGCACGGTGGGATAACGCGCAGCGGATCTTTGGCCGCAAACGGAATGGCGCCTTCGGTAATGAAGGCAATCCCGAGCACGGCGGCGGCTTTGCCCGCAATCTGCTCGTCGGCGGTGAAGCGTTTTTTGCTGAGCATGGTGGCCAGGCCCAGCCCCAGCGGCGGAATCATCCCTGCCGCCATCACCGCTGCCATGGGCAGAAAGGAGTTGCTCGCCAGCAGTCCGACGCCAAAGGTATAGGCAGCCTTGTTAATGGGGCCGCCCATGTCGATCGCCATCATGCCGCCCAGTATCAATCCCAGCATCAGCGCATTCGCGGTTCCCATGTTCTGAAGTGCCTGGGTCAGGCCATCCATCAAGGCTTTGGCCGGTGCGCCGATCACATAGATCATCAGCAGGCCCACAATCAGCGTGGAAAGCAGCGGGATTACCAGCACGGGTTTCAGCCCTTCAAAGCTGACCGGCAGGGTGATGTACTGGCGTAACCAGCGCGCGACATAACCGGCGGCGAAGCCGGCCACAATGCCACCGAGAAAACCGGCCTGTAACTGGCTGGCCAGCATGCCGCCGATCAGGCCGGGTGCGAGGCCGGGGCGGTCAGCGATGGAGAAGGCAATAAATCCGGCCAGCACCGGGATCATCAGTGCGAATGCGGCGCCACCGCCAATATCCATCAGTGCTGCCGCCAGCGTGCCTTTTTCTTTAAATGCCTCAATGCCGAACACAAACGACAGCGCAATGATCAGCCCGCCTGCCACCACCAGCGGCAACATATAGGAAACGCCCGTGAGCAAATGCTTATAGGGGCCGTCACTCTTGGCCGCCGAAGCGGCTGCTGGGCTATGGGCGGGGGTGCCAGCGGCGAGTGGCTGGGCTTGCCAGGCCTCCTGCATGACCTTGTCGGTTTCCTTCAGCGCGCGCCCGACCGATGTCTTGTAGACGGCTTTGCCACTAAAGCGGGCGGTATCCACATGCGTATCGGCCCCGATTACCACCACATCGGCCTCTGCGATTTCTTCGGCCGTCAGCAGGTTTTTTGCCCCGACCGAGCCTTGGGTTTCTACGCGGATATCGCAATCATGAGCGGCCGCCCATTTTTTGAGGGCTTCTGCCGCCATGAAGGTATGCGCAATGCCAGTGGGGCAAGCGGTAATGGCGACGATTTTTTTGCGTACATTGGCGGCAGGAGTTTCTGCGACGGCATCCGCTGGGGACAGGCTTTTGATTCCGGCCAGCGCCAGTGCTGCTGCGATCACATCCTGTGTATGCCGGATCGCTTCGCTAGTGCTGGTGGTGTAGATGATTTTGCCGCTGAAGCGGGACATATCCAGATGAATATCCGCCGCGATAATAACGACATCTGCCGCTGCAATGACATCGTCCGTCAGCGCTGGTGTTGACCCTGTGGCTCCCAGCGATTCCGTGCTGATCGTGTGCCCCATGGTAGACGCGGTTTTCTTCAGGGCTTCTGCGGCCATGTAAGTGTGGGCGATACCGGTAGGGCAGGCCGTGACGGCAATGAGATTTGCCATAATGATCTCCTCTCCTCATTAAGTTGTTATCGCTTCAGGGGATTTCCCGAAGCGTGACTTGTCGTACATGGGATTTGATGATGGCCGCTGCGGGCAAGCGTGGCCCGAGCTCGGCGAGCGTGCCTACTGCGCTGGCGGTGGCCAGCCTGGCGCAATCCGCCATGAGCATGTTGCGCTGGGTTGATGCAATCAAACCTGCCACCATGGCGTCGCCTGCGCCCACGGTGCTTTTCACGACAGTGGCGGGTAAGTGCGCCAGCAAACATTGCTTGCTATCGGCGAAAATGGCGCCTTGCTCACCCATGGATACCACCACTTTTTCAATGCCACCTGCGATCAGCTCGCGCGCGGCGCTGACCACGGCTTTTTCTGAGGTCAGGGGTTTACCCAGCAACTCTTCAAGCTCAACAATATTTGGTTTGAGTACATGGGGCTTGGCCGCCAGACTCGCTGCCAGGGCAGGGCCGCTGGTATCCAGCAGAACTTTTTTTCCGGCATGCTTCAACTTCAGGATGAGATCATGGTAAAAGTCCACCGGAACGCCATCTGGCAGGCTGCCCGAGAGTACAAACCATGCGTGATGCGCAATCAGCGATTCCAGCTTGCTGTTCAATAGCTGCATATCACTGGCGCGGACCACCGGGCCGGGGAAATTGACATCGGTGATGCGATGCTGCTTGTCATCGATGATCTTGATGTTGACCCGGGTTTTGCCGGGCAGCCGCACAAACGCATCGCTAATGGATTTTTGCAGGAACATCCCTTCAAACATGCTGCTGTTTTCAATGCCAAGCAGGCCACATGCCGTGCTGGCAACGCCCAGGTCTGCCAGAAAGCACGAAACATTGACGCCTTTTCCACCAGGGTCAGACTGCTCGCTTTCCACCCGGTTGACTTCCCCGGCCTGAAAGCCGGGGATGATCAGGCTCTGATCAATCGCCGGATTCAGCGTCAGGGTGACCACATTGGGCTGGTTTTTCATACAAATATCCTTAACTATTCAGAGGGCACGCACTTCAGCGGCGGTTTTGCAGCGCAATGCGGTTTGCGCCAGCTGCTGGTTGTCCCGGCTGCTGAGCTTGCGCAAGCGGGCCTTGATGGATGAGACGCTGGAAATGCTGACGCTGAGTTCGGAGACGCCCAGGCCGCTCAGGATGGCGGCGCCCTTGGGGTCGCCAGCAATGCCACCACACACGCCCACCCAGATGCCTGCCTCGCGAGCCGCTTTGACCGTGAGGTCTATCATGCGTAACACGGCCGGGTGCAAGGCATCTGCCTGCCGCGCCAGATGGGGATGCATGCGATCCATCGCCAGCACATACTGGGTAAGGTCGTTGGTGCCGATGGAGAAAAAATTCACGTGCCGCGCCAGCTCTGGCGCCATCATTACGGCGGATGGCACTTCTATCATGATGCCGAACTCCACGTTGGGCGCGTGCAATTCCTTGCGCACTTCTTCTGCTATTTCCTTGGCGGCCAGCAGTTCTTCAATGGAGGCAATCATGGGGAACATGATGCGGATGGGCCCGGTATTGGTCGCCCGGTAAATGGCGCGCAGCTGCGTACGAAACAGCTCGGGCTTGGCAAGGCACAGCCGGATGCCGCGCATGCCAAGAAATGGATTTTGCTCTGGCGGCAGCTGCAGATAAGGCGCTTCCTTGTCGCCACCGATATCCAGTGTGCGGATGATGAGGGGCAGGCCATTCAGTGAGCGCGTCATGGCGTGATAGGTGGCAAATTGCTCATCTTCCGTGGGCGGTGCATCGCGATGCAGGAATAAAAATTCAGTACGCAACAGCCCGATGCCTTCCGCGCCAGCCTGGATCGCCAGTTCCACTTCCTGTGCCGAGCCGGCATTGGCCACGACCTCAATGCGCTGACCATCGGTGGTAAAGGCGGGCTGGTAACAGGCGAGGGCTTCCATGTGGCGGATGGCTTGCCGTTGCTGACGCGATTTTTCTGCGCGCTCAATATCCTCAGCAACTGGCGAGATATAGCATTTGCCATTGTCGCCATCCAGAATGCATAGCGCGCCTTCGGGCAAGGTGAGTACAGTGTCGCCCGCACTGACGACGGCGGGAATGTCCAGCGAGCGGGCGATAATCGCTGTATGGGCTGTGGGGCCGCCAGCCGCGGTGAGTATGCCCAGCACGCGGGTAGGGTCTAGCTTGGCGGTGTCGGATGGAGAGAGGTCTTCTGCCACCAGTATCACGGGGGTATCGGGCATGCAGGAGGCCTGGTCCTTGGCATGGGCGAGCAGGCGCAGTACCCGGCTGCCAACATCCCGCAGATCGGCAGCCCGTTCTCTCAGCAAGGCATCTTGCAGGCTTTCGACTTCGGCAGCTTTTTGCTGGACGCTGAGATTCCAGGCCCAGCCCGCACTATGGCCAAGGTGGATGGTGCGTATGGCTTCGGCCAGCAGGTCGGGTTCGCCCAGCAGTTCCTGATGCGCCAAGAAAATGGCGGCCTGCTTGGCGCCACTGCGCGCGTTCACTTCTTCATGCAAGGCCTGAAGCTGCCGCATACCGGTGGCGATTGCCTGCTTCAGTCGCTCGGTTTCATGCTGTGGGTCGTCTGCCATGGCAGCAAACTCCAGCGTTTCGGGGTGGAAACGATGCAGGGGAGCGATGGCAATGCCAGGTGATGCAGCAATGCCAGTGATTGCGGGGGTGGTTAGTTCCAGTACCGGTGTGGCATGGGCGGCCTGGCTGTCTTGCTCCGTGAGTTCTTCTTCGTCTTCAAGGCCATTGCGCACGGCTTCGGCCAGAGCTGCTACGGCACGGGTTTCGTCCTTGCCCTGCGCCATGATACGTAATGTGGATTGCGTCTCGGCCCCCAGTTTTAGCAGGGCAAGCATGCTCTTGCCATTGGCGACTTTGCTGCCGCAGCGTACCCGTATGTCGCACTCAAATTGGCGTGCAATATCCACAAAGGCAGTGGCTGGCCTGGCATGCATCCCGGCTTTACCTCTCAGCACCACATCCTCATGGCAGGCAAAATCATCTGGCAGCGGCTCGTCGCTGGCCGCTGCGCTGCCCAGGGTCAGGCGCTGGATGATGTGCATGGGATCAGTGGTATTCGCCAGATGCTGGATGGCGGCGACATCGTCCAGGATATGCGTGAGATTGGCGAGCAATTCAATATGCTCATCCGAGCGCGCCGCGATGCCTATCACCAGATACACGGTTTCGCCGGTATTCCACTCCAGCCCCTGTGGAAATTGGGCGATGGCGATGCCAGTCTCGTGGATTAGCTCCCTGTCGCTCGCGAGCCCGTGCGGAATGGCAATGCCGTTACCCAGATAGGTGTTGGAAACCTGTTCCCGTTGCAGCATGCTCTGGATATAGGCTGGCTGCATATTGCCATTGCCCACCAATAGTTGCCCCACCACCGAAATGGCTTCGGCTTTGCTGTTTGCAACGGCATTGAGCTGAATGCTCTGTGTTTCTAACTGAATCATGACGCTCTCCTCAGGTATTCGTTCTGCATGTTCCCTTGGTAGTCGGGATTTCTTGTGCGATGCAAATAAGGGCTAAATGCCTTCCGCAAACAGCAACTCGATATTGGCTGCCTGCGCCGATGCCACGCCCTGTGCCGAGAGGCCGTGATCCACCACCCAATGGGAGACCTCGCCAAAGGGGACGATGTGTGCATAGGATGGATTTCCCCATTTGGAACTGTCAGCCAGGGCACATACGTGCTGGCTACGATCAATGACGGCACGCTTGATCACCGCTTCCACATGGTTGGAATTGCTCCAGCCCATCGCTTGATCCACGCCTACTGCTGCCATGAAGAAAAGATCGATATTCAGCGCCTTGATCTGGGCCAGTGCCGTGGGGCCGACCGTGCTCAGGGCATTCTGATAGACATCGCCGCCGATCAATTGCAGGCTGTAAGGGGTTTGCCCCGCCAGCTCTGTGGCGATGGTGATGCCGTGAGTGATGATGGTGAGATCGGTGAGGTGTGGCACGCCATTGCGAATGGCACGCGCCAGTTCCAGCGTGGTGGTGCCTGCATCGATGTAGATGGTCTGGCCGCTTTTCAGCATTCTGGTCGCGGCCAAGCCGATAATCTGTTTCTGCAACTGATCGTGCTGAAGGCGCTGGGAATACTGAACATCGCTATTGAGCAGCACCGCTCCGCCGTGAACGCGTTTAAGCAATCCGCGTTTTTCCAGGGTATGCAGATCACGGCGTACCGTGATTTCAGCAAGATTGAACTGCTCGGCCAACTGTGCGGTGCGGCACTGGCCGCGTGCCCGCAGGGCGGAGATGATCAGTTCCAGGCGATGCTCGGCGAGGTGTTTTGTCATGTCATTCTCGTGGGTTACATGAAAATTCAGCCAGACATAATTTCGATGTCCTTGCTCTGTGAACCTATTAAAACAGATAAAAGATCATTTATCAAACAAAAACGAACAAAAACGAACATTTTGTGATGTGGAAAAGAACAGGCGGGCATAAAGACCTGTATTTAATGGGTTTTTATCATGCGCGATTTACACGTAGGAGGGGGTACGCGACTTGGTGTGTTAATGACAGGATGGGGATAGGCAAAGACGGGCAAGATTGCCCATGGCTAAAAATAGAAGGCTAATGGGGACAGTGAAAGAAAGTCGCACAATGTGTGCTAGACCTGGCCCTGATTATTTGAATTGCATAACGTTTGAAATCAGGGGCGTCGTTAGGCGCCCCGATTGATTGCTGGGTTGGAGTAAGTTATTTAAGCTCTAATTTGAAACTACCTACGGGAGAGTGAGAAATTTGATAGGTATTTCGAAACTCACCGTACACTGATCCTTGAGCTATAGTAGCTTCAGTCGTGGAAAGTAGTTCGACATCAGTTGTGGAAATTATCAAAAACTTATCAAGATCAGAGTTCACTTTAAATTCGCCTTCCAAACGATTATTTTCTCCAAATGAATCTGCATGATGAAAAGTAAATACATCAGGAGATATGGTCCTTATAATATTCATTTTATTATCTAAAATTTGAACTGTTGGTTTAAACACATAGCCATTTTTAAAATAATGTTGGCCGCCTCGAATAAAGTAGCTTCTGAGTATTAAGGTTTTATTTCCATCAATTTGTTTTAAGTTGATGGCTTTATAAAAACTCTTTCCTGTACTGAAATTATAGGATCCACTAGTTTTATCTATTCTAAAAGTCTCAGGTTTTTTAAATTGAAAAGTTTCAAAGGTCATATCTGAAATTTTATTGCAACATATTTTAGAATAACTTAAGTCACTATTTACGCTATCAATTGAGGCTTCGGGCGCTGGCCCTAAACCTGCACATGAACATAATATGAAAGAGACTGTGAGTAGATATTTTTTCATGTTTTCTGGTTAAATATTGTTAACGATTAATACAAGGGGCGCGCTTTAGCGTGCTGCTTGTAGGCCGTAAGGCCAAACGAACTTGATGGACGTGTTGCCTTGACTTTGTCTGGAACCGACGTACTAGTTTTAAGCAAGTCCGATTGCAAGGTTACCTGATTTCGTTAGTTGGTTGCTATTGGGTTGCTACGTTTTTTTGCTGGTGGTGTAGGGCGGCGAACTTGGTTGGTGGCATAAGCTTGCGGCTGCTGTGCGGCCTGACCTCGTTGTAATACTTTTGCCAGTCTGTGATGGGTACTATGCCTTCTAGCAGTATCTCAAACCAACGATCATTCAGATCAACGAGTAGGCGATTACGCAACTTAGCTTGCCGATGACAAGACGGTGATGGGAGCGCCGGGCCAGATTATTTAGGCTAAGGATAGAACACGAATGGGGGTCCCCTGATGTGCCAGCACATCAGGGGCGGTATTGCGTCTAGCGGTGGCCTTCTTTGGCCATATTAATGGAGTACTTGGGGATTTCGACGACCAGATCTTCTTTACCGACAATGGCCTGGCAGGAAAGACGCGAATTGGGTTCCAGGCCCCAGGCTTTATCCAGCAGGTCTTCTTCTTTTTCTTCAGGGGCATTCAGCGATTTATAGCCCTCGCGCACGATCACGTGGCAGGTGGTGCAGGCGCATACCTTGTCGCATGCGTGATCAATATCAATGTCCTGCTCCAGCAGGTTATCGCATACCGACATGCCGGGCTTGGCGTCAAAGGCGGCGCCATCCGGGCATAGCTCCTGATGGGGTAATACGATGATTTGCGGCATATCAGATTTCCAGTGAGTTAAGGTTTTGACCGGCAAACGCCTGCTTGACCGACGCGTCCATGCGGCGGGCGGCAAAGGTTTCGGTGGCATGATTCAAGGCATCGACGGCCCGGGTGATGGCATGGCTGTCGTCTTGCGAAATCAATGTTTGCAAGGCCTGCATTTCCTCCTCGATGGCGGCGCGCTCTTCCGAGCTCAATAGCGTATCCCCATCCTGCTGCAGTGCGGCCGTAATGGCTTCGAGCAGGCGTTGGGCATCCACCTGGGCTTCGCGCAGGGCACGAGCCTGTTTATCGCTTTCGGCGGCGGCAAACGAGGATTGCAGCATGCCGGTGATGGTGTCTTCGCTCAAGCCATAAGAGGGTTTGACGACAATGTGCGATTCAACGCCGCTGGTTTGTTCGCGAGCAGTGACGGAGAGCAGGCCGTCGGCATCCACCTGAAAGGTCACGCGAATGCGGGCGGCACCGGCTGCCATGGGCGGAATCCCGCGCAATTCAAAGCGGGCCAGGGAACGACAGTCGCTCACCAGTTCACGCTCGCCTTGCACCACGTGAATGCTCATCGCGGTTTGACCATCCTTGAAGGTGGTGAAATCCTGTGCGCGGGCGACAGGCAGGGTGGAATTGCGTGGAATGACTTTTTCCACCAGGCCGCCCATGGTTTCGAGCCCTAGCGACAGGGGAATCACATCCAGCAGCAAGAGGTCATCATCACTGCGATTCCCTGCCAGTACATTGGCCTGAATGGCGGCACCGAGGGCGACGACTTTATCGGGATCCAGATTGGTCAGCGGCTCCTGACCGAAGTATTCGGCGACCGCCTGGCGTATGTGCGGCATGCGTGTGGCGCCGCCCACCATGACCACACCCTTGATGTCTTCCAGCGTCAAACCAGCATCGCGCATGGCTTTGCGCGTGGGGTTCAGTGTTTTGGTGACAAGGTGGGACGTCAGCTCAACAAATTCCTCGGCGGTGAGATGCAGGTTAATGACATCGCCATTGCTCAGCACACTGGTAATTTGCACTTCATGATGTTCAGTCAGCCATTCTTTGACTTCGCGCGCCTTGGTTAGCAGCAGGCGCGTGTCTTCGGCATTGAGCGGTGGCAGCTTGGCCTGTTCGAGTATCCAGCAGAAAATGCGGCGGTCAAAATCATCACCACCCAGTGCAGAATCGCCATTGGTGGCAAGTACTTCAAATACACCTTTGGACAGGCGCAGGATGGAGACATCAAACGTGCCGCCGCCCAGGTCATAAATGATGTAAACCCCTTCAGAGCCGTTATCCAGCCCATAGGCGACGGCGGCAGCGGTGGGTTCATTCAGCAGGCGCAACACAGTGATGCCCGCGAGTCGCGCGGCATCCTTGGTGGCCTGGCGTTGGGCATCATCAAAATAGGCTGGCACGGTAATGACGGCGCCGGTGAGTTCGCCACCCAGGGCTTTTTCCGCGCGCAAGCGCAAGGCTTTGAGGATTTCTGCGGAAACTTCCACCGGGCTTTTGATGCCAGCGCGGGTTTCAATCTGCACCATGCCGGGGGCGTCAATAAAGCGGTAAGGAATATGCGCCTGATCGGCGAGGTCGTTCAAGCCACGGCCCATAAAGCGCTTGACGGAAACAATGGTGTTTTGCGGATCACGGCTCTGCTGTGCCTGGGCGGCATAGCCCACTTCAATGGCGCCATCGGCCAGATAACGCACCACGGATGGCAGCAGCGCATGGCCTTTTTCATCATGCAGGACGGTACTCATGCCGCTGCGTACGGTGGCGACAAGTGAGTTGGTGGTGCCGAGGTCTATGCCCACTGCCAGCCGGTGCTGGTGAGGGGCCGCGCTCATGCCCGGTTCTGCAATTTGTAATAAGGCCATAAGGTGATGAGTTCCTGATTTGTATGTAGCGTGTTTTACGCTTCCAGTTTTTCCATGCTCTGCAGGATATCTTCACGCAGTTTATCGACAAAGCTGAGCTTGCGAACCGAGCCGGCGGCGGCCGTTAATTCTGCCGATTCTGCGCCCAGTTGCTGCTCTAGGTCTTGCTGTAATGATTTGGCGGCCGCCTGGATGTCCTTTAACAGGTTATCCAGCGCATCCAGGTCTTTTGCATCGCGTGCTTCCTCAATTGCCTCGCGCCACTCCATCTGTTGCATCAGAAAATCAGTCGGCATGGCGGTATTGTTCTCTTCATCGGTGTGTACACCTTGCAATTCCAGCAAATACCTGGCGCGCGCTGTGGGATTTTTTAGCGTGCGGTAAGCTTCATTGGCCGAAGTTGCCCATTGCATGGAGCGCAGCTTCTCGGTGCTGCTCGCCGCGGCAAACTTGTCAGGATGCACTTCGCTTTGCAGCTGGCGGTAGCGCTGATCAAGCAGGGCGGTATCAATGGCAAAGGCGGCAGGCAAGCCGAACAGGGCAAAGTGGTTTGTGCTGGAATCTTGCATGATGGAAAGAGGGCTGGAGCAGGCGATAATGTATGCTAAGGCTCCCTGATGGGAGCCTTAGGCATCAAATGGTAAAGCTCTCCCCGCAACCACATTCGTCCTTGACGTTGGGGTTGTTGAATTTAAAGCCTTCGTTCAGGCCTTCCTTGGTGAAATCCAGCTCGGTGCCGTCGATGTAGACCAGGCTTTTCGGGTCCACAATCACCTTCACGCCGTGGCTTTCAAAGGCCATGTCTTCCGGGTTGAGGTCATCGACGAACTCCAGGGTGTAAGCCATGCCGGAACAGCCGGTGGTCTTTACACCAAGGCGCAGGCCTATGCCCTTGCCGCGATTGGACAAGAATTTCTGTACGCGGCTGGCCGCAGTTTCAGTCAGGGTAATTGCCATGGTACGTCCCTTATGCGGCTTCCTGGGTATTGCCCTGCTTGGCCTTGAGGTCGGCTACTGCGGCACGGATGGCGTCTTCTGCCAGTACCGAGCAGTGGATCTTGACCGGGGGCAATGCCAGTTCTTCGGCGATGTCCGAGTTCTTGATTTCCATGACTTGATCCAGGGTTTTGCCCTTGATCCATTCGGTGACCAGCGAGCTGGAAGCAATGGCAGAACCGCAGCCATAGGTCTTGAATTTGGCGTCTTCAATAACACCTGCCTCATTGACCTTGATCTGCAGCTTCATCACGTCGCCACAGGCCGGGGCACCCACCATGCCAGTGCCCACGCTAGGGTCGTTCTTGTCCAGGGTACCCACGTTACGTGGATTCTCGTAGTGATCCAATACTTTGTCTGAATATGCCATTTTGTTGCTCCTTTTAGTCACACAGCGAAAAATGCAGCCTGCGTTCAGGCTTCATCCTTCACGTATTAATGGGCTGCCCATTCCACCTTGCTTAAATCCACGCCTTCAAGGTGCATTTCCCATAATGGAGAAAGCTCGCGCAGCTTGCCAATCTTGCTTTTCATCAGGTTGATCGTGTAGTCGACCTCTTCTTCGGTCGTAAAACGGCCAATGGAGAAACGAATCGAGCTATGTGCCAGCTCATCCGAGCGGCCCAGGGCACGCAGTACATACGATGGCTCCAGACTGGCAGAGGTACAAGCCGAACCACTGGAAACCGCGATATCCTTGACCGCCATGATCAGCGATTCGCCTTCAACAAAATTGAAGCTGATGTTGAGGTTGTGCGGTACGCGCTGCTTCATGTCACCATTGACATACACTTCATCAATTTCTTGCAGACCGGTCAGCAGGCGATCGCGCAGACGGCGAATGCGGGCGTTTTCCAGGTCCATTTCTTCGCGTGCGATGCGGAAAGCTTCGCCCATGCCCACAATCTGGTGGGTAGCCAAGGTGCCGGAGCGCAGGCCGCGTTCGTGACCACCACCGTGCATCTGGGCTTCCAGGCGTACGCGGGGTTTGCGGCGCACATACAGGGCACCAATGCCTTTGGGGCCATAGGTCTTGTGGGCCGAGAAGCTCATCAGGTCTACCGGCAGCTTTTCAAGGTCGATATGTACCTTGCCCGTGGCTTGTGCAGCATCCACGTGAAAAATAATGCCTTGTTCGCGGCAGATATTGCCCAGTGCTTCAATATCCTGAATCACGCCGATTTCGTTGTTGACCAGCATGACGGAGGCCAGCACGGTATCCGGGCGCAGCGCTGCGCGGAATTTTTCAATATCCACCAGGCCATTGGGCTCAGGTGCCAGATAGGTGGCTTCAAAGCCTACACGTTCCAGTTCGCGCACGGCATCCAGCACGGCTTTGTGCTCGGTCTGAATGGTGACAATGTGCTTACCCTTGCCGCTGTAGAAGTTGGCGGCACCCTTGATCGCCAGGTTGTTGGACTCGGTAGCGCCAGAGGTCCAGACGATCTCGCGTGGATCGGCATTCACCAGCTTGGCGACTTCTTCACGTGCATTTTCCACGGCTTTTTCAGCGGTCCAGCCAAACGGATGGCTGCGCGATGCCGGATTGCCGAAATGCTCGGTCAGGAACGGAATCATCTTTTCCGCCACGCGCGGGTCAGTCGGCGTAGTAGCCGAGTAGTCCAGGTAAATCGGGGTATGTACAGTCATCTTCTTCCTCACACTGCAATCGCAGTTAATTTTCTTAAACGTTGTAGCTCACCCTTGAGCGTGAGCAAAAATGCGTCCACTTCCTGCATGGTATTCGTGTAGCCCAGGCTGACCCGCACAGAGCCGCGCGCCAGATCCGGGTTTACATCCATGGCCAGTAATACGTGGCTGGGCTCGGTACTGTCGCTGGAGCAGGCGGAGCCACTGGCAACGGCGAATCCCTGACGGTCCAGTGCCATGACCAGGGTTTCGCCTTCAATGCCTGCAAAGGCAAAGAAGCTGGTGTTCGGCAAGCGCGGTGCATGCGCTCCAAAAATAACGGCACCCAGTTCGCTCAAGCCTTGTTCGAGCCGTGCCCGCAGTTTTTCCATATGTTCGCGACGAGGAGCAAGGCCGCTAGCGCTCAACTCGGCCGCCATACCAAATCCGACGAGGGCAGCCAGGTTTTCACTGCCACTGCGCAGCCCTTTTTCTTGTCCGCCACCATAAATCAGCGGACGGATATCCACACGCTTGTCCAGAATCAACGCCCCCGCGCCTTGCGGGCCGTGAATCTTGTGCGATGAAAGCGTCATCGCATGCACATTCAGTTCGGCAAAGTCGACTGGGATTTTGCCCAAGGCCTGCACGGCATCGGTGTGCATCCAGGCCTTATGCTTTCGCGCGATCTCTGCCAGCTCACTAATCGGCTGTATAACGCCAGTTTCGTTATTGGCCAGCATCACGGAGACCAGTCCCACCGGCTTGCCAGCTTCGGCGATGGCAGTCTCAAGCGCTGAGGGCTGGATCAAACCATTGTTATCAGCGGCGATCAAACCTGTTTTGATGCCTTGCCATTGCAAGGCATGGGCTGGTCGACTGATGGCGGGATGCTCAATGGCGCTGATCAGCACCTGTTCCACGCCATTCGCAGCAGCAATGCCATGCATCGCCAGATTGTCCGCCTCGGTGCCACTGCCGGTAAATACTACTTGCGAGGGATATGCCCCGACAGCAGCGGCTACTTGTTCTCTTGCCTGTTCAATTGCCTGGCGGGCGGTACGGCCCGCACTATGGCGGCTGGTGGCATTGCCCGACTGCTCGGCCATAAAGGGCAGCATGCGCTCAAGCACCCGGCTGTCGAGGCGGGTAGTCCCGTTATGATCAAAGTAAGTCGCGATTTGCATGCTGCGATCCGTCTCAGGCAGTCATGACTTCCACTGCGGATGAGGACTTGATGCTCTTCTTGGCATCAATTCGGCTCGAAATGGTAATGGCGCGCTCATCCGATTGCGATGCCACCAGATCTTCCAATGACACAGCAGAAAGGTAGTCCAGAATTTTGGCATTCAAGGTCGACCACAGTTCATGCGTCATGCATGGCTTTTCGCCACGGCAGTTTTTATGGCCGCCGCACTGGGTAGCGTCAATCAACTCGTCGGCTGCCGCAATGATGTTGGCGACGGAGATTTCACCTGGTTTTTTTGCAATCAGATAACCACCACCTGGACCACGCACACTGGTGACCAAGCCGCTACGACGTAGACGGCTGAAAAGTTGCTCGAGATAAGAGAGCGAAATATTTTGCCGTTCACTGATGCCCGCCAAGGTGACGGGGCGATTTTCTTCAGCCATCGCCAAGTCGAGCATGGCGGTGACGGCAAAACGTCCTTTGGTCGTTAATCGCATGAGTTAATCCTAGAGTGTTCTGGTTGAGTAATTGGCGCTGAAAGCCAGTCGTGGCGTGCCTTCTGAGGCTGCGAGCGGACTCTCTAAACAGGCCTAAACTTTATAATACCCTAACACTTTAGTCAACTATTTTGTTGAGATAGTTCACATCAAATGCCTTGCCCACTTCGGCGTCTGTTTCTACGTCCGCGCCGAGTTTTGCCAGCTGTTGCATCACCTCTTGCAGCTGCTGATCCTGCTTGGCGGCATGGTCCAGCAAAGCGTGGATGGCCTTGATCATGGGGTCATTCATATTGTCGCTGACGGCATAGGCAGAGAAGCCGATTTTGGCGGCCATGTCATCGCGCTGGCGGTGTTTTTCCTGGTCATCCAGAATGCGGGCAGGAATGCCGACGGCAGTGGCGTTCGGCGGTACATCTTTAACTACCACGGCGTTGGAGCCAATCTTGGCTTCTGCCCCTATGGTAATGGGGCCCAGCACTTTGGCGCCCGCGCCAATGACGACACCACGTTCCAGTGTGGGGTGACGCTTGCCTTTATTCCATGAGGTGCCGCCCAGCGTCACGCCATGATAAAGGGTGCAGTCATCGCCGATGACCGCGGTTTCGCCAATGACGACGCCCATGCCGTGATCAATAAACACGCGGCGGCCAATTTGCGCACCTGGGTGAATTTCAATGCCGGTAAACCAGCGGGCAAGGTGGGAGCTGAAACGGGCCAGCCAGTAAAACCGTTGCTTCCAGATCCAGTGCGACAGGCGATGCATGATCAGCGCATGCACGCCTGGGTAGGTGGTGAGAATTTCCCAGCGCGTGCGTGCCGCCGGGTCACGCTCGAATACAACGGCGATGTCTTCTTTGAATCTATCCAGCATGGTGTATGTCCGTCATGGTGCTTTATTCCTCAGGGGGGCGTGGGTGCTGAGTCAGGGTCAGTATCCCGCGCAAAATATTGACTTCCTCTTTCTCCAGCGCAGTTCTTGCATACATCCGGCGCAGGCGCTGCATGAGACGCCGGGGCGAGTGCGGGTTGAGAAAGCCAATCTCCGTTAATGTTTGTTCCAGGTGGCGATAAAACATCTCCACTTCGTCATTGGTGGCTGGTGTTGCTTTCAGGCCGGCATGGGGCAGGGGTTGCTGCTCGTCCAGCAAGGCCATGCGGACTTCATAGCACATCACCTGCACGGCAGCGGCCAGATTGAGCGACCAGTAGCCGGGGTCTGTCGGTATCATCGCCAGCAACTGGCAGCGATCCAGCTCTGCGTTAGACAGCCCGCTCATTTCGGTGCCAAACACCAGGGCGATCTTGCTATCCTGATCTGCGGACTGCAGCAATAACTCGCGGGCTTCGGTCGCAGCTTCCCGCACGCTGACCAAGCGGTGGGAGAGCTGGCGTTTGCGCGCACTTAATCCAATCGCCAGGGTGCATCCCGTCAGTGCTTCTTCCAATGTGGAGCAAACCTGCGCGTTTTCAAGGATATCGACGGCACCGCATGCCAGCGCATTGGCTTCGTTGTCGGGGAATTTTTCAGGATTGACCAGTTTCAGGTCATGCAGGCCCATCACTTTCATGGCGCGTGCTGTGGAGCCAATATTGCCCGGATGACTGGGTTGGCAAAGCACGACGCGAAAGCGGGAAAGTAAATGAAGTTTGGAAGTCATGGAGTTACACATTAAAATGCTATTTTAACAGTTCTTTAAAAAGTGCATTTGTGTAGTTTCTGCACAAGGCCATCCCATTGGAAACGATCTAAATACTATGCATCCTATACTTATCAATGCCGTTAAAGCCGCTCGCCGCGCTGGCGGGATCATCACCCGCGCATCTCAGGATGTGGGCTCGCTCAAGGTGCGCAGCAAGACCTACAATGACTTCGTGAGCGAAGTTGACCACGCTGCCGAGGCCGCCATTCTCGATGTGCTGAAAGATGCATACCCTACGCATGGCTTTATTGGGGAAGAAACTGGCAATGACAATATTGATGCCGAGAATGTCTGGATCATTGATCCGCTGGATGGCACCACCAACTTTTTACATGGCTTTCCACAGTATTCCATTTCAATTGCGCTGATGCAGCAAGGTCAACTGACCCAGGCTGTGGTCTACGATCCTAACCGTAATGACCTGTTTACCGCTACCCGTGGTCGTGGTGCTTTCCTTAACGACAAGCGTATCCGTGTAAGCAACCGCGCCAAGTTGCAGGAGTCTATTATTGGCACAGGCTTCCCATTCCGTGACTTTAGTCATCTGGATACTTATATGGGCATGTTCAAGGATATGGTGCGCAAAACCTCTGGCCTGCGTCGTCCGGGTTCGGCTGCATTGGATCTCGCTTACGTTGCTGCTGGGTATTTTGATGGTTTCTGGGAAATCGGCCTCTCCAAGTGGGATATTGCCGCGGGTGCGCTGCTGATTCAGGAGGCCGGTGGTATTGTGGGTGACTTTGAAGGCAATGAGAGCTGGATTGAGTCTGGCAATATTGTCGCCGGTAACCCGAAAGTGTTTTCGCAAATGCTGCAAACGCTTGCCCCGCATCTGACCGATAGTCTGCGTAGCAAGCCGGTTTAACAGGTAAAGTTAAGTCAAGAAATGTAAATTCCCACTGAAAAAAGTTAATAAATCAATGTAAATCAACGTATTAGATGGTGTTAGTTCTTTCGGACTATTGAGTGCTTGATCCATTCAGCATTTAATGGGCACCAGTGAGAAGGCATTATTGATTGTCAACTTTTTAATTCGGGGGAATATCATGACTTTAGGTTACAAAAAACTGTTTGCTTCTTTGGTTCTGGCTGGTGTGGCTGGTCTGTCTTCAATGAGCGCAAGTGCTGGTACTTTCGCAGCAACTGCAACTTCAGAAGGCTACTCTATCGATTACACTGCCACTACTGGTGCTTTTAAGGATTACTGGTCTTTTGACGTTGTAGCTCCTACGACTATTTCGGCATCTGTTTCCGGCACTTCCTCATCTGCTTTTTCTTTCACTTCATTCAACTTGGTAGAATGGGTTGTTGATAAGTACGTTCTGGTTGCCGCAGGTAATGTAGGCAATCTGACTGCCAAGATCAGCTTTGGTGGTGTTGAAGCGGATGATCTGGGTGGCAAATACTTCCTGGAAGTTATTGGTACCGGCAAGGGCGGCTACAGCGGCACTATCAGCGTCTCTGCTGTTCCAGAAGCTGAAACATACGTAATGATGCTGGCTGGTGTTGGCCTGATGGGCTTTGTTGCTCGTCGTCGCAAGACTGCTTACTCAGCTGCATAATTGCTAGCTGTTTAAGTTGTAAAAAACCCCGCAGATGCGGGGTTTTTTTTGCCTGCATTTTCTGGTGCTGGCAAACATCATGCGAGTCTCAGTGCAATTTCTTTCTTAGCAGGTTGTATTGCTGTGGTTAGTCTATGAGGCTTGAGTTCACTAAGTCCACAAGGGGTATGGTCTTGGAGGGCTATATGGGGCTTTGTAAAGATTACGTCTCATGAGAAGACGTTGATAAGAAGGGGGAGTTTGGAATAATGATGGGATGACTACGCAGGTCTTCCCATCTATTTGGATTGACTATTCATGCATGCGTCAAGGATGAACGACTCCTTTACTCTAGTAAGCGTTTTTCTCACCGGTAAACACCACGCTGACTGTTTTATAAATGATGTACATGTCCAGCTTTGGCGTCCAGTTACGCAAATAGTCGATGTCGTAGTCGATGCGTGCCTTCATTTTATCCAGGGTTTCAGTTTCCCCGCGCAGGCCATTCACTTGCGCCCAGCCTGTAATGCCAGGTTTTACCTTGTGCCGGATCATGTAGCCTTTGATCAGCTTGCGATACATCTCGTTGTGGGAGACGGCGTGAGGGCGGGGGCCCACGACACTCATACGCCCTTGCAGCACATTGATGAATTGCGGCAGTTCATCCAGCGAGTTGCGGCGCAGGAAGGCGCCAAACTTGGTAGTGCGCTGGTCATTTTTCGTCGCTTGCGTCACTTTTGCGCCATCTTCGCATACCGTCATGGAGCGGAATTTGTAGACAAGAATCTCTTCGCCATCAAGCCCATAACGGCGCTGTTTGAAAATGACTGGGCCTGGCGAACTCATCTTCACGCCAATCGCGATTGCCAGTAGTACGGGCGAGATAAGGATAAGGATCAGCACCGAGAAAGCAATGTCGGCAGAGCGTTTCAGCAGACCATCAAAGCCGGTAAATGGGGTTTCACATACGCTGACCACCGGGATGTTTTCTACCTGATCGACACGCCCTTGTATCAGGTCTGTCATGAAAATATCCGGGACAAAGTAAATGGACGCCGTGGTGTCTTTCAAATCATCCAGCAACTTCATGATGCGTGGTTGGCTGGCCATGGGCAGTGAAAGGTAGATGGTGTTGATGTGATGTTCTTTCACATACTCCGCCATGCTGTCGATGCGGCCAAGAATGGGGTAATGCAATTCTGAATTGAGTCGGTCTACACTGCGATCCTCAAAGAAGCCTTGTAACTCTGTTGGATGGTAGTGGCTACGCTGCAAGCGTTCTGCCAGGGCCAGGCCCTGTTCATTCATACCCGCAATCACCGCACGTCGCATGGGCCCTTGCATCTTGATGAGCAGCGGTGCCGCCATGCGTAAACCGAGGGTTGCTGCGATAAGCAGGGTAGGGGTCAGCCAGAGCCATAAGGTAATCGAGGCTTTGGGGAAGATATAGATGTATTCAGAAGCATATCCAAACGCCATCAATAGCCCGGCCAGGACAAACCATGCCAGCAGTGTGTTTTGAATAACTGAACTGATAGGCTGGCTGATTTTGGTAGTGCTGGGGAACATCAGCGAAAACAGAATCAGCGACATGATCAGGTAGTGAGGTGGCAGATCGTTTTCATAAACAAACGCCACGATCCACAGTGAGATGACGACGACAAGCGGATCAAGCAGGGCTTCAACACCGTGCAGAATATTGTCACGTGCAAAGGTAATGCCAGCGAAGGTTTTTCGAGAAGTCGGCTTGGTGGCGGCTAATATTGGTTTCATGAGGCCCGTGGAGTCTGCTTGAATTTGGAAACGGCCTGCGCTCTATTCAGAACATCAAGCTTTTTAAATATGCGTTGCAAATGGTTTTTGACGGTAAATGAACTAATGTCCAGGATCATGCCGATTTCCTGATTGGTTTTGCCGTTGCGCACCCATTCCATGATTTCGATCTCACGGGAAGAGAGCTGCTCCAGCGCTTCGTTTTCTTCTTCGTGCAGATCTTCACTGGCTTCTTTATCTGCCGGGTGCTGCACAGGCAAATGCTCCAGTTGCCTGAGCGCGCTATCAATATAAGGTAGTAATGACTCCAGCATGTACCGTGACGTATTCGGCATGGTGGGGGTTGAATTCAGCAATATGTAAAGGCAGTCATGGCGCCCACGGAAATCCTTGATGCCGTGCACCAGCGCTGACTTCATGTTTTTCAGATGGCTGTTCACTTCCGCTGGCAGTACATCGCAGTCCTGAAATACGCCATTCTCCGCCGATAAGGTAAACGGCGCTTTGGTATGACTAAGCCAGTAATTGAATAGCCGTTTGAGCAATGGATTCAGATCGCCACTTGATATCTTCTCGGTACGTACTCCGGGGAGCGGCGACACAATATTGAAATAGATGACACCCATGGAGAAGTCGCCCCAGGCGGTGATCATGATTTCGTGTGGTAAAAACTGCTGAAGCTTGCCTTGCATCCAAAGGAAGAACTCGAAGTGCGAGCGGATTCGCAAAGACTCGTGCATCAAGTCAATAAGCTGTGCCTTCTCAATATCGGTTAGTTCTTTGGTAATAAACATAGCCGTTCAAATATAAAAAATCATTTACGTTGCAAACACTTGTCTTTGAGAGCAATTATTGGGCCAGCTGCAAGGGCGCCAGTGCTGTCCAGCAGTAGATCCTCCACTCAAATTGTGGGACATGCTGAAAAGGATATTTGCTCATGTGTTTGTAGGTGGCCATTTTATATTTGGATCAAGCGTGGAATCCTAGCGTATTGTTGTGTGTGACGGCTGTCACTATGATAAAACTTTTGCCTACATCAGTGGTAGTTCTTTTGGACTATTGTTGTCACCCTCTACAGTCCATACACTGCGGTACATAATGGCGCTGGATCGTAGTTTCGCCGGCTGGAAGGCATTCATGTCTGGTCGTGATCACACTTTCCATGGTGACTGTGGATTGTCATGCGCTGATACCTCAGCGAATCCCTTGGTGGCTGTGCCGATAGCAACCATAACAACAGGCTGTCTACGTTCATAACTTGCTTAACGTTAGCGTCACAAATCATTGAAAGTTTTTGTTTATCCATGTACTCTGATTTAATAAATTTAGGCGGGGCAGATAAGTACGTAGATGAAGTGCTGGAAATAATCAACAGCATCAAGCTGCTTGACGATTTCAGCGCAGATGAAGTTCGCTATCTATGTGCCTATATGCAGTGCTATGCAGCGCCAAGAGACTATCCGTTATTAGTCGAGGGTGCTGGTGGCGACTACCTGCTATTGATATTAAGTGGGGGGGTAGACGTGTTTAAAAATGATGCATCCGCAGAGGGTCGCCATATGGTGGCTCGACTTGGCATTGGCGATACCATCGGGGAAATGTCCCTGATCGACGGCTATCCCAGATCCGCCACCTGTATTACCACACATCCCACCGATTTCGCGGTATTTTCGCGCAGCAGCATGCAAGAGCTCTTGGTGAATATGCCCAAATTGGGCAACAAGATTCTCATTAAACTATTGCAGCTAATGACCGAGCGTCTCCGTGATACCTCGGATAAGCTGCCATACGATATGTTTAGCAGTTTTGTTTAAAAGCTGATGCGGGATATGTTGAAACAAAAACAGAGCACGAGCCTTGGTCTCGGGTTGATATTAGCGCTTATATATCCATCATCAGTGCTGGCTGATGCGAAAGATGTGTTGAATTTCAACTTCGGCTATTCAGCGACTTACGATGACAATTTATTCAGGCTTGACTCGGGTCAGCGCCCATCGGCAAGTACCTATGGCAGTTCAAAACGCGGTGAGTTAATAACATCCACAACCTATGGTGTCAGTCTGAACAAATATTACGGATTGCAACAGTTCAAGGCAGATGTCACTCAGATAAATTATAACTACAAGAACTTTGGCTTTCTGGATTTTGAAGGCACTAACTACGATTTACAGTGGCGGTGGTCTGTTACGCCATTCTTGACGGGGGCATTTATTTTTGATCGTCAACAACGGCCAAATACGTTCTCTGACATACGTAATATCAACCCGCTTACCACTAACACGACCACGGTCAAGAACAACCGAGCCGAGATCGATTTCAGCCCTTACAACAGTTGGCATGTCTATGCATCTATCGGGGAACTCAGCGTGGTCGCTGACAACTCCGCCCCAGGGCAAGATGTGATTGACTTCACCTTTGATCAGACCTCGTTGCGCTCTGGTGTTCGGTATATTTTCGCGAATGGCACCATTTTTGATTACGCCCATACAAAGTCGAATGGTGAAAATCAAGCCAGTTTTTTCAATCCCACCCTGGTCACTGATCGGGGATATGAAGAAACCCGAGATGACTTTTTAATGGGCTGGTCTATTACTGGTAAATCCAGAGTTGATGCTGTGGCTACCTACCTATCTCGAAAGAATGACACTTTTAGTCAGCGTGATGTGGACGGTTGGATGGGTAATGTAAACTACCAATGGGATATCACGGGGAAAACGGGGGTGGCCTTCTATCTGGGGTCTGTTATTTATCCCACGCAGTCCACAGGGAATAGTTATTTACGTGAAAACATGTTTGCGATTCGTCCGTCATGGTCCATCACCAGTAAAACCAGATTAAGTGGTGAGTTGGCATTCAAGGACCGGAAGTACGGCGGATTTGCTCCGTTTCCCACGGCTGAGCAACGTGAGGACTCCATTCAGTCTGGCAGTATCAGCCTTTCTTGGGCGCCCAGAAGATTTGTAACTTTTCAAATGGCATTGAGGCGAGAGCTTCGAGACAGTAACTTTGCCAATTTTGATTACACCACCAATAGTGCAACGCTGAGTGCGTCACTTCTTTTTTGAGGCTTAAAAAAATGAATAAATCGGTTACGGCGCTCTTAGTTCTTGCCATTGGGCTCACCGCATGTGGTAAGTCCGATGAGAAGCAGGCGTCGGGGCAGGTGATTGCAAAAGTGGATGGCAAGGAAATTTCTTTGCTACAGCTTAACCAGGCGATTAAAAACGTTCCCAACGTAAATTCCAGCAACGTAGATCAAGTGCGCAAACAATTGCTGGATAAGCTGATTGATCAGCAGATCGTGCTTAACGTTGCCCTTGAGCAAAAAATTGATCGCTCAGCAGATGTGGTGGCTTCCATAGAAGCAGCTAAAAGAGAAATCATCGCCAGAGCGTATCTCACTAATTTGGTTACCTCGCGAATAAAGCCCACACCGCAACAAGTTAAACAATATTTCGATACTCACCCAGAGCTTTTCTCAGAACGTAAGGTCTATAACTTACAGGATATTTCTTTGCCGGCTGAGACTGAAATCTCTCCGGCGCTCACGGATAAAGTAAACAGCAGCAAAAGTTTGCAGGATATTGCCGAGTGGCTTAAAACACAGAATGTGAAATTTGGTGCTTCCAGCTATAGCAAGCCTGCGGAGCAGATGCCGCTGGATGCGCTATCAACTCTTAAGAGCATGCGGGATGGCAGTGTTTCCTTGCTTACGATGGACGGTAGTCATCATATAGTCCGATTGGTTGCAGCCGTTTCTGCGCCTATGTCTTATGAGCAGGCAAAGCCGATGATTCAGATGTATTTGGTGAATTCTGAAGGTCAGAAATTGATCAAATCTGAGATTACCCGACTGAAAGAAAAGGCAAAGGTGGAGTATGTGGGGGCATTTTCCAAGAGCGAGACCCCTGCACCCAAACCTGCAGAGGTGCCGGCTAAACCTGCCGAAAAAAATAATAGCCATATTGAGAAGGGTGTCGTCGGGTTGGATTGACCCGCGGCCTTCACATCAACTAAACCATAATCAAACAGGGAAATATCATGATCAAATGGTGCATGAGTTTAATAGGCGCATTCTTGATGCTGAGCGTTTTTAACGCAGCTGCGGCAGAGGAGTATGCCTTGGGCGCGGGGGATGTTATACGTGTTCAAGTGTTCCAGAATCCAGACTTAACGACTGAAGCCCGGGTGTCTGAATCCGGTGACATTAGTTTCCCTTTGCTTGGCTCTGTCAATGTAGGCGGAGCTGGGATTGCTCAGGCTGAACGCAAGATTGCGGATGGTCTTGTACGCGGTGGTTTTGTGCAAAAGCCCCAAGTCAATATTGTCTTGCTTCAGGTGAGAGGTAATCAGGTTGCTGTGCTGGGGGCAGTCGGTCGGCCTGGACGTTTTGTCATCGAGACTTTTGATACGCACCTCAGTGAAATGCTGGCGACGGCTGGCGGGGTGCTGAATGGCGCGGGCAGTGGCAAGGCAATCCTGACTGGGGTTCGCGATGGCAATACATTCCGCAAGGAAATCGATCTGGCAGAAGTGTTTCTGCAGGACAAAAAAGAGTCCGATATCCTGCTGATGCGCGGTGATGTGATTTATGTTATCCCAGGTAACCAGATCTCTATTCTGGGTCAAGTGAACCGTCCGGGGCGTTATCCATTGGAAAATGCCACCATGAAGTTTTCTGATGCGATTGCCATGGCAGGCGGCGTCAGTTCTTCTGGGGATGATGTGGCGATTGTTCAAGGCACACGTGATGGGCAACCATTCTCCAAGAAGGTTGACCTGGCTTCCATTTATCTGGATGAAGACGCTCCAGTTAATCTGGATTTGATGGCGGGTGATTCTGTCTATGTTCACCGCGCCGGCACCTTCTACATTTATGGTGAAACACAGCGCCCAGGTTCTTATCGTGTTGAACGCAACATGACGGTAAGACAGGCGCTCGCACAGGGCGGTGGTCCTACAGCACGTGGTACGCAGCGCGGTATAACATTACAAAGAAGAGCAGCCTCAGGCGTTGTGGAAAAATCTTGCCCAGGGCTGGATGATCTGATTCAGCCTGGTGATGTACTTTATGTCAAAGAAAGCCTTTTCTAGGATAAGTTGATGAATCTGAATCAAATTTTTCTTATCATGCTCGCGCGTTACCGCATTGTTGCGGTAACGCTAGTATTGACCATGGTGACGGTATTGGTGCTTGGTTTTCTTCAAAGCAAAGTGTATGTCGCCACTACTTCTGTTGTGCTTAATTACAAGGGTGTGGATCCGGTAACAGGCTTGGTAGTGCCTGGACAAATGGTGCCTGGTTATGTGCCGACGCAGATTGATATTATCAAAAGTCAGCATGTTGCCCTGAAGGTGGTCGATGAGCTACGCATGGCCGAAAACGAAAATGTGAAAGCTAAATTTGAAGAGGAAACGAAAGGTCAAGGCGACTTGAGATATTGGCTGGCCGACTTGTTGTTACGCAAACTCACCGTTACTCCTGGCCGCGATAGCAGTGTTCTTGCGATTACTTTTGAGGGGTCGGATCCTGACTTCGTGGCTTTGGTAGCGAATGCTTTTGCAAACGCCTATCAGGAAACGAATGTTGAAATGAAGGTTGAACCTGCCAAAAAAGCAACGGAATTTTTTGCTACCCAAATTCAAAAGATGCGGGATAACCTTTCACAGGCTCAAGCTAAGCTTTCCGAGTTTCAACGCGAAAAAGGGTATACGAATGCCGATGAGCGGATGGATGTTGAGGTTTCCCGCTTGAATTGGTTGTCAGAGCAACTTGTTTCAGCGCAGGGGCAATCTATCGAGGCGTCATCACGTTCAGGCATCAGTAATAAAAATAGCTCAGAATCACCGGATGTGATGGCAAGCCCGATCGTTCAGAACATCAAAATTAATCTGCTTAATGCGGAATCCAAGCTGACTGAAATTTCAGGACGCCTTGATAAAAATCATCCTCAGTACCAAGCAGCATTGGCTGAGGTGCAAAACCTCAGGGCCCAACTTGCGGCTGAGACAAAGGCGACTACTGACAGTATTGGTGGTGGTGCTCGTATGCAAAAGTCGCGCGTTGCAGAACTGCAGCAGCAGGTAGACAAGCAAAAGAATCTCTTGATCGAGATGAACCGCTCGCGGGATGAAATGCTCGTGCTGCAGAAAGATGTCGAAATGGCTCAGCAGGCAATTAATGGCGCGATGCAACGTTACGGTCAAACCACCATTGAGGCAGGTTCAAACCAAAGCGATATCTCCATTCTGAATACTGCCACTGTTCCACTTCATGCATCTGGCATACGGTTGTTGTTGAAGCTGGCATTCGGCGCTGTGATAGGACTCTTGCTCGGACTCGCTCTGGCATTCATTTCTGAAATGATGGATCGACGCATCAGAAGCCGTGCGGATGTTTCTGCACTGCTAGGGGCCCCTGTGTTCGCTTTGGTGGATGGTTTGCCCCCTGCCAAAGGCCTGAAGTCACTGCCCGCTAATATGATTCGATATCTGCCAAGCGCCTAAAGGATTTGTTAAGCATGGATTTAACTAACGAAGTATCACCGATTGTCCAAAATGCCAAGCCGAACAAGAAGGAGGCCAACATTGGCAAGCTGCTTCTTGATTCGGGTAAATTAACTGCAGATGAGGCAGAGCGAGTCATCCGCTTGCAAAAGCAGGAAAATATCCGATTTGGCGATGCTGCCTTAAGACTTGGATTTGTCGATGAGAATGATATCCGGCAAGCGCTTTCAATTCAGTTTGACTACCCTTATTTACAGCCGAATGAAGGGGGATTCTCAAATGACTTGGTCGCCGCATATCAGCCTTTCTCCAAACAGGTGGAATCATTAAGGGCACTTAGAACACAACTTATTCTACGGTGGTTTAGCGAAGGTAACAAAGCCATTTCAGTGCTGGCTTCGCAGCGTGGCGATGGGGCAAGTTATATAGCTGCAAATCTCGCGATTGTTTTTTCTCAACTGGGAGAAAAAACCCTGTTGATTGATGCAGACTTGCGCAATCCATCTCAAAGCCGCAACTTCAACTTATCTGAGCCCAAAGGCCTTTCGGATATTTTGGTCGGAAGAGCCGGGCTTGAAGTTATTACTTTCCTCAGTGCGTTCGAAAATCTGTCAATACTAGGGTCCGGCACTATTCCGCCCAATCCGCAAGAGTTATTGGGTAGGGCTACTTTTTCTGATTTGTTGAATCAACTAATGAATGAATATGATGTGATCATTGTTGATACACCATGTACAGCTGAATCGTCTGACGCTCAGGCCGTGGCAGGAAGATGCAGGGGTTCGCTGGTCGTCACTCGCGTCAATGAAACCAAGTCGCATGATCTTGAGGTGTTAAAAGAAATGCTGAGCGGTGTCGGTGTTCGTATTGTCGGTGCTGTTGCCAATCAATTCTAATCTTATCCAGGCAGGTTGAGCGAAACGCTCAAATCTAGAGGCAATATGACATCGAGCGCCAATTGGATTCAAAATAAGTGGAATATTGCGAAGGCAATGGATGCCAGGATTTACATCATTGCCGCCGCCTTGATTTTTACTTATTTTGCAACATTCTGGGATTTGTTTCATGGAATTTGGGGTACGGAACGCCATGCCCATGGACCGATTGTTTTTGCGGTTGCCATTTGGTTTTTCTACTTCAAATTCAATCAGCTAATCAAGTCTGGAGTTGTTTACAGTAGCCACCCAATCTTAGGCGGTAGTCTATTTGGCATCGGCCTGCTCATGTTTGTTCTAGGCCGATCGCAATCGCTCTTGCTTTTCGAGGTAGGCTCACTGTTACCCGTGCTGCTTGGCCTAACCCTGATCTACCTGGGAAAGCAGACTGCAAAGTATTTATGGTTTGCATTCTTCTTTCTTTTGTTCGTTATTCCGCTGCCTGCGTTCATGGTGGATGCCGCGACGTTGCCAATGAAAATGGCTGTTTCGTATGCGGCTGAACATATACTTTTCGCATTGGATTATCCGATTGCGAGAACGGGAGTCATGTTAACCATAGGCCAGTATCAGCTGTTGGTGGCAGATGCCTGTGCGGGCTTGAATTCGCTGTTTACGCTTGAAGTGCTCGGACTCCTTTACATGAACGTCACACATCACGAATCTCCCCTACGCAATTTCCTGTTGGCGGTCATGATCATCCCTATTTCATTCGCTGCGAATGTTACTCGGGTGCTGGTATTGGCATTGATTACGTTTTATTGGGGCGATGAAGCGGGACAGGGGTTTTTGCATGAGTTTTCAGGCTTGGTCTTGTTCCTTACCGCACTAATATTGGTGATTCTGACAGACAGTTTGTTGAGACTCATTGCTACCAAGTGGAATGCCAGGCAGTTGAAAAAATGACAACTCAAAAGCCCAAATTCATGAAGGCTACCATCGCTATTGCCAGTTTGCTGGTGATCAGTTTTCTGCTTTCCATTGTCCTGAAACCGGTCATTCCATCATCCCAGGCGGTTGTCAATTTTGATGAGGTATTTCCAAAGAAAATAGGAAAATGGACCGAGGAGTCCAGTCCCTATTTGCAAGTGGGACTAGTTGCAAAAGGCCAATATGAGGATGAGAAGTCGCTTGAGCAACCATATGATCAAGTATTGATGCGTAGCTACCGTCATGAAGATGGCACTATCGTCATGCTGGCTCTCGCCTATGCCAAACAACAAACGCAAGATGTGAAGATTCATCGCCCTGAAGTTTGTTATGAGGCACAAGGATTTCACATTCTTAACAAGAGCAACTCCATCTTCAAGGCAGAGGATATCCAGAGTCCCATCAACATGGTCAGGTTGTTGGTCGCATCGGATGATCGTACGGAAGCTATCAGTTACTGGATAAGAATAGGCAATGCATATCCGACATCTCCGCTAGAGATGCGAAAAAAAATATTTATGGATGGCCTGAGTGGTCAAGTAGATGATGGCATTCTGGTTCGCGTTTCCACTATTGTGGAGGATCCATCGAATGTTGAGGCTTCCTATAAAAAGCAGGAGGATTTTTTGCAAGAATTGCTTGAAGCCACGCCCAAGACCAATGCATCCATTCTTGCTTTTTGATGGGTCACAATTTTTGAATAAAAACTAGCGCCAAAACGTCGCATTTTATTCATTTCAACATACCAGTAAAGAGATGCAATTGCAGAAGTTGAATCCAAAAAATATGGCATTTAGTGCCGTCGTGCTTGTAATGTGGGGACTGCTCATCCTGATTGCTGGCGCATTTTCCTCTGCATTTGTGGATATCGCAGGCAACAAATATGCATTGCTGTTGGCTGTGCCTGCTGCCATCCTGCTTGGCATCTTGTTCGTTGTCGATAAATACCTCCTTTTACTCCTCATCCTTATTTTCCGGTCTGGGCTAGATGCGATTCTGGACAATACCAAGCTAGGCCCATTCGGGCTGGGTGCAGTATTAAATGCCCTGGTTCTGATTATTGGTTTGTTCGCCATGTACCGTATGGAAAAATCACAAAGAAAACTGGTGGTGGTCGTCTGGTTGCCGTTTCTTATTATGTATGGGATCGGCGTGGTTAAAGCTCCAGAGATCTTTCTTTCCGTCAAACTTTACCTATCCTTGATATCGACTGCTGCTGTTTTTGCATTGGGTATTTATCTTGTTAAAACGCATCAGGATTTTTACAAATGGATGAAAGTTATCGTAATGTCCAGCCTTATTCCAGTGGGCTATGGCCTGCTCAGTATTGCCTTGCATTTGAAGGGCTTTAATGGAAATCGTCTGGAAAGTACATTTGACCATCCTAATATTCTGGCTTTCTATCTTACATTGATCATCTCGGTAGGCTTTTATCTATGGAAAGCAGATGCTCAAGTCTTTGGACCAAGAGTAAAAAAGCTATTCCCTTTTTATTTGATCGTATTGATTGGAATGTTGCTTGCGACCCAGACCCGCAGTGCCTGGATAGGATTCGGTACGGGGCTAGTGCTATATGGCTTGTTCTTTGAGCGTAAATATCTGTTCGTTGTGATTACCCTTCCGATTATTGCCTTTATGATTCCCGAAGTCCGAGATCGAATTCTGGATCTGAATTCGGGTAATGAGGTCGTGGCGTATGCCAAGCTGAATTCGTTTGCCTGGCGTAAATACATATGGGAGTCGGCTATAAACTGGATGGAACCAGCCAAGTACCTTACTGGATACGGCTCAGAGGGCTTCATGTATTACTCGGTAATTTTCTTTCCCTTGTCGGGAGGATTTAAAACCGGTGCGCATAATGTATACGTCGAGCTATTTTTTGACTTGGGTATATTTGGTGTGCTGGCCTATATCACGTTGTTTGCAGCCTCTGCCGTTAAAATTTTTCCATTAAGAAAAGCTAAACTGCTATTGAGCGGTATTGCGATATTGCAGCTGCTGCAGTATTGCCTGTATTCCTACTCGGACAATATGCTTTTTTACCTGAGCTTTAACTGGTACTTCTGGTTCTTTATCGGTTTGGTAGTCGGGTTGAATACGTTAATTAAAAAAGAGCGTGATTCTGAAAGTATTCAACCTACGCCACAGTTTTGACATGCTGGAAGTGGCCCGCTTTAGCCCATTTATATTTTTCATTAATCCATCCATCAAGAGCATTCATGCATCTAGCTTATTTCATTAATCAATATCCGAAAGTGAGCCATAGTTTCATACGGAGAGAGATTCTTGCCCTTGAAAAACAGGGACACCAGGTAACGCGTATCGCGCTCCGAGGCTGGGATGCTGAGCTGGTAGATGAAGAGGATGTTTCCGAGCGCGATAAAACGCAGTTCATCCTCAACCGTGGTTTGCTGCCGATGATGAAAACCATGGCAGGTCTTTTTCTGGAAAACCCAGTCAGATTTTTGAAGACGACCATGCTGGCTTTACGTCTTGGCCTACGCGCTGATCGGTCATGGCCATATCACCTGATCTATTTGATGGAAGCATGCCAAGTGGTGGCCATTACGCGTGCAAAAAACGTCGCGCACGTGCATGCCCATTTTGGGACCAATTCTGCTGAAGTCGTCATGCTGTCTTATTTGCTGGGGGGGCCGGCGTACAGTTTTACCGTGCATGGTCCTGAAGAGTTCGACAAGACTACCTTCATTCACTTACGCGACAAAATCCGGCATTCCCGCTTTGTTGCCGCAATCAGTTCTTACACCCGGAGTCAGCTATACCGCTGGGCAGATTTTGAAGACTGGGGAAAAATTCATGTTGTTCATTGCGGACTTGAAGAAAGCTTTTATTCAGTACCTGCGGTTGCATTGCCCCAGCGCTCAAGGTTGGTTTGCGTTGGCCGCATATGCGAGCAAAAGGGCCAGCTACTGCTAATACAGGCGACGTATCTGGTCAAGGAGATGGGGCTGGATTTTGAGCTGGTGCTGGCAGGGGATGGCGAGATGCGTGCTATTGTCGAACAGCAGATTGCAAAATTAGGCTTGCAAGAACAAGTAAAAATTACTGGCTGGATTAGCGGTGATCAAGTACGAGAAGAGATCCTTAATGCCAGTGCGTTGGTGCTTCCGAGTTTTGCTGAAGGCCTTCCGGTCGTCATCATGGAGGCTCTGGCGCTTAAGCGGCCGGTTCTTACCACTTATGTAGCCGGCATTCCCGAGCTGGTGGTACATCATGAAAATGGCTGGCTGTTCCCTGCTGGCGACGTATATGCACTGCGCGATGCCATTGTCGACTTTTTAAACACTCCTGTAGATAAACTGAATGCCATGGGCGAAGCAGGTTTCACTCGCGTAATACAGCGCCATGCCATCGATGCTGAGGTTCAAAAATTGGATAAGCTGTTTCAACAGGGATGAGTGAGGCGAGTCTCTCGCCTGGCTGGAGAAGCATATCCAAGATGATTCTTGAGTCAATGGTCATTGTGTCACCATGTTAGTTTCATTGATGGAGTCGCACGTCCACCTAGGTATCGCTACGCAGTCATCATCGTTCGCAGATATTGTTAATTGTCTGATCGGCTGAGCCATCTAATAGTTGATGGCACACTCACACTATCTCGCATTTGCCAGATTCGGGCCTGTATTGACAGGTGAAAATTAATCTTCGAGGAATATGTTATGTGGATTGTTTCCGCAGTTTTCCTGCTAGTTCTTTTGCTGTTATCTATCCCTGTGTTGGTATTTCTTATTCAGGTTGTCGCTTCCTTTTTTTTACATGAATCGCGGCAGGGGCATTCAGGAAAGGCGCTTTCCATTGCGGTTCTTGTGCCAGCACACAATGAAGGAGAAAATCTTCTTCCTACCTTGCATAGTCTCCAGCAACAGCTCAAACCACAAGACCAACTGATCGTCATTGCCGACAATTGCAGTGATGACACTGCGCAACAGGCCCAAGCTGCAGGGGCGCATGTGCTCGTGCGTCAAAATGAAACATTACGTGGTAAAGGTTATGCCCTAGATCATGGTGTTCGCTATCTTGAATCACACACAAGGCCAGAAGTCGTCATTGTCGTAGATGCGGATTGTTTGCTTAAGCCTCGTGCACTCGAAGTACTGGCTCAACAAGCATTTGAAACACAAAAGCCTGTGCAGGCTTTATACCGCATGTACTCGCCCCAAGGTGCTGGTTTGAAGACGCGCATTGCTGAGTTTGCCTGGGAAGTTAAAAACTATGCACGCGCCTCAGGCTATCTGGTGCTGGGTTTGCCTTGTCAACTAATGGGGACTGGCATGGCCTTTCCCTGGGCATTGATACAGCAGGCTAATCTTGCCAGTGGGCATATCGTGGAAGATTTAAAGCTGGGATTGGAGCTTGCGTCCGTTGGTAAGGCGCCATTATTTTGTCCTGAAGCGGAAGTGACCAGTGTTTTTCCTCTGAATAATGAGGGTCTCAAAACACAGCGCACTCGCTGGGAGCATGGGCATCTTGGCATGATAGTAAAAGAGGCACCCGCCATGATTTTTCGAGGCCTAGTGACCCTTAATCCTGGCTTGCTGGCGCTGTCCCTGGATATGGCGGTTCCGCCACTGGCTTTATTAACCCTGCTGGTAACTGCGATGGCGAGCTTGTCCATCATCGTGCTTATTTTCAGCACCGGACTCATGCCTTGGGTGTTGGGGCCAGTTTTATTCGTGCTGCTTGGGATTGGCGTTTTTCTTGCTTGGCTTAAGTATGGGCGACATATTTTGTCATTATCCAATCTGGCATATGCACCACTTTATGCTCTGGCAAAAATACCGTTGTATGTAAAATTCCTGATCAAACGTCAGGTGAACTGGGTCAGGTCCAAACGTGATTGATAATAAGGAATACATGCGTGCAGGGTAATCGCTTTCAAGCCTTGGATGGATGGCGGGGAATGAGTATTCTTATCGTCCTTGCATGCCATTTGTTACCTTTGGGGCCACACGCATGGCTATTGAACTTTGCTGCCGGCTTATTAGGTATGTCACTTTTTTTTACCTTGTCGGGGTTCCTGGTTACCAACATCCTAATTAAAAATCAGGATGTTGTTGGTTTCCTTATACGGAGGTTATTCCGCATATTGCCGCTTGCGTGGTTGTATATGGCAGTTTCGCTGTTGATTTATTCGGCCGACATGCAAACCTGGCTGGCTCACTTTCTGTTTTATGCCAACTATCCACCCAAGCCATTTATCCCTCACATAACAGAGCATATGTGGAGCCTTTGCGTGGAGATTCATTTTTATCTTGGCGTGGCATTGTTGGTGGCGCTACTCAAGAAAAAAGGGTTATTGTTAATTCCGATACTCTGCGTTTTGATCACCTTGCTACGTCTTAGCCAAGGCATGTATTCCTCTGTAATTACCCATTTTCGCGTAGATGAAATTTTGACTGGGGCCACCCTTGCATTGGTGCTCGGAGGTCATCTGGGAAATAAAGTCAGAGACCTGATGACACGCACCAATTTTTGGCTGATCGCCATTCTATTGCTGATTTCATGCCATCCTTCCGGAGGGCCTCTGAATTACCTCAGGCCTTATTTTGCTGCGCTGCTTGTGGGCATTTCTCTGACCAATCCTGACAAGCTTTACACCCGCTTTTTGTACCATCGGTGGCTTTTTTACGTGGCTAGTATTTCTTATGCCCTGTATGTTGTTCACCCCCTGTTGGCTGATACATGGCTGGGCACCGGTGACACATTGTTAGAAAAGTACATGAAGCGCCCTTTGCTGTTTGCAGCGATTTTTCTGGTGGCGCATATTTCGACCAAATACTATGAAGGCCCGGCCATGCGCTTAGGCAAATCACTTAGTGAACGGTGGGGGAAAAAATCCAAGCCAGTGGCAGATCAGGTGTCTCAAAATGGAGACAAGATCAATATTTCTTAAGTAAATGATTGCAAACAGATGAGCTTGAGATTGAGGATTGGGTAATACGTGAGTAATGCAGATAAAACGGTAGAAATTGCAAACTATCCGGTTTTGGAGACAAACCCGGAGCGGCTGTCAGCACAAATATATGCACGAATAGCTGCTGGACATCAAACATTGCTGTTTTATTCCAATACCAACTTTATTGTGCAATGTGATCATCTAAGGCAACGCCTTGATAATCAGGATGTCATTATTGTGAACGATGGTATCGGTATGGATATTGCTAAGTGGCTTCTGACCGGAAAACGTTTTTCATGCAACCTGAATGGGACAGATTTCACGCCATATCTGCTTAGCCATGCTAGCAAGCCCATGCGGGTATTTTTGCTTGGTGCCAAACCAGAAGTTGTAGAAAAAGCGGCCATGCATGTCAGCCAGAACCTGAACCAACTGGTTACCGGATATGCGGATGGATATGCAAGCATGCGCGATGAGCAAAGCCTGATTGCCCGGATAAAGGCAGCTGCGCCAGATTTGCTGCTGGTTGCGATGGGTAATCCCAAACAAGAGGAATGGATACTGCAACATGCTCACCAACTTGATATCCCCGTTATTTCAGGTGTGGGTGCATTGTTTGATTTCTGGTCTGGGACCAAAGCGCGTGCGCCACTATGGGTGCAAAAAATACGCATGGAATGGTTTTACAGGCTATGCCTTGAGCCTAAAAGGCTAATCAAACGATATTCGGTGGATATAGTGAAATTCTTCTATATATTGCGTGTGAATCGCAAAACAAGGAAGTAGTAATCGAATGTCTACTCCTTGATGAGTGCGTTAAATACAATAGTATTGTAAGAGAATTGAATCATCATAAAAATTAATTGCGAGACGCATATGACCATAGTTCCAATTATTCTGTCAGGGGGATCCGGCACCAGATTATGGCCCCTCTCCAGACAGGCGTTGCCGAAACAGTTATTGCCACTGACCTCTGGCTATTCGATGTTGCAGGAAACCTTGCTGCGTCTCGGGGGCGTAAAGTCGATAGGAGCGCCTATTGTTGTATGTGGAAATGATCACCGTTTTCTGGTGGCGGAGCAGCTGCTCGAGATAGGTAGCAAACCAAGAGCCATTATTTTGGAGCCTGCCGGACGCAACACCGCACCAGCTATTGCGGTTGCCGCAAGTTGTCTGCAAGAGGATGCGGCAGATGATCTCATGATGTTGGTCTTGCCTGCGGATCATGTTATCCAAGATCATGCAGCATTTGCTGCAGCAATTGACATTGCTGCTGAGGCCGCGCAGCAAGGCCGCCTGGTAACATTTGGCATTAAACCAACTATTCCTGAAACCGGTTACGGCTATATTAAGGGCGGCGCAGCGCTTGCCAGTTGCCCCGGCAGTTTTGAGCTTTCCCGCTTTGTTGAAAAACCCAATCTTGAAACAGCCAGGGAGTATCTTGCTTCGGGGGATTACTACTGGAACAGCGGCATGTTCCTGTTCAGTCCCAAGCAATACATGGAAGAGCTCACCCAATTTGCTCCGGAGATCGCCAGCAAGGCCAGCGAGGCACTGGAGCAGAGCTACACTGATCTCGACTTTGTGCGCTTGCATGAAGCCAGTTTCAAGGAATGCCCATCGCAATCGGTCGACTATGCGGTGATGGAGCACACGCGCAACGCCGCCGTAGTGCCTGTAGATATTGGTTGGAGTGATGTTGGCTCCTGGACGGCACTCGCCGATGTGCTGGACAAAGATGATGCGGGCAACGTCACGGTCGGGGATGTTTACCTCAATGGCGTCAAAAACTCCATGGTGCGCAGTGAAGGCCGCATGGTCGCTGCGCTGGGTGTAGAAAATCTCATCATCGTGGAAACCAGCGATGCCGTCCTCGTTGCACATAAGGACGCTGCGCAGGATGTGAAAAAGATTGTCGATTACCTGAAAGAGCAAGGGCGCAAGGAGCACGAGTACCATTCGCGCGTATACCGCCCTTGGGGTTGGTATGAAGGTATTGATGCGGCTGAGCGTTTTCAGGTCAAGCGCATTATGGTCAAGCCCGGCGAAAAGCTCTCGTTGCAAATGCACCACCATCGGGCAGAGCACTGGGTGGTGGTCAGCGGTACTGCTATTGTGACCAAGAATGGTGAAGCCGAAATGTTATGTGAAAACCAGTCTACTTATATTCCGATCGGCACTACGCACAGACTAGAAAATCCCGGCAAGCTGCCTTTGCACCTGATCGAAGTGCAATCGGGTGGTTACCTTGGTGAGGATGACATTGTGCGTTTTGAAGATACATATGGCCGCAAATAAGAATTTTAAAAGAACGGGAAGAAAGGGTAGGCGATGAAAGTTTTGGTGGTAGGTGGTGCCGGGTATATCGGTTCGCACATGGTGAAAATGCTGCTGAGTGAAGGCCATGATGTCATCACGTTTGACAATCTGTCGTCTGGCTATCGTGATGCAGTGGTGGGCGGCACGTTTGTAGAGGCGGACTTGGCTGACAAGGCGGCGCTGGATGAGGTGTTTGTGAAACACACGCCCGATGCCGTCATGCATTTTGCCTCCTATATTCAGGTTGGCGAGTCGGTGCGGCACCCGGACAAGTATTACCTCAATAACTTTACCAACACCATGAATCTGCTGGATGCGATGGTGAAGCATGAGGTGAATTACTTTATTTTCTCATCCACTGCGGCTGTCTTCGGCGAGCCGGAATATGTGCCGATCGACGAAGCGCATGCCAAAAACCCGCTGAATCCCTATGGCCGTTCCAAGCTGATGGTGGAGCAGGCGTTGGGCGATTATGAGCGCGCCTATGGCATCAAGTCGGTTTGCTTGCGCTACTTCAATGCGGCAGGGGCTGATCCTGAAGGCCAGCTCGGTGAGCGTCACGAGCCTGAGACGCATCTGATTCCGCTGGTATTACAGGCAATCTCCGGCCGTCGTGACAACATTACGGTATTTGGTCGCGATTACGATACGCCAGACGGTACCTGCATCCGCGATTACATTCATATTGTCGACTTGTGCAGCGCGCACTCGCTAGCTTTGCGCAAATTGATGGAAACCAACATCAGCCGCCGTTATAACCTGGGTAATGGTGCTGGCTTCTCTGTGCAGGAAGTGATTGCCGCGGCGCAAAAAGTGACGGGCAAGCCGATCAAGGTGGCTGAAGGCGAGCGCCGTGAGGGTGATCCGGCCAGACTGGTGGCGGATGCCTCACTTGCGCGCAGTGAGCTGGGGTGGAAACCGGTGTATGCCGATCTGGACACCATCATCCAGCATGCCTGGCAGTGGGAGTCCAAAACAGTTGGCAAGCCTGTTTGATTGGTCCTTAAGGGCTATTTAATATTTCGGTCATTGGTGTACATTACATTAATGATTTTTATCACGATGATCGCAACCCCTTTTCAGCGATCATCCAACCTGTTGGGAGATTAAACTCAAATGCGTCAAAAAAATGTCACTAAGGCAGTCTTCCCGGTCGCGGGCCTGGGTACGCGTTTTCTGCCGGCTACAAAAGCCAATCCCAAGGAAATGTTGCCTGTCGTCGACAAGCCATTGATTCAATACGCGGTTGAAGAAGCGGTTGCTGCTGGCATCACCGACCTTATTTTCATTACCGGCCGTAACAAGCGCTCCATCTCTGACCACTTCGATATGGCCTATGAGCTTGAAAACGAGCTGGAACGCAATGGCAAGAAGCAATTGCTGTCTGTGGTGCAGAATATTGTTCCCAAGAATGTGAACTGCATCTACATCCGCCAAAACCAGGCGCTGGGCCTGGGCCATGCGGTCAAGCTGGCAAAGCCTGTGGTGAATGATGATCCATTTGCCGTGATTCTGGCGGATGACTTGATTGATGCCAAAGTGCCTGTGGTCAAACAAATGGTAGATGCCTACCAGTATTACCGTTGCTCACTGCTCGGCGTGCAGGAAGTGCCGCGCGATCAAACCAAGAGCTACGGGATTGTGGCAACACACCCGATGAGCAATGGCATTGAGCAAGTGGCTGGTATCGTGGAAAAGCCTAAGCCAGAAGAAGCGCCTTCCAATCTGGGTGTGGTCGGCCGTTATATCCTGACGCCCCGTATTTTCCATCATCTGGAAAACCTGCAAGCCGGTTCCGGTGGCGAGCTGCAATTGACCGATGCGATTGCCAGCTTGCTGAGCGAAGAACAGATTCTGGCATACCGCTTTGAAGGTACGCGTTACGATTGCGGCTCCAAGTCCGGCTTCCTGGAAGCGACCGTGCGTCTGGGTCTGAAGCATCCTGAGTGCGGCAAGGATCTGCGTGCCTTGCTGGAAGCCATCGCCGCTGAAGGCCTGGTTGGCAAGAAGAAGTAATGAGATAGCTTACCGCTGCGACGTCATGCGGTAACTTTTCAAGGTCGAGGGCGCCAATGTGGTGCCCTCGATGTATTTTCGGGGCTGGTTTTGTGGCTGTTTTTTGATGGATTTGCCGCTGAGCTTTTCATATTGCGCCATTACCTTGGGCACATAAGCCTGGGTTTCTGCATAAGGCGGAATCTCGTTACCGTATTTTTCCACCGCACCTTCACCCGCGTTGTAGGCCGCAATCGCCAGGTCCAGCCGGCCGGGATATTTCTTCTGCAGCAGGCTGAAATAACGCGTGCCAGCCTTGAGATTGGCGCTGACCGAGCTTGCACTATTCGTCACACCAAACCGATTACCAGTTTCGGGCAGGACCTGCATTAAGCCGGTGGCGCCCTTGTTGGAGATGGCATCCTGCCGATAGCCTGACTCTATTGAGATCAGGGCATGCACCAGGCAAGGGTCCAGCCCGGAACTGCGGGCGGCGGAGAGGATGGATTTGGCATGGGGCTTGGCGGAGAGCGTTTGACGCTGTTGGGCGAGCGCATCGGCAGAGGGCTGCAATTGATAGGGCGTCGTTACGCCGCAGGGGATGGACTCAGTTGACGCACCATCGCCTGCCCATGCCACAGGCAGGGCAGAGATAAAAAAGGCGGAAACCGCCATGTTTAATCTGCAAATAAATGGCATACGATTTAAAATATTGCCAGTTCAGAGAGCATGCTTTGCATGTTAACAAGAAAATGCGGCTTTAACAGCGCACTAACTCCGCTACGGAATCACTGCTCAACCCATGACCACCACTGCTGTCGATACGCCAAGCCCATCTGCTGAAAATCATACGCCCATGATGCGCCAATATCTGGGGATCAAGGCGCAATATCCTGACATGCTGCTGTTTTATCGCATGGGCGATTTTTATGAGCTGTTCCATGATGATGCCGAGAAAGCTGCCAGGCTGCTGGGCATTACTCTCACCAAGCGTGGTGCTTCCAATGGCGAGCCCATACGCATGGCCGGTGTGCCTTATCATGCCGCTGAGCAATACCTGGCCAAGCTGGCCAAACTGGGCGAGGCGGTGGCGATTTGCGAGCAGATCGGTGACCCGGCCAAGAGCAAAGGTCCGGTAGAGCGGCAAGTCACGCGCATCCTGACGCCAGGCACCCTCACCGATAGTGCCTTGCTGGATGACACTCGCGATAATCTGCTGGTCGCCGTATCGGCCGGGGAGGGGATTGTCGGTCTCGCCCGCATTAACCTGGCTGCCGGGCAACTTGTGCTCACTGAAGTTGCCCCAGGTCTTTTGGCGCAGGAACTGGAGCGTATTGCTCCTGCTGAATTGCTGCTGGCTGATGGATACCAGCACCCCAGCATTGAAGCGCTGAAATGCCCGAAAAAACGCCTGGCGCCATGGCAATTTGATCTCGACTCCGCCACGCAGTTGCTCACGCAACAATTCAATACGCATGACCTCGCTGGCTTTGGCTGTGCCGACCTGACCCAGGCCATCTCGGCCGCAGGCGCCTTGCTGGATTACGTGCGGCACACACAGCGGAGTAGTTTGCCGCATATCAATGCCTTGTCGGTGGAGCAGAGCGGCGAATATATTCAGTTTGATGCTGCGAGTCGTCGCAATCTTGAGATAGACCAAACCCTGCGTGGCGAACCCGCGCCCACCCTGTATTCGCTGCTGAACACCTGCCGCACCGCCATGGGCGCACGCTTGCTACGGCACTGGCTGCATCACCCCCTGCGGGATCATGCGGCGATACAGGCACGTCTGGAGGCCGTTGCTGCGCTATTGCAAGGCGATGCTCTGCAAGCCCCCCGGCGCCTGCTTAACAACATTGGCGATATCGAACGTATTACCGCGCGCGTGGCCTTGAAAAGCGCGCGTCCACGCGATCTTTCCGGCCTGCGCGATAGCCTGCAGCAATTACCGGAACTTCAGCAGTCTCTGTCCGGCTTGCCATCCGCACTATTGCAGCAGGCGATGGCCTTGCTGCAGCCGCCCGCCGAGGTGACATCCTTGCTTGCTGCAGCTATACGCCCCGAGCCCTCATCCGTGCTGCGTGAGGGCGGGGTGATTGCCGATGGCTATGATGCAGAGCTGGATGAACTGCGTGGCATACAAACCAATTGTGGTGAATTCCTGCTCAAATTTGAGGCAGAAGAACGCGCCCGCACCGGCTTGACCAACCTCAAGGTGGAATACAACAGCGTTCATGGCTTTTACATTGAAATCAGCCGCGCGCAGGCCGAGCATGCCCCTGCCGAATACCGCCGCCGGCAGACCCTTAAAAACGCCGAGCGTTTTATTACGCCCGAGCTCAAGACCTTTGAAGACAAAGTGCTCTCCGCCAATGAGCGTGCGCTGGCGCGCGAAAAAGCGTTGTATGACGCTTTGCTTGATGCGCTGGCGCCCTATATTCAAGCCCTGCAAGCCAATGCCCACGCCGTGGCCCAGCTGGATGTTATCGCCACCTTTGCCGAGCGCGCTCAGGCTCTGAACTATGTGCAACCCGAATTTACCGCTGAAGCGGGTATTCAGATCACCGCTGGCCGTCACCCGGTGGTGGAGCAACTGGCGCAACCCTTTATCGCCAACGATGTGCAGCTAACGCCATATCGGCAGTTGCTGTTGATCACCGGCCCCAATATGGGCGGTAAATCGACCTATATGCGGCAGACTGCGCTGATTGTGCTGCTGGCGCATTGCGGTTGCTTTGTCCCCGCCAAGGCCGCGCGTATCGGGCAAGTGGATCGCATCTTTACCCGCATAGGCGCTTCGGATGACCTGGCCGGTGGTCGCTCGACCTTCATGGTGGAAATGACCGAAACCGCCAACATCCTGCATAACGCCACCGAGCACAGCCTGGTCTTGCTGGATGAAATCGGGCGAGGCACCTCGACGTTCGACGGCCTCTCGCTGGCCTGGGCCGTCGCCCGCCAACTGCTGGAGCGCAATCGCAGCTACACTTTGTTTGCTACTCATTACTTTGAGCTGACGCGGCTCGTGGAGGATTTCAAGCAAGCCGCCAATGTGCATCTGGATGCGGTAGAACATGGCAATGGCATCGTTTTCCTGCACGCCGTGCAAGAAGGTCCAGCCAGCCAGAGTTACGGTCTGCAAGTCGCCCAACTGGCGGGTATTCCACGCTCCGTAGTCAATGCAGCCAAACGCAAACTGGTGCAACTTGAGAAGCAGAATATACAGGCAGGCCCGCAAAGCGATATGTTCAGCCAGCAAGCTGCCGCCGAGCCTCAAGTGGAAGTATCGCCCGCACTGGCTGAACTGGAGCGCCTTGACCCTGATGATCTGACGCCCAAGCAGGCGCTGGAGGCGCTGTATCGCCTGCGAGCTATGCTCTAACCGGGGTGTGCTTACCTCATGGTCACATTACGCCACATGATGCATCGTATCTGTTTAATTAACGATAGCCGTCATAGGAAATCTGTTAAGTAATAATGCTTTAATCCCTTATTCATGCCCCTATTTCACTACCTCTAAATATGATCAATAAATTCCGTACTGATATTAATTTTTTACGTGCATTCAGTGTGTTGATGGTGATTTTTTACCACTTCAAAATGCCGCTTTCTCAGGGAGGATTTATTGGGGTCGATGTGTTTTTTGTGATCTCTGGATTCTTGATGACACAGATCATTGTTACGGGAAAAGAAAGTAACACTTTTAATTACTCCCAGTTTTTAATGTCGCGCGTTAAACGTATATGGCCGGCAATGGGAGTGATGTTGCTGACTCTTTTAATAGCCGGCGCTGTAATTTTGCCTCCATGGGATGCAATGATTCTTGCTAAACAGGTCCTCTATGCGGTGTTGTTTATCTCAAACCATTATTACCTTGGCTCTTCAGGATATTTTGCAGGAGACGATGATACTCGATGGTTACTCCATACCTGGTCACTGTCGGTCGAGTGGCAGTTTTATATGATTTACCCCTTCATTATCGGCTTAATTTATACGGGTTTATCCAGAAGAAATTTAACAAAAGCCATTAGCATTCAACGCGGAATGTTTACATCACTAGTTGTTCTATTTCTGGTCTCATTTGTATTTTGCATTGTCTATTCCCAGAAAAGCCCATCTACTGCTTTTTTTGCATTGCCATTGCGCGCCTGGGAAATGATCGCAGGCGGGCTTGCATTTATCGGTTTTCGACATGTTGAATTTTCAAAGCGACAACGTAGTTTTCTTGGATTGTTGGGAATCGCCATCATCATCCTTTCATTTTTTGCGGTCAGGCAATTCAAACTTGAGCAATTCTGGCCCAGTTTCTATGCGTTTTTTCCCGTGTTTGGGGCATTCGTGCTGTTGATCGCAAAAGATAGAGATAATGTGCTGTTTAATAACCCAATCTTGCAAAAAATAGGCTTATGGTCATATTCGATTTATTTATGGCATTGGCCCTTAGTGATTGCCTTTACAATCACCTTGGTATTAGAAAAATATACTGGTCTTGCAAAAATTTCCGGTGTTCTTATATCGATACTTTTAGGTTTTTTATCGTTTAATTATGTTGAGAAATACTTTAGTAAGAAGAACCCCGTCAGTCAGATATCTATAGTAAAGAAGTCTCTGGCCCTTATCATTGTTCCTGGCATCATGGCGTTTGGCTTAAGCCTCACTAACGGTCTCGATATCAGGGTAAGAGATAACGCCGATTTTTACGCACAACTGCAGAGTAAATCTGAATCACTCAAACTGCCAAAGCCCTGCGGAAATGATCGAAAGCCTGCTAATCAATTAACAGCGTGTACCATTGATAAAAGTACAAACAAAAAAGCACTCGTGATTGGGGACTCCCACGCTCAGCATTTGTATCCATGGTTTCTAAAGAAAGCTCCGTACACGACAGATTTCTTTATCTCCCTTGGTTGCCCTACCGTGCCAGGGTTCAATAGAACTGTTCCGGGATTTTTCTGCGATCAATATTCTACTGCGGCATGGAGTAAAGCGCTCTCCGGCAAATATGATGTCGTATTTGTATCAGCGAATTGGGCAGGGATTTCAAAGAACACGACAGGAATGTGTTTGGTCCAGGGCGATCGTTGCTTGGCCACCATCGGTCTTCCTGCCGACGAGTCGCCTATCGCGGTACTGCGAGCAGAGCTTGAAAAGGCGGCTGAACGAAATATTCATATTGTCATGATAGGTGGTACGCCAAGTTTTCCGCACTCGGTGCCACAATATATCTACCGCAAAATGTATTGGAACACTAACGCCAATGTGCTGATCGACAAACAACATTTTCAGGAGGAAATAGCCGAGTTCTCATCTCTTTTTGATGAGTATGCACAAAAGTATCCCGGTATTATTTCATCTGAATCATTACTTGAGAACTTGTGTGCGGATAACACATGCAAGATTTACGATGAAGAACTCAAGATGCAGGTATTTCATGATAAGGATCATTTTTACCCCAAATGGATTATCCAGCGTGGGGATGTCCTAAGCCGTTATTTTTAAGGCTTCAATATCTCCAGCACTCGCTCAGCGGGCCTGCACAAGCGAGTGCCATGAGGCGTAACGACAATAGGCCGGTTAATCAGCACAGGGTGGCTAACCATAGCGGCGATTAAATCCTCATCTGATAATGAGAGGTCACTCAGATTCAATTCCTGATAGATTTCTTCATTAGTACGCAACAAGTCCCTTGCTTCCATACGGCTGTCTTTTAGCCATTGCTCGATGGTTGTACTGTCTGGTGGTGTATTCAGGTACTCAATTACATTGGGCGAAATACCTGCATTTTGAATCAACGCCAGGGTTTCTCGCGACTTACTGCATTTAGGATTGTGGTAAATAATGACGTTGATCAAAGAAATTCTCCAAATTTACAAAAGAGCGTGCTTGCCTATTCACTCTGAGTTTTTATGGTGGAAATTAAGACTAATTTAATTAGGGCTTTTTTTTCTGGATTCAATGATTTTATTTACAAGTTCAGCTGAATCGTCTCTGAACTTTCTTGCGAAAAATATCTCTCCTCCACCGTAAATTGAATTATCAGAAAATTTTGGATCAGTAGTTAAAAATGGAAGATGTTTTTCTGATATAAACTCCGGGCTTGCTTTTCCTGCACTCCAGTCAGCGTATGTGAAATTCCTTTCAATTTTTTCTTTAAATCTTGAGTTACCCAAAATGGTGTGAAAGAAAGTTTCGTCTGAGCAGCCAGTGTGCTGAAAAAACTTAACAAACCCCGGGTTTCTTTTACAGTAATCAAGCACATATTGGCAGGCATCCATCGTCAGAGCCCACCAATTGGAGCCAGCATAAGGGATTAAACCTTGAAGGTGTTTTGTGTGATCGCGGTGTAAGGGAAATATTCTTAAGGTATATAACAGTCTATGAATTACTCTGATCACGAGATTACGTTTGGGGCGCAATCTGTACTCATCGAGCCTGGCTGTTGATTTGTCTGCACCAGGAGTGTTCATGGCTACAAATTCAATAAACTCCTTGTCAGGGTTGGCAGCAAAATGAGATTCAATATACTCTCTTGATCTCACAGGGTAGTCTGCTCCGCTAAGTAATACCAATCGATCAACCCTAGTAGGAGATTGCAACGCGTCTCTGATCAGGCTCAAAGTGGCTTCCACTTGGGAAAAGTCACCCCAAAATACATCAGTGCGATGTGAAGTAAATTGGATGTGCGGATGTGCGATGTCTGAATATTTGTTCATATCAGATTTGGCATCAAGGTGTATAAAGAAATATGCATCATCGCTTGCAAGAGCCTCTATCAGCCTTTTTAGATGGTGAGGCGTATTATGAGCCAAAATAAGATAGGCAATTTTCATGGCGTGCATCCTGAACTTCTTTATTGATTAGAATTAAATGGCTTTATTTATCCTACGCGTTACATTTTTGCATGGCGGTCGCTATTTTTGTGATAAATCAGGGATTTTTTAGCGCAAATACATTCAAGGCGCCTCCGCCTGGCGCGGCATTGTATTTCGCGAGGTCGCGGAATGCGCCTGCCGTGCCAGCGCCGTCTGAATCCTGGGTAAGCCCTTGATTCAATGCAATGCCTGCCCAGCCGCCGATGCCTGAATACACACCGATGTATTGCTTGCCATGATGGGCGTAGGTCATGGCATTGCCCACCACGCCCGAGCCCACCTGAAACTGCCATAGCAACTTCCCATTGCGCGCATCCAGGGCTTTGAACCAACGATCCAGCGTGCCGTAAAACACCAGATTCCCTGCCGTTGCCAGCGCTCCGCCCCATACGGGATAAGGTTCGCGGTTATACCATTTGGGCTGACCTTTCAGTCCATCCCACGCCATGAAGCCCCCCATGACACCATCCGGTCCGGGGAACATGGTCAGGCTGGCGCCAGCCCAGGGTTGCCCGGCGACGTACTTCGCTTCGACGGCTTCATACCGCATGCAAAGGTGATTAAGCGGGACATAAAACAGGCCGCTTTTCGGAGAATAAGCCGCAGGCTGCTCGTCTTTCGCCCCGAGGGCTGCGGGGCAAATGTTGGCAGTCTCCTGATCTTCATGCGTGGAGTAGCGCGGATCTTTTTGCGGCACGCCCGTAGCGAGGTCTACATGCGTTGCCCAATTAACAAAGGGATGCATTTTGGCAGCAACGAGCAAGGTGCCATCACGTCTATCCAGTGTGTAGGCAAAGCCATTGCGATCAAAATGCGTCGCCAGTTTTTGCTTGCCGTGATCCCATAAAATGACCTCATTTACGCTGTCATAATCCCATTCGTCATGCGGGGTGAGCTGATAGCCCCATTTCGCCATGCCAGTATCCAGATCGCGGGCGAACAGCGTCATTGCCCATTTGTTATCGCCGGGCCGCACATCGGGATTCCATACCGAGGGGTTGCCGGTACCGTAGTACACCAGATTGAGTGCCGGATCATACGAAAACCATCCCCAGACTGGCCCACCGCCATGCTCCCAACCATTGCCTGCGGCTTGTGGCTTCAGCCAGGTGCGTACGCCAAGATTTTTTTCCTGGTATGCCAGCCGATCTTTGCTTAAGGCCTTGAAGGCGCCGCCTTCCTTGTTGCCGCCATTCACATCCTCGTAAACGGAGAGGGCACTGTAATGCGGATTAGCCTGATTGAAATCGGGGCCTATGCGAACATCCTCATCCGGCCCCATGCTGTAGGCTTTCCAGACCTCACGCCCATCCTTGATGGCGTAGGCCGCCAGAAAGCAGCGCACACCAAATTCACCACCGCTACAGCCCGTCAGTACTTTATCTTTGAATACATAAGGGGCGTTGGTGTTGGTGGCTCCAGTTTTGGGATCATTGACCTGCTTTTCCCATACCTTTTGTCCGCTATGACTATCCAGTGCGACCAGCATGCCATTGTTCTGCTGCAAAAAAATCTTGTTGTCGCCATAAGCCAGGCCACGACTGACATTGTCGCAGCATAGGATGCCCTGTATATCGTCCGACTGCTTGGGAAAATAAGACCAGAGGATTTTCTGCTGATGGTTCAAGTCCAGTGCATAGACGTTATTGGGGAATGCCGTGTGCACATACAGAATATTGCCGATGACCAAAGGTGCCCCTTCATGCCCGCGCGTGATGCCGGTGGAGAAGGTCCAGGCCAGGTTCAACTGAGAAACATTGGCGTTCGTCAACTGAGAAAGATGGCTATACCCCTGGTTATAGCTATCACCTCGAGGTGATGGCCACCAGCGGGCATATTGTCTCTTATCAACAGCATTTGCAGAAGAAATGCCGCATGCAAGCACGATAATGAGAGCTGACCATTGATATTTCATTGGAAGTTAAAACGTACGGAGTTAAAAAACGATGACATCATATGCTGATAATATGTACTTGAAGGGTTTTAGCATTTTTACTACTTTGTCAATAGACCGTCTTAACCATACTGGTTTGGCATTAACTGGTGTAATTTGGGAATAATAATTGCTTGAATCATCAACATCAAAGCGCAGCTTAATAGTTTCTCATACCATGAATGTTCAAATGTCTCAAAATATAGCCGAAAGAAGAGTGGCATTTTATCCAGAAAACGATAAAACAAATGCCTATATCTCGAGAATGAAAGGTTTAATCTCAAAATATGCAAAGATTGAAGCAATGCCCAGTCTTAAGCTAGCGCTTATAAAAGCATTTCAAGGAAATTTTTCTGTTTATGATACGGTTTGGTTTAATTTCATCGAAAATGATTTTATTAAATCAAATGGAAAATTGGCTGTATTTAAGACTGCCAAAATATTTATCAAGACATTCCTCATTAGTAAGTTGGCGCGCAGATCAGTCTTTGTTCGTCATAACCATTATCCACATGCAACAGCTTCAGAGCACGCAGAGCTCTTGAAAAGAATCATTGACGTGTATGAAAGACTTTTTGATTGCATCATCACGCATTCAGGTGCGGAGGCGGAAGGAGCAAAAATATATTGTCCGCATCCATTATATGAAATAAGACCTATAACAAAAACTCCTGTTTTGGACTACGCATTACCTCAAAATTATTTTGTGGTATTCGGACGAATTGTTCGATACAAGAAAATAGAAGAGCTCATTAAGCATTTCCCCGATAATCAATGCCTTTTGATAATCGGCTCTGTTGGAGATGAGTTGTATGCGAGGGAACTGGAGGGCGAATTAGATTTAAAGTCTAATGTTATATTTAAACCAGGTTTTATTGATGACGACATCGCTCAATATCTTATTGAGGGATCAAAGGGGCTCGTTCTATCTCATTCAGATGATGACATGGTGGTAAGTGGCAGTTTTTTTTATGCGCTTAGTATTCATAAAAAGGTCTTTGCGGTGAGTACAAAATTTCTTGAGTGGGTTCAGCCAGTTGTCGGTGAAGATATGCTTCATGTCGAGCCAGACTTACCTTCTCTTTGTACCATTATCAGTTCTATGAATTATTCTAGAGATTTCGTCAAAGATGATTCTAATATAATTGAAAATTTTGGGGATGCACGGGTTTGTAAGTCTATTGTTATGGCATTAGGTATCAACGACATTTGATAAAATCTTTTAAGATGTTTTTGATTTCCACAAGAGTTTAATCATATTGTCGAGTGATTGATTGAATACTTTTATCAGAAGTAAAAAATATATTAATGCACCCGTAATGCTGATTAATGCAACAGTTAATATGGATGGATAACCTTTGCTGATCATTATTAAAGTAAGAGGGTAAGTGATAAGGCCCATCATGCTTGCTGAAAGGATGGGAGCTTTAATTGTGTTAATAAGTTCTTTGAGTGAACTTGAAAGCGTTTTTACAGTAAAGTGGCTACACACAATCGCATTTAAAAAATTCCCCACAAAGTAGAAGAACGCTAGTTCTACCAGGCCGTATTGGGCGCCGATCAAAAAGGACGTAACATTAATAACTGTGCCGAGTAAGCCCAGTTTAAACATAAGATTGGTTTTTCCATAAGCAGTGAAAACGGTGCCAGTAGTACTAACTGCAGACTGAATTAGGCCGACAGGTGCAAGCCACGCCAGAATAGCGACTACAGCTGTCCACTTTGGTCCAAATGCAACGGCAACAAAAGGCTCACGCAGTACCCATAGGCCCACCATCATTGGTGCTGTTAGCGTAACAATCATGTTTAATGATTTTAGATAAAGCGTTTTTGCTTCGTCTTTATTATTTTGTAATCTGCTTAAGGTGGGAAGAAGTACACGATTCACCACCCAAGTTAAGTTCTGTACTGGGAATAGCATCAATTTATATGCCATTGAGTATGTACCCAATGCTACTGAACCTAACATGCGACCAATTACCATGCTGTCGGCATTGCGGGAAAAATAATTTACAAAATTAAATGCGGTTAGGTTTCCTGTGAAATGGAGCAGAACTTTAAATTCATGGGTACTCCATAGCAGCCGCGGAGTCCAGCCTGAATGTGACCATAACCAAACACTGGAAATCAATGAAGTTACGATGGCTGGAATAACAAAGCTATATACTCCGGCACCATTAAGCGCTGCAATGATGGCAACACCCAGTCCGGCTGCCTGTGTCATCAAATCCATAATTGTCAGCACCTTAAATTTTGATGATCTTTCTAAAAGGGCTTGGTGAACAGTGGTTGAGCTGCTGATGGGGAAAATGATGGCCATTAATGTCAAAACCCCGACAAGTTGAGGCTCTTTAAAAAATATGGCAATCAGTGGGCTTGTCAGCCAAAGGACAAGCCCTAAAACAGTTCCCATGGCCATATTTAGCCAAAATACTGTCGACATGACCTCCGGAGTGAGTTCCTGCTTTTGAATGATCGCTGTGCCAGTTCCCATCTCGCGTAACATCCCTGCTAGAGTGGTAACTACAGAGGCCATTGCCATCACCCCATAATCGGATGGGGGTAACAATCTTGCCAGGATAGCCATACTTGCTAGCTGAAACAGTATTTTTGAGGCTTGGGATATCCCCACCCATCTAACGCTGCTTATTAATTGGCTCATTTTGATAAATATTCAATATTCTACTGGGTTTGGGTTCAAAAAATGATGGTAAGCTTCTACCCTTTAGATAATATATTATATGTATACAGGTAATGGTAATTTTATTAATACTGAAAACAAAAATACATATAATTTACAAAAATATTTTTCATGTGTTAGTTGATTAGTAGATATCAATAATGAAGATTACAGTTAATTAAAACAAGGTCTTGTAAATGTTAAATGCAGATTTTTTAGTATCGGTAATCATTCCAACATACAATCGATATGACTCTACTTGCAGGGCCGTTAAGAGTGTTTTAAATCAAACATATAAAAATATCGAGATTATAGTCGTTGATGATCGTTCCAAAGATGATAGTTATGAGCGATTGGGGCATTTTTTCAAGGATTATAATCAGCAGGTTATATTAATTCAAAATCCTGAGAATTCAGGGGCGGCAACTGGCCGTAATAACGGCGTGAAGTTAGCTAAAGGGGAATTTGTCGCTTTTCTCGATAGTGATGATGAATGGTTTCCAAAAAAATTGGAAGTCCAGCTTCAAAAGCATTTAGAGCGAGAGGTAAGCAATCAACCTATTATTTCTTATGCTACAGCAAAATTAGAATACCCTATTAATGGTCACAAACAAAATCCAGTTCGAAACTTAAAAAGTGGAGAGAAGCTGGAGGAGTATATTTTTCTTGACAATCAGGATGTGCAAACTAGTGGTTGGTTAATGCGAAAAGAGCTTTTCAATCGCATCAAATTTACTGATAAATTGCCAAGACATCAAGACTTGGATTTTGTATTCAGAGCTCAGGCGCAGGGGGTCAGTTTTTATCTTCCCGTGCTTGATCCTTTGTATGCACGAGGACATGGGGATAAGAATCAGCATGTGGGCATTATTAAGGATGATGGCTTTACCTTGAAATGGTTGAAGTCTGTTGAACTTCTTATTTTACCTAGGGCATATCATTATTTTATTATGGATAATATCTTCCCCTTGGTACTTAACCGTTCAGTAAAAGGTGCATTTATATTGCTTTTTGAAGCAGCGATTTCTGGACAATTCTTTTTAGGAAAGTTTAAATATTTGGTAATTAAGGTAATAAAAAATCTTTTTAATACCCGATAAATTAACCATTTTATGAACAAAGATATGCAAAATATTGAATACACGGCCCTTATCCGCACATATAACAGTGCGCCCCTTGTTTTTGATGTTATTGAAAAGTTAAAGAAGCAGACTGTGCCTCCTGCTTACATTATGGCAGTAGATAGTGGCACCTCGAATGAAGCATTGCATGAGCTAAGCTCAAAGGTCGATCAACTGGTCGATATTTCTGACAATGAGTTTAATTTTTCTAGGGCAATCAACTTAGGAATAGCACAATGCAAGACTAAATATGTGTTAATTATCAGTTCACATGTATTATTAAACTCACCTCATGTCATTGAAAATTTGCTTACTTCTCTTCAGCAGAATGAATGCGAGGTTGGTTGCATAAGTTGGGACCCTGTGGCAGACAATAAATGGGTGGTGCGTGTCGTTACGCCATCAAATTTCAACGGCGAAAATGCTCTTAATAATTCATGCAGTTTTATGCCGGTAGAGTATGCAAAAGAGCTTCCTTTTCGAGAAGAGGTCTTTTCAGCGGAAGATCAGGAGTGGTCTGTGCGTTATTTTAAACGCTACAGAAAGCCTATTGTCGCTGTTCATAGTTCACACGTGGCTTATCTCAATGCCAGATTTAACTATACAAAGAAATTGAATGAGGAAATTGCATTGGCATATTATGTCGATCCATCTAGAAGATCATTGAAAAATGTAGGTTTGTGGCTACTGAAAGTAATGTGGTCCATAGGTCGTCGTGATTTTCCTAAAGCATTATTTCGATTAAAAGTAGCTTTTCAATTAATTCTAATGAGATTAAGGCCTCCCCATAAATCCTCTCGCTATTTTTAATAGTTGGTTAAAAATCGTTAGTTTTATGGAAATAAAAAGGACATGTGTGTGGCAAAATTTGATGTGTTGATGCCAGTTAAAAATGGCGAAGCTTTTATTCGTGAGGCCATTGATAGCGTTATTAATCAAACTGAAAAAAATTGGCGTTTACTGGTTCTTGATCATGGTTCCACTGATGAGACTTTAAATATCGTCAATGCGTTGATTAAGGTAGATAAACGCATTGAGCTATATTCATTCCCTGATGCGGTGGGACTTTCAGGATTGCTGAATGAAGGTCTTAAGATTTGTAATGCTGCGTATGTCATGCGACTGGACTCGGACGATGTGGCACTTCCATCTCGTATGGAGCTCACGGAGCGAGCTTTTCTTGCCCATCCTGACATTACGGTGGTAGGCGGCCAGGCGCTCAAGATTGATGGGACGGGCAAGTCACTCGGTAAACATAAAGTGGCGGTAGGTGTTGAGGCAATATCAGCTGCTATCTTCTTCTATAACCCCGTTATTCATCCTACGGTTAGCATGCGTTTATCGCATATTCAACAAGAGCACATCCGGTATGGGGAGGACTTTCTCAAATGTTTACCCAACGAAGATCAAATCCATGTGCCTTCCCTAGCGGAAGACTACTTCTTGTTTGGTTTGCTCGCCATCAGCAAGCGCTGTTTAAATCTAGACGAGCCGTTAATTCTATACAGGTGGCACGGACAGAATGTCTCTATTAGCAAAGCTGTCGATCAGCGTAAGGTGGCCTTGCAGATATCACAATATCTTGCCAAAAATGCGGCCATTCGCTATCAGATCCCTTTGTTTGATCCTGTGCCTTATTCCAATCACGGATGCAAATTGGAAAGTGATGCAAAATGGGGAGATACAGCAGATCAGCTGTTTGATGCGCTGTCGGGTGTAATTGATAAGGGCTCAGTTGAACGTGAGCGTGCATTCCGTAAGGCGATATTTACTAACAATATCCTTACTTATGTACTGAAGTATGCATGTTTCAGATTGCGTTATCGAGAGGAACGTACAGATGAAACGGTCACTTTCAAACACCAGTTGAAGAAACGTTTAGTCTGGTGGAAAAAATAATGCTGTACAGCCTTTTTTATTTTTTGAATACATAAAAGTTGGCAATCGAGAAATTAAGGATCATGCCTGCACAACTGCCTATGGCTACAGCTATCCATGGATTCCCTTTTAGATAAGGGAGAAAGTGGAAAGCAAGAACAGATACCATGGCATTGATGATTGCACCGGGGAGTTGCGATAAAGCGAATTTCCCCAATTCTCCTAGGCTGGCTTTTTTGTGGGAGTATTGGAACGTGAAACTACGATTCAATAGCCATGAAAAACATATGGAAGCTGATACGCTTATGACTCTTGCCAGGAGGGGTGAAGATATAATGAATAACAGCAACCAGAAAGTCAGAGCATCAAATCCTAAAACGATCACACCAACAACACCAAATTTTATAAATTTTAAAGGAAATGTGTTGTTAGTCATGGGTTTGCCAACATTATTAATTCATTTTTAGATATTGAAAAATATGTACATTGAAGACATACGGAGATGGTCACATGTTTTATTCATTAGATAAATCTATCCGTATTCATGTAGGCTAATTGTTTAACCTCTTTTCTACCTTGAGTCACTGTGGCTAATATTAAGCCGCTCATTAAGCTCAATATCGAAAGTGCCATTACTAAACCAGATAGAATGGCGGTAGGGAAACGAACTACAAGTCCGGTATTTAAATAGTCGATGAATACGGGGTAGAACAGAACAACTGAGGCAACGAAAAAGAGAACGCTTAGTGAATAGAAAAATAGAGATGGGCGCTCAAGTTTGATTAGCTTGATGATCATCCACAAAATCTTGAAGCCATCTTTGTAGGTGCTGAGTTTGCTGGTTGAACCCTCGGGCCGGGCACCATAGTTTGTTTCGACATCCATACTGCGCATTTTTAGTTCCAGGGTATGGACTGTCAGTTCGGTTTCAATCTCAAAACCAGAGGCCGTTACAGGAAATGACTTGACGAATCTGCGCGAGAAAACCCGGTATCCGGTGAGCATGTCTTTGGTGGATTGCCCGAACAGTTTCGCTACCATGGTAGTCAGCATCCAGTTACCGAAGCGATGACCATTTCTGTAGGATTCATCGACCTCGGATATCCGCACACCGTTCAGGGTATCCAGGTCCTCATCAATTAATAAGCGGACCAGTTGCGGGGCGATAAATGCATCATAGGTATCGTCGCCATCCACCATGATATAGACATCCGCCTCGATGTCGGAAAACATGCGTCTGACGACATTGCCTTTGCCTTGAAGATGTTCTTTTTTGGTAATGGCACCAGCGGCTTGCGCTTTGGCAAGGGTGTCATCTTTTGAATTGTTGTCGTAAACGTAGATGTTGGCGGAGGGGAGTGCTTTTTTAAAGTCGGTGACGACTTTGGTGATGGTTAAACCTTCGTTGTAGCACGGCACCAGCACGGCTACTGATAAAGCTTCAAATGTCTTTTCCAAAATAATTCCGCTGTTACATTTAAAGTCATAGTGCAGAGTATCAAAGGGGGCCATCAATACCGCGTTGCACTATTGATGGCTGGCTGAGTTGGGAGGCTTAGTGGTGATGGCCGCCGGCGCCATGCACGTGACCGTGCTCGACTTCTTCCTTGCCTGCTTCGCGCACGCCGGTTACCGTACACTTGAATAGCACGCGCTCGCCTGCCCATGGGTGGTTGCCATCGACGATGACTTTGCCGTTTTCGATGTTGGTGATGGTGTAGAGGATCACTTCGCCGGTTTCGTCTTCACCTTCAAACTGCATGCCAACCTTGAGGTCTTTGCTGGGGAATGCCGAGGCGGGTTCCATTTGCACCAGCTCTTCGTCATAGTCGCCGAAGGCATCGGAGGGCTCGAGGGTAATTTCTACGGTATCGCCCACGGATTTGCCGTGCAGCTCTTCTTCAACACGCGGGAAGATGTTGTCATAACCGCCATGCAAATAGCTCACGGGGTCGGTGCTGGACTCCAGGATTTCGCCTTCGCTGTTGCGAAGTTCGTAGGTCATGGAGACAACAGTGTTCATGGTAATTTGCATAGCGGTTCTTTCAGTCCAAAGTTTTGATAATGTTCAGTATTTCCAGTGCATGGCCTTTGGCCGTGACACCATATTGCATGTGACGCAGTACACCTTTGGCATCAATAATGAAGGTAGAACGTACTATCCCCATTTTTTTGATGCCGTCTTTCTCTTTTTCTTGCCATACCTTGTATTTTTCGCAGACTTTACGTTCTTCATCGGCGAGTAGCGTGATGGCGAGTCCGTGTTTGTCGCGGAATGTGGCGTGGCTGAGACAGTCGTCTTTGCTGACACCGACAATCAAGGTGTTATAGCGGGCAAAATCCTCTTCGTGGTCGCTGAATTCGATGGCTTCCACGGTGCAGCCCGGCGTATCATCCTTGGGATAGAAGTAAAGGACGATGTTTTTGCCGCGAACATCGGAGAGCTTGAAAAGCTCCATGTCTGCGTCAAAGAGGGAAAAATCAGGAGCCGGTGCACCAAGCTGCAACATCTTGACCTTGCAGTAAATGAGTGTGATCAAATTCTAACCTATTTTTTATTGGCAAGTCGCTACACAGTAGGATGATTGGATGAAAAAAACAGATAAAACGCCCCAGACAGGCGAGCAGCCACTGGCCTTGCTGGGCGGCATTTCCGCAGAAACATTCCTGGCGGAGTATTGGCAAAAAAAACCGTTGCTGATTCGCGGCGCCATCCCCGACTTTGCGGGTTTGCTCAGCCCGGATGAACTGGCGGGTCTGGCTTGCGAGGAGGATGCCCAGGCGCGCCTGGTCAGCCAGGTGAAGGGGCAATGGCGTTTGCGTCAGGGCCCTTTTGCGGAAGAGGTGTTTGCCAAGCTGCCGCAAAAAAACTGGACGTTGCTGGTGCAGGGCGTCAATCATCATTTGCCATCGGCCATGGCGTTGCTGCAGCAATTTTCTTTTATTCCTCATGCCCGGCTGGATGATTTGATGGTGAGCTATGCGCCCAGTGGCGGAGGCGTTGGGCCGCATTTTGATTCATATGATGTTTTTTTGCTGCAGGGGCAGGGTAGTCGCCTCTGGCGCATCAGTGAGCAGCGGGATCTGGCCATTGTCGAAGGCGCACCACTGCGCATATTGCAGCGTTTTGATACTGCCCAGGAGTGGGTGCTGGAAGCCGGTGACATGCTGTATTTGCCACCTCATCTGGCGCATTGGGGTATTGCCGTTGGCGATTGCATGACCTATTCAATTGGCTTCCGCGCTCCCTCTGCACAGGAGCTGGGCAGTGAGTTTCTGGCGTATTTGCAGGAGCGTCGTGCGTTGGAGGGCATGTACGCAGACCCCGACCTCAGCCTGCAAGCCCATCCTGCAGAAATCAGCGTTGGCATGCTGAATCGGGTAGCCAATATGCTGGAGCCACTGCGCTGGCAACCGGAAGACATTGCGCATTTTCTGGGGTGTTATCTGTCGGAGCCCAAGCCACATGTGGTGTTTGATGTGCCGCCCACCATGCGTCCTGCTACATTCGCCAAAAAACTGCAAACACACGCACTGGCGCTTGATCTCAAAACGCAGATGCTGTTCTTTCGCGATGCTTTGTTTATCAATGGCGAAAAGGTGGATATGCATGAGCCAGCGCGCCCGCTCCTGAGTTCACTGGCAGATCGACGGCAGATTGAACCACAGGAGATCAAAGACGCTGAGCTGCTCTCGCTGTTACATGATTGGTACCAGGCGGGTTACGTCGGGTTTCTATAGCGCACTTCACAGGGGAGGATGCCATGAGTTCTTTACCAGAAAACACGGTATTAACCAGCAGGCGCGAGTATGAAGCAGCGCTGACGGCAGTGCTGGCGCATGCCCAGCACAAGCTGTTTATTTTTGACCCTGATCTGACCTTTGGCGGATTTGAAGCCGCCGACAATGTTTCACGTCTAAGAGACTTGCTGGTGAGACAGCCCGCTGCCAAGGTGACATTGGTGCTGCAGGATACCCGATACCTGCTGGATCGCTGTCCACGGCTTCTCGGTTTGATGCGGCAATATCAGCATGCGATGACAGTCTATGAGACGAACGACGAGGGTAAACGCGTGAGTGACAGTTTTGTATTGGCGGATGATCATGCTTACTTGCGGCGATTCCATGTGGACCAGGTGAGGTTCAAATTCAGCTTGAACGATACTGCTACGGCCAGATTGCTTGGCTTGCGGTTTGAGGAACTGTTGCAGCTCACTCATCATCAGATCAGTACCACACCCCTGGGGTTATGAAATATGACGCGAATATTGGCTAATTTTCGAGGCGCAGGCACGAACGTCATAACGTTGCTGCTGCTGATGGGGCTTTTCAGTGCCTCTCCTGCGTGGGCGGGAACCGAGTTCAAAATGATCACCTTGCAGCATCGCTTTGCGCAGGAGCTGGTACCTATCGTGGCGCCGATGGTGGGCGAGGATGGCAATGCCAGTGCCATTGACAACCACCTCGTCATCCGCGCATCCCCCGAGCGCATGCAGGCGATAGAAGAGATGGTGGCCAAACTCGACACGGCACGCCGCAACATGCGCATTACGGTCTCGCATGAAGACATGCAATCGGGTAATCAGCAGAATATTGGCGCGAGTGGCAATGTGCGGATAGGGCAAGGGCAGGTAATCGTGCAGCGACGCATGCCGGGAGACCTCCCACCGGAAAACAATCTGAATATTGATCTGGATCAGCGCGAGCACAGCAGGTCGCAGCAAGGCAGTGAGTTTGTTAATGTGGCAGAAGGTGAGCGGGCATTCATACAGGTGGGTCAGCGTGTGCCTTATACCCAGCAATGGCTAGTGCTAACCCAGTCATATGCGCAGCGTATTCGTAATACCCAGTTTCAGGATATTACGACCGGATTCGCGGTGAGGCCGCGTGCGCTGGGCGATCAAGTCGAAGTTGAAATCACGCCCCGAATTGCGCAAGCGGGGGCAGGTGGGGTGATTGATTTCGAGGAGCTTTCCACCATTGTGATGGTGAGGCCGGGTGAGTGGCTCGATATCGGCGGCACCATGCAATCTCGCGATGATGTCAGTCGTGCCATTCTGAATAGTCAGTCTGCAAGCGGCAGTGGCTATAGTCGTCTCATGATTCGGGTCGACTGACTGCGCTCGCGCGAAAGGTATTTTAAATTAAAGTTAAATTAAGCTGAGGATGATAAAAACAGTGGTTTTTTTTTTCGGAGGTGGTAGAATTTTTACCACTCGGCTTCTTTCACAGGTTTGCCGTACTGGTTTAACTTATAGACTATATTGTTAAGGGATACAAAAATGACTCGTTCCGCTCTGCTTGCCGCTTTGCTCGCTTTGGCTCTTACCGCTTGCGGTCAAAAAGAAGAAGCTCCCGCTGAGGCTCCTGCTGTTGAAGCACCAGCTGCTGAAGCTCCTGCCGCTGAAGCACCAGCTGCTGAAGCTCCTGCCGCTGAGGCACCAGCTGCTGAAGCTCCTGCCGCTGAAGCTCCTGCTGCACCAGCTGAAGAAGCTAAGTAAGTCTTTCTAGTATTTACTAGCAAAGTAAAAAGGCCAACTGCAAAGTTGGCCTTTTTGTTTGTCTGTACTCTTGCTAATGCATTGATAAATTTACGATAAACAAGCGCTAATTTTAGGCTGTTGCTTGCATTCATCACAGAATTAGCGTGGTAAAGATCACATCTCTAACCCGTCATGGGTAGATAGTTTTCCTGCTTAAAGCTAGCGAATATCCCGCCAGTCAAATCCCAGTTCCTGATCAGCAATGCTGATCCAATCGCGTTCACAATTGAGTGCCGAAGATAAACAGTCAATGACCAAATCCGGGTGATTGTTCTTGGCACTTAGATGAGCCGCAAGCAAATGTTGCAGATGGCTCAAATCCAGATTGGCAAGAATAGCGGCCGAGGTTGTATTGTCCAGATGGCCCAGCCGCCCACTCACACGTTTTTTCAGAGGCCAGGCGTAAGGCCCGTTCATGAGCATATCCAGATCATGATTGCACTCCAGCACCAGGCCATGACAGCCAGACAGCATGGCTTCGATATGCGGCGTGGAGGTGCCGGTGTCGGTTAATACGCCCAGCTTGGTATTGCCATCATCAAAGGTATATTGCACGGGTTCACGTGCGTCATGCGGGACGGGAAAGGGGTTAACACCCAGGTCTTGTATGGTGAATGGTACGTGACTGTCGATGACATGGAGTTCAAACCCGCGCTGTTTGGGCATGAGTCTCTCGACCATGGTAAATGTGCCATGCGTTAGCCATACCGGGATGCCGAATTTGTTGGCGAGTTTGAAAACGCCGCCAGCATGGTCATCATGCTCATGGGTGACCAAGATGCCATTCAAACTCTCGGGGGATATGCCTGCACGTTGCAGGCGATGAATGGCGTCGCGCAGGCCAAAGCCACAATCCAGCAGCAGGGTGGTATCGCGAGATTGAATCAGCAGTCCGTTGCCGGAGCTGCCGCTTCCTATGGAGCTGAAACGCATCATGATGCCATGGAGCTTAGCGCCCCATGGCCTGGAAGATCAAGTGCAAACTTATTTCAGTTGTTCGAACAGCAGGTTCATGATGCGTTTGGCGCTGGCAGACTTGCTCGGCACACCGTCTTTGTCGGTCACAGAGACTTTGGAGCCCGTGCCGTCATCTTCCACCTTCACGCGGTATTGACGTTCTGCTTCCTGCTTGGCTTTGTCCTTGTCGCTGCCCCAGAATTTCAGCTTGTCGGTAATGCCCTTGTCATCGGCGGGCTTGGCGGCAGCATCTTTCTTGGCTTCATCATCCTTGTCATCACCCCAGAATTTCAGGCTGTCGATCAAACCTTTTTTCTTTTGAGGCGTGTCATCAATGTCCACATCGGAATAGCGCACGTAGAAAATGCCACTGGAGCGGTCGCGGTCTTCTACCACAAAGCCTACGCGGTCCAGTGCCAGGCCGACACGGCGCCAGGCGCGGTCAAAGCTGTCATTGACGGCAAGCGAGACGGTGCCATCGCTATTCTGGTTAAGCTTGGCTCTGACTTCGGTATTGGATGTCGTGATAATGGTGCGCGATTTCTTTTCTTCCACGCCCAGTTTCACCATCAGGCGACGCAGCAATTCAGCGTCGATATCTTCTGCATCGGCGCGTGCTTCTTCTTTCTTGCTGCGCTTGTAGCCCATCTCAACCACGCCGGCGCTGGTGACGACGCGTTCTTTGTTATCGTCCGGAGCATCGCTGACTGAGCGGTGGCTCATATAAATTTCAGTGGTGCCAGTTTCGGTACCGTTATCCAGACGGGTACGGAATTTCTGGCGGTTTTGCAGGGTATTCAGCTTGTCGAGCCAGCCCTGGAATTTATCCAGGTAATTGCCCTTGTCATCCTTGGTCAGGGTGCTGGGGTCTACCCATTCGGTTTCCATCACGCCGGTTTGTGGATTCTCCACACGGACGGAAAAGCCGAGGTCTGCCCAGAATTCACGAACAACCGGCCAGATTTTCTCCGGAGGCGCCTGAACAACCAGCCAACGCTGGGCACCCGCGCGCTCCAGACGCACATTGTCGGGGTTGGCTAATACTTTGACCTGTTCCTCACCTTGCTCAGATTGCCCCTGGGTGTAGTTGGAATAGGTGGTGGAGCCAGGAACGGCATAGGTGTCGTTTGACGAAATCGAGGTCAGATCCGGCGGCACTTCAAGCGGGCGTGAACGGCCAGCTGCCTTGTAATCGGATGAAGTGTCGATAAAAGGGATGGAGTCGCAGGCGCTGACAGTCAGCGCAAGTAAGGTCGCGAGTACAAGCGGTTTCAAAGTGAATCGATTCATGCGGTTTCTCGTCAACTTTCGAGTCAGTGAGTTAGATAGAGGCGTTGCCCATGGCGGCACGCAGCGTCTCGTGATGCTGCGCGGAAAGAGGGACCAGTGGCAGGCGGATGCCTGGGCCTATCAGTCCCATTTCGCCCAATACCCATTTGACCGGGATGGGGTTGGCTTCGACAAACAGTTTTTGGTGGAGTGCAAACAACTTGGCATTAATGCTGCGTGTGGTAGCCACATCACCCGCGAGGGCGGCCTTGCACATTTGCTGCATCAGGCGCGGTGCCACATTGGCCGTCACCGAGATGACACCATGCGCGCCCATCAGCATCAAGGCAGCGCCAGTGGCGTCGTCGCCGCTGTAAATGGCAAAGCCGGCAGGGGCGCGCAAAATCAGGTCGGTACCGCGTTCCAGGCTGCCAGTGGCATCCTTGATGCCTACAATATTCGGCAGTGCTGCCAGCCGCAAGGCGGTTTCATTGCTGATATCGCAGCCGGTGCGGCCAGGTACGTTGTACAGGATTTGCGGAATATCGACAGCCTCGGCCACGGCCTTGTAATGCTGATACAAGCCTTCCTGGGTGGGCTTGTTGTAATAGGGAGCCACCAGCAGGCAGGCGTCAGCGCCCAATTCCTTGGCCTTGCTTGTCAGGTAAATGGCCTCGCTGGTCGAGTTGGCACCCGTACCAGCGATCACGGGGATACGGCCTGCCACTTGCTCAATGGCAGTTTTGATCAGCAGGCAATGTTCATCAAAATCCACGGTAGGCGATTCGCCGGTGGTACCGACAATCACGATACCGTCGGTGCCTTCCTGCACATGAAAGTCGATTAGGGAACGTAATGCCTGAATATCAAGACCACCATCCTCATGCATGGGGGTGGCGATGGCAACAAGACTGCCTTGCAGCATGATCAACCTGACAATATGAATTAAATCAAAACATTTTAACTTAAAGTAGCCTCTGTAGAACACGCTTTTTGCATCTGCTTACATCATATTTGAGCATATGGCGGCTCTGGTTTGGCATAAGGCTGGCGTGAGCAGGCCCGATATTAGCCATGGTCTGTTACCGCTTAATTAAAGGGCTCAAGCCTGTATAATCCGTTTCATATCATGTCTGTATCCAAGCCTACTTCCCCCCCGATCTTGCAGCGCCTGCGTCGACTAGTCGTGGGCAAGCCCATTCCATCCAGTGCCAATACACTGCCTGCGCAGGGTGAAACCAGTTCGCTGGTGGCAAGCATCGATGCCATTTTGCCCCAGACACAATGCACGCAATGTGGCTATCAGGGTTGCAAGCCCTATGCTGAAGCGATTGCGCGGGGCGAGGCCAATATCAATCAATGTCCGCCAGGCGGCGATGAGGGGATACGCGCACTCGCCAGTTTATTGCAGCGACCTTACATTCCGCTGAATCCCCAGCATGGCGTACAAAAACCCAAACACGTTGCCTTCATCGATGAGCAAACCTGTATCGGCTGCACGCTGTGCATACAGGCGTGCCCGGTGGATGCGATTCTGGGCGCATCCAAACAGATGCATACCGTGATCGCAGACGAGTGCACCGGCTGCGAGCTTTGCATTGCGCCTTGTCCGGTGGATTGCATCACTATGCAGCCGCCACCCGTCACGCAAAGCCCACGCTGGCGTTATCCTGAATTTACCCTGCATGCGCCTGCCGGGCCGCTGGATGTGCAGGCGGCCAATATCGCGCGCGAACGCCATGCATTCCGTGTGCAGCGGCAAGCGCGTGAACAGGAGGAGCGGGCACGCAAGCTGGCGCAGCGCCGCGCTGCCAGTGCCGCGAATAGCACCACGCAAGATCCGGCCGCTGAACAGGCAGCATTGGCGAAAAAAGCCGCCATTGCTGCGGCCATGGCCCGGGTGCAGGCACAAAAAGCCGCCTCGGCACCCCGCAACACCGAGGTGCTTAGCCCTACCGTGGCGGCCGAGATTGCGGCCATTGAGGCAAGACGTGCGCAGATGAAAAAGACCGATGACAGTGCAGATTGAATTTTTAAAACTGCGTCAGCAAACACCATGAGCGCAACCCCATGAATGCAGAAAAAAGACACGAGATATTCAGGCGCTTGAGTGAGGCCATACCAGAGCCTAAAACCGAGCTGACGCATACATCCACATTTGAATTGCTGATTGCGGTGATTCTGTCGGCCCAGGCCACCGACAAGGGTGTCAACATTGCCACGGCAAAGCTGTTTCCGGTGGCCAATACACCACAGGCGATTGTCGATCTTGGGCTGGAAGGGTTGGAAAGCTATATCAAGACCATAGGCCTCTACCGCAGCAAAGCCAAAAATGTGCTCGCCACCTGCCGCATGCTGGTCGAGCAATACAACAGCGAAGTGCCGCGCACGCGTGAGGCGCTGGAAAGTCTGCCCGGCGTGGGGCGCAAGACGGCCAATGTGATCCTCAATACGGCATTTGGTGAGGCCACCATTGCCGTTGATACGCATATTTTCCGGCTAGGCAATCGCATAGGGCTGGCCCCCGGCAAAACCCCTCTGGATGTGGAAAAGAAGTTAATGAAGACCGTCCCCAGGGAATACATGCAGGATGCTCATCACTTGCTGATCCTGCACGGGCGCTATGTGTGTGTGGCACGCAAGCCAAAATGTGCAGCCTGCGTGATCTACGATCAATGTGAATACAAGGAAAAAACCGCTTGAATGAAGTCGCGACGGGTCTGGCAGTCGGCAATACGGCACGCCCCGAACTTGCTGCCGAAGCCGTGCAGCAGGCCATGCAAAAACTCGGGGATCGCGTTCCGAATAGCGTCTTGCTGTTTTTGACGGAAGAATTCGCCGCCGATCCGCAGCCTGCCATCCGGGCTGCCGCGGCGGCGTCCAGTTGCCTGCAGGTCATGGGCTGTTCGGCCCCCGGCATTTTTACCGAGCAGGATTGGGTGCTGGATACGCCCGCGGCGGCGGCCATGGTATTTAGTGGTGATGTGACCATGCTGCCCAAACCGGAGGGCCCGGAACTGCGGATGGCACTCACCGCTCCCAACGCGCTCAATACGGTCTGGTTGCAATCACCCGCCTTGCGCTTTGGCGGGGTCTCCGGCGATGCCACGGGCCAAGGCCCTTTCTCCGTATGGCAGCACGCCAAGGGTACGCCGGTCGGGCATTGCGAAGCTGCGTTTCGCGGCGTCAATGCTGCGGTACTGGTGTCGCATGGGTTGCGTATATTGACCTCCATCCAGACCATTGATGCCGCCAGCGATTACGATCTCCTGCAGTTAAATGCGCAAGCCGCATTGCCGATGTTTCACCTGTCCTTTCCGGATACGGCGCCTTCATCTCACTTGCTGATGGCCATGGTGGCGGATAGTGAAGCCCGGTTGTTGGCGGGCGATTTTCAGCTGGCGGGTATCGTCTCGGAAAATGCGGCGCAGCAATCGCTGACGCTGACAAAGCCCTTGCGCGCAGGCCAAGTGGTGTGCTGGGGCGTGCGTGCCGCCGATGCCGCCGAAGCCGAGCTGCAAGGCCTTATCTCCAATCAGCTTGCCGCCTGGGCGCGCCAACCTGCGTTTGGATTGTTTTTCAGCTGCCTCGGGCGCGGGCCTTATCTGTATAACGGCATGGATAGGGATCTGGATGCATTGCGGCTGCGTTGCCCTGGCATGCCCTTGATTGGTTTTTATGGCAATGGCGAAATTGCCCCGCATGGACAGGGCAGTGAACTGCTCGAATATTCGGCCGTACTCGGCCTGTTTGCCAAGGATTAGTCATGGCCTTATTCAATCCCTCCCGCGATGAAGTCCGGCGTTTCTTTTTTGATAGCTGGGCCAAATATCGCCAGCAGGCAGCATTGACGCCGTTGGAGGCGTTGGCGCTGCAGGTGATGCAGTTGCATCCGGAATACCATGCGGTGCTCGATGCGCCCGAGCGTTATCTGGAGCAGGCGTATTTTCCCGAAATGGGAGAAACCAATCCCTTTTTGCACATGAGTTTGCATTTATCGGTGCTGGAGCAGCTCTCCATCGACCAGCCGCCCGGCATACGCCTGGCCTATGAGACGCTCAGGCAACGTCACGGCAATGAAATGGATGCGCAGCATGATCTGATGGACTGTCTGGCAGAAACCATCTGGCGGGCGCAACGCGATCAGCAGCCGCCGGACGGCATGGCCTACATCGCCTGTTTCCAGGCCAAGGCCAGGGCAGACTGACTAAGTATTGTCCAAGCCAAGGCTTACTTGATGCGAGGTATCAATGCAGGCTTGCGATGGCCGGATTTGCCAGCCACTGCTGGCATGGTGCAAACCCTGCATTTCGTGATTGAATAGCGCATGAAAAAAACAGACCCCCATGCCTGGCTTGCCGAACACGGTGATTATCTTTACCGCTTCGCACTGGCGCGCTTGCGCGATACCCATCAGGCGGAAGATGTGGTGCAGGAAACCTTGCTGGCCGCCATGCAAAGCGCCAGCTATGCCGGGCAATCTGCCCCCCGCACCTGGCTGGTGGGCATACTCAAGCACAAGATTATTGACCTGATTCGCAAGCAAATGCGCGAGCAACCGGTGGAAGGGTTGGGAGAGGATTTGCCCGATGAGCCAGGCATGGATGAGTTTTTTGACGAGGACAACCGTCACTGGAACGACAAACCCCAGAGTTTTGGCATGCCGGAAAACAGCTTGGAGCAAAAGCAGTTCTTGACGATTTTGCAGGACTGCATGGATCGTTTGCCCAAAAAACTGGCCGCACTTTTCATGCTGCGCGAAGTGCAGGAAGAAGAAAACGAAATAATTTGTAAGGAACTGGATATTAGCTCGACCAATGCTTGGGTGATGTTGTATCGCGCCCGAATGGGATTACGCAAATGTCTTGAACTGCACTGGTTGGGGCGCTAGAAAATGAGCGCTTGTTACCTGAATAGAGAAAAGGGAGGAACGGTATGCTGAGTTGCAAACAAGCCAGCAGGCTGTTGTCCCAGTCGCTGGACAGGCGTCTGACGTGGCGTGAACGGACTGCGCTGCGTCTGCATTTGACCATATGCGATGTGTGCAGGCGGTTTGGGCGGCAGCTGATGTTGCTGCGTGAAGCTGCCAAACGCATGGTCAGGCTGACCGAGCAGAATGAGACCCTGCAGTTATCCCAGGAGGCGAAGGCGCGTATTGCCAGTGCCCTTGATCTTGAGCGTCAGTGATTTAACGCTGGATTGATGCGCAGGACATGGGGCTGATGCTATTCACTAGTTGAGCTATCCACTTAAATTTTAGGAGAAATAAAAATGAACACTTCCAAGAAAACCCTGAGCCTGATGGTCGGTACTGCATTCGTTGCTTCCATGGCGGCCGCCAATGTCCAAGCTGCTGAAAATCCGTTTGCAATGAAGACCCTGTCCTCCGGCTACATGGTGGCTGAGGCCGACAAGATGAAAGACGGCAAGTGTGGCACGGGCAAGTGCAGTGCTGAAATGAAAGCCAAGATGGCCAAGGAAGGCTCATGCAGCGCCGATAAAAAAGCCGAGGGTTCCTGCAGCGCTGACAAGAAAGCCAAAGAAGGTTCTTGCAGCGGTGACATGAAGTCCAAGGAAGGTTCCTGCCACGCCGACAAGAAGTAATATGGAACAGGCGCAATCGCATCATCCCATCAAGGGGGCGGGTCTGGGCCTCAAGCGTGAGCTGTTGCCGCAGATTCAGGCAGCTTACGGCACCAGCCTGACCGCTCACCTTGATTTTGTTGAGATTGCGCCTGAAAACTGGATAGGCGCCGGTGGCAAATATGCCAAGCAATTGGCCTGGTTCACCGAGCGCTATCCCATCGTTTGTCATGGACTGTGCCTGTCGCTGGGCGGGCCGGATCCACTGAATGAAGATTTTCTGCATCAGGTAAAACAGTTTCTCGATCAGCACCATATTCCCCTCTATACCGAGCATTTAAGTTACTGCACCGATGGTGGCTATTTGTATGATCTGCTGCCCATCCCCTTTACCGAAGAGGCCGTGCACCATGTGGCTGCGCGTATCCGCCGCACGCAGGATATTCTGGAGCGGCGCATTGCGGTAGAAAATGCCTCGTTTTATGTGGCTTCGCCCATCGCCGAGATGGATGAGGCCAGCTTTATCCGCGCCGTATTGCAGGAGGCGGATTGCGATTTGCACCTCGATCTCAACAATATCTACGTCAACAGTGTCAATTTTGGTTTTGATCCACATGCGTTTCTGCGTGAAATGCCGGGCGAACGTATCGTCTATGCGCATATCGCCGGGCATGATCACGAGGCTGAAGACCTGATTATCGATACCCATGGACAGGATGTGATTGATCCTGTCTGGCAGTTGCTGCGTGAGGCTTATGCGATGTTTGGTGTTTTCCCCACCTTGCTGGAGCGCGATACCAATATTCCGCCGCTAGCGGATGCCATGCGCGAGGTGAATAAAATTGCTGAGCTGCAAATGGCGCAGCAAGCTATTGCCAGACAGCAGCCAGCGGATCCCATCAGCCGCAAGCGGGCGTCGGCATGAGTGATACTGAATCCTCATTGCCGCTATTTCAGCAATATCAGCTGGCATTCACCGCGCATATTCGCCATCCGCGTCAGCATGCGCGCCCGGCAGGGGTGCAGGCCAAGCGCATGCGTGTCTATAACGAAATCGTATTCAATAATCTGCAGTCTGCCGTTGGCGCCTGTTATCCGGTTTTGCAGCGAGTGTTGGGCAAGCGTGCCTGGCAGGCGCTGCTGCGCCGGTTTTTTGCCGAGCATCAGGCGAGCAGCCCTTTTTTTCGTGATATTCCTCAGGCCTTTCTGGAATTTCTACCGCAGGTGGAAACATTGCCGCCTTACGCAGTCAGTCTCGCCCATTATGAATGGATGGAACTGGCGATTGCTTCGGCGCCAGCAGAAGCGCCAGAGCTGGCTGTAGAGGGCGATCTTATGCTGGGCGTGCCCGTTCTGGCCCCGGCGTTGGCGGTGCTGGCCTATGATTATCCAGTGCAGCAGATTTCAGTCCGTTACAAGCCGCGTCAGGCCTTGCCTGAGCCTGTGCATCTGCTGGTGTTTCGCAACCAGCTGGATGAGGTGAAATTTGTCGAGATGAATGCCATGACGGCGCGCTTGCTGGCGCTATTGCAACCGGGTGAGCTAACGGGCAGAGCCGCCTTGCAACAGTTGGGCCTGGAGATGGGGCATGCGGATCCTGATTCCCTGATGCACTTTGGCGGGGCACTGCTGGAAGAGTTGCGCCAGCAGGATATCGTCTGGGGCATTGCGGTTAGCGATGAGGCTGGTATCAGGTCCGACGCATCCTGACCTGATATAAGGGAAGGCGGATCAGCCTGGCAGATCTGTCACGCTGTGGATGGTCCAGTGCTGGTTGCCCGCCCGAGTGATGGAGCATCCCAGGCTTGCACTGGGGTGTTCGCGATCAAGCACATGTTTGGTATGGTCGGGCGTCTGCTTGTCCAGATACCAGCGGTCTACCCAGACCACTTTGCCGGATTGCGGTTGCGTATTGGTCAGCGTGATCAGTTTTCCATCATTTATCGCACAGTCTGCATCCTCCACTTCGATCAATTGCACGGCAGCAGTCGAGCTGCTGTCTGCCTGCGAATGCTGTGGGGCGAGGAAAGCCGCGATCAGCGCGGCAGATAGCCAGGTGTGTTTCATGAGCAAACTTTCGTCTGAATCTAATGTGTTGCCTTGGTGCGGCGTGCCGGTTTTTTCAAACTCGTCACCTCGTGATGTCCATGATGGCGATCCAGCAGGCTGTAGTAATTGGATGGCGTCAGCACGGTAGGAATCGCATCCGGCAGCATGTCAGGGTAATCCTTGCTGTAGTGCAGACCCCGGCTCTCATGCCGTTCCATGGCGCTATTCACGATCAGCTCCGCCACCTGCAGCAGGTTGCGCAGCTCAATGAGATTATTGCTGATGCGGAAATTGCTATAAAACTCATGCACTTCATCGCGCAGCAAGTGTATGCGGTGCAGGGCGCGCGTCAGGCGCTTATTGGTGCGCACGATACCCACGTAATTCCACATGGTGCGGCGTAGCTCGCTCCAGTTGTGGGTGATGATGATTTCTTCATCGGCATCGGTCACGCGGCTTTCATCCCAGTAGGGCAGCTTGACCGGGCGGTTATTGGGTTTGGCCAGAATATCCTGCGCAGCGGCCTGACCGAACACCAGGCATTCCAGCAGCGAATTGCTGGCCAGGCGGTTGGCGCCATGCAGGCCGGTGCAGGCGGTCTCGCCGATGGCGTACAGCCGCGGAATATCGGTGCGGCCGATGTGGTCGGTCATGACGCCGCCACAGCTATAGTGAGCGGCCGGCACTACCGGGATAGGCTCGCGCGTAATGTCGATGCCCAGCTCCATGCAGCGGCGATAAATGGTGGGGAAATGCGAAAGCACAAAATCGGCTGGCTGGTGCGAGATATCCAGATACACGCAATCAATACCCCGCTTTTTCATTTCAAAGTCAATCGCGCGTGCGACGACATCGCGTGGCGCCAGCTCGCCACGCGAGTCATGTTCCAGCATAAAGCGAGTGCCATCGGGCAACAGCAGGCGACCACCTTCGCCGCGTACGGCTTCCGTGATCAAAAATGACTTGGCCTGTGGATGGTACAAACAGGTGGGGTGGAACTGGATGAACTCCATGTTGGCCACGCGGCAGCCCGCGCGCCAGGCCATGGCAATGCCATCGCCGGTGGCGACATCCGGATTGGTGGTGTAGAGGTAAACCTTGCCCGCGCCGCCCGTGGCCAGCACGGTATTCTGGGCGGCAATGGTGAGTACCTTGCCGCTCTGGTTATCCAGCACATAGGCGCCCAGGCATTCCGCACCTTCAATTTTGACCTTGCGTGCCGTGATCAGGTCCACGGCAATATGGTCTTCCAGCAGGGTGATGTTGGGGTGATTGCGCACTTTTTCGGCCAGCGTTTTTTGCACGGCATGCCCGGTCGCATCGGCGGCGTGAATGATGCGACGATGACTATGACCGCCTTCACGCGTCAGGTGAAAGCCGCTATCGTCGTCTTCACGGGTAAACGGCACGCCCTCGTCAATCAGCCATTGCACGGTTTCACGGCCATGCTCGGCCACCAGGCGGGTGACCTCGGCATCACAGAGTCCGGCGCCGGCAATCAGGGTGTCCTGAATGTGAGCCTCAATGGAATCGTCGTCGGTGAGCACCGCAGCAATGCCGCCTTGTGCCCAGTTGCTGGAGCTATCATTGATGCTGCGCTTGCTGACCAGACATACTTTTTTGTCTGCTGCCACTTTCAAGGCCAGGGTGAGACCCGCCAGCCCGCTACCAATGATCAATACATCAAATTGCTGCATATATATCCGTCAGGTGAAACTTTAATCAGTGTAGCGCTGTCTTCAACACTAAGCTAGTCGACACCAAGCTGGGAGAAACACAATGATTAATGCAAAAAATATGGGAGAATTTTCGCGCCTCGGTTTCGTAGACACTACGATGCAAGGGTATACTCCGAAAATTAACAATATGCAGACAGGGAGCGCTGGCCCCATGGTGGGCAACCGGGAGATAGATCAGGAATTGGTTGAGCGTGCTCAGCGCGGCGACAAGCGCGCCTTTGGCATGCTGGTGGACAAATACCAGCGCAAGCTGGGACGTTTATTGTCCAGACTGATTCGTGACCAGGCCGAGGTTGAGGACGTGGTACAAGAGTCCTTCATCAAGGCCTATCGTGCCTTGCCTAACTTCCGGGGTGAAAGTGCTTTCTACACTTGGTTGTATCGTATTGGCATCAACACCGCCAAGAATTATCTGGTGGCCATGGGCCGTCGTCCACAGGTATCCAACGACATCGAAATCGAAGATGCAGAAAACTTCGAGGACGGTAACGAGTTGCGTACCATGGACACGCCTGAAACAGAGTTAATGACCAAGGAAATCGCCCGTACCGTCAACGATACCGTTGCGGCACTTCCTGATGAATTACGGACGGCGATTACCCTGCGCGAAATCGAAGGTTTGAGCTACGAGGAAATCGCGACCCTGATGAACTGCCCGATTGGTACGGTGCGTTCACGTATTTTCAGGGCTCGTGAAACCATTGCGCAGAAACTGCGCCCGCTGCTGGATACGCCTCAGGACAAGCGCTGGTAAGTAACAGGAGAAAGTAATGAAAGATCAAGTTTCTGCTCTCGTTGACGAAGAGCTGTCTCTGGAAGACTCCGAGTATCTATACACGGCCATTCGGTCCAGCGAAACCCTGTCCGATTCCTGGACCACATACCACCTGATTGGGGATTGCATGCGTGGCAGTCCCATTTTCAAGGCGGATTTGACCGACCGCATCATGCAGCAACTGGAACAGGAGCCGGTGGTACTGGCTCCCAAGGCCAAAAAAGCGGTCTACAAGACGCCTACACTCTGGTCGGTCGCTGCTTCGGTCGCTGCCGTCATGTTTGTCGGCTGGATGGTATTGCAACAACAGGTGCAAACACACGGCGAAGCTGCACCTGCCGAAATCGCACAGAATGTCGCCTCCGAGTATCTGCTGGCCCATCAGTCCATGGCCCCAAGCAACTCCGCTTACTACATTCAGCCTGCGTCCTATTCTGAAAGCGAGAAGTAATGAAGCGTGGGGTGCTGGGTTTTTTGCTTGTCAGCCATGTTGCGCTTGCAACAGCGGCGGGAGAAGCCACTGGTGACCCCTGGATGGTCTTGCAAAAGGCTGCTCAGGCTGCCCGCGAGCTGAGTTATCAAGGCGTATTTGTTTATCAGTCTGGCACAGGTTCACGCTCGGTACAGATCACCCACATGAATTACGGGCAGGGCGAGTATGCCCGCATTGTGGTGCTGGATGGCACCCCGCGTGAGGTATTGAGCCAGGGCCGCGATGTAGTGATTTTCAGCCCACGCAATGAGAAAGTCGTCATCGAAAAGCGCCGGGGGCAGAATATGTTCCCCGCGGTTTTGCCGTCCAACCTGGATGCGATCAAATCCAGTTATGACGTCAAGTTTGGCGGCACGGAGCGTATAGGCGGGCGGGATGGCCAAATGGTGATTCTCTCCCCCAAAGATAAATTCCGTTATACCTACAAGTTCTGGGCAGACCGTGAATATGGCCTGCTGCTCAAGTCCATGTCAGCGAACGAACGCAACGAGCCCATGGAGCAATTTGCGTTCAACCAGCTGACCTTGATGAACAGCCAGAAAATGGACTGGTTTCAACCCAATGTCAGTCCGGAAAAGCAATACGTGATGGAAGAGCCCGGTGCAGGTCGCTCTGCACCGGTGGATGCCATTACCTGGAGTGTTGACCAGCTGCCTTCCGGCTATCGCAAAGTGGATGAAATCACACGCCTGGTCCCAGGCAAGCCAGCACCCGTTACCCAGATCGTCTATTCCGATGGTCTTGCCTCGGTGTCGCTGTTTATCGAGCCTTTGCTCAAAGGCATGGCACCCAAAGTCGGGCATAGCGCTTTTGGCGCCACCCATTTCTATGCCAATGTCCTTGAGGGACACCAGGTTGTGGTGGTGGGGGAAGTGCCCGAAGCTACCGTAACCCAGATCGCCAACACCATTCATTTCAAGAAATAACTCCGTATGGATTTTCCTTGCAGCATGCAGTGCCAGCGTGGCAACGCGTGTTGCTGCCACGCTGCTTATCCATGCGTGATCGATGCATCTTTATCTAGTGTTATTAGGGGAACAGGCATGACGGCGCGATGTCTTCAACCATACGCAGCTCATGCTTGGGGTATGACTGTCATTTAACCGATGTACGAATGAGGTGTATGCATGCTTAAGAAAATAATCGCCACTTGCGCGATCCTTATTACAGTGTCAGGAACCGCGTCGGCCAAGGATTTGCCCGACTTTACCGAGCTGGCGGAAAAGCAAGGGCCAGCGGTTGTCAATATCAGCATCACGCAGGTGATGCATGGTCAGGCGGAAGGCACAGTGCCATTCCCCGGCATGCCAGATGATCCGGCGCTGGGCGAATTTTTGCGTCGCTTCGGCATCCCCGGCATGCCAGGTCAGGGTAATGGCGCTCCGCAACAGGATTACAAATCGCAGTCGCTGGGTTCGGGCTTCATCATCAGCAATGATGGTTATATCCTGACCAATGCGCATGTGGTCAATGAAGCCGACGAAGTGCTGGTGAAGTTGTCCGACAAGCGCGAATTCAAAGCCAAGATCATAGGCTCTGACCGTCGTACCGATGTCGCACTGATCAAGATTGATGCGACCAACCTGCCCAAGGTGACCATCGGCGACCCCAATCAGCTGAAGGTTGGCGAATGGGTAGCGGCCATCGGCTCACCCTTCGGTCTGGAAAACACCATGACTGCCGGTATCGTCAGCGCCAAGGGCCGTGCCTTGCCGCAGGAAAACTTTGTTCCTTTCATTCAGACCGACGTGGCAATCAACCCAGGTAACTCCGGTGGCCCGCTGTTCAATCTGCGTGGCGAAGTGGTGGGCATCAATTCCCAGATCTACAGCCGTAGCGGTGGCTCCATGGGCCTGTCATTCTCCATCCCGATTGATGTGGCGATCGATGTGTCCAACCAACTGAAAGCCAACGGCAAGGTGACCCGTGGCTGGCTGGGTATCGGCATTCAGGAAATCACCAAGGATCTGGCAGATTCATTCGGCATGAAGAGCACCAACGGTGCGCTGGTTGCGGGTGTGGAAAAAGGCGCTCCTGCAGAGAAGGGTGGTCTGGAAGCGGGCGATGTCATCGTCAAGTTTGATGGCAAACCTGTACTGACTTCCTCTGACCTGCCGCGTATTGTTGGCGCTACCAAGCCTGGCAAAACCGTGCCGGTTGAAGTATTGCGCAAGGGTAGCACCAAGACCCTCAACATCACCGTGGGCGAAGCGCCTACTGAGAAAGATGGCGTTGCGCCAACGCCCAAAGGCTCGGCCAAACCAGAAGTGAACCGTCTTGGCCTGGTGCTGCGCGAGCTGACGCCAGTGCAGAAGCGCAAACTCAGTGGCAAGAATGGCCTGCTGGTGGTAGATGCACAAGGCGCTGCTGCTCAGGCAGGCATACGCCGCGGTGATGTGGTGCTTGGTCTTAACAACACCGAAGTGCAGAGCCTTGAGCAGTTCAACAAGCAACTCGCGGGTGTGGCTGGTGGTAAAACCGTGGCGCTGCTGGTACAGCGCGATGACAACACCTTGTATGTACCATTGAAGCTCGCTGCGGATAAATAGCCGTGATCAGCAGTGCTATTAGGCCTGCTTTACGGTAAAATCACGTACTAGTGAATGTAAGAGGGCGCTTCGGCGCCCTTTTGCTATATTCGCGGCAGGCTGAATCAGTTATGCCGCGAGCAGGCTTGCTGATTTGAAACAGGCTGAAAGTCCCGACCGGCAGCGCTTTCCGCACGCCGGTACTGGTGGCGGCCGAGCGGTCTGACCTCAGTGTCGATCAGGCTTGGACGCATGGACTTTCCTCGCTATATATTGCAAACGGACCTCATGAAAAATATTCGTAACTTTTCCATCATTGCCCACATTGATCACGGTAAATCCACGCTGGCTGACCGCATCATTCAGCTGTGCGGCGGTCTTTCGGATCGCGAAATGGAAGCGCAGGTGCTGGATTCCATGGATCTGGAACGTGAGCGTGGCATTACCATCAAGGCGCAGACTGCAGCCCTGCAATACAAGGCGCTGGATGGCCAGATCTACCAGCTTAACCTGATTGATACCCCAGGGCACGTCGACTTCTCCTATGAGGTGAGTCGTTCGCTGTCTGCCTGTGAGGGGGCCTTGCTGGTGGTGGATGCATCGCAGGGCGTGGAAGCGCAGAGTGTGGCCAACTGTTACACCGCGATTGATCTCGGTGTTGAGGTGACAGCGGTACTGAACAAGATCGACTTGCCCTCGGCAGACCCTGAGCGCGTGATTCAGGAAATCGAGGACGTGATTGGTGTAGAAGCCACCGATGCCGTGCGTTGCTCGGCCAAGACCGGCGAAGGCGTGCGCGATGTGCTGGAAGCCGTCGTTGCGCGTATTCCGCCACCTGAGGGCGATCCAACCAAGCCATTGAAAGCGCTGATCATCGACTCCTGGTTTGATAACTATGTGGGCGTGGTGATGCTGGTGCGGGTGATTGACGGCACCCTCAAGCCCAAAGACAAGATTCGCATGATGGCCACACGGGCTGTGCATCTGTGCGAGCAGGTCGGTGTGTTTACCCCCAAGTCACGCCAGAAGGAATCCTTATCCGCGGGTGAAGTGGGTTTCATCATTGCCGGCATCAAGGAACTGACCAGTGCCAAGGTGGGTGATACGGTGACCCTGGCCGACAAGCCTGCTGCCGAAGCGTTGCCTGGCTTCAAGGAAGTAAAGCCGCAAGTGTTTGCCGGCTTGTATCCGGTGGAATCCAATCAGTTTGAAGCCTTGCGTGATGCGCTGGAAAAGCTGCGCCTGAATGATGCTTCGCTGCAATTCGAGCCGGAAAACTCCACTGCCCTGGGCTTTGGTTTCCGTTGCGGTTTCCTCGGTCTCTTGCACATGGAAATCGTGCAGGAACGGCTGGAGCGCGAGTACGACATGGACCTCATCACCACGGCACCTACCGTTGTGTATGAGCTGTTGCTGAAAAACGGCGAGGTCGTGCAGATCGAGAATCCATCGCGCCTACCTGAGCCCTCGCGCATTGATGAAATCCGCGAGCCGGTCATCAACGTTAACCTGCTGATGCCACAGGATTATGTGGGCCCGGTGATGACGCTGTGCAATGGCAAACGCGGCGTGCAGCGCAATATGCAGTACATGGGCCGTCAGGTCATGCTGAGCTACGAGATGCCATTGAACGAAGTGGTGCTCGATTTCTTTGACAAGCTGAAATCCGTATCGCGCGGCTATGCGTCCATGGATTACGAATTCCTCGAGTTCCGTGCGGCCGATCTGGTCAAGCTGGATATCATGGTCAACGGTGACCGCGTGGATGCGTTATCCCTGATTGTGCACCGCGCCAACAGTATCTACCGTGGTCGCCAGTTGTGTGCCAAGATGCGCGAGCTGATTCCGCGCCAGATGTTTGATGTGGCGGTGCAGGCGGCCATTGGCGCCAACATCATTGCCCGTGAAACCGTGAAAGCCATGCGTAAGAATGTGCTGGCAAAATGCTATGGTGGCGATATTACCCGCAAGAAAAAACTGCTTGAGAAACAAAAAGAAGGTAAAAAACGCATGAAGCAAGTGGGCAATGTGGAAATTCCACAAGAAGCATTCCTGGCGATTCTGAAAGTAGAAGACAAATGATGTTCGCACTGTTTATGGTGGTTATCCTGGCTGTCACCGGCCTGATCTGGTTGCTGGATATTCTGGTGCTGAAAAAGCGCCGCCCGGCAGGCAAGGCAGACCCGGTGCTGGTGGAATATTCCAAAAGCTTTTTCCCGGTGATTCTGGTGGTGTTCATGATCCGCTCCTTCGTGGTCGAGCCCTTCAAGATTCCATCCGCGTCCATGATGCCTACCCTGATCGCAGGCGACTTCATCCTGGTGAACAAATTCATCTACGGCCTGCGCGTGCCTATTCTCAACAATACCTTTCTCGAGATCCGCCATCCGCAACGTGGCGAAGTCTTCGTGTTCCATTATCCAAAGGACCCTTCGATTGATTACATCAAGCGTGTGGTCGGCGTGCCTGGCGACAAGATTGCCTATCGCGACAAGCAGCTCTACATCAATGGCAAAAAGCTGGATGTGAACTACGCGGATGACTACCAGTATGTTGGCTCCGGCCTCAGCATGGTGGTGACCAAGCGTTACCAGGAGCAATTGGGCGAGCACAAGCACGATATCCTGCTGGAAGAGGAAAAGCCCTCGCTGGATGGCGAAGTGGAAGTGCCGCCAGGACATTATTTTGCCATGGGCGATAACCGCGATAACAGCAATGACAGTCGCTTCTGGGGCTTTGTGCCTGAAGAGAATCTGGTCGGCAAGGCGTTTTTCATCTGGTGGAATTTTGATAATTTCGGCAGAATTGGCAACACCATCAACTAGGGGCTGATCAACATGAACCGTCAACGTGGTATTACCTTTATCGGGCTGGTGCTGCTTATTGCCGCGGGGCTGTTCGTGGTCATGGTGGGCATGAAGCTGACGCCTGCCTATGTTGAATATTTCACCATCAAGAAAACGCTGAAGAAAATCAGCCAGGAACCTGGCTTTGAGAGCATGAGCCGCAAGGAAATCATGGATGTCTATACCAAGGCGGCGATGATAGACGAGATCGGCGATGTGAATGCCAAGGATCTGGTGGTGGGCAAGAATGCCGCGGGTCAGAACACGGTGTCCATTGATTACCAGAAAGTGATCCCGATTATCGCCAATGTCAGCGTGCTGATTGATTTCACTGCTTCTACCGATGCTTCGGCATCGCCCTGATCCGGATGTCACAAACCGGACTGGAACGGCTGCTAGGCCATGATTTCACCAATGGGCAACTGCTGACGCAGGCACTGACCCATCGCAGCCATAGTGCGCGTAACAACGAGCGTCTCGAATTCCTCGGCGATGGTGTGCTGAACTGCATTATCGCCAACCAGCTTTTCCAGCGTTTTTCCAAACTGCCAGAAGGCGACCTCAGCCGTTTGCGCGCGCATCTGGTCAAGGAGCCAACCCTCTGCGAGATTGCCCAGCGCCTGCAACTGGGTGACATGCTGAAATTGGGCGAGGGCGAATTGAAAAGCGGTGGCTGGCGTCGTCCATCTGTGTTGGCCGATGCGCTGGAAGCCATTATCGGCGCAGTGTTTCTCGATGCTGGCTTTATTGCTGCCGAAGCGCTGGTGGTCAGGCTATACACGCCTTTGCTCGAAGCCATAGACCCCAAATCCATAGGCAAGGATGCCAAATCCCTGCTGCAGGAATACCTGCAAGGCCGCAAGATCGCCTTGCCCGAATACACCGTGACAGCCACCGAGGGCGAGGCACATTGCCAATTGTTCAAGGTGGATTGCACCATCCCCAAACTCAAGCTGGTCACCCATGGTGAAGGCTCCAGCCGCCGCGCGGCCGAGCAACAGGCCGCCGAGCGTGCCTACCAGCAACTTACAGCTACCTCGTAGCGAAAAGACTTTATATGACCACTGAAAATACTCCTGCTTCTCCCTTTCGCTGCGGTACCGTGGCGATTGTGGGCCGTCCCAACGTCGGCAAATCCACGCTGCTCAACCACATTCTCGGGCTCAAGCTCAGCATTACCTCGCGCAAGGCGCAGACCACGCGCCACCGCCTGCTGGGCATTCATACCACCGACGATACCCAGTACCTGTTTGTGGATACCCCGGGTTTTCAGCAAAAGCATGTGAATGCCCTGAATCGCAGTCTGAACAAGACTGTGACCCAGGTGCTGGCCGAGGTGGATGTGGTGCTGTTCGTGATCGAACCCATGCATCTGGGCGAGGCTGACCGCCTGGTGCTGAACATGCTGCCGCGCAACAAGCCGGTATTGCTGGTGGTCAACAAGGCTGACCTGATGGGCGACAAGGGCAACCTGCTGCCGCTGATCCAGGATTTTGATCTTGAATTTCCGTTTACCGCCATCGTGCCCGTCAGCGCCAAGAAAAACCTGTATCTGGATGAACTGCTGCAGGCCGTGCGCCAGCATCTGCCAGAGCAGGAGGCCATTTATGGCGAAGATGAGCTGACCGACAAGAATGAGCGTTTTCTGGCAGCCGAACTTCTGCGTGAGAAAGCCTTCCGCTTCCTGGGCGATGAAGTGCCTTACAGCATTGCTGTTGAAATTGAAAAATTTGAAATGGAAGGCAATCTGCGCCGCATTCACGCTGCGTTTATTGTCGACAAGGAAAGCCAGAAGCCCATGCTGATAGGCAAGGGTGGCGCCAAGCTCAAGCAGATTTCCACCGAAGCGCGGCAGGATATGGAAAACCTGTTTGGTGGCAAGGTCTGGCTCGAAACCTGGGTCAAGGTCAAAGGCGGCTGGGCGGATGATGAGCGCGCCCTCAAGTCCCTGGGCTATTGATCGTCATTGATGATCAATAGCCCCGGCATTGCCGCCAAGCGGTGACTGCCTCGGTTTTCCGCGAGCCTGCAGGCTGCGGATGCCCGGTGTGGTGGTTGCCCCTGAATCCATCTGATTTTATTCGCAGTTAATTCTTCTTATGGCCGTCCTCCACAAACAAGACAATCAGCCGGTATACGTGCTGCATACCTATCCGTTCAAGGAAACCAGTCTGGTGGTGGAGCTGTTCAGCCGTGATTTTGGTCGCGTGGCGGCGGTGGCAAAAGGCGCGCGTCGTCCGCGTTCCGCCATGCGCGGCATGCTGCAATCCTTTCAACCCCTGCTTGCCACCTGGTCAGGCAAGGCGGAGCTGAAGACCCTGCATAGCCTGGAGTGGGGCAGTGGCCTGCTGCTGTTGCAGGGCGATGCCCTGATGTGCGGCTTTTACATGAACGAGCTGCTGCTGCGCTTGCTGCCGCGTGAAGATAGCCACGATGCGCTGTTTGCGTATTACGGCGATACCTTGCGTACCCTGTCGCAAAGCACCGAACATGCCACCAGCCTTCGCCGCTTTGAGCTGCGCATGCTGCAGGAGATGGGCTATGCCGTTCCCCTGCTGAACGATGAGCGCGACCAGCCGGTAGAGGCGGAGCGCATCTATGAATACGTAGCCGAGCGTGGCGCCTGCACCGGAGCCACTCCACTGCCTGCGGCCAATCGCGTACAATTGCGTGGCAAAACCCTGCTGGACATGGCGCGGGATGATTACGCCGATAGCCAGACCCAGCAGCAAAGCAAGCAATTGATGCGCATGCTGCTGGCGCATTATCTCGGTGACAAGCCGCTGCATACGCGGCAGTTGCTGATCGACTTGCAAGGCCTGTAGTGCCTGGCAGCCCAGGCTGTCTCTTACTGTCATCAATGAAAGTTACTCCATCATGATTAAACTCGGGGTCAATATTGACCATGTCGCCACGCTGCGCCAGGCGCGTGGCACCCAGTACCCCAGCGTGGTGCAAGCCGCGTTGCGCGCGGAAGAGGCGGGCGCCGACAGCATCACCATTCATTTGCGTGAAGACCGCCGCCATATTCAGGATGCCGATGTGTTTGCCCTGCGGCCCTTGCTGCAGACCAAGATGAACCTGGAAATGGCGGTGACCGAAGAAATGCTGGGCATTGCCTTGCAGGTGAAACCGCAGGATGTCTGCCTGGTACCAGAGCGGCGTGAAGAACGCACCACCGAGGGCGGCCTGGAAGTAGCGGGCAATCTGGCGGCGGTGAGCCATGCCTGCCAGGTATTGCGCGATGCGGGCATTCGCGTGTCATTGTTCATCGCCCCTGATATTGCGCAGATTGATGCCGCCAAAGCGGCAGGTGCTCCGGTGATTGAAATCCACACCGGGACCTTTGCCGATGCAGAAACACCGGAAGAGCAGGCCCATGAACTGGCCCGCGTGCAGGCCGCCGTTGCGCATGGGCGCAAGCTGGGTCTGGTGGTCAACGCCGGGCATGGCTTGAATATTCACAATGTGAATTTGATCGCGGCGATCCCGGGTATTGAAGAACTGAACATCGGCCACGCCATTGTGGCGCATGCCATTTTTGTCGGGTGGGAATACTCGGTGCGTGAAATGAAAGCCTTGATGCTGCAGGCGGCCAAAGCCGAATGATCTGCTCCCAGCATTTGCCGATGCAGCAGGGCGCGCAATGATCTTCGGCATAGGTACCGATATCGTTGAGGTATCGCGGATTGAGGATTCGCTGGCGCGCTTTGGCGATGCATTTGCCGAGCGCATATTGACCGCTGCCGAGTATGATGAGTACCTTGCCAGCAAGACCCGTGCGCGGTTTCTCGCCAAGCGCTTTGCCGCCAAGGAAGCCTTTGCCAAGGCACTGGGGACCGGTATCCGCGGGCCTGCGGCGTTCGAGAATATTGGGGTCGGCCACGATGCGCTGGGCAAACCCATATTGGTGCTGGCGCAAGAATTGCAAAGCTTGCTTGATGCCAAAGGCATCGTGCACAAACATTTATCAATCAGCGATGAAAAAGCCCTGGCGGCTGCGTTTGTCGTTTTGGAAAAGGCGTGATGGTGAATTCTCGATTACTCAAGCTGGTGTTTTCCCTGCTGTCCCTGGGCCTGGTCATGCCTGCCCAGGCCGCCAACTGGAATCTTCTGGGCGAAAGCAGCTTTGGCAAGCATTACATCGATATCGGCACCCTGGAATGGGAAGCCAGCAAGACCGCATTCACCATCAGTACCCGCGTGGTGCAGCCTGACAGCGCCGAGTGGCTGACGACCATACGCGTGGACTGCAAGGACAGCAGCTACGCCTATCTGAGCGGCAGCAAAACCCAGGATGGCCAGGTGCTGAGCGAATTTGAGACGCCCAAGCCGGCCAGCGCCATTGTGCGTGATTCCATGCCTGACCAGCTGAAAGGCAGTTTCTGTGGCGTGCGCTCCATTGCAGGCCAATGGGAGTCCATAGGCAAAAGCAAGGTATCCGAAGTCTTTTACAATCGGCAATCCATCAAGCAATACGCCGACGGCAGCCATTTCATGGTCGATACCCGGGTCGTGCCCTTCGATAAAAGCCAGGAAACCCTGAGCACACTGTCGTTTGATTGCGATGCCAGCTCCTTCATCATGACCCGCATGAGCACGCTCAAGGATGGCAAGCTGACGCAGGTGTTCGACAAGCCCAAGCCCACGACCATGGTCAGCAAGACGGCGACGCTGGAAGCCTTGTCCCGGAAATTCTGCGTGGAAATCCCCATTATCAATGACTGGCAGCAACTGGACGTGGGGGGCAAAAGCCGCTTGTACCTCAGTAACCAGAGCGTGCGCTGGAATACCGACCGCAGTTTCTTCTCCATCATGCTGAAGTCGACCTATGACGAGGGTAGCGAAATGCTCAACCATGTGTCGATTGATTGCGATAAAAACACCTCGACCTTTCTTGGCGGCACGCTCAAGGTCAACGATGTGATCGAAAACCTCGGTGCCGAGCCGCCCAAGACCATCCTGGCCAACACACCGTTTGCCACCATCAAGCGCCTGTATTGCGGGCAGTAGGCCATGGCATTGGGTTCGTCTACCAACCAGTCTGATGCCGGACAGGGCGCAATCCCTGGTACGCAGGATGTGGATATGGAGCGACGCTTTGGTGGCGTACGCCGTCTGTATGGCGCAGACGCGCTGGCGCGTTTTCAGGCGGCGCATGTCTGCGTGATCGGCATAGGCGGCGTTGGGTCCTGGGCCGCCGAGGCGCTGGCGCGCAATGCGATTGGCCGTATCACGCTGATTGACCTCGACAACATCGCTGAATCCAATATCAATCGCCAGCTGCATGCGCTGGATGGCGAGCTGGGCAAGGCCAAGGTTACGGCCATGGCGGAGCGCATCCAGCGGATTAATCCATGGGCGCAGGTGGCGCAGATAGAAGATTTTGTCACGGTGGAGAATGTAGACGCCATGCTTGGACAGGGCTTTGATGGCGTGATTGATGCGATTGATGATGCACGCGCCAAAGTGGCGATTGCCGCCTGGTGCCGCCGCCATAAGCTGCCTTTGGTGGTGACAGGTGGTGCTGGTGGTCGCCTGGATCCCACCCGCATCCGCCATGCTGATCTGGCCCAGGTGCACGGCGATCGACTGCTTGCCAAGGTGCGCAACAGCCTGCGGCGTGACCATGGCTTTCCCCGCGCGCCTTCTGGCAATAAAGCCCCCACCAAATTTGGCATTCCCTGCATTTACTCCGATGAACCCATCCAGAAGCCGGATGCAAGCTGCGAGGCGGATGGCGGGCTGAGCGGCCTTAATTGTGCCGGCTATGGCTCCTCCGTTTGCGTGACTGCGCCATTTGGCATGGCCGCTTCCGCGCTGCTACTGAAGCTTCTCTCGGCCTGAGGCATGCACCATGCCTTCCAGGGAATTCAAAGGCAATAAGGCCTACCTCCCCAGCAAACCCTGCGTGCAATGTGGCCGCACCATGACCTGGCGTAAAGCCTGGGAAAAAAACTGGGATAGCGTCAAATACTGTTCAGATGCCTGCCGCCGCGCGGCTAAGAGCAAGGGCTGAAACCCAAACGACCCGCTGCTCGATCCCTTACCAAGTCTGGCTCAGGCAATCCGCAGGCTTAATGCCCGCTAACGCTGAATTTCGGATTCGTATTCCGGAAAGTAGCGCGCAATCACGGAAAGATCAAAGCTGCGCAGGATGCTGGTGTTGGATTCACGCGCCAGCAAAAACTCGAAGGAGCGCTTGATGAGTTCTGCGGTAGTGAATTTGCCGTGGGTCAGTTGGGCCGCGTATTCGGTTGAAACGGTTACGCGATGCGTGGTCGGGGAGGAGGCTTGGATGCTGACTTCAAAGTGCTGCTCGTCCAGCTGATGAATGGTCATCGTCGTCATCGCCTAAATTCCCCTGTGCTCGCCGTAAGCCCGCAGTGTAACGTGAATAAATCGATACAAAAAGCACCTCGTGTTGATAGGGCAGCAAAGCGGGTGACGAATAAAAAAACAGCCACTGCCCAGACAGGCACGTGGCTGTTTTGCTCAGGGTGTAGCTATTGCTAGAAGTCGTACCGCAGGCTGGCACCTATGGTGCGCGGCTGGGCCGCGGAACCGGCATAGACGCCATTGCCGGAATTCACCAAACCCAGGAAGTAGTGTTTATCAAACGCGTTCTTGGCCCAGATGGATAAATCCCACTGATTCTTGCCTTGCGGGATGCGGAACCCTGTTGTCAGGTTGAACACGCCATAGCTCGGAATTTTGGAATAAATCGAGTTGTTGATATCGGCATAGGTCTCGGAGCGCCAGCTATAGTTGGCGGAGGTGTAGTGCTCGACATTGCTCGTGATATTCCACTTGTGCACAAGGCCGGTATTGGCCGTCCAGCGTGGGGCACCATTGACCCGGTTGCCGGCAATGCTGCGATAGCCACGACCGTAACCCACGCCGTCAAACTCTTCAAATGGGGTGGGAGCCGTGCCTTTATCAAACGTGGCATCGGTGTAAGCCGCATTGAAATTGAGTTCCAGGTGATTATTTGGCTGTGCCTTGATATCCAGCTCGACGCCCTTGCTGGTGAGGTCGCCCACATTGGTGAGCAGGCCCACATAGGTGCCGTTGAAATCCGTCGTGGTGATGGCTTGATAGTCGGATATCTTGGTCAGGAATAGATTGGCATTGATATTCAGGCGATTGTTCAGCCAGTTTGTCTTCAGCCCAAACTCCAGATTGCGTGCTTTTTCCGGATCAATATACAGCGCCTGGCTGCCGAGGATGGCGCCGGGACTGGCCACGCTATTCACGTTGAAGCCGCCCGATTTTTCTCCTGTGGAATAGGTAATAAAGCCCAGCAGATCATTGGTGAAGTGGTAGCTCGCGGTCAGTAATCCAGCCAGATTTTCATCGGTACGGCTCATGGTGCCTGAGTCGTATGCCCGGAACAGCGGGCTCAGCCCGCCATAGATGCTGGGTGAAATCGTATTCTGGTCAACGCGGCCTTCTTTCTTTTCCTGGGTGTAGCGCAAACCTCCCGTGAAGTCCAGCTTCTGGGTGGCATGCCAGGTAGCCTGGCCAAACACGGCATAACTATCCGTTTTGGAAGTGCCCTGCCCAGATAGCGAAGCATTGGGCGGGTAGGCAAACGTCAGGGCCGATGCACGCGCGCCTGTTTCGTAGGCATTGTCACTGGTAATGTCCTGATGGTAGTAATACCCGCCAACAACATAGTCGTAGACCTCACCCAGCGGCGAAGCCAGCCGGACTTCCTGCGAATATTGGCTTTCGTCAATCTTGAAGCCGCCGGTAATGCCGGCTAGGCGGGTGAAATCCAGATCATTTTCCGGGCTGAATTTCCAGTCGCGCCATGCCGTAATGGAAGTGAGCTTGTAGCCATTGATATCCCAGTTGGCTTCTGCAGACAAGGCATCCTGATTGACCTTGGCACGCTGCCTGCCATCAAAATCCACCTTGTAATCATAAGGGCTGCGCGCAATATTCACGGCTCCCAGCGCGGTGGCATTCTGCGCATAGGTCGTGCCGTTGGGGCGCCATGGTGCGAAGCTGTATGGAATAAGGCTGCCGGTGCTGGAGTCTTCTTCGTTGTGCTCGCCAATCAGGCGCAGGCTGAAAGTCTCGCTGGGCTTGATCAGCACTTGGCCGCGTGCGCCCTGACGATTGATCTCATTCAGGTTTTTTCCATTGTATGTGTTCTTGATCCACCCATCGTCATGGGTGTCATACGCGGAAAGGCGCACGGCCACATTGTCGCTCAGGGGCTGGTTGATGCTGGCTTTTACCTGGCGATAGCCGCGTTCGCCTCCGGACACTTCCACCGAACGCTCTTCCTTGAAGGATGGCTGGCGTGAGGAAATATTAAGAACGCCAGCGGTGGTGTTCTTGCCGAACAGCGTACCTTGCGGGCCGCGCAGCAGGTCGACTTGCTCAATATCCAGCAAGTCAAAAACGGCCTGACCTGGGCGTCCCAGGTAAACGTTATCGAGATAGATGCCGACGCTGCCTTCCAGGCCCTCATTCGCCGTATTGTTGCCGATACCGCGCACTGCCACGCTGGATTGGCGGGCGTGAATGAATTGCGATGTGAAGTTGGGCAGCAGTTGCTGCAAATCCTGCACCTGATAGATTTTGGTTGCTTCTAGCTGGTCGCCCTTGACTACGCTGATAGGGGCCGGGACATCCTGCTCTTTTTCCGTCCGCCTTCTGGCGGTCACGGTAATGCTGCTCAGTGGATTGCTGTCCCTGGCTTCCTCGGTCTGATTGCTGTTCGCGACCGGCTGCTCCTCGGCATACGCCGGGCTATACGCCGCCTGGATCGCCAGCGCAAGACTGCTGATGATAAATGGATGGTGAAACTTCATACTTCGATTCCCCTTTGATTTGCCTATGGTTGGTTTATGCATTAATGACATCGTTGTTCTGGTGTGCTCTTCATGACTAGGCTGCCTGGGGCCGGTAGTGGACGACTTTTTCCAGGTCACGCGCATAAAAACGCAAGGCGGCGACGAGAAGAATCACCGCGAGCGTGCCGCTCACGAGAGGCAGGATGAACAGGGCTTGCCCCAGGCCGTAATGATCGGAAATCAGGCCTGCAAGAAAGGGCCCGGGCACTGATCCCAAGAGGTGCAGTGTCATCACGGAAGTGGTTCCCGAGAGGGCGCGCCCCGATGGATGCGCCAGTTCCTGTGTCATGCTCAATGGGCCTGATCCGCTAATGCTGCCAGCGAAGCTCGCGAGCAGAATCAACAGATATTGCTGCTGGTAATCATGACCAGTGCTGAACGCCAGGGCATACAGCGCTGCGGCGGCGGCAAACGCTGTTGCCGAGAAGTAAATCTTGGCATTGCGGTGGCGCTGGGTGAGTCGGTCCATGAGCCAGCCGCCCAGCGGGATGGCAATCACACCAACGATCAACAAGCCACTGGTCATGAGCGAAGCCTGTTGCAGGGCAATACCGTGGATACGATTCAGATAGGTGGGCAGGAAGAACACAATCGGCACCCACTGCAAGGTGGCCATGGCACCGCTCAGATAGGCGAGCAGCAACGATGGCGTGCGGATAATCGCCTTCCAGTTCTGGCGGATGACTTGCCAGTGACTGAGCGTTTGCGGGGTGTTCTCGTCTACGCCGGGTGGGGGTGGGTTGCGGTAGTCGCGGCAGCGGTAAAGGGCGATCGCCACCAGAATGCCAGGAATGGCCAGCAATCCCAGGGCATGGCGCCAGCCATAATGTGCCGCAATAAAACCACCCAGTGCAATGCCTAGCGCCATGCCGATAGGCTGGCTGGCAGAAAATACGCCCAGGGCTAATTGCAGCCTGCGTCTGGAGAAGGCTGCTGTGATCCAGGCATAAGAAGCAGGCGCATAGGCCGCTTCGCCAGCGCCGACCAATGCACGACTGGCCGCCAGCTGCGTGAAGTTATGAGCAAAGGCGCCGCTGGCCGATGCCAGACCTCAGAATATGCCCATCAGGCTGGCGGTCTTGATTCTGCTCCAGCGATCAATGGCGATTGATACCGGAAATGCGAACAGGACCATGCCCAGTGTCAGCAGGGAACTCAGCAGGCCGGATTGCGCATCGCTCAATCCCCACTCGGCCTTGATGTAAGGCAGCAGGCCGGCAATGATGAGTCTGTCGGCAAAATCAAACACCATCAGCAGGCACAGCAAAGAGAAAATCCCCAGCGTGCCTGCTTTGCCAAACAGATAGGTATTGGAATGGGCGGCGCCAGAGGTTATCTTGGCCGATTCAAGGGTAGGGGTGCTCATTGATATTGACTCCGGGGGCGAGGTAGTTCCAGGTGTTCACGCAATGTGTTGCCTGTGTATTCAGTACGGAAAAGGCCGCGGCGTTGCAGCTCGGGAATGACCTGATCTACAAACTCACTTAAGCCATGTGGGAAGGTGGGTGCCAGAATATTGAAGCCATCGGCTGCGCCCTCGGTAAACCATAGTTCCAGTTGGTCGGCGATGCTGCTGGCGGTGCCGATGACAATGCGATGCCCGCGCGCACCGGCGACTTTTTGATAGAGCTGGCGTATGGTGAGGTTTTCGCGCCTTGCCAGATCGATGAGTAATTGCTGACGGCTTTGCCAACCTTCGGTATTGGGAAAATCAGGCACCGGGTCGTCAATGCCATGCTTGCTGAGATCGATATTGCCCAGAAATGCCGATAGCAGGGCAATCCCCACCGCCGGATCAATCAGGGACTGCAATTGCTCATATTTTTCCTGCGCCTCTGCTTCGGTTCTGCCGATGATAGGCATCACCCCCGGCATGACCTTGAGGCTGTCCTGTTCACGACCATGCTGTGCCAGTTGGGCTTTCAGGCCGCGGTAGAAGCCTTGGGCATCCTGTAGAGACTGTTGGGCAGTAAAGACGATTTCGGCCGTGGCGGCTGCCAGCGCCTGCCCGTCGCTCGATGAGCCTGCTTGCACGATAACCGGATACCCCTGCACTGGCCTGGCTGATTGCAAGGCGGCATGGACGGAAAAATACTCCCCTTGGTGATGAAGGAAATGGAGCTTTTGCGGATCAAAGAAATTGCCTGAGGTTTGATCGAAAAGATAAGGCTGATCCCCCCAGCTATCCCATAAGCCTTTCACCACATCGACATATTCACGAGCACGCAGATATCGCTCTGTATGCGGTATCTGGTTGTTGAGGCCAAAGGCATTTGCTTCAAAGTCAGTCCCAGACGTGACCAGGTTCCAGCCCGCGCGCCCCTCGCTGATATGATCAAGGGAGGCAAATAGTCGTGCCAGATGAAACGGGTGCAGATAAGAGGTGGATACCGTGCTGATGAGGCCGATTTTTTCTGTGCTGCCTGCAATCGCGGCCAGCGTGGTCAGGGGTTCCCAGAAATAGGCGATAGCGCCTTTTGCCAGCAGCCGATTGTCTATCTCGGGCAAGCCAAGGACATCGGCAAAGAAAATGGCATCAAATTTTCCGCGCTCGGCAATCTGGGCCAGGTTTTTCAAGTGCGACAACCGGGTGGCATCAGCGGGATTTACATCCGGATGGCGCCACGCTGCCACGTGATGTCCGACGCCTTGTAAAAACGCCCCTAGTTTCATTTGTTTTTTGGTGGTTACCATGCGCTGCCTAATGCAAAATAGTCGTCGTAAAAGCTTGAGGAAAGCTTGTTGTTTGTCATTAAGTAAACGATACTGTTTACTTAATTGAGCCCAATGTAATGCAATATTTTTATAATTAAAAATATTTATTTGTAATATTTATATTCTTTTATCGAATATTAGAAGGGCTGTCGGCAACTACAGGCAGCATCAGAAAAGCCGCATTGAAAAATGCAACATGGAGTCTTAAGTTGATGAGTACAAAGGCGAATAGTGGAAGGCCAACGCGGGAAGGGTCCGAGTTGCTGGGGCGGCATATGATGGACATTGCCGCCCAGACCTTTCTGGAGAAAGGATTTCACGGGGCCAGCATTGAAGGTATTGCCAAGGCGGCGGAGGTCTCAAAACTGACCATTTACCGGCATTTCGAATCCAAGAGCAGTCTGTTCCTGGCGGTAATCAAGGTTCACATGGATATTTATGTCTCGGCATTGCTGGAAAAAATCAACACGCAAAAACCTCCTGCCGAAGCCTTGTTCGAGATCGGCTATTTCATTTCGAACCAATGGTTCAAACCGGACAATATCAAGCTGAGTCGTATGGTGATTGCCGAGGTGCACCGGATTGAAGGCTTGTCGGCGCTGATCGACCAGATGCTGAACGAAGCACGCCAGCCTGTTGAAAAGTACCTGGTGCAGTTGATGGATGCGGGCTTGGTGCGGTTTACCGATGTGCGGGCCGCGACCATCCAGTTTGTGCAGCTCTGTGTTTCGGGGCACTATTTTCTGTTACGCGATGATGCGCTGACGCCCAACGCAGAAGAGCGTGCCCGGCTGGTGAAATCCGCGGTGGATGTCTTCATGTACGGACATTTCAAACAGCCCCCGTCGGCGGTCTGAGCATGTGATCTTGTAAGCAAGCGGATATAGACGCTATTTGTCTGTGCAAGCAGGCATGGCACTTCATTCATTCACTCCGGCGCTTGAAATCCGAGCGCTACTCCCCAATATTGCAAACACAATCCAAATTTAGCCTATGGGAGCTTTACCAATGTCCGCTGAGACACTAACCAAAGAAACGCTAGGTTTTCAGGCCGAAGTAAAACAACTGCTGCAGTTGATGATTCATTCGCTCTACAGCAACAAGGAAATTGTGCTGCGTGAGCTGATTTCCAATGCCTCGGATGCGGCAGACAAATTGCGCTTTGAGGCGCTGTCTGACAACAGCCTGTATGGCAATGACAGTGATTTGAAGATTCGTGTGTCCTTTGATAAGGATGCCCGTACGCTGACAATTTCGGATAACGGTATCGGCATGAACCGCGCTGAAGTCATCAGCAATATCGGCACCATTGCCAAGTCTGGTACCAAGGAGTTTTTCCAGTCGCTGACCGGTGATCAGGCCAAGGATGCTAATCTGATTGGTCAGTTTGGCGTGGGCTTTTACTCGGCATTCATTCTGGCTGACAAGGTCACCCTGATTACCCGCCGCGCGGGCAGCGATGAAGCCGTGAAGTGGGAATCGGCAGGCGAGGGCGACTACACCCTGGAAGCCGTTGAGAAAGCTGGCCGTGGCACCGATATCATCCTGCACCTGCGTGAAGGTGAAGATGAATTCCTGAATGACTGGAAGCTGAAGAGCATCATCCGCAAGTATTCCGACCATATCACGCTGCCCATCATCATGAAGAAGTCGGAATGGAAAGACGGCGAGCAGGTGCCAACCGATGAAGATGAAACCGTCAACAAGGCGTCTGCCTTGTGGGCGCGCTCTAAGAGCGATATCAGCGACGAGGAATACCAGGAGTTTTACAAGCATGTATCGCATGACTTTGAAAATCCGCTGGCCTGGAGCCATAACCGCGTAGAAGGCAAGCAGGAATATATCTCGCTGCTGTATGTGCCTAGCCGTGCGCCGCTTGATCTGTATGACCGCGAGCGCAAGCATGGCATCAAGCTTTACGTGAAGCGCGTGTTCATTATGGACGATGCGGAGAAGCTGATGCCGCAATACCTGCGCTTTGTACGCGGGGTGATCGATAGCGCGGATTTGCCACTGAATGTGTCGCGCGAAATCCTGCAGTCCAGCCGGGATATCGACAATATCAAGGCCGGTTCGGTGAAAAAGGTATTGGGTCTGCTGGAGGATCTGGCAGAAAACAAGCCGGAAGAGTATGCCGGTTTCTGGAAGGAATTTGGCCGCGTGCTGAAAGAAGGCCCGGGCGAAGATTTTGCCAATCGCGAAAAGATCGCAGGCCTGCTGCGCTTTGCTTCCACCCATGCCGATACCGATGCGCAAGTGGTGTCCCTGAAGGATTACATCGGCCGCATGAAGGAAGGCCAGGACAAGATTTACTACATCACGGCTGATAGCTTCGCAGCCGCCCAGCATAGCCCGCACCTGGAAATCTTCCGCAAGAAGGGCATTGAGGTGCTGCTGATGTCTGACCGCGTGGACGAATGGATGCTGTCCAGCCTGACCGAGTTTGATGGCAAGGCCTTGCAGTCGGTAGCCAAGGGCGACCTCGATCTGGGCAATCTGGAAGACGAAGCCGAAAAAGAGCAGCAGAAGAAGGTGGAAGAAGAGGCGCGTGACTTGATTGAGCGCGTGAAAACGACGCTGGGTGAACGCGTGAAGGAAGTGCGCGTAACGCACCGCCTGACTGATTCCCCGGCTTGTCTGGTGGCCGGTGAAAACGATCTCTCGGGTAATCTGGAGCGGCTGCTCAAGGCTGCCGGACAGAAAACGCCGGATAACAAACCTATCCTGGAAGTGAATCCTGAGCACAAGCTGGTTGCCAAGCTCAAGACCGAGTCGGATGACGGCCGTTTTGCCGACCTGGCAAACCTGCTGTTTGATCAGGCTTTGCTGGCAGAAGGTGGGCAACTGGAAGATCCTGCCAGTTTTGTGCGTCGCATGAATAGCCTGATTAGCTAAATACATCGCGCACAGTGATGATCCCCAATGCCCCGCTTGTCGGGGCATTTTTATGCCTGCAATCCTTTGTAACTGCTCGGTTTCATCATCCTGTCACACATCATCTTTACATTTATTAACATTGCCTGTTGCACGCAGGCATTTAACACACACACCAATCACACACCTAATAACAAGGATGGGAAGATGAAAAAGAAACTGATCACACTGGCGGTTTTCGCCCTTTGCCTGCCGGCGATGTCGTACGCTGCAGACACGCTGAGTCTGAGCAAACTCTGGACATATAACCACGCATCCACCGGCGTGGCTGGTCAAACCTCTGAAATTTCCGCCTATGACAAAGTCACCAACACGGTATGGGTGGCTGGTATCAATGGCGTTGATGTATTGAACGCGACCAGCGGCAGTCTGGTGCAGCATATTGATACGACCGCCTATGGCTCGATCAACAGTGTAGCCATTCACAATGGCCTGGCCGCTTTCGCCATCGAATCCACCGTGGATCGTACCGCCCCTGGTGTGGTCAAGCTGTTTGATACTTCCAGCCGCGCGCTGACGTCTGGCGTGAACTCAATCACAGTTGGCGCCTTGCCTGATATGCTGACCTTTACAGCAGATGGCTCGCGTCTGCTGGTGGCCAATGAAGCCACGCCGACCAACTATGCAGGATATGACCCTGCTGGCAGTGTCAGCATCATCAACATGACATCACGCAGTGTGATCACAAATGCTGGCTTCACCGGCGTACCGACCACCGGCAGCAACATCCGCACCAATACGGGCATGGATTACGAGCCCGAATATATTGCGGTGAACAAGGCAGGCACCAAAGCCTACGTATCCCTGCAGGAAGCCAACGCGATGGGTGTGCTGGATCTCAAGACCAATAGCTTCAGCAGTGTGATTGGTCTTGGCACCAAGGATTTCAGTCAGGTTGGCAACTGGATCGATCCCAACCATAAGGATGGCAAGGTTGAGCTGCGCGCCAGCGACGTGAAAGGTCTGTACCAGCCAGATTCAATGGCAGCATATGAAGTGGGTGGCAAAACTTTTATCGTGATGGCGAACGAAGGGGATACCCGTGAAGATGACGGCGACAAGGCACGCGTAAAAGATGTTCCAGCTCTGAAAGCATCTGCACCGGCAGATTTGAAAGAGCTGAATATTTCTGTGCCGGATTCCACCCCGGGCAATCTGGTCACCTTTGGTGCCCGCTCCTTCTCGATTCGCGATGCTTCTGGCGCCATTGTGTTTGATAGTGGTAATCAGCTGGATGCCAAGGCCATTGAGCTCGGCATCTACGATGATGGTCGCAGCGATGACAAGGGCGTAGAGCCGGAAGGTGTTGCCTTGCTCGAACTGGGTGGCCGCACCCTGGCCTTCATCGGTCTGGAGCGCACCCTGAAAAGTGCGGTGGCGATTTATGACATTACCGACCCCAGCAAAGCCAGCTTCCTGGACATGATCGTGACCGATGGCGATGTGGCACCTGAAGGCCTGATGACCTTTGTGCGTGATGGCAAATACTATCTGTCGATTGCCAACGAAGTCAGCGGCACGACCAGTCTTTACAGTATTTCTGGTGTATCGCCAGTGCCAGAAGCCCAGACCTACGGTATGCTGCTCTTGGGGATGGGGCTGATGGGTTTTGTGACATATCGTCGTAAAGTCTGATTTCCCTTAGATTGCCACGCTAGAAACACAAGCCACCGCAGTTGCGGTGGCTTTTTTATTTGAGGCGGTTTTACCCGAATTTTCATGATGCGTGTTGACTTAACAAATGCGAATCATTATCATTATTAAAACTTGGTTAACAAGGATAGTCCGTGAAACCCAAAGAAGCGATATTTGATCCAGAATTGCCGAATGCGAATGCCGTGCTGGCTTCGCTGTGCTGCGTGACGGCGCGTTATGCAAGTCATCCATCGGCTGAACTTGCCGAGCTGGCACTGGATCTTTCACGCAAGCTGACTGCTCCGCAATATGCCGAATCCAAACTGGTATCGGAAGTGGCCCAGCGGCTGATGCGCGACTGGGAAGCGATTGCCCATGAGCAGCATGCCATGCAGGCGGTGGTAGTGCCTGGCAGTCGTCATCTGCAATAAAACTAACATTATCGATATCGGAGTATAGAGTATGTCCCGTTTTACCGGCCCCCGTCTGAAAGTCATGCGCGCATTGGGCGTCGATCTGCCAGGCCTTTCCCGTAAAAGCATAGAGCAGCGCCCAACGCCGCCTGGTCAGCATGGTGCCAAGGCTGTGCGCCGCAAGAAATCAGACTTCGGCATCAAACTGATGGAAAAGCAGAAGCTGCGTTTCAACTACGGTTTGTCCGAGCGCCAATTGCGTCGCCTGATGGTGGATGCGCGCCGTGGCAAGGCACCTACCGGTGAAACATTGCTGCAGTTGCTGGAGCGTCGTCTGGATAACGTGGTATTCCGTGCGGGCTTTGCCCCCACCATTGCAGCTGCCCGCCAGCTGGTATCGCATCGTCACCTGCAATTGAATGGCAAGGTGGTAAGCATTCCTTCCATCCGGTTGCGAGTAGGGGATGAAATCAGCCTGAAGCCTGCGAGTGCACAGATTCCTATTGTGAATGAAACACTTAAAGATATGCCCTTGATTCGGCCTGAGTGGCTGAGTTGGGATGATACGCAGCGCGTTGCCCGTATCGCGCATTTGCCTGCTGCTGAAGATGTGCCATTCCCCGTGGATGTGCAGCAGGTGGTTGAGTATTACGCCAACAGACTCTAGTTCTGCTGGTTGTTCCTGGTCTCCTCTCTCGGTCGTCGTTGCTGGCGGCCGTTTTTTTTAGGGAAAAATTCCCTGTTCTCATGGCTATTCAAGGTGAATAATCAATTGTAAAATTAGGCTTGACCGTCTAATTGAGAATCGTTATCATTTGTTTTATCCTGAGTGACTAGGCTCAGGTTCAATTATTTCAGGTTCAAGTGAGGGTCATATGACAGCGACGACATTGTTAACAGATGCACCTCGAGGAGCGGATGCCGGCGTGCAACCGTCCATGACGAACGCGAAACTGCGTCAGCTCGACAGCAAGGAGCTGTTTAATGGGCAACGCGAACTGGAGATTGCGCACGGCGATCAAACCTATCGTCTGCGGCTCACCCGTCAGGGCAAGCTGATTCTGACGAAGTAAGGAGTTCGCATGAAACCGGAAAATCCTTGTAAGCGCATTGTGCTCGCGGGTAACGAAGGCTGCAGGATATTATTCTGCGAAGAGTGCAATGTGGCTGAGCTGGAAGTAGGTGCGCTTAGTCTTAGGCTGGACATGCAGGCGTTTGGCTCCCTGGCTGAATTGCTGCAGGAGGGCGCGGCCAGAATGGCTATATATAATGCTGTACGAGAAAGAAACGATGCAATGATGAATGGGGTAGGGAATGTACACTGAAATGAGGCTGGTAAAGCCTTCATTCCAACCAGCGCAAGCGCCGATTGCCATGATCCGTGGCCTCAAGCCGCGCGGTGGCAATCAGGGTGGGCAAACACCATCGCGTGCTTCGTATTCGGCCTTGCTGGCAGTATTGCTGGCACATGCCGCGATCTTTGCAGCAGTGGTCTGGCTCAAGCCAGAAGAAGTGCGCATTGAGCAGCCGGATACGCCTATGGTGGTCAATCTCGTGAGCGACCCCAAGTCCATCACCGAAGAGCCACAACCCGAACCCACTCCCCCCAAGCCGGTCGTCAAGATTCAAAAACAAAAGCCGGTCAAACAGCAAATCAAGCCCACGCCCGAACCGCAGCCACAAGTGGCTGAACCTCAGCCTGCTGCCCCGGTAGAAGCGCCGCGCGCAGTAGAGGAGGCCAAGCCTACGCCCCCACCGCCGCCAGCCGAGATCGTGGAAAAAGCACCACCTCCACCGCCACCTGAAACGCATGAACCAGAACTGGTGACGGGCGTCGCTTACCTGTATGAGCCTGAGCGCAAATACCCCACGCTCTCCAAGCGTTTGAAAGAGGAGGGCAAGGTCAAGATGAAGGTACGTATTTCAGCCACTGGAATGCCGGAAGACATTCAGCTGCTGGAACGCTCCGGATTTGAACGACTGGACAATGCGGCGGTAGAGTGGCTGAAGGCAGCCCGCTTCACGCCGTATCGCAAGAATGGCAAGGCGGTAAGTGTGTACGCGATTGTGCCGATGAGCTATTCGCTGCACGACTAGTCAGAATATTGTCAAAAGCACCATTATTATTTAGTTAAAACAAGAAGGAATATTGCATGCAAAGCGGTTACGAGTTTAATAGTCTGGCCTTTATTACCGATGGCGGCGTGGTTTCGATCACCGTTGCACTCTGTCTGCTGGTCATGTCCGTCGCCAGCTGGTACCTGATTATCGTGAAAGGCATCCAGTCCCTGCGCCTGCGTGCAGCGTCGCGCAATTACAGCCAGCGTTTCTGGGATGCCAGCTCGCTGGAAGTGGCTATCCGTGAAAACGGTGTCTCCACTCCGATGTCACGCCTCGCCAATCAGGCAGTCGAAGCCGCAGAACATCATCAGCGTCACGCCTCCAAGCGTCTGGCGGATGCCTGCAATCAGGATGAATTTGTCGCACGCAGCATGCGTCGCGTTATCAGCGATGAAGGTGCGCGGCTGGAAAACGGCTTGACCATCCTGGCGTCGGTCGGCAGCGTGTCACCCTTCGTTGGTCTGTTTGGTACCGTATGGGGTATTTACCACGCGCTGGCCAGCATCAGCATGAGCGGTCAGGCGACACTGGATAAGGTGGCAGGCCCGGTAGGTGAAGCGCTGATCATGACGGCATTTGGTCTGGCCGTGGCGATTCCTGCAGTGCTGGCTTACAACGCCTTGGTGCGCAGTAATCGCGTGCTGATGGCGCAACTGGATAGCTTTGCCAACGATCTGCATGTCCTGCTGACCACCGGTGCTCCGCTGACTCATGGCAATACGCCAGGAGAAAGCGCACTAAAGCCCCAAAGTCACCTTAAAGAGGTGACAGCATGATAGGTTCAGGCAACGGTTTTGGCTCGGGCAGCCATTCTGCCCCGATGGCCGAGATTAACACCACGCCGCTGGTGGATGTGATGCTGGTGCTGCTGGTGATCTTCATCATCACCGCGCCTTTGCTGACCCACGCTGTGCGCATTGACTTGCCGCAAGCCAGCAGCCAGCCTCTTCCAGAAAAACCCGAGTCATTCACCATCTCGATTGATAACGCCGGGCAGATTTACTGGAACGATACCCCGCTGGTGGAAGGCGAACTGGTGCTCAAGCTGGAGCAGGCTTCCAAGAAAGAGCCGCAGCCTGATATCAATCTGCGCGCCGACAAGGAAACCCGCTACGAAGTCATCGCCAAGGTGATGGCAGATGCCAAGAATGCGGGCGTGCAAAAGCTGGGGTTTGTTAGCGAACCTGCTGCAAACTAAGCTCTGTCTGCTGTCTCTTGCATCAACAAAACCCCGTCTCTTGACGGGGTTTTGCTTTTGGGTGGTCCACATTCGCACATTAAACGGGCTTGTTTTTTGCTAGACTAGATGACAAGTCGTCACTGTGCGCTGCGCGCCTGCTGGTATTTTGAGCGGATTTTCCTGCCTGGGAATGTCATCTCCAGATCACGGTGGGCCGTTAGCCTGTACTGAATCTCCAGATATATGACAGGAATCTAACCGCCATGATAAGTTCAAATGCGTCCCAGCCCTCCGAGTTCACTCCCACCGTTACTACTGAAAAAACCCCGATAGCACAGGCTTTACAGAACCACCTGATATTTTCGGCATTCAAAACCAGTGCAACGGCAACGCCTCGTGACTGGTATGCCACGACCGCCTATACCGTTCGCGACCATGTGGTGGAACGCTGGGTCAAGACCTCTGAGGCTTATCAAGAGCGTGACCCCAAGCGCGTGTATTACCTCTCGCTGGAGTTCCTGATTGGGCGCATGTTGTCCAATGCTGCCCTAAATCTGGGCATAGCACCGGAAGTGAGCGAAGGCCTGCACGCGCTGGGGCGCGATATGGAGCAGGTGGTGGAGATGGAAACCGACGCTGCGCTGGGTAATGGCGGCCTGGGGCGTCTGGCCGCCTGTTTCCTTGATTCCATGGCCAGCATGGATATTCCCGGCACTGGCTATGGCATTCGCTATGAATACGGCATGTTCCGCCAGTCCATCAGCCATGGTCAGCAGATCGAAAATCCGGACAACTGGCTGCGCTACGGCAATATCTGGGAATTCCAGCGCCCTGAGAGCACCTATATCGTGCGCTTCTTCGGGCATGTGGTGGAGTTCCCCACCGAGCAGGGCATTGAATATCATTGGGTGGATTCCGAGGCTGTCGTCGCCATGGCCTATGATGTGCCGATTCCCGGCTATGGTACGGAAACCGTGAACAACCTGCGTTTGTGGTCGGCCAAGGCCACGCGCGAGTTTGACCTCATGCATTTCAACGATGGCAATTACGAAAAAGCCGTGGAAGAGCGCAATGCCACCGAGAATATCTCCAAGGTGCTTTATCCAAACGACACCTCGGTCTCAGGCAAGGAGCTACGCCTCAAACAGCAGTATTTCTTTGTCTCCGCCTCGATTCAGGACATCCTGCGCCGTTTCCTTGCCAGTCATCACGACTGGAACATGCTGCCGGAAAAAGTGGCGATTCAGCTGAACGACACCCATCCGGCCATTGCCGTGGCCGAAATGATGTATCAGCTGGTCGATGTACACCGGCTGGAGTGGAGCCATGCGTGGAAGCTGGTGGTCAAGATCTTTGCCTACACCAACCACACGCTGATGCCGGAAGCGCTGGAGACCTGGTCGGTTGATCTGTTCGGCCGTCTGTTGCCGCGCCACCTGGGCATCATTTACAAGATCAATCATGAATTTTTGCAGATGGTTAATCACCGCTTCCCCGGCGATACCGATCTGCTGAGCCGCGTATCCATCATTGATGAAACTCACGGCCGCCGCGTGCGCATGGCGCACCTGGCTGTGATCGGCAGTCACACGGTTAATGGCGTGGCGGCGCTGCATAGTGAGCTGCTCAAAACCACCTTGTTTGCCGATTTCAACCGGATTTATCCCGGCAAGTTCATCAACATCACCAACGGCATTACCCCGCGTCGCTGGCTCAACCAGTGCAACCCTGGGCTCACCGCCTTGCTTGCCAAGGTGATAGGCGAGGGTTTCCACAAAGACCTGAGCAAGTTGCAGGGCATCGTGCCGCTGGCCGAGGATGCCGATTTCCGTCAGGCATTTCGCGAGATCAAGCTGCAGAACAAGATCCGCCTCGCTGCCCGCATCACCAAGCTCACGGGCATCAGCCTCAACCCCAATAGCCTGTTCGATGTGCAGATCAAGCGCATACACGAATACAAGCGTCAGCTGCTCAACATGCTGCATGTCATCACCCTGTACAACCGCATTCGTAGTGGCAAGGCCGAGAGCATTACGCCGCGCACGGTGATTTTTGGCGGCAAGGCTGCCCCGGGCTACTGGATGGCCAAGCTGATTATTCGCTTGATCAACGATGTCGCCGCTATCGTCAACGATGACCCGGCAGTGGGCGATAAGCTCAAGGTGGTGTTCTATCCCAACTACGAAGTTTCCGCTGCCGAATTGCTGTTCCCCGGCAGCGATCTTTCCGAGCAGATTTCCACCGCAGGTACCGAGGCCTCGGGCACGGGCAACATGAAAATGGCGCTGAATGGCGCTCTCACCATCGGTACTCTGGATGGCGCCAATGTTGAAATCAAGGAAGAGGTGGGTGATGAGAATATCTTCATCTTCGGCCTCACCACGCCGGAAGTCGCCGAGCTCAAGGCGCGTGGTTACAACCCCTGGGATTATTACCATGGCAATGAAGAGCTGCGCCAGGTGCTGGATATGATTGCCGGCGGTTTCTTCTCGGTGGATGAGCCAGACCGCTATCAGCCGATTTTTGACACTCTGCTGCACAAAGGCGACAACTACCTGCTGCTGGCGGATTACCAGAGCTATATTGATGCGCAGGATGCCGTGGGCCGGCTGTATGAGGATCAGGAGGAGTGGACGCGCCGCGCCATTCTGAATGTCGCCCGCGTAGGCAAATTCTCCAGTGACCGTACCATAGGCGAATACGCCAACAACATCTGGAAAGTGCATCCCATCCGCGGTTGATCATTTTAAGCCGTCATAAAAACCTCGGGGCGTGCAAGCTTGCACGCCCTTTCTTTTGCGGTAGACTGTGATTCCCTCATGCCCTTTATGGATATTCATCATGTCCCGTTTGCTCACAACCCTGACCCTGCTTGCTTTTACCCTGAGCGCTTACAGTGCTGACCTTAGCTCGCTCAGTAACAAGGATGCCAGCAATGGGCTCAAGGAAGCGCTGATTCAAGGCGCAGGCAAGGCCGTGGGCAAACTGGGGGCCGTGGATGGATTTCTGAATAATCCGCAGGTAAAAATCCCCCTGCCAGATAATCTGAAGAAAGCCGAAAAAGCCATGCGCATGTTTGGCATGGGCGACCAGGCAGATGAACTGGTGCTCAAGATGAACCGCGCGGCCGAAGCTGCTGTGCCTGAAGCCAAGACGCTGCTGGTTAACTCGGTAAAAAGCATGAGTGTTACCGATGCCAAGAATATCCTTACCGGTGGTGACGACGCCGCCACGCAATATTTCAAACGAACCACCTCCGGCCCCATGGCCGAGAAATTCCTGCCTATCGTCAAAAAAGCCACCGAGAATGTCGCACTGGCGCAGCAATACAACAAGTTTGCCGAAATGGGCAGCCAGTTTGGCCTGGTGAAAAAAGATCAGGCGACCCTTGAACAATATGTGACCCAGAAAACACTCGATGGCGTCTACCTGATGATGGCGGAAGAAGAAAAAGCCATCCGCCAGGACCCGATGGGGCAAGCCAGCAGCTTGCTTAAAAAGGTATTTGGCGCCCTCTAGTCCGCTGGTCCCAAGGTGGTTATAAACAGCCATGTTGGCTGCTCGTCCTGGCTGATTACAGCCAGTTTCAACCAACTTCTAAATTGGTGAAATTAATAAGTCAATAATAATCAACATCTTATGGTGTTGGTATCCATTTTGCACTGTCAGCTCATAATTTCATGATACAGAGCTGGCCATGCAAGCAATTGAGCAGCACGATTTAATTCAACGCTTATACCAGGACCATCAGCTTTGGCTGCAAGCCTGGCTGCGTCGCAAGTTGGGTAACCCTACGGGTGCCGCCGACCTGGCGCAGGATACTTTCCTCACCTTGCTTCTCAAGCGTGATCTCTCAGCCATCCTCGAGCCGCGGGCTTACCTGACGACCATCGCACATGGCCTGATGGTGAGCCAATTGCGCCGCAATGATCTTGAGAAGGCTTATCTCGAAGCGCTCATGCATATTGCCCCTACAGAAGTGCCATCGCCTGAAACACGGGCCATGGTGCTGCAAACACTGATCAAGCTGGACAATATGCTCAACGGTTTGCCCGCGCATATCCGTAATGCCTATCTGATGTTGCAGCTGGAGGGGCTTAGCTATCTGGAAATAAGCCAGCGCCTGGGCGTATCCACGCGCACGGTGGGCAGTTATATCAGCAAAGCATTGCTGCATTGTCTGCTGGTCAAACAGGATGCCGGATGGGAATGAAGGCCTCAGGCGCTCTGGTCGCCGCCAGTCGCTGGTACGCCAAGCTGGCGGATGAACATGCGACTTCGCGTGATCGACAGCTGTGGCAAGCCTGGCTTGATGCCAGCCCGGAGCATCGTGAAGCCTGGCGGCAGCTCGAATCGATCAATCAGCAATTCAGTGAAATCTCGCCTGACATTGGTCTCGCCACGTTGGGCCTGCCATCGCCGTCCCGTCGTCGCGCCATCAAGCAGCTGGCGGGGATTGTGGCGATCGGCATACTCGGCGCTTATGGCTGGCGTGCGCAACCATGGCAGGAGTTACTGGCGGATTACGATACCGGGATTGGAGAGCGGCGCGAACTGGTGCTGGAAGATGGCACCCGCCTGGTGCTGAACACGGATACCACGATCAATATCGAATACAGCGCGGAGCATCGTGTTGTGCAACTTCTGCAAGGCGAATTGCTGATTGAGACCGGCCATGCAGATCCGCAGAATCGGCCATTCAGCGTGCATACCCGCTACGGCAGAATTACCGCGCTTGGCACGCGCTACATGGTGCGCGATACCCAGGACTTCAGTCGGGTGAGCGTATTCGAGGGCGCAGTGGCGATCAGGCCTGCCGACGGCTCGCAAGTGCGCATCACGCTCTATCCCGGTCAGCGTGTCGATTTCAATGATGAGACTCTGGGGCCGACCGTCGTTGCGCGAAGCACCGATAGCGCATGGAGCAAAGGCATGCTGGTGGCTTATGAAATGCCACTGGGCGACTTTATCAAGGAGTTGGCACGCTATCGGCGTGGCCGCCTGCAATGTGACCCCGCCGTGCAATCCCTGCAGATTTCCGGTGCTTTCCCGCTCGATGATATTGACTCCGTATTGCAAACCCTGGTGCGCACTCTGCCGGTGAGGGTGGAAAGTTTTACCCGGCTCTGGACCACTATCCGGCCGGTTTAAGTTGATCGTCATTTGCGATCTGAAATTTTTTTCAGTTTTACCTTCCGCTTTTTTAATCTCGTTCGGCATACCAGCAAAGACCTCTTGCTGGGAGAAAAAGCGTGCTGAACAATTTTCGTATACCAACCAAGCCGTGGCAGATCGGGCTGGGCATGTCGGGCTGGCGCTGCCTGTTGGCGATTCAACTGCTTTGCCTGCCCGGGCTGGTCACTGCCGCTGAGCCGATCAAGACCGGCCTGGTACAAAAAGACTATGCCATTGCCCCGGGCAGCCTGAGCGATGCGCTACCTTCATACGCTGCAGAAGCGGGAGTGCTGCTGGGATTCGACCCCTTGCTCACCCGCAACAAGCAAACGCAGGGGCTCAAGGGGCACTACAGCATTGAGCAGGGCTTTTCCATTCTGCTGCAAGGCAGTGGCCTCGAGGTGATTGAAGAGGGGGCCGGGAAATATAAACTTCAACGCGCTACCCCAAAAAACGACGATGCCAAGACACTGCCCGAGATGGGAGGACAGGGCGGCGTGCTCAAGCTGAAAGAGATTCAAGTGCGTGCCAGGCGCCTGCAAGATGTTGGCCCCATGCCGGGACTAGCGCTGACCAAGGACCAGATTGCCGGCAATCTGCAAAGCATTTCTGCCAAGGAAATCAAAGAAGCCAATTCGATCAGTCTGGCCGAGTTGCGGGAGCGTCAACGCCGCATGGAGCTGGGCAAGGATGGCGTGGTACAGGTGCGCATGGCGGATTTAAGTATTGAGCCCAACGGCGAGCGCATGCTGGCGCTGTTTACGCAAACGCGGCAGGAAAACGGTCATGACGAGGCGGTGCAAAAAGTGGTAGATCTGGAGCAGCGCGGCGGCCGCTGGCTGATCGTGCGCGAAGACAGCATTCCGCTGAGCGAGTGATGCCATGTTACGGGGGCAAATCTGGCGACGCTTGCGGGCTTATATGGCGCGCGTGGCTATGACGCTGTTTGTGGGATGCCTGCTATATGAAATGGGGATGCTGGTGATGATGATGCTGGGTTAGCGGTGGGAGAAACAGGCGGCAGTCTGAGCTGCCGCCCGACGATGTGATTACAAAACAGCTAAAGCTGCATCGTAGTCAGGCTCGTTGGCGATTTCGGAAACGAGTTCGCTGTGCAATACCTTGTTGTTTTCATCCAGCACGACCACGGCACGGGCGGTGAGGCCAGCCAGGCTGCTGTCGGCGATTTGCACGCCGTAGTCTTTGGAGAACTTGGCGGTGTCACGGAAGGTGGACAGGGTCACTACATTTTCCAGGCCTTCAGCACCGCAGAAACGGCTTTGTGCGAAAGGCAGGTCAGCGGAGATGCAGAGCACGGCGGTGTTGGGCACTTCAGCGGCGCGCTTGTTGAACGTGCGTACCGAGGTGGCGCAAGTGGGGGTATCCACACTTGGGAAAATGTTCAGTACTTTGCGCTTGCCGGCGTAGTCAGCCAGGGATTGCAATTCGCGCTTGGCGTTGGCCAATTGAAAGTCAGGGGCGGTCTGGCCGACTTTGGGGAAGTCGCCAGCTACGGTTACCGGGTTGCCTTTAAGCGTTACTGTGCTGGTCATGGATAATGTCCTTAGTTAGAAATTGAGGGCGGGATTGCCAATCAGAAAGCGTAGGGGGCTAATGGTTCCACTTGAACTGATGCTTACACCCGGGCGTCATGCCGTTGCAGGATGGCTGCTCATGGATTTTCCGGAAGTGCGATCAGCCCACGCTTTCTTGCACTGTATCGCCCTTGCGTGAAGGGCGGATGAAAGATGATACACCAGCAGTGACCACCATCAGGACGATAAATTCTCGCTGAGGTAGCCTATGGTCATGGTCTGGTTGTGCAGCACGCTGTCCGAGGTGTTGGGGCGCGGGGCAAATTCACCATAGGAATAAAAGCCGGTGAGGGTGGTTTGTGGCCCGAGGATGGTTTTGATGGCCGCGATCTCATCCGCTGTCTGTTCGTTCATCACGCCCTTGCGGCCTACACAGCTCACGCACAGCGCCAGCCCCGGCTGGGTATTGTTGAGCGATTGCAGGTTACCGGTGACCAGCCGGGCGGCCTCGCTGGCACCTTCCACCAGGCGGTCGTGATTGGTCTGGCACAGGCGCACGATTTCGCCTTCTTCCACATTGCCGGCGAAGGTCAGGCTGTTGCGCGCCGTATCTATGGCGAGCAGGGTGCGGATTTTTTCCACCTCGCGCTTGCCTTCCTCGACGATGGCAAAGGGGAACTTGAGGCCTGTGCCGGGCAGGCCTTTGGCGTAATGCTCGCCTATGTACATGCGGTAAAGCGGCAATGCGGGTTTGCCGTCCATTTCGTACACCACGTTTTTTTCGGATTTGGTGATCTTGCGTGGCGGGCCGTAAGGCTTCCAGCCACCGAGTGCGCCGCTGGCGGTAATCAGGCTATCGCCATAGAGGCCCACCGCAATCACCAGATTGTCGGAAATGACGCTATTGCAGATTTGCAGGGTACTTTCAAAGGCGGCGTTATCGCCTGCCATGCCGCCTACAATCGGGATATCGCCCAGCACGCTCTGAAAGCCTTGCAGCAATTCGGAACCATTGACATGCAAGCCATCGGAGAACAGCAGCACGGTGCGAAGAGCCGGGGTTTGCAGTTGCCTGGCGAGATTGGTGGCGACTTCAAATGAGCTTTGCATGTTGTTCATGCGGGTGTGCACGACACGTTGCTCGGTTTTATTCCACTGGATGGCGGTGATCTGCAGGCTATCGTCAAAGACGCCGCTGCCATGTATCTCGCCGGACGTTGTGCAGCCGACGATCTGGGCGGCGGGGTAGCGGTCACGCAGGATATTTTGCAGCTTGCTTTCACTGAAGCGGCGCACCGAGCCAAATACCAGCACCAGGTCGGCCGTGAGTAGCGGGGGATTCGCCGCCAGCTCTTTCAGCGTCATTTTGGCGGTCAGTGATTCCTGTCGTATCTGCATTGTTCCCTTCCCGTGAGCCTCCTTCTGTGAGAGGTCTTTCATCTTGATGGATGCGGCGCAGCCATGATGACTGCAAGCTTGCGATATTTAACCTGTTTGACACTGGAATGACAACAGAATGTGACCGGCTGCGTCAGCACGAGTCTTGCACCATCGTGAATTCTGGATAGAATGATGTGAGTGCATGGCCTCCCGCCGTGCACGGCAAAAGTGCACTACACAATAAAAGGGGATGCAGGTGGGGGAAACCAGTTTAGCGGGCGTGAAAGTCATGGTGATCGATGACAGTAATACCATACGCCGTAGTGCCGAGCTTTTTCTCAAGCAGTCCGGCTGCGAAGTGATTCTGGCCGAAGATGGCTTTGAAGCCTTGTCCAAGATTGCCAACTATCATCCTGACCTCATTTTCGTCGACATCATGATGCCGCGACTCGATGGCTACCAGACCTGCACCCTGATCAAGCGCAACCCGCGCTACAAAGCCACGCCCGTGGTCATGCTATCCAGCAAGGATGGCCTGTTTGACCGCGCTCGCGGCCGCATGGCGGGCTCAGACCAATACTTAACCAAGCCCTTTACCCAAGAGTCGCTGCTGCATGCGGTGACCAATCACGCCCGCGTGGAAACGGACGAGGACTAGGCATGGCGATTCAAAAAATTCTGGTCGTGGATGATTCCTTTACCGATCGTTTTTACCTGACGGAATTGCTGGTGGATGCCGGCTTTACCGTGATGACCGCCGAGAATGGCGAAGAGTGTCTGGAAAAAGTCGCGGCCGAAGCGCCCGATCTGGTACTGATGGATGTGGTGATGCCGGGCCTCAATGGCTTTCAGGCCACGCGTGCACTCTCAAAAAACCCGCTCACGGCGCATATCCCTGTCATCATGTGCACCGGCAAGGAGCAAGCCACCGATCGCCTGTGGGCCTTGCGTCAGGGCGCCAAGGATTGCGCCATCAAGCCAGTGCAGCTGGACGAATTGCTGAACAAGATACGGGCTCTGGAAAATGGCCAGACTTAACCTGCACGAATACCAGCAGGATATTCTGGCCCGCCTGCAAGAGGTGACGGCCAACGCCGGCAGCACCAGCAGCTCGCGCCTGGGCGTGGAAGTCGGCGGACAGCATTGGCTGATCAACCTGCGCGACATCAGCGAAGTGCTGCCAGTGCCGGACATCAGCCCGGTGCCGCTGACGCGCAGCTGGTTTCTCGGTATGGCCAACGTGCGCGGCAATCTTTACGGCATTACCGATCTGGCAGCCTTTATGGGCGGGCCATTCACGGCGATGACCGCGCAAAGCCGCATATTGCTGGTACACGAACGTTATCAGGTTAACGCCGCCTTGCTGATTGACCGTCTGGTGGGGCTGCGCACGCTGGAAAGCATGACTGTGCAGACGCCTGAGCCAGGCGAGCCTGATACTCACGGTGAGCATTACAAGGATGAGCATGGCCAGGTCTGGCAAGTGCTCGCGCTGGAAGGCTTGCTGACGGGCAGCGAATTCATGCAGGTGGCTGCCTAGTCTTCGCTGATATTCCGGTCGCTTGCCCAACGCAACGGGAGCCCGGGTCAGGCGGAGCCAGTGACAGACAGGTGGTACAGAATTTACCTTGAGCCCTACCAGGCTTGAGGCCGCAACATACAAAGGGGTGATATGGCATTGAATGCAGCAAAAAAGGGAAACACACCGTCACTGCTGGCGCGCTTGCGCTCCGGGGTGAAGTCCGCATTGACAGGGCAGGGAGACAGCTCGGCCTCGGGTATTCCCAAGACCTTGCTGGTATTTTTCCTGATCGCCGCTGCCGTGGCTTTCCTCAATCTGCTGTTCAACATCACTCAGGTCGAGCGCGATAACCGTTTTTCCATCCTCTCGGGCGATGTGCAGGTGTTTGTGCAGCAGGCTGCGCGCGATGCCGTGCTGGCCACGCATAGCCGTGAAGCGGCCAGCGTGCGTCTGGTGAATGTCATGGGCAGTGTGGAGAGCGACCTCAAGCAGATGCGCAAGCTGGAAGCCGACACGCTGTTCCGCGGGCAGGAAGTGGTGCCCGCCCTCAACAAGCTGGAGGCTTCCTGGCAGCAGTTGCACAATTCGCTTAAAACGCTGAGCCCCGGTGTGTTGGCGGATGAAGCCAATAAGGCCCAGCTCATCAGCATTGTCAACACCAGTGATGAGATCGTCGCCACCGCCCGCCGCATGGTGGATCAATACAAGCAGCAGGGCCGCGCCAACCTGTTTCTGATTCTCTCCGTGTTATCCGGGCTGCTGGCCTTGCTGATGCTGATTGTGGTGGGCTATCGTCAGGTGCTGTCGGCGCGCCGCCAGTTCCTGGAGATCGAACAGACCAACCTCGGCAACCAGGAAGCCATTCTGCACTTGCTGGATGAAATGGGCGATCTGGCCGACGGTGATCTCACGGTCAAGGCGCAAGTCTCGGAGAACATCACCGGCGCCATTGCCGATTCCATCAACTACACCATCGACAGTTTGCGTGACCTGGTAGCCGAGATCAACCGCGCGACCGAGCAGGTGAACCAAGCGACGGCGCAAACGCGTACCACCTCCGATTACCTGTTGAAAGCGACTGAGGAGCAGTCCAAGCAGATTGGCGAAACCAGTGACGCTATCAACAACATGACGCGCTCCATCCTGCATGTGTCCAGCAACGCCGGTCAGGCCTCGCAAGTGGCGCAACGCTCGCTGCAAGCGGCGACCCAGGGCGCGAAGGCGGTGCAGAACACCATCTCCGGCATGAACGAAATCCGCACGCAGATTCAGGAAACCTCCAAGCGCATCAAGCGCCTGGGTGAAAGCTCGCAGGAAATTAGCGAAATCGTGGAGCTGATTTCCGACATTACCGAGCAGACCAATATTCTGGCGCTGAATGCCGCGATTCAGGCGGCCTCCGCCGGTGAAGCTGGCCGTGGCTTTACCGTGGTGGCAGAAGAAGTGCAGCGACTGGCCGAACGTTCATCAGAAGCGACCAAGCAGATCAGCGCCATTGTGAAAACCATTCAGACCGATACCAATAGTGCCGTGGTGGCGATGGAGAAAAGCACCGAGGGTGTGGTCGATGGCGCGCGCCTGTCGGATGCGGCCGGTCAGGCCCTGAATGAAATTGAAACAGTGAGTACCAATCTGGCACGCCTGATCCAGGCGATTTCCGAAGCGACGGTAGCGCAGACCGAAGTGGCGTCTACCGTCAGCCGCAACATGCAGAAGATTCAGAACATCACCTCGCAAACCACGGAGGGCACCAAGCTGACCGCGCAATCGGTCGAGCAGCTTGCCACGCTGGCCGAAGAACTCCGCGCCTCTGTTGCCGGCTTCAAGTTGTCCTGATGGTTAAGCCTTACAGGAGCTAGCCGTGGTTGACGATTTCGACATAGGGCCCCTTAACTGGGTCAAGGGTGAGATAGACCAGGCGCTGAAAAGCGTGCTGGAGAATCTGGCCACCCTGCAGCAAACCCCGGAAGATGCCGCCAGCCTGAAGTTTTCGCAAACCCATCTTTACCAGGTGAGCGGTGCGCTCGACATGGTAGGGCTGGAGGGCTGCAAACGCTTCTGTGCCGAGATCGAATATGTAGCCGCGGCCCTGCAAAAGGGCGAGATTGCCATGAGCCCCGCGGCACTGGAGGCCATGATAAACGCCGTCCAGGCCTTGAGTCGTTATCTGCAGGCGCTGGTGGATGGGGCGTCGGATCGGCCCCTGCTCTTATTTCCCGCCTTTGCCGCGTTGCAAGCCTTGCATGGCGAAGAAGCCGAAGAGAGTGAACTGTTTTTCCCGGATACCGATGTGCGTGCGCCGCGTGATTTGCCCACGCAAGCATTGCCTGAAGAGGCGCTGCCGGGTTTTCTGGCCGAGCAGCGCTCTGCATTCCAGAAAGGCCTGCTGACCTGGCTGAAATCGCAAGGCGCCGAAGGTCAGGACATCCTGCGTGCTGCGTTGCAGCAAGTGCAGCAGGTACAAAAGCAGGGCGGCCAGAAAACCCTGTGGTGGGTCGCCACCGTGTTTGTCGATATCCTGCAGCAGCCCGAGCATGCAGCGAATGCCAGCATCAAAAAACTCTGCCGCCGCATAGACCAGCAACTACGCAGCCTGTATGACGGCGCTACGCGCGCCAGTGGCAATCTGTTGCGTGACCTCCTGTATTTCATCGCCATCAGCCCGGCCGAGACCGACGCCCTGCAGCAGGTGCAGGCCGCCTTTGAGCTGCAGGCTTATCTGCCTGAGCCGCCGCGGACGCCGCAGGATGTCAAAGTCGAAAGCGAAGACCGCGAGCTCGCCAAGCGTATGCTGGCCTTGCTGCGCGCCCTGCAGGATGCCTGGGCCGCCTATGAAGAATACAAATTCAAGGCGCTGCTGGAGCAGTTCAGCATTCAGCTGCGCGATAGCCTGGTCAAGCAGACCTTTCGTTACGACAGCCTGAATACCATGCTGCAAGCCTTGCAGCGCATGAATATGCGCGTGCTGGCAGGCGCGGACGTGGTCAGCAATTCGGCCATGCTGGAGGTCGCCTCCACCCTGGCGCTGCTGGAAGAGACCTTCAATCATTATGTGGACTTGAGCGATGCGCTGATCCAGCGCCAGCATCAGCAGGCTGCCCGCCTGCAGGAGCTGGCAGAAGGGCGTCAGCCCACGCCTGGCGCCGATCTTAGCGGAACGCCGCTGTCAGCAGACTTGCTGGCGACCATGGGCAAGCATATCCACCAGGTGCTGGAAACCATCGAGCCCTTGCTGGATGGCTATTTCCGCAAACCGGACCAGCGCGATGCCGTACTGCAATGCCAGCCACTGTTGACCCAGATTACCGGCGCCTTTGATTTGCTGGATCTCACGCTGCCCGCCACCTTGTCGCGCTTTACCGAGGCGACCCTCGAAAGCTTGCAGCATGATGCGGTGGCACCTTCTACCGGGATTTTCGAGGCACTGGCCGAAGCGCTGAGCGCCATGGATTTTTATGTCAGCGGCTTCCCGCGTTTGCGCCCCGAGGCCGAGACCGCCATGCGCGTAGCGCTGGAAATGCTGCAGGCCCAGATGTCGCCCGATGCCCTGGCCGATGACGCGGAAGAGGACCTGCATGCGCTGGTAGAAGACCATGTGCCCACGCTGCAGGAAAGCTTCGCTGCCGCCAATGAAGCCGCTGCCAGCGCCGCACAGGAAGAAGAAACGCCTGAACCCGAGCCCGCGCTGGTGCCGGATCGCGCCCACGATGCCGAGTTGCTGGATGTATTCCTGACCGAATCGGAAGAAGTGCTCGCCAGCATTGCGCAGCAACAGCAAGCCCTGCGCGTCAATGCCACCGACCGTCGCGCCATGGTCGATCTGCGGCGCGGCTTTCATACGCTGAAAGGCAGTGGCCGCACCATAGGTCTGGTGAATCTGGGTGAAGTCGGCTGGGCAGTGGAAAAACTGCTGAATCGCGTGATTGATAGCCGCGTAGTGCCTAGCCCCAATCAGCTGGCGTTTGCCGAATCCGCCGCCAGCACCTTTGCCGGATGGGCCGATACCCTGCGCCAGAGCGCTGAAGTCACCATAGACCCCGCCCCCTGGCTTGCCCAGGCGGCTGAACTCGAAGACGAGTGCGCCAGCCAGCCCGGCCTCAGCAGCGCAGCCGAAGTCATTATTGGCGGGACCCGCAAGCTCAGCCGTGCGCTGTTTGATATTTTCATGGGCGAGGCCAATCAGCATCTCGCCATGCTCAAGGCCTGGGTCGACGGCCTGAAGGACAAGGACGAAGCCCCGCCCGAGGCGAGCCGCCGCGCCGCACATACGCTAGCCAGCAATGCGGGGACCGCAGGCTTCAAAGCCATTGCCGATCTCGCCCGTGCGCTGGAGCATTGGCTGGATGTACAAGGCGCCGAATGGACGCCACAGCAGCGCAAGCTGGCCGACAACGTGGTATCGGTATTGGCCGATATGCTGCGCAAGGCAGGTCAGTTCCGCCAGCCACGCCAGAATATGGGCCTGCTTGCCGCCCTGCGCGAAGCCATTGAAGCGGCTAATGCCCCAACTGAAGCCGATGCAGAAGTGGCAGTCGATATGCCAGCCGAGGCCGTGGAGGATGTAGACACCGCAGTGCAAGCCCTCAGCGATGGCCTTGAGATTGAGGCCTTGCCTTCCGATGCGACGGCAGACGACGAAGCGCTGGATACAGAAGAGTTTGCAGAAGAAGAACCAGAAGTTGAAGAGGCGCCGGAGGAAAGTCCGACTGAGGATCAGTCGGACTCTGGCCCGTCCGCTGACGCGATGAGTGCAGCGGCTAAAGTGATCGAACTCTTCAAGGATATTGATTTCGGGCCAGAGCCAGAGCCAGAGCCAGAGCCAGAGCCAGAGCCAGAGCCAGAGCCAGAGCCAGAGCCAGAGCCAGAGCCAGAGCCAGAGCCAGAGCCAGAGCCAGAGCCAGAGCCAGAGCCAGAGCCAGAGCCAGAGCCAGAGCCAGAGCCAGAGCCAGAGCCAGAGCCAGAGCCAGAGCCAGAGCCAGAGCCAGAGCCAGAGCCAGAGCCAGAGCCAGAGCCAGAGCCAGAGCCAGAGCCAGAGCCAGAGCCAGAGCCAGAGCCAGAGCCAGAGCCAGAGCCAGAGCCAGAGCCAGAGCCAGAGCCAGAGCCAGAGCCAGAGCCAGAGCCAGAGCCAGAGCCAGAGCCAGAGCCAGAGCCAGAGCCAGAGCCAGAGCCAGAGCCAGAGCCAGAGCCAGAGCCAGAGCCAGAGCTATCCATCGAGAGCGAATTGCATGGCATCTTCATGATCGAAGCGCATGAGCTGGTGCCGCGCATCGGTTCCGAGTTGCGCGCCTGGCGTCATGCACCTGAGGCCCATGAGCATCCCGAAGAGCTGCAGCGCGCGCTGCACACCCTGAAGGGCAGTGCCCGCATGGCAGGCCAGATGGCTTTGGCCGATGTGGTGCACGATATGGAAGACACCATTGTGCGTGCCCGCAAGCAGGATGGGCAGGCGCTGGACTTTGAGCATTTGTTCAATGATCTGGACCAGATCGGCAGTCTGCTGGAAGCCGCCGAACAAGGTCCGGTGGCGGCCGATGCGCCTCCCGTGGCCCCCGGCATGCCTGCCGAGCGGCAGGCGCAATACCTGCGCTTGCGTGGCGATGTGCTGGACAGGCTGATCAACGAAGCCGGGGAAATCAGTATCGCCCGCTCGCGCATGGAGCGCGAGATGCTGGCATTCAAGCAATATTCGCAGGACCTGACCGAGAGCGTGGCACGCTTGCGCAACCAGTTGCGCGAAATGGAAATCGAGGCCGAGAGCCAGATGCAGTCGCGCATGGCGCATCTGCAGGAGACCAGCGAAACCTTTGATCCGCTGGAGTTTGACCGCTTTACCCGCCTGCAGGAGCTGACCCGCATGATGGCGGAAAGCGTGAACGACGTTTCCACCATCCAGCATGGCCTGCTCGGCAATCTGGGCGAGACCGAATCTGCCCTGCAGCAGCAGGCGCGCATGAACCGTGAGCTGCAATATGGCCTCATGGATGTGCGCATGGTGCCGTTTTCCATGATCAGCGAGCGGCTGCAACGCATTGTGCGGCAGACAGCGCGTACGCTGGGCAAGCCCGCCGAACTGCTGATTGAGGGCGAAACGGTGCAGATTGACCGCACCGTGCTGGACAAGATAGGGGCGCCGCTGGAGCATCTGTTGCGCAACGCGGTTGCGCATGGCCTGGAGTCCGTCGCGGAGCGCCGGGCGACCGGCAAGCCCGAGACGGGCACCATACGCTTGCAGGTCAAGAGTGAAAACGATGAAATTACCCTCACCGTGACCGATGACGGCGGAGGCATTCCGCTGGCGCAGGTGCGGCAAAAAGCCATAGAGCGCGGTTTGCTGGTGGCGGATCAAAAGCTTAGCGATGCGACCTTGCTGGCGGTGATTTTCGAGCCTGGATTCTCCACGGCCGATAATGTCACGCAGATTGCCGGCCGTGGCGTGGGGCTGGATTCCGTGCGCAGCGATATTACCGGTCTGGGTGGGCGCATTGATATCGCCAATCAGGCCGGGCAGGGTGCTACGTTCAGCATTTACCTGCCGGTGACGCTATCAGTGGCGCAGGTGGTGATGGTGCGTGCCGGTCAGCATGTGTTCGCCTTGCCTGCAGTGATGGTGGAGCAAGTGCAGAAACTGAAGCCCGATGCGCTGGCACAAGCCAGGGCAGAAGGGCAGCTTGCCTGGGCCGAGCAGTCGTACGGGCTGTATTACCTCGCGCAGCTGATTGGCGATAACGCGACACAGCCGCAAGACCAGCGCTATACGCCGCTGATTTTGCTGCGCAGCGGCAGTTACCACATTGCGCTGCATGTGGATGAGGTGCTGGGCAATGTCGAAGTAGTGATGAAGCCGATAGGCCCGCAGCTGGCACGGGTGCCGGGCATGGCCGGTGCCAGTGTGATGGGCGATGGCAATATCGTGCTTATCATCAATCCGGTGCAGCTTGCCAACCGTGAAGCGCTGGCCGTCGGTAGCGTGCAGGTGGTCAATGTGGACACCGTGCCGCCACGTGCGCCCGAGATCATGGTGGTGGATGACTCGCTGACCATGCGCAAGGTGTTGAGCCGCCTGCTGGAGCGCGAAGGCTATCGCGTGGTGGTCGCCAAGGATGGCATGGATGCGCTGCAACTCTTGCAGGATAGCCTGCCCGACCTGATCCTGAGCGATATTGAAATGCCGCGCATGGATGGCTTTGAACTGGTGCGCAATATCCGTGGCGATAGCCGCACAGCCAATATTCCGCTGTTGATCATCAGCTCGCGCACGGCAGAGAAGCACCGCAGCCTTGCGCGCGAATTAGGCGTGAATGCCTATCTTGGCAAACCCGTGCAGGATGAGGAGTTGCTGGCGCAAGTGAAAGCCCTGCTGGACGCTCAGTAACAGAACAGTGGCCGTAGGCGGGCGCGCGCTGCTTCGGCTCGCGATGGCTTGCTGCTTTGCGCTAAGCTGGCCTCCCGCGCCCCCGCAAAGCGGCTCAAAGTCAAGTCTGATCTCTCGCTTTTTGTGCATGCCCAGGGCGGAAAAAGTGCCCCGAATCGGGTAAAATTGGCCTCATGTCACAACCCACTTTCATACACCTGCGTTGCCACAGTGAATACTCCGTGGTGGATGGCACGGTGCGCATTGGCGACTACGTCAAGGCGGCCGCCGCTGACCGCATGCCAGCGCTGGCGCTGACCGATCTCAGCAATCTCTTTGGTGCCGTCAAGTTTTACAAATCTGCTCGTGGTAAAGGCCTCAAGCCCGTACTGGGCTGCGATCTGTGGCTGGAAAATGAAACCAACCGCGATCAGCCTTATCGATTGCTGCTGTTATGCCAGACGCACGCAGGCTATCTCAAGTTATGTGAATTACTCAGCCGCGCCTATCTGGAAAACCAGCATCGCGGCCGCGCCGAAATCAAGCGCCAGTGGCTGGTAGAAGCGGGTGGCGAAGGCCTGATCATGCTGTCTGGCGCCATGGCGGGCGATGTTGGGCAGGCGATATTGCAGGGTAACCAGCAGGCGGCCTTGGCCCTGGCCCAGCAATGGGCAGCGTTATTCCCCAACCGTTTTTACATCGAGCTGCAACGCGCAGGCCATGCCCAGCAGGAGTTTTATATCAGCCGCGCCCTGGCGCTTGCTGGTGAGCTGGATCTGCCGGTGGTGGCAACACATCCCGTGCAGTTCATGCAGGCGGACGACTTCAAGGCACACGAGGCCCGCGTCTGTATTGCCGAAGGCTATGTGCTGGCCGATAACCGTCGCCCTAAGCATTTCACACCCGAGCAGTTTTTCAAGACCCAGGCCGAGATGGCGACTCTGTTCGCCGATGTGCCACAGGCGCTGGCCAATAGCGTGGAAATCGCCAAGCGTTGCAACCTGACGCTGACGCTGGGCAAAAACTACCTGCCGCAGTTCCCTACGCCGAATGGCGAAAGCCTGGACGAATACCTGGTAGTGCAGGCCAAGCTGGGGCTGGAGAAGCGCCTGCAGGTGTTGTATCCGGATGAAGCCGTGCGCGATGCCAAGCGGCCTGTCTACCTCACCCGCCTGGAGTTCGAGACCAATATCATCATCCAGATGGGCTTCCCCGGCTACTTCCTCATCGTGGCCGACTTTATCAACTGGGCCAAGAACAATGGCGTGCCAGTGGGGCCGGGCCGGGGTTCCGGTGCGGGCTCGGTGGTGGCTTACAGCCTGGGCATTACCGATCTGGATCCGTTGCAATACGCTTTGCTGTTTGAGCGTTTCCTGAATCCTGAGCGGGTTTCCATGCCCGACTTCGATATCGACTTCTGTCAGGAAGGCCGCGATCGCGTCATTGATTACGTGAAGCATAAATACGGCCTGGCATCGGTATCGCAAATTGCCACCTTCGGTACCATGGCCGCCAAGGCCGTGATCCGCGACGTGGGCCGGGTGCTGGACCTGCCGTTCAATTTTGTGGATGGTATTGCCAAGCTGATTCCGAATGAGCTGGGCATTACCTTGTCCGATGCGCTGGAAAAAGAGCCGCAACTCAAGGAGCGGCGCGAGCAGGAAGAGGAAGTCAACGAGCTGCTGGAGCTGGCGCTCAGGCTGGAAGGCCTGACCCGCAATATCGGCATGCACGCTGGCGGGGTGCTGATCTCGCCCGGCAAGATTTCGGATTTTTCGCCTATCTATTGCCAGCAAAATGGCGAAAGCCTGGTTAGCCAGTACGATAAGGATGACGTGGAAGCCGTTGGCCTGGTGAAGTTCGACTTTCTGGGCTTGCGCACGCTGACCATACTGGCAATGGCGCTGGAAAATGCGAATGCCCAGCGCGCGCTCAAGGAGCTGCCGCCGCTCGATTTTGAGACCTTGCCGATCAACGACAAGCCGACCTACCAGCTGTTGAAGTCTGCTAATACCACGGCGGTGTTCCAGCTGGAATCGCGCGGCATGAAAGACATGCTGAAGCAGGCCAAGCCGGACTGCTTTGAGGACATTATCGCCCTGGTGGCGCTGTATCGTCCGGGCCCGATGGACCTGATCCCCGATTTCTGCCGCCGCAAGCACGGCCAGCAGCGTGTGGAGTATCCGCACCCGGCCACCGAGCCCATCCTGAAAGAAACCTACGGCATCATGGTGTATCAGGAGCAGGTGATGCAGATTGCCCAGGTGGTGGCGGGGTACAGCCTCGGTGGCGCCGACTTGCTGCGCCGCGCCATGGGTAAAAAGAAAAAAGAGGAAATGGACGCGCAGCGTGCCGTTTTCGTTGAAGGTGCGGTGAAGAACGGCACGCCGGAAAAGCAGGCGGCCGAGCTGTTTGACCTGATGGAAAAGTTCGCCAGCTACGGCTTCAACAAGTCGCACGCGGCAGCTTACGCCCTGGTGGCGTACCACACGGCTTACCTCAAGGCGCATTACCCGGCTGCGTTCCTCGCGGCCACCATGTCGGCGGACATGAACAATACCGACAGCGTGCACATCTTTTACGATGATTGCGCGGCAAATGGCGTGGAAGTGCTGGCGCCGGATATCAACCAGAGTGAATTCCGCTTCAAGCCTATCAGCGACAAGCAGGTGCTGTATGGCCTGGGTGCCGTCAAAGGCACTGGCTGGGCGGCGATTGAGGTGATCCTTGCTGCACGCGAAGCCGAGGGGCCATTCAAGGACCTGTTCGATTTCTGTCGCCGTCTGGATCTGCGCAAGGTCAATCGCCGTGTGATCGAGTCGCTGATACGCGCAGGTGCCTTCGACAAGCTGGAACCCAACCGCGCGGCCTTGCTGGCTGGCGTGAGCCTTGCCATTAGCGCGGCAGAGCAGAGTGGGGCGGCCAGCGGGCAGAATAGCCTGTTCGGTGAAATGTCCGATAGCGTGGCGCACACCCTGCCCAAGGTGAATGCCTGGAGCGAGCAGGAAAAACTGCAGCAGGAAAAATCAGCCCTGGGTTTCTATTTCAGCGGTCACCCGTATGAAGGTTACAAGCGCGAGCTGGCGACATTTGTCCGCACCACACTAGGCAATCTCAAGCCGCAGGATCAGCCGCAGCTGCTGGCTGGCGTGGTCATGGGCATACGCATCCGCATGACGCAACGCGGCAAAATGGCGATAGTGACGCTGGATGATGCAACATCGCGCATAGAAATTGTGGTGGGCAATGAGCTGCTCAACCAGAGCCAGCACCTGTTGAAGGAAGATGCGCTGGTGATTGTGGAGGGGCGCGTCAGCAATGATGATTTCTCCGGTGGCTTGCGCGTTAATGCCCGCAAGGTCTACGATCTGGCGGCGGCCCGCAGTGCCAATGCCAGCCTGCTCAAGATTTCGTGCAATGGTCAGGCCGATGCCGGACGCCTGCGCGAGATTCTCGCGCCGTATTGCCGGCAGGGTGGCGAAGAAGACCGCCGCCATTGCGCCGTGAAGATCGAATATCACAACGGCAGTGCCCGCGTGGAGCTCATGCTGGGCGAGCAGTGGCGGGTGGAATTGCATGACGAGCTGTTAAGCAATCTTAAGGGCTGGTTAAGCGAAGATAATGTTAAAATCCTTTATAATTAAACCAGTTTAGAAAACGGTAGAGTTTGCATGGCCAAAGATATGAAAACGAGTTTCCTGGAGTTTGAGCAGCCGATCGCCGAGCTGGAAGGCAAGATCGAAGAGCTGCGTTACGTTCAGGACGACTCTGCGCTGGATATTTCGGAAGAAATTGACCGCTTGCAGCAAAAAAACCAGACGCTGACCAAGGAAATCTACAGCAAGCTCAATGCCTGGCAGATTTCCCAGGTGGCACGCCATCCGCAGCGCCCCTACACCCTGGATTACATTCAGGGCATGTTTACCGATTTTGAAGAATTGCACGGCGACCGTGCCTTTGCCGATGATCCTGCGATTGTCGGTGGCCTGGCCCGTTTTGAAGGCCAGCCCGTGGTCGTGATCGGCCATCAAAAAGGCCGTGATGTGAAAGAGCGGCAATACCGCAACTTTGGCATGCCACGCCCTGAAGGCTATCGCAAGGCCCTGCGTCTTTATCGCCTGGCCGAGAAATTTGGCCTGCCGATTATTACCCTGATTGATACCCCGGGTGCTTATCCTGGTATTGGAGCGGAAGAGCGCGGCCAGTCTGAAGCCATTGCCCGCAACCTGTTCGTCATGGCCGAACTGAAGACCCCGATCATTGGCGTTATTATCGGTGAGGGTGGCTCTGGCGGTGCGCTGGCACTGGGCGTGGTTGACCACCTCATGATGCTGCAATACTCCACTTACTCCGTGATCTCGCCTGAAGGTTGTGCTTCCATTCTGTGGAAGAGCGCCGACAAGGCATCGGTGGCCGCGGAAACCCTGGGCATTACCGCCACCCGTCTGAAGACAGCCGGTCTGGTGGATCGTATCGTTAGCGAGCCTATGGGCGGCGCCCACCGTAACCCGGAAGTCATGATGCAGAATCTGCGTCGTGCCATTGCCGAAGAGCTGCTGCGCTTGCAGGCCGTGCCTGTTGATCAGTTGCTGACGATCCGGTATGAGCGCCTGATGAGCTACGGCGAATTCAAGGAAGTTACCGTCAAATAGACAAGTCGCCGCCTCCGTCGATGTCACATTCTGCCGCCCCGGGTTCTGCCGGGGCGCTTCATTCCTCCCGCTTGCAGCAACATCTGCAGCAATTCATTACCCAACACCATATTGAAGGCCATTTGCTCGTCGCGCTGAGCGGTGGGCTGGATTCCTGCGTTTTGCTGCACCTGCTTGCGACGCTGCCAAATAACCCCGGCATCCGGCTCTCTGCCATGCATGTCCATCATGGCTTGAGTCCGCATGCCGATCAGTGGGCGGAGCATTGCCAGCGCCTGTGTGCCAGCCATGCTATCCCCTTGCAGGTCGTGCATGTGCAGGTGCCGCGCGATAGCGGGCAGGGGCTGGAGGCCGCTGCAAGGCATCTGCGCTATGAAGCCCTGCGGGCGGCCCACGCCGATTATGTGGTACTGGCCCATCATCAGGATGACCAGGCGGAAACCGTCATGCTGCAACTGCTGCGCGGCGCAGGCATGCGCGGCCTTGCCGCCATGGCGAGTTACGATGCCCAGCAAGGTCTGCTGCGTCCTTTGCTGGATATTTCACGCGCGCAGCTGGCTGAATATGCCGCACAGCATCAGCTGGAATGGGTGGAAGATGAAAGCAATCAAGATACCCATTACGACCGCAATTTTTGTCGCCAGCAAGTGTTGCCGCTGCTGGAACAGCGATTCCCTGGCGCAGGCAAGGCGCTTGCACGCAGTGCGCTGCATGCGGCTGAAGCCGAGAGTCTGCAGATGGCGCTGGCAGAGCTGGATGCCGCAGATGCCCTGCGTGGTGATGCTTTGAATGTGGCCCGCTTGCAGGCGCTGGGCGAGGCGCGCGCGCGCAATCTGCTGCGCTGGTGGTTATCGTCGCGCTTGCGTTACCTGCCGCACCGCGAGCATTTGCAGGAAATGCTGCGGCAACTGCTAACGGCCGCAGATGATGCCAAACTCGCCTTGCTGCTGGATGGCGAGCAGGGCTTGTGGCTGCGGCGCTATCGCGGGCATGCTTATGTGGTAGCCCAACGCAAGTCTGCCGATCTGGATCTCATCTGGGATCAACAGCCTGTGGTCGCCTTGCCTGACGGTAGCCAGCTCAAGTTTGAACAACAGCGGGGCGCAGGGTTGTCATTGAACCGGCTGTCCGGGAAACCCCTTCATATTCGCCACCGGCAAGGCGGTGAGCATTTCAAGCCCTATGCCAATCGACCAGGCCGCTCTCTCAAGCATTGGCTGCAGGAGGCTGACATGCCACCCTGGCAGCGCGAGCAGTTACCGCTGGTGTTTGCTGAGGATCAACTGATCTGGGTGCCGGGCATCGGCATGGCGAGCCATTTGCGGGCGCAGTCGCATGAAGACGGGCTGCTGATATGCTGGAGTGGCAGCCCCTTGAAAGATGCCAATTAAGGCGCGATTTTCAATGCAGGTGCCAGCACCTTCCATACGTTATCCAGCAATCGCTCCTGGGCTTCGGCACGTGGGTGCAGCCCATCGTCCTGATTCAGGCTGGCATTGCCTGCCACGCCTTCCAGCAGAAAGGGCACCAGCGGCAATTTGTGCGCTTCTGCCAACTCGCGGAAGCTGCCATTGAACGATTGCGTATAACGAGGGCCATAGTTGGGGGGAATCATCATGCCGATCAGGATGGTCCTGGCCTTGGCAGCCTCGTTGGTGGCGATGATCTTGTTGAGGTTTTGCTGCATCTGCTCAACGGGAAGGCCACGCAGGCCGTCATTCGCCCCCAGCTCCACCAGCACCAGCGAGGGCTGATGCGTACGCACGGCGTCGGCGATGCGGCTCAGGCCACCGCTGGTGGTTTCGCCACTGATGCTGGCGTTGACGACACGATGCGGCAGCCCGCGTTGTTGCAGGCGTTGCTGCAGCAGGCTGACCCAGCCCGATTCACGCGGAATACCATAGCCAGCAGAAAGGCTGTCGCCGAACACCAGAATGACAGGTGCAGTATTGCTGGATGGCGCGGCCGCCATGGAGGTGAGCGCGGTGCAACACGAAAAAAACGTAATGATCAGTAAACGGAAAATCATGCAGAAACCTTTGGCAGTTGAAGCAGTAAAACTCGATAAACATGTTAACAGTAATGGTAACCCGCTGGTCATCCTGAGTGGACTGGATCTGGCGATTGCAGCAGGGGAGCGGATTGCCATTGTCGGCAGTTCTGGCTCTGGCAAGTCCACCTTGCTGGGCTTGCTCGCCGGGTTGGACAACCCCACGCAGGGGAAAGTGCTGATCCAGGGGCAGGATATCGCACCGCTGGATGAAGATGGACGCGCGGCCCTGCGTGCACGCAGCATGGGATTTGTATTTCAGTCGTTTCAACTCTTGCCTACGCTGACGGCGCTGGAAAATGTCATGCTGCCCTTGCAGCTGGCGGGGCGTGACGATGCCAAATCGCAGGCCATGGCCGCGCTGGAACGTGTCGGGCTGGCGCATCGCCTCTCGCATTACCCACGTCATCTTTCCGGAGGTGAGCAGCAGCGGGTCGCCATCGCACGGGCATTTGCACCTCGACCTGCCATCCTGTTTGCCGATGAGCCCACAGGCAATCTGGATGCGGCCACTGGCGAAAACATCATCGAGCTCCTGTTCGCGCTCAATGCCGAATCCGGCACCACGCTGGTACTGGTGACGCATGATCTCAAGCTGGCGAATCGCTGCAGCCGCGTCCTGAGCCTGCAGCAGGGCCGTATTGTTGAGCTGGAAGGTGTGGCATGAGTCTGGCATTCAACCTGGCCTGGCGTCAGCTGCGCAGCCAGTGGGCCGCAGGCGAAATACGGGTGCTGTTGCTCGCCCTGGTGATGGCGGTGGCGGCGACGACTTCCGTCGGATTTTTTACAGACCGCATTCAATCCACGCTGGCGCGCCAAGGGGCCATGCTGCTGGGCGCCGATGCCGTCATTGTGGCGGATCATCCCATTCCATCGCGCTTTGCCGAAGAGGCCAGGCAGTCCAATATACAGATCAGCCATACGCTGGAATTCCCCAGCATGGTCCTGAGCGGCGAGCGCAGCCAGCTTAGTGAAATCAAGGCACTGGGGGAGGGCTTTCCTTTACGTGGCGCGCTGATGATCCAGCAGAACGGCGGAACTGCGCATGAGGCACAAACGATTCCCGCGCCAGGTACGGTGTGGATAGAACCCCGCCTGGCGAATAGCCTGCAATTGCAAGAAGGGGATAGCCTGGAGCTCGGCAATAGTCGTTTCAAGGTGAGCGCTATTCTTTATAGCGAGGCATCGCGTGGCGGCGATATGTTCAGCTTTGCCCCCCGGGTGATGATGAACGCGGCGGATGTGCAGGCCACGGGTTTGATCCAGTTTGGCAGCCGGGTGAAATACCAGCTGCTGCTGGCAGCCGATGCCGGTGCCATGAAAACCTATACCGACTGGGCGCAGCCGCTGCTGGCCCGCGGCGAACGTTTGCAGGATCTGGCGACAGCCCGGCCGGAAATCCGCAATGCCCTGGAGAAAACCCAGCAATTTCTCGGGTTGGCCGCCATGGTGAGCGTGGTATTGGCGATGGTGGCGATGTTTCTGGCGGCCATGCCCTATGTGCAGAGCAGTCAGGATAGCTATGCGCTGATGCGTTGCTTTGGCGCCTCCGGCAAGCTCATCTCGCGAATTCTTTTATTACAGACGCTGATGCTGGCGGTGATCGGCAGTGCGCTCGGCAGCCTGCTCGGGTTTGTTGGGCAACTGGGCCTGGGCTGGCTGGCGGGTAAACTGTTTGTCGAGACTTTGCCGGCCCCGAGCTGGCAACCCGCACTCGCCGGATTTATTGTTGGCTTTGCGACCTTGCTGGCGGTGATGTGGCCCAGCCTGCTGCGTTTGCGCAACGTGCCGGCCTTGCATATTTTGCGGCAGGATATTGCTTTGCCATCATGGTCTGCGGTCTGGCAATACACGCCCAGCGTGTTGCTGGCATTTGGGCTGATTGCCTGGCATGCCGGGGATATCAAATTGGCCCTGGCCGCGATTGGTGGTTTCTCTGCCCTGATCATTGCCGTGCTCGCTTTAACCCGCTTGTTGCGGCGCTTGCTGCTGGCCTTGCCGCAACAGCAATCGGGGGCCGTGCAACTGGGTCTTGCTGCCATACGGCGTCGGCCCCGACTCTTCATGGCACAGGTGCTGGGTTTCAGCCTGGGCATGGCGGCGCTCATGTTGCTGGCCCTGATACGCGGCGATTTGCTGCATAACTGGCAATCTTCCCTGCCGCCGGATGCGCCTAACCGGTTTGTCATTAACATCCAGGCGGATCAGCTGGACGCGATCAAGGCATTTTTTAAACAGGAAGGCCTGCCGACGCCAGAGCTGCACCCCATGGTGAGGGCGCGCCTGACCGCGATTAACGGCAAGCCGCTGGACATTGCCAGCTATAAGGATGAGCGCGCCAAGCGGCTGGCCGAGCGCGAGTTCAATTTATCCTGGGCTGCGGACATGCAAGACGACAATCGCTTGCTGGCAGGGCAGTGGTGGACGCCAGATCAGGCGGGCCAACCGTTGCTTTCGCTGGAGCAGGGCATCGCCGATATGTTGCATGTGAAGCTGGGTGATCATCTGAGCTATGACGTCGCCGGGCAACCGCTGGAACTGACGGTCAGCAGCCTGCGCAAGGTGGAGTGGGATACCATGCGGGCGAATTTCTTTGCCCTGACACCGCCCGGTGTGCTGGATGCCATGCCCGCCAATTACCTGACCAGTCTGCATGTCCCGCGTGACCGGGAAAACATGCTCAATCGCCTGGTGCAGCAGTTCACCAACCTGACGGTGATTGATGTCGCGGCGGTGCTGGAGCAGGTGCAGGCGATCATCAACAAGATGACGAGTGCCTTGCAATACATTTTTGGCTTTAGCGTATTGGCTGGCTTGATTGTGCTCTATGCGGCGCTGGTGGCGACCAGGCGCGAGCGAGTGAAGGAGGCGACCCTGTTGCGGGTCCTCGGCGCCTCGACCAGACAGATCCGGCAAAGTGTATGGGTCGAATATCTCGCCGTCGGCTTGATGGCAGCGCTGGTGGCCAGCCTGATCGCCAATGGCCTGGCGTTTTATATCAGTCAGCAGGTGCTGAATATTCCTTTCAGCTTTAACTGGCAGACCAGTATCCTGACCATCGTCCTGGCAATGGTATTGATCCCGATGGCGTCCTGGTGGGTGCTCCGGCGCTTTTTGCGTTTTTCACCGCGCGAAATTCTGCATAGCACCTGACCACCGAGGTGGTTGTAATTGGTTGTATACAGCCAATGTGGTGGTTGTATACAACCAATTTGGTTGTAGAATGCAACCATGTCATATGCGCTGAAATTTTATTTCCATGTTTAGTATTAAAGGCTTATCTCTTTCTCTCGTTCACTGGCATGAAACTTGTGTAGCAGCTAACGTTTTTAACAGTGGAAATTAGTGGAGAGACCATGAATCAAACAACCAGATTCCGCCTCAACGCGGGAGCGGTGATAGTGGCCAGTTTGTTTGCTGTTCCGCATTTTGCGGTGGCAGAAACAACGACGCAATCTGCCGAAGAGCAGAAGGCCGATACCCTCAAAGTTAAAAAGCTGGAAGTTGTCAGCACGACACCTTTGCAGTCTATCGGTTTGCCTCTTGAGCAAGTGCCTGCGAATATTCAGGTCGTCAAGGGCGAAGATATGCGCAATCAGGGCAGCCTGACCATTGCCGATTACATGAACCAGAACCTGGCCGGTGTAAACGTCAATGACACCCAGAACAATCCTTTCCAGCCTGATATCAACTTCCGTGGTTACTCCGCATCGCCATTGCTCGGCACACCGCAAGGTCTGTCCGTGTTTGTGGATGGCGTGCGTGTGAATGAGCCTTTCGGTGATGTTGTCAGCTGGGATCTGATCCCGATGAATGCGATTCAGGGCATGTCGCTGATTCCTGGTTCCAATCCCTTGTTCGGTTTGAATACCCTGGGCGGTGCCATTTCCATCCAGACCAAGAGCGGTCGTACCAACCCTGGTGGTGCCGTGGAAGCCTACACTGGCTCCTGGGGCCGCAAGGCAGCCTCTGCCGAATACGGCGGTGTTTCCAAGGATGGTTCGGTGGATTACTTCTTCTCCGCCAACTCCTTCACGGAAGATGGCTGGCGTAAATACTCCCCCACCGATGTTCGCCAGGTATTTGGCAAGGTGGGCTGGCAGAATGAAACCACCCAGATCAACCTCAGCTACACCGGTGCTGATAACGACATGATCGGTAACGGTCTTACGCCTAACAGCATGCTGCGCACGCTGGGTCGCGAGACTATCCTGACGCGTCCTGACCAGACCAAAAACACCATGTCCATGCTGAATTTGAACGGCGCACACTGGTTCAACGATGATGTGATGCTGAGCGGTAATGCCTATTACCGTCATGCCAAAACCAAGACCTTGAATGGTGATGGTAATGATGATGTGGTTGCCGCTGGCACTGGTTCTGGCGCTGAGTTCGGCGATGGTTCCTGTGTGGCTGGTGGAGATGCTGAGGATGCGGAATCTTCATGTGCTGGTGCTTTGAATCGCAGCACATCCAAGAAAGACAGCTATGGGTTCACTACGCAGCTGACCTTCAATCAGGACTGGCTGCAAAAGAAGAACCAGTTCATCGTTGGTATGGGCTATGACTATAGTAAAACGCGTTTCACCCAATCCACTGAATATGGCGACTTGACGGATTCCCGTTCGGTAACTGGCCTGGGTCTGTTCTCGGATGAAGCCGCTGTGAACCTGACCGGCAAGACCAAGACCTGGAGCGTGTTCGCGACCGATACCCTGTCGCTGAATGAGTTCTGGCATCTGACTGGTTCTGCCCGTTACAACCACACCAAGGTGGAAAATACAGACAAGCTGATTCCGGATGGCGAGGAGTCTTTGTCGGGTGACCATAGTTTCAATCGTATCAATCCGGCGATTGGCTTGACCTTCACACCTACGCGTGATCTGACGGCTTATGCTTCATATAACGAAGGCAGCCGTGCTCCTACCGCGATTGAGTTGGGTTGTGCCAATCCTGACCAGCCTTGCAGACTGCCTAACGCCATGGCCGGGGATCCACCGCTCAAGCAAGTGGTTGCCAAGACCTATGAGGCTGGTTTGCGCGGTAATCTGACGCAGGATGTTCGCTGGAATGCCAGCGTATATCGTGCGCAGAATACCGACGACATTCAGTTCATTTATGCCAACGTGCCTGGTCGCGGTTACTTCGATAACGTAGGCAGGACCCGTCGTATTGGTCTGGACACTGGTCTGAGCGGTCATTATGGTGCGTTTGACTGGAATGTCGGCTATAGCTACATCAAGGCCACCTATGAAAGCGACTTCACCATTGCCAATGAAGTGAATACATCCTCGGATGGTGATTCCATTCAAGTGCGCAAGGGTGACAACATGGTGGGTATCCCCCGCCATCAGTTGAAGTTCCGCGGTCAATACTCGATCACGCCTAAATGGGTGGTTGGTACCAATATCGTGACCTTCTCTGACCAGTATGCCCGTGGTAACGAAAACAACCAGGACGAAGGTGAAGGCGCCAAGATCGGCGGTTACACCATTGTTAACCTGGATACACGTTACAACATTGGCAAGGGCTGGAGCGTATTCGCCAAGGCAATCAATGTATTTGATCGTGAATACAGCAATGGCGGCATGATAGGCGAAACCTTCTTCGGTGCGAATGGTGCATACCTGAGTGGTGATGACGAGCGTGCAAGCTTACGTTCACCAGGTGCTCCTCGTGCCGGCTGGATCGGTGTGCGCTGGGAATTTGGCGGTGCCAAGCCTAGCGTTGCGGATGCTAACTAAGCGCTAAAGCACATGCAAGCAACCATCATGGAAGAATCGGCTGCACATCATGCAAATGTGAAACCCAGGATGCGTATCTTGCTTGTTGAAGATGAAGCAGTATTTGCTCGTGCCGTAGCCAAACGCCTGCAAAAGGCGGGCTACGAGTGCGAGCATGCAGAATCGATTGCAGACGGCCGTGCATTGGCACGGCAGTTTGCACCCGATCTGGCATTGCTGGATATGCGATTGCCAGATGGAAACGGATTGGAGCTGCTCTCTGATCTGGTGGCAAAAGGTGTAGCCGTGATTGTGCTCACCGCCCATGGCGATGTGATGGATGCCGTCAATGCCATGAAGCAAGGGGCGACCGATTACATTAAAAAACCGGTGGACCTTGAAGAATTACTCTTGGCGATAGAGAAAGCGGAAAACGCGACCAACCTCAAACGCCAGCTGGACTACTCGCGCCAGCGCAATTCCCACGAAACTGAAAATATTGAAATGCTGGGGGAAAGTGCCCCCATACAAGCTATCCGAACACAGGTGGAGCGCATTGCCCAATTGGTGTCAGTTGAGGCTGCTCCGCCTACCATCCTGATTTCCGGCGAGACCGGAACCGGAAAGGACGTGGTGGCACGCCTGCTACACCAGTCCTGCAAAAATAGTGATCGTCCGTTTGTGCATGTGGATTGTGCATCCCTGCCGAGCGAGCTGATCGAAAACGAGTTGTTTGGTCATGAGAAGGGCGCATTCACCAGTGCGCAGAATGCGCGTTGCGGCCTGATTGAAGCGGCCGAAGATGGCACGCTGTTTCTGGATGAAATCGGCGAGCTGCCATTGACCCTGCAAGCCAAGCTCTTGAATGTGCTGGAGCGGCGGGTGGTGCGCCGCATAGGCTCCACCAAGGAGCGCCCGGTGATGGCGCGCTTTATTGCTGCAACCAATCGCGACTTGCAGCAAATGGTGATTGACGGTCGCTTTCGTTCCGACCTGTTTTATCGCCTGAATGTGTTATCCCTCAATATGCCGCCGCTGCGCGACCGCGGTGGTGATGTTCTTCTGCTTGCCCAACATTTTGCGACGCAGACCGAGCGCCGGTATGGCCTGGAAAAGCGCGTATTTTCCCCGGAAGTGACCGAGATGCTGATGCGCTATCGCTGGCCTGGCAATGTGCGCGAGCTGCGGCATCAGATCAGCCGGGCGGTGTTGCTTAGCAAGACCGCTCAAATCAGGCTACAGGATGTGGCGCTGCCCGTGGAACTGGTGGCAAACGTCAAGCTGACTACGACAGCGACAGAAGATGTGGCGGCAGCTACCCGCATGACGCTGGATGCTGCTGAAAAGCTTATGATCGAAAAAACCCTGGAACAAACCCATTTCAATATTTCCGAAGCGGCGCGTCAGTTGGGGATTACCCGCATGGCAATGCGCTATCGCATGGAAAAACACGGCATTCGTGCCTGATTTATCTCCCATCAGCTAATCCAGACACGCCGCACGCGGCATAGGTCAAGCACCTGCCCGCATGATAAAATGCACGCTTCATTCCCCCGGAGCGATCATGAATATTGGTACCCCCCTCACGCCCAGTGCCACCCGCGTCATGCTGCTTGGTAGCGGTGAGCTAGGCAAGGAAGTCATCATCGCGCTACAGCGCCTGGGTGTTGAAGTGATTGCCGTGGACCGTTATGCCAATGCACCGGGGCATCAAGTGGCGCACCGCAGCCATGTGATCGACATGACCGATGCTGACGCCCTGCAGGCGCTGGTCGCCCTGGAAAAGCCGCATCTGATCGTTCCCGAAATTGAAGCCTTGAATACCGAGGTGCTCGCCCGTATTGAAGAGCAGGGCCTGTCGACGGTGGTGCCCACGGTAAAAGCGGTGCAACTCACCATGAATCGTGAGGGCATACGCCGCCTGGCCGCCGAAACCTTAAGTCTGCCTACTTCCCCTTATGCATTTGCCCGTAGCGAGCAGGAACTGCAGGCCGCGATTGATAACGGCATCGGTTATCCCTGTTTTGTGAAGCCGACCATGTCGTCTTCCGGCAAGGGGCAATCGCGCATTACCTCTCAGGATCAGGTAGCAAAAGCGTGGGATTACGCCGCCAGTGCAGGACGGGTCAATCAGGGTGTCGTGATTGTGGAGGGCCAGATTGCGTTTGATTTTGAAATTACCCTGCTGACCCTGCGCGCAAAAGATTCCACTGGCGCTATCCAGACCTATTTTTGCGAGCCGATTGGCCACCGCCAGGAAAGTGGCGATTACGTGGAAAGCTGGCAGCCGCAGGTCATGACCTCCCAGGCGCTGGCTGAAGCACAACGTATCGCCAAGGCGGTCACCGATAGTCTGGGCGGGCTGGGTTTATTTGGCGTGGAATTGTTCATCAAAGGCGACCAGGTCTGGTTCTCCGAAGTCAGTCCGCGTCCGCATGATACCGGCATGGTGACCATGGCCAGCCAGCGCTTTAACGAATTCGAACTGCACGCCCGCGCCATTCTTGGCTTGCCGGTGGATACCCGCATGCTGGCGCCCGGTGCCAGTGCCGTTATCTATGGCGGTGTGGATACCGATGCCCTGGTCTTTGAAGGGCTGGACGCCGCATTGCGCGTGCCGGAGAGCGATATTCGCCTGTTCGGCAAGCCCGAATCCTTTGTACGTCGTCGCATGGGGGTTGCGCTGGCAACGGCGCCTGGTGTTGATGAAGCCCGCGCCCGCGCGCACTTGGCGGCCTCGTTGGTCAAACCCAGAGAAGCATGATGCTGGACAAGATAGGCGAACCCGGCAGCAGCAAGGCTACGTTTTTCGAGTTACTGGGTGGTGTGGATCAGATTCGCGCGCTGGTCGAGCGTTTTTACGATGTCATGGACAGCGACCCCAAAGCCGCCAATCTCCGCGCCATTCATGCGGCTGACCTCACCGAAGCGCGTGAAAAGCTGTTCATGTTCCTGACTGGCTGGACGGGTGGTCCGCAGCTTTATATTGAGCGTTATGGTCATCCCTTTTTGCGTCGTCGCCATCTGCCATTTGCGATTGGCGAAGAGCAGCGCGATCAATGGATGTACTGCATGGTGAGAGCCATGCATGATATAGGCGTGGAAGAAGAGGTCATGCGCAAACTGGCTGAGGCCCTGTGGGGTGTGGCCGATTTTATGCGGAATAAACCTGGTTGAGCTGCAAGCTTGAATATCCGTCACGACAGCCATCGGCTACCGTGACGGATGCGAGAGTTAAGGCGTAACCGCTGCGACAGGTTCCGCTTTCACCTTCTGCATGACGATGGTGACTTCCTCAGGGTAGCGATACATGGCACCCGTAATCATGTCGGTAATGCCAAAATCAATCAAAACGCCGGTAACGCCTGCGCCTGTGGCACCCGAAACGACCTTGGTGGTGGATTGCTCATAGCCCTCGGCATTGCAGGTCACCACGATGTCATCCTTATCCTTGCCGACAAAGATGGTATTTGACGTACCGCTAACGCGCCCTAGTTTTCCGTCCCCTACACGCATGATTTCGCAAATGGCTTCTTTGGGCTCTAGCTTGAAGGAAATAGCTTGTTGTGTGCCTTGAGTGATGGTCGCGCAGCCCGAAAGCGACGCTACCGCCGTCATGATGGCGATAGTGATTTTTTTCATTCGTAAAATTCCCTGACTCTGATTTTTAGTTTTTTAGAAGGTATTAACCCTTGTTTTTCTACAACAAAAAGGCCGCATTATGCGGCCTATGAGTAGATGTTCTGATTATAAAGGCTAGTCGCGCTTTAGCAAGCCACCTAATAGCGCTGCCACTTCTTTTTTCTGCTTGTTGCGTGCCAGGCCCATGGATTGTTTCACCTCGGCATTGCCGGAGGGTTCATAGGGCTTGTCAAACCAGGGGTCCTGATTTTTGCGTGGGGCAGGGGAGCGTGGAGCAGCGGGTTTGCGATCTGCCGAGTCGGCGCGTGGCTCGCGGGCTTCTCTTGCGCGCTCGCGAGGCCGTTCTGCTACTACGGCCGTTTCCCGCGGGATCTCGCGCTTGATCAGCTTTTCGATTTCCTTCAGGTATTTTTCTTCCTCTGGGCATACCAGCGAAATTGCCGTGCCTGAAGCGCCAGCCCGGCCTGTACGACCAATGCGATGCACATAGTCTTCTGGCGCGCTAGGCAGTTCAAAGTTGATCACCATGGGCAGCTGGTCAATGTCCAGTCCGCGTGCAGCAACATCGGTTGCTACCAGGGTGGTTACCTTGCCCTGCTTGAAAGCTTCCAGCGCCTGCATGCGTTCCTGCTGACTCTTGTCGCCATGGATCGCATCTGCTGCAATGCCTTCGCGTACCAGTTGCCGCGCCAGACGACTTGCCGTCAGCTTGGTTTTGGTAAATACGATGGTTTGCTCGCTGTTGCTTTCCAGCAGCAGCTTGGCCAGAAAGCTGTCTTTGCTGTCTTTGTCGAGCTGATACACCTTCTGCGTCACTTTGTCAGACGCTGCATTGCTGCGAGCGACTTCGATCAGCTTGGGGTTGGTCAGAAACTCTTCGGACAGTTTTTTGATGTCATTGGAGAAGGTGGCCGAGAACATCAGGTTTTGCCGCTTTTTAGGCAGCAACGCCAGAATGCGCTTGAGGTCAGGCATAAAGCCCATGTCCAGCATGCGGTCTGCTTCATCCAGAATCAGCATTTGCACTTGTCCGAGCTGCACGGTGCGCTGTTCTACGTGATCCAGCAGGCGACCGGGGGTCGCTACCAGAATTTCCACACCCTTCATCAGGCTGGGGGTTTGCGTCTTGATGTCCACGCCGCCGAATACCACCAGCGAACGCAGGGCCGTATGCTTGGCATACACCTTGACGCTTTCCTCTACCTGAATGGCGAGCTCCCGTGTCGGCGTCAGAATCAACGCCCGCACCGGATGGCGAGCTGGCGATGCACTGCTGCTCGCCTGCGGCAATAGCTTTTGCAGCAAGGGGAGTGAAAAGGCGGCGGTTTTACCGGTACCGGTCTGGGCACCGGCCATCAGGTCGTGCCCTTGGAGCACGACGGGAATGGCCTGCGCCTGAATCGGCGTGGGCACGGTGTAGCCAAACTCTTCCAGCGCCTTGAGAATTTCAGGCGCCAACCCCAGGTCTGCGAAACGAATGTTTTCTGTACTCAATGTAGTCTATGGGCTTTATTGTTGGTTAACAGGGCATTTTACGCAAAATTGCGTGGACGGCGAGGCGCATCAGCACGCTTCTGGCCACCAAACTTGTCATTGCCACGGTTGCCTTCGTTGCGATTACCTTCGCTACGGCCACCGAAGCCACGATTGCCTTCGGAATTGCCTGCGCCGGAAGCCGAGCGTGGGTTATTGCCAGCATAGCCGCCCTGGCCGCGTGGCTTGAAGCCACTCTTGCTGCCAGGATTGCCGCTACGTGGACGACCATTGCTGCCGCGGTCATCGGTGCGTGGGGCTGGACGCTTGGGTTCAAAACCTTCGATCACCGTGATCTCAATGCGCTGACCAGTATATTGCTCAATTTTGCGTAATTGATGACGGTCTGCATGGGAAGCGAAAGAAACAGCGACACCGGTGTTGCCAGCGCGGCCAGTACGGCCGATACGGTGAACGTAGTCTTCGGCAAACTTCGGCAGATCGTAATTGATTACGTGGGTAATGCCTTGTACGTCAATACCACGGGCTGCCACATCGGTAGCTACCAGTACACGTACATCGCCGTGACGCAGCTTGGTCAGCGTGCGGTTGCGGGCACCCTGGGTCATGTCGCCATGCAGCGCGGCAGACTTGTGGCCGGCAGCATACAGATCTTCAGCCAGCAGGTCAGCGTGACGCTTGGTGGAGGTGAAGACGATAGCCTGGTTAACATCAGGAGCGATCAGGAGATGTTCCAGCAGCTTGTTCTTGTGGTTCATGTCGTCTACAAAGTGCAGGCGCTGTTCGATATTGGCGTGCTTTTCTTTTTGTGCGGCGATCTGGATGACTTTAGGATCCTTCAGCAGCGTTTTGGCGATGTTGGCGATAGGGCCTTCAAAGGTGGCCGAGAACATCAGGGTCTGACGCTCACGTGGCAGGGCTTCGTTGATGCGTTCGATATCGGGCATGAAACCCATGTCCAGCATGCGATCCGCTTCATCCAGGATCAGCATTTGCAAACGGGACATATCAATACGGCCGCGTTCCATGTGGTCCAGCAGACGGCCTGGAGTCGCTACCAGAATATCCAGTGGCTGCGACAGCAGCTTGTTTTGCAGCGGGTAAGGCATGCCACCGACGATGCTGACGGTACGGGCACGCATGAACTTGCCGTATTTGCGGGCAGCATCATTTACCTGGGCTGCCAGTTCGCGGGTTGGGGTCAATACCAGAATACGTGGGCCACGGCTCTTGGACGGATGGATGTCAGCCAGGAGATTCAGGGCTGGCAGCGTGAACGCTGCGGTTTTGCCGGTGCCGGTCTGGGCAGAAGCCATCAGATCGTGACCAGCCAGGACTTCAGGAATTGCCTGAGCCTGAATAGGAGTAGGGGTGGAATAGCCAGCTTCCTCCAGCGCACGCAGGATGGAAGGATGCAGATTCAGAGTTTCAAAAGTTACGGACACAATTTTCCCTTAAGGTGAATTACTAAAACAAAGGGCGCAAGCAGGACGCAATCAGCTACACAACATAAGTTGTCAGCAACGTTAGGCGCAATACACTAAATTTTGGAGGTGTATTTCTACCGGCGCACGGGCATAGCCACTAACCGGTAAAAAACTGGAGAGCCACAAATACAGCAATGGGCTTCGAGAGGGCTAGGGCGATGAATTACCGAAATATTTGCAGAACAGGCCTTTGAGGGCTACGCTACAAATTCATCGAAGGCCGAAGTATATAGATAGTCATCAGTTTGTCAAAGCTTTTGTGTTAAAATCGCGCCCTTTCTAATGGACTGGCTCAAAACACATGTCGCGCAATCTTCGTAATATCGCCATCATCGCTCACGTTGACCATGGCAAAACCACTATGGTGGACAAGCTCCTGCAGCAGGCAGGCACCTTTGCATCGCATCAGCAGGTATCTGAACGCGTGATGGATTCCAACGATCTGGAAAAAGAGCGCGGCATTACCATTCTTGCCAAGAACACTGCTGTTAACTATGAAGGCACCCACATCAATATCGTGGATACGCCAGGGCACGCCGACTTCGGCGGCGAAGTTGAGCGCGTTCTCGGCATGGTGGATGGTGTGGTGCTGCTGGTTGACGCGGTGGAAGGCCCCATGCCGCAAACCCGCTTCGTAACCAAGAAGGCACTGGCACTTGGTCTGCGTCCTATCGTGGTCATCAATAAGGTGGACCGCCCAGGCGCACGTACTGACTGGGTGATCAACCAGACCTTTGATCTGTTCGCCAATCTGGGCGCGACGGATGAACAGCTGGATTTCCCTGTGGTTTATGCTTCCGCACTGAATGGCTTTGCGACGCTGGACCTCAAGAACGAGTCGGACAATATGCGTCCACTGTTCGAAACCATCCTGAGCCACGTGCAACCGCCACAAGGCGATAGCAATGCGCCTCTGCAATTGCAGATTTCCGCGCTGGATTACTCCAGCTACACCGGTCGTCTGGGCGTTGGCCGTATTCTGAATGGCCGTATCAAGCCAGGCCAAGTGGTTGTCGTCATGAATGGCGATACGCAAACCGGCCAGGGCCGTATCAATCAGGTGCTGGGTTTCCGCGGCCTTGAGCGTGTGCCAGTCGAAGAAGCCGAAGCTGGCGACATCGTGATTATTTCCGGTATCGAAGAAATCGGTATCGGCGTGACCATTGCTGACCGTGAAAAGCCGGTTGGCCTGCCAATCCTGGGTGTGGACGAGCCTACCCTGACCATGGACTTCATGGTGAACTCCTCCCCATTGGCCGGTACTGAAGGCAAGTTCATCACCAGCCGCCAGATTCGTGACCGCCTGACCAAGGAACTGCTGGTTAACGTGGCCTTGCGTGTTGAAGATACCGCCGATGCTGACGTATTCCGCGTGTCCGGTCGTGGTGAGTTGCACCTGACCATTCTGCTGGAAAACATGCGCCGTGAAGGTTTTGAAATCGCCGTGGGTAAGCCACGTGTGGTGTACCGTGAAATTGACGGCCAGAAGTGTGAGCCTTATGAAATCCTGACCGTGGACCTGGAAGATGACACCCAGGGCGCCGTGATGGAAGAGCTGGGCCGCCGCCGTGGCGAACTGCAAAACATGGAATCGGATGGCAATGGCCGTACCCGCCTGGAATACAAGATTCCTGCACGTGGCCTGATCGGCTTCCAGAGCGAATTCCTGACCCTGACCCGTGGTACTGGTCTGATGGCACACATTTTTGATGAATATGCACCGGTAAAAGCCGACATGCCAGGTCGTCGCAATGGTGTGCTGATTTCCTCCGAGCAGGGCGAAGCCGTTGCCTATGCCTTGTGGAAGCTGCAAGACCGCGGCCGTATGTTCTCCGTACCTGGTGACCGCCTGTACGAAGGCATGGTGATCGGTATCCATAGTCGCGACAATGATCTGGTTGTTAACCCGATCAAGGGCAAGCAACTGACCAACGTGCGTGCTTCCGGTACCGATGAAGCCGTACGTCTGGTGCCTGCCGTGCAGTTGACACTGGAGTCCGCCGTGGAGTTTATCGATGATGATGAACTGGTGGAATTGACACCGAAATCCATCCGTATCCGCAAGCGCTACCTGCAAGAGCACGAGCGCAAGCGCGCATCCAAGGACTAAGTTCCGAGAGTTGCACGGTTCCTGACAAGGAATGAAAAAAGGCACTGCATCTGCAGTGCCTTTTTTATTGCCCGGATGCCGCTGAATTTATGGGAGCGGTAGCAAGCGTTTTTCCAGTGTTTTACCAGTGGGCAGGTTGCCGGATTTTGCCGTGGCAGCACCCAGTGCCGCCAGGCGCTCTTCAGGTGCAGGGTGTGTCTTGAATAGCAGGGCAATGCTGCCATCGTTACTGCTGATATCTTCCAGACCACTCAATACCTCTGGCAAGCCATAAGGATCATATCCAGCGCGAGCTGCCAGTATCAGACCCATGCGGTCGGCTTCGTATTCGGCATCCTTGTCCAGGCTGCGTGCGCTGATTTCGGCGCCACTGCCGATGACTTTCTCGATGGTCTGGTTGCCTTTGGCGACCTTGCCGCTAAGCAGGCCAGCCCCCACGCTCAGCAATTGCTGTTTTTGCAGTACCTTGAGCTGATGCTTTTGCACGATGTGGGCTATTTCATGCCCTAGCACACCGGCCAGCTGGGCCTCGTTTTGCAGGCGTTTATACAAGCCTTTGGTAATCAATACATAGCCGCCGGGGGCGGCAAAGGCATTGATGTCATCGCTATCAATCACGCCAAAATGCCATGGTAGATCGCTACGCTCACTCTGGCTGGCTACCCAGCGACCCACCCGGTTGACGTATTGCTGCAATGCCGGATTTTTCACCAGCGGCGCGGCGCCCAGCAGATTGCCTGCAATTTCACGCCCAAGTTTGATTTCTTCGTCCCTGGACGGGCTTTTCCAGTTGATGCTGGCAAGGCTGTTGGCTTCCGGGTTGGCTGGCGTGGTATCGGCGTCGTTCGAGTTCTTGTTGTTGATCAGGTCGCCCGCATTTTTTTCAACCGCATCTTTCAGTGCGCCCCCCAGATCAAATGCCATGGCTTGTGGCGGGAGGCTGAACAGCGAAGCGAAGAGGCATGCCCATGCGGTTTTTTTCATGGATTTTCTCCCTGCGTTGCCACGGGTTTGGGCAAGTAACCCAGTTTGATGGACCTGAGGCCACCTGCTTTGGCATACTGCGCGCCATCGGCTGCCGATACGCTGTAGCTTTCCAGCAGCTTGATTTCAGGCTCGCTGAATTGGGCCTGTTTCAGTTCATCTTCTGTCAGTCCGCGCACGCCGGTAGTGGCGACAACCTGGCCAGTACCTGCACGGCCACTGGCGACACTCAGAACGCCAGCTGCCTGATTGCCGGTGCTGGCGGCACGCTTGACCGACAGCAGCCTTACCCAGCCAGAAGCCTTGCTGGTTTTAACTTGCAGCCAGGCGCCTTGTTTGCTGAGGATGTCGACCTTGTCGCCACGTACCAGCTTGCCGCTGGTTTTTGCATCGTTATAGGGTTCTTTGCGCAAGCTGTCGTTTTTGAGCGCTGTGCCACTTTCGGCATGTGCCAGCGTACTGGCCAGCAAGGCGGCTGCCAGTATGGCAGTCAGGGAATATCGCATGTCTAAAGCTCCGGAGATGGGGTGGGGGTATCTGCTTGAACAGGCGTTGCGTCAGGTTTGATAGCTTCGAGTTGCAATAGTGCTGCCGCAAATGCGCTGCGCCATTGTCTGCCGAGTGGCGCTCTGCCATCCAGCCTGTTTTCGTAAACGGTATGCACAGCCTGCGGCTTGCCGGGCAAGTCCAGGCTGGCAATCATGCTGGGCAAGGCCTTGGCGATCCGTTCGGCATCCATGTGTGCTTCGCTGGCGTATTCCTGCCGGCCTTCGGCAAAGGTCCAGCTCACCATGGTCAATTCGCCAAACAGGCCCCAGATGCCGGATTGCACGCCTTTAAGTATATCGACGCTGCTGGGTGTGCGGCTGGTCAGCTCAATCTGGCGCTTCAGTTTCTTCATGATGCTGTCGCCCAGAGGCTCATCGCTTTCGATCAGGATGGGCATGATCATGACGTGGGTGTCGCTGGCGCCTTCCTTGACGCCATAGGCCAGCCAGCGCTGCAAGGCGCGGTCCGTTGCCAGGGCATATATCTTGGCGATACTGAAGTAAAACAGCGCCCAGGTAATGGGGCCAGTAAAGTCGAGATAGAAGTTGCTGAGGTTGATGCCGATGTATGACAGCACCAATAGCCCGATCTGACTGAAACTGAACACTTTGTTGAAACGGTCACGGTCGGCATTCAGGTAAAACGCCAGGGTGGTGAGCCAGATCAGCAACAGGCTGATCAGGATATAGGGTATCGCCCCGCGCCATACTTTCAGATAATCCTGATGTTTGACGTTATCGATAGCTGTCGCCAGGATTTCCACCCCGGGATGCGCCTTGGCCATGGCGGTGGCTTTAAGATCAAACAGGCTGGGCGCGGTGGAACCGATGATGACGATTTTGTCGGTGAACTCGTTCTGTGGGCGCTTTTTGTCTTTGCTGCCCATGTCCTGCATGACATCGCTGAACGATACATACTGATAGCTGAATGGCTTGCCGCGCCAGTTGAGCAGAATGTTCTGGTCTGGTGGCAGCGTATAACCAAGCTTGCCTGCCACCGTCATGGGCAGCGAAGGCAGGCGCCAGCCGTAAGCATCCTGATACAGCTGGTATTCGCGAACAATGCCATCCTTGTCAGGGTAGATGTTGTGGGTGCCCAGCCGCCCCGAATTCAGGGCCGCATCAAAATGTGGCAGCACCACTGCGATCGTGGCCTGCATGTCGCCCTGGCTGGGCTGGCTTTCGCTGATGCCAGCAATCATGTTGGGTTTGACCTGGCTCAGCTTGTCACTTGATTCTGGCAGGCGCAGGAAGGGGAAAAACGAGTTATCGGTACCGCTGATGACGTCGTTGAAATAGGCATCGCTATCGGGGTTGTAAACATCGGCATCGCTGAACAGGATGTCGAAGATCACGGCCTTGGGGTGCTGGGCTTCAATGTTTTCAAGGAACTCACCAAACACCTGGCGTGGCCAGGGCCAGCGGCCGTATTCCTTGGCCATGGCAGCCAGGCTGGCCTCATTGACATCCACGATCACGATGTCTTTGTCCGGCGCGGGCGCCAGCACACGGCTGCGCACCATGAAATCAAACGCTTTCTGCCGCATGTTTTCGCCAACATGAAACAGCCCTGCATCCAGCAGCACAAACACCGTCAGCAACGCCGCAAGATAAATGTAGAAGTTGTTGTGCAAGCGAAGGGTCACGTTGGCCAGCCATTGCCCTATGCGCAGTTTCAGTCGTATCACCGGAGGGCTCCCGCATTTTTCAAGAGCCTGAGTGTGGCATAAATGTCGCGGGTTTTAAAGGCTGATCCCGGCTGCGAACGGGGATATCGCCAGCGCTTCAGGTATAATTTCACGCATGATGCAAATTGTGATTTTAGTGCTTGTGATTGCCTGCCTGCTGGCATTGATCGTGTTGTTGTTACGTCAATCCAGAACCCCGGATGCTGCCAGCGAGCTGCTGGCACAGCTGATGCCGCAGTTTGAGGAAAAGCACCGCGCCATGCTGCGCGACCTGCATGATGGCCTCAATAAACTCGGTGATCGCTTGAGTCTGTCTTCAGTAGATAGCAGCGAGCGTCTGCGGCAAGCCGTCGCGCAGGAACTCAAGGAAACACGCGACGCCATGCAGGCCTTGCAGGCCGCGCAAACCAACAGCCTTGCCCAGACCCGTGAAACCGTGCTGGAAAAACTGCACACCACGCTCGCCGAGCAGGGCAAGGCCGAGCAAACGCTGATCCAGGACACCATGCTGAAGGCTACTTCGCAGCTGACTGCCAGCATTGAAACGCTGACCAAAGCCGTGGATGCCCGCCTGGAAGAAATCGGCGGCAAGGTATCAGAGCGCCTGGATGAAGGCTTCAAGAAAACCAACGATACCTTTGTGCGCGTGATGGAGCGTCTGGCGACCATCGACGAAGCCCAGAAAAAGATCGATGGACTGACCACCAATGTGGTCAGCCTGCAAGAGCTGCTGGGTGACAAGCGCTCGCGCGGTGCCTTTGGTGAGGTGCAGCTGGAAGCCCTGGTGCGCAATGTGCTGCCTAATAGCGGCTTTGCCATGCAGCATGTGCTGCCCAATGGTACCCGTGTCGACTGCGCACTCTTTTTACCCGAGCCTACCGGCACGGTAGCGGTCGATTCCAAATTCCCGCTGGAAAACTACCATCGCATGCTGGAAAGCGGCATCTCCGAGGTAGAGCGCGCGCTGGCGCAACGCCAGTTCAAGGCTGATGTCAAAAAACACGTGGATGATATTGCCAGCAAGTACATCATTCCCAATGTCACCTCCGATGGTGCGGTGATGTTTATCCCGGCTGAAGCGGTGTTTGCCGAGATTCACGCTTATCACCCCGATGTGGTGGATTACGCCATGGCCAAACGGGTGTGGGTGGTCTCGCCGACGACATTGATGGCCGTGCTGAATACTGCCCGCGCAGTATTGAAAGATGTGGAAACCCGCAAGCAGGTGCACATTATCAAGGATGAGCTGGGCAAACTGGGCAAGGAATTCGGTCGCTTTGACGTACGCATGAAAAAACTGGCTGACCATATTCGCCAGGCCCATGAAGATGCCCTGGATGTGCATACCACCAGCCAGAAGATTTCACGGCGCTTTGCCCAGATTGAGCGGGTAGAGCTGCAAGGCGATGCCGAGGCGGCTCTGGCCTTGCCTGATTTGCCGGACGATATACTCGCAGACGACAACCAGTAAGACGATTTGCAGGATGAAAGGAACACCATGAGCGACGAATCCACCATGATTATGCTGGTGCAGCAATACGCTGCCCGGTTTGGCATTACCTTCAGCTCCAGCCTGATGGCCGACGAGCAGCACAAGGCCCGCGTCATCACGCTGATGGCCGAAGCCCTGAGTGGCAAGCGCGGCGCCTTCACCGACGAAGATGTGCTGCAATGATACGCCTTCTGTATTTCGCACGTTTGCGCGAAGCCCTGGGCTCGGTGGGCGAGGAGCTGACACCACAGGCTGGCCTCACGATCGAGGCTCTGATGCAGCAGCTCGCGGCGCGTGGTGGTGTATGGGCGGAAGAGTTTGGCAGTGGCAAATCACTGCGCGCGGCGGTAAACCAGACACTGGCTCCGGTGAAGACCGAGATCCACGACGGGGACGAAGTCGCGTTCTTTCCCCCGGTGACAGGCGGGTAATCGCGCATGACGATACGCGTGCAGGCCGACGACTTTGATGTCGGTGCCGAGATAAACCGCCTCCGTCAGCAACGTCCGGACATTGGCGCAGTGGCCGCCTTTGTCGGTCAGGTGCGGGACTTGAATCAGGGCGACGCCATTGCCGGCATGACGCTGGAGCACTATCCCGGCATGACGGAAAAGTCTCTGGAAGCCATCGTGCAACAAGCCAAAGCACGCTGGGATATCATGGATGCTGTCGTGATACATCGTATTGGCGAGCTGAAGCCCCTGGACCAGATTGTGCTGGTGGCCGTGGCTGGCGCCCATAGAGGTGAAGCATTCCACGCTTGCGAATTCATTATGGATTACCTGAAAACCGAAGCTCCCTTCTGGAAGAAGGAACAAACACCTGAAGGGGAGCGCTGGGTAGATGCCCGCAGCAGCGATGATGCCGCCCGCGCACGGTGGCAGGATGCTTGAGTTGTCCTGTTTCCCCATTTTATTCACTCACCCGTAAAGCACTTTTCGCTCATGCTACACAGGCTTAATTCCTCCTCTCTTACCGCCGCGGTGATTCCGCAATCCCTGGGCTTCGAAGATACCTCCCACCTGGATGGTCAGCCCGATGCCACCTGGCTGGGCCAAGCCGATGCCCAGCAGGCTGCCGAGTTTGGCCTGGGCATGCGCGCGCAGGGATTCAACTTGCTGGTATTGGGCGAGCCTGGAAGCGGGCGCACGGTATTAATGCAGTCCGCCATGCAGGCTGCAGCGGCGCGCTGGCCGGTAGCGCCTGATCTGGTATTGCTGATGAATATTGGTCAGGCCGACAAGCCCATCAGCCTTTATCTGCCAGCAGGCGTGGGAGCGCGTCTGCGCCAGGCCATGGAGCAGTATCTGCGCCAATTGGGCAAAGGGCTGCCGCTTCTCCTGGGCGAGCTGGATGCCGCGGCCAATACAGGCGATAAATCGCTGCAGGATAGAGCGGAGCAAGATAAAACGCAGCAGGATAAAGCCCGTCAGGATGCCGCTGCCTGGATAGACCAGCAGCAGGCGGCGCTGCGCGAGGTGCTGGCAGATGTGGAGCACGACACAGCGCTGATTGAACAATACCTGCAAAGCCTCAAGCACGACACCCTGGAAAATCTTGATGTGTTCGTGCCTGCACAAAGCACGGAAAACGAAGGCCTGCTGGAAAGCTTTTTGCATCGCTACCGCGTCAACCTGCTGGTGGATAACCGCCAGCTGCAAATGGCACCGGTGATTTATGACAGCGACCCGACTTTCCACTCCCTGTTTGGCGGCTTTGATGCGGGCATGGATAGCACGACTACGCCTGACTTCCTGCGTCTGCGCGCTGGCAACCTGTTACGTGCCCATGGTGGCATGCTGATGCTGCACCTGCGTGACCTGGCTTCTGACCAGCAGAGTGGCAGCCAGATCGTGGAAAAGCTGTTCCGCTTTTTACGGAATGGTCAGGTGCTGATCGAGGAATCCAATGGCAGCAGTGGGCAAGGCGGCTCGGGGCATTTCTGTCCGCAACCACTGGCGGCTGATGTCAAACTGGTCCTGATTGCCACGCCGGAAGAGTATTACGAATTGCATGACGAAATGCCTGGCCTGGCACGTTATTTCCCGGTCAAGGTGGATTTTGTCGATAGCTTTGCGGCAACGCCGGACGCTTACGCTGCCATGGCCCGATTCATTGCCTATCAGGCACGCGAGCTGCGTTTGCCGCCATTCAGTGCAAACGCTGTGGCGGCGCTGATACGCGCCATGCACCGCCGTGTGGAGGATCAGGCGCGCATCAGTACCCAATATGCCGCTCTTAGTACCTTGATGCAGGAAAGCGCGTCTTTCATGCGCAAGGCGCCATCCGCCGCTAGCGCCCATGGCATTGTCCAGCCTGAGCATGTACGCGCCGCGCAACAAGCCCGCCTGGCTCGGCACCAGATACCAGAGCAGCAGCTACGCGATTCGATTGCCGAAGGCGAACTCATGTTGCGCTTGCACGGTGGTGCGGTAGGGCAGATCAACGGCCTTAGCCATATTGATCTGGGCGATGCCAGCTTCGGCTCGCCGATTCGTATCTCGGCACGCTGCTTTGCTGGCGCGCAAGGCCTGATCAACATTGACCGCGAGGTCAAGATGAGCGGCCCTAACCATGACAAGGGCGTATTCATTCTGCAAAGCTGGCTGTCTGCCAGTTTTCCGATGCTGACGCCTCTCTCGCTGGCAGCATCCATGGTGTTTGAGCAGGAATACCATGGGGTGGAAGGGGATTCGGCATCTTGCGCCGAGTTATTCGTGTTGCTGTCGGCCCTGTCCGGCTTGCCGATTTCGCAAGGCATTGCGGTTACCGGGGCGCTGAACCAGCATGGTGAAGTCACGGCGATTGGTGGCGTCAACGAGAAGATTGAAGGCTACTTCCGGGTATGTCAGCGGGTAGGTCTTGATGGTAGCCAGGGGGTGATTATTCCCAAGGCCAACATGCGTCATCTGATCCTGGATGAAGAGGTGATTGCCGCGGTGGAGCAGGGAAATTTTCATTTGTACGCCATTGAGCATGTGCTGGAAGGCATGGCCTTGCTGACGGGCATGGAGGCGGGCGCCGAGCTTCACGAGGGTGAATATCCAGCGGGCAGCATCATGGGGCGCGTTCAGCAGAGTCTGGAGGCCTTCCGTCAATATTATTTCAATAACACGCCCGCCAGATGAGCATGCAGGAAGACAACAAGTGCCGTCTCGACAAGTGGCTGTGGGCAGCGCGCTTTTTCAAGACACGCAGCCTGGCGACTGATGCCATTGATGGCGGCAAGGTGCATGTGGATGGGGATCGCGCCAAGCCAGCCAAAGAGGTGCGGGTAGGGCAGCGCATTTACATCCGCCGCAAAGAGCTGGAAATGGAAGTGGAGGTCATGGCCTTGTCCAATCAACGCCGTGGCGCCCCCGAGGCCGCCTTGCTGTATCAGGAAACCCCGGAAAGTGCGCGTAAGCGTGAAGATGCGGCGGTCACGCGCGAAGCCGACCACGGCAAGCGCGAGCGCGGTGCCGGGCGGCCCACCAAACGCCAGTTGCGCGATATCAAGCGATTTACTGGCGGAAGCTGGTAAGCCTGCGATCTACCTGGTGAGCGTCTTTTGCGCTAGCTCACCAAGTTCTTCTCTTACTCCCTTACTCAAACAGATCGCGTTGCGGTGTCAGCTTTTTGGCTGTGCGAGCAGTCGTCGCGGCGGGCGGCCGGAAAATGCTGGTATTCAAAGGGCTGCGCTCCTGCATGAATCCCAGTTTGCTCGCGGCCAGGCGGAAGCGCTGCGCTAGCAGATCGGCAAATATGCCTTGTCCGCGCATGCGCTGATGAAACTGGGCATCGTAGGCTTTGCCCCCACGAGATTGCCGGATGATGCTCATGACATGCGCCGCCTTCAGCGGAAAGTGGTGTTGCAACCATTCTTCAAAAAGCGGCGCCACTTCCAATGGCAGCCGCAGCAATACATAACCGGCATAGCGCGCACCTGCTGCATGGGCATGTTCCAGAATATGTTCCATCTCCGCATCATTCAGCGCGGGAATCATGGGCGCTGTCATGACGCCGCAGGGAATACCGGCTTCGGACAGTCTTTCCAGTGTTTGCAGCCGACGTTCTGGCGCGGCGGCGCGCGGCTCCATGACCCGGCTGAGATGGCGATCCAGGGTGGTAATTGACATGAAGACGCGCGCCAGATTCTGTGCTGCCATCGGCGCCAGCAGATCAATGTCTCGCTCCACCATGGCGGATTTGGTGACGATGGTGAGGGGATGCTGGTGTTCGGCCAACACTTCAATGATCTGGCGTGTGATGCGCTGCTGCCGTTCCAGCGGTTGGTAGGGGTCGGTATTGGTCCCCATGGCGATCGGCTGACACACATAGCCTGGCTTCGCCAGCGCCTGGCGTAACAGGGCAGCGGCATCAGGCTTCACCAATATGCGGCTCTCAAAATCCAGCCCGGCTGAAAACCCGAGGTAGGTATGGCTGGGGCGCGCATAGCAATAGATGCAGCCATGCTCACAGCCACGGTAGGGGTTGATGGAACGGTCAAACGGGATATCGGGCGAGTCGTTGTAATGCAGGATACTGCGGCTGCTGTCGTGGATGATCTCGGTGATCAGACGCGGCGTGTCGGCGTCTTCCAGTGCCCAGCCGTCATCAAAGGCTTCGCGCTGCAATTGCTCGAAACGCCCGTTATGGTTGCTGGTGCTGCCGCGGCCCTTGAAGATCAAGGGCCGGGCAGGTAGCTGATCTTCTTCACCAGGGGATGGCTTGTCCGTCATACGCAATGAATTGCCCGCTCTGCTTGGGGGTCAGTTTGGCGATGACCTGGCGCATGCCGCTGACACTCTGCTCGGCATTGATCAGGCCGTTGGGGCCTCCCATGTCGGTTTGCACCCACCCTGGATGCAGCACGAGCACACTGATACCCTGATTGCCCAGATCAATCGCCAGGCTCTTGCTTACGCTATTCAGCGCCGTTTTGCTAGAGCGGTAAATATAGTGGCCGCCACTGCCATTGTCGGCAATGCTGCCCATTTTGCTGGTGATGTTGATGATTTTTTTCTCGCTGCTTTTTGCCACGTGTGAAGCAAATGCCTGCGCCATTTTCAGGGGTGACATGCTGTTGACGCGGAATGCCGTCAGCCAGGCTTCATAATCGGCATTGCTCAGGCGGCTGCCTGCATGGTCGGGATAGATCCCGGCGTTGTTGATGAGTACATCAATTGGCGTGTCGGCGAGTGTCTCGGCCAGCTTGTCTATCTGATTGAAATCCGCGACATCCAGCTTGTGCAGGGTGATGCGGTCCAGGTGCGCGGTATGCAAGGCTTTGAGTGCATGGCTGTCTTCAGGGCTGCGGCAGCATGCGTGCACCTGCCAGCCGGCTTCGGCATATTGGCGGGTAAATTCCAGGCCCAGGCCACGATTGGCACCTGTAACAAGTAAAGTTGGCATTGGGTATGGTCTCCATGGACTATTGCGGTGAGTTACTTGGAATTATATAACTTGAGGCATCATAAATAATCTCGATTTACGGGTAAGACTGTCGGCAATCATGAACAGTTGCAGAGGGGGGTATTCCAGGCGAGAGCGTAACCTGCTCACCCAAGGCGAGGTGCCGGCCGGGAGCCAACTAAAATTGTGACGAGGCAGCACAGCAGATTACAATGAGGCATGCGCCAGGCATCTCATGAGAAACACTAAACACGTCAATCAGAATAAACAAACAATGGCGAAAATCTCTGACCAGTCACTCGCATGTCATGCGGCTTTCAGCCTCGGCTGTCACGATTTTTGCTTGGCAGAATATGTCATTGATGACCTTAAATAAATTCCACAGACTCAGGAGTCACTAGATGAAGATAGCAATTGCCGGTACCGGCTACGTAGGACTTTCCATGGCGGTGTTGCTGGCCCAGAAAAACGAAGTGGTCGCGCTCGACATCGTGCAGGAGAAGGTGGAGATGCTGAACCGCAAGCAATCGCCGATTGCCGATGCCGAGATTGAAGAGTATCTCGCCACCAAGACCCTGAACTTCAAGGCCACCATGGACAAGCAGGCGGCTTATGAAGGTGCTGACTATGTCATCATCGCCACGCCGACCGATTACGACCCCGAGACCAACTACTTCAATACCGGCTCGGTAGAGGCCGTGATTCGCGACGTCAAGACCTACGCCCCGAACGCCGTGATGATCATCAAGTCCACCATTCCGGTCGGCTTTACTGTTGGTGCCCGTGAAAAATACCAGACCAACAACCTGATCTTCTCGCCGGAATTCCTGCGGGAAGGCAAAGCGCTTTACGACAATCTCTATCCTTCCCGTATTGTGGTGGGCGAGAAGTCCGCCCGTGCCGAAACCTTTGCCCGGCTGCTGCAAGAAGGCGCGCTGAAAGAGAATATCCCGCTGCTGTTTACCGATAGCTCGGAGGCCGAAGCCATCAAGCTGTTTGCCAACACCTATCTCGCCATGCGCGTGGCTTATTTCAACGAGCTGGACAGCTATGCCCTGACCCATGGCCTGGACACCAAGCAGATTATCGAAGGCGTGGGCCTGGATCCGCGTATTGGCAGCCACTACAACAATCCTTCGTTTGGCTATGGTGGCTACTGCCTGCCCAAGGACACCAAGCAATTGCTGGCGAACTTCAACAATGTGCCGCAAACACTGATCAACGCTATTGTGCAGTCCAACACCACCCGCAAAGACTTTGTGGCGGACAGCATCATCAAGCGCAAACCGAATGTTGTTGGTATCTATCGCCTCATCATGAAGAGCGGTTCAGATAACTTCCGCGCCTCCAGCATCCAGGGCATCATGAAGCGAATCAAGGCCAAGGGCATTGAGGTGATTGTGTATGAGCCTGTGCTCACTGAACCCGAGTTCTTCCGCTCCAAGGTGGTGAATGATCTGGAAGCCTTCAAGCAAAAGGCCGATGTGATCGTGTCCAACCGCATGGCCAAGGAACTGGCGGATGTGGCAGACAAGGTGTTTACGCGCGATTTGTTTGGTAGCGATTGAGCATCTGTGGCATGACGGATCACCGACTATAAGCTGTCAGCCTGGCCTTGCCTAACGTCCGCTGTGATGCAGGATATGGCCAGTCTGCTTGCTTTGTCGCAAGCGCAAACAATCCTCACCTTGCCAAGATGCGGTCTATCAAACCGCCTGATAATGTAAAACGCCTAAAATTATCTCTATTAATCGCTTAAGGTTAAGTAGAATTGCAATACCTTTTTAGTGCGGTACGGTATGCCAGGTTTTAAAAATAAATTGCGCGACCATTGGTCGCAATATCGGCGCATGGCGAATCCACGTACGGCGGCTGCGGTTTTGCATGATCTGACGGTGGCTGTTGCTGCATGGTATTTCGCTTTTGCATTGCGTTTTAACTTTCAGATTCCCTCCGCATTCCAGGAATCCATGCTGCAGGCCATGCTGTGGATAGTGCCTTTGCAGTTCGTGTTTTTTATCAATTTTGGGCTGTATCGCGGTGTCTGGCGCTTTGCCAGCCTGCCTGATCTCAAGCGTATTCTATTCGCTGTCGCGACGGCCGCTGCGACGGTGGTGGCGGTCATTTTCATGACCAAGCCACATGGCGTGATTCCTCGTTCAGTGCTGATCCTCGACCCTATGTTGCTGGTATTGGGCATGGGAGGGAGCCGCTTTCTGTATCGCTACTGGAAAGAGCATCGCCTGTATGGGGCCTTTCATTCTCAGGGGCAGCCCGTTCTGCTGCTGGGGGCGGGTACGTCGGCCATCAATCTGCTCAAGGATCTGACGCGCAGCCAGGAGTGGCGCGTGGTCGGCATGCTGGATGACGATGAGGCCATGCATGGGCGCCAGCTGCTGGGCGTGAAGGTGCTGGGGAATATTGATGACATAGGCTATTTTTCACGTCGCTACCAGGTGGAGCATGTGATTGTGGCCATGCCTTCCGCCTCGCATCAGCAGAGAAGGGCCGCCGTGGAAAAAGCCAATGCGCATGCATTGACCATCCTGACGGTGCCTTCGGTGGAAGACTTGATGAATGGCAAGGTCAGCATTTCGCAAATACGACGGGTTGAAGTGGAAGATCTGCTGGGGCGGGAGCCTGTGCAACTCGACACCGAAGGCATGCATGCTCTCCTGCAGGCTCAGGTGGTCATGGTGAGCGGTGCTGGCGGCTCGATAGGTTCGGAGCTGTGCCGTCAGATACTGGCATTCAAGCCAGCCAAGCTGATCTGTCTTGATATCTCGGAGTTCGCTTTATATAAGCTTGAGCAGGAGTTCTCAGCGATGAGCAACCGGTCTGCCGATATTGAGTATGTGGTGGGCGATGTAAAGAACGCGGAACGTCTTCGTCATCTGTTACAGCAGACCAAGCCTGCTGTCATCTTTCACGCAGCCGCCTACAAGCATGTGCCCATGATGGAAACCGGCAATGTGTCGGAAGCCCTGCATAACAATGTGCTCGGGACTTACACCCTTGCCAGCCTTGCGAAAGAGGCCGGTGTTGCCAAGTTTGTGCTGATTTCGACCGATAAAGCCGTGAATCCGACTAACGTGATGGGCGCCAGCAAACGGCTGGCGGAAATGGTGTGCCAGGGTTTGCAGGAAAATCATGGCACCCGTTTTGTTATTGTCCGCTTTGGTAATGTATTGGGCAGCAGCGGCAGTGTTATTCCCAAATTCCGGGAACAGATTGCCAAGGGTGGCCCTGTCACCGTGACTCATCCGGATATCACCCGTTATTTCATGTCTATTCCCGAGGCTACCCAGCTCGTCATGCAGGCGGGCTTGATGGGTAAGGGCAGCGAGATTTTTGTGCTGGATATGGGTGAGTCGGTGAAGATTGCTGATCTGGCGCGCGATATGATCAAACTGTCTGGCCTGCAGGACGATGAAATCGAAATCGTCTTCACCGGCCTGCGTCCTGGGGAGAAGTTATATGAAGAGCTGCTCGCCGATGATGAACATACCTTGCCGACGCCTCACGAAAAACTGCGCATTGCCATTGCCCGCTCGGCTGACTTGACTTGGGTACACGCCTTGCTCAAATGGATAGCCACTACCTTGAATGCGGATGAGGCGACGATCAAGCAGGAGCTGAAGCTGTGGGTGCAGGAATATCAGCATCAAGACACCACTAAGGTTGCCACTGAAACCAAACGCACCCTCGCACCGCAGTCGTCTACCCTTCATTAAGGGGGCATGGCTAAGCATTTATGCGGATATGTGGTATTTTGTCGAAAAGTAATCAACAAAGGGGCATGTGTGGCAAATCGATCCGTTAATCCAGAGCAAATTCTTCAACAGTCAGAGATTATCTACACTGAAGAAGATGTCAGGAATGCGATTGCGGTGCTTGCCAAGAAGATATCGGCACGCATCGCCGGTACCGAGCCGCTGGTCATGTGCGTGATGGGTGGGGCCGTTGTATTTTCCGGTCAGCTCCTGCCCCAGCTTGGTTTCCCGCTTGAGTTCGATTATGTGCAAGCCAGCCGATATCACGAAAAAACCGAAGGCGAGCAACTGGTGTGGACTGTTGAGCCACGCGATAATGTACGTGGCAAAACCGTATTGCTGCTGGATGATATTCTTGATGAGGGGCAAACCCTGGCGGCCATACGTGAGAAATGCCTGGCCCACGGCGCTGCCGAAGTGGTGATTGCTGTGCTGGTCGAAAAAGATCTCGAGCGCGTCAAACCCATTCAGGCCGATTATGTTGGCTTATCCGTACCCAATCGCTATGTTTTCGGCTGTGGGATGGATGTATATGGCTGGTGGCGTAACCTGCCTGCCATTTATGCACTGAACGTTAACTAAAACGTTCTCAAGCTTGATGTGTTTGTCGACCGCTGGAACTCTCTGGCGGGTTTATCTTCTGCAGGCGGGTTGATGTTACGCCGTGGTTTTCAACATGCAGCAGACTCAGCAAATCCCCAGGATGTCATGATTCGGCAATATCAAGCCGGGCGGTCTTCTGTATAATCAATTCGAGATTGAAACTAGAGCATTGATAAAGCACTTATGCCCATCGTTGAGGCCAAAAACAAAAACGCACCGACATCTAAAATGTACAGTGCGTTTTGTTTGTATCTGGTGCCCAGAAGAGGACTCGAACCTCCACACCCGAAGGCACATGGACCTGAACCATGCGCGTCTACCAATTCCGCCATCTGGGCTTTCTTAGATGCTTGTGCATCGAAAGAGCCGAGATTTTATATCAACAAAAAAGTTTGTCAAATGGAATATTTAAAGAATGAAAAAGAAATCGCGTAACGCCAGTATAAGCCAAGTGCGTAAAGCCGATCCTTATGCCAAGCGCGAAGCCGAGAATTATGCCAACCCCTTGCCCAGTCGGGAATTCATCCTCGATGTGATGACCGAGCAGGGGGTGCCCGTGAGTGTTGAGCAGTTATATGGACTGGTCGGCATTTCGGAAGAAGAGCGGGAGATTTTTAATCGCCGCCTGAATGCGATGGAGCGCGATGGTCAAATCATGCGCAATCGCAAGGGTGCGCTGTGTATTGCCGAGAAGCTGAATCTGATTGCTGGCCGTGTGGTCGGGCATGCTGATGGGTTTGGCTTTCTGGTGCCTGACCATGGCGGGGATGATCTGTTTTTGAGTCCGCGTGAAATGTCGCAAGTCATGCACGGTGACCGTGTCATGGTGCGTCCCGCCGGATTTGACCGCCGCGGACGCCCCGAGGGCAAGATTGTGGAAGTGCTGGAGCGTTCGACCAAAAAGCTGGTGGGGCGTTTGATTCGCGAGCAGGGTGTGACTTTTGTCGCCGCCGAAGACAAGCGGGTGAATCAGGATATTCTGGTGCCGCCCGGACAGGACATGAATGCCGGTGCAGGCCAAGTGGTGATGGTGGAGCTGATTGAGCAGCCGTCCGCTTATGCCAAGCCTATCGGCAAGGTGGTAGAAGTATTGGGCAACTATGCGGACTCCGGCATGGAGATCGAAATCGCCTTGCGCAAGCATCAATTGCCATATGAGTTTTCGGCGGAAGCGGAAAAACAGGCGGCCAAGTATCCCAAACAGGTACGCCCAGCGGATTACAAGGGCCGTATCGATTTACGTGACATGCCATTGATCACCATTGATGGCGAAACCGCGCGGGATTTTGATGATGCCGTCTACTGCGAGCCGCAAGGCAAAGGCTGGCGTCTGGTAGTGGCGATTGCCGATGTCAGTTTTTACGTGAAGCCTGGCGATGCACTGGACAAGGATGCGTACGACAGGGGCAATTCGGTCTACTTCCCGCGCCGCGTGATCCCTATGTTGCCGGAAGCACTTTCCAATGGCCTGTGTTCGCTTAACCCGGATGTGGAGCGCTTGTGCATGGTCTGCGATATGCAGATTGATGCCCTGGGCAAGATCAAGCGCTATGAGTTCTACCCATCCGTGATGCGCTCCAAGGCTCGCATGACCTACACCAAGGTGTTTGACATCATCAGCCACCCGGATGGCGAGCTGGCAAAAGAGTATGCATGGCTGGTTCCGCACATTGACCATCTGTACAGTCTTTACAAGATATTGCTCAAAGCCAGAGAAAAGCGCGGTGCGATTGAGTTTGAAAGCACCGAAACCCTCATGATTTTCAACGATAACGGCAAGATAGACCGCATTGAAGCTGTGACGCGCAATGAGGCGCATCGGTTGATTGAAGAGTGCATGCTGGCGGCCAATGTCTGCTCCGCTGACTTTTTGATACAGCACGAGCAGCCTGGCCTCTATCGTATTCACGAAGGGCCTACCCCGGAAAAACTGGAAGCCCTGCGTACGTTCCTGGGCGAATTCGGCTTTGGTGTAGGCGGTGGAGATACCCCGCATGCCAAGGATTACGGCAAGGTCATCTCCCGCATCAAGGGGCGCCCGGATGAGCAGCTCTTGCAAACCGTTCTCCTGCGTTCCATGCAACAGGCGGTTTACAGCCCGGATAATGTCGGCCACTTTGGCTTGGCATATGAGGCTTACACCCACTTTACCTCGCCCATTCGCCGTTACCCTGACTTGCTGGTGCATCGCGCCATCAAGGCCGTGCTGAATGGCGAGCGCTACAAGGCGGGAGACTGGCAGGCCCTGGGCCAGCATTGTTCCATGACCGAGCGGCGCGCGGATGATGCCACCCGTGATGTGCAGGCCTGGCTCAAGTGCTATTACATGCAGGATAAAATCGGCGAGGAGTTTGCCGGTACCGTGGCTGGCGTCACCAGTTTTGGGTTGTTCGTCGCGCTGGACGGTATTTTTGTCGAAGGCCTGTTGCATGTGACCGAGCTCGGCAACGATTACTTCATCTACGACAAGACCCGCCACGAAATGGCAGGGGAGCGTACGGGCGTGAAATACCGCCTTGGTGATCGCCTGCGCGTCAAGATAAGCCGGGTGGACCTGGAAGTCAGTCGCATCGACTTTGTGCTGGCCTCATCGGACAAGGCAAAAAATACCGTGGCGGATGAAGCCTTTGCGCAGGAGGGTGGGGCAGATGGTGATACAATTCGGCTCGCCAAGCCGCGCCGCTCTGCCGATAGAAAGCCTGCAGCCAGCGCTGGTGCCCGGCCTCGCACGGCAGCCAAGCCGTCGCGCAGCAAGTCAGCAGCCAAACCTGCTGCCAAGCCCAGAAAGAGCAGCGCATCCAAGCCTGGCGCAAAATCAGGCGCCAAGGTGTCCTCCCGTAAAACCAGTAAAAGGTCATAAGTTGTAATGAGTGATAGCCGTATATTGTTTGGATTTCACGCCGTATTGAGCCGCCTGCGTCAGCATGGGGCCAGCGTGCAGGAAATCCTGATCGACAAAGATCGTGTGGACGCCCGCATGAAGGACCTGATCAACCTGGCGGAAGGTGCTTCTGTGCGTCTGATGCAGGTAGAGCGCTCCCGTCTGGATGGGATGGCGGGCGCTAACGGTCGGCATCAGGGCGTGATTGCGCGCGTGGTGGATACGCCGATTCCGTACAAGGATATTCACGATATTCTGGAGTCGGATCTGACCGAACCCCCGTTTTTCCTGGTGCTGGATGGCGTGGAAGACCCTCATAACCTGGGTGCCTGCCTGCGCGTGGCGGATGCCATGGGTGTGCATGCGGTGATTGCCCCCAAGGATAGGGCGGCAGGTTTGAATGCGACCGTGCGTAAGGTTGCGTGCGGTGCCGCCGAGACGATTCCTTTCATCGCAGTGACCAATTTGGCGCGTACCCTGCGCGAGTTGCAGGAGGCAGGCGTATTTGTTGTTGGCGCTGCGGCCGATGCACCGGGCAATCTGTTCACCACCAAGCTGGACGGTCCATTGGCGCTGGTGCTGGGGGCTGAAGGTGCCGGTTTGCGCCGTCTCACCGCTGAAACCTGCGATACGCTGGTGAGCATTCCCATGTTCGGCTCGGTAGAAAGCTTGAATGTATCGGTGGCAAGTGGCATTTGCCTTTACGAGGCGAGACGCCAGCGTAACGCAGTTTAAGCTTGCTTATCCTGTAAACAAGAGTCTCCTGCCCGGCAAGGCTGGATTTTGCCGCGTGGGTTTATTTTAAACTGCTAAAATGCTATTTTAGTCGGTTTTTCGTAGTGTTAATTTTTTGGAGCTATCATGGCTGTTGAACGTACCCTTTCCATTATCAAACCCGATGCTGTTGCCAAGAATGTCATCGGCAAGATCTACACCCGCTTTGAAGATGCTGGCCTGAAGATTGTTGCTTCGCGCCTGGCACAACTGTCACAAGCTGAAGCTGAAGGCTTCTACGCTGTGCACAAAGAGCGTCCTTTCTTTGCTGACCTGGTCAAGTTCATGATCTCCGGTCCTGTGGTTATTCAAGTGCTGGAAGGCGAAAACGCTGTTCTGGCACACCGCGACCTGATGGGCGCAACTGATCCGAAGAAGGCCGCACCTGGCACCATCCGCGCTGACTTCGCTGAAAGCATCGATGCCAATGCCGTGCACGGCAGTGATTCCGTTGAGAATGCAGCGATTGAAATCGCTTACTTCTTCCCGGCTTCGCAAGTTCACAGCCGCTAAGTTGCAATGACCGTTAATCTGCTCAATTACAGCCAGCCTCAACTCGCCGAGTATTTTCACGGCCTGGGCGAAAAGCCTTTTCGCGCCAAACAGTTGATGCGCTGGATGCATCACTTCGGGGTGCATGATTTTGATCAGATGACGGATATTGCCAAATCGCTGCGCGACAAGCTGAAAGACCAGGCGGAAATCACCCCGCCTGGAATCAAGCTTGAGCAGATTTCTGAAGATGGCACCCGTAAATGGCTGATTGATGCCGGGACCGGGAACGGGGTGGAAACGGTATTCATCCCCGAAGCCGAGCGCGGTACGCTATGTGTCTCTTCACAAGTCGGTTGTGCGCTGGAATGTACGTTTTGCTCTACGGGGCGCCAGGGTTTCAATCGGAATTTGAGCGTGTCTGAAATCATCGGCCAGCTGTGGGTCGCCAACAAGGCGCTGGGGCGTGACCCCAAGGGCGATCGCATTATCAGTAATGTGGTGATGATGGGCATGGGCGAGCCGCTGGCCAATTTTGATAATGTGGTCACGGCCCTCAATATCATGCTGGATGACTCGGCTTATGGCCTGAGTCGTCGACGCGTCACCGTTTCCACCTCGGGCATGGTGCCTGCCATGGATCGTCTGCGTGAGGCATGCCCGGTGGCACTCGCCGTGTCACTGCATGCACCAAACGATGCCCTGCGTGATGAGATTGTGCCTATCAACAAGAAATACCCGATCAAGGAGCTGATGGCCGCTTGCCAGCGCTATCTTGAAAAAGCCCCGCGCGACTTTGTGACATTTGAATATGTGATGCTGGATGGGGTGAACGACAGCGTGGAGCACGCCCGTCAGTTGCTGGATATCGTGCGCGATGTGCCATGCAAATTCAACCTGATCCCATTCAACCCATTCCCCAATAGTGGCTACGATACTTCCAAGCCCGAGGCGATTCGTCGTTTCCGCGATGTCCTGATGCAGGCAGATTACGTCGTCACAACGCGCAAGACGCGGGGCGATGATATCGATGCCGCCTGTGGTCAGTTGGCTGGCAAGGTGCAGGACAAAACGCGGCGTACTGAACGCAACAAGGTCATGCAGGTTATATCGGTGGAGAAAACAGTTTGAAACGTTGGCTGATGGTGGTCTTGATCGGCCTGGCTGGATGCGCTGAGCAGCAAGCCCAGCCTTACAGTGCTGGCGAAACGAGTGCACGCGAGCGTGCCCGTGTCCATACGGAACTGGGTGCGGGGTATTTTGCGCAGAACCAGATGGCGATTGCGCTTGAAGAGTTTACCGAGGCTATTCGTATTGATGGCAGCTATGCCATGGCCTATAACGGTCTGGGGCTGGTCTATGGCGCATTGCGGGAAGATGCCAAGGCCGACAGCAACTTCAAGCGCGCCTTGCAGATTGAGCCTAATAATTCGGAGTCGCGCAACAATTACGGCTCCTTCCTGTGCTCGCGTAACCGCATTGATGAGTCCATCGTGCAATTTACCGAGGCGGTTAAAAACCCGCTGTATGCCACGCCAGGGGTGGCCTATATGAATGCCGGGATTTGCGCGCTGAAGAAAAAGGACGAAAAGTCTGCAGAGGGCTATCTTGAGAAAGCCTTGCAGGCGCAGCCTCTGTTACAAACCGCCGCCTATCAGTTGGCGACTATCCAGTTTAATCGTGGCCAGGTGGGTATTGCGCGCAATACCCTGAAAAATGCCCTGGTCAACAATCCTGGGCCAGATACTTTATGGCTGGGTATTCGCATCGAACGCATCCTGGGTGATCGCGATGCAGAAGCAAGCTATGCCTTGTTGCTGCGTAAAAAATACCCGAATTCCGAACAAACCAAGGCACTTCTTTCAGGGCAACAAGCGCAATGACGGAAACCACACCAGTAACACCTGATACGCAGGAAGCCGCAAGTACTGCGTCTTCTCATGCATCCTCCATCGGCGCCATCTTGCGTGCAGCGCGTGAGCAAAAGGGCTTGTCTGTCATCGACATTCATGCGCGCCTGCGCATCAGTGAGCGCCAGATACATGCGCTGGAGACCGATGACTTTTCCTTGCTGCCCGAGCCTACCATTGCACGTGGCTTCATACGCAATTACGCCAAGTTTCTAGAGATTGATGCCGAGCCTCTGCTGGCAGCTTACCGTGCGCAAATGCCTTCGGAAGAGCAAAAGAATATCAGTATCCCATCGGCCAACATCCCCATTACCCAGTCGCGCACCACGGACTGGAAAAAGTACATCTATGCCAGCGTGCTGGTGCTGCTGGGGGCAGGTGTCTGGCTGTTGTATGACGAGAATTTGATACCGAGTATTCCTGATCTGCATCTGGGTAGCAGCAGTAGCGAAGTGAGCCCTGCTCAGGGGGAAAGCCTGCCACAAGCAGCGCTGCCAGCGGCCGAACGTGAGTCCGCCGCTACACAGGCGCCTGCGCAAGGCGAGGCCTTTGCGCTTCCTCCCGAGCAAACAAGTGATCAGGCAAGTGCTGTCCCCGCGGTAGAGCCACAGGCCGCTCCTGCGGCTGCCGTTCCTTCTACACCATCTGCTACAGCGCCTGCTGCGCAACCATTGCCAGCTACGCCCGCTGCAACAGCCGCTCCCGCGAGCACGAATGCTGACAGCACGGCTTCTTCCGTAGCCTTGCACAAGGTCCGCCTGGTGTTTACCGAAGATAGCTGGGTCAGCATTGTGGATCGCCATGGCAAAGAAATTTTCAATAAAACCAAGCGTGCCGGGAGCGAAGACGCCGTGGAGGGTGAACCTCCCTTGAAGGTGACCATCGGTAACGCTGCCGGTAGCCAATTGATTTATGACGATAAACCGGTGGATACCGCGCCATACAACCGGCTTAACGTCGTCCGCATCACACTGGAGTAATCGTGAGTCAGCAACAAGCCTTGAAACGCCGCCCCTGCAATCTGGTGATGGTGGGACATGTTCCCTTGGGCGGCGGCGCCCCGGTAGTCGTGCAATCCATGACCAATACCGATACCGCTGATGCGGCTGCGACTGTCCAGCAAGTATTTGAGCTGTGGCAGGCAGGTTCCGAGCTGGTACGTATTACCGTCAATTCCCCTGAAGCTGCCGCACAAGTAAGCACCATTCGCCGCGAACTGGATGCCATGGGCTGCAATGTCCCGCTCGTAGGCGACTTTCACTACAACGGACACAAACTGCTGGCGCAATATCCTGATTGTGCTGAAGCGTTGGCCAAATACCGTATCAATCCAGGCAATGTGGGCAAAGGCAGCAAGCGCGATGAGCAGTTTGCCGCCATGATAGAAGCGGCCATCCATTACCAGAAGCCCGTGCGCATCGGGGTGAACTGGGGCAGTCTGGATCAGGAAAAAATGGCACGAATGATGGACGAAAACGCACAGCGTGCGGAGCCCTTGTCGGCCGATGCCCTTATGCGCGAAGCCCTTATTCAATCAGCCCTGGAAAGCGCTGCCCAGGCCGAGGCGCTGGGTCTGCCATCCAATTTCATTACCATTTCCTGCAAGGTCAGTGATGTACAGGATCTGGTCACCGTATACCGTGATCTTGCTTCCCGTTGCACTTATCCCTTGCACCTTGGATTGACCGAAGCCGGCATGGGATCCAAAGGCATCGTGGCCTCTACAGCGGCGCTGGCATTATTGCTGCAGGAGGGCATAGGCGACACTATCCGTGTATCCCTCACGCCTGAGCCGGGAGAGGCCCGCACCAAGGAAGTGGTCGTGGCGCAAGAAATTTTGCAGGTGATGGGAATCCGTTCTTTTACGCCGCTGGTAACAGCTTGCCCTGGCTGTGGTCGCACTACCTCTACGTTCTTCCAGGAACTCGCCCAAAAAATCCAGCGCTATCTGCGTGAACAAATGCCGATATGGCGCAGTCAGTACCCGGGTGTGGAAACCATGAGCGTGGCAGTGATGGGGTGTGTCGTTAACGGCCCTGGAGAATCCAAGCTGGCGAATATTGGTATCAGCCTGCCGGGGACGGGGGAAGTGCCTGTGGCGCCTGTCTTTGTGGATGGCCAGAAAACCGTCACCCTCAAGGGCGATGCGATAGCGGAAGAGTTTCAGACGATAGTGGAAGACTACGTCCAAAAGAATTACGCCGAAGGCGGCAAGCTGCGTCAGTCGCTGCCATTGCAGCAAAAGACCATTCCGCTCAAGGCAATATAAAAAGCAATTAATAACATGGCTGATAAATTTCAAAGCATCAAAGGTTTTTACGACATCCTGCCTGAGCAAACTGCGCTCTGGCAAAAGCTGGAAGACACCGCCCGGCAAGTGCTTGGGCAATATGGCTATCGCAATATACGCATGCCGATTGTCGAGCCTACCGATCTGTTCATTCGCAGCGTGGGCGAGCATACCGATATCGTGGAAAAAGAGATGTATTCCTGGGTTGATGCGCTGAATGGTGACAAGCTGACCCTGCGGCCAGAAGGTACGGCAGGCTGCGTGCGGGCCGTGGTAGAGCACAGCCTGACCTACAATGGTCCGCAGCGCTTGTGGTATATGGGCCCGATGTTCCGTCATGAAAATGTACAAAAAGGCCGCCAGCGCCAGTTTCATCAGATAGGCGTGGAAGCATTCGGTTATGCCCAGCCCGAAGTTGATGCCGAGCAGATCATGCTGCTGGCCCGCTTGTGGCGAGCACTTGGCTTGACTGACGTTGAGCTGCAACTGAACACCATAGGCGATGCTGCCGAGCGGGCGGAATACCGTCAGGTACTCATCGCTTATTTTGAGCAGCACGCCGACCTGCTGGATGAGGATGCCAAGCGTCGCCTGCATACCAATCCCTTGCGTATTCTGGATAGCAAGAATCCCCGCATTCAAGCCATGATAGAAGGCGCTCCGCGCTTGCTGGATACCCTGGGTGGTGAAAGCCGGGCTCACTTTGATGCGGTATGTGCCCTGTTAAAGGCAGCGAATATTCCTTTTGTGCTGAATACGCGTCTGGTGCGTGGTCTGGATTATTACAACCGTACCGTGTTTGAGTGGGTGACAACCCGTCTCGGCAGCCAGGGCACTATTGCCGGTGGCGGCCGCTACGACACCCTGGTCGAGCGCCTGGGTGGCGATGCTACGCCGGCGTGCGGCTTTGGCATTGGCCTGGAGCGTGTGTTCTTGCTGATGCAGGAATATGGTATCGAGGCCACTCAGGGCTTGGACGGGTATCTGGTTAACCTGGGTGAGCAAGCCGAGCGGCTGGCACCTCAGGTAGCTGAACAATTGCGTGACGCTGGTATTTCCGTGGCCTTGCACACTGGCGGCGGCAGCTTCAAGTCGCAAATGAAAAAAGCCGACCGCAGCGGTGCGCGTTTCGCATTGATCCTTGGCGATGATGAAGCCCAGGCTGGCCAGATCACCCTCAAGCCCATGCTGGGTGGGGGCGAGCAACAACGACTCGATTTGCTACAGGCGATACAACATTTGAAGGAGTGAGCCCATGACTGCCTTGCTGCGCATGGAAGAACTGACGGTTGTCCCGGTTAAATCGCCCCAGCGCAAGCTGGTTAATCAGGTATCTTTTGTGCTGGAGTCAGGCAAAACCACTTGCGTGGTAGGCGAGTCGGGCAGCGGCAAAAGCCTCACAGCGCTGTCGGTGATGGGCCTCCTCTCCGAGCAACTACAGCGCATCCATGGTCGTGTCATTTTTCAGGGGCGTGATCTCGCCTCCCTGAGTTCCGAAGAAATGCGCGGCATACGCGGCAAGCAAATTGGCATGATTTTTCAGGAGCCGATGACCTCGCTGAATCCTGTGCTGAAGGTGGGCTATCAGATAGGCGAGAGCCTGACCGAACATCTTGGCCTGCGTGGAAAAGCCTTGCGGGCAAAGGTTGGTAGCCTGCTTGAGCAGGTCGGCATACCGGCAGAGCGTGCAGACAGTTATCCCGATGAGCTTTCTGGCGGACAACGCCAGCGTGTGATGATTGCCATGAGTATTGCCTGCGAGCCAGCGATGCTGATTGCCGATGAACCGACGACCGCGCTGGATGTGACCGTGCAGGCACAGATTCTCAAATTGCTGGACGAACTCAAGACCCGCATGAACATGGGCATGCTGTTCATTACCCATGATTTTGGCGTGGTGGCGGATATTGCTGACGATGTGGTGGTCATGTTCCGTGGCGAGATCGTCGAGTCCGGCCCGGTGGCAGAGGTGCTCGGCAATCCGCAGCATCCTTATACCAAGGCCTTGCTGGATTGCGTGCCCGATGCCGATGGCAAAAAGCCGTTGAAGCCGATTGATTATGCCTGGCTAACAAATGGAGCCCACCCATGAGTGAACCGATTCTGGTTGCCCATCATCTGGTCAAGACATATCCCCAGCGTGGCGGATTGTTTGGCCTGGGTCAGCAAAAGGTAAAGGCACTGGATGATGTCAGCATACAGCTGAATGCCGGTGAAACGCTGGCAGTCGTTGGCGAGTCGGGTAGTGGCAAGTCCACCCTGGCCCGTTGTCTGTTACAATTGCTGCCCCTGGATAGTGGCGAAGTGCAATTTCAAGGCCATGACCTGGCCAAATTGTCCGGCAAGGACTTGCGCGCGATACGCCGCGATCTGCAAATGGTGTTTCAGGATCCGTTTGCCTCGTTGAATCCGCGCATGCGCGTCGGGGAAATTATTGCTGAAGGCTTGCTGATTCATGATCTTGGCACCGCATCCGAGCGGCAACGCAAGGTCGTACAGATGGTGAAGCGGGTGGGCCTTAGCGAGGCCGATTTGCAGAAATACCCGCATGAGTTTTCCGGTGGACAGCGTCAGCGTATAGGTATCGCCCGTGCTTTGGTGCTTGAGCCCAAGGTGGTGGTCTGCGATGAACCGGTTTCGGCGCTGGATGTTTCCATTCAAGCGCAGATATTGCTGCTGTTGCGCGAACTGCAGCAGGAAATGCAGCTGAGCTACCTTTTCATCACACATGATTTGCGTGTGGTGCGTCATATTGCGGATCAGGTAGCGGTCATGTACAAGGGGAGGGTGGTGGAGCAGGGGGATGTTGACTCCCTGTATCATTCGCCCCAGCAGGAATATACCCGGAATCTGCTAAATGCGATTCCAGGGCGTCGGCCGTTGGCGGGTTTGGCCGCGGCAGGCTAATCAGGTGCAAGTTGATAATTAACCTTGAATTTTAGGATGGCGTAATGGCATACGATTTGGAAGAACAAGAACAGTTGGACGCGCTGAAAAGCTGGTGGAAAACCAACGGTAAATATGTTCAGGCACTGCTGATTGCAGTCGTGATCGGTCTGGCAGGCTATAAGGGCTGGAATTATTACCTTAATCAGCAGGCGATCAAGGCTTCTGCCAAGTATCAGGCCATGACCCAACTGGATATCAAGGATACCCAGGCGATTCAGGCCGCGGCCGGTGAACTCATGGATAACTTTTCCACGACGCCTTATGCCGCACGTGCTGCAATTGCGGCGGCCAAGGTGAGCTACACCAGTAAAGACCTGGCAAGTGCCAAGCGTCAACTGGCTTGGGCAGCCGAGCATGCCAAGGAAGACCAGGTGGCTGCTGTTGCCATGCTGCAATTGGCAGGTATCCAGTTTGAAGAAAAAGACCATGAAGCTGCGTTGAAGACGCTGGCACAAAAACACGACGCCGCGTTCGACGGTTTGTTTGCCGATCTGAAGGGTGACATTCTGCTGGCACAAGGCAAAAAGGCCGAAGCCAAGCAGGCCTATGAAGAAGCATTGCTCAAACTGGACGAGCAAGGCCGCTATCGCCGCTTTACTGAGCATAAACTGGAATCCTTGGGGAGCTAAACCTTGCGTCAGATTTCATTAGCCGTGCTGATTGCACTGGCGATCAGCGGTTGCTCCACCATCACTGACATGAAGACCGATATTTCGGAGCGCATGTTTGGCCGTGAGTTGAGTGACCCACCTGCTGAACTGGTCGATTTCAAAGCCAGCATGACGCCGAAAGTCATGTGGCGTGCCAGTCTTGGCGCTGCCGATGATTACGACTTCACCCCGGCCTCGATCAACGGTCAGGTGTTTGCCGCCAATGCCGCTGGCGATATCTTCAAGTTTGATGCCATCAAGGGTACCCAGGTGTGGAAGGTTAACGCTGGTCAGCGCTTATCCGGTGGTGTTGGCGTAGGCGCTGATCTGGTACTGGTTGGTACGGCCTCTGGCTATGTTGTCGCCTATGATCAGGCAGGCAAGATGCTATGGAAATCCAAGGTGAGCAGCGAAGTACTGAGCGCCCCGCAAGTGAATAATGGGGTGGTCGTCGTCCGTTGCGGCGATAGCCGTATTTTCGGTCTTAACGCGGTAGATGGTGCTCGCAAGTGGGTATATGAGCGCGCTACCCCGGCATTGAGCCTGCGCAGCAGCGCGGGCGTTGCCGTGGATGGTGGCGCGGCTTATGCTGGCTTTGCCGGTGGCAAGCTGATTGCCCTGCGCGTGGAAGATGGCAAGGTCATCTGGGAGGCCTCTGTTGCCCAACCCAAGGGTACAACAGAAATCGAGCGTATCGCAGACATTACCAGCCTGCCGGTGGTGGATGGTCCTTTGGTCTATGCAGTGGCATACCAGGGCAAGATCGCCGCAGTTGACCGTGCGACTGGCCGTGTGAGCTGGGGTCGCGATATTTCCAGCTATACCGGTCTAAATTCTGAAGATGCGCGCGTGTATGTTTCCCATGCGACCGGCTCGGTCTACGCGCTGGAATATTCCAGCGGCAAGACGTTCTGGCGTCAGGGCGACCTCAAAAATCGTCAGCTCAGCGCACCGTTGCCCATGGGCGGCGTGGTGGCGGTGGGCGATGTTCAAGGCTATGTGCATTTCCTCGGGCGGGAAGATGGCGCTTTTGAAGGCCGTATCCGCACCGAAGATAGCCCCGTCATGCCACAAATGCTGGCGCTGGGCACTAACGGTATTCTGGTCCAAACCCGCAAGGGCGGGCTTTACGCAATCTCACTGAAATAATCCATGCTACCCACCATCGTACTGGTCGGCCGTCCCAATGTCGGCAAATCCACGCTTTTTAACCGGCTGACCAAGAGCCGGGATGCGCTGGTGGCCGACCTGCCCGGCCTGACCCGCGATCGCCACTATGGACGTGGCATCGGTGGCGACAAGCCATTTCTGGTGGTGGATACCGGCGGTTTTGAGCCGCTGGTGGATAGCGGTATTCTGAAAGAAATGGCCAAGCAAACCTTGCTGGCGATTGATGAAGCCGATGTCGTGATCTTCATGGTGGATGGCCGTAATGGTCTGGCACCCCAAGATAAGGTGATCGCAGACCGTCTGCGCAAAAGCCAGCGCCCGGTACTGCTTGCGGTTAACAAGACCGAAGGCATGCAACGCGCCATTGTCAGTGCAGAATTCCACGAGCTGGGCCTGGGCGATCCACTGTCCATCTCTTCTGCTCATGGCGAAGGGGTGCGTGACCTGGTGGAGCTGGCGCTGGCGGATTTCCCCGAGCCAGAACCTGAAGAAGAGAACGATGGCAGCCGCACGCCCAAGGTGGCGATTGTCGGTCGGCCGAATGTGGGAAAATCCACGCTGGTCAATGCCTTGCTGGGGCAGGAGCGCGTGATCGCGTTTGACCAGCCGGGTACTACGCGCGATTCCATCCATATTGATCTCGAGCGCAACGGCAAGCATTACACGATTATCGATACCGCTGGTGTGCGCAAGCGCGGCAAGGTATTTGAGGCAATCGAAAAATTCTCGGTCATCAAAACCATACAGGCGATTGAAGAAGCCAATGTGGCAATTCTGGTGGTGGATGCCCAGGAAGGCATTACCGAGCAGGATGCCCATGTGGCGGCGTATATTCTTGAAGCCGGCCGGGCTCTGGTGGTTGCCATTAACAAATGGGACGGCCTGAAAGAGGATGAGCGCGACTGGATCAAACGCGAAATCGACCGCAAGCTGCAGTTTCTGGATTTTGCCAAATTCCACTACATCTCCGCTTTGCGCAAGAAGGGGCTGCCGGAGTTATTTACTTCGGTCGATGGCGCCTACAAGGCGGCCATGGCCAAGCTTTCCACACCGCAACTGACCCGCGTGCTGGAAGATGCCATCATTCAGCATCAGCCACCTATCAGCAAAGGCATACGCCCCAAGCTGCGTTATGCCCACCAGGGTGGCAGCAATCCGCCGATTGTGGTGATTCACGGTAACCACGTGGATGGCGTGAAGGATAGCTACAAGCGATATCTTGAAGGTGTGTTCCGCAAGGCGTTCCAACTGACCGGTACGCCATTGCGCGTGCAATTCAATCAGGGTGCCAATCCGTTTGCCGAGCCAGAGGACAAGCGCAAGGCGGGCGAGGGTATCGTCAGCATGCGCCGTCGCAAAACGGCTCAGCGCGCTGAGCTTAATGCCAAAAGCCGTGCTGAAAAGGAAGCCTTGGCGCAGCCCGCAGGTACCAAGCTCAATGCAGGTGTGAAACCTAAAGCCCCGATCAAGCCCAAGGCGCCAGCCAAACCCAGAAATGCAACAGGCGCCAAAAAGGCGCCTGCAGCGAGTAAAGGGCGCGCCAGCAAGAAGTAATGCCGGCGCTGCCTTAACGTTGAATCAAGAAGCGTAGAGCCCTTCCCAGAATTTCCACCATACACGTTCTTCTGGAACACCCTTTTTCAGCATTTTGCTGTCCGGATAGTTGGTTTGCAGCACGCGCAGGGTGTCCTGCTTCAGATCAGTCATGCCCATCAGATCGTATGCGCTGATCATGATGACCAGTGCTTCTTCAACGGAGGGTGAGTCAGGGTAGGTTTCCAGTACGAACTTGCAGCGATTGACCGAAGCCAGATAGGCCTGACGTTTCATGTAGTAGCGCGCCACATGCAGTTCACTGTTGGCCAGCATGTCCACCAGATAGGTCATGCGCAGGGTGGCATCCTTGACGTAGCGGCTGTTGGGGTAGCGGGTGACCAGTTCCTTGAGTGCAAGGAAGGATTCGCGCAATGACTTGGGGTCGCGGTCACTGATCTGTTGCTTGGTGAGCTTTTCAATCACGCCACGCTCGTTAAAGGTGGCTAGACCCTTCATGTAGTAGGCATAGTCGATGTTGGGGTGATCTGGATGCAGCTTGATGAAGCGATCAGCGGCAGCAATGGTGGAAATCGGATCGTTGCGCTTGTAGTAGGCGTAGATCTTGTCCATTTGAGCCTGAGTAGCAAAGCGGCCATGCGGGTAGCGAGATTCCAGCGTTTCAAAATATTTGATGGCTTTTTCGTAATCGCGTGAGCGCATCTTTTCGTCGGCTTCGGTGTAAATGCGTTGCGCCGACCAGCCTTTGGTCTCGTCTAACTCAGTTGGTGCGCCGAAGATCGCGCAACCAGACAGCCAGAGTACCGCAATAAACGCTAAACTATGCTTCATTTAAAAATATCCAGATTAAAAGTCTTGTAGATTATAACCGATGACCCAAACCACTCCTATCACTCTCATTATTCCACAAGACCTTGGCGGCTTGCGACTGGATCAGGCACTGCAAAAGCTGTTGCCCGAGCATTCGCGTTCGCGTTTGCAGCAATGGATCAAGGACGGCCTGGTCACGCTGGAGCCTGCGCAGGCCGTGACAGCCAAGACCAAAGTCTGGGGCGGTGAGCGCCTGCAGGTGCAAGTGCAGCCCTCGCCTGACGAACATGCGTTTGAGGCCGAGGATATTCCGCTGGATGTGCAGTATGAAGATGATCATATTCTGGTCATCAACAAACCTGCGGGCCTGGTGGTGCACCCGGCGGCGGGTAACTGGAGTGGCACGTTGCTGAACGCCTTGCTGCATCATGCACCGGTGGTAAAAGACCTGCCCAGGGCGGGGATTGTGCACCGGCTCGATAAAGATACCAGCGGCTTGCTGGTCGTGGCCAAGACACTTACTGCGCAGACCAGCCTGGTACGGCAGTTGCAGGCACGTACCGTCAAGCGCGAATACCGCGCCATTGTCTGGGGGCAGGTGTGGCAAAACGGACGCATCGACCAGCCGATAGGCCGCCATCCCCATGCGCGAACCAAAATGGCGATCAACCGCAATGGCAAGCCTGCGGTAACCCGCTATGAAGTGCTGGAGCGTTTTGCGGTTCACACCTATCTGCGCTGTAACCTGGAAACCGGCCGTACCCACCAGATTCGCGTTCACATGCAGCATTTGAAGGCGCCATTGGTGGGCGACCCCGTCTATGGTTTGGGAGGCATCGTGCCTCTACGCATGATGCCGCAGCATTTGCGCGATACCGTCCTCAACTTTGGCCGTCAGGCTTTGCATGCGGTTAAGCTGGGGCTGATCCATCCAGCCAGTGGCGAATTCATGGAGTGGCAGGTGGAATTGCCTGCCGATATGAAGTCTCTGCTGGAAGCCATGCGTCTGGTGCCAGTGGACGAAGTCGATCTTCCATTCGAATTTGAGGGTGATATGGATGACGATGATCTGGACGACGCGTATCCCGAGGATGAATTGCTGGACGACGATGATGAAATTGACTGATGCGTGCCTGATTGTGCCGGATTGGCCAGCACCGCCCAATGTGCATGTGGTGCAAACCACGCGTCTGGGCGGCGTGAGTCAGGCGCCGTATGACAGTCTCAACCTGGGAACGCATGTCGGGGATAATCCCCTGCATGTGGCGGCTAACCGGCAGCGACTGAGTGATATGCTGCCATCCGAGCCGATATGGATGGAGCAGGTGCATGGCACCATCGTGCAGGATGCAGCCTTGGCTTCTTGCGTGCCACAGGCTGATGCTGCGGTGGCGCGGCATGTGGATACCGTATGCACCGTCATGACCGCTGATTGCCTGCCCGTGCTGTTGTGCGATCAAGCCGGTACGGTGGTGGCTGCCGCGCATGCGGGCTGGCGTGGACTCAGTCAGGGTGTCATTGAGCGCACGGTCGAAGCCATGCACACACCATCGGAAAATCTGCTGGCATGGCTGGGCCCCGCGATTGGCCGTGATGCTTTTGAAGTGGGGGATGATGTCTATCAGATATTTGTAAACCACGATGCCCAGGCGGCGGAAGCATTTGCAGCCACGGAGAATGGCAAATGGTTGGCGGATATTTATCTGCTGGCCCGGCAACGCCTTGCCGCACTGGGTGTGACGCGAGTCTATGGTGGCGAATATTGCACATTCCATGATGCCAGCCGTTTTTTCTCCTATCGCCGTGATGGCGCATGCGGCCGCATGGCTAGCATGATCTGGCTGGGCCGATAATCGCCAGTGTCGGGAAAGTCTAGTAGGTAAACTCCGCGACAATCCGGATATTTCGCCCCGGTGCGACATTGCCGATGGTTCCACCAAAGGCGCCATCCAGCCTGTACTCTTTGTTAGCCAGATTCTCGCCGATCAGGCGAAACCCCATGTGGGATGTCGGGGCCCAATGTATACCGGCATTAAACACTTCGTAACCATCTTGCGTGCCAAACTCCAGAGGAATGGAGCCCCCGCCTGCTGTGACCACGGTGCGCTGCGCAACCCGACGATAGCTGATATTGGCGTCCACCCTGGCATGCAGGTTTGCCCCTAACGTTATATTTAACGCATTCCCCGGTACGGTATACAGGGGGACATATTCTTTACCATCAAACAGTGCGCCGCTGATTCGGGAATACGATACGCGGCCATACAGTTTTCCCGCTGACATCGTGCTTTCGAATTCAACGCCATTGCGACGTTCCCAGCCATCCTGAACAATCTCCCCGGCATCGTTCTGGCGCAAAGACGTCAGCAGGTGGCTGGTGCGTATATGGAAAAAATTGAGCTTGGACGTGAGCTGGATATTGCTACCGAATAATCTTGGTGTCTGGTAACTGATGCCTGCTTCAGTGGATTCCGAGGTCTGAGGGCGATAAAGATCGCCACAAATCTGCGAGGCCGGGCCATTGGATGTGAATGCCCTCAGGCAACGGCTGAATACGCCTTGCGTGAAATATTCATCCACCAATGGCGGACGAAACCCTTGTCCATAATTGCTGTACAGGGTGAGTTGCTGGTTCGATGCCTGAGGTAACAAGGCATAGGCCAGACCCAGACTGTAGCTTTCCTGGCGAAATTTGATAGTGGATGCCTGATCGTACTGTTCAAGCAAAGCCAAGGTGCCGCCCGCGGCCTCGACTTGGTAAAAGTCTTTGCGGAATCCGGGCATGATGCTCAAGCGTCCCAGGCTCAGTTTCGGTTGCAAATAATAGGCAACGTAGGATTTGGTACCCGGTGGTGCCGAGGCATTGAAGCCATTGGGGTAAAAGCTTTGGCTGTAAGCCGTATTGTCATAATAGCGGCTCACTTCACGCTCGTTTTTGTTGTACTGCAGGCCCAGCAACAGTTCCAGACTCCAATCCTTGTTTTCAATCATGCGTGAACGGTTGCTGATATCGAGATTGGTTGTCTCGTAACGATAGTAGTCATTCAGGTTGCCGCGGCAAAGAATGGGAGTGCAGAGCGGGTTGATACTCGACATGCCGGGCCGGATCAAATCATGCAGGTCCGTATAACCTTTGCCCAATATCGCCTTGAAATCTACCCAGCGGTTATCAGGTCGATATTGCAGGGTTTCTGACCAGGTCAGATCTTCAATGCTGCGGATGACATTGCCGAAAGTGCCTGGCTGACCGCCAGTGGCATCATAGGGCTGCAGGCCGCTGTCTTCAAAGCTGACCACGGAGGTGGTCAATTGCACGCTTTCGCTAGGGAATACACTGACTTTCAGCAGTTTGGAGATCGAGCTGATCGCAGAGCTTTCCAGCCTGACGCCCCCTGGCTGCATGATGTCGTTGGACTGGCGATTGGAGTAGTTGAAGAGAATATCAATCCGGTCATCTGGCCGTCCATACACCATGTAGGAGCGTGAATATTCGTCGTTATTGTTGGCATAGCCGAATTTGGCGCGTGCACCATAGCGTTGGCCGGGTTGCAGCAGGTCGGCGGCATCTTTGGTGGTGGCAATGATGGTCCCGCCCAGTGAACCTGAGCCACTGGTAATTTGCGGCCCGCGCTGTACTTCTACGCTTTTTAGCAGTTCAGGTTCCAGAAAAGTACCGCCCATGCGGTATTTCTCAAATCCCTTGGGAATGCCATCCACCTTTACGGCCACATCCTCATTGTCGGCATAGCCGCGGATGTTGAATGACATCCCGCTAGGGCGTGGCCCGCCATTGATCGCCACACTGGGTACATCGCGTATGGCATCGAACAGGGTGGCTGGTTGCAGGCGTTCGAGATCTTCGGTGGTGATGGTGGTAATGGCGCGTGTTGTGTCGATGCGCTCATCTTCAAGCTTACGGGCACTTACGCTGACTTCGGGCAAGGTTTGCTCAGGTACAGGGGCGGCCTTTGTCTTGCTATTAACCATAGTATCTGCTGTCGTGTTTTCGGTATTCAAAAGTTCAGCGTGAGCAGGGGCAGATAGCGCGTTAAGTGCGACAAGGAAAATAATCATTAGCCGTCGCGCGTCAGGCAGACGGATTCCGGCGGGCGGAATTAGCATGAGAGGAGCTCGAATCAGGACTGAAAAGCCCCGACCAGGAGTTTGGCCGGGGCGCAGGCTTATGCCAGGTTGTAGCGGTTTTTACTGCGACGTCGACCCATGAAGCCGATCAAGCCCAAGCCGGCGGCCATCATGCCGTAGGTTTCAGGCTCAGGAACGGGCGAGGTGGCAATCGGCGCAGATGGACGAGCAACGGTGGCCAGTGCCAGTTGATCCAGGCTCATGCTGGAAGTGGTTGAGTTGAAGGCAAAGGTATACAGCGAAGAAGCTGCTACGTTGCTCCATAGCCAGTATTGCTCTTGTTCTGCCGTAGCGCCGCCCATGACGGTGCCTTGGTCTTCATGAAATGCCAGGGTGGAGGTGGCGGCAACGCCATTCAGTGTCGCTGTGGTATTGGCCAGTGTACCCAGGGTGCCTATACGCAGATACACATCAAAAAAGCCGGATGTTGCGCTGCTGACCAAGGTGGAAACGAAGCTGGTAGCGCTTGCAAAGCTGTAGATATTACCGCCACTGGTGACGAAGGAAGTGCCGCTGGTTTCTTTGACCGTGCCGCCAGAACCATAGTCAGCGGAGTTGTCGGTTGTACCGCCAAAGTTGTCCCATGCTGCAAAATCGGTCAGGGTTGCGCTGCCCCAGGGTGCGGCAGAATCCCAGACATTGGTAGTAGCGAAGGCGGAGCCGCTGAACGCAGCCCCGAGCAACAGGGTAAGTGCGGATAGTTTTGTAGATAACGTCATGATAGTCCTCGTGAATATGCCGTTGACCCTTCCTCTCGAAGGCGCTGTTAGGCGATTGGCTCAACATTACAAATCCACGGTCCCACACCGTCGGATGAATACAACAACCGGCCCAGGCCGGGGTAAATCAGGATTCCAGCAGCGTTGCACTTTCAGATGGTTGGGCCGCTGCCATGCCTGTGGGTTGAAAGTCCACCACAAAGCGATATTGCTTGCCGCAGTCGATGATGACTTCTTTCTGGCCCCGACGCAGGATGCGCATTTCCACTTTAAGATTGCCAAAGCCATCGTGCCCGACCAGCTCATCGAAGAGCGACAGCAGACATTTTTTTGCGGAGGATGGAGTAGTGGACATCGTGCAGTGCTTCCCGGTTATCGTAATTTTTCATAATGATAATGATTATCATTTGAAAGATCAAGCCTCAGATGTGCTTTGTCCGATTTCCGCATCGTGAGCATCGGGGTTATCCCGTATAATGCGCAGCTATGTCGACATTATCAGCCATCATTTTTACCAACCTGGCCGGTGGCGTACTCAGTATTCTGTGTGCAGCACTTTTTGTTTTAAAAGCCCGTCCAGCCTGGATTCCCATGCTGGTCAGCTATGCTATTGGTGCATTGCTGGGCGCCGCCTTTCTTGAAATATTGCCACACGCGCTGAATGAAGCTTCCAGTGTGGAAGCGATGGCAATGACAGTGCTGTTTGGCATCCTGTTGTTTTTCATACTGGAAAAGCTGGTGTTGTGGCGGCATTGCCATGGCAATGAATGCGAGGCTCACAGCGGTCATGAGGCGGTGTCATCCTCGCATGGCCACGACCACGGGCATGATCATGGCCGTAGCGGCATGATGATCATGGTCGGTGATACCTTCCATAATTTTGTGGATGGCATTTTGATTGCCGCGGCGTTTATGGTGGACATGAAGCTCGGCATGGTGACGGCCCTGGCGATTATCGCCCATGAGATTCCGCAGGAAGTAGGGGATTTCCTGATTCTGTTGCATTCGGGATATACCAAGCGTCAGGCCATTCTGCTGAATCTGCTTTCCAGCCTGGCAACATTGGGTGGCGGTTTGCTCGCCTATTTTGCCTTGCAAACAGTACAAAGCTGGATTCCCTATATTCTGGGCTTGGCGGCTGCCAGCATGATTTATGTTGCGGTGGCCGACTTGATCCCTGGTCTGCACAAGCGCACAGAACTCAAGGCGACGGTTCAGCAGGTGCTATTGATCATGCTTGGCATTGCCTCTATCTGGCTGACCAAGTTTTTCCTGGAGTAGGGCGGCTTTTTCCTGTGCCTGTTTGCGGCGCCTGCGTTGCGGCGTACCAAATAGCCACAGCAGTAGCGCGCATGGCAGCAAGCCATAAAACATAAAGGTCAGGATGCCAGCCACCAGGCTGGGTTCGGTGGCTGCCATCAGTACAGTAACGTACAGCCAGGCGATGGCAACAATATACATAAGGGCTTTTTCAAAAACTCAGGTGATATGAGTGCCCAGATTTTAATTGAGAATATACGTATGAACCAATCCATTCCAAAAGTAGGCTTTGTTTCCCTGGGCTGCCCCAAGGCATCTTCGGATTCTGAGCGCATTCTCACGCAACTGCGCGCTGAGGGCTACAGCATTTCTGGCTCCTATCAGGATTCAGACCTGGTGGTCGTCAATACCTGTGGCTTTATTGATAGCGCAGTGCAAGAGTCACTCGATGCGATTGGTGAGGCGCTGGCAGAAAATGGCAAAGTCATTGTGACTGGCTGCCTGGGGGCGAAGGCGGATGTGGTGCAAAACGCGCATCCCAGCGTGCTTGCCGTCACCGGGCCACATGCGCTGGAAGAAGTGATGACTGCTGTGCATGCCAATCTACCCAAGCCGCATGATCCCTATACCGATCTGGTGCCGCCACAAGGCGTGCGCTTGACGCCCAAGCATTACGCTTACCTGAAGATATCGGAAGGCTGCAACCATCGCTGCAGCTTCTGCATCATTCCTTCCATGCGTGGCGATCTGGTGAGCCGCCCGATAGGGGAAGTGATGCAGGAAGCGGAAAATCTGGTCAATGCTGGTGTTTCAGAACTGCTGGTGATTTCGCAAGACACCAGCGCGTATGGTGTGGATGTCAAATACCGTACCGGCTTCTGGAATGGTCGCCCGATCAAGACACGCATGACCGAGTTGGCACGTGGTCTGGGTGATCTTGGCGTATGGGTGCGCATGCATTATGTCTACCCTTATCCGCATGTCGATGAAATTATCCCGCTGATGGCCGATGGCTTGATCCTGCCTTATCTGGATGTGCCGTTCCAGCATGCCAGTCCACGCATCCTCAAGGCAATGAAACGTCCGGCAAGCAGCGAAAACAACCTCGCGCGTATCAAGGCATGGCGCGACATCTGCCCGGATATCACTATTCGCAGCACCTTTATTACCGGCTTTCCTGGCGAGACTGAAGAAGACTTCCAGATGCTGCTGGATTTCCTGCAGGAAGCAGAGCTGGACCGCGTTGGCTGTTTTGCCTATTCCGCTGTGGATGGCGCTGCCGCAAATGCTTTGCCAGATGCGGTGCCTGAAGAGCTGAAGCAGGAACGTCTGGCGCGTTTCATGGAAGTGCAGGAAGCGATCAGCGCAGAGAAATTACAACGTCGGGTAGGGCGCCTGGAAACCGTGCTGGTGGATGAAGTCAATGGCGATGAGGCGATTGCCCGTACCATGTCCGATGCGCCCGAAATCGATGGTGTGGTGTATCTGGCCGATGCGGAAGGCTTGAATCCTGGCGATCTGGTGGAGGTGCAAATCACCGATGCTGATGGACACGATCTCTGGGGTGGCCCACCGGGGTCAATTTGAGGACCAGGTAATTCTTGATCAGTGAAGACTATGGTCAGGGATTACCGAATAAATCCGGCATGATGGGCTGCGGGCGCTCGGAGTCTGCCCGCTCTTCCAGAAAGTCCAGTGTGTAGGGGCAGCGCGCTGGTTGCTTGATTGCCTTGCGTTTTTTGCCGGTTTTTTCGGTATTGACGTAGGGGGTTTGACTCACCCGAATGTAGCCTGCAGCGAGCAGTTTTTGCGTGGTGGTTTCGAACAGGCTGAGAGGATTGTCGATATTTTGCAAGGTGATGTTGTTTTTGCTCACCTTGAGCACGTTATACATCACGAATTTGCTGGATGTCTGCTTGCCGTAGATTTCACCCTTGCAAATCTGGCCAGTCTGAAAATCCATAATCGTTCCTGAAGTGCTGTTGAACGCATGATAACGGCATTACAGGGCCTACACAAGCTTGTCTTGCGCCAGTAACAGCTTCCCCGCCTGGTCAAAAGGCAATGGCTGACTGAACAGAAAGCCCTGCATTTCATCACAACCGATACTGAGCAGGAAATCGCGTTGCCGTTCGGTTTCAACGCCCTCTGCTACCAGGTTAATACCCAGGTTATGGCCCAGTGCCACAATCGCTTTCAGAATGGCCTGGTTTGCCGTGTCACTTTCCAGCCCCATGACAAAGCTGCGATCTATCTTGAGATTATCAATCGGGAAGTGCTTGAGGTAACCCAGACTGGAATAACCCGTCCCAAAGTCATCGATGGCAAGCTTTATCCCCAGACCTTTCAAGTCGTTCAACACCTTGATGAACTGGGGTGAAGTGTCTGCCAGCGTGCCCTCGGTGATTTCCAGTTCGAGCAGCGAGGGCTTAAGCCCCGTCTCTTGCAGCACGCGCGAAATATTCCCGACAAGGTTACTCTGCTGAAACTGCCGGGGAGAGACGTTCACCGAGACTGGTACGTCATATCCGGAAAGCTGTGACAAGGCGATGCTTTCCATGCAGGCTTTTTCTAATACCCATGAGCCGATCTGCTCGATCAGGCTGCTTTCTTCCGCAATCGGAATAAAGCGATTTGGCGAGATGAGCCCTTGCCGAGGATTGTGCCAGCGTATGAGCGCTTCAACGCCGGTAATGCGCTGCGTACGCAAATTGAGCTTGGGCTGGTAATGCAGGTGAAATTCGTTGTGCCCCAGCGCGTTGCGCATCTGATACTCCATCTCCAGTCGCTCGACCAGAATGGAGTTCAACTCGCGCGTATAGAACTGGAAATTATTCTTGCCTTCCTGCTTGGCCTTGTACATCGCCGTATCTGCATTTTTGAGCAGTGTTTCGCTGGTCTTGCCGTCGTCCGGGTACAGGCTGATGCCGATGCTGCTGGTGACGGTAAAGTCCTTGCCTTCAATGCTGCAGGGCTCGGAGGTCAGGGCCAGCACGCGTTGCAGTGTCTGGCTGAGGGCATCCATGCCGTGAATATTGGAGAGCAGCAGGACAAACTCATCCCCACCTGGCCGGGCAACCGTATCACTGTCTCGTATGCAGCTTTCGAGGCGGCGGGCCATGGCGATCAAGAGCTGATCTCCGATAAAGTGTCCCATGCTGTCGTTGATGTCTTTGAATTTGTCCAGATCCACAAAGACAACGGCAAGCTTGGATGCCGTGCGGTCAGCATAGCTGATGGCCTGTAAAAGCCTGTCCTGCATCAGGGTGCGGTTGGGCAGGCCGGTCAGGTCATCATGCGTGGCCTGATATTCGATCAGGGCGTTATAGCTTTTGCGCTCGGTAATGTCTTCTACCGTGCCTTCAAAATAGAGCAGCTTGCCTTCGTCGTTACGAACGGCGCGGGCATTTTCCGAAATCCAGATGGTGCTGCCGTCGCGGCGATAGATTTGCGACTCGAAATTGACTACCCGGTCTTCAAGTTGCATCAGCGTGAGAAATGCCTGGCGACTTTCGGGTTGCACATAGAGCTGCTGGGCAATATTGTTCAGGCTTTGAATGAGTTCTTCCGGACTCTCGTAGCCATAAATTCGCGCGAGAGCGGGGTTGGCATTGATGTACTGCCCGTCTTGACTGGTCTGGAAAATACCTTCGATTGAATTCTCGAAGATGTTGCGATAACGGCGTTCCGCTTCCTGCAGGGCTTGTTCGTTCAGCTTGCGTTGTGTGATGTCCTGGATAAAGCCTTCCAGTGCCTCGACTTGCCCTTGTGGATTGAAAATTCCGGTTCCGCGCTCATTCACCCAGCGGATTTGACCGTCTATGGTCATGATCCGGTATTCAATTTCAAAACGCTCACGCCGGGATAATGCATCATCGACAGTGCTTCTGATGCGAGCGCGATCCTCAGGCAGAGTTAGTTCTTCAAAGCTGGTGCGACCGTTATGCAGCAGTTCGTCGGGGCGATAGCCTGTCAGATCAAGGCAGCCATCGCTGATGAAAAGCATCGTCCAATGCGCATCGACCAGACAGCAATACGCCATGCCCTCCATGTTTTTCAACAGGGAGTCCAGTATGTGCTCCCGGTGCTGGAGCCAGTTGCGTATAAATGCACTCACGCTGGTAGTATAGTCTTCGACTTTACTATGATGAGCTAAGCTGAGTCGCATGGTCTTGGTTAGTCATGAGCTTGATGTTTGCAGAAATGCCAATAAGTCTTAATAACAGCATAGCTTTTAGCAAGGATCAGGCCAGAAAGCAGGGCACTGATATGAGGCGTTCTTGTTCTTTAGAGCTGGCCTGTCGTCCCTGATATGCCATATTTCGGTGCGAACAAATACATGTTTGCACCCTAAAGATGCTTGTTTATGCGTTTTTGTTCTTTCGACGCAACTTGACGTGCGTGCGTATGAAATCGGTTGTTTGTTGGCGTCGCTCGCTACCTTCAGGATCTTTAATCCACATATGGAGCAGACCACTGAAAAAGAGGTAAGTGTCCATCGCGTATTCTTCAGGCGTGCAACTCGTATCCAGCAAGTCGAGTTCCTGGGCTCGCTGATAAGCACGCTCGATGTTACGTGAGATATTGGAACAATTATTGGCTATCTGTTGTAAAACTTCTGCGAATTCATCAACATACTCACATTTGATCATCATGATCTCGTAAGTCTGTCGTGTCTCGCTACTGTCATTTAGCACTTGTATGGTTTCGGTCAGGAAACGTTCTATATTAAGCAAAGGGTCTTCTGCACCCTCAGCGGCTTTAAGCAAAGTGTCATCCATGCGGTCTATCAGGGGGAGGAACACACGCTCACGCAATGCCAGAAGGATTTCGGTTTTACTGTCAAAGTGCCAGTAAATCGCCCCGCGCGTCAGGCCTGCCTGAGCAGCAATTTGCTCCATGCTGGTTCTGCTGACACCTCGAACTAGAAACACCTCGCGTGCCGCATCAATAATGCGTTGGCGGGTGATAGCAGCATCTTCTTTGGTTTTGCGTACCATATGACTTAAGCTTATAACCTTATATAAAATGGGGTTTACATACAATCATGTTTGTATATAATATACATACATTCACGTATGTAAGTCAAGAATCTTTGTATATTAGACATGGAGTTACAGATGGCAGCCATCAATTTTGATCGGGGAAATAAAGGTATCGGCAGTAAGTTCCAGGCATCCTTACTGCTGGCACTTATGGCTGGAGTAGCAGTCAGCGCATGTAGCAAGGGCGACCAGAATGCTGCTCAACATCAAGGTGGCGCCATGCCAGTCACGGTAATGGAAATGCAGCCGACCACCGTTCCCATTACGGCAGAAGCTGTAGCTCAGACCGAGGGGGCCAAAGAGGTTGAAGTGCGTCCTCGTGTGGGCGGTATCCTGCTCAAGCGTTTGTATCAGGAGGGCGAGTCTGTAAAAGCAGGTCAGCCTATGTTCCTGATTGATCCTGTGCCTTATCAGATAGCTCTGCAGCAAGCGCGTGCAGAACTGGCGCAACAGAAAGCCAAGATTGAACAGACACGCCGCGAAGAGGCGCGCTTGCAGAACTTGTTGTCTACCCAGTCGGTAAGTCAGCGCGAGTACGACAATGCCGTATCTGATAACGCAGTGGCCAATGCCAACCTCCTGGCGGCTGAAGCTGCTGTTCGCCAGGCTGAATTGAATCTTTCCTACACCACGGTAACCGCACCGGTAAGTGGTGTTTCTGGCCGTTTCCAGTTTTCTGAGGGCGCGCTGGTTGAGGCCAACTCAAGTCTGCTGACTACGCTGGTTCAATTATCCCCTATCTGGGTGCGCTTCAGTTTTTCTGATAACGAATTGGCTCAGCTCGGCGGTCGCTTGACTGAGAAAAACGTGAAGCAGGTGAGCGTCGTATTGCCGGATGGCAGTGAGTATCAACAGAAGGGCAAGCTTAACTTTGCTGCCAGCCAGATTGATCCTACCTTGGGTACCCAGCAATTGCGTGCCACCTTTGATAATGAAGATCAGCGCCTGCTGCCTGGTCAGTTCGTTCGTGCACGTGTAACCACCGGTCAGCGCGACGGCGTATTTATCGTGCCTCAGGTTGCTGTTGTGAATGTGCAGCAAGGCAAGATCGTCTTTGTGATCAATGAAAAGAACGAAGCTACACCACGTCCCATCGTGACGGGTGGCTGGCAAGGGCAGGGCTGGATTGTGCTCAAAGGACTTAATGCGGGGGACAAGGTCGCTATTGATAACATTATCAAGCTGCGTCCAGGCGCCCCAGTAAGCCCTCATCCACAAGAGGCAGCACCGGCAGGTGCGCCAGGCGATACTCCTGCGCCTGAGGCTCAACAAAAACCCAAGCAATCCTAAGCGGGAGACGTCATGACCAGATTTTTCATCACGCGCCCGATCTTTGCGTCGGTGCTCTCCATCATTATTGTGCTGGCTGGTTTTGCGGCAGCGATGAAGCTGCCGATTGCCCAGTATCCGCAAATTGCGCCGCCTACCGTTATCGTGACGGCGACGTATCCTGGCGCCAGTGCCGAGACCTTGTCCAAGACAGTTGCTGCGCCTATCGAGGAACAATTGAGTGGCGTGGAGGGCCTGCTGTACTTTCAGTCCAGCGCCGACTCCAGCGGCACGCTGACCATTACTGCGACGTTTGAAACCGGTACGGAAGTGGATCAGGCGACTTTCAACGTCAGTAATCGTGTAAATATCGCTTTGCCGCGTTTGCCGGAAGACGTTCGTAGAACCGGCGTTGTCGTGCAGAAGCGTTCCAATGATATTTTGATGGCGTTGATGCTGATTTCGCCCAGCAAAAAATACGACCCACTGTTCCTCAGCAACTATGCCACCCTCAATGTGGTGGATGAGCTGAAGCGCATCAAGGGTGTTGGTGACGTTACCATTTTCGGTTCCCAGGATTACTCCATGCGCATCTGGCTCAAGCCTGATCGCATGGCCCAGCTCGGCGTGACTACGACCGATATTTCAACCGCGATACAGGCCCAAAATGCCCAGTACGCCGCTGGCAAGATCGGTCAGGAGCCGGTCGTTGGCCAGCAACAGCTTGTGTATACCGTGACCGCCAAAGGTCGTCTCGTTGAGCCGGAACAGTTTGCTGACATTATTGTGCGATCCAATGGCCCGCGCGGCACTTTGCGCCTGAAAGATGTGGCGACTATTGAGTTGGGCGCCCAGATGTACAACGTACGCACCTCGCTGGATGGCCAGCCCGGTGTCGGTATTCCGGTGTTCCTGCAGACCGGTGCCAATGCGCTGGATACAGCCAATGCCATCAAGGCGAGAATGGAAGAGCTGAAGCAGCGCTTCCCTGAAGGCGTGGACTATGCCATTCCTTATGACACCAGCGATTTCGTGAAAGCATCTATTGAAGAAGTCGTGAAGACGCTCGGTGAAGCCATGGTATTGGTGGTGCTGGTGGTGTTCCTGTTCCTGCAAAACTGGCGCGCGACGCTGATTCCTATCATTGCCGTGCCGATTTCGCTGGTAGGTACCTTTGCCGGTTTGTGGATATTCGGCTTCTCGATCAATACCTTGACCCTGTTTGCCATGGTGCTTTCCATTGGTATCGTGGTGGATGATGCGATTGTGGTGCTGGAGAATATTGAGCGCTTGATGAGCGAAGAAAAACTCTCGCCAGTCAATGCTGCCATCAAATCCATGCAGCAGGTATCGGGCGCGGTGGTTGCTATCGTGCTGGTGCTGTGTGCGGTATTCGTGCCTGTTGCGTTCATGGGGGGTATTGCCGGTGAGCTTTATCGCCAGTTTGCGGTAACTGTGGCAGTTGCCGTCGTGATCTCGGGCATTGTGGCGCTGACGCTGACGCCAGCCTTGTGCTCACTGATATTGAAGTCTGTGCATGAAGAGTCACGCTTCTTCCGTCCGTTCAATCGCGGTTTTGAAAAGCTGACCCACTTCTACACAGGTACGGTGAATCTGACCCTGCGCCATACCATCATCGGTGCCATTGTATTTGCAGGTATCGTGGCTGGTGCAGCTTTCCTCCTGTACAAAGTGCCTGGCAGCTTTGTGCCGCCGGAAGACCAGGGCTATGTGATTGCAGCAACTATTTTGCCTGATGGCGCGACCCTGACGCGTACCAGCAACACCACGGAAGCGGTGCGTGCTGCGATTGCCAAGGATCCTGCCGTGCGCAGTGAGTTCGCCATCAATGGTTTTGACCTGATCGGTGGCGGTAACAAGACCAGCTCCGGCACCATGTTTGTCCGTCTCAAGGATTGGGATGCCCGTACCACGACTGCAGATGAGATCGTAGGTAAACTGATTGGTATCGGCATGATGCAGCCTGATGGTCTGGCGATTGCTTTCAATCCGCCTGCTATTCGTGGTTTGGGTAACTCGGGCAGCATGGAGCTTTACATTCAGAGCCGTGGCGATTCAGACCCATTGCATCTGTCTGCCGTGGTGAACAATCTGATTGATGACCTGAAAAAAGAACCAAGGCTTGCCGGCATCAATACTTTCTTCCGCCCTACGGTTCCTCAGTTGTTTGTTGAGGTGGATGAAGCCAAGGCAATCAGCCAGGGTGTGCCGATTTCGGATGTTTACGCCACATTGCAAAGCACCATGGGTTCGCTTTACGTGAACGACTTTAACCGCAGTGGACGTACTTATCGCGTGCAATTGCAGGCAGAGGCCGCTTACCGCATGAAGCCTGAAGACCTTGGTCGCGTATATGTACGCTCCAATGATGGCAAGATGGTGCCTTTGTCAGCCTTGAGCACTACCCGAGAAATCGTGGGCGCAGAACAGCTGGAACGTTATAACGGCTTGCTGGCGGCGAAAGTGCTGGCGGGTGGTGCACCGGGCGTGAGTTCGGGCGATGCCATCAAGCTGGTGGAAAAAATTGCGGCACAAAGCCTGCCTGATGGCTACCAGATGACATGGACCGGTCAGGCGTATCAGGAAAAACGGACTGGCTCGGCTGCTATCTATGCATTCAGTTTCGCCATCATCATGGTGTTCCTGATTCTGGCCGCGCAGTTTGAAACCTGGGCCTTGCCTCTGGCTGTGATCATGGCCGTGCCATTTGCTCTGGCAGGTGCCTTGCTGGCCGTGCTGGTACGCGGCATGCCTAATGACATCTACTTCCAGATCGGTCTGGTGACGCTGGTAGGTCTGGCCGCGAAAAATGCGATTCTGATCGTGGAATTCGCCAGCCAGAAACTGGAAGAGGGCTTGCCTGTGGCACAGGCCGCTGTTGAAGCTGCCCGCTTGCGGTTCCGTCCTATCGTGATGACATCCATGGCCTTTGTGCTGGGGATTGTGCCTCTGGTATTTGCCAGCGGTGCCGGTGCGGCTGCGCGGCGCTCCATGGGGACGGGCGTATTTGGCGGCATGCTGCTGGCCACCTTTGTTGCTACGGTATTTATCCCCTTGTTTTTTACATGGTTGACAGGAACGCAGAAGAGAAACACGTCTGCACAAGAACAGAAGGAAATTGCATGATGCCACGCTTGAAACTGACCTATATCGCTGTATTGGCCGCCATACTGCTGCCAGGCTGCGCCATGATGGGCCCTGACTATCAGCGGCCCGAGATGCCCGTGCCAGCCAAGTTTGCCGAGCAGGCCGATGCGACCAATCAAGCTGAAATCTCCCGCACCTGGTGGCAGCTGTATAACGATCCGGTATTGAATGACCTGGTGGCCAAGGCTCTGGCCAACAATACCGACATCAAGCTGGCGGTAGCCCGGGTGGAAGAGGCGGATGCCTACCTGCGTGAAGTAGGCGCGGCGCTTTTCCCGCAGATTGACCTGAATTCCAGCGCTACGCGGTCGCGCATTACCCAGCTGGGTGCAACCCCACTGCCTTCAGGCGTGGATCCCATACGCGAAAACTACAATATTCGCCTTGGTACATCCTTTGAGCTGGACTTCTGGGGCAAGCTGCGTCGTGCCAAGGAATCTGCACGTGCGCAAGCGATGGCAACCCACTACGCTCGCGATACGGTAGATTTGTCCTTGCAGGGCCTGGTGGCCAGCAATTATTTATTGTTGCGCAGCCTGGAGTCGCAGATTGCCTTGTCACAAGACAGTCTGCACAGTCGCCAGGAAAGCCTGGCATTGACGCAACGTCGTCTGGAGGGGGGCGTGTCCTCTGCGCTGGATGTGCATCAGGCGCAAGTATCGACCTCCAATCTGACCGCGCAGCTGGCTGACCTGGTGCGGCAACGTGCCATCGTGGAGCATCAACTCGCCGTGCTGACTGGCGATCTGGCCTTGACTATTCCTGCCGCGGATTTCAATCAATTGCCTACACCGCCTGTTCCACCGGTCGGACTGCCGTCCAGCCTGCTGGAATCACGGCCGGATGTCCGTCAGGCCGAGCAGAACATGATCGCGGCAAATGCCAACATTGGCGTAGCCAAGGCGGCCCTGTTTCCTACTATTTCGTTAACAGCGAATTATGGTGGCGAAAGTGCCGAGCTGGGCGATATCCTGAAATCCGCCGCCCGTATCTGGACTGGTGGTCTCAGTCTGAATCTGCCTATCTTTGATGCAGGCCGGTTGAATTCGCGTGTCGATCAGGCCACGGCGCAGCAAAAGCAAACTCTGGCATCTTACGAGAGTGCCATTCAAACGGCGTTCAAGGAAGTGAACGATGCTTTGGTCAACCTGCGTCAGCAGTCTGAACGCGAGGCCGCGCTGGAAGCGAGCAAGGAGTCTTCCAAGAAGGCATTGGATATCGCAGAAAACCGCTACAAGGCAGGGTACTCTGGCTACCTCGATGTGCTGGATTCGCAACGGGTTTATAACGATGCAGCGTTGGCCTATGTGCAGAGCCGCCAAGCGAGACTGACTGCCAGTGTCGATTTGTTCAAGGCGCTGGGTGGTGGCTGGAAAGCCGGTGACAAGTAAACCTGCTTTTACTTAAGCCTGAGTCAGGCTACTGCAGCCTACACGTAACCAGTCGTGACGTCCTTCCAGTACGGTTTCCAGCCGCTGGAAGGATTTTTCATTCAGGCTGCGGATACGGTAGCTGACATCTGGCAGAAAGCGACTGCGTGGTACCAGCAGCGTAGGTTCCCCTGCCAGGCCTTCCTCAGGTGGCAGGTAGAGGCTGGAAAACTCTGGCAGGCTCTCGGACAAGGCACCGTTAGTGAGGACTGGGTTAGTCTCCTGCATATTGCTGAGTGCCACCCAGCGAGCATTGCGCGAGATAATCTCGACGCCAATATGTTTCTTGCCAGAAGCCAGCACGCTGACATTTTTGATAATGCCAATGATGCCGGCGTCTTTTTGATCCTCCATCAACAGGATCACAATCATCCCGGGGGACAGCGAGCTCTCGCTGTCTTTCTCCAATGTTGCCCCATAGCCTCTGGGGCTCATGTCGGTCACCGTCCAGCGCAGGTTTTTCAGGCTGGGCTCAGGCGCCGAAAATGTGGTGCTTCGTCTCACGCTGTGCTTGGCCAGCCGTTCTTCCAGTGGAGCGGCATTCTCGGTCAGGTAGGCGTTCTGCAATGCCAGCTTGTCGGCCTTGGTGCGCAGATGCATGCAGATGGCATCCAGCCCCAATATGACCCGGGTGCCCAGCAGGGTCGACTGACGCTCTTCCTTGCGGCGCTGGCGGCGATAGCCATTTTTTGACCAGTCAAACTGAAGCTGCTGCAACAGAGAGCTCAAATGCGGATTGTTGGCAAACTCTGAAAGCCCGAGCTTGGCCATGGCTTGCGGCAGATTCTGGCTATGGCTGAGCAATTCAATCCTCATCGACAGATCATCTGTGGACCAGTAGCGATACTCAGGAGAGGGTTCTAGCGTGCGCATGCGGCGTGCACCGCGGTCTTTGCGCAAATCGATGAAATAAAAATGATGCTGTTCTTCGTAATGATCTACCACTTGTACATTACGCAGCAGCTTGGTCAGTAGTTGCCACGTCAGTTCAATTTGTATCCGGTTCATGCCAGATTGGTTGATGGAATCCAGCATGCATATCTGGGCAAACATGGTTGCCAGCGATTTTTCCGGGCAATCTGCATAAATGGACAAGGGCGTGGATGTCAGCCCAAGACGCTCTGCAAGCCGGTATACCTGAAACATTTGATGCCAGGCAGCGGCAGGAACGGCCTGTTGCTGAAAGTAGCGCAGTTTGATCATGCAGAGGCCGGCATGCAATGCGCGGCCACACATCAGGCTGATCTGGTAGGGTGAGGATTCGGGTGGAGGCGTGTTATTCGGTGGTAATTTGAGTTGCTGGAGTTCGATCAGCTGAACATAACTCAGGAAAATCTGGCGCTGATAATAATAGCCGCCTTCGGCAATCCGGCTTTCCAGTTCAGGGCGCAGCTTGTCGAATCGCGCATACTGATCCAGCAGTTTTTCCAGCCGCGGATGGTTGGCTTCATCAATATGCAGCAATGCCAGCTGTGCTGCCCGGTCTGTTTCGTTATATCCGGAAAGAAAACGCGTGCTGGCTTCCAGGGCGGCAATATCATCCAGCGCGTGCAGTTCGCTCAGAAACTGACGATGCCCTGCGTCTGTAGTGGCTTCTTTTTTTGTGATCAGTCTTCTAATGATGGACTTCATTCACTGTGCCTACCCTGAGTTATAGCCGCCCAATATGGATTTTTTATGCCATTCGGGTTTTATTGTAGCCACAATTGCACTCAAATAATACCAAGGCGAGATTTATTTGCGGCGCTTATGCCGAGGGAATGGAAATGTCGCTATTCAAGGATCTAAGTCCCTGCCTTATCTTGCTAATCAAGGCGGAATATTAGCCTCTACCAAGTACATATAAGGGGAATTGAAAAGGGCAGGCATGATAAAATCGCTCTTTTCATTTGATTGATCGTTTTCCATGACAGTACGTACCCGTTTCGCTCCCAGTCCTACCGGTTTCCTGCATATCGGCGGTGCCCGTACCGCCTTGTTTTCGTGGGCATATGCCCGAAAGCATGGCGGCAGTTTTATCCTCCGGATTGAAGACACCGATGTGGCTCGTTCAACCCCGGAAGCCGTGCAAGCCATTCTGGATGGCATGACCTGGCTGGGACTGAGCTGGGATGAAGGTCCGTTCTACCAGATGCAGCGTATGGACCGCTACAAGGAAGTGATTCAGCAGTTGCTGGGCAGCGGTGACGCGTATTACTGCTATTGCAGCAAGGAAGAGCTGGATGCATTGCGTGAGCAACAGATGCAGCAGGGTATCAAGCCGCGCTACGATGGCCGCTGGCGCCCTGAAGCGGGCAAGGTATTGCCTGAGCCTCCTGCAGGCGTGCCGCCTGTCGTGCGTTTCAAAAATCCGCAAACAGGCGCTGTGGTCTGGAATGATCTGGTCAAGGGAGAAATCCGTATTTCCAATGAAGAGTTGGATGACTTGATCATTGCCCGCGCTGACGGTACCCCGACCTATAACTTCTGTGTGGTGGTGGACGACTGGGAGATGGGTATTACCCAGGTGATTCGTGGCGATGACCATGTCAACAATACGCCGCGGCAGATCAATATGCTGCAGGCCCTGGGCGCGCAGATTCCCCAATATGCCCACTTGTCGATGATTCTGGGCGACGATGGACAAAAATTGTCCAAACGCCATGGGGCAGTCAGTGTCATGCAGTACCATGAAGATGGGTATTTGCCTGAGGCGGTCTTGAACTATCTGGCCCGTTTGGGCTGGTCGCACGGCGATGATGAAGTATTCAGCATGGCGCAGTTTTGTGCATGGTTTGACCTTGACCACATCACGCCATCTGCCGCCCAGTTCAATACGGAAAAGCTTAACTGGCTGAATGCGCATTACATCAAGCAGGCGGATATCAGCTTGCTCGCAGCCGATATTCAACAGCGCCTGATAGCGCTGGGCGTTGATACGGCAAATGGACCTGACTTGGCGGGCGTCATTGCCTTGTACCGTGAGCGCAGCAATACGCTGAATGACCTCGCAAGCAGCATTGCCTATTTTTACCGCAAGCCTGAGACGGATGCGGCAGCGGCTGAAAAGCATTTAACAGTTGATGTGTTGCCTGTGCTCGCCGGCATGGCAGCAAAGCTTGAGAATATTGCGTGGACCACGGAAAGTATTCATGACGTGATTCAGGCGACGGTATCGGACAACGGCCTCAAGTTTCCCAAGATTGCCATGCCTTTGCGGGTGATGGTAACCGGAGGGGCACAGTCGCCAAGTATCGATGCTGTCATGGCGCTGCTGGGTAAGGATGAAACACTGTCCCGTATCCGGGAAAGTCTCACCACAAGCGGCAAATTTTAAATTTTTGAGAACAATTTGACTGCCTCGCAGTCGTAAGGCCATGGTCGGCAAAGTAGATAAAGTTTAGCGAATTTTCTACAGCCTACTTGTAGGTGTGAAAAACATCCCCAACTAGACATACGGGAATCTGGAATTCATCCCAGCTTTCACTAGATTAGCTAATTTTTTTCACGTAGAGTTTGCTTGAATAATTAAACTCCCGCCGACTACAAAATTAAAAGGAAAAGGAGCAAAAAAATGAACGCTAAAGGGCAAATGCTACAAGATCCATTCTTGAATACCTTGCGCAAGGAACATGTGCCTGTCTCGATTTATCTGGTTAACGGCATCAAGCTGCAAGGCCAGGTAGACTCATTTGATCAGTATGTCATCCTGCTCAAAAACACAGTAACCCAGATGGTATACAAACACGCCATCTCGACTATTGTTCCCGCCCGCGCAGTCAGCATTCCATCAGCCCACGCTACTCCCGCCGAGTAACAGGAAGCGCAGTGACCTTTAGCAATGTTTGATCGCCCCAGCGGCGGAGATGCCGCAGTTCTCGTCAGTGTTGATTTTGGCGATTCAGGATATGAAGAAAGTTTGCAGGAACTAAGGCAGCTTGCCATCAGTGCTGGCATGGATATCCGGGCCACCATTGAAGGCAAGCGTCCCAAGCCGGATGCCAAGTATTTCGTTGGGTCTGGCAAGGCAGACGAGCTGGCTGAATCCCTGAAATCACATGAGGCACAGGTAGCCGTCTTCAACCACGACTTGAGTCCATCCCAGCAACGCAATCTTGAACGCTTGCTCGAAAGCCGGGTAGTGGATCGCACTGGCTTGATTCTGGATATTTTTGCCCAGCGCGCCCAAAGCCACGAAGGTAAGCTGCAAGTCGAGCTTGCCCAGCTAGAGCATTTATCCACCCGACTTGTGCGTGGCTGGACACACTTGGAGCGCCAAAAAGGCGGTATCGGTGTGCGCGGAGGTCCAGGGGAAACGCAACTTGAACTGGACAGGCGCATGTTGCGCATACGCGTGAAGCAATTGCGCGAAAAGCTTGCCAAGCTGAAGCAGCAGCGCGGTATGCAACGCCGCTCGCGCAAGCGCTCGCTGGTCATGTCAGTTTCCCTGGTTGGGTATACCAATGCGGGCAAATCCACCTTGTTCAATCGGCTCACGCAATCTGGTGTGTATGCAGCAGATCAATTGTTTGCCACGCTGGATACCACCTCGCGCAAGCTATATATTCCTGATGGTGGTCCGGTGGTGCTTTCGGATACCGTAGGGTTTATCAAACACTTGCCGCATGCCCTGGTGGAAGCGTTTGGTGCCACCCTGGAAGAAGCAGTGCAGGCGGATTTGCTGCTGCATGTGGTTGATGCTGCAAGTCCGGTGCGAGATGACCAGATTGCGCAAGTGAATAAGGTGCTGGAAGAAATTGGTGCCGAGCATGTACACCAGGTGCTGGTGCTGAATCAGATTGACCGGGCAGGGCTGGAGCCGGGATTGGAGCGGGATGAGTATGGTAGAATTTGCCGCATTCGTATTTCTGCCAAGACCGGTGAAGGACTGGAACTGGTACGCCAGTGTTTGCGCGAACATCAGCAAATGCTGTTTGCGCATCAGCTGGAAACCAGCTCGCCGGATGTAGTCCCCACATAAACGATTTTTTGATTTTCGGAGTAACTCATGGCTAACGATCCCGGTTGGGGCAACCGCAATAATGACGGCCCGCCCGATTTGGACGAGGTATTGCGCCAGTTCAGCCGCAAGCTGAATGGCCTGTTTGGCAGATCCCCCAAGGGCGGTCAGTCGCCACAATCCGAAGGCAGTGGTATTCCTGTGCTACCTATCGTGTGCTTGATTGCCGTGATCTGGTTTGCCACCGGCTTTTATATCGTCGACCAAGGCTCGCGCGGCGTGGTATTGCGCTTCGGCAAGCATGTGGAAACCACCTTGCCCGGCCCGCGCTGGCACATGCCTTACCCGGTTGAAAGTGTGGACGTCATCAACATGGAGCAGGTGCGCACCATTGAGGTGGGTTACCGTTCCGCTGAAGGTGGTTCAGGCCGTAGCAAGGAATTGCGCGAATCTCTGATGCTGACCGATGACGAGAACATTATTGATCTGCAGTTTGCCGTGCAGTACAACCTGAAGAATGTGGAAGAGGCGCTGTTCAACAACCGCTCTGCGGAAGAGTCCGTGCGCGGCATTGCCGAGACTGCAATTCGTGAAATTGTCGGCAAGAGCAAAATGGACTTTGCCTTGTATGAGGGCCGCGAAGAAGTGGCTGTTGAAGCCAAGAAGCTGATGCAGGAAATCCTGGATCGCTACAACACCGGTATCAATGTCGTGAATGTCACCATGCAGAACGCGCAACCTCCCGAGCAGGTGCAGGCTGCGTTTGATGATGCGGTGAAAGCTGGCCAGGATCTGGAACGTCAGAAAAATGAAGGTCAGGCGTATGCCAACGACATCATTCCAAAAGCGCGTGGTACGGCATCACGTCTCCTGGAAGAGGCGGCTGGTTACAAGCTGCGTGTTGAGAACGAAGCGCAAGGTAATGCCAGCCGGTTTGAGCAGGTATTAACCCAGTATCAACGCGCCCCTGAAGTGACACGCCAGCGTCTTTATCTGGATGCCCAGGAGCAGATTCTCTCCAATGTGAGCAAGGTGGTTGTTGATCAAAAGGGCGGTAACAGCCTGCTGTACCTGCCATTGGACAAGCTTCTTGCCAACACAGGGGGCACGCCGACGGCGGCGCCATCCTTGAATGCGCCAACGACAACACCAGCCAGCACCTTGCCTGAAATTGACCTGAATAATCTGCGTTCACGCGACAGCTTCCGTAGTCGTGATCGTGAAAGCCGATAAGGGGCGTCGAACAACATGAAAAACTTAAGCACAGTGTTAATCGGTCTTATCGCAGCTTTGCTGTTGATTAGCCTCTCCGCGTTTACGGTAGATCAGCGTGAGTACGCGCTGGTATTCCGTCTGGGTGAAATCGTGTCGGTCAAAAAAGAGCCTGGTCTGTATTTCAAGATGCCATTTGTCGAAAATGTGCGGTACTTCGACAAGCGCATTCTGACCCTTAACTGGGTGGAGCCGGACCGCTTTCTGACCAGCGAGAAAAAGAACGTGCTGGTGGATTCCTTCGTTAAATGGCGCATTGTTGACCCTGCCAAATACTACGTATCGGTGAAAGGGGATGAGCTGCAGGCCGAGCGTCGTCTCTCGCAGACAGTGAATGATGGTTTGCGTGCCGAGTTTGGTAAACGCACGATACACGATGTTGTTTCCGGTGAGCGTGGGCAGATCATGGAAATCCTGCGTCAGCGTGCAGATCGCGATGCCAAGGAATACGGCATTCAGGTGCTGGATGTGCGTTTGCGCCGTGTCGATTTGCCTCAGGAAGTCAGCGAATCTGTTTATCAGCGTATGGAAGCAGAACGTAAGCGCGTAGCTAACGAATTGCGCTCACAAGGTGCCGGGGCTGCCGAGAAAATCCGCGCCGATGCTGACCGTCAGCGTGAGGTCATCATTGCCGAGGCTTTCCGTGAGGCACAACGCATCAAGGGTGAAGGTGATGCCAAAGCTTCGGAAATCTACTCGCAGGCTTATGGCAAGAATCCCGAGTTCTATGCGTTTTACCGTAGCCTGGATGCCTATCGCAATAGCTTCAAGAGCAAGAACGATGTCATGGTCCTGGAACCAGACTCTGACTTCTTCAAGTACTTGCGCAGTCCTTCTCCCCGGAAATAAGGCTTGAACTCAACCTTGGTAACTGCGCTGGGCCTCATGCTGGTGCTGGAAGGGGTTCTGCCCCTGCTGGCCCCGCAAGCCTGGCGCGATACCTTCAAGCGCATGGTGGAGTTGAAAGACGGCCAGCTACGGTTTGTTGGCCTTGTCTCCATGAGTGTCGGCCTGTTGCTGTTGTTGTTTTTCAAGAATTAACGCCCAGACCTGCAAAGGTGGAGGCATCGTTTTCCCTTCATTCGAAGCTCTGGTCGTGCGCCCGAGTTTCGCAAGCAGCCGCGAGTGGTTTACAATATAGGCCTTCCTGTTGCGGGTATGGTCGTCCCACCACTCCAGTCACAGCATGTAATGTCCGTTAACACGCCTCAACACTAAAGAATCATTATGCGTAACTGGCTTTTACCAGAATACATAGAAGATGTGCTGCCTGCAGAAGCAGCGCGCATGGAGCATTTGCGTCGGCAATTGCTGGATCTGTTTGCCGTGCACGGTTACCAGTTTGTGATTCCTCCTTTGCTGGAATATCTGGAGTCGCTGATTACCGGCGTGGGGCATGATCTGGATCTTGCGACATTCAAGGTCGTGGATCAGCTGACCGGGCGCCTGATGGGTGTGCGTGCCGATACCACGCCGCAAGCAGCGCGTATTGATGCACACATGCTGAATAATCAGGGTGTGTCGCGCCTGTGCTACGCCGGTAGTGTGCTACGTACTACCCCCAGCGGCCTGGCCCAAACCCGGGAGCCTTTGCAGTTAGGCGCCGAGTTGTTCGGTCACGCTGGGGTGGAAAGCGATATTGAAGTGCAACGCCTGATGGTGAAAGCATTGAAGCTGGCTGGCGTGACGCAGTTGCATCTGGACTTCAGTCATGTGGGTATTTTTCGGCACCTGGTGCGACAGGCAGGCGTTAATTCAGAACTTGAGCAGGCCTTGTATGCTGCCTTGCAGAGCAAGGATCAGGCAGAGGTGCGAAATCTGACAGCGGGCCTTGACGCTACAACTTCTGCCGCCCTGTGCGTGCTGACTGAGCTGAATGGTGGCGCAGACGTTCTGGAACGTGCTGTGCAGGTCTTGCCAGCGACATCCGCGATTGCAGCGGCGCTGGCCGATTTGCGACAGGTTGCTCAGCAATTGCAGGATCTGGACGTCAATGTCTGCTTTGATCTTGCCGAATTACGCGGCTATCACTATCACAGTGGCATGGTCTTCGCGGCCTATGCCCAGGGCTACGCTGGCCCATTGGCGCTGGGTGGTCGTTATGATGAAGTAGGCTCTGCCTTTGGCCGCGCACGGCCTGCCACCGGCTTCAGCCTGGATCTGCGTGGTCTGGTCACGGCATTGCCACCCGCTGAAATCGCACAGGCCATTTTTGCACCGTACGATCACGATCCTGCGCTTACTGCAAAAGTGGATGCCTTGCGCGCAGAAGGGCAGATCGTTATCCAGGAGTTGCCTGGACACGAGTCTCATCGAAATGAATTGCAATGTGACCGTCAGCTGGTAAAGCAGGGCGATCACTGGGAAGTGCAGGCCATGCCGTCTTGATTTCCTGGGCCAGTTGGCTGAGGGGGCATGGAATGAATCTTAAAATTTAAATTATTTTGGCAGAACGCATGATGAACAAGAATGTAGTCGTTATTGGTACCCAGTGGGGCGACGAAGGCAAGGGCAAGATTGTGGATTGGTTGACCGATCACGCCCAGGGTGTGGTGCGCTTTCAGGGCGGTCACAATGCCGGGCATACCCTGGTGATCGGGCAGGGCGCCGCACAACGTGAATACAAGCTGAATCTGGTGCCCTCTGGCATCGTGCGTGAAGGCATCAAATGTTACATCGGCAATGGCGTGGTGCTGGATGTTGCCCACTTGCTTGAGGAAATCAAGGGTCTGGAATCGGTGGGCGTGGAAGTCCGCAACCGTCTGATGGTCAGCCCAGGCTGCCCGCTGATCATGGGCTATCACGTGGCGATGGATAAAGCGCGCGAAGCTGCGCGAAACATCAAGATCGGTACAACGGGCAAGGGCATTGGCCCTACTTACGAAGACAAGGTGGCACGTCGTGCGCTGCGCGTTTACGACTTGTTCTACCCAGAGCGTTTTGCCGAAAAGCTGCGCGAAGTGATGGAGTATCACAACTTTGTGTTGACCAAATACCTGGGCGTAGCTGCCGTGGATTACCAATCTGAGCTGGATCAGGCATTAAGCCGCGTTGATCAACTGAGCCCGATGGTGGGCGATGTATCCGCTGCCTTGTATGCTGCCAATCAGGCAGGTGACAAGCTCTTGTTCGAAGGTGCACAAGGGACTTTGCTGGATATTGATCATGGTACATATCCGTACGTAACTTCCTCCAACTGCGTGGCTGGTCAGGCCGCCGCTGGTACCGGTGTCGGTCCTCAGGTGCTTGATTATGTTCTGGGTATTACCAAAGCATACTGTACGCGCGTTGGTGGCGGGCCATTCCCCAGCGAGCTGGATATCGAAACGCTGGATACCCCAGGCTTCCAGATGTCGGACAAAGGCCGCGAAATCGGTACCGTCACCAAGCGCAAGCGTCGTTGTGGCTGGTTTGATGCAGCTGCCTTGCGCCGCTCTGCCCGTATCAATGGCCTGACGGGTTTGTGCATTACCAAGCTGGATGTGCTGGATGGTATTCCTGAACTGGAGATCTGCACCGGTTACAAGCTGGATGGCAAGGTGATTGATCTTCTGCCGGTGGGTGCGGATGACCTTGCGCGCTGCGAGCCCATCTATGAGCGCATGCCTGGCTGGACTGAAAACACATTTGGTATCAACACCTGGGAAGGGTTGCCGCTCAATGCGCGCAACTACTTGAAGCGCCTGGAAACCCTGTGCGAAGTGCCGGTGGCTATCGTATCCACCGGTCCCGAGCGCGATCAGACCATTGTCTTGCGCCATCCTTTCGGAGGCTAGGCTTGAAACCCATTCACGAGCAGCGCCTGGCGTGGGCCATTACCGGTTCCGGGCATTATCTGCGCGAGTGCATTGATATTCTCAATACGCTGGATCAGGTGGATTTGTTCCTGAGCAAGGCGGCAGCCGAGATATTGAAGCAATACGGTTACGAGCATAATGTTGGGCGTGTGTATCAGGATAAAACGGCCAGCTCGGTGCCGGTCGAACTGTTCTACCATGGCGCATACCACACGGTCGTTGTTGCGCCGGCCACCTCCAACACCGTGGCGAAAATGGTGTATGGCATTTCGGATAATCTGGTCACCAATATTTTTGCGCAGGCGGGCAAGTGCCGGGTGCCAAGTATTGTGTTTGCCTGCGATACTGCACCGGAGCTGGAGTCTGAAGCCCCGCGTGAGCATATGGTCAAGGTGTATCCACGCCGTATCGACCTCGAAAACATGGAAAAGCTGAAGACCTTTGACGACACCACAGTGGCGGGCGATATTCCCCAGTTGCAAGCAGCAATCCAGACGCGGTTGGCATGGCTGAGAGACTCCTCTTCCTGACCGGCAAGCTGGCTGAAAAAAGCCTGCACAAAGTGCTGGAAGCCATGCAGCCTACCGATTTCAAATACCGTGTCGCGCAGATTGGCGTTTCGGTCGCCGCATTGATGACCCCTGAGCTTATCGTGCGTCGCCTGCCGGATGCAGGGGATGCTGACCGGATGCTGATCCCCGGCTTGTGTCGCGGTGATCTGCGCATTCTGGAAGATAAATACGGCATTCCTGTGGAGCGCGGCCCGGAAGACCTGAAAGATTTGCCCCAGTTTTTTGGCCACGGCGGAAAAGCGCCTGATCTCTCACAGCATGCCGTGCGCATTTTTGCCGAGATTGTGGAAGCGCCTCAGTTGACGGTTGAGGGCATTGTGGCGCGCGCTGCTTATTTTCGCGATCAGGGCGCCGATGTTATTGATCTTGGCTGCCTGCCCAATACGCCTTTCCCGCATCTGGCAGATGCCATACAGGCACTGAAGTCCCAGGGATTTTCTGTCAGCGTTGACTCATTGAATCATGATGATTTGCTGTTGGCAGGCAAGGCAGGTGCGGATTATCTGTTAAGCCTGACCGAACACAGCTTGTGGATTGCCGATGAAGTGGGCTCTACCCCGGTGCTGATCCCCGCCAAGTCCGGCAGTTTGCCGTCGCTTTACCGGGCGGTAGAGGGCATGCTGAAAAAAGGTCGGCCCTTCATTGCTGATGCCATTCTCGACCCCATTCCGTTTGGCCTTACAGATTCTATTGTCCGCTATCAGCGCCTGCGCAAAAAATATCCCAACATCGACATCATGATGGGGGTAGGAAATCTGACAGAACTGACGGATGCCGATACCACAGGCATCAATGCCATCCTGTTTGGCATTATTACCGAGCTGAATATCAATGCCGTACTGGCTACCTCGGTCAGTCCCCACGCCACAAACGCCGTGGCTGAAGCCGATATCGCACGCCGTGTCATGTACGCTGCGCGCGAGGACAGGCGCTTGCCCCGGGATTACAGCAATGGCTTGCTGGGTTTGCATGATCGCCGTCCGTTTGGTTACACGGCTGAGGAAATCGCTGAGTTGGCCGCGCAAATCAAGGATCCGAGCTTTCGCATTCAGGTGAGTGAAGAGGGCATGCACATCTACAACCGTGATGGCTTGTTCACCGCCACTGATCCTTTTGCGCTGTATCCTGATCTGAAAGTCGATGACGACGCTTCCCATGCGTTTTATCTAGGCGTAGAGCTTGCCCGGGCGCAAATTGCCTGGCAGCTCAAAAAACGTTACAGCCAGGACGAAGAGCTGGAGTGGGGCGTCAATACGGTGCAAAAAGCCCCGGAAGCCAGAGTGGCGCACCGCGATGCCTCTCTGAAAGAAAAGCGCAGCAAGGACAAATCCTGAACGTCATGAATATCCAAGAGTATCAACAGGTGAAGTCGGGAGAGATGATCCATGAAACCATCGTCATCAGCACCGACGCCCAGGGCCTTCCGCATATTGCGCCTTTTGGCGTGAGGGAGCGGGACGGTTTTGTTCTGATCGCGCCTTTTCGTCCATCAACCAGTCTCGACAATCTGCTCGCCCGTCGCACGGCTGTCTTAAACTTGACCGATGATGTGCGTGTGTTTGCTGGCGCGCTGAGTGGTCATCGCGAATGGCCGGTAAGAAAGGCCACTCAGGTTGAAGGCTATGTGCTGGAAGCTGCGCTGTCTCACCGGGAGTTGGTGCTGGAAGAGGTGGTGGAAGACGCCGAGCGCCCATTGCTTTATTTTCGCGTGGTGCATGAAGAAGTACATGCTGCATTTCGTGGGTTTAACCGGGCCCAGGCGGCAGTGGTTGAGCTCGCGGTGCTGGTCAGTCGACTGCACATGCTGCCGCTGGAAAAAATCGAAGCCGAAATGCAGTATCTGAAAATCGCCATTGAAAAAACGGCGGGTCCGCGTGAGCATGAGGCCTGGCAATGGCTGGTAGAACGTGTGGCCCAGCACCTGGCCGTTGGTGATTCAAAGGAGCCGCAATGAGCCGGTTGTTGGCTAGCGTCAATAGTTTGCAAGAGACCGAATTGGTTTTATCTCTTGCCGATATTATTGATCTGAAAAATCCTGCGATGGGGGCGCTAGGGGCGTTACCCATTGAAGTGATTGAACAAATTGTCCGCTATGTTGATGGTCGCAAACCCATCAGTGCTACGATTGGTGATCTGGTTATGGAACCAAAACCAGTGCTTGCTGCCATACAGGCGGTCGCCGCCACTGGCGTGGATATTGTGAAGGTTGGCATGTTCGCAGGCGAGCAGTTGGCATGTATTGAAGCAATAAAGCCAATTGCCAGATCGGGAACCAAAGTGGTCGCCGTGTTATTTGCTGACAGTCAGCAAACGTTTCTGCCTCTGGAGGTATTTGCTGAGGCAGGGTTTTATGGCGTGATGCAGGATACGGCTATCAAGAATGGTTCCAGCCTTCTGGATCATCATGACCTGCCTCAATTGCGCGCCTTTGTGCAAGAGGCCAGGGCAAATGATCTGATCTGCGGGTTGGCAGGTTCTTTAAGGGTGTCGGATATTGAAACTCTGGCAGCCTTGAAGCCTGACTACCTTGGTTTCAGAAGTGCGTTATGTCAGAACGGAAATCGCACGAAGACAATATCTGCGACAAGTGCAGCTGCCGTTCAAGAGATGTTGTTTAATTGCAACATGGCCTTGAAAGGCGCGCTGGCTGTGTAGTTTATGCGGTTAAGCATTTGCAAGCACAGTTGGCTTTAAAGTATAGTAAGTCTTAAATCTACAGTCACCGGGAGTTAAACCATATGAAGAAAAATCTGATCAGCATTGCAGTTGCTGGCGTTTTGGGTCTTGCTGCATTGCATGCTAGCGCAGAAGAAGCTTATCAAGGTTCTTGGTACGCTCTGCCAGGTATCAACGTCATGAACGCTGACAATGACCTGAAGGCTGAGAATTCCAGCGTAGGTGGGTTCCTGAAATTCGGTAAAGAGCTGAGCGAGCACTGGGATGTGCAAGTTGGCCTGAGCCATAACCGTGCTGATGAAGACTCCAAGCAGTTTACAGGTGGCAAGTACAAGCAAACCCTGCTGGGTGTTGATGCTCTGTACCTGTTCAGCCGCGAAAAATTCCGTCCATTCCTGCTTGCTGGTCTGGGCGCTGCACGTAACAACGTTGACTACAAGCCTAGTTCCGCTGGTTACGATGACAGCAACACTTCCTGGATGGCCAATGCCGGTCTGGGTTTCCAATACCTGTTCACCGATCGTCTGGGCTTCCAGGCTGACCTGCGTCACGTTTGGAGCCGTGCTGAAGTTCAAGGCGACAAGGAAACTGTCGGCAACAACTACCTGAACCTGGGTCTGATCTGGAAATTTGGCGCTCCTGAAAAGGTAGCCGCTGTTGAGCCAACTCCAGTGGCTGCTCCAGAGCCAGCTCCTGCTCCAGCACCTGTTGCTGCTGAGCCAGAGCCAGTTGGTCCAGCTCCAGCTGCTTTCGACAAGGTGACTCTGCAATCTGAAGTGCTGTTCGGCTTCGACAAGGACAACCTGAAAGAAGAAGGCAAGAAGGTTCTGAACGCTGACGTGGTTGAAAAGATGAAGGCTCATCCTGAAGTTGAGCTGGTGCTGATCACTGGTCACACTGACCGTATCGGCGATGAAGCATACAACCAGAAGCTGTCTGAGCGTCGTGCCAATGCAGTTAAGAAATACCTGGTAAGCCAAGGCATTGAAGCTAGCCGTCTGCACGCAGTAGGCAAGGGCGAAGCTGAGCCAGTGGTTGATTGCCAAGGCGTACGTGGCAAGAAGGCAATTGCTTGCTTGCAACCTAACCGCCGTGTTGTGGTAGAAATCGAAGTACAACGCGCAGGTAACTAAACGTTATCTTCGTACTGAAAAGCCCCGCTTTGCGGGGCTTTTTTATGGGCTGAACAATGAATACAACTGAAGTAGCGCTGGCAATAGAGGCACGGTTGGTTATACCCGTCATTCCACAAGGCGTGGTGCTCGAGCACACAACGGTCCTGATTAATGATGACGGTAGTATCCATGCTATCTTGCCAACCGCAGAAGCCAGAGCGACCTTTCAAGCTACACGAGTGGTCCGGCTGGAACACCATGCGCTGATGCCTGGTTTGATCAATCTGCATACACACGCTGCCATGACCCTGATGCGTGGCATGGCGGATGATTTGCCCCTGATGGATTGGTTGCAACATCACATTTGGCCCGCAGAGCGCGCCGCTGTTACCCCGCGCTTTGTCAGAGATGGGACCTTGCTGGCGAGTGCTGAAATGCTGGCAGGTGGCGTTACCTGTTTCAATGATATGTATTTTTATCCGGATGCGGCGGCAGAGGCGGTTATTCAGGCTGGCATACGTGCGCATCTCGGACTGGTGGTGATGGATTTTCCATCGGCTTACGCTACGGATGCCGATGATTATCTGCTGAAAGGCCTGGAAGCGCGGGATGGCTGGCGTGGAACTTCACGCATTACCAGCAGCCTTGCGCCCCATGCGCCTTACACCATGAGTGACCGCAGCTTTGAGAAAGTGATGACCTATGCCGAGCAGCTGGGGCTGGGAATCCATACCCATCTGCATGAAACCCGTACCGAGCTTGATCAGAGCGTTGCGCAATACGGCATCAGGCCCATACAGCGCATGACAGATCTCGGTATACTGGGCCCCGGCCTGGTAGCTGCGCATGCCGTCCATCTGGATGAGGCGGAACGTACCCTGCTGAAAGAGTTCGGCTGCCATATAGCCCATTGCCCTGCATCAAATCTGAAACTGGGTAGTGGGATTGCCAATGTTCCTGCCATGCTTGAGACTGGCATTAATGTTGGCCTGGGGACGGACGGCGCCGCCAGCAATAACCGCTTGGACATGTTTGCAGAAATGCGGCTGGCAGCATTGCTGGCGAAAGGGGCCAGCGAGGATGCGGCTGTTGTACCTGCGACCACTGCCCTGGAAATGGCCACGATAAATGGTGCGCGCGCATTGGGGCTTGACGATAAAATCGGCTCTATCGAGCCGGGTAAGCTGGCTGACCTGGTGGCGATTGATATGGATAGCGCCATTTGCAATCCATGTTTTGATCCCGTTTCCCATCTGGTTTACGTGGCCGGGCGCGAGCACGTGACGCATACCTGGGTAGCTGGCGAACTCTGCTATCAGGAAGGTATCTATGCCCATGTTGAACCTGCAGAATTAAAGGAAATTACGACACAATGGTATCCAAAACTCAGTCCATTCCGGGTGTGAATGTAGACCCTGCAGAGCTGCAGAAATTTGCCACGCTGGCTCACCGCTGGTGGGACCCCAACAGCGAATTCAAGCCCTTGCATGACATTAATCCCCTGCGGTTGCAATTGATAGACGAGCTTGCCGGTTTGCAGGGTAAACGCGTGGTGGATGTTGGTTGCGGAGGTGGCATTCTCTCCGAATCCATGAGCGCGCGCGGCGCAGATGTCACCGGTATTGATCTTGGCGAGAAGGCGTTAAAAGTCGCGGAATTACATCGCCTTGAAAGCGGTGCAAGCGTGAATTATCGCCTGATCGAAGTCGAAGCGCTTGCCCAGGAGCAGCCTGCGTCATTCGACGTTGTCACCTGCATGGAAATGCTGGAGCACGTGCCTGACCCTGCCGCCGTGGTACGTGCATGCGCTACCCTAGTAAAGCCAGGCGGACATGTCTTTTTTTCCACGCTGAATCGCAATCCTAAATCGTATCTGTTTGCCGTCATCGGTGCCGAATACGTGCTGAACATGTTACCCAAGGGCACTCATGAGTACGCCAAATTCATCAAGCCATCCGAGCTGGCAGAGTGGGCGAGGGAGGCTGGGTTAACGGTTAGCGGCATGCGCGGGATGAGCTACAACCCGCTGCGCAAGCATTACTCGCTGGGAACGGATGTTTCAGTCAATTACATCATGCATACGGTGAAGTAAGCGTGGCTGACGTTATTCTGTTTGATCTCGATGGTACCCTGGTGGATACCGCACCAGACCTTGCCTATGCGCTTAACCTGCAACGCGAGCGGCACGGCCTGCCAGCTTTGCCGCTGGATGACATCCGTCCGTTTGCCTCGCACGGCAGTCGGGGCCTCTTGCATAAAGGATTTGGCATCACCATGGAGGATCCTGAATTCGACGCCATGCGTGCTGAATATCTGGCGCTTTATGATGAGGTTTTTGCCCGGTCGCCGGTACTTTTTTCTGGCATGGCAGAAGTGCTGGCCCATATAGAAAATCAGGGCTTGCAATGGGGCGTGGTCACCAACAAGCCCAGACGGTTTACCGAGCCCATGATGCAGGTCATGGGCTTGAGCAGCCGTGCCGCCTGTGTCGTTAGCGGAGATGATGCCGCCCGAGCCAAGCCATATCCCGATACCTTGTTGCTGGCTTGTGAGCAGATGACAGTCAAGCCGCAGCAGTGTCTTTATATCGGTGACGCCGAGCGGGATATTGAAGCCGGACGCACTGCGGGCATGAAAACCGTGCTGGCAATGTATGGTTATCTCGATGAGCAGGATCAACCCGAGCAGTGGGGCGCGGATGCGACCATTCATAAACCGCTGGATTTGATTGCATTAATCAACTGAGGTATCCAGCATGCCACTATGCCTGGTGGCGGGGTTGCTTCAGATTGTCAGGGTCGTTTTCCGCATCAATCAAGGGCGGCTTGCACATCCGGCTTTGAAATACAGGCTCGATTAGCGAACGCTGCGCCGCTCCATCAGGGCCTGCGCCAGTGTGCCGCTATCCACATGTTCAATTTCTCCGCCCATGGGCAAGCCACGTGCGATGCGGCTCACCTTCAGGCCACGCGAGCGTAACAACTCGCTGATGTAGTGCGCCGTCGCTTCGCCTTCCACGGTGTAATTGGTGGCGAGCACCACTTCTTCTACCACGCCATCCTGCGCACGTTTCAGCAGTTTTTCCAGATGAATTTCTTTGGGGCCTATGCCATCGAGCGGGGACAGTTTGCCCATCAATACAAAGTAGCGGCCCTGAAACACGCGCGTCTGCTCCAGCATCATCAGGTCCGTGGGCATTTCCACCACGCAGAGCAAAGTGGGGTCCCGGTTATCCGCTGCGCATAGAGGGCAGACGATATCTTCGCTGAAGGTGTTGCACAAGCTGCAATGGGTGACGACTTGCAATGCATTGTGCAGCGCCTGGGCGAGGCCGTTGGCACCGCTGCGATCACGCTGCAAAAGGTGGTAGGCCATGCGCAATGCGGACTTGGGGCCTACGCCTGGCAGGCAGCGCAGAGACTCAACAAGCTGCTCCAGGGCGGGCGGATTGCGCATGACTTGAGTGATTTTTCGGTGGGATTAAAAAGGCAGTTTCATGCCGGCAGGCATCAGACCGCTCATGCGCTGCTGCGAGGTGGCTTCGGCCTTGCGCACGGCATCGTTGAGCGCCGTTACGATCAAGTCTTCCAGCATCTCCTTGTCATCGCTCATCAAGCTGGGGTCGATATGCAGTCTTTTTACCTCATTACGACAGGTGATGGTGACCTTGACCATGCCGGAACCAGCCTGGCCTTCCACTTCCACCTGCGCCAGCTCTTCCTGCGCGCGCTTCATGTTTTCCTGCATTTGCTGGGCCTGTTTCATCAGGTTGCCCAAGCCGCCTTTCATCATGGGATGCTCCTTCGTCTGCGGTTATTGTAGGGGTTTGATACTGGAGGGTATGATCTGCGCGCCAAAGTCACGCATTAACGCCTGCACAAAGCCATCTTGCTGGATGGAAGACTCTGCCTGCGATTGCAACTCGGCTTTTTCCTGGCTGATCTGATGCGCAGGCGTGTTGTTGCCGCCGCCTATGCTGAATTGCAAATGCATCTTGCGGCCAAAGTGGGCCTCAATCGCGGCTTTCAGTTTTTCCTGATAATTCGGGTCGAGCAAATGTTTATGTGCTTCCGGCACTTGTAGCTCAAGACGGTCTGCCGTATGCCCAATCAACTCGCAATGCTGCGCCAGTGCCCTTGCCAGGCCGAGTTTCAGCTTGTCTACCAACAGGCGCCAATTACCATCGAACTCCTCCTGCAGGCTGTCTTCCACGGGGGATGATGCAAGCGTAGGCTCCGATGCGGTGGTGTAAGCCGGTTCAGGCGACGATACCTGAGAATGTGTTGGGACGTCAGCTGGCGTTTCAGCTACGGTTGCTGCGGGAGTGGCAGCCGCTGGGACAGGTGCCGGTGCGGCATCTGCCTCATTGCTGGTGACCATCGTGGCTTCTGCCACAGGTTTTGCCGGGGCTATCGGGGGCGATGCAATCGCGGCGGGCGATGGCGTTGATCTCGCCATGGTGGCGGCAGCAAGCGCACTGGCAGCACTGCCTGCATGTTGAGCGATAGGGCGATCGCTGCCAGAAGGGGCCGGCGCAGTCGGCGCAGGCTTGCTGGTGCTTTCATTGCTGAATGCCAGCATGCGCAACAGGCACATGGTGAATCCCGCAAACTCATCCGGGGCCAAACCAAGATCGCGGCGGCCCAGCAGGGCAATCTGATAATAAAGCTGCACCTTATCGGCCGGGAGTTTGGTGGCCAGATCCAGCAGGGCCGTGCGCTCGGGCAGGTCGAGGGGAATGCTTTCCGGTACCGTTTGTGCCACGGCCAGCAGATGAAGTAACTGGGCCAGATCCGCCAGGGCGGTATCAAATGACAGGCTGCGTTCTTCCATGCTTTTGGCTTGCGCCATCAGGCTGGGGCCGTCCTGGGCAATCAGGGCATCCAGCAGGCCGTAGAGGTAGCTCTGGTCGATGGCGCCCAGCATGGCGCGTACTTCGCTTTCATTTACCCGATTGCCACCGTAGGCAATCGCCTGATCCAGCAGGGAGAGGGCATCGCGCATGCTGCCATTGGCAGCCCGACTGATCAGTTGTAGTGCAATGCTGTCAGAAGGGATATTTTCCTTGGCGAGGACTTCCTGCAAATGGCTGGTAATCGCCGGTGTCGACATCTGGCGCAAATTGAATTGCAGGCAACGGGAAAGCACGGTGACCGGCATCTTTTGCGGGTCCGTCGTCGCAAGAATGAACTTGACGTGAGCAGGGGGCTCTTCCAGCGTTTTCAGCATGGCATTGAAGGCAGAGCGCGACAGCATGTGCACTTCATCGATGATATAGACCTTGAAACGGCCTACGGTCGGGGCGTATTGGGCGTTGTCCAGCAGCTCGCGCATGCTGTCGACCTGGGTGTTGGAGGCCGCATCCACTTCCAGCATGTCCACGAAGCGGCCGCGGTCAATGTCCACGCAGGCCGAGCAGACGCCACAAGGGTGAGCGGTAATGCCGGTTTCGCAATTCAGGGATTTGGCGAGAATACGGGCCAGCGTGGTTTTGCCCACACCGCGGGTGCCGGTAAAGAGATACGCATGATGCAGACGTTGTTGCTCAAGGGCATTGGTCAGTGCGCGCACCACATGATCCTGTCCGACCAGCGCTTCGAACAGCTTTGGGCGCCATTTCCGGGCAAGAACTTGATAACTCATAAGGCAGGCGTTTACTTAGATTAGCGAGACTACAACTTTAGTCCAAAAAGCGCATTCGCGTAAGAGCGGAAATTTGATCATGAGGATGTCACTTGCATGATCAAACCCTGGGAATTCGGTGGCGAGCCCAGCCCCCGGCACTTGCTTCAATAACTGTGGCTGCTTCCTTCCGGACCTGACCAGGTTCGCTACTTTGCAATGCGGGGAGGCCCGCCGGAAATAATTCTAGCGCAAAACGCCTGGATTCCCTAATCGAAATAGAGGCGGTCATCGAGGCAAGCCAGCTAGATAATGCCTAATCCATGCGCTATAGTGCGGAGATAAATCAATGAAATAAATAAGAATCTCAAGGGTTAAGTGCGCGAAAAATCTGGCATGTTCAGCATTCAGCAACCATGGCAAGGGCGTATCAAGGGAATGTGGTCCACGCTGCAAAGCCCGACAGCCAGCCTGCTAGGCCAGGCTATTCTGTTTTTTCTGGTGCTGGCTGAAAGCCTGATCTGCATATTCTGGATTTACACCCTGTCCGGCCTGGGCGATGGCTACGCGCTCATGGCCGCAGTGCCTTATGTTTATCTGGTCGTCTCCTATGCCAGTCTGCTGCTGTTCTACCGTATGCAGCGCTTCGATTATTTCGTCTTTACCCAGCTCGTCATGCTGCTGGTCATGCCTTTTTTCATGCAATGGATTATTGGCGGCTTTGAAGCCTCCAGTGGCATGGCGATCTGGGCCTTGCTGTCGCCCGTAGGCGCCATGATGATTCTGGGCGCAACGCAATCCACGCAATGGTTTGCCCTGTTTCTCATCCTGGCAGGGGTTTCCTGGCAGCTGAACAGCCTGTTTGCGGGCTATGCATTACCCATTCCAGCCACGACCAAAAGCATATTTTTCCTGATCAATCTGGCAGGTGTTGCCAGCATTCTGTATACCGTTCTGCGCTATTTTCAATCGCAGAAAGCCAGGCTCATGGAAGCCCTGTCTTACGAGCAGGCACGCTCGGAGAAGCTTTTACTGAGCCTGTTGCCGGTGTCCATCGCGGAACGCCTGAAAGCCGGAGAGGTGAAAATAGCTGACCGGTATGAGCATGTGACCATCCTCTTTGCGGATTTGGTGGATTTCACCCGGCTATCCTTGCATCTGTCACCGGAAGCATTGCTGGATCTGCTGAATGAGGTATTTTCCGGATTTGACCGTTTGGCGGCCAAGTATGGCCTGGAGAAGATCAAGACCATAGGCGATGCCTACATGCTGGTCTGTGGCGCTCCGATTGAGCGAGCTGACCATGCCGAGGCGGTAGCGGATATGGCACTGGAGGTGCAGGCCTTGTTGCAGACCATCTCCACCCAGCTGGATACGCCGTTATCCATGCGCATCGGCATCAATAGCGGCCCGGTGGTGGCGGGCGTGATCGGCCACTCAAAATTCAGCTACGACCTGTGGGGTGACGCCGTCAATCTTGCCCGGCGCATGGAGCAATATGGGCTTGCCGGGGAAATACAAGTCTCAGAAGCGAGCTATCAGCTGTTGCGTGAAAAGTATGTCCTTGAGCGTCGTGGGACGATTCTGGTGAAAGGGCATGATGAGCAGGTGGCCGCCTATCTGCTGAAATCCAGACGATCTGCATTTTAGGTTTGGACAGCCGCCAGACTTGATATATAATCCGCCTCCACGTTACGGAAGGGTGGATGAGTGGTTTAAGTCGCACGCCTGGAAAGCGTGTTTAGGCTAATAGCCTAACGCGGGTTCGAATCCCGCCCCTTCCGCCAACAGCACCTCAGCCAGTTCCATGGGTGTGCATCGCAAAAAGCCAGAGATTCTCTGGCTTTTTTGTTTTGCGCGCTGCCGTTTCGCCATCCTGCAATTACAGCCTGTGTGAGCGCGCCAGCCAGCGTTTCTGCCTGGGCGCAATGAATTTCTGACGCTTCCCCAATGCCAAGTATCAGCCTTCATGGGGCTTATGCCATAATCCTGCCAGGTCGAGAGAACAAACCGCATAAAATGCAGTCACAAGAAGGGTGGTGCAAAGCGGTTTGCGCAGGCTTCATGAATCCAGTGAGAGAAAAATGAAATATCTAGTGGCAGTTTTATTGTGGGTGGCGAGCAATATGGCATATGCAGGAGGGTGTAACGAGCTTTACAACCATCAATTCAATACCTTGCAGGGCGAGAAGATCAACCTTTGCGACTATCAGGATAAGCCCATTCTGGTGGTCAACACCGCCAGCAAATGTGGTTTCACGCCGCAGTTTGAAAAGCTGGAGTCCATGTACAAGCATTACAAATCACGTGGTTTGCTGATCATTGGCTTTCCTTCCAATGACTTCAAGCAGGAGTTGATCAGCAACAAGGAGATAGGTGACTTTTGCAAGCAGACCTATGCCGTGCAGTTCCCCATGGTAGGCAAGACTTCTGTGGTGGGGCCGCAAGCGCATCTTTTCTACAAGCAGTTGGCGGCGATCACCAAAGAGCCACCTATGTGGAATTTTTACAAATACCTGATATTGCCCAATGGCGAGCAGGTGTATGCCTACAGCAGTGATGTTGAGCCTGAGGCCAGCCAGATCATGACCAAGCTGAAGCCTTATCTGAAATAACAATTCTCTGCATGGCGAGTGCAAAAAGGGGCTGAGTTCAAGCCCCTTTTTGTTTCCACTGCGTCCGCATGCATTTCTGGCTAAGCCGTTGCGCTACCGCAGACTTAAAACCCGCAACCTGGACCCGGGATGTAAAATGACGACATGAGCCACACACCCATATCCGCCGCTGAGCCATTTTCCGACCTTAGTCCAGACCTGGTGCTGGACGCGCTGGAAAGCCAGGGCCTGAAGACGGATGGCCGTCAGCTGGCCTTGAACAGTTACGAAAACCGCGTCTATCAGGTGGGCATTGAGGATGGTCAGCCGGTTGTCGCCAAGTTTTACCGCCCCCAGCGTTGGGATAATCAGCAGATCAACGAGGAACATGCATTTTTGCTGTCACTGGCGGAGGCGGAAATCCCTGCTGTGCCGCCTATTCAGATCAATGGCAAAACCCTGTTTGAGTACCGCGGTTATCGCTTTGCAGTGTTTGCCCGGCGCGGCGGGCGCTCACCCGAGCTTGATCAGCCAGAAGTGCTGGAATGGATGGGGCGCTTCATCGGGCGTATTCATGCGCTGGGAGCGCAACAGCCTTATGTGCACCGCCCCACGCTGGATATTGAAAGTTTTGGCCGGGTGCCCAGTGAGTATCTTCTTGAGCATGGCTTTATCCCTGCGGACCTTGAGCAGCCTTACCGTGCGGTGATCCAGTTGGCGCTGCAAGGCGTGGCTGAATGTTTTGAACGGGCGGGCAGGGTGGAGCATATTCGTCTGCATGGCGACTGCCATATGGGCAATGTGCTCTGGACCGATGCCGGACCGCATTTTGTCGACTTTGATGACAGCCGCATGGGGCCTGCCATTCAGGATTTATGGATGATGTTGTCTGGCAGTCAGGACGATATGCGTCGGCAGTTGCAGGCTTTGCTGGATGGCTACGAGGATTTTTATGATTTCAATCCGGCAGAAGTGCATCTGATCGAAGCCTTGCGCACGCTGAGGCTAATCCATTACGCGGGCTGGCTGGCCATGCGCTGGACAGACCCCGCTTTCCCGCGCGTTTTCAGCTGGTTCAATACCCAGCAATACTGGCAGGATCGCATTCTGGAGCTGCGTGAGCAGGTTGCGCTGATGCAAGAGCCGCCCATCCCCATTCAGCGCGGTGGCAATTTCTAGCAGTCTCTCGCTGGCCTGCGTTGTATATGGCCCATCTGTGCTGACAACTGTACTGTAAAAATTCCCTTTATCTGTGTCTGCCAATCCTGACGCGATGCCCATAGGATAACTATATCCAAATCCGGCTGCTGGCTTCTTAAGCAGCCGAATCATCGAGTTAACAGGAAGTTTGCCCGCATATGTCAGATAACAAAGTTGTTCGCCATTATCCACACCCTGCTGCTGGCTGGGGCGCATTGAAAAATGTGGCTTTTCAGCTGGTAAATCAGCGCATTCCGGCGAAAGGTGTCATTACCCTGCTGTCGCAGAATCAGCCTGACGGTTTTGACTGCCCCGGGTGTGCATGGCCTGACAAAGAGCACACATCTACCTTTGAATTTTGTGAAAACGGCGTCAAGGCAGTTGCTGCCGAGGCTACTGCCAAGCGAGTCACCCCTGAGTTCTTTGCCAAGCACACGGTGGCGGAACTCATGGAGTGGAGCGATTTCAAGCTGGAAGACCAGGGGCGCCTGACCAACCCCATGCGCTACGACAGCGCTACCGACAAATACGTCCCACTGGAGTGGGATGAAGCCTATGCCATGATTGGCCGTCAGCTGAATACGCTGTCGCATGCCGATCAGGCCGTGTTTTACACCTCTGGCCGTGCCAGTAACGAAGCGGCTTTCCTCTATCAGCTGTTCGGCCGTGAATTCGGTACCAATAACTTCCCGGATTGCTCGAACATGTGTCACGAGTCCACCAGTGTTGGCCTGCCGGAAATGGTTGGCATCGGCAAGGGCAGTGTGACGCTGGAAGATTTTGAACATACCGATACCTTGTTGCTGTTCGGGCATAACCCGGCCACCAACCATCCTCGCATGCTGGGCGAGCTGCGCGAGTGTGCTCGCCGTGGCGCCAAGATTGTCTCCATCAACCCATTGCGTGAGCGTGGCCTCGAAAAGTTTGCCGACCCGCAAAGCATCGTTGAAATGGTGACTTTTGGCGGCACCAAGATCAGTGAGATTTATGTTCAACCCAAGCTGGGTGGTGATCTGGCCTTTGTCAAAGGCATGATCAAATGCCTGATCGAATGGGATGATCAGGCGATTGCCACTGGCGGCAAACGCATCATGGATGTGGATTTCCTGCAGCAACATACGCACGGCTTTGACAATTTTGCTGCCGACATTCGCGCCGAAAGCTGGGAGCCTATCCTGGTCGAGTCTGGCGTCAGCCGCGAGCAGATTGAATCCGTGGCCACTATCTATGCCAATGGTGAGCGCGTGATTGCCACCTGGGGCATGGGTATTACCCAGCACAAACATTCCGTGGCCACTATTCAGATGATTACCAATCTGATGCTGTTGCGCGGCAATATCGGCAAGCCCGGCGCGGGTCTGTGCCCGATGCGCGGCCATAGCAATGTGCAGGGCAATCGCACCATTGGTATCTACGAAAAACCCTCCAACGCCTTCCTGGATAGCCTGGGCACGGTGTACAACTTTGAGCCACCACGCAAGCATGGGCATGACGTCGTGAGCGCTATCCGTGGCATGCTGGATGGCGACGTCAAGGTCTTCATCAGCCTGGGCGGCAATTTCTCGATTGCAACGCCGGATACCGACCGTACCTGGCAGGGGCTGCGTAATTGCGACCTGACCGTGCAGATTTCCACCAAGCTTAACCGCACCAACCTGGTACACGGCAAAGATGCGCTGATACTGCCATGCCTGGGTCGCACCGAGGTCGACATGCAAGCTTCTGGCGCGCAAGGCGTGACAGTAGAAGACTCCATGAGCATGGTGCATATCTCCTACGGCATGAACAAGCCCGCTTCGCCACATCTGAAGTCCGAGCCAGCGATTGTGGCCGGTATTGCCCATGCCACGCTGAAAAACAGCAAAACCCCATGGCTCTGGTACGTGGAAGATTACAGCCGCATCCGCAATGACATCGAGCGCGTGTTGCCAGATTTTGCCCAGTACAACGAACGCATCAAGGTGCCAGGTGGCTTCCGCCTGCCCGTACCGTCTTACGACCGCGTATGGCGTACTGCCACAGGCAAGGCCGAGTTCCGCGTGCATGCCATTCCCCGCGATCTGCCTATCCACAAGGCGCGTGAACAATTTGGCGACAAGGTGTTCAACCTCATGACCACGCGTTCGCATGACCAGTACAACACCACGATTTATGGTTTGAATGACCGGTATCGCGGTATTTTCGGCGAGCGCCGTGTGGTGTTCGTCAATAAGGAAGACTTGGCCGAACAAGGCCTGAAAGCTGGCGAATACGTTGACTTGGTGAGCGTATGGCAGGATGGCATTACCCGCCGCGCGGACCGCTTCCTGCTGGTGGAGTACGACATTCCCCGTGGTTGCCTGGGTGGCTATTACCCAGAGACCAACAATCTGGTACCGCTGGAAAGCGTAGCGGATATTTCGCACACGCCGACTTCCAAATCAGTACCGGTGATCATGGAGCCACATCGTGCAGCCGCTTAGGGTAGAAACGGCCCAGGAGGTCGAATACTTTCTGAGCGCCTTGCTCGGCGACATGCTGGCTGAGACGCAACGCGGCCGCAAGACCATTCCCATGGCCGCCTTATGCAAGCGCTTGAGCGTGCGCATGAGCACCTTGCAGCGCCATCTCACCAGTCTTGCCGAGCATGGTGTGGTCACGGTGCATTGCGATGATGCAGGCCGCTGGACCACAGAACTTACCGCCTATGGCATGGGCTTGTTCGACCAGCTTGCTGCCTGAGCCGGGCAGCGCTGGCTGCATGAAGTAAAAATCCCTGCCGGGCGGGCAGGGACTAGGGTATATTAAGCCGTCCCCGGCTACCCTGATATACCCATGAAGTTATACGTCACCGTCGCTACGCGCATCCGAGCATTAATCGATGAGAGCGTGCTTCGCCCTGGCGACAAAGTCTTTTCGGTACGTGAAGCAAGCCTGAAGTACAAGGTCAGCATCAGTACCGTCATCAAAGCCTACGAACTGCTGGAACAAGAGGGCGTGATCTACAGCCATCCGCAGTCTGGCTATTATGTATCCCAGCGTCAGCCACCATCGCGCAAACCCCATGCCGCTGCCGCCCCTGCGCGTCAGCTCACACAAGTTGAACTGGTATTGTCCACGCTGCGCTCCATACGCGAGTCCGGTACCATACCCTTGGGCTCGCCTTTCCCAGACGCCCAGCTGTTTCCGGTCAAGAAAATCCGTAATTATGAAAACGCCCTGAATGCCGATAATGGCGACTGGGGTGTGCTGAATGATTTGCCGCCCGGCAATGAAAGCCTGCGGCAGCAGATTGCCAAACGTTATCTTGATGTCGGCATGGATGTCTCGCCACGCGATATTGTGATTACCCACGGCGCAACGGAGGCGATCAGCCTGTGCCTGCAGGCCGTGGCCAAGGCTGGCGATACCATCGCTGTCGAAGCCCCGGGTTATTATGCGCTGGCGAATGCTGTGGAGCGCATGGGCATGAAGGTGGCTGAAGTGCGCACACATCCGGAAGAGGGCATGGAGCTGGATGCCCTGCAGGCACTGATGGAAAACGTGCAGATTGCCGCGGTGTTGCTGACCGCCAATTTCCAGAATCCACAAGGCTCGGTCATGCCGGATGCCAAGAAGCAGGCGCTGGTTAATCTGCTGGCGGCGAAGCGCATTCCGCTGATTGAGGATGATGTCTACCAGGAGCTGTATTTTGGCGATGCGCCGCCATTGCCGATCAAGGCCTATGACAAGGACGGACTGGTGCTGCATTGCGCTTCGTTTTCCAAGTCGCTCGCCCCGGGTTACCAGGTGGGTTGGGCGTTGCCGGGGCAGTACCGTGAAAAAGTGGAAAAGCTGATGTTCCTCAACAGCCTTTCCATTCCTTCCGCGCCGCAGATCGCCATTGCCAAATTCATGAAGCGCAGCAGCCATGCCCTGCATTTGCGGCATTTGCGCCACATGCTGAAATCCAACTACGTGTTGATCAAGGCGGCGGTGGAGGCGCATTTCCCGGCGGGCACCCGTATTTCGCACCCCGGCGGTGGTTATGTGGTCTGGCTGGAGTTGCCCGTGGGAGTGGATGCCCTGGATCTCTACGGCTTATGTATTGCGAAAGGGATCTCGATTGCGCCTGGCGCCTTGTTTAGCCGTCGGGGGGAGTTACGCAATTTCATTCGGCTTAATTTCAGTCATCCCTGGACACCGACGATAGAGCAGGCGGTGAAAGAGATGGGCACACTGGCGCGTGGCCTGCTGGCTGCACAGCCTTAAGCTTTACTGTTGCAGCTGGTCTTAAAACGCCAGCGTTTCAAATTTATCGGCAGGGACGGCGGGCGAGAACCAGTAACCTTGACCGTAATCACAACCCGCCGCTTTCAGCAGGGCACATTGCTCTTCCGTTTCTATGCCTTCTGCGATCACGCTCAAACCCAGCTTGTGCGCCATGGCGATGATGGATTCACACAAGGCGAGATCGTCTGGCTGCGTGGAGATATTGCGCACAAAGGATTGGTCGATCTTGATGTAATCAATGTCAAACCGGCGCAAATAAGCCAATGAAGAGTAGCCGGTACCAAAGTCATCCAGTGCCACCTGAATTCCGGCATCGCGAAACGCCAGCAGCTTTTTGGAGACATTCTGGCTGGTATCCAGCAAAAGTCCCTCGGTAATTTCCACCACCAGGCTCTGACCCACCAGGCCCAGCTGTTTCATGTAATCCAGCCATTGGTCGTGGGTGGAGCTATCGTTCTTGAACTGCACAGGCGATTTATTCACGCTGATCTGAAAATGCGCCCCGCGCTGCTGCTGCCATTTTTTGACCTGCACCATTGCCTGCTCAAACACCCAGTCGCCTATCTCCATGATCAGGCCGGTGTCTTCGGCAATCGGGATGAATTCGGCAGGGCTCACCATGCCACGTTGCGGATGATGCCAGCGCAGTAGCGCCTCGGCCTTCTGTATGGTGCCGCTCGCCAGGTGAATAATCGGCTGGTAATGCACTTGCAGTTGCTGTTCCTGCAGCGCCAGTCGCAGATCATTGGTAATCAGCATTTTCTGGTGGGCAGCTTGCTGCATGGAGGGCGTAAAGTAGCTGATGCGATTCCTGCCGCTGGCTTTGGCGGAATACATGGCCTGATCCACGTTTTTGAGCAGATTGTCGATGCTGTTGGCATCCGTCGGGTAGAGCGTAATGCCCATGCTTGCTGATACAAAGGCAATATCTTCGCCCAGTTTGAAAGATGCGCTGAGCTTGCACAGGATGGCTTGGGCAATACGGTCTATGCTGTTCAAGTCTTCCAGCTCGCTCAGGATAACGATGAATTCATCGCCGCCCAGCCTGGCCACGGTGTCGGTATCGCGCACGCAATGATTAATACGGCGAGCGGCCTCTTGCAGCAACTGATCGCCTTTGTCATGGCCAAGCGTGTCATTCACTTCCTTGAAATGATCCAGATCCAGAAACAGCAGTGCGAGAGGCAGGCCAAGGCGGTTGGATTTCTTGATCTCCTGCGCCAGCCGGTCATAAAACATCCTTCGATTGGGCAGCTCGGTCAGCTGGTCGAAGTTGGCCTGTTTCCACACCAGGCTTTCCGATTCCTTGAGCTTAGTGATATCGGTATGCGTGCCCACCATGCGCAACGGCCTTCCATCCGCCGCCCAATCGACTACCATGCCACGTGCCAGTATCCATTTCCAGCTGCCATCCTTGCAAAGCAGGCGATGTTCATTGATGTATTGCGTGGTTTCCCCGTTCATGTACTTTTCCAGGTCGCTCAGCACTCTGGAGACATCCTCCGGGTGAATCCGCTCTTTCCAGGCCTCCAGCTCGGGGCCCATTTCCCAATCCTCCATCCCCAGCATGGTCTTCCAGCGTGAAGAGCGGATGACCTCGTTTTTTTCGATATCCCAATCCCAGACGCCATCCCCGGAACCTTCCAGGGCGAATTTCCAGCGCTGTTCGCTCAAGATGAGATCCTTGTGCATGTCACGCATGGTTTTCAGCGTCTGTGTACGGTAGGCAAACAGCCGGCTGAGCAGATAAAGCAGCACGCTGACCGCGAGCCCGGCGCCGGCGATCAGGCTGGAGCGATGGCGATCCAGCGCTGCTTCGAAAGCGGGCTTGGAGGCAATATGGACACTCCACACGCGGCCATGTATTTCCAGATATCTGGAGGATTCATAGCGAGGATTCTTGACCTTATCTGCGCCTGGTGTCTGGTAGACCGATAGTGCCTGGGACTCTGAAATATCCGTGATATGGATGGCAATCTCTGAAATCTCCTGCTGAAATATTTCTCCCATCAGCGTCGCAATGTCAAAGCTGGAAAATACCCAGCCCTGAATATGATGTTCACGTTGGGCTATCGATTGATCCTGCATCCTGTTCGAATACACGGGCAGGATCATGTCCAGCGTCGCAATATTGGAAGCGCGGTTTTGCCGCATGATGGGCGGGGTGAGATGCGTGTCAGCATTTTGCATGGCTTGCTTGAAGGCAGTAAACCGGCTGCTGGGGGTTTTGATGTCTTGCCGGATACACGCATCACTGCCCGAGAAGGGCTGGCTGTAGACAACGGGGATATGGCGTTTCTCAAGATCCAGCGTTGAAGTATCTGCCAAGGGCTGGCCCACGCGCTTCGATGGGGGTGGGGGAGGTTCCAGGCCTGCAAAGGCCACACACAGCAGGCCTTGATGATTGTCCAGATTTTTCAGGCTGTCGGTATAGGCGAGGAACTCTTCTTCCTCGACCGAGTTGGAGGCTTTGAACAGGCTTTGCACCCCGCGCAGCATCCGATCCTGAACCGCAAGATACTGTTCGAGTTCGTTCACGACCAGTTGCGACTTCAGGCCAAACTCAGCTTCGAGCTTCAGAGACTCCTGTTCTCTGGTCTGATGCCAAAGCTGATATGTCACGCTGAGGCAAATCACCAAAATCAGCCATGGCCAGAGCTTCCCATCTCCTCCCCATGGTTTTATTTTGCCAATTTTGTGGAGCAATGACCTGTCTGACGCTTGTATGCCCATGCCAGTAAGTGATCTTCCCTCATCCTAGTATCCAGCTTTGTATATTGCTATAACGGCAAGTTTGTTCTTGTCTTAATGCTGGTCGATTTTATATGGGCACTTGCTTCAATCGCGCGGAACAGCGGCTCCGGACGCAACTTGAGCTGTGCTCATTTTTATTATCATGCTGGCAATATAACGCTATATTCAGAGCAGAGGAATAGCGTACCTGTCGGTATAGCTAACAGATGGTTTATTTGAATAAGGTTTGAGCGACGCCTGAATATCCTGCCTGTGTAGGAGGCATCCTACATGCGTCACATGGCATCGCTGACACGCGCTAATGCCATCGGGGCATATACTGACAGCATGTTTTATTTTGCAGCGTAAGGAATGATTGAATGTCAGCATCAAAGATTTTACCCATTAGCCTGATTGCTTTAGCCCTTGCCGGATGCGGCGATACAGCAAACCTTCCCGTCACTGATGGCATGGGCGCAAAGCCTGCCTTGCCAGCTCCCAAATCCACCTTGCTCCCCACGGTCAATGTCGCCAAGGCTGTCGGCTGGGATGGCAATGCCAAACCAATCGCGGCAGAAGGGCTGGAAGTGCGCCGTTTTGCCAGCGGTCTGGATCATCCGCGCTGGATGTATACCTTGCCCAATGGCGATCTTCTGGTGGCGGAAAGCAATGCCCCGCAAAAAGACGACCAAACATTCAGCCTGCGTGGGTGGATTGCTGGCTGGTTCATGCAGCGGGCTGGCGCAGGGGTTAAAAGTCCTGACCGGATTACCTTGCTGCGGGATACCGATGGCGATGGCGTAGCGGATTATCGCAAGGTGTTTATCGAAGGCCTGCATTCCCCATTTGGCATGGCGCTGGTCGGCAATACTTTCTATGTGGCAAATGCGGATGCACTGGTCAAGTTTCCCTATACGCCGGGAGCGGATCATATTGAAGCCGCAGGTGAAAAGGTGGTGGATTTGCCTGCCGGCATCAACCATCACTGGACCAAAAATGTGATTGCCAGTCCCGATGGCAGCAAGTTGTATGTCACCGTGGGTTCTAACAGCAACGTGGCTGAGAATGGCATGGATATTGAAAAAGATCGCGCCGCCATTCTCGAGGTCAATCCGGAAAACGGGCAGTACCGGATATTTGCATCCGGTTTGCGCAATCCGAATGGGATGGCGTGGGAACCCCAAACGGGCGTTTTATGGACCGTGGTGAACGAGCGCGATGAAATTGGTAGCGACTTGGTGCCGGACTATCTGACCTCCGTCAAGGAAAACGCTTTTTATGGCTGGCCATACAGCTACTACGGACAACATGTGGATACCCGCGTGCAGCCTCAGGATGCCGAAAAAGTCAGCAAAGCGATCGTTCCGGATTATGCGCTGGGCCCTCATACCGCATCGCTGGGCTTGCTCGCTGCCAAGGGTAATACCTTGCCTTCAGCCTATGCCGAGGGCATGTTCATTGGCCAGCATGGCTCTTGGAACCGTAATCCCAAGAGCGGATATAAAGTGATTTTTGTGCCTTTTGCCGATGGCAAACCTTCCGGCACGTCGCAGGATGTGTTGACGGGTTTTCTTAACGCCAATGAAGAAGCACAGGGGCGGCCCGTAGGCCTGGTGCTCGATCAGCATGGGGCTTTGCTGGTGGCCGATGATGTGGGCAATACCATCTGGCGCGTAACACCCAAATTTGTCACGGCATCCCAGGATGCTCAACCGTGATCCCATTTTGCCGTTGTTCAATTATCCACCTAGACAGGAGCGTGCGATGAATCTACACCTTACCCTTGGGCCCATTGTTTCTTTGATAGCCGGCATACTGATTCTCGTCATGCCACGGCTGCTGAATTACATTGTGGCTTTGTATCTGATCATTATTGGATTAATCGGCTTGTTGGGTACACCGCTTTAGTCATCGTCTTTTCTGAACCCCCAGTGCATAGGCTCTCGTATGCGCTGGGGGTTTGTTATTTGGTATTGGCCTGCCGGCTTTTCAGCCATTTGACGGAATACCGACACTAGCGACGATATGTCATGACCGGCATACAGTTGATTTAAATCAGGATTGATTAAAATCAATGACTTGAGAGTGCTTTTGTATCCTTGTGGCTCGGGTATGAATCCTGCAGGGATAGTGTTGTTAATACTGAGTGATTTGATTCCCCATGAAAGAAATTTTGTTGGCTTACTGTTATATCGTGGAAGCCAAAAATGTAGACCTGACCCATATCGGCAACGAAATTCGTACTTATCGACGTTTTTTTATTGAGCAACAGATACGCGGCACCATGATTTATGACGGTGAGTATTTTATTCACCTGCTGGTCGGCAGTCCGCTCAGTATCGTGAAAGCCGAGCATACGATGGATGCGTTGCAAAAAGGCGTGCATAAGGAGATTCTGTATTACGGTAAGCTTGCGGATGCGGTGGATGGATTGAATCCGCTCTGGCAAGTCGGCTATATCCTCAATGATCAGACAGAAGCCCCGGGCTATCTTGAAACCTTGCGTGACAGCAAGGGCAATATAGACGCCATCATGACCTGCTTTCAACAGTTGCAAGCCATCAGCGATACCATTTGACGCCTTGGTCTTTACTCACCGCTTTGTCTTCAATGCCGCTCCCGGCGGTCATTCCTGCATGAATCATGGTCTGAATACGGCCATCTATCGTCGATGTGATCTGGGCTACGAGCATTCTGGCTTTGCTGTGACTATCAACACAACAATAAATGGGGGCGACGCTAATATGGAGTCTCTTCCCTGTTGTTGGATACCCCCCCAACAATATTTCGGGCCTGCTCCTGCAGGCCCATTTTTTTGCCTGAATTTTTTGTGGCAACACCGTTTTGAATCTGCTTTGGCTTGCTTTGCGTATATAGGGCAAGTTCTTCATTTTTCATTTCCTGCTCTCAATCAATGACCAAGCGCACTTTGTTTGCTTTTATTGCATTGCTTTGCAGTGCCTGCTCGCCGGTTCGCTGGATGAATGCCATGATTCCATCCAGCGGCTACCGTCTTCAGCCGGATATTGTGTATCAGCAGGGCCATGGCAATGCGCTCGATGTCTATGTTCCCGCTCACGGCCAGAGCCGTGCGGTAGTGGTGTTTTTTTATGGTGGCAGCTGGGAGTCCGGGCGGCGGCAGGACTATCGCTTTGTTGCCGAAGCATTGACGGCGCGAGGGTATAGCGTCGTTATTCCGGACTATCGGAAATACCCTGAAGTCGTTTTTCCGGCATTCGTCGAAGATGCGGCGGCGGCAGTGGCGTGGGTGCATAGGCATATAGCGGAGTATGGTGGCGACCCCAGCCGCATATTTGTAGCCGGGCATTCTGCGGGGGCCCATATTGCCGCCTTGCTGGCGCTTGATCCCACTTATCTTCAGGCACAGGCCATGTCGCCTATGGATCTGCGGGGCATGATCGGTCTGGCGGGCCCTTATGATTTTCTGCCGTTGCAGACGGCCAGGTTGAAGGCTGTTTTTCCTGGGGAGCACTTGCAATATCTGGCGCAGCCAGTGAATGTGCTGCAGCCACCGAATCCGCCTGTGCTGTTGCTGGTGGGGCGCAAGGATGAGACCGTACTTCCACGTAATAGTGAGAGCCTTGCCCAGCATATCCAGAGAGCAGGCGGCAGGGTGGAGTTGCGCTACTTTGAGAATGAAGGGCATATAGGCATGGCGCTGCGGCTGGCGCGACCGTTTCAGGGGGACGGGCGTGTGGTGCAAGCGATAGGGGAGTTTATTGATCGGGAAACCGCTTTCTGATCATCCGTTACCCGCGTGTTTATTGAATTCGCACTTGATCGTTAGTCCGAATGCACTATGTCAAATGACATATCGGACAATTCCTACTTTCCCTATAATTATCCAAAAAATAACAATTCAAAAAACAGGAAAGGCTACATGCTTGACGGTCTCTGCCCGCAGTAAGAATGGAGTCTCTAAGCTGATGCAGCGTTTGCGTACCGCCACGCAGCCCTTGCATCGCGAGTTGGATGCTCGCCTCCGCATATCGGCTCCACAGGCTGCCTATGCTGATGTGCTGGATCATCTCGGCCTTTTTCATGCCTGGCTGCTGCAAATGCTTCCCCAGATACATGCCATGCCTGATCCCTTGCCAGCGCATGTCGCCGAATCCAACCTGCGCAGATTGCGTGCGCTTTGTGTTGATCTGGAACTGCCTGCTCCCGCGCACATGCATGTTGATCCGTCGCCAGCCCTGCCAATATCTGCCGCATCGCTCACTGGCTATCGCTGGGGCATGCAGTACGTAATTGAAGGCTCCATGCTCGGCGCTATCGCGTTATACCCGCGCATCGCGCAAATCGCCCCCGATCGCATACCGCATTTCTTCAGGCTGGCACTTAGCCATGGGCGCACGCCATGGCAGACCTTTGCCCATGCCCTGGATAATCAATGCCTGGATGAGGCAGGGGAAGCGGCCGCCGAACAAGGCGCACGCGATGCCTTTGCCTTGTGTTTGAATATCTATCACCCATCTGCTCTCGTTCAGGCTAGCCATGCAAATTAGTGTCAATTTGCACAATTGCGATCAGGAGCCCATTCATCTGGCGGGCGCCATTCAATCCTATGGCGCATTGCTGGCGTTTGATCTGGGCGGCACCCTGCAATATTGCAGCGAGAATGCCACAGAGTTTCTGGGCGATGTGCCGATGCTGGGGCAGTCATTGCAGGCGCACCATCTGTCAAAGCTCACCGGCGCGGCCTCATTGATTTCAGACTATCTGATATCGCAGCAAAACACCCGGGTTTGCCATATACACGCGCCGCATGGGGTATTTGAACTGATGCTGCATGTGGCGGCAGGCGATATGGTGGTGGCAGAAATTGAGCCGGTCCTCGCTGGCTCTGATCAGCATGTGTTTTTTTCCACGCATTTTCAGCAGTTGTTGAATGATCTGCGTGACCAGACCGATATTGAAACCCTTTTGCAGCGCGTCACCGACCACTACCGGGAGTTGACGGGGTTTGACCGGGTCATGGCCTATCGCTTCCGCCAGGATGGCAGTGGCGAAGTTGTCGCCGAGGCTCGTCATTCAAGCCTGGAGGATTGGCGTGGTCGACGCTATCCTGCGGCGGATATTCCGCAACAGGCCAGGCGCCTGTATTTGCTGAATACCCTGCGGCTAATTGCCGACGTGGATGAGCCGCCAGTTACCTTGTTGCAGAGGCCCGGCATGCCGCCGCTGGACATGAGTTTTTGCCAGCTGCGTAGCGTCTCACCCATTCATATTGAATATTTGCAGAACATGGGGGTTGCTGCCTCCATGAGCATTTCGATCGTGATTGATGGGCAGCTGTGGGGCATGATTGCCTGCCATCACATGCAGCCCCATCGCATCAGCCGCGAAGTGCGTATGAGCTGCCATATGCTGGGCACCATACTCTCCTCTGAAATACAGCGCCTGCAAGCCGTTGAAGCGCATACCCGCCGGGAGCAGGTTGCCGAGTTGCGTGTGACCCTGTTGCCAGCACTGATGGATGCTGAAGATTTTGGTAGCCAGCTGCGCAGTGCGATCGGGGACATGGCAGGCTTGATCCCCTCGGATGCAGCCGTGATCAGTTACGATGGCAAAAGCGCCGTTACTGGCGACGTCCCCGAGGCATTCATACGGGCCTGGCTATTCTGGCTGAATCAGTCGCTGCCCGATGTGTATGCCACCCACAAGGTCGAAGATGTCCCCGCCAATCTGCGTTCGGTCATGGGCGATATCTGCGGTGTCATGGCAATCTCGATTGATAAGGTGCACAAGAGCTGGCTGCTGTTTATCCGGCGCGAACTCATCCATACCATACGCTGGGGCGGCAAGCCGGAGAAGCAATACAAGATAGGCCCCCTGGGACCAAGGTTGACGCCGCGCGGCTCCTTTGCAGAGTGGAAAGAGACCGTTCAAGGGCAATCTGAGGCCTGGAGTCCGCTCGATGTGGCCATGGCCCAGGAATTGCGTATGGATTTATTGAAAACCTGCAATGCCCATAATGCCCGCAACGAGCGTCACCGTATCCAGCTCATGGCCATGCTGGGCCACGATCTGCGCGATCCGCTCAACTCCATTACCATGGCGGCGCAAATGCTGGAAATGCAGGACGGGGCGAGTTCGAACAAGCTGGGCGAGCGTATCAAGAATTCCAGCATGCGCATGAAGCGATTGGTGCATCAGGTGCTGGACATGAGCCGTTTGCAGGCTGGCCTTGGATTGCCGCTGGATATACAGCCTACCGATATATCGCTGTTGGTGCGTGACATGCTGGCTGAGCATGTCACCGCATATCCGGATATTCAGGTAGAGGCCGATATCCCGGACAACATAGAAGCGCAGGTGGATGCCGACCGTATTGCACAGGTGCTATCCAACTTGCTCAGTAATGCCCGTCACCATGGGCTGGCAGGCCAGCCGGTGAGGGTTTTGCTGAGTCGGGATATGGAGAAAGTTAACCTTCATGTGAAAAATGCCGGCCCGGAAATCCCGGCCGAGACGGTAGGCGTGTTGTTTGACCCCTTCAAGCGCCGGCAGGGAGTAAGTGAGCGTAACAAGTCTGGCCTGGGGTTGGGACTCTATATTGCCCACCAGATCATCGCGGCCCATCAGGGGGATATCCGCTACGAACATGCGGAAGGCTATGTGAGTTTTATTGTGCATTTGCCGTGCACGATTCTGGGGGATGAAGCCGCGCAAAGAATTTCGCATTGATTCAAAAATATAAAACTTATAAATGTAAAATATATATAAAATCAAACCGTTAGAATAGAACTGCAGGGGTCATGAAAAAAAGTATTCTGATTGTGGAAGATTACCCGGAAGCAGGGGCTACCTTTAAAGAGTTGCTGGAACTATTAGGGCATGAAGTGGAGTGGGTGGTGAATGGGCAATCCGCCATGCAAAAACTGAATGATGGGGCATTTGATCTGGTATTCATGGACCTGAATTTGCCAGATATGCATGGGCTGGTGTTGTTGAAGCAAGTGCAGGATAAAAGACTGGGGCCAAACACGCGATTTATCGCCGTCAGCGGACACTCAGCAAAAGATGCGGCAGCCGTCGAAGCGACCAAGGTATTTGATCATTACCTGGAAAAACCAATAGACCTCGCTGTGCTGAACCGCATTCTGAGCAGTACCGCTTAATCGCGGACTTTACGACGAAGGGAAGAAGAATGACGACAACAATACAAGAGTCAGCATCGTCACGTACCCACTGGCAATTGGCGGGCATACGGCATCATGTATTCCTCAAGGTATTTTCGGTGCTGCGCCATAATCTGCTGGGGCCGATTTCTGTCAGCCGAATGAATCACTCCATCATGCGGCGCAATCTTGAAAAAGATGTGCTTGATAAAGGCAAGACGCTGGAGCGTCTGAACAAGATAGACCTGCAACTGGAAGAAGCGGTATTGGGCATTCGCGCCCTGAGTATATGGGATGAATCCAGCGACAACGAAGCCTTGCCTGAGGATATTGTGGCGTCAGGCCTCAAGCTCATGTCAGGATTTCTGACCCTGCGCAATATCTCGGTTGAGCGGCTGCCAGAGGATACCGGCGTGGATTATGCCCTGGTGCGCGAATCGCCCTTTTTGTATGCATGGCTGGGCTTGTTGTGCTACATCGAAGATCATGCCCAGCAGCCTATCGATCTGCATATCCATTTTCAGGACCCCAGGCGCCTGGAGATTGTGATCACGCATCCCCTTTATGATGTTAACGCGCAGCGCCCAGTGGATGCTCCGAATGCCATTATTGACCGTGCGGCCCTGCAGCTATTGGCGGACGATGCAGATGTCGTGTTTGATATCGGCGCGCAGAGCATCAAGATGTCCTGGCTGACGAAAAAAGCCTAGTTTCAAGCCATTTGATCCGGGGCGCGGACATGGCCCCGGAGGTATTGCATCAGCAGATCAGCGGTCTCGGCGTGATCGGTGATTCGAAGTAATCTGCCACGGTAGCCAGCGCTTTTTCATTCATGATGGTCAGTTTGCCATCCTGAATTCTATGCAAGCCTAGCTTCTCCAGTTTTTTCAATGACTTGTTGGTATGCGCCAGTGAAAGCCCCAGCGCATCGGCAACATCCTGCTGGTTCAGTGGAAACGGAATGACTTTGCCCGCTTCGGGGTAGAGCGCTCGGTAGCGCTTGAACACATGCAGAATCAGCATGGCAATTTTTTCCACGGCCGAACGCGCCCCGACATTCAGCAGATTGTCATCCACAATCTGTTCTTCATGCGCACAGATCCAGGTGATGTCATAGGCGAGGGATGGAAACGACTGGTAGAGCAGCCACAGCTTGTTTTTATCCAGCTCGCATAATTCGACTTCAGTAATCGCTTCCACACTGCTGGTGCTTTCGTCCAGCAGGTTCTGCTGCAGGCCAATCAGATCGCCCGGAAACATGATATTGAGTATCTGGCGACGGCCATTCTTGAGGGTTTTGTGCCGGATAGCCCAGCCCTCAAGCAAGGTGTAGAGCTGGGCACTGGATGCCCGCTCGTTGACGATGGTTTTACCCGCTGGAAACTTGACGTTACGCAAGCGGATGCTCTTCATGAACTCCAACTCTTGCGCGGTGTTGGGTTTGAAAATATCCAGTTCGCGCAATCGGCATTTTTCTGCACACATGGTATTACCCCCTGATGATCTCTCGTATTATCAGTCGAGAGTTGAACGATGATCCTGCCTAAACATTAATGCTCAGCTAGCGTTCTGACATCAGAAAATTTCGCGGGTTTCCAGAAATTGAATGTCCGGGTAACGCTCTTGTGCCATCTGCAGATTGACGCGGTTAGGCGCCAGGTAAACATACTCGTTGGCACCATCCAGCGCAACGTTGAAGCCATACTTGTCGGCAATCGCCTTGAGATCGGCATCCGATCCACGCAACCAGCGTGCGGTTGAGCAGTCATAACTTTCAAATACCACATCCACGCCGTATTCATGCTCAAGGCGGTGGGCCACCACATCAAACTGCAAGGTACCAACAGCGCCCAGAATCAGATCGTTGCTCATCAGCGGGCGGAACAATTGCGAAGCGCCTTCTTCCGCCAGCTGCTGCAGGCCTTTTTGCAGTTGCTTCATCTTGAGCGGATTCTTCAGTCGGGCACGGCGGAAAAACTCGGGCGCGAATGAGGGAATGCCGGTGAACTTGAGGTCTTCGCCCTCGGTAAAGGTATCGCCGAGCTTGACCGTGCCGTGATTGGGAATGCCGATAATATCGCCCGCCCAGGCTTCGTCCGTCGTGTTGCGGTCCTGCGCCATGAAGGTAATGGCGTTATTCACTGCTAGCATTTTGCCGCTGGCAACCTGCTTGATTTTCATGCCGCGCTCAAAGCGGCCGGAACATACGCGCAGGAAGGCGATCCGGTCGCGATGCTTGGGGTCCATATTGGCTTGTATCTTGAACACAAAGCCAGAGAACTTGGCATCGCCGGGCGCCACTTCACGGCTGGCGGTATTGCGGGGCAGGGGCGAGGGGGACAGCTCAACTACCGCATCCAGCAGCGATTGCACGCCAAAGTTGTTAATGGCCGAGCCAAAAAACACCGGGGTTTGTTTGCCGGACAGATAGGCTTCTTTATCAAAGGTACTGGAAGCGCCACGCACCAGCTCAACATCAATGCGCAGTTCTTCTGCCTGCGAGCCTATCAGTTCGTCCAGGCGCGGATTATCCAGCCCCTTAATGGTTTCCGAGGTGCCTTTTTCCGCATGCGGATCAAAGAAGGAAATGCTGTCGTTATAGAGGTGATATACGCCACGGAAGCTTTTGCCCATGCCGATAGGCCAGGTCATGGGCGCGCATTGCATGCCCAGGGTGGACTCGATTTCGTCCAGCAACTCAATCGGCGCACGGCTCTCGCGATCCAGCTTGTTGATGAAGGTGAGGATAGGCGTATCGCGCATGCGACATACATTCAGCAGCTTGATGGTCTGCGCTTCCACGCCGTTTACCGAGTCGATCACCATGACGGCCGAGTCGACGGCGGTGAGGGTGCGATAGGTATCTTCCGAAAAGTCATCGTGGCCGGGGGTATCGAGCAGATTGATCATGTGTTCGCGGTAAGGGAACTGCATCACCGACGACGTGACCGAGATACCACGTTGCTTTTCCAGTTCCATCCAGTCGGAGGTGGCATGGCGTGCGGCTTTGCGGCCACGCACTTCACCGGCGACCTGAATGGCGCCACCGAACCACAGCAGTTTTTCGGTGAGGGTGGTTTTACCCGCATCCGGGTGGGAAATAATGGCAAAGGTACGGCGGCGTTGAATCTCGGACTGGCTCATGACAAGGGCAAAAGGCGTGAAGAAAGATCGCCATTATACCCTGTCTTGCTGCTCAGCCCTGCGGTGCCACTTCTTCATCGACCCCGCAACGCCGGTTCGCTGGCACGGCGATATCGATCAGGCGCGGTTTGGGCAAATCGAGCGATGCCATGATCTTGATGAAAGCATCACGAGACTTGCCCGCCAGCCGCGGATTGATGGTTTTTTCCTGCCCGATGCAGCTGACGCGGCGCCCCTGATAATCATGCCCGGGGTAGACCAGGGTTTCATCCGGCAGCGTGAAAAGACGTTGGCTGATGCTGTCGTAAAGCACGCCGGCATCGCCGCCCTGGAAGTCGGTGCGTCCGCACCCATTGATGAGCAGTGAATCACCAGTAAATACGCTATCTTTCCACAGAAAAGACACGCTGCCGGGCGTATGGCCGGGCGTCGCAATCACCTGAAGCTGCTCGTTGCCAAGCTGGACGGTGTCGCCATCTTTCAATTGCCGGTCTGCGGCGCTGGCACCGCATAAGGCGCCGACAGCGCTGCGCGAGCCTATGCGTTGGCGCAACTCACCGCCTGCCGTGATGTGATCGGCATGCACATGGGTTTCCAGCGTCCATGCCAGTTCTAGCCGATGCTCTGCCAACAGGGCGAGGTAAATATCGATTTCGGTAATGACGGGGTCGATCAGCAGGGCTTGATCGCCATCGGTAATCAGATAGGTATAGGTAGAGGAGTTGGGCTCGAATAACTGGCGGAACATCACTTGCTCCTGATGAGGGGTCTTTAAAAAATACTAACACATATTATATGAAAATATATAATATTGAAGATTCAACTAACCCTATGATTGGAAGCCATATTTCATGTCCGTTGCCATTGATCTTCCTGCCATGCATCAATCTGCGGAAGCGGCCAGTCGCCTGATGCGCATACTCGCGAATGCCGATCGCCTCATGCTTTTGTGCCAGCTGACTCAGCAGGAGCTGTGTGTCAGCGAGCTTGAGAGTATGCTGGACATTCGTCAGCCAACGCTTTCGCAGCAGCTCACCGTATTAAGGGAAGAAGAGCTGGTGACTACCCGTCGCGATGGCAAGAAGATTTACTACCAGATTGTGCCCGGCCCTGCGCTGGCGGTCATGCAGGTGTTGTATCAGCAATTTTGCGAAGCAGCAGGGTAGGGGGGGGGCTATTTTTCCGGCTGTTTGTTAACACTTAGGAGGAGACATCATGGCGATTCATCCTGTAAAAGTAGACGACGCATTCAGTCATTGCACCCAGGTGATGGTGGAAGATATTCCTGAGATTGTGGCGGCCGGTTATAAAACCCTGATCAATAATCGACCGGATGGTGAGGATGGCGCCAGCCAGCCGACAACACCCGTGCTGCGGGCGGCTGCCGAGGCCTCTGGCTTGCAGTTCATCGCATTTCCGGTCATTCCCAATCAGATCACGGCGCAGCAGGTGGCGGAATACAAACATCTGATCGCCCATGCGCCGCGGCCCATATTGGGTTTCTGCCGGAGCGGCAACCGTGCCAGTACCTTGTATCTGCGGGCAAAAATGCTATATCCGCAAGATAAACAGTATGCTCGCGCCAGCACGCCCAGCCTGTGGAGCAAAGCCAAAGACTTTATCCGGGCTTTCTGGCACAGGGAATAAAGACCGATAAGCAGCAAGTCATCCGGTTGCGTCCGGGTGGTTTCGGCACCGCTTTCTCATCCGGTTCCTTCACTTATAACATGCGCTTTAACGTGATTGCGTGGCCCCAGCTTGTGCAGTAAAGCCTGGTCCCCAGGGTGTAAATGTCGCCTGTAACACAGCTTGGCCAGTATTTTGCTCTTGAACACAGGCGCTGTTTTTGACTTTGTCGACTATTAACTCTAATATGATAATAATTCTCATTTGATACATTATTGTCATGTCTTCAGGTTTTGTTTCGGACACCGTTCATACCCTGTATCACGATCATCACGGCTGGCTTTCGGGCTGGTTGCGTCGCAAGCTGGGCTGCAATCATCAGGCTGCCGACCTGGCGCAGGACGTTTTTGTGCGCATCATGTCTTCGCCCATGCAGCAGACCATCCGTGAGCCGCGCGCCTATCTGACACGCGTTGCCCATGGCCTGGTGGTGAATCACTGGCGGCGTCGCGAGATCGAGCAGGCTTATCTGGATGCCTTGATGCAGTTGCCAGAGTCCATGGTGCCTTCGGTGGAGCAGCGCTTGCTGGTGCTGGAAACCTTGTTCGAAATCGAGCGCATGTTGGCCGGTCTGCCCGCCAAAGTCAGCCAGGCCTTTCTGCTGTCGCAGATGGATGGCATGAAGTACGCCGATATTGCCATTGAACTCGGGGTTTCGGAACGCATGATCAAAAAATACATGGCACAAGCCATGCTGGCATGCCTCACGCTGAGCAAGCCACTTTAATGGACATGCTTCATGAACGTCATGACAGCATGAGCCCTTCGTATGCCACCCTGCAGCAGGCTGCAGAATGGTTCGCCATGCTGCATGCGGGAGAGTTTGACGCACAACAACGTGCTGCCTGGCAGGCATGGCTGGAGCAAGACAACACGCATCGCATGGCATGGCAGCAGGTAGAAAGCGTCCTGCGCAAATTTCAACATGTGGAAGATGACGCTGCGCGCCAGACCTTGCGCACCATAAGCCAGGGCCGTCGTCGCGCAGTCAAATCCATCATGGCCCTCTGCCTGCTGAGCGCAGGCGGCTGGGGTATCGCGCGGCAGCCAGCCGTTCAGCAATGGTCAGGAATCCTCATGGCACAACATACCACCCGCATCGGCGAACGCCGCCGTATGCAATTGGCGGATGGCAGCATCTTGTGGATGAATACCGCAAGTGCCATCAATATGCATTACAGCAGCAAAGAACGTCGCATCGAATTGATCGCCGGTGAGGTCTGGGTACAGACCGCCACCGACCCCATACAGCCCGGCCGTCCCTTCCTGATTTCCACCCGGCATGGAGAGCTGCAGGCGCTTGGCACCCGGTTTAATGTGCTGGATGACGGCCAGCGTTCGCATGTGGCCGTGTTTGAAGGCGCTGTTGCCATACGTCTGCCGCAGGCCGGGCAGCCTGGCTTGATCGTACAGGCGGGCGAGCAGAGCAGTTTTGACGGTATATCCATCCGGCCCGCCCACGAAGCAGACCCTGCCATGGATTCGTGGACGCATGGCATGCTGGTGGCCGACAACCTGCCATTGCCGGAGTTTGTTTCCCGCCTTGAACGCTACCGCCGTGGCCATCTGGGCTACGATCCCGCCTTATCCCATTTGCGCATCGTGGGTGCGTTCCCATTGCAGGATACGGATCGGGCGCTACACCTGCTCGAGCAAACCTTGCCCGTGCGTGTGCATCGCCTGTTGCCGTGGTGGGTAACGCTGGAGCCTGCGTCATTGTCGGGTTGAGCCATGCCTCAAAAATAATTCGCCAGCCTGGTTCCCCTTTTCTGATTTCGATTGGCAATACAGATGAAGCTTTGCCGAATCAATTTCATTAAAGGGGAATTCATGCAACATCGTCACACACAGGGGCGCTTTTCCAGGAAGCGCATCGTCAATGCCGTTCAGCTGACATTGCTGGCGCTACCGTTAAGCCTCGCCATTCCGCCACTGGGTCAAATTGCCCAAGCCGCAGAGCAGCAGGCATCCAATGCCCGCCAGTATCAGATTCCGGCAGGCTCGCTTAGTCGGGTCCTGAGCCAGTTTGCAGCCGAGGCGGGTATTGCGCTGTCCGTGGATGGCGCCTTGACTGCAGGCCGCCAGAGTGCCGGTCTGCAAGGTCGCTATACGGTAAACGCCGGTTTGGCCGCCTTGCTGGCAAATACCGGGCTGGAGGCCGCAACCCTGGGCGATGGCGGATATACGCTGCGCAAGGCAGAAGCACACCCCCAACCTTCTTCCAAGGCCGAGCAACTGCCTGAGGTGAAAGTCAGTGCCGCGGCGGAACAGGAGAGCCCCACGGGGCCAGCCAAAGGCTATGTTGCCAAGCGCAGCCTGACCGCCACTAAAACCGATACCGCAGTTATTGAATCACCGCAATCGATTGCGGTGGTGACGCGCGAGCAAATGGATATGCAGAATGTGCAGTCTGTAAGCGATGCCTTGCGATATACGGCGGGTGTGATGGCAGAAGCCAATGGTCCTGATCCACGAGCTGATACCATCTCCATTCGCGGCTTTGATGCCACAGGTCGTGATCAATATCGCGATGGTTTGCGTTCTTATGCTTTTAACAATCAAGGTGGCACAGTGGTTGAGCCTTATGGCCTGGAGCGGATTGAAGTGCTACGTGGCCCATCTTCCATTCTGTATGGCCAGGGGGGGGCGGGAGGCCTGATCAATCTGGTGAGCAAACGGCCTACCGATAGGCCCTTGCATGAGTTGCAGCTTACCCTTGGAAGTTATGACAACAAGCAGCTGGCGGGAGATTTTGGAGGCTTGCTGACGGAGGATGGTACGTGGAGCTACCGTCTGACGGGTCTCGTGCGGGATAGCCAAACGCAGGTGGATTATGTGACGGACGACCGGACATTTATTGCTCCTGCTCTCACATGGCGACCTAATGACAATACGTCACTCACCATTCTGACGGATTATCAGAAGATCGACCGCGGTCAGGGCTATCAGGCATGGCCGCGTATTGGAACTCGTTATAGCAGCGCATATGGCAAAGTATCCACCAGCCGTTTTCTGGGCGAACCTGGTTTGGATAAATACCAACAAGAGCGTTATTCCATGGGTTATCAGTTCGAACATATCTTCAATGATACGTTTACCTTCCGCCAGAACCTGCGGTATCAGCGTATGCAAACAGATTCTATTTCCACCTATCTCACAGGCTTGCGGGCAGATCAGCGGACTGCAAACCGTGCGGTAGGTGGCTACGATGAGCATGTCGACAATCTTGCTCTGGACAATCACATGCAGGCCAAATGGTCGCATGGGATGTTTGAGCACACCTTGCTGGTCGGGCTGGATAATCAGCGAATGGAAAATAGCGTCCGTCGAACGGCAGGCAGCGCAGGCACTCTGGATATTTATGAACCTGTGTATGGCGCCACTGCAATCAATCTGGTTGAAAATGCCCATTTTGATCAAAAATTGCGTCAAAACGGTTTGTACATCCAAGACCAGATCAAAATGGATAAGGCATGGGTAGCCACGCTGGGAGGCCGTAAAGACTGGGCACGTATGGAAACCGATAATTTGCGGAACCCTGCGGCATCTTCCGAGCAGCGCGATACCGCAGAGACATGGCGTGCCGGTCTGGTTTATCTTGCTAGTAATGGTCTAGCACCATACGCTAGCTATACGGAATCTTTCCTTCCTGTGATTGGCACTACCTTTGCCGGCACCGCTTTTGCTCCGGAAACCGGTAAACAGTATGAAGTTGGGGTACGTTACCAACCGCAGGGCAGTAACAGCATGATGACCGTTTCCTTGTTTGATCTGCGCCGTCAAAATGTCACAACGCAGGATACGAATCACGCCAATTACCAGGTTCAGCAGGGCGAAGTGCAATCCCGTGGGATTGAGGTAGAGTACAAAACTACCCTGGATACGATTTCGCTGGTGAGTAGCTACGCTTATACTCTGCCCGAGGTTACCAAAAGCAATAATGTAACTGCGCAAGGAATTGTGATAGAGGGCAAAGACCCCAAAAATGTGCCGCGTCATGTGGCTACCCTATGGGCAGATTATCGACTGCCTGCATCCTTTCTCGCTGGTGCGTCTATAAGTGTCGGTTTGCGTTATATCGGAAGCAGTTACGGAGATGACGGCAATACTTTTAAGGTGCCGTCTTATACCTTGGTTGATGCCGCTATGCATTATGATCTGGCCGGATTGGGCGAGCAGTGGAAGGGGTGGAGGGTTGCCCTGAATGCCAGCAATCTATTCGATAAGGAGTATGTCGCTACCTGTGGCTATTCTGGCGATGCCTGCAAATGGGGCTACCGCCGTAATGTCATAGGCACGCTGACCTATAGCTGGTAATGCGCGCGTATCTTGTTATCTGGCATCGCTGGGTAGGCCTGGCGATGGCGGTTTTTCTGGTGGTGGCCGGGTTTACCGGGGCGATCATCGCGTTTGAGGAGGAGGTCGATGGCTGGCTCAATCCACATTCGCTGCACCCGGCATGGCAGGCGGGGCGTGCGCCGCTGAATGCCTATGCACTGCGCGAGGCTGCCCAGCGGCAGGCGCCAGCTGGCATGCTGGTGGATGAGTTGCTGTTGCATGTGGAAGCTGGTGAATCCGCTGCGTTCCGGTTGAGCCCAGGTCCATCTGTCGATGGCAAAGCTGCACCATTGCTGGCGGATGAGTTGTTCCTGCATCCGCAAACCGGCGCCATGCTGGGGATGCGCCTGCGCGGCGACAGCCTGTTTCAGCGCGAAACGCTGGTGGGCTTTCTCTATAAATTGCATTACTCGCTGGCCTTGCCGGGCAATAGCGGACGCTTGATTTTTGGCATCATCGCCGTGCTATGGACGCTGGATAGCATGGTCGCCTTTTATCTCACCTTGCCGCGTCGGCAACAAGCGGCCAAATCGTCCTATCTGAGCCGATGGAAACCGGCCTGGCTGATCAAATGGCAGGCCGGTGCTACCCGCATCAATTTTGATCTGCATCGCGCGTTTGGCTTGTGGTTATGCCTGATATTGCTGATGTTTGCCTGGTCCAGTGTCATGTTCAATCTGCGTGAGCAGGTGTATATGCCGGTGATGAAAACCATGTTTGATTTTGATCTTTCATGGCGCTCCATTCCACCACTGGCGCAGCCTCTCAGCCGCGACCCCATGCCGTGGCCTCAGGCGCATGCCATGGCACGCCAGGCCATGCAGCGATTCAGTGCCGAGCGTGGGCTCAAGGTGGATTTTGAAGACCGCTTGCGGCTCGACAGGCAGCGCGGGCTGTATGCGTATTTTGTGCATAGCAATGCGGATCTGCGCAGTGATCGTGGTAACACGGCGATACTGATGGATGCTGCAACGGGAGAGATCAAAGGCTGGTGGCTGCCCACGGGCGACAAGGCCGGAAATACCGTCAGCAACTGGCTGGGGGCGCTGCACATGGGGCAGGTGTTTGGGCTGCCTTACCGCGTGTTTGTGAGTTTCTGCGGCCTGGCCCTGGTGCTGGTCTCCGTGACCGGGGTGTTGATCTGGTGGAGGAAACGCTATGGCAAGCAATCGCGCCGCGTTGCCAGATAGCATGAGCAGCCAATTGCATGAGAAGACGGCATCGGTCATAGCCCGAATCAATTAAGCCAATAAAAAAGCCGCAGATAGCTGCGGCTTTTTTATGCATGACGTTTACGTCAGCCTGTGATGGCGACTTATCAGGAAACAGCCTGCTTCAGCTGTTCCAGAATGGCGGGATTATCCAGCGTGGAAATATCGGAGGTGATTTCCTCGCCCTTGGCCAGCGAGCGCAGCAGGCGGCGCATGATCTTGCCGGAGCGGGTCTTGGGCAGATTATCGCCAAAGCGGATTTCATCGGGCTTGGCGATGGGGCCGATTTCCTTGCCGACCCAGTCACGCAGCTGCGCCACAATCTGTTTTGCCTCATCGCCTTCCGGACGGGCGCCTTTCAGCACTACGTAAGCGACGATGGATTCGCCCTTGATCTCATGCGGCTTGCCGACCACGGCAGCCTCCGCCACCAGCGGATGGGCTACCAGCGCGGATTCAATTTCCATGGTGCCGAGGCGGTGACCGGAAACATTCAGCACATCGTCAATGCGGCCCATGATCCAGAAATAGCCATCATCGTCACGGTGGGCTGAGTCACCGGCGAGGTAAACGCCTTTCAGTTCTTCGGGGAAATAGGATTTCTTGAAACGCTCCGGGTCATTCCAGATGGTGCGTATCATGGATGGCCATGGCTTCTTCACTACCAGCAGACCACCGCCAGTGCCATCAATATGGCTGCCATCTTCATTGACGATATCCATCATGATGCCAGGCAGGGGACGGGTGCAGGAGCCGGGCTTGGCATTGATGGCGCCGGGCAGCGGGGCAATCATGTGTGCGCCGGTTTCGGTTTGCCACCAGGTATCCACAATCGGGCAGCGCTCGCGGCCCACGGTTTTGTGATACCACATCCAGGCTTCAGGGTTGATGGGCTCGCCCACTGTGCCCAACAGGCGCAGGCTGGAAAGATCGTAATTATTCGGTAAATCGCCGCCCAGCTTGATCAGCGAACGAATCGCCGTGGGCGCGGTGTAAAACACGCTGACCTTGTGCTTTTCGATCATCTGCCAGAAGCGACCAGCATCGGGGTAAGTCGGCACGCCTTCAAACACGACTTGCGTGCTGCCCAGCGCCAGCGGGCCATAGGCAACATAGCTGTGGCCGGTAATCCAGCCCACATCGGCCGTGCACCAGAAAATATCCGTGGCTTTATGGTCGAATACCCATTTCATGCTCATGACCGCACCCAGCAGATAGCCGCCAGTGGAGTGCTGCACGCCTTTGGGTTTGCCGGTGGAGCCTGAGGTATACAGAATGAACAGCGGATGCTCGGCATTGACCCAGGTTGGCTCGCAGTAGTCGGATTCTGCGCTTTCCAGATCATGCCACCACAGGTCACGCGCATTCCAGGTGACATCGCCGCCAGTGCGCTTGTACACAATCACGCTGGTCACGGCTTCGCAACCACCAAAGCTCAAGGCTTCATCCACGGCGGGTTTCAGCGGCATGGCGCGGCCGCCACGCATCTGGCCATCGGAGGTGATCACCAGCTTGGCGCCGACATCGGTAATGCGCTCGTGCAGGCTCTTGGATGAGAAGCCGCCAAACACCACGGAGTGAATGGCGCCGATACGGGCACAGGCTTGCATGGCGACAATGGCTTCCACGCTCATGGGCAGATAGATGATGACGCGATCGCCCTTGCTGATGCCTTGTTTCTTGAGCGCATTGGCAAAGCGGCAAACGCGCTGGTGCAACTGGCGATAGGTGACGGTGGTGACCGTGCCGTCGTCGGCTTCAAAAATCAGGGCAGCTTTGTCGCCGCGGGTGGAAAGATGACGGTCCAGGCAGTTGTAGGAGGCATTCAGTTCGCCATCGTGAAACCAGCGGTAAAAAGGCGCATTGGCTTCATCCAGCACGGCGGTGAATGGTTTGTGCCAATCCAGCTCCTTTTGCGCGAGCGCAGCCCAGAAGCCGGGGTAATCCTGCTCGGCCTGCTGGCAAAGCGCGGTGTATTGTTCCAGACCTGAAATGGTGGCTGCCTGCTTGAAGGCCTCCTGTGGGGGGAAAACGCGGGTTTCGGTCAGAACGGTTTCAATCGATGACATTCAGAGATCTCCAGCAAGCACTTATCGTTGTGTTATCAGCGGCCTGGTGATGAGGGTGGCTAGACCTGATGGTCGCCAGCCCCAGCCCGGCCTGTTTTTGGGTTATTCTTCAACTGTTACAAAAGGTAACGAAAAAAATCTTCCACATAATACCACCAGCCAAGCTGATTTTTGATGCAAACACTCTCGCAAATTCTCTCTGATGAACATGATGGCCGCCAGACCACGCAATGGGTGCGCCATGCCGTGCGCTGCAGCCCGTTTTGCCAGCGGCTGCTGACCCGATACCCTGAGCTCTTGCAGGAGCTGGATGCCGAAATCATGCTGCCATGGCGCGCGGATTACATGCGGCTCTATCTTTCGAAATGCACGGTGACGGATGAGACCAGTCTTAAGCATGCCCTGCGCGGCCTGCGCCAGCGGGTGATGTTGCGGGTGATTGCGCGGGATCTGAATGATCTTGCCGATCTCGATGAAGTGATGCAGACCATGAGCGCACTGGCGGAGGTGGCGGTGCGCTTTGCCCTGCAGCATCTCACGCCCTGGCTGGAAGCCCAGTACGGTGAACCCATGGGCGAGCGCGGCGACAAGCAGTCGCTGATTGTGGTGGGCATGGGCAAGCTAGGGGGCTATGAGCTGAATGTGTCATCGGACATCGACCTGATTTTTGCCTTTGAGCAGGATGGCGAAACCAATGGGGAAAAGTCCCTCAGCAACAATGAATTCTTTGCGCGCCTGGGCAAAAAGCTGATTGCCGCGATTGATGACGTCACCGAAGATGGCTTTGTCTTCCGCGTGGATATGCGCTTGCGGCCCTATGGCTCGGAAGGGCCGCTGGCCTGCAGTCTGAATTTTCTGGAGGAGTATTACCAGAATCAGGGGCGTGAATGGGAGCGCTATGCCTGGATCAAGGGCCGGGTGATTGCCGGGCCGGAGCAGGTGCTGGCCGATTTGCTGCGGCCGTTTGTCTACCGCAAATACCTGGACTATGGCGCGTTTGCCTCCATGCGTGATCTCAAGGTGCAGATACAGCGCGATGTGAATCGGCGTGACATGCACGACAACATCAAGCTGGGGCGTGGCGGTATCCGCGAGATTGAATTTATCGCCCAGGTATTTCAGCTGATACGCGGCGGGCGCGATACCAGCCTGCAGATACGCCCGACGTTGGCGGTGCTGCAGCGTTTGCAGGATAAGCAGATTCTGCCCGAGCGCACCGTGCGCGAGCTGCGCGAAGCCTATGTGTTTTTGCGCGACCTGGAGCACAGGTTGCAATATGTGGAAGACGCCCAGACCCAGGAGCTGCCCACCGCGCCGGAAGCCCAGCAACGTATTGCCACCAGCATGCATTTTGCGCATTGGGATCTGCTGCGCAAGGCGCTGGAAACCCATCGCAGCCTGGTCGAAGTGCATTTTAGCGAAGTGTTTAGCGATGTGGCTGTGGGCCGTCAGGATAACAATCTGCAAACCCTGAAGCCGATCAATGACATCTGGCAGGGGGCGGTGCAGGAGGGCGAAGCGGTGCGTCGCTTGCGCGACGCCGGCTATGACGATGCGGAAGATACCCTGCGTCGCCTGAATGCCTTGCACACGGGTAGCCGTTATCGCAATCTGCCCGAGCTGAGCCGTCAGCGCCTGGATATTCTGATGCCTACGGTGATTCAGCTCTCCGCCCAGGAAGAGCGCCCCCAGGTGACCCTGACGCGGGCATTGGATCTGCTGGAAAGCATCTGCCGTCGCGCCAGTTATCTCGCGCTGCTGGCCGAGTACCCGGCGGTGCTGAGTCTGCTGGTCAAACTGGTGGCCGCCAGCCCATGGCTGGCGCAATATCTGACGCAGCATCCCATTTTGCTGGATGAATTGCTGGATACGCGCAGCCTGTATGCCGAGCCGGATTTTGATGCCATGCGCCAGGATCTGCAGCGCCGATTGGCCGAGGTAGAAGGCGATGTTGAGCGGCAGATGGATACCATGCGCCATTTCAAGCATGCTGCTGTTTTCCGCTTTGCCGCGCAGGATATTGCCGGTGAGCTGCCACTGCAAACCTTGTCGGATTACCTTAGCGCGCTGGCGAATCTGGTATTGCAGGCCACCATGGATACCATCTGGCCCACCTTGCGCGGCAAGCATCGCGAAACCCCAAAATTTGCCATCATCGGCTATGGCAAGCTGGGCGGGCGTGAGCTGGGCTATGCTTCGGATCTGGATATCATTTTTCTGTATGACGATGATGCCCCCGAGGCGCGCGATACCTATGCCCGTTTTGGGCAGCGCATCAATACCTGGCTCAACAGCCTGACCTCGGCAGGTTTGCTCTACGAAACCGACTTGCAGTTGCGGCCGGATGGCGCCAGTGGTTTGCTGGTCAGCTCACTGGAAGCATTTGAAGACTACCAGCGCAATAAAGCCTGGGTATGGGAGCACCAGGCGCTGACCCGCGCCCGCTTCAGTGCCGGCGATGAGGCGATAGGGGCGGCATTCAGCCGCATACGCGAAGAGGTGATACGCCAGCCACGCGATGTGGCCAAGCTGCGCGAGGAGGTGCTGAATATGCGTCGCCGCATGCGCGAAAGCCATAGCGTGCCCGCAACAGAATTTGACCTCAAGCAGAGTGAGGGCGGCATTATTGATGTGGAATTCATGGTGCAGTATCTGGTGCTGGCGCATGCTGCCGAGCATCCTGAGCTCACCGAAAACCTGGGCAATATCAGCCTGCTGGGCAAACTGGGGAGTCTGGGCCTGATTGATGCCACGCTGGCGATGGCGGCCGCTGAAGCGTATCGGCGTTATCGCAGCCTGCAACATGCCAGCCGCCTGCAGGAGCAGACCAAATCACGTGTGCCATTATCGGCGGTTGCTGCCGATGCCGAGGCGGTGCGCAGCCTCTGGCAGCAGGTATTCAAGGACTAGGGTTATGCTAGTTAATCAGCTCTGCCCACCATGCAGGCTGGGCAGAGCAGCCTGAGCTTAGGTATCAGGGCTGGCTTTTATTCAGCTTGCGCACAGTGTCGGACTTTTTGCGCATGCGGATATTGATCATCTCCACCACCACCGAGAAGGCCATGGCGAAGTAGATATAACCCTTGGGCACATGGAACTCCAGCCCTTCAGCCACCAGCGTCATCCCCACCAGTATCAGGAAAGACAAGGCGAGTATCTTGATGGTGGGGTGATTATCAACAAAATCGCCGATAGGCTTGGCGGCAAACAGCATGACGCCAACCGCCAGAATGATGGCAATGGCCATGATGGACACGTGATCAGCCAGCCCAACGGCGGTGATGACGGAGTCCAGCGAAAACACCACATCAAGCAGGGCAATCTGCACCAGGCTCATCCCAAACGAGGCTTTGGCCACCGCCATGCCACTGCTTTCCTCTGCCTCTCCCTCCAGGCTGTTATGAATTTCATGCGTGGCTTTTGCCAGCAGAAACAAACCGCCGCCAATCAAAATAATGTCGCGGCCGGATACTGGTTGCGAGAGCACCGTGAACCAAGGTTCAGTCAGGCCCATGACCCAGGAGATGGAAAACAGCAGGGCCAGCCGGGTGATCATCGCCAGACTGAGCCCGAGCTTGCGTGCCAGCGCGCGCTGATGGGCAGGTAGCCGCCCGACCAGGATGGAAATGAAGATGATATTGTCGATGCCGAGCACAATTTCCAGTGCGGTCAGGGTGCCCAGGGCGATCCAGGCTTCCGGGCTTGCCAGCCATTCAAACATGCGGTTCTCCGTCTTTTTACGTGGTTTGGTTAATCAATCAGTTGTCAGTTTCGAGCGCAAGCGCAGCATATGCCAGGCAGGCTTACCAGTATTTGGGGTAATTTCCCGGGCGCGTTGCATTGTTGTACAGCAAGGCAACCAGCGTCAGTATCAAGGCGCCCGTTAGCGTGGGCAGCAACAGAAATCCCCAGCCCGGCTGCAGCAAAAACACAATTACCGGATTGGAGCCTGCGGGAGGGTGAACAGTTCGCGTGAACATCATCAAGGCGATGGCGGTACCTGCCGCCAGTGCCATGGCCCACCAGTGGGGACCAAGCAGTGTCAGAAACAGCAGGCCGGTGGCGGTGCTGAGACCGTGCCCCAGAATGATGTTGCGGGGCTGGGAAAACGGCACATCCGGATAGCCAAACACCAGTACGCAACTCGCACCAAAGGAGCCTAGTATCAGGGCCAGTGACCAGTGCTCCGCCAGCGCGGCAATGACGCCAATGGCAAGGCAACCGCCCAGCCAGGCCAGCGCAATCGCCTTGCCGGGTGCACGAGGTGGCAGGGCGGCATGGTCGCCCTTGAGTTTGCTGAACCAGTGTTGCATGACGTCTCCCTTTTGCTTGTTGTAAAAATTGCTTGTTGTAAAAACTCAACTGAGGCGCAACTCGCAGGCGAGGGCGCATTGCAGAGGTAATCCCGCTGCGGTAAAGAATTGCATCATGGTTTCCGCTGACCACGTATCCAGGAGGATGTGCACATTACCATCCACCGTGGTTTGTACCGGTTGGGCTTGAATCGTCGCCATGGCCTGATCGAGCAAGTCTAGCGATGTCACTACCGAATCTGCCTTGGGCAATAACACCACACTCAAACTGCACGGCCTGTGGGTCGACTCGGATGCGCCGATTGCACGTAATTGTGTCGGTTGATGGATATGCCATGGAAACAGATAAAGCCCGAGGCTCTGCTCGGGGCGGCCACTGATGACAGGGCAGGGTAACTGGCTTGCCAGCAGCGATTGCAGCGCGTCCAGGCTGTGCTTGAGTGACATGATGTAGCCTTCTCCATCGGGAATGTGTGCAGCATACCCGATTCGGCGCATATCGCGCCTCCCCAAATAACAAGACCTCCACGCGGGAGGTCTTGTGCAGGGGTTAAAACTCTTCCCAGTCGCCTTCGTCAGGGGCTTTGACGGCAACGCGCAAGGGAGCCGCAGATCGTCCGCCACTCTCTGCCCGGAAAGGCTTGGGGCTGGGCAGACGGGTGGGCGCTGCGCTGGCGCGGCCGGTGTCGTTCTCGGAGGTTTTGAACTGGCGTATGGATTCCACCAGATTATTGGCTTGCTCCATGAGCGACTCGGCAGCGGCAGCGGCTTCTTCCACCAGAGCGGCATTTTGCTGGGTGACTTCGTCCATTTGCGTGACCGCTTTGTTGACCTGATCGATGCCCGAGCTTTGCTCGATGGAGGCTGCGGTGATTTCGCCCACAATATTGGAAACGCGTTTGACCGAGTTGACGATTTCTTCCATGGTCTTGCCCGCGTTTTCTACCTGACGCGTACCTTCGGTGGTTTTGCCCACGGAATCTGCGATCAACTCCTTGATCTCCTTGGCGGCCACGGCCGAGCGTTGCGCCAGATTGCGCACCTCACCGGCGACCACGGCAAAGCCGCGGCCCTGTTCACCAGCCCTGGCGGCTTCTACGGCGGCATTCAAGGCCAGGATGTTGGTCTGGAAGGCAATGCCATCAATGACGGAGATGATGTCCTCGATCTTGTGCGAGCTTTCGTTGATGGCGGCCATGGTATTCACCACATCCGAAACAACTTCGCCGCCACGCTCGGCAATGCTGGTGGCGGTGATGGCAAGCTGGTTGGCCTGCTTGGCATTTTCCGCATTCTGCTTCACGGTGGAGGCGAGCTGCTCCATGCTGGAAGCCGTTTCTTCCAGCGATGAGGCTTGCTCCTCGGTGCGCTGCGACAGATCGATATTGCCTTTGGAGATTTCATTGGCCGCGGTATTGATGGTCTCTGCCGCTTCTTTAACCGTGACGATAGGCGTGGCGATCATTTCCAGCGTTTCGTTCACGCCCTCGACGATCTTGCGGAAATCACCCTGATGGTTCGTGGCATCGGCACGCACATATACCCGGCCATCGCGGGCGGCATCGGCCAGCATGCCGGCATCCTGCACCAGCGCATTGATCGCAGTGATACAGGTATTCAGGTTCTGGCGTATGGTATTGAAGTCGCCCTGATATTCTTCGGTAATCACCGGTGGAACATGCCCTTGCGAGATACGTTTGACGCAATCGGCGGCTACATTCAGCGGGCCAATCACCGCATCCAGCGTGTTATTGACGCCTTCGACAATCTTGCGGAAATCCCCCTGGTGACGGCTGGCATCCGCGCGGGTTGACAGCAGGCCCTGGGCACCAGCCTCTGCCAGCATGGCGGTATCTGCCACCATGGCATTGATGGCGTCTATACACTGGTTGAGGTTGTTTTTAAGAGTGTTGAAGTCGCCACTGTAATCATCGGTGATCTTAGCCGGGATGTTGCCTTTGGATATGTCGTCTACGTAATGCGCAGCGACATTCAAGGGGCCGATGACGGCATCCAGCGTGTGATTCACGCCCTCGACGATCTTGCGGAAATCGCCCTGATGACGGCTGGCGTCGGCGCGCGTGGAAAGATTGCCCGCAATGGCGGCCTGCGCCAGCATGTCTGCATCGGCAATCAGGCTCTTCAGATTGCTGCGTACTTGTTCAATGGTGTGATTGATCTCGGCCTTTTTGCCGGGAAAGCGCTCCAGGGGCGCCTCAAAATTGCCCTCGCCAAAGGCTTTCACTACCTGCATGGCTTTGTTGTTGAGTTCGATATGGCCATGCACCATGCTGTTGACGCCGTGTGCCAGATCGCGGAATGCCCCTTCAAAATTGCTTTCGGTGACGCGCGCATCGGTCTCTCCGCGATCGTGTGCCTCGCTCATGACGGTCATCTGCGAAATCAGTGTCTGAATATTGCCGCCCAGCTGCGCCATGGAGCCATTGAGTGCCCCCATTTCATCACTGCCTTTTACCGTGATCTTGGCGGACAAGTCGCCCTTGGACAGACGTTTGATGGTGCCAACGCTTTCCTGCAGCGGGCTGATGACCATGCGATTGAGAAAGAAATACAGGATGCCGACCAGCACGATCACCGAGACGATGCCCACCACGATCGCAATGTTGCGGATGGTGTAGATCTGCGCCATGACTACATCCATGGGAACGGTCAGCACCAGTGCCCAGGGCGTGACACTATTGCCAACCTTGATGGGGGCGTAGGTGCGGTATACCAAGGTGCCCGAGGCATCCTGATCTATATGGCTAAACGCTGTTCCTGCCTGAATTTTTTGCAGGATGGCTTTGGCATCCCCTTGCTTGTCCATCGGTTTGCCAATGTTCTCCGGGCTGGCACTGGCGACATAATTGCCGCCGTAGGTAATCAGCTCGGCATAGCTGCCTGCATATGGCTTGATGGCACCGACAATCGCCTGCATGCCGGAAAGCGGAATGTCAAACCCCGTCACCCCCACAAAACCTCCGTTGTGTTGAATGGGGATGCTGATGGTGGTAATCAGCGTATCTTTGCCCGCAATCTTGTACATATAAGGCTCCAGCAGTGTTTCCTTGCCAGAGTTTTTTGCGAGCAGATAGTAATCGCCTGCCCCTGCCGTGTTGTAATCCACCAGGGCCTCAAGAATGACGGAACCGCTTCCGCTGTTCCAGTAGGGGATATAGCGGCCGGTGGCGTCGTGCCCGGCCGCGTTGACGAAATCCTTGTCCTTGCCATCAAAGGCATTGGGTTCCCATAACGTCCATGCGCCAACGAGGTCAGGGTTCTGTCTGAGCGAGTTCGCCAGCAGGTTGTCTACCGCCGCGCGACTTTCCTGATGAGTGGCTTTCATGGCCAGCATGGTTCTGGCGTTTGCCCTGGCCGTTACCACGGCTCTATCCAGTATTTCCTGCGCCTGTTCCCGGCCAACCAGGGCGGATTCATCGACCAGCTTCAGGGCTGTTTTCTTTTCTACTTCAATGGATTGGTTGATGATGGTAGCAATGGTGACGGTAAAGCCGATCATCGCCACCACCGTCACAATCAAGGCGATTTTTAAACGTATGCTCATGTTAGACAGGGCGGATTTCATAGAGCCTCTTCAAAAAAACCATTTAAAAAAACATAGTGGAATTCGGTGCTAAATCGCGCAGTGGCAAAGGAAAGCCCCCGCATGAACTGCCATGGATGACTTGCCCCAAAGGCCTGGTGATTAAATAAAACGATTAGTTTTATTACGACGACTTGGCGTAAAAGTTGAGGCTGGATGTAAAGTTTTATTAAATAGCCAACCGGGCACTGCCGCGCTTGAGTGGTGCTATGGATTTTCAGGCGGGTAAAGACATCCTCGCAGATGCGCCATCATGATGTGTTGAAACAAGCCTGAAATGCCGCGTTTTAAGCCAGAAATGGCTGCCCCTAGGGGTAATTACTCCTGCCTGATCAATCTACTACTATCTGTTCACAAGTGTCAGTTTCATGGCGGCGCTTTGTTTTAAACCGCTAAAACTCTTCAATAAGCAGCGCGTTTTATATTGAGATACACCGCAATAAGGCCATTACGTAAATAAGCCATTGTTGATGGTTCTGGGATGAATAAATCGAACTGTTTGCTCATTCTCCAGTAATGAATCGCGTAAACAACCTGATTGCCGTTGCTTGGAATGCAATATTTCAATCAAAAGGGGGAAGTAATGAATCTTTATGTGGTGTTGGTCTACCTGGTTGGCAGTGTGAATGCACATTTAACCGAGCCTATGGTGATTGATGGCCTTGAGTCTGAGGCGATATGCACCTCGCTGGCAGATAAAATCTCCAGTACCGGAGTCATGAAAGCGCAGTGTTTCCTATCAACAAGTAAAACTGCATCCATTGATCGCAAAGAGTCAGCCAGAAAGAATTAAGCGGGTGCTGGCTTGAATTTACTCTTTGTTATAAATCGTGGTATTTCGCAGGAGTTAATAATTGGACTACGATAATTTCAGACTTTTTGATCATTTGGCGGAGCTCGTCTGCTGTATTGACGAGTGCAAGTTTAACCCGCGCGAGCGCGAGCTTTTTCCTTTCTATTATTCCGAGGCAATCCAGATCATTGATCGCGTTGAGTCCCAGGGCTATAGCTCATCAAAATTGAGGCAGTACCTCAATCAAATCAATGAATACTTTAAAATCAATGATGTATTGATGAAAACAATAGACGATACGCATAATGAAATTGCCCAGATCATGGGCGAAGAATCGAAATACTTGTACGGCGAGTGAGATCCTCTATATCCCAGTGCGGTGCCTGTTGCCCAATAAGGTGGCCGACATGGGAATGAGCTTGGTAACCAGGTCTTATCATGGTCGCGTGTTTTTGAATGCACTATAAAACTAGTTACCTTTCGAATGAGATTGTTAACAGCATGCAATAATCTTCATCCATTTTTCACAGCATTTATCTCATCTTCATACGGCTGATCTGGTAAAGAAACTACATTCAGATATTGGTTTTTCGCCAGTTAAAAATTATTCTGGCTTGATTAAAAAAGAAAGAAAGATCATTATTGCTTTCTTGATGGAACCTGTTCTTTGTAAAATAATCCACATCATAAGAAGTTCCAGTTTCTTACCTACCCTATAATCTAAGGAGAATTTGATGGCCAACTACAAACGCCGAACTAAAGAAGAGATGATTAAAGATCTTGAAGAAAAACTTAACAAACTTAAAAATGCAGCACCCAAGAAGGAAAAGCCAGAGCTGAGCATGAGCAGCGAAGGCTTAAGTGCAGTTGCCGATGCAGTCGATTTTGCAGCTAAAGCCAACAAGGTGAAAGTGGCGGATATTCTTATTTTGATCGCTAAAGCCAAACGTACCGGCCTGGTTATTGAAGGCGGTCGTCGTTCCCGTAATTCGGTTCAATCCTAATTTATTGCATTCATCGATGCCTTCATCATGCTTGAATCACCATTGGGCATGATGGTATCGAGCTTGGATCCGAGGCGGGGGATCTCATGGTGAATAAGCCTCGAATTGAAGATTTCTCGCCTCAACCTCTGGTTACCTTAGTATCAGCTTTCCGTTTTAACTTGTCTCAAACGTGGTTGGTAAACATTGATGTCTGGCCACTTTCGCAAACCAGACTTCTCATAAATCTGCTCTTCTTTTACTTCTCCATTTCATTCTTATACATCCATCCAATCTTCATTCCATGATCAACATGGTGTTGATCTGGGGTTAAATAGAGTCTTAGCCCAATAAGGCTTTTCGGTGATTAGTCATGGCTCACGCGCAGCGAGTATGCATCATCCCCAACGGGCGAGGTCTGTGGCATGATTTATGTCCTTATGATTAAAAAACAACGTGCGTTTTCGTGCGCGCAACCCGGCATGGATAATTTATGAGTCTACGATTTCGATTGAACCTGCTGATTACCCTGCTATTGCTGGTGTTCATGAGCGTAGTCGGGTTTGTCATCATCCGCGGCATGAAGGCATCTACTCAAGAGGGCGTCGAGGCTGCCACGCGCGTGACCGTGCAATTGCTGGATACGGTGATTCTGAGTTCGTATCAAAATCCTGAGTGGGGCTATACGCATGAGGTCATGCATCGCTTTTTGCTGTCCCTCGGCCATGTGCGCAGCAATGAAATCATTCTTTATGACCTCCATGGCAATTTGCTTTTCAAGTCACCTCCCTCCAAATACCGGGCGGATGAAAATCCACCACGTTGGTTCGTCAAGCTGATCGAGCCCGAGCAGGAAGTCGTGATGCGTCGCATCCGCTTTGGCATGCTGGTCGTCGTGTCTAACCCCGGTGGCGCTATTCGTGAAGCGTGGAGCCGGTTGAGCAATCTGTTCTGGATCAATCTTGGTTTTTTTGTGGTCCTGAATGCCATGGTGTACTGGATGCTGGGGCGGTGGTTGAGGCCGGTAGAGCCCATGCTCAAAGCAATCAACCAGATGGAGCAGGGGGATTTGACGGTGCGCTTGCCAGAATTCAAGCTGCCGGAGTTTTCCAAGATTGCTCATAATTTCAACCAGATGGGCGAGTCGCTGCTGGCACGCACCGATGAAAGCCGCCGGCTGGCCCTGATCGTCAAACAGACGGCCGATGCCATCATGATCCATGATCTGGATGGCAACATTTCATTCTGGAATGCGGCGGCACAGCGCATGTTTGGCTATGCACCTGAGGATATCATCGGAAAGTCGGCCGCGATTCTTATCCCGCCTGGCTATGAGGCCGAACTGGAGTCCAATTTTGCCGCCATCAAACAAATGCAGAAAGTGGAGAACCACGATACGCAACGTGTGGCACGGGATGGCAAGTTGCGGGATATTTCCTTAACGGCAGCGCCCTTGGTGGATCCGCATTCGGGTGAGGTGATAGGCGAAATATGCAGCATGCGCGATATTACAGAACGCAAGCAGGCGGAAGAGGCTGCGCTGCGGCTGGAGGAGAATCGTCAGCTGACACAGCTGATTCAGCATCACATTGAAGATGAGCGCCGCAGTCTGGCGCGTGAGCTGCATGATGAGCTGGGGCAATATGTCACTGCGATCAAAACCTTTGCCGTGGGCATTTCCAACAAAACCACGGAAGCCATGCCCGATATTGCGGCTAACGCGCAAACGATAGTGGCCGCCGCCAATCATATCTACGATGGCATGCACAATATTATTCGCCAGTTGCGCCCCGGCTCACTGGATAATCTGGGCTTGTCGGAAACCCTGCGCGATGCGATTACCAATTGGCAGGGGCAGCATCCGGATGTACGCTTTACGTTGAACTTATCCGGGCCGTTGGATGACTTAGGGGAAACGCTGAATATTAATCTTTTCCGTATTGTGCAGGAGTCAGTCACCAATGCGTTGCGGCATGCGCAGGCAACCCAGATTAATATACGCTTGATAAAAACAACGGAAGGCGCATTGCAGCTTTCCATACAGGATAATGGTGTGGGCATGAATATATGTAATGTGGATCAATCCAAGCATTTTGGCTTGCTGGGCATGCGTGAGCGCGTGCAGGCGCTGCATGGAACCTTTAATGTTGACTCGCTGATGGAACAAGGGACCCAGATCATGGTGACTATTCCCGCGCGAGGTGCCGCATGAGCGAGCCCATCAAGGTCATGCTGGTTGACGACCATGCCGTGGTGCGCATGGGTTTCAAGATGTTGCTGGAGTCGGCTTCGGATATCAAAGTGATTGCCGAAGCTGAAAATGGCGAGCAGGGCATCAAGCTTTACATGGAACATCATCCGGATGTGGTCGTCATGGATATTACGATGCCCGGTATTGGCGGGCTTGAGGCGATTGAGCGCATCATGGCCAAGGATAGTTCGGCCAAGGTGCTGGTGTTGTCTGCCCATGAGGATTCAGTGCATCCCAAGCGCGTGCTGAATGCAGGCGCCATGGGCTATCTCACCAAGCGCAGTGCTGCTGAGGAATTGATCAAGGCCATACGCACGGTGGCGGGCAATAAACGTTATCTGGAAGCGACCGTCGCCCAGCAGATGGCCATTCAGCAACTATCCGGCGAGGCAAATCCGGTGGACGTGCTTTCGGACCGTGAGTTCGAGGTGTTTATCGCGCTGGCTAAAGGAAAGACCACGAATGATATTGCCGAAACACTAAGCCTGTCGCCACGCACAGTAGGCACGCACCTCTACAATATCAAGCAAAAGCTGAACGCCAATAACTCGGCCGAGATTGCGCTGATTGCCATGCGCTCAGGCCTGATTGATCCCTGAGCGTTTAATGTCCTGGGTAGCGGGCGACATTCAGCTCACCCGCACCAGCGACTTCTACCACGGCATAATCGCCGCTCTTCATGCGTCCGAAATCGGGAGGAATGAGGAAAGTAATGGGCTGATGGTTATCCCCTACAGGCGCGCCAGTCGCCAGTTGCCAACGCGGCCATTCGGTTGTTGGTGGAAGCCCTGCAGCTCCCATAAGGCGGGCTTTTTCCAGAATGGAGCGCTTTTCATCGCCTATCAGCAGATTCCATAACTCCACGCGCACTAGTTTGCTTTGCACCAGCGCTGCCTGCGTTTTGCTGTCAAGTTCAGCCGCTGTTGCGCCATTTGCAGTTGCTTGGTATGGCGCGGATGGTGTATTGGTGGAGGCTTGCCGGTAATCCGGCAGAGGTTCTTTTACGGTTTCCACCGTTGAAAAGCCCGAGGTAACAAAACTTGCCCAGTATGGGTCTGGCTCGGTGTCTTTGAGAGGCAGGCTGCGGCTGGCTTCATCCTGTTTCAGCAAGTAGTTGTCGTATGCATCTGAGGTGGTCTTGTCCAGGCTGCGCATGGCCACTGACTGGGCTATTTGCTGGGCAATGGGCCCGCCCATGCAGCCTGTGAGCCACAGGGCAAGGCAGGGCGCAATAAACTTGCCTGCAAAACGATCTATGTGTTCACGATTTGCTGCCAACATTCTGAAATCCAGCGTGGGGTGTGATGTGAAGACTAATCGTTCTTTAAGTGCTTGTCTAGCTTGAGTAAACGCGCTTTTATGCCTCATTTTGAGGTTTGCGTGATGTGACGCTTATCACGCCACTCAGCACAATGATGGCCACAGCGAACCAGCGATCCAGCGAAAGCATCTCCCCCCAGATCACGATGCCAAACACGCTGGCGAGGACAACCGTGCTGTAAGCTAGGCTGCCGACGACAAGGGGGTTGCCCGTGCGGTATGCCCGCGTCAGGGCAAGCTGGGCAATGGTGGCCGACACTCCTAGCCCGATGAGCAGCAAGAGATCATCCCACTCAACGCGATGAAAGTCGTGTACCAGCATCCATATGCCACCACCCAGCGTGCACACCAGCGTGAAATAGAACACGGTGCGCCAGTCGGGCTCGCCGGCGCGGCCCAACTGGGTTACGTGGATATACACAATCCCCGCCAATGCGCCTGACAGCAGGCCCAATGCACCCGCAATCAGCTCATCCACATGCAGGCTGGGCTTGAGCAATAAGGTCACCCCAACAAACCCGAGTGCTATTGCGACGAACAGGGTTTTGCGGAATTTTTCTCCCAGATAAAACGGGGCCAGCGCCGCCATGAAAAGCGGTGAGGTGTAATTCAGGGTGATGGCGGTTGCCAGGGGGAGTTCACTGATGGCGTAGAAAAACAGCAGCAGGGAGATAAATCCCAGCACCGCGCGCCACATATGCTTGCTGAGCAAGGGGGTTGCTAGGGATTGCTTGCGTATGCGCGTCAGGCCGTAAATAAACACCAGGCCGAAGAACGAGCGGTAGAACACGAGTTCGGCGCTACTGAATTTTTGCGCGCCAAGCTTGACCAGGACCCCCATGATGGCAAAGAAGAACGCTGCCACCAGCATCCACAGGCTACCAAGCCGCCATTGCCTGATCAGGCGGAAAAGATTCACAGGTGGGGGTCTAACTGTTTACGCATCCACAGGTGGAAGTGCTCAAGCCCGGTTTCCATGGGGTGTTGATAAGGGCCATGTTCATCCAGGCCCTGAGCAAACAGGGCGCGGCGACCGTCGTGCATGCGTTGGCAGATTTCCTTGTCCTCAATCGCCGTTTCATTGTACGCCGCCTGCTGGGCTTCCACGTATTCGCGCTCAAACAAGGCAATATCTTCCGGGTAGTAAAACTCCACCACATTGGTGCAGGCATCCACCCCGCGAGGAATGAGGTGCGACACGACGAGCACATTCGGGTACCACTCGATCATCAGAAAGGGGTAATACACCATCCAGATGGCGCCATACTTGGGTGCGGATTGTTCGCCATACTGCAATACCTGTTCCTGCCAGCGCTGATAGGTGGGGGAGCCGGATTTTTGCAGCGAATGCTTTACGCCTACGGTTTGTACGCTGTACCAGTCGCCAAACTCCCAGTTCAGTTGTTCACAGTCCACAAACTTGTCCAGCCCGGGGTGGAACGGCCCGACATGGTAGTCCTCGAGATAAACCTCGATAAAGGTTTTCCAGTTGAAGGCATATTCTTCCACCATTACGCGGTCCAGCATGTAACCGGTAAAATCAAAATCCTGCTTGCAGCCCAGTTGGCGCAGGTCGCGGGCTATATCCCGTGGGCTGTCAAACAGCAGACCTTGCCATTGCTGAAGCGAGCTCTTGTTCAGGTGCAAACACGGGTTATCAGGAAAATGCGGTGCGCCCAGCAGCTCGCCTTTGAGGTTGTATGTCCAGCGGTGCAATGGGCAGACAATGTGCTGCGTATTGCCACGGCCATTCAGCATGATGGCCTGCCGGTGGCGGCAGATGTTGCTGATCAGTTCAATGCCATTCTGATTGTGCACCAGCGCGCGGCCTTCCTGCATCCAATCCAGGGTGTGATAGTCGCCAGGGTGTGGCGCCATGAGCTCGTGCCCTACGTATTGGGGCGCATGTGCAAACAGCACTTTCTGTTCAAGCTTGTAAATCTCGGGGTCGGTATACCAGGCAATCGGCAGCTGTGAAACAGTTGGCCGGGGCAAATTGACGGAGACAAGGGAAGCCATAGGTTGCGAGCAGTGGTTGGAAGTGACTGATTGAATGCGAAATGCAGATAAAACGGCGGACTTGGGATTTTGCCCGAATGGGATATTTTTTCAAGCAGAATTTTACTTGCAGGGCAGATTGGGAGAGGGGGTTTTTCTATGATAAAAATGCTGGTGCAAAGGCTCGAATGAGGCGTCAAATGTTGCTTAATCGGCTGTTTTGCGCTAACCTCAACACTCTTGATGTGCAACGATTTTTTACAGAGAAACGGCCAATGAAAAATCCCCTGGATTCGATTTCCGGCACCCTGATTTCAGGCGTGATCCTGACGCTGGTGCTGTATGTTTTTCTTAAAAATTTCATATTGGCCGGGGTGTGATCATGGATTTGATGCCAGGGTTCGCACGCTGGATACATGTATGGGCAGGCATTACGTGGGTCGGCCTGCTTTACTACTTTAATTTTGTGCAGGTGCCCGCGTTGAAAGATGCCACTGCCGATGGCACCGCAGCCGGTATCAGCAAGCATGTGGCGCCACGAGCGCTGCTCTGGTTCCGATGGGCGGCCGTCGTCACGTGGGTTGCGGGTGCGGCACTGCTTGGCAAGGCGTTTGTCCCAGCATTTACGCTGCAGGCTGACTATGCGGCCATCGGTGTCGGGGCCTGGCTGGGCACGATCATGCTGTTTAATGTCTGGGTGCTGATCTGGCCTAACCAGAAAAAAATTCTGGGACTAGCCCCAGCAGATGATGCTGCCAAGGCCCGCGCACGGCGCGTTGCCTTTTTAGCGTCACGAACCAACACTATGCTGTCTGTCCCCATGATTTTTTTCATGACGAATGGACTGACGCACCGGGCTATTTTCGGGCTTTAGGATTTTTATATTGCTGCAAACGGCGGCATAGGCCGCCGTTTGTTTTTTTATAGATAGAGTTAAACAATGTCTCAACATTTGATGAATACCTATGCCAGGCAACCTGTCACCTTTGTGAAGGGGGAGGGCGTCTGGTTATACGATGCGCAGGGTAACCGCTATCTTGACGCTCTGGCTGGCGTGGCCGTGAATGGTCTGGGGCACGCGCATCCCCGCTTGGTGGCCGCCATTAGCGAGCAGGCGGGCAAGCTGATTCATGTTTCCAATATTTATCAAATTGCCGAGCAGGCCGCTCTGGCAGATAAAGTCTGCGAAATTGCCGGCATGGATCGTGTTTTCTTTTGCAATTCCGGTTGCGAGGCCAACGAAGCCGCCATCAAGCTGGCGCGTCTGCATGGCCACAACAATGGCATTGAAAACCCAGAAATCATCGTCATGGATAGGGCATTTCATGGCCGTACGCTGGCGACCCTGTCTGCAACCGGCAACCGCAAAACCCAGGCAGGCTTTGAGCCGCTGGTGAGTGGCTTTGTGCGTGTGCCGTTTGACGATCTCGATGCCGTACGCCAAGTGGCAGAGCATAACCCCAATGTGGTGGCGATCCTGGTAGAGCCTGTGCAGGGTGAAGGCGGTATTAACGTGCCGCGCGATGGCAAGGCCTATCTTGAGGGCTTGCGCGCGCTCTGTGATCAATACGGCTGGCTTCTGATGCTGGATGAAGTGCAGAGCGGCATAGGTCGCACGGGCACCTGGTTTGCATTTCAGCATACTGATATCAAGCCCGATGTCATGACGCTGGCCAAGGGTCTGGGGTCTGGCGTGCCGATCGGCGCATGTGTGGCCCGCGGGGTAGCGGCCGACGTATTTACCTACGGCAAGCATGGTTCCACCTTTGGCGGCAATCCATTGGCAACGGCCGCGGGTCTGGCAACGCTCAACATCATTGAGCAAGATGGGTTGTGCGCCCACGCTGAAGAAATAGGCAACTGGATTTGCGATGCTTTGCGCGCCGAGTTTGCTGGCGTGAAGGGGGTAAGCACCATACGCAATGCAGGTCTGATGATTGGTATCGAACTTGATCGTCCTTGCGGCGAGCTGGTCAGGCAGGCTCTGGAGCAATGTCTGCTGATCAATGTTACTGCGGAAAAGGTCGTGCGCTTGTTGCCGCCACTGGTCATCAATCAGGACGAAGCCCAACAACTGGTCAGCCAGCTCTCTGGTCTGATCAAGGCCTTTTTAGGTCAATAAAATAAAAGAAGTAAACTTATGGCTATCAAACACTTTTTACAATTCAAGGACTTGAACCGGGAAGAGTTGGATCATATCTTTGAACGTACGCGCTGGATCAAGCAGCAGTTCAAGGCTTATCAGCAATACTGGCCGCTGACTGACCGTACTTTGGTCATGATCTTCGAGAAAGCCAGTACACGTACACGTCTGTCGTTTGAGGCTGGCATGCAGCAACTTGGCGGTTCGGCGATCTACCTGAACACCCGTGATTCCCAGCTGGGACGTGGTGAGCCAGTGGAAGATGCGGCGCAGGTTATTTCGCGCATGAGCGATATTGTGATGATCCGCACCTTTGAGCAGGAAATCATCGAGCGTTTTGCGGCCAATTCGCGCGTGCCGGTGATCAATGGCCTGACCAATGAGTATCACCCATGCCAGATACTGGCCGATATTTTTACCTTTATTGAGCATCGTGGGCCTATCCAGGGCAAGACCGTGGCGTGGATAGGTGACTCCAACAATGTCTGCAATACCTGGCTGCAAGCTGCCGAGGTACTGGATTTCAATGTGCATGTCTCTACGCCACCGGGCTACGAAGTCGAGCCTGAGCGTGCTGGCCTGTATGGGCATGAGCATTACGAGGAATTTACCGACCCGATGGAAGCTGCACGGGGAGCTGATCTGGTCACCACCGATGTCTGGACATCCATGGGCTTTGAGGCCGAAAACGAAGAGCGCATGCGCGATTTTGCTGACTGGCAGGTGGATGCGGACATGATGCGTGTGGCCAAGTCGGATGCCTTGTTCATGCATTGTTTACCGGCGCATCGTGGCGAAGAGGTGGCAGCAGAGGTGATTGATGGCCCGCATTCGGTGGTTTGGGATGAAGCGGAGAACCGCCTGCATGTGCAAAAGGCGCTGATGGAATATCTACTGCTGGGCAAGGTGGCCTGATTTTAAATCAGTATGGATAACAAGCCAGTCGAGCTTTCCAGCCATATTCTGCCAGTTGCCTCCACCATGGTGGGGGTCTGTGTCACCGTTATCTCGGTCATTCAGCTCGCGCCAGACAAGGCGATATCCAGTTGGGCGGACAAGCTGTTGGCGCTCGATAGCCTGGCCTTCATGGCGAGCACGATGTTGTCTTATTGGTCCATTCGGCACAAAGATCATCTGCAGCGTATCGAGCGCTATGCCGATCGGCTGTTTCTGCTGGGGATGGCGCTGATGGTGTTTGTCAGCTTTCTGGTGGCGTTTGAGCTGTTCACTGATTAGTTTAAGATTTGAATATAAGCGTTTAAAAGATAACAGGAAAAAGTAATGAGCGATGTGAAAAAAGTAGTGTTGGCCTACTCGGGCGGATTGGATACCTCCGTCATCCTTAAATGGCTGCAGGATACCTACCAATGTGAAGTGGTGACGTTTACTGCTGACTTGGGCCAAGGCGAAGAGCTGGAACCGGCACGCGAAAAAGCCAAGAAATTCGGCGTCAAGGAAATTTATATTGATGACCTGCGCGAAGAGTTCGTGCGCGATTTCGTATTCCCCATGTTCCGCGCTAATACCGTATACGAAGGTGAATATCTGCTCGGCACCTCCATCGCGCGTCCACTGATTGCCAAGCGTCTTATCGACATTGCCAATGAAACCGGTGCAGATGCCATTTCGCATGGCGCTACCGGCAAGGGCAATGACCAGGTACGTTTTGAGTTGGGTGCCTATGCGCTCAAGCCTGGTGTCAAGGTTATCGCGCCATGGCGCGAGTGGGATTTGCTGTCCCGCGAAAAGCTGCTGGCCTATGCCGAGCAGCATGGTATCCCGGTAGAAATGAAGCACAAGCAGGGCGGTAGTCCATATTCCATGGATGCCAATCTCCTGCATATCTCTTACGAAGGTCGCCATCTGGAAAACCCGGCTGCTGAGGCAGAGGAAGACATGTGGCGCTGGACAGTCAGCCCGGAAAAAGCGCCGGATGCTGCTGAATATCTGGATGTGGAGTATGAGCGCGGCGATATCGTGGCGCTGAATGGCAAACGCCTCAAGGCGCATGAAGTGCTGGCCGAGCTCAATCGACTTGGTGGCAAGCACGGCATTGGCCGTCTGGACCTGGTGGAAAACCGCTATGTCGGCATGAAGTCGCGCGGCTGTTATGAAACGCCAGGCGGCACCATCATGCTGAAGGCGCACCGTGCGATTGAATCCATTACGCTGGATCGTGAAGTTGCGCATTTGAAGGACGACCTCATGCCGCGTTACGCCAGCCTGATTTATAACGGTTACTGGTGGAGCCCTGAGCGCATCGCCTTGCAGACCTTGATTGATCATACGCAGCTGAATGTGAATGGCTGGGTGCGCCTCAAGCTTTACAAAGGCAACGTGATTGTGGTCGGCCGTGACAGCAAGACGGACTCATTGTTTGACTCCACCATCGCCACCTTTGAAGATGATGCGGGCGCCTATGATCAGAAGGATGCCGGTGGTTTCATCAAGCTGAATGCATTGCGCATGCGTATTGCTGCCAATTTACACAACAAGAAAAAGTAAACAGGAGAGTCTCATGGCCCAGTTCGATAATGTAAGCGTCAAGAAAAAAGCCAACGTGTATTTTGATGGCAAGTGTGTCAGCCATACCGTAATGTTTCCAAACGGTACACGCTGTACCGTTGGCGTGATTTTCCCCAGCACGCTGACATTCAATACCGGCTCGCCAGAGCTGATGGAAATTAACGCGGGTGTTTGCAAAGTGCGCCTGAAAGGCGAAGAAGCCTGGAATACCTATCAGGCCGGTGAAAAATTCACCGTGCCGGGCAATTCAAGCTTTGATATTGAAACGATTGAAACGCTGGATTACGTCTGCCATTTTGAGTAAGCCATGATAGATCGCGATTATGTGCGCTTGATGGCGCGCTATAACCGCTGGATGAATGGGAAACTGTATGCTGCTGCTGCCAGTCTTACGGAAGAGCAGCGGCAACTGGATAAAGGGGCCTTTTTCAAATCCTTGCATGGCACCTTGGTCCATCTGGTATGGGCCGATGATATCTGGCTAGCCAGGTTTGAGGCGACCGCACAGCGCTACAGCGATAAGGCTGACAACTTTGCTGCCTTAAGTGAACGTCGGCTGGTGCTGGATAATGCCATTCTGGCCTGGGCGACAAGCGTCAGTAATAACTGGCTGCAGGAAGAGTTGCGTTGGGATAGCGGTATTTATCAGCAGACCTTCAGCCGCCCTGCCTGGATCACGGTGTCGCACTTTTTCAATCATCAGACTCACCATCGCGGTCAGGCTACAACCTTGCTCATGCAGTTTGGAATCGATCCAGGCGTAACGGATCTGGCTTTTATGGATATGACGGAAACACAGTAAACAACAGGAACACACATCATGCCTACATTTGATATTTCTTCTGAAGTTGATATGGTCGCCTTGAAAAATGCCATTGACGTGGCAGGCCGCCAGATCACCAATCGCTATGACTTCAAAGGTACCAGCGCAGCGGTTGAGCTGAATGAAAAAGACAATCTGATCACCCTGCATGGTGACTCCGATTTTCAGCTGGATCAGATCAAGGATATCTTGCTGCCAGCCATGGAAAAGAAGGAAGCAGACAGTGCCAAGCGTCTGGATCATCAGGATGTGCAGAAAGTGTCGGGCAACAAGGTCAAGCAGGTGCTGAAAATCAAGGCGGGTATTGATACCGAGCTGGCGAAGAAAATCGTCAAACTGCTGAAGGACAGCGGCCTGAAAGTGCAGGCCAGCATCCAGGGTGATACGGTACGCGTTACCGGCGCCAAGCGTGACGTGCTGCAGGATGCGATTGCCTTTGTCAAAAAATCGGTCACCGATTTCCCCCTGCAATTCGGCAACTTCAGGGATTAATGCCGTGATTTGTGGATACAGGAATAGCGGATACAGGAATATAAGATAGCCAACCGTTGGCAGTTGCCCGGTTTAGCAAATGGAAAGCATAAGAAATGGCAAAAACGCTTTACGATAAATTGTTCGATTCCCATGTGGTGCGCGAGGAAAACGGCACCGCATTGCTCTATATCGACCGTCATCTGGTGCATGAAGTAACCAGCCCTCAAGCTTTTGAAGGCCTGAAAATCGCTGGCCGCAAGCTTTGGCGTATCAATTCCGTGCTGGCAGTGCCTGATCACAATGTGCCTACGACCGATCGCTCGCATGGTATCGCTGACCCGATCTCACGTTTGCAGGTAGAAACACTGGACCAGAACTGTGTCGATTTCGGTGTGACGGAATTCAAGATGAATGACAAGCGTCAGGGGATCGTGCACGTCATCGGGCCTGAGCAGGGTGCTACCTTGCCTGGCATGACGGTTGTCTGCGGCGATTCGCACACCAGCACCCATGGCGCGTTCGGCGCCTTGGCGCATGGTATCGGTACATCTGAAGTCGAGCACGTCATGGCAACGCAATGCCTGGTGCAGAAGAAGTCCAAGGCCATGCAGATTCTGGTCGAAGGCGAGCTTGGTCGTGGTGTAACCGCCAAAGACGTGGCGCTGGCCGTGATCGGTCGTATTGGTACCGCAGGCGGTACGGGTTACGCCATTGAATTTGCTGGGTCTGCCATTCGCTCGCTCAGCATGGAAGGCCGCATGACCTTGTGCAATATGGCTATCGAGGCAGGTGCCCGGGCGGGCATGGTGGCGGTGGATGACATTACCATCAACTACCTCAAGGGCCGTCCTTATGCGCCTACCGAAGCGCAGTGGGATGCTGCCGTGGCTTATTGGAAAACCTTGCATAGCGATGAGGGTGCCAAATTTGATGCCGTGGTCGAGCTCAAGGCCGAGGATATTCAACCACAAGTGACCTGGGGTACCTCGCCAGAAATGGTTACCGCCATCAATGGCCGCGTGCCGGATCCCGAGCAGGAGTCTGATCCTACCAAGCGTGGCGGGATTGAGCGCGCTCTGCAATACATGGGGCTGGAGGCGAATACGCCTATCGAAGCGATCAATATCGACAAGGTATTCATCGGCTCCTGCACCAATTCCCGTATTGAGGATTTGCGCGCCGCTGCCATGATCGCCAAGGGCAAGCGTGTGGCTTCCAATGTGAAGCTTGCCATGGTGGTGCCAGGCTCTGGCCTGGTGAAGGCGCAGGCTGAGCAGGAGGGGCTGGACCGCATTTTCCTGGATGCCGGTTTTGAGTGGCGCGAGCCAGGGTGCTCCATGTGTCTCGCCATGAATGCGGATCGTCTGGAACCCGGTGAGCGTTGCGCCTCTACCTCCAACCGCAATTTTGAAGGTCGTCAGGGTCAGGGTGGGCGTACGCATCTGGTAAGTCCTGAAATGGCGGCCGCTGCCGCTGTGGCAGGGCATTTTGTTGATGTCAGGACGATGCTGTAAAGCAACGCCTGTCGCATGCCATGCATGCACCTAAGAGTCAGCAGGCTTGGCCTGCGTTTTCACTGAGTGTAATTGAGAGCATAGGGGAACAGAGATGAAATGGATGACATGCATGGTCATGTTGGCACTGTTGAGCCTCACAGCCTGTAATACTGTTGAAGGCATGGGAAAAGATATTGAAAAGGCTGGCGAAGCCATCCAGAAAACGAGCAAGTAATGCAGGCATTTACCCAATTGAATGGAGTTGTGGCACCGTTGGATCGCGCGAACGTCGATACCGATGCCATCATTCCCAAGCAATTTCTGAAATCCATCAAACGTTCAGGCTTTGGCCCCAATGCGTTTGACGAGTGGCGCTACCTGGATCATGGCGAGCCCGGCATGGACAACAGCAAACGTCAGATCAATCCTGACTTTGTACTGAACCAGCCTCGCTATCAAGGCGCGAGTATCCTGCTGACCCGCGAGAATTTCGGTTGCGGCTCCAGTCGGGAGCATGCGCCTTGGGCCCTGCTGGATTATGGTTTCCGCGCGATTATTGCGCCTAGCTATGCGGATATTTTCTTCAACAACTGCTTCAAGAATGGCATCTTGCCCATTATTCTGAGCGCGGATGTGGTGGATAGCCTGTTTCAGGCGGTGGAAGCTGATGAAGGCTACAAACTCACCGTGGACCTTGCGACCCAGACGGTGAATACGCCGGACGGCAAATCCTATGCGTTTGAGGTGGATGCATTCCGCAAGCATTGTCTGCTCAATGGCCTGGATGATATTGGCCTGACCTTGCAGCATGTAGACGATATCAAGACGTTTGAAACCAAGCATAAAGCAGCCCAACCCTGGCTGTTTAACTAACTTCTCATTAAAGAATCTTCAGGAAATCGCGGTATATGAAAATAGCAGTTTTGCCGGGTGACGGCATCGGTCCCGAAATTGTGGCGCAAGCGGTCAAGGTATTGAATGCCTTGAATATTGGCATTGAAATGCAGGAAGCGCCTATCGGTGGCGCTGGCTACGAGGCAGCTGGTGATCCATTGCCAGAAGCTACATTGGCGCTGGCAAAGTCCTCGGATGCCGTATTGCTTGGCGCTGTAGGTGACTGGAAATACGACAAACTGGAGCGTCATCTGCGTCCTGAGCGCGGCCTGTTGCGTATCCGCAAGGAACTGAACCTGTTTGCCAATCTGCGTCCGGCCTTGTTGTATCCCGAGCTGGCCTCGGCTTCTACATTGAAGCCTGAAGTCGTGGCCGGGCTGGATATCATGATCGTGCGTGAATTGACGGGTGACATTTACTTTGGTCAGCCACGTGGCATTTCCACACTGGAAAACGGCGAGCGTGAAGGCATCAATACCATGCGCTACAGCGAATCCGAAATTCGCCGTATTGCCCACGTTGCCTTTGGTATCGCCATGAAGCGCAACAAGAAGGTGTGCTCTGTGGATAAGGCCAATGTGCTTGAGACCACCGAGCTGTGGCGTCAGGTCATGATCGAAGTGGCGAAGGATTACCCTGAGGTCGAGCTTAGCCATATGTATGTCGATAATGCTGCCATGCAGCTGATCCGTGCGCCCAAGCAGTTTGATGTGATGGTCACGGGGAATATTTTTGGGGACATTCTCTCTGATGAGGCATCCATGTTGACCGGCTCCATCGGCATGTTGCCATCCGCCTCGCTGGATCAGAACAACAAGGGTATGTACGAGCCAAGCCATGGCTCTGCGCCTGATATTGCCGGTAAAGATATTGCCAACCCTCTGGCGACGATTTTGTCGGCTGCCATGATGCTGCGTTATAGCTTTAATGATGAAGCCAATGCTACGCGTATCGAGAATGCCGTTAAAAAAGCGCTGGCTGAAGGTTATCGTACAGCGGATATCTACACGGATGGATGCCGTAAGGTTGGCTGTGCTGCCATGGGCGATGCTGTAGTTGCCGCCTTGTAACTAGATCAAAAGCGGAAATTGACGGTCAATAAACCGGTTTTTTCGCTAAAGGAAATGCACATGTTAAGAGTAGGATTTGTCGGTTGGCGTGGCATGGTGGGTTCCGTGCTGATGCAACGTATGCGTGAAGAGCGCGACTTTGACCATATCGAGCCCGTGTTTTTTACTACTTCCCAAACGGGGGGGCAGGGCCCGGACATTGGCAAGGATGTGCCGCCCTTGAAGGATGCGCGCGCCGTGGATGAGTTAAAGGCCATGGATGTGATCGTTTCCTGTCAGGGTGGCGATTACACAACCGAGATTTTTCCGAAACTGCGTGCCGACGGCTGGAATGGGCACTGGATCGACGCGGCATCTACCCTGCGCATGGAGCAGGATGCCGTGATTGTGCTCGACCCAGTCAATCTTGATGTGATCAAGAATGCCTTGGTGAGTGGCGGCAAGAACTGGATTGGTGGTAACTGCACGGTTTCCCTGATGCTGATGGCGCTGAACGGCTTGTTCCGTGAAAACCTGGTGGAATGGGCTACCTCCATGACCTATCAGGCAGCGAGTGGTGCAGGCGCACAGAATATGCGCGAATTGCTCAAGCAGATGGGCGAGGCCCATCGTGTGGCTAGTGACCTCTTGAATAATCCGGCTTCGGCTATTCTGGATATCGATCGGGAAGTTGCCGGTATTCTGCGCGACGAGCGTTTCCCTACCGATCATTTCGGCGTGCCGCTTGCCGGCAGCCTGATTCCCTGGATCGACAAGGACCTGGGCAACGGCCAGAGCAAGGAGGAGTGGAAGGGGCAGGCTGAAACCAACAAGATACTAGGACGGGAAGCAACCCCGGTGCCTATCGATGGCCTGTGTGTGCGAATCGGCGCTATGCGCTGTCACTCCCAGGCGCTGACCATCAAGCTCAAAAAGGATGTGCCACTGGATGACATCATCGGACTGCTTGATGGCGCAAACCCCTGGGCAAGCGTCATACCTAATGAGCGTGATATCACTATTCGGCAATTGACTCCTGCTGCCATTACCGGGACCTTGAAAACCCCCGTCGGACGTTTGCGCAAGATGAGCATGGGCAATGAGTATTTGTCCGCATTTACCGTAGGCGATCAGCTATTGTGGGGCGCTGCTGAGCCTTTGCGTCGGATGCTGCGAATTCTGGTTGAACATTAAGGGTTTAAGCGCTCTGCTTTCGTCAGCAGAATGGACCATTTTTGGCAGTAAAAAATAGCATGTAAATGTGATGTGAGCTGTCAGCTTGCAACTCTAAATGATTGATGTTAGCTTACAATCTAATACTGCAATAAGGGTGGAATAGTGCATAAGTCTAAACTAAAACGGATTTCGCTCGCGGTTTTCCTGGCGATAATTCCATGGACTGCTGATGCTGCCGGGCTGGGAAGATTGACGGTCGCATCAGGTCTTGGAGAACCGTTAAGTGCCGAAATCGAGTTGCTTGGAACCACCCAGGATGAACTCGAGTCTCTCTCCGCTGCCATCGCTCCAGAAGCTGCTTACGCTGTACAAGGTGTAGAGCGCACTCCTATTCAAAATGCCATCAAGATCAATGTCAGCAGGAAAGCCAACGGCACTGCTGTTCTAAGATTAAGCAGTAATCAGCCGATTACTGATCCGTTTGTCGATATGTTGATCCAGGTTGAGTGGGCGACGGGCCGTCTGGTGCGTGAGTACACCATGTTGCTGGATCCACCTGGCTATGCCACGCCTAATCCCAATAGCAACCTGCCACAGGCTGCAGCACCAGCAAGCAATCCAGTTCCATCGGCTACTGCCCCGTCCGCGGTGGCTGCAGGTCCTGTGCGTCCAAGTGCAGACAGCGCTAGCGCCCCTCCGGCAAAGACAGCCAAACGCAATAATCGCAAACCCGCAGCGCCTGCTGAAAAGCCAGTGCCCGTGGAAAGTGAAAGCGCAGACAAGACACATACGACCAGTCGTGGCGATACCCTCAGCGCTATCGCGCGGAATGCTGATGTAGAAGGCGTCAGCCTGGATCAGATGCTGGTGGGTATCTATCGCGCAAACAAGCATGCGTTTGACGATAACAACATGAATCGCCTCAAGGTGGGGCAGATATTGCGCATTCCACCCACGCAAGAGGTGCAAGGAATCAGTAATGCCGAGGCGCGTCAGGAAATCCAGCTGCAGGCGGCTGATTGGAATGCCTACCGCAAACGTCTTGGCGAGTCTGTTGCTACGGCAAGTGCGGGTCGCGAAGGTGAGGGCAGCCAGTCCGCCAGTGGCAAGCTGACTTCGGCAGCGCAGGACAAGGCAGCTCAATCGCAGTCTGGGGCACGCGATGTTGTTCGATTGTCCAAAGGTGAGGCCCCTGATAGTGCCGCTTCCCGTTCTGGTCAAGAAAAGCTTAATGCCTTGCAGGAAGAGGCGATAGCAAAAGAAAAAGCCTTGCAAGAGGCGAGCGATCGCGCTGCTGCCCTCGAGAAGCAAGTGCGGGATATGCAAAAGCTGCTTGAGATCAAAAATCAAGCCATGGCTGAACTGAAAGATAATGCAGCTAATCAGCTGCAGAGCGCTAAAAATGGCGAGCAAAAAGCAGAGCCTGTTACGCCTGAAAAGCCCGCTCAAGCTGTTCCGGCAGTGAAGCCTGATAGTGGTGTGGTTAAAAAGGAAGAGGAAGCAACTTCTCCTGCGGTAAACCCCAAACCAAGTGTGACTCCTGCGCCAGTGCCGGATACTGAGTTGATTGCGGGTGTGGAGAATGAAAAACTGATGCTATGGGGTGGTGCAGGTGCTGCATTACTCGCACTGCTCGGTGGCTGGTTATATCTGCGTAACAAGCGTAAACGTAATTTGGATACGTTCGAGAAAGCGATCCTCACCTCCGGAGGCTTGAAGGCAAATACCGTTTTTGGCAGCACCCTGAGCAGCAAGGTGGACGCCGGGGATACCTCATTCCTGACAGACTTTTCGCAAACGGGTGGTGGCATGATCGACACACATGATGTCGACCCAATTGCCGAAGCCGAGGTCTACATGGCATATGGGCGCGATGCGCAAGCCGAAGAGATTCTGCGTGATGCGATTGCCAAGGACCCTAAGCGTTACGAATTGCATCACAAGCTATTGGAAATGTATGCCGCTCGCAAGGACACCGCTGCATTTGAAACCTTGGCCGGTGAAATTTATGCCACGATAGGGGCAAGTGACCCGCAGTGGCGCAAAGTGGCAGAACTGGGACGCAAGTTGGATAGCCAAAACCCCATCTACCAAGGCGGTGACGAAGGCCTGGGTCTGGATGATGATTTGGGCTTGGATGAAGTCCCTTCGACGGCTAAACCTGATATTGCCAGTGGCATGGACTTTTCTCTGGATGATAATCTGGATGACAGGGCTGTCTCTGACATTGAATCTGCAGATGACGCCTCTTCTGATCTGGACTTTGGTCTCGGCGAAGATAAGCCTGCCAATGAGACTGCCTCGGTAGAGGATGCTAATACGCTGGATTTCGTCGGATTCAATGTTAATTCTGGCGCCGACGAGAATGATGATCAAGACACAAGAAACAGCGAGATAGCGTCATCTTCGGCAGCGGGCTCCATGATGGCGCCCACCATTATGGATGATCTGCCTGAGCCATACTCAGTCGATGAGGATGTGAATCCGCAGCTTGAGTCTGATAACCAGCCCTCCGATTCCAGCGATCTTGATTTTCAGCTCAACTTGCCAGAATCCCCAGCGGCAAACACCATACAGATGGACATAGGCGAGTTCGGCAATACATTGCCTGGTTTGCCAGTGGAGGATGCATCACCCTCTGAGAATGCAAACGATACGCTTCCGACTACGTTTGATTTCGATTTGCCAGGATCGGAAGCGGGTAACAGTGACTTCCCTGATCTTGGATTGTCATCTTCGACTGCGTTCGACGAAGACAAACTGCCGAGTGTAGAGGCGGATGAACAGGGCGTTGCATTCGAAAACAGCGATGCCGCTGTAGACGCAGATGTATCTTCCCAACCTGCCAGCGATGATTCATTGCCGCAGCCCAAGGCATTTGTTCCTGACATCAGTCTGGACTTTGATACGCCTGAAAGCGAGCAGGATAAAAAAGTGGCTGACTCTGCCACCGCATCTGCAGACGCTCTGCCTGATGCCTTCAATGAGGATCCGGTGGAAGAGATTGTGTTCGAGTCGCCATCCAGTGATGTCGATCTCGACTTTAATCTGGATAACCTGGCTGACGCGGAAGAGGATGTCGCGTTGCCTGATCTGAATACAAATTCCACGGAATCCATTGCGCCGGCAGAGGTAGATTTTTCAGATATCAGTCTGGATCTTAATGGCGCCAATGCTTCCGATGAGCCACCTGCGGCCATTGCGGCTGAATCTGCCGAAGTAGATACCAAGTTGGATCTGGTCACGGCCTATATGGATATGGGCGATAATGAAGGTGCCAAGGAGCTGCTTGAGGAAGTGCTTAGCGAGGGCGGCCCACAACAGCGGGCCCGAGCACAGGCCATTATCAATAGTCTGGGTGCTTAGCGGATATCTGCATTTAGTTGTGTAGTTGTGATAAAAAGCCGGATGATTTGATCCGGCTTTTTTCTTATACGATGGCAAGCTGACACGGGATATTGTGAATGGTGAGGTTTAAATGAGAGTTGCCCTTGGGCTAGAGTACGACGGTGCCCATTTTTGCGGCTGGCAAAGCCAGCCGGGGGGCTGCGGTGTGCAGGATGCACTGGAACGGGAGCTGGCCCGTATGGCTTGCCATCCTGTGCGGGTGATTGCGGCTGGGCGAACCGATACCGGTGTTCATGCCCTGGCCCAAGTGGTGCATTTTGAAACAACGACCGAGCGACCGCTGAATGCCTGGGTTCGTGGAGTAAACGCAGGCCTTCCCTCCAGTGTCAGAGTGTTATGGGCGCAGCAGGTGGACGATGAGTTTCATGCCCGATTTTCTGCTCGCCAACGGTATTACCAATATATTTTGTTTGACCAGGCGGTAGCACCAGCCATCCTTGCTGGCAAAGTTGGCTGGTTTCATCAGCCTCTGGATGTAGACGCCATGGCGGAGGCTGCTGCGCATTTGATTGGTGAACATGATTTCAGCGCTTTCCGTGCTGCCGAATGTCAGGCCAAATCTCCCGTACGGACATTACAGCAGGCGGAGGTGCGTCGTGCAGGGCAGGCTATTCTGTTTGAGTTTAGCGGCAATGCATTTTTGCATCATCAGGTGCGTAACATGGTGGGTGCGCTGGTATATGTAGGGAAGGGGAGTCAGCCACCTGCGTTCATCCAGCAACTCCTGCAGAGTCATGACCGTCGTCTTGCTCCTCCAACATTCTCCCCGGATGGCTTGTATTTGAGTGGAGTAGGCTACGAATCGCGTTGGGGGCTGCCCGATACCCGCCGCTATGTGCATTTGTCATTGGCCTGAGGCTTTTTTCATATTGCCGCAATGTGACATGCGACAACGTTTCAGTTAACCTAGCGGTCTCAATCAATTCTGCTTTCATCAAAGAATCTCATCTTGCGTACCCGAGTCAAAATATGCGGCATTACCAGAGAGGAAGATGCCCTCACAGCAGTGCGGCATGGCGCTGATGCGATTGGACTGGTGTTTGTTGAGGCTAGCCCCAGACATGTCAGCATTGCTCAGGCACAAGCCGCTATTCTTAGCTTGCCTCCATTTATTGCGGTGGTAGGTTTGTTTGTCGATGCCGAGCCCTCATTCATTGAACAAGTGCTAAAAGAAGTGCGACTGGATATGTTGCAATTTCATGGCGATGAGTCTCCTGAAGAATGCCAGCGTTATGCTCGGCCTTATATGAAGGCAATACGCGTCAGGCCGGACACAAATTTGCTACAATACGCCCTCGATTATCCACGGGCCAGCGCGCTGCTGTTGGACGCCCATGTTGAAGGCGTAGCGGGTGGAACGGGCCAGCGTTTTGACTGGTCGCTTATTCCCGCAGAATTGCCTATGCCCATTGTGCTGGCAGGGGGGCTGAATGCGGACAATGTGGCAGAAGCGATAAAACAGGTTCGACCATATGCCGTTGATGTGAGTGGTGGTGTCGAGTCCCAAAAAGGAATTAAGGATGCCGGCAAAATTGCCGCATTCATGCGAGGAGTTACAGATGCAGCTTTATGATATGCCTGACGACAGAGGCCATTTTGGTCCGTACGGCGGGATTTTTGTCGCAGAAACTCTGGTGGAAGCCCTGGAAGAATTGCGTGTCATGTATGAGCGCTTTCGCCATGACCCTGAATTTCTGGCCGAATTTGCACATGATCTGAAGTATTTTGTAGGCCGTCCAAGCCCTATCTACTATGCCAAGCGCTGGTCTGAACGCGTTGGCGGTGCTCGCATTTATCTCAAGCGGGAAGATCTGAACCACACTGGCGCCCATAAGGTGAACAACACCGTGGGGCAAGCACTACTGGCAAAACGCATGGGCAAGCCACGCGTAATCGCTGAAACGGGGGCAGGCCAGCATGGCGTTGCGACGGCTACCATTGCAGCTCGTATGGGGCTGGAGTGTGTCGTGTACATGGGGTCTGAAGATGTGAAGCGCCAAGCTCCCAATGTCTATCGCATGAAGCTGTTGGGGGCGACGGTTGTGCCAGTGGAAAGTGGTTCAAAAACCCTCAAGGATGCGCTGAATGAAGCCATGCGCGACTGGGTAACCAACATCTCCAACACTTTTTACATTATTGGTACCGTGGCTGGCCCGCACCCTTATCCCATGATGGTACGGGATTTTCAGGCGGTGATCGGTGTGGAAGCCAAGCAGCAAATGCAGGAAATGATCGGGCGTCAGCCAGATGCGGTCGTGGCATGTGTGGGCGGCGGTTCCAATGCCATGGGTATTTTCTACCCCTACATCAATGAAGAAAACGTGCGCCTGATCGGCGTTGAGGCAGCGGGCCTGGGCCTGGCAACGGGCAAACATGCCGCGCCATTGACAGCCAATAGCTCAGTCGGCGTATTGCATGGAAACCGTACTTATCTGATGCAGGACGAAGACGGTCAAATCATCGAAACGCATTCGATCTCGGCTGGCCTGGATTATCCAGGAGTAGGGCCTGAGCATGCATGGCTGAAAGACAGCAAGCGTGCTGAATACGTGGCCATTACCGATGATGAAGCCATGGCGGCTTTCCATAGTCTTTGCCGCACCGAAGGTATTATTCCTGCACTGGAATCCAGCCATGCGTTGGCGTATGCAGAAAAGATGGCGGCGACCATGTCTCCTGACCAGGTCATTCTGGTGAACCTCTCCGGTCGTGGCGATAAAGATATCAACACGGTGGCCGGTTTGTCTGGCATTACCCTTTAATCATCCAGTATTTAAGATCCCATTCATGTCTCGCATAAAAACCACGTTCGATCAGCTCAAGCAGCAGGGAAAGAAAGCACTGATCCCTTACATTACCGCTGGTGACCCTCATCCTGACCAAACCGTAAAGCTGTTACATGCCATGGTGGCAAACGGTGCCGATATGATTGAGCTCGGCGTGCCTTTTTCAGATCCGATGGCAGATGGTCCTGTTATTCAGCGCGCCAGCGAGCGTGCGCTGGTCCATCACGTTGGCCTCAGCCGCGTACTCGACATCGTGCGTGAGTTCCGTCAGCAGGATAATGTGACGCCTATCATACTGATGGGTTACGCTAATCCGGTTGAAGCAATGGGGCAGGAGAAGTTTTCTGATCGAGCCAAAGCCGCCGGTGTGGATGGTGTACTGACGGTGGATTATCCGCCTGAAGAGTGCAAGGAATTCACCGCCCTGTTGCAGGCACGCGGTATTGACCCCATTTTTCTGTTATCACCGACCACCGAGCCTGCTCGTGTGGAGGTGATTGTGAACCAGGCCAGCGGCTTCGTTTACTATGTCTCCCTCAAGGGGGTGACGGGTGCCAAAAACCTCGATATTGAAGAGGTGGCGCAAAAAGTGGCTGAAATTCGAACCCTGACGGATTTGCCTGTAGGCGTGGGTTTTGGTGTGCGTGATGCGGCGACAGCAACGGCTGTGGCTGCGATTGGTGATGCTGTGGTGGTGGGCAGCCGTATGGTGCAGGCTGTGGAACAATCCAATGATCAAAATCTCGTTGATAACGTGGCTGCGCTGATGAAAGAATTGCGCATCGCGGTTGACGCTGCTTAAAAAGGACATGCCATGAGCTGGTTACAAAAACTACTTCCTCCCAAGATCAATCGCCCGACGGGCATTAATAAAAAAACCGTACCAGAAGGTCTCTGGAGCAAATGCCCTTCGTGTGAATCCGTGCTGTATCGGACGGATCTCGAAAAGAATGCTGAAGTTTGTCCCAAGTGTGGCTATCACAACCGTATTTCAGCGCGTGCCCGTTTGGCCATGCTGCTGGACGAGGAGGGGCGCTCCGAAATCGGCGCCGAAGTGCAGCCTGTAGACCCGCTGAAGTTCAAGGATAGCAAACGCTATGCTGACCGCATCAAGTCCTCGCAGGCAGATGTGGGTGAAACCGATTCCCTGATCGTGTTGCAAGGCAGCATCAAGGCTGTTCCTGTGGTAGCCGCTGCGTTTGAGTTCAAGTTCATGGGTGGTTCCATGGGTTCGGTGGTGGGTGAGCGCTTTGTGCGCGGCGTCAACGCTGCCATTGAGCGTCGCTCGGCGTTCGTATGCATTTCCGCCAGTGGCGGCGCCCGTATGCAAGAAGGCCTGTTTTCACTGATGCAAATGGCGAAAACCAGCGCTGCCTTGACTGCGCTTGGCCGCGCCGGTTTGCCTTATATTTCAGTGTTGACGGATCCGACCATGGGTGGCGTTTCTGCCAGTTTTGCCATGCTGGGCGATGTGATTGTGGCCGAACCGCAGGCGCTGATTGGCTTTGCCGGTCCACGCGTGATCGAACAAACCGTTCGCGAAACCCTGCCTGAAGGTTTCCAGCGCGCGGAATTCCTGCTGGAACATGGCGCGGTGGATATCATTGTTGATCGCCGTGAAATGCGTGACAAGCTGGCCAACCTGATCAGTAGCATGACCAAATTACCTGCTGTTGCCTGATTCCCTCGTATTGTGACTGATCTTTCAACGCCGCCTGACTCGTTGCAGGGCTGGCTGCAATACATTGAAGCGTTACATCCCAAGTCCATTGCCATGGGCCTGGAGCGTGTGCAGGCAGTGAGGCAGCGCCTTGATCTGCCCCTTGATTTCGTGGTCATTACTGTCGCCGGCACCAATGGCAAAGGATCCACCTGCGCCATGCTGGAGCAGATCTATCTGCAGTCCGGCTATCGCGTAGGCTGTTATACATCCCCCCACATTCTGCGTTACAACGAGCGGGTTCGTATCATGGGCCGTGAGGCTGCGGATGCGGATCTATGTGCCGCATTTGCCCGCGTCGAAGAGGCTCGTGGCGACACGGCATTGACGTACTTCGAGTTCGGTACCCTGGCCGCCTTGTGCTGTTTTTGTCAGCACGCATTGGATGTCGTGATTCTTGAAGTCGGTCTGGGCGGAAGGCTTGATGCCGTGAATGTCGTCGATGCCGATGTTGCCATCGTTACCAGTATTGATCTGGATCATATGGATTATCTCGGCGATAACCGGGAAAGCATCGGTTTCGAGAAAGCTGGCGTTTATCGTGCTGGCCGTGCCGCCATTTGTGCAGATGCATCTCCGCCAGCAACCTTGCTGAAACACGCCGAGACCATCCAGGCTGAACTGCTCTGTATTCATCGTGATTTTCACTACCAGGTGCAATCTGGGCGCTGGCATTACCAGTGGGCGGAGTTCACCTTGCATGACTTGCCTTTGCCAGCGTTGGCAGGGGATTTTCAGCTTTCCAATGCTTCCGCTGTATTGACGGCGATTCAAGCGCTGCATGACAAACTGCCGGTGAATGCTGAGGCAATTCACGCCGGTTTGCAGCATGTGAATCTCGCTGGGCGCTTTGACGTGCGACGGTCAGCACCCAGTGTCATTCTCGATGTGGCGCATAACCCTCATGCTGCCGCTGCGCTGGCCTCCAACCTGAATGCACAGGCGAATGCCGGTCGAACCCTGGCGGTTTTTGCCATGCTGGCGGATAAGGATATCCCCGGTGTGGTGGTGGCCGTACACGCCACGGTGCATGCCTGGTATCTGGCGGATATTCCTCAGATTCGGGGTGCCAAAGCCATTCAGCTGCAAGAAGCCGTGACCGAAATTGACCCCGACGTTCCTGTGCATGTATACCGAACGGTGGCAGAAGCCTACAGGCAAGCCTGTATAGATGCAGGCGAAAATGATAGAATTATCGTATTCGGATCATTTTTCACCGTGGCTGATGTCATGCAGCTTTTACCCGCGTCACCTGATAACCACTAGGATGTTTTACCCATGGCCTCTGATAATTTGAACGAGCAGGAAATTCAATTCAAGAAGCGTGCTCGTAGACGGCTGGTTGGTGCAGTTGCGCTCGTATTGCTGATGGTAACGGTCTTGCCCATGCTGCTTGATGATCGTGCCAGCAAGGCTCCACAACAAGAAATTGCCATTTCCATTCCTAGCCAGGATAGCAAATTCAACTCCAAGATTGTTCCGGTCAAGCCCGAAGCCACGGCGACTACCGAGCAATCCGGCTCTGCCATTCCAGAAGACCAACCCGTTACTGAACCTGAATCAACAGGCGAAATTGCACCGCTGTCACCGCCTATTGAGTCGCGTGCCGAGCCTGTTGCGCCAGCCAAGCCTGCAGTAGCCAAGCCTGCGGCTGCTCCAGCTCCTGTTAAAACAGCCCCTTCGACTGCAGTGGCAAAACCTTCCGAAGCCGTCAAACCTGCTGAAACCAAGCCTGCAGAAAGCAAACCCGTAGCCGCGGAGGTTGCGAAAAAAGATTCCTCTGAAAAAGTCGCAGGCTTTCTGGTGCAAGTCGGTGTGTTCTCCGATCCCGATAACGTGAAGCAGCTGCAACAGAAGCTGGCGGGCCTGGGCATTAAATCCACTACTGAAAAGCTGGATACCCCTAAAGGCCCTAAAATCCGGTTGCGCAGCCAGCTATATTCCACTCGTCCACAAGCCGAGCAGGCGCTGGACAAGATCAAGGCTGCAGGGTTGACCGGCATGGTGGTCACCAGCAAGTGAGGGGTTATCCCTTATGACAGTATTTGACTATGCCGTGCTCGGCATACTCGGGCTTTCGGTATTATTGAGCGTCATGCGCGGTTTTGTACGGGAAGTGCTGGCGCTGGCTGGTTGGGTAGCTGCTTTTTTCGTTGCCAAGCTTTACACCATGGAGCTGGCACTCTTATTACCTGAGGCAATTCCGTCAGAGGCCTTGCGTTTTCTGGCAGCGTTCCTCATATTGTTTTTAGCTACCTTGCTGTTATGCAGCCTGCTGGCGATTGTGCTGGGTCAGTTATTCAAGACAGTCGGCCTCGGGTGGCTGGATCGCGCACTTGGCGCGGTATTTGGTTTGTTACGTGGTGTGCTGATATTGCTCGTGCTGGTTTTTCTGGCCGGCCTGACCAGTGTGCCCAAGGATGAAAGGTGGCGCAATGCGATGTTCAGTGCGCCATTGGAGGCGATGGTGGTCAGCTTGTTGCCATGGCTTCCGCAAGATATTACTAAGCATGTCAAGTACGATTGAAGAACCATTTGCGGTATACACAGTCGTACGCGCTTCATCGGAATTCTCGTTTTTTTAAGGTGCTCACTCCATGTGTGGAATCATAGGCGTTGTCGGTAAAAACCCGGTCAATCAGTTGCTCTACGACGGATTGCTGGTTCTGCAACACCGCGGGCAGGATGCGGCGGGTATTGTCACTTGCGATGGCAATACGTTCTACATGCACAAGAATAACGGCCTGGTGCAGGACGTTTTCCAAACGCGCCACATGCGTAGCCTGCAAGGCAATGCCGGTATCGCCCATGTGCGCTACCCCACGGCGGGTTCTTCCTCTGCCGCCGAAGCCCAGCCTTTTTATGTGAATTCTCCCTTTGGCATTGTGCTGGGTCACAACGGTAACCTGACCAACTCCACGCAGCTGAAGGAAGAAATGTTCCGTCAGGATCTGCGTCACATCAACACGAGTTCCGATTCCGAAGTGCTGCTGAATGTGCTTGCTCATGAAATTGAGCACACCGCACATAGTGCAGTGCTGAACAGTGACATGATCTTTGAAGCGGTCGCTGGCGTGCACAAGCGTTGCCTGGGCGCGTATGCCGTCGTGGCAATGGTGGCCAACTTTGGCCTGCTGGCTTTCCGTGATCCCAATGGGATCCGGCCCCTGGTCATCGGCAAATCCGAAACAGAGAAGGGCGTTGAATATATCGTCGCTTCTGAAAGTGTGGCGCTGGATGTGCTGGGTTTCAAACTGGTACGCGATGTTGAGCCGGGCGAGGCTATTTTCATTGATATGGATGGCAATTTCTTCTCCCGCCAATGCGCTGAAAAGCCCAAGTTGTCCCCCTGCATTTTTGAATATGTTTATCTGGCACGTCCGGACTCGGTGATCGACAAGGTGTCTGTCTACCAAACCCGCTTGCATATGGGCGTTAGCCTTGCCAAGAAAATCGCCAAGGAGTGGGGTGATCTGCATATCGACGTGGTAATCCCTATCCCTGATACCAGTCGCCCAAGTGCCCTGCAATTGGCGAATGCCTTGAATCTCACCTACAGAGAAGGCTTTATCAAGAATCGCTATATTGGCCGTACCTTCATCATGCCAGGTCAGGCATTGCGCAAAAAATCCGTACGCCAGAAGCTGAATCCGATCGGCATGGAGTTCAAGGGCAAGAATGTATTGCTTGTAGATGACTCCATTGTGCGTGGCACCACCTCCAAGCAGATCGTGCAGATGGCCCGCGATGCAGGTGCCAATAAAGTGTATTTCGCCTCTGCTGCACCACCTGTACGTTTCCCTAATGTGTATGGCATTGATATGCCGACGCGCGATGAGTTGCTTGCCACCGGCCGTACCGATCAGCAAATCTGCGAAGAAATTGGTGCGGATGCCTTGATCTATCAGGATCTGGATGCGCTGATTGAAGCCGTCCAATTGAGCAATCCGGACATCAAGATGTTTGATTGCTCCTGTTTTGATGGGAATTATGTCACTGGCGATATCGACGAAACGTACCTCAATAACGTTGAAAGTGCGCGCGGCGATAAGCTGGGTCACAAGAAGCCTGCTAACTCCAGCACCCAGCTGGACCTCAATCTGGTGACCATCAAGGAATACGAGGAAGCTGTATAGACATGAACCTGGCAGCGGTGTTGGCCTTGACCACTACCGCTTGCAGGCATATCATGAACTTGCGCCGATTTGAGCTTAATTCATTTAACTCAGCTTGCGGGCGCCTTATAAATTCAGCTAAAGCGAGTGCATAAACCCGTTTTAGCGCCAGCTATCACGGGTTTTTTTATGCTCGGCGCTGGTTTGTTCTTGGCGTAGAAAGGAAATAACAATGACACAAGATTGGCATGCAGAAACCCTGGGGGTGCGTGCAGGCAGCGAGCACACGGAATTTGGTGAGAATTCCGAGGCCATGTTTCTTACTTCCAGCTTTGTTTTTGAAAATGCAGCCCAGGCGGCTGCACGCTTTGGTGGGCAAGAGCCAGGCAATATCTATTCGCGGTTTACCAACCCCACGGTCACCATGTTTCAGAACAAGCTGGCAGCGCTGGAAGGCGCGGAGTTCTGCGTAGCTACCTCGTCTGGCATGGCCGCTATTCTGGCAACCGTGATGGGCTTATGCTCGGCGGGCGATCATGTCGTAGCATCGCGCAGTATTTTTGGTACTTCGGTGCAATTGTTCAGCAATATCCTCAAGCGCTGGGGGCTGGAGACTACCTTCGTTTCGCTGACCGACCCGGATGAATGGCGTGCTGCCGTCAAGCCAAACACCAAATTGTTTTTTGTGGAAACGCCGTCTAACCCACTGACGGAAGTGTGCGACATTCCTCTGCTGGCCGGGATCGCCCATGAAGCCGGAGCCTTGCTGGCCGTGGACAATTGTTTCTGCACGCCTGCCTTGCAGAAGCCTTTGGCGCTTGGGGCTGATATCGTGATTCACTCAGCCACAAAATACATAGACGGGCAGGGGCGTTGCCTGGGCGGTGCTGTGTTGGGGCGCCGTGATGTGCTGGAGCCGGTATATGGCTTCCTGCGTACCGCCGGTCCGACCATGAGTGCATTTAATGCCTGGGTATTTCTGAAAGGCCTGGAGACGCTGCATGTACGCATGGCCGCCCACGTGCAAAATGCCCTGGCCCTCGCCACCTGGCTGGAGCAGCAACCGGCGGTTGCCCGCGTGTACTACCCAGGTCTGCCATCGCATCCGCAGCATGCGCTGGCAATGCGCCAGCAAAGCGGTGGTGGCGCTATCGTGTCATTTGATCTCAAAGGTGGTAAGGATGCCGCCTGGGGCTTGATTGATGCTACCCGCCTAATTTCCATTACGGCCAATCTGGGGGATGCAAAGAGCACGATTACGCATCCTGCGACCACGACACATAGTCGCGTGAGTCCGGAAGCGCGCGCTGCCGCAGGCATTGGCGATGGGCTGGTACGCATTGCCGTAGGTCTGGAACACATTGAGGACTTGAAGGCGGATCTGCTATTGCTCACGCGCTAGTCGGCGTGAATATTGGCAGATAGCCATATTAGCCCAGCACTTTTTTAATTGCCGTTAGTCACACAGTCGTAGGTTGGTATCCAATAACAATATGGGAGTCATTAGCATGAGTTTGAAAGACGAATATTTGGAAAAGCTGAAGCTGCAACTGGATGAGTGGTCAGCCGATATTGATGTGCTGGAAGCCAAGGCCCGCAAGGCTGAAGCGGAATTGCGGATCAAATATGAGCAGCAGATCGAAGCCTTGAAAGTAAAGCGTGAGGAAGCCAAGATCCGCGTTGGCGAGGTCAAGGAGTCCGCAGGTGAAGCTTGGCAGGAGCTGAAGAAGGGTGGCGATGCGGCATGGGAAAACATACGCAAAGCCTTTGAAGAAGCCCGCAAGAAGTTTTGAGGCAAGTCATTCCACGTTTAACTAGAAGAAAGGAATCCAGATGAAATCCTCTGTCGTAGTTGGTCTGATATTGATTGCCTTGGGTGCAGCGGCGCTGGTGTATAAAAACATCAGTTATTCGTCTGAGGAAACCGTGATGCAGATTGGTCCTGTGAAGGCCACTGCTGAAACTGAAAAGAATATCCCCATCCCGAATGTGCTGGGTATTGTGGCGATAGTGGCTGGCGTCGTGGTGATTGCGGTAGGTGGTCGCGGCAAATAAGCGGCCGTGTTCTGTATCTTCATGATATAAAAGCAAAAAGGGGCGTTTCCCCTTTTTGCTTTTATGGCGGGCAGAGTATCTGCCCGATAGTGTTGCCGTGCTTTAGAGCGAAGCGGCGTTATCGGCCAGATATTTGGCGACGCCTTCAGGAGAAGCATCCATGCCTGCCTTGCCTTTTTTCCAGCCGGCAGGGCAGACTTCGCCATGCTCTTCAAAGAATTGCAGCGCATCGGCAATGCGCAGTGTTTCATCAATATCACGGCCCAGAGGCAGGTCATTCACCACCTGATTCACCACAATACCTTGCTTGTTGATGAGGAAGGTGCCGCGGTAAGCCACGCCCCCGTCAGCCTCTACGTCGTAAGCCTTGGCGATTTCATGCTTGATATCCGCCACCATGGGGTAGCCAACCTTGCCAATGCCGCCTTTTTCCACTGGGGTATTTTTCCATGCCAGATGGGTGAAGTGAGAGTCGATGGAAACACCGATCACTTCAATACCACGTTTCTTGAATTCATCCAGACGGTGATCAAACGCAATCAGCTCGGAAGGGCACACAAAGGTGAAGTCCAGAGGCCAGAAGAAGATGACCGCGGCCTTGCCCTTGATGTAGCTTGCCAGATTGAAGTCTTCCTTGATCGTATTGTCACCCAGCACGGCAGCAGCAGTAAAATCGGGGGCGGGTTTGCCAACAAGTACGGCCATATTGATCTCCTTTTTGATGAGTAAATAAAAAATTCTAACAGCGTGCCAGACTACACCGCAAATGAAGAATTGGATAGCGCCATCACCTTCTGCAGCAATGGCCGGATGCTGTGATGGACGCGGCTTAAAGAGGCATGCCCTGCGTGGCTTATCGTGTTAAAATCAGGGTCTTTACAGCCACTTTACGCCGATAGCCCACATGGATCAGTTCGCAAAAGAAACCCTCCCTATCAGCCTCGAAGACGAGATGCGCCGTTCCTACCTCGATTACGCCATGAGCGTGATCGTGGGACGTGCACTACCAGACGTTCGTGATGGCCTGAAGCCCGTGCACCGTCGTGTGCTTTTTGCCATGCACGAGCTGAATAACGACTGGAATCGTCCTTATAAAAAGTCTGCCCGTATCGTCGGCGACGTCATCGGTAAATACCACCCTCACGGGGATACTGCCGTGTACGACACCATCGTGCGTATGGCCCAGGATTTCTCCTTGCGCTACATGCTGGTCGATGGCCAGGGTAACTTTGGTTCGGTGGATGGTGATAATGCCGCGGCCATGCGGTACACCGAAATCCGGATGGCGAAGATTGCGCATGAACTGCTTGCCGATATCGACAAGGAAACCGTCGACTTTGGCCCCAACTACGATGGCTCTGAGCACGAACCGCTCATCATGCCGGCGCGTATTCCGAATCTGCTGATCAATGGCAGCTCCGGTATTGCCGTGGGTATGGCAACCAATATTCCGCCGCATAATCTCAATGAAGTGGTCGATGCCTGTCTGGTCTTGCTGAAAAATCCAGAAACCACCGTGGATGAGCTGATTGACATCATCCCCGCGCCGGATTTTCCTACCGCAGGCATTATTTACGGCACGCTGGGTGTCAAGGAAGGCTACCGTACAGGCCGTGGCCGTGTGGTCATGCGCGGCCGCACCCATGTGGAAGACATGGAAAAGGGCAACCGTCAGGCGCTGATCATTGATGAGCTGCCTTACCAGGTCAATAAAAAGACCCTGATCGAAAAAATTGCCGAGCTGGTCAACGACAAGAAGATTGAAGGCATTTCCGATCTTCGTGACGAGTCTGACAAGTCCGGCATGCGCGTGGTAATCGAGCTCAAGCGCGGCGAGGTTCCGGAAGTCATCCTGAACAATCTGTACAAGCAGACCCAACTGCAAGACACCTTCGGCATGAATATGGTGGCATTGCTGGATGGTCAGCCACGCCTGCTTAACCTTAAGCAGATGCTGGAAGCCTTCTTGCGCCATCGTCGCGAGGTCATTACCCGCCGTACCGTTTACGAACTGCGCAAGGCACGCGAGCGCGGCCATGTGCTGGAAGGCCTTGCCGTCGCACTGGCCAACGTAGATGAAATGATTGCCTTGATCAAGGCTGCGCCTACGCCGCCAGAAGCCAAGAAGTCACTGATGGCACGCACCTGGGTTTCGCCTGTGGTGGAGGAGATGCTGAAGCGTGCCGCCATGGAAGCCTCGCGTCCTGATGGCTTGTCCGTCGACTTTGGCATGACGCCGAATGGCTATCGCTTGTCGGATGTCCAAGCCCAGGAAATTCTGCAGATGCGTCTGCAACGCCTGACTGGTCTGGAGCAGGACAAGATCGTCAATGAATACAAGGAGGTGATGGATGTCATCGCTGACTTGCTCGATATTCTCGCCAAGCCAGAGCGTGTGACGCAAATGATCGTGGATGAACTAGCCGCTATCCGCCAGCAGTTTGGCGATGAGCGCCGCAGCGAGATTGTGCACAACGCACAGGATTTATCGCTGGAAGATCTGATCACCCCGCAGGATGTGGTGGTGACACTGTCGCATACCGGTTACGTGAAGTCGCAACCGCTGGATGAGTACCGTGCCCAGCGCCGTGGTGGTCGTGGCAAGCAGGCCACCGCTACCAAGGAAGACGATTTCATCGACAAGATGTTCGTGGCCAATACCCACGATTACATCCTGTGCTTCTCCAGTCGTGGTCGCGTCTACTGGCTCAAGGTTTACGAAGTGCCTCAAGGCAGCCGTATCAGCCGTGGCAAGCCTATCGTCAATCTGTTCCCGCTGGAAGATGGCGAGAAGATCAATGCCATCCTGCCCGTGAAAGAGTTCGACGAAAATCACTTTATCTTCATGGCAACGGCCCAGGGTACTGTGAAAAAGACCGCACTGGTCGAGTTCTCCAACCCGCGTCGCGCTGGCATTATCGCCATCAACCTGGATGACGGTGACTACCTGATTGGTGCCGAGGTGACCAATGGCGCTAACGATATCGTGCTGGTATCCAATGGCGGCAAGGCGGTATGGTTCGACGAAGAAGATGTACGTGCTATGGGCCGCAACACCCGTGGCGTGCGCGGCATGAAGCTGATGGCCAAGCAGCGCGTGATCTCGCTGCTGATTGCCGAGGATGACAAGCAAACCGTACTGGTCGCTACTGAAAACGGTTATGGCAAACGTACTGTGCTGTCCGACTTCCGTCACTCTGGTCGCGGCACGCAGGGTGTCAAGGCCATTGCCACCAGCGAGCGCAATGGCAGCGTAGTGGCAGCGCGTCTGGTAAGTGATGAAGATGAAATCATGCTCATCACCACTGGTGGTGTGCTGATCCGTACCCGCGTCAAGGAAATCCGTGAGCTGGGCCGTGCCACCCAAGGCGTCACCCTGATCAATCTGGGTGAAAATGAAAAACTGTCTGGCCTCGAAAAAGTGGTCGAGACTGATGATGCCGATGAATAACTAAAAAGTTGGGGGCAGGGAATGACGCAGATCTATAATTTTTCGGCAGGGCCTGCGGTATTGCCCAAGGAAGTGCTGCAGCAGGCCGCAGCTGAAATGCTGGACTGGCACGGTTCAGGCATGTCCGTCATGGAAATGTCGCACCGCGGCAAGGAATTCATGTCCATCGCGGCGGAAGCGGAAGCAGATTTACGGGAATTGCTCGCCATCCCTGCCAATTACAAGGTGCTGTTTTTGCAGGGCGGGGCGCATGCGCAGTTCTCCATGATCCCGCTCAATCTGCTCAAAAGCAAGAAAGCGGCAGATTACATCGACACTGGCATCTGGTCGCAAAAAGCCATTGCAGAAGCTCGCAAGTATTGCGAGGTCAATGTGGCGGCCTCTTCGGCGGATCGCCATTACACCTATGCTCCCGAGCAGAGTGCATGGAAGCTGGATCCGGATGCGGCTTATGTGCATTACACCTCTAATGAAACCATTGGTGGTGTTGAAATATTCTGGACTCCCGAGACCGGAGATGTCCCTCTCGTTTGCGACATGTCGTCGCATATTCTTTCCCGCCCGATTGATGTCAGCCGCTATGGCCTGATCTATGCGGGCGCACAAAAAAACATCGGACCTGCCGGATTAACCATTGTCATCGTGCGCGAAGACCTGATTGGCGAGACCTTGCCTGGCACGCCAACGATGTTGGACTACAAGATTCACGCCGATAATGACTCCATGTATAACACGCCACCTACCTATGGCATTTACATAGCGGGTCTGGTGTTCAAATGGCTGAAAGCCAATGGTGGCCTGGCGGCCATGGAACAGCGCAATATTCGCAAGGCTGCCATGCTGTACGACTACATCGCCAGTTCCAGCCTTTATGTTTCACCGATTGCGCCTGACAACCGCTCGCGCATGAACGTGCCATTCACTCTGCGCAACACTGCCCTGGATGCGGAATTTCTCGAGCAGGCGCAGCAGCGCGGCCTGTTGCAGCTGAAGGGCCACAAGCTGGTTGGTGGCATGCGGGCGTCGATATACAACGCCATGCCCATCGAAGGTGTGCAGGCATTGGTGAGTTTTATGCAAGAATTTGAGCGTGCGCAAGGCTAGGAAATATTCATGAGCGACCAACTCAAACAATGTCGTGACCAGATTGATGCCATTGATCTCCAGTTGCTGGAGCTGGTCAATGCTCGCGCGCGTCTGGCACGTGAAATCGGCACCCTGAAAAACGGTGGTCCCATCTATCGTCCGGAACGTGAGGCGCAGGTGCTGCGCCGTCTGCTGGATGCCAACCAGGGCCCATTGTCGGCGGAGGCCGTTACCGCGATTTTCCGTGGCGTCATGTCCAATTGCCGTGCGCTGGAAAAAGAACTGACCGTGGCTTTTCTCGGGCCAGTAGGCACCTTCAGTGAAGAAGCTGCCAACAAGCAGTTTGGCGGCCTGACCTCGCCCATGGAGTGTGTCTCCATTGATGAAGTCTTCCGCATGGTGGAGTCTGGGGCCGCTGATTATGGCGTGGTGCCGGTAGAAAACTCGACCGAAGGCGCAGTAGGGCGCACTCTGGATTTGCTGATGGCGACCAGCCTGCATATTTGCGGTGAGATCGAACTGCCTGTACACCACAACCTGCTGTCTACGGCGGCTGACCTCAACGCTATCAAGGTCGTGTATTCCCACGCGCAATCGCTAGGACAATGCCATGAGTGGCTGAACCGCTATTTGCCGCATGCCGAGCGTCAGGCCGTGGTCAGCAATGCCGAGGCAGCCAGGCTCGCCAAACAGGCACCCGACGGCCAGGGCGTAGCGGCGATTGCCAGCAAGCGCGCTGCCGAGCTGTTTGATTTGCAGGTGCTTGCCGCCAGCATTGAGGATGATCCGCGCAACACCACGCGGTTTCTTATTCTTGCCAACCACGATGTCGCCCCGTCCGGTCAGGACAAGACTTCACTCGTGATCGCCGCCAAGAATGTGCCAGGTGCAGTGGTTTCCCTGCTGGCGCCGCTCGCCGAGTACCAGGTTAGCATGACCAAGTTTGAGTCCCGCCCTTCGAAAATCGGCATGTGGGAGTATGTGTTTTTTGTCGATGTTGAAGGGCACCATCTCGATGCATCAGTGTCACAAGCCTTGGAAGAGCTTAAAAAGCGGGCATCCATGCTCAAGGTGTTAGGTTCTTATCCCGTTGCAGTTATATGATGTAATCATCCACCCAACACGATTCGAGGCCTATGCTTATCAGTCGAGACATTTTGCGATCTGCAAGCCTGCACCCGTGGTCCCTTAGTTTCATCAACAAACGGCTTGAAACGCTATATCTGCATTACCTCATGCCCTCGGTCAAAAGCCAGGCACGCATGGGTTTGCTGCTGGGCGCCGTCATGTATGGGCTGTATGGCTTTCTGGATGTGCTGTTTGTCACGCCAGAGGCCGTGATCAAGGTCTGGTATGTGCGCACCATGGTGCTCATGATCGGCTTTGCCGTGTTTGCCATCAGCTTTACCAAAAAATTCACCCGTTATCACCAGCAGTTAATCGGTATCACCGGGCTGTTCGCGGGCATCGGCCTGTTTGCCAAGATGAGCTACCTGCCGCCCAACGCCATTAACTTCTATTACGCTGGCCTGATCATCATCACCTTCTGGTGCCACACATTCTCCGGCTTGCGTTTTGTCTACGCAACCGGGGTTTCGGTGCTGTTGTTGCTGATTTTTAATATGCTGTTCTGGGGCTTGCGTGACATGCCCAGCCTGGATATGACCAGTTATGATTTTTTCATCATCTCGGCCAATATCATTGGTGCCTTTGCCAGCTATATGAATGAAAAGCAAAGCCGCCAGCTGTTTCTGCGCGAAAAAGAGCTGGATAACGAGCGTTACCTGCAACAGGAGCGTGCACTGCACGACAGACTGACGGGCTTGCCCAATCGTGAACTGTTGCATGATCGCATTGAGCAGGCCATCCACTATGCTGCTCGTAATAGCCAGGTGTGTGCCGGCTTGTTTATTGATCTGGATAAATTCAAACCGATTAACGATACCTATGGGCATGCCGTAGGTGACATGGTGCTGAAAGAGGTGTCTTCCCGCTTCAAGAATGTCATGCGGGAGGCCGATACGCTGGCACGATTGGGTGGTGACGAGTTTTTTGTTCTCGCCAAGGATATTCAGACGCAGGAGGAGGCCGAGGCCTTTGCCCACAAGCTTTTGCAGCAGCTGCGCATACCGCTCACCTCCATCAACGCCTTCAATAGTAATTCGGTGTCTGCCAGTATTGGTATCTGCATGTTTCCATACCCGCACGCCACGGCGATTGATGTGGTGCGCCGCGCAGATCAGGCCATGTATCATGTCAAACGCATGAGCAAGGATGGTATTGCCGTGGCCGCCATCGATTAACATGAAGCTGCAAACAGCACGCAAGCAGCGGCCTGGCCGCTTTTTTATTTTTTGATCTGACAAGCAAGAGGTTTATCGTGACTAGAATGTGCGATCTCGCACCACCTTATATCCGCTCCATTGCCCCATACCAGCCGGGCAAACCCATCAGTGATCTGGCGCGGGAAATGGGCCTGCAGCCCGAAAACATCATCAAGCTCGCCTCCAATGAAAACCCGCTCGGCGTCGGCCCCAAGGCCCAGATGGCGATGGAAGAGGCCTTGCATGACATCGCGCGCTATCCAGATGGCAATAGCTTTGCGCTGCGCGATGCGGTTTGCAGCAAGTTTGGCGTTAAACCAGACCAACTGGTCTTCGGCAATGGCTCCAACGACATTCTTGAACTGGCGGCCCGTGCATTCCTGCATACAGGAACAGAAGCCGTGTATTCGCAGCATGCGTTTGCTGTGTATGCCCTGGTGACGCAAGCGGTCGGTGCAAAAGGCGTCGCGGTACCTGCAGTAAATTTCGGCCACGACCTGACGGCAATGCGGGCAGCGGTGACGCCGCGTACCCGTATCGTGTTTATTGCCAATCCGAATAACCCGACCGGCACCTTGCTGGGCAAGCAGGCGCTGCATGACTTTATCGCCAGTTTGCCGCGCGAGGTACTGGTGGTGCTGGATGAAGCCTACGACGAATATCTGGCACTTGAGCACAAGTCAGAGGCTATCAACTGGCTGGGTGAATTTGAAAACCTGATTATTTCGCGCACTTTTTCCAAAGCCTATGGCCTCGCAGGCCTGCGCATCGGCTTTGGCATGGCATCGCCGGATGTGGCGGACATGATGAACCGTGTGCGCCAGCCATTTAACGTCAATAGCATTGCCCAGGCAGCTGCCGTGGCGGCGCTGGATGATGAAGAATTTGTCCTGCGCAGCTTTGCCCTCAATCAGGCTGGTATGGCGCAAATCACGCAGGGCTTGCATGCCTTGGGGCTGGAATACATTCCATCGCATGGCAACTTTGTCAGCTTCAAGATCGCCGAAGCGGGCAAGGTTTATCAGCAGCTATTGCAGCAAGGGGTGATCTTGCGGCCGATTGCTGCTTACGAAATGCCGGATTACCTGCGCGTCAGTATTGGTCTGTTTGACGAGAATGCCCGCTTCCTGCAAGTGCTGGAATCAATCTGCCGTGGCTGATCGCCAGGGAGTGATGTCATGAGGAAAGCGCGATGATTATCGTCATGCACCGGGAGGCGACTGATCGCGATGTGGCCGCCATTGTGGCCCGCATTGAAGAGCAGGGGCTGGGGGTGAATGTATCCCGCGGCACCGAGCGTACCGTGATCGGTGCGATTGGCGATGAGCGCAAGCTTGACCAGGTCATGTTTGAAACCATGGCCGGCGTTGAGCAGGCATTGCACATTCTCAAGCCCTATAAAATCGTCGCGCGCGAATGGCATCCTGAGGATACCGTCATCAATATCCGCGGGATTCCGCTGGGTGGGCCGCAAGTGCAAGTCATCGCCGGACCTTGCTCGGTGGAAACGCCTGAGCAGATGGCGGCCTCTGCCAGCGCCGTGAAGGCGGCGGGCGTGAGGCTGATGCGCGGCGGCGCATTCAAACCCCGTACCAGCCCCTATACCTTTCAGGGCACCGGGGTTGAAGGGCTGGAGATGTTCCGTCAGGCCGCCGATGCCGAGAATCTGCCTATCGTGACCGAACTGATGGATGTGCGGCAATTGCCCATGTTCATGGACTATGGCGTGGATGTGATTCAGATCGGCACGCGCAACATGCAGAATTTTGATCTCTTGAAAGAGGTGGGGCGCATTAATGTCCCGGTCATCCTCAAGCGTGGCATGTCGGCCACTATCAGCGAATGGCTGATGGCCGCTGAATATATTGCCGCCGGTGGCAATCACAATATTATTTTCTGCGAGCGCGGTATACGCACCTTTGAAACGGCCTACCGCAATGTGCTGGATGTGACGGCGATTCCCGTGCTTAAAAAGGAAACCCATTTGCCGGTGATTGTGGACCCCTCTCATGCAGGCGGCAAAGCGTGGATGGTGCCAGCCTTGTCGCGGGCAGCCGTGGCGGCGGGGGCCGATGGCTTGCTGGTCGAGATGCATCCCAGCCCCTGCGATGCCTGGTGCGATGCTGATCAGGCGCTGAACCCGCAAGAGTTGCAAACGCTGATGGGCGAGTTGCGGGGCATTGCCGGAATTCTGGGACGCAGCATCGCCTGAATACCGCATGAATAGTCGCGTTGCGCGCATTTTCGGTACCAGACTTCATGATTATCATGAGCCCGCTTTGGTTGTTTTTGCCCTGTTGCCCTGAATGAAGGGGATGCACAATGGCTACACATCAACGCAAGCAAAGCAACAAGCTGTTGATGCCAGTGTTTCAACCCATAATTAAGGAGAATCAACATGTGGACCAAACCAGAAGCTACTGAAATGCGTTTCGGCTTTGAAGTAACCATGTACGTTTGCAATCGTTAATTTGATTGCTTGCAGGTTACGCAAGACGGGCCGGGTTTCCGGCCCGTCTTGTACTGAATGATGCCTGAGTGCTGTCTTGTGAGAGTATTCAGGCATCATCCAACGGGGATGTGGACATTAAAATAAAGACCCCGAATCCAGTTTTGAGAGAGAAGAACAAGCATGCAAATACATGTACTAGGCGCTGGCGCTGGCGGCGGCTTTCCGCAGTGGAACTGCAATTGTCCCAATTGTGATGGCTTGCGCACAGGCACGATCAAAGCCAAACGTCGTACCCAATCTTCCATCTGCGTGAGTGGCGATGGCATCAACTGGGTATTGTTCAATACCTCTCCCGATATTCTGCAGCAAATCCAGGAATTCCCGCCTTTACAGCCTGCCCGCGCGATTCGCGACAGCGGCATTGTCGGTATTGTGCTGATCGACGCCCAGATTGACCACACCACGGGCTTGCTGATGTTGCGCGAGGGCCAGGTGAAGCGTGAAATCTGGTGTACCGACATGGTGTATCAGGATCTCACCACGGGTAATCCCTTGCTGAATATCCTGGGGCATTACTGTGGCGTCAATCATCACCCCATCGCGGTGGATGGACAATCGACATTTGAAATCCCCGGCGCTGCCAACCTGCGCTTTACCGCCGTCGCTCTCAAAAGCGCGGCGCCACCGTATTCACCACATCGCAACGACCCACACCCTGGTGACACCATAGGCGTGCTGATCGAAGATACGAAAACCGGCAAGAAGTGCTGGTATTCCCCCGGTCTGGGCGAGATTGAGCCGCACCTGCCACCGTTGCTGGAACAGGCCGACTGCATCATGGTGGATGGCACATTCTGGACCAACACCGAAATGATAGACATGGGCCTGATGACCAAGACAGCCCGCAGCATCGGCCACCTGCCGCAGTCAGGCGAAGGCGGCATGATGGAGGCCTTGTCACCCTACAAGAAAGCGCGCAAGGTGCTGATTCACATCAACAATACCAACCCGATTTTGCGTGAGGACTCCGCCGAGCGGGCCGAGCTGGAACGTCACGGCATTGAAGTTGCCTACGACGGTATGGATATCGTTTTATAAAAACCAGGCTATAAAAATACCAAGATAGACGGAGATCATCATGAGTGCACCATGGAGTCGTGAGGAGTTTGAGGAAAAGCTGCGTGAGAAGGGCAAGGGTTATCATATTTACCATCCCTTCCACGTGATGATGTATGAGGGCAAGCTCACCCGCGAGCAGCTGCAATGCTGGGTGGCCAACCGCTTTTACTACCAGATTGGTATTCCGCAAAAAGACGCGGCCATCATGTCCAACTGCCCGGACAAGGAAATCCGCAAAGGCTGGATACAGCGCATTATCGATCACGATGGTGATGGCACTGCCGAAGGCGGTATTGAAGCCTGGATCAAGCTGGGCGAAGCCGTTGGCCTGACGCGCGAGGATGTGACTTCCCTGCGCCTGGTGAGCCCTGGCGTGCGCTTTGCCGTGGATGCCTATATCAACTTTGCCCGTCAGCGCCCATGGCAGGAGTCGGTGTGTTCATCGCTGACCGAGCTGTTTGCGCCACACATTCACCAGCAGCGCATCAGTTCCTGGCCCAGCATGTATCCCTGGGTTAAAGAAGAAGGCCTGATCTATTTCAAGAAGCGTCTGACCGAAGCCCGCCGCGATGTGGAGCAGGGCCTGGCTGTGACGCTGGACTACTTCAGCCAGACGCGCGAAATGCAGGAAAAGGCGCTGGATATTCTCCAATTCAAGCTGGACGTGCTGTGGGTCATTGCTGACGCCATCATGCTGGCCTCTACCGATATTAAGGTTGAAGATCGTGACTACCTCCGTCAACCCCGCTGATATTTACAGTCTGGCCCGCCACTACCGCTTTCAGTGGGAAGAGGCGCAGCAATGCTATGTGCTGTTGTTCCCCGAAGGCATGATCAAGCTTAACGGCGGGGCCGGTGAGGTGATCAAGCGGGTGGATGGTAATAAAACGGTGAGTGATATTGTTGCTGAACTGCAGCAAGCTTTCCCGGATGCACCGGATATTGAATCTGACATTCTCGCCATGCTCCAGCTGGCGCTTGAAAAAGCCTGGCTGGAAAAACGCAACTAATGTTTAAAAACTTAAGGTTGCAAAACTAAGGTTGCAAGGAGCGTTATCATGACTACTACAGGCAATAACGGCGTCGCCGCCTCCAAAACCAATACCCAGCCCCTGTGGCTGCTGGCTGAAGTCACTTATCGCTGCCCGCTGCATTGCGCGTTTTGCTATAACCCGACCGATTACGACAAGCATACCCAGAATGAGCTGACCACCGAACAGTGGATACAGGCGCTGCGCGATGCCCGCAAAATGGGGGCGCTGCAACTGGGTATCTCCGGTGGAGAGCCGCTGTTGCGCGATGACATAGAAGACATCGTGCGCGAGGCGCGCCAGCTGGGCTATTACAGCAACCTGATCACCTCAGGCGTGGGCCTCACGGAAAAACGCATACAGGAATTCAAAGAGGGCGGGCTGGACCATATCCAGCTCTCCATGCATGACATCACCGAAGAGATCAACAACTTCATCACCAATACCAAAACCTTTGAGCTGAAGAAAAAGGTGGCGGCCATGATCAAGGGCCATGGCTACCCTATGGTGCTGAATGTGGTGATCCATCGCTACAACATCGGGCACATCAAAGAGATTCTGGAGATGGCGGAAGCGCTGGGCGCGGATTATGTCGAGCTGGCCAATACGCAGTACTACGGCTGGTCGCTGATCAACCGCAGCCAGCTGATGCCGACCAAGGAACAGATTGATCATGCCGAAATGATCACCAACGAGTTCCGCCAGAAGGTCGGCAACAAGATGAAGATTTTCTTCGTGGTGCCTGATTACTTCTCGGATCGCCCCAAGAAATGCATGAACGGCTGGGGCGAAGTATTCATGATCGTGACTGCCAATGGCGATGTGCTGCCTTGCCATTCGGCACGCGTATTGCCGGGCATGGCATTCCCCAATGTGCGCGAACATGGCCTGGAATGGGCATGGAAAGAGTCACCGGCATTCAATAAATACCGTGGCGATGACTGGATGAAAGAGCCATGCCGCAGTTGCCCTGAAAAAGAGAAGGATCTGGGCGGCTGTCGTTGTCAGGCTTTCCTGCTGTCAGGCGATGCAGAGAGCGCTGACCCGGTATGTACGCTGTCGCCCAATCACCATCTGATTGAAAAGGCGATTGAGGATGCCAAGAACCCGCAATTGCAGGCGCAGCCGATTGTCTTCCGCAATGATAAAAACTCGCGGCGTATTGCCGCTGGCGAAGCCCCCGAACTGGTCAAGGAGTTTCATGCCTTGCCATAACACCATGGCGATGATCGGTTGATCATCGCCCGGGGCAGCATAGTCAGTCAGAAAAGCGCGTTGCTCTCCCAACGCGCTTTTTTGTGCGCCATTTTTTTGTGCCTCATTGATGCCATACACCTCCTATAATGACCCACATGCATAAAGCCTCCGCTCTTACCCTGTCTTTCCTGCTGGCTGGCCTGGCTGCGCTGGCGCCATTCACCATTGATACCTACCTGCCGGCATTTCATACGCTGGCGCAGGATTTTCATACCGACAATCTGGCCATCCAGCAAAGTCTGACGGCCTATCTGTTGCCATACGCCTTGATGACACTCTGGCATGGCGCGATTTCAGATGCGATTGGCCGCTTGCGGACGATTTACATCGGGCTGGGCATCTTTACACTGGCATCCATCGGCTGCGCGTTTGCCACTAACGTGGAGACCCTGTGGTTCTTCCGGGTGATACAGGGACTATCCGCAGGCGCAGGCAATGTGGTGGCGCGCGCCATGGTGCGCGATCTGTTTGAAGGCGTGATGGCGCAGCGGGTGATGGCGCAATTGCAGATGATGTTTGGCCTGGCACCTGCGATAGCGCCCATCATGGGTGGCTGGCTGCTGGGGATACATTGGCAGGCCATTTTTGTGTTTCTGGCTTTGTATGCGGGGCTCGCCATGCTGTGCGTACAACGCTGGCTACCGGAAACCATGCCGCCCGAAAAGCGCCGGCCACTCTCTGCGCGGGCAGTTTGGCAGGGCTATGCCCAGGTTTTTGGCGACAGGGAATATCTGAAACTGGTTGTCGCGGTGGGCGCCAATTTTGCGGGGTTTTTTGTGTATGTGCTGGCGGCGCCGGTATTTCTGGTTGAGCACCTTGGCCTGGGGCCGCAGCAGTTTGGCTGGATGTTCATCCCAACGGTTTGCGGCATGATGCTGGGTTCATATCTGGCCCGCCACAGCGCTGGTCGCTACAGTGCGCACCGCATCATTCGTCTGGGCTATGGCTGGATGGCGATGGCCGCCATATTGAATCTGCTGGTGTGCTGGTTGCTGCCGCCGCAGCCTTTATGGAACATTGCCCCCATCGTGCTCTACAACATAGGCTCAGCGCTGGTGTTGCCTAACCTGTCGATTGCCGCACTGGACCGCATGCCAAAACTGCGCGGCACCGCTTCGTCTGGCCAGGCATTCATGCAGATGTTGCTGGCAACCGTCTCTGCCGGTTTGCTGATTCCCTTGCTCTGGCATCATCCTGCGGGATTGGCCTTGGGCATGGCGGGGTATCTTTTGCTCGGGTTTCTGGCTACGCGCGCCAGCCTGGTGTGGCAGCCAATCAAGCCTGCCAGTCAGGACAAATAACTTCCGTCTTGAGTGTTTGTTAATCCCGCTTGATATTAGCGGCTTGCATCGCACTTGAGAGCAGGCGCGAAAAGATGTTCAGGCGTGGTCTTCCAGCACTTTCAGGAAATCATCGCCGTAGCGTGCCAGCTTGGCTTGTCCCACGCCGCCTATCTGGCCCAGTTCGGTCAGGCTCTGCGGTTTGCGGTTAAGGATTTCCAGCAAAGTGCTGTCATGGAAAATGACATAAGGCGGTACGCCTTGCTCCTTGGCAAGCTCCATGCGTTTGGCGCGCAGCGCTTGCCATAAGGGATTATCCTGCGCACCTGCAAAGGCTTCTTTGGCGCGTGAGCTGCGCTCGGCCTTGCTCATGCGGTTGCCAGCGGGCGTCGGGTCCTGACGTTGCCATACTTCGCACTCACCGCGCAATACGGGCCGTGCTGCCTCGGTCAGGCGCAGGCCACCATAGGCTGCGATATCGACTTCAAGCAAACCGCTGGCGGCCAGCTGCCGGAATACGCTGCTCCATTGCGCCACGCTGTATTGCTTGCCTATGCCAAAGGTGCTGACTTGCTGATGGTTGAACTTCTCCACTTGCGGCGTTACTTTGCCGATCAGGATATCAATCAGATGCCCCGTGCCAAAGCGCTGTCCGGTGCGATACACGCAGGAAAGCGCCATGCGGGCAGCTTCGGTGGCATTCCAGGTATCCGGCGGTGTCAGGCAATTGTCGCACTGGGCGCAATCGCCAGGGTGCGCTTCGCCAAAGTAGCGCAATATGCTCTGGTGGCGACAGCCGGTGGCTTCGCAAAAGCCGAGCAGGGCATCCAGCTTCTGCCGCTCGACGCGCTTGCGCTCTTCAGGGGCATCGCCCGAGTCCAGCATCTGCCGCATGGAGACTACATCGCCAAGTCCATAGGCCATCCAGGCATTGGCTTGCAGGCCATCGCGACCGGCGCGGCCGGTTTCCTGATAATAGCTTTCCATGCTTTTTGGCAGGTCCAGGTGCGCCACGAAGCGCACATTGGGTTTGTCTATGCCCATGCCAAAGGCGATGGTTGCCACCATGATGATGCCTTCTTCGCGCAGGAACTGGCGTTGATGCTTTTCTCGCGTCGCGGCATCAAGGCCAGCATGGTAAGGCAGGGCATTCCAGCCGCGGCTTTGCAGCCAGGCGGCGGTTTCATCCACCTTGCGCCGCGACAGGCAGTAGACAATGCCAGCGTCGTTGGGATGCTCGGTTTCAAGGAATTGCTCTAGCTGCTGGCGCGCATTGTTTTTCAGCACGATGCGATAGCGAATATTCGGCCGGTCAAAGCTGGAGATGAACTGGCGGGCATGCTCGAGGTTAAGCCGCTCGATGATTTCGGCGCGGGTAGGGGCGTCGGCCGTGGCGGTGAGGGCTACCCGTGGCACATCGGGGAATCGCTCATGCAATATCGTGAGCTGACGGTATTCAGGACGGAAATCATGCCCCCATTGCGATACGCAATGCGCTTCATCTATGGCAAACAGCGCAAGGCCGATGTGCGCCTGCACTTCGTCGAGTAATGACAGAAAGCTGCCCAGCATCAGGCGTTCCGGCGCCACGTACAGAATCTTGATGTCACCAGAAAGGATGCGTTGCTGCAGTTGATAGGCTTCATCCGCCTGCAGGCTGGAGTTGAGGAAGGCTGCCTCCACGCCAAGTTGCTGCAATGCCTCGACCTGATTCTGCATGAGCGCGATCAGCGGTGACACGACAATCGCCAGACCAGGCCGCAACAGTGCCGGGATCTGATAACACAGTGATTTGCCGCCACCCGTCGGCATCAACACCAGCGCATCGCCCCCTTGCGCCAGATGTTCAACGACATCTTGCTGGGGGCCTCGGAACTGGTTGTAGCCGAAGATACTTTCCAGTACCTCTTGGGCGTTTTGATGGCTCATGTGGGCGCTATCTGTGATGTGGCGGGCGTCATACGCAAGCGGGTATGCGGTGGGGGCTTATGCAGCGCTGACACGCTGACTCTTGCCCAAGGTCTTCTGCCAAAAGCAAAAGCCCCAACAGGGGCTTGGCTTTTTTGGCCATGACGGGCAAGGCCTGGGACATCCGGGCTAAAACTATTCGACCAGCAGATCGCGCTTGCCAGCTTTGCCGTTATTGCTGTCAGCGTCAGGCAGTGGATCCTTGCGACCGGTAATGGTGGGCCAGATAGCGGACAGGCGTGCATTCAGGGCAATGAATTCCTGCTGGTCAGCAGGTACATCATCTTCTGCGTAAATCGCTTCAGCAGGACATTCGGCAACACACAGGGTGCAATCAATGCATTCGTCAGGGTTGATTGCCAGAAAGTTGGGGCCTTCTACAAAGCAATCGACCGGGCAAACATCCACGCAGTCGGTGTATTTGCATTGAATACAATTTTCAGTGACAACATAAGCCATTCAAACAATCCTCTCAAAATCCCGGCGCTTTTAGACAGACGCCATTATAGTCGATATAAAACGTTATTTTTATTGATAATGCTGATAAGGCAATTCCAGTGAATCGATAAGCTAGCCGGTGATCATGCCAGCGCCGACCGTGTTATTGGTCGACTCATCAATCACGATAAAGGCCCCGGTAGCGCGATTGCGGCTATAGGGATCCACCATCAGTGGTTGTGCCAGGCGGAAGCTGATGCGCGCGATATCGTTCATGGCCAGCCCCTGGGTTGGCAACTCTTCCAGAGTGTTCACATCCACCTTGTAGGCGATCTCGCCGACCTTGGCTTTGGATTCGCGCGTAGTGTGGCGAATGATATAGGTGCGGGCAGCTGAGAGCGGGGTTTCCGACAGCCAGCAGACAAAGGCGTCAATCTGCTTGACCGGCTCAGGTGCTGCGCCAGTTTTTACGATCATGTCACCGCGGGAGATATCAATTTCATCTTCCAGCAGCAGGGTCACGGATTGCTCGGTAATGGCGGTTGGCAGCTGCTCTACACCCAGCTGAATCGCTTTTACTGTAGAAGTCTGACCGGAAGGCAGGGCGGTGACGGCATCACCGACGGCAATTTCACCGGATTCTACCTTGCCCATGAAGCCGCGGAAGTCATGCAGTTCCGGATCATCAGAAGCATGTGGGCGGCAGACAAACTGCACAGGGAAGCGGAAATCTTCTGATTGTTCCGAATGCGCAGCAGGCACGGATTCAAGCAAGTCGATCAGTGTTGGGCCGGTATACCAGTCCAGGCCTTCGCCGCGGTCCACAATCATGTCGCCGTTGAGTGCAGAAAGCGGGATGAAGGTGATGTCGTGGCCAGCGCGTTGCAGGCCGATCTGCTCGGCAAATGCCAGGTAATCAGCGCGGATACGCTCAAACACGGCCTGATCATAATCCACCAGATCCATTTTGTTCACCGCGACCACGATGTGCGGAATACCCACCAGATGCGCCAGGTAGGAGTGGCGACGGGTTTGCGTCAGCACGCCTTTGCGGGCATCGATCAGGATGATGGCAAGATTGGCCGTAGAAGCGGCAGTCACCATATTGCGCGTGTATTGCTCGTGACCGGGGGCATCGGCGATGATGTATTTGCGGGTGCCGGTGCTGAAGTAGCGGTAGGCCACGTCAATGGTAATGCCTTGCTCGCGCTCAGCTTGCAGGCCGTCGGTCAGCAGCGAAAGGTCAACCGCGCCCATGCCGCGTTTCTTCGAGGTTTTTTCCATCTGGGTCAGCGTGTCGGCCAGAATGGTTTTGGTGTCGAACAGCAGGCGACCAATCAGGGTGCTTTTGCCGTCATCTACACTGCCGCATGTCATGAAGCGCAGCAAGGAGTCGTTATGTTGTGGTGTTGTCATGATGTCTACCGTCATTAATTCAGTGATCCGCTAACCAGCCCATATCGGGGCAGTCTCTTGGGAATAGCGCAGGCTATTGCCGCCAGCCTAGAAGTAACCTTCCTTTTTGCGTTGCTCCATCGAGGCATCCGATGTCTGGTCATCCAGGCGGGTGGCGCCGCGCTCGGTGATCGTGGTGGTGGCGGTTTCCAGCACAATCTTGGAAACGTCGTCAGCATCACTGATCACGGGGGCCGTGCAGGTAATGTCGCCCACGGTTCTGAAACGCACCTGCATGTTGATCACTTCTTCGCCAGCCTTGGGCTGGTTGATGACTTCGCCTGTGGTCAATGGCACATTGACCGGGAAAATGGAGCCATTGCGCATGACCACGTCACGCTGATGCGCAAAGTAGATGCTGGGCAGCTGCAGTTGCTCGCGTTCGATGTATTGCCAGACATCCATTTCGGTCCAGTTTGAAATGGGGAAGGCACGGATGTTTTCACCCTTGTGACTGCGGGCGTTATACAGATTCCACAATTCGGGACGCTGGTTCTTGGGGTCCCATTGGCCGAACTCATCACGGAAACTCATGATGCGCTCCTTGGCACGCGCTTTTTCCTCGTCGCGACGGGCGCCGCCGATGCAGCAATCAAACCCGAACTCTTCAATGGCTTCCAGCAGCGTCACCGATTGATGCTTGTTGCGGGATTCATCTTCCGATTTCAGCACCACGGTGCCGCGCTTCATGGAGTCTTCCACCGAGCGCACGATCAGGCGTTCGCCCAGTTCGGCAGCGCGCTGGTCACGGAAATTGATGACTTCCGGGTAATTGTGGCCAGTATCAATATGCATGAGCGGGAAGGGGAAGCGACCTGGGCGGAAGGCTTTTTCGGCCAGGCGCAAAATGCACAGCGAATCCTTGCCGCCGGAGAACAACAGCACCGGGTTGGAGCATTGCCCGGCAACTTCGCGCAGGATATGAATGGCTTCGGATTCCAGCCAGTCCAGATGACTCAGGGTTTTCTTGTTCAAGTTTGACATAGTAGTTTCAGTAAGAATTATTTCTTGACGTGCAGGCCGCATTCCTTGGAGGTCGGGTCTTCCCACCACCAGCGGCCAGCGCGGACATCTTCACCCAGGGCAACCGAGCGCGTGCAGGGTGCGCAACCGATGCTGGGATAAAACTGGTCATGCAGCTTGTTGTAAGGCACCTCATGCAGGCGGATATAGGCCCACACTTCTTTTTCAGTCCAGTCGGTCAGCGGGTTGAATTTTTCCAGCTTGTTGCCAGCATCAAATTCACGCAGTGGCAGATCGGTGCGGGTGGCGGATTGCTGCGCACGCATGCCGGTGATCCATGCTTTTTTGCCTTGCAGCGCGCGGCCCAGCGGCTCCACTTTGCGCATATGGCAGCAGGCTTTGCGCAGCTCGATGGATTCGTAAAAGGCATTCATGCCATTGGTTTGCACGTAACGCTCTACGGTTTCAAAACGCGGAAACAGTATCCTGAGCCGGGTGGCGTAAGTGCTTTCCACTTCGGCAATCAGGTCATAGGTTTCAACCGGCAGGCGGCCGGTATCCAGCGAGAAAATCTCGATAGGCAAATGCTCGCGCAGAATGATGTCGGTCAACACCATGTCTTCGGCGCCCATGCTGTTGGCAAAGGTGACTTCGTGCTGGTCACCAAACTCGGCCACGATCTCCTGCAGTTGGCCAAGCAGTGCGGCACGCTTGGCGGCTACCGTGGCAGTCAGCTCGTCGGTCAATGCCGGGCGAGTGGCTGGGTTGCTGGCCGCGACGCGCAGCACGGAAAACTCACCGCCGCTCATTGTTGCGAAGCCGGTTGCCGACTAAGGCGACGCCATACCGGCTGCTTGTCGTCCACGGCACCCTGGTAAGGCTGGCTGAAGTCTTTCAGGCTGGCCAGGGCATCTTCTGCCGAACGGTCAGCGCGAATCAGGTAGCTGTCAAAACCACAACGCTTGAGGAAGAACAGCTGGTCGCGCAGCACATCGCCAAATGCGCGCAGGGTGTTTTTGTAGCCATGACGGGTGCGCAGCAGGTTGCCAATGGAGAAAATGCGGCCATCGGCAAAGCGCTCGACATGCACGGCAATCAGCGGCAACTGGTTGATATCGTCAAATGCGCTGACCAGGTCTGCCAGCACTTCGTGCGTATCCAGCCAGATGGCCAGCTCACCTGCGGCCAGGCGTGATTCCAGCTCGCCACGGCGGGCGATCCACAAGGAGAGCGGAACCAGTATCTTGCCGGTGGCAGGGATGACGGTAGCGGCAATCTGCTCTTCGCTGTAGGTTTTTTCGCCAGTCAGCTTGAACAGCACCACTTTGCCTGCCTGCTTGCGCACGGTTTCTTCGCCCAGCACGGGCAGTTTGACCAGATTCCATTCGTCTTCAACGATGGAGGTGCCGAGGATGAGATTAGACATGAGCGGCCTCCTTCTTGGCATAAACATGGGCTTTGAACGGGGCCACGCCGATACGGCGCACGGTATCGATAAAGCGTTCTTCTTCTGTACGCTCTTGCAGATAGACATCAATCAGGCGCTGTACGACGCCAGGCATCTCTTCGGCTGCAAACGATGGCCCAATGACGGTGCCAATGCTGGCGTCATTGCCCTGTTTGCCACCAATGGTGACCTGATACCATTCGGAGCCATCCTTATCTACGCCCAGAATGCCGATGTGGCCGATATGGTGGTGACCGCATGCGTTCATGCATCCCGAGATATTGAGCTCGATATCGCCGATATCATGCAGATAATCCAGATTATCAAACTGCTGCTGAATGGCTTCTGCAATCGGAATGCTCTTGGCATTGGCCAGCGAGCAAAAATCGCCGCCTGGGCAGCAAATGATATCGGTCAGCAGGCCGATGTTAGGCGTGGCAAGGCCAGCAGCGCGGGCTTGCTCCCAGATGCTGAACAAGTCGGACAGCTTGACGTCGGCCAGAATCAGGTTTTGCTCATGCGATACACGCAATTCACCAAAACTGTATTTCTCTGCCAGATCGGCGACCACATGCATCTGCTCGGACGTGGCATCGCCTGGCGCGCGGCCATGCGGTTTCAGCGAAAGGGTTACCGCACGGTAGCCTGCTTGCTGATGTCCGTGCACGCTGCGCTTAACCCAGGCAGCAAAAGCCGGGTTGCTGGCAATTGCGCTATCAAAGGAAGCATCATGCGCAGGCAGTGTGTCGTATGGCATCTTGGTGAAATACTGTGCCACACGCTGCAATTCGGCTTCGGTAATGGTGTTGGGGCTGTCTTTCAGGTAGGCCCATTCGGCCTCTACCTGCTTGCGGAACTCATCAATGCCCAGTGCCTTCACCAGAATCTTGATGCGCGCCTTGTAGGCGTTATCGCGACGGCCATGCAGGTTGTAGACGCGGATGATGGCTTCGCAATAGGTCAACACATGTTGCCATTCCAGATGCTCACGGATCACCGAACCCAGAATAGGGGTACGGCCCAGGCCGCCACCGACCCAAACCTTGATCGCCATCTTGTTTTCGCTGTCGCGATAGAACTCGAGGCCGATATCGTGCGCCTGCACGATCGCGCGATCCTGCTTGGTGCCGGATACTGCAATCTTGAACTTGCGTGGCAAGAGGGCGAATTCGGGGTGGAACGTGCTCCATTGGCGCATGATTTCCGCCACGGCACGTGGATCGATGATTTCATCGGGGGCAATGCCAGCGAACTGATCGGTGGTGATATTGCGGATGCAATTGCCGGAGGTTTGAATCGCATGCATCTGTACGGTCGCCAGTTCGGCCAGGATGTCCGGCACGTCTTCCAGCTTGGGCCAGTTCAGTTGCAGGTTCTGGCGGGTGCTGAAGTGGCCATAGCCACGGTCGTAGCGCGCTGCGATATCGGCCAGCTTGTGCAGTTGGCGTGAGGAAAGCATGCCGTAAGGCACGGCAATACGCAGCATGGGTGCGTGGCGCTGAATGTAGAGGCCATTCTGCAGGCGTAGCGGACGAAACTCTTCATCAGTGAGTTCACCGGCTAAGTAGCGGCGCGTCTGGTCGCGATACTGCGCAACACGTTCGTCTACGATGGCTTGGTCAATTTCGTCGTATTTATACATGGATACGGCTTGCCTTTATGCTAAAACAAATTTTAAACCGATAATCAGCAACAGCGTTGCCAATACTGGGCGTAATACTTTTTCCGGGATACGCGCGCTAATGTGGCTGCCTATCCAGATACCCGGCAGCGAGCCAATCAACAGGCTGCCCAGCAGGGTGAAATCTACATGGCCCAGCGACCAATGGCCGATGCCGGCAACGGCAGTCAGCGGAATGGCATGTGCCAGGTCGGTTCCCACGACCTTGAGCGTGCTCATCTTGGGGAACAGGAACAAGATGGCGATGGTGCCCAAGGCGCCAGCGCCTACCGATGACAGTGTCACCAGCACCCCCAGAATGGCGCCCGTCAGGATGGTCGCCGGAATCTGCATTTCCTTGAAACGGCCAGTGCTCACGACGACATCTTCAATCTCGCGCGTATGCTGGCGCATCAATACGCTTCTGATCAGCAGCGCACAGGCGGTAAGGATCAACGCAATACCCAGCGAATAGGTGATAAGCCCGCTGGTTTCCTTGCCTATCGACATTAGATGCTTGATCACATAAATGGTGCCTACCGCAAATGGCAGGCTGCCCATGGATAGCCAGCTCACCACTTTCCAGTCGACTGATTTATGTGTGCCATGATGCACCCATACACCACCGGTTTTGGTGATCGCTGCAAATAACAAATCCGTACCCACGGCGACTGCAGGTTTAAAGCCAAACAAAAAAACCAGCAGTGGTGTCATCAGGGAGCCGCCACCTACGCCAGTAATACCTACCAGCAAACCTACGGCAAATCCTGAGGCAATGTAACCAAAATCCATAGAGTCAATTCGTTATTTTGTATAGGGTTTTTCAAAAAGCATTTTTTCTGAAAAAGCTTTTTATTTTATCAGTAAATCTAGCGGTATTCATAATATGTTATTCTATGAATATCTGATTTGGTTATAAGGTTGGAGCAGGATACGTCATGAAGCTTCATCAATTGCGCTATGTACATGAGGTTGCCAAGCAGGGGATGAACATATCCCAGGCGGCAGAAACCTTGCACACTTCACAGCCAGGTGTCAGCAAGCAAATTCAACTGCTGGAAGAAGAGCTCCAACTGCAGATATTTCTGCGTAATGGCAAGCGCTTGGTCGGCGTGACTGAACCGGGCAAGATTATACTGGACTTGGCCGACCGCGTCATGCGCGAGATGAACAATATCAAGCGCGTAGGCGAGGACTTCACCCAGAAGCAGGCCGGTACGCTGGTGATTGCCACGACGCACACGCAGGCGCGCTATCGTCTGCCGGTAGCGGTAAAAGCCTTTACCGAGCAATATCCCGACGTGAAACTCACCATTCATCAGGGCAATCCCTCCCAGGTGGCCGAGCAGGTAGCCAGTGGCGAGGCGGATATCGGGATTGCCACCGAAGCAATCAGCAAGGAAGAAAAACTGGTAGCCCTGCCTTGCTACGACTGGAACCGTTGCGTTGTCGTCCCTCATGGACATCCTCTGCTAACGGATACCCCGCTTACCCTCAAGAAAATCGCCCAGTATCCCCTGATCACCTACGATTTTGGTGTGACCGGCGGCTCGGTGGTCAGCCATGTCTTCGAGAAAGAAAACCTGACACCGAATGTCGTGCTCACCGCGATTGATGCCGACGTGATCAAAACCTATGTGGGGCTGGGCATGGGCATAGGCCTGATGGCGAGCATGGCGTACGACAAGGACCGCGATAGTGGGCTGGCGATGCTGGATGCCAGCCATTTATTCCCTGTCAGCACTACCTACCTTGGCTTTAGACGCGATACTTTCCTGCGAGGCTATATTTATGGCTTTATCCAATTGCTGGCGCCACATCTGGACAAAAAAACCGTCAATGCAGCCATTCAGTCTGCCAATCCTGCGGCTTAGTGTCATGAATGGTCTGCGCCTGATTCTGCAGGCTGCGCTGTTGGGATTGCTATGGAGTAACGCGCTGGCAAACGCTGCCAGCGCCATGCCGCCTGTGGACCCCGATAATGCGATTTATGAAGTCCCCGTTGAGCCCGGCGTCAGCTATGACGATGTGGTGACCAGCCTCAAGGTGGTGTCGGAAGGCGAGAACTTTGTGAATCCCGCCAATTTTCCCATTGGTGAGCACATGAAGAAACGCGGTCAGGATCCGCATGGGGTGCTGGAAGTGCGTGCATTCTGCAATCTTGGCCTGGGCGCCGAGATCATGCTGGATCATCCCGAGTTTGTTGTATTCGCCCCTTGCCGTATTGCCCTGTATGAAAAAGCCGGAAAGCTGTTTCTGGGCCTGGACCGGCCGACCTTCGATTTGAAAAACATCAAGAATCCGACCCCGCGTGCCCAACATGCCGCACGCGAACTGGAAGCCACCCTGATAAAAATCATTGATAAAGCCCGCAAGGGTGATATTTGAACGAGGAATTCATGAGCACATCGATGCTGATAGCGAAAAGCGAAGAGTTTATTTACCTGCTGCCGCGCATGGCAAACCGCCATGGCTTGATTGCCGGAGCCACAGGGACAGGTAAAACTGTGACCTTACAGAGCCTGGCGGAAGGCTTTTCGCGGCTGGGTGTCCCCGTATTCATGGCGGATGTGAAGGGTGACCTCTCGGGCATGGCCTATGCCGGTGGGAATAACCCGAAAGTGCAGGCGCGTGTTGAGCAGCTTGGCCTGGAGAACTTTGCCCTTGCGGCATGTCCGGTAACCTTCTGGGATGTATTTGGCACCAAGGGCCACCCGATACGTACCACCGTGGCCGAGATGGGGCCTTTGCTGCTGTCGCGCATGATGAACCTCAATGAGGTGCAAAGTGGCGTATTGACTGCCATCTTCAAGATTGCCGACGACCAAGGCTGGCTGTTGCTGGATCTGAAAGACCTGCGTGCCATGATCCAGCACACCTCGGAGCATGCCGCTGAATACACCGCGCAATATGGCAATATCTCCACCGCCAGTGTGGGTGCCATTCAGCGTGCGCTACTGCAACTTGAGCACGAAGGCGCAGATCAGCTGTTCGGGGAGCCTGCGCTTAATCTCGATGATTTCATGCAGACCGATGCCCAAGGGCGCGGAGTCATCAATATTCTGGCTGCCGACACGCTGTACAACTCGCCGCGTGTTTATGCCACCTTGCTGCTGTGGCTGCTGTCCGAGCTGTTTGAAAAGCTGCCGGAAGTGGGCGACCTGGATAAGCCCAAGCTGGTGTTTTTCTTTGATGAAGCACATTTGCTATTCAATGAAGCGCCCAGTGCGCTGATGTACAAGATTGAGCAGGTCGTGCGACTGATACGCTCCAAGGGCGTGGGCGTATATTTTGTGAGCCAGAACCCGCTGGACATCCCGGATGTGGTGCTGGGGCAACTGGGTAACCGTGTGCAGCATGCTCTGCGCGCCTTTACACCGCGCGATCAAAAAGCGGTCAAGGCCGCCGCTGAAACATTCCGCGCCAACCCCGGCGTGGATGTTTCCCGCGTGATTACCGAGCTGGGTGTGGGCGAGGCTCTGGTTTCCCTGCTGGATGAAAAGGGCAGCCCGGCGCCCGTGGAGCGCGCTTTTATTTGCCCGCCCGGCAGTCGGATTGGGCCTGCTACCGATGCCGAGCGCGAAGCCATTATCAAGGCCTCGGTCTTGTATGGACACTACGAAAAAAGCGTGGACCGGCTATCCGCATATGAAGTCTTGAAGGGCAGGGCCGCAGCCTCTGAAGAAACACCCAAGGAGGCGGATAGTGGTGGTTTTGACTGGGGCACTTTGTTCGGTGGAGATGCGCCAGCGTCTGGCAAGAAACCATCCGGGCGGCAGCCTGACGGTATTCTGGAAACCGTGACCAAAACCGCTGCCCGCACCATAGGTGCCGAGCTGGGCCGTCAGATCATCCGCGGGGTGCTAGGCTCATTGCTGGGCAATAAACGCAAATAAGCCACATGCAACCGGGCTGGTTGGCTTAGTTTGCGCGGCCGCCCATAGGGCTGACAGTTGCGCCTCCAGGTTGCGTATTCCCCTGCGTGTAGGGGAAGCCGAAGCCCGGTCTGTATAAATTGCGTGTGCGTTGCGTATAAGTAGGGTCGACATCTGAACTGCCGCATGCGGCTTGTACCGCGCTGATCTGTTTATCCAGCACTTCGGGGTCTCCTGCCGCGCTATCGCTTGCTTCATACGCCGCCTGCAGGCTTTTGCGTGCGGCGATACATTCGCTGGATGTGCTTTTGTCAGCCACTTGGGCCTTGCCGCTATCGGTGTTGCGCAATTTGGCTTGCCGGATCAGTTCACGTTGCTCTGCCGTAATCGCCAGACGTTCGGCCTTGGCGATATCGTTAGCCGCCAACGCTGCCTTTACCGCATCGTCCAGTTGCTGAACATAGCGATTCTTGTCGGTACTGGCAGCACCTTCTTGCGCAGGCGCCGGGTCAGCCTGAATATCCAGCTTGGTTTGCCCGGCTTTGGAAGCGCAGGGGGTATCCGAATACACCACGCCCTGACTGGTTTCGCATTTATAAACCTGCGCCATGGCTGGCGTCGCTATCGCCAGCAGAGCCAGGCTGAATAAGCATGCGGCATTTTTCATCAATACGGTTTCTTCCCATTTGGTTTTGTTATGACCGCCGCAGAGTGCGATAATTCGCCCGCAGGCAGCCACTGCCACTTCATTTTTAGATCAGGCATTTTGATTTGCAAAGAATTTTAACATCGGCCCACGCCGAGCAGACCATTAATAAATCGCGCTTCATTGCGGCAGTCGATTATTGCGAAAACGAGCGCGCCGTTGCGGCTGCGTTGCGCAAACTGGCATCGCAGCATCAGGGCGCCTCCCATCTGGCGTATGCCTTTCGCTTGAAAACCGAGCAAGGTATTGTCCAGCGCTTCAGCGATGCCGGTGAGCCTTCGGGCACAGCGGGCAAGCCCATTTTGCAGTTTCTCGAAGGGCGCGATCTCATCAATGTATGCGTGGGCGTGATTCGGTATTACGGCGGTATCAATCTGGGGACTGGCGGCCTGGCCCGTGCTTATGGTGGCACCGCCAAGATGGCGCTGGAAGCCGCCCGTACCGGGCCCTATGTCGAAATGCGGCAGTATCGCCTGCAGCTCAGTTACAACAAGCTGGATCAGTTTGTACGGGAGTTGCAGCAACGGCATGGCGAGGTGCGGGACAAACAGTTTGGTGAATATGTGCAGCTTGAGATTTCGCTGCCATTGTCGGAAGAGGAGTGGCTGATCGGGCGTTACGGCACGCCCTGATTATGCTGCGACAAGACATTGCCAAGGGTGTTGACCGCCTGGCAATGCGGGATTGCTGAGTTATTGTGGGGTCGCTGCGGCGGCTTGCGGCTCGGCAACAAAAATTTCTACACGACGATTCTTGGCGCGATTGGCATCACTGTTGTTTTCTACCAGCGGCTCATGTGAACCACGGCCTTCTGTGGTAAAGCGGCTGGAGGCCACGCCACGCGTCACCAGGTAATCGCGTGCATGGTTAGCGCGGTTGAGGGACAGAGGGTTATTCACCGCATCCGTGCCTGTATTATCGGTATGGCCGACAATCGTCACTTTGGTGGCAGGGTTGGCGACCAGGCTCTGGGCAAAACTATCCAGCACTGGACGGAAGTTGGGCTTGATATCCGACTTGCCGCTATCAAATGAAATATCGCTTGGGATATCCAGCTTCAGGCGATTATCGGCGGTCTGGCTCACTTGTACGCCCGTCCCAGCTGTGGCTTGCTCCATCTGTTGTTTCTGCTCTTCCATGCGGCGTGACCATACATTGCCGCCAATCGCACCTGCACCTGCGCCTACGGCCGCACCAATGGCAGCTCCTTTGCTACCGCCTGCCAGTGCACCCACCACCGCCCCGACTCCGGCTCCTATGCCTGCGCCTTTTGCTGTGCCTTTCTGGGTTTCGGTCATGTTGGCACAGCCGGACATCGTTAATGCCAGCAATAGGGAGGAGGTAATCAGGGGAGACTTCATGGTGTTGTTCTTTCTCGGGTTATGGATATGTATTGGGCAGATGAGCTTGAGCGAAGTTCTGCCGGAGTGGATAAATTAAAAGCGGGTGCCGGCAATAAAAAACCCGACATCAGCAAGCTGTGTCGGGTTTTAGGGTCTGTCAGTGTTATTTGAAGACGAGGATCTCACCTTTGCCGTCATTGGCAATATCGCCCGCGTAACGTTGCACACGGTTGCGATTCACGGCGGCGAACTTGGTGGGCAGATCGCGGAAGGACTTGAACATCAGGCTCAGGAAGGGCAGGGTATGCGAACCGCAATCCTGAATCGTGGCATGCAGCTTGGGCGCATTGTTGAGCAGCACCGTGCCGCGACGCATGCCATAAGCCAGATACTCGCCAGTGGTGCCCATGACGCCGATGGTACCCGCGATCATGCGCGAGGCGCAGTAGCTGCCGACATTGCCTTCGATCAGCACCAGGCCGCGGCGCATCTGGTCACCTGCGCGCTCACCCGCATTTCCAGTAATGATGACGGTGCCGCCTTTCATGCCACGGCGCTCGCCGATAATGGCCGAGGCCAGGAAGTCGCCGACATTGCCATGCACATGCAACAAACCACCCGCCATGCCGCTGGCAGCAAAGTCGCCCGCATTGCCATGCAAGACGATCTCGCCCTTGCGCAGCTTGAACGCCAGATAGGAGCCGACATTGCCGTGTACGGTAATGCGACCGCTACGCATGCCATGCCCGATGTAATCCAGGCGGTCGGTGGCATTTTTAATGACGATATCGGTGGCATCGTCACCGGAAATATCAAACAGGGCGTCAACACGCGGTTTGTCATGGCCGCTGGGCAGTTCGATCGCGGCGATGTCTGCCAGCGATTTATCAGCCAGCGCATCTGGCGTCAGCGCGCTCAGGTCGACGCGTTGCTGCGGGGCTGTTTTCAGGGTAAAGGTAAGAGCGCTCATGCGTAGTCTCCGCTCATGATTTCGCGTAGTTTGAAGAGGAATGGCCCCAGCTTGCCACCGTAATTACCGGCAGAAATGCGTTTGATGCCATTAGCGGCACCCAGCTCACAGGCCGCGGCGATCCCTACCTTCATAGCCTTGTTGATGTCGTCGGCGGTCAGGCCGTCAATCACGATTTCCATCACCGACTCGATTTCCGGTGAAAGCTCGGTCTTGGTAATACCTTTCAGCGTCGGGCAGAAAGCGTCGTTGGTGGAGGCAATCAGCGTCTTGTACTTGGAGCCGACCTTGGAGCCTGAGCGCACCACGCCACCAGGGAAAGGCATGATCACATTCGGGATTTTTTTCATGGCTTCAATCGCCGCTTCACAGGCGGCGAGGGCCTGAGGTTGCGATTCGGCCAGAATCAGGAAGTTGCCACCGCCCACGGCACGTACCATGCCGGTGGTTTCTTCGGTCATGAATTCACCATCCATTACTGGCACGCGCCAGTAGCGTTTGCCGCCAAAGACCTTGGAGGTCTGGAAGCCATCGCCAAAGAAGCGCAGGTTTTTGCCGAGGTTGATGCGGTCGCCGCCTTCCAGGCCGGAGAATGCCGCCGCCGTGGGGCAGGTCAGTACACATTGCCCCATGCGGGTTTCCAGTTGCTTCATCAGCACGGCGCTCCCCATGGCAAACATCAGGACGGAGACGCCTGGGCGGCCATCCGGCGTTTCTTCCGGTGTCAGCTCGCGCTCAATGCCGGCTTCCACGCCACAGGCAATCACCGAGGTGGCAAAACCGGTCATGGCTTGCGCAGCGTTATATGCCCATTTCAGATTCTGGGCGGTAATGATGACGCGAGTGCCGCGCATGCCGAAGGCTTCGGCGAAGGTATCGTCTATCGATACTCCATTGATAATCATGCAGTTTTCTCCCGTCTGCCCTTGCATTCCTGAACGATGACGCGGCTATGGCCGCCTTCACTGATTTCATCGGCCGACACTTTGAAGTGTTCCATATTCATGGTGTGGTAAGTGTCGAAATACTTTTTCAGGTCTTTTTCGATACCGGCACGATCAAATTCCGGCTTCACTGTGTGCGTGCTGCCCCAGGTGACCTTGACCACTTCACCATTGCGCACCACCAGTTCGCCATCCTTGAATACATAGTCTGGCTTGGCAAACATGGCTTCGCGGTCGGGATTGTCGGTGTAGACGGTAATGTCGGCACCGGCACCCACGCCCAGATGGCCGCGATCATGCAGGCCGACCAGGCGCGCAGCGCCGGCACGGGTCATGATGGCGATTTCATACAGGCTGTATTCGCGCTCAATGCTGTTCAGGGTGCTCATGGCTTGCGCATCCAGGTTCAGCTTGGTGAACATGTCGTTGCGGAAGCTCTTGTCCATCAGCAGCTTGATCAGATGTGGATAGCTGGTAAACGGCGCGCCATTCGGGTGGTCGGTCGTCAGGAAAATGCGCCATGGATCTTCGGTCAGCAGGAAGATTTCCAGGCCGATTGCCCATTGCAGGGCATTCACGAAGTTTTGATCCTTGTATTTGAATGGCACCACACCGCAGCCAGCATCGCACTCGATATCCATGATCACCGACTTCTTGGGGCTGGCATGGCTGGCATTGGCAAACTGGCGCATATTGTCGCCAGAGGCGGTGACGGTCTGACCAAACAGAATCTGGCCGACGTCAGCAGAGACATTCTTGTGCTTGTTCAGTGCTTCAGCAATCGCGGCCGCGCCGGACGAAAACTTGCGATCGCCTTCGGTGCCGTAGCTGTGGAACTGGATGTGCGTAAGGTGCACCGGGAAGCCTTCTACTGCGCCCATGGTCTTGAGCGTGGTTTCGACGTTGCCAGGTACGCCCAGGTTGTTGCCATGCACATGCAGTGGGTGAGGCACGCCCAGCTCATGCACGGCGCGGCTCAGGGCCTTGAGCACTTCACGCGGGGAGATCTGATAGTGGGCATGTTGCTCATCCAGATCCAGCGCACGCTGATTGAACTTGAAGGCGCTGATGCCGCCTGGATTCACAACCTTGATGCCAATCGCCTGGCTGGCGTGCATGATCCAGGCCACGTAATCGTTGATGGCATTCTGATCCTGTTTGGCCGCCAGCATGCGCAGGAAGAAGTCATCGCTGCCTATCATGGCGTAGCCGCCCTTGTCGATGATGGGCGTATCGCACATTTCAAGGTGGGACTGACGTGCATTGACGGGCAACAGGGCAGGCTCGAAACCGGCGGTGTAGCCCATTTCGGCATAACGATAGCCGGTGGTCAGGGTGGAAGGTGCCGCATGGCCACAGCCTGAACGGCAGAATTCGGTATGCACGGTGGGGTCAATACGGTGATCTTCGGGCAACATGGTGCGGGCGATATTCACCTTGCCGCCGCCGATGTGCGTATGCATGTCAATGGCGCCTGCCATGACCACCTTGCCGCGCAAATCGTATTCCTGACTCACGGGTTCGCCATCTCTTGGGCGTTCCACAATGCGGCCGTCACGCACATAAATGTCCATGACCTTGCCATCAATCTGATGTGCGGGGTCGTAGACCGTGCCTCCGGTAAGTTTAATCAACATAGCGTATTCCTTAAGTCAGATGCGGCCTAGAGGCCGGCTTCGATAGCGGAGAGAACGTCGCCCAGGGTGGGCAAGTCGGTCGCACGCAATTGTTTGAGTGGCAGTGCCACCGAGCTGTCGCTGCGGAATTGAATGCCTTTGGTTTCAATGCCGGGTACCGCGACCGGAATAAAGACATCCGGCTCGGTTTCAAGCTCCAGATTGGGATGGCCGATCACGATATTGGGAATCTTGCTTGCAGGTGGCAGGCGTGCCGGGTTGAAGCTGCTGATCCATACCATGGCATCTACCTGACCTTCTGCCAGCAGGCGGTCAGTAGCATAGTGATGCGGTTCGTAATCCGGGTAATCATTGCGGTAGGACATGCGGAATGGGTAGCCGCTGATCCAGGAGCTGGTGTTGTATGCGCCGACATCCCCTTCGCTGCCACTCAGTGGCAGACCGGAAGAGCGGGTCGTGGCATTCAGTTTGTCGACTATGCCGACGATGTTCTGGATAGCCAGTTCGGCATGCGGGAAGTCGAGGGCGCTGGCGGTCCAGGCGACCACGCTGTACTTGGCGGCCTGCAAGCGTTCGGCCAGCTTGGCAAGGTCGGCTACCTGTATGCCAGCCACTTCGGTGGCGATGACTTTTTTGCCCAGCAGAATGGCACGCAGCACGCCCAATACTTCGGGCAATTGCGCTACATCACAGGGCAGTACCGTGGGCTGTATGCCTTTGGGCGATACGCCATGGCTGGTATCGAGGTCGCGACCACCGAGATAAACCACTTCGCGGCTGGAGGTGTCCTGGCCAAACATGGTTTCCGGATTCCAGATGTTGCGTTCAAAAAAGCGCGAGAAATAGCTGACGATATCGGTGCCGACTACGAGCAGCAGGTCTACCCGGTTTTTCACTTCGGTCAGCGTGGTGATCTGCCAGCCCGAGTTCTGCATCACCAGCAGATTGCGCATCGAGCTTTTGCCATTCATATGGTCTATGGTCGCGCCTGATTTCTCGGCCAGATTCATCACGGCACGCATGCCCTGAATGTCTGTGCCCAGACCGCTCAGCAGTGGATGCTTGGCTCCGCCCAGGATTTCGGTAGCTTTGGCAATGGCAGCTTGCAGGTCGCTCGGCTTGCCAGCAATGCGGGGCTGGGTTGTTTTTGGGGTGTACTGGAAGAACTTGACGCCCTTGGCACATGGGTTTTTGATGACTTTCAGTGCACCATCTGCATGTCGTTCCACGCTGAGATCGTCGCAGAGCAGGCCGCAGGCGGGACAGGTGACGGCTTCAATGGTACCGGGGCTGGATAGATCGATTGCTTGAGAGAGATGCTCCATGCGAAACCTTATCGTGTAAGCGGGTACCGGAGTGCCCTAATGATGATTTCCCTGTTATTTTTTAGTGTGCGCTCGGGAGTAACGGCTGCGCATCTATTGAATCTCGGCTGAATCACGGCCTTAAGCGGCCTTGACCCTGCTTAACTGCAAGGATTATGCAGCTTAACAAAAGCCAGCGTCAAGATTGAGTTTGCATGGGATTGCGCGTGCTTTGGCTGCCTGATCGGGATTAATTCTCATCTACACCATCATGTGGTCTCGCAGGGTGGTAGAGATTGTCTTTTTCGGGATATAAAAAACGGCCATGCTGGGCTACAATAAGCCGCTTTTGCAGCCCCCAACAAGCGATCAACGATGTCTAGCGGTTACACCCATCCCTCAGTCAACACGCCCTCTGGCCTTGCCAGTGTGCATGTAAAAACCTCTGCCAGATTGCACATGGGTTTTTTTGATCTGAATGGGGACCTGGGTCGTCGCTTTGGCAGTCTGGGCGTCTCGCTGGATAAGCCATGCACAGCGCTGACGGCTTATCCAGCTGCCACTATCATGGCAGAGGGGCCCGGTGCCAAGCGGGCATTGAAAACCGCACAGCGTATCGCCGATGCCCTCAATCTGCAGGCCGGTGTGCGCATCGTGCTTTCTGAAGCCATTCCCGAACATGCCGGGCTGGGGTCCGGGACCCAGATGTCTCTGGCGGTAGGTACTGCCATTAGCCGACTGTATGGCCTCAATCTTAGTTTGCGCGATATTGCTATCCTCACGGCGCGTGGGGCCCGCTCTGGTATCGGCCTCGGTACGTTTGCCACAGGCGGCGTGATCGTGGATGGTGGCCGCAGCAGCGAGACCGATGTGCCGCCGGTGATTGCCCATGCGGACTTTCCTGATCAATGGCGCCTTCTGTTGATATTTGACCATGGGCGTACCGGCGTGCATGGCACTCAGGAAGTCGACGCATTCCGCGAGCTGCCTCAATTTCCGGCGCAGAGTGCAGCAGAGCTTTGCCGCTATGTATTGATGCAGGCTTTGCCTGCGCTGGCCGAGCATGATTTGCCCGCCTTTGGCCGCGCCATACGTGAGCTGCAGGAGCGTACCGGGGATCATTTTGCGCCAGCCCAGGGTGGCCGTTATGCCAGCCCCAGAGTGGCGGAAATACTGGATTTTCTGGCGGGGCAGGGTGTGCCATGCCTGGGACAAAGTTCCTGGGGGCCTACAGGTTTTGCAGTTTTTGCCGATGTTGAAGATGCGGAGCGTATGCTGGAAGCGTTACAATCCCGATATACTGATGAGCAAGGCATTGAATTCCTGCTGTGCAAGGGCGGCAATGCTGGCGCTGAAATTAGCGTAGTTCAGGAACTCCTGGCCTAAAAACAATTAATGAATTTTTATGCGAGTAGTGCAGTTTCAAGTAGTTATGCAGTGAGCGGGCTGGGAACAGCCTGAAATTTAAAAACAGAACCACCTTTGCGAGGGCAAGCGACATGGAAGGGACCAAAGTGGAAAAGCCGTACGTATTACATTTTATTACACCAGCTAAAAATGCCAGCCCGTTTGACGTCAATATGGCGTATGACGCTGGTTACGATGCCATCGCGCAATATACCAATGTACAACTGAGTGAAGTGACCGGCCTCGTGCAGGATGCCATTTTCTCGCGTGGCCCTCGTGGCGTATGGCGCACCGGCATGCTGATCGGTGGCCGTGATGTTGACCTGGCCATGGATATGCTGGAAACAGCCAAGAAGTCCATGGTGCCACCATTCGAAATTTCCGTATTTGCCGATCCTTCCGGCGCATTTACGACCTCCGCTGCCATGATGGCACGCGTTGAGCAGCTGCTGACCAAGTATTACGGCGGTACGCTGCAAGGCCGCAAGGTCAGCATTTTCGGCGCAACCGGCCCAGTGGGTGGTTGTACAGCAGTGATTGCATCCAAGTACGGTGCAACTGTTGAAATGGTCGCCCACCGCGCGCTGTCCGATGTGGTGGAAAAAGCCGAAGCCTATAACAAGCGTTACGGTACCAATATCCAGTGCGTGGATGGCAGCACCGATGAGCTGAAGACTAAGATTCTGGCTACCAGCGATGTTGCCCTGTGCTGTGCCGCTGCTGGCGTGCGCGTGCTGACCATCGAGCAGATGAAGACTTCCAAGACGCTGAAAGTCGTAGCGGACGTGAACGCCGTTCCACCTACCGGTGCTGAAGGCGTGGGCGTCATGGCCGACGGCGTGCTGATCGAAGGCACTGAAATCTACGGCATCGGCGCCTTGGCGATCGGTAATATCAAATATCAAACCCAGCAACGTCTGTTCAAGAAAATGCTGGAAGGTCAGAGCCATGTGTACATTGATTTCATTACCGCCTTTGAACTGGCGCGTAAAGATCTCGTATAGGTAGCTCTGAAACACCAGATTGCCATAGTGGCGGCGATTGCCCGCCCTTATGTCGCAGCAGCATCGGCAGCGGGGTATCACGTACTCGCTGCCGATGTTTTTGGTGATGAGGATACGCGAGCAGCCAGTGCCGCCTTGCTGGTGTTGCCCTATCGCGATGGTGGGTTTACCGAGGATGCGATACGCCATACCTTGATCCCGGCGCTGTCTTTGCATCAGATTCCGTATCTGTTGTACGGCAGTGGCTTTGAAACCAATCCATCCTTGCTCGACCTGCTTTCCCCGCATATCACCATACTGGGGAATACCTCATCCACTATTTCACGCTGCAAGTCTCCCCGGGATTTTTACGCCAGCTGTCTTGCCCTCGATATTCCTGTTCCTGATACCCGGTTTGCGCTTGAGTCACTTATCGATGAGCCGCTGGATGCATGGTTATGCAAGCGGGCAGGGCATGCCGGTGGCATGCATGTCACGCCTGTCGCTGCTGGCATGCCCGAACCTGAAGCGGATGTCTATTTTCAGCGCAAGATCGCGGGTCAGCCAGTCTCGCTGCTCTTTCTGGTGCATGATGACCAAGTACATATAGTCGGTTTTCAGCGTCAGCTGGTGTGTCCGCATGGCAACTTGCCGTACCGCTATGCCGGGCTGGTCGGGCCCTTGGCACTGGCGCCTGGTGTGCAGGATGCGCTTGTGCAGGCGGCGAACCGACTGACCAGGCATTATGGCTTGCGAGGGCTCAATAGCCTGGATGCGATCATGGTGGAGGATGCGATTTTTGTGCTGGAAATAAACCCGCGCTTGAGCGCGAGTCTGGCGCTATATGAGCATCAGGCCCAGTGGTTGCGAGCGCATGTGGCGACATGCTTGGTGGAGCCGCAAGTGAATATTCCTGCTGCAGCGCCATCTGGGGTGGGACAGGTGAGGGCGAATCTGGTATGTTATTCCCCCATTGACGTTGAGGTGCCGGCTGGTTTTGCATGGCCTTCGTGGGTGGTTGACCGGCCGTCAGCGGGCACGCGCATTCAGCAGCATATGCCGCTCTGTACCATCGTGGCAACAGCAGGGAATGACCGGGAAGCAGAACACCTGGCGCGCCAGCGCGCGCAAGCATTGAATGAAGCATTAAATAATATCGAACCATCAGGAGAATCACATGAGTCAAGCAGCTTTGGATGTCAGTCGTTGGCCTAGCGTTAACAAACTCACCGCGCCTCTGGTGCAATACATTCTGGATAACGCCGATGCGCTGCGTGTCGGCGTTGAGAAGCATGCGACAGGCGCAACCATTGTCGATGCTGGCATCAAATCGCCAGGTGGTCTGGAAGCTGGTCGCCTGATTGCCGAAATCTGTATGGGTGGCCTGGGCCACGTCAGCCTGCATAACTCGGCGACATTTGCCCATTGGCCATGGATGCTGTCCGTCCATTCCAATAATCCTATCCTGTCCTGCCTGGGTAGCCAGTACGCTGGTTGGAGCCTCTCACACGAAAAGTTCTTCTCACTCGGTTCCGGCCCAGGCCGTGCATTGGCCGGCCGTGAAGAGCTTTACAAAGAGCTTGGCTATCAGGACAAGTTTGACTCCGCATGTCTGGTGTTGGAGAGCGACAAGGCCCCACCAACAGAAGTGATTGAAAAGGTTGCCCGCGATACCGGGGTTGCTGCAGACAAGCTGACCTTTATCCTGACGCCTACCCGCAGTCTGGCCGGTACCGTGCAAATCGTTGCCCGCGTGCTGGAAGTCGCCATGCACAAGATTCATACGCTGCATTTCCCCCTGGATCACGTGGTGGATGGCATGGCGAGTGCACCAGTGCCGCCTCCAGCGCCTGATTTCCTCATCGGCATGGGCCGCACCAATGATGCCATCCTGTTTGGCGGCCATGCCCATATCTTCGTCAAGGGCAGCGATGAAGCGGCCGCCAAGCTGGCACAAGATCTGCCAAGCAGTTCTTCACGCGATTACGGCCGTCCGTTTGCCGAAGTGTTCAAGAGCGTGAATATGGACTTCTACAAGATCGATCCTATGCTGTTCAGCCCGGCTGCCGTCACGGTAACTGCTGTCGATTCCGGCAAGAGCTTTGTCGGTGGCAAACTGGATCAAGCCTTGCTCGATCAGTCATTCGGCTATCCTGCTTAATCGTATTTACGGGTGTTACTTTTGAATCCGCGCATCCCGGTATTTACCGATGATCCGGGCTGGCATGGCAAACGCTTGCGTGAAGCGTTTGCCGCGCGCGGTCTGGAGGCCGTGTTTGTTTCATTGAAAGATTGCCGTCTGGATATCACCCAGGGCCATGCCGGCGTGGTGATTCCAGGCTTTGATCGCTTGCCCGACTGCGCATTTGTGCGTGGCGTGCCGGGTGGTACGCTCCAGCAGGTTATCGTGCGGCTGGATGTGTTGCATGCCCTGCAAATGCTAGGTGTGCGCGTCTATAACGATGGTCGTGCTGTCGAGCGCACGGTAGACAAAGCCATGACCAGTTTTCTGCTACACCGGCATCAGGTGGTCACCCCGGCGACCTGGGTGTGCGAGTCTCGGGCGCAGGCGCATGACATCATCAACCGTGAACTTGCGGCAGGTCATCATCTGGTGATCAAGCCACTGTTTGGCTCGCAGGGCATGGGGGTGCGCAAACTGGTTCCAGGCTCTGCGCTCCCGGTGCCTATGGATGAACACGTCGACGGTCTTTATTATTTGCAACGCTACATTGATAGCGGGGAAGGGCGCTGGCACGATCACCGCGTATTTGTCATCAATGGCAAGGCCATCGGGGCGATGGTGCGGCATGGCGCCAGCTGGGTAAATAATGTGGCCCAGGGCGGCCGCTGTGAAGTGCTGCCGCATACTGGCGAAATCGCCGAACTTGCCGAGGCTGCAGCCCGCGCAGTCGATATTGATTACTGTGGGGTCGATATTATCCGTGATCGTCATGGTAAGCTGTTCGTACTGGAAGTGAACAGCATCCCGGCCTGGAAGGGCTTGCAAGGGGTGGTTGAATTGAATGTGGCCGAAGCATTGGTGGATGATCTGCTGGCAAAACTGGCAACCGAGCCTCAATTGAGTCTGGCAAGTTCCTGAATGACTATCTCAGCGAGTGAGTTGGCAGGCCTGTATAAAGAGGCCTGCCTGGCGGAGTTAAGCGCGCTGAAGCCAGGCAATGTGCATATTTTTGCGGATGGACATGGCATGGTCGTGCAGGACTTCATTGCCAGTGCGGAGGCTTCCGCCCAGCCCTTGTGCGAGCCTGGACTGACCGTGGGGCAACGCATACAGCAGGCGATTCAAGCCACCTGGTCCGCCGTTAACTGCAATACCAATCTTGGCATTGTTCTTCTCGCTGCGCCCATGATTCAAGCCTCCTTGGAAGCAGGTCTGCCTTTGAGCGCGCATGCGTTGAGTCATACCTTGCAGAGCTTGACCGTGGACGATGCCAGGCTTGCCTATGCGGCCATCTTGCAGGCGTCGCCAGCAGGGTTGGGGAGCAGCGACCGGCATGATGTACACGAAGCACCAGCCGTGACATTGCTACAGGCCATGGAGCAGGCGCAATCTTACGATCTGGTGGCGCGCCAATATGCCAATGGATATCAGGAAATCCTGCAGTTCGGGCTTGGCCGTTACCATGCGGCCATGGCGCGATGGCAACGGGAGGCCTGGGCGGTAAGCGCCGTTTACCTGGGATTTCTCTCCCGTTATCCTGACAGTCACATTGCAAGAAAATATGGCGTGGCCGCCGCCGAGCGCGTCATGCAGCAAGCGCTGGTGCATGAGCAAAACCTGATGGCGAGCGATAACCCCAAAACCTACCAGCGTTCCCTCATGACCTTTGATCAGGAATTGAAAGCGGCAAAACTCAATCCGGGAACCACGGCCGATCTTACCGTGGCTACCGTGCTGGCAGCTGCATTATTCACGCCTTGAGCCTGGCCGGGTGGAGCAGAACTTATATGTAGTAATTGCCAGAATTCGGTTATACTTGGGTAATTAACGCATGGGTCGGCTGGATGCTTGTTTCGCTGGCTCGTGCTGTGTCAGGCATGTCCGTGCCATGGGCTACAAGCCCTGTATTCACTCTCGAATACCGACGGACACGACAAACCCCGTCGTTTCTGCACCTGAATAGCCACTGAACTCAATGCCGCGGCAATCATCGCCGGTGGCATTATATTTTTCTGATGTTCCTGATACATGCCAGCGCAGCTGGCGTACAGGGCGCGAATTGTTAAGTTGTATTGTTTGGTTTGCATTATTGAATTCATTTAAAGGAGGAGCAGTATGGCTAATTTGTTAGAGCAGTTGAAAGAGATGACCACTATCGTTGCTGACACCGGCGACGTTGAAGCGATCAAGAGTGTTAAGCCTGTTGATGCCACGACCAACCCATCCCTGCTGCTCAAGGCAAGTACTTTGCCTCAATACGCCCACCTGATTGACGATGCAATTGCTTACGCAAAAGCACAAGGTGGCAGCAAGGAAGCACAAATTGAAAACGCAGCCGACAAACTGGCTGTGCTGATCGGTATTGAAATTTCCAAGGTTGTTCCTGGCCGTATCTCCACTGAAGTGGATGCACGCCTGTCCTTCAACATCGACAAGATGGTGGCCAAGGGCCGCAAGCTGATGAAGCTGTATGAAGAAGCTGGTGTAGGCAAGGATCGCGTTCTGATCAAGCTGGCATCTACCTGGGAAGGCATCAAGGCTGGTGAAATCCTGGAAAAAGAAGGCATCAACTGTAACCTGACCCTGCTGTTCGGTTTCGGTCAAGCCCGTGCCTGCGCAGAAGCTGGCGTATTCCTGATTTCTCCATTCGTTGGCCGTATCCTTGACTGGTACAAAGCCAAGAACCCAGGCACTGAATACACTCAGGAAACTGATCCAGGCGTTGTGTCCGTACGTGCGATCTACGCTTACTACAAAGAACATGGTTACAAAACCGTTGTGATGGGCGCTTCGTTCCGTAACACTGGCGAGCTGATTGCTCTGGCTGGTTGCGACCGTTTGACCGTTTCTCCTAACCTGCTGCAAGATCTGGCAGCGACCGAAGGTACCCTGACTCGCGTTCTGAGCGACACCGGTGCTAAGTCCACCCCACCAGCCAAGATGACCGAAGAAGAGTTCCGTTTCGCTCTGAACGAAGATCCTATGGCCACTGAAAAGCTGGCTGAAGGTATCCGTGGTTTCGTGGTAGACCAAAACAAGCTGGAAAAGGCACTGGCTGAAAAGCTGTAATATTGCTGACTTGAATAGCGCTAATAATCAATTTATTAGCGCTATTCACTTTATTCAAGTAGTACATAAGTGCTATTGGATTTACCTAGCTTAACGTTGACATCAACTTTGATTCCAACTTAAGATAGTTTTTCTAAAAACTAAGCACTTAATTTTTTAAACCAACTGGAGGAAGTACATCGTGGCATTAACTCAAATGGCATTAGATTCACTGGATTTTGACGCAACCGTAGCTCTGGCTACCACTGTTGCTCCACACGTGGACATCCTGGAAATCGGTACCCCATGCATCAAGCACAACGGTATCAAGCTGCTGGAAACTCTGCGCGCCAAGTTCCCAAACAACAAGATCCTGGTTGACCTGAAGACCATGGACGCTGGCTTCTACGAAGCTGAGCCTTTCTACAAGGCTGGCGCTGACATCTGCACCGTTCTGGGTACTGCTGACCTGGGCACCATCAAGGGTGTAATTGACGCTGCTAACAAGTACGGCAAAGAAGCTCAAATCGACCTGATCAACGTTGCTGACAAAGCTGCTCGCACTCAAGAAGCTGCTAAGCTGGGCGCGCACATCATCGGCGTACACACTGGTCTGGACCAACAAGCTGCTGGTCAAACCCCATTTGCTGACCTGGCTCTGGTAGCTGGTCTGAACCTGGGCGTTAAGATCTCTGTTGCTGGTGGCGTTAAGGCTGCAACCGTTAAGCAAGTTAAAGACGCTGGTGCTACCATCATCGTTGCTGGCGCTGCCATCTACGGTGCTGCTGATCCTGCTGCTTCTGCTGCTGAAATCACTTCGCTGGCTCACTAAGCATCAAATTCCAGGGATTAAACCCATCTAGGAATTTAATGTAGTGATGAAAAATCCCGACTCAGCAATGTGTCGGGATTTTTTTTGAACATCAACGCTTACCGTCATTAAGGACATTCAAATGGATCATCAACAATTTATTCTGGACAAGCTGTCCGGCATTCTCAATGTGACCGACAAGACCAAGGGTGCTGAACTCTTGAAGCTGGTTGAAGCTGCTGGCCGTACATTTATCGGTGGCGCTGGCCGCTCTTTGCTGGTTTCGCGTTTCTTTGCGATGCGTCTTGTGCACGCTGGCTACAATGTCAGCATGGTGGGTGAGGTTGTTACCCCCGCCATCAAGTCTGGCGATCTTCTGATTCTGGTTTCGGGCTCTGGTGGCACTGAAACTCTGTTGCCTTTCGTGAAGAAAGCCAAGTCGCTGGGTGCCAAGCTGGTTGTTATCTCCATGAAGAAAACATCGCCTATGGCCGATGCTGCTGATCTGGTTATCCAGATTGGTCAGGATGACAGTTTCCCACTGACCAAGGGTATGCCGATGGGCTCCCAGTTCGAGCTGTCCACTCTGATTTTCCTGGAAGGCGTTATCTCTGAGCTGATCCATGCCAAGGGCCTGACAGAAGAAGGTATGCGCGCTATCCACGCTAACCTGGAGTAATCTTGAAGGCCTTCGGCATGTATTTTTCATGCCGGAGATAAAGAAAAACCGCAGTGTGCCGTTAACAAAGGCAACTGCGGTTTTTTTATTGTGGCGATGAATATATTGGAAGCCTTCAATTAGCCTGCATCCGGCCGCGCTTTTGTGTATAATTAGCGCAAAATTTTGATGGCTTGACGTTAAACAGACGGTAGGCTAGGTATGGCACCGCTAACCAAGCGATGCTATTTTTGTTTCTGCGGAAACTTTTATTTGGAGAATGAAATGGCTGTTATTGATCGTGTTCTAGTGGGTGAAGCTCTTGTGATTGACAACCGTCCTGACGGTAGCGGACTCGACCTCTTGAATGTTGCCCACATCGACTTGATCATCGGGCCACGTGGTAGCGCTGCAGAAGACGCTTTCTGCCGTACCCTGACCGACCAAAAAGAAGGTGTAAATGGTTTGCTGGCTGTTGTGGCTCCTAACATGATGACCAAGCCAGCTACCGTGATGTTCAACAAAGTGACCATCAAGAACGGCAAGCAAGCTGTTCAAATGTTTGGCCCAGCTCAACGCGGCGTTTCCATGGCTGTGATGGACTGCGTTGCTGACGGCACCATTCCTCAAGACGAAGCTGATGATGTGTTCATCTGCGTTGGCGTATTCATCGATCACAAGGCTGATATCGATGAGCGTATCCAAGAGTGGAACTACCAAGCTACCAAGCAAGCTATCAAGAGCGCTGTCGCTCGCGAGCCTAAGGTGGCTGATGTGCTGAAGAACTACAAAGCTTCTGCCCATCCTTTCCAAGCTAAGTAAGTCCAAAAGCGCCCCACACAATGGGGCGTTTTTCATTAAGGCACAGTTGCTCTTGTAGCTTCTGTGCCTTCTCTTTGCCAGTAAAAACAGAGGATTAATCATGTCCATACTGGATCGTCTATTTACATTGTTTTCAACGAAGCCCGAGGGCAAGGCGTCATCTGCGCATGTGATTGATCGCGTGCTGGTAGGCGAGGCTCTTGTCATTGAAGACATGGATCTCAAAAATGTGTCCCATATTGAGCTGATCATCGGGCCGCGAGGCAGTGCTGCCGAACGCGCTTTCACACGTACGCTGACAACCCAGCGACGTGGCATCAATGGCTTGCTGGCAGTGGTTGCGCCCAATGTCCGCACGCAACCCGCTACCGTGATGTATAACAAGGTGACGATCAAGAATGGCAAACAGGCTGTTCAAATGTTTGGTCCGGCACAACGCGGAGTGGCGATGGCGGTGATGGACTGCGTTGCAGAAGGGACTATCCCGGAAAATGAAGCGGACAATCTCTTTATTTGCGTTGGTGTCTTTATTGATGCCAAAGCAGACGATGACCGGAAAATCCAGGAATGGAATTACCGGGCTACCAAATTGGCTCTGGAAGGGGCCATCAAGCGTGAGCCTAGCGTCGATTATCTGCTGAAAAACTACCAGGCATCCAGGCATCCATTTCAGGCCAAATAATACTTAGCTGAATAATCCTGTTCGGGAGGGTTCAGCCAGATCTGACAAGTGCAGATTTCCTGATGGTTTGGCTACAGGCTGATGTGTGCAATATCCTGGCTGCTGATTTGCCCTGAGTGCAGGGCGCTTGCCACCAGAGCACCTGCGATGCCTTGTTCGCGCAGTCGCTGTAAATCGTTAATGTCCCTGACCCCGCCAGCCCCGTAGAGTTTGCCATGCTGTGCCATGCCTACGAGCTGTTGCAACCGAGCATGGTCTGGCCCTTGATTACTGCCAACATTGGCAAGCGTCATGCCAATCACTTGCTGCGGCCAAAGCTGGGGATTATCAAGCAATCCTTCCGGTCCCTGATAGCGATCCCCACTAAAATCCAGCGATAACACATGGGCAACGCCCTCGCTCATCAAATCTTGATAGGCGCCAATATCCGGCAAGCTTTCACTGCCGATCACAGGGGTCACTTCAAGTCCAGACCACGGTAGAAGATCGCGATGGTTTTTGAAGCCAGCATCCAGCCAGATGCGCAATTGAGGATAATGCTGGCGGATAAGTGCGATCTCATCCACATGGGCGGCCTTGCCCTGAATCGCGTTCAAATCGGCGATGTAGAGCGTATCAAACGGATATAATTCAAGCAGTGCCCGGGTGATGGCTAGCGGCTCGCTGCTGTCGCACAGGCCGGACTCAATGGGGCGGTAATGTTGCCGCTCCCCACGCTTTGCGTGCACGACGTGGTGCTCAAGAAGATCAATAACGGGGATGATGTTCATGTTGGTGAGGCGCGCTGTTTGAAGATACTGGTATGTGAATATATCACTGGCGGCGGATTATACCGTGCGCCTTTGCCGCCGTCGCTGGCTAAGGAAGGCACAATGATGCGGGACGCCTTGCTGGCTGATTTGCTTGCCTTGGCTGACCTGCAGATTGTGCTCACCTGTGATACCCGTGTTACTTGTCCGTATGCGGAAGTTGAAGTGCTGTGGGTGAATGATGATCCCTGGAATATATGGGAAGCCGCCATGCAAGAGGTCGACGCTGTCTGGTTGATCGCCCCGGAAACGGACGGCATATTGCTACGCTTGACCCTGATGGCGGAAAAGCTGGGCAAGCGAGTGTTGGGCAATCCCGGCAGCGCCATTCAAATCGCTAGCAGCAAGTCCGCCACCCTGCGTCTCTTGAGTGATGCCGGGTTAACTGTGGTGCCCACGTTGAACAAGGAAACACTGACAGCTGAACGCTTTATTCCCCTGGTGACAAAACCGGACGATGGGGCCGGTGCGGAAGAGACCTATTATTTTGAGGATTGGCCATCTTACGCCGACTGGATAAAAGACCATGCCTCCCATACCGTTCAAGCCTATGTGCAAGGGGAGCCCGCAAGTCTTTCCATGCTTTGTCTGCATGGGCGAGCCTGGTTGTTGAGCTGCAATCGCCAAGAGATCAGCTTGAAACAGCAGGGCGCTTACGCAGGCTTTGCCTATGCGGGCAGCGTGCTGAATGGCATGGCTGCCCATTGGCAAGCCTTTGCTGAGCTGGCACAAGGGGTTGCCCAGGCCATGCCAGACCTTGCAGGCTATGTGGGAGTGGACGTGATCGTGACCGCCACGGGGGCTTTGCACATACTGGAAGTGAATCCGCGATTGACGACCTCGTACGTGGGGCTGCAAGCCGCCACAGGCCTTAATCCGGCGCGCCTGATCATGGACTTGTTCTATAATCCTGACTTTAGTTTACCTCCGATCAACCGTCATCTCGTGGAAGTCTCTACTCATGTCTAATCTGATGGCAGATCGCCCCCTTACGCTGGGGTGGGATGTGGGTGGTGCCCATCTCAAGGCGGCCTTGCTGAATGCGGATGGCGTAGCCTTGCGCGTCGTTCAGGTGGCATGCCCCATTTGGCAGGGTCTGGACAGATTGTCCGCCGCCGTACACCAGGTGCTGGATCAGCTACCGGCTTATCCGCAGCAGCATGTGGTCACCATGACCGGCGAGCTCGCTGATATTTTTCCTGACCGGCTGAGCGGTGTCATGCAAATTGCCGATGTGTTAAGTCAGCAATTGATAGGCAAGCTCAGCTTTTACGCAGGCCGTCAGGGGTTTATTGCCCTGGCCGATGTGTCTTTTTACGCCAATGACGTTGCCTCTGCCAACTGGCTGGCCAGTGCCGATTTTGTGGCACGTCAGGTCAAGCACGGGGTGTTTGTGGACATTGGCAGCACGACGGCCGATATTGTCTCGCTGGTTTCCTCAAAACCGGCACCGCGCGGCTACAGCGATGCTGCCCGCATGCGGGCGGGTGAGCTGGTTTATACGGGCGTTGTGCGTACGCCGCTCATGGCCGTGACGCCTCGCATCAGCTTCGGTGGTGAGTATTACGCGCTTGCCGCCGAACATTTTGCAACCACGGCGGATGTTTACCGTCTTACAGGGGATCTGGACGAGGCCCATGACATGGCGGCCACTGCGGATGGTGCAGGCAAAACCCCGGCAGACAGCGCCCGCAGGCTGGCACGCATGATAGGCCACGATCTGGGCGATGCTGAAGCCGAGGCCTGGCTGTTGCTGGCGCATGCCTTCAAGCATGCCCAGCTGGATACCTTGCGCGAAGCGCTCTTGCGTAGCGCATCCCTGCATCCACAAACCGCATTTGGCGCGATGGTGGGCGCGGGCGCCGGACGTTTTCTGGTCGCTGAGCTGGCGGCACAATTACACAGGAAATACATTGAAGTGCAGACCCTGATACAAGCGGTGGATGAAGATGTACAGCGCTGGGCGGCCATTTGTCTGCCCGCATATGCGGTAGCTTACCTGGCGGTACAGCATGCTTAAGCACGCCATTCCTTATGCGCCCGATAGCGCGGTGCTGTTTGCGCGGATTGCGCATGAGCCGTGGGCGGTGTTTCTGGACAGCGGCAAGCCGGGGAGTGCTTATGGCCGTTACGACATCCTGGCAGCGCGGCCCTATATCCGTATAACGACGACAGATGGCGTAACGACGATTTCGGATGATGCAGGTAGCCATGATCACCATGACGATGCCTTTGCCCTGATCAATCAGATATTGGCTGCTTCCGCCACGCCTGCGGGTCAACTGCCCTTTGAAGGCGGGGCCATTGGCTATTTTGGCTATGATCTGGGGCGCACTCTGGAGACGCTGCCGGAGATCGCGCAGGATGCCGAGCATATCCCGCAATTGCAATGGGGCATTTATGACTGGGCGTTGGTCGTGGATCACCGTGAGCAGGCGGCCTGGCTGGTTTCGCATCAGCGTCACCCCTCCACCGAACAGACCTGGGCTGAACTCTGTCGACTGTTCGAAGCACCATTGCCTGATACCGCGGGTACGTTCGAGGTTAGCAGCGCGCTGCAATCCAATCTGGATGAAGCGGCTTATGCCCAGGCATTTCATCGTATCAAGCGCTATATCCATGAAGGCGATTGTTACCAGGTCAACCTTGCGCAGCGCTTTTCGGTGCAAGCAAAGGGTGATGCCTGGCAAGCCTATCGTTACCTGCGCACGCATAGTCCCGCACCGTTCATGGCGTATTTGAATTTTCCGCAGGTGCAGATTCTGTCTGGCTCGCCTGAGCGTTTTCTGCAGGTGAAAGATGGGCATGTGGAAACGCGCCCCATCAAGGGAACCCGGCCCAGAGCGGAAGACCCGCAACAGGATAAGAGCAATGCTGACGATTTGCAGCACAGTCTCAAGGATAGGGCCGAGAATCTGATGATCGTCGATCTGTTGCGCAACGATATCGGCAAGAGCTGCGCCGTGGGCTCGGTGCGGGCAGACAAACTGTTTGCGCTGGAAAGCTTCTCCAATGTCCATCATCTGGTGAGCACGGTCAGCGGCGAGCTTTCGCCGGGCACCACAGCGGTGGACCTGTTACGCGGGAGTTTTCCCGGCGGTTCCATTACCGGAGCCCCCAAGTTGCGCTCCATGGAAATTATTGAAGAGCTGGAACCGCATCGCCGCGGCGTTTATTGCGGCGCCATCGGTTACATGGGCTTTGATGGCAATATGGATACCAATATTGCCATCCGTACTGCCGTTTTCTCTGAAAACAGTCTGCGCTTTTGGGCCGGGGGCGGTATCGTCGCCGACTCCGTGATGGAAAAAGAGTACCGCGAAACCTGGGACAAGGCGTCTTCCATGTTGCAACTGGTCGCACATTTTCAGAAAGCAGGGTGATATGTGGGTGATTAAACTGGGCGGTAGCCTGCTGGGCTCCCCTGAGCTGCCGCAATGGCTGGAGATGATTGCGCAGCACAGCGATGGCAAGTTTATTATCGTGCCCGGGGGCGGAGTGTTTGCCGATGCCGTGCGCAGTGCCCAGACCAAAACCGGCATTCCCGACCCCGTCGCCCATCAGATGGCGGTAATGGCCATGGACCAGTATGGCATCCTGCTCACCGGGCTTAATCCGGCACTGGTGACTGCCAGCAGCGAGCTGGAGATAGCCGAGCGTGGCTGGCAGCATCGTGCCCTGGTGTGGCTGCCGTCGCGCATGGTCTGCGCAGACGAGACGATTCCCACCAATTGGGATGTGACCTCTGATAGCCTTGCTGCCTGGCTTGCCAGTCGGCTTGGTGCCGAGCACCTGTTGCTGGTTAAGTCGGACCGTCCAGAGGCCAGTGAAGTCTCACTGGAGCGTCTGGTGAAGGATGGCCTGGTCGACACGCATCTGGGCGATTATGTCGTCGGGCAAGCATTCAAGACCTGGGTCGTCCACAAGCAGGATTCCCATGTGTTGCAGCAGGGCGATTCCTTGCAGCAATTGCAGCAAGGCGCCGTGGCTGTGCGCTGCGCCTGGAATTAAATCCGCCCGCGGTGCAGTGGCCGCATTTTTCATCGACAAGGAGATTCAATCATGAGTGATCTCGTGGATACACCTAATACCCAGGATCGCGTGTACAGCGAATCTGAAATCCAGGCAAAAATTGCGGCCGAGTTTCCGCACTGGTTTTACGAGGATGGCTGGATTCGCCGCAAATACAAGACCAGCGGCTGGAAAGCGACCCTGATGGTAGTGAATACCGTCGGCCATTTGGCGGAGGCCGCCTGGCATCACCCTGATTTAACGGTGTCCTATGCCTTTGTCATCGTCAAGCTTTGCACCCACAGTGCCAAAGGCATTACCGACAAGGACTGGACACTCGCCGCCAAAATCGAATCCGTGATTCAGTGGCAGCCGGGCAAGGAGGGCGGGGCGCTGGAAGGCACGCCGAACGACGACCCACGCTTCAAGTACATCAAGTACGATTAAATCTCAGGCGTCAGCGGCGTCGATTTCTGAGAAGAAAGCATAGTGCCGCTGACTGTCGCGCTTGGCGATATACATCGCCTGGTCGGCCTTGTTAACAATGGTGGCTTCATCCTGCGCATGGTCGGGATAAATGCAGATACCGATGCTGGCTTCCTGATAGAGAGTCACTGATTCGGTGGTAAATGGGGCTCGTAGCGCCGCCAGCAGGTTGCGCACGACCTTCTCGCTGTCTTCAACGCAGCTGATGGAGTTCAGCAGAATCACAAATTCGTCCCCGCCAAGTCGCGATACGGTATCTTCCTCCCGCAGCTGACTGCGCAGGCGTCTGGCAATCTCCTTCAGCAGCAGATCGCCAATGTGATGGCCAAAGCTGTCATTAACCTCTTTGAACTTGTCGAGATCCACAAACAGCACCGCCAGTTTGCTGCCCTGGCGCTTGCAGGCAAACATGCCCTGATGCAAGCGGTCTTCAAACAGCAGGCGGTTGGGCAAGCCCGTGAGCGCGTCATAGTAAGCCAGCTTGTTGAGAGATGCCTCCACCGAGCGTTGCTGGCTGATATCCGAGATGGTCACGACCTTCAGCGGGCTTTCTTCAAGAGGAAAGTCGGACTCCTGCATGGCCGCATAAAAGGTGGCGCTATCCTGCCGCCTGCCCAGTAGCTGCTTATCCCACTCGAACAGCAGGTGCGCCTTGCGCAGGCCCAGCATGGCTTGCTTGTCCTCATAGCCAAAAAGCTGCGCTGCAGGCTGGTTGGCAGCATGCACTTTGTCATGCTCATCCAGAATCAGGATGCCGGCATTGATGGTGTCGATAATCTTGTCCAGGGTTTCCCGCTGCTTGTTGGCACGCTTCAGTTCACTCTTCATCAATAGCATCACCAATAAAAAGCTGAGTAACGCCATGCTGAGCATGAGGGTCTGCAGGAAGTGCACTTCCTTGGTCTTGTTGACGGCATTGGCTTCCAGGCTGCCTGTCAATTGATTCATCAATCGGAGCAATTCCTGATTTTGTTGCAGGGCCAGGCTAACGGCAGTATTGAGCTTGGCGTTATCCATGGTCTGGTCAGCCAGCAGATTTTCTATCGCCGACCTGTAGGGTGACCACAGGGCCTCCGCTTGCGTCAGCAACAGACGTGCCTTGGGCTGGGTTACCTTGCTTACCTTTTGCGGGAGGCCTTCGGTTCCTGTGGTCGTGCCGCCCTCGGTAAAGCTGCGCAGGGTGGTATCAAACAAATGATAGGTGAGTTCCAGCTCCTGCAGGCTGGCCTGTTTGACGGTTTCATCCGAAGGCGCACGTTCCAATTGCAACAGGCATTTGACCATGCGCTGCGATAGCATGCGCTGGCGCCCGGCAAGGTTGATGACAATGGCGTTTTCCTTGACCTGATCTGACAGCAGGAAGGTAGTGCCGAGCAAGGCCAGATCCAGCAGGAAAAAGGCTGAAATGGCGATACTGACGGCGCGAAAGCGCGCCTGGTTTTTTTTAGGGAGAAATTCCATACGTCGTTTTATCAAGCAATATTTGCTCCTATGCCATGCTGGTTTTTTTGAAGCGGCCAAAATGCAGCATGATGGTGGGCAAAATGAGCAGGTTGAGCAGGGTGGAGGTGACCAGGCCACCCACAATAATAGTCGCCATCGGGCCCTCGATTTCACGTCCGGGCTGACCGCTTCCGGCGGCCAGAGGCAACAGCCCCAATGCAGTCACCAGCGCGGTCATCAGGATAGATGGCAAGCGTTCGGATGCTCCCCGAATGGCGGTTTCCAGGCCCCATACCATGTTCTCTTTATCGACCAGATGCTGGTAGTGCGAGACCAGCATGATGGCATTGCGCAAGGTAATGCCGAACAGGGTAACAAACCCAACCAGTGAGCCTAGCGAGATCCATCCGCCAGTGAGTATCACGGCAATCACGCCCCCAATCAGGGCAAACGGCAGGTTGGCAAAGGTCAGCAGCAGATTGCGCAGCTGGCCAAAGGCGATGTAGAGCATCAGGAAAATGCCGACGACTGCCAGCAAGGAGTGCACCATTAAATCTTCACGGGACTGTGCCTGGGCTTCCGCCTCGCCAGAAAACGCGAGGTAGTTACTGGGCGATAGTTCGACTTCATCCCGTATGCGGGTTTTGACTTCTTCACTGAAGCTTTCAATGTCGCGTCCCGTCACATTGGCCGTCACAGTCTGGATGCGCTTGGCATCGGCGTGCAATATTTTGGAGCGCCCGTTTTCCTGGGTAATATCGGCGATATCGCGCAGATACAGCAGGCGACCCTCGTTATTGATCAGCGGCAGGTTGCCGATTTGCTGGATGCGCTGACGGCTTTCGGGTTCGAGCACAATACTGACCCCGACCACGCGGTTTGCCTGATACACCTGCGAGATGGGCAGGCTCTCATAAGCGAGACGGATGGTATCCAGCACATCGGTAGGCGATAGGCCCCATTGCAGCATGCTCTGTGGCCGCAAGCGGATGCTGAGCTGTGGAGTGCTTGGCGGTGCCTGCACCAGCACATCGGTTGCGCCAGATATCTGCGATACCACGGTCGCAATGGCCTGGGCATCGCGATCCAGAGCATCAAGATCACGTCCATACACGTTGATTACCTGAGCGGCTGCGTAGCCTGAGATAGTTTCTTCAATGCGCTCGGTCAGAAAGGTATTGATGGCAAAGTTCACCCCCACAAAACCGGGAGGGGTCGGGCCATCGTCGTCATAACCGGAAATCTTTTCGCGTATATCTTCCAGAATGCGGTTTTGCTCTTCTCCGGAGACGGTGCCGATCTCAATTTCGAACTCACTGTAGTGCGTGCCAAAGGTATCTGCCGCATTTGGCGCGCGCCCCACCCACTGTGCCACTGAACGTACGCCTTTGATGCTGCTGATGGTCTCAGCAACTTTTTTGCCTATGCGCAAGGACTCCTGCTCGGAGGTGCCGGGCACAGCTGTCATGTGCATGATGTAGTGGCCTTCATGCAGATTGGGAATGAACTGACTCTTGAACAGGGGCAATATACCCAGGCCCAGCGCAATGGCACTGAGCGTGATGAGCAAGACCAGTTTGAAATGCGCCTCGATGCGATACAGCAAGCGCACATAATGTCGCTTGATAAAGCGGATCATCGGCGAGTCTTCTGTTTCCAGCTTGGCCTTGCCCAGCAGCATGTAGCAGAGGGCGGGGGTCAGTGTCAGGGCAACGGCGAGTGACGCCAGAATGGCGCTGATGTAAGCCAGGCCTAGCGGAGCAAACAGCTTGCCTGCCACGCCGCTGAGCGTGAGCAAAGGCATGAACACCAGGGCGACGATAAACGTGGCATACACCACCGAGCTGCGGACTTCCATGGACGCCTGGAATACCACGCGATGGATGGCACGAGGTTGCGCCAGCAGACGGTTTTCGCGCAGGCGGCGGAAAATGTTTTCCGTGTCGATAATGGCATCGTCGACGACTTCGCCCAGCGCAATGGCCAGCCCACCCAGGACCATGATGTTGAGCCCGATATCAAAAAACTGCAGTACGACCACGGCCGTCAGCAGTGAAAGCGGGATGGCGGTAGCCGAAATAAAGGCGGTGCGCGCATTGAACAGAAACAGGAACAGCACTGTAATGACCAGCAGCGAGCCAATCAGGATATCGCTCTGCACCCCGTGGATGGCCGTTTCAATAAAGTTGGCAGGACGGAACAGGGCGGGATGCAGCGTGACCTGTTCATGGTTCATGCTAGGCTCAAGCTGGGCGATGGCTTTTTCCAGCGCACGGCTGACCGCATAGGTGTTGGCACCCAATTGGCCTTGTACAGAAAGGTAAATGCCGGTTTGCCCATTGATCTGCGCTGCGCTGATGGAAGGTGCCTCTCCCTCCACCACCTTGCCGATGTCACCCAGGCGTATGGTCTGGCCTTCGCGATGCAGCAGGGTGACCTGAGCCAGCTGTTCTGGCGTGTAAGATTGCCCCTCGCTATTGATGATGATGCGCTGGTTTTTGTTTTCGATGTAGCCAGCACCGCGCACGCCGGTGGCTTTGCTCGCGGCCTCCATCACTTGCTGCAGGCCGATGTTGTAGCGGATGAGCTGTTGCGGATCCACCTGGATCTGCAATTGCCGCACCTTGCCACCGAACACATTCACATCGGCCACGCCAGGCACCGCCATCAGATGCGGACGTATGGTCCAGTCCACCAGGGTGCGCAGTTCGGTCAATGTGCGTTTGTCTGAGGTCACGCCTATGCCGAGCACCGTGCTGGCCGAAGAGGTGAGCGGGGTGATGTTAGGCACGACGCCATGCGGTAGCTGGCTGGTCAGCGTGCTCAGACGCTCGGCGACTACCTGGCGATTGCGATAGACATCCGTGCCGGGTTTGAACAGTACTGTCACTACCGACAGGCCGGGGATGGATTGCGAGCGTATCTTGTCAACGCCTACTGTCCCGGCGATGGTGTTTTCCAGTGGCTGGGTGACCAGGTATTCCACCAGTTTGGCCGACATGCCTGGCGACTCGGTCTGAATCACCAGTTGAGTGGGCGAAAACTCGGGAAATACATCCAGATTGCTGCGCGACAGGCTATACAGGCCATAGATCACCATCAGGCTGGCAAGGCCTATGATCACGCCATGAAAGCGGATGGAGAAGCGGACGAGCGCGGACATCATGGCTGTATCCCCTTCATGAGGGTGGGGCCAACGAAGGGTGAGCCAGATAAATCAGGCTTAACGGCGGCGAGGTTCAAGATGCTTAGTCCTCGTTCTCGTTTTTGATCTGATAGCGCAACTCTTCCGACAATAAAAGCTGCACGCCACTCACCACAATCACGCTGTCCTGCTGCAGTACGCCGGCGACAAACCAGCCATTTTCTGCCTCAGCGGCGCCTTCGATCGACAAGCGTTTGAATTTGTCAGGCGCTGTTTGCATGTAAACCCAAGGCTTGCCGCCATACCAGACCACGGCACTGGCGGGTACCAGCATGCCGCTATGGGCCTGGCTGGTCGTCAGGCTGGCGCTCACGCGCATGCCGGATCGCAAGGCCGAAGCACTGGCCCGGTAGAAATAGGTTTTGCCTGCCAGCCCGGCATCGCTAACCGGGGCAATGGAAACAAAGCTGGCTTGCACAGCTTGCCCGCTGCTGCCGGTGGGCGTAAGACTTAGATGGCTTCCGGCTGAAGGCTCAGGCGCATCAAAAGGCAGGGTGATGCGTATCAGCACCTCGCGGTAACTCAACAAGGCATCCAGCAGCGCGCTACGGTCTTTGGTAGCCTCTGTTGCCAGGGTGGCTCCCCATTGCTGGCGCAGCGCATCCTCTGCATTGCGTGATGCAGTATTGGCCGCCTGCAGTTTGGCCAGGTCGGTTTTATATAGCGCTTCTGCCGCCATGACAGCGCGTATGGAGACGTTCTGGTCATCCTGGTTGAGTTGCTGCAGCCGCTCGTATTCCTGTCGGGTATTTTGCAGCGATGCCTGCGTTTGCTGGGCGTCGGCACGCGATGCCATGAAGCGGGTGCGCAGTTCAATCAGTCCATCGATCGCCAGCACGGTACCCAGCGCAGGCAGGCGGGCTGATTGCTGGGCAGGTCGTGCCTTGCCCAGTTGAATGTCACTCTGCTGGCGGGCTTCGGCGTTGAGGGTAACGATGGTGGCACCATGCTCGGTGGTGACGCGGCTGGGGTTTTCGATTTCCTCTTCCTGCTCCCGCGTGTATGCCTCGTATTCATCCTTGCCGTAGAACACAATCACCCAGAACATGGTGATGATCAGAATGGCCTGCAGGCTGATGATGGTGATGATTTTACGATTCATGCATAACTCCAGCTTGCATCAGGAATTGGGCTGCGCGAGCAGCGGATTAAGATTTTCGGGCATGTTGTTTTCATCGAGCAGTGGTCGTTGTGCCACCTGCTCAAGGGCTGCCAGGGCCTGGTATAACTTGTATTGCACATCCAGCAAATGCTGGCTGGCAAGCAAGGCTTCCAGCTCGGTGGTGCGCAAGCTGAGCCGGTCGGCATATCCATCGGCAAATTGCCTTTGTATCTGGCGTGTCAGCGCTTGCGCTGTCGTGACGAACTCGCGGGCCCGTGCCAGTTCCTGCAATGTGGCTGCATAAGCGGCTTCGGCGCGCTCCAGCTCAGCGATGATGCTGGCCTGCAATACCTGGAATTGTGCGCCCTCAACATCGCGCAGGGCTGTTGCCTCGGCAATCAATCCGCGGTTTTTGTTAATCATGGTCATCAGCGCCGAGATACCCAGCGACCAGATCTTGTCGCCCTGGTCATAGCTATAGCCCGGTGTCAGCGTCAGGTCGGGATATTGGCGGGCAATTTCCAGTTTCAGCTTGGCCTCGGCGGCATCATATCGTGCCAGCGCGGCACGCAAATCCAGCCGGTTCAGCATGGCAGCATCCCGCAGGCTGGTGAGTGTTTCAGGGGGAAGGGGAGATGCCTGATCAAAAGCTGCCGGCTGCAAGGTGAGTTGCTTGAAAGTCGTGAGGGGAAGGGCGCTGTTGCTCGCAAGCACGGCTTGCAATTCGGCAAGGCGGCCTTTTTCAGATTCGATGGCTTGCTGGGTTTTCTGGCGTAACACGCGGAAATTGGCGACTTCAATAGAGGAGGCCATGCCTGATTGCAGACGTTTTTCCAGCATGGCGGTGGTTTCATCACGCAGTTTAAGCTCTTGTTGCAGCAAGGCAAGCAACTGCGAGTGATAGCGGAAATCAAGCCAGCTTTGATGTACGCGGCTTCGTACTTGCCACGCTGTTTGCGCAATCTCTATCCTTGCCGCTGCGGAAAGACTTTCAGCCCGGTCAATCCTTGCCTGGCGTTTGCCGCCTGTCTCGATGGGAATGTCGATGCTCAAGCCATAGGTCCATGGCGAAATTCCGCCGGCGTGGTCACTATGTTTTTCGCTATCAAGATTGAGGCCAGGAATGGGCCGTTGGGCTGCGGTTAACTCGGCACTCTGGGCTGCACGCCATTGCGCCCGGGCGAGATCCAGGTCTGGATGATAAAAAAGTGCGCTGAGGGTGAGTTCACGCATGCCCCATGCGGTAACAGGAATCTGCGTTTCGGGGTATCCGCTGTCGAGCAGAAACTGTCTGAACTCAGGGCTGTCAGGCTGATGGGCAAGGTAGCGCTTGGCACTGGCGCGCGCGTCCAGTGGTTTCGCGTTATATGTTTGAAAGCCGCATCCGGGAATCAGCCATAATCCGGCCAATAAAGTAACGCATGTTGCGGCTTTGGTTGTTTTTATTTTAATCAATGCATTGCCCTCTCCACCTCGCAGGATATTACATGGCAAGGCAGAACTGGGCAATTTGCGAGTGGGGTATTCCGTCGTTATTCGACGATGGCGGCGTGAACGGAGGCGAGCGCGTCTTGCAGGGTTTCTTCGTTGAGGCTGTTGATGCTGGTTGCAAGCAACTCAGCGGCTTCCACCGTATTTTGCGGCAGATCATGGCTGTCAAGTTCCGCGATCAGCCCTGCTGCGGCACCGGCGACCTTGAGCAATGCATGACGCTCGCGCATCAGCAGCTCGAGCTCCGAGCGCAACATGTTGATTTCGTCTTGATTAATAGTGCTGTGCATGGTGTTGTTTGAATCCTAAGTAACCGTGGTAATAGTATGCGATCCAGCCCTGACCCGAAGGGCAGAACAATCAGAACGCCTCTGCATCATGCTATTTGTGCTGCATGCTGTCAATGCAAGGCCTGCTGATACTGCACGATGTAGTTTTCTGCGCGGCAGGAGTGAGCTACAATGGCACTCTTTTATAAAAATGGTTTATTCCCCATGCGGGGTTAAACACTGAAATTTTGATTGCGGGTGCTGCAAAGCCACCCCTCCGGCAAGCAAAGCGCCGGATGCTGCAATCGGCCCAAATCATGGCGAAAGTGGCGGAATTGGTAGACGCACTGGATTTAGGTTCCAGCGCCGCAAGGCGTGAGAGTTCGAGTCTCTCCTTTCGCACCAGACAACTTCTTTAGTTTTTAAGGAATACAGCATGGCAGCAACCGTTGAAACCATCAGCAATCTCGAGCGCCGCATTACCGTTTCGGTGCCACTGAAGCCTATCGAGGAAGAAGTGACTCAGCGGATCAATCGTTTGGCCAGAACCGCCAAGCTGCCAGGCTTCCGCCCAGGCAAGGTGCCAATGAAGCTGGTTTATCAGCAATACGGTGCCCAGGTGCGTGATGAAGTGTTTTCGGGTGCCGTTGAGCGCACATTTACCGAGGCTGTTCAAGAGAACAAGCTGCGTGTTGCCGGCTACCCAAATATTGAGCCCAAGCAATCCGAAGGTGGTGAGCATTTTGAGTATGTGGCTACCTTTGAAGTGTTCCCTGAATTTGAAATTGGTGACTTGAGCAAGGTCAAAATCGAACGTCCTGTTCTTGAAATCGGCGAAGCCGATGTCAAGAAAACTACGGATGTTCTGCTGAAACAGCGTGCTACTTACGAGCCAGTGAAACGTGCTTCCAAAAAGGGCGATAAAGTGAATATCGCGCTGCGTGCCCTGATTGATGGCAATGAGGTCGAGCGTACTTCTGAGCAGGGCCTGGACCTGATCCTGGGTGAAGGTGGCCGCGTGGCTGAGTTCGACGATCAACTGATCGGTAACAAAGTTGGCAGCCAGAAAACATTTGATATTTCCTATCCAGCAGACCATAAGCCGGAACAATTGGCTGGCAAGACGGTCACTTATGAAGTGACGTTCAATACTGTTCAACAAGCCAAGCTGCCGGAATTGGATGCTGACTTCGCCCGTGGTCTGGGTGTGGAAGATGGTGATGTTGAAAAGATGAAGGCTGAAATCAAGCAAAGCCTAGAGCAGGAAGTTGCCAAGCGCGTGCGTGCCAAGGTGAAAGAGCAAGTATTCCAGGCGCTGATCGAGAATGTAGCGCTTGAATTGCCGAAAGCGATTATTGAAGCAGAAACCAATCGCGTGATGCAGGCTACCCAGAACAATCTGCAACAGCGTGGTGTGGATGTGAGCACGGTTACCCTTGATCCTGCCATGTTTGAAGAGCAAGCCAAGCGTAACGCCAGTCTGCGTCTTATCCTGTCTGAGCTGGTGAACAAGAATTCATTGCAGGCCAATGCCGAGCAAGTGCGTGCCATGGTTGATCAGTTTGCGCAGAGCTTTGAGCGTCCTGAAGATGTCGTTCGTTGGTACTACGATGATCCCAAGCGTCTGGATGAGCCAGCTTCTTTGGCTACCGAAGAAAACGTGGTTAACTGGGTATTGCAGTCTGCCAAAGTGAGCGACAAGAAGGTTAAATTTGACGATTTGATGGGGAATGCTTAATGAGCATGCAAAGTCAGTGGGAACCGCAAGGCCTGGGGTATATCCCCATGGTGATCGAGCAAAGTGGGCGTGGTGAGCGTGCATACGACATCTACTCCCGCTTGTTGCGCGAGCGTGTGATTTTTCTGGTAGGGCCGGTGAATGACATGACTGCCAACCTGGTGGTCGCGCAATTGCTGTTTCTGGAAGCGGAAAATCCAGACAAGGATATCTCGCTCTACATCAATTCCCCTGGCGGCTCAGTCACGGCAGGCATGGCCATTTACGACACCATGCAGTTCATCAAGCCGGATGTAAGCACGCTTTGTATCGGTCAGGCTGCCAGCATGGGTGCCTTGTTGCTGACTGCAGGCGCTAAAGACAAGCGTTTTTGCCTGCCCAACTCGCGCGTGATGATTCACCAGCCCCTTGGCGGTTTCCAAGGCCAGGCCTCCGATATCGAAATTCACGCCAAAGAGATTCTTTACCTGCGTGAAAAGCTCAACCTGATTCTTGCCAGCCACACTGGTCAGCCAGTCGATGTTATCGAGCGCGATACGGATCGTGATAATTTTATGAGCGCGCAACAGTCCGTCAACTACGGCTTGGTCGACAAGGTGATTGCAAGTCGTACTGATGCCGCTTAAGATGGTGTCGTGCGTTTCAGATTAGGATAGTTTCATGACTAAAGAAGCCGAAGGCGAAAAGTTACTATATTGCTCGTTCTGCGGTAAAAGCCAGCACGAAGTCAGAAAGCTGATTGCCGGTCCATCCGTATTCATCTGCGATGAGTGCGTGGATCTTTGCAATGACATCATTCGTGAAGAAGTGCAGGGCGACAGCAGCCTGAAGCCTAATGGCGACCTGCCTACTCCCAAAGAAATCTGCAATATCCTTGACCAGTATGTTATCGGTCAAACCCAGGCCAAGAAAAACCTGGCAGTAGCGGTATACAACCACTACAAGCGTCTGGACCAGTCCGCGACGAAAGACAAGGATGAGGTTGAGATTGCCAAGAGTAACATTCTGGTCATTGGCCCAACCGGCTCGGGTAAAACCTTGCTGGCTCAGACTCTCGCGCGTCTTCTGGATGTGCCGTTTGTCATGGCCGATGCGACCACGCTGACCGAAGCGGGCTATGTGGGTGAAGATGTTGAAAACATCATGCAAAAACTTTTGCAAAAATGCGACTACGACATCGAAAAAGCCCAGCGCGGTATTGTATATATCGATGAAATCGACAAGATTTCCCGTAAATCCGACAATCCTTCCATTACCCGTGATGTATCAGGCGAGGGCGTGCAACAAGCCCTGCTCAAACTGATCGAAGGTACGGTCGCTTCAGTTCCTCCACAAGGTGGTCGCAAGCATCCTAATCAGGAATTTGTGCAGCTGGATACCACCAACATCCTGTTCATTTGCGGTGGCGCATTTGATGGTCTGGACAAGATCATTCGCCGTCGCTCGGAAAAGGGCGGAATTGGTTTCGGTGCAGAAGTGAAGAGCAAGGATGATCTGCGCGAAGTCGGCGAAGTATTGCGTGAAGTTGAGCCGGAAGATCTGATCAAGTTTGGTCTGATTCCTGAGTTTGTTGGCCGTTTGCCCGCCATTGCCACTCTGGAATCGCTGGACGAAGACGCCTTGATGAAGATTCTGGTTGAGCCCAAGAATGCACTGACCAAGCAATATGCCAAGCTGTTCAAGATGGAGGGCGTGGAACTCGAGTTCCGTGAATCTGCTCTGCGCCTGATCTCCAAGAAAGCATTGGAACGCAAAACAGGCGCTCGTGGCCTGCGCTCCATCATGGAGCACGCTTTGCTTGAGATCATGTTTGACCTGCCTTCCATTTCCAACCTCACCAAAGTGGTTGTCGATGAGGGTGTCGTTCGAGGCAATAATCCTCCCATCATGATTTACTCCGAGGAAGCTCGGACTGCAGAATCCGCCAGCTAACTGGCCGGTATGGTGGCGGGAGCCAGGCGATTGTCTGCTCCCGCGCCTCACGTTCTTTCGCACCATGCTTTTTTCGTACTGGCTCTTGAAGCGCCGGTGTTCGCCCCCAATTGACTAACATACGCGCACGGTATGTTGCTGTGCGCGGCCAACACTGAAGGTTTCCTCAATGACTGATCAAGAATTGCCAGTTTTCTCCGCTGATTCCGGTTTGATGCCGCTTCTGCCGCTGCGCGATGTGGTGGTCTATCCTCATCTGGTTATCCCCCTGTTTGTCGGTCGGGCTAAGTCCGTCAGAGCGCTTGAACTCGCTTCCGAAAATAACAAAGAAATTTTGCTGGTTGCCCAGAAATCCCCCAACAAAGACGAGCCAGATGCGGCGGATCTGTATGAGGTGGGCACCATTGCTACGGTTCTGCAAATGCTTAAACTGCCTGACGGCACCGTCAAGGTGCTGGTTGAAGGCGTTGATCGCGCCCGCGTCACCGAGTTTGTGGAAACGCAGGATTGCTTTGCCGCAAAGGCTGTGCGTATTGAAAATGACGCCGAAGATGACAGCGAAACCCAGGCTTTGATGCGGACTGTGTTTACCCAGTTTGATCAGTACGTAAAACTGAACAAGAAGATTCCTCCTGAGATTCTGACTTCACTGGCGACCATTGACGATGCAGGTCGTCTGGCAGATACCATTACCGCCCATCTCACCCTCAAGCTTGAGGAAAAGCAGCGCATTCTCGAAATGTTCAGCGTATCTGCACGTCTGGAGCATTTGCTGAGCCTGCTTGAGTCTGAAATTGACATTCTGCAGGTCGAGAAGCGTATTCGTGGCCGCGTGAAGCGCCAGATGGAAAAAAGCCAGCGTGAGTACTATCTGAATGAACAGGTGAAGGCTATCCAGAAAGAGCTAGGCGAGCAGGATGAGAGCGTTGAGCTCGACGAGCTCGAGCTGCGCATCAAAGCGGCCAAAATGACCAAGGAAGCCACCGCTAAAGCCAACGCTGAGCTGAAGAAGCTCAAGATGATGTCGCCTATGTCGGCAGAGGCGACGGTGGTCCGCAACTACATCGAAACCCTGGTGAATCTGCCATGGAAGAAGAAAACCAAGATCAGCCAGAATCTTGGTACCGCAGAAGATATTCTGGATGCGGATCATTATGGCTTGGATAAGGTTAAAGAGCGGATTGTTGAGTATCTTGCGGTGCAACAGCGCGTGGATAAGCTCAAGGCGCCTATTCTTTGCCTGGTAGGGCCTCCTGGTGTGGGTAAAACTTCGCTCGGCCAAAGCATTGCCAAGGCAGTGAACCGCAAATTTGTGCGTATGGCACTGGGCGGTGTACGTGACGAATCCGAGATTCGTGGTCATCGTCGCACCTATATCGGCTCTATGCCTGGCAAGGTTTTGCAGAGCATGGCGAAGGTCGGCGTCAAAAATCCTTTGTTCCTGCTGGATGAAGTGGACAAGATGGGCCAGGATTTCCGCGGAGATCCATCCTCAGCCTTGCTGGAGGTATTGGATCCTGAGCAGAACCATACCTTTGTGGATCACTATGTCGAGGTCGAATATGACCTGTCCGATGTGATGTTTGTCGCTACGGCCAACTCGCTCAATATTCCTGCGCCCTTGCTGGACCGCATGGAAGTCATTCGTCTGGCTGGCTATACCGAAGATGAGAAAGTCAACATCGCGATGCGTTATCTGCTGCCCAAGCAGATCAAGACCCATGGCTTGCAAGATAGTGAAATCAGTGTTCCTGAGGCTGTGATTCGCGATGTCGTGCGCTATTACACCCGTGAGGCGGGCGTGCGTAGCCTGGATAGGGAAATCTCTAAAATCTGCCGCAAGGTAGTGAAGGAGTTGTTGACCGCCAAGTCGCGCAAGCTCAAAACACCGCGCAAGATTGTGGTCAGCACTAAAAACCTCGACAAGTACCTTGGGGTTCAGCGCTATGACTATGGTGTAGCTGCCAAGGAAAACCAGGTAGGGCAGGTAACAGGTCTGGCCTGGACCGAGGTGGGCGGCGAATTGCTGACCATTGAGTCTGTCCTGTTGCCAGGCAAGGGTAAAGTTACCACTACCGGTAAGCTGGGCGAAGTGATGCAAGAGTCGATTCAGGCGGCCATGAGTGTGGTGCGTAGCCGCGCCAAGCAATTGGGAATATCGGAAGACTTCTACGAAAAGAACGACATCCATATTCACTTGCCTGAGGGTGCAACCCCCAAGGATGGTCCAAGTGCGGGTATTGCTATTACTACCGCGCTGGTTTCCATACTGGCGGGCATTCCGGTGCGGGCTGATGTTGCCATGACGGGTGAAATTACCCTGCGCGGCGAGGTGTTGCCGATTGGTGGTCTCAAGGAAAAACTGCTGGCGGCGCATCGTGGTGGCATCAAGACAGTGTTGATCCCCGATCAGAATGTGAAAGATCTGGTGGAAATACCTGAAAACATCAAGAGTTGCCTTGAAATTCATCCGGTCAAATGGATTGAACAAGTGCTTGAACTGGCGCTCGAACGCGTACCTCAACCCAAGGAAGAGCCTGAGGCCCTGCCTGATACCAAGGGTGAGTTACCTGCCAAGGATGTTTCTGCAATCACAACCCACTAAGGCAATTGCCGTAAAAGCTTGACACAAGCTTTTACGGCTTGCTATAAAGCATTTCACAGGGGGATTCGGTCCTGTATTCAATAATCGTCGAAAGGGGTTATACGTGAACAAGTCTGAACTGATTGATGAAATCGCTAAGGCTGCAGGCATCTCCAAAGCTGCGGCAGGTCGTTCGTTGGATGCAACTACTGCTGCTGTTACCAAGGCATTGAAAAAAGGGGACATCGTGACCCTGATCGGCTTCGGTAGTTTCTATGTAGGTAAACGCGCGGCACGCAACGGCCGCAACCCTCGTACCGGTACCACCATCAAGATCAAGGCTGCCAATTCCCCCAAATTTAGAGCTGGCAAAGCCCTTAAGGATGCTGTAAACTAGCGTTCTTTGCTGATGAGCAAAATGGGTGCTTAGCTCAGTTGGTAGAGCGTCGCCCTTACAAGGCGAATGTCGGCGGTTCGACCCCGTCAGCACCCACCATATAATCATCAGCATCGCGATAGCAAGCTCACAGGCATGCTCCTGCGCAAGTTTTAGGAGTGGTAGTTCAGTTGGTTAGAATACCGGCCTGTCACGCCGGGGGTCGCGGGTTCGAGCCCCGTCCACTCCGCCAGAGAATCCAAAGCCCGCGTTTTTATAAACGCGGGCTTCTCTGTTTTAGCTCACCGTTTTTTTCATTTACTCCCTCCTAATCTAGCGTTTCTATGGTGGCATCAGCCGCCATTGCCATGCCGAGTATGGTATATTCTCCGATTAAGTTATTGGCTGAGAGACCCAGGTCTTGCAGCTGTTTAAGGTCATTGAAGAATAAGGCGTATCGTTATGTTGGAAGCAATTCGTGAGCGTTCTAAAAGTTGGCTTGCTAAACTTATCCTCGCTGCAGTTACCATCCCGTTTGCCATTGTTGGTATTGATACTTATCTGAGAGATGCGGGTTCCAGCGTGTCAATTGCCAAGGTAGATGGCGAGTCGATTTCCGTGCAGGAATACAATAACTCGATGCAGCGCTTGCGTAATCAATTGCAAGCAGAGGGCAAAACCGATCCATCCGTACTGGAACAGCCTGACGTCAAGCAATCCATACTTGATCGTTTGATTATCAATCGTCTGCTGAATAATGCCGTAACCAAGAGCCATTTTGCTATTGGCGACGCTGCCCTGAGTGACCACATTATTACGCTTCCCGAGTTTCAGGAAAACGGCAAGTTTTCACAGGAAACCTATGACCGTTTGCTGACCAGCAACCGGCTGACACCTTCTCAATTCGAATCCACCATGCGTACCGATCTGCTTGTGCAGCAAGCGAGAGAGGGCCTAGCTGCTCTGGCCTACCTGCCAGAACCCATCAGCAAGCAAACCCTGGCTACGGAGCACCAGCAACGCGAAGTAACGATTGCTGAAATAAAGACGGCCGATTTTCTTGATCAGGTGAAGGTCGATGAAGCCCAGATCAAAGCCTACTATGATCAGCACAAAGACAAGTTCAAGGTGCCTGAGCAGGTCAAGCTTGAGTTTGTCCTGTTTTCATCCAATAACCTTATTCCGAAAGTGCAAGTATCGGATGAGGAAGTCAAAAAATACTACGACGAAAACGCTGCCAAATTTCAGGGTAACGAGCAGCGTCGTGCCAGCCACATCCTGATCAGTTTCGGCGTGAGTGCGACCGCTGAAGCCAAGCAGCAGGCGAAAAAGCAGGCCGAGGAAGTATTGGCGCAAGTGCGTCAACATCCTGATCAGTTTGCCGATCTTGCCAAGAAGTATTCCAAGGATCCAGGCTCTGCCGAAAAGGGTGGGGATTTGGGAAGTTTTGGTCGTGGCATGATGGTGAAGCCATTTGAAGATGCTGTATTCTCAATGAAGCCTGGTGAGATAAGCAACCTGGTGGAATCCGAGTTTGGTTATCACATCATCAAGCTGACCGAAATTACTGGTCAATCGCAAGGCTTCGATGCTGCCAAGCCGCAAATCAAGGCTGAGCTGCTCTATCAGAAGGCAATTGCGCTGTTTGCAGAGCAAGCCGAGAGCTTCAATAACATGGTCTATGAACAATCGACTAGCTTGAAACCCGTGGCCGACGCGTTTGGTTTGCAAGTGCAACATACCGACTGGATCAGCCATGCAGATGGTGCCAAGTACTTCAAGAGCGACAAGCTGATGAATATGGTATTCGCAGAAGAAGTATTGAAAGACAAGCGCAATACCGAAGCAGTGGAAGTATCTCCCAATAACCTGATTTCGGCTCGTGTTGTTGATTACAAGCCCGCGGCTCCCCGTTCTTATGAAGAAGTGAAGGCGGGTATTGAGGGTGTGCTGAAAGCAGAGCTGGCTGCGAAGCTGGCGATTAAAAAGGGCGAAGCTGCGCTGGCAGATCTGCGTCAGGGTAAATCACCACAGCTGGACTGGATTCCACCTGTCACGATTGACCGTAGCAACGCTCAAGGCCTGACGGATGTCGCCATGAACAATGCGTTCAAGATTGATGTGAGCAAGCTGCCTGCCTATGCTGGCGTGGCCGATAGCAACAAGGGCTACCTGCTGATCAAGGTGAATGGCGTGAACACTCCTCCAGCGAATGAGGATGCCGATAAGGCATCCGCCCGTGAGTTGCAAGCAGCCCTGGCTTCGGAGTATGTTGCTGCTTATGTGAAATCTCTGAAAGACAAGAGCAAGATTACGGTGAATAGCCGGTTGCTGCTGAGTAGCGGAACTGGCGACCAGTAGGGTACTGTTGTCGTATCAGGCATAACAAAAAAGGCGGGGTAACCCGCCTTTTTTGTTGGCCATATATTTCAGAGCCAGGAATGAATCACTCATCTGCATGGACGAAAAAAACGCCCGGTAATCCGGGCGTTTTTTATGCAGCTCTTGCACTACGAAGCCTACAAAGACTTAGTCCATGGTGCCGGCGGCTGTAATATTCATGCCGCCATCGACGTAAGTGATCTCGCCGGTGATGCCGGAAGCCAGGTCGCTGCACAGGAATGCGGATGCATTGCCGACTTCTTCAATGGTGACATTGCGGCGCAGAGGGGCGTGCTTCTCGTTAAAGCCCATCATTTTGTCAAAGCCGGCAATACCAGATGCTGCCAGCGTTTTGATGGGGCCGGCAGACACCGCATTAACGCGTATGCCCTTAGGACCAAGGCTCTGTGCCATGTAGCGTACATTGGCTTCCAGGCTGGCTTTGGCTACGCCCATGACGTTGTAGTTGGGCAGGGTGCGCTCAGCGCCCAGATAGCTGATAGTCAGCAGGCTGGCATTGCGACCTTCCATCATGGGCATGGCAGCCTTGGCCAGTGCGGCAAAGCTGTAGGAGCTGATGTCGTGCGCAATGCGGAAGTATTCGCGGGTGACCGATTCCAGGTAGTCACCATCCAGTGCAACTTTTGGTACAAAGGCAACGGAGTGGACGATGATGTCCACGCCATCCCAGTGTTTGGCCAGCGCGGGGAACAAGGCATCAATCTGGGCATCATCCGCTACATCACAGGGCAGCACGATCTTTGAATCAAAGTCGGCGGCCAGCTTGCCAACGCGCTCTTCGAATTTTTCGGTCTGATAAGTGAAGGCAAGTTCAGCGCCTTCCCGTTTCATCGCTTCAGCAATGCCATAAGCAATGGAGCGATTGCTGAGTAAGCCAACGATCAAGGCACGTTTTCCGGCTAGAAATCCCATGTGTCATCCTTAGAAATAAACTGAATGGACTGATCGCGGCAGGCATCATGCCAAGCGGTGTCGGGTATCCCGGGGATAAGCCGCCACCATGCGGATCAGATTTTTTATCGAGTATTGTTTGTGCGAGGGTCCAGCACGTCTCGCAGGCCTTCGCCGAGCAGATTATACCCTAACACGGTCAGCAGGATGGCAACGCCGGGAAACAGCGAAAGCCACCAGGCGAATTGAATGTACTCCTTGCCATCGGTGAGGATATTGCCCCAAGAGGCTTGTGGTGCCTGCACACCGAGCCCGAGAAAGCTCAGCCCGGATTCCACCAGAACGGCACTGGCAACGCCCAGTACAAAGCTCACCATAATGGGCGTCAAACTATTGGGCAGCATATGAATAAAGATCATGCGGAAGTCGCGTGCGCCCAGGGTTTCTGATGCCATCACAAATTCACGCCCCCGCAAACTGAGGAATTCTGCGCGTACCAGACGGGTGACCCCCATCCAGGAGGTGAGCCCGATGACGATCATGATGTTCCAGATAGAGGGTGTCAAAAAGGCTATGACGGCCAGAATGAGGAAAAACGTGGGAATGGACAGCATGACATCGACCAGGCGCATGATGACAACGTCGACCCAGCCACGGTAATACCCTGAGATGGCGCCCAGCACTATACCGATACTGGTGGCAATGCCGACGGCCACGATGCCCACCAGCAGGGAAATGCGTGCGCCGAACAACATGCGTGAGAACACATCGCGGCCAAGACCATCTGTCCCCATGGGATGTTGCAGGGAAGGCCCGAGGAGAATCGCTTTGACGTCGATGGCGTTGGGGTCATATGGCGCAATGAAAGGCGCCAGTATCGCCAACAGCAGAATGCCGAAAATGATGATGAAGCCACTTAAAGCCAATGGATTGCGCAAGGCCTGGCGCCATTTGTTAGGCATGGTTACATGACTCCCCGTCGCACGCGAGGATCCGCCCAGGCATAGGCGAGATCTGCGATCAGATTACCCAATAGCGTCAATGCGGACCCTATGGTCAGGATACCCATAATGACCGGAAAGTCACGCATAAGAACGGCATCGTAAAACAGCTTGCCCATTCCGGGAATGGCAAAAATGGATTCGGCAATGACGGAGCCGCCTATCAGCCCGGGAATCGCCAGGCCCAGAATCGTGATCAATGGCAGCATGGCGTTGCGCAGGGCATGGCGATACACCACGGTGTTTTCAGAGAGCCCTTTTGCGCGTGCGGTGGTGATGTAATCCTGATGCAGCACATCCAGCATGCCATTACGGATAAACAGCGAAATGCCTGCCAGCCCGCTCAGGCCTGAAATAAATACAGGAAGCGCCAGGTGGGTCAGCGTATCCCACAATTGGCCCCAGGCGCTCATCTTGTCGTGATTAAGGCTATGTATGCCGGAAATAGGCAGCCAGTCATGCACCACGCCTGTCCAGTACATCAGCATTAGCGCAAGCCAGAAGCCGGGAATGGCAAACCCGATAAACACAAACAGGGTAATGGCACGATCTGGTGGTCGATTCTGGGTAATGGCCGACACCACCCCCAAAGGCACCGCCGCAAAAATAATCAGGCCGAGGCTCAAGACATTAATCAATAAGGTAATCGGCAGTGCTTCCTGGATCATGCCCTTGATGACATTACCCTCGGCATCTTTGGTTTCCCAGAATACGGGCTTCTGGTGTGAGGCGAAGGAAGTGCCAAAATCCAGCTTGACCATGCGTTTCAGCCAAAGCCCATATTGCACGATCACGGGTTTGTCCAGATTGTATAGCTCGCGCAGCTTTTGCCGAGACTCTTCACTGGCCTTGGGATTGAAACTGGCTTCCGAGTTGGTGATGTCGCCTGGTGCCAGATGCATGATCAAAAAGGAAATCAGGCTGATACCGACCAGTAGCGGCACCATCCAGAACAAGCGTTTCAAGAGATAGCGGATCATGCATGCACCTTATTGGCTGATTTCATTGCGCCGCAATGGCGGAGGTATGTACCAGTCATAGGAGTTATAACCAATGCCAGCGGGCGGGGCAGGATTATCGATGCCTTTGACCCGCTTGTGGATCGCCGGCAAGCCGTAGCCTGCATACAAGTAAACGATGGGGCTATCGGCGAGCAGGATGCTGGCAAACTCATGGTAGATTTTCATGCGTTTGTCCGGATTAAGCTCCAGCCTGCCTTGCTCCAGCAGTTTGTCCACACGCGGGTTGTTATAGCCGATGAAGTTGAATTGTCCGGGCGCCTGCTGTGAGGAATGCCAGATGCTGTATTGATCGGGGTCCAGGGAAAGGCCCCAGCCCAGCAATACCACATCAAAATCGCCAGTCTTGATGAAGCGGCCAATGAAGCTTGCCCATTCCATGACGCGGATATTGGCGTCTATGCCAATTTCCTTCAGGCGGCGCTGCACCAGCACCGCACTCATTTCGCGTTGCTTGTTCTGATTGGTCAGAATATCAAAGCTCAGACGTTTGCCATCTCGCAACAGATAGCCTTCTTTGTCGCGCCCGGTGTAGCCCGCCGCTGTCATGAGCGCAATGGCCTTGTTGGGGTCGTAAGGGTAGGGTGAAAGATCAGGATTGGTCCAGCGCGTGCCAGGTTTGTAAGGGGAGGACACCGGTTCACCCATGCCTAACAATACACCATCAATCAGTTCCTGTTTGTCGATGGCGTAATTGATGGCCTGCCTGACGCGGATGTCATCAAAAGGCTTGTGCTTGAGGTTAAAGCCCAGATAAGTGTAGTTGTTGCCGAGCTCTTTGTAGAGCGCAAGCTTTTGCTTCAGGTCTTCCCGCGAAGGCACGATGCGTGAGTACTGAATCGGGTTCAGCGTCATCGAGTCAATATTGTCCGCCAGCAACTCCAGAAACTGCGCGGCAGGGTCCGGAATAAAGCGCGATACCAGACGATCAATGCGCGGTGGCCCCTGCGTGGAGTTGGGATTGCGCACCAGTGAAATACGTTCGCCCGCCTTCCATTCTTCCAGCTTGTAGTAATGACTGCCCACTGGCTTGAAGCGGAACGAGGTGGTATTGATATCCTGCCCCTTGAGCAGATGTTCCGGCAATATCTGCAAGCCCGCCCAGGAATCCAGCGCGGGCGCATAAGGATTGGCATAGCTCACTCTGAAGGTTGCCGCGTCCGGCGTTTCGGCGCGTATCACCAGCTTGTAATCCGAGCCATAGGGCGTACGCGTGTTGTCATCGGTGACCAGTTTCCAGGTGAACAGGACATCTGCGCTGGTCAATGGCTTGCCATCGGCCCATTTGAGGCCGGGCTTGAGCTTGAAGGTAATGGTTTTCTGATCAGGCGATACGCTCCAGCTTTGCGCCAGCTCGCCTTGCAGTTCGAGATTTTTATCGTACTTAAGCAGGCTGTTGAAGATATTGCTGGCGACGGCTGAAGCCGCCGCTTCACCTGCAATCATGGGAATAAGCCCACTGGGTTCGCCTGCGGTGGCATCAATCAGCGTGCCGCCAGAGCTGGGAGGGTAGGATTGGTCAAAGTCAGCGGCATTGCCGCCAGGCGCTTTGCTGCAGGCGGTCATCAGCAGGCCGATGGATACCAGAATGCCCATGCGCAAGGACAGGTGTTTAAGCAAAAGCGGCCTTTCCATTAACAAGGGACTTACAAAGGGATCAAGCTTGATCCGGCTTGGCAACGGTGAGTATCGCGCCAGGCACAATACGTGAACCGCTTATCTTGTTCCAGCGCTGTAACTCATCCCGGGCGATATCGAATTTTCTGGCGATGCTCTCCAGCGTATCGCCACGCTGTACTATGTAGCGCTGCTTCTTTTTGCTGGCCACCAGCTTGGCCTTGCTCACGTCAGCCTTGCGGTTTGCGGAGCTTGCGACAACGGCTTTGCTGATGGGGGCAGGGGCGGAAGCGACGTTCAGTATCTGGCCGGGTTTCAGTTTAGAGGACTTTAACTGATTTTGTGCCATCAACTGCTGTGTGGATAATTTGTAACGTTTTGCAATGCTGAGCAGCGTGTCTTTGCCGGTTACCTTATAGCGAATAATACGGGTGCTTTCCACTTGTGCAGCAGGAGGCTCGGCGATATCCACATGCTCGGCCATCACGATGTTGGCGTCCGTTTTGCTGTCACTGTCCATGGGTACAAGCAGGGGCCTTGCCATGATCAGGTTATCGCGCGATGGCAGGTCATTCACGTTACGCAGCTCTGCCAGCGGAATGCCAAACTTGCGGGCAATGTTGGCCATGCGCTCGCCGCGTTTGGCGTGGTAGGTCTGCCAGCTGACCAATGGCTTGTCGTAAGCTTCCAGATTGGCCTTGAAAGTTTCTGCGGTGCCTATCGGCAGCAGGATTTCATGCGCGCTGCCGCTCGCAGTCAGTACCGGCCGGTTGTACTCGGGATTGAGCGACGAAAACTCTTCAAACGAAATTTCGGCCAGCTTGGCAGCAAGGTGTGCATCAATCTGTTGCGGCGCGGTGACTTTGGTGAAATAAGGCCGATTGGGGATGGTCTGGATGTTCAAGCCGTAGAGTTCGGGGTTGGTCATGATGTTTTTGACCGCTTGCAGCTTGGGAACGTAATTTCGGGTTTCGGGAGGAAGGGGCAGGCTGTTGTAATCGGTGGGCAGGCCTTGCTGTCGGTTGCGCGCAATCGCTCGGCTGACAGTACCTTCGCCCGCATTGTAGGCCGCGAGCGCGAGATCCCAGGTGCCAAACATCAGATGCAGCTTCTGCAGATAGGTCAATGCGGCATCAGTGGCTGCCGTCACATCGCGGCGACTATCCACCCACCAGTCCTGCTTCAGCCCAAAATTCTTGCCCGTGGACGGAATGAATTGCCAGATGCCCGAGGCGTGGCTTTTGGAATATGCCTGCGGATTGAACGCACTCTCTACCATGGGCAACAATGCAATTTCCGTAGGCATGCCGCGTTTTTCAACCTCGACCACTACGTGATACAGATAGCGCTGGCTGCGCTCTACCATGCGTCTTACATAGTCAGGACGGGCGGCATACCAGGCTTCATGGGTTGCAGTATAGGGGGAGTCTACCTCTGGCATGCCATAGCCATTGCGTATGCGTTGCCACAGATTATCGGTCGAGACTTGCGCCAGTTCGGCGGCAGAGTGGCCCGGCTGGCTGCTTGCCAGTTCCGGTACATAGTTCAGTACCGGATCGTTCTGCAAGCGTGAGGAAAACTGGATCGAGGGGTCAATGCTACTGTCGCGTATGGGTTCGCTTAGAACGATGATGTCATCACCAGCAAGGTTGCGGTCTGCATAGACGGGGAAGGAAAACGGAAATGCCAGGATAACCAGCTTCAGTATGCGTTGCATAGTCATGAGGCGATGTCTTAAATAGCTGAAATTCATGCAATAGTAGCCAATGCCCGCCTCTCAAGTCAAGGCAAAGTTCAGCTTTAACATGTTCAATTATGTTAATGATTAAAAATGATTTCTCATTTCGCGGATGGCGGTAAAAATAGCGAGCGGATTCGCTTCATGTATGCCGGAAGCTTGCTGGATGGCTGGGCTTGCACAGCGCAGGAAAGGATTGCTCTCGCGCTCAATCGCAAGTGTGCTGGGCAGGCTGGGCAGACCTTGCCGTCTCAACTGCGCGACTTGCGCTTGTCTTGCCAGCAGGGCGGCGTTTTCCGGGTCCAGCTGTCGGGCGAATTTCAAATTGTGTTCGGTGTATTCATGCGTGCAATAGACGGCAGTTTCCGCTGGCAGTGCTGCCAGCTTGTTGAGTGAATCCAGCATCTGGGCAGGCGTACCCTCAAACAGGCGGCCACAGCCTGCACTGAACAGGGTATCGCCACAGAATAGAAGCTTTGCGCCATAATAGGCCACATGTCCGAGCGTATGGCCAGGGACCTCGAGCACGGTCAGCGTCAAGGGCAAGAAGTCGAGCTCTATCTGATCGCCCTCATGCACCGGTTGATGGGTAAAGGCATAGTTCTCGCGTGCCGGGGCATATACCCGAGCCCCGGTTTCGTGTTGCAGTCTTTCCACACCACCGATATGGTCGTTGTGATGGTGAGTGATGAGGATGGTCTGGAGTTGAAGCCCGGATGCGGCAAGTTGCTGCAATACGGGTTCTGCATCGCCTGGATCAACCACTGCCGCCTGGCCATGGGCGTGTAGCATCCAGATGTAGTTATCTGAAAAAGCTGGAATGGGAATGATGTCATACATGATGGGATACTTCGATGTTGAGGAATAAATGTCAATAGACGATCAGCAGTCATGGCTGGCAAAGCCTATTGGTGCCTATCTGCTGGAGCGCGAGCAATGTCTGTTCGACCAGGCCGTGGCCGATGTGTTCGGCTTCAATGCCCTGCAAATTGGCCTGCCGCAAGCCAATTTACTGCAACAATGCCGTATGCCATTCATGTTTCACACGGATCAGGAGCGCGGCGAAGTGCTTAGTGATTCCACCCAGCTGCCTTTTTCTGCCAATACCATCGATTTATTGCTCATGCCCCACACTCTGGATTTCAGTGAGGATCCGCACCAGACCCTGCGCGAAGCCGAGCGGGTACTGGTGGCAGAAGGGCACCTCATGATCAGTGGCTTCAACCCGCTCAGCAGCTGGGGCGTGAAGCGTATGCTAGGCAAGCGGCAAGGGTACCCCTGGCATGGCAACTTTTTACCTTTGTTGCGCATTAAGGATTGGCTAGCCTTGCTGGGTTTTGAGATAATCAGCACCGGCATGACCTGCTATGCGCCACCCTGGGTCAGCGCACGCTGGCTGGAGCGCAGCCGTTTTCTGGATCAGGCAGGTGGGCGTTGGTGGCCGATGCGCGGCGGCGTGTATTTTGTGGTGGCCCGCAAACGCGTGCTGGGCATGCGGGTGATTCGTCCCAACTGGAATGCTGCCAGAATCAAGCCGCGGCTGGTTGCATCGCCCAGCCAGAAAATCAAACGAAATCGAGACAAATAATTATGGCAGTTGAAGAAGGTTGCGTCGTCATCTACGCCGATGGCGCATGCAAAGGGAACCCCGGCCCCGGCGGTTGGGGTGCATGGCTCGCCATGGGCGGTCATGAGAAAGAAATGTGTGGCGGAGAACTGCTCACCACGAATAATCGCATGGAGCTGACTGCTGTCATTCGTGCATTGCAGGCATTGAAGCGGCCTTGCCAGGTCAAAATCTATACCGATTCCGTGTATGTTCAAAAAGGCATTACCGAATGGATGACCGGCTGGAAAGCGCGCAACTGGCGTACCAGTGACAAGAAGCCGGTCAAGAATGAAGACCTCTGGCGCGAACTGGATCAAACCGTGCAGCCGCACAATATTGAATGGCTGTGGGTGAAAGGGCACGCGGGTAACGCGGGCAATGAGCGTGCCGATGCCCTGGCGAATCAGGGCGTGCTGCAAGCCTTGGAGGCGAAAGAACGCGCATGAGACAGATATTTCTGGATACGGAAACCACCGGCCTTTATCCCGCACAAGGCCATCGCATTATTGAAATTGCGGCGGTAGAGGTCATCAATCGCCGCATTACCAGCCAGCATTACCATGTCTACCTCAATCCCGACCGCGAGATAGATGCGGGGGCGCAGGAAGTCCACGGCATTACCCTGGAGTTTTTACAGGACAAGCCACGCTTTGCCGATGTGGTGGGCGAGTTTCTGGACTTTGTGCAGGATTCCGAGCTGATTATCCATAATGCCCCGTTTGATGTGGGCTTTCTGAACGCCGAGCTGGGCCGCATTGAAAAGCCCGGCATCGAGTCCGTTGCCAGTGGCATTATCGACACGCTGAAGATGGCCAAAGAAATGCGTCCAGGGCAACGTAACAACCTGGATGCCTTGTGCCGCCATTTTGGTATTGATAACTCCAAGCGCACCTTGCACGGCGCCTTGCTCGATGCCGAGCTGCTCGCGGATGTGTATCTGGCGATGACGCGTGGCCAGGAGAGCCTGATCATCGATATGCTGGATACCCCGGTGCATAACGATGATAATGATGCCCTGCAGATTCAGGCTATCTCGCAAAAAGTGGTGTTGGCAGATGAGACCGAAACTGCAGCCCACCAGCAATACCTGCAAGGTCTTGCCAAGGGCGGGGCATGTGTCTGGCAAGAGTTGCAGCAAACCGAATAATCGAAAGCACTTATCTTGAACAATACGATTCTGGTGACAGGTGGCGCGGGTTTCATAGGCGCCAATTTTGTACTGGACTGGCTGGCGGCTGGTCTGGGACGCGTGGTCAATCTGGACAAACTTACCTATGCAGGCAATCTGCAAAATCTGCAGGCAGTACAACAGCATCCAGATCATATCTTCGTTCATGGTGATATCGGAGACCGGGCACTGGTAGCCAAGCTTCTCGCTGAGCACAAACCCCGCGCCATTCTCAATTTTGCTGCGGAAAGCCATGTCGACCGCTCCATCCATGGACCGGAAGACTTTATCCAGACCAATGTCGTCGGTACTTTTCATCTACTGGAAGAGGCCCGCCACTACTGGAGCAGCCTTGATACTACTGAGCAGGCTGCGTTCCGCTTTCTGCATGTATCCACCGATGAAGTTTATGGCACGCTGGCGGCGCATGATCCGGCCTTCACCGAGACTACGCCATATGCGCCGAATAGCCCTTACTCGGCATCCAAGGCGGCTTCCGACCATCTGGTACGCGCATATCAGCATACTTATGGTCTGCCTACCTTGACCACCAACTGTTCCAACAATTATGGCCCGTATCATTTTCCTGAAAAACTCATCCCGCTTTGCCTGCTGAATGCCCTGGCGGGCAAGCCATTGCCTATCTATGGCGACGGTCAGCAGATTCGCGACTGGCTCTATGTGAAAGACCATTGCAGTGCCATTCGCCGCGTGCTGGAAGCCGGACGGGTGGGGGAAACCTATAACGTTGGTGGCTGGAACGAAAAGGCTAATCTGGATGTGGTGCAATTGCTGTGTGACATCCTCGACAGCTTGCAGCCTCGTAAGGATGGGCAGAGTTACCGCGAGCAGATCACGTTCGTCAAAGACCGGCCAGGCCATGATCGCCGCTATGCCATTGATGCCAGCAAGCTATACAGCGAGCTGGGCTGGAAACCGCAGGAAAGTTTTGAAACCGGCATCCGCAAAACAGTGGCTTGGTATCTGGAGCATCAGGATTGGGTTGAGAACGTTAACTCTGGCGAATATCGCCGCTGGCTGGATCAGCATTATGCGGAGAGCGCAGCATGAGAAAAGGCATTATCCTCGCCGGAGGTTCCGGCACCCGACTCTATCCCGTGACGCAGGCAGTATCCAAACAGCTGTTGCCGGTCTACGACAAGCCCATGGTGTACTACCCGCTATCGACACTTATGCTGTCTGGTATCCGCGATATCCTGCTGATTTCCACGCCGCAGGATACGCCGCGTTTCGAGCAATTGCTGGGGGATGGCAGCCAGTGGGGTATTCATATTCAATATGCCGTTCAGGCTTCGCCTGACGGGCTGGCCCAGGCGTTTCTGATTGGCCGTGAGTTCCTGGGCAATGCACCCAGCACGCTGGTCCTGGGAGACAATATTTTCTACGGGCATGATCTGGGCAGCGACCTGCATGCCGCCGCCCATCGTACCAGTGGTGCCACGGTATTTGCTTATCCGGTGAATGATCCTGAGCGCTATGGCGTGGTGGAATTCAATGAGCAAGGCCAGGCGGTGAGTCTGGAGGAAAAACCAACTACGCCAAAATCCCGTTACGCAGTCACCGGGTTGTATTTCTACGATAACCAGGTGAGCGATATCGCCGCATCGCTCAAGCCATCGCCACGCGGTGAGCTGGAAATTACCGACATCAACAGCCATTACCTGGCTGCGGGTCAGCTCAAGGTGGAAGTGATGGGGCGTGGTCATGCCTGGCTGGATACCGGCACGCACGAGTCCTTGCTGGAGGCCTCGTTGTTTATAGAAACCATCGAAAAACGGCAAGGCCTCAAAGTGGCCTGCCCGGAGGAAATTGCCTACCGCATGGGCTATATCGATGCCACCAAGGTGGAAGAGATTGCGGCTTTGTACAGCAAGAATGGCTACGGCCAATATCTGACGCGCATGCTGAAAGAAAGGGTGTTTTGATGCAAGTCGTTGCAACGGATTTGCCAGATGTGCTGATTTTTGAACCCAAAGTGTTTGGCGATGCCCGGGGATTCTTTTTCGAGAGCTACAACCAGAATACATTTGAAGCCCTGACGGGTCTCAAACGCACTTTTGTGCAAGATAATCACTCCGCTTCGGCCAAGGGCGTATTGCGCGGACTGCATTATCAGATTCGGCAGCCCCAGGGCAAGCTGGTGCGGGTGGTGGCGGGCGAAGTGCTGGATGTCGCCGTGGATATGCGCAAAAGCTCCCCCAGCTTTGGGCGCTGGACCAGTGCCATTCTCTCGGCAGAAAACCGCCGGCAGATGTGGGTGCCAGAAGGCTTTGCCCATGGCTTTGTCGTGCTATCCGAGTTCGCCGAGTTTCTATACAAAACCACCGATTTTTATGCCCCCGAGCATGAGTGCTGCATACGTTGGGATGACCCCACGCTGAACATTGACTGGCAACTGACCGCACCGCCTGCGCTTTCTGCCAAAGACAGCCGTGGACTGGATTTCCTGTTAGCGCCTTGTTTCGATTAACTTTCCCCTGAATCGCTCCCATTGACTTCTCCCCGTATCTTACTCACCGGTGTGCATGGTCAGGTTGGTCATGCATTGTTGCCCATGCTGGCTACCTGGGGCACGGTCACGGCGCTGGATCGCGCCGCGCTCGATTTATCTGATGAGGTCGCTATCCGCAACACTGTGCGCACATTGCGCCCCGATGTGATTGTGAATCCCGCAGCCTATACCGGGGTGGACAAGGCCGAAACCGAGCCTGAGCTGGCGTATGCCATTAATGCTGAAGCGCCGCGCATCCTGGCGGAAGAGGCGGCAGAGCTGGGCGCGCGCATGGTGCATTACTCAACGGATTATGTGTTTGATGGCCGCGCCAGCAAGCCCTATCGCGAAACCGACATGACCAATCCTCTTGGCGTCTATGGTGCGAGCAAGCTGGCAGGGGAAAGGGCCGTACAACAAGTCGGTCCGCAGCATCTCATCTTGCGTACCAGCTGGGTATATGGCGCTTATGGCAAGAATTTCCTGCATACCATCCTGCGGCTTGCCCGCGAGCGCGATAGTCTGGGCATTGTCGCAGATCAATTTGGTGCACCCACCAGCAGTCACGATATCGCCAGCGCAACGCTTACCCTGCTGAAATCCTGGCAACCAGAGCGCAGTGGTATTTATCACCTCACCAACAGCGGATACACCAGCTGGCATGGCTTTGCCGTCACCATCCTGCAAGAGTATGAACGACTGCAGACCGAGCGCGGCTGGCCGCCACTGCGCGTGTCTTCGGAGGCGGTAAGGGCGATTACGACGGCCGAATATCCCACCCCGGCAGCCCGGCCTGCCAATTCACGGCTGGATGGCGATTTGCTGGAGCAGGATTGGGGTCTCAGGCTGCAGGATTGGCGTCAGGCTTTGGTGCAGGTGATGGAAACACCTGCGCTGTTAGGGTAGGCCTGGGATAAAGCCCGAGGAAGTTTGCGAGAAAGTTACCGAAGGGCGGGAGAGTGATAACGCTCAGGCGAGCGCATCAGCCCAGCTGTTTGGCGTTTCATACAGACGTACGCGTTCCAGCTTCAGATGATTGCCATACACATCCTGATAGCGACTATTCAGGATACGAAACGCTTCTGCCGCCATGTTTTCCGCGGTCGGCACGCTCTCCATCACCACCGTTTTATGATTGGGCAGGCTGTTGAGGAAGTTCAGCACATCCGTATCGCCTTTGTAGACCAGAAACGCATGATCCCATACGTCCACCACACTCTCGCGTGCAATGGCTTTGACGTCGGAGAAGTCCATCACCATGCCGTTATCGGAGCTGCCATCCTGCTGGATGATGTCGCCTGACAGGGTAATTTCCATGGCGTAACGATGGCCGTGCAGATTGCGGCATTGGCTTTTGTGGCAGGGGATGCGATGACCGGCATCGAATTCAAGGCGGGTAGTAATTTGCATGGCGGGATTATAGCAGGTGTCGCGAGGCGGCTGTCTCCAACCCGACGCGAATTTCTATGCAAAACAGGGTGTTTGCCAGAATATCTTGCCCCTATTCAGAGCAGGCCTCGCACATGCGCGACGGCGCTCTCTGCTAGCGCGGGCAGCGCATAGCCACCTTCCAGCACCGAGACGATACGCCCTTGCGCATGCTGATCGGCTATCTTTCTGGCAAAGGCCGTTATCCAGCTGTAATCCGCGGCTTCAAGTTTCAATCCCGCCAGCGGGTCATCCCGATGCGCATCAAATCCGGCGGAGATCATGATTAATTGTGGTTTGAAACGGGCAAGCGCAGGGGCAATTTCCCTTTCCACGACTTCCCGGAAAGCTCGGCCGCTGGTGCCGGCAGGCAGCGGAATATTGATCATGTTGGCGCTGCGCGTCTCAGCGCCGCGATGCGGGTAAAAGGGATGCTGAAACGTGGAGCACAGCATGACATGCGTATTCTGGCGAAAAATATCTTCGGTGCCATCACCATGGTGGACATCGAAATCCAGGATAGCCACACGGTCCAGCTTGTGCTGACTCAGGGCATGCGCCGTGGCGACGGCTACATGGTTGAAGATGCAAAAGCCTGCGGCATTGCTGCGCCCGGCGTGATGTCCGGGCGGGCGGGTGCAGCAGAAGGCGCGCTGCGCCTTGCCTGACATGACGAGGTCTACTCCAAGTATCGCGGCTCCACTGGCGTGCAGGCAGGCTGACAGGGTCATCGGTCCCATGGCCGTGTCGGCATCCAGCCGCACCAATCCGGCTGGCGGTGAAAGCTGGCGTATGCGGGCAATATAATCCGGGTTATGGACGCGGGCCAGTTGCGTATCCGTGGCGGCAGGGGCCTCATACAAACTGAGTTGCTTGATCAGACCGCTGGCCGCGAGTGCTTCATGGATTGCTGTGATGCGGGCGGGGGATTCCGGGTGTTTGCCATCCATCACATGCAACAGGCTGTCCGGATGGCTGATCATGGCAGTGGTCATGGGGACGACTCCAGTCTGAATGATGAAGAGGTGTCATCGGCTGGGACACCTCAACAGAGTTGGCTGTTCCCATCCATTCCTCAACTTGCAATCTATGGCCTGTCCATCTGCATGGCCTGCCAGAGAAAACTGAGGCAGCTAGCGCAACAGCTCCTGGGCCATGGATTGGTAATATTGCAGGCGCTCGGGGTGAATTTCATGCCGCTCTGCCGCCTCTCTCAGCGCGCAATCTGGTTCCTGCAGGTGGCGGCAATTATTGAAACGGCATTTGCCGAGATAGGGCCGGAATTCAATGAATGCACGCTCCAGCGCTTCAATATCGAGATGGTGCAGGCCAAATTCCTGCAGGCCGGGGGAGTCGATCAAATGGCTATCGGCATCCAGATGGTAAAGATGGGCAGCGGTAGTCGTGTGTTTGCCACTATCCAGCACTTGCGAGACTTCCTGCGTGCGCACCTGCTGGCCTGGCAGCAGGGCGTTGACGATAGTTGATTTCCCCATGCCGGATTGGCCGACCAGTACGCTGGTGTGACCTTGCAATAAAGGTCGCAAGGGGCTGATATCCTCATGTGCGGACATATGCAGCACGCGATAACCCAAGGCCTCATAGCGCTGCAGCTTGGCCATGGCTTCCTGCTTGTCACCCAGGTCGCATTTGTTGAGCACAATCACAACTTCAATGCCCGCGGCTTCCGCTGCCAGCAGGCAACGGTTGAGTAACTCTTCGTAAAAGCTGGGCGTGGTAGCCAGCACGATAATGATCTGGGTGACATTGGCGGCCAGCAGTTTGCTGCGGAAGGCATTGCTGCGATAGAGCAGGCTGGTACGAGGATCATTGCTTTCGATCACGCCCTCGGCCGTGTCGGTGAGCTTGATGTTGACGCGATCACCACAGGCCAGGTCGGTTTTTTTGCCGCGGGTGACGCAGCTGATTTCGCGACCATCGTCTAACTCCACGCCATAGCGCTTGCCATAGGCGGCAATGACGAGGCCGTGTTGCAGTTCCTGATTTTTCAAAGGCACATTTCTATCAGTGGTGATCAGGCATGATACCTGTCCCGCGGGTTATTTATCGAATTTATAGTAGGTCTGATTCAGGTAGCGGGCCACATGCAGCTCTTCATCCTCAAACCATTTCATGCCGAGCATGGTGTTGCAATTGCGGATCTGCGCCAGTAAACCACGAGAGGTTTTCACCAGGCGATGTTCACGGGTGTAGATGGCAGAGCCATCACCCCCGTATTTGCTCGCATGGCACTGTATGCAGTTTTTCTCCACCATGGTTTTGCCGATGGCAGCATCGCCTTCGGCAAAAGGCTCGGCATGCGCGTTCATTGTCAGGCTAAGCAGCAAAAGCAGGAACGATGTGCGCATGACGAGCTCTCCGATCTTATTTGACTGCCAGCTTGGCAATACGGATGCTGGCCGGTGGGTGTGAGTCATAAAACGCCGAGTGCAAAGGATCAGGCGTCAGGGTGGAAGCGTTGTCTCGATACAGCTTGACCAGGGCTTCAATCAGGTGGCGTGCATCGGCATGCTTGGCTGCATAATCATCCGCTTCAAACTCATTTTTACGTGAGTAGCTGGCCATCAGCGGGCGCAGCAGGAACAGGAAAACCGGGCTTACCAGCAGAAACAGCAGCAAGGCCATGTAATCGCTGGTCTCGCTTACGCCCAGGCCGGTATAGAACCATGCCTGTTGTTTGAGCCAGCCCAGCAGGGCGAGGCCGACAAAGGTCACGAAGAACATGAGCACAATACGCTTGATCACATGATGATGCTTGAAGTGACCAAGCTCGTGCGCCAGCACGGCTTCAATCTCGTCTTCATCCAGCCGGTCGAGCAGGGTGTCAAAAAACACCACGCGCTTGCTGGAGCCAAAGCCGGTGAAATAGGCATTGCCATGGCTGCTTCGGGTGGAGCCATCCATCACGAACAGGCCTTGCGACTTGAAGCCACATTTGGTCAGCAGGGTTTCAATGCGTGACTTCAGTGAAGCATCGGCCAGGGGAGTGAACTTGTTGAACAAAGGCGCGATAAAGCTTGGGTATACCGCCAGCATGACCAGATTGAAGACACTCCAGACGATCCACAGGTAAAGCCACCAATAATCCCCAGCACCTTGCATCAGCCAGAGGGCGGCAAACAGCAACGGGGCGCCAAGCAACAAGCCCACGAACGCATGCTTGACCATGTCGGTAAAAAACATGGCAGGGGTCATTTTGTTGAAGCCAAAGCGCTGATCGACGACAAAAGCCTTGTAGTAATCAAACGGCAACTCAACCAGGCTGCTGACGATCATGGCGGACAAAATGACAGCAGCGCCGCGCAGAATTTCATGATTGGCTAAGGCATCGCGCCACAGGCTGTCTATCAGTTCCAGGCCACCACCCAAGGTTAACGCTGCCAGCAAGACCGCCTGTGCCACGCTTTCGCTCAGCATCAGCCGGGTTTTGGCCGCGGAGTAGTCGGCGGCCTTCTGGTGCGCTTCAATACTGATGGTTTGGCTGAAGGCTGCAGGCACGGCAATGCGATGCGCCACGATGTGACGTATATGCCGTCGACCCAGCCAGAGCTTGATGGCAGTGGTCAGAATCAACAGGGCGGTGAAGAGGAGAGTAAGTGTCGAGGCCATAATGTCGGGGTTTTTCAGTTAAACTTATAAGGTACTGCCGTATGAAGCATCGTTACGGCGAAGGTTCACCAAAGCGCGCTGCATTAGCCTATTTTAATGGAAATCATTATGTCACAAGATCAAAATAACCTCATCTGGCTGGATATGGAAATGAGCGGCCTGCTGCCTGATAGCGACCGCATTCTCGAGCTGGCAGCCGTCGTTACCGACGCCGATTTGAATATCCTCGGGGAATCGCCCGTGCTGGTCGTGCACCAGTCCGATGCCGTGCTGGATGGCATGGACGCCTGGAACAAGGGCACGCACGGAAAATCGGGTCTGATTGACAAGGTCAAGGGATCGACGCTGGATGAAGTGTCTGCGTCGCAACAGATGATAGAGTTTTTGAAACAGTATGTGCCAGCAGGCAAGTCGCCTATGTGTGGCAACTCCATCTGCCAGGATAGACGATTCATGGCGCGTTACATGCCGGAGCTGGAATCCTATTTCCACTACCGCAATCTGGATGTCAGCGTGTTCAAGGAATTGGCACGTCGCTGGAAACCCAGTATTCACGGCGGTTTCAAGAAGGCCAGCAAGCACGAGGCGCTGGCGGATATCTATGAATCGATTGAAGAGTTGAAATACTACCGCGAGCATTTCCTCAAGCTGGATTGATTGTTGTCGAGCTTAACAGCAAAAAAATAGGGTGCCCGCAGGCACCCTTTAAGTGAGGAGAAGTCAAGCTTTGGAAGAAGCTCACTCAACACTAAGCATGTTGCATGCCATCGGTGGTTAACATTTGAGTGGGCTTTTGAAACTGAAGCTCAGCTGTACTATAAGTAATTAATATGACATCCAAATGAAAAAGCCTGATGCAGTTGATCAGGCTTTTTCATTTTAAGGTATTAGGTCAGCAGTGTTATCTAATACTTTGATAGACATTGATATATTCTTTCGCGCTTTGCTTCCAGCCTAGCTCCCTGCGCATGCCGTTCTGTTGGATTTTCTGCCAGGTGGCATGGTCATGAAAGTAGTTGATGGCGCGTCGCAGTGTGTTGTAAAGCTCCGTGGTCTCGGCAGCATCCATCACAAAGCCGGTCGCGGTTTGCGCTTGCAGGCTCGCCGGATCGGTATCGATGATGGAGTCGGCCAGGCCACCGGTACGATTGACCACTGGCGGGGTGCCATAGCGCATGCCGTACATCTGATTCAGGCCACAAGGCTCAAAGCGCGATGGCATGACGAAAATATCCGCACCTGCCATGATCTGGTGCGACAGGGCTTCGTTATACCCAATGCTCACGCTGACCGAGCCCGGGTGACGCTGCGCAAGCGCGCGAAAACCTTGCTCCAGTGCAGCTTCTCCGCCGCCCAGCAGCACTAGTTGGCATTGCTGCTCGGTAATCAGCGCATCCGCAATCGGTAGCAGCATGTCCAGCCCTTTTTGATGGGTGAGGCGGCTGACCACCCCAAGCAATGGTCGCTGGGCTGCTGGTTGCAGGCCTTGCTGCTGTTGCAACGCCAGCTTGACCGCCTGTTTCTTTGGCAGCGTGTTTTCATTATAGGCTTGGGCCAGATGGACGTCGGCAGCCGGGTTCCATTCGTCCACATCAATGCCATTCAGTATTCCGCGTATTTCGCTGCCACGTTCTGCCAGCAAGCCCTGCATGCCAAAACCGAATTCCGGCGTCTGGATTTCCCGGGCGTAAGTCGGGCTCACAGTCACCAGCGCATCGGCGTAGAACACACCCGCTTTGAGGAAAGACATCTGCCCGTAATATTCCAGCCCCTGCATCTGATAACTGTCCGCTGGCAAGTCCAGTCGGGCTACCCATTCCTGACCAAAGCAGCCTTGAAACGCCAGATTGTGGATGCCGAATACGCAGCGTGCCCGGCGCACACCAGGCTGGGAGCGGGTATGAAATTGCATGTAAGCGGGAGTTAAGCCGGTTTGCCAGTCGTTGCATTGCACGATATCGGGAATCCAGTCCTGCAGGGGGCTGTCGCTACAGCCGAGCCGCGCTGCGATCATGGACAGTACGCCGAAACGCACCGGATTATCTTCCCAGTCGCGTCCTGTGGTATCCAGATAGGGGTTGCCTGCGCGCTGAAACAAGCTGGGACAGTCAATGGCGAGCACCTCAACGCCGGTGTCGGGCATTTTCCCCAGCACCAGGCTGGCACGGCCGACGTAGGGCAGGTCTTGCAGTTCCAGTACTTTCGCCTGGTCCTGCAGTTTTTTCATGACCGACGGGTAGCCAGGAATCAGTAACCGGACTTCTTCGCCCTGATCCCGCAACGCCGCAGGGAGCGAGCCGCTGACATCGGCCAGACCACCAGTTTTGATGAGGGGATGAGCTTCTGAGCTAACAAAAAGAATACGCAATCGAGCGACTTTCATTGTAATCAATACAGGGATGCCAACAGCCGTTTTCCTGACCAACCGGGGAGTGGCAAATCATCATACTGACCCGTCCGCCATAGGGCAAGCTGGGCAGCAATGGCCAAAAAGACGCACCGATCATGGCCATTTTGCACTCGTTTAGAGCATGAAGAAACACACAATCGCCACCAGGGTAGGGGGCAAGGCGCCGAGTAATAATTGCCCTGCGCCTATTGAGGCATCCTGAAAGCCACTTTTAAGCAAGGCGACGCCCGCAGGGTTGGGGGCATTGGCAATCACGGTGAGCCCGCCACCCGCAACAGCCCCGGCGACCAGCATGTATTTCGATTCGTCTGAAATGCCTATGATCAGAGATCCCAGATAAGTGAGAGCAGCGTTATCTGTGACGGCCGTCAATGCCACGGCGCCAAAGAACAGCGCGACAGGCTCAAGACTTGCCACGATAGGTTGCAACCACCATTGCTGCATGCCGCCCAGCACGACCAGGCCCGCCAGGAAAAAGCCGACCAGCAGACCTTCTTTCAGGATCAACGGGTTTTGATAGCGTTCATAGGCCTGGGTAAAGCCCAGGAACAGCAGGAACAGGCCCATGAAAATGACCGGGTGATGGGCGAACATGACCACGCCCGCCAGAAACAGGAAATGGATGCCCGATACCAGCAATGGCGTTTTCTGGCCTGGGTGGGTTTCTCCGGCAGGTGCCTGGCGGAGGTGCTTGCGCAACATGATGGTGATGATGGTGGCATTGAATAGCACGGCTATGGCTGCTTTCCACCCAAAATGGGCCAGCATGAACGCGCTATCCCACTGCCAGGTGGCGGCGACCATCAGCACCGGCGGGGCAGCAAACGATGTCAGCGTGCCGCCAATCGAGATATTCACGAACAGCACACCCAGGGCGGCATATTTCAACCACTCCGGGATGCCATGGCGAAACACCTGCGGTGCCAGCATCAGGGCTGCCAGTGTCATGGTGGCAGGCTCGGTGATGAATGAACCCACCAGTGGCACAACGGCCAGGCAAAGCCAGGCCTGGGCCACGGCAGTATTGATGGGCAATAGCCGCGCGATCACGGCAATGATTTGCTGTACGGCTTGCAAGATAGGTTTGGATGCCGCCACCACCATGACCACAAAAACAAACAGTGGCTCGGTGTAATGCCGGGATTCGGCGTAATCGATGGCTTGCTCGCCGCCTGCCATGACTGCCATCAGTCCAATCAATATAAAAGCCCAGAAACCGAAGACGACCTCTACTTCGCCCAATAAATGCAGTAGCCCGGCATGGCGCGGGTGGCGATGGGCCAGGCTCTCGAAGAATTTGGCGCTAAAGGTGTGAAGCAGGGCGATGCCAAAAATGATGGCGGCGGTGATTTGAATCGACGTCGGGCTCAAACGGGGATCTCCGTTACAGGTGGGCGTGGTTTTATTATAGAGGGAATTCTGTTGCAATTAGACGAGGCTGCTCGCGCTGGCTGATTTGGATCGTTTATTGCTTCACTGAGGTAAGCCATGCATGGCATGAAAAAGCGGAACATAAAGGTTGGATGGTGATTGGGGAGCATGGAATGACAAGCCGGATTTATAGCCATAACGAAAAGCTGTTGCGCGAAAACATACGCTACCTCGGCAGAGTGCTGGGGGAGGTGATTAAAAGCAAAGAGGGCGAAGAGACGTTCGACCGCATTGAGGCAATACGCACAGCGGCGGTCAACTTTCATCGACATGGCAATACCAAGGCAGCCAAGAGCCTGGAAAAGCTGCTCAAAACACTGACGGTGGAGCAGGCGATACCCGTCATACGGGCTTTCAGTTACTTCAAGCATCTGGTCAATATTGCCGAAGATTTGCATGCGCATCAGCAAAGTCGCCTAGTGGAAGATCAGGCCGTGCCCGGCATGCTGACGCATTCACTGCAGAAGCTGGCGGCCAGTGATCTGGACGCTGCAGAAATTGGCGACTTTTTTGCCAATGCGCTGATTTCGCCTGTGTTAACCGCACACCCAACCGAGGTGCAGCGTAAAAGCATCCTCGATACCGAGCGGGCGCTTTCCCTGTTGCTGGTTGAAAAGAGCAATGTAGTTTCCATCCGCGAAGCCGAGCGCAATGAACGCATGATCGTGGGCGCAATTACGACCTTGTGGCAGACCCGGATCCTGCGTTTCAGCAAGCTCACGGTGGCCAATGAAATCGAAAATGCGCTGAGCTATTACCGCATGACCTTCCTGCAGGTAATTCCGGAGCTAATGCAGGATTTTGAAAACGACCTGCGCCATGTGTTTGCCGATAAATTGAGCCCGGAATACAAGCTGCCATCGTTTTTGCAGATGGGCAGCTGGATAGGCGGCGATCGCGATGGCAATCCCTTCGTCAATGGCGCTACGCTGGAGCAGGCGATCATTCAGCAGTCGGCTACGGCATTTTCGTATTATCTGGAACAGGTGGAGGCCTTGCGCTCGGAGCTTTCCCTGTCCACGCGATTGGTGGGCGTGACGCCGGCGCTGGTCAAGCTGGCGGAGGCATCCGGAGAGCAATCCCTGCACAGGCAGGATGAAACCTATCGACTGGCGCTCAATGGCATACACGCCCGCCTGGCCCAAACGGCCAAGCTGCTGGTGAACGAGCGCGGCGACGTGCGGCGCGAGATCAGTGCCATCCCATATACCAGTGCCGAGGCTCTGTTGGCCGACATGAATGTGATTGCAGAGTCGCTGCAAAGCCAGCAGGGCGAGGCGCTGATCTATCCACGGCTGGGCAAGCTGATCAAGGCCATTGAGACTTTCGGGTTTCATCTGGCCACGGTGGATTTGCGGCAAAGCTCTGATGTGCATGAGCTGGTGATCAAGGAGCTTTTTCTCAAGGCTGGGCAGGACTTCAACTACGCCACGCTGGATGAAGATGAAAAAGTGGAAGTGCTGCTGGAGGAGCTCAAGCAGCCACGCTTGCTGTTTTCGCCGTTTCAGCAGTATTCGGAGCTGGTGCAGTCCGAAATGGAGGTGCTGCAAAAAGCCCGCGGCATACGCGCCGGATATGGCAAGCGCGCCATACGCCAGTACATCATTTCCCATACCGAGACCTTGTCTGACCTGCTTGAGGTAGCCTTGCTGCAGAAAGAAACCGGCATGTTGCGCGGGGTATGGGGCTCGGCCAAGGTACAGATGGACCTCAATATCGTCCCGCTGTTTGAAACCATCGCCGACTTGCGCCACGCGCCCATGATCATGGGGCAATGGCTGAGCCTGCTGGGTATCCGCCATCTGCTGCGGTATCAGGGCAATGAGCAGGAAATCATGCTGGGCTATTCGGACAGTAATAAGGACGGGGGCTTCATCACCTCCAACTGGGAATTGTACAAGGCTGAAATTTCGCTAGTGGAGTTGTTCCGCCAGGCCAATATCCGCCTGCGGCTGTTCCACGGTCGTGGCGGCACTGTGGGGCGTGGCGGCGGCCCGACCTATCAGGCCATCATGGCGCAGCCACAAGGCACAGTCGATGGTCAGATACGCCTGACCGAGCAGGGCGAAATCATCGCCAACAAATACTCTGAGCCCCGGGTCGGCCGCCAGCATCTGGAAACGCTGGTGGCGGCCACCATTGATGGTTCGCTGTTTCCACCTGACCCTTTGCTGGCAAAAAAGCGGCGCTCCTTCGAGATCATCATGGAGGAGTTGTCAGCCACGGCCATGACCGCATACCGTACCCTGGTGTATGAAACAGCCGGATTTGCCGAGTATTTCTTTAATGCCACGCCTATCTCGGAAATCGCCGAACTGAATATCGGCAGCCGTCCTGCTTCGCGCAAGGCTACCCAGCGCATTGAAGATCTGCGCGCCATCCCCTGGGGATTTTCCTGGGGGCAATGCCGTTTGCTGCTGCCAGGCTGGTTTGGTGTAGGCAGCGCCATCCATGAGTATCTGTTTATTGAAGATAAATTGCAGCCGGCACGTCTCAAAACGCTGCATGACATGCTGGAGCAATGGCCGCTGTTCCGCAGCCTGATTTCCAATGTGGACATGGTGCTGGCCAAGACCGATCTGGCCGTGGCGCAGCGTTACTCCATGCTGGTGCCGGACAAGAAGCTGCGTGAAGGCATTTTTGCCGCCATTGAGCATGAATATCAGCTGACGACAGAAGCGCTCAATCTGCTGCTGAACAGCACGGAACGCCTGAGCAGCAATCCGGCGCTGGCCAATTCCATTCAGAATCGCCTGCCGTATCTGGATCCGCTCAATCACCTGCAGGTTGAGCTGATCCGCCAGTACCGCCAGGGCGCGACCAATGATCGGGTCAAGCTGGCGATACATCTCACCATCAATGGCATTGCCGCCGGGCTGCGCAATACCGGATAATGCCGTGGTGATACCTCACTCCGAGTAATAAAGCCGCAAAAACATTGTCTTGGGGATGGATACCCGCTATAATCGCGGGCTTTCCACCTTGCCTTACCGTTGTCGCAAACGGGAGGCTGCTAACCCAAAAGGAGTGTTTATGCGACATTATGAAGTAGTGTTCATCGTCCATCCGGACCAGAGCGAACAAGTGCCAGCCATGATCGAGCGTTACCGTACCCTGGTAACTTCCAACGGCGGCGCTATCCACCGTCTGGAAGACTGGGGCCGTCGTCAACTGGCTTACCCTATCCAGAAAATTCACAAGGCACACTACGTGCTGATGAATATCGAATGCAATCAAACCGTGCTGGAAGAGCTTGAGCATGCATTCAAGTTCAATGACGCCGTTCTGCGTCATCTGACCATTGCGACCAAAGAAGCCGTTGTTGCTCCATCCCCCATGATGAAGGAAGAAAAATCCAAGTCATTGCTGGGCAAGGATGAAGCCGCTCCTGCTGAGGAAGCTGCTGCTTAATTGAGTTCTACCACGCTGGAGGCTAATCAGTTAGTCATCGCGGGCGAAGTGGTGCAGATTGCAGAGCTTCGTTACACGCCAGCAGGAATACCGTTGTTGAGTTTTACCCTGCAGCATATCTCGGAAAAAACCGAGGCAGGCATGCAGCGCAGAGTCGAGTGTGCAGTGCCGGTAATTGCGATGGGCTCCATCGCAGAACAGCACAAGCACCTCAAGGAAGGAACCAGGGCCCGTGCGGCCGGATTCCTCGCCAAGCGCAGCATGAAAAGCACACAGCTGGTATTGCACATTACTACATTAGAGATAATCTGAATTTAGAAAGAGGTTCATCATGGCACGTGATATGTTCAAACGCCGCCGCTACTGCCGTTTCTCGGCAGAGGGCATTAAAGAAGTAGACTACAAGGATGTAGATCTGCTGAAAGATTTCATCAACGAAAACGGCAAGATCATCCCTGCACGCATTACCGGCACCAAGGCCCGTTATCAGCGTCAGCTGACCACCGCCGTCAAGCGCGCCCGTTTCCTGGCGCTGCTGCCATACACCGATAAGCACTAAGGGGATACGTCATGCAAGTTATTCTGTTGGAAAAAGTCGTTAACCTGGGTAACCTCGGTGACATCGTTAAGGTAAAAGACGGCTACGGCCGTAACTTCCTGATTCCTCAAGGCAAGGCAAAGCGCGCTACTGAAGCCAACAAGGCTGAATTCGCTGCTCGCCGCGCTGAACTGGAAAAGCAACAGGCTGAACTGCTGGTTGCTGCTCAGAAACGTGCTGAAGCACTGGTTGAGTACGTATTGGCTGTGAGCCAGAAGGCTGGCGTTGATGGCCGTCTGTTTGGTTCCGTTACCAATGGCGACATCGCTGAAGCGCTGACTGCCAAGGGTGTGCAAGTGGCCAAGGCTGAAGTACGTATGCCTAACGGTCCTCTGAAGACCATTGGTGATCACTCTGTCAGCATCGCGCTGCACCACGATGTGGTTGTTGAAATCACCGTTTCAGTGACTGGCGAAGCTTAATTTCTCGTCATCGCACTGAATGAAAAAGGCTGCCTGCGGGCGGCCTTTTTTTATGGCTGATCAAAATGATTGGGGTAAACTTGCCCGCTTAGTGTCTTTAATCATGAGTGTCTGAATGACAAAAAAGCATTCCCGCTGGACGGAATTAGTGCAGCCTGAGGGCATGGCCGGCGCCCGCGGAGCGGTGTTTTCCAGCCTGGTCGGTAGTATGGAGCGGGCGTCTACCGTGGTCTTTCCTGATGTCAAAAGCATGCGCGAGCGGGATTGGCGTAGCAAAACCCAATACAGCTATGGCTTGCTTGGTACGCCTACGACGCGGCGGCTGGAGAATAAACTTGCTTTGATCGATGGTGTGCAGCACGCATTGCTGCTGCCTTCCGGTTTAGCTGCTGTCAGCCTGATTTTTCTGGCATTGCTGAAAAGTGGCGAGCGCGTGCTGTTGCCGCGCAATGCCTATCAGCCAGGGGTCGACCTGGCGCGCATGCTGGCGGTGCGTTTTGGCATTGAGGTCGATTTTTATGACCCCTTACAACCAGAGGCTGTGCCTTTTACTGCCAACACACGTCTGCTCTGGGTGGAAACGCCAGGGTCGGTGACCATGGAGGTGGCCGATCTGAGGCAATTGGCTGAGCTTGCTCACGCACGAGGCGTTCTCGTGGCAGCCGATGCTACGTGGTCTGCCGGCATAGCCCAGAATGTGTTTGCCCTGAGCGCCGATATAGCCATGCAGGCGCTGACCAAATACCAGTCCGGCGGCAGCGATGTGATGATGGGCAGCGTCAGTACCGATGACGATGCGCTGCATGAGCAATTGCTGAAAACCCATATGCAGCTCGGGCTCGGGGTGAGCCCGGAAGATTGCCAGCTGGTGTTGCGCAGTCTGCCGCATTATCGCCTGCGCTATCTGGCGCAGGATATCGCGGCCCGCAAACTTGCTGAATGGCTGTCATCGCAACCGGGTATTGCGCGTGTCTTGCATCCGGCCTTGCCTAATTGCCCTGGGCATGCCATCTGGCAGCGTGACTTCACTGCCGCTGCCAGTCTGTTTTCTGTCTTGTTCGAGCCCGATATTGCGCAGGCCAGCATTGATCGTTTTGTTGAAGCCCTGGCGCTATTCCATATTGGCTACAGCTGGGGCGGGGCGGTGAGTCTGGCGATCCCTTATGATGTGCGTGACCGGTATCCGCATAGCGGCGGTCTGGTGCGCTTTTATGTCGGGCTTGAAGATGTGGATGACCTCATTGCCGATGTTGAGCAGGCATTGGCGCAGACGATCAATCTGTAACATAAGCACGATTTTCCACTCGTTGCCATGGCCGCGCTTGTTATAATGCGGCATGGCTGACGATATCCTTGAATCCCTGAAATTACCCCCGCATTCGGTAGAAGCCGAGCAGTCCGTTCTTGGCGGCTTGCTGCTTGAGAACGAGGCGATTGACCGCATTGCCGACCTGCTGGGACCTGCCGATTTTTATCGCCACGACCACAGGCTCATTTTTGAACACATCGCGCGTCTCATCGAGCGTAACAAGCCTGCCGATATCGTTACCGTCGCCGAGTCGCTGGAGAATTCTGCAGAGCTGTCCGGTGTGGGCGGTATCGCTTATCTGGGGGCGCTAGCGCAAAACACGCCTACCGCCGCCAACATCCGCCGCTATGCAGAAATCGTGCATGAGCGTGCCGTCATGCGCAAGCTGGTGGAAGTGGGGTCCGGCATTGCCGAGAGTGCTTATAATCCGCAGGGGCGCGATGCCCAGCAACTGCTGGATGAAGCCGAGGCCAAAATATTCCAGATCGCAGAAGGTGGACGCAAAACCTCGCAAGGCTTTCTGGACATGAAGACCATTCTGCCCAAGGTGGCAGACCGTATTGATTACCTCTACCAGCGCGAGAATCAGGGCGGCGTCACGGGCGTGCCTACCGGATTCAGCGATCTGGATGAGCGTACCTCTGGCTTCCAGCCTGGCGATCTGATTATTGTCGCTGGCCGCCCATCCATGGGTAAAACCGCGTTCTCGCTGAATATTGCCGAGAATGTGGCGCTTGAAACCAAACTGCCCGTCGCCGTATTTTCGATGGAAATGGCGGCGACACAGCTCGCTGCTCGTATGATCGGTTCGGTAGGGCGCCTGGATCAGCACCGTATGCGTAACGGTAATCTGGAAGACGAGGACTGGGTGCGCCTCACCACCGCGCTGGGCAAGTTGAATGACGCTCCGGTATTCATTGACGAAGGTGCGGGCTTGAGCTCCTTTGAAGTGCGTGCGCGTGCGCGCCGTTTGCATCGCCAGACCGGCAAGCTGGGCTTGATCGTGGTCGACTATTTGCAGCTGATGACAGGTGCGGCTGGTCGGCAGAGTGAAAATCGCGCTACGGAAATCTCCGAAATCTCCCGCTCGCTCAAGGCCTTGGCGAAGGAGCTTGATGTGCCGGTAGTGGCATTGTCCCAGCTTAACCGCGGCCTGGAGCAGCGCACTGATAAACGTCCAGTCATGTCCGACTTGCGTGAATCCGGCGCTATCGAGCAGGATGCCGACTTGATTCTGTTTATCTACCGTGATGAAGTCTACAACCCTGACTCACAGGACAAAGGCACGGCGGAAATCATTATCGCCAAGCAGCGTAACGGCCCGATTGGCCGGGTACGTCTTACCTTCATGGGCCAATTCACGCGATTCGAGAATCACGTCTCTGGCAGTTCCTTCCAGGACGAATATTAATTTCCTTTCTCCATGCGTCCCATTACCGCCACTATTCATCTTGCTGCCTTGCAGCACAACCTGCGCCGCGTTCGTGACTATGCGCCGCATGCGCGCACCATGGCGGTCGTCAAAGCGAATGGCTATGGCCATGGCCTACTGAATGTGGCGCGTGGCCTGGCCGAGGCCGATGGATTTGCTGTCCTCCGTTTGCAAGAGGCACTGGAGCTGCGGGCGGCGGGTTATCGACAAACCCTGTTGCTGCTTGAAGGCGTGTTTGAGTCTGCGGAGTTGAATGCGGCTGCCGACGCCGGAGTGTCCATCGTCGTGCATGCTGAACACCAGATTGCCATGCTGGAGCAGGCAAGCTTGCCAGTACCCATCGCCGTGTTTGTCAAAATGAATACGGGCATGAATCGTCTGGGTTTTGTGCCGCAGGCATTTGCATCTGCCGTTGCCCGATTGGCCGCTTGCCCCCAGGTGAGCAGCATTACCCTGATGACCCATTTTGCCACGGCCGATGAAGCGCCAGGCATTGCCACGGCCCTGCAGCGATTTGAAGCGGGCGCTGCCGGCATGCAGTATCCGAAATCCCTTGCCAACTCGGCTGCCATTTTGCGCCATCCTGAAAGTCATGCCGACTGGGTGCGCCCTGGCATCATGCTGTATGGCGCAACACCGGTGCAATCGGTCACGGCTGCCCATTTTGGACTGCAGGCGGTGATGCATCTGCAATCGGAGCTGATTGCCGTGCAGACCTTGCCCCCCGGCGAGAGCCTGGGCTATGGCGCCACGTTTGTGGCCGAGCGCGAAACCCGGGTTGGGATCGTGGCTTGTGGCTACGCCGATGGTTATCCACGCCATGCGCCTGGCGGTACGCCTATTGCTGTGGCCGGGCAGGTGAGCAAGACCCTCGGGCGGGTTTCCATGGATATGCTGTTTGTCGATATCACGGATATTCCAGCAGCTGACATCGGCAGTCCGGTCGAACTATGGGGCGCCACCATTCCCGTGGATACCGTAGCGGAGGCTTGCGGAACGGTGGGCTACGAGCTGCTTTGTGCGGTGACTTCGCGGGTTAATTTCAAGGTCGTGCATGGCTAAGGCAAAAACCGTTTACACCTGCACCGAGTGCGGGGCATCTTCTCCCAAATGGCAAGGGCAATGCCCCAGTTGCATGGCATGGAACACGCTGGTCGAGAGCATAGCGGAAGCGCCGACGGCCAACCGCTATGCAGCATTGGCGCAGACTGCTGGCTTGCAAAAGCTGGCGGAAGTGGAGGCGGCCGAGGTGCCGCGCCAGCCTTCTGGCATCGGCGAATTTGATCGCGTGCTGGGCGGCGGCCTGGTGGCAGGCGGGGTCGTGCTGATCGGGGGCGACCCCGGCATAGGCAAGTCCACCTTGCTGTTGCAGACACTGTGCCACGTTGGCCATCTGCGTAAAGCCATCTACGTGAGCGGTGAGGAGTCTGCCCAGCAGATTGCCATGCGTGCCCGCCGATTGGGGCTGGATGCTGGCCCGATTGATCTCCTGGCCGAAATTCAGCTGGAAAAAATTCTGGCGACCCTGCAGACGCACAAGCCGGATATTGCCGTCATCGACTCCATCCAGACCATATACTCCGAGGCTTTGCAGTCGGCCCCTGGCTCGGTGGCACAGGTGCGTGAATGCTCAGCCCAGTTAACACGTGCTGCCAAACAACTGGGGATCACGGTGATCCTGGTGGGCCATGTCACCAAGGAAGGCTCGCTCGCCGGGCCGCGCGTGCTGGAGCATATTGTCGATACCGTGCTGTATTTCGAGGGCGATCCCAACTCCAGTTTCCGCCTGATTCGCGCCTTCAAAAACCGCTTTGGAGCGGTCAACGAGCTGGGTGTGTTTGCCATGACAGAGAAGGGCTTGCGCGAAGTTAGCAATCCATCGGCGCTGTTTCTTTCCCATCATGCCGAGCAAGTGGCGGGTTCTTGTATTACGGTTACCCAGGAAGGCTCGCGGCCGTTGCTGGTCGAGATACAAGCGCTGGTTGATGAGGCACATGCGCCCAACCCCAAGCGCCTTTGCGTGGGCCTTGAGCAGAATCGGTTGGCCATGTTGCTGGCCGTATTGCATCGCCATGCGGGTGTTGCATGCTTTGACCAGGATGTGTTTATCAATGCGGTGGGTGGCGTGCGGATCAGCGAGCCTGCGGTCGATCTTGCGGTATTGCTGGCGATAGTATCTTCTTTAAAAAACAAGCCACTGCATAACAAACTGATTGTATTTGGTGAGGTTGGGCTGGCGGGAGAGGTGAGGCCGGTACAACGTGGTCAGGAGCGCCTGAAGGAAGCGGCCAAGCTGGGCTTCACCCATGCCATCGTGCCCAAGGCAAATGCCCCCAAGCAAGCCATTCCGGATTTGACGGTTATTGCTGTCGAACGCCTGGATCAAGCCTTGCAGAAAATTAAAGAACTATAATCAAAGATCAATGTAACTTTATGAAAAATATAATTTTTGATCTTGATGGCACATTGATCGATTCTTCCAGCAGCATACTCGGCAGTTTTGCAGAGGCTTTTCGCCAACATGGAATCGAACCGGCTCGCCCACTGACGGCCGAGCTTATCGGCCCTCCCTTGATGCAAACCCTCGCCATGATTGCCGGCCACGATGATGCCGATACACTGGCAGCACTGGCGCAGGCTTTCAAACAGCATTACGACAGTGAAGGCTATAAGCTGACCACGGTCTTCCCCGACATTGAACCCATGCTGGCGCTACTTGCCCGTGATCACAAGCTCTATATTGGTACCAACAAGCGTATTTACCCGACCCGTCGCATTCTCGACCATCTCGGCTGGGGGGCGTATTTTCAGGAAGTATATGCGCTCGATTACTTTCATCCTGCCGTCCCCAACAAGGCGACGATGGTCGGAAACATTGTCGCGGCCCATGGCATGAATAAAACCGAGACCATGTATATCGGTGACCGCCTGGAGGATGGCATGGCGGCAGAGGCCAATCAATTGGCTTTTGCCATGGTCACCTGGGGCTATCTGGACCCGGCGTCGGGGGATATGCAGGCACATTGGCTAAGCTTTGACCAGCCTCAGGCGCTGGCAGAAGCTATTATCAAGCAATAAGCTGGTTTCAGCTCACTCAATCAGTCTGTCAAGGCTCGTCGCGGCGATGGATTTCCAGCGACTGCATCTGCCGGTCATGGTATCTGGACAAGCCCAGTAGCGCCACGATGGCGCCTATCATGGCGCACAGCATATCGGATTGTGTGTCCCACACATCGCCTTGCGTGCCCAGAAACTCATCCGCGCCTTGCCCCATGGCAACAGCAGCGCCCCATTCAATCAGCTCATAAACTGCGCTGATGGCGAGCGCAATCGCCACGCACAGAAAGGCCGTCATGCGGCGGCTGGTGAGATAGCGCATGCGCAGCAATATCTCGCGGGCGATCAGGGCAGGCACAAAGCCTTGCATCAGGTGACCCAGTTTGTCGTAAGGGTTGCGATCAAGCCCGAACCAATTCTGCACGTCAAAGCCGACAGGTACGCGGGCATAGGTGTAAGCGCCGCCGACGATGAGCACCAGCGCATGCAGGCCTATCAACACATACAGCATGTCCGTCAGCCGGAATTGACGATATGTCTTGATCAGCAAGGGCAGGGCAATCATGACGGGCAGTGTTTCCATGAGCCAGGTGGCACGATCATAAGGGGCGATACCGGAAAGCAGGAGGCTCAGCAGCACGAGAAAGGCAACGGTAAGCGGGAGTCTGGTGGATGGCATGGCAACTTTTCAGTGAACAGGTGATGAATCATAGCCAGCCTGGCCCCTGCCGACAATCCAGCTTTGTGCGTTGGCGCATGGACTACCCACATCAGGTCGCTTGCGGTATATTCACACAAGGCCGCTGACAAGCGGCCTTTCTCAAGCTGGCCTTTTCATTTGAATCACTTGATGGGAGCGCAATGCCATCGCTTTACAAAAGTCGTGACGAACGTGTGCAGGATGTGATGTTGGCCTATCTCAATGTCGAGGAATCCAAACGGTTTTCGCTGACGCACGGCAACCGCTACCTGCCATTCTCGGATCTGGAAAAAGAGATGATGCTGGAAGATAAAGCCTGGGCCATGGCACGGCTGGTGATCGACAAGATCATGCGCTTGCCACCTCCCATCCGCGCCAGTGATTATCCGGCGCCCAGTATTTGACCCCTAGCAGGGCTGACTATGCGCCCAAGGCGCTTTACGCGGTCTGCGCCTGAACTATCTGGCCGCTGACGCCAGCGCTGTCTTTCCCCATCAAATAGAGATATACCGACATCAGGCTCTCGGCTGCCGGCAAGGAGTCATGCACTTCTCCAGGATGGCTTTTCTTGCGCTGAGGCGATTGCACGGGGCCGGGTATCACGGCATTCAGACGCACATTCGGTGTGTTTTCCAGCTCCAGCGCCCAGGTTTTTACCAGATGCTCCACGGCTTGCTTGCTGATGCCATGGCTGCCCCAGTAGGCGCCGGCCTGATGCCCGGCATTGGAAGAGGTGAAAATAACCGAAGTGTCAGTGCCACGCTTCAGCAATGGCAAGCATGCTTTGGTCAAGGCAAAGGGCGCAGTCACATTCACCTTGAACATGCTTTCAAACTGTTCCATGGTCTGAATCTCCAGCGGACTCAGATTATCGTAATGCGCGGCATTGTGCAGAATGCCATCCAGGCGGCCCAATTGCTGATAAATGCCTTCTGCCATTGCTGCAAAGGATGGCTCATCGGTTTTGCTCAGGTCCAGAGGGAAAATCACTGCCTGCGGATAGCCCGCGGCTTCAATGGCGTCGTAAACCGCTTCCAGCTTTTTCAGCGTGCGACCACACAAAATGACAGTGGCACCATGACGCGCAAAGGCCAGGGCGGCTTCCCGCCCTATGCCCTGGCCTGCGCCAGTGACAAGGATGACGTGGTCTGCTAACAGGTGGGCAGGGGCTTGGTAGTTATGCATGAAGCTTCAATCTAGATAGAGATGGTATTGGCGTTTTGAATGATGATGGCGCCCTGGCTAGGCAGCATCCATTCAATGATCAGGGTAAAGATGGCAATGAAAATACTGGCGAAAAATGCCGTCCAGAAACCGGAAAGCTGAAAGCCTTTCACCAGCTTGGCCACCAGCATGATCATGAGGGCATTGATCACCAGCACAAAGAAGCCCAGCGTGACCAGCGTGATCGGCAAGGTCAGGAAAAACAGAATAGGGCGTATGACCGCATTGGCAAACCCCAGGACGAGTGCCGACACCAGCAGAGATGGCACGCCGCTGAACTTGATGCCGCTGAACAGGTAGCTGGCCACCCACAGCGACAGGCTCATGATGGCCCAATGGAGGAGGAAGTTCGAGAGATCAGCGTTCATCGATGGCTTTCTGTATGAGAGGTGAGGGATAGTGTGATGTGCTGGGCGCATTGTACGCCGCTGCGGATGGCGCCTTCAATGGTGGCGGGATAATCTCCCGCCACATAATCGCCCGCCAGATAGAGCTTGGGCAGGCCGGTATGGTGGCTTGGGCGAACCAGCCCGACTGTGCAACTGAACGTGGCGCGTTTTTCGGCGATGACTTTGTACCAGTAGATGTGCGCCCGGAGTGCGGGGTAGTGGTCGTGCAGTTCGGCCAGCACGATTTCGGCCAAGGCATCCTGTCGCAAGGACTGATGCGCGCCCTCGGCACTGATGACAACGGCAATCAGGCCTTGCTGCCCATCCAGTTGCCCACGGTCAAATACCCATTGGCTGATGCCTGCATTGAGGCCCAGCATGGGAAAGTCCAGTGCTACGCTGGCATCAAACTGAAAGTAAACCGTGTAGATGGGTTGATATTGCAGGCTGGTCAGCGACTGTTGCAACGCTTCGGTGCCGGGCAGGTCCGCCAGCAGAGGTGTCGCCCGGAAAGGCTGGCAGGCCAGGACGACATGCGTATAGAGCGCGCTATTCTGATCTTCGGTATGGAGCCGGTAACCATCCCCTTCGACTTCTATCTTCTGCACCCCGTTGCGCAGCTGCACATCTCCTCCGTGCTGCTGGATATCCTCCATCAGCGGTGCGATCAGCAGCGTGGATAAATCCTGCCTGGGGAGTAGCAGGTGGCTATCGTGCTTGTCGCGGGCAAAGCTGTCGCGCAGAACATTGACGAATACCTGTGCGCTCGCCTGATCAATCGGCGTGTTGAGCGCACCGAGGCACAGGGGCTCCCACAGGCAGCGAATCAATGTCGATGTCTGCTTGCGTTCATGGAGCAAGGTCAGCACGGAAATGTCACGTGCCAGCTTGAATCTGCGCAGCTGCAGCCAGGTCATGAAGCGGATGGCGGAAAATCGTTCGCTCCAGCTCAATCCTTTGGCGCGCAATAAACCCAGCAGCAAATGCAGCGGTGCTGGCCAGGCATCTGCCGCCTGCAGTTCAAATCCTTCGGCCAGGCGCAAATCCAGCGGCAAGCGCATCAGCGCCTGTGCTTCATCCACACCTGCTTGCGAAAGCAGCGCCAGAGTTTGCTCATAGGCGCCCAGCAGGATATGTTGACCATTATCGAGCCGGGCACCTTTCCAGTTCAGGCTGCGTGCACGGCCTCCAGCCTGGGGAGCGGATTCCAGGACGGTGACCTTGATGCCCTGTCTGGCCAGGCTGGCGCCAGCGGCCAAGCCGGCACAGCCTGCGCCGATGATGCCAATATGCGCATTTGCCAGAGAGGATGATGAGGTCGACACGGTGTTACAGGGTGTGCAGAGGAGGGAAGTGCATGGCGCCGATGCTCTAGTTGCGCAGCCAGGTGCTGAATGCCAGCCACATTTTGCGCAAACCACCGAGTGAGGTACGTGAATTGAGCACTTTTTCGGCGCCGTCGGCTTTTATTTCGCGCAGCAGCGTGCGGTAAATGGCTGACATCATGAGGCCGGTGCGCTGGGTTTTGCGGTCTTCCTGTGGCAGCTCGCCAAGGGCTTTGTCGTAATAACGCTCGGCACGGGCAATCTGAAAATCCAGCAATTCCCGTACTTTTGGGGTTTCATGCCCATGCAGGATATCGATTTCGGTAACGCCGAACTGGGCCAGTTCGTCCTGCGGCAGGTAAATGCGGTCGCGTCGCGCGTCTTCCCCCACATCGCGAATGATATTGGTCAGCTGAAATGCCATGCCAAGATCCAGCGCATATTGCTCGGTGGCCGGGTTGCGGTAGCCAAAAATGGCAGCAGACAACAGGCCAACCACGCTGGCAACCCGATAGCAATAGAGCTCAAGCGCGGCAAAATTGGCATAGCGATTCTGCTCGCAATCCATCTCCATGCCAGCGATGATCTCAATAAAGTGTTGCTCTTGCAGCCGGTAGGTACTGATCGGGCCTTGCAATGCCTTGCTGACTGGATGTTGCGGATTGCCTGCATACAGGCCATGAATCTCCTCGCGCCACCAGGCTAGCTTGGTGCGGGCAATGCCGATGTCGGTACATTCGTCGGCAATGTCATCGACTTCACGACAGAAGGCATACAGCGCAGTAATGGCATCGCGCTGCGGCTTGGGCAGGAAGCGAAAGCTGGCGTAAAAACTGGAGCCGCTGGCAGCAGCTTTGTTTTCGCAATATTCTTGTGGGGACAAGGGATGCTCCGGGTGATTATTTGGCGCGTACGGCCTTGTACAGCATCAGCGCCCAGTCATGGGGCTTGAGCACAGGCCGCTGGGTGAACATGTCACCGCGTGATTTATGCAGCTTTTGCAGGATGCGCTCGCCGCCGGCAATGATGGTGCGCATTTCCAGGCCGGTGCGGCCGGATAGTGCCTTGCCGAGCGGCGCGCCCGATTGCAGCAGCCGCCGGGCGCGGTTGATCTGGAATTCCATGAACAGCCCCCAGGTACCGCTACTGTCAGCATTGGCAATCTGCTTTTCTTCAATGCGGTATTTGCGCATTTCATCGAGCGGGAAGTAAATGCGGTCTTTCTTGTAATCAATCTCCACATCCTGCAAAAAATTGATCAGTTGCAGCGAGGAGCAGATGGCATCGGAAAGCCCGATATTGCGTGGCGTGGCCGCCTGGTAGAGATGCAACAGCAGGCGCCCAACCGGGTTGGCAGAGCGTCGACAGTAATCCATGACTTCGCCAAAGTTTTCGTAGCGGCTTTTCACTACATCCTGACTGAAGGCATCCAGCAGATCGTAAAAAGGCTGCAGGGGCAGGGCATGGCGTTTGATGGTGTCGGCCAGCGTGACAAAAAATGCGGTGTTGGGCGTGTTGCCCTGTGCTATCAGGTCCAGCTCCTGCTTGAACCCATCCAGCAGCGCCAGACGTTGCTCGGGGGTATGATCGCCTTCATCTGCAAAGTCATCGGCTTGCCGCGCAAAGGAATAAATCACGCTGATAGGGCGTCTAAGCCGCATGGGCAGCAGCACGGAGGCAACAGGGAAGTTTTCGTAGTGCGCACTGGCGTGGGCCAGGCTTTCGGCAGTAACGGCTTGGAATGTATTCATGGCTGGGTGAAGTATGCCACAAAATGCCGTGCTTAAAGCTTGCGGAGAGGGCGCATCTGCAGAATTTACCGCGGCCGCTTTGCGTTACAATCGCGGATACTTTTTGACAACCGAACGCTAGGAATTTTTTAATGCTGGGAATCATAGGCGGTACCGGGCTTACGCAGTTGGCCAACCTCAAGATCACAAGGCGGCAGCTTATACGCACGCCCTATGGCGAGCCCTCGGGGCCATTAACCTTTGGTGAGCTGGGCGGCAAGTCGGTGGTGTTTCTGGCGCGCCATGGCAGCGGGCATACCATACCGCCGCATGGCGTCAATTACCGGGCCAATCTGTGGGCCCTGCATTCTGAGGGCGTGCGTGACATCGTTGCTGTTGCCACGGTTGGCGGTATTCATGCCGATCTGGGGCCGGGCACCATTGCCTTGCCCGACCAGATTATTGATTACACCCATGGCCGCAAAAACACCTATTACGATGATGTGGACAAGCCGGTAATTCACATCGACTTTACCGAGCCGTATTGTCCGCGCCTGCGCGGCCTTTGCCTGCAGGCCTCGCGCCAGTCTGGCGAACCGCTGATTGATGGCGGCGTCTATGCCGCCATGCAGGGGCCGCGGCTGGAAACGGCGGCCGAAATCAACAAGCTGGAACGCGACGGCGCCACCATGGTCGGAATGACAGGTATGCCAGAGGCCGTGCTGGCGCGTGAGCTGGAGATCAGCTATGCCGCCATTTGTCCGGTGGTGAACCATGCCGCCGGGCGCGGCAGCAGTGCGCATGGCATTCGTTATGAAGAGATAGGCGCCGTGCTGGACCAAACCATGGAGCGAGTACGTAACTTGATAGAACAGGTGGTGATGAATCATGCCGATTAGGCCTGTATTGCGGATGGGTGATCCGCTACTTCTGCAAAAGGCTGCGCCGGTGACGGCGTTTGATACTCCCGAGCTGCACACCTTGATTAAGGATATGGAAGACACCATGGCCCATATGAATGGGGCAGGCATTGCGGCGCCCCAGATAGGGGTCAGCCTGCGTGTGGTGATCTTCGGGGTAGGTAAGAATCCCCGCTATCCGGATGCTGAGCAAGTGCCTTATACCGTCCTGGTCAATCCAACCCTGCAGCCGGTGAATGATGATCAGGAAGATGGCTGGGAAGGCTGCCTTTCCGTGCCAGGCATGCGCGGCATCGTGCCACGTTATGTGCGCCTGCATTACACCGGCTTTGACCAGTATGGCAACCCGATAGACCGCCTGGTGAGCGGTTTTCATGCTCGCGTGGTACAGCATGAGTGCGACCATCTGGATGGCATTCTTTACCCGATGCGCATACGCGATCTGGCGAATTTTGGCTTCCAGGATGTGTTGTTTCCGAATGCCGATCTGGCGGATGACTGAATACGCTGGTATAATTTTGCGATTGTTTGCAGCGCGGTTGGTCATGCGCAGCGTGAAGCAAGCGTTTCCGGAAGAGTGGCAGAGCGGTTTAATGCAACAGTCTTGAAAACTGTCGTGGGTTCACGCCCACCGTGAGTTCGAATCTCACCTCTTCCGCCAAGGATACCCGTCAGCGGTGTTAAATTCATACCGATGCCATTCATTTAATTAAGGATTTAGACATGAGCCAAATCATTGTTGAGCATAACCCAAGCGAAGAAAAACTGAAGCAACTGGGCGTTTCCAGCTGGTCTATTTGGGAAAAGGAAGTTTCCAAGTTCCCACTGGATTTCGGCATCAAGGAAACCGCTTACGTTCTGGAAGGCGAAATCATCGTTACTCCTAAGGGTGGCGAGCCAGTCCGTATCGTTCCTGGTGACCTGGTTGTGTTCCCAGCTGGTCTGGACACTAACTGGGAAGTGGTTAAGCCACTGCGCAAGCACTACAAGCACGGTTAATTCCGGCTGTTTTGCCTGTCATACCGAAACCCGCGCAAGCGGGTTTTTTCTTGTCTATTTCTGCCATTTTTTACTCTATTGTCCAGCTTGAGCTGACAATCCTTCCCTTCAAAACATGCAATCCTGCGCTTCACTTCAGGTCACAATGGCATCTTTACATCAAGGGAGTAACTCTCATGCAACTCGAACTGGATAACAAACTTGCGCTGGTAACGGCATCGTCTGGTGGCATCGGTCTGGAAATTGCGCGCAGCCTGGCGGCAGAAGGCGCCAACGTCATCATTAACGGCCGTAGCGCGGCGGTGGTGGAGAAGGCAATCGCCGAGATTCACCGTTCGCATCCTGCAGCAAAGCTGCACGCCCTGGTCAGCGACAATGGTACTCAGGCGGGGTGTGAGGCCACCATTGAGCAGTTTCCTGCCGTGGATATTCTGGTAAACAACCTGGGGATTTATGAGGCGGTAGGATTTTTTGAAGAAAGCGATGCTGACTGGCAGCGCCTGTTCGAGGTAAATATCATGAGCGGCGTACGTCTGGCGCGGCATTATCTCGCTGGCATGCTGCAGCGCAATGAAGGGCGCATTGTGTTTATCTCCAGTGAGTCGGGTGTTTCGCCTGCACCTGAGATGGCGCATTACAGTGCGACGAAAACCATGCAGCTTGGTATCTCCCGTTCTCTGGCGGAGCTCACCAAAAATACGGCGGTGACTGTGAATGCGGTATTGCCAGGCCCCACTCGTACCGAAAGCGTGGAGAAATTCATACTGGATGTATACCCAGGCTTATCGCTGGCGGAAGCCGAAAAGAAGTTCATGGCAGAGAATCGCCCGACCTCATTGATTTCACGCCTGATCAACCCCGCGGAGATCGGCAATGTGGTGGCCTTTGTATGCAGCCCGCGTGCTGCGGTGATCAATGGCTCCAATATTCGCGCAGAGGGTGGCCTGGTTAGGACGGCATTCTAAGGTCGGTTTGAAAATATCCCGTTCTTTTGCTACTCAAAAGGCAGTGGCGCTTGTTTCTGTGTGGGATTTTCGCTGTCTTCCATCGGCATCAGCTGGCTGAGTTTTACGCCTAGCAGACGTATCTTCTTGGTCAGTGGTGCCCGTTTGAGGCATTCCCCGGCGGCTTTGCGTATGGCTACCGCATCGCTGATCGGGGAGGGTAGCGTCAGGTCTCGCGTGACGCTGGTGAAGTCCTGATAGCGCAGTTTGATGCCTACCGTGCCTGCCATATAGCGCTTGGCTTTCAAATCCTGGGCGACGCGCTCGCACAGGCTGGTGAATATTTCCCCAAGGCGGGCACGGTCGTGCCTGACATGCAAATCGCGCTCGAAAGTCGTTTCCCGGCTTATTGATTTGGGTTCGGAATAGGTGGTAACCGGACGACTGTCTTGTCCATTCGCCACATTCAGCAGCCAGGCGGCATAGCTGCGGCCAAACGTGGACTGCAGAAGCCCCATCTCGGCTTGAGCCAGCTCGGCAATGGTATGGATGTTTATCGTAGCAAGTTTGGCGACTGCTTTCGGTCCTATGCCATTGATTTTGCTGACGGATAGCGGCCAAATGCGCGATTGCAGCGAGCTTTCGTCCAGCAGGGTCAGGCCATCCGGTTTATCCAGTTCCGAGCCTATCTTGGCCAGCAGTTTGTTGGGGGCAATGCAGATGGAGCAAGTGAGCCCCGTCGCGCTGTAGACAGCATCTTTTAAACGCTGGGCAAGCGCCTGGCTGGGCTCGGTATGCTCGCTGAGGTCGATATAAATCTCGTCTATGCCCCGATCTTCCACATGCGGCGCAATATCCCGCACGGCTTGTTTGAACAGTCTGGAGTAATGGCGGTAGGCGTCAAAATTGGCGGGCAGGATAATCGCATCTGGCGCCTTGGCTGCCGCCTTCATTAATCCCATGGCTGAAAAAACGCCGAGCGCGCGGGCTTCGTAGGTAGACGTGGTCACCACGCCGCGACCGGCATAATCGCCGAGGCGGGCGAATTGCCAGCGCCCATCGGCCAGTTGCCGTGGCGTATCAATCGAACGGCCACCAACCACCACCGGTAGCCCTTTTAACTGGGGATAGTGCAGCAATTCCACCCCGGCAAAGAACATGTCCATATCCAGATGGGCAATGCGTCTTGGAGGGGTGGGAGGCGATGGACTTGTGGCGATGGACACTGAGCAGAAATGCCCTGTTATAGCTGACGGCTAAGGTCTTCTTTGAGCTTTTGCAGGGCGCTATCCGTCAATGCCTGACCAGACTTGCCTGAGATGAGAAAGGTGTCTTCCGCCCGATTGCCCAGTGTGTTGATCTTGGCCGTGTGCAGGTGGATGCCATGGGCCAGGAAGGTGTGCGCAAGCTGTGACAGCAAGCCTGGCCTGTCGCCCGCCACAATATCCAGCAGATGATAGTTGGATTGGCCCTCGCGCTGCAGGTGGATGGTGGCGCTGATCGGCATATGCTTTACCTGCCGGTTGAGGCGGCCTTGCAACGGTGTTTCCAGCGGTTGTTCTGGCATGAGCTTTTGCGTGAGCTCGTATTCAATGAAATTGAGCAGGTCGCGGTATACCACCGACTTGCTGCTTTGATCTGCCACCAGAAAGCTATCCAATGCATAACCATGGCGGCTGGTGTGGATGCGTGCTTCCTGAATGTTGTAACTCATGCGATCGAAAAAGCTGCAAATACGGGCAAACAGGTCGTCACGGTCACGCATGTATATCATGGTCTGAATGCCATCGCCTGCCGGGCTCAGGCGGGCACGGACGATCGGTTTTTCGGTATTGAGATGCGGCAGCAGCAAGCGGCTGTGCCATGCAATCTCCTGGCTGGTGTGCTTGAGGAAATAGCTGGAGCCCAGTTGCTCCCACAGCGGCTGATAGCTGGGCTTTTTGATGCCGTAATAGCTGAGAGTTTCTTCTGCCTGTTGCTGGCGCAGTTTGATCTCGATATTGCAGTCTGCATTGGCGCTGGCGTCACGCATCAGGCGCTGCGCGGCGGTAAACAGGTTCTCCAGCAGCTTGGCTTTCCAGGCGTTCCATACCGCCGGGCTGGTGCCGCGGATATCGGCCACGGTCAGCAGGTAAAGTGCGGTCAAGCGACGTTCGCTGCCCATCTGGCGTGCGAAATTTTCGATGACCAAGGGATCGCTGAGGTCGGCCTTTTGGGCGGTGCTGGACATGATGAGATGTGCCTCAACCAGCCATGCCACCAGCTCACTGTCTTCACGATTGAGCCCATGCGCCTTGCAGAAACGCTTGGCATCGACGGCGCCCAGTGTTGAGTGGTCGCCGCCACGGCCTTTGGCAATGTCATGGAACAAGGCGCCCAGATAAAGCAGGTAAGGCTTGTCAAACTGCATGAAGAGCTGACTGCACAGCGGAAACTCATGCGCCAGCTCGGGCAGGGCAAAGCGACGCAGATTGCGCAGCACATTCAGAATATGCTCATCCACCGTGTACACATGGAACAGGTCATGCTGCATCTGCCCGACGATGCGGCCGAAGGCGGGAATGTAGTTGCCCAGAATGCCGTAGCGATTCATGCGGCGCAGGGCATACGTGACGCCGTCTGGCTGTTTCAGGATATCCAGAAACAGCTGTTTGTTGACCGGGTTTTGCCGGAAGTCACGATTTACCAGCTTTTTAACCCGATACAGCGTGCGAAGCAGCGTGGGGCTCATGCCGGTTAATTCGGGATGCTGCTCCAGCAGCAAAAAGCTTTCCAGAATGGTGGTCGGGTTTTTTTGCAAAAGAGCGCTGTAACGCGCATCCAGCAGGTTATTTCTGGCCTCGAAGTGATCATTGATCAGCACTGCAGGGGCGGCATTCGGGTAGATTTTTTCGCGTAGCAGTTGCAGCAGGATCTCATTCATCAAATGAATGAATTTGGCGCTGCGGTAGTAGTTGTGCATCAGCTGCTCGCTGGCGCGTTTGCTGCGGCTGGTGACGTGATTGAGTTGCTTGGCCAGATCATTCTGGAAGTCAAAGATCAAGCGGTCTTCGCGACGCTTGGCAAGATAATGCAAGCGGATACGCAGCATCTGCAGGTATTGCTCATGGCGGCGAATCTGGCGCGCTTCCTGCTGGCTGATCAGGCCGTGCTTGACCAGGGTGCTCCAGGCGCTGCCCAGACTCAGGCTGCGCGTAATCCAGAGTATGGTCTGCAAATCGCGCAATCCCCCCGGGCTTTCCTTGATATTGGGTTCAAGGTTATAGGGGGTGTGGTTGAACTTGGCATGGCGCTGGCGTTGTTCCAGCATCTTGGCTTCAAAAAACGCCTGCGTATTCATGTTGGCGGCAAATGCGGCCTGAAATTCGGCATAAAGCTGCTTGTGCCCGGCCAACCAGCGCGATTCCAGAAGATTGGTCTGTACTGTCACATCCTTGGATGCTTCGTCTGCACATTCGCTGAGGGTGCGTACGCTGTGACCCACAGCCAGGCCAATATCCCAGAAAGTGCCTACCAGCGCTTCAATCTGGCGATCCAGTGCCTGGTCGTAATTGTCAGGCAGCAGAATCAGCAAATCGACATCGGAGTGTGGAAACAGCTCGCCGCGCCCATAACCGCCGACGGCAATCAGGCAGACATCCTGATTCAAGCCAGCGTCCTGCCAAAGCGCCTGCAGGAGCTGATCCACAAATTTGGAATGCCCTTTTAACAGGGCCGTGGTATTGCCGGATTGCTCAAAAGCCTCTTGCAAGGCTTGTTGGCGCGCATGCAGTTGCTGGCGCCAGTCTTTCGCCAGGCTGGCGTGAGGGGTATCCGGCAACGCTTGAGGCATACTGGTTAGTTGAAGCTGGGAATGGCGGGCGAGCCAGCGGAAACGGTGAGAACCTCGTAACCGGTATCCGTGACCAGCACCGTGTGTTCCCATTGGGCCGACAGGCTGTGGTCTTTGGTGACGATGGTCCAGCCATCTCCCAGTTGCTTGATGTCGCGCTTGCCAGCATTGATCATGGGCTCAATGGTGAAGATCATGCCTTTTTGCAGCTTGACGCCAGCGCCAGGCTTGCCGTAATGCAGCACCTGTGGATCTTCGTGGAATTTCTTGCCTATGCCATGGCCGCAGAATTCGCGCACCACGCTATAGCCACTTTTTTCTGCATACACCTGAATGGCATGGCCGATATCGCCTAGCGTCGCACCTGGTTTTACCTGTTGTATGCCCAGCCACATGCACTCATAGGTAATGTCGCACAGGCGTTTTGCCTGAATGGAGGGCTCGCCCACCATGAACATGCGGCTGGTATCGCCATGGTAACCATCCTTGATCACGGTAATGTCCAGATTCACGATATCGCCGTTTTTCAACACCTTGGGGCCAGGCACGCCATGGCAGATCTGGTGGTTGATGGAGGTGCAGATGGACTTGGGGTAGGGGGTGTGGCCATGCGGCGCGTAATTGAGGGGCGCCGGGATGGTTTTTTGTTCATTGACCATGTAGTCATGGCACAGTTTGTCGAGATGCTCGGTGGTGACGCCGGCCTGGACATAAGGCGTGATAAAATCAAGCACTTCGGAGGCAAGGCGGCCCGCGATGCGCATTTTCTCAATATCGAGGTCATTCTTGATGGTAATTGCCATATTCACTACATTAAGCCGAAGCTTGTTTTTCCTTGAGTTCAGACAGTCGCTTATGTTAACATATTGCACCCGTTTAGCAGCTTAATTGGCTGTTGGCGGCCTTAACCAGCATGCGCTTGATCTTTTTATTCGCATGCAAAATCTGCACACATGCCCCGTACAGGGTGTCCGTTCATACGGATGTTGGTTGGGCGTGTGGAAGCAATTAACCCTTACTGGAGACTTTTATGTCCGTAACTATGCGTCAAATGCTGGAAGCCGGGGTTCACTTCGGCCATCAAACCCGCTACTGGAACCCCAAGATGGCACCGTTCATCTTCGGTGACCGCAACAAGATTCATATCGTCAACCTGGAAAAAACCCTGCCGCTGTTCGAAGATGCACTGAAGTATGTGCGTCAACTGGCTGCTAACAAGGGCCGTATCCTGTTTGTTGGCACCAAGCGTCAAGCACGCGACATCATGAAGGAAGAAGCTGAACGCGCTAACTGCGCTTACGTTAACCACCGCTGGCTGGGTGGCATGCTGACCAACTTCAAGACCGTCAAGCAATCCATCAAGCGTCTGAACGACTACGAAACCATGCTGCAAGATGGCAGTCTGGACAAGTTCGGCAAGAAAGAAGCCCTGGGCTACAAGCGTGAAGTTGAAAAGCTGCAACGCTCTATCGGTGGCATTAAGGAAATGGGTGGTCTGCCAGACGCGATTTTCATCGTGGACGTAGGTCACGAAAGCGGCGCTGTTACTGAAGCTGCCAAGCTGGGCATTCCTGTTATCGGTGTTGTTGATACCAACAACTCTCCAGATGGCGTTGCTTATGTTATTCCTGGTAACGATGACTCCAGCCGTGCGATTCGTCTGTATGCCCGCGGTATTGCTGATGCAGTACTGGAAGGCCGCAGCCAAGCCATCACGGAAATCGTGAAGTCTGCTAGCGAAGAAGAATTCGTCGAGGTTGAAGAAACCGCGGCAGAGTAAGACCCTGATAAAAGGGGGCGAAAGCCCCCTTTTTTATACCTGTTATATGGCCTAGTCTGGCCGAAATCATCATTGAAGGAGCAAATAATGGCTGAAATTACCGCAGGCATGGTAAAGGAATTGCGTGAGCGCACTGATGCGCCCATGATGGATTGCAAAAAAGCACTGACAGAAGCCGAAGGCGACATGACCCGTGCAGAAGAAATTCTGCGTGTACGTTTCGGTAACAAGGCAAGCAAGGCTGCTGGCCGTGTTGCTGCTGAAGGTACCGTTGGCATCAGCATCAGCGCTGATGGCAAGACTGGCGCCATGGTAGAAGTTAACTCTGAAACTGACTTCTGTGCCAAGAACCAGGATTTCGTGAACTTCGTTAACGAACTGGCCGCTGTGATTGCCAGCAACAAGCCAGCCGATATCGCTGACGTTGCAGGCCTGAAGATGGGTTCCGCTACCGTTGAAGAAAACCGCACTGTGCTGGTTGGCAAGATTGGTGAAAACATCACTCCACGTCGCTTCCTGCGTGCAGATGCACAAGGCAAGCTGTACAGCTATGTTCACGGTAGCAAGATCGGTGTTGTGGTTGATCTGGTGGGTGGTGACGAAGCGCTGGGCAAGGACATTGCCATGCACATTGCCGCTGCCAAGCCCAAGTCGCTGGATGCCAGCGGCGTGGATGCAGCCCTGATCGAAGCCGAGCGCCGCGTGGCGATTGAGAAGGCCAAGGAAGCTGGCAAGCCAGACGCCATGCTGGAAAAGATTGCAGAAGGTACTGTGCAGAAGTTCCTGAAGGAAGTGACGCTGCTGAGCCAGCCTTTCGTCAAGGATGACAAGCAGTCCATCGAGCAATTGCTCAAATCCAAAAACGCCTCTGTTGCCTCTTTCACCATGTACGTCGTGGGTGAGGGCATTGAGAAGGTTGTTACCGACTTCGCTGCTGAAGTCGCTGCTGCAGCCAAGATCTAGGCTGCAGTTTCTCTGGTAGTAAAACCGCGGGGGCTTCACCCCTGCGGCTGTAATGATGTACTCGCTGCAAAACGATAATGTGATTTAATAACGCATTGTCGTTTTGCACAATTCAGATAGGAGCCCCATGACATCCCCCGCCTTTAAACGCATCCTGCTTAAATTATCCGGTGAAGCCCTCATGGGTGATGACAGTTACGGGATTAATCGTGCGACCATTTCCCGGATTGTGAATGAAATCAAGGAAGTGGTGGATATGGGCGTGCAGGTGGCCGTGGTCATCGGTGGCGGCAACATCTTTCGTGGAGTTGCGCCTGCGGCTGAAGGCATGGATAGGGCGACGGCTGACTATATGGGCATGATGGCAACGGTGATGAATGCATTGGCCTTGCAGGACGCCATGCGTCACATTGGGCTGGTGAGCCGCGTGCAGTCTGCCCTCAATATCGAGCAGGTTGCCGAGCCTTATATTCGTGGCAAGGCGATTCGTTATCTGGAAGAAGGGCGCGTGGTGATCTTCGGTGCCGGTACCGGTAATCCTTTTTTCACAACAGATACTGCAGCAGCGTTACGCGGTATGGAGATGAATGCGGAGATCGTGCTGAAAGCCACCAAGGTCGATGGGGTTTATACCGATGATCCCAAGACCAATCCCGATGCCATGCGTTACAAAACACTGACCTTTGATGAAGCCATCATCAAGAACCTCAAGGTCATGGATGCGACGGCACTGACGCTGTGTCGCGATCAGAAATTACCTATTTCCGTATTCAGTATATTCAAGCAGGGCGCCCTTAAGCGTGTAGTCATGGGCGAAGATGAAGGTACGCGCGTATTGCCTTAAGGCATGCGCCAGGTTTAGGAGAGAGTGATGCTCAACGAAGTAAAGAAAAACGCAGAACAAAAGATGCAGAAATCCCTGGAGTCGCTGAAGAGTGACCTCGGTAAAGTGCGTACGGGCCGTGCACATACCGGCCTGCTGGATCATGTCATGGTGGAATACTATGGCTCCATGGTCGCAGTGAATCAGGTGGCGAACGTTACCCTGGGCGATGCGCGTACCATCAACGTGCAGCCTTACGAAAAGAACATGGTGGCCAAGATCGAGAAAGCCATCCGTGATGGTGATCTGGGCCTTAATCCGGCAACCAATGGTGACGTGATTCGTGTGCCTATGCCCATGTTGACGGAAGAACGCCGTCGCGACCTGATCAAGGTCGTGCGTACCGAAGGTGAAAATGCCAAGGTGGCTATCCGCAATGTGCGCCGTGATGCCAATGATCAGCTGAAAAAACTGACCAAAGACAAAGAAATCAGTGAGGATGACGAGCGCCGCATGCAAGACGAGGTGCAAAAGCTGACGGACCGTTTTGTGGCTGAGGTTGACAAGCTTCTGCAAGTCAAAGAAGCCGACCTTATGGCGGTGTAAACTGCCTTGTTTGATTTGCCTTTAGAAACGGAGTCTTGATTGGCGCTTTTTTTCAGCTCCACGCAATCCATTCCCGCCACCGCTGAGGTGCCGCGCCATATTGCCGTCATCATGGATGGCAATGGGCGCTGGGCCAAGAAGCGATTCCTGCCGCGGGTCGCGGGCCACAAACGTGGCGTCGAAGTGGTGCGCGACATCGTCAAGCAGTGTGCGAGCATCGGCGTTGAATACCTGACGCTGTTTGCTTTCAGCAGTGAAAACTGGCGCCGTCCACAGGAAGAAGTCTCCTTCCTGATGGGGCTTTTCATGGAAGCCCTGCAGCAAGAGGTTTCCAAGCTTCATAAAAATAACATTCGCCTGGTCATGATTGGTGATCATTCCCGCTTTGATGAGTCCTTGCGCGAGCAGATTGCTCGTGCGGAAGCCCTGACGCGGGATAATACCGGTCTTACGCTGACCATTGCTGCGAATTACGGCGGCCGCTGGGATATATTGCAGGCGGTGAACCGTTTGCAGGCCGAGCATCCTGAGCTTGCTGGCAATTATAATGAAGAGCATCTGGCGCCTTATCTTTCCATGCATTACGCCCCAGAGCCTGATTTATTCATCCGTACAGGCGGCGAGCAGCGAATCAGTAACTTCCTGCTGTGGCAACTGGCATACAGCGAGCTCTATTTTACGGGCACCTTATGGCCCGATTTTGACTCGGCTGCTTTCGAACTTTCCATTGCATCTTATCGTCAGCGTGAGCGTCGTTTTGGGCGCACCAGCGAACAGTTACAACAATAAGTCATGCTAAAAGCGCGCGTTCTTACATCCCTGGTACTGATACCACTTTTTCTGGCTGCGCTGTTCTATCTTCCCGAGGTGTACTGGGCCTTGCTTATGCTCGTCATCATTACCATCGGTGCATGGGAATGGGCGAGCATGAATCGACTGGGCGGGGGGCAATGGCTATATCCGGCAGTGACATTTGCCATTGGCCTGCTCGCGGTTGCCGTCACTGACACATCGTATGTGTTTGTTCAACAGCATCTTCTGTTCTGGGGCTTGCTGGCCTCTGCCATTTTTTGGACCTTTTTTGTCCCCATCTGGTTATCCGGACGTTTCCGCATTCAAAACCAGGTGGGGGTAGCCGTTATCGGATGGGTAATCCTTATCCCGACCTGGCTCGCCTTCGTCAGTTTGCACCGCATCCAGCCAGGGCTGTTGCTTGCCTTGATGGTTGCGGTATGGATTGCCGATAGTGCGGCTTATTTCGCGGGCAAGCGTTTTGGCCGCCACAAGCTTGCACCGAAAATCAGCCCGGGGAAAACCTGGGAGGGCGTGCTGGGCGCTTGGCTGGCCGTCAGCGTATATGGGCTCATCCTTTGTAGCACATTGGGAATCACCCCCTGGATTATCCTCGGGCTTTGGGGGATTACCGTGCTGAGTATCATGGGAGATCTTCTGGAGTCGCTGGTGAAGCGGCATGCCGAAGTAAAGGACAGCGGTCGCTTGTTACCTGGGCATGGTGGTGTGCTTGATCGCATCGATGGCCTGACCTCAAGCTTGCCGCTGGCAGCGTTCTTTATTTATTTCCCGTTGTATTACCACTACGCCTATCCTTTATGGGCAAGTGTTTCCCAATAGCCCTGGGGGCGAAATTTGTTACAGTCATCACCACAAAACATTACCATCCTCGGTGCCACTGGCACCATCGGGCTCAATACGCTGGATGTGATTGCCCGGCACCCTGACAAATACCGCGCTTATGCATTAACGGCCAATGGTCGCGCCGAGGCCTTGTTTGATCTATGCAAGCAATATCATCCGCGATATGCCGTGCTGTTGCAGGAGGCCGCGGCAGATCGCCTGCGGCAGATGCTCGTCCAGGCGGGTATTGAAACGGAAGTTCTGTTTGGCATGGATGCCCTGGAGCAAGTCGCTTCCGCTCCTGAGGTGGATGCTGTCATGGCCGCCATCGTGGGAGCAGCCGGTCTCAGGCCTGCCATGGCCGCTGCCCGTGCCGGCAAGCGCATCATGCTGGCCAACAAGGAAACGCTGGTAATGGCCGGCAGCTTGTTCATGCAGGCGGTGGAGGAGAGTGGTGCGACCTTGCTGCCTATCGATAGCGAGCATAACGCTATCTTTCAGGTCATGCCTTCCAGAAAATACCCTGACCTTCACAGCGGCGGTGTACGCAAAATATTGCTGACGGCATCCGGCGGTCCATTCCGCAATGCCAGTCGGGAGCAATTGCTGCAAGTGACTTCGCAGCAGGCACTCAATCACCCCAATTGGGTCATGGGACCCAAGATCACCATCGACTCTGCCACCTTGATGAACAAAGGTTTGGAAGTGATTGAAGCGAAATGGCTTTTTGATGCAACGCCCGAGCAGATTGAGGTAGTGGTGCATCCACAAAGCGTCATTCATTCCATGGTGGAATATGTGGATGGCTCGGTGCTGGCGCAATTGGGGAACCCCGACATGCGCACACCCATCGCTTATGCCCTGGCTTATCCTGAGCGCATAGACAGCGGCGTGGGCTCGCTCGACTTGTTCAAGATTGCGACATTGAATTTCGAACGTCCTGACACTGGCCGTTTCCCATGTTTGCGCCTGGCTTTTGATGTGCTGAAGCGCGGTGGAACAGCACCTGCGATTCTCAATGCAGCTAATGAAGTCGCTGTTGAGGCGTTTCTGCAATCTCGCATAGGGTTCATGGATATCCCCGCCCTCATCGAGCGCGTGCTCTCGCTATCCAGCATAGAACCCGTTACTGACATTCCCAACCTGATTGCAGCTGACCAGGCCGCGCGTCAGCTCGCTCAGGAATGGATGGTGCAATCAGCATGATTACCGTCATCGCGTTTGTTGTTACCCTTGGCATCCTGATTACGATTCATGAGTATGGACATTTTCAGGTCGCGCGCTGGTGTGGTGTCAAGGTCTTGCGATTTTCACTGGGCTTTGGAACGCCATTGCTGACCAGAAATATCGGCAAGGACAATACCGAGTTCGTTCTGGCGGCTTTCCCCTTGGGCGGCTACGTGAAAATGCTGGATGAGCGCGAAGCCCCGGTTGCCGAGCATGAGCTGCATCGCGCCTTTAATCGGCAAGCCGTATGGAAACGTATGCTCATCGTGCTGGCTGGGCCGGTGGCGAACCTGTTACTCGCCATCCTGCTTTACTGGGTGCTGTTCATGCATGGCGTCATGGGTATCAAGCCACTGTTAGGGGATATTCCTTCAGAAACACCCGCAGCCATTGCGCAAATGAAATCCGGCGAGCTGATTACCGATATCGCTGGCGAGACTGTGGCCAGCTGGCAAGACGTACGCTGGATACTGATGCGTCAGGCGCTTGGTGATTCCCCAGTCTCGGTAGAGGGGCGGTTGAACGACGTTTCCCTGCATCATCAATTGAATTTATCTGTGTTGGACAAAGATGATTTTGAGGGAGACTTCCTGCCAAAATTGGGCCTCGTACCTTATCGCCCAAGCATGCCACCTGTGGTGGGGGAGGTCGTGGCGGGAAGCGCAGCAGAAAAGGCTGGTTTGCGTGCAGGAGACAACATACGCGCAATTGATGGCGTTGCCATTACAGCTTGGGATCAGGTGGTGGATACCATACGCCTTCATCCACATACGCCATTGAAGGTCACCGTCGCACGTAATGCTCAAACGGTGGATCTACAGGTTATTCCCGATAGTGTTCGAGAAAATGGCAAGGATATAGGCCGAATTGGCGCCGCTTACAAGGCAAACCAGAGCGAGCTGGATAAAATCATGACGACGGTGAGCTACTCACCAGGCGTGGCAGCTGCCAAGGCAGTTACCAGGACATGGGAAACCTCGGTTTTCAGTCTTCAAATGCTGGGAGGCATGCTGACTGGGGATGTGTCGTGGCGTGGCATGAGTGGGCCAGTGACGATTGCCAGTTATGCCGGTCAGAGTGCGAAGATTGGCTGGGAAGCTTTCCTGGGCTTTCTGGCACTCGTCAGTATTAGCCTTGGCGTGCTAAATCTGCTGCCTATCCCTGTGTTGGATGGGGGGCATTTGTTGTATTATATTGTTGAGGTTTTCAAGGGCAGCCCGGTTTCCGAGCGCGTCATGGAAATTGGTCAACGTATTGGACTGGCGCTGCTTGGATTGTTGATGGCATGCGCTTTTTATAACGATATAAATCGATTGATAACAGGCTGATCTGAATGAATTTAAGCATCAAGCTTAAGCATATACCGTTTGTGGTATTGGGTATGTATGCAACATCAGCAATGGCACTTGAGCCATTCGTAGTGAAGGATATTCGAGTAGATGGGATACAGCGTACCGAAGCCGGTACCGTATTCAACTACCTGCCTGTCAAGGTCGGTGAGACCATGGATGATGACAAGGCGACTCAGGCAATTAAAGCGCTTTATGGCACTGGGTTCTTTAAGGATGTGCGTATTGAGGCGGATCAGGATGTGCTGGTTGTTGTCGTTCAGGAGCGCGCTGCGATTGCCCAGCTGAATTTCAGCGGCAATAAATCCTTCCCCAGTGACAAAATGAAAGAAGGCCTGAAGCAGATTGGTCTGGCTGAGGGCTTGATTTTTGACCGATCCATGCTGGACCGTGCTGAACAGGAAATCAAACGTCAGTATCTTTCCCAAGGTAAGTATGGCGCTACCGTGAAAGCCGTGGTCACTCCTCTGGAGCGCAATCGCGTAGCAGTACAGTTCAATATTGAAGAAGGTGCCATCTCCAAGATTCGCAGCATCAATATTGTCGGCAATCAGGCTTTTGATAGCAAAACCCTGCTGGAAACCATTTCATTGACCACGCCAGGCTGGATGACCTGGTGGAACAAGAATGATCAGTACTCCAAGCAAAAATTGACCGCTGATCTAGAGACCTTGCGGTCTTTTTACATGAATCAAGGTTTTCTGGAGTTCAATATTGAGTCCACCCAGGTCTCGATTACCCCAGACAAACGTGACATTTACATCACCATCAATATCAGTGAAGGTGAGAAATACACCGTTACCGATATCAAGCTGGCTGGCGAAATGCTGCTGGCGGAAGAAGAAGCGCGCAAGCTGATCAGCCTGCAAACAGGTGAATACTTCAATCGCCAGAAAATTACAGAATCCAGCAAGGCCATTGGCGACCGGCTTGGTAACGACGGTTACGCATTTGCTAACGTCAATGCTGTGCCCGACGTTGATAAAGATAAGCATACTGTTGCCTTCACCTTTTTCATCGACCCAGGTCGCCGTGTATATGTCCGTCGTATCAACCTGACCGGTAATACACGCACCCGCGATGAGGTATTGCGGCGTGAAATGCGCCAGATGGAATCCGCATGGTATGGCGCTGACAAGATTAATCGTTCCAAGCAACGTCTGGAGCGTTTGCAGTTCTTCTCGGATGTGAACGTGGAAACGCCTGCGGTACCTGGCACAAATGATCAGGTGGACCTGAACATCAACGTCACTGAAAAATCGACCGGTAGCGTAATGTTTGGCGCTGGCTTGTCCAGTGCTGAAGGTGTGGTATTCGGTGTTACGGTGAACCAGAACAACTTCCTGGGTACGGGTAATCGCGTGTCTGCGCAGGTGAATACCGGTAAGGTCAACACCATCTACTCATTGAGTTACACCGATCCTTACTTCACGCCGGATGGCGTAAGCCGTACCTTCAATGCGTATCGCCGCGATATTGATACTTCGTATCTGAGTACAGGTAGTTACAAAACATCTTCTTACGGTACTGGCGTAAGCTTTGGCATGCCGCTGAATGAGCGTGATTCGGTGAGTGCAGGTCTGACCTTTGACTTTACCCAGGTTGATCTGACTTCAAGCAGCCCCATACAGTATCGTCGCTATTGCGGTGACTCTAACGCCAATGGGTGCGATAACACCAGCGTCTTGCTCAATCTGGGCTGGGCACATGATACCCGGGACAATGTGTTGTTCCCCAACAAGGGTGTTTACCAGCGTTTGAGCACGGAAATTGGGTTGCCTGGCCTGGACTTGCAGTATTACAAGGTGGAATACAAGCATTCCTGGTACAAGGACATTACGCCAAATATCACCTTCATGCTGAATGGTGAAGCAGGGTATGGTGACACTTATGGCAGCAAGGACTTCCCGTTCTTCAAGAACTTCTACATCGGTGGTGTAAACTCGGTGCGCGGTTATCAAACCAGCTCGATTGGTCCTCGTCTCTATGACACGGTGAATGAACGCGGGTATGCTATTGGCGGTACCAAGCGTCTGCTGGGTAATGCGGAGTTGTATTTCCCCATTCCTGGCATGAAGGATTCCAAGCAATTGCGCCTGAGTACATTTATCGATGCGGGTAACGTGTATACATCGGATGAGCGTATGGATCTTGGCGATCTGCGCTACTCAGCAGGTATTGGCGTGAGCTGGTATTCGCCATTCGGGCCTATCAAGCTCGTATTGGCCAAGGCCCTGAACGCACAAAAGGATGCTGTGCAAACCGATGGCAAAACCTTGTATAACGACGATAAGACGCAGATCCTGCAATTCCAGATGGGTTCGCAGTTCTAAGCTGTTTGTATGATTAAGTTTTAAATATTGGAGAATGAATTGAGTAAATTATTGAAAAGCCTGGTCTTGACAGCATTTGCTGCTTTTACACTGAACGTGTCTGCAGCAGAGCTCAAGGTGGGTTACGTACAAGTGGACAAGATTCTGCAAGAGGCGCCACAAACGGCGGAGAGCGGTAAAAAGCTCGAGAAGGAATTCAGCCCTCGTACCCAAGAGTTGGACCGTCTTCAAAAGCAGATCAAAGATATCGAAACCTCGCTGGACAAAGACAGCCTCACCTTGTCAGAAACTGACCGTCGCAATAAAGAGCGTGATGCATCCAACCTGAAGATCGAGTTTCAGCGTAAACAGCGCGAATTGCGTGAAGATGTGAACATGCGCAAAAACGAAGAGCTGGGTGCTTTGCAAGACCGCATCAACAAAGCCGTTACTTCGGTATCCGAAGCTGAAGGTTATGATCTGGTTGTTTACGGTGGCGTAGCGTACGCAAGCAAGAAAATTGATATTACCGACAAGGTACTGAAGGCTCTGGGCAAGAAGTAATTCTGGTATTAGAAAGCGATCCTGGCCTGATGAAAGCGCAATACTCCTTAACGGAGATCGTATCCAGGCTGGGAGGCGAGCTGGTCGGTGATGGTGATATTGTCATTAGCCGTGTCGCCTCACTGGCCAATGCCCAAGCTGGGCATATCAGCTTCATAACTGATTCCAAGTATCGTACTCAGCTTGCCGATACGGCAGCGAGTGCGATTATCATCAGTGAACAGCATCGTGCATTGACGACGCTGCCGCGCATCGTGACCGATAATCCTTATGCCTATTTCGCACGTGTTTCAGATCTGCTGAATCCGCGTGTCGAGTATGTGCCAGGCATTAGCCCGAATGCCAGTGTGGCTCCGGATGCTGTCGTACCTGCCTCATCTACTGTCATGGATTATGCTGTGATAGCGCCTGGGGTGAAGTTGGGTGAAGGCGTGGTGATTGGCCCAGGCTGTGTGGTTGGGCGCAATGTGCATATCGGCAGCCAGACGATGCTGCAGTCTCATGTCACGATCTATGCAGATTGCCAGATCGGTGAGCGTTGTGTCATGGCGGCAGGCGTGGTGATAGGCGCGGATGGTTTTGGATACGCCAATGATCAGGGGCGCTGGGTTAAAATCCCTCAGGTTGGCAGAGTCATTATCGAAGATGACGTGGAAATTGGCGTCAATACCTCGGTAGATAGAGGCGCCCTGGACGATACGATTATTGAGCAGGGTGTGAAGCTTGATAACCTGATTCAGATCGGGCACAACTGCCGGATAGGTGCCCATACCGTGATTGCGGGATGCGTTGGCATTGCCGGTAGCGCAATCGTTGGCAAGCATTGCCGGATAGGGGGTGCTGCCATGATACTGGGGCATCTGGAGATTGCAGATGGAGTGACGATTTCGCCGGGCAGCATGATTACGCGATCATTGCTGAAAACGGATACTTACACAGCGCTGATGCCGTTCCAGACACATGGCGATTGGCTCAAGACGGCGGCAAATATACGTCGTCTGGGCGATATGTCCGAGCGGGTAAAGCAGTTGGAAAATGAGTTGGCGCAGATCAGGGCGCAGCTGGACATAACAAATAGAAATTGAGGAAATGCCATGAATGATCAGGCTGTTACCAGCATGGATATCCATGAAATATTAGAGCACCTGCCGCACCGTTACCCTTTCTTGCTGGTCGACAAGGTCTTATCCCTGGAACTTGGCAAGGAAATCGTGGCTGTCAAAAACGTCAGCATGAACGAGCCTTTTTTCCCTGGCCATTTTCCTTATCATCCTGTCATGCCTGGCGTTCTGATTGTGGAAGCCATGGCCCAGGCGGCTGCCATTTTGTCGTTCAAGACGATGGACACCAAGCCCAATGATGAGTCGGTGTATTACTTTGCCGGCATTGATAGCGCGCGGTTCAAAAAGCCGGTATCGCCAGGTGACCAGCTTATTCTCAAGGTCAGCATAGATCGTATCCTTCGTGGTATCTGGAAATACAAAGGTCAGGCCTTGGTTGATGATGTGGTCGTGGCAGAAGCCGAAATGATGTGCATATTGAAGGCAATTGAGTAGCCATTATGACGTCCCAGGTTAAAATCCACCCGACAGCGATCATTGATCCGCGAGCGGAGCTTGATAGCACTGTTGAAGTTGGCGCTTATACCAGCATAGGTCCGGATGTGCAGATCGGGCCAGGAACGCGCGTAGGCAATAATGTGGTGATTGCAGGCCCTACGACCATAGGCAAGAACAATCACCTGTTTCATTTTTCCTCGCTAGGAGAGGCGCCACAGGATAAAAAATACCGTGACGAACCTACACGGCTCGAAATCGGCGATAACAACACCATTCGCGAGTTCTGCACCCTGAACCGCGGTACGGTTCAGGATAAGGGCGTGACCCGTATCGGAAACGATAACTGGATCATGGCGTATGTCCATATTGCCCATGATTGCCAGGTAGGCAATCACACGATTCTGGCAAACAACTCCTCGCTGGCCGGACATGTCGATATGTACGACCATGCCATTCTGGGGGGCTTTACCCTGGTGCATCAGTTCTGCAAAATCGGCTCGCATGTCATGACCGCCGTTGGCACCGTTGTTTTCAAGGATATTCCTCCTTATGTAACGGCCGCGGGATACGACGCCAAGCCACATGGCATTAATGCTGAAGGGCTCAAGCGACGTGGTTTTAGCGCGGATAGCATCACCCGTATCAAGCGCGCATACAAGACGCTTTATCGTCAGGGCTTGACCCTGGAAGAAGCCAAAGAGCAGCTGGCCTTGCAACTCGTGGAGTGCCAGGAGCTGGATATCTTGTTAGACTTTTTGAATATTTCCACCCGCGGCATTGTCCGTTAAGAAAGACCTGTAGCATGCCCATTATCGGCATTGTGGCCGGAGAGTCGTCCGGTGATCTTCTTGGCAGTCATTTGATCCGAGCCTTGAAAAAGCATAGGCCGGATCTGCAGTTTGTCGGCATTGCAGGCCCTAAGATGCAGGCCGAAGGGGCACGCACACTTTTCCCCATGGAGCGCTTGTCCATTCGCGGTTATCTGGAGGTCTTGCGTCATCTGCCTGGTTTGTTAAGGTTGCGCCGCCAGCTTGCCCGTGATCTTATCGAGGCTCGCCCCGAGCTTTTCATCGGGATTGATGCGCCTGACTTTAACTTTGGCCTGGAACGCAAACTCAAGCGCCGCGGCATTCCCACTGTTCATTACGTGAGCCCCTCCATCTGGGCCTGGCGCCGTGGCAAGATGTCAAAGATCAAGCGTGCGGTTTCCCATATGCTTGCGCTATTCCCCTTTGAGCCCGACTTATACAAAGAGGCCGGGGTGCCGGTCAGTTATGTGGGGCACCCATTGGCAGATATCCTGCCTATTGAGCCTGATCAGGTGCAGGCACGTCAGAATCTCAAGCTCAAGGCAGGGCAGGTCGTCATTGCCATGTTGCCGGGTAGCCGCCAGAGTGAAGTGCGCCAATTGGCGGCGCTCTATGTGCAAACCGCCCGAAAAATGTTGGAGCATCAGCCCGGTATCCAGTTTGTTGTTCCGCTGATTACGCGTGAAACCCGCAGGATTTTTGAGCAGGCCATTTACGATGAAAAAGCGGAAGAACTGCCGATCAATATTTTATTTGGGCATGCCCATATGGCGATGGAAGCTGCGGATGCCGTCATTGTGGCATCGGGCACTGCCACACTGGAGGCAGCCTTGCTGAAGCGCCCCATGGTGATCACCTATCGTATGCCTTGGCTGAGCTGGCAAATATTGAAACGCATGCTTTATCTCCCTTATGTGGGACTGCCCAATGTCTTGGCCGGGCGCTTTGTGGTTCCAGAGTTGCTGCAGCACAATGCGACACCAGAAAAGTTGTCTGAAGCCACGCTTAAGATGGTGAACGACAAAACCCAGATGGAAGAAATCAAAGCTGAATTCACGCGCATTCATCATCTTCTGCGGCAAAATACTGAGGAAAAAGCTGCAAGTGCCATTCTGGCTTGCTTGCCATGAGTGAACTCATCATTTGCGGGGTGGATGAAGCCGGGCGGGGGCCTTTGGCTGGGGCCGTTTACGCAGCTGCCGTGATTCTGAATCCTGCCAGGCCTATTCCAGGGTTGGCTGACTCCAAAAAACTGTCCGAAAAAAAACGGGATGCGCTGACGCTGGAAATCAAGCAGCATGCGCTTGCCTGGGCCATTGCCCACAGCACGGTGGAAGAAATCGATAGCATCAATATCCTGCAAGCCAGTCTGCTGGCAATGCGCAGGGCGGTCGAACAACTCGGCATTCAGCCTCACAAACTACTGGTGGATGGCTTGCACTGCCCACAGGTTTCCATGGTGGCAGAAGCGATTGTTGATGGCGACAGCAAGGTCGAGGCGATTTCTGCGGCCTCTATTCTGGCGAAAACTGCACGCGACAAAGAGCTGTACGCGCTTGACCAGCAATATCCTCATTATGGATTTGCCAAACACAAAGGCTATCCCACCGCATTCCACATGGCCATGCTGATTGAGCATGGCGTCTCGCCTGTGCACCGGCGCAGTTATGCGCCTGTCAAAAAACTGCTCTAGCGCCCGCCAGCTGCCAATAACAGAAATACGGTGGGTTGACGGTGGATATCCGGCAACTCGTGCCGCTTCCATTCGGAGATTGTTTTAGTCGCGATGCGCTCTGTGCTCAGGCTGATATTGGTGGCTACACAAAGCCTCGTCGTCCCCTGGCACTGGGCCAGAATATCCTCCAGCATATGCTGGTTACGGTATGGCGTTTCGATGAATAGCTGAGTCTGTTGCCACTTTTGCGATTCCCGCTCCAATTCTTTCAAGCGTTGAATTCGCGCAGCCTTGTCGCTGGGCAGATACCCATGAAAGCTGAATCGCTGCCCATCAAGCCCTGAGGCCATCAGGCTCAATAATATGGACGAAGGACCGACCAAGGGCACCACCTTGATGCCTTTGCGGTGCGCGAGTTCCACCAGTCTGGCGCCCGGGTCTGCAATGCCCGGGCAACCTGCTTCCGACATAATCCCTACGTTACGACCTTGCAGCAGAGGCTTGAGCAGCTCAGGCAAGGCTTTTTCTTCGGTATGCTCATTGAGCGGCAACAGGGTCAGTTCACGTACCGGCTTATCAGTTTTGATCAGGGATAAAAAGCGCCGCGCCGTTTTTTCGTTCTCCACCACAAAGGTGTCCAGCGTTCTGGCAAGTTTCAATACCTCAGCGGGCAGCGCATGATCCAGTCGGTCATCCCCCAGGGTGACAGGCAGCAGATAAAGCGTGCCCAAGGGCGATGATGTGACTGTGGAGGAGGAGGTCGTGCTCATGAGATCAATATTTAACCTGCGTGCGATAAGTGAGTACGGCTTGGCCTTCGGCTGGGATCTGGACTTTCCAGGCGTACAGATGGCTGTTCAGCTTGTTACCTGGCTGACTTTCCATCAGGATTTTCCAATCGCCGGGTATTGGTTCTTGCACAATGACCGTGACAGTTTCTTTTTTCGCATTGCGCAGCACAATCTCGTAAGCGCTTTCTGTGGCTCTGCTACCTTTGGCTGGATTGGGTAATTGCTTGAAGTCGGTTTGCTTCTTGTCGGCATTGATGTCGAAGGCATCACCCAGCTTCAGCCTGATTGTTTCATTGCGTGCGGTATGGTCAATATTGTCCTCACCTACAAACTGAGCATTGCCCTGGCGATCTTTTTTGTACACGCGCAGGGTGCCTTTAGGCAAAGGCATGCCAAGGCGGTCTGCTTCCTTGTTATCAAACTCGATAAAGACCCCGACTTTGAGTTTCTGGCCGATTTCATCCACGCTGGAACCATAGTAATAATCCGCGCCTTTCAGCAATAGCTCTTTGCGAACAGGCACTTGGCTTGCACTGAGCAGGGCAACTTGTTTGGATTGGTTTTCAGCCAGGGTAGTGGGGCGATCCAGGCTGTAGAGGTGATACTCCAGCAGGGATTCTTCACTGACCGGGGCGGCGGCATCCATCGCCATTTCCGATCGTGCCATCTTCATTAGCATGGGCCTGGCTTGTGGTGCGCGATGCACATCGCCGGCTACCAGTTGCAATTTGGCATTACGATACGTTGCGCCGCTGGTATTGTTGAGCGTGATCCAGGCTGACAAGTCCAGCTTGTCTTCAGCCGCATTCAGTTCGGCAACATAGTCAGCTTTCCAGGATAGGCCGCCGGTCAGGTAGCTGAGCTCCACGGTTTGGTCGCCGGCCTGCTTGTTGCTGAGATGGGTAAGCAGGGTGGGACGGTCGCGCAGATTGGCAGGGACATCCGGGTAGACAATGCGGCCTGCAATGCCGGTTTCAATGCGGTTGCCAATTTTGAGCACGGCACCATTATTCGCCGACAGCACCTGCGCTTGCTCGCTGGTCTCAACGCCCGTGGCAGGGTTGGTCCGAACGAGCTGGACTGTCTTGCCTACATATTTTTCCAGCAGCTTTTCCGGCGTCAGCAAATCAAAGTCGAAATTCTGCTCAACGACGTTCAGCGTACTGGGTGTGCTCAGGCTGCGTAACAGTGCAGTCTCGGGGCGCAATTGGGCGCTGACATCGCGCAGGGTCAATACACTGTTACCCGCAGGCAGTCTGGTTTTTCGCTGGTCTTTGATGAGGGCAAGGTCCTCGTTGTAAATGGTGACGGCTACCTGGGTTTGATCCTGCAATGTACTCAGTATTTCTTCTGTATCAGCGGCCAGTACTTGGCTGGCAAACAGACTGCTCAGACATAGAGCGAGAACACGGTTTTGCATGAAAATCTCCTTGGGGCGTTGCCCGCTTAGATAATGGTTAAGCCTTCGTTTTGCAGCATAGTGATGAGGCGGATCAATGGTAACCCGATCAGGGCGTTCGGGTCTGTGCCCTCCATGCGTGCAATGAGCGCAATTCCAAGCCCTTCCGATTTTGCGCTGCCTGCACAGTTGTATGGCTGCTCTTTATGCAGATAGGTTTCAATCTGGGCATCACTCAGCATTCTGAATTCGACCACGTAAGGCACAACATCCGCCTGCATGGTGCCAGTGGCGGCATTGTATAGACATAGCGCGCTATGGAAGGTGACCTCGCGTCCCCGCATGCTTTGCAATTGCTTTACAGCGTTTGCGTGCGTACCCGGTTTGCCAATTTGCTGCCCATCCAGCGTCGCCACTTGGTCGCAGCCAATGATCAGGGCTTGTGGGTATTGCGCGGCGACTTTGCGCGCTTTTTCCTGGCTGAGCCGCAAGGCGGTGTCTTCGGGCTTTTCATTGGCTAAAGGTGATTCATCAATATCAGGTGCGCAGCAGATAAACGGGATATCCAGCCTGGTCAGCAAGTCGCGGCGGAATGGGGAGGAGGAGGCAAGAATCAGTTCGACAGACATAAGTTCTTTTACCAATAAAAAAGCCGACAGATATGAAAACTGCCGGCTTGTTATGGATGATGCTGCGGTTAAGCGGGCTGGATTTCCAGCAAAGACTCGTCAGGAGTCACGCTGTCACCCTTGACGACATGCACGGCAACGACGATGCCGGATTTAGGCGCCTGGATTTCATTTTCCATTTTCATCGCTTCAATCACCAGCACTGCATCCCCGGCATTCACCTGGTCACCAGCCTTGACCTTCACTTCCACAATGGTCCCGGGCATGGCCGTAGTCACACACCCAACATGCGATGGGCGAGGGCGCCCAGTGCTATTGCTGGCGCTACTGGACGCTTTTTTACGGCCGTTGCCATTGGTATTGCCATCGCTGACTTCAATTTCGCTCAGTGTTTCGACTACAACTTCTTCAGCTACACCATCTACAGAGACATAGAATGGGCGCTGATCTTCTCCAGCATGACCGCTACCTGTCAGCTTGATGTGGAAGGTTTCACCGTGCAGGGTCACGTTGAACTCATGAGGCGCGTAGCGAGCGGCCGAAGTTGAGGCAGCTTCTTTGGTCAGTAGCGCTTCTGGTTTCAGTGTGCCTGCATTACGCTCCTGCAGGAAGGTTTTTGCCAGATCAGGGAACATGGCATAAGTCAGCACATCTTCCTCTGTCTTTGCCAATCCTTCAGATTCTGCGCGCAGTTTATCCATTTCGGCATCCAGCAGATCCGCTGGGCGGCAGGTAACGACCACGGCATCACCCACAGCAAGGTGTTTCACATCGGTATTGACGGTGCTTGGTGCCTTGCCATACTGCCCCAGCAGGTAGTTTTTCACCTCGTTGGTGATGGATTTGTAACGGGCGCCGGTCATCACATTCAGTACGGCCTGGGTTCCCACGATTTGCGAGGTAGGCGTGACCAACGGAGGGAAGCCCAAATCCTCACGCACACGTGGAATTTCTGCCAATACTTCATCCATGCGGTCCAGAGCGCCTTGCTCCTTAAGCTGGTTGGACAAATTCGAAATCATGCCGCCTGGCACCTGATTCACCAGTACGCGTGTATCAACGCCAGTGAAGGCGCTTTCAAATTGCCAGTACTTTTTGCGAACCTCACGGAAGTAGGCGGCAATTTCTTGCAGCTTGCCCAGATCAAGGCCGGTGTCGTACTCGGTACCTTGCAATGCCGCCACAATGCTTTCAGTGGTCGGCAGGCTTGCGCCTTCCGCAAAGGAGGAAATGGCACCGTCCACAATCGCGACGCCGTTATCCACCGCACGCAGGATGGACATGCTGGCCAAACCCGAAGTGGCGTGGGCATGCAGGTGTATAGGCAAATTGGTGGCAGCACGCAGTTCCTTGACCAGCTCGCCGGTGATTTCAGGCGTCAGCAGACTGGCCATGTCCTTGATGGCGATGGTGTCACAGCCGAAGGAGGCCAACTCTTTGGCCAACTCGACAAAATAAGGAATGCCATGCACGGGACTGGTGGTGTAGCTGATAGTACCTTCGGCGTGCTTGCCGACTTTTTTCACGGCTTCGATAGAGGTGCGCAGATTGCGCAGATCATTCATCGCATCAAATATGCGGAAAACATCCACGCCATTATCGGCGGACTTTTGCACGAATGCGCGTACCACATCGTCGGAATAATGACGGTATCCAAGCAGATTCTGGCCGCGCAGCAGCATTTGGATGGGCGTCGATGGCAAGGCCTTGCGCAAACTCTTCAGACGCTCCCAAGGGTCTTCCTTCAGATAACGTACGCACGCATCAAATGTCGCGCCACCCCAGGCCTCCAATGACCAGTAACCAATGGCATCAAGCTGTGGGCAGATGGGCAGCATGTCTTCAGTGCGCATGCGCGTTGCGATCAATGACTGGTGGCCATCGCGTAAAACTACATCAGTAACATATACTTTTGCCATATTCTTAACTTATCGCTTCACTATTAATACGGGTTCTATTTAGATGCCTTCGTGCGCTGCTATGGCGGCTGAGATGGCGGCGGCGATCAATTCGCGCGGTAGTTTGGTTTCATAATTGATCAGCTCCGGATGGGATTCAACAAAGCTGGTATCAAACTTGCCACTGCGAAAATCAGGATGATTAAGAATTTCCTGATAGTAAGGAATCGTGGTCTTCACGCCGTAAACCACCATGTCGTTCAGCGACCGGCGACCACGCTCGATCACACTTTCCCAGTTGAGTGCCCACACCGTTAACTTGGCGCACATGGAGTCATAATAAGGCGGAATGACGTAACCACTGTACATTGCCGCATCCATACGGACACCTGGGCCGCCCGGGGCATAGTAACGCGTGATTTTGCCAAAGCTTGGCAAAAAGTCCTTCTTCGGATCTTCAGCATTGATGCGAAACTCCATGGCAAACCCGCGGTAGTGCACATCTTCTTGCTTGTATTGAAGTTTAAGACCATCGGCAATGCGAATCTGTTCCTGCACGATATCAATACCGGTGATGGTTTCGGTAACCGTGTGCTCTACCTGCAGGCGGGTATTCATTTCCATGAAATAAAAGCTGTTATCCGAGTCCAGCAAAAACTCCACGGTGCCAGCATTCTTGTAGCCTACGGCCTTTGCAGCCTTGACTGCCAATTTGCCAATGTATTCGCGTTGCGCATTGCTTAATTGCGGCGAGGGGGCAATTTCAATCAGTTTCTGGTTGCGGCGCTGAATGGAACAGTCGCGTTCAAACAGATGAATCACGTTGCCATGGCTATCAGCCATGATCTGTACTTCAATATGTTTGGGATTAACCACGCACTTTTCGAGAAATACTTCGGGTTTGCCAAACGCTTTGCTGGCTTCCGAGATCACGCGGTCGTAGTTGCTGAGCAATTCTTTTTCATCATTACACCGGCGAATGCCACGTCCGCCGCCACCGTTAGTGGCTTTCAGCATGACGGGGTAGCCGATTTTGCGGGCAAGGGTGCGGGCTTCCTCGAGATCGGCCAGGTTGCCGTTACTGCCAGGCACACAGGGAATGCCCGCCTTGATCATGGCATTACGTGCCTGAATCTTGTCACCCATCTGGCGAATGACCTTTGCATCCGGACCAATGAATTTGATGCCGCGGCGGGCACATATTTCGGCTAATTCGGGATTTTCGGACAAAAAGCCGTAGCCGGGATGCAGGGCGTCGCAACCTGAAGCCACGGCCAGGTTGACGATATTATGTGCATTCAAATAACCCACCACAGGGTCTGAGCCAATGTTATAGGCTTCGTCGGCTTTCTTTACATGTAATGCGTGGCGGTCGGCATCAGAGTAGATGGCGACTGACTTGATTCCCATTTCTGAACATGCGCGAACGATGCGGACTGCAATTTCACCGCGATTAGCTATAAGTATTTTTTTGATCACGCTTGAGACCTGATTTTTTGACACAGAAACATGCAAATTATATCATGCGCCCCTATGGCTGCACAGAACATCATCAATAGCATTGAGTTTGCGCGAAAAGCGCTTGAAATTCATGGTACAATTCCGGTTTCGCAATTTCCGCGCCTTCAGGATGCCTATGCATCAGCCGATGGCGCGCTGAATTGGCGCTTGCTGGGGAATGTTAACGACGGCAAACCAACACTGCAATTAAAGGTGTCCGGGGATCTGGGTTTAACATGTCAGCGTTGTCTGGAAGCCATGTCATACAACATCGACATTTCGACATTGTATTACCTGGTGCCCGATGAGGATGCTATTCCGTCAGAAGAAGAGGATCTCGATGACAGGGATTACCTGGTTGCTGAAACGCATATGCAAGTGTCGGAATTGATAGAGGATGAGGTGTTGCTGGCGATGCCGCTGGCACCCAAGCACGAACAAGAGGATTGTGCCGTAAAGGGTGATCGTCTTGAGCTGGGAAAACCTAATCCATTTGCGGTGTTGCAGGGTTTGAAGTCCGGAAAGCACCGGGATTAATTAGTTAACAGGAGTAGATCATGGCAGTTCAACAAAACAAGAAGTCCCCATCGAAGCGCGGCATGCACCGTTCGCACGATTTTCTGACTAACCCACCATTGGCTGTTGAGCCAACCACAGGTGAAACTCACCTGCGTCACCACGTAAGCCCTAGCGGTTACTACCGTGGTCGTAAGGTTCTGCCTGCCAAGGGCGAGTAAGTTAGTATCAAACAGATGCGCCGGTTCTGATAAAGAATCGGCGCTTTGTTTTTATATAAAAGCCAATTAGTACATGGATATCACAGTTGCTGTGGATGCCATGGGCGGCGACCACGGCCCTCATGTCACCGTTCCTGCTGCGCTGCAAGCGTTAAAGCAGGATGCTGAAATCAATATCGTTCTGGTTGGATTAGCCGAGGTTATCGAGGCTGAGCTGGCTGCGCATCATGCAAAGGTCGGCCCCCGCTTGCGCATTCATCATGCAAGCGAGGTCGTCACCATGGACGAATCCCCGCAAAGCGCGCTGAAGAATAAAAAAGATTCTTCAATGCGTGTTGCCATCAATCTGGTCAAGAGTGGAGAAGCCCACGCCTGCGTTAGCGCTGGAAATACGGGAGCGCTCATGGCGACCGCCCGTTTTGTGCTGAAAACCTTGCCGGGTATCGATCGACCAGCTATTGCCGCCACCTTGCCGAGTCGCAAGGGCCTTACCTATATGCTGGATCTTGGCGCCAACGCTGACTGCACGCCAGAGCATCTGCTGCAGTTTGCCATTATGGGTGCCATGCTGGTGTCCTGTGTTGAGCACAAGGAAAGACCCACGGTGGGCCTGCTTAATATCGGCTCCGAGGATATCAAGGGCAATGAAGTGGTCAAACAGGCTGGAGAGTTGCTGCGGGCGAGTCATTTGAATTTTTACGGCAATATTGAAGGCAATGACATCTACAAAGGCACGACAGATCTGGTGGTGTGTGATGGTTTTGTCGGCAACGTTGCCTTGAAAACCTCCGAAGGCCTGGCTCAGATGATGGGTAGTTTTCTTGGGCAGGAATTCAAGCGCAACTGGCTGACCAAGATCATGGCCCTGGCTGCCATGCCGGTTCTGAAGGCATTCCGCAAGCGGCTGGATCATCGTCGCTATAATGGCGCCAGTTTCCTGGGCCTGCGCGGCATTGTGGTGAAGAGCCACGGTGGTGCGGACACGTTTGCCTTTCTGCACGCCATCAATGTGGCAAGTGAAGAATCCCGTAGTGGCGTATTGAAGCGCATTACAGAACAGCTGGAAATAGAACATATCAAGCCAGCACCAGCGTCGCAGCTACCCGCTGAGACTACGAAAGAATTAGCATGACATATTCCCGTATCGCCGGAACGGGCAGTTATCTGCCCGAGCGCATACTGACCAATGCAGAACTTGAACGCATGGTCGACACCAGTGATGAGTGGATCGTGACTCGCACTGGCATCCGCGAGCGCCACATTGCTGCTGAAGGCCAGTTTACCAGTGACCTGGCTTACGAAGCCGCATTGCGTGCCATCGAAGCTGCCGGTATTACCCATGAAGAAATCGATCTGGTGATCGTGGCAACCACCACACCGGATCGTGTGTTCCCGAGCACCGCCTGTCTGGTACAGGCTCGCCTTGGGCTCGGTCCTTGTCCGGCATTTGATATTCAAGCCGTTTGTAGCGGGTTTGTGTATGCCTTGGCGACTGCAGATAACTTCATCAAGTCCGGTGCCGCAAAAACCGCATTGGTGATTGGTGCAGAAACAATGTCGCGTATTACCGACTGGACTGATCGCAGCAACTGCATTTTGTGGGGTGATGGCGCGGGTGCCGTTATTCTGAGTGCTTCTGAAGAGATGGGTATTTTGTCCACGCATTTGCATGCGGATGGCCAATATGCTCGATTGCTCAATGTGCCGACCGGTGTTTCCCAAAAAGAAGGCAGCAAGACTATCCATATGGAAGGCAACGCTGTTTTCAAGGTGGCGGTCAATACGCTCGACGCTATCGTGGATGAAACATTGGAAGCCAATGGCCTGCAAAAGTCCGATGTGGATTGGCTGGTGCCTCATCAAGCAAATATCCGTATTCTCCAGTCCACCGCCAAGAAACTTGGCATGGGCATGGAAAAAGTCGTTGTTACCGTGGATCGCCATGGCAATACATCGGCGGCTTCTATTCCGCTGGCGCTGGATGTTGCTGTGCGCGATGGCCGTATCAAGCGTGGCGAAACCCTCCTGATGGAAGCCTTTGGTGGTGGATTCACCTGGGGCTCGGTACTAGTTAAGTTCTAAAAGACAACTCATAGAGATTGACATGACATTTGCATTTTTCTTCCCCGGACAGGGCTCTCAATCCGTCGGCATGATGCAGGGCTTTGATGGTCTGGCTGTGATCCGCGATACCTTTGTCGAAGCTTCCGATATTCTCGGTGAGGATTTCTGGAAAATGGCGACCGAGCCAAATGACTTGCTGAACCAGACAGCCCATACGCAACCCTTGATGCTGACTGCCGGGGTCGCGACATGGCGTGCCTGGCAGGCTCAGCATGGCGATGCGCCTGCCATCATGGCAGGACATAGTCTCGGCGAATATACAGCTCTGGTGGCTGCAGGTGCACTCAGCTTTGATGCGGCATTGCCATTGGTGCGTTACCGCGCAGAGGTGATGCAAAAAGCAGTTGCCGAAGGCGTAGGTGCCATGGCCGCCGTATTGGGCTTAAGCGATGAAGACGTGCGTGCAGCCTGTGCTGAAGCGGCTCAAGGCCAGGTTGTTGAAGCGGTTAATCTTAACTCCCCAGGTCAGGTGGTAATCGCAGGCCATCGTGAGGCCGTGGAGCGCGCGATGGAAGCAGCCAAAGGCAAGGGCGCCAAACGCGCCATTCTGCTGCCGGTCAGTGTGCCATCTCATTGCGCCCTGATGCAGCCCGCCGCCGCTGAGCTGAAGAATTACCTGCAAGATGTCACCATCAGCCCATCCCGTATTCCTGTCATTCACAATGCAGATGTTGAGTCGCATGATGATGCAGCGAAAATCAAGGACGCCCTTGTTCGTCAGTTATACAGCCCGGTTCGCTGGGTGGAAACTGTCCAGAAGATCAGCCAGCAAGGTATTGCACAAAGTGCTGAGTGTGGGCCAGGCAAGGTGCTGGCGGGGCTCGCTAAGCGCATTGTTCCTGAGTTGGCATGTGTTGCATTGATCAGCCAGGCTGCGATTGACGAAGCTCAATCTCAATTCAAATCATAATTTATTCAGGAGTCGCAGATGCTTCAGAATCAAATCGCGCTGGTCACTGGCGCTAGCCGTGGTATCGGTGCAGCCATTGCCCAGGCATTAGGCCGCAACGGAGCGGTTGTTATCGGCACCGCCACCAGTGAAGCCGGCGCTGAGCAAATTACCAAGGCGCTGCAAGCGGCAGGTATTAAAGGGCAGGGGTTGGCACTGGATGTCAATAACACCGAGCAGATCGATGCCGTGATTGACCAGATTGCCAAGACTTATGGCGATATTGGCATTCTTGTGAATAACGCAGGCATTACCCGCGATACCTTGTTGATGCGCATGAAGGAAGATGACTGGAACGCAGTCATCTCCACCAATCTTTCATCGGTATATCGTCTCTCGCAAGCGGTAATGCGCCCCATGATGAAGGCTCGTCAAGGCCGCATTATCAGTATTTCATCTATCGTGGGACACACCGGCAATGCCGGCCAGGTAAACTATGCCGCCGCCAAAGCTGGCGTCAGTGGTTTTACCAAGTCACTGGCTGCCGAGCTCGGCAGTCGTGGCGTTACCGTCAATTGTGTGGCTCCAGGCTTCATTGATACCGACATGACACGTGAACTCCCCGAAAAAGTGCGGGACGATCTGCTGGGCAGGATTCCCCTGGGCAAGCTGGGTCATGTGGATGATATTGCAGCGGCCGTCGTGTTTTTGGCTTCTCCATCAGCGGCTTATATTACGGGCGAAACCTTGCACGTAAATGGCGGCATGTACATGGCGTGATCGCCAGGTTTTTAGTATCAAGCAGTTTTTTGAATTCCTCGGGACTTTTGCTAGAATAGCCCGAGCTTTTGTAAGCAACATAAACTTGAAAGGGGTATTTAGATGTCTGACATCGAACAACGCGTTAAAAAGATCGTTTCTGAGCAATTGGGTGCAAATGAAGCTGATGTAAAGAATGAATCTTCCTTTGTAGATGACCTGGGTGCTGATTCGCTCGACACCGTTGAACTCGTGATGGCACTTGAAGAAGAATTTGATTGTGAAATTCCTGATGAAGAAGCAGAGAAGATCACAACCGTTCAGCAAGCGATTGACTACGTCAGCGCCAACCTCAAGTAATTTCCCCCATCCATTCTTAAATTCTGGAGTTGCTTTTGTCCAAGCACAATCTGCAGAAGCGCAGAGTTGTCGTGACTGGCCTGGGCGTCGTATCACCGGTTGGTGTCGGTGTTCAGGCGTCCTGGTCTGATCTACTGGCCGGGAAATCCGGTATCACCAGAATCACCAAGTTCGATCCTAGTCCCTTCGCCTCGCAAATTGCGGGCGAAGTGAAGGGTTTCGACGTCTCCCAGTTCTTGCCTGCCAAAGAAGCGCGTCGTATGGATACCTTTATCCAGTACGGCATGGCAGCAGGTATTGAGGCGGTGCGTGATTCGGGTATTGAAGTGACTGAGGAAAATGCCGAGCGTATCGGCGTTTCCATCGGTTCCGGTATCGGCGGCTTGCAGCTTATTGAAGAGACGGATGAGACGTTTCACACATCCGGTCCAAGAAAAATTTCGCCGTTCTTTATTCCCGGCACCATTATCAACATGATTTCCGGCAATCTTTCCATCATGTACGGCTTTAAGGGCCCGAACGTGGCGATTGTCACCGCCTGTACCACAGGCACGCATTCCATCGGTGATGCTGCCCGCATGATCGAATACGGCGATGCGGATGTCATGATTGCCGGTGGCGCAGAAGCGGCCATCACGCAACTGGGCGTAGGTGGTTTTGCCGCCGCGCGCGCATTGTCCACGCGCAATGATGACCCTGCGACGGCTAGCCGCCCATGGGATCGTGATCGTGATGGCTTCGTGATTGGCGAAGGCGCTGGTGTCATGGTGCTGGAAGAGTACGAATCTGCCAAGAAACGTGGCGCCAAGATCTATGCCGAGTTGGTAGGCTACGGAATGAGTGCCGATGCGTATCACATGACCGCGCCTAATATGGATGGTCCACGTCGTTCCATGCGTAATGCATTGAATAACGCTGGCGTAAATCCGGATCAGGTGCAGTTCATCAATGCACACGGTACTTCCACTCCGCTGGGTGATACCAATGAAACCAATGCGATCAAGGCGGCATTTGGTGACCATGCAAAGAATCTGGTGGTGAACTCCACCAAGTCGATGACGGGTCACTTGCTGGGTGGTGCGGGTGGTCTGGAGTCGGTATTTACGGTTCTCTCCATTCATCATCAGGTATCGCCTCCCACTATCAACATTTTCAATCAGGATCCTGAATGTGATCTGGATTATTGCGCCAATGAGGCGCGTGATCTGAAGATTGATGTGGCGCTGAAAAACAACTTCGGCTTCGGTGGTACCAACGGTTCCCTGGTGTTTGCCAAAATCTGATCTGCCGATCAGGCTTGTCTTATGCTCAAAACTGTGCATGGCCTTGATGGTTATGCACAGTTTTGTCGCATTTGACGGTCCTGTGACAGAAGGCCACACTCGAGATTGCTTTAATTTTTCAAGTTGTTGATTTTAATAAGCTAATTATTTTTAGCTCTTTTTGAGTCAAAATCAAAAAATCTAATGCCCAGCGATACTTAGCGGCATTATCCTGCAATCTTCCACAAATCTATCCACAGCTTTTGTGGATGCAAGACTCCTTTGTAATGACGTCAACATGCTTTAGGATAACGGTGTTTTTAACGAGCACATGAGCGCCCGATGACGTATCCCTTGCCGACATTGGTAAATGGTCGGCCCGATGCATTGATATCGCCTGCAGACCGCGGCTTGGCCTATGGCGATGGCGTATTTCGAACCTTGCCCGTTATTCTTGGCAACCCTCAGGTATGGGCTTTGCATTACCGCAAGCTGAGTGAAGACTGTTCACGGTTAAGCTTATCCTGCCCACCAGCCAGCGAGCTGTTAAACGATATTCAGCAGCTCTATGCCGATCATGCGAGTGGGGTTGCGAAAATCATCATCAGTCGCGGGGCAGGAGGGCGCGGCTATGCCATCAGTGCCGAGATGCAATCCACCCGCATTGTCATGCGAACTGCCATGCCGGATTACCCGCAGCATTATGCGGAAGCTGGGGTGCAACTGACACTGTGCAATCTCAGGCTGGCTCATCAGCCCAGGCTGGCGGGTATAAAGCATCTCAACCGGCTGGAAAATATACTGGCCCGTATGGAGTGGCAAGACCCGGATATTTTTGACGGGGTATTGCTGGATCAACAAGGGTTTGTGATCGAAGGCACCATGTCGAATATTCTGCTACGGTTTGGTTTTCGCTTGTTGACGCCGGATCTCAGGCGCTGCGGGGTGGCGGGTGTCACGCGTGATCGCATTCTGCAATTGGCGCCATCGCTGGGGCTGCAAGCAGGCGTGGCGGATATTTCGCTGGATCAAATGATGCAAGCGGACGAGATCATCATTTGCAACAGCCTGTTTGGTGCATGGCAGGCAACCCGCTTCAACGGAAAAACCTGGCAGCCTCAGCAACTGGCGGAACAGTTAAGGTATTTATTGCAGGAACAACATGAAATTGATTAGATCTTTACTGTTACTGGCATGCCTGGCGCTGGTGGTAGCAGGTGCATGGCTATATTTCTACAGTACAACGCCATTGGCGGCGCGTGCCACCACGGAAGACGTCTCCCTGAAAGCGGGCAGCAGCTTGCGTAGCGTCGGGCTGCAACTGGTGCAGCAGGGCGTGCTGCAGGAACCCTGGAGCTTTGAAGTGCTGGTGCGTCTGTTTGGCAAGGCGGGTGACATCAAGGCCGGTAATTATCAGATTGCGGCAGGTACTACGCCTTATCAGTTGCTGATTACCTTGACCAATGGCAATACCACGCAAGCCAGCATTACCTTTATTGAGGGGTGGACTTTTCAGCAAATGCGGGCTGCGCTGAATGCGCATGAGTCGGTACGCCACATGACCATGGCATATACCGATCAGCAGATATTGGCCGAGGTAGGGGCCACCGAAGAAATTCCCGAGGGCTTATTCTTCCCCGACACCTATTACTTCACGCCGCAATCCAGCGATAAAGATATCCTCAAGCGGGCTTACACCACCATGCAGCAAAAGCTCTCCACGGCCTGGGCCGGCAGAGACGCGGGCTTGCCTTATGCCACGCCATACCAGGCCTTGATCATGGCCTCCATCATTGAGAAAGAAACCGGCCGTGCCGTTGAGCGGCCGCAAATTGCGGGTGTGTTTCTAAATCGCCTGCGCCTGGGCATGCGCCTGCAAACCGACCCTACCGTGATTTACGGGGTAGGTGAGCGTTTTGATGGCAATCTGCGTAAAAAAGACCTGCTCCTGGATACGCCATACAACACCTATACACGTGCCGGCTTGCCCCCCACGCCGATTGCCATGCCTGGCCTGGGCGCCATTGAAGCCGCGCTGCACCCCATGAAAACCAAGGCGCTGTATTTCGTGGGCAAGGGCGATGGCAGCCATGAATTTTCATCGACGCTGGCAGAACATAACCGGGCCGTGGTGCAGTATCAATTGAGGCCCAATCGTGCGCGGTAAATTCATTACTCTCGAAGGCATGGATGGTGCGGGCAAAAGCACGCATATACCGGACATTCTGGCGCAATTGCAGACGCGTGGCGTAGAGGTGATATCCACGCGCGAGCCGGGAGGAACGGCGCTGGGTGAGCAGCTGCGTGAAGTACTATTGCATACCCCGATGGCGGCTGAAACGGAAAGCCTGCTGATGTTCGCTGCCCGGCAAGAGCATCTTTCTACCTTGATCTTGCCCGCGCTGGAGCGCGGCGCTTATGTGCTGTCGGACCGTTTTACCGATGCCTCGTTTGCTTATCAGCATGGTGGCAGAGGGCTGGCCGCGGAGCGCATTGCCCAACTGGAGCAATGGGTGCAGCAAGGGCTGCAGCCGGATTTGACCTTGCTGTTTGATGTACCAGTGGAAGTCAGTGTGCAAAGGCTGGCAGCGGCTCGCACCCCGGATAAGTTTGAGCGTGAATCTGCAGATTTTTTCCGGCGTATTCGCCGTGCCTATCTGGACCGGGCACAGCAGTTTCCTGAGCGCTTTCGCATTATTGATTCCAACCAGCCGCTGGAGCAGGTCAAACTGGCTGTGCGTGCTGCCCTGAGTGCCTTATGAGCCAGAAGCTGATGATTTTTCCCTGGCAACACGCCGTATGGGCGGGCTTGATCGCGCAGCGGAAAACCCTGCCGCATGCCATGTTGCTACGCGGACCGGCCGGCATAGGCAAGCTGCAGTTCGCGCAAGCGCTAAGCAAAGCCCTGCTGTGTCAGCAGCCACAAGCCGATGGGCATGCCTGTGGGGTTTGTGCCAGTTGCGGGTGGTTTGCCCAAGGCAGTCACCCTGATTTTCGCTTGCTGGCCCCCGAGCAGGATCAAGCTGATGAAGATACGCCAGCGCCCGCCAAGCCCACTACCAAAAAAACACAGATATCCGTCGCCCAGGTGCGTGAGCTAGGCGGATTCCTGGAGTTATCCAGCCATCACAACGATGGCGTGCGCATCGCGCTGATATGTCCGGCAGAAGGCCTGAATGTGGCCTCAGCCAATGCCTTGCTGAAAATGCTGGAAGAGCCGCCACCGGGCGTAGTGTTCCTGTTGGTGGCCCATCAGCCGCAACGCTTGCTGCCGACCATTACCAGCCGTTGCCGCAAGGTGGATATGCCGGTGCCCGATATGCAGGGCGCCTTGAGCTGGCTCAACGAGCAGGGGGTAGATCAAGCGGAGGTCAGGCTGGCTTACGCCGGCGGCTCGCCTATGGCTGCGCGCGATCAGGCGGAGGGCAGCAAGCCGCTGGAGCTGATACTGGCGCAACTGGCTCGTGGAGCTGGTGCCGATGCTTATTCGCTGGCGACAATGCTGAATGCCCTGGGAATGGCGGAGGCCATGCGGGTATTGCAAAAATGGCTTTATGATCTGCTTGCCTGCCGCTTTGCCGTACAGGCGCGTTACCACATCCTGCATAATGCCGCTTTGCAAGCCTTGGCCAAAAGCGTAGACTTGGCTCAAATGCTTGAATTACAGCGTAAACTTGACGATGCCTACCGCAGTGCGACGCATCCATTGAACAATGAGCTGCAACTGGAAAGCCTGATGTTGCAGTATGTGCAGTTATTTTCCGCCAAAACCAGAACATGAGTACCAGCGCGCTTCCTAATGACCCCTTGATCAGCTCCCCAGCCAAGCCTGGGGTATTGTCATTGGCCATCAAGGAAAAGGCAGCGCTTTACGCCTCCTACATGCCCTTCATCAAAGGGGGAGGCCTGTTCATCCCCACCAATAAACCCTATCGCATTGGCGATGAGGTTTTCATGTTGCTGAGCCTGTTGGATGATCCCGTCAAGCTGAAAGTCGTGGGCCATGTGGTATGGATAACGCCTGTGACGCAAGGTAGCCGTCCCCAAGGTATCGGGGTGCGCTTCAGCGAAAAAGATGGCGGTATTGAGGTCAAGAACAAGATTGAAGCCTTGTTGGGCGGTGCCATGAAGTCTCCTCGCCCTACATACACCATGTAGCTACAGCTTGCTGGCATTGGACATCCCAGTGTTTTGTTTCACCTGCAGTTAATTTATGTTGTCATTGTCCTGCATTGTCGTTAACCCGGTTTGTTGCCGTTATTGTGAATATTCTCCATGCTTGTCGATTCCCACTGCCATATCAATTTTCCTGACCTTGCCAGCAATATGCCTGCATTGCGTGCGGCCATGGCTGAAAATGCGGTTGGCCATGCCTTGTGTGTTTCCGTTACCTTAAAAGACTTTCCCGCCGTGCTGGCTGTCGCCGAAGCCCATGACAACATTTTTGCATCGGTGGGTGTGCATCCGGACTATGAAGACGAGCCCTTTTTCACTGCAGACGATCTGGTCAAGCTGGCGCAGCATCCCAAGGTGATTGCCATCGGCGAGACCGGGCTGGATTACTTTCGCCTCACTGGCGATCTGGAGTGGCAGCGGGAACGCTTTCGCACCCATATCCGCGCGGCCATCGCAGCAGACCGGCCCTTGATCATTCATACGCGGTCTGCGGCTGAAGACACCATATGCATCATGCGGGAGGAGGGCGCTGAGCGCATTGGCGGCGTCATGCACTGCTTTACAGAAAGCCTGGAAGTGGCTGAGCAGGCCATGGCGCTGGGCTTTTATATTTCCTTCTCCGGCATCGTGACCTTCAAGAATGCTGGCGCGCTGAAAGACGTCGCGCGGCAAATCCCGCTCGATCGCGTACTGGTCGAGACCGATTCGCCTTACCTCGCACCTATCCCGTTTCGTGGCAAAACCAATCAGCCTGCCTATGTGAAGCATGTGGCGGAAGAGGTGGCACGGTTGCGTGGCATCTCGCTGGAAGAGTTGTCCGAAGCTACTACCCGTAATTTCTTCACATTGTTCAGGCAGGCACGTCCATGCAATTGACCATGCTGGGCGTAGGCTCCAGCGCGGGCACGCCGGTCGTGGGCTGCCAGTGTGCAACCTGCCGCTCGAGCGACGCGCGCAACAAGCGCACCCGCTGCTCCTCGGCCATTACCTTTCCCACGGGTGAGGTGGTGTTGATTGATACCGGGCCCGACCTGCGTTTTCAGGCGCTACGTGAAGGCCTGAATCGGGTAGATGCGGTGCTTTATACCCATACACATGCCGATCATCTTCATGGCATTGATGATCTGCGCGCCTTCTGCCAGATACAACGAAAACAGATTCCGCTCTACGGCAAGGCCGATGCCCTGGCGCATATAGCCGACAAATTTGGCTATACCATCCGCGAGCCGAGTGATTTCTGGGATTTGCCCGTGCTGGGGCTCAACGAGGTAAAAGCGCCGTTTGAGCTATTCGGCAAGACCGTGACCCCGATTCCCGTCAAGCATGGCTACAGCGATATTCTGGGCTTCCGCATCGGAAACCTGGCTTATCTGACCGATGTGTCCGAAATCCCCGAGGCTTCGCTTCCCCTGCTGCAAGGTCTCGATGTGCTGCTGCTGGATTGCCTGCGCTATAAGCCGCATTACACGCATATCAACCTGGAGCAAAGCCTGGAATATGCTGCCATGATTGCCGCGGCCGACACCTATCTTATCCACATGACCCACGAGATGGAGTATGCGGCGGTCAGTGCCTTGCTGCCGCCCAATGTGCATGTGGGTTATGACGGTTTGCAATTGCATTTTGAATGAGCAGGTAGTGAAACTATCCTGCTGCATGTACTGCCTAAAAGTGCGATAATCGCCCCCTCAAACGTGTATCGGAACTCACTATGCAACTGAATACCATGCAATTGACCAAGACTTTTTCTGCCTCTGTGCTGCTGGCGGCTGTATTTGCCGTGGCTGCCTTGCCTGCCATGGCTGCCGACACCGCTCCTGCCAAAACCACAGCTGCAAAAAAAGGCAATTATTCAGAAACCGATTTCTTGCGTGCCTTCAGCGGCAAGTCGCGCCAGGTCGTGACCGAGCGCCTGGGCAAGCCTGTGAAAAAAGAACAATCCGTTATGCCATCCAATGCCGCTGGCGTGGTCGGCAAAAAGCTGGATACCTCCAAGCCGGTGAATGTGGAAATGTGGTACTACAACAATCTGGTCGAGTATTCCCCTAAAAAGACCTACAAGGTGACCGAGCTTACTTTTGTGAATGATCGTTGCATGAACATTGCGTTTTTCAACAATCGTTGATTGTTGCATGCTCAACAAAAAGGCTGCCATGTGCAGCCTTTTTTATTGTGCCTAAGACGGCATTACAGCATGGTGGGCATCACTGATTCCTTGGCCAGTTCTTCTGCCAGATAATCAAACACAATGCGCACGCGGGGTGCGACCGGGCCGCGCTGGGGGCGATAAACATACAGGGTCCAGGGCTCCGCGGTGTAATCCTCCAGCAGCGGGACCAAACGCCCCTCGCGTATGTGGGGAATCGCCATGCAGCTCCCAATCTGCCCGATGCCTATGCCATCCAGTACCGCTTGTATTTCCAGCTGCGAGTCATTGGTCAATAACACCTGGTTATTGATCTGTAACTGCTGACCGCGCGCAAACATCCATGGCCAGGCTCTGCCACTGCTGGGGGCGATCAGCCCCGTGGTCGGCAGATGCAGCAAATCCTGCGGCGTTAATGGTTTGCCTATGCGCTTGATCAAGGCTGGGGATGCCACATTCCAGAAAGCCACCCGGCTTGCCGCCTTCGCTATGAAGCCGTTGTCTTTCAGGGTAGCGCCCACCCGTATGCCAATGTCAATCTGCTCATCAATCACATCCGCAATATTGTCCGAAAGGCGAATATCAAACTGAATGCCGGGATAAGAGGAGGAGAGGTCGCGCAACAGGGGCAGCAGGAAAGTGCGGCCTATGCCCATGGGCACCGTGATACGCACCAGGCCACCGAATTCGCTAGGCTTGCTGCCCGCACCCGGAGTAAAGAGATTATCGACATCCGCCAGGGCTTTTCTGGCTTCAAGTGCAAAGCCGCGACCAAACTCAGTGATGCGGATTTGCCGTGTATTGCGATGAAACAACAGCTCACCCAGGGCATATTCCAGATCCTTGATCGCGCGCGTCACGGCTTGTGGCGAAATCCCCAGTCTGAGGGCAGCCTCTTTGAAACTGCTGGCATCTGCAGCTGCGCAAAATACCCGCATCATTTCCAGTTTGTTCGACATGTATGCATTCCTGTTTGTAATGCTGTGTATTATTCCACAATATGGAATTCTAAAATCATGACTATGTCATTTATCATGAAGTCCTAAGCGGGCATAATGAAATTCTTACACGCAAGTTTGTTGTATATCTTGTCTTCACACCTATGCCATCGGGGAGCGCCATGGATAGCGTCGATTTTTCAGTATTCACCACGGCCCTTGAATGGGCGCGACAAAAGCAGCCATTGTGGCTCATGACGGTGGTTGAAACCTTTGGTTCCAGCCCAAGGCCTGTAGGGGCCATGCTGGTATTACGTGCAGATGGCCTGATGGTGGGATCGGTTTCTGGCGGATGCATCGAAGACGATCTCGCCGATAAAGCGCGCCTTGGCCAACTGCCTCAGCACAGGGCCGAAGTGCTTACCTATGGCGTCACCACGGAAGAAGCGCGTCGCTTTGGCTTGCCATGCGGTGGCGTTCTCAAATTGCTGGTCGAGCCCATGCGCGATGATCGCTGGTTGCAGCAAGTACAGTCTCTTGTGGCTGAGCATCGCCTGGTTTCTCGTACCCTCGAACTGGATAGCCTGAACGTGGTGGTGAGCGATGCCGCCCCGGACAGCAGGCTCACGCTCAGCGCAACCCACTTGACCACGATACATGGCCCGCGCTGGCGCATGCTGATCATTGGTGCCGGGCAAACTTCGGTCTATCTCGCCCAAATGGCACAAGCGCTGGATTACGAAGTGATCGTGTGTGATCCTCGCGAAGAATTCAGACAGACGTGGTCGGTGCCGGGCACCCACATCACTGGCGATATGCCGGACGACGCCATTTTGACGCAGCAAGTGGATAGCCGCACCGCGGTGATTGCGCTGACCCACGACCCCAAGCTGGATGACATGGCCTTGCTGGAAGCATTGAAATCCCCTGCATTTTACGTGGGGGCGCTGGGGTCACATCGCACCAATCAGCAGCGCCGCGAGCGGCTGGCTCTGTTTGATCTTGCCCCTGAAGAAATTGACCGCCTGCACGGCCCGGTAGGCCTCAGCATTGGTAGCCGCACTCCGCCGGAGATCGCGGTGGCGATCGTGGCCCACCTGGTGTCCATACGCAATCATCCCCAATTCAATGCTGCCTCGTTTCAACCGGCCGAACTCAAGCAGCATGCCTGACAACAAGCATGACATCAGCCCGATTGTGCTGGCCGCCGGCAGTTCGTCCCGCTTTGGCGGACCCAAGCTGATGCAGCCACTGACCGGGGATAGAGGTGCCATCTGTGTGCTTTCACAAGCACTGCAGCCATGGCTGACGAGTTTTCCTGATGTGTGGGTGGTGGTGCCGCCTGAGCACAAGGCGCTGCGGGCGCAGGTAGAGCAAGAGCTGGATGCGACCGATCGCATTCACTGGCTGGCATGCGATCAGTCAGCATCGGGCATGGGGCACAGCCTGGCCTTTGGCGTGGCACAAACCGCCCAGGCCGATGCCTGGCTGATCGGGCTGGGTGATATGCCGGATATCTATGCGAGCACACTGCAATCACTTGCGGAAAAGCTTGCAAGCGGCCAGGCCCTGATAGCACCTGTTCATGCAGGCAAGCGCGGGCACCCGGTCGGATTCAATGCCCAGTTTCGCCAGCCCCTGATGGCATGCCAGGGCGACCAGGGGGCAAGGCAGATTGTGCAGGATCATATGGACCAATTGGTGACGCTGGATGTCGACGACGCCGGCGTGCTGTTTGATATTGATACTGTGGCGGATTGGCAGCGGCGCGAGTCGGCGTTTGCCGCGCCCTAGTTTTTCCAGCAATACAGATTACCCTGAATTTTTTTGCTTTTATTTTTAACTTTAACAAGATGAGGTAACCATGATCACCTTGAATGTAAACGGCGACCAGCACGATCTGGATGTGACCGATGACACCCCCATACTGTGGGCCTTGCGCGATGTGGTCGGCCTGACTGGCACCAAGTTCGGGTGTGGCATGTCGCTTTGCGGCGCCTGCACCGTGCATCTGGATGGCAAACCGATACGCTCCTGCGTCACACCGGTATCCGCTGCCACAGGCAAGGAAATCACCACGATTGAAGGCATAGGCGCCAGCGAACTCGGCAAGCGCGTGCAGGACGCCTGGATTGAACAGGAAGTGGTGCAATGCGGCTACTGCCAGTCCGGCCAGATCATGTCCGCCGTTGCCTTGCTGAAGGAAAATGCGACGCCATCGGATCAGGACATCGACAATGCCATGTCCGGCAATATCTGCCGCTGCGCCACCTATGCGCGCATTCGTTCCGCCATCAAGCTGGCTGCTGGTCAGCCTGCCGCCAAGGAGGCCTGATATGCACATGCTGCCCGAAACACAAACAGCCGAAACCGCACGCGGGGATGTCAGCCGCCGCGACTTTCTTAAACTTTCATCCGGTCTGGGCATAGGCCTGCTGCTGGAATTCAGCCTGCTGGGCACCGCCTGCAGCAAGCTGGGCATTGGCGGCAAGCAGGAATTCACGCCCAATGCCTTTATCCATATTGATCAGGATGGCGTCGTGACCATCGTCGCGCACAAGGTAGAAATGGGGCAGGGGACATATACCTCCATGCCCATGCTGATTGCCGAAGAGCTTGAAGTTGACGTCAGCAAGGTCAAGCTGCAACACGCACCGCCGGATGACAAAGCCTATGGGGATGCCTTGCTGGGCGCTCAGATTACCGGGGGCTCCACCTCCGTGCGCGGTGCCTGGAAGCCTTTGCGTGAAGCTGGCGCCCGTGCGCGCATGATGCTGATACAAGTGGCTGCCGATGAATGGAAAGTGCGCCCCGAGACCTGCTACGCTGAAAATGGCGAAGTCGTCCATCAGCCAACCGGGCGTCGCGTGCCGTATGGCGATCTGGTGGAGAAGGCCTCGCGCCTGCCTGCACCCACTGCTGTGACGCTCAAGGATCCCAAGGATTTCAAGATCATCGGCAAGCCTGTGCACCGCCTGGATGCGCCGTCCAAAGTGAATGGCACCGCCGAATTTGGCATTGATGTCAAAGTGCCGGACATGAAAATCGCCACCGTCAGTGCCAGCCCGGTATTTGGCGGCAAGCTGGTCTCCGTAGATGACAGCGAAGCCAAAAAGATTCAGGGCTTTCAGCAGGTAATCAAACTGGACAATGCCGTGGCCGTGATTGCCGACCACATGTGGGCCGCCAAGCAGAGCCTGGCTGCGCTGAAAATCACCTGGGATGATGGCGAGCATGCCGGTTTCTCCAGCGCCAGCCTGCGCGAAGACATTGCCAAGGCATCCGAAGCCAAAGGCGCCGTGGCCAAGAACACGGGCAATGCGCCTGGCGTGATTGCCTCTGCCGACAATAAGCTGGAAGCGGTTTATGAACTGCCGTTTCTCGCCCATGCCACCATGGAACCCATCAATTGCACCGTGCACGTTCAGGACGATGGCTGCGATATCTGGGTCGGCACCCAAGTGCCCGTGGTCGCACAGATGGTGGCTGCGCAGTTGACTGGCCTGGCGCAAGACAAGGTGCGCATTCATAACCATCTGCTGGGGGGCGGCTTTGGCCGTCGTCTGGAAGTCGACTCGGTGGCACAAGCGGTATCCATCGCCAAGCAGGTTAACTTCCCGGTCAAGGTGGTATGGACCCGTGAAGAAGATATACAGCACGATATGTACCGTCCGTATTACTACGACCATATCTCGGCCGCCATCGATGAGCATGGCAATCCGCAAGCCTGGCAGCACCACATCACCGGCTCATCCATCATGGCGCGCTTTTTCCCGGCCGCGGTGAAGGATGGCGTAGACCCGGATGCGGTCGAGGGCGCGACCGATCTGCAATATGCCGTGCCAAATGTGTATGTCGATTACGTGCGTCACGAGCCGCCATTGCCCACCGCTTTCTGGCGCGGCGTCGGCCCCACCCATAACATTTTTGTGGTGGAGAGCTTTATTGACGAGCTGGCCGCCAAGGCAGGCAAGGATCCCGTGGAATACCGCCTCGCCTTGCTAAAAAACGCCCCGCGCGCCAAGGCGGTGCTGGAACTGGCGGCAGAAAAAGCCAACTGGTCCAGCCCACTGACAGCGCCCGCCAAGGGCAAGGCTGGCAAAGGCGTCTCGGTGCTGTTTGCCTTTGGCACCTACATTGCCCAGGTGGTGGAAGTGGAAGTTGATGCGGATCAGCAGGTACGGGTGAAGAAAGTGGTCTGCGTAGTGGACTGCGGCTATACCGTGAATCCTGACACCGTGCGCGCCCAGATGGAAGGCGGCATCATGTTTGGCATTACCGGCGCGCTGTGGGGTGAAATCAACTTTGAGCAGGGCCGTGTGCAGGAAAGCAACTTCCATAACTACCGCATGATGCGCATGAATGAAGCGCCGGTGGTCGAGGTGCATCTCGTGCCCAGCCAGGAAAACCCGGGTGGTATCGGTGAGCCAGGCACGTCTGCCGTGATGCCTGCGGTGGCCAATGCCGTGTTTGCCGCCACTGGCAAGCGCGTGCGCAAGCTGCCGATTGCCAAGGCGCTCACGACTACCTGAGCCCGCAGGCAAGCCTGAGACGCTGGCTCTCATCAAGGATGAGAAGTCGGAATCGCAGGCGCTGATGTAAGTTTGCTGAAGAGGCCGACCTTAACCGGGTCGGCCTTTTTCATGCGATCAAGTCAGGGCAGGGCATGCTAACAGGCGCCTTTCCGGCATCACACTGTACCGATCAAATAGCGCCTGACTGTGCATTGCATAGTGCCATGCTTATCCTTAGGATTTAATTGGAAATTTATCTGGTGTTCGCAGGGTCATATGCCCAGACAGCCAGAAAACCTGAGGATGCATCATGTCAGTTTTAGCGTTGGATCTTGCCCGCATACAATTCGGGTTCACCATTTCGTTCCACATCGTGTTTCCCGCCATCACCATCGGCATGGCGAGCTATCTGGCTGTGCTGGAAGGCTTGTGGCTCAAAACCAAACAGGCCCATTACCTCGAACTCTATCGTTACTGGTCGCGCATTTTCGCGCTGACGTTTGGCATGGGCGTGGTATCCGGCCTGGTGATGGCCTATCAGTTCGGCACCAACTGGTCGGGCTTTTCCAATTATGCCGGCAGCGTCACCGGTCCCTTGCTGGCATATGAAGTCCTGACAGCCTTCTTTCTCGAGGCAGGGTTTCTCGGGGTCATGCTGTTTGGCTGGAACAAAGTCGGGCCTGGTCTGCATTTTGTTTCCACGCTCATGGTGGCCGTCGGCACCCTGATTTCCGCCACCTGGATTCTTGCCTCCAATAGCTGGATGCACACGCCGCAAGGGGTTGCTCTGGTGGATGGGCGATTGATCCCGGTAGACTGGTGGCAGATTATTTTCAATCCTTCCTTCCCGTATCGCCTCATGCACATGGTGGTGGCGGCCTATCTGGCAACGGCCTTGCTGGTCGCGGCTGTCGGAGCCTGGCATTTATTGAAAGGCACCACCACCAGAGCGGTGCGCACCATGTTTTCCATGGGCATGTGGATGGCCTTGCTGGTCGCGCCAGTGCAGGCCGTGATAGGTGACTTCCATGGTCTGAATACGCTGGAGCACCAGCCGGCCAAGATTGCCGCCATTGAAGGGCACTGGGAAAACCAGCCAGGGGAGGCCACGCCGCTGATCCTGTTTGGCTGGCCTGATATGGCCGCAGAAAAAACCCATTTTGCCCTGGAAATCCCACACCTTGGCAGTCTTATCCTGCGCCACTCCTGGGATGCCCCAATCCCCGCGCTGAAAGAGTTCGCGCCGGAAGACCGGCCCAACGCCACTATCGTATTCTGGTCATTCCGTATCATGGTGGGCCTGGGCATGCTGATGATACTGTTAGGCGTGTTATCGGCCTGGTTGCGCTGGCGTGGCCGCCTGTACGACACACGTCCTTTCCTACGTTTTGCGCTCTGTATGGGGCCAGCCGGTGTGCTGGCGATCCTGGCCGGATGGTTTACCACGGAAATAGGCCGTCAGCCCTGGGTGGTGTATGGCATGCTGCGCACCGCGGATGCCGTAACACCGCACAGTGCCTCAGAAGTTGGCCTGACGCTGGTGCTGTTTGTGCTGATTTACCTGCTGGTGTTTGGGGCAGGCGTGGCATATTTGCTGAGATTAATGCGCGTACCGCCGCAGCCAGATGAAACGCCAGCCAGCACGCCTGACCTGGAAGAAGACCATGTCTTTACCCTGGCCCCGGAATTCAGTGCCGACAAGCCCGGCTCAACCGAAGGAGGACGCTAGTCATGGAAGCCAATCTACCCCTGATCTGGGCCGGCATTATCCTGTTCGGCATCATGATGTACATCATCATGGATGGATTCGATCTTGGCATCGGCATTCTCTATCCCTTTTTCAGCGACCGGCATGACCGCGATGTGATGATGAATACGGTAGCGCCGGTGTGGGATGGCAATGAAACCTGGCTGGTACTGGGCGGCGCAGGCTTGCTGGCGGCATTTCCGCAAGCCTATTCCATCATCCTCAGCGCCTTGTATCTGCCGCTGATCTTCATGCTGATGGCGCTAATTTTCCGGGGAGTGGCCTTCGAGTTTCGCTTCAAGGCGCGCGATCACGAGCGCCATTTCTGGGATAAGGCCTTCATAGGCGGTTCCATGGCCGCGACCTTTTTCCAGGGCGTGACTCTGGGTGCCTATATCCGCGGTATTCCAGCGGTGAATGGCGTTTATACAGGGGGTGCGCTGGATTGGCTGACGCCATTTTCGCTGTTTACCGGTGTTGGCCTGCTGGCGACCTATGCCTTGCTGGGCAGCACCTGGCTGGTCATGAAAACCTCAGGCGAGCTGCAAGCGACGTGTTATCGGCTGTCGCGAGTGCTCGGCCTGGTGTTGCTGGCGATTATCGCCATCATCAGCCTGTGGACACCATTTATCGATAGCCGCATAGCCGCCCGCTGGTTCGGGCCTGATATGTGGATGTTGCTGCCTATCCCGCTGCTGGTGCTGTTCTGTTTCTATCAGCTGCAAAGAGCGTTGGCGCGCAAGGCCGAGGTATGGCCTTTTGTGTTTACCCTGGGGTTGGTGTTTCTGGGATACGTAGGACTGGGCATCAGCGTGTGGCCGAATATCGTACCGCCCGACATCAGCATACAGGCGGCCTCGGCACCACCCCAGAGCCAGGGCTTCGCCCTGGTAGGCGCGGTGATCATTATCCCTATCATCCTGATCTATACCGCCTGGGGCTATTACGTATTCCGCGGCAAGGTGCAAGCCGGGGAGGGCTACCATTAATGGCGGATAAATCTGAAAAACGCTGGGGACAGCGCCTGGGCTGGCTGTTTCTGATCTGGCTGGGCAGTGTGCTGGCATTGGGCGCAGTCAGCCTGCTGCTACGCCTCATCATGCGGGCAGTGGGGCTGACCACGTAATAGAGCCGGGCTGCTACCTCGTTAGTGCTTGAGTAGCTGCCCGACCTGCGCGTTAATGCACCAGCTTGCGGTTGAGCTTTTCCAGCATGCCCTTGCGGTGCTTGTGGGCCAGCTCATAATCGCGCAAGCGACGAATTTGCGACAAGGTCAGCGTAGCCAGTCGCGAGGTCACTTCCGGGATGGTAAGCCCGGCATACTCCTTGACCGACAGCCGCGGGTTACCCGTATGGGCATTGGCTGACTTCCTTGAGGTAGTGCTGGTGCGCGAAGTTTTGCGCATAGAAGCGCGGCCGGAATTCGCTGGTTTGGCGGATTTGCTGCTGGAAGATTTGGTTTCGCCTGCCTCGCTACGCTGTTTATTCACAATGCGGGCTGCCACTTCCTCTTCGCGCCCGGGGTAGCGATGATCATGCTGAAACTGGTGCTTGAGCTTTTCAAACTCGTGTTCCCGCTTGGGAGATGCGCCTCTAGGCATGATAAAACTCCTTTCCTTATCGTAAGGTGAAGTGTCAGAATGCATCGATTATGCATTGTTTTTTATAGGGAATAGTCCGTAATAAAAGTAGGAGTAATTGAAGGTGTTGCGGTCATCTCTGCATCACCATTTTCATTTAAGGATTAGCAATGGCGACATGGATACAAGGCAGGGTAGTGGAGCACAAACACTGGAATGCCTATCTGCATACGCTTTACATTGAGACTGATCTGGCACCTTTTGCCGCCGGGCAGTTTGTGAAACTGGGGCTGGAAATAGAGGGCGAAGTGGTGGCGCATCCTTATTCGCTGGTCAACCCACCGCAGCAGCGGCCGCTGGAGATTTTTTATATAGAAGTGCCAGATGGCAAGCTCAGTCCGCATCTGGTGCCCTTGAAACCCGGCGATGTTGTTCAGCTGTCGCCCACCGCCCATGGCTTCATGACGCTGGATGAGATTCCCGCCGCCCGCGATCTGTGGCTGATCGCGAGTGGCACCGGCATAGGGCCGTTTCTTTCCATGCTCGGCACGGAACGTTTGTGGCAGCAATACGAGCATGCCGTGCTGGTGTACTCGGTGCGCTATCAGCACGATCTCGCCTATCTGGAGCGCATACAGGCGCTCATGGCTGCACATCCGGGCCGTTTGCACTTTGTGCCCCTGGTAACGCGGGAAGCCTCCGACATCGGCTTGCCATGCCGCATCCAGCAGGCGCTGCAAGATGGCCGTCTGGAACAGCATGCCCAAACCACGCTAAGTCCCGAACATAGCCAGGTCATCCTGTGTGGCAATCCGCAAATGGTCGAAGACATGCAAAGCCTGCTCGCCACGCGTGGACTCAAGAAGCATAGAAGGCGCGAACCCGGCCACATCACCACCGAGACCTACTGGTAATCGCTCGCGGCCATCCGCCGTCACAGCAATCCCGAAGGCCATTTCCTACAACAGAATGGCATTACGCCTACAGCCACATCAGAGCTCGCGGCGTATGCTGGTATTGAATGCATCCCCTCGCAATTGCGGAAAAAGGAGGCTCAATGCGCATACACAATGTCATGTTGGTGAGTGGATATCGCGTCAGCCGATACGCCCTGAGACAACTGCTCGAAGCCACAGGTGAATTCAGGGTCACTGAATCTGCTACTAGCGCAGTTGCCGCCGCTCATGCTGTCATTCCCCCAGACTTGTTGCTGATTGATATCTCCGACCCGGCCAAGAACGGCCTGGAAATCCTGTGCGACCTCATGCACGACTTCCCCGACTTGCCTTGCCTGATCGTAGGCGGCCCGGAGGATGCCACATTGCGCAATCACTATGTACGCTTGGGGTGTCGCGCCTACATCCCCCGCGATGCCAGCAAACATGCCATCTTGCAGGCCGCTACTGCGCTCCTCTCCAGCAAACCTGTCGCAGAACCTTCGGGGCGTAATACCCCAGACGCCGCCCATCTGCCCCACATCGATCTCTCCGCGCGTGAGCGACAGGTGTTCTTCAAACTCACCTCGGGTAAATCCATACCCTCCGTCGCGCGTGAACTCCTGATCAGCGCCAGCTCGGTCAGCGTTTTTCGCTGCAAAATTCTGCGCAAGATGCACTGCAGCAACAACGCCGAACTGATCAGCTACGCCTTTCGTCACCGCCTTCTAAATACCTGACACTCACATTCAAGGTTATGTTTTTACGCACATAATCTTTTTTCTTGATGTGCCACTGACCGTGGTTCGCCCTTAAGGGCAATTTCCTGATTTCGCAATCCTGTGCATGATCGAACCCGCCTTTAGCCACGGATTCCCTGTCATGCTGCCCTCGCTGTTATCCTCCCGTCGCCTGCTTACCCTGCAATGTCCCGCGCTCCATCAGATCCTGCCCGATGGGCTGGAGCCTGTCCGTCTTGCCGGGGGAGAGGGCATCAACACCCTGTTTGACTACCAGCTCACGGTACGTAGCCGTCTGGGGGAAATCGGCAGTGATCTCGACTTCGGTCCGCTGATGGGGCAAGTATTGACCTGCGGCATCAGCCTCGAAGGCCACGGCCAGTTCCTGCCCGGTGCGCTGGGCGATCTCGGCATGGCGAATCAGGGGGCAGGCACACGGTATGTCAGTGGACTCATCACTGACATACGCCATGTGGCGGAAGACAGCCGCCATGCGCTCTATGTCATCACGCTACGCCCCTGGCTCCACCTGGCGACGCTGACCACCGACTGCAAGGTGTTTCAGGACCAGACCGTGGTCGAGATCACCGAAGCCGTACTGGCGGACTATCCCCACTTGCGAAATTTAACTCTGCAACAAACCAGTGGGAAAAAGACTTGGATGGTAGGTTCGGGCAGTTGATTCCTTTGACGCCTGAAGATCGACAACTGCTTGATGCAGCAACCCAAGTGCTGAATATTTCATCAGTGAATGCGAGCGGGTATGTCGAGCTTGAGGACGACACAACAGGCGATGAGGACAAGCGCCAACGCAATGCATTTTTCTGTCTGTTTCACGAAGGAAAGTCACTTTGCGGAGCAGGGGTGGTTAGCTATCTGAACTACCCCAACAGTGATATCACCGAGCAAGCAATAGAAATCCTTAGAACCATTGAGTTTTTACCCGATGTGCCAGCCGCTGAGCCAGTCAAACCTTAAACGCAGGGGACTGGTGGAGTCCGCCGATGCGCCCTATGTGCTGGAGCGCAAGGAGGTGGCTACCGAGGCCGTCCGGAGAACCCCCGCAGGCGATGAGACTTACCCCACAGGCAGGCTGTTTATTACCGCAGTCAGGCTTTCTGGCGGGCATGCGCAAAAGTTAACCTGCCAGCAATTGCCACCCGCACCGATTACTCCCGAATGAATGCCTTCGACTCCCGCTGCTCCGCCTATGGCGTAGCACTTGCCGTGCTCACGGAAATGAGACTTCCGGATGCAGAGGGCAAGCTAAGCATTGAGTATCCTGAAGGCTATACGCCAAGGAGGGTTTGATGAAACTATTACCTTATCTGATCTTGTTGATTCTCTCGTCAGTTACGTTTGCCGCCGGAAAGACTGCCGAGCCCAAAGGCCGTTTGGAAGCCAACCTCGGCCCAGGCTGCCATATCGCAGCGACCATGCCAATTACCAAAGGCGTTGACACAGGTCTGGGAGATGCCGGATTTCGTGTTGAGCCACTGCCTGCCAGCTGGAAGTCGAACATGGGGGAGATGTATTTTTCTCTTAATTGTCGGGATTTGGATGATCCTCGCGTCGCAGGCAAGCCTCTGCCACTCAAATATGACGAAAGCACCGGCCACTGGACTAAGGATATGAGTGATTGGATAAAGTATGCCCAAAGCCTGCCCGATCAATTTGATCGAGATTCTGAATTTGAAAATATAAACGCCACGGATATTTTGCATATCGATGCCATTAATTCAAAAGGCTGGGCCATGACCCAAAAAGATACAATTGGAGAGGAGCGCGGGAGGCGACACTCTATGTCGTTTTGTTTGCTTCACCCGCCAAAAGCAATCTGTGGGGCTGGTGTAACAGGATATTTAGCAGACCCCAAAAGCGACCTCACGGAGCGTGCGCTGGAGATCATCCGCACCATTGAGTTTTTACCCGATGTGCCAGCCGCTGAGCCAGTCAAGCCTTAAACGCAAGGGGCTAGAGTTTGCCGATTCGAGGGGAGTCACGGGGTAAGTATAGATCCCTGTATTTGCAGCATAAAAAAACCGGCAAATGCCGGTTTTTTTGACTATAGAAAGCTTGGGGAAGCTGAAGCTTACTGACGATAATCCGCTTTGGCTTTGTCCTTGCAGCTGGATTTAACATCGCCTGCGTAGCTATCGCATTTTTTCAGGGCGACTTCGTAGTCAGATTCCATTTTCTTTTCTGCGGCTTCCTGACGGGCTTCCAGTGTCTTGCGCGTTGCATCTACATTGGCCATGCCGGTGCTGCGGTCTGCCTTGGCTTTGGTCAGACACAGGTCCTTGGCATCGCCGTTGTAATCGTCGCATCTTTCCTTGGCTACTTCATAGGTGCCTTTGACCTTTTCTTCTTCTGCCGAGATACGGGCATCCAGTGTGCCCTTCAGGTTGGCATCGAGATCAGCCAGGCCAGCTTCACGCTTGGCTTTTGCTTCGGCCTTGCAAACATCTTCCTGGTTGCCTGAAAGCTTGCCACAGGCTTTTTTCTCCTGGTCGTAAACGGCGTTTACGCGGTTCTTGCCATCTTCATATTCGGCTTTGGTAATGACTTGTGACCAGGCCTGGCTGCTCATCAGCATGGCTAGCAGGCCACCCAATGCCATTTTGTGTGCGATATTCATCATGTTGCTCCAGTGATTAAGGGGGTAACGCAATCGTTAGTTGTTGCGAAACTTTTCGATCTGGGCTTCGGCTTCTTCTTTCGAGATACCGTAGAGTTCCTGCAGCTTGCCTGCGAGCATGTCCTTGTTGCCTTTGATCTCCTCTAGATGATCATCGGTCAGTTTTCCCCATTGCTGACGGACTTTGCCGGTCAGTTGTTTCCAGTTACCTTCGATTTGGTCCCAATTCATGGTGCTTCCTTTCGTTTATTTGATTTTTTTGCTGTTTTGGATCAATTGATCACCGGGCCATAGTAGCTAGCAAGGGTGTGGCAGGCTGTCGTCTAATGGCTGAAAGTGCCGTCAGAATGGGCTGTCAGCGAAAAAAAGCCCCCTTTGAAAGATTTCTCCTACAGGCGATTCAGAAAAATCTGTATGGCAGAAGGGGCAATATGGCCTACACTGGCGGTGTAGTACGTTTTATTTCATCCCATCGTCATCGTTTGGCGATGTTTTTATCAAGTGCAGGAGACAGCAAATGGCAACAGGTACCGTGAAGTGGTTTAACGATGCAAAAGGTTTTGGCTTTATTACCCCGGACGATGGAGGCGAAGACTTGTTTGCGCACTTCTCGGCCATTGCCAGCAATGGCTTCAAGAGTCTGAAGGAAAACGAGCGCGTGAGTTTCGACATCACGACTGGTCCTAAGGGCAAGCAGGCATCGAACATTCAGAAGGCGTAATAGCCCTGAATTGAGAAACGGCCCTCAGGGGCCGTTTTGCATTTATAGGCCTCCACATTGCATACGCACGTCATGCATGGCTGAGGTGGCCATTCTCTTTTCCTCGTCATCCAATCCCGGCAATCTCTCATCATCCCCAAACGCACAGCGGCAAAAGTCGTCAGCGACGATGCCTGGGTGTATCCTTAAGGCAGGCGTCACGCCGTCTCCCTTTGTTTGGAAAGTACCATGCCGGAAGCGAATACCCCTTTAACCGAGCTTGATGTTGCCATCAGTGGCATGACGTGCGCCTCATGCGTCGCGCGTGTGGAAAAAGCCATTCTGAAAGTGGAGGGCGTGAGCGCGGCCAGCGTAAATCTCGCAACAGAGCGTGCCCATATCCAATTTTCCTCCCCGGCCAGTGCCGAGCGCGTGGTGCAAGCGGTCAGCAAGGCGGGCTATGCAGCGACGCCACTTAAAGCCGAAACTGCCTTTTCTGCGCCGCCGGAAATCCATAGCGGCTGGAAAGTAGCGACTGCTGCGGCGTTTACCGTGCCTTTGATACTGCCCATGTTGCTGATGGTGGTCGGCATTCATTTCAATCTCCCCGGCTGGCTGCAATGGCTGCTCGCCACACCGGTGCAGCTCTGGCTGGGGGCATCGTTCTACCGTTCGGCCTGGCAGGCTGTGCTGCATCGCAGCGGCAATATGGACCTGCTGGTGGCACTGGGCACCACCGCGGCCTATGGCTTGTCGGTCTACATGCTGCTGATGGGGCATGAGCATCTTTATTTTGAAGCCGCCAGCGCGGTGATTACCCTGGTATTGCTTGGCAAATGGCTGGAAAGCCGCGCCAAGCGCCAAACCACTGAAGCCATACGTGCCTTGCAGGCCTTGCGTCCGGATACCGCCATTGTGCGGCGCGATGGCAAGGAGCTTAGCTTGCCGCTGGCGCAGGTTCGCCTGGGTGACTTGGTGATTGTGCGGCCAGGTGAACGCATTGCCGTGGATGGCGTGGTGCAGGAAGGTGAGGGCCAAGTGGATGAAGCCCTGATCACCGGGGAAAGCATGCCCTTGCACAAGCGGGTGGGCGACCAAGTGACCGGTGGCGCTTATAACCTGGATGGACTGCTGTGCGTTAAAACCACGGCCATAGGCGCCGAATCTACCCTGGCGCGGATTATCCGGCTGGTGGAAGATGCCCAGGTTGCCAAACCTGATATTCAACGCCTGGTGGACAAGGTCAGCGCGGTGTTTGTGCCCGTGGTGCTGGTGATCGCGCTTGTTACCTTGCTCGGCTGGCTGCTGGCAGGCGCGAGTGGCGAGCAGGCTATTCTCAATGCGGTGGCGGTGCTGGTGATTGCCTGCCCGTGTGCGCTGGGCCTGGCGACGCCAACCACCATCATGGTGGGGACGGGCATTGCCGCCAAACATGGCATTCTGATCAAGGATGCCCAGGTGCTGGAGCTTGCACATCAGATCAATGCCGTGGTGTTTGATAAAACCGGCACCCTGACCGAAGGCAAGCCGCGCTTGATGGCGGCCAAGGCGGTCGATGGTGACGAGCCTCAGCACACACAAGCGCTGGTCAGGCTAGCCGCCAGCCTGGAGCAGGGGAGCCGGCATCCGCTCGGGGTGGCTTTGCTGACGGCGGCTGAGGAACAGCAGATTACCCTGCCAGTGGTCACGCAACTGCAGGAGAAAGTCGGCCAGGGCTTGCAGGGCGAGGTGGAAGGCCGCACGGTGTATCTCGGCCATGGCCGCTGGATGCAGGCGCTGGGTGTAGATCTCGCGCCATTGCAGGCGGCTGCGGATGCCTTGCAGGCGCAAGGCCATACCGTATCGTGGCTGGCAACCGGGAATGTGGGGCGGGTGGTGTTGCTAGGGCTGGTCGCATTTGGTGACCAGATCAAGGCTATCAGCGCCCAGGCCATTGCCAGCCTGCACCGCCTGAATGTCGCCAGTGTGATGCTCACCGGTGATAACCCGCGCAGCGCCCATTACGTGGCCGACCGCGTGGGCATTCAAACCGTATTGGCCGAGCAGACGCCGGAGACCAAGGCGGCCTGCATTGCGGACCTTAAAACACGCCATGCCGTAGTGGCCATGGTGGGCGATGGCATCAACGATGCACCTGCGCTGGCGGCGGCGGATATCAGCTTTGCCATGTCCACGGGCACCGATGTCGCCATGCACGCGGCGGGCGTGACCCTAATGCGCTCGGATCCCGCGCTGGTGGCCGATACCATCGACATTTCACGCCGCACCTATGGCAAAATCAGGCAAAACCTGTTCTGGGCATTTATCTATAACGTGATAGGGATTCCGCTGGCGGCTTTTGGCCTGCTGAACCCGGTGATAGCGGGGGCTGCCATGGCATTCAGCTCGGTGAGTGTCGTCAGCAATGCCTTGTTGTTGCGTCGCTGGCGGCCGCCAACAACGCCAGACCATTAACCATTGGAAGCTTCGGGCATGTATTTTCATTCGCAAACTTTTCAAGCACCGGCAGACGGCCCCCGGCTGATTGTGCTGGGCGCAGTACATGGCAATGAAACCTGCGGCACGCAGGCGATTCTGCGCGTGCTGGATGAAATCGCAGCGGGCAGTATTCCCATACTGCGCGGCTCCGTGACCTTTGTGCCAATCACTAATCCTCTGGCATACCAGCATCACCGCCGCAGTGGCGACCGCAATCTCAATCGCAATTTATTCCCGAATGCCCAGCCGGTGGAGTTTGAAGACCACATTGCCAACTGGCTTTGCCCCTTGCTCGCCCAGCATGAGGTGTTGCTCGACCTGCATTCGTTTCATACCGATGGCGAGCCATTTGCGCTGATTGGCCCGCTGGATAACAACGGTCCGCTCGAGCCTTTCTCCCATGCAGCAAAAGAAGAAGGCCTGGCCCGGCATCTGGGCGTGCAGCGTTTTGTCGATGGCTGGCTGGATACCTATGCGCGTGGTGTTGCACGGCGGCAGGCCATGAACCCGGAAGCCACCCCGGCCGCCGAAAGTGATTTGCGCTATGGCGTAGGCACCACGGAATACATGCGCACGGTGGGCGGCTACGGCCTGACTCTGGAATGCGGGCAGCATGACGACCCCGCTGCGCCGGAGGTAGCCTACCGCGCGATTCTCAACACGCTCGCTTATCTGGGAATATCGGGAGAAGCAGCACCGGCTGCCGTTGCCCAGGCGGAATCATTGCGCATTTACGAGGTCGTAGATCGTGCCAGTGATCAGGATACTTTCGTCAAGGTCTGGCGCAGCTTTGATGCTGTGCAGGCGGGCGAGCTGATTGGTACGCGCGGCAATGGCGAAGACGTGTATGCAGAGGAGGGGGGCTATATCCTGTTCCCCAATCCTGATGCGGCTAGCGGGCAAGAATGGTTTTATCTGGCCAAGGCGGTGCAGCGTATCTGAAGCACGGTATCCGATCGCAAGCATTACCCTATTCATCTGGTCGATCGGAGCCTTTCATGTCAGTTGTTCACACCCGCTTTAGGTCTGCGCTTTTACCCCTTGCCTTGTTTTCCCTTGCCGCATTTTCACTTCCAGCGCAGGCGGATTGGATACTCAACCCACAGACCTCGGACCTCAGTTTCGTTTCCATCAAAAAGAACAGCATCGCCGAAATCCACCACTTCAAGGAGCTGAGCGGCAGCATCAGCGATGCCGGTGCCTTTAGCCTCAGCATCAAGCTCGCCAGTGTGGATACCGGCATCGCCGTGCGGGATGAACGCATGCGCAACATGCTGTTTGATACCGCCATGTTCCCCAGCGCCTCGGTCAGCGGCAAAACGCCCGCCAATGATTACAGCAGCCTGCCCGCAGGCACCAGCCGCATTGAGAGCCTGAAATTTACGCTGGACTTGCATGGCAAGACCGTGGAGCTCAACAGCAAGGTGCGCGTTACCAGCCTCAGCAACAACAAGCTGCTGATCAGCACCATTCAGCCGGTGATTGTGGACGCGGCGAATTTTGAGCTGGTGGCCGGCATCGAAAAGCTGCGCGAAGTCGCCCAGCTGCCTGCGATCAGCACCGCGGTGCCCGTTACCCTCAATCTGGTGTTTGATCGGCAATAACGAGTAGAATGCCCTGCCGGTGCGGTGAATAAGGCAGTAAGTTTGCATGCGTGCAAACCGATGAGCCGTCATTGACCTAGTGTGACTCTGCCGATATAGATTAGGCGCACCGGCCCCTCTGATCGCAACTTCACGAGCGAGCCTCCATGAGCATGGTGATACCTGAACCGTTAAAACGTCGTCCCCGCCTGTTGATGGCGCTCATCGCCGGCCTTGCCATGGGGCTGTTGCTGCCTTATGACTGGGATCTGGTCACGCGCCTGCTGGTCACGTGGAATGGCGTGGTGTGGTTTTACCTTATCCTCATCATCTGGCTCATATCGCACACCAGCCATGCCGACATCCGCCGGATTGCCGAGCAGGAGGACAAAGGCGCCATGGCCGTGCTTGCGGTGCTCTGCCTGGGCTCCATACTTAGCCTGGTGGCGATTGGCTTTGAGCTGGCATCGCTGGAAGATGTGACCCGCGCGGCGCGCGTGCTGCATTATGCGCTCACGGCGATTACCATTTTTGGCTCCTGGCTGCTGGTTGGCATGGTATTCACGCTGCATTACGCCCACTCCTATTACCTTTCAGACAAAAAGCATCGCCCGCTGAAATTCCCTGACGATGCCGTGGAGTTGAGTTACTGGGATTTTCTTTATTTCGCCAGCACGATTGCCGTGGCGGCGCAGACCTCGGATGTGGCGGTGATGAACACCAGCACACGCAAGGCCGTTACTGCCCAGTCCATCCTCAGTTTTATTTTCAATGTGGCGTTTATCGGCCTGCTGATCAACCTTGCCGGAAGCATGATCGGCGGGAATTAACGATTGGAGCTGGCCTAGCGCTTCGCCAGCCTATTTACAATGTCTGACCCCCGATTCGGACATGCGCTTATGCCGGTATCCCGCCTGACTCCCTAAGCTGAACGAACGCTCTTGTTGAAGAGTGTTTTTCAATCATCGCTTAAAGGAGACACATCATGGCTCAAAAGCAAAGCAACCGCGGGTTTGCCGCAATGGACGCCGCCAAGCAGCGAGAGATCGCCAGCATGGGTGGCAAAGCCGCTCACCAGAAGGGCTCTGCGCATGAATTCACCTCGCAGGAAGCCCGGCTCGCAGGACAGAAAGGCGGGCAAGCTGCACACCGCAAAGGCACAGCCCATCAATTTGACTCCCAGTCGGCCCGTGAAGCTGGCCGCAAGGGCGGTCAACATTAATCGACAAGCCTCGTCTTGTCTTCATCATTCACTTGTCTATCTGTTAAATCAGCCACTTACTGGTAAAAGTCAGGGTTCGACTTTCTAGCCGGTATTGAAGCCAAGTAAGGTTTTAACTTAAACCTGTAGAAACCTGTAGTAATAAAACCTGTGAGAGAAAAGCAGGGCGCATGCCTTGCTTTTTTCATGTCCGCTTGGCGGCCGCATAAAGAGAGTCCTACACCTGAATAAGGATTTCCTTATGCAGATGAGCTCGAATAGCGACTAGAGTAAAAACCATCTACACAACGTAAATACAAGGTCTTATGAAACACATTATTGTCGTGGATGGTTTCTCTGGCACTCGTAAGCTGTTGTGCCAACTCATCAGTAATACCCAGAAGCAATATGCCGTGGATCAGGCCATGAATGTGGTCGATGCCGAGGCCATCATCCGCCAGAAGCGGGTGAATCTGGTCATTCTGGATATCTCCAAGCCCACCAAAAACGGCTTGGAAGCCCTGCTTGACCTCAAGCAGCTGTTTCCCAAGATTCCCGTGCTGGTGATCAACGGGCCGGACCATGCGAAATATGCAGACCACTTTCTGGATATCCGCTGCGAAGGCTACCTTACCAAGGATGCGGATTACGCGGAGCTATGCAAGGCCATCCAGGCCATACTCGCGGGCGATTCGTATTTTCCCTCTATCCATCAGTCCAGCGCGCAACTGCCTGAAAAATCACGTTATCCCAAGCGCCTGTCGTCGCGCGAAATGCAGATATTTCTCAAGACTATCAAGGGCATGACCACGAAATCCATGTCCAATGAGCTGAAAATCAGCTCCAGCACGGTCAGCGTCACCAAATCCAACATTATGCGCAAAATGCAGTTGCGCGACCGGCGTGAGCTGATCATGTATGCCCTGCGACAAGAGTGGTTGCCGCCCAATTATATTTTCCAGCCTCGTTAAGCACGGCCAGGCCCAGACCCCATATATTCTTACACGGGTTTGACGTGCATCCTGACAGCCAGCATGGCGGGTCTGAATTAAGCTGAATATTCTCATTCATTCAGCAGGAGATTTCGCCATGCCAACAGATAACCAGGTATTAGAGGGCTCTCACGGGCACGATCATCGCGACATGCAGCAACCTCCGCAGCAGCAACACCAGCAGCCGGGCCGTGAAGAAGACATGGAACCGCGTCCCCAGTATATCGACCCCGCATACAAAGCCAGCGGCAAGCTGAAAGGCAAGGTGGCGCTGATTACCGGAGGGGATAGTGGAATAGGGCGCGCAGTGGCGGTGCATTTCGCCGCAGAGGGCGCCAATGTGGCGATCATTTACTACACCGACGCCGAAGAAGAGGATGCCTACAAGACGCTGGATATCCTGAGCGACTACGGTGCGTATGCCGAGGTATTCCAGGGTGATATCAGCGAGGTCAGCTTTTCCCGCAGCGTGGTGGACCAGATACTGAACAAATTTGGCCAGCTGGATATCGTGGTCAACAATGCCGCGCAACAGTTTGAGCAGAAGAGCCTGGTGGATATTGCGCCATCGCAGCTGGAGCAGACGTTCAAGGTGAATGTGTTCGGCATGTTTTACTTGACGCAGGCAGCGCTGCCACACTTGAAAAAAGGCGGTCGCATTATTAACACAGCCTCCGTTACGGCCTACAAGGGCAACCCGGTACTGCTGGATTATTCCGCCACCAAGGGCGCCATCGTGGCCTTTACGCGTTCCCTGGCGCAGCAATTGAGCGAGCAGGGGATTACCGTCAACGCCGTGGCCCCCGGTCCGATCTGGACTCCATTGATTCCCGCCAGCTTCTCCGCTGAAAAGGTGGAGAAGTTTGGACATGACACCCCGATGGGCCGACCCGGCCAGCCGAGTGAAGTGGCCCCGGCCTATGTCTTCTTAGCCTCTAATGACAGCTCGTATATCAGCGGGCAAGTCATACACCCCAACGGTGGCACCTCGGTTAACGGCTGAGCTTTAACCTCAAAAAGCGCGTCAAAACAAAAGGGGCTTTGGGCCCTTTTTGTGTTTTATAAACCATTAATAATCAATTGAATAATTAGTAAAGTTAATGTTTTAAATCATTATTGCGGCGGCTCTTTGAGCGATATTTCCAGCCGTTTACCCGCTTCAAGATGCTGCTTCAGCATGGGCAGGTTTTGAGTGGCAAACGCTTTCAGCTCCGGATTTTCCACCTTGGCAGCCGCCCTTTCGAATAACTCGACCTCATCCTGGTGCGCCTCCACGCCAATATCCTCGATGAATGCCAGATCAAACGGTTTGCCATTTTTTGCAGACATCAGATGCAATCGCAGCTTCTCCACCAGGCTGGGCTCTTCCTGCAACTCCAGTTCCAGCTTCAGGGCCATGCGCTTCAGCTTGTCACCGCACTTTTCGTGGTCTTTCAACACACGTTGCGCATATTCCTTTACCGCCGGCGTTTTACTGTGCACGACCGCCAGGCGATTAAACTCCATTTCCATCACGCTGGCTTTGACGGCATTTTTCAGGAACATCTCATCCTGCATGGATAAAGCCGCAGCAAAACAAGGCATTGCGGCCATGCTCAAGACCAGAAGCGCCATAAAGCGCCTGTAACGCATTTTTTTCGCTGGCCTATACACGAGGCTCAACCAGGCTTGAAAATTTGCCCATGAAAATCACAAAATCAGTGCTCCACAGCATTTTTGATCAACGCATCCGCTTCCAGGCAACGCTCGGCACATTGGCGGCATGCAGCAGCGCAATTATGGAAGATCTCGTTATCCGAATGCTCGATGGCATGTTGTTCGCATGCCGCAGCACAGGCATCGCAGATTTCAGCGCACACATGGCAAGTCATGAAAAAATAGGGCGACTTGCGCGACATGAATTTGATCGCCATGAAACAGCTTTCGGCACAATCGCGGCACAAGGCCGTCATGTGCGACATCCCAGGCGTATCCATCTGTATGCATTCCGTCACGCAAAGCTCACACCAGCGCGCGCAGTTAAAGCAATCCTCAGTACAGGTCTTGATGTGCATGTCCACGGGATCATGTTGACCAGACGTGGCTTTACTAAGAATAGAACCTAGCATGATGACCTCCAACGTATGTAATTACCTGAAGGGTTCACGCTAAACCACGCACGGCCGATGCGTTATAAGCCAATACCGCATTGACGGGTAGGACATCGTTGAGATGCTTTGCAGCCCCTGACTTAGCAATGGCATTGGGGGAGGTATTGGCTACATTGCCATTATTTTCAATGCTGAAGATCATAATTTTCTTGCATATTATGATGGTCGTCATATATGATGATCATCATGAAGAAACCAACCACACCACGTAACCCCATCAATCGCAAAGAAACAACGCATAAACGCATTGTAGAAACGGCGGCCCGCGCCATTCGCCGCAGTGGTTATGATGGCACTGGCGTAGCCGATATCATGAAAGAGGCAGGCCTTACGCATGGCGGCTTTTATGCCCATTTTTCCTCTCGCGATGCCATGTTGGCAGAGGCGGCGGATCTGGCAGGCGCCGACACTCTTGCCATCGCAGAAAGCATATTTGCTGAGGCACCTCAGGAGCAGGCGCTGTTTGCCTTGATGAATGCCTATTTATCCAATGAGCATATGGCCAATATTGAATCGGGTTGCGCCTTAGCTGCGCTGGGTTCAGAAATGCCACGTCAGGCGCCGGAAGTGAGAAAAGCATCTACGCGCCGTATCAAGGAAATGATCAGCCTGGTTGAAAGCCGGCTGACAGGCCCCGATGCTCATGAGAAAGCACTGCTCGCCATATCCACCATGGTCGGGACCTTGTTGTTGGCGCGTGCGGTTGATGAGCCTGAGCTGAGCCAGGATTTTCGGCAGGCAGCGTTATCGCACTACAAAGCCATCAAGTAATAGGGTTGTAAAGCAAGCATGTATTTTTTTTGGCCCCTTAATATGACGATCATCATATCAAGGCGTATATATTTAATCGAATGACATAGGAGACAGATATGAAAAAAAGAGTCGCAATCGTAACAGGCGCTTCATCCGGCATTGGTGAAGCGACAGCAGAATTACTCGCAAACTCGGGGTACAAGGTCTATGGCACCAGCCGCAAAGCCGATCAGGTAAGTAATCGACCCTACAAGATGATTGCACTGGATGTGACCAGCGAGGCCTCAGTCGCAGCCGCATTAAAGCAAGTCATTGATATCGAAGGCCAGATTGATCTGTTGGTGAATAACGCAGGCTTCGGCGTAGCCCCGGGCGGCGCGGAAGAAAGCTCCATCGAGCAAACCCAGCGGATATTTGATACCAACTTTTTTGGCCTTGTCCGCATGACGCGAGCCGTTTTGCCTTATATGAGAAAGCAGGGCGCGGGCAGAATTATCAATATCGGCTCTATCCTGGGCCTGATACCCGCACCCTACATGGCCACCTATGCCGCCACCAAGCACGCGGTAGAAGGCTACTCCGAATCCATCGATCATGAGCTGCGCACCCAGGGCATCCGAGTCTCGGTAATAGAGCCTGCCTATACCAACACGCAATTTGAATCCAACACCCAGGAACTAGACTCCAAGCTGCCGGAATACGCGACAGCACGTAAAGCCCTCGCCAAATTGATCAAAATTTCCGTAGCTGCTGGGGATGACCCTGGCGTAGTCGCCGAAGTGGTATTGAAAGCGGCCAGTGCCAAAAACCCCAAGCTTCGATATGCCGCCGGAAAGTTAGCACGGCGCTTGAGCCTGCTGAGAAGATTTGCACCTGCAGCATTAGTGGATATGGGTATTCGCAAAGAAATGAAACTGGACTCACTCGACAGCATCGCCAGTCAGGCATAAAGCAATATGCGGCGCAGCGCCTAGGTGGGCTTGGAAAGAAGAGCCCATTAAGGCGGGCGCCGTTTGACTTTTGGTTTAACCATATTATTACTTAACTGCACATTCTTAGTAATTACGGAATCGCGTTGCGCATCATGAACCACATGCTTATTGCATTACAACGAAAAATGATGAGATTATTCGTTGTCCTTAGCTAATCATGCAGCATGTTGCTCAACCTTATGCAGTTAGGCGCAACAGCTCTTAATGAGATTTATCACATGTAACTCGAACTGTGTTGCGTAACGCAACTGGAGACTTAATTAAACGACTTACTCGACCTCAATATAGGTGTCGGGTATGTAATAGGTGGAAGTAAATCCGTCTGTGGACATTCCCAAGGAATCTATGAGGGTAAATTTTCCTTCATACAGGAAATACGATGGCTTAAGTGATTCACGAACTGCATGAGCGAAATCATTCAATGCAACAACAATATTTGCCAGCATATCTACAGAGCTTTTCTGCCATTTTGTCGATTTTTCTGCATACTCATCGTAATCCTCCCGCCAAATTTTCTTCCAGCTTTTATCTTCGATGAAATGCCCAGTGTCTCCATTTGTACCTTCTACATAGCGAGCTCTGGACATAAAGTGTTGCATATATATGTATAAACGATCGGATAGATTAGTAATTGCATCTCGAACCTCATCGTAACCGCTCGGCCATATAGCCCGATTTGTGAACTCGCAAAAAGCGTTTATTCCATCGACGAACTCTTCCACTAAGATGCATCGAAAAGCGTTATCGCAGACCCAAGTCCAACGGTCTAGGACCAATTCTTCCGTAGCTCGATTTATCATTTCCGAGTAGTAACGGGTGGCCTCTGTTTCTTCGACCGCAGCAAGCTGGGTTTCAACCCATACTTCGTGATCAGCTTTGATTTGGTGCAGCAGCTCGATAGACCAGCTGGTTGGGTCTTGATCAATGACTGTGTGGTGAGTGGCGCAAAGAAGGATAAGATTGGGGTATCGATTACGATTTTCTAGCGTGAGGCTACTTTCCCCTCTGGGACCATTAGATTTCTCCGCAACAATGTGGCAGTTCTCACCAAGCAGAATGGCTTTTGATGGAACCACATCAGAGGCATCGGAGACCAATTGTTCCCGGCACTCTGGCATTGAGCACCTACCGGCTGCTTTTCCCCAAAGAATTTTCAAGTCTTTCTGTTGGAACCCCATGTTACCCCCTAAAAAGTGATCAGTTCGAGTCGCCTAATACTAGCCTACTGCAAAGGCTTATGTTGCTCGGTAACGCCGTTTAATAATGGCTAAGCAAAATCGTGCTAATAAACTCCAGTGTATCGTTGTCTTCAGCGTAGCATTCCTGCATGCAAGACTTCGATTCGGTTGCACTCTTTGCAAGTAGAGTATTGGTATTTCACCCACCAATATTATTTGCTTAGTCTTTATTTTGAATCATAATGCAAATGCCTTGATTCTAAAAAAAATTAACTTCCAACTCAGCAACTACTTCATGATATTTTCAAAAGGGGGGTATCTCTGTGCTTGGTTTTAAGAACCATCTGTCTGGCCTAATAACCCATGCGGCTCAGGATGAGCCAACTTATGCGGAAAAGCTAGAGAATGAATTCATGCCAATTAGCTGGCCGCTTTAAGAACTCAACGGACTTCATTAGATATTCAATAAAATAGTCGAAGCAAAACTATGCATCTTTTTAGACAATTCACGTGGGGGATTCGAAAATATTTTCTACCTACATTTTTAATTCTGATCATTTTTTCTATGACATATGTTGCCTATGACTATTTCATACAGCCTCATAAATTATGGGGTGACAATTGGGCTAGTTGTGGAAATTATGATAAATTTTCTAATCCCCAGAGTAATACTCTTGCATTAGAAATTAAAAATAAGGAACTCGATGCATTCAGTATAACCGGGGAGCTTAGTCTCACTCCAAAAGCATATGAAGCACTAACAAGGAAAAAAGCGATTTTTTTTATTACTCTTGAGCCATTAAGATCTCCAAGTAGTGGGATGTTAATCCCACAGTTTATTGAGCTGGACATTACTAATGTAACATTATCGTGGAATAATAAAAAAATCATAAAAGTAAAGGAGGCGGAGTTCTACCCTTGGGGCACGATGGTTTACTTCCCTTTTGATGAATATAGAATTGGGTTTATACCCAGGCTCAATGTGGCGTCCTCTAAAGATGAAGTTGCTAAAGAGTTTCCTTTGGACGCAGTAGTTTCAAAGATTACTTTAACTAAAGTAATGAGTGTCTCCAAGGCGAAAACTTGGAATGATTATGTACAGAATGATTCTCTTCAAGACAATAAGGGAACCAAATATGAAGAGGATGAATGTGCCGTTATAGCCAAACGCTCGGGTTGGTATAAATGTCTCATAGCTTTATTGTTGCTTTTGTTAGTAACTCCAGCAATCTATTTAATTTATAGACCAGAAGATAATCCCGGGATTGATTTAATAGCGGTGATATTAGGTGTTGCCACGATTCGACAATTTTTCCTAGGCAGTCTTTTGGACTGGCAATTGTCTTGGATTGACATCTTATTTGCGGGAATTACTGTTTTAACAGCCATAATCCCCCTTGTACACATTGTGAAAACGCAACTTAAAAAGTAGTGCACTGAATGTTGAAAAATGCCCCCGAAAGTGGGATGGGAATATGCCGCCGCCATGAAATCGAATGCATATTTTTTCTTCTCCTCCATGGGGTCAACATATGAATGGGATAGATTCCTATCGGCTTCTTTTTTAAATATGCTTCATTACGGGCTCATCGATATTGGGTAGGTAGGGTAGGGCTCACGCAAGAAGCCAGAGATGTCGGCCATATCCGACCAATCAGCTTCCATGCCGTCCATTACACTTTGAAGATCATGCAATGCGTAAAGCAGCTCATTCTTACAGTTACCGATCACGTTAAATCCCACTTTGGTCACTGCAGCAGCAGCCTCGGCTTGGTTCAATAAATTAAATAAATTATGACGGCTTTCCATGACATTAATCAGTTCGAAAGCATCTGGGGAGTCATCTTCAAAGTTTTTTATTTCCTGTAATATTTGTGTAATTCCCACATTTACTTCTCTCAGATATTCTTCGATGTGCAGCATGGCGAGGCGTTCTGATGCCTGAGTCAAAACAGAAGCGCTTTCCTTAGTGAATAATTCTGATGCCAAGTCAAATGTGATTTTGTGTTTACCTCCTTTTGTAACTTCATAATCTCGAGATGCTTCGATCAGATGCAGAAACATCTGCTCATTTTGAAGATTAACAAGCACTAAAAACACAGGAATTTCTAGAGAGAGCCAGTACTTGAGTTGCTTCTTACTGACATAGCGACAATCCATCTCTTCAGCTGACGTAGCTTTAACTTGTAATGCTACAAAACGCCCCGTACTTTCTCTTTCATCGGTGAGTATTTCTACCTGCGCATCGATACCAATGTCAATATCAAATAAGCGACATGGCCAACCAAGTTCGCGGGCAATCTTATAAGCAGCGAAAAACTCTCCAGCATCTCCAATTGCCGTGCTTATAGGGTATTTCATCTATCACTCCAAAGATTTGGATTTATGCTTAAAATAAATGGAAAAATTCCGCGGTGCTTCGCTGACCTGAAAGGACATTCAGAGAGTTGGCGAGGTAGCCGTATACTGCCGTTACCGCCCTAGCCGTAGATCAAGGCGATCGAGCTCTTCTAGTGTTTGTACGACCAACTCAACTAGCTCGCCATCAAAATCATCTCTCTCAGCTTCTTCATGCGTGCCTTTGTTAAGGTAGGTCCATATGAGATTATTGGCCGGAATACCTAGGATACGACCATAGGCTATTAGGAGAGGTGCCTTATTGCCATGGATGAAGGTCTGTGCATCTCTAAGCTTCTTGGCAAGCGCTTCACAGAGATTCCTCAAAGCGGGCTCAGCGCCGACTCCCGCAAGCATGAGATTCAAGACACCTTGATCATGACTTACTAGCCAACGCCACGTCTTCTCAGACAACATTTCCAAAGCTTGACGAGACGCTGCCAAAGCATCTCTGTCGTTCAGGGCTTCCCTTGCGGCTCTGGCTTTAGCAATGTAGTTCGCGCTAGGAATGTTTCCGGTCACTCTAGGCTGATAGTTGCCATCATGATGGCGGAACAAATAAACTTGACACTCGCTACGACGCTGAGCTGGGAGGTGTTGCTGAATATCTTTTATGAATTCATTGCTGTGGCAGGTAACGATTAATTGGGTACGAGCGAAATGGTCACTCTCAAAGATCGTTTCTCGAATACCGCCTCGATGGTCGTGGTCAATAGCATTGATGGCGTCGTCGAAGACAATTACAGGAGACCCAATGCTCTTCGCCTTCGCCATAAGAATCGCTAACCCGAGACAGCGAATGTGACCTTCGCTGAGAATATGAAGCGCATCGACCCTAAGATCTGGGGCGCCCTGGAAACAGATTTCAATTTTTCCGTCCCCTCCCAATGGAAGATGCAATGTGGAAAGTTTGTCCTCATCTCGGTCATTACGATTGAAAGAATTATAGAGATCCTTGGCGGTGTCATTGAGACCCGCTATCAACTGTCTTGGGAGCTGATCCCTGTAGGACCTCAATTCTTCGAGGAATCGGTCATAGGCCGCTTTGAACGGGGCATCCCGAACAATGTCTAGCTTCTCCTGCTCTGCTTGGGCAATAAGCTCAGCATTTGTTTCATCGAATGTTTTGATTCGGTTGTTTGCGGCCTCGACGTTATCTTTTAGCTGCTGGCGCTTGAGATCCTGCGCCTGAACCTTAAGTTGGAATTCAATAAGCCGGCGACGCTCGGCAACGTGCGGCTGACGATCCTGCTGGGCCTGCCTTGAGGCATTGTCTTGCGCAGACATGCGATCTACCACGGCCACAATATCATCCAGCAATAAAGGCACATCTTGAATGGCACGCACTTTGGGATAAATGTCTGACCACCAGCGCCCAGCAGGCTCTCTGGGAAGCTGCAAAATCCATCGGCCAACTGACGTTTCTTCCTCGTGTTGAGTGACGATAAACGCAGCAACAGAATCGAACACCTTACGTAGCTCGCGAGACGCTTGCTCAAGCTTGGTCTGCATGGTCTGTTGCTGATCTTGAAGAATACCGAGTTCTTCAAGCTGCTTTAATCCTTCAGTGGCTTTTTGGTATGGATCAGTCGCTACGGGAGTCTGGCCTTGTAGAGGGGTGTCGCATGCAGGGCAACGATCTCCGACAATCTCCTTTAGCGCGACGACTGACTCATACAGCGCCTTGAAGGAGACTTGGTCGCTTTGGGCTCTTAACGCTGCAATGATGGTGTCGAGCTCCCCTCCGCATTGATATGCTTTTTCAAAAGCATCCAAGAGGCCTTGGCGTGTTACGCCAAGAACACTCGGCAGCACTGTTTCTAAAATCCGATCAAGTTCCTGAAGGCGGCCAGGGGATTCGGCATTACCAATTAACGCTTTGAGCTCATCATAAGTGGTGTCGGCCTTGTATTCTTTCGCTAGAGCCTCTTCCTCTTCCGTCAGTCTCTGCTGAGATGCAGCCTCGCCCTCAACGGTTGTTCGATCCACGGCCAAAGCATTTCGACGCGCTGCTAATGTTTGTTGCCGTTCGCCGAGAAGGACAAGCTGCCCATCAATGCTCTCATTGAAATGACTTACAAACTCATTGAACTGATCCATGCCGAAGAGGGTGGCGATTAGTTCAGCACGCTCAGCGTTGGGGCGGGCGGCAATTCTGGAAAAAGCGTCGATCCGATTCTTTTCTACGAAACAAAAGCGATAGGTGTCGGGGTTGGCAATGACGTCGACTTCCCGACCTTGCTGATCCGTTGCTTTCAGTATTGGTGCATCAAATCGTCTGGCGTGGACATTGGCAAGATAAGTCCGGGCTACAATTCGCTTGTTTCCCGCCTCTTCGACGTCACCCAAAAGGGCATACTCCAATCCTTCGCACAAGCTTGTCTTGCCACTGCCGTTTGGGCCATAGAAAAGGATGATCTGCTTCCGGAGGTCAAATGATTCAGGTTCCCGAAAGCCCCGAAACGGACCTAGTGTGAGATGGCAAAGTCTAGTCCATGGCCATGCGCCTGCCTCAGCCTCAGCAGCTGCTTCTGGCGCAGCGTCAACAGTGTGCGCAAGGTCTCGACGAATCAGTCCCGAGAGGTAAGCGGATCGCTGGTTGCGCTGACGTGATGTTCCAGCAAGCTCATCGAAATTGAGTAGCGCTAAGTTGGCGAGACGTCGAACATCCTCCGGTACTTGCTTGCCAGGCTGATAAAGCCATCTCACAAAACGCTCGAAATCCTGCCTGGCAGATGCCATCCCAACCATCCTTGTTGTTAACTGCTTAGCCTTAGTCTAACGTAACGTTGCTGCCTGAGCGATCAGCTCAAATATAATTGGTGTAATTAAAAGATTAACTGCTGTTAAAAAAGGATAATAACAATAATGTCGAATATCGGTGCAGAAATCGATACAGTCCGCGCATCTCGAGCAGGCCACACCTTTCATGAGCGGTGGGCAGCCAGGCGAGCACTGCAATTAGTCTTTCCCAATGACAATCTATTTGCGATTGCCGTAGAGGGAATTTCATCGACCGAAACAGCGAGCCTCGGAGCCGCGGCTGAAGAGGTGGCTGACCTTGTCCTTTATTATGGCCTCGGAGAGAGTTTTCAGAACTGCGAGCGGCTCGAAACCGTTCAATTTAAATACAAGCTTCGTGCAGAGACTGTTACAGCGTCTTATCTGAAAAAGACAATCGAGAAGTTCTCAGACACGATTCTCGGCTATGAGAGGGAGTATTCGGAAGCTGATGTCGACAAAAAGCTCTCGTTCATCTTTGTCACGAACACTCAATTCACAGAAAGCCTATGGGACGCGATCAAGTCCCTCATCGAGGGAACGATACCTTCAGATCCTGGCGCAGCCACTCAGGCTCGTAACCTCAAAAAGTGGTGCTCCAAGCGGGGTCTATCCAACGCAAGCCGTCTCTTCTCGAGGATAGTTTTTCGAGCCGGAGAGAAGAGTCTTTCGGGTCTAGACAATGCGCTCAGGCGAACACTTACCGACTGGTCGGCGGGCACCGATTCAGAGGCCAAGCTCCGGCTTTATGGACTGCAGGACCTCGTCCTGAAGAAGGCCGGCCCCAGCGGTCAGGGCAAAAACCTAATCCACCGCGAGGATGTCTTAGATGCACTTGATTGCGAGCCAGAAGATCTTTTTCCAGCTGATACCCGCTTCATCGATGTGGGTGCCGTTGTTGAGCGAACTGAACTTTCGACGGTCGTTGATCTTATCAAGGAGTTAGATCTACCCCTTTTCGTTCATGCAGAAGGTGGGGTGGGCAAAACCGTATTTGTCCAAAGCCTTGCCACGAGAATGGCGAACGAATTTGAGGTAGTAGTTTTTGACTGCTTCGGAGGTGGCTCCTATCGTTCGGAGAATCATTCCCGTCACCTGCCTAAAATCGGGCTAGTGCAGATTATCAACGAACTGGCTTCGCGGACATTATGTGATCCAATGCTGCCAGGTAGCGATGACAGTCGCAAGATCATTAAAGCAGCATGCAAACGGCTTGCTCAAGCAGCGACGGCGATCCGTACCCAATCGAGCAAGCTGGGCTTGCTAGTCATTGTTGATGCTGCTGATAATGCCCAGCTCGAAGCTGACTATCGGCATGAGGATGCATTTCCGAAGCTACTTCTTTCGGCCATTAACGAAGATCCGATTGATGGAGTGAAGTTACTGTTTACCGCACGTACGCATCGCAAAGGTGAGGTCATCGGCAGCACTAAAGTAGAAGAGGTTGAGTTAGGGCCATTCACTGATCCGGAGGCCCGCGAATTTCTGAAAAATCGAAAACCAGATGCTTCGGGGACGGAAATCACTACCGGCCTGACTCGATCCGGGCGAAACGCGCGTGTTCTCGACTACCTCGTTCAGACCTGGGACACGAATGTTCTCGGCACAATTTCAGCTGCTCCAATCACAGTTCCCGAAATCATCGCCCAACGTTGCAATAAGATTGTTGCAGATCTTCACATTGCTGGATGGGCGGATTCAGATGTGACCGAATTTTTCGTCGCTTTGTCACTCCTTCCTCCACCGATCCCACTCGGAGAACTGGCTAACGCCCTAGGGTGGTCCGAGTCTCAGGTGAATACTGCCGCAACTGATTTGGCTCCAATGCTCGAAATCACATCGCATGGTGCAATATTCAGAGATGAACCTACGGAAACTTATGTCAGGGAGACATATTCCGAACAACCAGAGGCTCAGAAGACAATTGCTGACCGCCTTCTGCGTGCACAGGCGACATCGGCTTATGCCTCTGAAGCTTTGCCGCATTTTCTAGTCGTCATTAATGATAGCGATCGGGCATTTGCGCTAGCAGATTCAGATACCTTTCCGACAACGGTGCAGTCAGAGTTTGGTCGCCGTAGGCTAAAGCTCGCACGACTTCGTGCAGCTTTTCGATTGGCCGTAACAGATATTGACTTCGACCGGGTGCTTGGCCTCAGCATGCGACTGGCCCAAGTAACAACGGCCAATATGCGAGGTGACGAGTTCATTCGTAGCTCGCCAGCTCTTGCAATTGTACTTGGTGATGCTGACTCCTATCGCCGTCTTTTCGCGGATCGTTCGGGATGGCGCGGGGCTAGGAATGCACGACTGACAATCGCGCATCAATTTGCATTGAACTCTGAAGAAGCGCAAATCCACTGCGAGAGCACCATTCGATGGATCAACTGGCAAATCACTCAGCCGAGTGACGAGATGAAACACGACCGGGCTGGTCCAGAAATTGACGATTTTGCGGCCATACTATTCCAACATGTTACCAGAGGCGAATTCGACATTGTTGATCGCAACCTCGCTCGCTGGAATGATCAATTCTCACTATCCGCCAGTGACAAACTTTTGCAGCTATTAGAATTGTTCGACACAACAAACGGTACAACGATACTGGAAGATTTCGTGTCTTTTTCCGAAAGCGAACAATGTTCAGCGAAGGCACTTAAGCTGCGGCTTCTCACTCGACCTCGCTATTTGAGTAAAAAACAGGCGAAGGTGCTCGCGAAGTCAATTAGAACACTTGCCCAGTCCTATGATGCAGATGACGAGAAGGGCAGTTACTCAACTGATCTCGAACAGGGAATCAGCGGCGACATAGCGCAGGCAGCCTTGACAACGCTTTTTAATAGCTCACGCGCTGCAGCCGCAGCAGTCATTGATTATGGGCCACGTATCCGTCCATCGGCCTATAACTACGGCGAACGTTACGGTAATTCGAGTGCTTGGGCTCCAATCTTCCATACATGTGTTCGAGCCTGGTCCGCTGGGCGATCTGTCACTTACCATGACCTGCTTCCTAGAGAAGTAAAAGTTACTAGAAAGGCAAAGACTGTTTCTACTCAGGCAGAGTTAGTAGCATTTCTTAAGGAGCTTCGTGAGCCCGCTCCCCTCGGCCCTGCTAAAAAAGGCAGCAAGAAGCAAGTTCGGGCAAGATTTAGTGAAAGAGACCGTGAGGAAATCGGCAAAGGAATTGAACTGACTCTCGAGTTGATGCGGCCGATCGAATGCTCTGTTCTGTCGGGCATAGGCATTGCAAATGAAAGCGTTAGCGACTTCTTAAATGTATGGAGCAAGTATTTGCGAGAAAGCATGCACTGGAGGGAGGAGCGTGCATGTGATTTACTTGTCCGCACTATTGGGGTTGGCTGTGTTCGCATCTTGCTGACCCATGCGCCCTTAATATCGGTCGACCAAGCCAAGACTTTGATCAGTCTGATTTCTTCAAATCAGTTCTCCGTCCAGCAAAAAATCTATGTGTTAGGTCAGCTTGCTCAAAGGCCACTTCTTCATGCCCTTGCGGGTGAATTTGCGCAGGAGATCGCCAAACAAATCCACTTGGATGACAACATTGGGTCGCGCGGCGAGTATTACATGGAGCTCGCCGCTGCCCTTGTGGCCATGAGCATCGACGAAGCTCGTGAATATTACAGGCAAGGCCTGGCCCAGTTAGACCAGATGGGAGGGGAAAGCTATGAGCAGATTTACTCTCTGCTTCATTTTGCGAGTGTTCAGCAGGGCGGCTTACTAAAGCCTTCATTGTCCCAGAGATTAATGAATCTTTGCCAGACCATTGTGCAGAATGAGCCAAGTAAGTTCGGATGGACGCTATTTGCACGGGCCGCAGCCAAGTCTATCGGCCTGCCTGCGATTGCTAAGCTTGTGCGTTGGTACGACCAAGACGTAGCGAGCTTGTCTTATGGATTACCTCAGCTTGCTTGCTTTCTGGCTAAGAATGGAAATCTCGATCCGCGCCGTGCTGCTTTTTTCCTTATGATCTGTGAAGATCAGGGGTGGTGGGACTGGGGTATCGGAGAAGGGCTTGCGGACCTGCTGGAATTGTCTGAGCCTGCTGATCAGCGACGAATATTTGTTGCAATCGTTAAAAAATTGCGCGAAGAGCACTCGCTCGATGCTTGGCCGTCGCTTTGGGATGGCTTGCTAAAAGCAATTAATCAGTATTCAATGGTGGTTACCACCGAAGAGCGAGAGTCGATCGAACGGCTCAAGGCTGAAGCCCAGCGCAAGCAGGATGATAATAATCGCATTAACTCGTCGTCGGACTTTCTAACCAGTCAATCTCCAAAGACAAGCAAGGAAGAGATCGACAGCCTCATTACGTCATTGGTTTCGAATTGCGATCACTCATCGTCATATGCTATCAATAATGCACTGCAGGCGATCGATGCAAATGATAATTTTCCTTACGATACTCGACAGCGCTTCATCATTGAGTTGCGTGCCGCATGCCCCTATCCTAAACGATTACCTTTTTTGTTCGCGATCTGCGAATCGTCCGAACTATACCTAAAGCAGTCACTAGAAATACTAACTGAGTGTTGTGCGGAATGGAGCGGTTCATCCACGCATCTTGTTTCTAATGCAAAAATGCTTGTTGAGAGGTTGTTCGAGTGCAAGAGCGCTGAACTTTTCGAGGGTAATTTCTCTAATATTTCACGCGACATTCGCAAGTTATCAGACTTCTGTCGTGACAAGTGTTTTGTGTTGGAGCTCGTCCTTAGGAAAGTCGCCGCAGATGAGGTCGAGCTCGACGGCGATGAGTGGCTGCAACTAGCTACCTCATTATGTGAGGTAGCATCGGGTCAAACCAGTCTCGACGCGCTGGAATCGCTACTATCTGGACCAGCAACTCGCATTGCCGATGAAATTGGGGAAGGCCCATTCCGCCTTGAGCAAACAGTCAGGGATGAATCAGAGCTCTTCGCTGACGTCATTTGGCACCTTCTAGGTGAGGAGGATTCCTATATTCGTTGGACGGTTGCGAAGGGGCTGAGCACACTAGTCGAGTTGGAGCTTGGCGATACCCTCAACCTACTTATTGACCGCTTCGATCAAAGAGAAGTACCAATCCTAGCATCTGCCGATCACAAGCTTTCGTTCCAAAACTCCCAACAGTGGTTACTAATGGGGTTGGCACGAACTGCTTTGCACCATGGACAACTTATCAGACCACTTTGGTCCGAGTTACTGGATCTTGCCCATCGGGCCGACCTGCACGTTATAAACAAGGTTCATATAGCCAGGTGTCTTGGACACATTGGTAGCAGCAAAGAGGACAACACAGACTTGGAGGCGTTACTTAATGAAATAAATCAGCCGCCTTGTGGTTTTGTAATAAGTGATATTTACCCCCGTACTGCGAGATCGACATCAGGCTTTGGGTTTGATTATGAGTTTACGAAAAATGAGGTTAGTAGGTTGGCTCATCTCTTCAATGTCACACAAACAATGATCGAGGATGTCATTGCTGCTGAGATAACGCTCCGATGGCCAGAGGCTACGTCGATGGATTATTTTTCAGGGGTCGAGCGGTATCGCTGGAATCACAGTGATCGATACGAGCTCTACCGAGAGCATATACAAAAACACGCGTTACTTAATGCTGCTACTACCCTTTCAAAGTTATTGCCTGTGGCTGTTGGTAGTTATGAGTCTGAGAATAGCTCACCATGGATGGAATGGCGCGATCGTTACGACGTCACATTCGATGACGGATCTTGGCTGGCGGATTGGAAGGACCCTGTTCCTCAGCAGGCAAAAGAAGTTCTGCTAGGCGAAAGGTTAGGGCATCAAGAAATTCTGCAGAATCAGCAAATAGTACTACAGAAATTAGGATTCGTGGATGTAGCTTCCGACTCTCTGCTTCCTCTATATGGGCGTTGGTCATCGCCAGATGGCGTGACAGTAAGCATTACATCAGCACTAACGGAGCGAAAGGGTGCTATCGGCCGGTGCATTAAATTAGCCAAGCAACACAGTCATGATTTGTGGTTGCCGGAGTTCTGGGATGAGGGGTATTACGAGCCTCGCGATTATCAGAAAAATCCTTTCTCGCCATTAGTTTGGGCGCCCGAAATCCACAGGCTTGGTATTGACGAAGGTGACGAAAACGCGGCGGTAGGAGCAGCCGGGCGACCTCGTCTTGGAATTGACCTCACAACTCAACTGGGATTGATAAATGAGCCATCTCGAAGTGAGTGGCGTACAGCCAATGGAAATCTCGCGTTGAAGAGCCAAGTTTGGGGCAATTGGAAGCCCGATCCCAATGACAGTCGCTCTCGCCATCATGATGATGGTGAAATTTTGCTGGCTTCCCCGGATTGGCTTACTAGGACATTGTCCGTCCTCAACCGACGCCTTGTTTATAAGATAAAGTTATGGAAGTCCCGATCATATCGAGACTACGATCCTGCAAGCGGAGTTAAGATTGTTTTTGTGGGACTAAGACTGGATGAGTCGATAATGAGGTTTTGGCAGGCAAAGAGAGCCTCCAAGCAAGAAAGTAGCCTCTGACTTCAGTAATTAAGATATATCAAAATGTAAAAGGCGGACTTGAAATTATGATCGTTCTTCTATCTCCTGCCGATAAAGTAGATGTGACCCCAGAGGCTAAACTTGAAAGCTGGGCAATCCAAGAGATTCAATCCTTGAAAGGGATTACCTATCATTTCATCGGTTTTATCGATGGGCGAGGAAGAATATCCACACCAATTGCCGAATGGCATTCTGAATCGAAGATAGGCCGTACAGCTAGCGGTAGGCTATATGAGCTTGTGGGGCCACCTGGAGACATGTTTCAGTTTGAAATGAGAGCACTTTGTGGGGCTTGTTCGGTTAGATATAGAGCAGTATCAATACAAGATGTAACAAAGGATTTTGTTGGGTCGCGGCATTGACGTACTCAGAATTCCAACAATATTTCAATTTCCTTTAATTTTTCTGCTAAGCCCAAGGGAGGGTCATAAATCATTCCCCCCTCGCCATAGATCTCGAAGATCATCGTCCACGATTCACTTTGGTGCCGTTTCCTGCGGCCTCGCATGATTCTTTTCAAACGATACATTCTCCAGCAGTCGTCGTTATTCAAGTTTTTAGGCGTCGAAACATGGACTGCCGTTAGCTTTACTTCCGGATTATTAGCCAAGTGCTGCAGTTGAGCTACAGAGCTTAGGATAAACATTGAGTGAGACTCGAAGTCCTCAGCAAGATGTGCAGTCTCAGCATAGAACCATGGAATATGGAGCTGCACATGGATGTAGCTCCAAAGCTTTTCGCCATTAGGTGCAAGCTCTTTTGGTAAAGGAATCTCGCTGTGACTTACAGTCTCAAACATGTCTAAGGAGTATGCAATATCAAATGAATACTATAGATTGTAGTCCTATAGTATTCAAATTGGCTAGATATGACTTCTTTATAAAGGAAGTCATATGGAAATTAAGCGAGCATTCGGAAAAGCGCTACAAACAATAAGAAGGAAAAGGGGATTAACGCAAGAAGACTTCTCCGATATCTCAAGCAGAACCTATCTAAGTATTCTGGAGCGGGGGCTTAAATCACCGACGATTGAAAAAGTAGATGACTTGGCCAAGACGCTGAACGTCCATCCCCTCACGCTCTTACTCCAGGCATATGCAAATGTCGAGGAAGTACGAGATATAGAAAAGCTGATTGAAATAATTAGAATCGAAACTGAAGCGATAAGAAGTGCGTAATAAGCTCAAGTTGATCAATCATCTGAATTATTAGAATTAGAGGAGGGAATGGCCTTCATCGAGAGCAAAGCATCTTGGATCGATTGATAGGTCTCGAAAAATTTGGCCCATTTGGCATATCCTCCCAACTCTCCGACAACGCGAATCATGGCTATATGAGAGGCGGTCAATAACTCAACCTGACGTTGCAATTCGGCTATCTTCAGTTCTCGAATCGCTAGAGCTTGGGCGACATTTTCTTTTGACGTCTTACCTGCGCGAGTTTGCCACTTTCTAAACTCTTTTTGCCTTTCCTGGAATACTTTTAGCAAAGCCACTCTATGGGGATTGCGGGTAATTGACGAAGCGGCCTTTAAACACTCAAGTTTATTGACCACTCCTCTTGCAGTGATGTTTTCATCGTTCTCCAGCATCTCCTGCAGCACTCTCTCCATTTCCCCATTAATAGATAGAGGTTGGTCAACTGGCTGGTTAGTCATCGAGTACTGTCCTAGAGCCCCCTTGCCGCCTAGATAAATCCAAGCCTTCTGGGAAGACTTGAGCACCAGTAGGGGTCTTCAACAATTTACGTATGCTCTCTAATCTGATCGTGGCATGTTGAATTTGATTCGACCTGCCTATGGTATTTACAGGCCTAGCCTGGGCTTCAGTCAAAGCAATTTCAAATCTACGCTCAAGCTCGAGGAGATTGCTCAAATTTTCAGGGAGGTTTGTTGCGGTGAGGTGTCGGCATCCCGCAAAGCATTCTAAATGTTTGGGGCAAGGGTCAACAGTGAAACTATTGATGCAATGCCCATAAGGTGTTGAATGGAACCCATCAGCTTCGACCTTCAAATATTCGAAAGCAGCTTCTTCACCATCTTCTCGCTGAATTTTTCGGAAGTGTTGAACGATAGGACCATTAGCACGTCCAGACTTTATTAATCGAGCTACGGTTGAGGCTTTTTCTCCCAGCGAGATCTCTACCTCCGGCTGAAGATGTATCTGGTCCAACTCTTCGGCAAGGGATCTATGGTCATATTCATAGCTCTGTGTAACACTCTTTCGATTGAACTGTTTGGTTATTGCTGAATCTGCTAGACCAAGCCGGAAGAGCTCAGAGTTTTGTAGATGCCTCAAGGAGTGTGGATTAAGTTTCAACTGCCGGTCGTTATCATTAAGCCCATAGTTCTCAAATAAAGTTGATATGGAAACATGTGAAGCGGAAAGTGAATGTTGCAACATGGATGCATCGAATCTACCTACTGAATAGTAGCGCTTCACATCACACATTCCATCGTTACGGCCTTCAGCAAGCGCGCGCTTAGGCATTAAGAACATTAAATCCCATGCGGGAAGAACACCATCGGCTAATCTTAGAGAACTGGTATCAGACAATTTTGTTGATAATTTACTTTCCAAATATGCTTCAACTTCATCAACCCTAAGGAACACATGGCCCCAGTCATATCTAGGATCGCTCCACACGGTTCCATTTGCCCGCCTGAAAGTAACTCCTCCTTTCAGGCGATTGAAGTACATATAAAAAGCCTGGTTAAATTGAACGCTGCCGGAAATATGAAATTGCGACTCACGCATTTCATCAAACACACTCGAGTCAAAAGACTTGCGGTAGCGGGAAGAATAGATTTGTAATTGCTCAGCTGACAAATTTGCAAGCACAGGGTTGCCGGTAAGATAGGGATATAGCTCAACTGCAGATATAAGCTCTTCTTTATGGAACCATGGCAATATTCGCTTTTCCTCAACCTGACGACGTAAGGTATTCCTTAGAGGTCGCGTGGCACTTACTACTTGATCGAGCGTTTCAGTCAAGATCTCCTTAAACATTGGCGGTATGTACTGCGCTGTTTCAAAAAGAACAATGCTGTCCGAATTAGGGCTTTGCTGTTTTTCTGCAAAATGACGGAGCATTAAGGCTTGAGAATACCCTCCAAACTCTCCAGCTGGGCGGCCAGATGCATCGTAATAATCACGAAATCTTTTCCAATCTGCTGGCAAAAGACAAACCTCGCCAGCACGAAGGCCACAAAGAAGTAATACTTTAATTTGAGCAAATCGCAACATGTCCAAAAAGCTTTTGGGTTGCTCTGTGAAGACAATTCGAACCAGCTCCCAAAATGCTCTCTTTTCAGGAAGCTTCTCTGCGCTTTTCCTTTCAGTTAAATCCTTGCGAAGCTCTTCTGTAGACTTAGTAAACTTTGCCCGCTTATTTCTATTATTGTTACGAGGCAATTCCAAAGCAGGGTAGATCGGTCCACAGTTAGCAATATGGTTAGTATCGATCACATTTTTAACTACCCCAAGAATGGTGTCTGCTAGCTGGCCTGAAGGTTGGAACGCTTTAGCTACATCGTAGGCCACAAGAATATCTTCAGCTAATAACTCCCATGGTTCCCGAGAGATACAGGTAGCAATCACCCGAAGTGGCCTGGCAATACTATTGATCACATGAGCTGTGGTATTACGATGAGAAAATAACTGCTCCAGAATTGCGCTCTTTATAAGGTCTTGCCATGAACTGGTAAGCGGCGCTTTTTCTAAAGCCGGCAGTTCGAGATTGGCTCGTCTTGAATTCAACTCTTGCAGAGTATTAACATCACTTCCAAAATCTCTAATCCAATGCACCGGGGGAGGGGAGTCCTCAGCCATAGCTGTTAAATTCCAGGCACACTCTTTGGCTACGGTCCCATCGGAGTTGAGTGGTAAATCCCATGGGACTGCATGATTACTTGCCAAGGTACGACCAAAGGCAATGAATGCTTTGTAATGTTCATTCGCCATGGCCGCTCTCAATTTCGGTGATTATTGACTGAACATTTGCAATGGTTTTTTGCAACTGAAGAAAAGCTGGGGAATTAGAATCCCCGCGGCTCGACTCCGCAAAGAAAGACACAACCCCTCTAAATTCTTTCAAAACTGTCTTATGCACCGCACTATCTTGTAAAGGCATAAACTTCTTGCATCCGTAACAAGCCATGACTGGGTTAAATGCACAAGCAGGTTGGCCGCTTGTGCATCCACCTATGCCTGATATAGCTACCCCATGTGGCGCCCCCCCGATTTGTTGGTCATCTTTAAGCGCAGCAAGCTCCTCAAAACTTATAAAACGCTCACGCCCAATTTTTGCGACTTGTTGATAAATCTTCGAAACGCCGAGAGCATGATTAAGGAGTTCAGCCTGATTCGGGGAAGTCTGGAAATAGACCAAGGCTGTATCTAGATCACTGTGCCCTAGGAATTCAGCAAGCTCTTCTTGACTTGCTCCCGCATCTGCCAAGCGTTGCGCAGCAGTATGGCGAAGTTCAGTTGCACTTCTGCTTTCAGGTAAGAGTTCGCCAGTAAGCTTGGTAATGATCCTTGCAGTTTGGCCAGCGCTTTCTACCTGAAAAAATCTTTTTGAACCATCCAATCCTTGGTTTTTTGCTCTCCTGTATAGCTCAGCGAAAAGACCAGCCCATTCGTTTTTCACTCTTCGTGATAAATAAAAAGTAGTCTTTTTTATACGCTGTTTAATCATCCGGAAATTCAAGTGAACCGTGGGAGGCTTATCGGTATCGTCTTTCCAAATACGTATATCCTCCATACGCAGCATTGCAATTTGCAAAGGCCTTAAACCAAATTGAAAAGAGCTGATCAGGATAGTTACATCCCTTAGTTTCTGGTCAGAAAGTGAATCGGTATTTTCATGAATCAGATGAGCAAGCTCATCAAAATATGCGATCAAAACGGCTTCCTCATCTAAACCAAGAAAAACATCACCTGTTCTTACACTCGCATATTTATCTTGTGCACGGATGGGAAGGTTAGAAAGGGATGCTAAATAATCAGCTGACCAATGGGATAAATTAGACCAACATAAAAAATGAAGAATACTCTTCAGGGCACTTAGCTGAAGTGTTGTGTATTCTTTTGCTAACAATATTTGCCAATACTGACGCAATGCGGTTGGAGGAGTTTCCGTCAGGAGCCATAGCTCCTCAGAAGGAATGCGTTGTAGGCTTGAAAAGCGAATAGTGGCTGTTGCAGGGGCCAACGTCTGCAAGAGAAAAGATGCCCAGAACTTTAATAGAGGGATCAATCCTGGATCATGCAAATTAAAATTGAGCGAGACCTTTGAGCCTCCCACTGAAATATCCCATAAATCCGAATTTTTTGGATCCGTAATGGAACGATAGCAATCGTTGAAGTCATCGTAATACCTGATCACCGACGGAAGGTCAGGCAAATTGAAACGGAGCTTTTTGCCTGTAAAAGGAAGCAACCCTTGCTGTGACCAAGACCTCATTTTTAGCTCCTTGGTATAGCTCTTAATAGTGCAATTCGATCATCAAAAACGTTGTTCCATACACTGGCGAGTCGATCCTCAAAGACTGCTTTCGCATACTTTCGAGGCATATCTGATGATCTAGACCATCCGAAAAATGAACGCATCTTTTGTAGCGCCACATCCATAGAGTCGCCTAATTGGAGTAGCTGGTTTAGCCGAATAACTGCACAGGTATGCCGAAGGTCGTGGGCAGTAATTGATGTTTTGCCCGTTCTAAGTTCCAAATCACGCAGAGCATTCACTGGCAGAAATTGTGAGATTTTTTTAAAGAGGAGAGTAATCGACTCAGTGGATAGGGGAGTGTTGTGTTGAGAATTAATCAAAAAAGGATGCTCTGGTTTCCCCCGATAATTCTCGATGTACTCCTGAAGTATGTTGGCCGTTAACTCACTGACCGGTATTTGACGTATTGAATCTACAGTTTTGATGCTTGGTTTGTTATAGCGTGTGTCGTGAATTTCGTCGGCATAAGGATTTTTTTGTACAGAAAGCCAATAACGAGTAGAGCCGAAATCTTTGTCATACCCACCCTTTACCACATCAATAGGAAGTGAAAGCAATTCTCCTCGACGCAGCCCCTGATGAAGCAGCACAATAAATATTACAAAGACTTGCCATTTCGTCCGGTCGTTTCTAAAGGGATTGGTGGAGGATGCAGGATCCAGCATCAAATAAAGAGCTTCTACTACACTTGCCGGGAGCGACCTTATTGGATCTGGCCTAATTTGCCTTTTAATTCTTAGTTGTTGGTAAAGTAAATTCAGCCGATTCAGTCTTGTCTCTAACTCACGAAGTTCATCGAGTGAGCTATTGCTCTTGCTGAGCCTCAATAAAGTTACCCTGAGAAACTCAAAAGCGGTATGCCACTTAGCCTGATCACTACCATTAACTAAAGGCTGGTTTTGGATGGATATAAAGTAGGCCTCTAGTATTTCTCCAATGAATGAGAGATCCACCTCAGCAATAGCTGCATCCAATAAACCACATCCCTTGAGCGAATCAGCGAAGCTGTACAGAGCCTCGATATACCGCATATGTTTTTCTCGCGTGGTGTTAGCCAGATCAACTGGACTAAATACAGACCAGATAGTTGCCCAATATCTAGGGAGCCCCATCGGATCGACTAGTATCGGACCATGAACCTGTAAGGGTATATCTGGATGATCGAGACGCTTAAGCAATTGTCTCTCCGGAGAATTACATAATCAAATATTTACACGAAATATCCAATACCTCAACAAGTTATTGATTTATATATATAAGTACAATAAATATTGTATTTCATATGTGTAAATTCCAAAGATTATGCAACAAGCATATCTACGTTTTATGCTGGAGTCGTTGCGCCGATAAATAGTAAATCTTAGGCATCAACGCAACATGTCTAAATATACGATTGATGCGTATAATGTATATTATGTTAAATCAAGTCAGGAGATGCCGGAGGCGGCAAACGATGAAGAATATGAGGCTCACTTAACTATGTAATAACTGATACACCCACTCGGGGTTGATAATGAATATTACCGATAGTACAAATAAAACGAACGAAATGATAAAAACTAGAATTAAGGCGATTAGTAGTCTGTGTTCTAGATTTTGCTTTTTTGAAGGATAGTCCTTATTCCGGTTACGATTCATTGATTTCGCACTCCTCTAACACTGACAAACTATCCATTAACAAACCGTCAGCAAAGACCATGAGATAAGGATGCATTTCAGCATCATGTATTACTTTAAGAATCTTTCTTCTGCCATCCTCAGTTATATAGAAAACGTGCCCCTTGCTAATAGAGCGGATTACTACGGCTACAGGCTCATACCATTTTTCACCATTGCCATCTATTCCCCCAAGGTGAGTAACATTTTTAAAGTTCCCCGTCCCTTTTTTTGTAGCACACCGAACGTGATAACAATTCATAAGAAATCCCATAGTAAAGATAGTTATTATGTTTTGTTTTTATTGTGAATTTACATTTTAAGTATTAGCCTCTTAATCTCCCTAGTCAATAACCATTTCACATAAATGGTAAAGACAATTGGACGACCGGGGAATCTAAAATTTCAGCAAGCCTTTTCCGTGAAGTGGTATTCAAACTTACCAAATAACGACATGCAGCATTTACAAGGTTCTCCGATAGGCCGGCTTCAACGAGCCTCAATTTTTCCATACGAATTTTGCGATAGTATTTACGCCGTTTAGCTTTATCACGTCCTTCAACGCGAATATGCCAATAATAGTTTTTTAGATTGTTTGCCCACTCTGGCGGGTCATACTCTCCGCGATGATGAAATCCCTGCACTATCTACGCCCTTTTCTTTTTATTGTGTCCTTGGCCGCAGGGATTCCGAATAGGAAAAGCTCACGCTGGTTGTATTGTGTCCGTAATATAAATCTAGACGGCGCTTCGCGCCGGACTACCGTCTCGTCACGAAGACGCCATCCAGACACCCAAAAAAAAGCGCCTTTCGGCGCTGTGAGTAACCATCCCAGCATGATCAACTACCCGTAGCGTATGGCTGGGGTTGATTCGGGTAGCGGTTTTGAGATTGCGATTCACGCACTCGATTCGACGGGCTACGGGCTGATTCCTGATCCTGTGCAGGATTAGGAATCACGGCTACCGCCGCGGGCCCTACCGTCTCACCCTGCGGGCGCTGCGCGTCGCTCAGTGCGTTCTGATCCTGCTCACGTTTGTTGAGGGTGTATTGGTCTTTAGCGTACTTAGACGAGCCATCATCGAAATCCTGAAACATTCCGTTTTCGACAAACTGAAGACAAACAGCCTCATCCATGGTGATTTTTGTGCCCTGTTGAGTGTACGCGGTACACCTACCCCGAATTAACACGGCAGCGGCGATTCTGGGGGCCATGACGGGCTTGGTGATGTCGTCATACTTAGGAGCAGTGAACGGCAGATCAGGCACCCTTGGCCGCTGGGATTCACCCCATGTATAAACGGACTTTTCCGATCGGAAGCCATGCGAATCAGGGAAGGGCGCCCCGCCCTGCTCCATCGGCAACAGATCCTTGTTGTTTTCCAGAACATGCCCTTGCACGCCGCCGTGCAGCACGGTGTAACCGTAGTAAAGGAGTGCAATGACAAGTAACGGCAGGACGACCATCAACACTAAGCGCATAGGGATACGCTTTTTGACGGTGTGCATATCGGCGGACTTATACCAACCGTAGACTTCCTTGGGGTAAACGAAATGGGTCTCTATGCTATTTTTGGTGGACTTGTCGACGTTCTCCCGGACCTTGTGGAACTCGTGAATTTTCGACTTGGCAAAGCCGAAGAACCGCTCAACGTGATAGTGATAATTGACCAGGCGTCGCAAGTTGGAATCGACCAGCATAGGGTGCTGGGTGATCAAATACAGGTCATGCCCATCGTGGCGATGTGTTTCAAGCTGGCTAACGTGTAATGGCACTTGAGAACCTACAGCACGCGGCCGAAACGTAGACTGACATTCATCAATCACGATAATGGCACCCTTGGGGCACTCAACCCATTTATCGGCCGATTCCATCAACTGCCAATCGAGCGTTAATTCAGGGATGCCATGATAGAACACCGGGCGCTGTTCCTTGTCCGCCCGGTCCTTGACCTTCTTAAGGGTATACAGGCTCTTTCCAGAGCCGGGCAAGCCTGTAATCAGATGAATCATTTCGTCACCATCTTCGTAATACTGCCACCCTGCAAGCCCATGATTGCGTACTTAGCCACCACGGCCGAGGCGATCACGGATAGCGATTCACCGAGCCGCAGCATACCGACCGCACCGATCAGTTGAGGCGGGACACTGGTTAGCATGGCCAGCGCGTCAGACTTGATCGACGCAATGAGCAGATCAATGCCCTGATACGTGATAAACGAGATACCCAAGGCAACCAACACACGGCCAACAAGGGACTTTATGGACAGGGCAAGAGCGCCCCACAACATCGAGATAAAGGCAGGCATTAGACGATGACTCCGGCAACGATACGAAGGGCGGCCATATACGACAGGGCCAAGAAGATATAACCAAGCGCCTCAAAGAACGGGCACCAGTCAGACAGGGGAAGCGTGGCGCTCTGCCCCATCAAGGTGACAGTCAAATCAGTAAAGCAGCTCGCCGAAATAGGGCTGGAATTGTCCAAGCTGGACTGGACGTTAACGTGTTCACGGTTCGAGCTGTCGGCAGGATTAGGGGTGGTATCCGTACCATTTGTCATTGCCTCACCAAGGGCTTTGGCCGTGGCATTTTCCTTAAACCACTCGCAGTTACGCCGGGCTTGTTCCTTGGCCATGGCGCACTGGATCGCATCGCCCTTGCACGCGACAGCATCGCATGCGCCAGAGATATCGGAATCAGTGGCCGCCTTGCACTGCGCAGCCGTGGGATTCTCAGCGCAATAGCTGGTCTGGCTGACTGTTTTCGTTTCGGTCTTCGTTTCCTTGGTGCCGTCTTCATTGGTCTTTTCTGTCGTGGTGACGACAACCACGGTGCCATCACCGTTGAAAGTGGCGCTTGAATTGGAAGTGGTATTGCTGGAGCTACTCCCGGTCGGGTTGCCGTTGGCATCCTTGGTCGAGCTATTCGAGCTGGAAGAGGAATTGTTTTTGGTGGTGACAGGTTGCGAGCCTTGGGAGCCAGCCGAAACGCACGAGGTTACGCCACCCACACTGATATAGCTTTTGCCCTGGGACATGCAGTTAGCCTCAGGCGTAGGGGCGCTGTTATTTGTGGGGGCCGAGCAATTTACGCCTGTTCCGCTGCCATATTGCCCCACGCAAGCGCCCTGCCCGTTTGTCAGCTTGACGCACATATCAACAGAGATGGAATAGGTGCAATTATTGAGGCAATCGGACGAGCCATCCGAGCCGAAGTATTTAGAGCCAGTGACGCCGGAAACATAGCCCGACTGACATGCAGCACCGCAGGAGCCGTCAGGGAGGCGAACTTGACCCGAAGGGCAAGCAGCGACTGTACAAGTGGGAGGTGTAGCGGAAGAATTCAGCGTGCCGCCAGCAGGGCAGTAATACTCACGATTACCGATATTGAAAGCACCACGGGCAGTGCCATTACCGCTAAGGTAAATCGTCTGGACAGTTGAGCTAGCAAGCGTACAACTTGATGTGCTGGAATAACCCCAACCGTAAAGCGCACCATGCCATTGACCGAACTGGACGCAGCCGGCTTGCATATCCGTAAAGTAAGCTTCGGAATTTGAGCTGGTCGATATTTTGTAGCGCACTTGCGCGGGGATCGTGTCGGCATAGACAGCCGCAGAAAACAGCAGGAAAAGAGCCAGAATTAGGCGGAGAAAATGAGCCATAGTGCCCCCAGTAAACCAAGCATTACCAACCATCCATCCATATCCCCTACCCCTTTAAGAAAAAAGGCCCGGAGGGCTTAGAAGCTCCGGGCCGATTGGTCTCAATCGTGCAATTAACCGCCGTGCACCATGGAGAACACTTTCTTGACACCCCATACAGCCAAGATAGCGCCACCAATGGCAGTTACAGCTGCCACACCATCGCCCAGAGCGGTAGTTGCAGCAGTTACATCGATAGCAGCTTGCGAGGAAGTGGCTACAACACCCAGAGCCAAGCCAGTTGCACGAACGTACATGTTATTGATCAGCTTCATTTGAATTTCCTTTACTTTTAAGTTGAGAGATAACGGCCCGGAATACCGCGCCAATTGCCCACAGTAGCGCTATGCCAGCCGCTATCTGTTGACCCTGTTCGACCGTCAGGGACCATGCGCCCGAGGTCAATTCTTGAGGCTGTGCGATGACGTAAACACAGCTTGTTATGTCCGTAGGTTGCGGGCTGGTTACTTGATACTGCCCTGCCCCGATATCTGTTAGGCACTCGGCGGCGTTGGCATCTGCCATACCCCAAGCAAATGTAAAAGCCGCTCCAAAAATCAGGCCGATGGTGAAAAAAGCAAAAGATCGGATCAGCCGCATATCAAACCTCTTGAATGCCCCGTATTACGAGCAAATCCATGCCCTTATTCCAGATCGATATGTCTCGAATGCCACGCTGATAAGCCAATTGGGTCGTCATGGCAGCAGCCGCGCCAAATTGGGAATCTGAATCAGTGGCAGAAAAGGCACCGAAGAAAAACCGTGTAACTTTTGGCTTATCTATGCCCCGGCTGCATTTATATCGACGCTCGCCAAGCTCACGATCATGCTCAAAGGTCTTACTGATGTACTTGGTGAGATAGTTGGATAGCTCTTGAGCGCGATAGACAGGTGAAGCGCCAGAAAAGCGCTTTTTACGGTATTGAAGATCAACCTGCCCTTTTGTGTTTTCGCCTGTGTCCGTGGCATTGCCACCAATGGCGACATACCAGCATGAGCGAATATGGGCGAGGTCTTGTTTACCAACACAAGCCACATGCATATGAAGAGCGCCCCGCTCTTGATACTCTTTCACTGCGACATATTGCCAATCGGGGTAACGCTCACGCACCAGACGGATAAATCTAGTGAAATCACGGTTTAACTTGTCCGAATCCTGCATGTTTTCGCGGTAGACAAGGGTTAGCAGATGATCGGCACCAATGGTGCGAATACGGAAGCTGACTTGCTGGCGTGCGCGGCGCTCTGCCCTTCTAAGGTTCTCTTCCTTAGCGGCTTCTATTTCCTCGTCAGTCTTGGGGACTGAAGGCCCCCTAAGTCCAAGGGAGCGGCTTTTTCTCAGTTCATCCATGGGATTAACTAGCCTTTGCACAATTTCAACAAGCCCTGATTTAAATTCCCGGATAGTTACTTGATAATCCGGTAAGGCGTTGTATTCATAAGTTAAATTACCGTGTAAAATATCTTGCATGTTTCAGCGTTTCCTAACTAAACGTTGAGATTAGAAAGGCCAGTGAGGTGCGAACTCATTGGCCTTTTGTTTTTTCTACGATTGCTTGCGCACTTCCTGTGCTGGGGTTGCAGGCGTAATGCCTGTAATCACAAACTCAACGCGACCGCGATCACCTGCGCGGGGGCTGACATCCACCATGTAAGAACCTGGCATCAAGCCTTTGAGGGTGTCTTCATCTGCATAAACGCTATGATTGCCGGCAATTTCGCCAGTCCAAATTTGAAGGGTTCGACGGTGCCATGCACCACCGCTGCGAGCTGTGCCGCTTTCAATCTCACCTACGCCTAGAACTTGTACTTTCAACTGTGTCGCCATTTTTAAACGCTCCTATGAGGTACCGCCCTTTTGAAATTAGGCCCCTTTCGTCGGCGGTTTAACGTGGGGATATGAAATTTCATACAAATGTATAAGAAAATTCTTATCTTGTAAAGAAATTTCTTATATAAGAAGATTCTTAAAAAAGAGGGGGAGTAGCTATGAAGTGGATAGCAGGTGCAATAGCAGTTCTGGCTTTAATACTGATAATCAACGAACCCAAATATAGACGGCATGAAGAAGCTATAAATAGATTCATGGAACAAAGCACAAATGTGTCCGCAGAAATGAAAAGGCAAGCGGAGCAGTCTCGGGTCAATAGCTACAATGCGGAAAAAATTAAGCTTTTTGTGCCTGGAAGAGATTCAAAGACATGCATGGAAATTTTAGAGGTTAATGAAATTAATAACCGTGTAGTCGAATGCAATAAAGATCATTACGTTGAAATGCGACGGGATGAAGTTACTGACTTTAAGAAAGAACAGAGGCTGCCATGAACTCATACGAGCTAGTTAAAATTGCAAAAACCAAGCAAGGTATTGAGAGTGATCGAGCATTCGCCATAAACAATGGCTTCACCGTCCAGAATATATCGGACTGGAAAGCAGGGCGAGCAATACCTAATGCAAGAAACTTTCTGAAGCTTGCAACATGCGCAGAAATGTCTATTGATGAAGCTTTAAGGTTTGCAGAAGAAATGGAAGCAGCTAGATTTAAGCAGGCGGGATATTCAAACTTAACAATGATGGGAACCTTAACGGGCTTGTCATTACTTGCAGTGACACACTCTCCTGCTCTTGCTGGACTTATCGCAGTGAGCAGCGCCGCGACTGTATATTATGTTAAATAAAGAAGGTATGCTAAGCGACTTGCTTTAAGGATATGGAAAGGTCGTTCTCTAGAGAGGCTCACGTATTTTTAAAACTCAATTCCAACTAATGTGTAATTATCGTTTGTGCCCGCTTCATTAACTTTGAGCAGGATTTGATCACAACATTTTGCAAAATCTTTAAAGGCGGCAGAGAGTGAATAAATTTCACGCTTGCTTATTGCAGTATAAATCCCATCGGTCAGCAACAATAATCTATCGCCAGGCTGAACATCAAACGAAAAAGATTGCACGAGCGGGGAGTCAGAGTATCCGATTGCGCTGGTTAATACATTTTTTCTAGGATAGTCAGCTACGGTTTCTTTGGTTAATAATCCTTCCTCAAGCAACATGGCAACTTCAGTCTGGTCTTGAGTGAGCTGCTTTATGCCCTTCCCCCTTAAGATATATGCTCGTGAGTCACCACAATGTACGCCCATGAGAAACTGATCAGTAATTGAAACGGCGGTTAAAGTTGTAGCCATCCCCATAAGTGTCGGGGATTCCAAGCCCATTTTTAATAACAACGCATGGGCTTCATAAGCAGAAGCCTCAAGAGATTTGCTATTAAGGAAGCCATCCATAATGAGATCAATTGTTGTTTTTGAGGCTATTTCACCCCCATTATTCCCTCCAACGCCATCAGCTACAGCTGCAAGAGTCTTATTGGCAATAGTCTCCAAGCAAAAATAATCTTGATTAAAATTACGAGGGCCTTTATCACTAATTGCAAAAGTTTGCACAATCAACACACCTGAGCAAGGGTTGAAATCAATACTGGGTGCAACGCGGATCGATTAACCCCAATAGAGCGCTCTAAATGTGCAATTGCCCTACAAACTGCGCCTTTCATAACACGAAATTCGACACTTAGTCTTTTTGCTAAATTTTGGTCCATAGATGAGTCGCATTGAGTGAAGAACTTACGTTCGACGTACCAGCGATTATGTGTGGTTCCCATTATAAGTAACGCAATAAGCACATCAGATTTAACACCTAAGTCATTGATACCATTAAACAACTCAAGTCTATTCGCAATACCATCGCATGTATCAAAGTCAAACGACCCTTCCCTCACCCATTTCGTATAAGCTGAAGCAAGGCGGTAAGCAATATCTGGATAGTTATTGATGATTTCGGCTAACTTTGCTTGAGAGAGATTTTTTAAGAGGGTAAATGTATCGGTTGAAGGGTGATGTTTGTCAATGAAACGAACAATTCGCTCCCATGTAGGACGATCTAATGAGGCAGTACCATTAAGCATAGAAATATAATCGGCAACTTGAGGCGGGGTGCTTGCAATAGATCCGATTGTGCCTAATGAAAGTATTGCTTCACGAAGATCTCCAATTGATTCAAAACGACGTGCAGGATCTCTTCTTGTGCAAGCGCTAAAGATATCTCCATAAAATCCGGTCTCATTTATTTCATTACAAGGAACCCGAGCAGCAGTTCCAAAAAAATCATGCAAGATACAACCTACTGAATAGATATCTGAACGAGCTGAAGCCCGGCGTAAATCGCCAACAATCTCAGGGGCAGTATACCAATCCGAGCCCATCATCATGCCGGTTTGTGTTAAAACCGAAACTTGGGTGGCCTGAAGGGAAATTAAGCCAAAATCACTGATTACGTATCTAGATACCCCGTCAGATCCAACAATTTTAAGGACATTCTGAGGCTTTAAGTCTCTATGGCTGATATCCATGCTATGGAGTTCTTCAAGCCCGGAAAGAATATCCATAATGGCCTGCAAGGCGTGTCCATTAAGGTTTTTATCTTGCTGAATGTCAGCCTCTAAGGTAGATAAAGCGAGAGGCATTACATAAGATGGGGGATCAGCCTCAAGGTTCTTGCTAAGAACTGGCATTATATTAGGATGAGATATAGCCGCTTGAACCTCCGCCTCACGTATAAATCGTTTTTTTACGTTGTCCGCAAGTTCCGCTGAGAAATTCGGCTGATTGATATGAAAAACTTTCTGTGCAAATCTATTCCCTGCGCCATCAATAACCTCATAGACATCTCCAAATCCCCCTTGACCGATTAGCCGCATTTATTAGATACCTCGAATGGATATTTTGGAAATACCCATATTGTATATGCTTAGAAGGCATAATCGAAGCAAGGGGGAATGGGGTCATTATGAATTTATTTGAGTTCCGTGATCGTTACCGTGGTTGAATTTAGATAAAAACCGTTTAAAAGCAAACTCATTTGCCGCGGGCCCTACCGTCTCACCCTGCGGGCGCTTTGTGGTCTATAACAAATCCGCAATGCAGGCGCTTAATCGTTGCCGCTCTTCCCCACTCAGCGATTTAATTGGCAATGGCAGGCTGGGGGCTTTCACCAACCCTTTTAATTCGGCGATGGTGGCGATGACGCGCAGGCTGCCGTAGCGGCGGAAGAACGCCCAGATGGGCTCCAGGGCGGTGGATAGGCGGTTGACTTCATCGATATCGCCCCGCTGCGATGCTTTGACTATTGCCAGGATAGGTAATGGGAACAAGCCACCAAGCACGGAATACCAGGCTTCGCAGCCTGCGATCAGGCCTGTGGCGCCGGAGTGGTCACCGCTGATGCCTATCGTCACATGATGGGGTATATGCGCGCGCAGGCGTGCAACGCGCTCTTTGGCTTCATCAAGATGGTTTGAGAGCGGCGGGATTTTGATGGAGGCGATGTTGGGCAAGGCGGCGATGCGGCCATGCAACACGTCGCTGAATTCAAAATGGGTGGTGGTGGGGTTGTCGTACACGCAGATCGGGATCGAGCTATGTTGGCTGACGGCCTGATAATGCGCGAACACTTCGTCTTCCGTGAGCTTTTGATAAGAAACCGGGGCTAACAGCAGGCCGTTGGCGCCGGCTTTTTGAGCATCTTCGGCGAGTTTCAGGACATCTTTGGTACGCAATGCGCCTATGCCAACCACCACGGGCGTGCCTTGGGCGCTCTCCACTGCCAGTCGGGTGACCAGATTCCGCTCTTCGCGGTTGAGATAGGCATAGCTGCCGGTGGACCCCAATACGCCTATGGAATTTACTTGGGCCTGGGCAAGCCTGCTCACCAATTGGCTGAAGGCGTTTTCATCGATGGATACTTCGTCCATGGGGGTTAACGGGAAGGCGCTCAAACCTGTAAACATGGCGAAACTTTCTATGCGCGTAAATGCGTCATTTTAGCTTTCTAAAGCCAACTTCAGGGGCTTGCGTAGTGCTAATTGGCCCGTGCGCACTGCTCCACCCCTCAAAAAGCATATTTAATTGAAAAAACCTTTAAAAATAAGTTGCTTAAATGTGATTTGTCATAGTGAAACGGAAATTTCAGGCCTATATTGAACGCTAGCTTCCGATGAAGGCAGCTAACTTATAACCAGAGAGCGTATTGTCGAAATTTATCCAGGCAGATCATTAGACCTAAGGCGTGAGCGTCGGGGTCTATCCAAATCTGCATAGCTTCATGACAAGCTGAGAATTTTGAAGGGTTCAATATTGCAGGGAGTGCTGGTCCTTAAATGCGTTAAGGAAAGGTGGCTCTTATGAAAAATGAGAGACAAGCACGTGATTCAAATGGTACCCAGAAACAGAGCTGGGGGTTTGCTGGGCCGATTTTTCTTTTTATTGTCTTGTGTCTGATATTTTCACTACGCTGGATCTATTAGCCACATGTTGCAGGTCAACAAAAGCCCCAAATATGGGGCTTTTGTTTTGAGCATCAGGGGGATCTTGCCGCAGTGCAGGTCCGAGCCGCAAATCATGATGCTAATGGCGTATGCCGCCAGGCCCTGTAGGCGCCAACCGGGAGTTGCTGTAGGGTGAATTTGCAAGGCCGCCTGCCACGATGCATGGCAGGCAGACAATAAAAAGCTCGCCCATATAAGCTGCATGAGCGAGTGGAGAAAACACTCCGCCATGTGCGGCGAAGAGTCTAGAGATTAATCGTCGGTGCTGGCTTTGAGCTTCTTCGCCTCTGCCAGGTGATGCTTCAAGCCAGGCAGCATTTTGTTGGCGAATTGTTTTACATCGGCATCGTCGGCATTCTTCGCGGTTTTTTCAAACAGCTCGACGGTATCCTTGTGCGCAGCCACGCCTATGGATTCGGCATATTCCTCGTCAAAATCCTTGCCATCCTTGGTGGAGAGCAGCTTGGCCTTGGCTTTTTGCATCAGGCTAGGCTCCGTGGGGATTTCCACGCCCTTGGTTTTGGCGAGTGCGCTCAGCGCGGCATATGCCTCGGTGTGATCCTTGATCATCTGGTCGGCAAACTTCAATACCTGAGGGTTTTTGGATTTGCTCTTGGCCATTTCACTGGCGGCGATTTCGGCTTTGTTGGCCTGGGCAGCGTTTTCAAAGAAATTTTTGTCGCTCATCGATACATCCGCGGCACAGGCCTGGTGGATAGTACTCAATGTCATCAAGCCAACCAGCGTGCAGACGGATAGCAGTTTCATTCGGGTGAGACTCATGGTGTTCTCCTTGGTTATAGTGGCGGGCACAGTGACAAGGTACGCGGCTTATCTATTAGGGGTCATCGGGGAGTGTCCGATTTGTCTGTGGGATAAATCCGCCTTTTCAGTTGCCACTGGTAATCCCATCCCAAAGTTATGTAAGGGAAAGGTCATGGGGGCGACTAACGCATGTAACACCCTATCAATTCCCATACTTTGGAGATTTAAAAAATGAAAACATGTACAACTTCTGCCGGACTGATTGCCGCTACCCTGCTTGGCGCACTATTCACCACTGCTGCCGTGGCTGCTGACCCCATGCTGAGCACCGGAGGATATGCGACTGAAATGCATAAGATGGAAATGATGAAAATGCTGGATGCGGATGGCAATCACATGGTCACCAAAAGTGAGTTTGATCGCTATTACTCCAGTATTTTTGATGAGCTGGACAAGAATAAGGATGGCAATCTGGACGCTACTGAATGGGCTGGTACCAAGGCTACTGAGCAAATCAGCATTGCCACCGGTGGATATAGTCGTGAGCTGCGATCAATGAAGATGATGTCTATGGTGGATAAAAACAATGACCACAAAGTCTCAAAAGATGAGTTTATTGCTTATCACGACATGTTATTCAAGGCCATGGACAAGTCAGGAGACAATCAGATTGACGGCCAGGAATGGCTGGCAAAACAGACGGGCAACTGATAGGTCTAACCTGCTCAAGGTGGCGATCGGCCCCTTGAGCACTAACTGAAACTACTCCTGAAACTCATCAAAAGTCAGATGGCGCAGGATATGCCTCCCGGCTATATCTGCGCTTCTTTCGAGAGCAACTTTTTGCCTGCCAAGTCAGGTTCGCTTTTCCGGCCAAGGTTCTGGCCACTCAAGTTCAATCACAATCGGCAAGTGATCTGACAGTCTTCGGATATCGTTGCCATGGATGCGATGCGCGGTGATTTTGATACCTTCCGCCTCGTACCACACCCTATCCAGCCGCAACACCGGGCACAGGGAAGGGAAAGTCGCCTTGCAGGGCACCGGCGTCAAATGACCATCCAGAAAGCGCAGCAAGGCAGAGGGGCGTTGCCATTCGTTGATGTCGCCCATTAGCAGCAAGGGGCTTTTGGTCTCCTCCTCCACCGCTTGTATCAGCCGTATCAGGTTACGCGCCTCGCTGCGCCGTTCGTAGATCGAGAGCGAGAGATGAGTGCCGATCACACGCAGATTGCCATGCGGGCCTGCAATCAGTGCATCGGCCGCCATGCGCGGCTCTAGGCTGGGCCGGGTTTCCAGGTTGTGAATCAGCCCGCGCACGATGGGATAACGGCTGACGATGAGATTGCCATACCAGCCCTGCCCTTCCAGCATGCTGGGGCAGATCAGGTGAAACGGGCGCTCCGGCCCCGCCAGGCGTTCAACATCATCTGGCTGGCCACCCCGTGAGGGGCGCGTTTCCATCTCCTGAATCACCCCTGCATCAATATCCAGACGCTGCATGAGATGGTGTATGCGCTGGAGATCGCGCTGACCATCCAGACTGCGCCCGCCATGGATGTTGAAGCACAGCAACCGCATACGACTCATAGGCAAACAGCCCTTGCATGGCATGCAGGCAGATAGCGCCAAGCGTATTGGCAGGCGACAAGCATGATGCGGCTCATTTTGCTGCTGTCTGCCAGTGTTTGGCGGCCAGATGACTCAGCACGATGATGAGTATCCAGGCCAGCAGCCCGCCGCCCAGCAGCAGCATGTTGTGCATGTCCGGATGCTTCCAGAATGAGAGTGCCGATTGCCCCAATAACACGGAGACGGCAGTACCGGGCAGCATGCCCAGTGCCGTGGCCGCCATCAGCCGCCAGAAAGGCACATTCATCATGCCCAGCGCCAGGTTAACCACAGTGTAAGGCGCAATCGGCACCAGCCGCAGCAAGGTAAGTCCGACCAGGCCGCCCTTGTCCGCGTAATGCGCGATATTTTTCGCATAGCGGCCGGTGAGCGCGCGCAGCGAATCTTCCCCCAGCTGCTTGCCAGCAAAAAAACCGATGATGCAGCTCACCAGCGAGCCAAGCATGGCAATCAGAAACGCCTCCAGTGGTGGAAACACAATCACCACGGTGGCGGTCATGATCATGTGCGGAAAGAAAATCAGCGTGCCGACGATATAAGCCGCCATGCCGGCCGGGAATGCCCATGCCGTGTTTTTCACTTTCTCCAGCAAGGGGACGATTTTTTCCGGAGTGGCGTATTCGCTCAGCGGCGTGACTTTCCAGGCCAGCACCAAGGCGATGATCGCCAGCACGGCAATCACCAGCTTGGGCGGGATGGACGCCCTGAACTGTTTGCGCTGCCCACGCGATGTGATCAGCCGCGGCAACAAGGGATGCGCAGGATCGGCCAGCCAGGTGGCGATGCGCGAAAAGCGCTCATGGCGATAGGCTTCGTCATTAATACGGCGCAGATGCTGGCGGCTATGCGGAATATCCTCCAGAAATGTCTGCACGCTGGCACCGCTGGAGATCAGCTGCTGAATATCGTCTAACTCGCGGCCGGTGTGCTCGCGTATCAGGTCATTGCGCATGCCGGCAATCGCCTGTTGCGTAGCCTCATCATGGGCCTCAAACATAAGGTCGCATTCGGTATCCAGCGTCATGGAGCGGCGGTTGATATTGCTGGAGCCCACGCGCAGGTAGTGGTCATCCACAACCATCAGTTTGGAATGGATGCGGATGGCTTTTTCTTCGCCATGCTCGCTGCTGGCTGGATATGCCATGACTACGCGATCCTCAACTCCACCGTCTTCCAGCAGTTCCTTGAAGTGCACGCGCCCGGTGTACATGGATTTACGTTCCATGATGCCCTGCGGCCGGTCGCAGCTGATCAGCAGTGCACGCAGGCCAGGACGTTCCTTCAGCCGTTTGTTGAGCGCCCGAGCAATGTCTTTCTGCGTGAAAAACTGGTTTTCCATGTAGATGAACTGTTCGGCGCGGGCAATCATGTCCAGGTAAAGCTGCTTGATCTGGGTACGCACGGGCTGACGCAGGAAGGCGGGTTGCGTTAGTGCCACGGCGGTGCGGATATTGGTTAAAGCGGGCTTGGCAAACTTGGGCCAGACAGCTGGCAAGGCATCGCTGTCGGGCATGCGGGTGGGAATGGCGTGCTTGCCAGTGGCTTGATGCCATCGCTCGCGTACCAGCGTTGCCAGCGGCTGCACAACCGGCCCGGCCACCACGGCCTGAATATCATGGTAAGGCCCGAACTCCTTTTTGGCGCCCAGTTTGAGGGTGCCATCCGGGTCTACCCGCCGATCATCCTCGGTATGGTGTTCGCGCTTGTCCCAGCGGGCGATGGCGACATCCATGCCGCCACAAAAGGCAAGCTCATCATCTACCACCACCACTTTCTGATGATGGCTGGCGCCCAGTGGCAGCTGGCCATCGAACACGAAGTGGATATTGTCGGCGTCCTGCCATTTCCATTTGAATTCGGAAAAGCTCTCGCGCTCGGCGGCCAGAAACACCGAATAATTCCAGCGGTTGAGGTAGATCTGGATCGCCGGATTCTGCCCGGCTTTCCAGGTCAGCAGCTCATATAGCATGGGTGGGCAGCTGGCACTGGCGGCCTCTTCGCCGCGCAACAGCTCAATGCGGCTGTCGATATCCCACCCCAGTATGAAAATGCTGTGGCGGGCTTCGCAAATGGCGTGATACAGCGCGCGATAGTAATTGGCGCAATCTACCAGCAGCGCAGCGTGCGTGGCTTGCGCGGCATGCCAGCTATTGGCGTCGTGCAGCTGCATGGGCTGCGCGGGCTTGGCGTGTTCAGTATCCGGCAACTTGGTGTCCTCCCAGGCATCCACGGTCGGCTGCGCCTATTGTTTGGTCGATGGGGTGGGCTGGTGGATGTCCGTGCCTGGCTTGGTGCTGCGATCAGGCTGATCTTCTTGCGGCATGCGCGGCGGCACAATCACGCTTTTGTGCTCTTGCGGGTGTGCAGGGGGAATGGTCACGCTTTTGCTATCAGCGCTGCATGGCGGTTTGCTGGTGGCGGATGATTGGTCACAGGGCGGCAGTGTACTGCCCGAGGGATCGGCCGCATGGCTGACGGAGATCATCGCCATCAGGCACAACGATGCTGCAAACAAGCATAAACGTAGCATGGGCATGGTGGGCTCCAGTCAGGTGAATGTCATGAAAAACATGCCTTATGGCAGAAGCCATGCCTGTATGAAAAGCCAGGCGCCTTACAGTTCCGCTTGCGCTTGTCAGACGATCTTTATGAAACGCCTCATGCAGCGCTTCTCAGCGCATGCCATGCCGCTGCCAGCACCCTGGCAGATGAGCTGATCAGGAGCACGGAGAGCGCCAGGCCGACTACCAGATCTGGCCAGGCTGAGTTAAACAGCCACACGGCACCCGCAGCCACGATCACAGCGAGATTGGTGGCAATGTCATTGCGGGAGCAGGCCCAGACCGACGACATGTTGATGTCATCACTGCGGTGCTTCCAGAGCAGGAACAGGCACAGGCTATTCGCCAGCAGTGACAGCACACCTATGCCGCCCATGGCGTCAAACAGTGGCAATGCTGGCACAAACAGCCGGTAGATCACCTGCCCCAGCACAAACAGGCCTGCCAGCAGAATGAGGCCGCCCTTGAATAAAGCCACCACGGCCTTTTCGCGCGCGCTACGCGAGACTACATACAGGCTGAGCGCATAGGTCAGCGCATCGCCCAGGTTATCCAGGCTATCGGAAAGTAACGCGGTGGAATGGGCCAGCCAGCCTGCGACGAACACCACCACGAACATGGTGGCATTGATGCCAAGCACGATCTTCAGGGTTTTGCTCTGGCGCTGCTTCAGCGCCTCGATGGCACACGATGTGCCATGACAACAATCTGCCATGCGTCACCTCCTGTTATGAAAGTCCCCTGCCCGCTCAGGCGGCTCTGGGGGCAAACATGATGATGGCCATGCCGCACAGGGCAATGCCTGCGCCCAGCAGATCCCAGCCCGTAGGTCGTATGCCATCAACTTGCCACAGCCAGACGATGGCGACGGCAATATACACCCCGCCATAGGCGGCATACACCCGCCCTGCTGCCGTCGGATGCAGGGAAAGCAGCCAGGCAAACAGGGCGAGTGACAGCGCTGCAGGCAGCAGCAACCAGGCGCTTTTGCCCTTGCTTAAGTACAGATATGGCAGGTAGCAGCCCACAATCTCGGCTAGCGCGGTCAGCACAAACAATAAAAAGGTCGTGAGCGGATTCATATGGGATGGGTCAGGTTAAGCCTTGAATATACCTGCATTTTGCCCGGCTTGCGGACAATAAAAAAGCGCCCGCAGGCGCTTTCAGGAGTACCACAACCAGCAGGCTTACTTCTGGTTTTTGTTTTTCTGGAAGTTTTCGATAATGCCAGCGGCCCACTCTTTGCCACCCAAGCCAAAGGCAATCGCCAGCGCCAGGAAAATGGCACCGAATACGATGACGAACAGCGACGTCAGTAATTGCGTGCCGATATCCAGCTGCTCAAGGGCCACAAACATGGCCAGGATCTGGATGCCATATTCGGCCGAGGTGCTGATGGCGAGCGCACCGCTGAACTTGATGCCGTGCAGCCATGCAAATACCAGGCGGTTAACAAAGCGGGCCAGCAAGGTACCAAACAGCAGCACCAGAATGGCGATGATGATCTTGGGCAGGTAGTTCGCCAGCTGGTGCAGCATCACGGCCACTTCGTTCAGGCCCAGGGCATTGGCACCGGTGATAACGAACAGCAGGATGACCAGCCAGTAAACCACCTGGCTGATGACGCCGCTGAGCGTCAGGTCGAATTCACTGTGCTTGAGGAAGGCTTCAAGGCCGGATTTGTCAGCGAATTTATCGAAATGGGTGAACTCAAGGACGCGCTTGACGCCGACACAGGCGATTTTTGCCAGTACCCAGCCAAAAAACAGGATCACCATGACGGCTAACAACTTGGGGAAAAATGTCGCGACCTGACCCCAGAACTGATTGAGAGACGATAAAAAGATATCGATCTGAGTTTGCATTGGATCCTCCTAAATATGTATTGCGAGATACCTTGAATACCGCTAAGGCCGCAGCTGTGGAATGGATGTTGTGCTGCGTAGACTCAAAAAAGCCGAGCTGCATTTTGGCGCAATTAGTCCCATCTCGCAATAAACTTAGGGCTTTATCATTTCATTTTACTTTAGGTTTTAATCCTATCCATATGTAAATATTGAAAATAAAAATATTAATATGGGCTTATTTAAACAAGCGGCGCTGTAGCAGGTGATCCAGGCTGAGGGTGCCTGCCCCGCGGAACAATAGCGGCAGGAACATGACAATGTATAGCAGCGGCAGCTTGTAATTGCCCAGGCCATCGCCGTTTTCGTCGATGATGCGGTAACCGGTGAGCAACTCACGCAGGCTGTGCCATTCGGCTGGCCAATGCACGGCGGCAATAGCAACGATGGTCAGGATGATAAGGGAGAGACTGATAAAGCGAGTGGCCAGCCCCAGCACCAGCAGCGCGGCCCCACCCAGCTCAAACCAGGTGGCGATCTGCCAGCTGGCTTCTGGCGGTAACAGGCTGAATGGAAAAGGAAAGCTCACGTCAGCAAACCAGTTGCTGCCCATGAGCTTTTCAGACCCGGCCTCGCCGAATTCCCACGCCAGGATCAGGCGCAGTACCAGCGGCGGCAAGGCATCGCCTATGCGGTTGCTGATGTGTTGAAAGGATTGGTAAACGCGTAAAGAAGTCGACATTGGATTCCCCTTGTAAATAGTGAGTGTTACAAGGCTTAGTCGAGCTGGCGCGCCTATCCTTACACCATCTGCCCTTTTCTTTTGCGCAGGCTGAACACCAGGCGTATTGCCAGTAACGCCGCCAGCACCAGGGCATACAGCATGGGCTCGGTGATGTCTTTTTTCACCAGCCACCAGAAATGCAGCACGGCAAAGATGGCGACCAGATACACCAGGCGATGCAGGGTCTTCCAGCGCTGGCGCAGGCGCTTGATCATGGCATTGCTCGATGTCAGCGCCAGTGGCACGCTGAGCACGAATGCCGCAAACCCCACCAGCACATACGGGTGCTTGATGATGTCTTTGGCAATTTCCTGCCAATCAAACCAGTGATCCAGCCAGACATAGGTGGTGATGTGCAGACAGGCATAAAAAAACATGAAAAGCCCGGCCATGCGCCGCAATTGCACCGGCCATGCCGTGCCCGTCAGCAGCCGTAATGGTGTGAATGACAAGGTGACCAGCAGGATGACCAGGGCCCAGGTACCGGTAGACCGCTCGATGAATTCGATGGGGTTGGCGCCAAGGTCATCATGCATGCCCAGCCACAGCAGGCGGGCCAGCGGAATGAGCGCGAGCAGAAACAGGCCGGCCTTGAGCAGGCCCAGCTGTTTTCGATTGGGTGGGAGCATGGTTAGAAGTTCTTGCGCAAATCCATGCCGCTATACAAGTGTGCAACCTGCTCGGCGTAGCCATTGAACATCTGCGTCTTGATGCGTGGCGAGAATACGCTGCCACCGATGCGACGCTCTGAGGCTTGCGTCCAGCGCGGATGGTCCACGGTCGGGTTCACATTGGCATAAAAGCCATATTCGCGCGGCCCGGCTTTTACCCAGGTGGTTTGCGGCATGGTTTCGCGAAAGCGGATTTTGACGATGGCCTTGGCGCCTTTGAAGCCATATTTCCATGGCACCACCAATCGCAGCGGTGCGCCATTCTGATTGGGCAGCACCTCGCCATAGAGACCTACGGCGAGAATAGTGAGTGGATTCATGGCTTCATCCATGCGCAGGCCTTCGGTATAAGGCCAATCGAGGATAGGCACGCGGGCGCCTGGCATCCTGAGTGAATCATCCAGCGTGACAAATTCCACGAACTTGGCATTGGCAGTGGGCTCGGCCCATTTGATCAGTTGTGCCAGCGGCAAGCCCACCCAGGGGATGACCATGGACCAGCCCTCAACACAGCGCATGCGATAGATGCGCTCTTCCAGCGGGGCGATTTTCAGGATGTCTTCGAGATTGACCGTGCGCGGATTTTTTACTTCGCCCTCAATGGCAACACTCCATGGCGTGGGCTTGAACAGCTTGGAGTGCTCTGCCGGATCGCTCTTGCTGGTGCCAAACTCGTAGTAATTGTTGTAGGTGGTGACGTCGTCATACGGGGTGAGTTTTTCATCGGCCCCGTAAGCGGTTTTGGTATAGCCCGTGAGTTTTTTACGCTGCTCGGCAGCGGCCCAGGCCTGCCTGGGTAGCAGGCCATAACCAGCGGCTGCCGTTGCCAGCAGACCAAAACCGGCGGCCTTGATGAATTGCCGCCTGTCCTGATACACGCTTTGCGGGGTGATTTCGGAGGGGGTGATATCGGATTGTTTGCCTATCAGCATCATGATGCTCCTGCGTAAACCTGCCTGTGGGTCGGAATAAGTCCAGCAGCAAGCTGCCTGGCTTACCCCTTAGTCGTACAGAAAGCGAAGGCCTTACATTTTCATCAGGCCCACGTAAAAATTTACGGCCGTGGCAAGCTTTGCTGGCTACGGGCGATCTCATCCCCCAGGCGCTCGGCACCAATGTCTTGCGTAATGTGCTGGGCATCGGCCAGCAACTGACGGGCTTCTTCCGGATGCTTGCTGGCGGCCTTGGCCTGTGCCAGGTAGTAATAACCCTTGGCTTCCCAGTAGGCGCCGCCCTGATCCTTGGCGATCTTGATCACCTTCTGGATATATTTTTCAGCATTGGGATAGTCCTTTGCCACGGTGTAAATGCGGCCAAGTTCAAGGTTGGCATCACAGAACTGGTCCATATCCCCTGCCCGCTCCTGCATCAGCACGGCCTTGAGCTGGTATTCCACTGCCTGGTCGTGTTGCTGCAGGCTGCTGTAGGTAGAGGCAATGCGCGCAAAGCCATCGGCACGTTCGTTGTCGTTCGCCGCCAGGCCGCTACCTTGCAGATAGTGCTGCAGGCCACCCTTGAGGTCTCCGGAAGCGACCAGAGTATCGCCAATCAGGTTGAGGTCTATGCGCTGGAAATTGGCATCGTTGGCGATTTTGGCGAGGGCCAGACTTTGCTGGTAAGCCGCCAGTGCTTCGGGATAGCGCTGGGCGCTTTTTTGCACATTGCCTATTAAGGTCAGCGCGATGATGTGTTCCATGGGGGTGGTCGACAGCTTTTCCGCGGCCATCAGGGCATTGATGGCCTGATCAAACTGGCCGGTACCGCCGTGTGCACGGCCCTTGCAAAGCAAGGCCTGACGGTTGGATTTATCCTGCTTCAACACCTGCTCGGCAAAGGCCAGCGCCTTGGAGGCATCGCCCTCGCCTATGGCGCGGTTACAGGCGGCAATTTTCTCCGCCAGATTTTCATCTCCGGCCTGGGCCAGCGTACTGGCGGCCACCATCACTGCAAACAAAAAGACTCTTAAACGCATCGTTATTCCAGATAAAGTTGCCAGGCATGCGGCGTGGCGCCACATGCGAAAAATTCAGGATTCAGCAGGCTTTCCTTGCTGTTATAGATCAGCCTGTTGCCTGCCATATCCACCAGATGTCCGCCCGCTTGCTCCAGCACACACTGGCCAGCCGCGGTATCCCATTCCGAGGTCAATCCCAGCCGGGGATAAACATCTGCCCGCCCTTCTGCCACCAGACAGATTTTAAGGGAGCTGCCGATAGAGATTACCTGCGGAGGCGAATAGTTCCGGCTGAGCTGGTCCATAAAATGTTGCATACGGACCTGGCTGTGCGAACGACTGCCGGCGATGGTGATGTGGGGTAAGGCCAGCGCACGAGCATGAATCTGTCGTGGCTCGCTTTGGTCTGCCTGGTGAAAGGCACCTGCGCCCTGCGCTGCATAGTAAAGATCACCGGTGACGGGCGCGTAGACGACGCCCAGTATCGAAATACCCTCATGGATCAGCGCAATGTTGACGGTGAATTCGCCATTGCGCTTGATGAACTCGCGCGTGCCATCCAGCGGGTCCACCAGCCAGTAATGTTGCCATTGCTGCCTGACGAAGTAAGGTGCCAGCACTGATTCTTCTGATAGTACGGGCAGTTGCCAGGGCAAGGCACTAAGGCCTTTTTCGATGACCTCGTGTGCGGCCAGGTCGGCCGCTGTAACGGGTGACGCATCTGCTTTGCGGGTGACTGAAAACTCGCCCTGATACACCTCCATGATCGCCTTGCCAGCTTCTTTTGCGATGCGGATGACGTCCGGCAGGAGCGCCTGCAAGGCGATGGGCGTATCAGTCGTCATGGCTGGCCTGCTTGTCCTCCAGCAGTGCCATCAGGCCGCTTTCATCAATCACGGCAACACCCAGCTCCTGCGCCTTGGTGAGCTTGCTGCCAGCTTCTTCACCGGCGACCACAAAATCGGTTTTCTTGGAAACGCTGCCTGCTACCTTGCCGCCTGCAGCTTCAATCAAGGCCTTGGCCTGATCGCGCGACATGGTGGGTAGCGTGCCGGTGAGCACCAGGGTTTTTTGACTCAAGACTCCAGACGCGCTTGAAAGACCAGCAGCATTGCCTGTCATCTGGGATTCAAAACGCAAGAACTTTAATAGATCAGTTATTACAGTTTGATTATGACTTTCTGAAAAGAAAGTCACTATTGATTTCGCGACTATAGGGCCTACGTCTTGGATGTTTTGTAACGCTTCAACATCAGCATTTTTTAAGGCATCGATAGAAGGAAAATGACGAGCTAAATCTTTTGCAGTTGCTTCACCAACGTTCCTTATACCCAAAGCATAAATGAACCGCTCGAGGGGTTGGGATTTACTCTTCTCAACAGCATTCAATATATTTTGAGCTGACTTTTCTCCCATCCGATCCAGCGACGTCAATATAGTTTTGTCTAGGTTGTAAATATCCGCAAGCGTTTGAATATGTAGGCCATCTACCAATTGACTAACCAGCTTCTCCCCTAAGCCCTCAATATCCATCGCTCGCCGGGAGGCAAAATGCAGCACTGCCTGTTTGCGCTGGGCTGAACAAAAGAGACCGCCCGTGCAGCGTGCAACCGCTTCATCTTCTTCCCTGACGACATGCGAGCCGCACACTGGGCATTGATAGTTAATGGCTTCCAGCAAACGATAGGCAACGGAATTGGCTGGGCGCTTGTCCAGCACCACGGCCACGATTTCCGGGATCACATCCCCTGCCCTGCGCACGCTGACGGTATCGCCCACGCGCACATCCTTGCGGTCGATTTCATCCTGATTATGCAAGGTGGCGTTGGTGACGGTGACGCCGCCGACAAATACCGGCTTCAGGCGCGCGACGGGCGTGATGGCGCCAGTGCGGCCTACTTGAACATCAATGGCCAGTACTTCGGTCAGCGCCTCTTGTGCCGGAAATTTATGCGCCACTGCCCAGCGTGGGGCGCGCGACACAAACCCCAGTTCGTTTTGCTGGGCGATGCTATTGACCTTGTAGACCACGCCATCAATATCAAACGGCAGACTGGTGCGAGCCGCGCCTATGCGGCTGTAGTAGTCAAGCAACCCTTCCAGCCCCTTCACGGTGGCGCGCTGGTTACAGACAGGTAGGCTTAGCGATGCCAGATAGTCCATTGCCGCTGTATGGGTGGGGAGGCTTGGTACGCCCTCAGCAATGCCCATGCCATAAGCAAAGAACGTTAGATGCCGCTTAGCGGTAATGGCAGGGTCAAGCTGACGCAGGCTGCCTGCGGCAGCATTCCGTGGATTGACAAACAGCTTTTCACCGCAGTTAGCTTGCTGGCGGTTCAGTCTGTCAAAATCTCGTTTCAGCATCAGCACTTCGCCGCGGACTTCAATCAGTTTGGGAGGATTTTCTGCATTCAATAGTTTGGGGATATTGCGTATGGTACGCAGGTTGGAGGTGACGTCCTCCCCCTTGTAACCATCGCCACGAGTAGCCCCCTGTACGAAGAGGCCGTTTTCATAGGTCAGCGTGATGGCCAGGCCGTCAAACTTGGGCTCCACTGCGTATTCCACCTGCGTAATGCCCAGTGCATCACGGATACGCTTGTCAAAGGCGGTCAGCTCGCTTTCCTCAAACGCATTGTTGAGCGAGAGCATGGCCTGCCGGTGCTGCACTTTGGCAAAGGCCTTGAGCGGCGATGCGCCTACGCGTTGCGTGGGGGAATCCGGCGTGAGCAGCTCGGGGTGAGCGTGCTCCAGCGCCTGCAATTCGCGAAACAGCCTGTCGTATTCGCTATCCGGAACGCTGGGGTCATCCAGCACATAGTACTGATAATTGTAGAGATTGATCTGCTCGCGCAGCTGGCGGATCTGGACCTCTGGCGTGGCAGAGGTCTCGGTGGCTGGTGCATTGTCAAACAATGCTCCCTGGCTGGGGTCTGGCTTCGTCATAGGCAGGGGGCAATAAATTCAAACTCAGGAGAATAATCGGGCGGCCGTATGACCACCGGGCATGATGCCGCGGGTAATCATCTGCGCGTGCAGCATTTTCAGTTGCTGGCGAATCCGGTCTATCTGCGTATCAGTGAGCTGGCGGTAGTTGTCATCCACCAGGTTGGCGTTCAGGCTGTGGGACATCTGACGTGCGGCCAGCACCATCTGGTTGAATACCTCGGTGCAGTTTTTCACATGGGGGATATCCAGCTGGAATACCACACCCTTGATCACGACCGTGCGCAGCATGTCGGCATTGAAGGGGTTGCTATCCTGATTGATCAGTGAAAACGAGGTGTGACCCTGTTCATCGCGATAATGGAAAGCGCCATCGTTGCCGAGCACCAGACCACTGGCCTCGGCCAGGCCACGGAACTTGGTGCCAGTGAACGGGCCATTGCTGCCTTGCACAATATGCAGGCTGACCAGTTTATCGACTTCGATACAAAACGCATCCAGCGCCTGGGCGTAGACCAGCGGATCAGGCGCGCCTTGCCATTCCACCTGCGCGCCCAGATTAAGGGCAATATCTTCAGCCGCATTCTGAAAACGGATCAGCATTTCGCGCGAGACTGCGCCAGAGCGGTCTGCCATCTGCAGGCTGCATACGCAGCGGCAAAACTCGCCCTGCTCTTGCTCGCGCGTCAGCAAATGCCACTCGCGGAACGCATCAAGGCCAAAGGCATACACCGGCTTGTCGATTTCGGAGAAATTCAGGAACTGCTGGCGCAAGGCGGCGCCACTATAAGGGCGTGGCAGATAAAGAATCGCGCTAAGGTCGATTTGCGCATCCACATCAGCAGGCAGTGCAATGGATTCCGGAGCGTCGGCTTGCTCGGGTTCTGCGGCAGGCTCATCCCACGGGGCGGTTGCCGAGCCGAGGTTAACGACAGGCTCTTCTGACTGGGCTGGGGCAACAGGTTCTTCTTCGGGAGGCAAATCGCTTGCAGCGTTAGATGCATATACGGCGGGTGCTTCTTCTTCGGCAACATCTTCTGCGCTATCTATCCTGACCGGAGCTTCATCAACAGAAGGTTCGCTGATAGCGGGTGCTGCCTTGACTTCTGGCTCTTCGACGCTGAGGCTCGGCTCAGCAGCGTAGGAAGGCGCCACTTGCGCAGCAGGCTCGTCGTCCTGTATGCGCACACGAACCACGAATTCTTCTTCCTCGGGTTCTTCGCGTTTGTCACCGCGCAATACGGTGTGGGGGTCGATGCGAAAGTCTTCGTCCATCAGCACATCGGTTTCAGGCTCGACAAAACGGCTTTCGGTTTCTTTGTGCAGCTTACGCTCTTGCCACCAGTTGAAGAGCACGACTGCGATGATGATCAGTGCGCCCAGGGCAATCAATGCTAGCTGTAAATCGGTCATGTGTTAATGCACTCTATTGGTGTTTACTTGTAAATAAAGCGGAATCGTTGATTTATGCGGCCGACTCGTGCATCTGCAGCGCCATTTGCATGTCAACTTCCACCACGCGAGAAACCCCCGACTCCTGCATAGTGACCCCTATCATTTGCTGGGCCATCTCCATTGTTATTTTATTATGACTTACAAACAGGAATTGCGTGCGTTCCGACATTTTTTTTACCATCGCGCAAAAACGCTCGGTATTGCTGTCATCCAGCGGCGCATCCACCTCGTCCATCAAACAGAACGGCGCCGGATTAAGCCGGAACAAGGCAAATACCAGCGCCAGCGCTGTCAGGGCCTTTTCACCACCCGATAACAAGTGAATGGTGCTGTTTTTCTTGCCCGGTGGCTGCGCAAACACCTGCATGCCGGTATCCAGTATCTCGTCGCCCAGCAGCTCAAGACGCGCCTGCCCGCCGCCAAACAAGGAGGCAAACAGCTCGCCAAAGTGACGGTTGGCTTCGTCAAAGGTCTGCTGCAAACGGCTGCGGGTTTCGCGATCAATACGGCGTATCGCATCTTCCAGCGTCTGTATCGCCTGGTCCAGGTCTGTTGCCTGGCTATCCAGGTACTGTTTGCGTTCTTTTTCGCTTTCCAGCTCTTGTACGGCAGCAAGATTGACCGGGCCTAATGCCTCAATCTCTTCATTCAGCGTGCCCAGCTTGCGCTCGAGATCGCTGGCCTTGATCTGTGCCGGCAGGTTTTCGCCGAGCACGGCTTCGTCAAGCCCTGTGGCCTCCAGCCCTTGCTGACATTGTTCAAATTGCAATCTGGCCTGCTGCTCAGCCAGGCGTGCCTGCTCCAGCCTGTCGCGCATGGGGTGCATTGATTGCTCAATCTGCATGCGCTGCTGTTCCTGCACCTGCAGGCCCTGCTCGGCGACGGTCATCGCATCCCGCGCTGCAGCCAGCTCGGCTTCACGCGCCTGTTTGGCATTGACGGCCTGTTCAAGATTGGATTTCAGGGTGTCCATCTTGGCGGCAGCCAGCATGGCGTCTGTTTCTTGCTGGCGCACCACCAGGGCATCCATTTCTTCTGAAGTAGATTGAAGTCTGTTATTTAAATCATTGATATTGTTTGTGATTAACTTGTTGTTAAACACCTGCTCTTGCGCTTCGCGCTCGGCTTTCTGCAGATTGGCGCGTGCCTGCGCCAAGGCGTTTTCTGCGGTAAAGCGTTGCTGCTGTGTGCGTTGGCGCTCTTCGTGTAGCTGCGCCACCGAGGCTTGCAAGGTTTTTATGCCATTCTGTTTTTCCTGCAACTGGGCTTGCACCTCAGTGCGGCGCTCACGCAGCGTTTCCAGCTCATGCGCCAGTTGCTTGCCACGCTCCAGCGCGTGCTGCCGTTGTTGCTGCAAGCGCTGAATTTCCAGTTGCCGCTGGTGATGCTGTTGGGTTTGTACCCGCAATGCCTGTTGCTGTTGCTGGTTATCTTGGCGCAGGGTTTGCAAGGTGGATTCATGCGCCAGCAATGCGGCTTTGGCTTCGCTTACCTTGGCTGCCTGCTGTGGCAGCTCGCTGTTCAGGGCATCCAGCTCACGCTGGCGCTCCAGCACGCCGTTCAATTCGGATTTAGCTGCATGCAGACTGACGCTGTAACGTGTATAGATGTCGCCATGGCGGTTGATGAGCATTTCGCCCGATTGCAACTCCGCCTGCATGCCCTCAGCCTGGCTGTCGTCTTCTACGATGTAAATCTGGCTTAACCAGTCAGCCAGCACGCCAGCGGCTCCGGCATGCTTGAGATCTATGCGGTCCAGCAGGCGCGGCCAGGCACGTGCAGCTGAGGCACTGGTAGGTACAGAGGCCTCCGCCAACATCGCCCCCAGCGTAACGGCGGCCGGTGGCCGGGATGGGAATGCCTGCGACTTGCCGCCATTCTGCATCAGGGTATTGAGTCTGGCGCCCAGCGCCGCTTCCACAGCGACTTCCCAACCATCCGCGATCTTGAGTTGTTGCCACAGCCGTTCACTCGATGCGATACCGCTATTTTTGAGCCAGGACTCAAGCTGGCTCTCCCGCCCCAGCGATTGCTGGATTTTGCTCAGCGAATTGACCTGGGCTTCTGTTTGCGCGAAAAGTCGCTCGCTAGCCAATAACGCCTCGCGGGCGAGTCGCAGGGCATCCTGTTGCTCCTGCTCGCGCTGGCGCAGATGCGCGATACCCTGCTCCAGGGTGGTGATCGCCTCCTGCTGAGCAGTATGCTCGGCCTGCAGTTGGGAAAGTACGTTTTCATCGGGCACACTTAACTGCTGACGATCCGTTTCCAGCTTGCGTTCGCGCTGGCTCAACTCGGCGAGGCTGCGCTCCATATGCTCAATGCCGGAGGTCTCAAGTCGGATGGATTGTTCGGCATCGTTGAGGTTGCGTTGAGCCGCGGAGTGCGTGTGCAAGGCCGCCTGAAATGCGCGCTCGATGTCGGGCATGGCGGCTTTTTGCGTCGCAAGGGCTGCGCTCGCTTCCGTTTCACCAGTGGATGCCGTTTGCTGTTGTGCCTGCAAGGCAGCAAGCTGCTCCTTGAACGCGGCTTGCTGGCTTTCCAGCCGGGTGCGCTGGGCTTCAATCTGCTGCAGCTGTTGCTGCAGGCGGTCGCGGGCCTCCTGCGTGTGTTTGACCTGCTGCTCCAGCCTCGCCAGCTCTGCATTGCTTTCGTAATACAAGGTCTGCACTTGCTGGGTGATGATGTTGGTTTCCTGATAGCGCAGACGCAAGGTTTCGACCTCGCTTTCGCTATGGCGCAATGCTGCCATTTGCGCCTCCAGGTCGTTGACCATTTTTTCAACCTGGCGCTGGGTTTTCTCCCAGGCATTGCTCGCGTCCCGTTTCTTGAGCAACCACAGCTGCCCCTGGCTTAGCTTGAGGGTTTTTTGCAGCTCGTGATATTGCAGCGTGACGACCGCTTGTGATTCAAGGCGGGTGATCTGCTTGACCATTTCCTGGCGGATATCATCCACCCGCAAGAGGTTCTCGCGCGTATCGCGCAGGCGCAGCTCGGTCTCGCGGCGACGCTCTTTGTATTTGGATATGCCGGCGGCCTCTTCCAGAAACACCCGCATCTCTTCAGGTTTGGCTTCAATAATGCGGGAGATGGTGTTCTGGCCAATAATGGCGTAAGCCCGGCCGCCCAGGCCTGTTCCCAGGAAAAGATCGGCGACATCGCGGCGCCTGACGGCACTATTATTGATGTAGTAACTGGAACCCTTGTCGCGCTCAATGACGCGTTTGACGGATATCTCGGCGTATTGCGCCCACTCGCCGCCCGCGCCGCCCAGGCTGTTGTCGAAGATCAGCTCTACGCTGGCACGCGAAATCGGTTTGCGATTGGCCGAGCCGTTGAAAATCACGGCATCCATTGAGTCGCCGCGCATTTCCTTGGCGCTGGATTCACCAAGCACCCAGCGTATGGATTCCATGACATTGGATTTTCCACAGCCATTGGGACCCACAACCCCTACCCGCTGACCATGAATATGCAAGGTGGTGGGATCAACGAAGGATTTGAATCCGGCAAGTTTAAGGTGAGTGAGGCGCACTTTATAATGTGTTTTATCGTGAGGGCGAGCTTGTATAATAAGCGATTGTGCGATGTGAACCGAACTCTCCCGGGCGAGTCCACATCCAATCCATTCAATTTATACGGTAGCCCTTATGTCTAGTCAACCCACGAAAGCACTCGAAACCTTTGACAACCCGCAGCCAGGCCGCGATTTTCACATCCATATGGAAATCCCTGAATTTACCTGCCTGTGCCCCAAAACCGGCCAGCCCGATTTTGCTGTGCTGTATCTGGATTACATCCCCGATCAGAAGTGCGTGGAGCTGAAGAGTCTCAAGTTGTATATGTGGTCTTTCCGCGATGAAGGCTGTTTCCATGAAGCCGTGACCAATCGCATTCTGGACGACCTGGTCGCCGCCACAGACCCCAAATTCATGCGTCTGACCGCCAAGTTTTATGTGCGTGGCGGCATTTTCACCAATGTGGTGGCCGAACATCGCAAACCAGGTTGGGAGCCACTGCCCAGAGTCGAGCTCAGCCAGTTTGACGCGCAGTCGAATATTCGCGGTTAACATCCCCAACAGCAAATAATAAAGGCACGCCTTGGCGTGCCTTTATTATTTATGGCAAAGGGATTAAGCCCCTGCCTTAATACGGACTAATGATTAGCCCACTTCTGCCCGGGCAGCATCGCGCAGCTGTTTCACGCGATCATGGTTGCGCTGCACGCCTTCAAGCTGACGTTGCACCACATTGCGGACGGTTGGTGGCAATTCTTTCTCGATGGCTTTTTTGTATTTGGCCAGGGCGACATCTTCACCACGTTCGGTCTCATTCAGCACAGCCACCGTATCATTGCTGGTCAATACTGTTTTGAAATCCAGCCAGCGCCTGTGCAGAGCACCGGAAACGCTGGACTCGGTCTCAGGTTGGCCGCCAAGAGTGCGAACCAGATCCTGAAGCTCATGAACCGATGTAGCAACCTGTTGCGAGCGATCAAGAAAATATTCCTTGAGCGGCGTTACGTCTACATTCTCGGCCGCATTGCGAAAGCCCTCTTCGCCGTCTTTGGAGATTTCGATGAGATCATTCAGTGTGGAAATCACTTCTTTGTTATCCATAGCGTAACTCCTTGTTTTTAATTAATGGATGAATACTCAGTTTCCCCGCCTGCATCCGGATCGGCTATAAGATAAAGCAGCAAAACCATGTAAGAATTACCTTAGTGACGAGCATCTTTAATACTTGTGGGGAGCTCACCGCGTGCAGGTTAGGTGTCATTCGCGCCTTGCGTGGGTTAACCCCTCCAGCGAAGAGCAATTCAAATAAACCTTCAACTACTTATGCAAGCCCGCTCAGGCTTTACACCTTGCCACACGCCGGACTATGGTGAGGAGCAGTGCAAAACTGCAAACTTCAATCCCTTGGGCCCGAGCATTTTTGTCGGGCTTTTTTTTCGTTGATACCAGCTGATTTGCATAGTTGCAAACCGGGTTGAAACCGGAAAATTTTAGATAAATCCCGATGCGGTCGGGATTCATGTTTTTCATCATTGGCTTAGCTTTTGTTTTGCTTGATCACCAAATCGGCATGCCAAAGTTTTTTAGGTCATTTCGCTAAAAGTCGTTGACAGGCGCGGCTTCGGTCATTAATATGGCGCAACTTTTTCGGGGGTATAGCTCAGCTGGGAGAGCGCTTGCATGGCATGCAAGAGGTCAGCGGTTCGATCCCGCTTACCTCCACCAGTCTTCATTGACCGGGTTACGAAAAGTAAAAAAAATGCTTAATTTAGAAGTTTGAATTAATGCAAAAGTAGTGTAGAATACTGCCTCTCTTGTCCCCATCGTCTAGAGGCCTAGGACACCTCCCTTTCACGGAGGCGACCGGGGTTCGAATCCCCGTGGGGACGCCAATAAAGCGTCCACTGGTTAGCTGAATAAGTTGGCCGGTAGATTCAAAAAAGACAGAGCCTCAAGTTGAAAAACTTGGGGCTTTTTCTTTTTGATGAACAAAGCCAGCACATCATCTTAAATACGATGAGTGACAAATTCCTGTTTCAAAAGCCTTCACTAGTACCAAGGTACTATATACCCGCCAATTCCCCGCCATTAGAATGCGCCCATAACTTAAATAATCCGGGGAAATTCATCATGTTTAAGAAAACAACTCAGGCCGTTTTGGCACTCGCATTCATGACGCTGACTGCATCGGCAAATGCTGCAGTTGATTTGGGGGTTGCGGGGAAATTCAACGCGTTCGTATTTTCCACATTCAACAGCCAATACAGCGATACTGAAGGCGCAGTAGCGGTCGGTGGAAACACAACCGTCAACGGTTACAGTGTCAACGCCAACAATAAGCCATACAACGGTTACTCTCTGGTTGTCGGTGGCAATCTCAACTACACCAACGGCTCCATTAATAATGGCAATGCTTATGTGGCTGGCACCAGCACAACCTCCAGCCTGGGTGGCGGTGCAACCATCAGTGGCGGCACAGCTCCTTTTTCATTCTCGGATGAAAAGACCGAGTTGATCGCCCTGTCCTCTTCGCTTTCCAAGCTGAGTGCCAACGGTTCTGCAACTTATCAATATGGCGGCGTCACCTTTACTGGCGATGGCACCAGCGCTGTGCAAGTATTTAATGTGAGCGGTGCTGATCTGTATTCCGTGAACTACTCCAGCTTTGCCCAACTGGCATCCAATCAGACTATCATCGTCAATGTAAGCGGTGATGTGGCTGGTTTCCAGGGTGGGACGCCAAATGGCTTCAGCAACTACAACGTGCTGTTCAACTTCTATGAAGCCACGACATTGAATTTCAACAATGTCGGCGTGTATGGTTCCATCCTGGCGCCATATGCAACAGTGCAAGGTGGTGGTGGCCAGATCAACGGCAACGTGATCGTGAACGCCTGGAATTCCAACATTCAGATCAACGCCAACCATTACTTCACTGGCGCAGATATCACGATTCCAGTATCGGCAGTTCCTGAGCCACAAAGCTACATGATGCTGTTTGCAGGCCTGGGCCTGATCGGCTTCATGGCGACAAGACGTCGTTACTACGTTTAACTGGCACGTACAGTAAAACCAGTTCAGTAAACAAAAAACCCCGCATTTGCGGGGCTTTTTGTTTTGCGGACAAAGTCCTGTTGATACGCCTGAACCTCTTTAGAACGTCTGCCAGTTATCGCCATCCGTATTGGTGGCTGCCAGTACCGGCTTGCGCGTCGCATTCATCTTGCTGACGGTAGCAAGGCGAACCGCACTGCCAGATGCGGATTGCTCGAGCTTGAATACGCTTACAGCTGACTTCAGCTCATCTGCCTGCATCATGAGTGACTCTGCAGCGGCTGCCGCTTCCTCAACCAGCGCTGCGTTTTGCTGGGTGACTTCATCCATCTGCGTCACTGCCTTGTTGACCTGGGCAATACCTTCGCTCTGCTCTGAAGAGGCTTCGGCAATTTCGCTCATGATATCGCTGACGCGTTTTACCGAGCTGACCAGCTCGCTCATGGTAGTGCCGGCATGCTCCACCAGCTGGGTACCGGCCATGGTTTTATCCACCGAATCCGTAATCAGCTCCTTGATCTCCTTGGCTGCCGAAGCAGAGCGCTGTGCCAGCGTACGGACTTCGCCAGCAACCACAGCAAAGCCTCTGCCCTGCTCGCCTGCACGTGCGGCTTCCACAGCGGCATTGAGTGCCAGAATGTTGGTCTGGAATGCGATGCCATCGATGACAGTAATAATGGCCTCGATCTTGTGGGCGCTTTCATTGATGGATGCCATGGTCTTGACGACATCGGCTACCACCGCGCCGCCTTTGACCGCGACGCCGGATGCGGCCGTGGCCAGCGTATTGGCATGCATGGCGTTATCGGCATTCTGCTTCACGGTCGCCGCCAGCTGTTCCATGCTGGATGCGGTTTCTTCCAGGGAGGCGGCCTGCTCTTCGGTGCGCTGCGACAGGTCGACGTTGCCCTGGGCGATTTCCTTCGCCGCGGTGTTGATCGCCTCGGTGGCTTCTTTTACCGTGACAATAGGCGTGACAATCATTTCCAACGTGGCATTCACGCCTTGTACAATTTTGCGGAAGTCCCCGGAATGCTGGTTGGCATCTGCCCGCACCGTCACTTGGCCCTGACGCGCCGCATCCGCCAGCATGTCGGCATCTTTCACCAGATTGTTGATGGCGAGGACACAGGTGTTGATGTTGTCTTTCAGGATGGCAAAGTCGCCTGCGTATTGTTCAATAATTACCGGAGGAATGTCCCCCTGGGCAATACGGGCCACATAATCCGCGGCGACATTCAGGGGGCCAATCACATTGTCCAGAGTGTCGTTGATACCTTCGATCACCTTGCGATAATCGCCCTGATGCTGGCTGACATCGGCGCGTACGGACAGCTTGCCGTCCGCAGCTGCGTTGGCCAGCATGCTGGCATCGCGCACCAGCCCCTTCACTGCATCAATACAATCATTCAGATTGTTCTTGATGACATTGAAATCTCCTTCATAAGCATCGGTAATCTTGGGTGGAAACTGCCCCTTGGCCAGATGGTCGACATAGGTCGCCGCGACATTGAGTGGCGTAATCACGGCATCCAGCGTGGCATTAAAGCCTTCCACCACCCGGCGGAATTCGCCCTGGTATCGCTCCAGATCGCCGCGAACCGACAGTTGTCCGGCAACGGCGGCACGTTCAAGATGCCCCGCTTCGCTCACCAGATTCTGGATAGCCTCGATACAGGTATTGAGGTTGTGCTTGATCTTGTTGAAATCACCGTTGTAACTGTCCGTAATAAGCGGCGGAATATCGCCATGCGAGATCCGATCTACATAATTGGCCGCCACATTCAACGGCGTGATCACGGCATCCAGTGTGGCATTGACGCCTTCGACCACCTTGCGGAAATCTCCCTGGTGCTGCTGGCCATCCGCACGGGTTGCCAGCGCCCCTTCAATCGCAGCCTGCGACAGCATGGTCGTGTCACTGATCAAGCGCTTGATGGAATCGGACATCCCCTGCATGGCGGTCATCAGTTGACCGGTCTCATCGCGCGTGTTTACCGACATCACGGCTGAGGTGTCGCCCTGGGATAGCTTGCGTGCGGCATCCGCAGCATGCCGGATGGGCCGGGAAATCGTACCCGCCGCGAACCACAAGAACAGAATGCCTGCCAACGCCACCCCGACACCGACAGCTACCTGCAGTATGGTGCTATGCGTGGCGCGTGAGGACAGCTCCTGATCCAGCGCATGTGCCTTGGCCATCACCACCGCCGTTGGCACTTTGATCATCACGGCCCACGGTTTGCCGGTGCGGCCCAGGTTAATCGGGGCAAATGCCAGCATCTGGCCGCTCTTGTCGTTGACACTGACATTGGCAGCGCCAGACTGGATATTCGCTAACTGCTCGGCCGCGCCATCACCCACCAGCGTGTTGAACGCCTGGCCGACCAGGCCAGGGTTTTCGCTATCGCCAACGATCAAGCCCATGTTGCTGACAATCGCGACTTCGCCTTTGCCTTCAAACAGCTGCTTGTCGGCCTCTTCCGCCAGCTTCTGCACAAACGCCAGGTTGTAATCAGTACCGGCGACGCCGTAAAACTTGCCGCGCAGGCTGATGGGCACAGAAAGCGTGGTCAGCCATACCTGCTTGCCCTGCACGATATAAGGGAAGGGATCGAGCACGCTTTCGGTTCCGGTGTCATGCGGGCCAATATACCAGCCGCCTTTCATGACGCCATTCGGGTGCTTGTCCAGCGTGTCGTACTCCACGAGCGGCTGCACGGCAATATTGCCATTGGCATCGCGGTTCCAATACGGTGTAAAACGGCCTGTGATCGGATTGTTGCCATTCTTGCCGGAGCGGTGCTGGGCATCCTGTCCATCCAGCGCGTCAGGCTCCCAACAGGAATAGGTGCCGTTAAACTCAGGATTGTTTTTCAACACACTCAGCAGAATGGCGTTGATTTGATCGCGGCCTAGCGGCAGGTTTTCGGCCGTGTCTTTTGATAGCACAAAGGTATGTGCCATGGTGCGTGCTGCATCCAGCGCCACATCAAATTTGGCCTGGATTTTGCCAGCTTCGGCCCCCGCGAGGTTTTTCAGGCTCTCCCGGGTATTCTGGTCAACCAGGCCAGAGACTTGCTCTGACACGACTTGCTGGTTGGTCTTTGAAGAAATGAAGCCGAAGGTCACCAGGATGGCGGCACTTGCCAGCAATGAAATACCAGCAACAACGGCTATTTTCGTTTGTATGGATTTGAAATTTAACAGCATGTGAGCTCTCCCCTCGACCGGTGTCCGGACGGACGCCTTCTTGGGATAGCGCAAGACGCATGCCACACCACAAAAAAATAAATTAGATCATTTAATCAACAACTTAATTTTAAATTGTTCCAGACCCTGCCTTCGGGTACCAATGCCGGGGTGTACCGTATCGCAACAGGTGTTCCATTGCTCTACACTGCCCATTGATCAGCGCGTGAGCGATAAGCCCAGCCGTATTTGCGTGTCGCTATCCCGGTTATATCCAAGCAAGGTTTCGCCGTAACCGGAAAACACTTGCAAGTGGATGAACGCACCTGTCCGGTTGAATATCTTGTCGCTGATGGGATAGGTCACATCCACTTGCCCGGTGCTGTATCCGGCGGTGCCCTGGCGATAGAGTCCATTCAGCATCAAGCCATCCTCGCGGCCATAGCGTACCTGCCAGTCCACATAACCGCGATAGCGCTGTATGTCCGAGTTGCCGTCTTCCTTGTCGAGGTACTGATAGATTTTGGGCATGAAACTCAGGCTGCGCCCACTCGGCATGGCCCAATGCCAGGCTGGGCGCACAAAGGCGGTGTTGATAGAGCGTGAATCCACGCCGCCCTGCCCGTTAGACTCGTGCTCGACGCCACCACGCCAGTCATCCGGCATCAGGCCGCGGCCACTGCCACCCCATTCGTAGAACAGGCTGGGGCGATACGAGGTATCCCGGAACGGACTGGACTTCTCGCCTATATCCCAGATGGTGGTCTGGGTGTAGCCAAAATACAGATTGGTCAGGAAGGGCGCAAAATCAGCCACTGCGCCATCCGGGGCGAAAGGACGATATTTGAAGCTGATCTGGAAACGGGCATCTTCACCGCGCTCATCATTGGAGCCCAGCAGGAAGTAGATGGGATCATTCGCCGTCAGCGCAGGCTCCTCACCGGGTTTGGCAATGACCAGTTTGGGTGGGGCATCTGCCGCTGCAGGCTCGTTTGCCTGTGACGCACTGACCACCTGCATGGGCGGGCTGCTGTCGCCATCGGCTGCTACCAGCAGAATACGATTGGAAGACGCGTTCACCAGGTCAGCACGCACAACGCCTTTGTATGCCGAGCGCACTAGCCCTGCATATTGGCGCCGCGCGCTGGTAGTGTTGGAGGCAGGCTGCAGCGTCAGGTCCACGGTTTCACTGATGCCGCTTCCTGAAAGTTTCAGTTGCAAGGTTTGCGGCCAGTCGGTCTGGTTGTCAGGCTTCACCACATCCAGCGTCAGAGTCTGGCCCGTGGTCAGTGATTCTCCCTGGCTAGCGAGTATCCAGGTGTCCGCAGCAAATGCTGGCTGAGTGAATGCCAGCGCCAAAGCTAGCGCCAGCGGGTAAGGTAATCTTGTCATGCAGGCCTTTCTTGTTGTCGTTGTTAAGCGGGCACCGGTCACAAGGAGGCCTGGCAATCAGGCGTTTATTTGCCTAATGCATACACCAGCACACTGTCGCCTTGTTTGTACCCGAAAATTGCGTTGCCACCCGCGGCCACCGCAATGTATTGAACACCATCGATTTCATAACTGATGGCGGGTGCATTCACGCCTGCCTCCGCCTTTGCCTGCCATAGCAGCTTACCGTTGGAGGCATCATACGCGGCAAAGTTTCCATTGCCCTCGCCGGTAAATACCAGCCCACCCGCGGTTGCCAGCACGCCGCCCACCAAAGGCTGCGCTGTTTTGTGCTGCCAGGCAATCTTGCCATTGGCAAGATTGATAGCCGACAGCAGGCCCCAGCGTGGCTCTTCAGCAGGTTCGGATGAGGTGTAGCGCAAGGGCTTGCCATCGGTATCGACAGACTCATGCAAAGTATAGGTGATCGGCGCGTGTATGGCGGCTACGTATACCTGCCCGGCAGCTGCATCCAGTGCCACTGGCGACCAGTTGGCGCCCCCCAGAATGCCTGGGTAAAGCGTGGTGCCCTCCTTGCTGGCTTTATGAAACAGGTTTTTTTGCGGCACAAAGGCTTCAGACTTGAACAGCAAACGTCCAGTAGCGCGGTCATGGGCATAAAACCAGCCAGTCTTGCTGGCCTGACCAACCGCGGGAATGGTTTTGCCAGCATGCTGCCAGTCAAACAGGACTGGCGGGCTGGCAAGATCGTAGCCCCAGAGGTCATGCGGTACCTGCTGGTAATGCCAGCGCAGCTTGCCAGTCTCAATATCCAGCGCTACCAGGGACACGGTATATAAGTTATCGCCAGGCCGTTCAATATCATTCATCTGGGGCGATGGGTTGCCCGTACCAAAATAAAGCAGGCCCAAGTCGGTATCCAGTGCTGGCGTGCTCCAGGCGGAACCGCCACCATAGCGCCAGGCATCGGGATGCTGCCTGACCTGGGCTTTTTCCGTCGCCACATCGCGATCCAGCGTGATGCCATCGGCGGTCTTGACGGTAAATTGCCCCAGCCAGTGTTCCGGCGAAATCGTATCAAACTGCCATACACGTTTGCCGCTATCGACATCAAATGCCGCAATAAACCCCGGCCTGCCATAGCGCCCGGCCAAGCCAATGACCGCACCCAGCGGCGCATCTTCCCGTGGATTATCAATATGCAAACCGTAACCAACGCCGGTAATGCCGACCAGCACCTTGCCCTTGTACACAATAGGCGCCATGGCGATGCCGATACCGGTGCCACCTGACACCTTGGCACGGCTGTTGGGATCCTTGCTATCCAGGGATGCCTGGCCTTCGGTTTCCACCGCCTGGTCCACGGCATCAATATCCCACACCAGTTTGCCGGTCCTGGCATCCAGCGCGATCAGGCGCGCATCCACCGTGCCCATGAACACCTTGCCATAAGCCACCGCCACGCCACGGTTAGCCGGGCCACAGCACATTTTCCACTCCGGGCGGCGCTGGTGCTCATAGCGCCAGAGCTCCTTGCCCGTGCGCGCATCCAATGCCACCACATGGTTGTAAGGAAGCGAAAGGTACATCACGCCATTCGCCACGATAGGCGTAGTTTGAAAGCTGCCTGTCACACCAGTCTTGAAGCGCCAGGCTTCAGCAAGCTGATTCACGTTCTGGCGATTGATGATGGTGGAAGGCGCAAAGCGCTGATTGCTGTAATCGCGACCGAAGCTTGGCCACTCGGCTTTTTGTGGGTGATGAATGTGCTCGCTGTCGCTATCGGCTTGTGCGGTAGGCGTAGCCAGCTGCATGCATAGAAAAATCATTGAAACTAGTTGTGCAGCAAGGCTTTTGCCTGTCGTTCTCATATCCACCTCTTGATTAAAGCCGGGAGTGTTTCTAGCATGAGCCGGAGTATAAAGACTTATCAAACGCCATACCACTAACCAGACTAATAAGCACAATGGCCACCTCCCCTCCTTCTCCCGCTGAACTCTCATTGCTTCTTGCCAGAACATCGCAGGGTGATCGGCATGCCTTCAGCAAGCTCTACGACGCAACTTCGGCGAAACTATTCGGGCTTGCCGTACGTATATTGACCAGACGCGATCTGGCGGAGGAGGCCTTGCAGGATGCATTTGTCAGTATCTGGCACCACGCCGGCAGTTTTAATGAAGACAAAGCCTCGGCCATGACCTGGATGACCACCATCGTGCGCAACCGCTGCCTGGATCTGTTGCGAGCCATGCCGCATGAGCACGGACTGGGGGAGGATCAGGATTTTGACCAATGGGCATCGGAAGATCTCAGTCCCATCGAGCAGGCTATTTCAGGACAGGAAGCCCATGTGCTGCTGAACTGCATGAAAGCCCTGGCACCCCTTCAGCGCCAGGCGATTGCCATGAGTTATTTCCATGGCCTGGCACACGAACAACTGGCCCAGCAATTGATTCAGCCACTAGGCACGATCAAGACCTGGATACGCCGGGGATTGCAGTCTCTGAAAAACTGCATTGCGAAGGCCTGAGAATATGAACTACGACAACGACAACCTGAAAGACATGCTCTCAGCCGAATATGTGCTGGGCACCCTGCGAGGCAGAGCACGGCGACGCTTTCTCCGGCTGGTGGAAACCCGGCCTGAATGGCAGGCAGCCATCGACTGGTGGCGTCACAGACTGAATTTGCTGGCGGACATGGTGCCTGCCATCGCACCGCGCAAGGAAGTATGGCAGCACATCGAGATCCGCCTGTATGGACAACGCCTGCGCTCTGCACTTAACTGGTGGCGCGGTCTGGCCTTGGCTGCCAGCGGTTTTGTCGTGGTGCTGGCCGTGTTCATGGTGCTGCAAGCCCAGCAGCCTGCCGGTGTGACATCGCCCGCTCCGACCAATGTCGCGGTGCTGACCGATAATAATGCCAAGGCCGGGTGGATGCTCAGCCTGACCCGAAGCGCCGATGGCAAAGCCGAGATGCACGCGGCAGCCTTGCCATCACTCCAGGCCATCCCTGATAAATCCTTCGAACTCTGGATATTGCCAGCGGATAAATCTGCCCCGGTTTCGCTAGGCATTTTGCCGCAGCAAGGCAAAGGCAGCATGCCGATCCCCCCAACGCTGCTTGCAGCGCTTGATACGGGCGGTCTGGCCGTCACTCTTGAACCGCAGGGCGGCTCGCCATCAGGTTCGCCTACCGGCCCTGTGCTTTATCAAGGCAAGCTCGCTCAAATTTAGCAGGCAGCTCAGCAAGCCCGAACCGCCAAGCCAGGCTTTCTCACTCAGCGTCTGCTGTATCAGCTTGTGCAGCCAGAGTTTATGCACTTGGTGGCAACGGCACTCTGGTGTGGCTATGCCTGTCCACGTTGCGCTGGAATCAATTCGCCTGCTTGTGCATTTTCTTGAATCCAAATTTCAGCTTGCAACGTATATAGCCATATAGCGAATCACAAACAGCTTTGCTGAATTGCATAAGTTAATTTGAATAAGTATTGAATAGGTATTTTCTGAATAAGTTATTGATGTATAAATAAATTAAACTTTTGAATAAGATTTGAATCGAAATATAACAAAAGTGATGTGAGATGAATCACACGCTATTAAAACAGTGTTTCCTTTTCAGGAGTCAGTCATGCCCAATCCAGATGTAGATGCTTATCCTATACGTACCGTCTCGGCATTAACCGGGATCAATCCTGTCACGCTGCGTACCTGGGAACGCCGTTATCGATTGATCGAGCCGGTACGCACTCCCAAAGGACATCGTCTGTATACCAAAGACCAGATCGCCATTTTGCACAGAGTGGTGGATCTGCTGGATAAGGGCATCCCCATCAGCCGCATCAATTTTTCGCTGATTTCCGGCGAGGCCAATACCTACAGCAATCAGGAAGAAGAGTTCTGGAATCGCCTGATCACCCGCATGACTGCGGCCGTGGCCAATTTTGATGAAGTGGTGCTTGAGAGTACCTATAACGAAGCGCTGTCGCTTTATTCCATTGAAATCGTGACCGACATGCTGCTGATGCCCATGTTGATACGTCTGGGTGAGCGCTGGGAAAGAGGTGACGGTACCGTGGCCGAGGAACACTTCTTTGGCGTGTATCTGCGTAACAAGCTGGGGGCTCGCTTTCACCATCGCAAACGTCGCGATTATGGCCCTGCCCTGTTGACCGCCTGCATGCCAGGCGAGCGCCACGAAGCTGGCATCCTGCTTTTCGCGCTTAGTGCCTATGACCATGGCTATCGCTGCATTCTGCTGGGCACCGACATGCCGCTGGAAGAACTGCCGGCCGCTGTTGTGCAATCGAAGTCGCGCGGCATTGTGTTGTCCGCCTCATTCATCACCGATGCATCGCTGATCAAACGTCAGCTCACCCACCTGGTGAATGCGACCAATGTGCCCGTGTTTGTCGGTGGCCAGTCCTCCGTCACGCTGCATGACGCCATCAAGGAAGCCGGTGCCGTGCCGCTAGGCATGGAGATCGAGCAAAGCTTCAAGCGCATAGCCGAGTCATTCAAGAACAAATTTGCGCAGAGCCTGAATGTGGCAAGCGTTTAACCCCTGGCATTTACTAAGGATTTTTCATGCAAGTCACCAAACTGGCGATTGACTGGTCTGAACGCGGACTGGTCCCTGATTATGCGATACGCGCCGGTATACGGCGCCTGTTGGAGGTTCGCCTGCAGGACATCGCAGCGGCAGATTGCGCCGCGGCCGCAGACATTGAAAACACTTTCATCAACAGCATGCGGGAAGCGCCGATTGCGCTGGTGCCTGAGCTGGCCAATGCGCAGCATTACGAGGTTCCAGCCCAGTTTTTTCAGTATTGCCTGGGCAAGCATCGCAAATACAGCTCGTGCTACTGGGATAAAAATACGCGCACGCTGGACGAAGCAGAGGCCCTGGCGCTACAGCTGACCTGCGAACATGCAGACCTGCAGGATGGACACTCCATACTGGAGCTGGGCTGCGGCTGGGGTTCCCTCACCTTGTGGATGGCCAAGCATTATCCTTCCAGCCGCATCACGGCTGTCTCCAACTCCAAGTCGCAACGTGAATACATCATGTCGGAAGCCCTGAAGCGCGGCTTGCCGAATATTCAGGTGATTACCTGCGATATGAACGAATTCAATCCCGGCACGCAGTTTGACCGCATTGTGTCGGTCGAGATGTTTGAGCATATGCGCAACTACGACACCATGTTCAAGCATGTGCATGACTGGCTGGTACCCGGCGGGCGCTTCTTCATGCATATCTTCGTGCACAAGCTGACGCCGTATGCCTTTGAAGTCGCGGGCGATGACGACTGGATGAGCCGGTTCTTCTTCTCGGGCGGCATGATGCCTAGCGACGACCTGCCTTTGCGCTTCCAGCGGCATTTGCAGTTGCGTCAGATGTGGCGCTGGGATGGCACCCACTATGAAAAAACGGCCAACGCATGGCTGGCCAATATGGACGAGCATGCGGCGGCGATTGAACCTGTGCTGGCCGCCACCTATGGTGCCCAACAGACCGAAATGTGGCGCAATCGCTGGCGCATCTTTTTCATGTCATGTGCAGAGCTGTTTGGCTACAACAACGGCCAGGAGTGGTGGGTCAGCCACTATCAGTTTGAGCGTCCCGCGGCTTGAGATCGTCACCACCCATGTTCTTGAAAGTAATCAACTTCGTGCTGTTTCAGCTGGGCTGGATGGCCTGTGTCTGGGGCGGCGCCCATGGATTGCCCTGGCTGGGCGTGGCATGCACGGCGCCCATCCTCTACTGGCACCTGCGCCAGGCATTGCTTCCCGGGCAGGAAACCAGGCTGCTCCTGCTTGCCATGGTCATGGGCGGCCTGTTTGACCAGGCCTTGCTGACGCTTGAGCTGGTGAGCTACCCCGCCTCGGCATGGCCAGCAGGCTTGCTGCCGCTATGGATGCTTTGCCTGTGGTTGCTGTTTGCCTCCACCCTGAATGTCAGCCTGCGCTGGCTGCGCGGCTCCATGCCATTGGCAGCGGTGTTCGGCTTGATCGGTGGCCCGCTGGCATATCTGGCGGCAAGCCGGATAGGCGCTGTGACACTGGCATCCGGTTACCTGCCATGGCTGGTGCTTGCATTGGCCTGGGCAATCCTCACGCCACTGTTATTGTGGCTCTCAATCCGCTTTGATGGCTATGCCGTGGCGGCAGATCAACAGCACGGGTGGTCTCATGTTTGACGGCAGCATTTATTTGCAAGGGCTGGCCGCCATGGCCTTATTTGGTCTGGCGGGCTGGGGTATCAGTGTCTACCGGCACAACGTCACCATTGTCGACAGCATGTGGAGCCTGTTTTTCCTGCTCGGCGCCGGCGTTTATGCCTGGCTGGGCGGCGTCGAGCCACGTACCTGGCTAATTCTCGGCCTGGTCACGATCTGGGCGCTACGTTTGACCATTTACCTCAGCTGGCGCAATCGCGGCCCGCATGAAGATCATCGCTACCAGGCCATACGCCGCAACAACGAGCCGCATTTCTGGCTAAAAAGCCTCTACATCATTTTTGGTTTGCAGGCGGTGCTGGCCTGGCTGGTTTCCCTGCCCTTGCTGGGCAGCCTGCTATCTAATGCTCCGCTTGGCTGGCTCGATGTGCTGGGGGTCGCACTCTGGTTGAACGGGCTGGTGTGGGAAAGCCTGGCGGACTGGCAGCTCGCCCGCTTCAAGGCCAGTGCACCCGCCGGTGCCGTGATGGATCGCGGGGTATGGCGATACAGCCGCCATCCGAATTACTTCGGCGAGTTCAGCATCTGGTGGGGCTTCTATTTGCTGGCGCTGTCAGCTGGTGCATGGTGGGCACTGCCCGGGCCATTGCTGATGACGCTGCTGCTGCTGAAAGTGAGTGGTGTGGCCTTGCTGGAGAAAGATATAGCCGACCGTCGCCCTGCTTACGCCCACTACGTAAAAACCACCCCGGCGTTCTTTCCCTGGTTTCCAAAATCTCGCCTGCCCGAGGAGAAATAAGATGAAGTTCTGGCACGTCAGCGGGATTGCTTTGGCCTTTGTTTGCCACAGCGCGCAAGCGCAGGAGTGGCAATTCAATGTCTTCCTGGATGAAAAACCCATAGGCCAGCATCGCTTTGCGCTGGAAGAAAACGGCGCCCAGCGCACCCTGACCAGTGAAGCCAGCTTTGATGTGAAGTTTTTATTCGTCAACGCCTATCGCTATCGCCACACGGCCAAAGAGCAGTGGAATGGCAATTGCCTGAACGCGATTGAGGCCCGTACGGAAGAAAATCGCGAGACCACCATCGTCAAGGGCGCCCTGGACAAAAGTACGGATAAAGCCGCCTTCGTGCTGCAATCGCCCAAGCCCAAAACGCTGGGCGATTGCGTCATGACCTTTGCCTACTGGAATCCGGCCATGCTGAAGCAGACGCGCTTGCTCAATCCGCAGACCGGCGAGTACCTGGACACCCGAATTACCGCCCTGGGCAAGGAAAGCATCACTGTAAAAGGCCAACCCACCGATGCCGAGCATTACCGGCTGGAGGCGCCCAAACTCAAGATAGACCTGTGGTATTCCAGTGATCAGCAATGGCTGGCACTGCGCTCTACCACCCCGGAAGGCTACATCATCAACTACAGGCTACGCTAATCATGCAAAACTCCCGTTTCAAATCCCGCAGCCTGGCGTGTGTTGCCGCATTTGTCGCCAGCCTGCTTGGCGGTTGTGCGACGCAACAGCTGCCTCCTATCACGCCGGTACCTGAGGTTGATCTCGCCCGTTTCATGGGGCCCTGGTATGTCATCGCCGTGATTCCCACCGCGATTGAAACCGAAGCCTACAACGCCGTGGAGTCATACCAGCTGGACAAGGACGGCACCATCGCCACGACCTTCACCTTCAACAAGGGGGCGTTTGATGGCCCGCTCAAAACCTATAACCCACGCGGTTTTGTCCGTGAAGGCACCAATAACGCCGTATGGGGCATGCAGTTTATCTGGCCGATCAAGGCGGAGTACCTGATTGCCTATCTGGATAGCGACTATCAGCACACCATCATTGCCCGCAATGCCCGCGATTACGTGTGGATCATGGCGCGACAGCCGCAGATCAGCGAAGACACCTACCAGAAGCTGGTCGCCGAGGTGATCGCGCTGGGCTACGATAGCCGCGCCTTGCGCAAGGTGCCGCAGCAAGCCCTGCCGACCACGCCAGCCAAGGGGGCGGATTGATGCCGCAGGCAAGACCGATACAGCAACGGCTGCTGCGCTGGCTGGACAGCTCTATTGCGCCCGCAAACGTGGATGCCCATGCTGGCAATCAAGTGGACTGGCTGCGCGCCCTGCCCTTTGTGGCCTTGCACCTCGCTTGCCTGGCGGTGATCTGGGTGGGCTGGAGCCCAGTTGCCGTGCTGGTGGCGGGCCTGCTGTACCTGGTGCGCATGTTTGCCATTACCGGGTTTTACCATCGCTATTTTTCGCATCGCGCCTTCAAGACCAGCCGTTTCATGCAGTTTGTATTTGCCTTGCTGGGGGCGACGGCTGTGCAGCGCGGGCCGTTGTGGTGGGCTTCCATGCACCGCCATCACCACGCCAATTCAGACCGGGTGGAAGACGCTCACTCGCCCGTTCATCATGGGTTTTTCTGGAGCCATGTGGGCTGGTTTTTATCAGACGCACATTTTGCCACCCGCACCGAGCGTGTGAAGGAGCTGGCCGCTTTTCCCGAACTCCGTTTTCTGGACCGCTTTGATGTCGTGGTGCCCTTGCTGCTGGCTGCTGGCATTTATGCGCTGGGCGCATGGCTGGAGAGCATACGGCCCGAGTGGGGCACCAATGGCTGGCAGATGCTGGTGTGGGGCTTTGTCATCTCCACCGTGCTGCTTTACCACGCCACCTTCAGCGTCAATTCACTGGCACACCACTGGGGCAGCCGCCGCTACCAGACCGCCGACCAGAGCCGCAACAATGCGCTGATTGCCCTGTTCACCCTGGGCGAAGGCTGGCATAACAATCATCACCATTATCCCGGGGCCGCGCGCCAGGGCTTCTACTGGTGGGAAATCGACATTACCTGGTATGGGCTGAAAGCCCTGCAGGCGCTGGGCTTGATTCGCGACTTGCGCAGCATTCCCGCAGACATACGCAATGCCCGGCGCGTAAATAGCAACGAGAGCACCTTATGAAAATCGCCATTATCGGCGCCGGTATCGCCGGCAACACGCTGGCTTACCATCTGCATCGCGAACACGACATCACCGTCTTTGAAGCGGGAAGCTACATTGGCGGCCATACACATACCCATGACATCCAGCACGAAGGCAAGTCTTATGCGGTGGATACCGGCTTCATCGTGTTCAATGACCGCACCTACCCCAATTTCATCCAGCTGCTGAATGAGATCGGCGTGGGCTGGCAGGATAGCGACATGAGCTTCAGCGTGCGCTGCGAAAAAACCGGGCTGGAGTACAACGGTACCACGCTCAACTCGCTGTTTGCCCAGCGCCGCAATCTGCTGCGCCCCGCGTTCTATCGCATGATCAATGACATCCTGCGCTTCAACCGCGAGTCGCTGGAGCTGCTGGAAGAAGGCGAAGAAATCCCGCTGAGTGACTATCTGGCGCGCCACGGCTACCGCCAGGATTTTATCGATTACTACATCATCCCCATGGGCTCGGCCATCTGGTCAACCGAACCGCGCCAGATGCTGGCGTTCCCGGCCCGATTTTTTGTGCGGTTTTTCCATCACCACGGCATGCTCACGGTTAACGACAGGCCGCAATGGCGCGTGATACGTGGCGGTTCGGCACGCTATGCCGAGGCGTTGACCGCCGGTTTTGCAGATCGCATACGCCTCAACACGCCGGTGAGCCAGGTGCGCCGCCTGGAACACGCGGTCGCCATCACACCGGCGGGGGGCACGGAAGAAGTCTACGACTGGGTGTTTTTTGCCTGCCACAGCGATCAGGCCCTGCGCCTGCTGGCCGATGCAACGCCCGCTGAGCGCGAAGTGCTGGGGGCGATTCCCTATCAGGAAAACAGCATCGTCCTGCATAGTGACCGACGCCTGCTGCCCAAGCGCAAGCTGGCATGGGCGGCCTGGAATTACCACGTGACACCGACGCCGACCGACCGGGTGGCGGTCACCTACAATATGAATATCCTGCAGGGCTTGCAGTCCCGCGAGCCATTGCTGGTCACGTTGAATCACACTGCTGGCATCGCCGAAGACAAGATCATCAAGCGGCTCACGTATCATCACCCGGTATACACCACTGCCGGGGCGGCAGCCCAGCTGCGCCATGCCGAGATCAGCGGTGTGAATCGCACCGCTTATGCAGGCGCCTACTGGCGCAATGGTTTTCATGAAGATGGCGTGGTCAGCGCCCTGCGTGCGCTGGAGCATTTCAAGCATGCCTGACGCACGTCATTCTGACACCTGCAACAGCCTGAAGACGCCAAAGAGCGCGATCTACAGCGGCGTGGTGCGGCATCGCCGCTTCATGCCTGTGCTGCATGCCTTCCGCTATCGGCTGTTCATGATGTATCTCGATCTCGACGAGCTGCCCACGCTGTTCAGCCAGCGCTGGCTTTGGTCATCGCGCCGACGCAATCTGGCCTGGTTCAAGCGCAGTGATTATCTGGGCGATCCGACTGTGCCGCTCAAGACCGCGGTGCAGCAACTTGTGCATGAGCAAACCGGCATTACGCTGACCGGCCCCATCCGCCTGCTCACGCATATGCGCTATTTTGGCTATTGCTTCAACCCGGTCAGTTTTTACTATTGCTTTGATGCGGATGGCACCACCCTGCGCGCCATCGTCGCCGACATCACCAACACGCCCTGGGGCGAACGCCACGCCTATGTATTGAACTGCGATAACCCGCAAAAAGGCGGCTTTCGCTTTGCCATGCGCAAGGATTTTCATGTGTCGCCGTTCATGCCCATGGATATCGACTATGACTGGTTTTTCTCGCCGCCAGGCGCTGAGTTAAATGTGCATATGCGCAATCTGCATGCCGACGGCAAGATGTTTGATGCCACCCTGCAGTTGCAGCGACAGCCTCTGAATGGTGTTCGTCTCAACCTGCTGCTGTTGCAGTACCCATTGATGACGCTGAACGTGATTCGTGCCATCTACTGGCAAGCGCTACGGCTGTGGCTGAAGCGTGTGCCCTTTTTCAGTCATCCGCAACCCGCCGACTCCCGGCAACCTTAACTCTCGCTGAGTCTTCACATGAAAAACATGAGCCTGAAATCCATGACACCCAAGCCCACCCTGCCCACCGTTAGCCCGATTACACGCTTGCCGCAAAAAGCCGGCTGGCTGCAATCGCTTGCCAGAAAACTGGTGCTGCAACGTCTGGCCCGCCTGAGCCGGGGCGAGCTGATCGTGAGCGAGCAGCAGGAAACGTTGCATTTTGGCCAACCGGGTTCGGGCTTGCGTGTGCATCTCACTGTGCTGGATGCCCGTTTCTATGCGGACATTGCCTTTGCCGGCTCCATAGGCGCAGGCGAGGCTTACATGCAAGGCTACTGGCAGTGTGATGACCTCACCGGGCTGATTCGTCTGATGGCGATCAACCAATCGGTGATGGATACGCTGGAAGGTGGCTTTGCCAGCCTGTTTAAACCCTTGCTGAAAGGCCTGCACTGGCTGAACCGCAATACCGAGCAAGGCAGCCGCAAGAATATTGCCGCGCACTATGACTTGGGCAACGACATGTTCCAGCTGTTTCTGGACCCGACCATGATGTACTCCTCCGCCATCTTCGCGCGCGATGACATGACGCTGGAACAAGCCTCGCTGCACAAGCTGGAGCGCATCTGCCAGAAGCTGCAGCTCAGTCCGGCGGATCATGTGGTCGAGATCGGCACCGGCTGGGGCGGCTTTGCCATCTATGCCGCCAGCCACTATGGCTGCAAGGTGACCACCACCACCATCTCGCAAGCGCAGTATGACCTGGCGCAACAGCGTGTGGCGGCAGCCGGGTTGGGCGACAAGATCAATATCCTGCTGACGGATTATCGTGAACTGGAAGGCCAATACGATAAGCTGGTATCGATCGAGATGATCGAGGCCGTAGGCTATCAGTTCTACGATACTTACTTCGCGCAGTGCGCCCGCCTTTTGAAGCCGGAAGGCATGATGCTGCTGCAAGCCATCACCATCACCGACCAGCGCTACGATGCGGCCCGCCGCTCGGTGGATTTCATCCAGCGCTATATTTTCCCCGGCAGCTGCATCCCCTCAGTTACCGCCATGCTGCAGAGCATTACCCGGGCGACTGATATGCGCCTGTTTGACCTGGAAGACATAGGCCCGCATTACGCCCGCACCCTGGCCGAGTGGCGCCATAACTTCTTCCGCAATGAAGCCGCCATACGTGCGCTGGGTTACCCCGATGAGTTTATCCGGATGTGGGAGTTTTATCTGTGCTATTGCGAGGGTGGCTTTGCCGAGCGTGCGCTGGGCGATGTGCACATGCTGCTGGTCAAGCCGGAAAACCGCCGGGCGCCGCTGGCTGCCGCTTAAGACTGAATCAGCAGGCCTGCTTGCGGGCGCAAATGCGCTGCATCATGGCGGGTGTCTGCTGCTTGAACAAACCCTGCTCAAAGGCGAGCACCTCAAACCCTGGCGTCACCACTTGCCGCAGTTCATCCGGCTCCAGCAGAAAATCCGGGTTCTGCGGTCGTCCCAGCAGCTCCTGCCCGCGCATAAAGGTTTCGTAGATCAAGAGACCGGCGGGCTTGATGCTGGATAACAGCGAGGGAAACAAGGGCCGGTGCAGATAACGGCACACCACCACGGCATCAAAAAGATCTACGCCATAAGGCCACGGATCAGACTCCAGGTCAGCACATAGCGCCTCTACATTGGCGAGCTTGCTGAGGCCTATGCACGCCGTCGCATCAATATCCACCGCCTCGACGCGAAAGCCCTGGGCTGCCAGCCAGCGCGTATTGCGGCCATAACCCGCCGCCACATCCAGCACATGGGCACCCGCTGGCAACCCGGTGAGATGCTGGCGCACCCAGGCAGAGGCTTCATTGGTGGGTAGCGGCGTCATCTGGCAAGCGTGACGGGGAGAATGGGGATGTACAGGGTGCGCATATATCGTATTATACAGCGCAGTCTTTTAAAGACAGCGTTCAAGACAGCCATCCGGAATTTCACACCTCAGCATGCAAGCCCCAGTCAGATACTCCAAACGCAGGTACGCCCATGATTGAATGGCGCGATGGCGAGCCCTACTCCACGGTCTACCAGGATGTCTATTTCTCGCGTGAGAGCGGGCCGGACGAAACGCGCCATGTCTTTCTGCAGCACAACCAGCTGCGCGAGCGCTGGCTTGCCATGCATGGTCAGCCAGGCCAGGGAAATGAGGGGCGTCAGGCGCGCCATTTCACCATCGCCGAAACGGGTTTTGGCACCGGGCTCAACCTGCTGTGCGCCTGGCAGCTGTGGGAAGAAACCGCCCCGAATGATGCCCGCCTGCATTTCATCAGCACCGAAAAACACCCGCTCAGCCTCAGCGACATGCAGCAAGCCTGGGCCAGCTTGCCGGAATTTTCGCGCTACAGCGCGGAGTTGCTAGCCCAATACCAATGGCTGGCGCCCGGCATTCACAGGCTCTCGCTGGCGAACGGCCGCGTGATAGTGACCTTGCTGATTGGCGATGTGGCTGAAACCTTGCCCAGCCTGCGAGCCTCTGTCGACGCCTGGTTTCTTGATGGCTTTGCGCCGTCGCGCAATCCGGAGATGTGGCAGGCGCCATTGTTTACGCAGATGGCCATCCTCTCACACGCCGAGACCACCTTTGCCACCTTCACCAGCGCCGGCATCGTCAAACGCGGTTTGCAGGCGGCAGGCTTTGTGGTGCGCAAGGTGCCCGGCCATGGCCGTAAGCGCGAGATGCTTACTGGGCATTTTGGCGGCAAGCCGCTTGAGCAAAGCGTTGGCGAATCCGTTAATCAAGCAACTGCGCAAGATGCTCCGGCATCCGTCGCTATCGCTGGGCCAGCATCCACCGCCAGGCAACGTCATGCAGCGCCTGTGCGCCCTGCCCCAAACTCTCCAGGCAAGGCCATTGTTATTGGGGGCGGCATTGCCGGGTGTGCAACGAGTCACGCCCTGGCTCAACGCGGCTGGCAGGTCACGCTGATTGAGCGTCACCCACAGATTGCCGAGGCCGCCTCAGGCAATCCACTGGGCGTGCTTTACCCGCGCCTGGCCGGGCAAGACATTATCCTGAGCCGCCTCGCCCAGCACGGGTTTTTGCACAGTTTGCGCCTGTTGCAGCAATTGCAACTGAGCGCAGCGGACCATGCGCGCTGTGGTTTGCTGCAGCTGGCGTACGACGCACGCGAACGCGAACGCTGCCTGGCAATAGCCGCACGTGATTTGCCGCCGGATCTCGTGCAATGGCTATCCAGTGCTGAAGCCAGTGCGCTTGCCGGACAGGCGGTAGCGCAGGATGCCTTGTATTTCCCCGCAGGCGGCTGGGTGCATCCCCCCGCCTTTTGCCGCGCATTGGTGAACCATGCCAACATTCGTCAACGCGTGTCCACAGAGGCGCTCAACATCCAGCGAGTGGGCGATGAATGGCAACTCATCGGCGTCGATGGCTTGCTGGAGAAGACTCCGGTGCTGGTAATTGCCGCTGCCACCGATAGCGCGCGCTTTGACCTGACAGCGCATTTGCCCCTGCAAAATGTGCGCGGGCAGATCACCCTGCTGCCAGCCACCACTACGGATGTCCCGCTGAACACCATTGTCTGCAGCGATGGCTATATCAGCCCCGCCGTGGAAGGCCGTCATTGTCTGGGCGCCACCTTTGACGCGGACGATGCCGATACCCGCGTCAAGGCGCAGGACCATGCCAGCAATCTCGTCATGCTGGCGCGCACTCTGCCCGCCATGCACGCCAGCCTGCCACCGCTGGACCTCAACACACTTGAGGGGCGCACCGCATTTCGTGCCGCCACGCCGGATTACCTGCCCATGGCAGGCCCGGTACTCGATGCGGCGGCCCTGCAAGCCCGGCCACCGCGCCATACCGCCAACCCGGCGGACTTGCCCTGGCTCCCGGGCTTGTACGTGAATACCGGGCATGGCTCCAAAGGCCTGATCAATGCGCCGCTGTGCGCCGAGATGCTGGCGAGTGCCATTGCGGGTGAGCCTGCCCCGGTCGATAGCAAACTGCTCGCGGCATTGGACCCCAACCGTTTTCTGCTGCGCAGCATGGGCTTGAAGCGCCTGGTGCTTGGCCTCGCTGCCTATCCCTCGTAAAATCGGTTTATGTCACCCACGCAACTTTACCAACAGGCCAGCGGCGCCCATCGTGAAGGCCGCTTTCAGCAGGCAGAACTTCTCTACCGTCAATTGCTGCAACATGCGCCGCGCCATGCCGATGGCCTGCATATGCTGGGCATCCTCTGCTACCAGACCGAGCGCGCCGCCGAGGCGGCCGAGCTGATCGGTCAAGCGGTCGCACTGGAGCCGCGCAATGCCGATATGCTGATCAACCATGGGTTGACCCTGCGTGCGGCAGGCAAACGTCAAGAGGCCCTGAAAAGCTACGAGCGCGCCATGCTGCTGACGCCCAAGGATCTGGTGCTGCAAAACAATCTGGGTAACCTCTACCAGGAACTGGGCCGATTTGAAGACGCCGCCGCCTGTTATCGCCGCGTACTGCGTGTGCATCCGGGTGAAGCCGAAGTGCGGGATGCCCTCGGCCATAGCCTGCTGGGCTGGGGCAATGCCTGCCAGGATGCTGGAAGCTATGCCGAGGCCGAGCGCTGTTACGAAGAAGCGCTGACGCTGGCGCCCAACGATGCAGCCCTGCATTTCAACCTCGGCAATGCCAGGCGCGAGCTGGGCAAAACCGCGCAGGCCGCCGCCAGCTACCAGCGTGCCATTGCGCTGTCTCCTGCCGATGCCGATGCCCACAACAATCTGGGTAACGCTTTGCGCGAGCTGGGCCAGCTGCCGGAGGCGATTGCCTGCTACCAGCGCGCGCTGGCGCTAAAGCCTGATCTTTACCATGCACGGGTGCACCTGATACACCAGCAACAGCATGCGGCCGACTGGCGAGGCCTGGAGCAGCAGATAGACGAAGTGCGGGGCTGGTTGCATAGCGCGCCCACTGCGCAGATTTCGCCGTTTGCCTTTCTGGCCATGCCGGGCACCACGGCTGCCGAGCAGCGTCTGTGCGCAGAGCGCTGGCTGGAGAATCGCTATGCCAGCCTGACCGCCCAGGCCAGCGAGCTCGCCTTTACCCATATCCGCCATGAGAACAAGCGCTTGCGCATCGGTTATCTGTCGGCAGATTTTCGACGACATCCACTGGCGGCGCTGGTAACCGAGCTGCTGGAACTGCATGATCGCGATCAGCTGGAGGTGTTTGCGTACTCGTATGGTGTGGATGACAACAGTCCCGAGCGGCAACGCCTGCAGCATGCAGTGGATCACTTTGTCGACATTCGCGCACTCTCGCTGGTCGATGCTGCCAAGCGCATCCATGCCGATGGCATTGATATTCTGGTTGACCTTACCGGCTTTACCCAAAGCAGCCGCACGGGCATTGTCGCCCTGCGTCCTGCGCCCATCAGCATCAACTGGCTGGGCTTCCCCGGCACCATGGGCAGCCTGCACGACAATCCGCTGTTTGACTATGTGCTGAGTGATGCCTACATCACCCCAGCCGCCAGCCAGCCGGACTATGCCGAGCGCTTGCTGTTGCTGCCAGGCAGCTACCAGCCCAATGACAGAAACCGCCCTATCGGCAAGACGCCTGCCCGCGTTGACTATGGCTTGCCTGAAGAGGCTTTCGTTTATTGCTGCTTTAACCAGAGCTTCAAGATTACCCCGGCAGTATTCGCCTGCTGGATGCGCATCTTGCAGCAGGTGCCCGACAGCGTGCTGTGGCTGCTGGAGAGCAATGCCACCGCTACCGCCAACCTGCAGCAGGCCGCCAAGGAAGCAGGCGTAGACCCGGCCCGACTGGTATTTGCCCCGCGCGTTGCCATGGCCGACCATCTGGCACGCCACGCGCTGGCCGACTTATTCCTGGATACCTTGCCCTATAACGCCCACACCACCGCCAGCGACGCTCTGTGGATGTGCCTGCCAGTGCTGACCTGCAGCGGCGATACCTTTGCCTCGCGCGTGGCGGGCAGTCTTTTGCATGCGGTGAATCTGCCCGAACTGATTGCGCCTGACATGGCGGCCTATGAGGCCATGGCGATCAGCCTGAGACATGATCCTGCAACCCTGGAGGGATTGCGCGAACGCTTGCAGCAAGCCTCAGCAGACTTGCCATTGTTCGACACCCGCCACTTTGCCCGGAAGCTGGAAGCGGTATATCAGGATATCTGGCGGGCGCAGCGCTAGCGATTCCTCAAGATGCAAAAAAGCCGGGCGGGCCCTTATGCAGAGTCCGCCCGGCTTTTATTCAGATATGACTTAACGATCAGGTACTGCTCAGCATGGCCATGGCGGCAATGCTGATGTCGGCGACCAGGATGCCGGTCAAGCGACCAGTGTCATCCAGCATGGGCAGCGACACCGTCAGGCAGAAATCTTCGGTGGCAGTCGACAGGTAAATGCTGGAGATATAGGGCTTGAGGCTTTGCAGCACGACATTGGCATAGGCTTGTGGGCTTCTGTCTACCCCGGCGCCGCCGGCCTTGATCTTGCCGTACATATTGGGGTTGATCCAGTTCGGATAGCGTTGCACGCCCTTGTCATCCAGCTCAAATACCACCTCAAAGAACGGATATTCGGAGAAGCAGCTATCCAGGCAGTGGGCATCTTCGCTGCGGTGCCATGCCAGCAGCGAACGCAAGGCTTCCAGCGCCCGGCCCTGCCAGTCGGAATAATCCTCGGTTTCCGGCAGGATCAGTTGTGGTGGTTCGTCCTCCACCACAATGATGCTGCCGATATTGGACTTGCCGATTTTCTTCAGCGTTGCCGCGCGCTCGGCGGCGGCCACGCTGTTGGACAAGCGCCCCTGCTTGCCATTGACCACGGCAATCGACACGCTCGCCACCGGATGCTCCTTGCCATCTTCGGTCGTGAAGAAGCCGCGCTGCAAGTCGCTTTCGTCGTAAAGGTGTATCGCCAGTGTCTGGAAATGATGAATGACCGACAGCAGCGTTTGCGGCAAATCGGGATCGTAGTGATCCAGAATCAGCACAAAGTCATCGCCGCCGATATGGCCGACCAGCATACCAACCCGGCCCTGGAATTCCTGGCGCACGATTTCGGACAGCAGGCGGATCATGGCATCGCCACGGATAAAGCCGTAGCGGTCGTTGTAGGCCTTGAAGTGATCAAGATCGATATATACCAGCTCGGTGGTCGGATTGTTACGCAGGCTGATATCCAGCGACTGGCGCAGCGTAGGCCCGGTGGTCAGCTGGCTCAATGGATGCAGGCTGCCGGTGCTGGTCTTGCGACTGATCAGTTGCGACAGGATTTCCAGCGGCTGCAGAATGCCGATGTAGGTGCCATCTTCGTGCACCATCACCCAGGGTTCGACTTCACCGCGCTCCAGATACAAGCCGCGGGCCAGCATGCTGGTTGGCATGCGGTTGGTCACCATGCGCGGCAGTGGATCACAGTAATTGCTGAGCGCCAGGTTGCGATAACTGAAGGCTTTGCCGCGCTTGAGCAGGCCAATCGGGCGCTGCCCATCCAGCACCACGGCCATGGCCACATCCGGAAATTCAAGAAAGGTTCGGCGGGCCTGGTCTATCGGGGTATTGACGTCCATGGTCATGCCGCGCGTCACATATTCGGTAATGCGGAACTCATCCGGGATGTGCGAGCGGTGGGATTCATCGCGCGTGGGCAGCGAATTTACCGTGCTGACAGGCTTTTGCTGCGGCTTGGCGAAATAATAGCCCTGAGCATAAGTGAGGCCCAGATCCTGGCAGTAGGTAATGTCTTCCACCCGCTCCAGACCTTCGGCCACCACCGTGCACCCCAGGCGCTGCGCCATGGAAATGATGGCTTCCAGCAGCACCGTGCGTACACGGCTGCCCTGTGCCTCGTGCACAATGGCGCGGTCGATCTTGATAAAGTCGGCCCGCACGGCAGCCAGCGCACGCAGGCCGTTGAAGCCGGAGCCCATGTCATCCAGCGCAATGCGCAGGCCATGGGTGCGGATAATGTCGCAATACTTGGCAAGAAGCTCGGGCGAGACATCCTCGCTTTCCACGATCTCCACCACCACATCGCGCTGCTCGATGCCGAGCCGTGTCAGAGTTTCCAGCAAAGGTGGCAACCAGTCGTCCCGCATGATGGTTTGCGGAAGTACATTCACGAATACCGGGATGCCTTTGGCTATCGAATTCGCCTTGCCGGCCAGTGCCAGCCGCTGGCAGACAATATCCAGCTCCATGGTGCGGCGCACCTGCCGTGCCAGCTGAAAGGCTTCTTCACCATTCAGCAGGTGCCCATCGGGATCACGCAACCGACACAGGGCTTCGTAGCCAAAAATCTTGCCATTCTGGCTGAAGTCGACGATGGGCTGAAAATGCATCTGCACATGCTGCTCAAGATCATCCAGCAACCAGGGGTAACGCCGGCGCGCATAAAAGGTGCGGAACGGCATGATGTCGGCCAGGGCAGCTTCGAGGCTGGCCGGATTATCGCTCTCGGCAAGGTAAACCAGCGCCTCATCCAGTGCGGCGGCCGGGTATTCCTTGGTGATGGCTTCCAGCTGCGCCAGCAAGGCGGCTTCGTCCGCACATTCAAAGGACGCAATGGCTTTGCCACCCGTGATATTCAGGGTTTGATAATGTGTATTGAGATAAAGCTTCATAGATGAGGTCGTTGTGAAATCCCGGTTGGTTAATGCAAGCCTTGTGCCATCCCCGGCATGTGCTGAATGCCCGTTTATGGGCCCTGGGAATCGTCAGTCTGCCAGCATCGCGTGCATGGCGAAGTATAGCGCACCATTATCGCGCAACTGCATTTTGTCATCTCGAATTTCGCTGGCGTCGCCTTATGGTAAAGTAGGCCGATTACACGCTCAGGGGAGGACTATGGCAGCCATTGATATCACGCCGGTTTTGCGTTTCATGGTCGATAAAAACGGATCAGATCTTTTCTTCAGCACAGGTACCCCTATCCATATTGAGATTGAGGGAAAAACCGTGCCGGTGAACACGCAAGTGATGGCGCCCGGCATGGTAAAAGAGGTGGCCTATGCCCTGATGTCCCCCGAGCAGATCAAGGAATTTGAAGCCACGCTGGAAATGAACTTTGCCTATAGCGTGGATGAAATCGAAGATGCGCGTTTCCGCGTCAATATCTTTCGCCAGCGTGGCGATGTCGCTATCGTCATTCGCTGTATCAAGGCGCTGATTCCCACATTTGAAGCGCTGGGGCTGCCACCTATCCTGAAAGAGCTGATCATGAAGCCACGCGGCCTGGTGCTGGTCGTGGGTTCTACCGGGTCTGGCAAATCCACCACGCTCGCTTCCATGATCGACTACCGCAATGAAAATACCACCGGCCATATCCTGACGCTGGAAGACCCGATCGAATTCATCCACAAGCACAAAAAATCCATCGTCGATCAGCGCGAAATCGGCATTGATACCCTGTCTTTTGACAATGGCCTGAAAAACGCCATGCGGCAGGCGCCGGATGTGATTCTGATAGGTGAAATTCGCGACATGGAAACCATGAAGCACGCCATGGCCTACTCCGAAACCGGGCACTTGTGCCTGGCTACCTTGCATGCCAACAACGCCAACCAGGCCATTGAGCGCATCATTTCCTTCTTCCCTCCCGAGGGTAAAGCCGGTTTGCTGCTGGGGCTTTCCATGAATCTAGTGGCGATTGTTTCGCAGCGCCTGATCCCGGGCAAGCTGACCAAACGCGCAGCGGCTATCGAGGTGTTGATCAACACGCCTTATATCTCCGAGCTGATCCAGAAATCCAAGCTGGAAGAGATCAAGGATGTCATGGCGGACAACAACGATATCGGCATGTGCACTTTCGACCAGTCGCTGTTCCGCTTGTACAGCAACGACAGGATCACCGAGGAAAATGCGCTGGCAAATGCCGATTCCCGCAATGACTTGTCCTTGCGCATCCGGTTTGCGGATGAGTCCGAGGAATCCTGAGCTTAATCAGGCTTTACATTTTTTTGCCTGTGGAGCCCCTGTCGGGGCAGGCTGAGCGCGCTATAGTGGTGCCGTTCTGTTACCCCGACGATTCCACGCATGTCCACTACCCGCGCTTTCTCCGGCTTACGCCGCAAACTGCTTGCTTTTCTGCTGACCGCGCCAATGGCAGGCCGCGCGATATGGGCGAGCGCCAGTAACAATATCACCTGCATCGCCAAGCCCGAGCGCACGGAAGGCCCGTATTTTGTCGATCATCAGCTGAATCGCAGGGATATACGCCTGGATCCTGTCACGCATCTGTTCAGCCCTGGTGTGCCGCTGATATTGAGCATAGACCTGCTGAATCTGGCCCAGCACAGCTGCGAGCCACTGGCGGGCGCCACCGTCGATGTGTGGCATTGCGACGCACAAGGGGTATATTCAGGGGTGAGTGACATGAATACGCTGGGCAAGAAGTTTTTGCGCGGGTATCAGGTATCAGATCAAGCTGGGAGAGTGACCTTCAAAACCATCTATCCCGGCTGGTATTCTGGCCGGGCCGTGCATGTCCACTTCAAGGTACGTACCCAGAACAGCGCGGGGGCAAGTTACGAATTTACTTCGCAACTGTTTTTTGATGACAGGCTGAGCGATGCTGTTTTTCAGCATGCGCCATACAAACGGCCCAAGCCACGCGACACGCGCAATACGCGTGACATACATTATGGCAAAGATGGCAACCAGCTACTGTTGTCGCCGATAGAAAAGGCAGATGGCTATCACGCCAACATCACTGTGGCTCTGGACTTAAGCGATGACAAGGTCGGCGCTCCCGATGGATTCAGCATGCCACTGACCCCGGATGGTCGGCCTATGCCGCCTCCGCCCGGGCTGCGGCCACCGCAGCGAGGATAATCAGCCCGCCACCCAGCCACTCGTTCCATTGCATGGTTTCGCCAGCCCAGTAATACGAAGCCACCGCCGCCACTACCAGTTCAAACAGGAAAAGCACGGACGCCCGGGTAACGGGTATATGGGTGATGCCATATTGCACAAACAGGGTCGCCGCCATCAGCAACAGCGAAATCAGGCCCATGATCAGCCAGCTGGTGAGACTGAAAGTCGCGGGTGTCGGGAATGCCAGCGGCTGAAACGGCAGAAACACCAGACACATGCCGATCACCCCCACCCATACCGCCATCGACTTGGCGACGATGCTCAAATGTGCCGACTTGCGCGTGATGACATTGGTCAGCGCGAAGCCAATACCGGAAGACAGTCCCAGCCAGTCAGCCCGACTGCTCGGCAGCGGCCATTCTCCAGGCTGCCAGAGCATGATGAATGCACCGGTCAGCGATACCGCTATCACCGCCAGCCGCTTGGCATCCACCCGCTCCTTCAACCAGAAATGCGCCAGAATCAACGTCCACAACGGGGAAAGATAAAACAGCAGCATGACGCGCATCACTTCGCCATCAATGACCGCCAATACATAACTCAGATTGGTCCAGCCGGCGACCAGGCATAACCAGAAAATACTGGCAGGCTGCTTGAACAGCCCGCGCCAGTGCCGTCCGAACAAGAGCGCTGCCAGAAACACCGTCAGGCTATAGGTATAAAAGCTGGAAGCCACGCCAGAGACGCCTGCCTCCTGCATGAGGCGATAGGGATACCAGACCACACCCCAACAAAGGGCGCCAAACAGCAAGCCTGCGCTTGCGATGGTTTGTGTTGTTTTTTGCGATACCACAGAACGTCTTTTCTTGAAGTTAACCCGCCATTTGGCTGGCTGCTGCAGCCCAAGCCCGGCGGACTTGCGTTAAAATATACGAATGAATCCAAACCTGAATAAATTACAGCCCTACCCTTTTCAGCGACTGCGCGACCTGTTTGCCGGCATCAAGCCCAACCCGGACTATAGCCCCGTCAATCTTTCTATCGGCGAGCCCAAGCACGCGACGCCTGCGCTGATTCAGCAAGCCCTGGTGGACAATCTGGCCGGGCTGGCCAATTATCCCACAACTCTGGGGGTGCCCGCCCTGCGTGAAGCCATTGCGGCGTGGTTAAGCCGTCGCTATGGCATTCCACTGATGAATCCCGAAACGGAAATCGTGCCAGTCAACGGTAGCCGCGAAGCCTTGTTTGCCTTTGCTCAGGCGGTGATCGATAACAGCCGGCCAGCGCCGGTGGTGGTCTGCCCCAATCCGTTTTACCAGATTTATGAAGGGGCCGCCTTTTTGGCAGGCGCCGAACCGTATTTTCTGAATACGCTGCCCGAAAACGACTTTGCCATGGATCTGGAAAGCGTGCCGGAAAGCGTGTGGCTGCGTACCCAGCTCTTGTACTTGTGCTCGCCGGGCAACCCCACGGGCAAGGTAATGTCGCTGGAGCAATGGAAGCTGGCCTTCATGCTCTCGGATCGCTATGGCTTTACCATAGCCGCCGACGAATGCTACTCGGAAATCTATTTCACCGAAGGCGAAGCCCCGCTGGGCGCCTTGCAGGCCGCCCATCTGCTGGGGCGCGATTTCAGCCGCCTGGTGATTTTCAGCTCATTGTCCAAGCGTTCCAACGTACCGGGCATGCGTTCGGGCTTCGTGGCGGGCGATGCCACTATTTTGGAGAAGTTTCTGTTGTACCGCACCTACCATGGCTGCGCCATGAGCCCTGCGGTGCAGGCCGCCAGTGTTGCCGCCTGGAATGACGAAGTGCATGTGCAGGAAAACCGTCGCCTGTACGCCGAAAAGTTTGATCAGGTCACCCCGTTGCTGCAAGGTGCCATGGAAACTTCGCGGCCAGACGCTGCGTTTTATCTGTGGGCAAAAACGGATGGTAGCGATACCGACCTCGCAATTCGCTTGTATCGTGACCTGAATATCACGGTGCTACCAGGCAGTTTCCTGGCGCGCGAGGCGCATGGTATCAACCCTGGCAAAGGTTTTATTCGCATGGCGCTGGTGGCCTCTTTGCAAGAGTGCCTGGACGCAGCCAAGCGCATACAATCGCTCAGCTAGTACCCAAGCACCCCACCTGATTCCGTATATTCGGGATCAGGTTTCCTCTGCAAGAAACTGATTTATTGTAGAAAAAACCTTGGCCTCCAGGTCAGGGGCCAGGCAATCCAGCTCGACCGTATCCTGCATGCCACGCAACCAGGTAAGCTGGCGCTTGGCCAGTTGCCGGGTAGCCACAATCCCCTTTTCACGCATGGTGGCATGGTCAATCCGCTGATCCAGATATTCCCACACCTGCCGATAACCCACGCAACGCATGGAGGGCAGCCCGAGATGCAAGGCAGGATACTTCTGGCGCAGATGCTCGACTTCCGCAATCAGGCCCTGTTGCAGCATCAGATCAAAGCGCTCGGCAATACGCGCATGCAACACGCTCCGATCAGACGGCACCAGCGCCAGCTTGAGCAGGCGGTAAGGGAAGGTGCTGCCGTTATCGTCGACAAACAGGGCCGACATGGGGCCACCACTTAACTCGCAGACTTCCAGGGCGCGCTGTATGCGCTGCGAATCGGTAGGTTTCAATCTAGCAGCGGTTTCCGGATCCAGGGTTGCCAGGCGCGCATGCATGGCAGGCCAGCCCAACACGGCGGCCTCTTCATCCAGTCGCTGCCGCAGATCGGCATCCGCTTGCGGCAGATTATTAAGCCCTTCCTGCAAGGCTTTGAAATACAACATGGTGCCACCCACCAGCAGCGGTATGCGTCCACGCGCCGTAATCTCGGCCATCAGTTGCAAGGCATCGTGGCGAAAATGTGCGGCGGAATACGATTGCAAGGGGGAAATGACGTCAAGGAGATGGTGTGGCGCCTGCTTTAAAGTCGCGGCATCCGGCTTGGCGCTGCCAATGTCCATATCCTGATAAACCAGCGCCGAATCCACACTGATCAGTTCTACCGGCAGCTGCTGTGCAAGGGCAACAGCCAGACCGGTTTTACCGCTGGCGGTGGGACCCATCAGAAAGATGGCTGGCGGAAGTACGAGCGGCTCGCTCATGCCAACCTGCGCATGCGTACATGCGCATCAAAGAAAAGCATCTGGGACAGATTATTAATTACAATCGACATGAATAATGATTCTTAAGTTATTGTTATTTATTTAACTTTATTTTCATTTCAACCGGCGAGTATCCATGATTCATGGGACCGGTGCCTTGGCCTATCTTGACCGCAGCTCCAGCTGCAATCGCCTGCATTACGTAATCTCTGGCCGCAACCACCGCTTGTGGCAAGCTTTCGCCCAAGCCCAGAAAGGCGGCAATCGCCGATGATAGCGTGCAACCAGCGCCATGCAGATTCAAGGTGACGATACGGGGCGAGCTCATGACCAGCGGCTCGCCGCCCTTTTCCTGAAAAATATCCACCACGTCATGCCCCGGCATATGACCACCCTTGACCAGCACCGCGCGTGCACCCAGCTGCAAAAGATCGGAGGCAGCCTGCAGCATGTCATCCTGCGTTAGCAATGGTCGTCCCAGCAGCATGGCGGCCTCGTCCAGATTGGGCGTCACCACACTGGCGCGCGGGAACAACTCACGCACCAGGATTTGCACGGCTTCATCGCTGATCAGCCGGGCGCCATTCGCCGCCGCCATGACCGGATCCAGCACTATCTGCGACAAGCCATGATCATCCAGTGCCTGCGCCACGGTGATGACGACCTCAGGCGCATGCAGCATGCCGATCTTCACCGCATCCACGCCTATATCCTCCACCACCGCATCAATTTGCGCGCGCAGGATATCCTGCGGCACGCCATGAATCGCGCGCACGCCACAGGTATTCTGCGCTGTGAGTGCGGTGATGACTGTCATGCCATAACAACCAAGCGCCGAGAATGTCTTGAGGTCCGCCTGTATGCCCGCCCCACCGCCGCTATCGGAGCCGGCGATGGAGAGTATACGAGGATAGGTGTAATGCGTTTTCACAGGGGTGTATCCATGGACGTTGCATGCTCAACTTTCCCAGACGGTATTGTTAAGCGTACAAATTTTGGTTTATGTACAAAAGAAACGAGCACAAAACTAAGCATCATCAGCAGATACCAAGCCAGCAATTTGCTTGGTGACACCATGTGCCATTGTGAGGATTGATCAGGATAAACCCAGGCACGGCTGTAGGTGCCAATATTTTCGCCAAACCAAATGAACAAAGCGACCAATAGCCAGCCAAGCAATAAGGGCATGCGCCTGTATACCTGATCAACCTTGAAATAAATGTAAGTTCTGCCAAAAAGAATCACGCTGGCCGCCAGCAATATCCATCGAAGATCATAGAAGTAATGATGGGTGAAAAAATTAATATAAATCAGGACAACCAGAACAACAGGCTTCCATGCCTCAGGATACGCCGAGTATCTGAATTCAAAAATCCGCCAGATGCGCGCCAGATAACTCCCTACAGCGCTATACATGAACCCGGCAAACAATGGGAAATTACCGATCCCAAAATAAAAAGCTTCGGGATAATGCCATGAGCCTATGGCATCAGATGTTTTAAATAACTCCATGCCGGTGGCCACACAATGAAACAGCACAATCACAATAGCTTCTTTGGGCGTTTCAAATTTGAACGCAAGCAGGAAAAGCTGGAATGCTACCGCAGCCAAAAAGAGGGAATCATACCGAGGGAGTGAAAATGGATACCAGTAATTGGTAAGGAAAATCAAGCCGAGCAAATATCCCCCGAACATGCATGCGTATGCCTGCTTGAGGCCGAATAACCAGAACTCGCGGAGAAAGCGATGCATGCTTACTTGCCACGCATGAACATTTTATCCAGATCGGCCATCGTCGCCTGGAACCAGGTGGGACGGCCGTGATTGCACTGGCCGGAACGCTCGGTCGCTTCCATATCGCGCAGCAAGGCGTTCATTTCCTGGATGCTGAGAATACGGTTGGCGCGCACGGCGGCATGACAGGCCATGGTGGCCAGCAGCTCGTTGCGGCGTTCGGTCAACACGCGGCTGCCGCCGTATTCGCGCAGGTCGCGCAATACATCGCGGGCCAGGGCTACCGCATCGGCGTCTTGCAACATGGCCGGAATGGCGCGTACCGCAAGGGTCGATGGTGATAATTGCACAATTTCGAACCCAAGCTGATGCAGGGTTTGCTGGCCTTCTGGCGTCGACAGTTGCTCCTGCACCGTGGCAACTTCAAAGCGGTCGGCATTGAAACTGACGGGCAACAACAATGGCTGCATGGGAACGCTATCGCCATCCAGCGCGTTTTTCAGGCGCTCGTACATGATGCGCTCATGGGCGGCATGCATATCCACCACAATCAGGCCCAGGGCGTTTTGTGCAAGCACATAAACCCCGTGCAACTGGGCCAGCGCAAACCCCAGGGGGTATTCCTGCGCAGCCTGCGCCGGGCTGAGGCTGGAGGAAGCCTGCGATGGCGACAAGGTTGCCTGCAAATCGGCAGAGGAAATAGCACTGGGCACAAATGACGATGCCGTATCCACCGCCTCGCGAGGCAGGCCGCCGAACAGGGTCTGATAAAACCCCGGCGCTTCATTAGCGCGCAGATCAAAGCTGCCCTGCTGGCGCGGATAAGGCTGACCAGCCGGGATGCCGGAGGAATAGCTGGTGGCAGGTGCGGCAACAGGCGGTGGCACCAGCCCATTGGCTGGCAAGCCAACAGGGGTCGCCAGTGCCTTGTGCAGCGCATGGAAAATGAACCGGTGCACCGCCTGCCCTTCGCGGAAACGCACCTCGGTTTTGCTGGGATGCACATTCACATCGACCAGCGTAGGGTCGAGCTCCAGGAACAAGGCAAAAGCAGGGTGGCGATCATGATGCAATACATCCTGATAGGCCTGACGTATGGCGTGGCTGATCAGCTTGTCGCGTACAAAACGGCCGTTGACATACACGTATTGCGTATCGCGGGCACTGCGTGAAAACGTCGGCTTGGCGGCCATGCCCCACAGGCGCAAACCACCGGCAGACTCATCCAGCTCAAACGCTTCGGCGGAGAAGTCCGGCCCCAGTACTTCGGTGAATCTGCGCTTGGCCTCGCCTGGCGCGAGTCGCATCAAGGCCCGGCCATTGTGCTGCAGCATGAAGCCGACATCGGGGCGCGACAAGGCAATGCGCCGGAAGGCTTCTTCGCAATGCCCGAATTCGGTTTGCTCGGTTTTCAGGAATTTGCGCCGGGCTGGCGTGTTGAAATAAATATCCTGCACTTCCACAATCGTGCCGCGATCCAGCGCCGCGGGTGCTGCATCACCCAATAGTCCGCCGTCGGCGGCAATACGCCAGGCGTGGCTGGCTTCTGCGTGGCGACTGGTAATGGAGGTGCGCGAAATGGAGGCAATACTGGCTAGCGCCTCACCACGGAAGCCCAGACTGGCAACGCTTTCAAGATCATCCAGCGAGGCAATTTTGCTGGTGGCATGCCGTGTCAGCGCGAGGGTGAGATCGTCATGGGGAATCCCGTTGCCATCGTCCGTCACACGCAGCAGTTTCACACCGCCCTGCCCCAGCGTCACGGCGATATCCGAACTGCCAGCGTCCAGGCTGTTTTCCAGCAGTTCCTTCAAGGCAGAAGCGGGACGCTCTACTACCTCGCCAGCCGCAATCTGACTGATGAGCTGGTCGGGCAGAAGTTTAATCAGGGACATGGATGCATGGGCACAAAGGGGGCCGGGTAATCATGGAAAGCCTATTTTAACCGCAGCCGGCCATGATTACCTATGCGATTTTAGCCATCAAGCGTGGCCAAAATCGGTGGGAGGTTTGCTCACCATGCAGCAAGCAAGCGCATGGGTGCAAACAGCTTACAAAGCTTAGAACTTACAAACCGTCGATAAAGCGCAGGCCGTATTTCTTGGTGTTCACGCTCTGGGCACCCGCTACTTCGCTTTCAGCACCAATTTTGGATGCCAGCAAATCCACGGGGATGATCACGGGTTGTTCCGCCAGCAGATCATCGGCCACAGCAAACAAGGCGTCTGCCACTTTGCCTTTCAGGTGGCTGTTGCGGCCATCCTCGCTGCTGAAGCTATCAAAAATACCGAACGCGGTATCAGTGAACTTGAGCGCATACCAGGTAATGGTTTCGCTCTCGGCCAGCACCAGAGGCAGCGCATTTTTCAGGAACTCTTCTACCTCTTTCGCCTTTTCCGGTTTTGCCTCCAGACGAACGTATAACGCTGTTTTACTCATTTCCTATCCTTGGTGAGGTGTTACAAATTAACGATACATCGACATCATGCTTGCGTCGTGGCTATGGATCACAAATCCACGGACTCAAGATATTCAGGCACGGTCACATTCCATGCAAACCGTTCCTCAATGCGAAGTCTGAGGGCGTCAGCCGCAATTGGTTCGCCGTGCGTGATAAAGGTGCGCTTGGGCGGTGCGCTGAAATTATCCAGCCAGTGCAATATCTCATTGTAATCCGCGTGTGCAGAAAAGCTTGAAATGAATTCCACCTCGGCATTTATGGGCACATAGCCACCATGAATCTTGACGCTGGTGGCGCCATTGATCATCGCCGCCCCGCGCGTGCCAGCAGCCTGATACCCCGCAAACAGAATGGTGTTGCGTGGGTCTGGCCCGAAAGCCTTGATATGGTGAACCACACGCCCACCTGAGGCCATGCCGCTTGCGGCCAGGATAATCACTGGATGGTTGATCTCATTCAGGGCCTGCGACTCTTCCACGCTGTTGACCATGCGTGCGGTCTGCATGATCTCGCGGCACTCGGTTGCATTGAGTTTGTGTTCGCCTGCATGCCGCATGAAAATATCCGTGGCATCCACCGCCATTGGGCTGTTCAGGTACACCGGAATATCCGGTATCAGCCCCTGCTTTTTCAGCTTGTGGATGTAATACAGCAACTCCTGTGCACGGCCCACGGCAAATACGGGTACCAGCAGCACACCGCGCCGGCGCGCCGTACGGTTTATGATCTCGGCCAGACGCTCATCGGGCGTGGATTGGTCATGCACTCTATCCCCGTAAGTCGACTCCACCACCAGATAATCCGCCGCAGCCACCGGTGTTGGCGGCAGCATCAGTGGATCATTCATGCGCCCCAGGTCGCCAGAGAACAGAATGGAAGTCTCACTATCCTTAAGCAGCACCAAGCTTGCGCCCAGAATATGACCTGCAGGTGACAGCTTGATGGTCACACCGGGCACCACTTCCACTGTCTCTTCAAACTCCACCGGCGTCAGCAGTGCTACCGCGCGGGCAGCATCTTCCTGGGTATAGAAGGGCAAGGCGGGATTATGTTTGGAAAAGCCGCGTTTATTGGCATAGCGGGCTTCTTCTTCCTGCAGGTGCGCAGAATCTGGCAGCATGATTTCGCACAAATCACGCGTGGCGCTGCTGCAATACACACGGCCATTGAAGCCATTCTTTACCAGCAAAGGCAGATAACCGGTATGGTCGATGTGTGCATGCGTCAGTACCACAGCGTCAATACTGGCGGGGTCTATCGGCAGCCTGGCCCAGTTTTTCAGCCGCAATTGCTTTAAGCCCTGAAACAGACCGCAATCCACCAGCACGCGCTTGCTGCCACTGGTGATCAGGTATTTTGAGCCGGTCACGGTGCCAGTGGCGCCGAGGAAGGTTATTTTCATGAGCAGAAACCTGTTTTTAGTACTTATTTTTCAGCCATTTTAGGCTTGGCCAGGGCTGGATTGCTGGCGAAGTATTTTTTGATGCCGGTCAGAATGGAGGCGACGAGCTTGTCCTGATGATTTTCATCATTGAGCTTGCGCTCCTCTTCCGGGTTGGTAATGAAGGCCGTTTCCACCAGGATGGAGGGGATGTCCGGCGATTTCAGCACAGCGAATCCGGCCTGCTCCACGCTTTGCTTGTGCAGGTTGTTGATTTTACCCACGTTATCCAGCACGGATTTACCCAGCTTGAGGCTGTCATTGATGGTGGCGGTTTGTGAGAGATCCAGCAAGGTACGGGCAAGGTAAGGATCTTTCACATCAAAGCTCACGCCGCCGATGAGGTCAGACTCGTTTTCGCGCTGGGCCAGCAAACGCGCCATGGCACTGGTGGCGCCATGCTCGGACAAGGCAAATACTGACGAGCCCTTGGCTTGAGAGCTGAGTGCCGCATCGGCATGAATCGAGACAAAAAGATCCGCTTGCAGCTTGCGCGCCTTGACCACGCGGCCATGCAAAGGAATAAAGTAATCGCCATCGCGCGTCAGCACGCCACGCATATTGGGCTCAGCATCCACTGCCTGCTTGAGCTTTTTGGCAATCGCGAGCGTGATGTTTTTCTCGTATGAACCATTGGCGCCCTTGGCACCGGGGTCTTCGCCACCATGTCCTGCATCAATGGCGATGGTAATCACGCGCCCACCCTCTCGACTCTTGTTGGGTTCTGCCTTGAGTACGGGAGCCGCCTTGGCGCTCTCCGGCGCTTTGGCGGCTTCGGGCATGGACTGTGCCATGGTCTGTTCAGGCTTGCCGGGCAGATTGATCTCCGGCGCCTTGCTGGTATCCAGTGGAGCCGCCGTTTCTGGCTGCGCCAACACCTTCACATCAGGCTTCATTACCTGCTCAGCACTGGAGGCTGGCGTTTCACGCTGCTCCAGCATGGCCATCAAGGGATCAAGCGCAGGATAAATATCCAGCACCAGGCGATGCTGGTATTCACCGGCAGGCAATAGCGTGGCGAGCTCGGGGCGGATATCGGTTTTCAGGTCGATCACCATGCGCACAACACCGGGTTTGAAATTGCCAACGCGTATCTGGCGGATGTACGGATCCGACGCCAATACACGATCGCTCAGGCTTTTGAGATTGGAGCCGAGGTCCACGTCTACCAGATCAACGACCAGCCGCTCCGGGTCTTTGAGCCGCAACAGGTTATAGCTGATCGGCTTGTTCGACTCCAGGGTGATACGGGTGTAATCGGGTGCGGGCCAGACGCGGGTTGCCGTCACGGTAGTCGCGGCTACCGCCTGGAGACTGAAAAATACCAGCAGGAATGAACATGCCAGTTTAAGCGTGCGCAAGAGATTCAACGACAGCTTCCCCTGTTTGACTATTGGCGCTGACGGTTATCTTGCGGCCGCCAGCGTTGGGTTGGAGATGAATATCAAGATCGGGTTGCGGAATGAGATCACCGGCTTTTTCCGGCCACTCCACCAGGCAAATCGTGGCCGGATTGAAGTAATCGCGAAAGCCTGCCGCATCCCACTCCTCAGGATCAACAAAACGATACAGGTCAAAATGGTATACGGCTAGCGCATCCAGCACATAAGGTTCAACCAGGGTATAGGTGGGACTTTTGACTTTGCCGGTATGGCCCAATGCACGTAGCAGGCCACGCACCAGCGTGGTTTTGCCGGCGCCGAGGTCGCCATGCAGGTAAACGGTTAAACCCGGGGTGACGGCCTTGGCCAGTTGCGCCCCGAAATGCAGGGTGGCAGCCTCATCGGCCAGGTCAAATGTAATATCATGTGCCATATGCAATTTACTTCAGACAGCCCTGTGTTGCCCATTGATCTGCCAGCCTTGGCGCTGGATATCAAGCGCTGGGCGCAAGAGCTTGGGTTCAGCCAGCTTGGCATTACCGATACCGATCTCAGCGCCGCTGAGCCTGCCCATCAGGCCTGGCTGGAAAAAGGATTTCATGGTGCCATGGATTATATGGCAAAACATGGCAGCAAACGTACCCGCCCGCAGGAATTAGTCCCCGGCACCTTACGTATTTTGTCAGTCCGCATGAATTATCAGCCACCCGCCACGCGCGACAGCTGGGAGGTCATGGCCGATGGAGAAAGCGCCTTTATCTCGCGTTATGCCCTGGGCCGGGATTATCACAAGGTATTGCGCAGCCGGCTGCAGCAGCTGTGTGATCGTATTGCCGCCCATATTGCCCCGCTAACTGATGACAGTTTTGACTATCGCGTGTTTACCGATAGCGCGCCGGTACTCGAAGTTGAGCTGGCACAAAAAGCCGGACTCGGCTGGCGTGGCAAGCACACCCTGCTGCTATCGCGCGATGCGGGTTCCTGGTTTTTTCTGGGGGAGATTTATACCAATCTGCCCTTGCCGGTGGATACGCCCGGGCAGAACCATTGCGGCACTTGCCACGCCTGCCTGGATATCTGCCCAACTCAGGCTATTGTGGCGCCTTATGAAGTGGATGCCCGCCGCTGCATTTCATACCTGACCATTGAGCTCAAGGACAGCATTCCCGAAAGCTTGCGGCCGCTGATAGGCAATCGCGTGTATGGCTGCGATGACTGCCAGCTGGCCTGCCCATGGAACAAGTTTGGCCAGCTGACCGCGCAGGAGGATTTTCATGTGCGCCATGGCCTGGATAATGCCAGCCTGGTGGAACTGTTCGGTTGGGATGAGGCCACATTCAAGGAGCGCATGGCGGGTAGCGCCATTTACCGTATTGGCCACGAACAATGGCTGCGCAACATTGCCGTGGGCCTGGGCAATGCCCCGTCCAGCCCGGAGGTGATCAACGCCCTGAAGAAAAGGCTGGATCACCCATCCCCACTGGTCAACGAGCATGTGCGCTGGGCGTTAAAACAGCATGAACATTTATCGGCGGCAGCGCTATAATGCCGCACCTCAACTAGTGCCATAAACTCAATTGTTTAATCCATCGGTTTTCCGTCGCCTGACGATTATTCTTCTGATTGCCCTTGGGCTTTTCATTCTGCTGACCTTTGAACAATACGGCATCAGTAATGATGAAGAGGTCCAGCATATTTATGGGCGCCTGCTGCTGGATTTCTATACCTCCGGGTTTACCGATCAGGATGCGTTCCACTATCGCAATCTCTATTTGTATGGCGGCTTCTTTGATCTGGTAGCTGCCGTGCTGGAAAAATTTGTGCCGATCTGGATCTGGGATCTGCGCCATCTGCTTTCGGCCGCATTCGGCTTGTCCGGCATCATTGCTTCCTACAAGGCAGCCCGCTTGCTGGGCAATGAGCGCAGCGGGTTTATCGTAGCGGTTCTTCTTGCCATTACGGGTGCATGGACAGGCGCCATGTTTACCCACACCAAGGATGTTCCGTTTGCCACCTGCATGGTGTGGGCACTTTATTACTCCATGCGCTTGTCTCGTCAATTGCCTACCCCCAGCCTGGGGTTGTGCATCAAGCTGGGCATTGCGGTCGGTTGCGCGCTGGGGTTGCGCATTGGTGGCGTGTTCTCTGTATTTTATCTGCTGCTGGCTGTATTGATCGGTGGCTGGATCGCCGGACCTGGGTTTGGCGAAAAATGGCGCTACTGGCTGACCTCCGCCTGGCGCCTGTTACCAGCAGGTATCACGGCCTTTGCGCTCATGGCTTTATTCTGGCCCTGGGGCGTGATGTCGCCCGACCATCCACTGCAAGCGGCAGAGGCATTTTCCCATTTTGCTTTCAACATGCTGACCGTGATGGATGGTGAGGTCATGAAGATAGGCGAAGTGCCACGCGAATACTTGCCTTCCTATTTGCTGGTGCGGCTCCCGGAGGTATTTTTATTGGGCTTGCTCGCCATGCTGGTGATCGGTTTGTTCCATCTGCGTGAATGGCGCCCCAAATCCCGGCAGTTCCTGCCATGGCTACTGGTCGCGGTGGCAGCCTTGTTCCCGCTGGTGTTCATTTTGCTGGACAAACCTGCCCTGTATAACGGCGTGCGCCACTTCACCTTTCTGATTCCCCCGCTTGCCATTCTGTCGGGCCTGGGTCTCAGCATGAGCTGGGATGCACTGGCAAAAACACCCAAGCTGAGATGGCTGGGTGCCGGTGTCGTGACTGCCCTTACGCTGGCAACGACCGTCACCATGGTGCAGCTTCACCCGTACGAATATATCTACTACAACCGTTTGGCTGGCTCGATGCCCTATGCAGAAAGCCATTGGGAAGGCGATTACTGGTCAAGCAGCTTGCGCGAGGCCGCGGAGATACTGGAAGACAAGCTCCCTGAACTGCAGGCTGTAGACAAGCAGGCCGGAGATGGTCTCAATCATGCACCTTACAAAGTGGCGGTATGCGCCGAATCCATACAGGGTGATGCCTATCTGGATCATCGCTTCCAGATCACGAGTGACTGGGTCAGTGCGGACTTTTTTATTTCCAGCACCAATATGAACTGCGATAAAGTGTTGCAAGGCAAGATTATTGGCACGGTGGAACGCATGGGCGCTATTCTGGCGGTGGTCAAGGACAGGCGTAACCTGCATCCCAAGTATCGCTTCCCGCGCCCTGCCCCTCATTAACCCGGACTCATGAGTCGACAATTATGGTACTAGACCGCGCCTGCGCTAACCCACACATTACGGTGATCGTACCGGCCTTTAATGAAGAGGCCGCGATACACCTGACACTGGAAAACATTGCCAATCAGCTGAACCAGCTAAGCCCGAACTGGGATATCGTCGTGATCGACGATGGTAGCCGGGATCGCACCGCGCAGATCGTGCGCAATATGCCGCCGTTCCTGAACACCACCTTGGTGCGTTTTTCACGGAATTTTGGCAAGGAATACGCCATCAGCGCCGGGCTGGAATATGCCAAGGGCGACATTGTGGTGTGCATGGATGCGGATGGTCAGCATTCGTCTGAGCTGGTGACGGAGATGCTGGCGCAATGGCGACTGGGATACGACATGGTCTATGCGGTGCGCAATGATCGCGCTGTGGAGTCACGTTTCAAGCGCTGGGGTTCACGCCTGTTTTATCGCGCCATCAGCCTGGGTGGGCAGATTCATATCCCGCGCGATGCAGGTGACTTCCGCCTGATGGATCGCAAAGTCGTGGACGCCTTGCGTGCGCTGCCCGAGCGCAATCGCTTCATGAAAGGCATGTATGCCTGGGTCGGTTACAAGTCGATAGGCATTCCTTACACGCCCCTGCCTCGCCTGCATGGCGAAAGTGCCTTTTCGCGCCTGCGGCTGATGAGCCTGGCGTGGACAGGCATTACCAGTTTTTCGGTTATTCCATTGCGGCTGGCGAGCGCGGTAGGCGGCATATTGGCATTGCTGGCATTCATTTACGGCATGACCGTCGTGGTCGACAAGCTATTCCTGCATGAATCGATCCCTGGCTGGCCGACGACCATCGCCAGCATCATGTTCTTCTCAGGCGTGCAACTGCTGTTCATCGGCATTCTGGGCGAGTATCTGGCCCGCATCTACGATGAAGTCAAAGGGCGTCCGCCTTACATCGTGGCCGAGGTAACAAGCCCACAAAAAGCGCAGTCGGCGCCCACCGAGAACGAAACTGCGGGCACGAGCGAGTAAGCCGTGACGCATCCCCTGGTTATCAGCGCCGATGATTATGCTTACCATCAGGCAGTTGATGATGGCATTCTGGAGCTGATTCGCCAGGGCAGGCTCACTGCGACTTCATGCATGGTCATGAGCCCGCGCTGGCCGGAGGCCGCCAAAGCACTGACTCGGGATATCCGGCAAAAAGCGGATATCGGCCTGCACCTCGACTTTACGGAATTCGGCGCGCCTGTGCGCCAGCCTCTTTCCCGACTTATCCTGCGTACCTTTTTGCATAGCCTGTCAGCCCATGCAATTCACCAGAACATTCAGGCACAACTTGACCGGTTTGAAGAGGCGCTGGGTACCAGACCCGACTATATCGATGGTCATCAGCATGTACATCAGCTTCCGCAGATACGCCAAGCGCTGCTTGAGATCATCCAGCAGCGCTACGGTCAGCACGGCCCCTGGTTGCGTATTTCCAACCCGCCATCCGCTGATGGTCTGAAAGGCCACATAATTCGCGGCCTGGGTGCGCAGGCTCTGCAACGTGACGCCACCCAGCAAGGCCTGCATTGCAGCAGTCGCCTGCTGGGTGTTTACGACTTCCATGACACCGCCATGCCTTACCTCGACCGGCTGCGTATCTGCCTGCAACAAGCGCAAGACGCTGGTGGCATGCCAGTGCTGATGTGTCACCCGGCCCTGCCGGATGGTAAAGCCCCAGCGAGCGACCCCATTGCCCACGCGCGTGGCGCCGAGTTTAGCGCGCTGGGCGGCGCTGGCTTTGCCGCCTTGCTCCAGCAGTTTGCGATCAGCCCGCTACGTGGAAGTGCATACCTATCCACATAGATTCAAATTCGCCTCTCGGCAAGTTACTTGTTTTCAAAAAGCTGATACCCAATAAAAAAGCCCGGATATACCGGGCTTTTTTATGCGCCTGACTTATGCGCCTGACTTATGCGCCTTATTTATGCATCAGGGATGCTGAACTGATTATTTCTTTTTATCCTTGGGTTTTACCGTGGTTGCCAGCGGTGCTTTCAGCACGCAATTTTCGCTACCGTATACGCCACCGTTATCATCACCTTCGTAATACAGACGGCGGAAAGTCCAGTGACCCTGCGCGTTCTTTTTAACCAAGGCCACGCCAGTGCTGTGATCCAGGTTTTTCTTTTCGGAGAAATTGAAGCTGATGGCGAGGCGATTGCCGTCTGCTGCCACCTGCCCGCGATATGTTACCGAGTTCTCGGTTTCAACTTCGTAATGGTATGCGCCAAACGTGCCGGAGCTGCTGACATTGTTGAGACGCAAGGTGGCGGTAACCGTGTAATCGCCTACTTGATCATTATTGCCTTTGCATTCATACACACCACTGTAATTCTTGCCGGAAAAAGGGATTTTTGCTTGCGCAACACTGGCAACGCCCAGTAATGCGATGGCCAAAATGAGGTTTTTCATTGGGTTGTTTTCTCTACCAGTCATTTACAATTCTTTGCTATTGTACCGCGAAGCCACGCGCTTCAGCAGGTATTTGCAGGTTTCATTTTGTCTTAAGCGGGCTCCTGCATTATCATTCGGAAGGATTTGCACGCCCTGCGTCAGTCATTCATTATTTAGATGTCACCAAGAGTCCAACACCTACCGCTCGGGAACCTATGCCTAACGTCAGCACTCCACGATTGTGGATATACAGTATATTCAATTTAAGCCTGCTTGTTCTACTCGGTGCATGGCTGTGGTCTCAAAACAAGCCAGCGAACCTGACGGAAGCCACGCTGCCGGAAAGCGGCAAACTGCAGTGCGTGTCCTATGCTCCGTATTATGGCAAAGATCAGACGCCTTTCATAAAAGGCACCGTGATCAGCCGTCAACAAATTGACCGTGATCTGGAGTTACTGGCCAAGCGCTCTGAATGTGTACGCATTTATTCAGTCAGCCAGGGCCTGGATTATGTTCCTGAAGCGGCTGCGCGTTTGGGTATTAAAGTATTGATGGGGGCCTGGATAGGCGCCGACAAGATCGAGAATGATCGCGAGGTTGCACTGGCCATCAAGCTTGCCAATGAGTATCCACAGGCGATCCGCGCCATGGTCATTGGCAATGAAGTACTGCTGCGCAAGGAACAAACAGCCGAGCAGCTCAAGGCTTACTTTGATCAGGTAAAAGCCGCCACGCATGTGCCGATTACTTACGCGGATGTGTGGGAATTCTGGTTAAAGCACAAGGAACTGGAAAGCTCGCTAGATTTTGTCACCGTGCATGTGCTGCCCTACTGGGAAGATGATCCGCAACCGATTGAGCGTGCGATCAGCCATGCGACTGGCGTAATGCAGCGCCTGCAGGCGAGCTTCACCAAGCCGCTGCTGATCGGCGAGACTGGCTGGCCTTCTGTTGGGCGTCAGCGCAATGGCTCGGTGCCCAGCCTGCTTAATCAGGCCGAATACATCCGCGCCTTTGTCAGCACCGCCCAGCACAATGGCTGGCAATACAATGTGATTGAAGCCATGGATCAACCCTGGAAGCGCGAACTGGAAGGCGCGGTCGGCGGCTACTGGGGTCTTTACACCACTGATCTTGAGCCCAAGTTCCCGTTTAACGGCCCGGTCAGCGAGCGTCATGACCAGCCTGCCGAGCTTGCCATCTGGCTGGCATCTGGCGCTGTGATCCTGATCCTGTTTACCTTGCTGGCTGACGAACGTCGTTTGCCAGCCTTGATTGGTTCTGGCCTATTGGGTGCACTTGCCGGGCTGAGTGCCAAGCTGCAATGGCAATACCTGATCGAGGCCTGCCGCAATACTCTGGAGTGGAGCTTGCTAGGCGGCATCACAATTGCCGGCATATTGCTGCTGATTGCGATCCCGACCCAGTTCAAACGGCAGTCGGACAGTGGTAACAAGCTGATCAAACTGTGCATGTGGCTGATTGCCATTGGCGTATTTACCTGCTGCATGTTGAGCCTGCCGACATTGCAGATCGTGAATATTTTTGGGCTGACTGATCCATTTGCTACGCGCTGGCTGTTCGAGATTGATGGTCGCTATCGTGATTTCCCGCTGCCGCTGTATGCGCTGCCGGTTATCCAGCTGGCCATTGGCCTGACCATATTGAACATCAGCCGCAGCAATACATGGCGGCCTTACAAAGCAATCAATCTGCTGGCACTGGCCGCCATGGTGGCCTGCATTGCCTTCGAAACAGAAAACCGCCAGGCCATTGCCTGGTTGCTGCTGGTGCTGGCGACGACCTATGCCACCTGGCCGCGGACTACCCTTTTACACAAACTTAAAACGCTGAACGCCTAATGACTATTGCCAAACGTTTTGTCACCCCGCTGCTGTTTGCAGCCGCTATCGCCGCTGCGCATTTCGGATTATGGGCTGCCACCAATGGCACGCTTGAGCTGATTGATGCCCCACCACTGGTACGTGGCTTCGCCTACAGTGGTTACCAGCTTGACCAGAGCCCGCTGGATAAAAAGTACCCCAGCAGTGCCGAGCTGATGCGCGACTTGCGCATGCTGCACAACTACACCAATCGCATCCGGACCTATGGCTCCCTGGAGCTGGCTGAAATCCCGGCGCTGGCTTCGCGCCTGGGCATGAAGGTAACGGCTGGTGCGTGGCTGCAAGGCAACGACGGTGATAACCGTCGCGAAATTGCCGCTCTGGAAACACAGGTTGCCACCTATCCGCAAATCGAGCGGGTGATCATCGGCAACGAAGCGCTGCTGCGCGCCGACCTCACGGTGGAGCAAATGATAGGTTACCTGGATGAGGTGCGTGAAAACGTCAATGTTCCGGTATCCACCGCCGAACCCTGGCACGTCTGGCTGAAAAACCCCGAGCTGGTGCGCCATGTCGATTTCATTACGGTGCACTTGCTGCCTTACCACGAGGGCGTGCCTGCGGATAAAGCTGTTGACTATGCATTTCAGCGTTATCAGGAGTTGATGGAGAAATACCCGCGCAAGAAGATTGTCATTGGCGAAATCGGCTGGCCGAGCGAAGGTCCGGCCATTGGCGCTGCGGTAGCCTCCAAGGTGAATCAGGCGCAATTTGTCCGTGAGTTCCTGGCAAAAAGCGCTTACCAGAATTACGACTACTATCTGATGGAAGCCATCGACCAGCCATGGAAAGTCAAGGTTGAAGGCTGGGCTGGGGCTTACTGGGGCATGTTTGATGGCAAGCGCCAGATGAAATACTCGCTGCAAGGTGCAGTCCCCACCGATACCCGCTGGCTGATCAAGGCTGGCTGGGCTACGTTCCTGGGCTTCCTGCCCATCCTCTTCATTGCCTACCGTTTCCGGCATTGGGGCCTGGGTGGCCGCCTGTCCATGGCGATCTTGCTGCAAGCGTGTATCACTACACTGGTCATCGCCTACAACCTGCCGAGCGACTACTACTACAGCCTGCGTGACTTTATCGTGCTGATTGGGCTGATTGTGGGTATGGCGCTTACCTCCGCCGTATTGATGATCTACGGGGTGGAGTTCAGCGAGGTGATGTTCAAGGGTGGCTGGCTGCGCGCTTTCAAGCGTGCCAAGCCGCTACCGGCTGATCAGGAAAAATTCGTCTCCGTGCATCTGGCCTGCTACAACGAGCCACCGGAGATGGTGATTGCCACCATTGAAAGCCTGGGCAAGCTCGATTACACCAATTTTGAAGTGATTGTGGTCGACAACAATACCAAGGATGAAAGCAAGTGGAAGCCGGTGGAAGCCTACATGGCGAACATGCCGGACAACTTCAAGTTCTTCCATCTGCCGCAATGGCCTGGGTTCAAGGCGGGCGCACTCAATTTTGCCCTGCAACAGACCGATCCGCGCACCGAAGTCATTGGTGTGGTGGATGCTGACTACGTCGTCACCCCCGACTGGCTGGGTGCGCTGGTGCCGCATTTCAGCGAAGAAAAAGTGGCCGTGGTCCAGGCGCCACAAGCCCACCGTGAATGGGAAAACAATTTCTTCCGCCGCATGAGCAACTGGGAATTCGAAGGCTTCTTCCGCATTGGCATGCACCATCGCCACGAGCGTAATGCCCTTATTCAGCATGGCACCATGACACTGGTGCGCCATCAGGCCCTGGTAGATGTGGGCGGCTGGTCCGAGTGGTGCATTTGTGAAGATACCGAGCTAGGCCTGCGCCTGCTTGAAGAGCAATATGAGCTGCGCTACATCGACGAAACCTTTGGTCGCGGCCTGACGCCTTCCGACTTTAACGCCCTTAAATCGCAGCGTTTCCGCTGGGCGTTTGGCGCCATGCAGATCCTGAAACGTCACATGCCCAAGTTGCTGGGATCCTCCACCCTCAATTTTGGACAGCGTTATCACTTCCTGACCGGCTGGTTTGGCTGGCTGGGCGATGCATTGCAATTGGTGTTCACGCTGAGTTCCATCGGCTGGACCATGGCCATGCTGGCCTTCCCCAAATCCTTCAGTCTGCCGGTGCCTATCATGCTGACGCCGATCTTGTGCTTCCTCGTGGTCAAGGGTGCCTTGGGGCCGGTGCTTTATCGCAAGACGATGAAGGAATGCAAATGGATGGATATTTTTGGTGCTTCGCTGGCTAGCCTGGGGCTTTCGCATGCCATTGCCCGCGGCATTATTGCGGGGTTGGTGCAAAAACGTGGCGTTTTCAAGACGACTGCCAAAGGCAAAGGCACCGGCAAGCGCAGCCTGATCACCCCCATCCGTGAAGAAATCCTGCTGTTGCTGGCGCTGATTGTCGCCGCTGCCGCCATGATTTACTCGCGTGGCATCGAAAATGCAGATGCCCAGCTATGGGTCACCATGCTGGCGCTGCAATCCCTGCCTTACCTCAGCACGGTTGCCTGCCAGATTCTGGCGCAAATGCCTGATCGCAAAGACAAGGCAGCACCGCCAGCCGAAGCCCTTCCGGCAAACTAGCTACAGCAAAGGCCCTTCGGGGCCTTTTTTCATGGGGTGTACCTGCGTGTACTCAATATTCACCTACGTGCTTGTCAGAATCAGCTTATAGCCAGGCTCCAGATTGCCTAGCCGATTTCAAGCAGCACGCTGACAGGCGTTATTTGACGCTGATCATAGAATGATCCCACTGCAAACACCGAGTCATCAGTGTCTTGCATGAGGCACGTGTCAGCATGCCATGCTGATCGTGCTTTCCAAGATCAACAATATTCAGCTGGAGGAATACCATGGCAACGACACAAACCTATGATGAAACCACAACGGTACGAAGCGGGCCCTACCCCTACGCACCTACCCTTAAAACTATTTCCTGGTCCGCCATTTTTGCAGGCGTGGCCGTAACGCTGACTGTCCAGTTTTTATTGAGCATGCTGGGTGCCGGTATCGGCCTCAGCACGCTTGATCCCCTGCAAGCCAATGGCACACCAACGGCTGAGGCATTTGGCTTGGGCGCTGGCTTATGGTGGGTCGTGTCCTTCTTCCTGTCCCTGGTCGTCGGCGGTATTGTAGCTGGCGAAATGGCAGGACTGCCGGCCAGAATGGATGGCGCATTGCATGGTATCGTTACCTGGGCAACCGCCACCCTGCTTGGCGTTTATCTGGTTGGCAGTCTGATCGGCGGCACGCTGGCGGGTGTTGGCAATCTTGCCAGCTCGGCAGTCAGCGGTGCAGCACATGGTGCCGCAGCCGCAGCTCCTGAACTGATTAACAAAGGCCAGCAAGAAGCCGCCAACAGCAATTTCTCCTGGGAAACCGCAGAACGTGAGTTGCAAGGGCTGCTGGCACACGCGGCTAATCAAAGTGGTCAGGCCGCTGCCAATCAGGATGCCGCCAATCAAAGCGAGTCTGCCGAAATTTATGCCAAGGTAAAAACCCTGGTCGATAAAGGCAGCAATGCGACTCCGGAAGATCGCCAAGCCGTGGTTGACCTGATGGCTGAAAAAACCGGCATCAGCAAGGAAGAAGCTGCGCAAAAGCTGGATGCATGGGAAAAGTCTGCCAAGGATGCTCAGGCTGCCATCAACCACACCGCTGAAGTGGCGGGTGACAAAGCTGCCGTAGCGGCAGACAAGACTGCACGCGTTGGTGCACACCTGACCTTGTGGGGCTTTCTGGCCTTCCTGCTCGGTGCTGTGGCTGCAACACTGGGTGGTATTGCCGGTAGCAATTGCCGTGCAAACCGCACAGTAGTGACGACCACTACCCGTTATTAATCCCCTCGCCTGCTCTACGGCGTAAGCCTCGCAGGCAAAGGTATGGATAAAGCAACGCCTGGGAAGATCATCTCCCGGGCGTTGGTCTTTTGTGTACCATCAGCCGCCAACAGGCGATGGGTTATTTGCCACGGCGCTCCAGAAACAGGCTGTTGCCGCTGATTTTTTTCGCCTGCTTCTTGGCAATTGTCATAGCCGCCGCCACTTCATGATGGCTTCTGAACCCCACGGGGTCAGCCTTGACGCTGCCGACAGACATGCTGACAAAAGGGTAAAACAGCGGATTCCCCTGCCGGTCTTCGGCGGCAATACCCCCACGCTGCCGGTCTGCCTCATCATAGAAAGCCGGTATGGCCTGCGCCAGAATATTCAGAACACGCAGGCAACGCTCTTCCCAATCCTCACTCTGAAAAATCAGGATGAAGTCATCGCCGCCAACATGGCCGACAAAATCCAGCTCATTGGCTATCTGTTCATTCAAAAGTTTGCCCGTGTACTGGATCAGCTCGTCGCCGCGCCGGAAGCCATACACATCATTAAACGGCTTGAACGAATCAAGATCGCAATAACAGGCGTGAAAGGTAATACCTGCCTGCAGCAGCCTGTCCATGTGCTCGTTGATCGGGACATTGCCCGGCAGCATGGTCAAGGGGTTGGCATAGCGCGCGGCATTGATCTGCATCTGGGTGATCTCGCGCAGCAGGTCGTGACCACTGCCCATGCCCAGGTAATTGCCCGACTCCGTAATGATGAAGCCATTGGATAAGTGATGTGGCTCCATATTGATGATGAGGTCACTCAGGGCCTGCAGGCTCAGGCTGTTGTCCACGATCAGGGGCTGGTTATCCATGAAAATGCTGCAATAGCGCTTGCCGTAAAGCTCACGGGTATATGGCCGCGCCAGATGATCAATCATGTTATAGCGACTGATCAGCCCCACCGGGCGTCCCTGCGCCACCACCGGCAACGAATACAGCGAGGGTTGCTTTTCAAATATCTGATACACATCATCATTGCTGGTCTGCGGGCTGACAGGCGACACATAGCGTATCAGCTTGCTGATATTGGAACGCGCCTGCACGGGCACGGCAGCGCTCTGGTAGACATGCACGGCATTACGCTGCATCAACTCTGCTGCCACCGGGCTTAATGCGGTGTGCAAGGAAGCTTGCGGTCGATTGATCAGATAGCCCTGCCCATACGGGATTTTCAGATCTTTCACGATCATGAGTTCGGCTTCGGTTTCTATGCCCTCGGCTATCACCTTGGTGCCGGAGTTGAGCGCAATCTGCTGGATGGAGCGCACAAAGTCGAGCTTCACCTGATCCCGGTCTATATTGCGAATGAAATGCTTGTCTATCTTGACGTAATCCGGACGCAGCTCGGACCACAAACGCAGGCTGGAGAAGCCCTCGCCCAGGTCATCCATGGCGATTTCAAAGCCCATGCTGCGGTAGTGCTCGGCGGCATGGCGCAAGGTATCGTAATCAAAGGTAGGCGAGTTTTCGGTGAGTTCGATAATCACATCGTGCGGATCCAGCCCAAGCTGATGTATGTAGGAAAGCGTGGCGCCCCTTGCGACGTGCGGCTGTAGCAGAGAGGCCGGGCTGACATTCAGGAACAGTTTGGCATTGGCCCCTTGCTGGGCAAAGGACTCAAGCACCACCTGGCGGCTGAGATGTTCCACTTCGAGCAGCAGATGGTGCTGCTCCGCCTCTTCAAACAAGGCAAGTGGCATGTGTAAACGTGTATCGGCAGGCCCACGAATCAAGCCTTCATGTCCAAAAATGCTGGCACTGCGCAAATCTGCAATAGGCTGAAAGACCGCTGTTAGCTGGCGGTGCTTGAGTATCTTGTGCAATTCCAGTGATGAAATGGCCGCTTCATCCTGCGCTGCCGCCCGAACGGCAAGTGCGGGTTGCAGTACTACCCTGGCGCCCCAGCCACTTAAATGCGATTGTTGTACATGAACTTGTCTCATGATGCCCCCTTTTCGGAGGCGAGCTTAACAGCGGTAGATGACAGTTTTGTGGCAGATTTGCGGAGTTTGGCTGGCAGTTTTGAGGCAAACCCTTGTCAGGAAGATGACGCGAGAATGATCTCAGCCAGCGCAGCAGCACCGATAATGCCAGCGCGATCGCCACTGGCGGAAGGCTGAACGCGCAGTCTGTCGCGGAGCACCGGAATCATGTCGCGCTCCAGTCGGGTAAAAAAAGCAGGCGCCATCAAGTCCCAAGCCTGACTGACGCCACCACCAATCACGATAAGCCCCACGTCTACGCTCTTGACGACATGCGCCAGCGCTTGTGCCAGCGCGGCACCAGCAAGGGAAAAAGCCTCCACCGCCGCCTGGCCGCCTTCGCGCGCAGCCTGGGCAATGGCATTGACCTCCACGCGCTGACCGGTCGCCATGTGGTAACTCTGCGCTATGCCACTGGCGGATGCATATTGCTCCATGCAGCCATGATTGCCGCAGCCACATAACCGCCCACCAGGCTCCACAATCAAATGGCCGATTTCCATGGCAACCCCGTGCTCGCCGGTAAATGGGCGGCCAGCATAGATCATGCCGCCACCCACACCAGTACCGAGCCCGGCATAAAGAAGACTGTGTGGCTTGGGATCACACAGTACATATTCGCCATAGGCCGCAGCCAGGGCATCGTTTTCCACCACGACTGGCAGACCAATGGCAGCCGACAGATCGCCAGCCAGGTCCACATTGCGCAAGCCAGGCAGGTTGGGCGACTGCGCTACGGTACCGTGCACCGGATCAATAAAGCCTGGGAAACCAATGCCAACGGCCTTTGCCTGGGGATATTGCATGAGGCACTGGCGCAAGGTGGCCGCCGTAGTCGCAATAATCTGCCGCCATGCCTCGTCCGGGGGGTGCCGGGCACACAGACCAGAAAAGTCAGCCAGTGCGCGCTGCTCATGAATCAATGCGTGGTGCTGCACCACGCCTACTCGCAGATTGGTGCCGCCGATATCAACGCCTAAAAACAAATGCCTATCCCCTGTTCAACAGCTTTTACGGTTATTTGACATGCAGACTAATCGTTAGCGGACCATGCATCTGATTCAATGGCCAGCTCAGTTCCAGTGTCACCGCCTGCATGATTTTTTCAAACCCGGCCTCGGATTGCGACACACTGAAATGCGGGTATGTATTCAAATGGCACGGAATATTGACATCCAGCTGGAGGGCGCCGCCCAGGACTTCATCTTCCAAGGTCAATCGACTCAGTTCGGGCCATTGCAAGGGCTGACCGAATCCACCGGGAATGTGGTCACCAATGACAAACCGACCGGCGGGACCATCGCAGCTGGGCATGGCCAGATTGATTTCAACCTTGAAGACACCATTTGCGCTGGACGTTACTTCATAGCTGACATCAAGGGACTCGCCTTGCACACTGATTTTCTTCTGGAAAGTCAGCCCCTTATGTTCGGCTTTGTAATGCACCGCATTTTTACCACCCGCAGCAGGCTTGTAGCTGAGGCCAGTAAAACTGTCGGCCTCGTGCATGATAAAGTCACAAAACAGTACTTTTCGATAACTGTCCGTAGCAAGGTCAGCCTGGGTAATCTCGTGCTTGAGGCTGAGGCGCTCATGCGGATTGGCGATGCCCTCCCCACTATGGGTATGCTCGGGTTGCGCATGTACCTTGCGGTGATAATGTTCCTCTTGCCGGGTCAAGGTATCGCCGAAATTATGATGCAAGCGGTAGGTGTCAAATTCACAGACGGAGGCTGTCCCATCCTGACGAATCACCGCCTGTACCTCACCACTATGCAAGAACACCTCATCGTGACCATCGAGGTCGATATCCTCCATGACCTTGGTGGGACGGCTGGACACTTTGTCCAGCAGGCTTTCCAGCTTGAGCATGGCGTTATAAACCGCCCGCCGCAAATGCGGCAGGTAAAGACCGCCGAACAAGCCATGCCAGTAGGCATCATTGGCCTGCGATTCATACAGGGCCTGGCGCATATCGGCCGTTTTCTTGTTGTCCGGCAGCTGGTTAAAGCGTTCTGACAAGGCCAGCATGCGCTTGTGCATCCAGTTTGATTCCGGATAACGCATGAAGAAATTGCGCCAGATACCGCCGCGCACATAGGGCTTGGTGATTTCGTAGCGGTTATTGTATTTTTCCTGCCCGACCAGATCGGCGTAATGATGCGCCGCTGGCACAGGCAGGGTCCATTCGTTCATTTCAATGTACGAAGCGGTGGGTAGGTAAACCACGCCACGGGTTTTTGCCATGGCATGGTAATCAATGTAGCGCATGGGTTTGATAATCGATGAAGCCAGTACGCCTTCAATGAAGTTACGCAGCCAGCCACGCTCATACACCCACTCATAGGTTTCGGGCCAGATGCCAAACTTTTCAATGTCATCAAAGTAAATGGCCGCCGCCTGCTTGCTGTCGTCAGCCAGACTTTCCAGGTAGCCCACCACTTCTTCGGCTGGGGAGAACGGCAGGCGATAGCGCAGGGACTCGGAAATGGGGAAGAGATCAATCTGGCGGCCATCTTCTTCCGTAGTGTAGTAGCCCTTGAGAGCGTCGCCGCCGCGGCCGGTGCACATGAAGTGATAGTCATCGACCATGACATAACGGATGCCGGAATCCGACAGCGCGGGCACCACCGTGGCCTCCCAAACGCGCTCGGTCAGCCAGGCGCCCTGTGGCGTCTGCCCCAGTTTTTTCTTGAGGCAGGTGGAAAGCATGCCGATTTGCCCGACGCGATCGCGAGCGGGAATAGAAGCCAGCACAGGCTCGGTAAATCCCGCCCCTACCAGTTCCGCCTGTTCACGCGCCACCATTTCCTTGAGCAAGGCCATGTCTTCCGGGTATTTGTTCAGCATGTATTCCAGCAGCCAGCCGCTGATGTGAATGGCAAACTTGAAAGCCGGGTACTCATGCAACACACGCAAAAAAGGCCCATAGCAGCGTACATGCGCATCATCCAGCACGCTCTCGAAATTGCCCACGGGCTGGTGCGCATGGACTCCCAGCAAAAGTGCAACGGTCTTGGCCAAATTACGCTCCTGTCGCTTCAATCGTTAAAAGTGTATGTTTCATGACTTAAAGTGGGATGCCTTAAGTAGCGATGAGTTAGGCTTCCTGCCCACGCCGCATGGTACCGCCGACTGCAGGGTCTCCAGCGCCCACGCTGATGGGGTGATTCAATACCTCCGGCACTGGCAGCTTGAGCAAATGGTACAGATTGCTCAGGTTGCGCCGGTAAAGCCGGTCAAAACTGTCGACACTCATGGCGGAGTTGTAATCGCCAAACCACCAGAACCAATCGGAGCCTTCACAAATGGCCAGCTGCCGCTCGCACGCCACGATTTCCTCCTGGGTAAGCAGGCCATCCTGCATCGCCCGGTCATAGCATTCCTTGGCATCACACAGCAGATCCCAACCCCGATTTTTTTCGGCAGAACCTATCCAGGTGCTGAAGCTGCCATAGACCCAGCTGCCAGCGGCCACCTCCGGCAGGGTTTCCATCGCCACCGTATTGCCTGGCATGGCAAGAATGTCGCTGAAGGTTGCCATCTCGATATTGGGATGATCCACCAGAGCGGCATAAAGTTCGCTGAGAAAGTAATAAGCGTTGTAGGGATAATATTCCCAGGCATTTTCGCCATCGAGAATCACACTGACCACGGGGCACTGCGTGCGGGTATTGGCTGACTGAATCTGCTCCAGCGAGCGGATAAAGTCGCTCACCGCCTCGCTGGCGTAAAGCTTGGAATATTCGAAGCCGATCTTGTCCGACAGCCCGTCATCGCGGAAGAAACACAGAATGTCATGATGACCATCGGTGATGCGGTATGGCTGATAGAGGTAATCCTGCTTGGCCAGGCCGAAGCCTTCAAATGATTTGTAAAGGCTGTGCGTCAGGACGCCTTCGCCGGTGGCGGCCCACTTAAGTCCGTGCTGCGCCATCAGGGTGAGTGTGGCGTAAGACACGGCTCCCTCGGCTGGCCACATGCCGGTTGCTGGCTTGCCGAAACGCGTGGCATGCGATGCCTGCGCCTGGCGAATATGGGCACAGGCCCTGTCGCTACCGCCCGGATACCTTGGACTATGCGGCAAAGGCGCATAAGGCATGGCGTCGCGGGTAGATTTGAAATCAAGCAGCAAAGGGACGATGGGATGGTAATGCGGCGTAGTGGAGAGCTCGATGCGGCCCTGATCCTGCAAGGCTTTATAACGCGGAATCAAGCCGCTGATCAGCTCGCCGATCAGGCGAAACAGGGCACGCCGCTCTTCCAGGGTAAATTGCGTCCCTTTCTCCATCAGCTTTTGAACAAAGGTGTTGGTCCGGCGTATGCTTTCGCCCGTCCATGCCAGGTGATACCAGACCAGCAAGTCAGACTTGTACTGGGCAGAAAGATAATTGAAGGCTGCACTGCCCTCGATCTGCAGTGCTTTGTAAATATTGTGCAGGCGCTGGTAATGCGCAAAGGGCGCCAGCATTTTTTCATGGTGGCTTTTGAAGCAACTATCAATAATCAGATTGCATTGATCGGTGCTGATATTGTCCAGCGCCTCTTCAGCCAGAAGCGCCAGTAACGGATCGCGAATATCACCCGTTGCAAACTGATCGCTGTAATCTTCCAGTTGGTCTAGCAATACAGGCACAAAATTGAAGGTAACCCGGGCCTGCGGGTTGGCCTCCAGGTGCCATGCCATGTCGGTGTAATCCTTGATGGCGTGCAGGTAGGTCCAGGGCAGCACATATTGCCCGGTCAGCGTATCGCGATAGTCGGGCTGATGCATGTGCCAGTAAAGATTAAGGTAAAGCTTGGGGCGTTTATCCGTCATGTGGCCTCTCAAGACAGCAGGCTGCTGCTGTACTGAACAATGAAAGTCCCCAGGCCAGTGCCCGGGAACGCCTATCTTGCTTGATGTATGGATTGCCCCAGCATATCCGGGGTGACCAGCGTGATTCCCTTTTCAGATACGTAAAACCGCTTGCGATCCTGCTCCGGGTTCACCCCGATTTCCATGCCGTCGGGGATTCGAGTGCCTTTGTCGACCACTACCCGTTTGAGCGTAACATAGCGGCCTATGTCCACCTTGGGCAGAATGACCGAGTCTTCAATATTCGAGTAGCTATTGACGCGAATATCGGAAAACAGCACCGAGCGGCTGACCTTGGCGCCACTGATAATGCATCCGCCGGACACCAGGGAGTCGGTTGCCATGCCACAACGATCCGCATTGTCAAACACGAACTTGGCGGGTGGCAGCTGCTCCTGATAGGTCCAGATCGGCCAGTGACGGTCATAAAGATTCAGCTCGGGAATCACTTTGGTCAGCTCCATATTCGCTTCCCAATAAGCATCAACCGTACCAACATCGCGCCAGTAATAGTTGCCGTCGGAGGCGCCAACGCAACTTTCGGTAAACCGGTGGGCGTAAACACGATACTTTTTGATCATGTAGGGAATGATGTCGCGACCAAAGTCATGTTGCGAATGCGGAGCGTCAGCATCGCGAATCAATTGCTCGTAAAGAAACGATGCATTGAAGACATAAATACCCATGCTGGCGAGCACCTGGTCCGGATTATCCGGCAGTGGCTTGGGATTATCTGGCTTCTCACTGAAGTCGATGACGCGGTCTTCATCATCCACCCCCATCACGCCAAAGGCCTTGGCATCTTCCACGGGAACATTCACGCAAGCCACCGTCATATCGGCTTTGTTCTTCACATGCGAAGCCAGCATCTGGCCATAATCCATCTTGTAAATATGGTCGCCAGCCAGAATCAGCACATACTCGGCACCTGTGTTACGCAAGATATCCAGATTCTGAAAAACGGCATCTGCCGTGCCTTTGTACCACTCTTCCTGAATGCGCTGCTGCGCCGGAAGAAGCTCGACGAACTCATTGAATTCACCGCGCAGAAAGCCCCAGCCGCGCTGGATATGCTGCATCAGGCTATGTGATTTGTACTGGGTGACAACGCCGATACGGCGTACGCCCGAGTTCATGCAATTGGACAGCGGGAAGTCAATGATGCGGAACTTGCCGCCGAAGGGCACCGCCGGTTTGGCACGCCAATTGGTGAGATCTTTGAGACGGCTACCTTTACCGCCAGCGAGAATTAAAGCGACCGTATTTTTGGTCAGGGCACTAATGAAGCGAGTTGAGGTCAAATCCTGGTGCATTATTACTACTCCTGAATTATAGTTGTAATTAGTGCGTGAAGGCCGCCGTTATGGACTCCACAGCCTGTGTAGAGGCCGTTGTGACTCATTATAGTCACGATAATTGACGGATATCCAGTAGATTTAATTCCTTAATCCAGATATTTTTTTTCGATTGCCATTTTGCCAAAGCCCAATAAAAACGATGAATTATCGCTGATTCTTCAAGCGAAACATTACAACCCGCATAACGTGCTTGGATTGCATGTACATGACGGGCAGCACAGTTTTCGCGCATTTTTGCCATTCGCCGAACAGGCATGGCTCAAATTAGGGCACGACTGGCAACCTCTAGTCCGTGGCGAATCGAATGGTTTTTTTGAGTGGTCAGGCCAGGAACAGCCTGAAACACCATGCCAGCTCAGGATTGAGCAACATGGGGAAATCATTGAAACCTGGGACCCCTATTCCTTTGGCCCAATGCTCAGCAATGACGAGTTGTACTTGCTGGGTGAAGGCAAACTCAAGCTGGCCTACCGCACCCTGGGTGCACATCTGTGTACGCACCAAGGGGTTGCAGGCGTTCGCTTTGCCGTATGGGCGCCCACAGCCGAGCGCGTAAGCGTTGTCGGGGATTTCAATCAATGGGATGGCCGGGTTCACGCCATGCATTGCCATGGCTCCAGCGGCGTATGGGAGCTATTCATCCCCCAGCTCATTGAAAATCAGCTCTATAAATTTGAAATTCGCAATCGCAACACCGGCAATCTTCATGTCAAAACCGACCCTTACGGCTTCAGCTTTGAGCAATTGCCCGGCACTGCCAGCAAGATCACCCGGCTGGACGGCTACCAATGGCAGGACGATGCCTGGCTCAAGGCACGTGCAGAACGGGATTGGCTGCACGCCCCACTTAACTGTTACGAAGTGCATCTCGGATCCTGGCGGCGCGATGAGCACGGCCATTTCCTCGGGTATCGGCAGCTGGCCGAGCAACTGATCCCTTATGTTCAGGACATGGGCTACACCCATATTGAGCTATTGCCAGTATCCGAACACCCCCTTAATGAATCATGGGGCTATCAGACCACAGGCTATTTCGGTGTCACCAACCGTTTTGGCAGTCCCGATGATTTCCGTTACTTCGTGGATCGCTGTCACCAGGCGGGTATTGGCGTGATTCTGGATTGGGTGCCTGGGCATTTTCCCAAGGATGACTGGGCGCTGGCCCGCTTCGATGGCTCGGCGCTGTTTGAGCACGAAGATCCGCGCCTGGGTGAACACCAGGACTGGGGCACGTATATTTTCAATTACGGCCGCAATGAAGTTCGCAACTTCCTGATCAGCAATGCCTATTACTGGCTTAAGGAATTGCACATTGATGGTTTGCGCGTGGATGCCGTGGCGTCCATGCTTTACCTCGACTACTCGCGCAAGGAAGGCCAATGGCTGCCCAACAAATTTGGCGGTCGCGAGAATCTGGAAGTCATCGACTTTCTGCGCCAGCTCAACATGATGGTGCATGAGGATTTTCCTGGCGCCCTCACCATCGCCGAAGAGTCCACCTCTTTCCCCATGGTTTCACGCCCGGTTTATCTGGGCGGCCTTGGTTTCTCCATGAAGTGGAATATGGGCTGGATGAACGACACGCTGTCGTACATGGCCAATGATCCTATACATAGGCGTTATCACCAGCAAAAGCTCACATTTGGGCAACTCTATGCCTATACGGAAAACTTTTTGCTGCCCTTCTCGCATGATGAAGTTGTCCATGGCAAACGCTCCTTGCTGGAAAAAATGCCGGGCGATACCTGGCAAAAGTTTGCCAACCTGCGTTTGCTGATGACTTACCAGGCCACGATTTCCGGCAAAAAACTCAGCTTCATGGGCAATGAAATTGGGCAAAGCCGCGAATGGAATGTTAACGCTTCGCTGGACTGGCATTTGCTGGGAGAGCAGTTCAACCAGGGCATTCAGCGCCTCTGCCGTGATCTTAACCATGCCTATAAAAACTATCCCGCCTTACACGCGCTGGATTTTGAGCAGACCGGATTCCGCTGGATAGACTGCAACGATGCCGAGCAATCCACGATCAGCTTTGTGCGCACGGGCCAAGCGGGCGAAGCTCTGGTTATCTTGCTCAACTTCACCCCAGTGCCGCGCATGCAGTACCGGATTGGTGTTCCTCATGCAGGCAGCTATCGCGAGCTGATCAATAGTGATGCCGAATGCTATGGCGGCAGCAATATTGGCAATGGCGGCCTGTTGCACAGTGAACCTGTGCCCTGGATGGGATGTCAGCATTCCATTGAACTTACCTTGCCACCGCTTGCCGGACTGATATTGAAGCCCGAATCTGCATAAGGCCTGCATCACATTCGCTGATTTATTAATAAAATGTTAATTAAGCCAGTCTAGACTGGGCTGGCAGTATCGAAATATCGTAAAAATAGTTAGACTAGTAGCCAAATGCCACGCAGCAAGTGCGCATACCGCTAACAACACAACCTTCCAATACCGAATAAACTAAAAAACTGCATGAGTAATCCAACAAATTTGCCTGCATGGCAACAGCTGCAACGCCACTTCCAAGACATATTCCCTCTGCAAATGCGCGACATGTTTGCGCAAGACGACAAGCGCTTTGAGAAATTCTCGCTGCAATGGGGTGATCTGTTGCTGGACTATTCCAAGCATCGCATCACGGCGGAGACCATGTCGTTGTTGTTCACATTGGCACGCGAAACGGATGTTGAGCAGTGGCGTGAGCGCATGTTCAGCGGTGAAAAAATCAACTTCACCGAGAACCGTGCGGTACTGCATACCGCCTTGCGTAACCGCAGCAATACGCCGGTGCTGGTCGATGGCAAGGATGTAATGCCGGATGTGAATCGCGTACTGGCGCAAATGCGCAGCTTCAGCGAGCAAGTGCGCTCAGGTGAGTGGAAAGGCTATAGCGGCAAGCGCATTACCGATATCGTCAATATCGGCATTGGCGGCTCCGATCTGGGGCCTGTCATGGTCTGTACCGCGCTCAAGGCTTACGCAAGTCCGGAATTGAATGCGCATTTTGTATCCAATATTGACGGCGCTCACCTCGCGCAGGTACTGGAAAAATGTCAGCCCGACACCACGCTTTTCATCGTCGCTTCCAAAACATTCACCACTCAAGAAACCATGACCAATGCGCGCTCTGCCCGCACATGGTTCCTGGAGGCCGCAGGGGATGAAGCCCATGTAGCCAAGCATTTCGTGGCGTTGTCCACCAATGCCAAGGCTGTGAGCGACTTCGGTATCGATACCGCCAACATGTTCGAATTCTGGGACTGGGTGGGTGGACGTTACTCGCTGTGGTCGGCCATTGGTCTGCCTATCGCCATTTATATCGGCATGGATAACTTCGAGCAGCTGCTGGAAGGTGGTCATGAAACGGACCTGCATTTCCGCAGTGCACCGCTGGAGCAGAACCTGCCTGTCATCATGGCCATGCTGGGTATCTGGTACAACAACTTTTTCGAGGCAGAAACCCACGCCATCCTGCCCTACGATCAAGGCTTGTCACGCTTTACGGCATATCTGCAGCAAGCGGATATGGAAAGTAATGGCAAATTTGTCAACCGTGCGGGCGAACGCATCAACTACACCACAGGCCCGATTATCTGGGGTGAGTCCGGCACCAACGGCCAGCATGCGTTTTACCAGCTGATTCACCAGGGCAACAAGCTTATTCCTTGTGACTTCCTGATGCCACTGCACAGCCATTACTCGATTGGTAAAAATGGCGATGAACATCACCATATCCTGATTGCCAACCTGCTCGCGCAAACGCGCGCGCTGATGCAAGGCAAGTCCGCCAAGGAAGCCAAGATTGAGCTGGAAGCGCAAGGTCTGGATCATCACACCATAATGAACCTGCTGCCACACCGCGTCTTTGGTGGCAATCGCCCGACCAGCACCATGCTGTTCGACAAGCTGGACCCGAAAACGCTGGGCAAGCTGATTGCATTGTATGAGCACAAGATCTTTGTGCAGGGCATCGTCTGGAACATCAACTCCTTCGACCAATGGGGTGTGGAATACGGCAAACAGATTGCCCAGAAGATTCTGCCGCAACTCACCGAAGGCAAGCTGACCTGCGATTACGATGAATCTACCAACAAGCTGATTGATTACATCAAGTCACAAAACATCTAGCAACGTACTTCAGCGGTTTACCGCAATAAAAAAGCCCCGAATATCGGGGCTTTTTTATTGCCATGCCTGACTTCAAGCCAGGCCGGACTTTCAGGATCAATGCATTTTCATGCCATTGAATACGGTGCCCATGGCGGCATTGCCCATGGAGGCGCCGATGCGTTTGGCAAACTTGTCTGCCAGGCCTTCACGTGCGGTAAAGTCGACGATTTTCTCTTGCTTGATGATTTCGCGCGCCACGTAATCCGAGCTGCCAAAGCCATCTGCGAGGCCCATTTGCACGCTGGTTTCTCCACTCCAGAACAAACCGCTGAAGGTATCATCGGTTTCTTTCAGACGCTTGCCACGCCCTTCACGCACAACGGCAATGAATTGCTGGTGAATCTGGTTCAGCATGCTTTGCGCGTATTCTTTGTGCTTGGGATTCACAGGAGAAAACGGATCCAGAATCGCCTTGTTTTCACCAGCGGTGAGCAAGCGACGCTCAACCCCGACCTTGTCCATGATGCCGGTAAAGCCAAAGCCATCCATCAGAACGCCAATCGAACCGACAATACTGGCCTTGTCGACGAAAATCTTGTCAGCCGCAACCGCGATATAGTAACCACCGGATGCGCAAATATCTTCCACCACGGCGTATACCGGGATATTGGGGTGCAATTTGCGCTGACGATGGATCTCGTCATTGATAATCCCCGCCTGCACCGGACTGCCACCCGGGCTGTTGATACGCAGGATAATGCCCTTGGTATGCTTGTTTTCGTAGGCAGACTCAAGACTGCCGATGACATCATCGGCGCTCACCTGATCATCACTGCCGATCACACCGTAAATATCAATGATCGCGGTATGGTCACTATTGGCACTGCTATCGCCCCCTACCCAGTCCAGCGCATAAAACAACAACATGAAGAGGTAGATAAAAGTAAGCGATTTGAAAAGCACGCCCCAGAAACGGTTACGGCGTTGCTCCCGAATGGCGGCAAAAGCCAGCTTTTCCAGCGTTTGACGTTCCCAGTTCGGATCGTTTTGATTAGTGTCAGACATGCTTCAAACTTTCAAGGTTAATGAAAACAAAGGAATCCCGCTCGAATACGGGAAGCTGCTTGAGGCTGCGGCCTTTGCAAGGCCCCATCACACAATACCCGTTATCAGGCATAAAGTGCGCGCCGTGCGTGGCACAAATAATATATTGCTGGGTGAGATCAAAAAAATCGCCAGGATTCCAATCCAACTCCACCGGCACGTGGGCACATTGATTGATAAATCCACAGACCTTGCCTTTATAGCGCACCACGAACCCGGTCACGCGCTGCCCGAATTCAGGCAACTCAAACCGCACACCCTGCCCTTTTTCCAGCAGGCTGGCGCTTTCACAGATCAGGCGTTCATTATCAGCCATTGATTTAATTTAGTAAATTCATCGAAATGGGCAAGCGGCGCATGGGGCAGCAAGCGCTCCAGTGGGTGTGCGCCATAGCTCACCCCCAGGCTTCGCACCCCGGCGTTGCTCGCCATCTGCAAATCAAAACTGGTGTCTCCTATCATCAAGGTACGCTCCGGGCTCGCGCCTACCTCGTCCATCAACTCATGAATCATTTGGGGGTGTGGCTTGGAATGGCACTCGTCCACACAACGGGTTGCATGAAAATAATGCCCTATGCCACTGTTTTTCAGGGCACGGTTCAGGCCGGCCCGCCCCTTGCCTGTGGCCACCGCCAATGCAATACCGCGGCCATGCAGCTCGGCAACGGCCTCCGCTGCGCCGTTGAACAGGGGAATCTCGTTTTCGCCACTATTGTAATAGAGTGCATATCGCGCCATCAGTTGCTGAATTTGCGACTCCTGCACTGTACCGAACAGTTCAATGAGGGCTTCACGCAAGCCCAGACCGATAATGCCGCTCGCAGCCTCTTGGGTGGGCAAGGGCAAGCCGACATCCACACTGCTCTGGCAAATGGCGTCGACTATGAGTTGGGTGGAATTGGCAAGCGTGCCATCCCAGTCAAAAATAATAAGATCGAATTGATTACTGCGCATGGTGGACTCTTGCTTCTATTCAGGATTCTTGGTGGATGGTGATTTTTCGAGAGAGGTGAGGAAAGCTTGCAACGCTGCCGGGAGCGGGGCAATCAACTTCAGCTTGTCACCAGACAAGGGATGACGGATGCCGGTTTCCGCCGAATGCAGGAACATGCGTTTAAGTCCGCGTTTTTGCAACGCCTTGTTCAAAGCAAAATCGCCGTATTTGTCATCGCCAGCGATAGGGAATCCCAAATGGGCCAGTTGCACCCGCAACTGATGGGTGCGGCCTGTAATCAGTTGCGCTTCCAGCAGGGTAAATTCCCCATACGATTTTTTCAGGTGGAAAATGGTTTCCGAGTTCTGCCCCTCCTCTTCCACCGTCACCTTGCGCTCACCATTGGCCGTGACATGCTTTTGCAAGGCCAGCACCACGCGCTTTTTCTTTTCTTTCCAGTCCCCGCTGACCAGCATCAGATAACGCTTGTCCATATGATTGGCGCGCATGGCTTCGTGCAGGCCGACCAATGCGCTGCGTTTTTTTGCCACCATCAGGACACCTGAGGTTTCCCTATCCAGCCGGTGCACCAATTCCAGAAACTTGGCATGGGGGCGTTCCAGACGTAATTGCTCGATAACCCCGCGGCTGACGCCACTGCCACCGTGTACGGCAAAGCCAGCTGGCTTGTCGATGACCAGCATCGCTTCATCTTCAAAAATAACGGACTGTTCGAACCTGGCGGTAACTGGCCGAGTTTCTTCTGCGACAGGCTGTGGCTGCACCCTGATAGGCGGCACCCGCACCAGATCCCCCAGTTGCAAACGGTAAGTCGCATCTATGCGCTTGCTGTTGACCCGCACTTCCCCGCTACGCAATATGCGGTAGACATGGCTTTTGGGCACACCCTTAAGAGTTTTGGTGAGGAAATTATCGATGCGCTGGCCAGCCGAACCTTCGTCCACCGTCAGCATGGCTGCACTGTTGGGTCCAATGGTCGTGCCATTTGCATTACTTGCTTTGCTTAAATTAGTCATCTCACCTATACTACGAAAATCTCGAAATAAATGCGCTAAGCGCTTATTCGGGAATGAATTGATGTTTGAAAAAACACCTTGAAAAATACCTTGGTTAACTCGCTCGCCAAATAAAACATCGTAGCGATTTTCTGCAACATTACTAATTGCGCTCAAGCCGCTGCAAACCAGAATCGCTAATAAATGCGCGGCCAGGAATTGCTGGAACTAAAGAATTTTAGCCGATATGACGGCTAACCAGAGACAGAATTAAAGCACCGAGGTTTAAAGCAACCCGTTAACGAGATTTTTCGTCAACTAAATCAGTCTGATACATTAAAACGATCAGAATTCTTTTTTCCGCCATGCGACAGAATCGCAACCCGTGCGATGAAAAAAGCGGCCTAACCGCCTGGTTTTACCTCCTGCAGCAAACTCTGCTCACGCAGTAAAAGTGCACTCATATACACTGTGATTCACAGGAGCACTCCCTGCCGGACATCAGCAATCCTGCTTGTCGTTGAAGCGACAAGGTCTGCCAGACCGCTTAGAGCGCGGGAGCCTTACAATGAAACGCATGCTTTTCAATGCGACACAGTCGGAAGAACTACGTGTCGCCATCGTCGATGGTCAAAAACTGATCGACCTCGACATCGAATCCGCTGGCAAGGAACAACGCAAGAGCAATATCTACAAGGGTATCATCACCCGCATCGAGCCTTCTCTTGAGGCTGCATTTGTCAATTACGGTACTGACCGTCACGGTTTTCTCCCCTTCAAGGAAGTCGCTCGCAGCTATTTCCAGAACGACAGCGATGGCCGCGCCCGCATTCAGGATGTTTTGAAGGAAGGCCAGGAGCTTATCGTCCAGGTTGACAAGGACGAACGTGGCAACAAGGGCGCAGCCCTCACCACCTTTATTTCCCTGGCGGGCCGCTATCTGGTGCTGATGCCGAACAACCCTCGTGGCGGCGGTGTATCGCGCCGCATCGAAGGCGAAGACCGCAATGAACTGCGTGATCTGATGGCCCAGCTGGAAGTACCTAACGGCATGAGCATCATTGCCCGTACCGCAGGTATTGGCCGCAATATCGAAGAGCTGCAATGGGACCTGAACTACCTCTTGCAACTGTGGACAGCCATTGAGGGTGCCTCCACCATGCAAAGCGGCCCTTTCCTGATCTATCAGGAAGGCAGCCTGGTCATTCGTGCCATCCGTGATTACTTCCAGCCAGACATTGGCGAAATCCTGATCGACACCGCTGACATTCACGAGCAAGCCGTGCAGTTCATGAACCACGTCATGCCGGGCAATGTATCGCGCGTGAAGCTGTATCGCGACGAGATTCCTTTGTTCTCCCGCTTCCAGATCGAGCACCAGATTGAGACTGCGTTTTCACGCGAAGTGCGCCTGCCTTCCGGCGGCGCCATCGTGATTGACCACACGGAAGCCCTGGTATCCGTCGACGTTAACTCCGGCCGCTCCACCAAAGGCAGCGACATTGAGCACACCGCGTTCAATACCAACCTGGAAGCTGCCGATGAAGTAGCTCGCCAGCTCCGTCTGCGCGACCTGGGTGGTCTGGTGGTGATCGACTTCATCGACATGGAAAACCAGCGCAATCAGCGCGAAGTTGAAAACCGACTGCGCGACGCCCTGCATCATGATCGTGCCCGCGTACAAACCGGCAAGATTTCCCGCTTCGGCCTGCTGGAGCTGTCACGCCAGCGCCTGCGTCCAAGCCTGGGCGAGTCCAACCATATCCCATGTCCTCGTTGCCATGGCACAGGCCATATCCGCGGCATCGAGTCCACTGCGCTGCATATCCTGCGAATCACGCAGGAAGAAGCCATGAAGGAAAACAGTGCCATTATTCAGGTGCAGCTGCCGGTGGAAGCAGCAACCTTCCTGTTGAATGAAAAGCGTGCCGAGATACACAAGATCGAGCAACGCTCCGGTGTACAGGTTGTGCTGATCCCCAACATTCACATGGAAACCCCGAACTACAACATCTCGCGTATTCGCAGTGATGATGTCAACGAGGAAACCAGCCGCGCTAGCTACCAGATGGTAGAGCTGCCAACCGAGGGTGAATACAACCCGGCTGCGCAACAGGAAGTCAAAGCTGTGCGTGCCGAGGCTGCCGTCAAGGGCATTACCCCTGCATCTCCAGCGCCGATTGCCACGGAAAAAGCGGTTGAAGTGCCTGCCGCCCCTTCCCTGTTTGGCCGTTTCAAGAACTGGCTCAGCAAGATCACCGAAACCAAGGAAGAAGTGGTTGCGCCGGAAACCACCAAGCAGCGCAGCGACAACAACCGTAACAATCGCAATCAGCCACGCAATGCGCGTAACAACCGCAATGGCCGCAATGGTGAGCGCGGCGAACGTCCAGCCGCGGAACGCAATGCGGAGCGTGGTGGCGAACGCAACAACGAGCGCGCAGAACGCGGTGAGCGCCCAGCCAATGAGCGTAGCGAACGCCAGGAACGTGGCAACCGTCAGGAGCCACGTCAGCAGGAAGGCCGTGAACCACGCCAGCAAAACCAGCCGCGTGCAGAGCGTGGTGAGCCACGTGAAAAACCGGCCATCGCATCTCAAGCGCCTGCAGCAACCCAACAAGCCGCCAATGGCGAAGCTGGCAATGAGCCACGTAGCCGTCGCGGCCGTAATGGTCGCCGTGAGCGCCCGGCACGCGAGCCACGTGAAAACCAGGCACGCAAGGCAGCAGATGATGCCGCTATTGGTGCCCCGGTAGCAGAGGATGTGGCTCAACAAGTGGCAGCACCTGTCGCGGCCGCAGTTGAAACCGTTGCTCAAAACAACACCGTGAGCGAAGCGCCTGCTGTCGTGGAAACAGTTGCAGCGGCACCTGCCGTTGAGACCAGCCCCGCAGTCGAGCCTGTTGCCAAGGCAGTGGAACCTCAACAAGCGGATCTGGCACTGGTCAGTGATACCCCAGCTCCGGTAGTGGCAGCAGAACCTGTTGCCGCAGTGGCTGAAGCAGCACCAGCTGCAGAGCCTGTAGCCGAACCTGTTGTAGTGGCAGAAAAACCAGAGACTACTGACAAGCCGGAGAAGAAACCTCGCGCACCACGCCGCCGCAAGGCTGAGGCAGAAACCAAGCCTCTGGATCTCGCAGCAAGTGGCTTGCAACTGGTGGAAACCAAAGCCGATGCGCCGGTAGCCGCTGCGCCAGTGGAAGCAGAACCTGCAGCCCCACGCAGCCGTAAACCAGCGGCATGGCAGCAAAAAGCCACCAGCGATGAAAGTGCTGAGGCGCCACTGGTATTGATTGAAACACAGAAGTAAACATGTAGACTCTATTGGCAGCCGGTCAACGGTTACCAAATAAAAAGCCCGTTCCAACTCGGAACGGGCTTTTTTATGCCTGGCACTGCCATGATACTGCCATGATTTAAGCTACATCATATCAAGCCATCTCTCAGTGACTGGCTTGCATGCTTCAGGGCAGAATATCGGGAACATCTGTTCCGTAGAATTTGGCCTTGAGTTTTTTCAGCTGATCCCGGAATTCTGCTGCTTTCTCAAACTCCAGGTTTTGTGCGCTGTCATGCATGGATTTTTCGAGGCGCTTCATTTCCTTGATGATCTGTTTTTCGCTCAGGGCTTCATAGCTGGCCTGATCCTGCGCGGCCTGCCGTTCGCGTTTTGCGTCATCCTTGTCATACACGCCATCAATAATATCTTTGATGCGCTTGGTCACCCCCTTGGGCACGATACCGTGGGCCTCATTGAATGCCATCTGCTTGATACGACGCCGTTGCGTTTCATCCATGGCCAGTTTCATCGAGCGGGTAATGTTATTGGCGTAAAAGATCACCTTGCCATTAAGGTTACGCGCAGCGCGGCCTGCCGTTTGAATCAGGGAGCGCTCTGACCGCAGGAAACCTTCCTTGTCAGCATCCAGCACGGCAACCAGAGAAACTTCGGGAATATCCAGCCCCTCACGCAGCAGATTGATGCCGACCAGCACATCAAACTCGCCAAGGCGCAAGTCGCGAATGATTTCCACCCGTTCCACGGTATCTATGTCCGAATGCAGATAGCGCACCTTAACCCCATGTTCAGAGAGGTAATCCGTTAAATCTTCTGCCATGCGCTTGGTCAGGGTCGTCGCCAACACGCGCTCGCCCACGGCCACCCGCAGCTTGATTTCCGAGAGCAGATCGTCCACCTGGGTATCTGCCGGTTTTACGGTGATTTCCGGGTCGATCAGGCCAGTCGGCCGCGCCACCTGCTCCACTACCTGCTCCTGGTGCGTGGCTTCATAGTCGGCAGGCGTGGCGCTGACAAACACGGTTTGCCGCATGATGCGCTCAAACTCTTCAAATCGCAGCGGGCGGTTATCCAGCGCTGAAGGCAAGCGGAACCCATAATCCACAAGGTTTTCCTTGCGCGCGCGGTCGCCCTTGTACATGCCACCGATCTGCGGAATAGTCACGTGGCTTTCATCAATGATCATCAAGGCATTGGGTGGCAGATAATCAATCAGTGTCGGCGGCGCATCGCCCGGGGAGCGGCCGGTAAGATGGCGGCTGTAGTTCTCAATCCCCTTGCAGAAGCCGATTTCATTAAGCATTTCCAGATCAAACCGCGTGCGCTGCTCTATGCGTTGCGCCTCAACCAGCTTGTTGTTCTTGATAAAGAAGTCCACGCGATCACGCAGCTCCTGCTTGATGGTTTCCATCGCCCGCACTGTGGCTTCCCGCGCGGTCACATAATGACTGGAAGGGAAGATGCGGAAATTGTGAATCTTGTTGAATACCTGCCCGGTGAGGGGATCAAACAGCTGTATGGTTTCGATTTCATCGTCAAACAGGCTGATGCGGACGGCCGTCTCACTGTTTTCTGATGGGAACACATCCACCACATCGCCACGCACCCGAAAGGCACCGCGTGAAAAGTCAAAGTCATTACGGTCGTATTGCATCGTAATCAGCTTGTTCACAATGTCGCGCTGACTGATCTTCATGCCCTGATGAATATGCAGCACCATGCCATGGTACTCACCCGGATCCCCGATGCCGTATATGGCCGAGACGGTGGCGACAATAATGCTGTCTTCGCGCTCCAGCAGCGACTTGGTGGCTGAGAGCCGCATCTGCTCAATGTGATCATTGATGCTGGAGTCTTTTTCGATAAACAGATCGCGCGAAGGCACATAGGCCTCAGGCTGATAGTAATCGTAATAGGACACGAAATACTCCACCGCATTATTCGGAAAGAACTCGCGAAACTCCGAATACAACTGTGCAGCCAGCGTCTTGTTGGGCGCCATGACCATGGCAGGCCGCCCGGTACGGGCAATCACATTGGCCATGGTATAGGTTTTACCGGAGCCGGTTACCCCCAGCAGGGTCTGGTATTGCATGCCCTGCTCTATACCGGTGATGAGTTTTTCTATGGCGGCAGGCTGGTCGCCGGCGGGAGGAAAAGGCTGATGAAGCTGGTATCGACTATTGGGGAAAGTAACAATCACATCAAACACCTATAAAAGCGAATAGGTATTCTAGCAGTTCAAATCTATTAAGCCGAACTCGATTATTAATTAAATGTCTTTCTGGCAGGCTCACTTACAAACAAGACGGCCATAGGCCGCAACAATAACGACATTATGGAGAATGACTCATGCGTTACCTGCTGCCCCTGCTCACGGCATTAAGCCTTATCCCCACTGCGCATGCGTTTGACCGTGCAAAACTGATGGATTCCTTTTTCTCGATCGTCATGATCCGTGGATATAACCAGAATGGTAGTCTGGCTTATGGCTCCGGTGTGATCGTCGCCCCCAACAAAGTGCTGACCAACTGTCATATTTTTCGCCAGACCAAAGAGCCATGGATATCCCGCGGCGAAGATACTTACACCATTGCCTCGATACAGGCGGACCGCTGGCATGACCTGTGCCTGATAACGACAGACAACCTGCCATTCAAACCTGCCACGCTAGGCAAGGCCTCCGACATGAAAAAAGGCGAAGAAGTGATTGCCATTGGCCACTCCAGCGGCTCCCCTGCCCCCGTCACGTCACTGGGTACCGTCAAATCAGCTTATCCCCTGGATGATGGCATCATCCTGCGCAGCACTGCCCGCTTTGCCCTTGGCGCCAGCGGCAGCGGCTTGTTTAACGAAGAAGGTCAGCTGGTGGGCATCAATACCTTTAAAACCATAGGGCGGGTCGCTTACTTCTATGCGGTACCGATTGAGTGGCTGGACAAGGTAGCCCAGCAGCCTGCTGAAAGCGTCATGCAAATCACCGGCAAGGCTTTCTGGGAAGAGGAAGAAGACACCAAACCCTACTTTCTGCGCATCGCCGTGCCAGAGCTGCAGGAAGACTGGCTGAAACTGGAGCAAATCGCCCAGAGCTGGGCCAAGGCAGAACCCAACAATACCGAGGCATGGTACGAATTGGGATGGGCTGAGGAAAAGCTTGCGCGCACCGAAGAAGCCGAAAAACACTACCGCAAATCGCTGGCGCTGGATGCCAACAACACCGACGCCTTGTTCAGGATAGGTGTCATCGCCAACGACAAGGGCGACAAGCAAGAAGTGCATAAAATCAGCCTGGCGTTGCTCAATCTGGATAAAAATATCGCAGAGGAATTCGGCGATACCGTAGGTTGCAAGCTGGAATGCTGAAATACCGAGCATGAATTTCATGACAAGCACATGAAAGAACAATCAAAAAAACGCGCTGCCAGTTCCGCAGGATGGGTTTTGTGAGTAAAATTAGCGCTTTATCACTCACCCCCATTCAAGGAAGTTACTTTGGAGCCCTTAGCTTTACCGCTCTCGCAGCGCGTTCAAACCATCAAAGAATCCCCTACTCTGGCTGTGACGGCACGTGCAGCCAAGCTAAAGGCTGAAGGCCGCGACATTATTGGTCTCGGCGCTGGCGAACCCGATTTCGATACGCCGCAACACATCAAGGATGCCGCTAAAAAAGCCATCGATAGCGGCTTCACCAAGTACACCCCTGTCAGTGGCATTCCTGGCCTGAAAAAAGCCATCGTTGCTAAGTTCAAAAATGAAAACGGCTTTGACTACACCGAAAAGGAAGTGATCGTCGGCGTAGGTGGCAAGCAATGTATTTTCAACCTGGCGCTGGCAGTGCTCAACCCGGGCGACGAAGTCATTGTGCCTGCGCCTTACTGGGTATCGTACGCTGACATCGCCATGGTGGCAGGTGCAAAGCCCGTGATTATCGAGTGCGGCATTGAACAAGGCTTCAAGCTCACTCCAGCGCAACTCGAAGCCGCCATCACGCCGCAAACCCGCATGTTCATGATCAACTCGCCATCCAACCCCACAGGTTCGGTGTATACCCTGGCGGAGTTGCAGGCCCTGGGTGAGGTGCTGAAGAAGCATCCGCAGATTCTGGTTGCCACGGATGACATGTACGAACACGTCAACCTCACTGGCGAAAAATTCCACAACATCCTGAATGCCACGCCTGAACTCAAGAGCCGCTGCGTGGTGCTGAATGGCGTATCCAAAGCCTACTCCATGACCGGCTGGCGCATTGGCTATGCTGCAGGCCCAGCTCACATCATCAAGGCCATGGAGATTTTGCAGTCGCAATCCACCTCCAACCCCACCTCCATCTCGCAAGTGGCTGCGCAAGCCGCGCTGGAAGGCCCGCAGGAATGCATCACCCCCATGGTAGAAGCCTTCCGCGAGCGTCACGAGTATGTGGTGAATCGCTTCAACCAGATGCCCGGCCTCAAGTGTATCAAGGCTGGCGGCGCGTTTTATGCCTTCCCCGATGCGCGCGTTGCCATTGCCAACCTGCACAAGGCAGGCGTGATCAGCGATACCACCGATATGGCCTTGTCAGAATACCTGCTGGAAAATGTCGGCGTTGCCGTCGTTCCCGGTTCTGCATTCGGTGCCGAAGGCTATTTCCGTATCTCGTTTGCCACGTCCATGGAAAACCTGAGAAACGCCCTCGACCGGATTGAAAAGGCACTTACTGTTTGATTATAAAAGCATAAGATCAGGCGGATTTTAGCCACATTTTTCCGCAAAAAAACAGTCGATTTTACACGCTGTTTTTTGCACAAAAATGTTGACCGAAGCCCGCCGAGTCTTTATAGTAGCGCCTTCATCGATTCCCCGATAGCTCAGTCGGTAGAGCAACGGACTGTTAATCCGTGTGTCCCTGGTTCGAGCCCAGGTCGGGGAGCCAAATATGAAAAAGCCCACAGTCTTGTGGGCTTTTTTTCCGATGAACTTTGACCGATATTCCCCGATAGCTCAGTCGGTAGAGCAACGGACTGTTAATCCGTGTGTCCCTGGTTCGAGCCCAGGTCGGGGAGCCAGATATAAAAAAGCCCACCGTTTTGTGGGCTTTTTTGTTTTACAGCTCAGCACTCAATCAGAATCCGAATTTTCCATTCTGATTTTTCCAGTCCTGCCGCGGCGGGATTGCTTCCATGGTGTCCCAATGTTCGGCGATCTTGCCGTTCTGCACGCGGAAAAGATCGTAAAAAGAAGTCCACTTGCCAGCAAACTCCCCTTCACTGACCACCAGTACGAAATTGCCTTCGCCCAATACCTGATGCACCCGGGTATATTTCATGGTGATGCCTTGCTCGGCCAGATATTTAAGGGCTGCACCCAGGCCTGACAAGCCATCTGCAATGGCCGGGTTATGCTGGATGTAATGATCACCGTCAAAGTAAGACGCCAGCTTTTCCAGTTTGCCATTCACCAGGACATCATCGACGAAATCGACCACCAGCTTTTTATTAGCGGCGGTTTTTTCAAGGTCTTTGATGGTTTTATCTCCGTCCGTCATGGTGTGCCCACTCGGGTTGGCTTGTGCAGGCGTTTGCTGCAAGTTATCCCAGTGCTCGACGATTTTTCCATGTTCAAACCGGAATATATCGAACCCGATCTTGGGGCCAAAAAAATCATATTCCGTGTGGGTGATCACAAAGTCGCCATCTTGCAGCGCCCTGACGGTATTGACCTTGGCACTGCCTTTGGGCAATTGCTGCAAGACCGCACCAAACCCTGCCAAACCATCGCCTACATTCAGGTTATGTTGAATATATTTTTCGGCATTAATGTAGCCAACGGGTGCCTGTTCACCGGTTTCGATACTTTTGAGTAAATGAATTACCAGTTCCTTTGCTGTGGGTGTCATAGCAGTTTCCTTTCGTTCAGAGGTGGGGGCGGCGAAACTTTTCATCGCCAGAAGCAAAAGCCCTATCGCAAAAAGCGATGGCATCTTGTCAACATTCATACGCATTTAAAGCTCCATAGGGAAAAAGACATTAAAGATAAGACGAGGTAATATTAGGAAATTGAATGAGGTAATCACAGGTACTTTTGGCGCTATTTATGGTAAATAAAAGACATTTGTTGAACACGCGCGAAAAAACATCGCCTCCTGTACTGGAACGCGTGGTCTATACACCACCAGCGTCTTATGGGCTGGACATTGAAGTGATTCCATTTGCCATCCTGAGAACGCGAATTCTTGAAAACCGTTTCCGGCAGGCGCATCAGATTAACTTCTACCTGATGCTGCTGATCACGGAGGGTAGCTCTACCCCGGTAGTGGATTACCGTCCCATTGAATGCAGCAAAGGGACGCTGCTATTGCTAAGCCCTAACCAGGCGCTGCAATTTGATCTTCATGAAGGTTGCGATGGATGGATGATCATTTTCAAGGCGGAGTTTCTGACGTCTTCGAATGAAGATGCAGGCGTCAATATCTTCATGGCCAATGCGATGCATGGTGCTGCAGCGAAGCTGAATCTGGCCGCGGATGCAGAAAGCATTATTTGCGCACGCATGAAGCAGATGCATGCAGATACCCTGGCAGCCGGCACCAAAGCCATGAAGAATGCCATGCTGAGGTTTGAGCTGCAGGCGATGATGCTAAGACTGACGATGCTGGGAGAACAGATGGCAGAAGCTGAGCCGAATCCGGCTGAGCTTTCCCGGTTCCGGCGATTCAGAAAACTGGTTGAAGAGAAGTTCGCGCATCAACACGCAGTGGCCGACTATGCCGCTGAACTGGGCTGCACGGTGAAGAGTCTGACACGGGCAACACAGGCAGCGGTTACCATGGGGGCCAAGGAATACATTGCAGCCAGAATTAACCTGGAAGCCAAACGCCTGCTCACACATACACAGATGCCCGTCACCATCATCGCTGAAGTGTTGGGGTTTGATGAAGCAACTAACTTCGTCAAATTTTTTAAACGCAATAGCGGAATGGCACCGAATGCATTCCGCAAACTACATTATTCGATTTATAACTGACGAGACATCACCATTGGGCATGGCAGCATCATGGCGCACTTTTTTCGCGAAAAGTACCGCTCACATCAGGATTTTTAAATAGCCAGTCATCCTTGGCCGCACAGGTTTTGGTCTTCATCTCGAAGGCAATCAGCAAGGCACAGAACAAGTCATCGTGGCTAAGCGGTGCATCTTCATATGCCTTGATCATGCTGACCGGGTAGTCAAAGTGTTTACCGGCCCAGAAAACAGCAGGAACGTGGGTTTGTTCTATCGGCGCGGTGGCATAGGGAGCTGCATGCAGGTATACGCCCTTCTCCCCTAACGATTCACCATGATCACTGACATAAAACATCGCGGCTGCATGGGTGTTGTCGTACTTCTTCAAGAAATCGATAACATTGGCTAAAAAATAATCGGTATAGCGAACCGCGTTGTCGTAGCCGTTATTGATTTCTTGCTGGCTGCAACTACGAAGCTCGCCCGTCATGCAGACAGGTTTGAAATACTCAAAGGCTTGGGGGTAGCGCCGGTAGTATTCCGGCCCATGGTTACCCATCTGATGCAGCACGATCAATATGTCTTTGCCTTTATGCCCTTCGATATATTTATCCAGGCCTGAAAGCATGCCGATATCGCGGCATTCCGTATCGCATTCAGGATTGAAGGTAGGACTCTTGAAGTCTTGATATTCAACGCGGGCAGCCACTCCTTTGGAGTCGGAGTTGTTATCACGCCAGAGGACTTGCACGCCCTCTTCTGACAGCACATCAAGCGCGTTTTTATACTGGCTGGCCTTCTGACGCGTGTAATGTTCACGGCCCAAGGCGGAAAACATGCAAGGTACCGATTCTCCTGTCGATGTTCCACAGGAGCTGACATGCTTGAAGCTGATGACATCGCGCTTTGCCAGTTCGGGATTTGTCGGGCGGTCATAGCCATTGAGCGAAAAACGATCCGCCCTGGCTGTTTCACCCACCACCAGGATGACAAGCTCGTTCTCGGGATGCACACCCACCTCCTGAGTATCGGCCGCAGACTCATGCAACACGGTTTTCGAGCTTGCTGCTCGTGCATATTGGCTGACATATGACAGGGTCGAATAACTCCACCCCGTTGGGTTTGCATACAGCCGGGTAATCTTGTGCTCTTTCACAAAACCGGTGAAATTGGAGAGAGCAATGACAATCGACAGAATCAGCGCCAGCAACAGCCACAAAGAAAGTTTGACGCGGGAAACCAGCTCTCGCTTACGTCCTTCGGAGGCCGGCCAGTAGCGTATGGCGAGCGCCGCTGGAATCACGCCCAGAACCAGGAACCGCAAGACCATGCTGGCATTGACCAAGCCGGCGATTTCCTTGGCATCGGTCTCAAAGATATTGTTAATCATCACAACATCGATCACCACCCCGTAATGATCCATGTAATAAGCAGCCAGCGACGAAACAAGCAACAAGGTGGCCAGTACCCATTTGCCCATCCTGCCATGGCATACCCACAACAGGAAAAGCACGGTGCTTAGCGCAAAAAATAAGGCAATGCTGGAGAAATGCAGCAAGTTGATACTGAAAGGCTTATCCAGGGGATAAATTTCCAGCAACTTGGCCCATAGCGAAAGATTGGCCGCGAGTATGAAGAACAGCGAGGCAATCGCGAGAAAGCGGGTTTGGCGGGTAAAAATGTTCATCACCTTAAAATTGTTATCATGAAGTAGCCAACGCCTGACACGTTGACGGAGAAACTCCAAAGCCCAGCGAAATGCTCAGGCCATCACTTCAATGCAAATCCAAACAAAAAGCCTGCGATCAGCAGGCTCTATTGATTCATTCAATTAATGCAGTCGGCTTATTCCGCCGCAATCTGCTGCTTGTGCAGCAAGCGCTCAAGATAGGCAATATAGCGCATCAGGCGGGCTTGGGTTTGCGGCTTAACGTCCACATAGGAAAACCCAGCGCGGAAATGACGTAAGGCAGTACCCTCGTTCATTTCCAGTACATTTCTGACCAGCATGGTGACGTTAATTTCGCCAAACTCGGGAACCACAAAGTTACAGTCGTGATACGTCGCCCCAACCTCAAGTGTGCTGTGCTTGCTCTTAGGTAATACCAATGCCAGCCCTGCGATACTGATATCAAGTACAGGGAAGGAAGGTGCACTTTCTATCATCGGGATAGTGCACAACAGCCCCGGTGGTGGAATACGGAAAAATTCCCGCTGATTATGTTCTGGATGAATCATGGTTTTTTATCATTGAATTAAAGTTATTACAAAACCGAAAGTCGGTTTCAGGCGCGCCCTGACGCCTCTGAAACCGATAACCCTTGAGTGGGATTCTAGCAGGTATTTTTCCTGCTTGAATGAAAAATGCCACGCGAAAATCTTGCGTGGCATGACTTTTACATTTCAAGCAAAGTTGTTACTGTGCTTTGCGAAACTCGACAGCCCCCTCTTGTGCCGCCTGCTGGATTCTATCCTGTACCGGGACCAACAGCTTCTGGCTTTCCAGGATGATTTGCTGGGTAACCGCTGGCATTTTGTTCATGGCCGATTTGCCTGCTGGCGTTTTGTAAAATGCGGTCAGGGCATTCACTTCCTCCTGGGTAAAGTTCTTTTTGTAGAGGCTGGTATAAATGCTCTGGAAATTTTCCCAGGTCATGACTTCAGCCATGATGCTGGAAATTTTTTCCGACGTGGTATTCAAGACTTTTTCCTGTTGCGGGTTCAATTGCTTTCCGCCTAATTGCCCAAGAATCGAGGCTTTTACCGAGCTTGCATTTTGTGCCCGGATTTTTTCCAGCATCTGCTTGGCATTCATGGCATCCAGCAGATTTTTAATCGACTCATCAGTGGGCGCAGTTTGCGCTGCCAGCGATTGAAAAGAGAGAAGCAAAGCGAAGATACATACGATAAAACGTGTCACGTGACCTCCTGTAGAGTATGTCGGTTAGATGGCAAAAGCCCGATTCAGGCCACTATCGAACGTAAATCATACTCTAATGGGTCACCTTGTGGGTGCTCCGCTAACGTTAAGACTCCATGTGTCAAAAAAACATTAAGTCACCCCACTCCCTCCATCCACTCTCATTGGATTGCCTCACCCAGAGGCAATCCTCTCCACTTTCCCGCAGTCACTGCCACACGCACCCGATAGATACTGGCCTGATTCCCCCGTCAGACTTTTGATCCAGAGATCATGAAATCACTCGCCATCTGATGCAGAGCGGCAGGATTTTTGACGATCAGACGCATGCCTTCCTTCTCGATCACACCTTCAGTCACGAGTAAACCAAGGGCGCGTGAGACGGTTTCACGGCTCGTGTTAACCATGATAGCCACCTGCTGGTGCGAGGGGAAATGATCGACATATGGCTGATTTTTTGCCATGCGGGAAATCAGTAAAAAAACACGACTATATGCATTTGGCACGCCCAGCAAACAACGAAGATCCGTCACCATTCGCATGCGATGGCACATATCCTTCAACATGCGCTCGGCAACCTTTGGAACATGGTTGACCAGGCTGTTGACCTTGCTTTTGGGTAAGGCCGCGATGAGGGACTCTGAAACCGCAACAATGGAAGCTGGACGAGGCAGATCATCCAATACCGACAACTCTCCAAAATAATCCCCCGGAGCGATGAAATTAAGCCCGGTCTGGCGGCCCTCCAGCGAAATATCCACCACCATGAGGCGACCACTCAGCAAGAAAAACAACTCATTGGCCTCATCCCCTTTATGACATACAAAATGCTTTTTCTCGATTCGAAACATCCTGAAATATCGGGAATACTCATCCAGCAATGGCTGAGGGAGCCCTTGGAGCAAGGGCAGCGTTTTAACTTGTGTAATACTCATATGAACCCCTATAGACGCTTGTGAACCTGCTTTATAGTTATTTGCGTATCCGGTCATCAGTATTGATGGCTGCCGGATGCACAACCCGGTACAACATTCCTTCATCAATTTTTATTTTGGATTTGCCATGCATTGCTCAGAGCAAGCCAAGTTTTCTGCAGCCTGGAGAGTTGCTATGAACAAGTGAAAGGCTAGCAGTAGATTCACACCTCAACCATTGGCTCAAGGTGCTATATGGAAGACGTGCGGAAGAGGATTATCAGGAAGTTAAAAAACGGAAAAATAAGCAGGCAAGAGCATCAAAAGCGACCAAATAAAATCTCAAGCCATTGATTTTAATAAAGTATAAATTCAATGTACAAAAAGAGGCTTATGCCATTACGATGCGCAGGCGATTACCCGAAGGAAATCGCCGCGAGAAGGAAAATCTGCAGAGAGATGAAATGATAGAAAAATATTGAGGGGATGATGCGCGCTACATCGCACTCATGAGTCGAGTTGATGCAGCGCTAGTCCAGATATGGCAGTTGGACGGCGACTTCAAAGCCTACAGGAGAAATATTGCGCGCGGCAATTTTGCCGCCATGCATCTCGACCACCTGCTTGGCCAAGGCAAGCCCAATGCCGTGGCCATCTGAGCCCAATCCAGAGTTGGCTCGATAAAACGGCTGAAAGATGGTTTCCAACTCATGTGGGGCAACCCCCATGCCTTGGTCACGTATGCGGATGAGTACCATGCGTGTTGCGGGATCACTGCTGACGTCAATATCCACATCACTTCCATCGGGACCATATTTGAGCGCATTTCGCACGATGTTCTCCAGCGCTCGATGCAGCAAGTCTGGTTGCGCTTCCAGCACAAAATCATCGTGTGGCAGTAATCTCACTTCTATCTTGCGATCCTTGCCTTCAAACTGCGCGTCTTCCGCCAATGTAAACAGGAGATCACTAAGATCAACGCGCTCTTTGTGGATATTGGTCACACCGGATTCCAACCTTGAAAACGCCAAGAGCTCGCCTACCAATTTATCCATGCGTATGGACTCGCGCTCGATACGCTCGAGCGAGCTGCTGACTTTTTCCGGGCTTTGCCGTGCAAGTCCGATTGCCATCTGCATGCGCGCCAACGGCGAGCGCAACTCATGCGAGACATGATGCAACAGTCTTGATTGACCTTGTAGCAGAGCCCCAAGGCGTGATGCCATCGTGTCAAAGTCACGCCCAAGATCGCTCAGCTCATCGCGCCTATGCCCCATGGAGCCGGCTACACGCACCTCGAGATCGCCATCCGTTGCCGTAATAAATGCTTGACGCAAACTGCGTATGGGTTTGGAGAAATACCATGCCAGCAAGGCAGCGAATACCAGACTGGCGATCACGCCTGCCGACAGCGGAACTAATGGGAACACTCGCCAGAAACGTGAGCGCATGCCGCCATTGGGTGGTGGCCCGTCTCCAGCACGTTCGCCCGGTGGTGGCTGATGCATGTCGGAGGGATCGTGCATGTCGGGCGGTGGTCCATCCGGATGCCCCATGCCCTCATTGGGGGGAGGCTGTCCTCCGCGAGAACGCGAGGGAACAAACAAAATGTATTCATGACCATCATCTGCGTGAATGCTTCGCACCGCCTCGTCTTTATCGAGCTGCGAAATAGCCAGCTGCAGCAACTCGGGAGAAACCCTGCGTTGAAGCAGATCCTCACCCGCCTCGTTTACCACATAAATCTGCGGCATACGACGTTGCGGCCAGCCTTCCAGCATTTTGCGCGTGGCGCCCACACCGCCATGCTCCAGCGTCGCGGAGACCGCGGCCAGGACGGACATGGCAGGAGGACTCGCTTCAATCAGGGATCGGGAGTTTTCCAGGCTGCGATTATGGGCCCACACGGCCAAGCCAACACCGAATACCGATGTCAGCTGTGCAAACAGGAAAAAGAAAAAGAACTTCCAGTAAAGCCGCCCCATAGTTATTCGCGGACGAGCTGGTAACCCATACGATAAACCGTTTGTATGTAATGGCGGCCATTGGCATAGGCGTCAATTTTCTGACGGATGCTACTGAGATGGACATCAATACTGCGATCAAACCTGGCCAGGGGACGCCCGAGTCCTTGCAAGGAAAGATCGCTCTTGCTGACCACACGACCAGCATGACGTACCAGCACTTCCAGCAGATTGAATTCGGTACTGGTGAGTTCCAGCACATTACCTGACCACTCGGCGCGACGCTGTTCCGGCCACAGGGTCAATGCACCTACCGTAATCTGGACTGGCTGCGCATTATCCGAAGGCTGGGTGCGACGCAAAATGGCGCGAACGCGGGCCACTATTTCTCTGGGGGTACATGGCTTGGGTACGTAATCATCCGCCCCCAGCTCAAGCCCGACGATACGATCAGCATCTTCGCCCTTGGCGGTCAGCATCAACACCGGTGTATTTTTCTCAGCCCGAATGGCGCGCAAGGCATCAATCCCGTTCATCTTGGGCATCATCACATCGAGCAGGATCAGATCATAGGTATCGCGCAAAGCTTGCTCCGCGCCTGATTCACCATCATAAGCGACCGTTGGATCAAAGCCTTCCTGCTCAAGATATTCCTTCAGCATTCCTACCAATTCAACGTCGTCGTCAATCAGCAAGACTTTATTCATGGCGTAAACATCATTCCTCATTTTGATCATTTGATGATGATAACGAGCGAGACATACATGAGACAACGCTGCACCCTGTGTTTTACCTATTTTTACACACAAAACACAGCAGAGGTTTACCTAATTTAACCTCTATTTAACAGAGGTTTACAGACAAAATCGGCAGAATGGCATGGCAGTTGTCGGCGATGATGCCCGACTTGACTTACAGATTCAGGACTTACAAATCAGGAGAGATCATGAACACCAGCACATTATACAAGCTCACACTGGCGATTGGCCTGCTTGGCCTTAGCCTGCCATTATTACTGCAAGCACAGCCCTTGCTGCAGGATCCCCCTGCCCCAGGGTTTCCGCATCATATGGGCCCCGCTCTTCCCGACAACAAGCAAGGCCCCGGCCTGCCACCTTATCTGCGCGGCCTGGATCTGAGCGAAGCCCAGGAAGATCAAATATTCGCCTTGATGCATGATCAGATTCCCGCCCTGCGCGAACAACAAAAACAGCGCCGTCATGCGCTGGATGAGTTGGATGCCTTGGCCAAAGCCCCCACGTTTGATGAGCGCAAGGCGCAGCAACTGGCGGAAAAGTTGAGTGAAATCGAAAAACAATTTGTACTGTCGCGCGTACGCAATGACTTCAAGATCAATGGCATATTGACCGCTGAACAACGCAAGCAATTGGAAGAAACCAAAGCGCAATTCGGCAAACACAAGCCACAAGAGCCCGTAAAATTCACGCCACAGAACAGCAAAAAGCCCGCCTTGACTTTGATCTGATAGCAAAACTGATGTTCTAAAACCCGCTTTATCATGCTGATTTAGCGGGATTTTTCCTTAACATTGTTTTACCCAACTTAACACTTGCAAGTCGAAAAAATGCAGCGCTTTGGCCGATACTAGTCCATGTGGACACGGTATGGTCCTGCCATATCCTTGTTCCACATTGTTCCGGGGGGAGCAGTAAAAACAACAAGGAGAACAATGATGATATCTAGCGTTTCTACATCACAAATTGCCAGTAGTCTGTTTTCAAAACTGGACACCAAAAGTCAGGGCTACATAGAAAAAACCGATCTTGAATCGGCGTTTTCTTCCATCAGTTCAGACAGCAGTAGCAGCAATGTCGACGATCTTTTCAGCGCGCTTGATAGCGATAGCGATGGCAAGATTACCAAGGATGAGATGACGTCCGGCATCGACAATCTGTTGAGCGGGCTAAACAGCCAGTTTGACAGTATGCGCATGCAAGGCGGCATGGGCGGATCAGGCGGCCCGCAAGGCATGCCACCTCCTCCACCTAAAGGCGGCGAAGGCAAGGAGGACACCGGCCTCACCAAGGATGAAATGACCAGCATTGCATCCAGCACCGATGACAGCAAGCTTTCAAGCCTGATGACGGATATCTCCGAGAATTTTGAAGCGGCAGATACCAATCAGGATGGCAAGGTCACCATGCAGGAAGCCATGGCTTACAAGGAATCCACTAACAAAGCCAACGGAAGCAGTTCGGATAGTACCGACTCCACTAGCAGCTCTTCCAGCAACTCAGCCATGAGTCAGATCACGCGGCAAATCCAGCAATTGATTTCTGCGTATGGGCTGAGCGATAGCAACTCTTCCAGCTTGTCGTATTCGGCATAAGCAGGTCTTTGAAGTCCTGAAAACAAAAAGGCGCGGTCGTTTGACCGCGCCTTTTTATATTTCTCAAAATTCATCATATGAGAGGCTGGCAGGTTTACTCCCAGCAGTGCAACATCACAGGCTTTCAAATGCTTCGCACAGCATGCTCAGCATGGTGCCGAAAATAGGCAAGATATCCTCAGGACTGAATGGTGCATTCTCATCCGTGCCGGCGACGACAAACGCCACCACGGCTTTGTCCAGATCCTGCCGGTAATTCATCCAGTGCTCGGCCTCTGCATCCCCGATCAGCTGATATTTATGCTGACCGGACTCAATAATCTCCAGCCACTCATCTTCGCTCAGCTCCACAAACAATGATTTGGCAATGGTCACGGCCGTTTTCTGGAAGTCCGGCTGCACACCTTCATCGCCTAAGGGCAATACGAGATAGGTGTACACCAGCATGGCATAGGCCTGATAGACACTCAGCATGTCAAAATTTTCAACACGTTCATCTGCTGGGGAGCGCTCTGCCAGCTGGATGGCCTTGACAGTGAGATAGCATGCCAGGAAATGCGCAGCATCCTGCACATCACCGTCGTCCACGCTGATGGAGCCGGCATCGCCGCCCATTTCATGCAGCGCAATGCCGTAGAGCAGATTCAATCGTTGAGAATATTGCATGGTGTTTTTCCGTTGATTCAATAGGTAAAAAATTAAGCAGGATTATGCGGCCGGCATGCTTTCCAGCTGTGCCATGACCTCCAGCCAGCGCTCTTCAGCAGTTTCTATCTGCTGCGTCAGCTCAGCCTGTTTTTTCAGTAATTGCTGCAGCTCGCTCTTGTCGCTGGCACTATAAAGCTCGCCATCGGCCAAGCGCGCTTCCAGCGCCACTTTCTTCTGCTGCCAATCGGCCATGCGACTCTCCAGTTGTTCCGCCTCCTTGGTCAGCGGGCGGCGTTCAGCCAGCCTGGCCTGACGCTCAGCTTTGTTCTGGGCCTTATCGTTCTTTTTTACAAGCTCGGTCTGCGGGGGTAGCGCGCGCAATTTGTCCTGCGCCTTCTGCTCCGCCAGCCAGATCCGGTAATCCTCCAGATCGCCATCGAATACCTGCGCCTTGCCATCAGCGACCAGAATAAAACGATCGCAGGTTGCGCGTAGCAATGCCCGATCATGAGACACCAGCACTACGCCACCCTCATAAGCCTGCAAGGCCACCGTCAGGGCATGGCGCATTTCGAGGTCCAGATGGTTGGTTGGCTCATCCAGCAGCAATAGATTGGGGCGCGTCCAGATCAATAGCGCCAGCGCCAAGCGTGACTTTTCACCGCCGGAAAACATCCCGCAAGGCGCACTGGCCATGTCGCCACGAAAATCAAAGCCACCCAGGTAATTGCGATGCTCTTGCTCGCGTGTTTGCGGGTCAAGTCTCAGCATGTGCTGCAGTGGAGACTCATCAGCCCGGAGCTGCTCAAGCTGATGCTGGGCAAAATAGCCTATGCTGAGGTCTTTGCCTTCCACCCGCTTGCCACTCAGGGCAGGCATGCTGTTGGAAAGAAGCTTGATCAGGGTGGATTTACCCGCCCCGTTGCGCCCCAAGAGGCCAATACGCTCACCTGGCCGTATGGTCAGGGCTATATCATCCAGCACGGTCTTGCCTGCGTATCCAGCCGCCATGTCATCCAGCACCAGCAACGGGTCCGGGGTCGCCAATGGTGCACGAAATTCGAAACCAAAAGGACTGTCCGCATGCGCCGCACTGATCAGCTCCATGCGCTCAAGAGCCTTGATGCGGCTTTGGGCCTGCCGGGCTTTGGTGGCTTTGGCGCGAAAACGGTCGATGTAGCTTTGCAGATGGGCGACTTCGCGTTGCTGGCGTTCATACACTGATTGCTGTTGCGCCAGGCGCTCGGCACGCTGCCGCTCAAAATCCGAATAACCGCCGCGATACAGCGTGAATTTCTGCTGCTCGATATGCGCAATGTGATTGACAATCGCATCCAGAAAATCACGATCATGTGAAATCAGCAATAAGGTGCCCGGGTAGCTTTTCAGCCAGCTCTCCAGCCAGATAACCGCATCCAGGTCCAAATGGTTGGTGGGCTCATCGAGCAGTAGCAAATCAGAGCGACACATCAACGCCTGCGCCACATTCAGCCGCACGCGCCAGCCACCGGAAAAATCCGATACCGGACGCTCAAGGTCCGCCGAAGTAAAGCCCAGACCATCCATCAGCTCGGCAGCACGGGCTCGCGCTGCATAGGCACCAATTTCACCCAGGCGCGCATGCAATTCGCCCAGCCGCACACCGTCCTGTGCCTCTTCCGCTGCTTTCACCTCATGCTCCAGGCGCCGCAATTCCGCATCCCCATCCAGTACAAACTCGATGGCCGCATCCGGCAGCGCGGGTGTTTCCTGCGCCACATGGGCGATTACCCAATGCGGAGGAATCTCAAGGTCGCCCGACTCCGGGTGCAGCTCGCCACGCAACATGGCAAACACACTGGATTTGCCCGCGCCATTGGCGCCTGTCAAACCGACTTTATGGCCGGGATGCAGCTGGAAGCTGGCATCTTCAATCAGCACTTTTACGCCACGTGTGAGGTGGAGATTCTTGAATTGAATCAATCTGGTCTCTTTATCTGCTGTGCCTTGTCAAAAGGCCAAAGGCGACATTTTAAATGAATCAGGGTATTCCCGCCTCCGCCATATCCAACAAAAGTGGCGGAAACCCGCTTCCAACGGCCAATTTAATCGCCTAAAGCGTTGACCAATCTGTATTGAAAATGAAATACTCACAGGTTGTTAGCATTGCGGCGCACCGCTCCCTCTATACGTACCGGCTAACAGGTACGGCTTTGAAAGATTATGGTCAAAAAGTCTCTGTTTTGGGTTTACCGATTTACCCTGCTCACCCTGTGGCTCGCCATCTTTGTATTTGCGGCTGCGGTTCTGAGCATGCGTTATCTGGTATTGCCCAACATAGACAAATACCGGGCGGATATCGAAGCACGCGCCACCGCCGCGATGGGCCAGAAAGTCAGCATCGGTGAAATCAAGGCCAGCTGGGATGGCCTCAACCCCCACCTTAGCCTGTATAACGTGGATATTCATGACGCGGAAGAGCGCCCTGCCCTTAGCCTGGGGCATGTGGAAGCAAGCCTGTCCTGGCTCAGCATTCCTCTGCTGGAGCCCAGACTTTCCAGCATCGAAATTTACCAGCCTGAACTGACCATACGCCGCGACGCACAAGGCACCCTTTATGTGGCCGGCATGGCCATGGGCGGCCCTTCGCGGCCACAATTTGCCAACTGGGCGCTGCGACAGTCGCGCATTGATGTGCTGGACGCCAGCGTGATCTGGGAGGACGAATTGCGCAAAGCCCCTCCGCTCAGCCTGACGCAACTGAATCTGCGCGTGGTCAGCCCGGCATGGAAAGGCTTGATAGGCCATCACATGTTTGGTCTGCGCGCCTTGCCTTCCGCCGGTTCATCCGCCCCCATCGACATCCGCGGCAACCTCTATGGCAAAGACATCAGCCAGCCAGAAGACTGGAGTGGCACTGTGTACGCCAAGCTGGAGGGCACAGATATCTCGGCCTGGCGCAAATGGATTTCCTATCCTTTCGACCTTTATGAAGGCTATGGCGCAGCCCGTTTCTGGTTGCAGCTGGATGACGGCAAGCCCAGCAATATTGTCAGCGATGTCATCCTGAGTGATGTTAAAACGCGCTTGTCGGCAAGCAGCCCGCAAGCCACGCTCAACCACCTTTCCGGCCGCCTGAGCTGGGACAAACATAAAGATGGGCAGGAATTTACCGCCGAAAACATCAAGCTCAACACACCTGATGGCCTGGACATGCAAAACGGCAGCATCAGCCTGCGCGAGCGCTGGATCAAGGACAAGCAATGGATTGAAGGTCGCGTTCGCCTGGACGAGATTCTGCTGGACACCTTGAACACGTTCGCAGGTTACATTCCGCTGCCAAAGAACGTGAAGCAAAACCTGCAGGAGATCAGCCCTACCGGCAAGCTGGAAAATGTCGATATCAGCTGGCGCGGCAGCGAGACGATTCCGCAGGAATACAGCTTGCGCAGCAAATTCAGCAATCTTGGCATGCGGCCTTTCAAACAGTTCCCTGGCTTCAGCAATCTCAGCGGCAGCGTAGATGCAGACGAAGATAACGGCACGCTGACGCTGAATGCGCGCAACGCCTCGCTTGAGCTGGAAAACATCATGCGCTGGCCGATTCCGGCTGACCGCCTGAGTGGCGAAGTAAAATGGACCCACAATAAAACTGGGCTGGATATTCGCGTCAAGAATTTCGCCATCGCCAACCCACATCTGGCCGGAACCATCAATGCCAATTATCTGATGAACGGCGTCAAGGGTGGCTATCTGGACCTGAGCGCGAAGTTTGGTCAGGCCGATGCGCAGTATGCCCGCTTCTACTACCCCAAGATTCTCGGCGAACATACGCTGGCATGGCTGGATAGCGCCATCCTGAAAGGGCGTGGTCAGGATATCAATGTGACGGTCAAGGGCAATCTGCATGATTTCCCCTACCCGAATAACAAAACCGGCCTGTTCCGTGTCACCGCAAAAATCAATGACGGCGAACTGGACTACGCCCCGGGCTGGCCCAAAATCCTGGGTATCAAGCTGGATATGCTGTTTGAGGGCAATCGCATGGAGTTGAACGCCACCGATGGCACGATATTGGGAACGCGCATTACGAAAGCCAATATTGCCATCCCCGGGCTGCATGTCGCTGAGCCTGTCCTCAACATCACAGGCGAAGCCAATGGACTGGTCAGCGACGGCATACGCTTCATCAACAATAGCCCCTTGCTGCATCTGGCAGAAGGCTTTACGCCCACCTTGGTAACATCCGGCGATGGCAAACTCAACCTGCAGTTGAACATCCCCTTGCATGACCCCAATAACACCAAGGTAAAAGGGACATACACCATCAAGAATGGCAGCATGAGTGATAAGGAAATCCCCGAGATCACCCGCATCAATGGCAAGCTGGAATTCACAGAAAACGGACTGCATGCGCAGAATGTCAGCCATTGGATTTATGGCGGCCCTGCCGTACTCAATCTGGTAACCAACAAGGATCATTCCGTTCATATCACCGCACGCGGCCGCCTCAATGATGCCGGCCTGCGCCAGGCATTTGGCCCCGGAATGGCAGACCGTATTTCGGGCAGCACAGACTGGAATGGCGATATCCATATTCAGAACAAAATGCTCAATCTGACCATAGACTCAAGTCTGGTGGGTATTACCTCGTCGCTACCACCGCCACTGAACAAATCGCCAGCGGACATCATGCCTTTGCACGTTGAGAAGCGCCAAACAACGCCATCGCAAGATAGCTTCAATGTCGCGCTGGGCAATTTCATCACCGCGAAAATACTGCGCTCCGAGCTGAACGGAAAAATGAAGATAGACCATGGTGACATTGCAGTGAATGCGCCCGCCGAGTCGCCAAGCCAGAGTGCGCAACCCGGCATTAACGTGCGCGCCGTACTGGAGCAGCTGGATGCGGATGAATGGCGTAATCTGGCAGACAAAGCCACTGCCAGCATGGCCACGAGCAACACCCCCAGCATGAATGGCGCCGCTGCCCCGGCTGCCAGCGTAACAAGCGGCAATAGCAGTACTGCCCTGCCGCCGATTGCCAAGGTCGACCTGACGGTTAATCGTCTGGATATTTTTGACAAGCGCATCAATAGCCTCAAGCTTAACGCGCGTCCCATCACTGGCGGCTGGCAGTTGAATGTGCAGAGTCATGAAATGAATGGCGACATTCAATGGCTGAGCGCAGGCAATGGCAAGGTCATTGCCCGGCTGAAAAACCTGATTTCCCCCAGTTCCACACCGAATACCGCAGAGCTGCGCACCCAGGGTGATTTCAAGCAGCAGGCGCAGCAATACCCGGCTCTGGATATCGTGGCGGAAAACTACGAAATGGGGAACAAAAAGCTTGGGCGCCTAGAGCTGCAGGCGAGTGAACAGAATGATGACTGGAGCATAGAAAAACTCAAGATCATCAATCCGGATAGTACCCTGACTGCCGAGGGCGAATGGCATAACTGGAAGCGTAACCCCAATACCCGCATCACCCTGAACTGGGATATCAAAGATCTGGGCAAGACCCTGGAACGCTTTGGCTACCCCGGCACCGTCAAGGGTGGCGAAGCCGACCTGACTGGTCAGCTGAAATGGCCAGGCAGTCCACATGAGTTCAACTCTGCCGGCTTGAGCGGCAACTTGCAACTGGATGCGCGCCACGGGCAGATTCTGAAAATTCAGCCTGGCGTTGGTCGTTTGTTCAGCATGCTGAGTCTGCAAAACCTGCCGCGCCGCCTGACGTTTGATTTCCGCGATGTCTTCAGTAGCGGCTTTACCTTCGATAAAATCGGCGGTAGCGTCAAGATAGACAAAGGCGTGATGCGCAGCGATGACTTCCGCATGGAAGGTCCAACCGCACGCGTGGATATGCGCGGTGAAACCGACCTGCAGAAAGAAACCCAGCACCTTTACATCAAGGTCACGCCTTACCTGAGCGACAGCTTATCCATAGCGGCGCTGGCAGGTGGACCGGTGGTGGGCGCTGCCGCGTATGTTGCGCAAAAACTGTTGAAAGACCCGCTGAACCAGTTGGCGGCTGACGAGTACGAAATCGGCGGAACATGGGATAACCCGCAGGAGCTCAAGGGCGATAGCCGCACTCGTGCTCCTGCCAGCCCGGCGGCGAGCCCGCTCGGCAAGTAATCAGGCTTGCAGACCAGGTGTCAAGGATGGGCGTATCCTGTGTAAAGCGCCATGAAAAAGCAGTGCCCATAAAGTATCATCCATAAAAAACGATAATATTGTTCGGAATCAAGATGGCTATCAAATCTCGCGCAAAAGTAGTGAAATCTAGCAAACCTGCTGCTCCAGCTCCAGGTAACGTCCGGGTCGCAGCCATTCAGATGGCCTCGGGCCCGAATGTCTCCGCCAACCTCAGCGAAGCAGAGCGACTGATTGAAATCGCTGTCGCCCAGGGCGCCAAATTGGTGGCCTTGCCGGAATACTTTGCCATCATGGGCATCCGCGATACCGACAAGGTAGCCGCACGCGAAAAAGAAGGCAGCGGCCCGATACAGCGCTTTTTATCCAAAATCGCCAAGAAGCACGAAATCTGGCTGATCGGCGGCTCCATTCCGCTGGAATCCTCCACCGAAGACAAAGTCCGCAATGCCTGTCTGGTGTTTGATGACAAAGGCAAGCAAGTCGCACGCTACGACAAGATTCACCTGTTCGGCCTCGATCTCGGCAATGAGCATTACCGGGAAGAAACGACAATCGAAGCAGGCGATAAAGTCGTAGTGCTGGACTCCCCTTTCGGCAAAATCGGCCTTTCCATCTGCTACGACCTGCGCTTCCCTGAGCTTTACCGGGCCATGAAAGAAGTCGATATCATCATGGTGCCATCGGCCTTCACCGAGACTACGGGCAAAGCCCACTGGGAAAGCCTGGTGCGGGCGCGTGCTATTGAAAACCTGAGCTACGTCATCGCCCCGGCGCAAGGTGGCTACCATGCCTCCGGCCGTGAAACCCATGGCAACAGCATGATTGTGGACCCTTGGGGAGTGGTGCTGGACCGCTTGCCGCGTGGTTCTGGTGTGGTGATCGCCTCGGTGAATGCCGGTTATCAGGCCAGCCTGCGCGGCAGCCTGCCAGCGCTGAAACACCGCACCCTGTAACCAGCTCACCTCACCACAGACTGCGTTTTAAAGATTTACGCTACAACTTATCGCCTGAACACAGGCTTTAATGAGTCACAATTGCAGAAAATACGTAACAGGGGAACTCTGCTCCCCTGTTATATTCTGACCTATAGTCCCTTAGAGAGTAACGGCCATGAAGCCTGACCAGATACCCAGCAGTTCCAGCCCTTTAGCCGGCAGCCATTTTGACACCGCCACCGAAACGCTCTTGCAACCGAGCGGCCTCGATGTTGCCGCCTTGCAAGGCGTGCTGGGCAATATGATGTCGCACAAGGTGGATTATGCCGACCTCTACTTTCAGTACAGCCGTGCCGAAAGCTGGGGCCTGGAAGAAGGTCAGGTCAAATCCGGCAATTTCAGCATAGACCAAGGCGTGGGCGTGCGCGCCGTCAGTGGTGAAAAAACCGCCTTTGCCTACTCGGACGACATCAATCTGCCTGCCCTGCAGCAAGCAGCCAACGCCACCAAGGCCATTGCCGCGATAGGCGCCGAGCAAGCAGGTAGCGCGATTCAACGCATTGATGCGCCACAACTCTATATTCCGCACGACCCCATCGCCTCACTCAGTGCCGAAGCCAAAGTGAAGCTGCTGGAGCGCCTGGAAGGCTATGCGCGCAAAGCCGATCCGCGCATTACCCAGGTCATGGCATCGATTGCGGGCGAATACGAAGTGATCATGATTGCTCGCCACGATGGCATGATGGCTGCCGATGTGCGTCCTCTGGTGCGCCTGTCGATTCAGGTCATCGCAGAAGCCAACGGCCGGCGCGAGCAAGGCTCGGCTGGCGGCGGTGGTCGTTTTGACTATGCGTACTTCACCGATGAGGTGTTGCAGGATTACGCCCAGAAAGCCGTGCATCAAGCCTTGGTCAATCTGGAAGCGCGCCCTGCTCCCGCTGGCAGCATGACAGTAGTACTGGGTTCAGGCTGGCCCGGTATTTTGCTGCACGAAGCGATTGGGCACGGCCTGGAGGGTGACTTCAACCGCAAGGGCAGCTCTGCCTTTAGCAACGCGATTGGTCAGCAAGTGGCAGCCCGTGGCGTGACGGTAGTGGATGACGGCACGATTTCCAATCGCCGCGGCTCGCTCAACATAGACGATGAAGGCAACCCGACCCAGCGCACGGTACTGATCGAAGACGGCTACCTCCGTGGCTACATTCAAGACAGCCTGAATGCACGCCTGATGGGCATGCCGATGACGGGCAATGCCCGTCGCGAATCCTATGCCCACATTCCCATGCCGCGCATGACCAACACCTACATGCTGAATGGCAACATGGCCCCGGAAGAGATTATCAAGTCGGTGAAAAAAGGCTTGTATGCGGCCAACTTTGGCGGCGGTCAGGTCGACATTACCAGCGGCAAATTCGTGTTCTCGGCCGCAGAAGCCTGGATGATCGAAGACGGCAAACTCACCTATCCCGTCAAGGGCGCCACCCTGATCGGCAATGGCCCTGAGGTACTGAAGCGCGTATCGATGATAGGTAATGACATGGCGCTCGACAGTGGCGTCGGCACCTGCGGCAAAGAAGGCCAGAGTGTACCAGTAGGTGTCGGCCAACCCACACTTCGCATCGACGGCTTGACGGTAGGCGGAACGCTTTAATATGATGGAGGCAAGGCTTACCCGCCTTGCCTCCAACGCAGCGCAAACGCTGCATGCATCATGGAAGTCCCTCTTAACGAAAGGAACGGAAATGGCTGTATCGAAAGCAACTGAAGAAAAGAAACCCGCCGTCAAAAAAACGGCTGCGAAACCAGCAGAGCCTGCTGCCAAAAAAACCACCCCTAAAAAAACGGCCACAGCCAAGGCTGCTTCGGCAAAAACCAAATCCTCCCCACGCAAGATCAGCGCAGAAGAGCGCTACAAAATGACCGAGGTTGCCGCCTATTTCCTGGCGGAACGCAATGGCTTCAAAGGCAACCCTGTCGAATACTGGGAACAGGCGGAAGCACAGATCAGCCAATTGCTGGGCTAAGCTTCAGCCTGACTGGCTTTAACCAGCAGGCTGGTCTGTGGATACATGAACTGGAATAGCTGCGACAAACTCGCTCCGCAGCATTTCCTTCTTTTTGAATCCACCCTCTGATGCATTAGCCTTAAGGCCGTGTTCTGACCAAGCCATGAAAGGCTTAAGCCCTTGTATAGTGCCGCTTGCATAGCCGCAGCTTGCCGCAAGCGGCTATAATGCATTTGTTATTCATTCATTTGCGGTTTTTTCATGCAGTTTTCCCTGCCCATTCCGGCGTCTGGCTCCTCCGAACGTATCAAACCTTTGCCAACCGGCCTCGACAGCCTGGCCCTGGCAGAACTCGCGCGCGAGCTTAAACAAAAGCCTGAGCGCACACCGCTGGTGATCCTGTGTGCGAGCGCATTTGAGGCTCAGCGCCTGCTGGAAGAGATGCCGTGGTTCGCCGCTGACCTCAGCGTGCATATGATGCCGGACTGGGAAACCCTGCCGTATGATCACTTCTCACCGCACCCTGACCTGATTTCAGAGCGTCTGGCCACCTTGTACCAGATCAGCCAGAACACCTGCGATGTCATTATCGTGCCGGTGTCTACGGCCCTGATCCGGGTGCCGCCCAATGCCTATCTGGCCGCGCATACCTTCATGCTGAAGAAAAACCAGCGTCTGGATCTGGAAGCCTTGCGCACGCAATGCGCCGAGGCGGGCTACCACCATGTCAGCCAGGTCATGAGCCCGGGCGAATTCAGCGTGCGTGGCGGGCTGGTTGATCTGTTCCCCATGGGGAGCAGCCTGCCCTACCGCCTTGATTTATTCGATGACGAAATCGAAAGCATCCGCACCTTTGATGTTGATACCCAGCGCAGTGTTTATCCAGTTAGCGAGATACGCCTGCTGCCCGCACGTGAATTTCCGCTGGATGAAGCAGGCATCAGCCGCTTCAGACAGAATTTCCGCGAAACCTTTGAAGGCGACCCTTCACGCAGCCGTATTTACAAGGATGTGAGCAAAGGCATCGCCAGCGGTGGCATTGAGTGGTATCTGCCGCTGTTTTTTGAGGAAACAGCGACGGTACTGGATTATTTGCCGAGCTCTGCCATTCTCTGCATGCACGGCAATATCGATCATGCCGCCCAAGGCTTCTGGCGTGATGCACAATCCCGCTACCGCCAGCTGGCGCACGATCCTGAGCGGCCTATCCTGCAGCCAGAGGTATTGCTGCTCAAAACCGAAGACTTTTTTGCCCGCACCCATGCCTGGGGCCGGATTCAGCTCACCACAGAAACCGCTAGCGGCTTGCCCGCGCTGGAGATTGAGCGCCGCGCCGATCACCCCCTGCACAAGCTGCAGGAGTTCATCAAGAAATACAAAGGCCGTATCCTGATTGCCGCTGAAAGCCTGGGGCGTCGCGAGACCATGGCCCAGCTATTCAGCGATCATCAGGTGCCGTTTTCTGCCTGTGGCGATGGCCATGGCAACTCCTGGGAAGAGTTTCAGCAAGGCGATGCACGTGTGATGCTCGGTGTCGCGGCATTGCATGGCGGTTTTGTCGCCGATAAATTCTGCATCATCACCGAAGCCGAGCTTTATGCGGCCACGGTGCGCCAGCAGCGCCGCCGTGAAAAGGAAAAATCACGCAATACCGAAGGCATGCTCAAGGATTTATCCGAGCTGCGCGAGCAAGACCCCGTGGTGCACGAACAGCACGGCGTGGGCCGCTACAAGGGCCTGGTCAATCTCGACTTTGGCGAGGGCGAAACCGAATTCCTGCTGCTGGAATATGCAGGCGATGACAAGCTTTACGTGCCTGTTTCGCAGTTATTCCTGATCTCGCGCTACTCGGGCGGGCCACCGGAATCCGCGCCCCTGCACAGACTGGGTAGCGGCCAATGGGAAAAAGCCAAGAAAAAAGCCCTCAAGCAAATCCGCGATACGGCGGCTGAGCTGCTTAACCTGTATGCCCAGCGCGCCGCACGCAAAGGCCATGCCTTTACCCTCACCCTGCAGGATTACGAGGCCTTTGCCGAAGGCTTCCCGTTTGAAGAAACGCCGGATCAACTCTCCGCCATTGAGGCAGTCATCAGCGACATGCAATCCGGCCGGCCGATGGATCGCCTGGTGTGCGGCGATGTGGGCTTCGGCAAGACCGAGGTCGCCTTGCGCGCTGCGTTTGTTGCGGTCATGGGCGGCCGCCAGGTGGCCGTGCTGGTGCCAACCACGCTCCTAGCCGAACAGCATTACAACAACTTTGCCGACCGCTTTGCCGACTGGCCGATCAAGATCGCCGAAATCTCGCGCTTCCGCACCGCGAAAGAGCAAGCGGAAGCGATCAAGGGACTGGAAGACGGCAATATCGACATCATCATCGGCACGCACCGCCTGATCCAGAAAGATGTGAAGTTCAAGAACCTTGGCCTCGTCATCCTCGATGAAGAGCACCGTTTTGGCGTGCGCCAGAAAGAACAGCTGAAAGCCATGCGCGCCGAAGTGGATGTGCTGACACTCACCGCCACCCCGATTCCCCGCACGCTATCCATGGCCATGGAGGGCCTGCGCGAGTTTTCGGTTATTACCACGCCGCCGCAAAAACGCCTGGCGATCAAAACCTTTGCCACGCATTACTCCGAAGGCATCATCCGCGAAGCCGCCATGCGCGAATTCAAGCGCGGCGGCCAGGTGTACTTCCTGCACAACGAAGTCGACACCATTTTCGTGATGAAAGAAAAGCTGGAACGCATCCTGCCCGAAGCCCGTATTGGCATTGCCCACGGCCAGCTGCGCGAACGCGAACTCGAACACGTCATGCGCGACTTCTACCAGCAACGTTTTAACCTGCTGCTCTGCACCACCATTATTGAAACCGGCATTGATGTGCCCACCGCCAACACCATCATCATGAATCGGGCCGATATGTTCGGCCTGGCGCAGCTGCATCAGCTACGTGGCCGTGTCGGCCGCTCACACCATCAGGCCTATGCCTATTTGCTAACGGACCCAGACCGCAACATCACCCCACAAGCGCAAAAGCGCCTGGACGCGATTCAACTGCTGGAAGACCTTGGCGCCGGTTTCCACCTGGCCATGCACGACCTGGAAATCCGCGGCGCAGGGGAACTGCTGGGCGACTCACAAAGCGGCGAAATGCAGGAGATCGGATTTTCACTCTACTCCGACATGCTGAACCACGCAGTAAAACAACTAAAAGCTGGCAAGGAACCGGACATCAACGCCCCACTGGGCGTCACCACCGAAATAAACCTGCATACCCCCGCCCTGCTGCCGAATGACTACTGTCCCGATGTGCACGAGCGACTGGTGCTTTACAAGCGTCTCGCCAACTGCGACAACGACGACGACCTCGACACCATGCAGGAAGAGCTGATCGACCGCTTTGGCATACTTCCCGAACAAGGCGAAGCCCTTATCGCCTGCCATCGCCTGCGTATTGCCGCCAAGCCGCTCGGCATTACGAAAATCGACGCCAGTGATAGCGCCATTCAGCTCACGTTTAGTCAAAGTAGCGAGCTTGATCCAACCAAACTGGTCAGCCTGCTACAGCGCGACCGCCGCTACCGCATGAATGGGCCGGACAAACTAAGGATGACGGTGGAAACCCACACGATTAAACAACGGAGTGAATTGATTGAAACGCTAATCAAGGATCTAAGTTGAGGCATAATCGGCTTTACCCCAACCTTGATAGCCAATAAAAACACTACAGGCCGCAGTTGCGGCCTGTAGCGTTTTTAACTCATGAGGACTCGTCGAAAGATCAGAGCCTGCTTTTAAACTGCCTGTAACCCAGAATCATCAGAATACCCATGACCAGAAGGATCACGGCGTTAGGCTCGGGAACAGCGCTTACGGTGGGGGTGGCCATTTCGAAAGAGGAGAAGGCTCGATTGCTTACCGTCAGGGAGTTGCTCCAGCTATTGGCGACTGCGGTGCCGATGAAACTGCCGCCGCTACCGGTGATGGTGGCGTCTGTAGCAAGAATACTGGCGGCGAAGCTGATGTTGCTTAGGTTTACCGTCGTCGCGTCATAGAAGTTGAACAGCACGTTATAGCTGCTGAAACCTGACCAACCGCCACTCAGGCTGATATTGCTGCCGGAAACGTTGATGATCAATGTGGCGTTGGCGAGTACATTGGCAAAGCTCCAGTTGGAGATGTTGGTGAGGTCACTGCCATTCACGGAAAAGTATTCGACGCTTGAGCCGGTGCCTGTCAGGTTGCCGGTGCTGCCATAGCTATAGCTGACGGTGCCCGTAGAGGCGGTTGAAGCGAGTTTGTCGGACAAAGCTGAAAACGATGTTTTGGCCGCGGCAAAGTCAATGGGAGCACCACTGCTGGAATAGTTGTTGTAATTATCCCATTGAGGTTTGTTCACTGCACCGCCGACCCAGGTGGTTCCATTGACACCGCCATAAGATTTGGTGAGGTTTCCGCCTACGACCAATCCATAGGGGTTATTGGCAGAGTTGCTGATGGTGGATGTGCTGATATCTGCATTGCCACCCACAGCAAGGGCACCTCCGATAGAACTCCAGCCTGTACTTTTGTAGCTATCAAATACGAAAACGTTATAGTTGCTTGCTACGCCAAGATCCACTTTTTGGGCGACTGCATGCTGTGAAAAAAGTGCAGCGGCCATGACGACCATACTTACTAACTTCATTTTTGCTCCCTTTGGCAATGGGCTGATACATGTATGCATAATATAAAAAGCAATTACCAGGCCATATTTGATATGTAAATTTTATGCATAATCCCTTCATGCGTTACCGGTATGATACAAGCTCCAAATTTAAAACGATGTTAAGGCCCTCACACGATGCTCGAAAAACTTATAGCCATGGTGGCTTCATGGATCATTTTGGTCATTTCAACCCTGGGTTATGGAGGCGTAGCATTGCTGATGGCCATTGAATCCGCATGTATTCCCTTACCATCGGAGATCATCATGCCGTTTGCGGGGTATCTGGTTTATACAGGGGAGCTGACGTTGTGGGGCGTGGCCTTGGCGGGTGCAGTGGGCTGCGTGATTGGCTCTATTCCAGCCTATTATCTGGGCATGTATGGCGGCCGCCCACTGGTGCACAAATATGGCAAGTGGTTACTGATTTCGCACCATGATCTCGCATTGGCCGACCGCTGGTTTGAAAAACACGGGGAAATCACCATTTTCATCGGCCGCCTGCTACCCGCGGTGCGGACGTTTATTGCCTTTCCGGCAGGGATTGCCCGCATGAATATGGGCAAATTCATTTTCTACACCTTTACCGGCTCTGTGCTTTGGTGCGGCCTGCTGGCCTATGCCGGCATGAAGTTTGGTCAGCACTGGGATCAGCTCAAGGTGTATTTCCACGAATTTCATATCGTACTGGTGATCGCCGGGGTTATTTTCCTGGTGTGGTATGTGCGCCGCCACTTCAAGGCGGTACGTCGCAGTCACCATCATCACGATTAAAGCCGAAAGACTTTTGCAGATCAGAGCGTGGGCGCACTGCAACCACATTCTGATCTGCCTGACTCGCGCTTGATAAAGCCGCTAAATCAGAAAAGCTGATCCTCAGCAGCTAGTTCCACCAGCCTCCCCAGCGCCAGGAAGAAAATCGCCTTGCGTACCAGAGTTCGCTGATCAGCAAACAGACTGGCGTAGTTATCCAGTTGCAACCGGTAGCGCGCCACTTGCGCCCTTAACTGCTCCTCGCTGATGTCAGCCGGTAGCGCCACGGTTTTGTAATCGATAATCCAGCGCACGCCATTTTCCATAAACGTACGGTCCACCACATAGCGCTTCAGCTCGCTGGCATCGGCATAGCTCCAGGCCACTTCGGCATCCGCGTCCTCGCGAGCCTGCAATACCCACTGACCATCTGCGCTGCGTAAAGTCGTCAGCAGCAATTGCACCACCACAGCGGCGGCACCATGTGCCTGTGTTTCGGCATGGCCCTGTTGCTGCAACCAGCGCTGCATGGCAGGCAAGGCCTGGTGTATGCGCGCCTCTGTCCAGGTAGCCAAGCCTTGGCGCGCCATCAGCTCAAGATAACGGTGAGCCAGCGTACCCATATCGGCCTCCAGGCTGGCCGCCAGGCTGAGCGACTCACTGGCTTCGCCTGGGTTCCACAGCGGCGTAAAGGGCGTGGCGGTTTGCAAAACGGCGGGCATCTGCGGCTGTTGCAGCCTAACCAGCGGCGGCACAAAATCGGCAAGCGTGGCTTCGGCCTGCGGGCTGGTCTCGCTAACGTCCTCTGTTGCCAAGGCCTCGGCAAACTGCAGGGCAACTTGCGGCCACAGCAATTGCAAAAAGCTGCCAGACGCCGGACGTGGTTCGCCCTTGGCATTGATCGTGGCGGTGGCAATAAGATGCAGACGGCGCTCGGTACGCGTGGCGGCCACATACAGTACACGGGCATCTTCGTGCTCAGCGCGCTCTTTTTCCAGCAACCGCAGGTAATCATAAGGCGTTGGGCCGTCATCCAGCCGGGCACCCTTGGGTACAAAGGGCGCGGCCACCAGTTCCACGCTGCTGCCCTGCTCTTCATCCGCAATCGCAACTTCTTCCCACAGCAGCAAGGGGCTATCCTGATTCCCCGTCTTGCGCTCAAGGCCGGGCAAAATCACGGTATCAAACTCCAAGCCCTTGGATTTGTGGATAGTCATTAGTTGCAGGCGACCATCAGCCGCCTCGTCAGCGGCGGCATAGAGTTTCTCGACTTCCTCCGCCAAGCGTGTTGGCGTGAATTGCCCCTGATTGTCCAGCTTGTCCACCAAGGCAAAAAACGCCTGCACGTCCTGCACATCGCCCGGCTCCCACAGGCACCATGGCCCGCCCAGCATCAGCCAGGCGCTATGCAACCAGCGGCTTACGGGCAGCCGTCCCTGCTGTGCCAGCACTTCCTGCAAAATGCTGCGCACATGCAACGCGCGCTGGCGACCATCTTCGCTCATGGCCGCCAGGCGTGCATCCTGCTGCAATAAGCGCCAGATGGTGCTGCGATGATCACTCGCCGCCAGCACATGCATGTCCGCCAGCGTGAGCCCGCACCAGGGCGCACGCAAAATAGCCAGCCAGTTCACGCGGTCCGCACGATGATGCAAGGCATGCGTGAGCGCGAGCAGGTCCTGAATGATCTGGCGCCCGGCCAGGGCTTCAATTTCCACTGCCTGGAAACGGATATCGCGATGATGACGGCGAATATCCGCCACCAGATGCTCCAGATGGCTGCGAGCGCGCACTAAAACCGCGATACGACGCTGCGGATGAGCGGCCCACTCTTCGCGGATCAGCTTGACCATCAAGGCCGCTTCGCGCGTGCGCAATTGCTCATTGCTCTCATCCGTGCCCTGAATAAGCGGATGCATCACAACACCGGTATCGACCTCGTCTGCACGGGTAGCCACAAACGGGCGATAGCGAATGGCGCCACGTGCAATGCTGTCCTCCCGCGGGAACACTTTTGCGAATGCATGGTTGATCCAGTCCACCACCGGCGGGCAGGAGCGGTTATTACGGCACAGCTGCAATGGCGTCAGGTGAATATCGCCTATGCCCTCGCGCGCCACTTCCAGAAACAGGCCGACGTTGGCCTTGCGGAAGCGATAAATGGATTGCATGGGGTCGCCCACGGCAAACAGCGTGCGGCCATCTCCCGCTTCCCAGCCGCGCGTCAGGCGTTGCAGCAGATGCACCTGACCAGGGCTGGTGTCCTGAAATTCATCGACCAGCAGGTGCTGAATACGATAATCCAGCCGCAAGGCAAGATCGCTGGGGGCATCGGCATCATCCGCCAGGGCATTCAAGGCACGCTGTGATATCTCGACAAAATCGACTTCACGCGCCTCCTGAAATACAAACCACAGCTGAGCCACGGCCAGGTTAAGCAATTGCGCCAGGGCCGACACCACCTGCCAGCTCTCCTCCCCTGCACGCAACTGCGGCAGGCACCGCAAGCGGCACAAGGCAGCATCGGCACCAGCTGTGGCTTGCAGGGCGGCGATCAGCTCCGCCAGCTGTTCCTTATAAGGTTTGGATTCAGGGACCGCGGGGAAGCCGGTATTGACGTTGACGGTTTTGCGCCAGCTATCCTGCCCGGTAAACAGGAGCTCACAGGCAGCCAGCCACATCGGCAAGGCATTCGGAGTGGCGGGCATGGGGGTTTCCCAATCGCGCAGCAGGGCAATCGGCGCTTCACATGGCAGGTTAGTAGCGGCATAACGCGCAATCGGCATCAGCACCTGCTGCAGTCGCACCGGGAAAGCGGCCAGCGCTTCCTGCATGTCCTGCGTAATCAGATGTTGCAAGGCGGCCTCGGCCAGATCGCGGGTATCGGTGCGATTGGCATACGGCAGCCACTGATCGCGCTTGGCCAGCATGTCGGCCAGCAACTGGGTGAGGCGCAAACTGTCGTTATCCACATAGCGCAAGGCTTGCGTCACCGCATCGCTGCTGCCATCGGCCAGATCCAGCGTGCGCTCGGCAGCCAGCTGATAATAGGCGGAGGCATCTTCTGTGACCGCCGGTTGCGCGCCAAAGCGGCTCATCAGCGGCATCTGCCGTGCAAGATGGCTGCTCAGCGAGTCAATGGTAAAAATACGCAGGCGCGCCGGGTTTTCCAGCAAATGCCAGCCGCGCTCCGCGGCGTGCTGCAAAGCATCCTGACCCAGCGCAAAGGTCATCTGCTTGTGTGGCTGTGGCGGCCGTTCACCACTGGCCGCCATCAGCAGGCTGTCGAGAATACGCGCCCGCATCTCGGCTGCCGCCTTGTTGGTAAAGGTAATGGCGATGATTTCTTCCGGCTCGCGCACGGTGGTCAGTAGCTTGAGGTAGCGCTGGGTTAGCAGCTCGGTTTTACCGGCACCTGCTGGGGCCTCAACGATAAAGCTTTCCAGCTCCAGGGCACGACAACGGCTTTCGTCATCCTGCGCGAGCAGATGCTCTTGCAGCACGGCTTCGTCATTCAGCATATTGTCACTCATGCGCGGGGCCCCAATTGCCGGGCCTGCAGGCGCTCAAATTGCAGTTGCCGCTCGGGCAATCGCAGCAAGGGCAACACTTCGCAATACCTGAGCTGCAAAGGATCCGCCACCCGCACTGCGGCCTCGCCGGATTTGAGCTCGCGGGCAATTGCTTGCAGGCTTTCGCGCCAGTGATCGAGCAAGGTATGCCAGTCGGCAAAGCGTTCGGCATCAAAAATATCGCGCGCCTTGCGATCATCCAGTGTCATCAGCGCAGGCAGGATTTCCTCACCGGCAATCCCGGAAAACGCATGCTCTTCGGTGCGCACCATGGCAAAGCTGACGGCTGCCACCTCGCCATCATCGAGGCTGAATGCGGCATAGACCGGCAGTTGTGGCTCGGTAATGCGCGATTCCGCCCAGTTGCGGATATCCGGCTTTTGCCCGGTTTTGTAGTCCATGATAAGTACGCGCCCATCCGGCAGCTGGTCAATCCGGTCCAGCACCAGCCGGATTTCCACGCCTTCAATCATTACCTTGGTGTCGCGTTCGCAATCCAGCACAGTGAAATCCACTTCGCGCGTTTTTTCAAAGGCCAGCCAGGCGCTGACCAGCTTGATCAGGCGCTCCTGCTCCAGCTGGCAAAACGCAGGCGACAGCGTTTCGTCGCGTTCGGCTGCAAAGTCCTGCAAGGCCTGTTGCGCGGCTTCTGCCAGCGCCGCATTCAATTCTTCGGCATCCAGCGCCTGCAAATAAGCGAGGTCGCGCCCCTGCCAGAAATGCTGTAACACGCCGTGCACCAGCGTGCCGCGCTCGGCGGGCTCAAGCCCGTTCACCGGGGCTTTGAGCTCACGCGCGCCAAGACGATACTGGTAATACGACCATGCCGGGCAGATGGCCTGCGCTTTCAAAAGGCCCGTGCCGCCAGACACATGCTCGCCCTCGCCCACCGCCGGTGCCATGTGGTCGTCCAGCACTTGCAGGGCTGCGTGTTCGCCATGCGCCAGTTGCTCAGCCAGGGTCTGGGCTTTGGCCCAATCGCCATCGAACACGGGGATATCGCTCAATATCGGACTCGCGCGCAATTGCCGTTCGCCATCTTTCAATGCGCTGGAAAACACGATCAACGGTGCGGTATGCAACAAGCGCTGATGCAGAATGCGGGCAAACGCCGTTTGCACCGCACTATCGGCATTCGGCACGCCAGCGGCGCGCTGCACCGTGGCAGGAATAAGGGGGTTAGGTCTGGGTGGTGGCGGCCATACATGATCATTCATGCCCATCACCCACAGCGCATCCAGCGGGGCAGGAGCGCCTTCCAGCATACCCATCACCTGCACGGGCGGATCGCCACTAACCTCGGGCTGGAATATCTGCTCCCGGCAGAGCTCGCCCAGACGCTGCAAGGCCTGCATGCCATCAAGCGTATCGCCAAACACATCCAGCCGTGCCAGGGCTTGCAAGCTGCGCGAAAAGGCGCGCTGTGCCTGGAATTCATGGCTGGAGATACTGCGCTCGCCCGGCCACTGCAAGGCAGCCAGCAATTGCTCAAATGCGGCGGCCCACAACGAAGGTAATTGCCGACGCGGCTGCGCCTCACGCACTGCCCAGCCAGCCCGTAAATCTTGCAGCAGTTGACCTATGGGCAGCGGGTTTTCGCCTTCCTGCAGGCGCTCTATCAGGCGTAACAAACGCATCATGCTGACCGTTTGTGGCAGCCATTGCCGCATGCGGCTATCCAGCTGGGCTCGGGCGTCCGCCTCGCCCAGACTGGCCGACCAATAGGGATTGAGCAGCAACACGGAAAAATCCTGTTGCTCTATGCGTTGCTGCCAGAAGATACGAAGCAAGGCCAAGGCGGCATGCACCACCGGCTGCGTATTCAACGGCAACCCCAGGGAAAAGTCATAGGCACGATCCGCCTCCACCAGGCCGGGGCGTACGGTAACGGGGTGCAGCACCTCATCCAGCAATGCTGCAAGTCGCGTGCGCAGTTTGCCGAGCTCAGGCACCACCAGCCCCAGACGCGCTTGTGGGTTTTCATTCAGCTGCTGCGCGACCCAGGCGACGGCTGCGCGGCATTCGGCCTCCTGCGTCTCCAACATGGCATGCTGGGCGTGTCCGGGCTGCGGCAGCAAAGTGGCATGATTGCTGAGCACCACGCCGCGCTGCTGCAACAGGCTTTGCAGACGCTGTTCCTGCGGGCCCAGCCGGTCAAATCCGGCAAAGGCAATACTGGCAGGCAAAGACAGTTGGCCGCGCTCCAGGCAATCCAGCTGCCATGCCATATAGCGCACAGGCTCCAACCAGCCAGATTGGCGGCAACGCTGCACAAAATGCTCGCGCCAGCTCAAAAACTGGCGACTCTCTTCCGTGTGGCCGCCCGGCGGAATCTGCAGCTGCCATTCAAACATCAGGCGATGCGCCTCCATGGCGGCTTGCGCCATGCCGGGCACATCAAACAAAGCGGCAGCATTGTCATTCGCCAGCGCCTCTTCTATCACCTGCTCCCACAACATGCGTTCCTGCAGCTCACTGAGCACGCCCTGTGGCGCCGTGGCCACATCCACCTCGCCACTGAGGATGGCTTGCTCGGTGACATCATCCAGCCATTGCTTGAGCGTAAGGGTGGGAAGAGGCTGCCATGCCGACAATCCGCTGGCATGCTGACGGCGGTCATGATGCAAACGCAAGCTGCGTGCGAGGCGGGCCGTGGAGCAAAGGATCAGGGCGGGAGAATCAGGCATGTAAAAGATGGAATCAGATGGGCAATTAACCGGACTCAAGGTTAACATATAGGCCACTTAGATGGCGCGAACCGATATGGCAGACCAGAAAAATTACATTACGCCGGAAGGCTACGCCACCCTCAAGGCGGAATTCGAACAGCTTTATAAAATTGAGCGCCCCAAGGTCGTGAGCGATGTCTCGTGGGCGGCGAGCAATGGCGACCGCAGCGAAAACGGCGATTACATCTATGGCAAACGACGGTTGCGCCAGATCGACTCGCGCTTGCGGTTTCTGATGAAAAGCATGGACCTGGCCGTGATCGTCGACCCCAAGGAACAGCAGTCGCTGGAGAAAGTGTTTTTTGGTGCCTGGGTATCGCTTTACTCACTGGAGCGCGACATCGAACACCATTACCGCATCGTTGGTCAGAATGAGCTCGATCCAACCCGCGGCTATATCAGCTGGATTTCGCCGCTCGCGCGCGCCATGCTAGGCAAGCAGATTGGCGATGTGGTTCGCGCGCAGACGCCCGCCGGTGAGGAAAGCTACGAAATCATCGATATCCGTTACAGCCCGCCGGAAAGCTGAGCGGATACGCACGCATGACAGACAAGCGACAACGCTGGGATATCTTCTGCCGCATCGTCGATAACTACGGCGACATCGGCGTCTGCTGGCGGCTGGCACGCCAACTGGCCCATGAATATTCACTGGATGTCAGGCTGTGGGTTGATGCCTTGCCGGTGGCGCAACGTCTGCTGCCAGCGCTGGATACACAGCTGTCAGAACAAGTGCTGGATGGGGTCAACATCGCGCACTGGTCGCCAGACTTCCAGTTTGACCGGATAGCCGACGTGGTAATCGAGGCCTTTGCCTGCGAGTTGCCCGAGTCCTATATCGACGCCATGGCGGCGCAGCCGCCGGTGTGGATCAACCTGGAATATCTCAGCGCCGAAGCCTGGGTGGAAGCGTTCCATCTGCAGCCCTCCCCTCACCCCCGACTTGCGCTCAAGAAGACGTTTTTCTTCCCTGGCTTTACGGAAAACACCGGTGGGCTATTGCGCGAGCGCCACCTAACGAAAGAGAGAGATGCCGCGCAAGCTGGCTCTTCTACCACGTTCAGGGCCATGGCAAGCCCTGCCAATGCCCTGCGGGTTTCCCTGTTTGCCTATCCGCAAGCCCACATTGCTGGCTTGTTCAACGCCATGGCGAATGGCGATAGACCCGTGGTGTGCCTGATACCGGAGAGCAGCCTGCTGGCGCCTGTCAGCCAGTTTTTCGGCGCAGAAACACTCCAGCCTGGCGATCATTACTCGCAAGGTGCACTTAGCGTGCATATCCTGCCGTTTCTCAGCCAGGCGGAGTATGACCAGCTCTTGTGGTCGTGCGACCTCAACTTTGTGCGCGGTGAAGACAGCTGGATCCGCGCCATCTGGGCGGGACGCCCTTTTATATGGCAGCCCTATATCCAGAGCGAAGACACGCATCTGGTTAAACTCGAAGCGTTTTTGCAACGCTACCTGCCGCCTTTGGAAACAGCTGCGGCAGATGTCTGGGCCACGTTTCATCGGCAATGGGCACAAGGGCAACTGGCAGCCGACAGCTGGCCCCGGCTGGTGCATGCCTTGCCCGCCATTCAGCAGCATGCCAGCCAGCAATCGCAAGCCCTTGCTGCACAAGACGATCTGGCGGCCAAGCTGGTGATTTTTGTGAGAAATTTTCAATAATCTAGGGTATAATTCGCGGCTTTTTACACTTCACCCTTTTTAAGGTCGCAGGACAACACATGAAAACAGCTCAGGAACTTCGCGTAGGCAACGTATTTATGGTGGGTAACGATCCCATGGTCGTACTCAAAGCCGAATACAGCAAATCGGGCCGCAACTCTTCCGTGGTCAAGATGAAATTCAAGAATCTGCTCACCGAATCCCCGAGCGAAGCGGTTTACAAAGCCGATGACAAGTTTGATGTTGTCGTGCTGGAAAAGAAGGAAGTGAGCTACTCCTACTTTGCTGATCCGATGTACGTGTTCATGGATACCGAATACAACCAGTACGAAATCGAAGCCGAAACCATGGCCGATGCGCTGAACTTCCTGGAAGACGGCATGCAATGTGAAGTGGTGTTCTACAACGGCAAGCCTATCTCCGTTGAGCTGCCTAACTCCGTTGTTCGCGAAATCACCTACACCGAGCCAGCGGTCAAGGGCGACACCTCCGGCAAGGTCATGAAGCCAGCCCGTATTTCCACCGGTTTTGAATTGCCAGTGCCTTTGTTCTGTGACATCGGCGACAAGATCGAAATCGACACCCGTACGCTGGAATACAAAAACCGCGTCAAGTAAGCAATACACAGCATTTCATGGTGGCATGCACCATGCAAAAAAGGGAGCTCAGGCTCCCTTTTTTATTGTTCGAACACATCCCTTAACCCCGTCAATCAGGCTTGCGTTTGTAGCCGACAATTTTCCGCCTTGGCGCCTCAGGCGGTCTTTCCAGCATGGCTTGGGTACGCGCCCCCGCCTCCGCAATCAACTCTTCAATCAGCTCGGCTTCGGGCAGGTTGTGCCAGTATTTCTTGGGCATTTCCTTTTGCATGGCCTTGAGCTTGAGCCGCGCCGGATTGAAAATATGCCGGTAGTAACTCAGCCATAGCGCCTCACTGGCATCCTCTTCAGGCAAGGCCTCCGGCATGCCGCCGGGCAAAAACTGCATTGCTTTGCCATCCCAATGCATGCCCATGCGCGGGCTCATGATGGTCCAATCCATGCTGGTGAATCGGCCAATAAAGAAAGGCGCGATCGCCGCCATGATGTGATGTTCAGGCTCAAACCAGGCCAGGTAACGTGTCCGCCCTTCCACAACGGTTTCGCGAAAGCGGACAAAGGCTTTCATCTTGTGCTTGTCGCGCCCCACCGCTTTTGCCATGGCATGCAGGCGGGCAACATCGGCATCCCCCGTCAGCCGCATCAACCCGCGCTCACGCTGGCAACGCCAGAGCACCCGGTAAAGCAAGCCGAACCGCTCAGTCGCAGCATGCAAAATAACCATGCGCGCAAGCTCAATAAACTGCTTGGACACCATCAACCGCTGGCCGTCTTTGGCGGGTGGCGCCTGCGTGTCAGGTACTAACTTGACGGAGGCCATGGCAAATATATCCCCTTGGACGATGGACTCCTCGGTCGGCCGCACACACCAGTGCACATCGTGCGGGGCCACGCCTGCCAGAATCAGACGGCGTGCCGCATCGCGCCAGCCATCCATATCGGTTTCATGCTGTAGATAAACCGTTTCCATTTCAACTACAGGAATAATCCCAGTTGCTGCGGCATGGCTGGTGTTTCTTTCAGCTGGGCAGGCAGGCTGGCTGCATCCAGCGTGGCGCCGGGGTGATGGTCAGGCAGTTGAATGAACGGCAGCATGCGGTTGACCGGCGCCCGCATTCGCACCAGATCATCCAGCCGTACAGCCCTGACAAGGCGTGCAGCCAGAATGCGTTGCACATTGCGCACCCCCAGGCCGGGCACCCGCAGCAAGGTAGCCTTTGGGGCGCGGTTGATATCAACCGGGAACATGGCGCGATTCTGCAAGGCCCAGGCGGTCTTCGGGTCCATGTCCAACGCCAGCATGCCTTGCTCACCGGTAATGATTTCATGCGATTCAAATCCGTAAAACCGCATGAGCCAATCGGCCTGATACAGCCTGTGCTCGCGCACCAGCGGTGGTGATTGCAGGGGCAAGACTGGGCTCGCATCGGGGATAGGGCTGAAGGCCGAGTAATACACGCGCCGCAGGCGATACTGGCCATAAAGATCGGCGCTGGTATTCAGGATAGTCCTGTCATCCGTGGCATCTGCACCGACGATCATCTGGGTGCTTTGGCCTCCGGGTGAAAAGCGCGGCGGGCGCTTGCCCGTCAGGGTTTTATCTTTGCTCGCATCAATGCGCTCGCGCAATTTGCCCATGGAAACACGAATCGCCACGCCATCTTTTTCTGGTGCCAGGGTCGACAGGCTCGCCGCCGTCGGCAGCTCAATGTTGATGCTGAGCCGGTCGGCATAACGCCCGGCGCGCGCCAGCAATTCCGGGCTGGCATCGGGGATGGTTTTCAGATGAATGTATCCGCGAAAATCATGCTCTTCACGCAGTATGCGTGCCACTTCCACCACTTGCTCCATGGTGTAATCCGGGCTCTGGATTATGCCGGAGCTGAGGAACAGGCCTTCGATATAGTTTCGGCGATAAAACGACAGGGTGAGCTGCACCACCTCATCAATGCTGAAGCGCGCCCGAGGCACATTGCTGGTCACCCGATTAACGCAGTACACGCAGTCATACAGGCAAAAATTGGTGAGCAGAATTTTCAATAGCGAAATACACCGACCATCCGGCGCATAGCTATGACAAATGCCCATGCCCATAGTGGAGCCTATGCCTTTGCCATCGCGCGAGTTGCGCTGCTCGGTGCCGCTGGAGGCACACGAGGCATCGTATTTGGCGGCATCCGCCAGTATCTCCAACTTCTGTTTTAGCTGCATGAAGTTATTGTACGTTCGTTCAGTTAACTTGCCTAGCGAGCCACAAATTGCATCGTATTGAGCTTAGGCAACAGCTGAGCTTCGCTTGTGTAAATAACGAAAAATCCCGCTGCCAGATTCAGGCAATTATGACAATAGTTCGTGTGTCAACCTCAACGGGCACAAGTTTTGCTATATCTATCTAAGCGCCGTACCCAAACAAGAAAGTGAGTCTCTTATGCCTACCGATCAAATCCCCAGCAGCCACTGTCACATGATAGACAGCATGGTCAGTCTTAACCGTTATCGGGATGGCTTGCAGCAACTGCAGAATGTATGGGACAACCTTTCCCTGCTGAGCCAGCTTTCGGGTACAGGGACCGACATGACAGAAACCCGCCAGGCCTTCAGCCAGGTGACCAATGATGTGCTGAATAGCCTGGCCGAGGAAACGCTGGACAAGACCGTTACCTCCCTCACCTCCAAAGCCCAGGTAACCGTGGACATTGTGGTGCGTAACCTGTTTGAGCGCACCGCAGACATCGGTTTCCTGGCGACTGACGATGACATCCGTGCATTTCTGGACAAACATTTCAGTGGCTCCGCCTACCCCTCGGACCTGGATGCCCTGCGCCATCGCTTTCGCGAATACGTCAAAAAATACTCGGTTTACTCCAACATCATCCTGCTCGATACCGATGGCAATGTGCTGGTACAGCTGGATGAGAAAAACCCCGTGACACAAAGCCAGGACGCCTTGATTGCCGAGGCGCTGGAGACCACGGAAGCCTATGTGGAAGTGTTCCGCAAAACCGATCTGCTGCCTGAGCAGAACACCAGCCTGATCTACGCGTATCGCGTGACCACCACCAATCAGCGCGTGGCTGGCGTGCTATGCCTGTGCTTCCGTTTTGAAAACGAAATGGAAGGCGTGTTCGGCGACCTGATCACGCACCAGGATTGGGCCGTGGGCTTGTTGCTGGATCAAAAAGGGTGCGTGGTCGCCAGCAGCGACAAATATCAGATCCCGATTGGTGCCCCGCTTGAAGTGGCCGCCGACAAGGACTATCTGCTGACTCGCTTTGCCGGGCGTGAATACATCGCCGTTACCTGCAAAACCAAGGGCTATCAGGGCTATATGGGACCTGGCTGGATAGGTCACGCCATGATACCGCTGGAGCATGCGTTTGATGGCGATATTGCGACCTCTGTCGCCGGCATTGATAAGAAACTGCTCGCCAAGGTTATGCGCAGCCCCCTGCTCTTCTCGCAAACGCTGCTGGGCATTCCCAAACAGGCATCCACCATCCAGAACCGCCTCAATCAGTCGGTCTGGAACGGCAATATCTGGCAGAAACGCGAATCTGGCCAGACCGCGCATCAATCCAGCTTTTCCAAGACCTTGTTGTGGGAAATCAGCAATACCGGCTTCAAGACACAACATGTCATTGAGACTACCGTGTCTGACCTCTATCAGACGGTGGTATCGGTCATGTTGGAAAACTCGCGTTTCTTTGCGTCGCTCGCCGTCGATATCATGGATCGCAACCTGTATGAGCGCGCCAACGACTGTCGCTGGTGGGCATTGACGACGACCTTCCGTCAATTGCTCAGCCACAGCAACCGCTCCCGCAGCGATGTCGCCGCGATTGAAAAAGTGCTGTCATACATCAATGGCTTGTACACGGTGTATGCCAATCTGGTGGTCTTCGACCGTCAGGGCGAGATCATCGCCGTTTCCAATCCGGCCTACAACGATTGCGTAGGCACATTCATCGAAGCCGAATGGATGTCGCGCCTGAGAGGGCTGCGCAGCTCGCAGGATTACGTAGTATCACGCTTTGAGGCCACCCCGCTGTACAAAAACAAGCCAACCTACATTTACGCCGCCGCCATTCGTTCAGAAGACGACGTCGGCATCGTCGGCGGTATCGGCATCGTGTTTGACAGCGCCCCGCAATTCTCCGCCATGCTGACAGATGCCTTGCCACGCGATACAGCCGGCGAGCCTATCCCAGGCAGTTTCACGCTTTATGTGGACGGCGATTTGCAGGTCATCTCCTCCACCCTGCCTGCATTCAGCGTGGGCAGCACATTCACCATCCAGCCTGCCCTGTGCAAGCTGGCACCGGGCGAAGCGGCGTTCGATATCGTGCTGCATGAAGGTCGCTATTACGCTGTCGGCGCCCGTGCATCCTCAGGCTATCGCGAGTTCAAGGGACCGAATGACCCCTACCAGAATCCGGTGACGGCGCTGATCTTCATCCCCCTGGGCAATGCGGCGGATATCGATGCCATGATCACCTCCGACAATACCTACCAGCACACGCAATTCAAGCCCACCTCCAGCAGCACACCGGTCGCGGGCGCAGAAGAGTACGCCACTTTCTATGTCGGCAACGAATGGATGGCCTTGCCTGCCGGTCAGGTGCTCGAGGCGGTGCAACCGGAAAACATCAAGCAGCTGCCAGAAAGCGCACATATCCTTGAGGGTATGATGCAGCATAGGGGTGGCGTGATTCCGGTGCTGAATCTGGCCAAACTGATCAATACCGAGTGCCACACAGCGCCGGAGAATCGCCAGGTGATTGTGATCGAAGCAACGGAGGAATCCCCGCGCTTTGGCATCCTGGTCAGCGCACTGGGCGAGATCCCCTCGATTGTGCCGGCGAACATTGAGCTGATTGCCACCATCTTCTCCATCGGCAATACGCCTGCGGAAGGGGTTACCCGCGTTAAATCCGACAATGGCAAGGACAACCTGCTCATTGTGTTATCCACGCAAAGTCTCTGGAAGAAAATATATAACTACCAGCATGCACTGGAAAACAATGTCGTACAGATAGCGGCTTGATCGCCATCGGCGCACATAGCAAGACACCGCGCACAAGCGAGTATGATGGCGGCTTGAAATCCGCGCGAGATCATGAGCATGCCTAAGGAATACATCACGCCTGGCGTGTATGTGGAAGAAACATCCTCAACTCCGCCCGCCATTGAAGCCATGGCGAGCGGAGTACCGGTATTCATCGGCTATACCGAGCTCGCCGGCACTTCGCAGGAGCCGCTCACTCTCGTCCCTCGCCGTATCAGTCATCAATGGGAATTCATCCAGCTATTCGGCAGTGCGTATCCCGAAAGCGGCTTTGCAGTCTCCATCAAGGCCGACGGCACAGCCGCAGCGCAGGTGCAATCGACCAGCCCGCATGTGCTGCATGACAGCCTGGAACTGTTTTTTGCCAATGGCGGGCAGGATTGCTGGGTAATCTCCGTCGGCAGATTCAAAACAGCCAATGAGACACTGCAATTAGCGGAGTTGCAGGCAGGCCTGGATATCGCGGCCACCATGCAGGGCGTAGACCTCATCGTCATCCCCGAAATGCAGGCACTCAGCCTGGATGACTATCGCACCCTGGCCGATGCTGCCTTGTCCCATGCCGCCACCTGCCATGATCGCTTTGTGATTCTCGATATGCTGTTCAAACCCGCTCCGGGCAATACCTCCAGCCTGGCGCAGCATTTTCATGAGGGCCTGGAAATCTACAGGGAACAGGGTATTGGTCAGCAGCATCTGAGCTGGGGCGCGGTGTATGCGCCTCATCTTTTGGTCAGCCTGCCGCGCAGGCTGGATGAGCCCAATATCCATGTCACTCTGGCCGATGGCAGCGAGCTGTCGCTATCCAATCTGTTTGCGCATCATCGGGCTTTGTATACCGCCGTCATTGCCGCCATACACGCCCAGCCGCGGGTGCTGCCACCTTCCGGTGCCATCGCCGGATGCTATGCGGCCCAGGATCGCAACCGCGGCATCTGGAAGGCTCCCGCCAACATGACTCTGTCGCTGGTCAACGCTCCTGCCGTGGAGCTGCCGGTGGCGGATTACGAAACCATGAATGTGGATGTGATGCGCGGCAAGTCCATCAATCCCATCCGGCTTTTCACGCATAAGGGCACGCTGGTATGGGGTGCACGCACGCTGGCGGGTAACGACAATGAATGGCGTTATGTACCCACCAGACGCTTGTGTACCTGGATAGAAACCTGCATCCGCCGCAGCTCCGGCTGGCTGACATTTGAAGAAAACACGCCCGCGACCTGGCAAACACTGCAATCCAGCGTCGAGACGTTTCTGATGATGTTATGGCGTAACAGTGTGTTTACAGGGGAAAAGCCCGAGCAGGCTTTTTTTGTGCGGGTGGGTCAAGGGCTTACCATGACCCTGCAAGATGTGGCAGATGGGCGGGTGCGGCTGGAGATCGGGGTTGCCACCCAACGCCCAGCCGAGTTTGTTCATATGCAGCTCAGCTTCATGCTGGGAGCGCAGGCCTGAGAGGCCATCAGGCCTGCGATTTGACGTGACGTTTCATGAGCGAATTCTGCTCCATCTTCCAGTCGCGTTCTTTCTCGGTCTGGCGCTTGTCGTACTGCTTCTTGCCCTTGGCCAGCCCGATCTGCAGCTTGATGCGGCCCCGGGTGAAATGCAAATCAAGCGGCACCAGCGTATAGCCAGCGCGTTCCACCTTGCCGATCAGCTTGGCAATTTCCTCCGAATGTAGCAGCAGCTTGCGGGTACGAATGGCATCTGGCCGAACGTGCGTTGAGGCAGAACCCAATGGCGTGACATGGCAGCCAATCAGGTAAATCTCCCCGCGCTGAATGATGACGTAAGCTTCTTTCAGCTGGATACGGTTATCCCGTATGGCTTTGACTTCCCAGCCTTCCAGCACAATGCCCGCTTCGTATTTTTCCTCGATGAAATAATCGTGAAATGCTTTTTTGTTCTGTGCAATGCTCATGTCTATCCGTTCCGGTGATGCATATCCACATGACCATGTCGCCAGGGTCAAAGTTTATGGTGCCGCATCGGGAATATGGCTTAAAATTGCCATTTTACTCCAGTTGCAAAGCTCCGATGGCTCAGGTTGAAAAAACAGTATTGGTCCCGCATTCTTGCGAGCGCATGTATGCGCTGGTGGATGCCGTCGAAAATTATCCCGCCTTCTTGCCCTGGTGTGGTGGCACCGAAGTAATCCAGCGCGACGAGGAATCCACCACCGCCACGCTGCGCATTGATTATCACGGCATCAAGCAGCACTTCACCACCCAGAATATCAAGACCTACCCCACCATCATGGAAATACGGCTTAAGGATGGCCCTTTCCGCCATCTGGAGGGGGTATGGCGCTTTATTCCACTGGCAGAAGAAGCGTGCAAGATTGAGTTCCGGCTAAGCTATGAGTTCTCAAATGGCTTGCTGGAAAAGCTGATTTCGCCGGTATTCAGCCACATTGCCAACACCTTCGTCGATGCCTTTGTCGTGCGCGCCGACGAGGTTTACCGCTAAACGCCATACCCCATGGATTCCAGCCCGCAAATACTGGTTGAAGTTGCCTATGCCGAGCCTGACAGGCAACGCATTATCCCCCTCATGGTGGAGAGCGGCACAACAGCAGAACAGGCTATCCGGCATTCCGGCATTTTGACGGAGTTCCCGCAGATTGATCTCGGCATTAACAAGATCGGGATTTTCGGCAAGCATGCCAGCCTGCAAACCCCCTTGCGCGCAAGGGACAGAGTCGAGATTTACCGTCCGCTGATTGCCGACCCCAAAGACATACGCAGGAAGCGCGTGGCGGAAGGTCGGGACCTGAAAAAACGCTAACAAAAAAAACGGTGGCAATATCGCCACCGCTTGTTCTGGTAAGCCAACCAGGCTGGTCCTATTGTATCTTGGGCCTGTTTGTATCTTGGACCTGTTGTACTCTGGGCCTACTTGCAGTACTTATCCACCTGCTTCTGGGCCTCTTCCAGGCCTTTGTCAATCGCGCTGTCATCCAGATATTCGCGCTCGCCATCGGCGTTCATCTTGTAAATGCGTCCGCCCTGCTGATAGTTGGCGAGATTGCCACGCGCTGTGGCGCAGTTATCCTGCTTCTGTTTCTCTGCAGCCTGCTTTTGCTGATCCTGCTTTTTGGATCTTTCCGCATCATCGCGGCGACGCTGGGCATCAATCTCCTTCGACAGCTTGGGGTCCTTGATGGATGCTCCTTCCTCAGGCGCAGCTTTGGCCGGTGCTGGCGCAGGAGCGGCGATCTTGCCACCGCCTATGGTTTCATAGGGCAGGTTTTTGGGAGGAATATCCGAGTACCGCGTGGTGCCATTGGTATCTTTCCATTTATACACATCCGCCATCGCCATCATCGGCAACAGTAATAAAGCAACAAGCAGCAAACGCGAATGCATCATGAAAATTCCTTGGCTAAGATAAGGCCTAGCGTAAAACCAGTGGCGCCTGCCGTCAATGCGTACCTGACCAAGGGTGCTGGCCCATGTGGCGCATAGCGCCATGCAAGCCGGATCAGCACAGCAACGACCGTAAAGTGATACCAGATATACAGCAACGCATGATGGTCGTTTACCGAAATACGGCAAATCGGTATAATTAGCTTTTGTCGGAAAGAAATTATATGCGTCTGTTGCAACAAGCGCTTACCTTCGATGACGTATTACTGGTACCGGCACACTCCAATGTGCTGCCACGCGAAGTAAGCCTCGCCACCCAGCTCACCCGCTCTATTCGCCTCAATATCCCCCTTGTGTCTGCAGCCATGGACACCGTGACGGAAGCCCCACTGGCGATTGCTCTCGCCCAGGAAGGCGGCATGGGCATTATTCACAAAAACATGAACATTCAGACGCAAGCTGCCCATGTGGCTCGCGTCAAGCGTTTTGAATCCGGCGTGGTCAACGATCCCGTCACCATTCAGCCGCACATGACCGTACGTGATGTTCTGGCACTTACCCGCCAGCACAAGATTTCCGGCCTGCCCGTCGTTGATGGCACCAAGGTGGTCGGCATTGTCACCAACCGTGACTTGCGCTTTGAAACCAATCTTGACCAGCCTATCGTCAATATCATGACCCCACGCGAGCGTCTGGTCACCGTACCAGAAGGCGCCCCACGTGAAGCCGTCATGGCGCTCCTGCACAAGCACCGCCTGGAGCGCGTGCTGGTCGTGAACGATGCCTTTGACCTAAAGGGCCTGATCACGGTCAAGGATATTCAGAAATCGACGGATCACCCCCTGGCCTGTAAAGATGCCCATGGTCGCTTGCGCGTAGGCGCTGCGGTCGGCGTGGGCGAAGGTACCGAAGAGCGCGTCGCCGCGCTGGTAGAAGCCGGCGTTGACGCCATCGTGGTCGACACCGCCCACGGTCACTCTCAGGGCGTGCTGGATCGCGTCAAATGGGTCAAGCAGAACTTCCCGCAAGTGCAGGTGATCGGCGGCAATATCGCCACCGCTTCGGCTGCACTGGCACTGGTGGATGCTGGCGCTGATGGCGTCAAGGTCGGTATCGGCCCAGGCTCCATCTGCACCACACGTATCGTGGCCGGTGTAGGCGTTCCGCAAATCAGCGCGGTATCGAATGTTGAAGAAGCCTTGCGTGGCACTGGCGTTCCGTTTATTGCCGATGGTGGCATCCGCTACTCGGGCGACATTTCCAAGGCCATCGCCGCCGGTGCTTATTCCGTGATGCTGGGCGGCATGTTTGCCGGTACAGAAGAAGCCCCAGGCGAAATCGAACTGTTCCAGGGCCGTTCGTACAAGTCCTACCGTGGCATGGGTTCGGTTGGCGCGATGCAAAAAGGCTCCAGCGACCGCTACTTCCAGGACAACGAAGGCAATGCCGACAAGCTGGTACCGGAAGGGATTGAAGGCCGCGTACCCTACAAAGGCAGCGTGATTGCCGTCATTCACCAGCTAATGGGTGGCTTGCGCGCTTCCATGGGCTATGTGGGCTGCAAGAGCATCAACGAAATGCGTGAAAAAGCCGAGTTTGTGCAGATTACCTCGGCCGGCATGCGCGAATCGCATGTACACGATGTGCAGATCACCAAAGAAGCTCCGAACTATCATATCGACTAACATCAACCTGCATTGATGCATGGGCAAACCGCTTTGATACTGATTAAAGCCGTTTGCCCTTCATCATTTTAATGGCACTCAATACCATGGCTCACCAGAAAATCCTTATCCTTGACTTTGGCTCCCAGGTCACCCAGCTCATTGCACGTCGCGTGCGTGAAGCGCATGTTTATTGCGAAATTCATCCATGTGATGTCTCCGATGATTTCGTGCGCGACTTTGGCGCCAACGGCATCATTCTCTCCGGCAGCCATGCCAGCGTGTACGAAGAAGAAACCGACCGCGCACCGCAGGCGGTGTTTGAGCTGGGCGTGCCCGTGCTCGGCATCTGCTACGGCATGCAAACCATGGCCCAGCAGCTTGGCGGCAAGGTGGAAGCAGGCACCAAGCGCGAATTCGGCTTTGCCGAAGTCCGTGCGCGCGGGCACTCTGCCCTGTTCAATGCGATTCAGGATCGCACCAACAGCGAGGGCCATGGCCTGCTGGAGGTCTGGATGAGCCACGGCGACAAGGTCACCGAGCTGCCACCCGGCTTTAAAGTCATTGCCAGCAACGACACTACGCCGATTGCCGCCATGGCTGATGAAGAGCGCAAATTCTACGCAGTGCAGTTCCACCCTGAGGTCACGCACACACGCCAGGGCCAGGCCATGCTGAACCGCTTTGTGCTGGATATCTGCCAGACCCGCGCTGACTGGATCATGGGCGACTACATCAGCGAAGCCGTCGAGCGCATCCGCCAGCAAGTGGGCGATGAAGAAGTCATTCTGGGTCTGTCTGGCGGCGTGGACTCCAGCGTGGCCGCCGCGCTGATCCACCGTGCCATCGGCGACCAGCTAACCTGTGTGTTTGTTGACCACGGCCTGTTGCGCCTCAACGAAGGCAAGATGGTCATGGAAATGTTTGCCGGCCAACTGCGCGCGCGCGTAATCCATGTCGACGCCACCGCCCAATTCATGGGCCAGCTCGCTGGCGTGAGTGACCCGGAAGCCAAACGCAAGATCATCGGCCGTGAGTTCGTGGAAGTATTCAAGGCTGAAGCCGCCAAACTCAAGGCAGGCACAGGTGGGCACAAGGGTGCCACCTTCCTCGCCCAAGGCACCATTTACCCGGATGTGATTGAATCCGGCGGCGCCAAATCCAAAAAAGCCGTCACCATCAAGAGCCACCACAATGTAGGCGGCCTGCCTGAGCAATTGGGCCTGCAGCTGCTGGAGCCCCTGCGCGACCTCTTTAAGGATGAAGTTCGCCAGCTGGGCGTAGCCCTCGGCCTGCCGCCTGACATGGTGTATCGCCACCCCTTTCCTGGCCCCGGCCTTGGCGTGCGTATTCTGGGCGAAGTAAAACAGGAGTTCGCCGACCTGCTGCGTCAGGCAGATGCGATTTTCATCGAAGAACTGCGCAGCACCATAGACGAGGTCAGCGGCAAAAGCTGGTACGACCTCACCAGCCAGGCCTTTACCGTCTTCCTGCCAGTCAAATCCGTCGGCGTCATGGGCGACGGCCGCACCTACGACTACGTCGTCTCCCTGCGCGCCGTCATCACCAGCGACTTCATGACCGCGCACTGGGCCGAACTCCCCTACAGCCTGCTCGGCCGCGTCTCCAACCGCATCATCAATGAAGTCCGCGGCATCAACCGCGTCGTCTACGACATCTCCGGCAAACCACCGGCGACGATTGAATGGGAGTAGCGCTTTCGAAGGGAGGAGTAGGCTCCGCTCGCGTAGCGAGTGGTAGCGACCCCGCAGAAAGCGCTACGGGCCGAAACGTGATGGGAAATGAACCGACCACCGTGAATGAGGCCCGGCTTTCGAAGGGAGGAGTAGGCTCCACTCGCGTAGCGAGTGGTAGCGACCCCGCAGAAAGCGCTACGGGCCGAAACGTGATGGGAAATGAACCGACCACCGTGAATGAGGCCCGGCTTTCGAAGGGAGGAGTAGGCTCCGCTCGCGTAGCGAGTGGTAGCGCACCTGCACCAAGCGCTATAGGCGGGATGAATCAGTTAGAATGGCTGGCTGTAGCCAGCATGATGCAAAGAGGCTTGCGTTGAGCCGCGGCTTCGTTAAAGAGGATGATCTGGAGCATGCTGGCACGGATGTGCCGGAGCGTCCGGTAAGCCAGCACCCGAATTATGTAACGCCACATGGCTTGCACCTGTTACAGCATGATATGCAAGCCTTGGAAAAAGAGCGCACAACGCTATCAGCGCGCAAGGACGATCCAACGGCCCAACAGCGTCTGAGCATGATTAATCGCGATTTGCGTTATCTTGAAGCAAGACTGGAAGCCGCTATCATCGTCGATCCGACGCAGCAGTCTCGTGAACAGGTGCTGTTTGGCGCTCATGTGCATGTAGAAGACGACGAAGGTCAACGCCAAGTTTTCCAGATTGTTGGTGAGGATGAGGCAGACATTGCACAGAACAAGGTGAGCTGGATTTCACCCCTGGCGCGGGCTTTGATCGGTCATAAGCGAGGTGAGGTTGTCACATGGCAACGGCCTGCCGGCAATCTCGAACTTGAAATTATTGATATCCATTATGGGGAATAGCATGAACGTAAGCCAAGCCATTGAAACCCGTCGCTCGATCAAGGCATTCGACCCGGAACATACGATGAGCGAAGCCGAGATCGAACAGCTGATGTCGCTGGCATTGCTCTCCCCGACTGCATTCAATATTCAGAACTGGCGTTTTGTATTGGTGCAATCCCCCGAGCTGCGCAAGCAGGTGCGCGCAGCCAGCTGGGATCAGGCGCAGGTGACCGATGCTTCCTTGCTGGTCGTTCTGGTGGCGGATCTGCAATCCTGGAGCAAGCAGCCTGAGCGTTACTGGGCCAATGCGCCGGAAGCGGTGAGGAATTATCTGGTACCTGCCATTGGTCAATATTATGCTGGCAAGGAGCAGGTGCAACGTGATGAAGGCATGCGCTCATGCGGCATGGCTGCCATGACGCTGATGCTGGCGGCCAAGGAAATGGGCTACGACAGCTGTCCCATGGATGGCTTTGATTTTGATGCGGTGGCCAAACTGCTGAAACTGCCTGCCGACCATGTGCCTGCCATGTTTGTGGCGATTGGCAAGGGCATCAAGGAACCATGGCCACGTGGCGGTCAGCTGCCCATGAACGAGGTAGTTATCCGCGACACGTTTTAAGTCGCTGCACATGCACTCGCAGCACGAACAATATAGCAATAAAACACATTAATAAAATTACTCAATTCCTTGTTTATTAAATAAATAATGAATTAAAAAAGATTCAACTTTCTGGACGTATACGTAATGCTTATAGCAAACAATATCACCATGCAGTTTGGCGCCAAGCCACTGTTTGAAAATGTCTCCGTCAAGTTTGGCGACGGTAACCGCTACGGTCTGATCGGAGCCAATGGCTGCGGAAAATCGACCTTTATGAAGATACTGGCCGGTGTGCTGGAGCCTACTGCGGGCAATATCTCGCTGGATAGCAATGAACGCATGGCCTTTCTGCGTCAGGACCAGTTTGCCTACGAAGACCAGCGCGTCATCGATGTGGTGATGATGGGCCATGAGCAGATGTGGAAGGCGAATGTAGAAAAGAACGAAATCTACATGAACCCGGAAGCCACCGAAGAAGACTACATGCGGGCGGCCGAACTGGAAGGTGTCTACGCCGAATATGACGGCTATACCGCCGAAGCACGCGCAGGCGAGCTGCTGCTGGGTGTGGGCATCCCCATCGAGCAACACACCGGGCCAATGAGCGCAGTGGCTCCGGGCTGGAAACTGCGTGTGCTGCTGGTACAGGCGCTGTTTGCAAACCCTGACATCCTGCTGCTGGATGAACCGACCAACAACCTGGATATCAACACCATCCGCTGGCTGGAAGATGTGCTGAACAATCGTGACTGCACCATGATCATCATTTCGCACGATCGACATTTCCTGAATCAGGTATGTACGCATACTGCCGACATGGATTACGCCAAGCTGACGGTTTACCCCGGCAACTATGACGACTACATGGAAGCCTCAGCCCAGGCCCGTGCACAGCAGGCCAAGGACAATGCCAAGGCCAAACAGCAGATCGCCGACCTGCAGGAATTCGTTCGCCGCTTCTCGGCCAACGCCTCCAAGGCCAAGCAAGCCACCAGCCGCGCCAAGCAGATCGACAAGATCAAGATTGAGGAATTCAAGCCATCCAGCCGTCAGTATCCCTTCATCCGTTTTGAATACGATGATCGCGAAAAACTGCACCGTAACGCTGTTGAGCTGAAAAAGCTCAGCCATGGCTTTGACCGTCCCCTGTTCAATGACATCGACCTGATTTTTGAAGCAGGCGAAAAAGTGGCGATCATTGGTGAAAACGGCATTGGTAAAACCACCTTGCTGCGCTGTCTGGCAGGCGATCTGCAGCCTAACCATGGCGAAGTGAAATGGGCAGAGAAAGCCAAGCTCGGCTACTTTGCACAAGATCACGAATACGAGTTTGAAAAAGACCTCAACCTGTTCGACTGGATGTCCCAGTTCACCCAGGAAGGTGACGATGACAACTCGGTACGCAGCATGCTTGGCCGCCTGTTGTTCTCTGGGGAAGATACCAAGAAGTCAGTCAAGGTACTTTCCGGTGGTGAAAAAGGCCGCATGCTCTACGGCAAACTGATGCTGGCCCGCACCAATGTCTTGCTGATGGATGAACCGACCAATCACATGGACATGGAATCCATCGAAGCGCTGAATACCGCGCTGGACAAGTACAAGGGCACACTGTTTTTCGTGAGCCATGACCGTGAATTTGTGAGTTCGCTGGCGACCCGCATCATCGAAATCAAGGCCGATGGCATCAGCGATTACACCGGCAATTACGAAGACTACCTGGCAAGCCAGGGCGTCGAATAAGCATTTAATCTCACTTAAAAAACGAGCTAAATCAGGCCATTGCATGGCAGCCTCACCGCTGTTATTCAATGGCCTGTTAATTTTTGTAAAATGATTAGCATTTTTTGAACCGCTTACGCGCCTTTACGTCCATATCAGCGATAATTGTGTCCAATCACCATAAAGCGCTGAAAGTAACAGATCACATGTCGCCCCTTGCACGATCCGGTTTTACCGCCTCGCCATATGCTGCACTGCCAATCTGCCTAAGCCTGATCTCCCTCACAACCGCCCTGCCCGCACAGGCTGAGAGTTCCATCTGGTACAAAGATGGCAATCCGCTTGATGTGACCGTGCCTGCTGCGATCCCCAGTGGTTATGCAGGCAATACCGCATGCGCTGCCCCCAATCTGCAAAATGCACTCACCCTGGGCGAAGTGGCGGATGCGACACTGTGCAACAACCCGCAAACCCGGGAAGCCTGGGCCAACGCGCGCGTGCAGGCAGCCCAGGTAGGCATTGCCCGCTCGGCTTACCTGCCCAGCGTTACGGATACCGTAGGCACCAATATCAACGTAACCAGCCCTGAACTGGCCACACGCAATAACCCCTACAGCAACCTGAGCAACAGTATTGTGGCGTCTTACCTGCTGTATGACTTTGGCAATCGCGATGCCACGCTGGAAAGCGCCCGTCAGCTACTGCAGGCGGCCAGCGCCACCCAGGATGTCACCGTGCAGACGCTCCTGTTATCTGCCGTGCAGGCCTATTATCAGGTGCAAGCCAACATTGCCGCGCTGGATGCCAGCCGCGAAGCCGAGCGTGCCAGCGAAGAAAGCTTCAAGGCCGCGGATGCCCGCTACAAGGCCGGTGTTGCCACGCCTGCCGATAAACTGCAGGCACAAACCGCATATGCCCAGGCCACCCTCTCCCGTATTACGGCCGAAGGCAATCTGAAAACCGCCTACGGCACGCTGGCCAATGTCATGGGGATACAGGCCAATCAGCCGATTCGACTGGTCAACAATACCAACTACTCCACCCTGCAGCCGGTGAGTGATGATATTGACGCCCTGATCGAACAAGCCCGCAATCGCCGTCCCGACCTGATGGCGAGCGAGGCGCAGGTAAAAGCGGCGCAAGCCAGCATTGACGCGTCAAAAGCCGCCGCCAAGCCTACAGTTTCGATTGCCATGAGCAATAGCCAGCAAGATGGCAGCAGCCTTACTTCTGCCAACACCTCAACCTTGGGCCTCACGGTTTCCATTCCATTATTCAGCGGCTATGCGCCGACCTATCGCATACGCTCCGCCGAAGCCACGCGCGAAGTGCGGGCAGCGCAGCGCGATCGCATCCGTCTGCAAATCTCGCTGGATGTGTGGAACGCCTACCAGAATCTGCGCACCGCCAATGAATCGGTGATTGCCGCCCAAGTGCTGGTGCAAAGCGCCGAAGAGTCATCCCGCGTCGCCCTGGGTCGCTACAAGGCAGGCGTGGGCAACATCATCGACACCCTGAATGCCCAGAGTGCGCTAGCATCAGCCAAGCAGCAATTGATACAGGCCTATCTGAATGGCAATGTGGCACGGGCAACGCTGGCGCAAGCTGTTGGGGTGCTGGACAACGCCATGATCCAGACCCTGCCAGACCAGAACAATCCATAATCCATCTTATGCATGCATTTATGCTGAAAGCACGCTCATGAGTACTTCCTTTAAAAAAATCGGACTTAGCCTGGTACTGCTTGCGGTAGCAGGTGGCGGCTATTATTTTTATGACAAAAGCCATCAACCCAAACCCGATGAGCTTTATCGCTTCAAGGAAGTAACCCAGGGCGATGTGGAGCAGTCCGTCTCCGCCAACGGCACGCTGAACCCGGTGACGCTGGTAAACGTCGGTACGCAGGTGTCAGGCCGTATCAGCAAGCTGTATGTGGATTTCAATGACAAGGTGGAAAAAGGCCAGGTATTGCTGGAGCTGGACGATGCGCTTTTCTCCGCCCAGATTGCGCAATCAGAGGGCAATGTCCGCAATGCCCAGGCATCGTTGGATCTCGCCAAGGCCAATGAAGCCCGCATACGTTCGCTGTTCCAGCAGGAGTATGTATCCCGCCAAGAGCTTGATCAGGCCGTGCAGGCGCTGAAATCTGCCCAGGCTAACCTGTACACCATCCAGGCACAGTTGCGGCGTGACCAGACCAATTTGGGTTACTCCATCATCCGCTCCCCGGTCTCCGGCGTAGTCGTGGATCGCGCTGTTGACGTCGGCCAAACCGTGGCCGCAAGTCTGCAAACCCCGACGCTGATCACCATTGCGCAGGATCTGTCCAAGATGCAGATCAACACCAGCTTTGCGGAGGCGGACATCGGCAACATCAAGGAAGGTCAGGCCGCGAAATTTGCGGTAGATGCTTTCCCTAACCGCAATTTTGAAGGCGTAGTCAAACAGCTGCGCCTCAACCCCACGACAACCTCCAACGTGGTCACCTACAACGTGGTCATTTCGGTCGATAACCCAGATCAAACACTACTGCCGGGCATGACCGCTTACGTGAATATCGGCGTCGCCAAGCACGACAATGTCATGCTGGTACCGAATGCGGCCCTGCGCTACAAGCCCAAACTCGATGATGACGATGCCGGCAACATGCCGCCGGATGGCGCAAGACCGGATGGTGGCAAAGGCCCGGGCGAGCGCAAGCATCGCGGTGGTCCAGATGGCAAAAAACCGCGCGGCGACATGGCCAAAGGCAAGGTATATGTGCTGAATGGGGACAAACCCGAGGCCGTCAATGTCCTGCTTGGCATCACCGATGGCAAAGTCACCGAAATCAGGAGCCGTCATCTGAAGCCGGGCGACAAGGTCATTGTGGGCGATCTGCAAGGGCAAAACATGCCGCAGCAAAATTCGCCCGGCCCCAAGATGCGGATGTTCTAGCCATGCCTGGCCATGTGATCGAGGTAAAAAACCTCTACAAGGATTACCAGACCGCCGCCGGAAAATTCCCAGTGCTGAAGGAGGTTAACCTGGAAATAGATGCAGGCGACTTTGTGGCCATCATGGGCCCGTCGGGCTCCGGCAAATCCACCTTCATGAATATCCTGGGCTGCCTGGATCAACCCAGCAGCGGCGAATACATGTTGAATGACCAGCCGGTGGCGCGTCTGCAGGGGGATCGTCTGGCTAAAGTCCGCAACCACACCATAGGTTTTGTTTTCCAGGGCTTCAATCTGCTGGCGCGTTCCAGCCTGCTGGACAATGTCGCCCTGCCCCTGGTCTACGCCGGAATAGACAAACCCGAGCGGCATGCCCGCGCCCGGGTCTTGCTTGAAAAAGTTGGCCTGGCGAATCATGTGAACTCGCATCCCAACCAGATTTCCGGTGGCCAGCAGCAACGCGTCGCCATCGCACGCGCCCTGATCAATCGCCCCAGCCTGATTTTGGCTGATGAACCCACCGGCAACCTCGACAGCAAAACCAGTGAAGAAATCATGGCTTTGTTTGGCGAGCTTAACCGCGAAGGCATTACCATCGTCCTGGTCACCCATGAGCCCGACATTGCCGAGCACGCCAGCCGCCAGGTGCGATTCCTGGATGGCAAGATTGTGGAAGACACCCGGACAGCGCCGATTGCCGTGAAAGGAGCGCCTCATGTTTAGCGCCATGCTGGGAGAAGCCTGGCATGCCATGGGCGCCAATCGCCTGCGGACCTTTCTCACCATGCTGGGCATGGTGATCGGCGTGGGTGCAGTGGTACTCATGATGGCGATTGGCCAGGGAGCAGAACAAGCGGTCAAGAAATCCATCCAGTCCATGGGCAGCAATCTCTTTATCGTGCTGGCCGGGCCCCCAAATATGGGCGGCGCCCGCTCCGCGACAGGCAACGCGCCATCGCTCAACGTCAAGGATGCTGCCGCCATGGAGGATCTGGAAGGCGTGAGCAATGTGGCCCCGATCAACATGGGCAGCGCCCAGGTGATTTATGCCGGGAACAACTGGAACACCAGCATTATCGGCACGACGCCGAGCTATCTGGATGTGCGCTCATGGAATCTGAGCGACGGCTATGTATTTTCAGATTCCGATATCCGCTCGGCTACTCGCGTCGCGCTTATCGGCAAAACCGTGGTGCAGAATCTCTTCGGCGATGACGACCCGGTCGGCAAGACCATACGCATCAAGGATAGCCCGTTTATCATTTTGGGCGTACTGGATAACAAGGGACAAAGCCTGGATGGTCGTGATCAGGATGACACCATCATCATCCCGCTCACCACCTCGCAAAGACGGGTATTTGGGGCGCAATTCTCAGGCAGTGTGCGCCAGATTATCGTGCAGGCAGACTCGGATAAAGTCATGCCCATGGTAGAAGACAGCCTCAACAGTCTGCTGCGTCAACGTCATCGCATACGCGAAGGCATGGATAACGATTTTTCCGTGCGTAACCTCACTGCGCTTGCCAACTCGGCAGCGGAAACCACCAAAACCATGTCTCTGCTGCTGGGTGCTATTGCCTCGGTATCCCTTCTCGTGGGCGGTATTGGCATTATGAACATCATGCTGGTATCCGTAACCGAACGCACTCGTGAAATCGGCATTCGCATGGCGATAGGCGCACGTGAGCGGGATATTTTGATGCAGTTTTTGCTGGAAGCCATTGTGATTTCTATTGTCGGCTGCCTGATTGGCATCGGCATTGGCGTCGGAGGTGCACTCCTCGTCAGCCACATTACCCAGGCTCCGATTGTTGTCTCCAGCCAGTCAATTCTCACCGCTTTTATTGTCGCCGCTAGCGTCGGCGTCTTTTTCGGATTCTACCCTGCACGCAAAGCAGCACAGCTGAACCCGATCGAAGCACTGCGCTTTCAATAACCGACATTTTCACCGACGTTCGTCACATTTCATCGGCCTTGCATGCAGACGCATGCAAGGCATCCCGAGCATTTTACGCATGCGTCAAACGGCACTTTTACCGATCATTAAACAAAATTTATACAGATCAGTATTTTCAATGACTTAGCTTAATCCTCGCAAGCTGTTGATCGGAATGCTTTCTTTCACCGCTCAGTTAGGCGTATAGTGCAACGCACGGGTATTCCCATCAACTGCGCAGGAGGATACAAGATGCATCCGCTGACGTTATTCAAGTTGTTTTTCGCCCCCGTGGCTGGCTGGCAATCTCTGCTCCAAGGCCAACCATCCATACACCGGCTTTACCTGTTACACGTTATTCCATTTTCCCTGATTCCCGCGGCCATGCTCTATATCGCGGGCTCCGCTCATAGCTTTGCATTTCTCGAGCTCATGCCCGGCAACAAGCTGTTACTGGTGTCGATTGCCTTTTTCATTGTGCAACTCGTGGTCGTGCCCATCATGGCTAGCATCGTCCGGCAGCTGGCAGAAGTAGCCGACATTCATCCGACGTATCGCGAAAGCTTTATCCTGGCGGCAGTAGCCCCCACGCCACTCTGGATGGCGCCCATCTTTTTGCTGGTGCCTGATATTTACGTCAATCTGGCCATCGCCTCGCTGGCGATGATGGCTTCCGCCGGATTTATTTATTTCGGGATTCCCACTATTTTCAATATCCGCGACAGCGGACAATCCGCCCTGTTTTTCGGTGCCGTTTTCATGGCAGGCGTTATTGCATGGGGGTTTTTGATGATATGCACGCTGGTGGTCTGGGGCAGCATCCAGAATCTGCTGGTGAATTAAACCCGCTGTTTTTTTGAGCTGAGTCCTGCGGCTTTTTCTTCACAGGGCTACGCAAGCTGGAATTTTTTATGTAGACTCGCCCTCATTCGCATTCAAATGTCTCACTTGAATACGGATCAGGCAAGTCAATCAAGGTTATACGTTTTACAAGTTTCAAGATCGTCCAAGTAGTCTTCGCATCAAAAACCGTTCGTCAGAAACGGGGTAATTTGAGGAGAAGCAAGATGGCATCGAACTTTGTAGAAGTAAGCTTTATTGCACGTCCCAACTGCGCCTTGTCCCTCAAGGGCAAGTTAAGCGTTGTTGCGTCCATCGCTCTCCTCTCCCTCGTTATCGCGCTTGTATTCACCATGGCTGGTGCATGGCTGGTCTTGCCCTTTGCCGGACTTGAACTGATCGCTGTCGCTTATGCGTTCTACTTCATCCACCGGCATGCAGCAGACTATGAATCCATCGTGATCAACGAAACCCACCTCGCGATTGAAAAACACGACATCCATACGCACCGCCAAATCGTCATGCAGCGTTACTGGGCCCAGGTCCAGCTGCGCAACCGGCCTTATGGCGAGCAGGCGCTGTTTGTCCGATCGCATGGAAAGGAAGTCGAGCTCGGGCACCGCTTCATGAACAATGAGCAACGCCTGGAACTCGCCCACCAACTACAGCAAGCCATTCAATATGGTCGCTAATCCAATGGGAGCAGGCATGGCAAGGTTACGCATAACAAGAATCTGGCAATGTTTACTGGGCGCTCTTTTGCCCCTGACAGCACACGCGGACTACGCGTGGAATTTTCCAAAACCTGTCACACCGATGGCGCTGGACACCCTGCAGGTACACAACAAGTTCATGATTATCGTCATGGTGATCTTCGTTGTGGTGCTGGGCATCATGATCTACTCCATCGTCATGCATCGCAAAAGCCGCGATTACCAGCCCGCCGGCTTTACTGGCCCCAGCACCCGCGCGCAGCTTTTCTGGACCTTGGTGCCATTTGCCATCCTGCTTTACATCGACTTCATCCTGATGGGCATCCCCGCGTTTCATAGCGTAGTGGCCATGGAAGATACCCGCACCGACGCCGACATGGTGATCAAGGTCACCGGCTCGCAGTGGCGCTGGCAATACGAATACATGGATGGCCCGGCCAAAGGCATCAGCTTTGTCAGCAACATGACCACCCCCCAGGAGCAGATCAATAACCAGGCTGCCAAAAATCCGGAGTATCTGCTGGAGGTAGACAACCCGCTGGTCCTCCCCACCGACAAGAAAGTACGTGTCCTGCTCACCTCCAGCGATGTCATCCACAACTGGTGGATTCCGGCCTTTGGCGCGGCGCGCGATGCCATTCCGGGCTTCCTGCGCGAGACCTGGGTCAAGATCGAGGAGCCAGGCACCTTCCGTGGTCAATGCAAGGAGCTCTGCGGCAAAGGCCATGGCTTTATGCCTGCGGTGGTCATTGCCAAAAACGAGCAGGATTTCAATGCCTGGGCCACCAGCAAAAAAGCCGAGCTGCAAGCCGCCGCCGCGGGCGCTGACAAGGAATGGACCAAAGAAGACCTGATTGCCAATGGCAAGGGCATCTACGAGAAAAACTGCGCTGTTTGCCATCAGGTAGGCGGCCAAGGCCTGCCACCCGCCTTCCCGGCCCTGACGGGCAGCAAGATTGCCACTGGCCCGATCCTGGACAAGGACAACAAGATGGTCAAAGACGGGCATCTTGACCGGGTGATGAATGGCAAGGGCGTCATGCCCGCCTGGAAAGGCATTTTGAACGATACCGAAATTGCTTCCGTGATCACCTACGAGCGCAATGCGCTGGGCAATAGTGTGGGCGATATGTTGCAGCCCGCTCAAGTAAAGGCCATGCGTTAAGCCATATCCCATCTGCATCAAGGATTTAAAGGAGTTCGAAAATGAGTTACAGCACCACAGTCGACCATGAAGAACATCACGATCATCCAAGCGGAATGCTGCGCTGGCTGACCACCACCAACCACAAAGACATAGGCACCATGTACCTCACCTTCTCGCTCATCATGTTCATGGTGGGCGGGGCGATGATCATGGCGGTACGCGCCGAGCTGTTTCAGCCGGGCCTTCAGCTCATGCATCCCGAGTTCTATAACCAGCTGATCGGCGTGCATGCCCTGGTGATGATTTTTGCGGCGCTCATGCCCGCGGCCACTGGCTTCGCCAACTGGATGTTGCCTTTACAGATAGGCGCGCCGGATATGGCCCTGCCCCGCCTCAACAACTGGGGTTTCTGGCTTCTGCCTCCGGCTGCCATCCTGCTTACGCTGCCCTTTACCCTGGCCTTGTTTGGCATAGGCGATGGCGCGATTGCCACGGGCTGGACCTTTTATGCACCGCTCTCGGTACAAGGTGGCATAGGCGTGGATTTTGCGATTTTCGCCGTGCACTTGCTGGGGATTTCATCGGTGATGGGCTCGATCAACATCATTGTTACCATTTTCAATATGCGCGCGCCCGGCATGACACTGATGAAACTGCCGCTCTTTGCCTGGGGCTGGCTGATCACCGCTTTCCTGCTCATCGCCACCATTCCTGTGCTGGCAGGGGCCGTCACCATGCTGCTGACCGACCGCCACTTCGGCACCCACTTCTTTGATGCCGCTGGCGGTGGCGACCCTATCCTGTTCCAGCATCTGTTCTGGTTCTTTGGCCATCCTGAGGTGTATATCCTGCTGCTACCTGTGTGGGGCTTTATTCCACAGATCCTTTCCACCTTTGCTCGCAAGCCTATCTATGGTTACAAGGCGCAGGTGTATTCGCTCTGTGCCATCGGTATTCTCTCGGTCGTGGTATGGGCGCACCATTTCTTCACCGCGGGCATGCCTGTGCCGGCGCTGCTGTACTTCATGTACAGCACGATGGCGATTTCCCTGCCATTGGCGGTACTGTTTTACTGCTGGATCGCCACCATCTGGCGTGGCTCCATGACCTTTGAAACCCCCATGCTGTTTGCCATCGGCTGGATCATCCTGTTTGGCATCGGTGGCCTCACCGGCCTGGTACTGGCGGATGTGGCGGCGGATGCGCAATACCACCACACCTATTTCGTGGTGGCGCATTTCCACTACACACTGTTTGCAGGCGGCATCATGGGCATCATGGCCGGCGTGTACTACTGGCTGCCGAAAATGACCGGCCACATGTACAACGAAAAGCTGGGCAAGCTGCATTTCTGGCTGACGGCGATTTCGTTCAACCTCACCTTCATTCCACAGTTTTTTCTGGGGTTGGCAGGCATGCCACGCCGCATTCCGGATTACGCCCTGCAGTTCTCGGAGTTCAACATGATCTCCTCGATTGCGGCGTTTACCCTGGGGCTCACGCAGCTGCTGTTTGTATACAACATCGTGAGTTGCGCGCGCGGCGGCAAAAAAGCCACCGACAAGGTGTGGGAAGGCTCCAACGGACTGGAGTGGACATTGCCATCGCCCCCGCCCTATCACACCTTCAATGAACAACCGGTTATCCGCTAAGCCATGTCGCTTATTCCCATGGCAAACGATATGAAAAACGCCGAGGACAAACGTCGCCGCAACCGCTTGATTGCGCTGCTGCTGGCGGCCGTTGCCCTGTTCTGGTACGCCCTGGGCATGTGGATGCTATGGAAAAGATAAGCGCGATTGCCAGCCTCAGCCAGCTTAATCGCCAGCTCGGCTACAAGCTGCTGGTCATTGTGGCGATGGCACTCGCCTTCGCCTACGGCTTGGTGCCGCTATACGACGTGCTTTGCCGCGTCACCGGCCTCAATGGCAAGACAGAAAATGTGGCGGTGAGCGCGCAATCGCGGGTGGATACCACGCGCTGGGTGGAAGTGAGCTTCACGAGCAATGTCATGCCGGGGCTTGCATGGAGCTTTCACCCGGTGCAATCCAGCATACGCGTGCATCCAGGCAAGATAGAAACCGTGACCTTCATTGCCCGCAACATGGCCAATGAAACCGTCGCCGGGCAGGCTGTCCCCAGCGTCAGCCCGGGCAAGGCATCAGAGTATTTTAAGAAAATCGAGTGTTTTTGTTTTCAGCGACAGGATCTGAAGGCGGGCGAATCCCGTGAAATGCCTTTGCGCTTTTATGTCAGTCCCGACATTCCGGATGATGTAAAAGCCCTCACCCTGTCGTATGCGTTTTACAGTGCAATCAAATAGCAGCACCGAAACAGTACAGAAAAGGCATCAGCATTGAAGCAGAAGGATTAATCAAACCAATAACATTTGCATCATCTGGCTAACAGGAGCATATGGATGTCCACTCAAACGCATGACAAATACTTTGTCCCGACCCCCAGCCTTTATCCGGTGGTCTTGTCCAGCGGGCTATTGCTGCTCACCATGGGCTTTATCTTCAGCACCAACAGCTATGCCGCGGGCAAGTGGCTGATGCTGCTGGGCCTGGTGCTCATGCTCAGCATGATCTTCCGCTGGTTTGCCAAAATCATTGCCGAAAGCCAGAGCGGCATGTACCGCACATGGGAGGACAAGTCGTTCCGCTGGGGCATGATCGCCTTCATTTGCTCCGAGATTGCCTTTTTTGCCGCGTTTTTTGGGGCGCTGTTTTTCGCACGCATTATCTCGGTGCCTGAGCTCGCAAGCTTTGACCCGGCCTTTACCATGTACAAGGATTTTGTCGCCACCTGGCCTTCCGCCGGGCCGGGCGGGCATGTGCTGGGGCGCGAATATCAGCCAGCACAATTCACCCCCATGGGCGCATGGGGCATTCCTGCCATCAACACGCTGATACTGCTCAGTTCCGGCGTCACCGTCACCTGGGCGCATTGGGGCCTGCTCAAAAACAACCGCCGGCAGCTGGTATGGGGCTTGTTTTTCACTATTGTGTTGGGCTTGGCGTTTATCAGCCTGCAGGCCTTCGAATATCACCATGCCTATACCGAGTTGGGGCTGACGCTGGGCGCCGGTGTCTATGGCAGCACCTTTTTCATGCTGACCGGATTTCACGGATTTCACGTCACGCTGGGGACACTCATGCTGATCGTGATCTGGCTGCGCAGCATCAAGGGGCACTTTACGCCAGAGCATCACTTCGGCTTTGAAGGCGTTGCCTGGTACTGGCACTTTGTGGATGTGGTGTGGCTGGGGCTGTTCGTGTTTGTTTACTGGCTTTAATAGGCCGGGTTTTATACCGGCCGGGTTAATGCCCTATCACGCCGGTATAAAACCCCAGCATCAGCAAGAGAAACAAACCCAGGGAAAGGGCAATGCGCAAAGTAAGCGCCTTGATGGTGGCCTGCCCTTGTCCCTTGTTTCTCACCATTGAAAACAAGGCGTAAAACAGGCTGCCAACGATAAGTACCAGCATGACAACGATAGCGAGCTTAATCAACATGGCGATGTCCAGGTCAGGTTTTAATCAGTATGGATGGGGTCAGCTTATTTTGCAATTTCCAATAAAAACAAGGCAGCGTTATCGTTTTTCTCCGCGCATTCCCGGCGCATTGATCACTCTTTTCTGCATGGCGATATGCATCAAACTTGGCCTGTGGCAATACGATAAAGCCCAGCAAAAACAGGCATTGCAGGCCTTGTACTCACAATACCTTCATGCCGAGCCCAGCCCTCTGCCCATGCAGTTGAATAACGCCGAGGCCTGGCGTTATCGCCGCGTTACCGTTGAAGGTGAATACGAGCCGCGCTACCAGGTATTCCTGGACAATCAGGTCAGCCATGAACTGGCGGGCTACCATGTCATCACGCCATTACGCATACACAATACTCAGCAATACGTGCTGGTAAACCGCGGCTGGGTGCCAGCCATGCCCGAGCATCGTGAATTGCCAACCATAACCACGCCCACCGGGCCGCAACGCGTCACCGGGCAAGTATGGGTGCCGTCCACCCGCTATTACACGCTGGGAAAAAGCGATCCCAAACACTGGGATGCCGTGTGGCAAAACATGGACATGCAACGCTACGCCGCCCTGGTACCGTTTGCCATCAACCCCGTCATCGTCCGGCTTGATGCCGATAGCCAGGCCGGTGGATTTGACCGCGACTGGCCGCAACCGGCAGAGCGCATTGGCATGCATTTAAGTTATGCCTATCAATGGCTTGGCTTTGCATTTGCAGCCTTGGCCATTTATGTTTATCTCAGTATTGTGCCCGCCAATTCACCAACCCCACCACAAGAAAAACCAGCCTCATGACCATGGCCAAGTCTTCGCTCGATTCTTCCTTATCCCCTGCTGCCACCGGCCCCGCCTCATCGTGGCCCCAAGGCCGCAAGATGCTGCTTGGGATGCTGGTGTTTTTTGCCCTGCCGCTGCTGGTGGTGGCCGCCATGTATGGCTTGGACTGGCATCCGAATGGTCGTAGCCATGGCACCCTGGTCTCGCCATTGAAACTGTTGCCGCCCCCTGCTGGCATAGAGGATATGCGCGGGGCTGCCGTGCCAGCCAATCTGTGGCGCGACAAATGGAGCATGGTCTACGTTACCGGGCCATGCCGCGAGGCATGCGAAGAGCGCTTGCATCTCATGCGGCAAATACATGTTTCCATGGATAAAAACATGGGTAGGGTGCAGCGCATCCTGATTTCCAGCGACACCCATCTGCAGACGATGCAGGAACGCTACCCCGACCTGATCATTCTGCACGCGCCTTCCAGCGAAGTTCAGGCTTACGCGCAGCACTTCCAGATCGCGGGAGACCCATTAGCAACTCATGAGTCGCCAGTCACTGATAACAACACCATTTACCTGGTGGACCCGCTGGCGAACCTGATGATGTATTTCCCCGCAAGCCTGGCGCCTGGGGATATTCGGGCCGATATCGCCCGCTTGCTCAACTATGCCTGGGCGGGGTAAAGCATGGCCGCCGCGCTTTGGTTTAAACGCCTGATATTGCTGGCTCCGCTGCTGGCGCTCACCGTGGTTGGCCTCGGCGCCTACGTTCGGCTGTCAGATGCCGGGCTGGGCTGCCCGGACTGGCCTGGCTGCTATGGGCAATTAAGCGTGCCGCAACACCCGGCCGATGTCGCGGCAGCCGCCAGCGCCTATCCGGACAAGCCGCTGGAACAGCACAAGGCCTGGAAAGAAATGCTGCATCGCTACCTGGCAGGCACGTTGGGGCTGGTGATATTGGCGCTGTGCGTGCTGGGCTGGCGCGGCCGACTTTATTTGGCAATCTCGCCCTGGCTACCCACCTTGACGACTGCCCTGGTAGCGCTGCAAGCCATGCTGGGCATGTGGACCGTGACCTTGCTGCTGAAGCCAGCGGTAGTATCTGCGCATTTGCTGGGTGGCATGTTGACCCTCGCACTGCTGGTATGGATGGCACACCGGCATTGGGGGCGCATCGCCAGTTCGCAAGTCACATCCACGCATCACGTCTGGATCAGGATTGCACTAATCGTGGTGTTGCTGCAGATCATTCTCGGCGGCTGGACCAGCGCCAACTATGCCGCGCTGGCGTGTACGGATTTCCCTGCTTGCCAGGGCAGCTGGATACCCACACTCAACTATGCAGATGCCTACCATGTATTGCGCGAGCTCGGCCAGGGGCCGGATGGCAGCGCATTGTCAGCGGATGCACTGGTGACCATCCAGTGGACACACCGCCTGGGCGCCCTGCTTACGCTGATTGTTTGCGGCACGCTGGCACTCAGCCTGCTGAATAAAGGCACGCTGACAAACATCGCGCTGGTGCTGCTGCTTTTGCTGGTCTGCCAGATCAGCCTGGGTATTGCCAATGTATTGCTGCGGCTGCCCTTGGTGCTGGCCGTCAGCCATAACGTATTTGCGGCTTTGCTGTTAAGCACGCTGGTTGTGCTCAATTCCACCATCACCCCACTCAAACAGCCTGAGGAGACATGACATGGCCCATGCTATCGCATTGAATATCCAGGAAATCCGCGTCAGCCTGCGAAGCTTCTTCATGATGTGCAAGCCGCGCGTGAGTGCGCTGATTGTGTTCACCGCCATGATAGGCATGTTCATGGCCACACCGCATCTGCCACCGCTGGATATACTCATTGCCGCCACACTCGGTATCGCCATGACATCTGGCGCTGCGGCGGCCTTTAATTGCATCATTGAGCAAAAGATCGACGCCCGCATGGCCCGCACCCGACACCGACCACTGCCCACCGGTCAGGTCAGCACGCGGCAAACTCTGGTATTGGCCACCTTGCTGGGTTTCGCCGGACTGAGCCTGCTATATGCCATGGTGAACCCGCTGACCATGTGGCTGACCTTCGGCACATTACTCGGTTACGCCGTGATCTATACCGTGTTTCTCAAGCCCGCCACGCCACTCAACATTGTCATCGGCGGTGCATCTGGCGCCATGCCGCCGATTCTGGGCTGGGCCGCCATTAACAATGTGGTCTCGCATGAAGCGCTTATCATGTTCCTGATTATCTTTGCCTGGACGCCCCCGCACTTCTGGGCACTGGCGCTGTATCGCCGCGAAGAGTACGCCAAGGTAGGCATTCCCATGCTGCCAGTCACGCATGGGGTGCAATTCACCCTGCTGCATATCGTGCTTTACACCATCATCCTGGTCACCATCACCTTCATCCCCTACAGCATGGGTATGAGCCACCTGATCTACCTCATCTCGGCGCTGGTGCTCAATCTGGTGTTCATGGTGTATGTGGTGGCGCTGTATGCGGATTACTCGGATGCACTTGCCAAGCGTACGTTCCGTTATTCGATCACCTATCTGACGCTGCTGTTTGCCGCGCTGATGCTCGATCATTACTGGATGCTAGAATGGTAAATTACCTGTGTTGAGGAAGTTGCCGATGGTCAGAGCCCTGATGCTGTGCTTAATGCTGGCATGCCTGAGTGCATGCAAACCACAGCCGAAAGAAGCCTTTGAGGCGACGGATATCACGGGCGCCGACTTTGCATCCGGCCTCCATTTAACTGACCATCACGGCAAACCTGCCAGCCTTCAGGACTTCAAAGGCAAGGTCATAGTGCTGTTTTTTGGGTATACCCACTGCCCGGATGTCTGCCCCACCACCATGTCGGACATGGCACAGACCATGAAACTGCTGGGCAAGGATGCCGACCAGGTCCAAGTGCTGTTTGTGACACTGGACCCGGCGCGTGACACGCCAGATGTACTGGCCAACTATGTCCCATATTTTGACCCGCGCTTTATAGGCTTATATGGAACTGAAGCCGAGATCGCCGGAACCGCCCACCACTTCAAGATCAGCGCCAGCAAGCAACCACCTGATGCGCGCGGCAACTACAGCATAGACCATAGCGCTGGCACCTATGTCTATGATAAACAAGGCAAGATAAGACTCTACTTCAACTACGGCGCATCGCCAGCCATGATGGCACACGACCTCCGCCTCCTGATGTAAACCACGTGCCACATAAGGGCTGTTTCAGCCTTTATGCTCAAGGCCGAACCATGCGCCTCACCTGGCATGTCAACGTGCCCACCTTGTACCCCGCCGATTGCGGCGCCACCGGCACAAATGCATCCTCACCCTTGCCCTTGCTCAAGAGCTCGCCCTTGGCACCGTAGTACATGAACTCGCGCAAGCGAAAGGCATGCTTCACACAATCAAACTCAAATCGCGCTCGCTTTTCCACATACTTAACCCCTGCCGCAGCACCAGGCAATGCCAAAGCTGGCTTGTACAAGGTCTTGGTCCAGATCGACGAATACACATCGTCATCCGCATACGAATCCGTATCCACCCACAGCTCGCTACCCTCGGCTTTGCTGATGGACTCCCAGTCGGCTGCGTGTACTGAGTTAACGCCGACCATCAGTATGGTCATTACAGCAACTGCCAAATTCCACCCTAATACTCTCATACCCTTCATACCTATCCTGCGTGTAAAAAACCTTAGTGTATCCGGCCTCAAAGCCCGGTTGAAAAGACAGCCCTCAGAATCACATTAACCGCCTAATTATTAATGGTTATTTTACAAATTTATTTCTCCCTGGAAACCTTGGTCTGCCCTTAAGGGATATAGGCGCACATGCGCTAGCGCCATATCGTGTGATTAAAAATTACATCCTCCGAGGATTAATTAACCCTCGTCGCTCGTAAGGGTTGAGTAAGCATACCACGGCAAACTAGCCTCCATAGCAAACCCTGATCATTGTGCACCAAATGAAAAAAATTCATTTAAATCATCAGGATGGCGATGGAAGGCAACCATAGCAAAGCTTAGCCTACGTATACCGCTCACCAACATGGACTTTTTAATAATGCTGTTTATTGTGGATTTTGACGGCACGATCTCCAAGAAAGACACGATCGATGCTTTGCTGGAAAAGTTTGCTCCCGCCAGCTGGGAGGAGATCGAGCAATCGTGGTTACGTGGGGAAATAGATGCCGTGGAGTGCATGTCACGACAGATTGGCATGGTGCGCGGTGACCGCGATGCACTGGATGCTTTTTTCCGGCAGATCGAGCTGGATCAGGGCTTTGTGCCTTTTTATGAGTATGCCTCTCGCTTTGGTGAGGTGATTGTCGCCAGTGATGGTGTCGATCATGCCATCCACATGGCGTTCCGGCATTCAGGTTTTCCAGCTGTCCAGATTTTTTCAAATCGCCTTGATTTCACGCCTGAAGGCATCGCCATCAGCTTTCCCAACCGCCGGGCCGATTGCCAGGGCGGCAACGGCAATTGCAAATGTGTCATTGCCCGTGAGCAGTCCGCCATCTCGGGGGGGCCGGTGATTCTGATTGGCGATGGCAAATCGGATGCCTGCATTGCGCGACAAGCCGATGTGGTCTTCGCCAAAGGCAAGCTGATTGATTACTGCGAGCAGCAGGATATCGCCTACCACCCCTTTTCTACCTTCAAGGATGTTCTGGAGGCCATACGCACCTGGCCGCTGGAGCACAACACATTCCCAACCGCTATTCACGTTAAAGGATAACCACGGCCACTATGGAAACCAAGATCATCGAAATCCTGGATAAAAACAGCAAGTACTGCTCTCACGGGGATACCGTCAATTATGCCGACCCACCCAAAGTGTTCGAAGGCTGTGACGGCAGCTTTTTGTTTGATGAGCACGGCACGCCCTATCTGGACTGGCAGATGTGGTATTCCGCCGTCAACTTTGGCTACAAGAACAAGCGCATTGCCGACACGCTGAAAAAGCAGATTGATACGCTGCCTCAGCTCGCCAGCCAGTACCTGCACCGCGAGAAAGTCGAGCTTGCCGAGATCGTATGCAAGTACATGGAAGACAAATACGGCGTCAAAGGCCGGGTGCATTTCAATGTGGGCGGTGCGCAGGCGATTGAAGATTCGCTCAAGGTCGTGCGCAACCATACCGGCAAAACCCACCAGTTTGCCTTCATGGGCGGCTATCACGGCCGCACCCTGGGCGCTTCGGCCATTACTTCCAGCTACCGTTATCGCCGTCGCTTCGGCAACTTTGCCGACCGCGCGCACTTTGTTCCATACCCATACTGTTTCCGCTGCCCGTATGACCTGAAAGTGGAAACTTGCGATACCTATTGCCACAAGGAATTTGAAAAACTGTTTGATACCGAATACCAGTCGGTGTGGGATGAAAAAGCCAAGCAGTGCGAATTTGGCGCTTTTTACATCGAGCCCATGCAAGGCACAGGCGGCTACATCATCCCGCCTGAGGGCTACATGAAAAAGCTGCAGGAATCGCTGAAGAAACGCAATGTGCTGCTGGTAGCCGATGAAATTCAGATGGGTGTCTATCGCACCGGCAAGCTTTGGTCGTGGGAAAACTTCGACATCGTTCCTGACATTTTCGTCTTCGGCAAAGCCATTACCAATGGCCTGAATCCACTCTCCGGCATCTGGGCGCGTGAGGAATTGATCTCCCCGGAGAAATTCCCGCCCGGCTCCACCCACTCCACATTTGCTTCCAATCCGCTCGGCACATCGGTGGCGCTGGAAGTCTTGAAGATGACGCAGGAGGCTGACTTTGAGCCGCATGTTCGGCAACGCGGCGCCTATTTCCTCAAGCGCCTGCACGAACTCAAGTCGCGCTGGAAAGTGGTCGGCGATGTCAGCGGCCTGGGCCTGGCACTGCGTATCGAGCTGTGTGAGAAAGATGGCTTTACCGCCAGTCGCGCACTTGCCGACCGCATGTTCAACGAAGGTCTCAAGGGCGACTTGATGGTCGATGGCAAGCGCTATGGCCTGGTGCTGGATATTGGCGGCTACGAGAAAAACGTCATCACGCTGGCGCCATCGCTCATGATTTCGGAAGAAGAAATCGACCTCGGCATTAAGCTGTTTGAGCAGTTATTGCATCGTTGCGGAGCCGAGTAATTGCAAGCCACTCTCCACATGCAAGCCATCATGCCCCGCCTCCAGACACATGCCAAACAAGGGCAAGCCGCATGAGTCTGGAACAGCTGATTGGTGAAAACGGCTTTATCGAAGGCAAGGGACAAGATGCCGTGCTGCTGGTGCACGGCCTCACCGGCACCCCGGCCGAGATGAAACATTATGGCAAAGTGCTCGCCCGCAAGGGCCTCACCACCGTTTGCCCGGTGCTGGCCGGGCACTGCGCTTCGATCAAAACCCTGACCGCCACCACCTGGCAGGATTGGGTGAGTTCGATCGAGCAGGTGTTTCTGGAAATGCGCAAACGTTATCGCAAGGTGTTTATCGCCGGGCTTTCCATGGGGGCGCTGATCGCCCTCATGGTGGCAGCGCGTTATAAGGAAGCGGTGGCGGGCGTCATTCTGCTATCGGTCACGCTGTTTTATGACGGCTGGAACATGCCGCCATTCAAACAACGCTTCCTGCTGCCTATCGTTTTGTATACCCCGCTCAAATACTTCGTGCATTGGGAAGAAACCGCGCCCTACGGCATCAAGTGTGAACGCACCCGGGCGCTGGTCGCGGCGATTCTGGATAACAAGGATGCCCAGGCTTCCGAGAAGATCGGTTATTTCAAAACGCCCGCCACGGTGATTCTGGAAAGCGTACGCCTGATCCGCCAGGCCAAGAAACAGCTGGCGGATGTGGTATCGCCAGTGCTGATCGTCCACTCCACGGAAGACGACATGGCGAGCATCAAAAACGCCCATTACGTCGAAAAGCGCCTGGGCTCGCGTGATATCCAGACCATGTATATCAGCGACACCTATCACGTATTAACCCTGGATAAACGCAAAGACGACATTGCCAAGCGCAGCGCCGAGTTTTGCCTTGCCCTCGCTCACTGAACACAGGAGTAGTCTCATGGAAAACACCTTTGAAACCGTCAGAACGCTGATTGCAGAGAAACTGGAAATCGACAAAGCGACGATTACACCGGATAGCGTGCTAACCGAGATCGGGCTGGATTCGCTCGACACCTTTGACATCATTTTTGAGGCAGAAGATACATTCGGCATCAAGGTGCCCACGCCCAAAGAAGAAATCAAGACCGTGCAGGATGTCGCAAACCTGCTGGACCAGCTGCTGCAGGAACAAGCGCCCAGCCTGCAGGTGCAGAAGTAAACATCATGGCAAACACGCGTCGCGTCGTCATTACCGGCATGGGCATCGTCTCGCCGCTGGGCAATACCGTGGAAGAGTTTGGGCTTAACCTGATGCAGGGCGTATCCGGCATCAAACGTCTGGAGACCGACTTCAGCGATCAGCTGGAAATCAACATCGCCGCCAGTGCCGACTTCGATGGCACCCAGCACTTTTCCAAAAAAGAGCTGGCGGTGCTGGATCGGGTGAGCCAGTTTGCGCTCTATGCCGCCCAGCAGGCACTGGACAATGCCGGGTTGGACGCTGACAGCATGGACACCAACAAAACCGGCTGCTATCTCGGCACCGGCATGGGCGGCGCCGCCTCCACCGAAGAAGGCTACCACCGGCTTTTTAAAGAAGGCCAAAGCCGCCTCAAACCGTTTACCGTGCTGATGGCGATGAACAACGCCGCCGCCTCGCACATTGCCATGCATTACAGCCTGGGCGGCCCCAACCTCACCTACACCACCGCGTGCTCATCCTCTGCCATTGCCATTGGTGAAGCGAGCCGCCAGATAGCCTACGGACACTGCGATTACATGCTGGCCGGCGGTAGCGAAGCGCTGCTCACCTTCGGCACCATCAAAGCCTGGGAAGCATTGCGCACGCTGGCAAAGGTAGATGAGCAAAACCCGGCCGCCTCCTGCAAACCATTCTCGGCTGACCGCAACGGACTGGTGCTGGGCGAAGGCTGCGCCATGTTTTTGCTGGAAAGCTACGACTCCGCCATGGCCCGCGGCGCCACCATCCATGCCGAAATCGCAGGTTACGGCACTGCCAACGATGCCAGCCATATCACGCAGCCCTCCATCGCCGGACAAGCACGCGCCATGCAGGCTGCGCTGGATAATGCCGGTCTGGCCCCCGAGCAGATTGACTACATCAATGCGCATGGCACGGGCACACCACTGAATGATGCCACCGAAACCGCCGCCATCAAGCAGGTATTCGGCCCCCATGCTTACCAACTCGCCATCAGCTCCACCAAGTCCATGCATGGTCACCTCATGGGCGCCGCCGGTGCGGTTGAGCTGGTGGCCACCACGCTGGCCCTGCAAGCGCAATTGCTGCCGCCCACCATGCACCTGCAACAGCCTGACCCCGAGTGTGACCTCCACTATGTTGCCAACCACGCCACCCCGCAGCACGTGCGGTACGCCATGAGCAATTCGTTTGCTTTTGGCGGCACCGGTGGCGTCATCATCCTGAAAAAGAGCTAACGCCATGCAACCTGATTTAAGCCACTACCAGCCCGACACCCTTGCCGCCTTTGAAGTCGAAACCGGCTTCAGCGCCGCCAAATTCCTCGAAGAAAACTGGAAAGCACTGCTGCAGGACGACATTGAAGGTTATCGCCTGCATCTCGCCTTTGATACCGGCCACACCCCCGGTTTTAAAACCGGCTATATCGGCATTCGCAAAAACCAGGTGCTGCTCTGCATCGCGCCCTACTTCGTCACGCAATACGCGCTCGAAAGCAGCCTCAAAGGCACCATGCAAAACATCCTCACGCAGGTAAAAGAGCAACTGCCCAGCCTTATGACCATCAAGATGCTGTGCGTAGGCTCGCCGGTCACCGACTCCTGCAAGCTCGCCATCAGCCGCGAGTACCCTTTCGATCCTGCACTGATTCAGGTGCTGAATCGCACGCTGGCCACCATCGCCAAAAAAGAAAACGCCACCCTGATCGCTTTCAAGGATGTCAAAGACGCGGATTACCAGTTATACGGCCCGGTGCTCAAAGAGCTGGGTTACAACGCCCTGCCCAGCATGCCACTCGCCATCAACAAGATTACGCATGGCTCCGTGCAAGACTACCTGGCCAGCCTGAGCACAAATCTGCGCACGGACATCGAGCAAAAACTCAGCGCAGCCCGCGACATTCGCATTGAAGAGCACCAAGGCATCCCGCCGCACCTGGACGAAATCTACAACCTGTACCTCGAATCCCACGCCGGCCAACAGGCGCAATCCGAGCTGCTGACCAAAAAATTCTTTGAATACGTCGCCGGCCTCATGCCTGAGCAAACGCGCTTTGTGCTGTATTTCAAGCAAAGCACTCTCGTGGCTTTCAACCTGCTACTGCATCATCAAGGCGTCGTGCTGGACAAATACATCGGCATCAACCCAGCCGCCAACGCCCAGCACCATATCGATTGCTTAAGCTCGATACACAACATCGAGATGTGCATACGCGATGGTTTTCACACCTACCAAAGCAGCCGCGAGGTATACCACACCCGCAACACCATGCCCGCCAAGCTGCACGACACGCACACATTGCTCAAGTTGGCCTGATCGCGGCACTGGTGAATAAGATAGTGACGTGATGAATGGCAGAGGGGTGTTTCAGCTACAGCCACTGCCAAGGCCGCAAGCAAAAATCCCCCACAAAAAGTACAGCATCAAAAGCCGATAATGGTAGAATAGCGCCCTCATTAGCTGGGCAATCCAGCAACCGAGTCGCGGAGAGGTGGCAGAGTGGTTGAATGTACCTGACTCGAAATCAGGCATACGTGCAAGCGTATCGAGGGTTCGAATCCCTCCCTCTCCGCCAGCAACAAGGCTCCAAGCAATTTCCACTTTCAGCAATTAGTTTGCAAAACAGGGTTTAGTTTGCAAAATTCAATCATGAATCTTGCAAAGAGTAGCGCTCAACCTTGCTGCCCCGCAATAAACTCAACTAAGACACCCCATCACTCCCATCTCCTATCAGCCCAGGAAGACTGGCACCTGGATATGATCCAAACAGCCTATGGGCTTCAAGGGGTAAATAAAATAAACTGGATCATCGAAAATAAAAATAACTGACAAACTGTCGTTTTTTGGGAAGCAATGGGGAATTCGTATGAGCGCCACATTAAGAAGTTTATTTTTTGGGGAAGCGCATCAAGCGGATAATTATATGCCGCATATTGATGGTTTGAGGGCGGTTGCGGTCGGGTACGTTCTATTGTTTCACGCCTTTCCCATGATGTTCCCTGGCGGATTCATCGGCGTCGATATTTTTTTTGTTATTTCTGGCTACCTCATCTCATCTATCATTCTCACCCAGCTCAACCGTGGCAAATTCAGTATTCTGGATTTCTACAAGCGCCGAATTAATAGAATATTTCCTGCCCTGATTCTGGTTCTGGCAGCAACTTCATTATTGGCCCACCACTATCTCTTCAGCAACGAATTTGACTCCTTTAAAAATAGTCTCGCTGCAGGGGCTGCTTTCTTTGCCAATATTTTCCTTTATTTCCACAGCGATTATTTTTCTGCTTCCGCAGAAACCACCCCGCTATTGCATCTATGGTCTTTAGGCGTTGAAGAGCAGTTTTATATCGTTTGGCCGTTGGTACTGTTTATTTTTTGCAGGACAAAACATGGAATATTGTCAGTCATACTGCCCATCCTGCTCATTTCATTCGTAGCTTGCCTGCACTATTCATACACGAATAAGACCGCAGCCTTTTATTTACCCGTAATGCGTTTCTGGGAGCTTGGGGCTGGAGCACTGCTTGCGTGCTTTCAATCAAAATATACAAACCTGAAGTTTCTGAAAGGAATCTCGCCCTTAGGGAGAGAATCTATCAGTGTAATAACGCTAGGCCTTCTGTTCGCAAGTCTTTTTTTGATACGCTCGGATATGGTTTTCCCTGGCTGGATCGCAATAATACCGGTCACCCTCGCTGTGGCCATCATTGCACTTGGCTCCGAGTCTAGTGTTTTGAGGGGATTACTTGGCAACCCTCTATTCTTATTTTTTGGACTCATCAGCTATCCGCTCTATTTATGGCATTGGCCTATTCTTTCGATGATGCATATCGAACTAGGGGAGCCCTCAAGAATTGCGAAAGTAGCTGCACTGATGCTTTCGGTTGTCCTAGCCTGGGGAACATACCGTTTTGTTGAGCTACCGTTAAGATTTCGTGTCCAAGTTCAAAGCAAACCATGGTTTTTGCTTGGCTCATTAATATTCCTAGCCATAGCCGTTTTTTCCATCAATCAACGTGGCAATGAGCATCATCAGCAAGAAGAATTCCTTGAGTATTTTGCCAGCTATCAAACCACCCAAAATATAAAAGACGAATATCGATTTGATTGCAGCTTAATAAAGGACAGCAAGGTTTTTAACCCTGATATCTCCAAGAGCTGCTATACCCGAACAAAGGACAGAACAATATTTGTCTGGGGCGACTCCCATGCTCAGCAGCTTTTACCGGGGCTGAGAAGAAATCTCGATAAAGAGACCGATCTCCTCCAAATTGCAAGCTTTGGGTGCGCACCAAAAGTAATTACCGGCTCGAGTGATTCAGATCATTTAACAGCCTGCGACAGAGCTAATCTGGTGACGATGGAGAAGATCAAAACTGCTCACCCAGAAACGGTCATCCTTGCACAACGTCGTGATCACGAGAATTCGGACTGGAATCTTATTGTCGATTATCTGAAAAAGAATGGCGCAAAGAAAATTGTTATCGTGGGTCCAGTACCGCAGTGGAACCAACTGCTGAATCGATACTATGCAAAAAATTTATGGGCAAGTGCTAATAGCCGCACACTAGAAAACCTCAATGAAGATATTAAATCTACAGATACCATCATGAAAAGTAAGGTACTTCCTGCCGGGGTGGTATACATTTCCATGTTTGATATATTTTGCAACGACAGTGGATGCCTTACTTATTTAGGCAACGATCCTAAGACCGGGATGACTTCATGGGACTACGGTCACCTCACCATTACAGCTTCGGAATTTATTGCGCCGACAATCATGCGCCAAGTTGAAATTCCTCAAGTTCAAATAGCGGCATCTGATAAGCGGATGAGCATGAACTCACATCTTAATAAGGAGATAGTTACTTCCAAGTGAGGCATTATTGGATTACCAGGCACGTTTATAGCGGTTTTTACATTAAGCTTCAGTACAGACTTAATCTTAGCAAGACCGGCCAGTTGTTAAGCTTTATTTATCCTAAATCTGAATCCGCTCCCCCACGCGATTGCGTGTTCTCGTCATCGCGAAAATGAGCATCAGAATGACCGTCAGACTGGTCACGTGATTGTTCAGAGCTCGCCTTACCGCAGATGGTCGCCGCTATCGCTAGCCATTCTTTTACCATTTGTCGGCGATTCCCGAGATATCGCTCGTCAAGCACTTTCGCTTCCACCATTCGATCTGCCGCAAATACTCTATAAGCCTGATCGTGTTCGCACCAAGCAGCGAAACTGTGTTCAACCCCTTCGAATCCCAGCATAACCGGCCAGACGATCCGCTCCAGGATGGCTCCATTGTCATCGCGTACAAGAATTCGCATTTTGCGCTGTTCACGGATTGCCAGCCGACATTGTGCGAGATCAAACCTGGAGCTCGAAGCTTGATTGGCTTCCTTGATGTAAACGCTCGTGTTGTCGAGCCCATGTAACAGATGCGGCGGCAGGACTCCTGCTATTTTCGCTATTGCGTTTCGACTTGCGGCTGCTAACACGACATCGGTCTGCTGGCCCACCCATTCAGCCCCGAGCATCAAGGCCTGTAATTCCTCATGGGTGAACACGAGTGGAGGAAGCACGAACCCGGGACGAAGCGCGTAGCCCACCCCGGCTTCGGAAGCGATATCCGCCCCCATGGCTTGCAATGTCACAATATCCCGTCGGATGGTACGCAGGGATACTCCGGCCTCACGTGCGAGTACCGCGCCTGAAACCACGCCGCGATGTCGACGCAAAATCTGAATCAGATCCAGCAAACGTTGGCTACGGGACATCATTACTCCATCGTAACCAATGCCTTGCCGCGCAAGCGTCGCCCGCCTTCAACAGATGCAATCAAGTCGATAGCTTTAGCCAGCGGCACGATGTCGGCAATCTTAAGAGTCAGCGCGTTTGAGGCAACGGCGCTGCCCAGGCTTTCGAGCACATCCGCACGCGGCGTGCCGACGACCGGCTTCAAACGCCGGTCAAACAAAGCGCGAAGAAACCTCATGGGTGTTGGTTCGACGGTCGCGAATGTCCCCTTCTTGCGCAGCATTCGAATGCCAACGGAAGTCGGGATCGTACCCGCGGCATCGAAAACAATATCATAGGCCCCCTGAAGCGTTGCCAAGTCGGTCTTGGCATAGTCGTAGACGTCACTCACTCCGAGCAAGCGGGCCGTGTCGATCGAGTCTGCGCTACAGCTTCCGGAAACGCGAGCGCCGAACATGCGTGCGATTTGGACCGCAGCCTGACCTACCGCGCCAGCACAGCCGTTGATGAATACGTTCTGCCCCGGCCTCACTTTCGCTTTGTCGACCAAGGCATTCCAGGCGACCACGCCCACCGTTGGCAAACATACGGCTTCTTCAAACCTGATGCCTTCGGGAATTCTCGCCAGCGCATTTTCCTTGGCGATAGCGACCTCGCCCAAAGCACCGGCCTCTTTGAACCGAGCCATACCGAACACCGCGTCACCAACCCGAAAACGGCTGACATCGGCCCCAACCGCAGTAACGGTACCCGATAGATCGAGGCCCATCGCCCGCGGAAACGATTTCCCAGTCACGATTTTCATAGCGCCATTGCGAACCTTCCAGTCGATAGGATTAAGGGCCGCAAAATGCACCGCGATCGCGACTTCATCCTTCGCCGGCGCATCCGGGACAAAGGACTCCAGCCGCATGACCTCTGGACCGCCATAGCGATGATACTGGATACGCTTCATATAAGTGACCTCTCAAAGTAGAGGTCAATCTTAGCACCTCATGGTGCCAAAAAATGGCACCATTGATTGCTCACCATTGCGCTGCCGCATGACCAACCGCTCCCTTTGCAAAATAGCCTCTCCGTGGCAAGACCCCTTATCCTCGATCTGGATCAGACCTCCCTCTTTGACTCCTGGCTCAATTTTCCAACTGGACAAACCCCCAAAACTTGGCGAAACTTGGGCCGATGCGCATATTCCTGACCATACTGCTGGCCCTTCTTTGCTCGGCCTGCGAGCAATCTGGCGACAGCCCCGCCCATAGGCCGCTTACCAAAGAATTGATCGTGGTAACGCACAACGGGCCGAATACCTATTATGTGGATGGCGAGAACCAGAACGCGGGGTTTGAATATGATCTGGTGCAGATGTTCATGAAGGATCTGGGGCCGGAGTACAGCGCGAAGTTTCTGGTGGTGGGGAATATTTCGCAGGTGATCCCTACCCTGGTGAAGGGGCAGGCGCACTTTGCGGCGGCGGATTTGAGCATTACCAAGCTGCGCCAGCATCTGGTGAAGTTCAGTGTGCCTTATCAGAACACCCAGCAGAAAGTCATTTATAACGAATCCCAAAGCAAGCCGCCTAAGACGGTGAACGACCTGATAGGCAAGCGGATTGCGGTACCTGCAGGCACGAGCTATGCCGAGCGCCTGCGCGAGATGAAAGAGCGTGCCCCTGCCCTGCAATGGGAGGAGCTGAAGCGAGCCAGTGCGGATGAGCTGATGGAGCAGGTGGCGGATGGCTCGCTGGATTTTACGGTGGCGGATTCGCATCTGGCGAATATGCTCAAGAATTACTACCCCAATCTGGCGGATGGCATGAGCGTGGGCAAGCCGGAACAGGTGGCATGGGCCTTCCCCAAACGCGGGCAGGCCTGGATTTACCAGCGGGCCAATGCCTTTATCGAGAAGATCAAAAAAGACGGACGGCTGCGCAATCTGATTGACCGCTACTACGGGCACAGCGAGCGACTGAACCCCATGGACGTGACGAACTTTCTGGTGCGCACGCGTAATGTGTTGCCGCAATATGTGGGGCTGTTCAAGCAGGCGCAGGAAATCACCGGACTGGATTGGCGGCTGCTGGCAGGGGTGAGCTATCAGGAGTCGCATTGGGATCGATTCAATACCTCACCCACCAATGTGCGCGGCATGATGATGCTGACGGAAGATACCGCGGACCGCCTGGGCGTCACCGACCGGCTGGATGCGCGGCAAAGCATATTGGGTGGCGCACGCTATATTGTGATGCTGAAAGACATGCTGCCTGAGCGCATCCCCGAACCGGACCGCACCTGGCTGGCGCTGGCCGCTTATAACATCGGCTTTGCGCACCTGGAAGACGCGCGGATTTTGACCAAGCGCCTGAAGCTGAACCCGGATAGCTGGGCGGATGTGAAAAAAACCCTGCCCCTGCTTAATCGCGCCGAACATTACTCCACGCTGAAATACGGCTATGCCAGCGGCGGAGCGCCAGTGGTGTTTGTCGAGTCCATCCGCACCTATCACAAGATTCTGGAGCGCTACGAGCCCAAGCATCAGCCCGTGTTGCCGGATTTCAATCTGGTGAATGCGGGCATGACCACAGGAATCGCGCCCTACCAACCCGTACCATAATGTTCGACCAGTCAGACTAACCATGCACGCTCTCTCTTTCATACAGGATCTCGCTGTCATCATGCTGGTGGCGGGGTTTGTAACGGTCGTCTTCCAGCGCATCAAGCAGCCAGTGGTGCTGGGCTACATCCTCGCCGGGCTGATCATCGGGCCGCATACGCCGCCTTTGCCGCTGATTCATAATCAGGAAACGGTAGAAACCCTGGCCGAGCTGGGCATCGTGTTTCTGATGTTTTCACTGGGGCTGGAATTCAACCTGCGCAAGCTGCAAAAGGTCGGCGCCACGGCGTTTGTGGCGGCCATTACCGAGATCGTGGTGATGGTGTGCATAGGCTACGAGATCGGCCAGTATTTTGGCTGGAAAGTCATGGATTCGATCTTTCTGGGCGCCATGCTGGCGATCTCGTCGACCACCATTATCGTCAAGGCTCTGGAAGAGCTGGGCATGAAGCGGGAGCGCTTCGCGCAGCTCATTTTCGGCATTCTAATCGTGGAAGATATTCTCGCCATCGGCATCATCGCCCTGCTCTCCGGCATGGCGGCCACAGGGACCGTCAGCACCGGTGAGGCCGTAGGCACCATAGGCAAGCTGGTGCTGTTTATGGTGGTGTCGCTGGTGGTAGGTATTCTGGTGGTGCCGCGCCTGCTGGATTATGTGGCTTCGTTCAAGCGGCATGAAACCCTGCTGGTGAGCGTATTGGGCCTGCTGTTTGGCTTTTGCCTGCTGGTGATCAAAATGGATTACAGCATTGCGCTGGGCGCCTTCATGATTGGTGCCATCATGGCCGAAGCCAAGCAGATACGCGCTATTGAACGATTGATTGAGCCGGTGCGCGATATGTTCAGCGCCATCTTTTTCGTCACCATCGGCCTGATGCTGGACCCTAACGCCATCGTCGAGTACGCCGTGCCCATCATGGTAATTTCGGCAGCCGTCATCCTCGGCAAAATCATCTCCTGCGGCACCGGCACGCTGCTGGCAGGCAACGATGGCCGTACGTCATTGCGTGTGGGCATGGGGCTGGCGCAGATCGGCGAATTCTCCTTCATCATAGCCACGCTCGGCCTCACGCTGAATGTCACCAGCCATTTTCTGTATCCTATTGCCGTGGCCACCTCGGTAGTCACTACGCTGCTGACGCCCTATCTGATTCGCGCGGCTGACCCGCTTTCCAACCGGCTCACGCAACGTGTACCGGGCAAAATTGCCCGCTTTTTTGACTGGTACCAAGGCTGGCTGCAAGGCGAAGGCAACGCCGAAGACCGGGCATTGCTGGCAGGCCTCTACCGCAAGCTGATATTGCAGATATTCGTGAATGTGTGCCTGGTGGCGGCGCTATTTGTGGCCGCTCGCCATTTGCTGGCGAGCCCGCTCTTGCACCTGCCCGCCTGGGCTGGGGAAATCGATCTGAAGAAATCCCTGATCTGGGGCAGCACCCTGCTGCTTTCAGCGCCTTTCCTGATTGCAGCTTTTCGCAAGCTGCAAGCGTTCAGCCTGCTGCTGGCTGACCATGCCACGCAAACACTGGCCAGTGCGCAGGCAGACAAAGTCCGGCGCGTCATCTCACGCGGCATACCAGCGATTTCGCTGGCTTTTCTGACTATCCTCTTATTGGCGCTGAGCTGGCCGCTGATCCCCAGCCTGAAACTGACATTGGCCGTGGCGGTGATTGTGGGCCTGCTGTTCATTATTCTGCGCCGCTGGTTTGTACGCATGCATTACCTGCTGCAAATCTCACTGCTGGAAACCTTGAACCAGAAGAAAGACGAGCACTAGCAGGCAATAAAAAAACCACCGGGTCCGGTGGTTTTTTATCTGGTCATGCGCGCAATTGTGAGCCCGGCATCAGTTCAGGCTTTTCACGCTCACCATTCCGCTCTCATGCGCCCAGGCGTTCCAGCCCGCCCATGTAGGGGCGCAACACCTCAGGCACCACTACGCTGCCATCGGCTTGCTGATAGTTTTCCAGCACGGCTACCAGGGTGCGGCCCACGGCCAGGCCGGAACCATTCAGGGTATGCACCAGCTCGGGCTTGCCGCCTTCATTGCGGAAACGCGCTTGCAAACGGCGTGCCTGGAAGGCCTCGCAGTTGGATACGGATGAAATCTCGCGGTAGGTATTCTGCGCGGGCAGCCAGACTTCCAGGTCATAGGTCTTGGCAGCGCCAAAGCCCATGTCGCCAGTGCACAACGACACCACGCGATACGGCAGGCCCAGCGCCTGCAGAATATGCTCGGCGTGACCGACCATCTCTTCCAGCGCCTCGTAGCTTTTTTCCGGATGCACGATCTGTACCATTTCCACTTTGTCGAACTGGTGCTGGCGTATCATGCCGCGCGTGTCGCGGCCATAGGAGCCAGCCTCGGAGCGGAAGCATGGCGTATGCGCGGTCAGTTTCACTGGCAGGCTTTCTGCTGCCAGAATCTCGTCGCGCACGGTGTTGGTCAGGGTCACTTCCGAGGTCGGGATCAGGTACAGCGCTTCGCCCTCGCCTTCTTGCCCGCCTTTTTGCGCGGCGAACAAATCAGCCTCGAATTTGGGCAGCTGGCCGGTACCGCGCAGGCTGTCCGCATTCACAATATATGGTGTATAGCACTCGGTGTAGCCGTGGCGCTCGGTTTGCGTATCCAGCATGAACTGGGCAAGCGCGCGATGCAGGCGCGCTATCTGTCCGCGCATGAGCGTGAAGCGCGCACCCGCCAGCTTGGCACCGGTATCAAAATCCAGCCCCAGCGGCGTACCGACATCGGTGTGGTCCTTGATCTCGAAATCAAAATTCCGTGGCGTGCCAACCTTGCGCACTTCCACGTTGTCTTCTTCTGACTTGCCTTGTGGCACGCTGGCGTGCGGCAGATTGGGGATATTGAGCAGGAACTGCTGCAATTCAGCCTGAATCACGCCCAGGCGCTCTTCATCGGCCTTGAGCTGTTCACCCAACCCGGCCACTTCGGCCATGATGCTGCTGACATCTTCGCCCTTGGATTTCGCAATACCGATCTGCTTGGAAGTGGCGTTGCGCTTGGCCTGCAAATCCTGCGTGCGCGTCTGCACCAGCTTGCGATCACTCTCCAGCGCTTCAAATCTGGCGGTATCCAGCGCAAAGCCACGGCTCGCCAGACGGCTCACCACGGTGTCCAGTTCATTGCGTAATTGTTGTATGTCTAACATAAGGCTTCCTGATCGTTATTTCTGCTTGATAGTTTATTTTTTCTTGGGGGCACGCAGGGCTTGCGCATCCAGTTCGCGCAGCCGTGCCAGTTTTTCGGCAATCTTGCCTTCCAGTCCACGCGGCGTGGGCACGTAAAACTGAATGGCTTCAAGATCATCGGGGAAATACTGCTCGCCCGCGGCATAGGCATCCGGCTCGTTGTGCGCGTAGCGGTATTCCTTGCCGTAATCCAGCTCTTTCATCAGCTTGGTCGGCGCGTTGCGCAGGTGCAAGGGCACATTGCGCGATTTGTCCTGTGCGACAAACGCTTTGGCCTGATTATAGGCCATATAGGCGGCATTGCTCTTGGGCGCCACGGCGCAGTAGATCACCGCATTAGACAACGCCAGCTCGCCCTCGGGCGAGCCCAGTCGCTCGTATATCTGGCAGGCTTCCAGCGTCATGGTCTGCGCACGCGGATCGGCAATGCCGATGTCTTCCACAGCCATGCGGATCAGGCGGCGCCCCAGGTAAAGCGGGTCAGCTCCGCCATCAATCATGCGCAGAAACCAGTACAAGGCCGCGTCGGGGTTGGAGCCGCGCACCGATTTGTGCAAGGCGGATATCTGGTCGTAAAACGCTTCGCCGCCCTTATCAAAGCGGCGCAGCTTGCTTGCCATGGTGCTTTGCAAAAACTCGGCGTTGATCTCGGTCAGACCACTGGTCAACGCGGCATTGAACAAGCCTTCAACAAAGTTGAGCAGGCGGCGCGCATCGCCATCAGCATAGGCCAGCACCTGTTCTTTCACCTCGTCGCTCAGCGCCATGTCAGGCGCCATATTGGCACGGGCACGCTCCAGCAGCTCGGCAAGGTCAGCTTCAGACAGCGCTTGCAGCACAAAAACCCGAGCCCGGCTCAGCAAAGCACTGTTGACTTCAAACGACGGGTTTTCGGTGGTGGCGCCGATAAAGGTAATCAGGCCACTTTCCACAAACGGCAAAAATGCGTCCTGCTGGCCTTTGTTGAAGCGATGCACCTCATCGACAAACAGAATGGTGCGGCGGCCGGATTGCTGCAAAGTGTGCTGGGCGCGCTCCACGGCTTCGCGAATGTCCTTGATGCCGGAAAGCACCGCCGACAAGGGGATGAACTCGGCATCAGCGGTATTGGCGATCAGCCGCGCCAGCGTGGTTTTGCCAACGCCGGGCGGGCCCCACAAGATCATCGAAGGCAGCTTGCCGGACTGAAACGCCAGCCGCAGTGGCTTGCCCTCGCCCAGCAGATGCTTCTGGCCAACCACATCATCCAGCGTGGCTGGGCGCAAGCGCTCGGCCAACGGGGCATCGGGGGTATTCGGCTGAAAAAGATCGCTCAAAACAGTGTCCGCAGGGAAAAGGCTATTCGCCTACGACGTCCGCACCGGCAGGCGGCACGAAGCGGAACGCTTGCGCGGCCAGCGTGGGGTTGCGCTCAATCTGGCTGAATTCGATAAGCGTGCGGTGCCCAAAGCTGTCCAGCAACTCCATCTGCGCCAGCTGGTCGCCCTTGAAGCCGATCATGATCTGCTCGAAGCCGCTTTCCTTTTCGCGTGGCGTCGCCTTCACCCATTCCAGCCCGCCCTGGTTACCGCCATCCTGCAGGGCAAAGCTTTTTTCCATTTCCTTGCTGCCGGCCAGCATGGCAGCCGGACTGGAGCCAATGGCTTTGCTCAGCGAGCGCACAGTCACCTGGTTCAGCTCGGGGTCATACAGCCAAACCTTCTGGCCATCACCGACGATCTCTTGCACATAGGGCTTCTGGTAATCCCAGCGAAATTTGCCGGGGCGCTGCAATTGCATATCGCCGGTTACTTCCTGCACCTTGCGGCCTTGTGCATCGGAAACGGTCTGCTTGAATTGCGCCTTGAGTCCGACCGTATTCTGGTAAAAGGCCTTGAGCCGCTCGGGGCCATCGGCCTGTGCCAAAGCGGGGGCCAGCATGCTGGCGCTGGAGAAAGCCAGCAGAATGGTATTCAGAAAAGATCGCATCAGTTACTCGCTATGGCTGTTAGGGGCTAAAACTTCACGGTTACCGTTGCTCTGCATGGCAGAGACCAGGCCCGCACGTTCCATGTCTTCAATCAGGCGGGCAGCGCGGTTGTAGCCTATGCGCAACTGGCGCTGCACCGAGGAAATGGAAGCACGACGCGACTTGAGCACAATCGCCACGGCTTCATCGTACAACGGATCGGCTTCACCACCGCCGCCACCTTCGCCGCCATCCCCCACATCGCCACCTTCTTCGGTGGCACCGGTGAGGATGCCTTCAATATAGTTGGGCTCGCCCAGGGTCTTGATGTGCTCGACCACGCGATGCACTTCCTGATCCGATACAAAGGCGCCATGCACGCGCTGCGGATCGCTGGTGCCGGGTGGCTGGTAGAGCATGTCGCCCTGCCCCAGCAAGGCTTCGGCGCCCATCTGGTCAAGAATGGTACGCGAGTCGATCTTGCTGGATACCTGGAAGGCTACGCGCGTCGGGATATTGGCCTTGATCAGGCCGGTGATCACATCCACCGACGGCCGCTGCGTTGCAACTACCAGGTGAATGCCGCAGGCACGGGCTTTCTGCGCCAGACGGGCAATCGGTTCTTCCACCTTCTTGCCTACGACCATCATCAGATCGGCCAGTTCGTCGATGATGACGACGATGACCGGCAGCTCTTCCAGCGGCTCGGGGCTATCCGGCGTGAGCGTAAATGGATGCGGAATGCTCTTGCCATCCTTGGCGGCGTCGCGGATTTTCTGGTTGTAGCCTGCGAGGTTACGCACGCCCAGCACCGACATCAGCTTGTAGCGACGCTCCATTTCGGCCACGCCCCAGTTCAGCGCATTGCCAGCCTGGCGCATGTCGGTAATCACCGGGGCCAGCAAATGCGGAATACCGTCATACACCGACAGCTCCAGCATCTTGGGGTCAATCAGAATCAGGCGCACCTTGCTGGGCTCTGCCTTGTACAGCAGGCTCAGGATCATGGCATTGATGGCAACAGATTTACCCGAACCGGTCGTACCAGCGACCAGCACATGCGGCATCTTGGCAAGATCAGCCACCACCGGCTTGCCGGAGATATCCTTGCCCATGGCGATGGCCAGCGGCGAATTCATGTCGGCATACACCTGCGAGCCGAGAATCTCGGAGAGGAACACCACCTGACGCTTGGGATTCGGAATCTCCAGGCCCATGTAGGTTTTGCCGGGGATGGTTTCCACCACGCGCACGCTGATCACGGACAAGGCGCGTGCCAGATCCTTGGAGAGATTGGCTACCTGGCTGCCTTTGACGCCAGCAGCAGGCTCGATTTCATAGCGGGTAATCACCGGGCCGGGCAAGGCCGCAATCACCTTGACCTCAATGCCGAAGTCCATCAACTTGCGCTCGATCAGACGTGAGGTGAATTCAAGAGTCTCGGCAGATTGCACTTCCACCACGCCACTGGGTTCATCCAGCAGATGCAGCGGTGGCAAGGGAGAATCCGGCAAGGTTTCAAACAAAGGCGTCTGGCGCTCTTTTTCAATACGGTCGCTCTTGGGAATTTCCAGTGCAGGCGCTTGAATCTGAATAGGTGGCCGGTCTTCGGTGCGCTTGCGCTCGTTATCAACAAATTCGGTACGCAGCTGCTCGGCCACTTTGCCCAGCTTGCGGTCCTGCCTATCCTGCCATTTGTTGCGCACATAGGCATACGCCCACTCCAGGGCACCACCCAGCTTTTCCGTCATCATGATCCACGACCAGCCGGTAAACAGGCTGAAGCCCACCGCCATCATGAGCAGCAACGCCATGGTCGAGCCAGCAAAGCCGAGCATGCCGCGCAACAATCCATCGAAAACGCTACCGAGCATCCCGCCTGGCCCTAAAGGCAATTGCGCGGGCAAAGCCACCAAATGCCCGGACTCCAGGCTGGCAGACGCCACAAGCAACAGGCCAAAGCCAATGAAATTAAGCAATAACAGCGGCTTGCGCGTAGCCGCGACGACTTCCAGACGCAAGTACACCAGCCAGATGGCATAAAAGGCAAACACCGCCAGCCACCACGCCGAGAAACCAAACAGGTAAAGCAGAATATCCGACAGCCAGGCACCCACCGTACCGCCTGCGTTATGGGTCACCGCGGCATCGCTGGCGGTGTGTGACCAGGAAGGATCATCGCGCTGGTATGTCACGAGAATAATGGTGAGGTAGAGACCAACAACCACAAGCCCAAGCCACCAGGCCTCCTTGACGATGCCCGGTGTTTCGGTACGGGGCGTCTCGCGCTTGCTGTTTAAAGGGAGATTTTTTTTCTGGAAGAACAAGATGATCAGGCTATCCGGACAGTGGTTGAGCAACAATAAATCATTAACGGTTATTATATAAATAACCAGCGAATTATATCAGTTATGGCTGGTACTGCTTGTATTCCTCACACGCCGGTTAGCGATACTTATCAGGCAAATTTACAGAATCAATTTGCACTATTAATTTCGAGAACCTACCATACATAAAAATTGTCTGGCATAACGTTAACCACAACAAAAGAAAAGGATGGATACACCTCATGGATATCGGCATCAATGAAAAAGATCGCAAAAAGATTGCTGAAGGCCTCTCCCGTTTTCTGGCAGACACTTACACGCTCTACCTCAAAACCCATTTCTTTCACTGGAACGTCACAGGTCCGCAATTCCGCACCTTGCATTTGATGTTCGAGGAACAATATAACGAACTGTGGCTGGCAGTAGATCTGGTCGCTGAGCGCATTCGCTCGCTGGATGTCTATGCACCTGGCACTTACAAGGACTTCGCCAAGCTGACTTCCATCAAGGAAACCGATGGCGTGCCCAATGCACAGGACATGATCCGCGAACTGGTCGCTGGTCACGAAACCGTAGTCCGCACTGCCCGTTCGATTTTCCCTGTTGTGGAAAAAGCATCGGACGAAGCCAGTGCAGACCTGCTGACCCAGCGCCTGCAATTGCACGAAAAAACCGCATGGATGCTGCGCAGCCTGCTGGAAAAATAAGCTTTACCGCACTATCGACACTATAGAAAAAATCGTACTCAGGAGTCTTAACATCATGGCAACAAAACACGCCCACCTGCTCATTCTGGGCTCTGGCCCTGCGGGCTACTCAGCAGCCGTTTACGCGGCGCGCGCCAACCTGAAGCCCGTGCTCGTCACGGGGATTGCTCAGGGTGGCCAGCTGATGACCACCACCGAGGTGGACAACTGGCCCGCGGATGCAGATGGTGTGCAAGGCCCCGAGCTGATGGCGCGTTTTCAGAAACATGCCGAGCGCTTTAATACAGAAATGATCTTTGATCACATTCACACCGCCAAACTCACCGAAAAGCCTATCCGGCTGATCGGCGATAGCGGCGAGTACACTTGTGATGCACTGATCATTGCTACCGGCGCTTCGGCACAGTATCTGGGCTTGCCCTCTGAGGAAAAGTTCTCTGGCAAGGGCGTGTCTGCCTGCGCCACCTGTGACGGTTTTTTCTATCGCAACCAAGAAGTGGCCGTGATCGGCGGTGGCAATACCGCCGTGGAAGAAGCGCTGTATCTCGCCAATATCGCCAGCAAAGTAACGCTGGTGCATAGACGCGACAAGTTCAAGGCCGAAGCCATTCTGGTGGACAAGGTCATGGAGCGCGTGAAGGAAGGCAAGATCGTGCTGGAACTGCATTCCGTGCTGGAAGAAGTGCTGGGCGATGATAGCGGTGTGACCGGCATGCGCATCAAGAACAATGAAACCGGCGCCACCAAGGATATCCCCTTGCAAGGCGTTTTCATTGCGATTGGTCACAAGCCCAACACCGATATCTTTGCCGGTCAGCTGGAAATGGAAGGCGGTTACATCGTCACCAAGGCTGGTCGCAATGGCAATGCCACCGCGACCAGTGTGCCTGGCGTATTTGCGGCAGGCGATGTGCAGGATCATATTTACCGCCAAGCGGTTACCAGTGCAGGCAGTGGTTGCATGGCCGCCCTGGATGCCGAGCGCTACCTGGATCAACTGAAGTAAGGCATCGCGGCGCAAGCCACCATGCGCGCACGGCAACAGGCTCTGGCCCTGCCGTGCGTTTTTGTTTGTGATATTGCCGCTTGAGCACAAAAGCGGCTATTGTTTAACTGATTCAGTTGCTTACCTGGTAAATTTTCGTGACTGACACACCCGCAGATGACCCATTGGACGACGACGAGCTGCTCTTTCGCGAGGCAGTGAAAGGCGCTCGCCCCCTGCAATCGTCCAAGGTCACCTTTACGCCGCCACGCCCCAAACCCATCCCCAAACAATTCATTCGCGATGAGCGCCAGGCCCTGATCGACTCGCTCAGCGATCATTACATCCCCGCCCACGAACTGGAGAGCGGCGAAGAGCTGCTCTATCTGCGTGAAGGCCAATCCCCCGCCATTCTGAGCAAGCTGCGGCGCGGCCACTGGGTGGTGCAGGCAGGCATAGACCTGCACGGCCTGGTCGTGGATGAAGCCCGGCTTTATGTCGCCGAGTTTCTTGCCGATTGCAAGAAAAAGGGCATACGCTGTGTACGCATCGTCCATGGCAAAGGGCTGGGCTCACGTAACCGCGAACCCATACTCAAGCACAAGCTGCGCAACTGGCTGATGCAGAAGGATGAAGTGCTGGCCTATGCCCAGGCACGTGCCAACGATGGCGGCAGCGGTGCGGTGATCGTGTTGCTCAAGGCTTGAGTGCGGGCCACGTGCCGCTTGCATTCTCCACCCCTCCTTTCCCCAATCCATCATGAAAATTGACCATCTCGACCATCTGGTACTCACCGTCCGCGACATGCAAGCGACCATCGATTTTTATACTCAGGTGCTCGGCATGCAGCTCGTGACATTCGGTCAAGGCAGACAGGCACTGGCATTCGGCGCGCAAAAAATCAATCTGCACCAATACCAGCATGAGTTTGAGCCCAAGGCCGAGCACCCTACCCCAGGCTCCGCTGACCTCTGCTTCATCACATACACCCCACTGCCTGATGTCATGCAGCATGTGCAAGCATGCGGAGCAACGGTGATTGAAGGCCCAGTAGAGCGTACCGGCGCTAGCGGTCGCATCCTGTCGATTTACCTGCGCGACCCGGACGCCAACCTGATCGAAATCGCCAACCAGCTGCCTCTCGCCAGCGCCTGAAGTAGGCCGTCAACCTGCGTCAGCTCACCCTATGCGATGGTACAAAAGCGCAGTAGAGTAGCTAGTCTCATCACACATTTTTCACGTTGTGAAAAAGTATTTTTGGGTTGTAAGCAAACCATAAGGTTGCGTGCTTAGCATGCGCACCATGCCCTCATAAAGAGGTGGCAAAATTTGACCTTTCGAATAGCTGCAGGAAAGTGCCCATGAAACACCGCTACATCGTATTGCTGCTTTGCACGCTGGGCTTGGTATCGCTTGCCCATGCGGATGAAACATCAGAAGTACAACCCTCCGACTTGCAACACCTCAGCCTCTCTCAGGCCGAGCGTCTGTTACAGACCAATAATCGCGAAGTACTGTTTGCCCGTCGCGCACTGGAAGGCTCGCAAGCCGACAAACTCAGTGCCGGTCAGAAACCCAACCCCGTCCTCAGCCTCAGCAGCACCAATTTCAAACTGCATGGCAGCAATGGCAATGGCGGCCTGCAGGATAAAACCCTGGACAGCATTGTGCGGGTTGACCAGTTGATAGAGCGCGGCGGCAAACGGGAACTGCGTACCGCCGTGGCCGAAGATGCCATCAAGGCCTCGCGCTTTGATCTGCAAGACAGCATGCGCCAGCAGACGCTCAATCTGCGCTCCAGTTATTACGATCTCCTCCTGGCACAGCAGGCCGAACGCCTGCAGCAGGAAAATCAGGCCATTTTTGACAAGGTATTGCAGTCCGCCGAGCTGCGTCTCAAGGCAGGCGATATATCGGCCACCGATGTGGCGCGTATCCGCGTTGACGCCCTGCGCGCCAAAAACGATGTACGCCAGGCCCAGGCCGACCGCGAAAAAGCGCAAGCCATCCTGGCGTATATGATCGGGCAGGAAAAAAATGCCACCAGCCTGTATCTGACCGATGAATGGCCTACGCTGGCGAATGCACCGAATACCGGCAATACCGATATGACCTTGCTGGACCAGCGTGCTGACATTCAGGCCGCTGCCGCGCGCACCGCCCAGGCCATGGAAGCACGCAAGCTTGCCGAGTCACTGCAGACACGCGACATTACCGTGGGCGTACAATATGAGCATTACCCGGACGACAGTCGCAATACCGTGGGCGCAGCGGTCAGCATCCCCTTGTTTACCAACTATCAGTACCAGGGCGAAATCGCCAGAGCCGAAGTCAACCTGACAGCTGCCGAAGAAGCCCGGCAACAAACCCAGGCGATTGCCCTGGGTGAAATCTCGCGCGCACGTGCTGATCTCAATGCCGCCATCGATAAAGTACGTCGCTACGATGAACAAATGCTGGCAGAAGCCAAGACAGCGGCTGATGCGGCCGAATTTGCCTATCAGCATGGCGCCATGGGCGTGACCGATCTGCTGGATGCACGCCGTGTATACCGAACCCTGCAACTGGACGCAGCCAATGCGCGCGCCGATTATGCAAAATCCCTGGCCGCCTGGCAGGCAGCCACCCAACCACAGGAAGCTCCGTAACATGAACCGCAGCATTATTTCTCTCAGCCTGATCTGCCTCAGCGTCGCCACCCCTGGATTTGCCGCCGACAAGCCGCGCATTGCCAGTCCGGCTCCCACCTCGCAGGAGGTCGTGTTAAAACCCGGCTCAAGCCAGTTCTCCAGCCTGAAAATGGAAGCGGTTACGGCGATTCCCGCACCTGCCAGCGAGCCATTGAACGGCAAGATTGCATTTGATGAAAACCATACTGTACGCATCAGTTCCCCCGTCACCGGCCGCGTGGTCAGCATCAGCGCGCAGCTGGGTGATACGGTGAAATCTGGCCAGGCACTGGCGGTGCTCGACTCCCCCGATTTGGGCACCGCCCTGGCAGACCACCGTAAGGCGCAAGCCGACCTGCAGCTCAAGAAACAGGCGCTGGAACGCAGCCGCCTCTTGCTGGAAGGCGGCGTCATCGCGCGCAAGGAATTTGAAAACACCCAGGCTGACATGGCTGAATCACAGGCAGAAGCCGCCCGCACCTCCGCCATGCTCAGCAATCTCGGTACCCATGGCAGTGTGAATGGCGAGAGCTTCAGCTTGCGCAGCCCGATCAACGGCATGATTGTGGATCGTCAGATCAACCCTGGCAGCCAGGTACGGCCAGACGCCGCCAACCCGCTGTTCATCATCAGCGATCCCAATTCCCTGTGGGCCTCGATTGATCTGCCGGAGCGTGACTTGTCCAAGGTATCCGTTGGTCAGGCGCTAGCCATTGAGGTGGATGCTTATCCTGGCGAAACCTTCAGCGGTCGCGTGTTGACCATCGGTGGCATGGTGGACCCGGCGACACGGCGCATCCAGGTGCGTTGCAGTGTAGATGGCAAGGGCCGCCTCAAGCCCGAGATGTATGCCCGCATTACCCCGCTGCAAAGCTCTCAGGAGAAAGTCATCCGCCTGCCTAACAGCGCGCTCATTACCGAAGGCCTGTATAGCTATGTGTTTGTGGAGACCTCCCCTGGCCACCTGCAAAAACGCCGCGTGGAGCTTGCAACCCAAGCCCGCGACTTTGCCACCGTCAAAAGCGGCCTGGCACTGGGCGAGCGCGTGGTGACCTCGGGAGCCATTCTGCTCAATTCCGAGCTGGCCGCAGGCAAATAAGGCGATCACACCATGTTGGAAAAACTGATTACCTTCTCCCTCCAGCAGCGCGTCTTCGTGCTGCTGGGCACCCTGGCCGTGATTATTTCTGGCTATTTTGCCGTTCAAAACCTGCCGATTGAGGCCTTCCCCGACGTGGAAGATGTGCACGTAGGCATCGTCACCCAGGCGCCCGGACTGGCCCCGGAAGAAGTTGAGCGCGTGGTCACGCTGCCGATTGAACATGAAATGAGCGGCGTGCCTCACCTGATACAGATGCGTTCGGTGTCCATTACCGGCCTGTCTGTAGTTACCCTGACCTTTTCCGAGCATACCGATGACTATTTCGCCCGTCAGCAAGTGCTGGAGCGCCTGCAGGGCGTTGGCTTGCCTGCGGCTTACCAGCCTACCCTCGCACCACTGACCACCGCGGTGGGCGAAATCTACCGCTATCTGGTGGAAGCGCCCAAGGACATGCCGCAACGGGAAATCCGGGCAATTCAGGATTGGCAGATCATCCCCATGCTGCGCACCGTGCCCGGCGTGGCCGACATCACCAGCTTTGGTGGTGCGGTCAAGGAATACCAGGTCAGGCTTGATCCATATCTGCTGAAGAAATTTGATATCAGCATTGATCAGGTCAACCAGGCTCTGGGCAACAACAGCAGCAACGTCGGCGGTGGCCTCATGCATCGCGGCGACGAAGCGCTGGTAGTGCGCGGCATCGGCCTGTTCAAGAGCATTGATGATATTGGCCAGACCGTGATCACCTCGCGCGATGGCCGGCCGATTGTCGTCAGCGATGTGGGCCAGGCCGTGATTGGCGACAAGACCCGCTCCGGCATTGTGTCCTATAACGATCGCGATGACGTGATCGAAGGCATTGTGCTCATGAACAAGGGCCAGAACCCGGCCAAGGTGATTGAGGCGTTGCGCGAAAAAGCCAAGGAAGTGAATGCCAAGCTGCCACCTGGCGTGCGCATTGCCCCCTTCTATGACCGTACCAGCCTGATCGACCACACCGTGCATACCGTCACAGAAAACCTCATCGTCGGTGCCCTGCTGGTAGTAGCGATCCTCATCGTCTTCCTGCGCAACTGGCGTGCGGCGCTGATTGTGGCCAGCGTGATCCCGCTGTCGCTGCTGTTCGCCTTCATCATCATGGATATTCGCGGCGTATCCGCCAACCTGATTTCGCTGGGCGCGGTGGACTTCGGCATCATCATCGATAGTGCCGTGGTGCTGGTTGAAGCGCTAATGGTGCGGCTGGCGGTAACCGAGCTGGACAAATTCCCGCAGCAGGCCAGTTATGGCTGGCGCATCCATACGCTGAAGCAGACCGCCATTGAGATGGGCCGCCCTATTCTGTTTTCCAAGCTCATCATCATTCTGGCGTTCTTGCCTATATTCACCTTCCAGCGCGTGGAGGGCAAAATCTTCTCACCCATGGCGTTTACCCTGAGTTTTGCCTTGCTGGGCGCCATTTTGCTGACGCTGACACTGGTACCGGCCCTGCTGTCTTACACCATGCGCCGTGAAGACATGGCCGAGAGCCACAGCCCATGGCTGGAAAAGGTGCAGCATGCCTATCGCAACTTCCTGGTACGCATGGGCACTATGCGCAAGCGCGTGGTGATTGTTTCCGTTGCCCTGCTCGCCATCTCGGTGCTGCTGGCACCGCGGCTGGGGTCCGAGTTTCTGCCACGGCTGGATGAAGGCAATATCTGGCTCACCATCAGCCTGCCGCCTTCCACCAGTCTGGAAAAGACCAAGGAGGTGGAACGCCATGTGCGCAAGATATTGCTGGGCTATGAGGAAGTGCATCTGGTAGTGAGCCATGTGGGTCGCCCGGACGATGGCACCGACCCCAAGGGCCCGAACAATATCGAGATCCTGGCTGACCTGAAGCCCAAGGACACCTGGAAGTTTTCAAGCAAGGAAGCTCTGATCAAGGATATGTCGGCCAAGATACATACCATCCCCGGCATTCCCACCAACTTCTCGCAAGTAATTCAGGACAGCGTGGAAGAAGCGCTCTCTGGCGTGAAAGGGGAAATTTCGGTCAAGATTTTCGGGCCCGACCTCGGGATTCTGGAAGCCAAGGCTGACCAGGTGGTAGATGTACTGAATGGCATCAGAGGTGCAACCGATGTGGCTGCCATCCGCATTTCAGGCAACTCGGAGCTGGATATTCAGCTGGACCGCGCCCGCATGGCACGCTATGGCCTGCAAGTGGGCGACGTTAACAGCACCGTGCAAACGGCGCTGGCAGGCAATGCCGCCAATACTTTTTACGATGGCGATCGCCGCTTTGATGTCACCTTGCGTCTGAATGAGGAATATCGCGATGCGGTGGATGATATTGCCGAGTTGCCGATTGCCCTGCCCAACAATGCAGGCAGCATTCCCCTGAGCGAGATTGCCGATATTCAGGTAAAACAAGGCGCATCGCGCGTGGGCCGTGAAGGGGTATCCCGTATTGTGGCGATCAAGGCCAACCTGATTGACCGCGACCAGGGCAGCTTTGTAGAAGAAGCCATGGCCAAGGTGAAAGCGCAAGTGGCATTGCCCCCTGGCTACAACATCACCTGGGGCGGCCAGTTTGAGAACCAGCAACGCGCCATGCAGCGGCTGGAAGTGATTGTGCCTTTATCACTGATGCTGATCTTTGTGCTGCTGTTTACCGCCTTCAAATCGGTACGCAATGCGCTGCTGGTGCTGATGATGATTCCATTCACCCTCATTGGCGGCCTGGGTGGCTTGTGGCTGGCTGGCTTGCATCTGTCGGTATCCGCTGCGGTGGGCTTTATCGCCCTCGCCGGCATCTCGGTGCAAAACGGCGTAATCATGGTGGAGCAGATCAAGCGCATGATACTGGACGGTGTAAGCGTCAAGGACGCCGTGCTGGATGGCGCCGTGGCTCGCTTGCGACCTATCCTGATGACAGCGCTGATGGCAGGCCTGGGCCTGCTACCTGCGGCGCTGTCGCACAGCATAGGCTCCGAAACGCAGCGTCCGTTTGCCGTGGTAATTGTGGGCGGTCTGGTAACAGCCACCTTCTTCACCCTGCTGTTGCTGCCGTTGCTCTTCCCTACGTTCTCGGATGAAGCACGCAGCAAACCCTGGCGCAAGGAGCAATAAGCCCAGCTTTGCCAGTCAGTAGCTGGCAAAGCCAATAAAAAACGCCCGGACAGCAATGCCCGGGCGTTTTTTATTGTGCGATCACAATATCGCGGATGGCGCGAATACTAGATCTGGAAGCGTTGCAGCAGACAGACGGCTTCTGCCGCAATCCCCTCTTCACGGCCGACAAAGCCCAGCTTCTCGGTAGTCGTGGCCTTTACGTTGATCGCATCGCGCAGCAAGTTACAGTCCTCGGCGATGTTGGCGCACATCTGGTCGATATGGGCAGACAGGCGCGGTGCCTGCGCCATGACGGTGGCATCGATATTCACAATGGCGTAGTGCTTGGCGCGTATGAGCTTGACCACGTGGCGCAACAGCTCGCGCGAATCAATGCCCTTGTAGCGCACATCGGTATCCGGGAAATGCTTGCCTATATCGCCCAGCGCCGCCGCGCCCAGCATGGCATCGCAAATGGCATGCAGCAGCACATCGGCATCCGAATGCCCGAGCAGGCCTTTGCTGTGCGGAATATCCACACCGCCGATAATGCAGCGGCGCCCTTCAATCAGTTGATGTACATCAAAGCCATGGCCTATACGTATCATGCTTGTTCTCCTTGGGTCTGGTCAGCCCGCAGAATGGCTTCGGCCAGCCAGAGATCCTGCGGATAGGTGATTTTAAGATTGCGCAGTTCGCCCTGCACCAGCAGGGGTTTCAGGCCCAGCGCCTCGACGGCTTGTGCTTCGTCGGTGGGAATATAGTCAGGCAGCTGTCGGGTGTGCTCCAGCGCCCGCTTCAACAAGCCATGTGGAAACATTTGCGGAGTCTGCGCCTGCCACAGCGTATCGCGCGACTCAGTGCGCTGCACCCGCTGCTCGGGGTCAGCGCGCTTCAGCGTGTCGGCCAAAGGTATCGCCAGTATCCCCCCTACGCTATCCTGCTGCACAGCATCGATCAGGCGCTGCAACAAATGAGGTGTCAGCATGGGGCGGGCAGCATCATGCACCAGCACCCAGTCATGCTCACCCACCAGGCTTTGCATGGCGCTCAACCCATTCAGCACGGAATCCGAGCGCGTATCACCGCCCTGGTAATGGACATGCAAACGCTCAGACCTTGGCAAATCGGGCTGCGTGGCCCAGATGTCATCGTCTGGATTCAGCACCACATGCACGCTGCTGATACAGGGACTGGCGAGAAAAAGATTCACGGTACGCAGCACCACAGCTTGGCCGAGCAAGGGCAGATACTGCTTGGGGAGAGAGGCTTGCATGCGGCTACCAGAGCCACTTGCCGGGATCAGGACATGACTTTTTTGCATGCCCAGATTCTAGCATGCCGACCTGGCGGAAACAGACGAAGGCAGAAACAGGAACACATGGTTGGCTGACAGCAAGTTCGCTGACAGCCGGGCGCCGCATTTCAAACTGCAGGAAAGCAGGCTAAACCAGTTGTCCCACATGCTGGCGTACAGCATCGGTGACTATCGCATCCAGCCCCTGACCTTGCTGCTCATTCACATGGCTGACCAGTTGCTGGCGCATGTTATGCGCCCAGAAGCGTTTGATATGGCTGACAATTTCATTTTTTGCCAGCTCGCGATCAGGGTATGCAGAAAAAAACGTGCCAATCTGGTTGGCCATGGTAATCAGATGCTCAATATTCATGTCGACTCTTCAAAATCCCCGTAAATAATCTTTTCTGCGCCTGCATACACCACATGCTGGTGACTGCGGGTAAACCCGACCAGTGCAATCCCGCTGTTTTCTGCCACGCGAATCGCGAGGCCAGTAGGCGCCGAAATGGCCACCAGCATGGGGATCCCGGCTGTCACGGTTTTTTGCACCATTTCATAACTTGCCCGGCTGGTCGTCAGCACAAAGCCGCGCCTGTCATCCCCGGCGCGCGCAATCGCCCCTATCAGCTTATCAAGCGCGTTGTGCCTGCCCACGTCTTCGCGCACCATGCGTATCTCGCCTTCCGGACTTACCCAGGCACTGGCATGGGTAGCGCCCGTCAGCGCTTGCAGGGGTTGGCTTTTCTGTATGCTTTCCTGCGCCCGCAATATCGCTCGGTAATCAAACTTCAGGTCAGATGCCACCACTTTTTCGGGGATGCGCAAGGCCTGCTCCAGACTCTCGGCACCGCACAAGCCGCAGCCGGTACGCCCGGCCATGCTGCGACGTCGCTCCTTGAGATTGGCAAAGCACTCGCTGGCAATCTCCATGCGCAGTTCAACGCCTTTTTCCTGCGGCACGATATCCAGCCCGTAAAGATCACTGGGCTCACGCAAAATGCCTTCGCACAGCGAAAACCCAAGGGCAAAATCGGCCAGATCATCGGGCGTTGCCAGCATCACCGCATGCGAAATATCGTTATAAATCATGGCGACTGGCATTTCTTCCGCCACGCGATCCTGCAAGGCGGTTACGCCACTTCCTTCCCCATCAGCACGCCACTTTCTGACGGGATAGAGACCGGTAATATCCAACCCGGTCTCAGCATTCACTAATTTTTCAGTCACACATCTCTACTCAATCCGCGCCTCTTTAGCTGTGTTTTGCGCAAAAGCAATCTGCTCTTCACTGAACTGCCGATAGCTGCGCTGCCAGTCGGAAAGCTGTGAAACACGGGTGACCTGCACTGCCGTTACCTTGAACTCGGGACAATTTGTCGCCCAGTCGGAGTTATCGGTGGTGATGACGTTGGCGCCGGATTCCGGATGGTGGAAGGTGGTGTAAATAACGCCAGGCTGTACACGCTCGGTAATCTTGGCGCGTAGCACCGTTTCACCTGCACGGCTGGCAATCCCCACCCAGTCACCTTCGCTGATGCCGCGATCTTCAGCATCATGCGGATGAATCTCGACCATATCCTCAGGATGCCAGGCCACGTTATCGGTACGTCGTGTCTGCGCGCCTACATTATATTGCGAAAGGATGCGGCCCGTGGTCAGGATCAATGGATACTTGGCATTGACCTTTTCCGTAGTCGGCACGTATTGCGTAATGAAGAACTTGCCCTTGCCGCGCACGAATTCGTCAATGTGCATGGTCGGCGTGCCATTCGGGAATTCATCGGTGCAAGGCCATTGCACGCTGCCCAGTTCGTCCAGTTTCTTGAAGCTGACGCCTGCGAACGTGGGCGTGAGCGCCGCAATTTCATCCAGAATGTCCGAGGCATGCTTGTAATGCATGGGGTAGCCCAGTGCCGTGGACAGCTTGGCGGTGATTTCCCAATCCTCATAGCCATTCTTAGGCGTCATGACGCGACGGACTGGCGAAATACGCCGCTCGGCATTGGTAAAGGTACCGGTCTTCTCCAGGAAAGATGCACCTGGCAGGAACACATGGGCGTACATCGCGGTTTCGTTCAGGAACAGATCCTGCACGATGACGCACTCCATGGATTCCAGCGCGTGGGTGACGTGTTGGGTATCCGGGTCAGACTGGGCGATATCCTCGCCATTGCAATACAGCGCCTTGAAGCTGCCTTCAATCGCCTGATCCAGCATATTGGGAATGCGCAAGCCAGGGTCAGCCGACAACGGACGACCCCAGGCGGATTCGAACAAGGCACGGGTAGCATCGTCCGACACATGGCGATAGCCTGTGAACTCATGCGGCATAGAGCCCATGTCGCAGGAACCCTGCACATTGTTCTGGCCACGCAAGGGGTTAACGCCCACGCCTTCACGCCCGATATTCCCGGTAGCCATGGCCAGGTTGGCAATGCCCATCACCATGGTGGAGCCCTGGCTATGCTCGGTCACGCCCAAACCATAATAGATGGCCGCATTGCCGCCAGTGGCAAACAAGCGTGCCGCCGCGCGTAAATCAGCAGCCTTGATGCCCAGTTCGCTTTCCAGCGCTTCTGGCGAATTTTCTGGCTTGGCGACAAAGTCGCGCCACATTACAAAAGAATCCCACTCGCAGCGGGCCTTTACGAATTCTTCGTCAACCAGACCTTCAGTGACGACCACATGCGCCATGGCGGAAATCAGCGCCACATTGGTACCTGGGCGCAGCTTGAGGTGGTAATCCGCCTTCACATGGGGTGACGACACCAGGTCGATCGCCCGTGGATCGGCCACAATCAGCTTGGCGCCCTCACGCAGGCGGCGCTTCATTTGCGAACCGAATACGGGGTGACCATCCGTAGGATTGGCACCAATCACCATGATGACGTCCGACTTCATCACCGAGTCAAAGGTCTGGGTGCCAGCGGACTCACCCAGGGTTTGCTTGAGGCCATAACCAGTGGGTGAATGGCATACGCGGGCGCAGGTATCGACGTTATTGCTGCCGAACACGGCACGCACCAGCTTTTGCACGACATAAACTTCTTCATTGGTGCAACGCGAAGAGGTAATAGCACCGACCGACTCCTTGCCATACTTGCCCTGAATGCGCTGAATTTCACTGGCGGCATAGGAAATTGCCTCGTCCCAGGACACTTCCGTCCACGGATCGGTAATGCTCTTGCGGATCATGGGTTTTGTAATGCGATCCTTGTGTGTGGCGTAACCCCAGGCGAAGCGCCCTTTCACACAGGAGTGTCCATGATTGGCGCCACCATCCTTGTTCGGCACCATGCGAATCAGTTCTTCGCCCTTCATTTCGGCGTTAAACGAGCAGCCAACGCCACAGTAGGCACAGGTGGTCGTCACGCTATGCTCGGGCTGACCGTGCTGTATCACCGACTTTTCCATCAGGGTAGCGGTCGGGCAGGCCTGCACGCAGGCACCACAGGACACACATTCAGATTCCAGGAAATTGTTCACGCCGGAAGCGACTTTGGACTCAAAGCCACGGCCTTGAATGGTCAACGCAAAGGTGCCCTGTGTTTCTTCGCAAGCGCGCACACAACGTGAACAGACGATGCACTTGGAAGGATCAAACGTGAAATACGGATTGGAGGTGTCTTTTTCGGCACGCAGGTGGTTTTCGCCTTCGTAGCCATAGCGCACTTCGCGCAGGCCCACGGCGCCCGCCATGTCCTGCAGTTCGCAATCACCATTGGCGGCACAGGTCAGGCAATCCAGCGGGTGGTCGGAGATGTAAAGCTCCATCACACCGCGGCGAATATCGGCCAGCTTGGGGCTTTGCGTGCGGACTTTCAGCCCGTTATCCACTGGCGTGGTGCACGAAGCAGGATAGCCGCGGCGGCCTTCGATTTCCACCAGGCACAACCGGCAGGAGCCGAATGGGTCCAGGCTGTCGGTCGCGCAGAGTTTGGGGACGCTCACGCCTGCGACCATGGCCGCATGCATGATGGAGGTGCCAGCAGGTACCGTGACGTCAGTGCCATCAATATTGAGGGTCACTTGCTGATCGGAATGGCTGGCTGGGGTACCGTAATCTTTTTGGTGTTCCATGGCTATCTCCTAAATACTGCTCAGGCCGCTTGTGCTTTTTTATTAAGGCCGAAATCTTCTGGAAAATGGTTGATCGCGCTCAACACCGGGTATGGCGTCATGCCGCCCAGTGCGCAGAGCGAACCATTCAGCATCGTGTCGCTGAGATCGCGCACCAGGGCAATGTTCTGCGCGTGGTCGCGGCCTTGCATGATCTTGTCCATCACTTCCACGCCACGGGTTGAACCGATGCGGCATGGCGTACATTTGCCGCAGGACTCAATGGCACAGAATTCAAAGGCATAGCGGGCCATTTTGGCCATGTCCACGGTGTCATCAAACGCCACAATGCCACCATGACCAAGCACCGCCCACAATTTGGAAAACTCTTCGTAATCCAGTGGCGTATCAAACTGCGACTCCGGCAAATAGGCACCCAGCGGGCCGCCAACCTGCACCGCCCGGATAGGACGCCCGGTGGCCGAACCACCGCCAAAGTCATACAGCAACTGACGCAAGGTGACGCCAAAGGCTTTTTCCACCAGGCCACCATGTTTGATATTGCCTGCCAGCTGAATAGGCAGCGTGCCGCGGGAACGGCCCATACCGTAGTCACGGTAAAAAGCGCCGCCTTTATCCAGAATAATCGGCACACTGGCAAAGGAAATCACGTTATTGACCACGGTCGGCTTGCCGAACAAGCCTTCAATTGCGGGCAATGGTGGTTTGAAACGCACCAGGCCGCGCTTGCCCTCCAGGCTTTCCAGCAGCGAGGTTTCTTCACCACAGACATACGCCCCGGCAGCGCGACGCACCTCAAGCTCAAAGGCATGGCCGCTGCCGAGAATATTCGGCCCCAGATAATGCTTTTCACGGGCATGTTGAATGGCTTCATTGAGCACGGCCAGCGCATGCGGATACTCGGAGCGCAGGTAGATATAGCCCTGCGTAGCGCCTACTGCCAGCGCCGCAATCGTCATGCCTTCAATCAGGACAAACGGGTCACCTTCCATAATCATGCGATCTGAATAGGTACCGGAATCGCCTTCATCGGCATTGCAGACGATGTATTTCTGATCCGCCTTGCAGTCGTGCACGGTTTTCCACTTGATGCCGGTCGGGAAAGCCGCGCCACCGCGGCCGCGCAGGCCTGAGTCGGTCACCTGTTGCACGATCTCAGCAGGCTGCAGTGCCAGGGCGTTTTGCAAACCGCGATAGCCATCGTGCGCAAGATAATCGGTGAGGGATACGGGATCGGTAATGCCGACGCGGGCAAAGGTCAGTCTCTCTTGCTGCTTGAGCCATGGCAGCTCATCTGTCACGCCCAGCTTCAGGGCATGGGCACCGCCATTGACAAAGTCCGCAGCAAACAGCGACGACACATCCGCGACATCGACCGGGCCATACGCAATCCTGCCGGCGGGTGTTTCCACCTCCACCAGCGGCTCAAGCCAGAACATGCCGCGCGAACCATTGCGTATGATTTCAACCGCCAGATTCTGGCGTGCTGCGTGCTCGGCAATCGCCTTAGCGACTTTTTCCGCTCCCAGTGACAAGGCACTGGAATCGCGGGGAACATAGATACGGGTCATTACACCACTCCCTTCGCTTCGGCAATAATCGCATCCAGCCGCTTGGGGCTGACGCGGCCATAGACTTCTTCATCCACGGTAATCGCCGGGGAGCAGGCGCAATTGCCCAGACAGTACACCGGCTCTAACGTGATACTGCCGTCAGAGGTGGTCTGATGGTAATCAATGCCCAGCGATGCTTTCGCATGCGCTTCGAGTTCGGTGGAGCCCATGGACTGGCAGGATTCGGCGCGGCATATCTGGATAACATGGCGTCCGGGAGGATGCGTTCGGAAGTGGTGGTAAAAAGTGACGACGCCGTGAATTTCGGCTACAGAAAGATTAAGGGCTTTGGATATGCTGCCATAGCTCTCCTCCGGCACATATCCCACGTCGTCCTGTATGGCATGCAACAAAGGCAACAACCCGCCAGGCAGTGCCTTGTGTGCAGTAATGTGCGCGTCTATACGCGCTGCTTGCTCAGGTAACACAACATCTCCTCTACTACAAAACAACTTGGTTTTTATTATTCGAGTTCGTTGAGACTGCCTGTTTACATTTTGATACAATTTTAGAAAGCGTGTCAAATCACAAGTTCATTAATTTTGCATGTGCTGACACGCGAATTGCCGAGCTTATGAAGCATGCCTGTGAATTAAGTTGCGCCATCAGAGTCGGAGTTGCATCAGTTCGGCTTCGCTGAAAAATGATTTATGTGGGATAGCGCTAGCCAGAAGCCATGGATTGTGCCTACACTAGCCTATTAACCCCACAAAAAATCAGGTTAAGAAGGACATGCTGATCCAATCGGCATGGGCTGTACAGTAATTTATAAGTCGTTATAAAAAAATGTTTTATGTCGTTGTTTTTTAGTATTTTTCAATAACTCTTGGAGGAGTTGCTATGAGTCTGGAAAGCTTGAAGGGCCTGGGTGTTGAGATTCCATATCAGGCCAAATATGACAATTACATTGGCGGTAAATGGGTAGCTCCTGTAGACGGCGAATATTTCGATAACATCAGCCCGGTGACTGGCAAAGTGTTCTGCAAGGTCGCCCGCTCTAACGATAAGGATGTCAACCTGGCACTGGATGCGGCACATGCCGCCAAGGAAGCCTGGGGCAAGACCTCGACCACAGCCCGCTCCAATATTCTGCTTAAAATCGCCGACGCGATGGAAGCCAACCTTGAAAAAATCGCGATTGCCGAAACCATAGACAACGGCAAGCCCATCCGCGAAACCATGGCGGCAGATATCCCGCTCGCCATTGATCACTTCCGTTACTTTGCTGGCGCGGTGCGCGCTCAGGAAGGCGGCATCAGCGAAATCGACCACGACACCATTGCCTATCACTTCCATGAACCACTGGGCGTTGTCGGCCAGATCATTCCCTGGAACTTCCCGATTCTGATGGCGGCATGGAAACTGGCACCAGCCCTGGCTGCTGGCAACTGTATTGTCATGAAGCCGGCCGAACAAACGCCAGCTTCCATTCTGGTGGTCATGGAAATCATCGGTCACCTGTTGCCACCCGGCGTGCTGAATGTGGTCAACGGCTTTGGCGTAGAAGCAGGCAAGGCGCTGGCCACCAGCCCACGCATCGCCAAGATCGCCTTTACCGGCTCCACTTCCGTGGGTCGCCTGATCATGCAATACGCATCGCAAAACCTGATTCCAGTGACGCTGGAACTGGGTGGCAAATCCCCGAACATCTTCTTTGAAGACATCATGGACGCCGACGATGCTTACTTCGATAAATGTCTGGAAGGTTTCACCCTGTTTGCATTGAATCAGGGCGAAGTCTGCACCTGTCCTTCGCGTGCCCTGATTCAGGAATCCATCTACGAGAAATTCATGGAGCGCGCACTGAAGCGCGTCAAGGCTATCAAGCAGGGCAACCCGCTGGATGCTTCGACCATGATCGGTGCGCAAGCATCGAGCGAGCAGGTCGAGATCATCATGTCTTACATCAAGCTGGGCCGTGAAGAAGGCGCGGAAGTGCTGACCGGCGGCAACGTCACCAAGCTGGCTGGCGAACTGGGCGAAGGCTATTACATCGAGCCTACCGTGTTCAAGGGCCATAACAAGATGCGCATTTTCCAGGAAGAAATCTTCGGCCCTGTGCTGTCGGTGACCACCTTCAAGGATGAAGCCGAGGCTCTGGCGATTGCCAATGACACCATGTACGGCCTGGGTGCCGGTGTGTGGACGCGTGATGGCAGCCGTGCCTTCCGCATGGGCCGTGGCATTCAGGCTGGCCGCGTGTGGACCAACTGCTACCACCTCTACCCTGCCCATGCCGCCTTCGGTGGTTACAAGCAATCGGGTATCGGTCGTGAAAACCACAAGATGATGCTGGATCACTACCAGCAGACCAAGAACCTCCTGGTCAGCTACAACCCTAACGCATTGGGCTTTTTCTAAACCCTGGCTGTTTTAAGGGGTCATACCAGCGAGAGCGACGGAGCTATTACCCGTCCTCTCGCTTTTTCATTTTTATTGTGTGCTACATTCAGTAGCGCTTGAACAGGAGTTACCTATGACAGCAGCACGTATTGTGGCAACCCCCGCAGCAGAAGCGCTTATTGATGAGCTGAAAGCCAGGCATGGCAATCTCATGTTTCACCAGTCCGGTGGTTGCTGCGAAGGCAGCGCCCCCATGTGTCTCCAGGAAGGTGAATTCATGATAGGCAGCTCGGATGTCAAACTGGGCGATGTGCATGGTGTGCCTTTTTATATGGCGAAATTCCAGTTTCAATACTGGGAGCATACGCACATGACACTGGATGTGATTGCCGGTCATGGCGGCATGTTTTCGCTGGAGCAGGCAACCGGCAAACATTTCATCATACGTTCCCGACTGTTTACTGACGAAGAATGGCACCAGCTCGCCCCGATTGAAAGCTGCAGTTAGCCAAAACCAGAGGTAAACGTTACCCTACCCACACACGAGCTTTTCAATAAAATACGGCACAATAGCAAGCTGATTATCAGCAAACTGACTATTCCGACCAACCCATCGCGCACGGTGTTAATAAACACGGCCCAGCCACTTTTATAGTGTTGAACAAAGCAGCCAAGCCTATGGAAACCGATGAAACTATTTAGCCGAAAACTACGCTATGCAGCCATTCGCATCCCGCTGATCTATTGCGTATTTGCGGTACTGTGGATCATGGCGTCGGATCAGATACTGGCATTACTCCTCCCCGAAGCCGCCAGCATTACCCATTTTCAAACCCTCAAGGGCCTGCTGTTCATTCTGCTCACAGCCGCCCTGCTCTATCATCTGATTCACCGCCAGCAATTGCTGGCATCGCGTTATAACAGTCTGACGGTGCATGCCAATGACAGCATTCTGCTGTTCGACCATCAGGGCAAACTGGTGGATGCCAATGACCGGGCCTTGCGCATGTATGGCTACACGCGCGATCAGATGCAGCACATACACGCCCGCCAGCTGTTGCCGGATGCCACCAGCGATTGGCGCAGCTCCTTTCTGGCAGAGGCGCAGCATAACGGCATTATTTTTGAATCCGAGCACAAGCATGCGGATGGCAGCACTTTTTCGGTAGAGGTCAGCGCCTGTCTGCTGAAAATTGGCGGTAGTGATTATATTCAGGCCATTGTGCGCGATATAACCGAGCGCCTGCGCGTTGTCGAAAAACTGCGTGAGAGTGAACAGCTTCTCGCCCATATGTCGGCCATTGCCCATATCGGTGGCTGGGAATTTGATGTGGAAACCGGTATTGGAAGCTGGACGCGGGAAGTCGCGCATATTCATGGAGTGGAGTTCAAGGACAACATTTCTGCCGAATTCGGCCTTGGATTTTATGAAGCAGAATCCCGCGAGAAAATTGAAGCCGCCATTCAACAAGCCATCGACCATGGCAAGCCTTACGACCTGGAGCTGGAACTGGTCACCGCCCGTGGCATCCGCAAATGGGTGCGCACCGTCTGTACACCGCACATCATCGACGGCCGCGTGCTGAAGCTGCAAGGCTCGTTTCAGGATATCAGCGATCGCAAGGTGGCCGAAGATAAAATGCGGCTCGCCACGCTGGTGTTTGAAAACAGTAGCGAGGCCATCATGGTGGTAGATGCAGAGAGCCAGATTTTGTCGGTGAACCCCGCTTTCACGGAAATGACTGGTTACACCGCGCAGGAAGTGGTGGGCAAAACGCCTAAAATCCTCGCCTCTGGCAAGCAGGACCGCAAATTCTACGAAGAAATGTGGCATTTGCTGGATAGCAATGGCAAATGGCAAGGCGAGGTGTGGAACCGCCGCAAGAATGGGGAAAGTTACGCCGAGTGGCTGACCATCGATACCATTTACAATGAACACGGAGAAGTCATCCGCCGGGTGGCCTTATTCTCGGACATCACCAAGAACAAGCAGAATCAGGAAGTCATCTGGCGGCAGGCCAATTTTGACCAGCTCACCGGCCTGCCTAACCGCCGTATGCTGCACGACAGATTGAATCAGGAAATCCTGAAAGCGGACCGCAACCATCAGATGCTGGCGGTATTGTTCCTGGATCTGGACCGCTTCAAGGAAGTCAACGATACCTACGGTCACCTGATGGGTGACCAACTGCTGCAGGAATCTGCACATCGCCTACTGCACTCCGTGCGCGAGTGCGATACGGTGGCGCGCCTGGGTGGGGATGAATTTGTGGTGATTTTGTCCGGTCTGCAAGATAAGGATGTGGTGCAGGATATTGCCCAGTCCATCCTGAAAAAATTCGACACCCCTTTTCAGCTCGACAATGACCTCACCCATGTTTCTGTCAGCATCGGCATTACCATTTATCCGGAAGATGGCAACGCGGGGGAAGTGCTGTTCAAGAATGCGGACCAGGCCATGTACGTCGCCAAAAACAATGGCCGCAATCGCTATTCCTACTTCACCGCGTCCATGCAGGCACATGCCCAGAACCGCATGCGGCTCAGCAACGACTTGCATCTCGCGCTGCCGGGACAGCAATTCGAGTTGTATTACCAGCCGATTGTGGAGCTCGCCACCGGTCAGGTACACAAGGCCGAAGCGCTCTTGCGCTGGCAGCACCCCACCCGCGGCATGATTCCTCCTGACAATTTCATTCCATTGGCAGAAGAGACCGGGCTTATCGTGGATATTGGCAACTGGGTATTTTACGAAGCAGCACGTCAGGTCAAACGCCTGCAGTCGCTGCATCACGCCAGCTTCCAGATCAGCATCAACAAATCTCCCGTGCAATTCCATAACGAGACGCACGGGCATGAGGCATGGATTTCGTTTTTGCTGATGAATGATCTGCCCCGTCAGAGCATCGTGGTGGAAATTACCGAAGGTCTGCTGATGCATACCGACGAAAGTATTTCTGCCCAGCTGCTGGGGTTCCGCGATGCGGGCGTGCAGGTGGCGCTGGATGACTTCGGGACAGGCTATTCATCCCTCTCATACCTCAAGAAATTCGACATCGACTACCTGAAGATAGACCGCATTTTTGTACGCAACCTGAGCCGCAACTCCAGTGATATGGCCTTGTGCGAGGCCATCGTCATGATGGCGCACAAGCTGGATATCAAGGTGATTGCCGAGGGTATCGAAACAGAAGAGCAGCGCGAACTATTGCAACAGATCGGCTGCGATTTTGGTCAGGGCTACCTCTTCTCGCCGCCCTTGCCCGCGCCAGCTTTTGAAGCCTACCTTCGTCCCTGAAGTCTGCCGCAGAAAATGGGCAAAAAAATACCCGCCATCGGGGATAACAGCGGGTATAACAGGCTCACTCATCAGAGAGAGTCACAACATTAAGAGTCAGGAAATGTTGTGAGTTCATAATAGTGGCCTTCCGGTTTCTTATCTGTCGGCATTTGTCTGATATGCATGTCAGACAGCGGATTTAAACGCCTGGCATGCCATCCGGGCTCTTGAAATCCCCATTCGCTGGTAATACCCTTTAAAAAAACAGAACGCATATCCCTCGGGCTCCCTGCCTCAAGGATTTAGCTGGCATTGGTATTGCTAGGATTAACCCCATATATTCATGTAAAGCTTCGTTCTATATCGCCTTGGCCGTTGCAGGCTTCAGGCAAACGCGTTCATCCAGTTCTTGTCGATGCTTAACCGTGGCGCCCTGCGCCGCCTTAGTCATGGGAGTGAATGGTTGTGCACAAGCTAACAGAAACCACGCCGTTTTTTCATCAACCATCGCGACCGCAACCTGAGCCGCCGCGGGTAATCAGCGATCTTCTGGCCGATGTCGGGCTTTCCATCAATGGCAACCAGCCATGGGATATCCAGATCTACGATGAAAAAGTCTACCGGATGATTCTGTACAAAGGCTCGCTGGGATTTGGCGTGGCCTATATGGAAGGCTTGTGGGAAGCAGAACAGCTGGATGAAACCTTTCATCGCCTGCTGAGCGCCGATCTGGATCGCAAGTTGAAAGGCTGGGCCCGTGTTCGCTTATTGACGGAAGCCGTGCGCCATCGCATCTTCAATTTGCAGTCGCAAGAGCGTGCTTTTACCGTGGCCCACAAACATTATGACATCGGCAACGATGTATTCGAGGCCATGCTCGACTCCACCATGAGCTACTCCTGTGCCTATTGGGAACACGCCGACAATCTGGAACAAGCACAGCAGCACAAGCTCGACATGATCTGCCGCAAGCTGGCGCTCAAGCCTGGCGAACATCTGCTGGAAATCGGCTGCGGCTGGGGCGGCCTCGCGCGCTATGCGGCGGAGCATTATGGCGTGAATGTCACCGGCATTACTGTTTCCAAAGAACAACAAGCATTGGCCCAGCAACGCTGCGCGCACTTACCCGTTGAGATCAGGCTCATGGATTATCGTGATCTGCGCGGGCAGTACGACAAAATTGTGTCCGTTGGCATGTTTGAGCATGTGGGACCCAAAAACTATTCAGTCTACTTTCAGCAGGCGCACGACCTGCTCAAGCAGGATGGGTTATTCCTGCTGCATACCATAGGCAATTATGTGACGGCGCCCAACACCGATGCATGGATAGACAATTACATCTTCCCTAATGGCAAGATTCCGTCGGCTAACGAAATTACGCACGCCATTGAAGATAAATTCATCCTCGAAGACTGGCACAACTTTGGACAGGATTACGACCGCACGCTGATGAGTTGGTGGCAGAACTTCAACGAGGCCTGGCCTACGCTTTCAGAGCAATATGGCGAGCGTTTTTACCGCATGTGGCGCTATTACCTGATGTGTTGCGCGGGCTACTTCCGCTCGCGGCAAGGCCAGCTATGGCAGCTGGTATTGAGCAAACGTGAAAAGAGGCAGGTTTATCGCTCTGTCCGCTAGCGCATACGCGTCAAAAGCCAGTAGAATCGATAGACAAAAAAATACCCGCCGTTGGGGAAACGACGGGTATATAACGAAGGGTTGTGCAATACTTCTATTAGGGAATGAAAATATTGCAGAACCAATGGTATATATTTCCCGCTCATGCTCTCAGACGAGTTTGTCTGTCGACTTTGTAGGATTAGTCCTACAAGCCTTGACTGCCAACAAAACGCCGTTTGAGAGCATTTATTTTTTTATGGATTATCAATTACTTAATAAGTAATGCTTACTATCCACATAGGGTTTGATAGCTAATTCTAAAAATGTAACAGTTTGTAAAAGTTTTAAAACCGCGACTTCTCTCCGCACGTTCGTCTCATTTTTTATTAAAACCGCCTGCTCCACTGCACGGAAACAATATTGACGTCGCTGTCATAACTCCCGGTAATACGGCCATTAAAGCCGGCAGATGCACTACTCTGGTTGTCATCTATACGCGCATCCCTTAAAAACAAATGGGCATAGCCCACATCCAGACGATCCTTTTCTGAAAAGTCCCAGCCTGCGCCCAGGGTGAGCCAAAGCCGGTCATTGCCCGGAATGCGCGTGGTGCGATCACGCTCGTTCATGGCTTCTTCATCGTAAGCCAGCCCGGCACGCAGCTTCCATTGCGGGTTATACCGATAGCTGACACCGAGCGAATAGCGCATGGTGTTGCGCCAGTTTTCCGGGGTCAGGCTAAGCACAGTGCCGTTGCTATTGAGAATCCGCAATTCATTGAACTGGCTCCAACGTGTCCAGCTGATATCACCCAGCAGCTCCCATTGTTCATTCACATGATGAACAGCGCTCAAGGACAGGGATTCAGGCAAATCCAGATTGGCGCTGATCTTGCCGTTATTAGCCGCCAGCGCCTGTCCGAACTTCACCGTGCCCTCCAGATGCTGCACCACGCGCGAACGGTAAGTAAGGCCAATGCGCGTATCATTGGCTGGCTGATAGATGGCGCCGAGGTTAAATCCATAGCCCCAGTCATCGCCTGAAATATTGGCCGTGCTCTCACTCGTGACCAGGTTGACCGCGCGCGTCAGCTCGGCATCGGCATACATCACCGATACACCCACGCCCAGTGACAAGCGATCATTGACCCGAAATGCCACGGCGGGGTTGATGTTGTAGGTTTTGAGTTCCGACTTCACGGCCTGAAAGCGGCCTATCCAGTCCTTGTCATATTCCGTTTTGAGGCCAAAAGGTGCGTTCACGGCAATACCAATCCGTATGTCTGGCGTGACCACATGCGAGTAATAAAGATTGGGCACCACCGCCCAGCTGCCGAGGTCACCACCTTCCCCCGTGCCAGGCCGGCCCAAGGCACTCACCGAGCCCTCGTTGTTGAAATGCCCTGATGGGCGAATGGCATGCGCCCCCACCACCAGTTGCGATTGCGGCAGATAGACCATCCCCGCCGGATTGAAATACACCGTGGTGGCATCCTCCGCACTGGCGGCGGCGCCGGCATAGGCATTGCCCATGGCGCTCACGCTTTGCTCAATCAGCGAAAAGCCTGCGCCATGTGCCGCCGAGGGCAGGAGAATGGGAATCGCCACCACCGAAAGTGTCCTGAACAGCAGACCTATCGCTACCTGATTATTCCGCATAATCCCCCCCGCTTTTTTATTTTAGTAAGGTGTCTGGTGTTTACAGTGTGTGCTCAAATACCGATAACTCACTGGGTCTGCCATACAGATACCCCTGATAGGCATGGCACCCCACCTGCTCAAGAAACGCCTGCTGATACGGCTCCTCTATGCCCTCTGCAATCACATCCAGCCCCAGGTTTTTACCCATGGCGACGATGGTTTGCACAATCACGGCGCTGTCATTTTTTGGCGCATTGTCCTGGATCTCGCGCACAAAGCTCTGGTCTATCTTCAGCGAGTCCAGCGGCAAGCGCAGCAATAGTGAAAGCGAAGAGTAGCCTAGCCCAAAGTCATCCATGGAAAGCGAAACGCCAATACTTTTGAGTGCCTGCATCTTGCTTACAATGTCATCAATATTCTGTATCACCAGACTTTCCGTCAGCTCCAGCACCAGCAATTTTTCATTGCAGCCGCTTTCCAGCAAGGCATGGCGCACTTGTTCGACAAAATCTGCCTGCCCGAACTGCATCGCGCTGACATTGACGGACAGTCGCAGCTGGCTGGTCTTGGCATGGTGGCTCCACTTGCCCAGCTGCATGCAGGCTTGCTGCAGCACCCAGTTGCCAATCGGAATAATCATGCCGGACTCCTCCGCCAACGGGATAAACTCCCCGGGTGGCACCATGCCACGTTCGGGGTGGTGCCAGCGCAGTAACACCTCCGCGCCCGTTGTCCGCAATTCGCCATCCACTTGAGGCTGGTAATAAAGCTCAAACTGGCCCAGCGACAGGGCAAAACGCAGGTCATTTTTGAGGCTGGCCCGTGAATCAATCACCGGCAGCATGCTCTCATCAAAAAAGCGATAGTTGTTGCGGCCCGCCCGTTTGGTCTCATACATGGCGGCATCGGCGCGCTTGAGCACCTCTTCCACGTGCATGCCCTGACGATAAAACATGCAAATGCCAATGCTGGCAGAGCATTGATGCTTGTAATTCCCCAAGTCAAACGGCAGGCTGATATCGGCAAGAATCTTTTCGGCAATCTGGCTGGCGGTCTGGATGGCCGCACTTTCATCGCGGCCAATGTCTTCCAGCAACAAGACAAACTCATCCCCGCCAATGCGCGCCACCGTGTCGTGATTTCTCACGGCACGCAGTAAACGCGCCGCTACCTCTTTCAGCAGCAAATCACCAAACGCATGGCCGCGGCTGTCGTTCAGGGTCTTGAAGTTATCCAGATCAATAAACATCAGGCCGCCAATGCGATGAGAGCTTCGACTATTGTTAAGCGCCTGCGAGAGCCGCTCCATCAATAGCCGGCGATTGGGCAGATTGGTCAAGGCATCAAAATACGCCAGGCGCTCAATCTCATCCTGCGCCTTCTTGTAAGCCGTTTCGTCCTGAATCAGCGAGGCAAACCCGATAATGCGGTTCTGGTCATTCTTGATCGCGGTATTGAACCATTCGCAATGAATCACCCGGCCATCACGCCGCACATTGTCATGCTGCCAATGCTGACCGCCGGCCTCATGCGCCAGCTTGCTCATGATGTCCTGCGCCATCATCTGTCCGTCGGGGGGCACAATAAAACTCATGTGCCGCCCCAACGCTTCCGAGGGCGGATAACCGAAGATATGCTCGGCAGCGGCATTCCACGAGGTGACCCTGAAATTCACATCCCACTCAATCACGGCAAGCGGGGTATGGTCGATATGCAGCTTCTGGCGCTGAGCCATGGCATTGATGGCCTCCTGGCTCTCGTGCGCCATGATGCGCAACACGATGTTTTCGCGTAGCCGATTGGCTAATTTAAAGCTGGCAATGGTGACATATAAGATAAACAGCAGCAGATTGACGGCCATCAACATGGAGAAGTGATTGCCGCCCCAGAAAAACCGAGGCAAGCCCAGCAGTATCAACCCACCCGCAAAAGCATAGGCGGTAGGCTTATCGGTGGCATACGCCATGACGGCGCCGCCACACACCCCTGCCAGTGCCAGCGTCAGAAAGGCCTGATGCGCTGTATCGTGAGGATAAAAAAGGAAAATGCCAGACAGGCCCCAGGCAATACCGCACAACCCCGACAAGGCGCGGAACCAGTTAAGCCAGAACCCTGGAGGATAAGCATGCACAGGCGTGCGCTTGTAAACCCAGACCAGCGCCTTGCGCAAGCCATAGACAATCAGAAAAAATGTCATCCAGGCCAGGCATACCGCCAGTGGAACTACATCCAACTGCACGTACACCAGCAAACTTGCCACAATCGCCGCAAACACAAACGACCGCGTGCTACTGGCGTAGAGCATCTCCACGATTTCCAGCGTTAAATCTGAATGCTTACCCGAATATAACAATGCTTCTGGCGACGGCCGATATCCATTCCCTGACATACCCTCTCCGCACTGATCTTATTATTTTTTTACTCTTAATTAAGGTATCGTCGCATGTGCTTTTTTCTTTAATAATCCTCATGCAGACAAGTACATGCTACTCCTCTACTGCGAATACAGCACGTCATTGCTTTCGCATGAAAATCTGCACAACATGGCGTGCATAAGCACACGAGCAAGCGCAATTGCACTACCATACGCATGCGTTGCACCATGAACCACAAAAACCAGACAGGACATCACAAGCACATGAGCAAGATCATCGTTGAACACAATCCATCCAAAGACCATCTGGCCACGCTGGGCGTCACCAAATGGCCTACCTGGAAAAAAGAAGTCTCCGTATTTCCATGGGTATTCCCCGAGCAAGAGGTTGCCTACCTGCTGGAAGGCGAATGCATCGCCACGCTGGAAAACGGTGACACCGTCAAATTCGGCAAAGGCGATCTCGTCACCTTCCCTGCTGGTCTCAAAATTCAGTGGGAAGTAAAACAGCCTCTCTACAAACATTACAAGCTTGATGGCAACGCCCTGACCCAGGTCTTCAGAAGAATCCTGCTCAAAATCAAAGGCTAACTCCAGGCGCCAACAGCCTTAAGCCTGCCATTAGGCAATAAAAAAGCCCCATGCAAGCATGGGGCTTTTTTATTGGATTACGCCTGAGTGTAATCAGTGATGCCTTAGCTCAGCGCTTGATCTGCACGCTGATCGGGTCGCACAGTGATACTCAGTCAATCCGCATTTAACTTAATGTTTTCTTCTTGCTGGCAGGCTTCTTCGCTGGCGATTCTGCTTTTTGTGCCGCAGGCGTTACCGCCTCTTTCTCAGCCACGGCCTTCTTCACCGCTGCTTTGACGGCAGCAGGCGCTTCTTCCACCGCCTGCTTGGATGACTTGGCCTTCACCTTGGGCTCGGCATCAGCCTTGCTTTTAGCCTTGATGGCATGCATGCGTGCACGCCACTCATGCAGTTGCTCGTCCTCGATTTCCAGCTGAATCGCCAGGGCCTCTTCCTTGCTGAGCTTGTCTTTTTGCAAACGGCGCGGCAACTTACCTGCCATTCTGGAAAGCAAACGCTCCTGCTCTTCCGCACTCAGCTTTTTGGCCTGCTCCAAATACTCCGGACTACTCATCTTCATAACTACCCCCGATTTACATCATAAATTCAAGGGCTCAAGTCTATAGCAAGGCGCGACAGGCATGCGTTACAGTTTTGCGTCACTTTAATGACAACTCGACATAACCCTAACAAAAAAGCCTGATTCGCCCACGCAACAAGGTAAAATCACCCCATGAACGGAACCACCCTACAAGCACTCCGCCTATCACTAGGCTACACCCCACAAGAAGCCGCCTACATGGTCGCCGCCGTCCCCCTCGCCACCTGGAAAAACTGGGAAAGCAACACCCAGCCTATCCCCGACGAAATAGAAAATACCCTGCGCAAGCTCGTCAGCTACAAACGCCAGCTGATTGAAGAAGCCCGCGGCCAACTTCTGCACATCTGCAACGTGCAAGGCATGCCCGAGTCACTCTCCCTCACCTACTACGGCACCGAAACCGACTGGCTCACACAACAAGACGCCACCGCCGTGCAATGGAAACCCCACTGCATGGCCATGGCCGCCCTGGCGGAAGAGTTTCCCGTGATTGAGTTAGTGCTGTTTGACAACAACGCCTACCAAAGCTGGCTAGACGGCCGCCTGGATAGCCAATTGATGCGAGATCAGTGGGCGTCGGTGGTGACGCGATGAGATGAGTATGCAAATAAAATGGCGATTAATTTATCAAGTGCGAATTACTTAAAGAGCATCATCAGGCGCACACTCACTACTTATGCTAATTACCCTGAGTGATCTAAACTCCTCCCCTTCTGTTGTAATACGCAAGCACTTATCACCTTTAACGTAGTTGAATATACAAAAGCTTTTGTTATCTACAGAACAACTCTCAAGCTCATAAAATTTTCTACTTATAATATATTTCTCAAACCCAATGTAATCATATTCGTTTACTCTATGCATTCTCTTCGGTTGCCAACCTTCAGACAAAAGACGATCTCTTTTTTTTAAAAAAAATGAACCAACCTCCCCACCCAATATTGCATCAACATTAGCAGAATATGAGACATTTAACGTACAAAAAAATATAAAAAATAAGACGATATAAAGTTGAATATATACCATTTTAAATTAGAAATTAGAACGGGATTTTTTATTCTGATTTTATCAAATAAAAATTATTGTTTTTGAACTCATAAAAATCAGTCGAAAAAGCACCAACCTCAAAACTATCTTTGTCTATTCTCTTACCTCTTATAATAAGCAACCGACTACTTTTTTTATAAACTATCTCGAACTCCGATTCAGCACTGTCAGAAGTATCATACATAGCTGGAAGTTGGCTCACTACTTTTCCACTCTTTGTATCTATCACCCCACCATAAAGGCAACCACCACCACATGCATATGTAAAAATAATATATTTTCCAGAAAAGTTTACTGGTTGTTTATAAGCATTAATTAAGATAGTTTTTATTGATCTATTTTCTTTCGAAACAACAAGATTATTTTTTTTAAAATCGGTTACCAATGGAGCTGGATATTTTTCAAATTCATCTTGAGCATATATGTTTATTGAGAAAAAAAATAATATAAATATAAGTAAATTTTTCATAATAAAGTTGAATATATACCATTTTTTAATTTATAAATTAGAAAAGAATAAAAAAATATTTTAATTATTAATGGTGTTGCCTTGAGCCTACAAATAATAAAATCTACCATGTACTTTTCCCGCCCATGTGGAGATCATATCTTCCGGCATGTTTTTAAAAAAACCACCTTCAGCTTCAAAATTATTTTTTATGTTAAACAGTCTATTATATTCTTTGTACGGTAAAAAGAGTCATAATCAAAGAAGACCGGGTCTTCAGCCAAAGCTGGGAGAGATATAAGTGATTAAATTAGGATTAACTTTTTAATCATCTGCATGATTGAGGACTTGTTGACCAAAGGGAATTTGGCCTTTGGAAATTCATGAAATCCAGGGAAAAACATTTCCCAAGCCGCCTGAATTTGGCCTAGATGATTTTATATCGGATGCAAAACCTGTTTTTTCTAAAAATATCAGAAAGTTATCGCAAATTAATGAATGCTTTTTTGCTAAGAACCAACTATTTCTTAGGGCGACTAAAAAAAACTGCTCCAGTTAAGGCGAAAATAAATGATATTACTCCCCATAAGATAAAATACATATTGGCAATATCTGGATTTGTATCAAATAGACTGCCATTGCCTTTAAGAATAATTTTTCCGTAAAGGTATAAGCTACCCCAGCAAATAAGAGATCCCAAAACCACACCCAAAAAAACACCTAGAAAAAGTTTTAGTATTTTCATGCTATTGGAAAAAAAAGTATAGATTTTGATTTTCTAAAATCCGACCAAATACCATCAATTACAATGTTCCAATGTACTCTAAGGCCTGTTCCAAATCCAGTTAATTTATCTCCATTCCATAAATCTATATGTCCACCAGTTAGCGCCTCTGAATTGTCGCCATCTTGAAGCCAATAACCATTGAAAAATATAATTCCTGTTCTATTCTTAACCTTACTAACCCAATCATAACCTGTAATATTTTCAGGTTTTTGTGGAAGCCCACAAAAAGGAACTAATTTTAGCCACTCTGCCAATTCATAGGCACGGGTAGCTGTCGGAAGACCATTTAATAGAATTCTACCCAAAGTAGGTTTACCTGGCATTGGTTTAACTGTCTTTTGTGAGAAAGAAAGCATTTTTATGCCAACTTTATGAAATGTGGAACTTACTCTAATGGCACATTGATTTTTATAGTATCCATTGGGATCGTTATATGGATTACCACTGACATAGTTATCCCATAGTTCAGAAAATTTTATCGGCTTAATTTCGACACTACAAATTGAATCTTTTATAGTATTGGTTTGAACCTTTATGCTGTCAGATGCTTTTTTCATGTCTACTCCCCACGGAAGGGATGCGTCCTGCCACGAATGGTGGAGACAATGCAGATGATGCACATGAAGAGGAAAAGCAAACATTACCCCAAAGGGATATGTTCGATAAAAAATGTTTTAAATCTGATGCTTACAGATACATACTCTGTAAAAACCAGTCATCCTTAATGTTCGGGGAAAAAGAAAAGCAGCATGGATACTGATGCTTCGACTTTTATTGAGGAGTTGGAATACTTTTAGTTATTCAACGTGCGAATTGAATAAAGTCGAGCTGTTGCCATCTGGAAAATCCCGCTGAATGCCTTTAGAGGCATGCAAAAAATAACGGGATTTTTGCGTAAAAAACTATTTATTTAGTGTATAAGAATGATGGAATTTAGAGCATTCCGATCAAGATTATCCCGCAGTGAAACTCAATTGACGCACATTGGAGGACTGGGCTGGATCAGTCTTGAATTTCAAGACGGCGCCAACCAGATTATCCGCTTGCTCCATTAAGGATTCGGCGGCGGCGGCAGCTTCTTCAACTAACGCGGCATTTTGCTGCGTGACCTGATCCATCAATGTAATCGCGTTATTGACTTGATTGATACCGGAGCTCTGCTCAGCGGATGCCGCTGCAATTTCGGCAATAATCTGTGCCACGCGTTTAAACGCAGTCACGGTTTCATCTATTGTCTTTCCCGCGGCTTCCACTTGTCTTGTCCCATCAATCGTTTTCGAAACCGAGGCCGTTATAAGCTCTTTAATTTCTTTTGCGGCGGTAGATGAACGTTGTGCCAGGTTACGAACTTCTTCTGCGACCACGGCAAAGCCTCGGCCATTTTCCCCAGCCCGTGCCGCTTCCACCGCGGCATTCAACGCGAGGATATTGGTTTGAAATGAAATGCCATTAATGACACTGATGATTTCTTCAATCTGGTGCGCGCTGGCGTTGATGTCGCTCATGGTGTTAATCACCTCGCTCATGGCCTCGCCGCCCTTGACCGCGATACTGGAGGCTTCATTGGCGAGTTCGTTGGCGTGCCTTGCGTTATCTGCATTCTGCTTCACCGTAGAGGCCAGCTCTTCCATGCTGCTGGCAGTCTCTTCAAGCGAACTTGCCTGCTCTTCCGTTCGTTGAGAGAGGTCATTGTTTCCATTGGATATTTCACTTGCACCTTGATTAATTGTTTCGGCAGCCATCTTCACGACGACTATGGGGTCCGCAATTAATTGCAGGGTTTGATTAATTCCCTCCACGATTTTCTTGAAGTCCCCTTCATGCTGACTAGAGTCCGCTCTCACATAAATGCGGCCGTCCTCAGCGGCATCGACCAATACCTTGGTATCTTGAATAAGGCGATTAATGGCGAGAATACAGGTATTTAAATTGGATTTAATGATGTTGAAATCACCTTTAAATTCCTCGTTAATCGATTTGGGTATTGAGCCTTTGGATATCTGACTTATGTAGGAGGCTGCAATATTCAAAGGGCCTACGACGCCATCCAGAGTGGAGTTCACACCATCGACAATTTTTCTATATTCGCCAAAATGCTTCTGAGCATCGGCTCTAATCGCCAAATTACCTTCTGCAGCACTGGCCGCCAGTAATGACGCATCTTCAACCAGGCCATTGATGGCATCTATGCACTGGTTGATATTGAGCTTCAGGCGCTCGAAATCCCCATGGAATGATTGATCAATCTTCTTGGGGATACTTCCCTTGGATAGATCGTCGATATATTGGGCGGCCAGATTCAATGGCCCGATCACGGCATCCAGTGTATTGTTGAACCCATCCACAATCCGCTTGAAATCTCCCTGATGCTTCGCGGCATCCACGCGTACAGAGAGGTTACCTTCCTGAGCGGCTTTCGCCAGGGTATCAACATCGACAATCAGGTGTTTGAGGTTATTGCGCACCTGCTCAATTGTGTCGTTTATAAAGGCTTGCTTCCCGGGGAAGAGCTCTAACGGCGCGTTGAAATTTCCCTCGCCAAACTCCAGCACCACCTTGAGTGCCCGACGATTGAGGTCAATATGATCGGCGACCATATTGTTCACCCCTGCGACCATGGCCTGGTAAGCGCCTTGAAACTTTTCGGCCGCGACATGCACATCAATGTCGCCAGCCTTGTGCGCAAAAGACATTTGCTGAACATCCGAGATAAACGTGTTAATTGTTCTGGCCATGGACTGCATCTCGATCAGCAGCTGACCCGTTTCGTCCCGATGCACCGGAATGGAAGTTTCTTCCAATTGGCCATGCGAAATATTTTTTGCCATTTGCAGAGCTTTGTTTAATGGCTTGGTAATGGAATGGGTCAGTATCCAGGCGATCAAGAACCCCATGATTAATATAATCACCGACAATATGATCACCCACTTGATGGCGGCACTTACCGTCGCTTTCATATGAGCTGAAGCAATCGAAGTATTACGATGATTAAGCTCCAGCAGCTCCGCGAGCGCAGCATTCACCGGCTTGTCCGCTCCTTTTACGGATTTATCCAGCGTGACAATATCCGTCCCCGCAAGCTTCAGCTGCATGACCTGCGCCTGTGCCGCCTTGTAATCCGCCACACCCTTTGAGATCTTTTCCAGCAAGAGAGACTCTTCGTCTGACATGGCACCCAGGCGCTTGTAGCTTTCCATGCCTTTTTCAATATTCGCCATGCTCTGCGCAAATTTATCCGCGTACTCCCCGCCGCGCAGAACGTAATTTTTAAAATAATGTACCCCGTCTGCGAGGCCTTTAGAGGCGGTGTCGATGGCATCGCGCTTTTGCAAGGTGATGGATTCAAAACTTTCCCATGTTCGGCTTACATCATTCACCTGCAAAACGGCGAACACTGAGCTGCCAATCATTAATGTCATGATGACGACAAAGCCTATGGATAGCCTGGTACCCACACGAAAGTTCTGTAGTTTGGAGAGCATATGCAACCTCTAATAGGTAGGATTGACGTACAGAAATTAAAAGGATCAACTACTTATCGTCAATTTACAGATAAACCTTAGATGAACTATTTATGACAATTTGATGAAATGCGGGCGGACTGGCGGAGGGGAAAGACCAATCCGTATGGTGAATCAGCGGATAGCGCCCTGCGCCATTGAGCGAGGTCTTTAGTTAACCAATAGAGCGCTACGCTATGAACATTAATGTGCGGGTAAGGTATTCGAAGTTCGCTAAAGCGAGTGTGAGAGACGCGGATTGAGAAATCAGCAAAGCTGAGTGTGCGGGGACAATAGTTCAGTGAAGGTGGAGGCAGGCATTAATCAGACGTTACGGGGTTTTCCTGCTCCGACAAAAACAGTCCGCCGCATGATCATTCACAATACCTACGGCTTGCATCCAGGCATATACAATCGTCGGCCCCACGAACTTGAAGCCCCTTTTCTTGAATTCCTTTGAGATGCGCTCGGAGAGCGGGGAATTCGCCACCCAGCTTTGCCCATCGCCCTCAATCACCTTGCCATCCGTGAACGACCAGCAAAAATCACGGAAGCTTTCCCCACGACTTTCCATTTCACAGTAAATCTGCGCTCCCCGAATCGTCGCCTCGATCTTGGCCCGGGCGCGGATAATGCCAGGGTCCGCCATCAATCGCAGAATGTCACTCTCCCCGAAACCAGCGACCTTCACAGGATCAAAGTTGGCAAACGCCTTGCGAAAAGCCTCTCGCTTGCGCAACACCGTAATCCATGACAACCCGGCCTGAAAACCCTCCAGCATCAGCGTTTCCCACAACAAACGTGAGTCACGGATGGGGATAGCCCATTCCGTGTCGTGGTAGGTTTGCATCAGCGGGTCGCCTTCGGCCCACGAGCAGCGAGTGATTAATCGATTATTGGTCATTTTTGCAGTCAAGATCCCATAGATGATTTGTTCAACTTCACAAGTTTGGGAGCACAACACTTGGCAAGCAATACTTGCAACAAACTACTATGGCTAAATACCATCATGAGTAAAACGCTCTCATGAAGAACATCAAAATATTTAATGTCCAAGAAATTAAAAAACAAAAAAAAGCAATCGGTGATCAAACGTAACTAAATTATTTTTTTTGAAAAAAAATCTAAATGAAACAAAGAAGTTACCTAATGTTTTTTTATTAAAGTCTAACAAATATGCAGCTATTAAAAAACAATGAATAACTCCCAAAACAGGAAAATGTATCGAACCAAAAGCCGCAATTAACCCCAAGCCAATAAATGCTCCTCGAACTAAGATAGCTGCTATAAATTTCTCAATTAATTCCACCTTTTAAACTCAGCTCCACCCCATTATACTAATTGTATAAGCACATTATTTCCCGTAAATCACGCGATAGTGTCTGACTCCATCAGACTCAGTTACCATAATCTTCACTCCATCTCTACGTATCTGAGCAAGCTCACATCCTGCATCAATCACCTCCCCGTTACTTAGCTTCACTTTGCATACAGAATGGGAGCCCCCGCGCACATCGTATGCCGTAATGGAGATAACATGACCATAGATGTAAGATCGCTTGGCTTTTGAGCTACTATCAAAAACCCAATAACCACCGAAAATAAAAATTGCTAGTAGCAGAGAAATCCAAAAAAATTAATTAATTTCTCACGCCTCTCCATTCCATCTATAATTTTCTTATATTCCTGCTTCATATTTCTCTATAAAATTTCGGCTGTAATTACATTACATCGGCTACAAGTCTGGCGGAAATTTACATGCTTCAATCCATTCTTCTTCAGAAATGTCTTCCTTCTTATTACGACGATACCAAGCGCGATTCAAATGAGAATAAACATGGCCTAAATCGACTCTTAAATTGGCTTCATCATATTCTGGATTATTTTGAATCTCTGCGATGAGATTTATCAAATGCTCCTTTGCATCATCAAGCTCACAGAAGAACATGGTCCAGCCAATAGGATGTTTATCTTTATCGATCATGACTCAATGTCGCTTTGATCTTGAATGACATGGCTCTTACGCCATCTTTTTCCCGGGACACACCAACCACCGTATAGCAACTCAAGTATTACCCGCAATTGATACCAAATAGTTGTTTCTTGCGAGGCTTCTTCTGATTTGGGCGAGGCAATAAACTCGGCTAGCAGCTCTCGCGCAAAGGCATAGTCCTGCGGAAGCACCATAAACATCTGTGTGTTGTAATGATTAATATGCATTCCAGCGTATAGCTTACTGAATGCGCCACCCCGAAGATAAAAGTGAATACCGTGCGCATCCAGCATACTGGATATGACAACAGCTTCTGACTCAGTTTGAGGTGAATACACGGGAGTCATCAGCACTCCTTTCAGAGGTTATGGGGCAGCTTGATCACTAGACGTATATTCAATCCCACCTATCCATTTAGCCACCAAGTTATAGCCCCAGGCGCCAATAGCGGTGGAAATGAACCCAAACACGAGATAAAACAAGGGAAGAAATACCAAGAAAAATACTGGAGGCCGCTGCTCAGATGGCATACCCCAAAGGCTTAACACCATAAACACAACAAACGGAATGCTGAGCATAAAGTAAAGTAAGGCCAGCACTTTGGCGGTTTGAACAGGTGAAATGTGGGTGATTTGTTTTTTCATGAAGCTCCCCTTTTGGATAAATTGTAAAACGATTGTCGTTATTCATTGTTATTAAGCTGGACACTACCATCGCTGATTGTTAGCATCCACTGTACGATTGTACAATTCGCCAGCCATGAAAACCACCCCTACCGCCAGCGATCAGGATTTATTCCATATCCCTTTGCCTTTTTACGATATTCCCGTTTCGGCCGGGCAATCCCGCTTTCCTTCTCCGGCACAGGATTACGAGATAGCCGAGATTGACCTGAACAAGCAGCTGATCACCAATCCGCCGGCCACTTTCCTGACACGGGTAACCGGGGATTCCATGACCGGCGTGGGCATTTATCCAGGCTCGATTCTGGTGGTAAATCGCGCGCTCAAACCTCGCTCTTCAAGCATTGTCGTGGTATTGCTGGATGGGGAGTTGATGGTGAAGCGGCTTTATAAACATGCCGGGGTGGTAAAACTACTATCGGAGAATCCAACGTATGCGCCGATTACGCTGACTGAAGGGCAGGAGCTGATGATCTGGGGAGTGGTGACCTATGTCATTACCGCAGCCACTTAAATCGGTGTATGCGCTCGCGGATGCCAACTCCTTTTATGCCTCTTGCGAAAAGGTATTCAGGCCCGAGCTGGAAGGCAAGCCGGTGGTGGTGCTCTCGAACAACGATGGCTGTGTGATTGCTCAAAGCAAGGAAGCCAAGGCCGCGCTTGCGCTGTATATGTGCCGTCCCTGGTTTGAGGTAAAAGAGGCCGCCGAGAAAATTGGCACTATCGCTTTCTCGTCCAATTACGAGTTATACGGGGCGATGAGCAATCGCTTTGTGCAGACGCTCAGGCATTTCAGCCCCCGAGTCGAGGTGTACTCCATCGACGAATCGTTTATGGATATGACTGGTCTCAGGCGCGATCTCAGTGTGTATGGTCATGAGATCAAACACACCGTCAGGCAATGGACCGGCTTACCTATTTGCATTGGATTTGGTCACTCCAAGACTCTGGCCAAATTGGCCAACCACTGCGCAAAAAAACAGCCTGGATGGGATGGCGTATGTGACCTGACCAGCTTGAGCGTGCCTGAACTTGACCACTTACTTGCATCGTTGGAAATTTCGACGGTCTGGGGAGTAGGTAAACGCCTTGAACGACGGTTACATGCGGTGGGGGTCACTAACGTGCTGCGGCTGAAACATGCAGACCCCAAACGTATCCGTGACAAATTTGGCGTACTGCTGGAACGCACGGTGCGCGAGTTGAATGGCGAAGTATGGCTTGAGCTGGACCAGATGGTGCCCGAGGCCAATCAAGTCATGTCATCCCGCTCATTTGGGCATCGCCTTGATTCGTTAACAGACCTTCAGGCCGCCATCAGCTTTCACGCGGGCAATGCCGCCGAGCGCATGCGCAAAAAAGGGCTCTATGGCAACGCCGTGTATGTGTTCATACAGAATAGCCCGCATGACGAAGCCCCTTATTACTGCGGCCAGCAGATGATTGCCCTGCCCTCACCCACCAACAGTACCCAGCAAATTACCAAGGCGGCGTTATGGTTGCTGAGTAAAGTTTATCAACCGGGCGTTTACTACCTCAAAGGCGGCGTCATGCTGATGGAACTGGTGGCAGAAGGCGGCCAGCAACGCGAGCTTTTTGGTTTCAGCCAGCAGGACAGTAAAAACCATCGTTTGATGGGGATGATCGACAAGGTGAACGCCAAATATGGCCGGGGCACGGTTAAGACCGCGGCTGAGGGCGTCAGGCAGGATTGGCAGATGCGACGTGTGCTTAAAAGTCCGGGGTATCTACATCAATGGAAGGGTTTGCTTAAGGTCAGATAAGCACTTAAAAATTCACCCGCGTTAAGAGTGACGGTATTTTTTTACAGTATACGAAATGATCGATTTGAAGATACTGTAAAAAAATACCGTCAAGGCTCATCCACTATGAATGCAAGAGGTTAAATTCATCAGAAAATAAAAAAGCCCAAGTGGCTGACACCATTGGGCTTTTTATCTTACGTCATCTTACTTTGTATTGCTTTGTACTACTATACATCCTTAAATGGTGCCGGGGGAAACTGAACAAATGCCTGAAACCCAATATTTAAGCCATTTTAATCATTTAAATAATGGTAGTTACCCCCAATGTTACCCCAAGCATCTGGAACTTGCTCAAGTTCATCAGTTAGATCATTTCCATGTAACTTGCGAGTATACGCGGGAAAATTCCTTTCTCAGGTTCACTCATTTTGCGGTCGCCTAATTCCCACACATTTTACGCTCATAACTCCAACGTCCTCCAGAGTCCAAGCAGCGGTCAATCTGAAGCTGTCCTCTAATCAAAATAACTGACAAAATGACTACCAAACATATGATCACAGTAATTATGAGTTTCTTGACCATTTTTCATCCTAATTGTTTTATTAAAGTCTTTAGGAATTTAGAGTGAAACTTGAACCCAACAGCCTTAACATCTCTCTCGAGCGCAAAGACAATTTAGGATACTGGCTTTTAGCTGCCTGCGCTCTGGTCATACTCATATCAGCATGTATCGACCCAGCCTTCGCTAGCGCTTTTGCAGCTTCAAGCATTGTCGGACTCCCATTTCTTTGGACCATGCTCCTTTCCCCGAAAGGTTTAAAACGCCTTTCTGTCGCAGGTAGCGTTGGCACTCTAGGATATTATCTAGTGACCTTTATCTATATTGCTTTAGCTAAAAATATTTTGATTCCAACTACTTTAAAACTTATTCTGCATGTTTTTTCCTAACCTCCCTTTGAGCCCAGGCTGCGCAAATTTACGCAGGCCTCACTTGCAGCTCTGGATGCTCATCCATTATTTATTAGCTTTTCTGCTTGTGGGATGCTATGAAAGAAGCAATAGTCCAGAGCAATTGAAAGTAGCGAATGAAATCATTGCTCAAGCACCAAAGCCTATTGATTTTCAAGCCATTGGCAACGATAAATGGTCACGAGTTTGTTTTTTCGGTCCTTATGCGGCAGGGTCAAGCGATGTTCTAGGATTTGATTGGGATGTTACGCAAAAAATAGAAAATCATGGTAATGAGGGAATCAATACCATCGTTTTTACTACTCAAAAGCAAGTTACGGAATTTGTCGTTATGCCACGAGATAAAGCTGATTTCTGGAAGTTATCCAGACAATGCTTCGCTAGAGCTAATGCTAAATTTATTTATGATGGTTCAAGTTATATACATACAAATACTGCGCAAGCACTAACTGAGAAGCATAACGGGGCATCAAGCAAGACTTACTAAAACGCTTAGGGTAATGATGTCTCACGCTGTAAGCACTCTTGAGCTAAAGATTAGTAATATCCTCTAGAATTAATGTGTAACGATTATTTCCTATTTCAAATACTACAAAACTTGCTAGCAAGTCACTCCATTTATCATTTAAAGGTAAATCCAACTCAATGGTGGCTATGATTTTCATATCATTTGGTTTATAAAATCTAACGAGCTTGCACGGGTTTGGATTGCCTCCACTTGCGTTCTCCCATAATGAAACAGAAAAATTAGTAACGCCAGGATAGTATTGATCTGATCGATAATTTTTAATTTCTGCTTTAATACGCTCTGCGCCGGTCAATTCCGGAGTTTGGTAAGCCATAGCAAAGCCTAGAGCATTAAATACGACGTCATACTTTTCTGCTGCCAGCTCAGTTATCCAATTACTGGTAATTTCTAGTAAACCAGCTTCCGTCAGCTGATCTTCTTGAATGTCCATTTGTTAACCTAACTCCATGCTTACTTTACCAATCCAATTCCAAATTCGACCAAAAGCAGATTTTTTATGCTTGATCGCGATACCAAGCATCAGACTCGTATTCTGGTGGTATTTCTTGTGAGAATGGATCATCAAAGCCAAGACGCTCTAACTCATTGAACCATCTTTCCCGAAGAGAATGCGGCAGGCTTACGCCACACCAAGGGCAAAAGTGAATGGAAATACTACTTGATCCACCATCATGAATACGCAAGCCGTAGGAGTTAAATCTCGGCTCATACGTGATTAGTGAGTCAGGGCACTGAGATAAGTCATTATGGATTTCACATAAAAAATTAACTTGTGATCTCATCTTTTCACAGCAGAAATTTGACATAAGTCGCCCCCATATTTCCTAATATCGCGAGTTAGGTTAAATTCGTTCACATCCGCGTCTTGCATTTAATATTTTCGGCCATCTTCTGGAGTATGAACGTTAATCGTCACTAAAACATTATCAAGACGAATAGTCTGGTTGATCTTAAAAGATTGAGTAGGTGAATAAAGCGTGACTAATAAGTGAGGCTTATCATCATTCAACCAAGTCAACTTGGTGCTTGATATGCCTGACATTTCTTGGCTACTACTCTCTATTTTACCCAATGTAAATGCTACGATTTTATTCGTAATTTTCTTTGATCTTAGGCTAATCTGACTTTCAATATGACCGTCTCGATATTGGCTAATCTCATGACGAGCAATATACTCATCATTCTCAGCTGTCGACAATACTTCCGATTCAATGTCAGGTGAATAAAAAGCGCTATTAATCAATGAAGAAAGCAAACCAACAGCAATTAATAGTACAACTACTATAAATACTTTCATATTAGGCGTTACACTGCGCTTTCAATGGAGTTATTGAAATATCACCAATCCTGATACCTGTTCGTTTCAAAAAAGGTTAGCTTTTATCTACCTGCTCTACCCTAGGCTCATCCTCAATCGCATATCTCTTCTATTATTTATCAAGACCGGTTTTGGGCATTAGCTTTTTCCCAATCGTCTTCTCACAATGAAGACTAGCGGAGATCACGAGTATTACGACCATAGTTAGAAACAATCCCTTTTTTACAGTATCGTACTTGAAGGATAAGCAATGCGAAGAGGGGCAAGGATTTTTATTTGGCAAACCCATGCCAGCTTCCCAATTTTCTGTATTTTTAGGTTTGGAAAGTTTGTCTAAAGCGGCATAACGAACGCCTATACTCGACAAGAGCGATTAATTTTCCCCGCAATAAGCAATAGGGTTCCCATAATGGTGACCCAAAATAAGATTGCTATTTCAGCAGCATGCGTCACATATCATTTTGAGCCATTTTCTTCTTTTTTTTGGGTGCCTGTTGCAATCCCAGAGCGCCAAGGCACAATGAACAGTGTGATAGGCTACAAGGTAGACTGCCATGAATGAAAATATTGTGGAAAAAGTCGATCCTAACAATAAGCCAGGATGGAAGTGGCATGCTGTTGTTATGGGAAGCTTCTTTTTTTAATACTTACATTTCTTGCTGCTTTATTCTTTTTGATAGATCCGGACTGGGCATATGAAATAATGTATTCATCTGCTGTAGGCCCAACGAAAGGCTCTCGCAGGTGAACTTCATTCACCTGGATAACTCTATTTTTTAAATGCTGGTTCGGCCCTGGGCAAGGCTCGATAAAGTGAAGTATTGATTAATGGGTATCCCGCGTATTAACAGCGACCATTAAAAAAGGGCATCTCTGATGCCCTTTTCCTTTCAGATGATGAAATACCTCAAATCAGGAATGGCGCCACAAATGCAAAGAACCCACCAACCAGAAACATGGCAACAGAAATTCCATATATCCATAAGGATTTTTTTCGAGCAGCAGTACACAGTTTAGCCAACGCCGGATCTATAGGGCATGGCAAGGAGCGAGCCCTCCATTGCAAGAAACCAGCGATTAACAACATCAGCGCTGCCGATCCAAAAACCAATGGTTTATGCTCACTGATCCAGATCAGTTGTGGAAAATTACTGATCAATGAAGTGAGTGTAGCTGCTGAACCTATCGCCACAAGAGTTGCAGGCAGTGCGCAGCATATCAGGGTCGACCCACTCGTAAAGAGTGAAAGAAAGTTGACCCTTTTCGCCGCCTTCACGGCAATCATCTCAGAAGATTTGACATGTATCATTTGTCCTCCTGCTCAGATTTCATCTTGGAAACAGGAACAGCGACCATCTCTATGGATGTCACCTCATAGCCTGCGTCTTTGATAGTGGCTTTGAAGGTTTCATTGCTGATCATTTGTCCGTCATTCAATTCGACAGCGACAAGCTTTTGTTTCAGATTCACATACACATCCTTGGTCTGCGGCATCCCATGGAATTTCTTCTCGATCCCTTGAGCGCAGAAAGCGCATACCATGCCATTTACATTACCTTTAATAGTTTGCACCGCCATGGCTTGAGTGGACGTGAGTGCGAAAGCCAGAAAGAAAAGACTAACAATAGATTTCATAATAGCGTCCTTAAAAAATGTACATAAAGTTGAAACGCAGCTGATCGGCATTACTGAACCCGACTTCAACGAAATAGCTCTTATTGATAAGACGAAGCATGGGAGTCACTTCCACCATATCGGACAGATCGCGCATATATCGCGCTTCCAACACGAACCACGGCTGCGTTTTGTCGTAATCGGTTTCGTAGAATGAAAATCCGGCGCGTAACGCGCTATAGTCGTGGTTGATGTCACTCGCTCGATATAGTCGATGGGTTGCCTGGATATAGACTCTGGTTGTCTCATAATCAAACTGGACGCCTGGAGTAATCATCGTCTTATCAAAGCTCCGATCATTGCTCGGACGATCATCCTTTCCTTGCAGTGCGCCTACGCCCCCAACAAACCAAAGATTGGCCTGGGCATGCGGCAGATTCCATCGATTCAGTAACCGCGTATAGGTAATTTCTTCCAGATTACGTTTCTTCGACTCATCCTCTGATCGCATATAAGTCAGGCCAACCCCGAATGCGTCGCGACGTGTTATTGCATAATTAATAAAAGACTCTCGCCAGTTCTGGCTGAAATCTCCCATGACCATATAGGAATCGTTGAATCCCATAGGGCCCGCTTGAGAGCTTGCCGAACACATAGCGAGAAGAGCGCTGCTCATTAGCGCTGTGTACGATTTGTACATGGCTTCCCTTTCATATTTAGTCATCTCCGCCTAGAAAAAAGACGGATTAAGGCTGCGACTAGGAAAGGGATATAGGAGGGCGGAAAAGGTTGGCTGGAATCACTGATACATAGATCAGCTCAGTTGAGCCAATCTGTATCGTACTTGAGAATAGAAGGGGCAAGGCGGTATCGCATAATGCCATACCCAAACTCCCCAACGCTAAACAAACAGCGGCACACGTATCTTTGCAGGCAGCTTTACCAGTCTCTAACGGCGCACTCATTCCAGATGCCATGAACATATGGTCATGGCAAGGCATGGATTCTTTATCGAGTTGTTCTTGTGACTGAGAAATTGCTTGAATTAATGGAAGGCTCACAGCGGCAACACTCTGCATTGGCAAGGTCACCAACAGCAAATAAACACAGAATGTAGCCAAGGATTTCATCATGATCGAGAGTTAAGAATACTCTATCAGTATACATTCAAATATATTAGTTACTCTTTGGCCCGAATAATGGGAGAGTTTTTCGATGAGAGGTTGCAGCCGTCCCTGAAGGATGGCAAATTTCCGCTATCGATCCCACGCAGTGTTATGTGATAGCTTAATATACTACTGGAGTACCAATTCGACCCGTCGGTTAAGCGCTCGTCCAGTTTCATTGCCATTACTGCTGACAGGTGCGAGCGATGCCACCCCTTTACCTGTCAAGCGTTGAGCGTCGATTTTATAGCCTATGAGTGCCTTAACAACCGCATCCGCCCGTCGTTGCGAGAGTTCGAGGTTGTTGTTAAAACTCCCCACATTGTCAGTGTGCCCGACGATATAAGCGCGCATACCAGGATTGGCAACTAATAGTTTGGCCATTTCGTCGAGAGCAGGTTTGGAGTTAGGTTTCACCTCGGCTTTCGCCGTATCGAAGTAAATCCCGTACACCGCAACCTTGCCATTACTATCCAGACTTTTCTTAAGGTCGGATGCGCTTAAAACACTGACTTGATTGGTTTGCATGGGCTTAACCTCAGCAATTTGCTGATAAATTAACACTCGTTTGTTCGACCGGTCTTCCATCACCCATAGCAGTACATAAACATCGCCTTGCGCATTGTTGCGCCGGGTCAGCAAGTAGCGATCATTGTTGCCAAAAATGGCATCAAAGCCCGTTGGCATCACTTTGCCGCTATTCGCTAAATAACCGCCCATATCACGGCCGCATGCCGCACCTGCACATTGAAAAATAGGTGTAAACGCGTTCTTGCTAAGAGCTGCTTCGTAATTACGCATGACCTCAAGAGACGTCTTATCGGCAGCAAGTTCATAGCCAATCCGGGTTGCTTTGCCTTCTACGCTGATCAAATCCGATGGGCCGATGGCAGTTTCAATCGGTATTGGCTTAACCGGCATTATCACCTCATCAAAATCGCTCGCCTGATAATTCTGAATGGTGGTACCGGCAAAGCGTGTCAGTAAAGGATGATCTTTGGCACCTGCAATGTCGGCGGCCACTGCGGGCAACGCCACCCATGCCAGCGCGATGAGGGCACAGTTAGTCAATATGAGATTAAGTTTTAACTTAAGCAAAAGGAAGCTCCTCTAAACAATGATTGAAGCCGCTGAGAATCTGCATTCTAGGTACCGCCTCAGTCGAACACATGCTACCAATAATAGCTAAGTTGCGCATCGACCGTTCGCGAAGTACCCCAGTAGCAATAGAAATCGCAGGCACTAAGATATTCTTTGTTTAGCAAGTTGGAGGCATTTATCTGCAGATTCCAGTGAGAAGACAATGGGTAGCTTGCCATAGCATCAACCAGGGTATACGAGGCAACCTTTTCACCTGGGTAATATCGCTGATCCTCCGTGGATCCGTTATATCTCACTCCTAGGCTAACCTTCAATCCATTTAAAGTACCTTGTGTATGGCGATAATTTAACTTGGCAGCTGCCTGATTGTTAGGAATGAGCGGGGCTCGCAATGATTTCTCAGTAGAAATATCCTGATCAGCATTGTTATGTGTATAGCTCAAGCGTGCCGTCAAATTCTCCGCTAAAAATAAGTCGGATTGCAGCTCAACCCCACGATTACGGCGTTCGCCTGCCTGAATGGAAATATTTGAAGAGTCAGAAACTAATGAGTTTTTTTCAGTGAGATCGAAAACGGCCAAATTGAAGCTAGCCCTCATCCAAGTCGGTTCGTATTTTAGGCCAGCTTCAAGCTGCTCCCCCTCATAAGGCTTATAAGGCCGTCCATACCCATCTGTTCCAAGAACGGGATTGAACGAGGTTGAGTGGCTGACATAAGGAGAGAACCCCATGGGTAACTTAACCATCACGCTCGCATTGTGAGTATCCTCATGCCCCTTTTCCTTGTTGCTGACCAAGCTAACATAGGAGCTACTCTCATAATTGTCACGGCGTAAACCCAAGTTCACCAAGACAAAATTATCCCAATTAAACTTATTCAGAATATAGGTCCCCTCCTGTTTCAATCTAGTCTCATATGGATTGGAGGATACCGAGAATGGAGCTCCATATTGAGGATCGAACATATCGATGGCAGGGACAAAACCAAAACCGTTATTTTCAGCATCAGCCTTACTGCGTTTGTAATCCCAACCGACAAGAACTGTATTCTCGACTTTCCCTAAGCGGAAAATTTTGCTTAATCGATTATCGACATTATGGTCGCTAGCCTGACCATTCATGTATGAGTAGCCACGGAAAGCTTGTCTATTGTTATCTGACGACCAGGCAAATACCCCTAGAAAGTTATGATCCATTTTTCCGTAGCGGTAGTTTTGCGTAAACTTCAGATCATCGCCAAAGTCATGGCTAAACTCATATCCTAGCGAGTACTGCCTTCTCTCAAAGTTATCTCGGCCAGGCTCACCTAGATTAGTGTCATAACCGATCTTCCCATAAGGAGTGCTTCTTAAAGATCCATATGCGGGCAAAAACCCATTCGTTGGAGTACCTTGCTTCTTCAATGTGCTTGCCAACAATGTGAAACTTGTACGATCTGAAATGTCCCAGGTGATGCTTGGAGCAAAATAATATTGCTCCATACCCGTATGCTGAATGGGAGAATCGCCTTTAGAGTAAAGCCCTACTAATCGGTAGCGTACATCGTCACTAATGATTCCATTGTAATCACCACTAACTGTCCTTCTATTGAAATTACCGATACTAAAATTGATTTCCCCTGCTTCTTCTTTGAAAGGACGCTTCGAAACAAGATTAACTGTGCCACCCGCATCAGTAGCACCATAGTTGAAGGAGTTAGCTCCTTTCAGAACTTCCACCCGCTCCAAACCATAGGTTTCCTGCTCCCACACGAAAAAACTATTTCTTGTTACGGTCGTGCCATCCAGCGTGGTATTGGCGTCAAATCCTCGCACTTTGAACCAATTAGTTTTGTTATCTGCTCCAAATTGCTGGCTTACCACTCCTGCCTCGTACAGCAAAAGATCATCCAGCTTTTTATTGGCCCCCGCCTCTTTGATAGATTGCTCGTCAATGATTGAAACAGACTGCGCCTCGGATTTGAAGTTATTGCCAGTTTTATCGGCCGATCCTACGACAGTAATCGTTGATAGCGTAATGTCATCATTAGAGGAAGTATTTGATGTTTCGGCAGCAAGCACATGCGAGGCAGTCAGAAATCCACCGATGGCAAGCCAGTAGATTGACCGCTTTGTCTGAAAAGCGAGAGTGGTGTGCATAATGGGACCTGGAAGAAGGCGTAAAAAAGGTCATTATACAACGCAAATGATAATTGTTAGTATTTGTAAATATGACTTGAGTGACTGGATTGTCCGACATATCTGCTAAATACTTGATCAGAGATTTTGATGAGGTATCGCCATGATTTTGCCTCAGAAAAACTCGGTTATGATACACAGAAGATAATCGGGCGCCTCAGGGAGCGACTCTGGGCTGACCTTCCTCATAGACTACCTTCCACTTGCCACCAGCCTTTACATAGAAGTGTTTATGTATCACACCAGCAAGGATGAACGCACATTCGTAGTCCGCTTCATCAGCCTCAGAGACATCGCAATGAAAGCCTTCAAGATTGCTTTCACGGACAAGATTTGGCTGAGGGGTACGTTCGGCTAGCAGCCCCCTAACCTCAGCTTCAGTTGGAGGCGATGGAGAAGAACAAGAGCAGCACAGAAGGAAAACGACTATCAACGAATGCCTCATGGCTCCCCTTATGATCAACGTTTCTAGTTCATAACATCCAGATCAAAGCATCCATCCAAGAAATGGTCTAGTTCATTCCTTAGGCCCGCCTCAAGCTTCCGTTGCTGAACCAAGCCAATCTTCATTGCATTTGTGGGTCCTCGACTCTTGCCCATTAGTACCAGTTCAACCTCCTGATCGATAGAGTCTTGATATTCATCTAGCACTAATTTTGAGGTTGCCCATTGCTCATGAAGGCGCTGCCAGTTTTCGAGTTCCATTGCCCTTCTCCCTTCATCCAGTCGACTCTTGATTAATCATGCAATACCATTCACCGGATATAGGACGGGGCCGAATGTCATGTCAGCGAATGTTGAGCTATCGACAGGGGCAATCTATAGAATCAAACATAACCGTCAGGCGCAACTCCCCAGGCGGCATATCAACGCTTCCGTCATCGTGGTCTACCACCTCACGCCTCCTTATCCTTAAGCTGTATTCCGAAATTTACGGCTTGAGATGCTGACCGAATTACCATCTGGGTCTTTGACATTGGCAAAACTATACCTATTAGCTTCATGTATAGATCCAAACTCCAGCCCGTTCACTCGCGCACTTAAAATGAAATCGTTTATGTCTTCCACGTCAAAAGAAAGCTTAAGCCCAGCCTGCCCAAGCTTAACCGACTTGGCAGCTTGATGAATTAATATACTGGCACCCCCACTGGGATTGATAAGCTCGATTAAGCCATCAATCACCTCCCCGCTTGTATGGAAGCCGAAATATTTGCTGTAGAAAGCCGCGCTAACTTGTATATTTCGAGCATAAATAATGATTGTTCCTAATACAGGGGGCATATTTTCCTTACTTCCATTTTGATGGTCTATCAATTACGGGTTTTTAGTTATATGGTGTCCAGAGTTATACCATTCCAAAACTGAGCCATGTGTTTTCGAATTACATTACTACAAGCGAAGAGGGTATTATGAGTTTTGCGAATTCTGTTAGTGAACTACCTAATAAAGTCGAAAGCCTTGAGCAGCCTAGCCGCTGTGCGGAATGCGGTGAACTGATTTTTAAAGCGGTGACCTCGTATGATATTCAGTCAACCGGCCCCTACAAGACCATACACTTTCACCCCAGGTGTGCCTTGATTGCGGGTCAGAGATTAATCTCTGACTCTTACTTACACAGAGATGAAGGGTAATGTAACTCTGCAAGCACAGTGATAGCACTTGAATCATTCGGGAAGCACTTCGACAAAGAGTGAAGCCTTTATGTAATTACTTGATTATTTGTGATTAAAATATATGGTATAAGAAAATTTATCACAAAAAATAATGGGGCTATATGTTGAATCTTTTACTAATGGGTTTACTGGCTGCTATTCTTTTTTCCCCACCTTATCTTCTGCATAAAAAAGGAGATAAGCTTAAATGGAAAACTAGGTATTTTCTGTCGATACTGCCTGCGCTTTATACCGGCATGGGTTGGGAGATTGCCCGTGTCGGTGAGAATGTGGTCAATTGCCAAGGTGGAATAAAAAATCTCCACGGATGCGTATTAGGCGGTTTCGATATAACCCCACTAATTGGCTATGGCTTTTTCTTGCTTATCCCCTTCTTCTACCTTGCACTACCACTATCTTTATGGCTATTCCTCAAGACAATGGCAAAACAGTTAAACGCGTGGTATAAAAAATCAAAAGGGAAAATTCACTCATAGCCACATGACGAAGTCCCCAATTACTGCGGCTAGCATGCAAACTCTTTGGCTTCGGCCAGGAAGACAGAAAAAGCCACTGTTTGATGGGGATGATCTACCAGGTGAATACCAAATATGGCAGAGGCATAGTCAAGACCGCGGCCGAGGGTCAGGCAGGATTGGCAAATGCGGCGAGAGCTGATGCTGTGAAACTGAAGTCTTCATTTCGTCAGATGCCTAAGGTGTTCGAACGGTTAATAACGCTATGAGCTTGGCAGCCATAGGAGTAAAACGGAATAATCCCAGATCATCAAATGTCGGCTCTGCCGTGGAAATTAGGCCCAATGTTATAAGCCCTAGTGCTACTTGCCCATCTTGACTGGAAGGTTTAATCGACAAGTGCCGTGGATCAGGCTTTTCCTGCTCAACCTCACTGAGCCAGATACGGTTATAAGAAAAATTATCAACTAAAAATTTTGCCTCGTCTGCAGAAATATCTCGAATAATGCGACTCAAAAATATGACTTCCTGCTCACCATATGGTGGGGCCGATAGGCTATTGTTGATCACGTCCGTCAAAAGAACAATTTTTCTCTCGTCTATGGTATGCAATAAAGCCAAAATAGATTCATTTATTATTTTATATTGCTGATCAGTAAGCTCCGCTAGCCTTTCCTCTTGTCTGATGAGGGCTTCATTAATGTCACATAATGCAGCTTCTATCCGGCTTTTTTGCCTTTGCGCGGCGAGCGATGTCGTGAGAACCGGTAGAAGTGCGGCCAGAGGAGTACCTATGGATGCGGCAAGGGCCGTAAATGTAAGCTCAGATGCTAATCCACCGGAGAGTCTCTCTAGGGGACTTGCAGCCTTTACAATTGGTTGATTTGGTATCATAAAGAACCTTTATTCTTAGGCAATATGGACAATCAAAGGAAAGCTAATAAATTGCTTAATTTAGACGAAATACCATATGTTTCGATTAGTGTACCCTCATCTCTAGGTACGCTTTATCTTTATGATTTTCGAATGTTTGATTATGAGGATTTAGAAAAAAGGGAGAAGGCCGATCCTGTCGATCAAGTACGATCCCTTTTAATTGGTATAGCCAGTTTTGAGCATGCCAAGAGGCACAAGGACAGCAGAAAACCCCTCTCGCAGGAGGATGTCGACCGATTTTCAGCAGATGAAATTGAAGAGATAGCAGCGGCATACTTCTCCTTCATCCATAAAAACGCAGAGCTAGCTAAAAACACACCCTTTCAGTTTACTCGAGAAGAAGGGGAAAGCCCATCCACTTGCCTTATAAGATACCTTAAGGCCGCTAATAGCGCTCAAATTCAGCGCATGGTTGAAACAAGAAATAAAATTATTGAGTCCGTGGGTTCCTAAGTGAGCTTCACTTGTCATTATTTTCTTTCGGAGGTAGCAAAGTATTACGGTTCAGATTGTCCAGGAATTCCTGAGCTATCTTGTCCGATAGCTCCTTAAAGTTTGGAGTGTTGGCACCGCGCACCTTGGTTGGTGGGGTCACCGATTCGATTGATTGATCTTTTTTTGAATCTTCAGCTTCGCACATTTTTCCGCTTTCAATCCCTCTTTGTCATTGCCACAGTGTAATTTATTTTTACCAGCGGCAGGTCGTTCCGTTTAGTCTTGATCGTTTCACACCAAAGAGAAACTAGTCTTTCGCCGGTTGAATGCTTGGGCTCAGCATAAAGATTTTTCCAACCAATTATCGTAGTTCGAGGAACGGAAATTTTCTCAGATATAGCTACCAGAGATAGTCCCTTACCATTCAAATCAGCAATCACGCGAAACCAATCCACTGCATATAAGCGGCTTTCTCCCACCCTTTTCCCCTTATATAAAAACGCGCGCGCGACCCTTACCCCTTCCGTTTATTCCTAGTCCATGGATGTGGGCATTCAATCGATAGCAGTTTCTCCCGCGCTTGTTTTAACTTCTGCACCTTGGCAGCTCTGGTTTCCCTTTCCATTTCAGACTGCCCAGTTACCAGTTCATAAATCTTATCGAACGCCACGCCCTGTCCTCGTAGAAGTCTGAACAAACTAACCAGATAGGCTTGTTGGGCTTTGAATTCCTGTGATCTTTTGGCAGTCATAAACCTCATGGATTTGGTCGAGCGTGCATGTGCCAGTTTATTAATTTCGCGATGCTCATCCGCAGAAAGCTCGTAATTGTGCCTCCCGTGCATCACATTGCCTCAAGAATTTTGGCAAGATCATGGATTTTCGTGCTGTCCACGGTTATCCCTTTCCGGCTTGGAACATAGTCAGAGTTTTTAGTGGGCTTGTACCAGACTCGGATGTCTACCACTGAACGGCCCTTGTATTCTGACTGCGTAACTCGGACCTCAGAGTCCTCGCCCTTCCTTATTGCCCCTATTACCTTATCCGTAGGGGTTTTCATATATTCCCCCAAGGATCATTTTTCAAATTCAAAGAGATTCCAGAGGAGGCGTTGCCGGTTTGAGCGGCGGTTTTCCAACCCGATGCAATCTTGTATCCACCAGCCAGGACACTGCTTGTGGCATCGATATAAGAGGCGGTTTTCGCATTACTTGCCGAAATGTCGTAGGCATCAGCCTGGGCGTTCAGGCGATTGGCCCGGTTGCTGCCGTTGAGAATGGCCGTCAGGGCATCCTCTTCGACGTTTGCCGCGATACTCTGGTTGATAATGGTAGAGGTGCCATCATTGACATCCACCCCGCTGGCGGCCAAGGACGTGCGGGCCTGGGCCATCTGTTGGCGCCCTGCCTTGCGTATCTTTTCGGCTTGGACTTGTGCCGCGCCTTTCTCAGCCTGTGCATCAGCACGCGCCTGGTCGGCTTGGTAGCTTGCTTGCGCGGCCTGCTGGTTGCCAGTGTGTAATGCGCCTAGCACTGATAAACCAGTTGACCCAGCCAACAGATATGGCGCTGCGACTGCGAATTGCCCCATACTCATACCCTTTCTTAAAAATTAACTTTCGAATCCGCGCTTTTCTGCAACAGAACCACCAATCATCTTAGTTCCACCACGAACCCGCGGGCCGTTGTAATCCCTGAACTTCGATATCTCCCTGTCGAATAGGAGATAAATATCTCCTGTCGGCCCATTACGGTTTTTTCGCACCAATGCCTCGGCTAAACCTGTCCATTCATCTGAGCTGTTGTACATTTCCTCGCGATGTAGCATCACGATAATGTCTGCGTCTTGCTCGACTTCACCGCTATCGCGTAAGTCCGACATCATTGGTCTTTTGTCCTGCCGGGACTCAACGCCCCGATTGAGTTGTGCGAGCGCGATAATGGGAATTTGAAGTTCTTTTGCGAGGTTTTTTAGCCCCCTCGATATCGAACCGATCTCCTGTGTGCGGTTATCTCCTTTGCCAGTCATCAACCCGAGATAATCCACAACAATCAAATCAAGCCCACAATTGCGCCGAACACGTTTGGCTTTGGCTCTGACCTGATGAACAGAAACCGCAGGTCTATCATCGATCGTTAGTTTTTGTTGGCTAATCGACTTCCTGGCAGTCGTCATTGCATCCCAATGATTGTTTTCTCGGGTTCCAGTGCGCATCTGCTGAAGGGTTACTCCTGAGCGGGCGGCCAATATCCGCATGCCAATTTCCTTGGCACTCATTTCCAACGTGTGAAAAAGAACCGATTTACCGGCGGCGGCTGCTGCATCTGCAACATTGCAGGCAAACACAGACTTGCCAACGCTTGGTCTGGCAGCGACGATAATCAACTGTCCAGGTTCGAATCCACAAGTAATGGCATCCAGGTTTGCAAGGCCAGACAGCAACCCATTGAACTGATTGCCATCAGTTGCCCGGCTGTCCACTTCGGTCATGACAACCTGAATAGCTTGATCAAGTGTCATATCCGAAATTCGCTCTGTTTTGAAAAGGTTGAAAATCTCATTTTCGGCGTTTAGGGCGATTTTTTCAGGATCATCAATGGATGAACTCAGGCACGCCTCTTGCAGCTCATTGGCGAGCGAAAGAAGGGCCCTCAGCTGCCATTTGCGTTTAACTATTTCGGCATATCTGCGAATATTTGCAGCACTGGGGGTGTTTTGAGCGAGAGCTCCAATATAAGCAATCCCTCCTACATTCATCAGCTCCCCGCTGTTTTCCATGGATTCGGCGAGGGTAACAATATCGGCTGGCTGATTTGACTCAAGCAAGGCAACCAAATGCTGAAATAGAAGGCGATGATCGTGTCTGTAAAAATGTGTAGGGGTAAGCAAGTCGTCAATTCGCTCTAGCGCCTGGTTATCCAACAGCAACCCACCAATCACTGCCTGCTCGGCTTCGATAGCCTGAGGCGGCAAGAACATGTCATTAGGCGTCATGCTGCCTCCCTTCTAGCCTGCTCGCCGGCAGTAGTCCAAACAGCCAATTCCCCATCACGGATGAACCAAAGCTTGTACCAGTTTTTGCGAACTGCATTCCGATAGTGCGCCCGCCAGTCTGAATAACGCTTAGATGAGGCCAAATAGGCCCGTTTAAACTCTCCCCAGCAGATAGCCAGCATTTCCTGGCTAATACCAACCTTCTCGGCATAGGGAAATATTGGGTCATCATCCTGAATAGGTTTTTCACTGCTCTGTCTGCAGTGATCCAGAAATGTACTCAATGTGACTGAGCTATTTCTTTTGGTAGTTTCTTTTGGAGTTATCTTTTGTGTTTGCTGTTTTGGCAAGGTCAACTTGCCGTTTTGGCAAGGTTCACTTGCTGTTTTGGCAACCCCTTGCTGTTTTGGCAAGGTAATCCACTCCCCGTAATCCTTATTAATACCAAGGATCAATCCAAACCTACCTTGCCGTTTCAGCAAGACTTTTCTTTCAAAAAGTACTTTCACCGCCTTGGAAACATGGGCAAGATCGAGTCCGGTTGCATTTGCAATTTGCGTCAGTGTCATGTCGTCAGTTTTCTTTCCGAAACCATAAGTTTTACGGATGATTAACAGGATAATTTTCAGCTCCCGCTTACTGAATTCTGAGCGGATAACTGCATCGAATAGCTCGTTGGCGATGCGCGTAAACCCGTTCTCAAGCTGGGGAGATTCAGAGGTCATTTATCAAGCCTGACGCCATATCGGCTCACGGTGATCATGCCGCATATACGAGACCCGAACCTGACACTGACTAATCAAAAACTCTCTGCTTGCCTGGTCAAATTGATGAAGATACGCCCAGCATTTGTTTTTCGGGCCACTCCACAGAACAACAAAGGCCCCTTCTCGCATAGAAGCAGACCAAGGGCCGCGGATATTCAGCACCGATAATGTGCCGTGGAAATATATTTCTTTTGGGGGATTTTGGGCGAAGGACGACATGATCAGGCTGCCCGATTGCCGATTTCATTGATAAGGTTTCGGATGTCTTCCGCTCGCCAGACCGTGGTTCGAGGTGCGAGCTTTATGCCTTTGGGGTATTTACCATCAGCAACTCCCAGCCACCAAGCGGCTTGGCTGATAGGAATAAACTCTAAAACCTGTCGAATTCGCAGGAACCCTGTGTCAGGGAGAGATATCGTCTTCATAACCTTGCTCCATGTAGTTAGATCAACATGGAGCAATATTGGCGTTAATTAAGATTGTGTGGCATGGTGTAATAAGAGCTATTTTTTAAAATTTACACCACCCCGTTAGCTAGATGAAGTGATTCCTCTGGATCGTAAAATATCTCTAACGTTTAATTGGACGTCCGGGAAAAAAACTTGGGATAGTTTATCTAGGGTGCCATATAAGGGTGATCCGCATACTTCTTTAAGATAAGCTCCTGCCAGGCAGCAAAGTCTTTTCGCGCGAGACTCATCAGAATCATCTACGCTATGTAGATAATACTCTGAGTTACCCAAATTCTCTTCTAGGCGTTGAAGCAATTGATTGATACTTCCTAGACTAGGATTTTCTTTATTTTGCACAAGTGAAAAATGATTTAATTCTCTCTTCCAATCTTCAGAATCTTCATATTGAACCCGAAAGTGCTCATTATCCAAAAAGTGGTAAATGAGGCTTGAACAAGCTTTGGTTCCGATTAGCGGAAAAATTGATTGCTCACTTAACCCCATGCGGACTAACAGACTCCTTAATTTTTTTGCTGCTTTAACGGCTGCATTTCGGTCGACTCGCTGGGCCACAGTAGGTTTCTCGTAAACGGCTTGAGTTACTTGCGATACCAAGCCTTTCTCATAATCACTACTTTTTGCACGCTTAAGAATCTCGTTCCAAATGGACTCCATGAGAGGATCCGAGCACATTCTTGATGAAACATCCAGGTAAAGCATTGTTGCGGAGTTTTCATCTGCTAGATGGTAATTTTCAACAATTTCATCAACTAAAACTTTTGGTGCCCATGTCGGCCAACTTGAAATTCTAGAAGCTGTCATCGTTCGCCGCTCTCAAATCAAGCTTCATTGCAGCCCAATTACGAATTTCTAATAAAGCGTTTGCCCATTCGCCGGGCTCAATTGTTCGCCAGGACTTTTCAGGACGGGGCCATAATCGTTTCACACGGAATGATTGAATATCCGGCCACTCGGGATCAGCTGGATTTGGACTCCCTGCGGCTCGGTAAAGGACACAATAGCAGGGCAACCCTGCAAGTTTTGCCAATCGCATGGTTACCGTTGTTGACTTATGAGGCTGCCCTACATCACGAGCTGTTTCAATTAGCGCCACAGGGTGCTTGCTGCCCTCCTCATACTCCACATAGAGAGCAGCATCTAGATCTATCATCGCTAAAGACTGGGCTCGCTCAATCCCTACGAAACGGCGAGTCGACATACGCCTATGCCACGCGGAATAAGTGCGGTCTCTGGTACCGTATTTTTCTTCTTGCATAACGATCTCCTAGACTGCCTTCTGATTCAATAGCACCTTAGCTTCCGAGAGGAACTTAAGGGCCGAGTCCATAGCTGTCTCGAGAGTGCCCTTAAGTAAAGCATCCGTCTGACCAGCTCCTTGGGCATTGTAGATAAGGTCTAAAATGCTCTCGGCCCTGATAATTAATAAATTGACCCTATCGAAATTATCCATTGGGATAGAAACACAGACATCGTTCTGATGTTGCAAGGTAGAATTGGCATTAGCCATGGTGCAATACTCCTATTTAGTGTTGCATTTTGGTTAGGTGCCGCTAGAGAGTTTCCTAGGCCATCTAGCGGCGCCGCTTAAATTTAACTGTACGTTTTTTTAACGACCATAAATGAAATAGCTTCCGGGGTTTTCTTCATGAAGTTTATAGCTCGACTATAAGCTTCAGCCTCGTACTCACTTGATAAGTCGTCCAGTTGCACCATCCTTGCGGATGCCACTCCTCCGACCTCTCCAGCATCCATCCCAATAACTGGCACCCATATTTGATTAGTCATTATGCTGCTCCTTTTAAGTTTATGATTGTTGCTCCAGCCTTCAACTCATCCAAATAATCAGCCCACTTTTGCATCATCTGCCTACGTTGCTCAATAAACTTGGTCCGGTTATATGCTGCGCCCAGAACGTCGGGCACCGCATGTGCAAGTTGGTGCTCAATGATGTGGGGGTCCATCCCTAGCCGCTCATGTAATATCGTTCTAGCCATTGCGCGGAATCCGTGGCCGGTGATGTCGTTCTGAGTGTCATAACCCATACGCTTCAAAGCGGCATTAATAGCGGCCTCACTCATGGGCTTTTGAGGGTCATGGCCACCCATGAATACCCATACCCCATGACCAGACAGCGGTTTGATCTGTTTGAATAGCTCGACAGCTTGTGACGAGAGAGGCACCAAGTGATCCGTTTGTGTTTTGCTGACGCGGTAACGCCACTCACCTGCGTCCAAATCAATATCTGCCCATCTAGCAGTACGCAGCTCGCTAGGACGCACAAAAACCAATGGGGCCAGGCGTAAGGCTGTCTGAACTGTAAGCGTGCCTTTAAAGCCATCAATGGCTCGCAATAACTCTGCCACTTGCTTGGGGTCGGTGAAGGCCGCCATATGCTTAACGGATGTAGAAGGTAAGTAGCCTCGTAAATCAGCGGTGATGTCGCGCGCAGCGCGGCCGGTTTGGACGGCATATCGGAATACTTGGCCACTAGCCTGGAGAACCCTATGCGCGGTTTCTAGCTTGTTCTGATCTTTCACACGCTTGATGCAAGCAAGAAGATCGGGGGCGGCAATCTCGGAAATTGGCTTCGCGCCCACCCACGGGAAAACATACACCTCGAAACGGCGAGCTGTCCGCTCTCTGTGAGATTCGGACTTATCCTTCATATAGGAAGCAATCCATTCACGGGCAACCGCCTCAAAGCTATTGGTGCTGACATTATCCCTGGAGATTTTTTGAGTCTTGCGATGTTCGCTAGGATCGACAGGAGGTTCTTTGGCTAACAGCTTCCTTGCGTCATCCCGGCGATTTCTGGCATCACTCAATGACACATCGGGGTAAGTCCCAAAGGAAAGAAGTTTTTCCTTACCCCCGAATCTATATTTGAAACGCCACCACTTACCCCCAGCTGGGGTAACCTGAATGAATAGCCCAGCCTCGTCATAGACCTTGTAGGCCTTGTCGGTAGGCTTTGCATTGCGTATTTTGGTATCAGTCAGGGCCATTATGGGGTAACTCAGGGGTAAATATTACCATTTCAAAGCAGTTACCCCACAAGTTACCCCTGTTTATTCCCGGATGTCAATAGACCCTATTGGACTACTATGGACAACAAAAAAGCCAGGACCCTTATGGATACTGGCTTTCTTGTACTACATTGGACTTCTTTAAACTCTAATATGGTGGAGCCGGGGGGAATCGAACCCCCGTCCGCAAGCCCTCCACAGACAGTTCTACATACTTAGCTGTGTTGTTTGATTTAACTTGATACACACCAACGAGCAAGCAAATATCAAGCGAGTTACCTTGGATTTAATGCGTTATTAAGTAACCCAATAGCGCACGATCCTCTCTATATGACGCTGCTGCGGGTTTTACCCCGCCCGACCGAGAGGCTCTTCGGTGCAGCGTTCAGCCGGGATTAAGCGGCTAAAGCGTAAGTTTCGTCGTTTGCGACTATACTTTTTTCTAGTTTATTTACGAGGTGACTAGGCCTCGGTATGCCCTGCACTGCTTTGCAACCCACGTCGAAACCTGGTCGGCCCCTGTTGGTTTTGCATCTGCAACACTATGACAATGGGGATTGTCATTCGGTTTGCAAGAGTGCAATTATACGCGTTAATCGCTGAATCCCGCAGCACAAGCTGCATATCGGCTTGGCCACCGCTCACATTACTTGCTGGAGTAGATGAATGCCCTCACTGGATGCCCTGTTTGACCGTTTGCAACAGTCGGCTTTTCGTCGTCAGTTCAAGCTTGGGCTCAAGGAGCAGGCATATTTGCGTAACAAGGGCTTGCCACTGGTGATGCAGCACGCGGGGGAGATCGTGGCGAACCGGTTGGCGGCGGCATCGCCAGCACGCGATGGCAAGCAAACACCGTTTCGCGGGCATCCGGTATTTATTGCGCAGCATGCCACGGCGTGCTGTTGCCGCGGCTGTCTGGCGGAGTGGCATGGCATAGCCCAGGGCAGCGCGTTAACGGCGGATCAGCAAGCGTATATTGTGCGGGTATTGGCACGATGGCTGGACCAGGCGGCTGGCAATCTGCCGCCGGTAGCGGAGTCGGCCATTCGCCCGGCGGCAAAACCCAAGCCTAGGCGAAACACTGACAAGCATCTCGGACAACTCCCGATACTGTTTCCGGATGAGGCTGAGTAGTATGAATCACGCGGCATGACCTCTCTCACTTCATGCCGAAATACTCCGCAAGGGGTTATACCTGGCAGCGGTAACGTTGCCAGGTATTTTTATGCCCGGCGCAAAGAGGCGTGCAACACCAGGCCAGCCAGCAGCACCAAGGGCACCACCAGCGCGTAAAACGAGACATAGAGAAACGCATAAGCACCTGTTACCACGCCGGCCATAAAGGCAAAAATGGCGGGGCCGATGATCTTGAGGCGTTTAAGCGCGGTATCGCGATGCGTGACATCGCGACTGAGGATATCGACCATATCAATCACGGCCTGGGTGATATTGCCGGTCATGATGGTAGTAGGCACCTGGCCCGGGTTGATGAGGCGCGCCTGCGCATTCTGTATGCTCATGGCAGCTACCCCCATCATGCCGGCGAGAATCGCCATGGGGGCATCCGGATCCGTGATGGGCAGCGCAGACAGGCCGATCACCATAAACAGCAGCAAAAACAGCATTTGTGTGCAAAACAGCAGGCGCCAGCATTGCTGACCACGGCGCTGGTAATACAGCACCACCAGGCGGCACAGCGCCACGCACATCACAAACACGGGGATCGCCAGCAGCTTGGGGATAAGGCCATCGGCATGGGTGGTGAGCAGGCCACCGATCATCACGATATTGCCCGTCACGTGATTGGTAAACAGCCCAAATAGCGCGACAAACCCCAGCACATCGACAAACCCCGCCACATACGAGAGCAGATTGGACTGGCAGATAATGGCGAGTTCATCGCGCGCGATCGGGCTGATTTCGGGCTCTAAGGGGTGGTCTGGTAGTTTCATGCGTTATCCGGCGGTCAATCTTATGCGAGGCAAACAAACAGCGCTGTTGTCTGCGATAGTAGCATGCAACCGTCGCTGACTTGAATCACATCCCAAGCGGGCTGTGCCGAAAGCAGGTCTGGCCATGCATCTGTTCCAGACCTGCCTTCCGCATCACGCCGCCATCGGGATTCCCGCTAAGGATTGGTTTTGGTCGATTCGTTCCAGCCGCCACCCAGCACTTTATACAGCGTCACCTGATTGGTTTGCGCCGTCAGGTTTACGGTGATCAGGGTTTGCTGCGCAGAATACAGCGTCCGCTGAGCATCCAGCACCGCCAGGTAGCTATCAATCCCGCCACGGAAGCGGGCATCGGACAGCTTGTAGCTTTCTTGCGAGGCTTCAACCAGCGATTGCTGGGCTTGCAGCCGCTCGGTCAGGTTCTCGCGGATCGCCAGTGCATCGGCGACTTCCTTGAAAGCACTCTGGATGGCTTTTTCATATTGCGCCACGGTAATCTGCTGCGCCACCTCGGCACTCTTGAGTTTTGAGCGATTACGCCCGGCATCAAAAATCGGCAATGTCAGCTGCGGAGCAAACGACCACACCTTGGAGCCCGAGGCAAACAGCCCGGAAAGCTGGTTGCTGGCGCTACCCAGCGTGGTGGTCAAGGTAATGGTGGGGAAAAACGCCGCCCGTGCCGCACCGATATTGGCATTGGCCGCCTGCAGGCTGTGTTCGGCCTGCAGGATATCCGGGCGCCGCTGCAAAACTTCAGAAGGAATACCCGCGGGCAGATCAGCCACGCTAGTGACCTGATCAGGCTGCGATTGCGGCAGCAGGTTCTCCGGCACGGGCTGCCCTACCAGCAGCACCAGCGCATTCTGGTCCTGCTTCACCTGGCTGCGATAATTGGCCACATCAGCACGCGCCGTATCCACGCTGATCTGAATCTGACGCAGCTCCAGCGCAGAATACACGCCGATATCAAAGCCCTGTTTGGTGAGATCATACGAGGCCTGCTGGCTTTGCAAGGTATCTTGCGCAAGCTTCAGCCGTTGCATATCCGCCGCCAGCGTCAGCCATGCCGAGGCAACTTCGGATACCAGCGAAATATGCGTGCTGCGTCTGGCTTCTTCAGTGGCAAAAAAGCTTTGCAGCGCCTGCTCATTCAGGCTGCGGATACGGCCCCAGAAATCCAGTTCATAGGCGCTAAAGCCCACGGTGGCGCGATAGCTCTGCACCACCGAACCGCCCGAGCTTGAAGTCACGGTACCGGTCGTCGCATTGGTACTGCTGCTGGTACTGCTCGCACTACCCAGTTGTGCCGTGCGGCTGGCGATCACATTCACGGTAGGGAACAAGTCAGCGCGCTGCACCTGGTACTCTGCCCTCGCCTGCTCAATATTGAGGGCGGCCACGCGCAGATCGCGGTTGTTTTGCAAGGCTAGCTCAACCAGCTGCTGCAAACGGTTATCCAGCAAAAACTCGCGCCAGCCGATATCCGCCGCTGGCGTGCCCTGGTTCGATGCTTGCGCCGGCCATTGCTCGGCCACCGGCGCTGCCGGACGCTGATAATCCGGCGCCATGCTCGCGCAGCCTGCCAGCATGGCCGCCAGCACGGCCTGGGTGATCAGGGAATATTTCATGATTTCTGCTCCGTCGCTTCCGCCTCGGGTGCTTTATAAGGGAACCAGCCCCTGACCAGCACAAAGAACAGCGGAACAAAAAAGATACCTAACAAGGTGGCGGTCAACATACCGCCCAATACGCCGGTGCCAATCGCCTGGCGGCTGGCGGCGCCTGCGCCACTGCTGGCTGCCAGTGGCAGCACCCCGAAAATAAAGGCGAGCGATGTCATCAGAATAGGCCGTAAACGCTGCTGTACGGCTTGCAGGGTAGCCTCCATCAGACTCAGCCCCTGCTCTTGCAAGTGCTTGGCAAATTCCACGATCAGAATGGCGTTCTTTGCCGCCAGCCCCACCGTGGTCAGCAAGCCCACCTGGAAGTAAACATCGCCCGACAATCCACGCAGCGTGGTTGCCAGCAAGGCGCCAAGTATCCCCAGAGGCACGACCAGCATGACGGAGAAAGGCACCGCCCAGCTCTCGTAGAGTGCTGCCAGGCATAGAAACACGAACACCACGGACACGGCATACAGCATGGGCGCCTGCGAACCGGACAAGCGCTCCTGATAGGACTGGGCTGCCCACTCATAGCCTATGCCGGTCGGCATTTGCTTCATCATGTTTTCCACGCTGTCCATCACGTCGCCCGAGCTGGCGCCAGGGGAGGACTCCCCCACCAGCTCGATGGACGAGATGCCGTTAAAACGTGATAACTGCGGCGAGCCATAGGTCCAGTTGCCCTGCGAAAATGAGCTGAATGGCACCATGTCGTTATTCGCATTGCGCACATACCACTGGCCGATATTCTCCGGCAGCATGCGGTAAGGCGCGTCCGCCATGATATAGACGCGCTTGACCCGGCCACGGTCAATAAAGTCATTGACGTAACTGCCGCCCATCGCCAGCGCCAGCGTTTCATTGATATTGCCGGTGCTGAGGCTGAATGCGCCGGTTTTCTGGTCATCAATCTGCACGTTATATTGCGGCGTGTCGTCGAGGTCGTTGCTGCGCACGCGGGTCATGAGCGGATCCTGGCGCGCCATTTTGAGGAACTGATCGCGTGCGGCCACCAGGGCCTCATGCCCCAGACCGCCCAGATCCTTCAGCTCTACGGTAAAGCCAGCGCTCGCGCCCAAGCCACGCACACTGGGCGGCTGCGTCACAAAAATGGTGGCATCGCGTATCTTGCCCAGCGCACGCGTAGCTTTATCTGCAATTTCCGCAGCGCTCTGCCCCGGCCCTTTGCGTTCATCCCAGTCTTTGAGGCGGATGAAAATCCGCCCGGTATTCTGGCTGTTTCCGCTCACGCCCAAGCCTGTGAAAATATTGATCGCCACAATATCGGGCTCTTTGAGCAAATACTCCTGCACCTGATCCATCACCTTTTGCAGGCGCTGGTCAGTAGCGCCCACTGGCAATTGCACCTGGGCCATCAGCACGCCCTGGTCTTCAGTTGGGATAAACGAAGTGGGCAGGCGTACATACAACACCGCCATCACGCCGACGATAGCCGCATACACCAGCATGGCGAGCGCCTTGCGCTTGAGGATGCCCTGCACGCCACCATGGTAAGTCTTGGAGCCCCGGTCAAAGTTTCGGTTAAACCAGCCAAAGAATCCGCGGCGAGGTGCGTGCTCCCCTGGCTTGAGCACCGTGGCGCACAGCGCAGGTGTCAGGGTCAGGGCGACCAGTACCGATAGCAGCATGGCCGACACAATGGTGATCGAAAACTGACGGTAAATCACCCCGGTAGAGCCGCCAAAGAAGGCCATGGGGATAAATACCGCGGACAGCACCAGGGCAATGCCGATCAGGGCGCCCGTAATCTCATCCATGGATTTGCGGGTAGCCTCGCGCGCCGACAGCCCCTGCTCGCGCATCACGCGCTCCACGTTTTCTACTACCACAATTGCATCATCCACCAGCAGGCCAATCGCCAGCACCAGGCCAAACATGGTGAGTGTGTTAATCGAATAGCCAAAGGCCGCCAGAATGCCAAACGTCCCCAGCAGCACCACGGGCACCGCCACCGCAGGAATAATGGTGGCGCGCCAGCTCTGCAGGAAGATGTACATAATGAGCACCACCAGCAGAACCGCTTCGAACAGCGATTTGACGACTTCCTTGATGGAGATGCGCACAAACGGGGTGGTGTCGTAGGTCACCGCGGTTTTGAGTTTCAAACTGGCGGGGAAATAAGGCTCCAGCTCTTTGACTTTGGCTAGCACGGCCTCGGAAGTCTTGAGCGCATTGGCGCCCGATGCCAGCTTGACGCCCATACCTGCGGCCGGTTTGCCGTTATACCGCCCGGCAATCGCGTAATTCTCACTGCCCAGCTCGACCCGCGCCACATCGCCCAGATGCACCACGGAGCCATCCGCCGCCGATTTCACCACAATATTGCGGAACTGCGCGACCGTTTGCATTTTGCTGCGCGCGGTAATGGTGGCATTGAGCTGCTGCTGGCCAACGGCAGGCAAGGCCCCCAGCTGGCCGGATGAAACTTCGGTATTCTGTGCCTCAACGGCGGAGGTAATGTCCGATGGGATCAAGGCATATTTCTGCAGTTTTTCCGGGTTCAGCCAGATGCGCATGGAGTATCCGCTGCCCATGGTCTGCACGTCACCCACCCCATCCACACGGCTGATCTGATCCAGCAGGCTGCTGCTGATGTAGTCACCAATATCGGTGGTAGTGACCTTGGGGTCATCAGAGTAGATCGACATCACCATCAGGAAATCGGTGCCGGTCTTGTTCACCGTCACCCCCAGGCTCTGCACAATCTGCGGCAAGCGCGGCAAGGCCTGTTGCAGCTTGTTCTGCACCTGCATCTGCGCCACATCGGGGTCGGTACCCGCATCAAACGTCAGTGACACGCTGGCGCTGCTCGAACTGCTGGTCGAAGCCATGTAGGTCAGGTTATCGATCCCCTTCATGTACTGCTCAATAATCTGGGTGACCGAGTCTTCAATGGTTTTGGCGGAGGCGCCGGTGTAGGTGGCATTGATGGAAACGCGCGGCGGCGCGATATCCGGGTATTGCTCCAGGGGCAAGGTCTCAATGGCGGCGAGACCCGCCAGCATGATGACAATGGCAATAACCCAGGCAAAGATAGGGCGGTTAATGAAAAAACGGGCCATGCTTGCCTCTACTTCCCGGCGGCCGGAGCAGCAGCACCGGCAGGCGACGGTGTAGTGTTAGCCGCGCCAGGTGCAGCTACTTCCACGCTTTTTACCGTGTCACCAACCTTAACCTTCTGCAGGCCCTCGACAATCAGCTTTTCGCCAGCGCTCAAGCCCTTGCTGATCAACCACTGATTGCCTATCGCCCGCTCTACCGTCAGCGTGCGCAGCTCCGCCTTGTTTTCAGCATCCACCACCAGAGCCGTGCCTTCACCGCGGTTATTGCGGCTCATCGCCAGCTGTGGAATCAGGATGGCATTGGTATTCACCGCTTCCTGCAAAATACCGCGCACATACATGCCCGGCAGCAGCAAGCCTTCGGGATTGGGCACCACGGCGCGCAAGGTCACAGCACCGGAGCTTTGGTTGACGGTTACACCCGTCACGCTCAGCACGCCATCGTGCGCATAGCGGCTGCCATCCTCCAGCACCACCTGCATGCGCGTGGCATTTTCACCGGATTTTTTCAGGGCGCCACTGGCGAGCTGGCGCTTCAGCTGCAGCAAGGCACTGCTGGGCTGGGTGATATCCACATAAATCGGGTCCAGCTGCTGCACGGTAGTCAGCGCTGTGGTCTGGTTCGCCGTTACCAATGCACCCGGGGTGACCGTTGAGGTCTCTACCCTGCCAGCAATCGGCGATACGATGCGCGTGTAGGCCAGATTGATGCGGGCAGTTTCCAGCGCCGCCTTGGCCGATGCCAGATCCGCCTCACCCTGACGCAGGGTCGCCTGAATATCATCATTATCCTGGCTGCTGACCGCGTTAATCTTCACCAGCTGGGCATAGCGCTCTGCTTTCAGCCGCGTCGACACCAGACTGGCTTCCGTCTTCTGCAGTGCGGCCTGCGCGCTGGCATACGCAGCCTGATAAGGCGCCGGGTCAATCTGGTACAGCAACTCGCCAGCCTTCACATTGGCACCCTCGGTAAAGGCACGCTTCAGGATAATACCGCCGACCTGCGGCCGTATCTCCGCCACCATGTGCGCCGCCGTGCGGCCCGGCAGCTCGGTTTCGAGTGGCTGCGACTGCAGCTTGATGGTCATCACACCAACTTCAGGCGCGGGTTTGTCTTTGGGGGATTTGTCGCCAGATTGGCAGGCAACCGTCAATACAGAAATAAGAGCAAGCACCGCAACGGATGCTATCTGCTGGTAAGGTATTGTTTTCATTTATTCTCCGCTTTCCCGTTTTTTTGAGCGCCGGGAAATACGTACAGGATCAATTCAATCATCAAATTCCATACGAAAGGCATGCTGGGCAGGCTCTGCATTCAAACATGGGACGGAAATTCAGCCAAGACTGGCATTCAAGCACGGAAGAACCCGGGCAGAGCACAAGCATAACATTGGCATTATTCAACGTCATGCACATAGACATAAAAACAGGACGCAGCCATTTCACTGCGCCCTGCTTTATCTCGCACCCAAGGAGCCCGCATGCTTGTGGCAAGGGCTCTCAGGCCATACACCCATCGTGACGGGTATTACTCCAGACTGAAAGATAGATCGCCGGAGTAATGCGAGCGATAAAAACCGGACCTTCTATTAGCCACGATCATCCGGCTTTTTAGGTCCACGCTCCGGCCGGTCATTCCACTTCTGCTTCTGCTCCGGCGTCAGCAAGGCATACACCTGATGCGCCGCATCCGTGCGCAAGACAATCAGGTCCGCCTGAATCTTCGCCTGCTCGGCCGCTGCCGCCTGCACCTTGGCAGGGTCGTAAGGCTCAGCCTTCGCCAGCGTTTGCAGATTCTTCATGCCATCATGCAAGGCCTGCATCTTCTGCTCACGCACCGGCTTCTGCTTATCCATAATCTGCTTCACCTGCGCCTTCTGGTCCGCCGTCAGATCCAGCCCGCGCAAACCGCGATGAAACCCGGCATCTTCAGCACCAGGACCACCGGCATGCGCATGTTTGCCATGCGGGCCAGCACAAGCCTCATCGTCACCGGCATAACTCAGCGCCGTACCAAATGCCGCAAGTGAACCCACCAGCAACAGGCCTGGCAAAATAATGTGTTTATTGATTTTCATGTCTCGCTCCTTTAACTCACTCAGTATTAAGTGTTACGCAAAGTAAGACGCCGCGTGGAGCAAAAGGTTAAAGGGGTTTGAATCAAAGTATGTTAACTGGGGTAAATAGTTGTAAAGACCATCAAACCGAATAAAAACGCCCGACTAATCGGGCGTATTAAAATTGATTCAGTTAAATTTTTTAATCCGGGTTCAATCATCTCCCAACGCACTAAGCTGCGAAGTCGCAGGGATTTTATGAATGCTCAGATCAGCGCCCATGTACTCCTCCTCCTGCGTCAAACGGATGCCAACCACCGCCTTCAGCACGCCGTAGACCACCAATCCCCCCGCCAACGCGATTGCAACACCCAGTGCCGTGCCGATTAACTGCGAAACGATGTTGACGCCGCCCATGCCTCCCAAAGCATGCGAGCCGAAGATGCCAGCGGCGATACCACCCCAGGCGCCACACAGGCCATGCAGCGGCCATACGCCGAGGACGTCGTCGATTTTCCAGCGGTTTTGCACCAAGGTGAAGGCCCAGACGAACAACACGCCAGCAACGCCACCAGTGACCAGGGCGCCCAGCGGGTGCATGACGTCGGAGCCTGCGCAAACAGCGACCAGGCCAGCGAGCGGGCCGTTGTGTACAAAGCCGGGGTCGTTGCGGCCGAGTATGACGGCGCCGATGGTGCCACCGACCAGTGCCATGAGGGAGTTCAGCGCGACCAGGCCGCTGACGGCATTAAGGGTTTGGGCGGACATGACGTTGAAGCCAAACCAGCCGACGGTGAGTATCCATGCACCCAATGCCAGGAATGGGATATTGGATGGTGGAAATGCATGCAGACGGCCATCTTTGCTGTAGCGGCCATGGCGGGCGCCTAGCATGATGACGGCGCCGAGGGCGATCCAGCCGCCCATGGCATGGACAACGACTGATCCGGCAAAGTCATGGAAGGCAAAGCCGAATTGCTGGGTAAGCCAGGCCTGAATACCGTAATGGCCGTTCCAGGCGATGCCTTCAAAGAAGGGATATACCAGCCCGACCAGGGCAAAGGTGGCGGCGATTTGCGGATTGAATTTGGCACGCTCGGCAATGCCGCCAGAGATAATGGCGGGAATGGCAGCGGCAAAGGTCAGCAGGAAGAAGAACTTGACCAGCTCATAGCCATTCTTGGCGGACAGCACATCGGCGCCGTGCATGAAATCCACGCCATAAGCAATGCCATAGCCAATGAAAAAATAGGCAATGGTGGATACTGAAAAATCCACCATGATCTTGACCAGCGCATTCACCTGGTTTTTGCTGCGCACCGTGCCTACCTCCAGAAAGGCAAACCCGGCATGCATGGCAAGCACCATAATCGCCCCGAGCAACATAAAAACTACATCATTTGCTGACTGCACTGTCTCCATTACTTACTCTCCTGTGAAATTTTTGTTTGGCTCAAAAGAGCAAAATTCAAGCCAATACAGCAAGTTATTGTTTCTTCAGGATTTCAGTTTTGGGGCATTTTAGATTTTGCACTATTTAAGTGCATTTATAAGTGCATTGCACGTTTTGTGTGCATTAAGAGGATTTTGGCTTAAGGATATTGCTTCCGGCCGCGATATCGCGCTTGAAAATGGAGCATCAACGCTTTGCCTCATACCAATGCTGACTGCGATTCACCAGTTGCACGATAAGCAGCATGACGGGCACCTCGATCAGCACACCAACCACAGTAGCCAGCGCCGCACCGGAATGAAAGCCGAACAGGCTAATGGCAGTGGCCACGGCCAACTCGAAAAAATTGCTGGCGCCAATGAGGGAAGAAGGGCCGGCAATCGCATGCGACTCGCCCACCTGACGATTCATCCAGTAAGCCAAGCCAAAGTTGAAGAAGACCTGCACCAGAATCGGCACCGCGAGCAACAGGATCACCAAGGGCTGCTCCATGATGGCCTGCCCCTGAAAGGCAAACAGCAGCACCAGCATGAGCAGCAATGCCAGCATGGACCATGGCCCGGTTCTCTCCAGCACGGCATTGAGGCGGGGCGTGCCTTGTTGCAGCAGATGTTTGCGCCAGCCCTGGGCAATAATCACGGGGATCACGATGTAAAACAGCACCGACACCATCAGGGTGGTCCATGGCACATGGATGGACGATAGCCCCAGCAACAGTGCCACGATAGGCGCAAAGGCAATCACCATGATGCTGTCATTGAGCGCCACCTGCGAGAGCGTAAACAGCGGTTTGCCATTCACCAGTCGGCTCCAGACAAACACCATGGCAGTACAGGGTGCGGCGGCCAGCAAAATCAGTCCGGCGACATAACTATCAAGCTGCTCTGCCGGTAAATACGAGGCAAACACCTGATGGATAAACAGCCAGGCCAGTAACGCCATGGAAAAAGGCTTGACCGCCCAGTTGATGAAGAGCGTGACGGAGATGCCCTTCCAGTGCGATTTCACTTCGCTCAAGGAGCGAAAATCCACTTTCATGAGCATGGGAATGATCATGACCCAGATCAGCAGGCCCACCAGCAGGTTGATTCCCGCCCACTCCAGGCCAGCAGCAACTTCAAACCACGCGGGCAGCCATTGCCCCAGCATGACGCCGACCACAATGCACAAACCTACCCATAGCGAGAGATAGCGCTCGAATATGTTCACGAGGTCTGCTCCTGTTGTTTTTGCCCTATCGCCTGCATGTGCTGCCGAATGGCATCGGGGCCCAGCTGGCTCAGGGGCAACTCCACCAGTTGAGCAACGCAGCCTTCTATCTGCTGAAAAATGCGCTTAAACGCGGCGCGCTTTTCAGAATCCGAGCCCTGCACGGCGGCCGGGTCTTCGAATCCCCAATGGGCGGCGATGGGCTTACCGGGCCATACCGGGCAAAGCTCGCCTGCGGCGTTGTCACATACGGTAATGATGAAGTCCATTTGCGGCGCATCCGCCTGGGCAAACTCATCCCAGCTCTTGCTGCGCAAGGCGCTGGTGTCATAGCCTATCGCCGCGACTTGCTCGATGGCATACGGATTCACCTTGCCATTGGGATGGCTGCCTGCGCTGTAAGCCTTGAAACGCCCCTGCCCAAGCACATTGAACAAGGCTTCCGCCATGATGCTACGGGCGGAGTTTCCCGTGCATAAAATCAGTACCTTCACCATGTTCTCGCTCATGTTCGTGCCATCCAGATAATTAGCAGCAGCCGGGTTTGGCGTCTGCCGGTTTTGTTGCTTTGCCTATCATAGTGATCGGCACACAGCATTCGCCCTGCGTGGCGGGTTCCGCCGACGACGCGCCAAATACGGGGATAGCCTCCAGCGTGTGATAGGTTTCCCATGGCACGCCCTGGGGATCCGTCACCCAGTACTTGTCTGACTTGGCATAACAACAGGCCGCGCCCAGCTCAGGCTTTACCTGCGCTGCTGTTTGCTGCTCTATCGCCTGCAGGCGCGTGTGCATCTCCGCCAGTTCGTTTTCATTCTCGACTTGTATGCCCAGGTGATTCAGGCCAGCGGGCGCGTTGCGCATGGAGATGGCAAAGTTGATGCGGGGATCATCCAGCATCCACTTGGCGTAATCGGGCTTGAGCACCGCGGGGGCCGCATTGAACAGCGCCGAGTAAAACTGGATATTGGCGTCAAGGTCGTCCACCGCGATATGGATATGCATGCGTTTCATGGTTAAGCTCCTTTGCTTGCGCAATCGAGAGAGATGCAGGCGGTTCCGCCGCAACAGTTTTCAGTGAGGAATGCCAAGAGATCATTCATGCGGGTAAAGTTGGCCGAGTAAATCACAAAGCGCCCTTCCGTCTTCGCGCTCACCAGCTCGGCATGCGCCAGCTCCTTGAGGTGGAACGACAACGATGAAGGCGGGATAGAAGCCAGCTCGCTGATCTTGCCAGCCGCCAGCCCCTCGGGCCCGGCCTGAACCAGCAGACGAAATATCCCCAGGCGCGATTCCTGAGCCAATGCGGCGAGTGCTTTTACTGCTGATGTGTTTTCCATATTTCGATAATAGTCGAAATATGGAAATGGTCAACCGGTTTATTAATATGCGAGTCTGATATTGCGAGGCTGAGTCAGCAAACTTGGGCTTGCCCATTTGCCGCTACGCGCCGTGCAGCCCCGCGCCCACTCATCAGAAAATTCAATGATAAGAAGCGGAGTGCGGGCAGGAAGCCAACGCGCTAGATTGGTACTCCCCCGATTCATTGAGCGTAAAATCATGTGCAGTTCATTAACAAGCACGCCCTACTCCATGCCCTTGATTGATCCCCGTTGGCAACAGATCCAGCAGCGCGACCCGGCGGCTGAGGGACACTTTTTGTATGGGGTGCGGACTACAGGCATCTATTGTCGTCCCACGTGTGGCGCACGCACGCCCAAACCGGAACATGTGGAATATTTCAGCTCGGCGGCAGAAGCCGAGCAGGCGGGGTTTCGCGCATGCAAGCGCTGCAAGCCACACCTGGCAAAGGCGGATGCGCAAGCCGCTCATATTGAAAGCATTGCCCAGGCCTGCCGCCAGATTGAGCAAGCAGAGCAAATCCCAAGCCTGCAACATCTGGCAGAGATGGCAGGGCTTAGCGTTTCGCATTTTCATCGCCTGTTCAAGGCAGCCACAGGACTAACCCCCAAGGCGTATGCCATGGCACACCGCAACCAGCAGCTACGGGAGCATCTGCAAGACAGCCGCAGCGTCACCGGTGCAATGCTGGAGGCAGGCTTTAACAGCAGCAGCCGCTTTTATGCGCAATCTGACAGACTGCTGGGCATGACACCCACGCGCTACCAGCAGGGCGGGCGCGGCATGCTGATACGCGCAGGAGTCGCGCCATGCAGCCTGGGCATGGTGCTGGTCGCCGCCAGCGAGCGCGGCGTGTGCGCCATTGCCATGGGCGATGATGCCGCCACGCTGCTGCAGGATTTACGTGCCCGATTCCCCCATGCCAGCGTCGTGGAACAGGATGCTGCGCTGGAGCAGCAGCTGGCATCGGTATTGCGCTTTATCGAGACACCGGCGCTGGGCCTGGATTTACCGCTGGATATTCAGGGCACGGCGTTTCAGCAGCGAGTGTGGCAGGCCTTGCGGGATATACCTCATGGCAGCACCATCAGTTACCGCCAGCTCGCCGAGCGCATAGGCGCGCCCAAGGCCATTCGCGCGGTGGCAAGTGCTTGTGCGGCCAATATGCTGGCAATGGCTATTCCATGTCACCGCGTGGTAGGCAGTGATGGGCGTTTAACCGGCTATCGCTGGGGAATTGCGCGCAAGCAGGAATTATTGAAGCGCGAAGCCAGTCAATGAAGAGGCTTCCATGTCATACGCCTGTCGACTTCGCGGGTATACACTGGAGCCCTTACCCTTAAACACACCGCCATGGCTGCGCACCCATGGCCTTATCACCGGAGCCACTTAGCCATGTTTGAATCCGCCGAAATTGGCCACAAGATAGACCGGGAGGAATACAAGAAACGCCTGCCAGCCCTGCGCGAAGCCCTGCTCGATGCGCAATACGATATGCTGCAAAGCCGCAAATTCCCGGTGATCGTGCTGATCGGTGGCGTCAACGGCGGCGGCAAGGGTGAAACCGCCAACATCCTCAACGAATGGTTTGATCCGCGGCACATCAATACCTTTGCCTTTGGCCCGGCCACCAGTGAGGAAAGCCAGCGCCCGCCCATGTGGCGTTTCTGGCAATCGCTGCCACCGCAGGGCGAAATCGGCATACTGTTTGGCTCCTGGTACAACGACCCCATCACGGATAAATCGCACGGCAAGATCAAGAAAAATGCGCTGGATAAAGCCATTGAAGACATTGTGCGGCTGGAACGCATGCTAACCGATGAAGGCACGCTGCTGATCAAGCTGTGGTTTCACTTGAGCAAGGACCAACAGAAAACCCGGATCAAAAGCCTGCAAAAAGACCCTGCCACGCGCTGGCGCATTACCGACCAGGATATGGCCGAGCTGAAACTCTACGACAAGATCAAGAATGTGAGCGGCCATGTGATCCGCGAGACCAGCACCGCGTTTGCCCCATGGGTGATCGTGGAAGGCTATGACGCCAACTATCGCAATCTGACGGCGGGCCAGGTAATCCTCGAGGCCATACGCAACCGGCTGGATAACAAGCCGCGTCCACCCAGCGCACTGGCAGCGCCCTTCATGCCGCCATTGGACCAGTTACGCATAGTCGACACCCTGAATCTGGATCAGTCGCTGGGCAAGGAAGAATACAGCCTGCAACTGGAAAAAACCCAGGGCAAACTGAACCAGCTGACCCGTCATCCTGCCTTCAGGAAAATTTCGGTGGTGATTGTGTTTGAAGGCGTGGATGCCGCAGGCAAAGGCGGCAGCATACGGCGCATTACCCAGGCGCTGGACGCCCGCAGCTACAACGTGGTGCCGATTGCCGCGCCCACGGAAGAAGAACGCCAGCATCCTTATCTGTGGCGCTTCTGGCGGCATCTGCCCCGCCGTGGGCGCATTACCATTTTTGATCGCAGCTGGTATGGCCGGGTATTGGTGGAGCGCGTGGAAGGTCTGTGCGCCGATGCCGACTGGCAACGCGCCTATGCCGAGATCAATGACTTTGAAGAGCAGATCGCCGACCATAAAACGCTGGTAGTGAAATTCTGGCTGCAAATCAGCCCGGAGGAACAGCTGGCGCGGTTTGAGGCGCGCGAAAAAACCTCCTTCAAGCGCTTCAAGATCACCGAAGAAGACTGGCGCAACCGCAGCAAGTGGGATGCGTACCAGGACGCGGTGTGCGACATGATAGACCGCACCAGCACCGGTCAGTCCCCGTGGACGTTGATCGAGGCGAATGACAAATACTTTGCCCGCATCAAGATACTGAAAACGCTATGCACACGCCTGGAAGCAGCGCTGGAAGATCAGGAGAAAGCAGAAGGCAACAAGAAGTAAACGCGGAATCTGGCGATATCCGGCTGCGGGCCCTTATCGCCCGCAGGCGAGGGCTAACCCAAGACAATATGGTCAAGCGCTTCGGGATCGCCTATCCAGAAGTAATAAAACTCGCGCACCACCACCAGAAACAGGCGACGGGTTTCTTTCATGTCAAACAGGGGCAAGGTGTTGTCCACCGCCAGACGATACAGCTTGGCATCCTGCGCGGGCGCATCGCGCAGTCGCACCAGCAGCAATTTCACCAGTTTGATGCGGGTTTCCACCACGTCCAGCTCGGCGCCTTCCTGGCGTAGCGCATGGCGATAAGCTTTGAGCGGCCAGTTTTCAGCGGTGCTGAACTGGGTTTGATCGAGGCTATCCCACAAGGCTTGCAGGCTCTGCGCCAGCGGCTGCCAGGAAATGGCCGGCGGCGCAAAGCCCGCCTCGGCATTCATGGCCGCCACGGCCTTGATATCTTGAATCCAGAAAGGGAAGTATTCGCGCGCTACCGCCAGCAGGAGCGGCCAATCGGCGCGTGGCAATTGCTCCAGATGCTTTTCGACCACATCCCGGTAAACCATGCTATCCGCAGGCTGGTCTGCGAGATCCGCCGCCAATGCCTGTAAAAAACGTTCGCGATGCTGCAGGGTAGCGGCATCCACGCCTTTGGCTTTCAATAAATTGAGGTAGGCCTGACGGGCCTCTTGCTCACGACTATTGCTCATACATGCACTTGACAATGGAAAGCCTGAATTCTGACGAATCACTATAACTGATAAGCGCTGCAGAATGAAAGGTGCATGCGCGTATGCCACACATCCACACGCTTGGTTACCACGGCTCTTTAAAAGCGGGCTGTCAGCCCCATCTCTAATTTGCTTTTCAGGGCATGGTCTCCGTGCAAAAATGGGCAGGGCCGCCATTCAGTCTGCATGGCAGAATGTCGCAGACACACCTAAAACCTTGTTTACTGTAAAAATAGTCAACCTGGAAAAAATAGTGAAGCTAGAAAAATAGCCAACTTAGAAAAATAACCAACCAAAAAGTCCTGACCGTGGAAATTTTACTGATCGTGATTCTGATCGCCAGCGCCTGGTTCTGGCTGGACAGCATTGGCAGCCGCGAGGCCGCCATCCAGCATGGCAGCGCACTGGTGGATCGTACCAACTTGCAATTGCTGGATGAAACCGTGGCCTGCACGCGCCTGCGCCTGGGCCGAAACAGTCGTGGTCGTGTGCAATTGCTGCGCACCTATGAGTTTGATGTCAGCGCCCATGGCAGTGATCGCATGGCCTGCCAGCTGCAATTGCTGGGGCGTCAGCTTCACTCCTGGCACATTCCGCCCTATCTGCAGGCCGTGCATTAGGTCCTTATCCGCATGCCCTATCGCGGCCGTTTTGCCCCCTCGCCTACCGGGCCTTTGCATTTCGGCTCGCTGATCGCCGCCACGGCGAGCTACCTGCAGGCGCATGCCATGCAGGGCGAATGGCTGGTGCGCATGGAAGACCTCGATACCCCGCGCACGGTACCCGGCGCCGCCGACCATATCCTGCGCACGCTGGAACACTATGGCTTTGAGTGGCACGGGCCCGTGATCTACCAAAGCCAGCGCCAGGAGGCTTATGAAGCCGCGCTGGCCCAGTTGAAAGAGCAAGGCGCCATCTATGGCTGCGGCTGCTCGCGCAAGGAAATTGCCGACTCCGGCCACCACGGTATTGATGGCGTGGTCTACCCCGGTACCTGCCGCGATGGGCTGGCGCCGGGAAAATCCGCCCGCGCATGGCGCATTCGGGTGGGTGATCAGACGATTCGTTTTGAGGATGAAATACAGGGACCACAGGCTCAGCGTCTGGCAAACGACATAGGCGACTTTGTGCTGAAACGCGCTGATGGCCTGTTTGCCTACCAGCTCGCCGTGGTGGTGGATGATGGCTGGCAAGGCATTACGCATGTGCTGCGCGGCGCTGATCTGCTGGATTCCACCCCCAGGCAGATTTTTCTGCAGCAAGTGCTCCAGCTGCCGCAGCCCCGCTATGCGCATGTGCCGGTGGCCACCAATGCCGCAGGCGAAAAACTCAGCAAACAGACATTGGCACCGGCGCTGGAATGGCAGCATGCCAGCGAACAACTCTGGCAGGTATTGCAGTTTTTGCAGCAATCTCCGCCGTATAGCTTGCGACAGGCACCGCTTGCGGAGCTATGGGCCTGGGCCCGTGAGCACTGGCGGCTACAGGCTATCCCGCGCACCCGGCATATCCGCCACCCGATTTAGCCGCTTGCAGCAGTTTGCGCCAGCCTGCTTGCAAAGCACCGGCTAAGCCTCCATGTTAAAATGACACCATGAATACTTTATCTCTCCAGCACCAAGATCTCCTGCACCGCTTCGTTTTCGACAACACGCCGATACGTGGCAATACCGTGCATCTCGACCGTACCCTGCAAAGTGCTCTGCAACACCAGCACTGCCCACCTCTGCTGAGAAGCGCCCTCGGCGAACTGATGGCCGCGAGCGCCCTGCTCTCCGCCACGCTCAAGATGCAAGGTGGCGCACTGGTACTGCAGATTCAGGGCCAAGGCCCGGTCAATCTGCTTGTTGTGGAGTGCACTGCGGAACTTGGGCTGCGCGCCACAGCCAAATGGACAGGCGACCTCGATGGCATGAGCTTTACCGAACTGGTCGGCAATGGCCATTTTGTCATTACCCTGGACCCTAAGGATGGCGGCCAGACCTATCAGGGCATTGTGCCGCTGGAGGGCGACAACATCAGCGAAATCCTGCAGAACTACATGCAGCGTTCGGAGCAGATTGCCACGCGCATCTGGCTGTCCGCCAATGAAAACAGTGCCGCCGGCATGCTGCTGCAAAAGCTGCCAGATCAGCCTGAGCAAGACCTGGATGCCTGGGACCGCATGGGCTTTCTGGCCGACACGGTCAAGCCTGAAGAGCTGCTGGGATTATCCGCCGAGCAAATGTTGCAGCGCCTGTTTCATCAGGAAGATGTGCGGCTGTTTGAGCCGCAGGCGGTGAATTTCCATTGCAGCTGCTCACGCACCAGCGTAGGCAACATGCTGAAAATGCTGGGCCCGCAGGAAGTGGCCGAGATACTGGAGGAACAAAGCACCATTGAAATACATTGTGATTTTTGCAACGCCGAATACACTTTTGACAAGGTCGACACCGAGCAGCTGTTCAGCCCGGACATTGTCATGCCTGCCACGCAAAGCCGCCACTAGGCGGCGTGGCCTGAGCTGGTCATCAAGCTGTCACGAGGGCCGTGCTAATCTGCACACCCTCTCCCCTCAGGCATAAGCATGGCCTTCTCATTCAAGCGCTTCCAGCAGCACATTCCAACCCGGGATACCATTCTGGCTTCACGCTGGCTGAGCCCATTCCGCAAGCAATTGCAGGACAGGCGCTTGTGGCGCCTTGAGCGCAAGGCCGTGGCGCGCGGCGCTGCCATCGGTATTTTCTTTGCCTTCATCATTCCCTTCGGGCAATTTTTCGCCGCCGCGATCACCGCACTGTTCATGCGCGCCAACATCAGTATTGCCATGCTGGCAACACTGGTGACCAACCCATTCACCTTTCCCCCGGTGTACTGGCTGGCGTACAGCATAGGCTCGCTCTTGATCGGCCAGCAGGAGATCGCACCGCTGCTGGAGCATGCCATCGAAGCTGAACCCATGATGGTGGACATGCACTGGATAGACAGCAGCCTGGCCTGGCTGAAAAGCGCGGGCTTGCCGCTGGTGACGGGATTGGCCACGCTGGCCGTGGTCGGCTCCATCGTGACGTATTTTGGGACGCTGGTGATCTGGAAATGGCGGCAGGATCAACGCCGCGCCAAACGTCGCAAACCTGCGGCCTGATAGAACGGGTTTGGTCCAGCCAGACCCCGGAGATTAACCCTGGTTCAGATTCTGCCGCAGACGCTCAAACACACAGATAGATGTTGCCGCGGCTGCGTTGAGTGACTCCACCTGCCCCTGCATGGGGATATGAATCTTGCGGCTGGCCGCTGCTTGCAGTTTGAGGCTGAGGCCTGCGCCTTCATTGCCGATGAGGAATGCCACCGGCTGACGCAGGTTCTGCGCATACAAGGACTCTCCCTGCATGACCGTCGCCAGCGTCTCCCCCGGGAAATTCCCGGTCAGTGCCAACAAGTCCGAGCGCTCCACCACCGGCAGCACAAATTGCGCGCCCTGCCCACCGCGCAGCGCCTTGGGCGACCACGCTTCGGCACAACCTTCTGACAAATAAACCGCCTGCACGCCTGCGGCGGCGGCCGAGCGCAACATGCTGCCCAGATTACCCGGGTCCTGGATATCTTCCAGCATCAGCACAAACTCCAGCGTCTCGGGTAAGGGCAGCTGGGGCGTATCCACCAGTGCAAGAATACCGGTTGGCGTTGTCACCGGCGATAACTCGGCGAACATCAGCGTGGTGACCATCAGGGTGGGGATATCCGCCAGCTCCTGTATCAGGCCATTCACTTCATTGGTGGACTGCCCTTCGGCAATAATCAGCTGGCGCGGTGTACCGAATACCGCCATGTAATCCCGCAGCAGATGCGGGCCATCCAGCAGGGTTTGCCCCAGGCGGCGGCGCTCGCGGGAAGACTCCGCCAGCTTTTTCAGTTGCTTGAAGACAGGGTTGTCGCGCGAGGTAATATGTTTGAAGCTCATGGCAGGTTCCAGAGGGGAATGCCGGCATTTTACCCGATTACGCCAACGGGCCGTAGGCAAGCCCGCGACGAGGTTTGCAAAAGATGGCGTTCGGGGTAATACTTTTGCACCCGGACCTGTCGCCGGCATGGCGCTTGATCATCACCGATCGACACCATCAGCCATCCGGCTACGCCAGCACGAGCCTAAGGAGTATCCAATACGTGAAGACTGATTTCATTCTGGCGGCAATTGATGCCGTCAATTCTGCCATCCTCAGTCATGAGGCTGATATCGAGGGTCTGGACCGCGATATTGGCGATGGCGATCACTACATCAACATCAAGCGCGGCTGTGCAGCCGCCGCTGCCATGCGGCCAGAGCTGGAGAACCTGACTCCGGATGCCGCCCTGCAGAAAATCGGCATGAAAGTGCTATCCAGCATAGGCGGTGCCTCCGGCCCCTTGGTCGCCAGCTTTTTTCTGGAGATGGCCAAAGCCATCAAGCTCAAGCAACCCGTTTCGCTGGCTGATCATGCGGAACTGTTTGCGACTGGCGTTGCTGGCATACAGCATCGTGGCAAAGCCCAGGTCGGCGAAAAGACCATGATGGATGTCCTGATACCCGTATCTGCCCTTTTCACTCAGCTAGCCAGCACGCATGCCGAGCTTGATGCAGACATCCTCAACGCCATCAAGGCTGAAGCAGAAAAAGACATGCTGGCCACACGCGACATGCTGGCGACCAAAGGCCGGGCAGCCGGATTGGGTGAACGCGCCATCGGCCACATCGACCCTGGTGCAAAAAGCTGCCAGGTGATGATCCATGCCGTGTGCGACATGCTGCTGGGCCAGGCCCATTAAGGCATTGCCCTGACTCAAACAATAGCCATTACAAAAAGCAGGAGGAGACCCCATGAAAAAATTCATGAACCAGCCCGACACCATGCTCACCGAGAGCCTGCAAGGGTTTGCGGCTGCGCATGCCGATCTGGTAACACTGCATCTTGAACCCAATTACCTGGTACGTGCCAAAAAAGCCCAGAACAAGGTGGCCGTGATTTCGGGCGGCGGCTCCGGCCACGAGCCGCTGCATAGCGGTCTGCTGGGCTATGGCATGCTGGATGCGGTGTGCCCCGGCTTTGTGTTTACCTCGCCCAGCCCGGACCAGATGCTGGCCGCCGCCGAAGCGGTGGAATGCGGCAAGGGCGTGCTCTTCATCGTCAAAAATTACGCGGGCGATGTCATGAACTTTGAAATGGCGGCAGAAATGTTGTCCTGTGAAAGCGCAACTGTGCTGACCAGCGATGATGTGGCGGTGGAAAACTCCACTTACACCACGGGCCGTCGCGGCGTTGCGGGCACCGTGATCGTGGAAAAAGTGGTTGGCAGCCTGGCTGAAACCGGGGCCGACCTGGCCGCCTGCAAGGCGCTGGGCGACAGGGTCAACCGGCGCACAGCCTCCATGGGCGTTGCGCTCACCAGCTGTACGGTACCGGCCGCAGGCAAACCCACGTTTGAGCTGGGCGAGCAGGAGCTGGAAATGGGCGTTGGCATCCACGGCGAACCCGGCCGCCGCCGCGAAGCGATGCGTCCCGCGGATGACATTGTGGCGGACCTGGTCAAGGCGATACTGCATGACCTGGCCCCCGCCGCCGGCAGTGAAATCCTGCTGCTGGTCAATGGTTTTGCCGCTACACCGCTGATGGAGCTTTATCTCTTGTACAACAGCGCCGCACGTTTGCTGCAATCGCATGGTCTCATCATCAGCCGCTCGCTGGTCGGCAACTACACCACCGCGCTGGATATGGCAGGCGCCTCGATCACCGTGTGCCTGCTTGATGACGAGATCAAGCAGCACTGGGATAGCCCGGTACACACCGCCGCCCTGCGCTGGGGCATGTAACGCCACACTCACGTCCGAATAACCGCTCACGCGAAAAGGAGCAGCATCATGAACGACAAACAACTGGTAGCCGAGCATGCCGCCAGCCTGGTGGAAGACAGCATGATCGTCGGCCTGGGCACTGGCTCCACCGCCAATTACTTCATCGAAGCGCTCAGCCGTCGTCAGCGTGACGAAGGGCTGCGTATCACCACCGTGGCGAGCTCCACCATCAGCGCTATCAAGGCAGCTGAGCATGGATTGCCGCTGCTGGATATATCGCAGCTGGGGCATCTCGATCTGTATGTGGATGGCGCCGATGAAATCACACCGGGTCTGACCCTGCTGAAAGGCCGCGGCCAGGACCTGGTGATGGAAAAACTACTGGCGCGTGCTGCCGAACGCTTTGTGGTGGTGGCGGACAAGAGCAAGCAAGTGAGCCGCATAGGCGAGAAATTCATGATCCCGGTGGAAGTGATGCCAGCTGCCTGGAAGATCGTCCGCCACGCGCTGGAAAAAGCCAACGGCGAAGCCGAGCTACGCCTCAACGCCAGCAAGGATAACGTCGCGGTTACCGCGCACGGCAGCTATGTACTGGATGTGCGCTTCCCCGATTGGCTGGACGATGCCGAGCTGGACATTCTGCTCAATAACACCCCTGGCGTGGTTGAGCATGGCGTATTTCGTGGCCTCGCCAGCCTGGTCCTGATTGCCGACCAGGGACAGGTCGATGTGGTGCATGCATGAAGGCGTTATGCGCCGAGTGAGGCTTAGGGTTGAGGCTGGAGTTTAAGGCTGATTTTTTCTGGAATAACGTTGCTAAGGATGCATGTGCCAAACACTCGATGTTCAATCAAAACCCTTCCGCTAACTTTTGGTTGGCAGCTGGGGGCAGGCCTGATGCTGGGTCTGGTGCTGCTCGCCAGCCACCCCGCGCATGCCGCCGATGCCCTGCGCCCGGGATTATGGGAAACCAGCATCAAGCTCAAGCTGCACAATATGCCGCAGATTCCTGACGAACAGCTGCAGCAGCTGGAAATGCTGGGCATACAGCTGCCGGTGGGCAACCAGCCCATGACCGTGCTGCAATGCCTGACACCCGAGCAAGCCAGGCTGGACAAACCCATCGTACCGGCCAATGACCAGGGCTGCGTCATCCGCAATTACCGCCACGCGGGCAAACAGGTAAATGGGGATGTGGTATGCTCCGGCAGCTTGCAGGGAACCGGCAAGTTCAGCATGCAGGTGCAGAGCGATACGACATTCACGGGCCAATTGACGGCGCAGGGCAACAGCAATGAGCTGGGCCCTATCGACCAGACCACCGACTTCAGTGGCCGCTGGGTACAAGCGGCCTGCAATGCCGATACCCCCACGTTTCCGTAATGTCCGCGCATCACTGCCTATGCGGCATCTGCCCCTTTAACCCTGGCCTTTAACCCGCTTATCACCGAGTCATTATTTCATGCATCTTGAACGTATTCTTCACGCGCAGGGCTTCGGCTCCCGCAAAAACTGCCGCATCCTGATCCGCCACCATGCGGTGACCGTCAATGGCGAACCTTGCGATAACCCCTTTGCCGACTTTGACACGGACAAGCTGGCATTCACGGTAAACGAGGAGCCATGGGAGTACCGTGAAAAGGCTTACCTGATGCTGAACAAGCCCGCCAATTATGAGTGCTCGCACAAGCCGCAGCATCACCCCAGCGTGTTTGCCCTGCTGCCGCACCCGCTGCTCGAGCGCGGCGTGCAATGCATAGGGCGGCTGGATGAAGACACTACTGGCCTGATCCTGCTGTCAGACGATGGTCAGTTCATCCATCGCATGAGCTCGCCCAAGTGGAAAGTGCCCAAAATTTACGAAGTCGGCGCCAAGCATGCGGTGGATGCCGACCAGATCCGCCAATTGCAGGAAGGCGTGCAACTGGTGGATGAGCCCGCCCCTATCGCCGCCCTGGCTTGCGAGCAGATCAGCGATCAGGTGCTACATCTGACACTGGCAGAAGGCAAATACCATCAGGTAAAGCGCATGCTGGCCGCCGTGGGCAATCGCGTGGAAAGCCTGAAGCGCATCCGTATCGGCGAGCTGGTATTGCCAGACGACCTGGCGGAAGGTCAATGGCGCTGGCTGACGGAAAGCGAACTCGCCTCGCTGAATGGCGCCGCACGCGCCTGAGTGACGATCCCGGGCATGGAACCGAATCTCATGCCCGCAAGTCACAGGCATTACCGTATAATGCAGGTTCCTGCGCTTCACCAATGACCGCAGCGTCCCTCACACCACCCCATCTCGTTGCCTGAATTGGTATGCTCACAAAGCAATAGGCAGCTGCAGGAGTTTTAATCTTGTCTACCGTAGTTGAAAACGCCGCTGGCTTTGCCCAGCTCGGCCTTGCCGAACCCATTTTGCGTGCGATTGCCGATGCTGGCTACACCACGCCCACCCCCATTCAATTGCAGGCCATTCCCCAGGTATTAACCGGGGGAGACCTGCTGGCTGGCGCCCAGACCGGCACCGGCAAAACCGCCGGTTTCACCCTGCCGCTGCTGCATCTGCTGCAAGGCCGCCCCGGCAAAAACAAGGCCGGACAGCCACGCTGCCTGATCCTGACGCCCACGCGCGAGCTGGCTGCCCAGGTAGAAGAATCCGTACAAACCTATGGCAAATACCTGCCGCTGAAATCCATGGTGATGTTTGGCGGCGTGGGGATCAACCCGCAGGTCGCCCAGCTGAAAAAGCCGCTGGATATTCTGGTGGCAACCCCTGGCCGCTTGCTGGATCACGCCAACCAGAAAACCGTGGACCTTTCCGCGGTGGAAATCCTGGTGCTGGATGAAGCCGACCGCATGCTGGACATGGGCTTTATCCGCGACATCAAGCGTGTGCTGGCACTGTTGCCAAAACAGCGGCAGAACCTGCTGTTTTCGGCCACCTTCTCCGATGAAATCAAGGCGCTGGCCGATGGCCTGCTGCACAACCCGGGTTTTGTGGAAGTGGCGCGCCGCAATACCGCGTCTGAACTGGTGGAGCAAACCGTGCATCTGGTGCGCCAGAGCCACAAGCGCGACATGGTCAGCCACCTGATCAAGCAGAACAACTGGCAACAGGTGCTGATTTTCACTCGCACCAAGCACGGTGCCAACCGCCTGGCCGACAAACTGGTCAAGGATGGCATTCCCGCTGCCGCCATTCACGGCAACAAGAGCCAGTCCGCCCGTACCAAGGCATTGGCCCAATTCAAGGATGGCAGCCTGCCTGTGCTGGTCGCGACTGACATTGCCGCGCGCGGACTGGATATTGACCAGTTGCCGCAAGTGGTCAACTTTGAGCTGCCGAATGTGGCAGAAGATTATGTGCATCGTATCGGCCGGACTGGCCGTGCAGGCGCGACAGGCGCTGCCGTATCGCTGGTCGATGAAGAAGAAATCAAGCTGCTGAAAGGCATTGAGCGTCTGATCAAGCGCGAAATTCCACGTGTGGAAGTCGAAGGCTTTGTACCATCGCCGGTAGACAAATCAGCCGCCAGCGAAGAGCGCGAGCCACGCGCTCCGCGCCCTCGTCAAGGCCAACCACGTCAGGGCCAGCCACGCCAGAATCAAGCACGCCAAAGCCAACCGCGTGATTCGCAAGCTTCCCCATCGCAACCGCGCCAGCCAAGAGAAAATGCAGCCCGCCCCGGTGGTCAGCCACGCCAGGGCAAACCGGCTGCGGCCAATGCGAATGGCGCACGCAATGGCGCCCAGCCGCAAGGTCAGCGCCGCCCGCAGTCTGGCAAGGCTGGCGGCGCCAATGGCGCCCCGCAAGGCAACCGCAAACCGCAGGCAACTGCTGATGCAGGCAAGCCATTATCTGAAGCAGCCCGTCATCAGGCCCTGCCGCAGACACCGATATTTGCCCCCAAGCCCGGCCCACGCCACATGCCCAAGGGTCCACGTAACGGCAGTGGCGGCGGAGGTGGCCGCGGCCGATGAAGATATGGGTAGACGCCGACGCCTGCCCGGTCGTCATCAAGGAAATACTCTACCGTGCGGCGGAACGCTGCCGTCTGCCCACGGTGTTTGTTGCCAACAAGCTGCTGCGTCTGCCGCCCTCCCCCTATCTGCAAGCCATGCAGGTGCCGGGCGGGTTTGATGTCGCGGACAATGAAATTGTAGACAAGCTGGAAGCAGGCGATCTGGTCATCACGGCCGATATTCCGCTGGCGGCCGCCGTGATCGCCAAGGATGGGCATGCGCTCAACCCACGCGGTGAAATGTATGACAAAGCCAATATCCACGAGCGGCTCAGCATGCGCAATCTCATGGAAACCCTGCGTAGCAGCGGCGTGGAACTCTCAGGCCCTGCCACACTCAACCAGCAGGACAGGCAAGCCTTTGCCGCTTCGCTGGATCGTTTTCTGGCACGCCTGCCGCGCTCTGGAACTTCACCTGAGGAATCATGACATGCTTCATAGACTGTTTGTAATTGCCCTTCTCAGCCTGCTGACCGCGTGTATGGGCGTGCCACCTGGCGCCGAACCTGTTACCAAGGTAGACGCCCAGCGTTATCTGGGGAAATGGTATGAAATCGCCCGCCTTGACCACAGCTTCGAGCGTGGCCTGGAGCAGGTATCTGCCAACTACTCTCCGCGTGAAGATGGCGGCATCAAAGTGATCAACCGTGGCTATGACCCGGAAAAGGCCAAATGGCAGGAAGCCGAAGGCAAAGCCTATTTCCTGAAACCAGCGGATGCGGATGGGCGCTACCCCGGCATGCTGAAAGTATCTTTTTTCGGGCCATTTTATGGGGCTTATAACATTCTGGTGCTGGATCCTGACTATCAGTATGTACTGGTCAGCGGGCCGGATACGTCTTATCTCTGGATACTGTCGCGCACGCCGCAACTCCCGCAAAAAACGCTGGAGCCCCTGCTGGCAAAGGCCAAAAGCCTGGGCTTTGCCACCGACAAGTTGATATATCCGCGTCAGCCGGAGAAGCCATAAGCATCGAATTACACAAGCAATAAAAAAGCCGGAGCATGCCCCGGCTTTTTTTACGCCTTGCGTTTGAATGCTAGCGTTTTACGATCAGGCTATTCTTCACGGATATCACGCCTGTGGTTTCCTTCGCCAGGCGCTCGGCCGTACTCACTTGTGCCTGCGCATCCACAAAACCGCTGAGCAGCACCACGCCACGATGGGTTTCCACACTGATCTGCAATCCCTTGAACCCCTCTTCTTTCAGGATCGCCGCCTTGATACTGGCAGTAATCACGCTGTCATCGGCGATACGTTCCACCTCTTTGTTTTGTTCGGCAGATTTGTAATCCATGTATTCCTGCTGATCCAGCGTGCCGCTTTTGTTGAGGTCAGCCTTGGCAAAATGCGTGGTATTGAACAGGGAGTCCTTGCCCGCTTCTTTTACGCTGAGCACGCCATCCTTGTTCACATCCAGCTTTTTGAAGGCCTCAATCTGGGGATTTTCCGTAATATCGTCGGGCCTGGCCATGGCAGGCAAACTGGCGGCCATGCCTGTGAGCGCCACCGCCATGAGAAGATGTTTCATAAACGCTGTGTTCATACAAACTCCCTTCCATTGCTGATGAATATGCATTCAGTCTACAAGTGCCGCGCGAGCTCAGCCGTCGGCAAGCGCCACTTTTTGATGTCGGCCTCAACCTACAACAGCTTTGTTAACGCCATGCATGTTTGATGCCAGCCCATAAAAAAAAGCGCCCCAGGGGCGCTTTTTGCAATTCAACATCAGACCTGTCAGGCAGTGACTTTTCTCACGCGCGTAAACGCATTGTTTTCAGCCTTGGGCTTGAGGTTGAGAATTTCCTTGTCCGGGCTCGCTTGATGCAGGTAGCTGCGATCAAAGTCATCCTGTCTGATGGTATTGGCCTGGGTATGCGGTGTGATGGCAGATTGCTTGATCTCGGGAGCAAACAAGGACACGCTGCCCACGACGGCAAAAAGAATCAGACTGGATGCGGCAAGGTTCACTAGCCAGTGGTATTGGCCCTGATGAAAATTCTGATGTTGGTTCATGATGCGTCTCCCTGAAATCATGTGGTGAATATGGCTTGCCGGGCTCTCGCTTTAGTAACCATTGTTAAGTTGCGATTGTTGGCTCGTGCAAGTGATAAACCAGTAATGGCATTGTAGGAGTTGGTTCCCTTGCTGTCCGTCCGCCGAGTTCCTGAATTAGCGTAGGAAAACACCTACAACACTCTACTAATCGTTGTTAGTGGTAATTGCAGACCAGCCCGTTGTATACCGCTTTGACGCCCGGCACTGTCACCGCATGGCGGTAAGCGCAGGCGATCTGGTCGTAGCTGCCGAGCTGGCCTTTCAATACAACGATGCAGCGCTTGGATTCCACCTCAATATCAAACCCCTTGAAATACGGATCGGCAGACAAGCGTTGCAAGACCGTGTTGCGAATCTGCTCATCCTGCGTCAATACGACAGGAGGCTCCAGCTCACGGGCTTTGGCAATGTTGTCCGGCATGCGGGCTGGGGGCGAGAGGGTGAAGCTATCAGCAATGTAATCTGACATCGTGAATTCGGCGGACAAGTCATCCATGATTAGCTCTCTTTCTGTTCAAACTTGAGGAAGGGCGCCGGTCTTGCCGGGGGAGCCTTCGCAGAGGGTTAACGAAGTAAGGGCATGATAATCAAGGCTTATGCAAGCAGCAGTCGGCAGCATGCTGATTGTCGTGTCAGTCAGTTCCGACGCGCATATGGGAGAAACTCACAAGCGGAGTTCAGCTGCGTTAACAGGCGCAATCTGGATGGTTTAAGGGAAATAAAAGGTGAGGAAGAACAACTAAGGAGTATTTCATCTGCAAGCATTCATGCCTGCAGACCATGGCCTATCAGATGAGGATGACACCTGTGCTGGGTGGCAACTCTGCCGGTGATTCCTGAGGTGTATGCTCGGTAGGCAGCTCGACGGCATGATGTGTTTCAGGGGAAGCAGCTTCCGCATTCAGGTGAGGTTGTTTGATAAACCATCCCACCATGATGATGCTGGAACTGAAGGCAAAAATGATGACACTGAGGGCGGCCATGTTGATGAGCCGCTCGTGTTTTCTCACCTGTTTCATGTCGAATCGTATGCTATTCATGATGCATGGCAATGCGCGTCACGCATGACGGAGTTGGCAGCCGTTCTGTACCGAGCGCACGCCCGCCACGCCACGCGCGATTGCCATCGCCTCGGCAATATCACCATAGGAAGCAATCTTGCCGCTCAGGTACACCACACCATGGCGTGTTGCCACGCCTATGGTGAGGCCGAGCAAACCCGCCTCTCGCAGCAGGCTGGTTTTTACGCGTAATGTCGTCATCATATCGCCCAGCATGCTAGAGAGGTTCATGATTTAGCCCTTTACAATCAGACTGTTGTGTACGGATTTAACACCTTCGGTACCGGCAGCAATTTCCTTGGCGCGGTCAATCTGGGCTTTGTTTTCAACAAAACCACTCAATTGCACGACGCCATTATGTGTTTCCACAGAAATTTCCAGACCCTTGAAACCTTCATCTTTCAGGATGTTGGCTTTGATCTTGCTGGTGATCACGCTGTCGTTGATAACGCGCTTGGCATTCTTCTGCTGGTCTTTCGACTTGTATTCAGAGTATTCCTTTTGATCCAGCGTTCCATCGCCATCAACATCGGCTGCCTTGAAGTGTTTTTTGGTGAACAGCTTGTCCTTGGAGGCTTCTGCCGGTGTCAGCAGGTCATTGCTGTTGGTATCCAGGTTGCGAAATTCGGTGGCCAGAGGGGTCTGGTCTATGGTGTCTGCGGTGCCAAAGGCAAATGCAGCGGTACTACCAAAACCTACACCGGCGATCAGCGCCAGTGTTGCGATATGGGATGTGCGGATTTTTTTCATGATTTCTCCTTGTTCTTGTCCGGCATCGAAACGAGCCGGAGACAATTTGCCAGCAGGAGCTCTACTGGCATTGGAGGCATGCTACGGGATGCGCGACCTGACAAACAGTCAGCGCTATTCTGTAATTGATGTCAGATGAAGACTACAGCTGGAAAGGCCCGATTGGCGGGCCTGTGCGCGATTCGAGGCAAATGGACAGGCTGATCAGGTCTGATTGATATCCAGAGGGACCAAAGCTCGGGTTAGCATGCCATGACCGGGGGAGGATTGGATTTCCAGATTGCCACCAATCGCCATCACGCGGTGACGCATGCCAGACAGGCCATGAGTGGTGCCGCCACTGACGCTAAGATCCGCACCGACGCCATTATCTTCAATTTCCAGCTTGACGAAGGACAACTCCGCCATCAGGTGAATGGAGACTTTGGTCGCCTTGGCGTATTTGCTGGCGTTGTTCAGGGTTTCCTGCACCACGCGGTAGACAATCAGGCCTATGGTGTCGCCAAACTTGACACTCTCATCCGGCAATACCAGGTTGAGCTCCCATTGACTCCGCTCAGCCATATCGGAAATCAGCGAGCGCAACGCTGCCCAGAAACCAAATGTTGCCAGCATGGAGGGGTGCAGGTCTTGCACTACCTGGCGCTTGAACTGAATGCCCTGATCAATGTAGCGCATGGTTTTGGCAAGCTTGTCTGCCACATCCGGGAATGTGTCGCGGGTTTTGCGCGTCACCCAGGAAATATCCATCTTGGTCGCGGTCAGAATCGAGCCCAGTTCATCGTGCAACTCACGGGCGAGTTTCTCACGCTCACGTTCCACGTCCGACTGATAGCCCAGGGCAAGGGTCCGCAGCAACTGGGTACGCGAATTCAGCTGGCTTTCATAGGTATGGACTTCCTCTTCCAGGCGCTGGCGCAACTTGTCGCGCATGGACATTTCACTCAGTAACTGCCGGATCACCAGTATCACCAACACCAGCAGGACCAGCGAGGTGCCGACGATCGCGATACGGGTATAGAGCACACTGCTGCGACGCTTGACCACCAGCTTGTTAAGCGCATCATTCTGCTGGTTCAGCAGCGTGGTGATATAGCCATTCAGCTTGAGCATATCCTGCGCACCCTGGTCGAGGTCCACAACGCTATTGGCTTCCTTTGTGCGATTGGCATTCGCCAGTGCCATGGTCAGCTTCATTTCCGCAGCTTTTGCTTCCAGCGTGCCGCTCACCGTCATCAGCCAGTCTTTTTCATTATTGACGGGCATGCGACGGCTGTCTTCCGTCACCAGCCCGCGTAGCCTGCGTATATCGAGCCGCGCAGCTGTCACCGCTTCGTTAAAGGTCGTGGCGTAGTTTTCCTTTTTGGTCAGCAGATAGCCACGCTGGGCGCTTTCGGCTTCGGTGGCGCGGTAGCGCAAATCCGACAAGGTGGAAATATTGTTGCGGATGACAAAGATATCCTCCGCCAAGCGGCTGATCGAGACGATCCAGCCATCGGCAATCACCACGGCCAGCAAGGTCAGTGTCATTGCTGCGATCAAGGTAGCCACCACGCGGCCACCCAGCTTTTCAATCACACGTTCCGTCTGGGTCCAGATTTTTTTCATTAAGGTCATATTCGAATTTGTCAGCGCTCTCTTACAAGCGTTTCAGAGTATCCCCTCTCATGGGGAAACGCCCAAGCCATTAAGCTGGAGGCACTATTTAGCCAAGCAAGGAAAACGCAATGCTCAACTATTCTATCGTGTTTTTGGTCATCGCCTTGATTGCAGCCCTCTTTGGGTTCAGTGGAATCGCTGCAGGGGCTGCCGAAATTGCAAAAATCCTCTTCTACATCTTTCTTGTGATCTTTGTTATTTCATTATTAACAGGATTTTTCTCAAAGTAATCAATTATTTCAATTAATTTTTTAAAAGAAGGTAACGATTATGTTCAGCACATCCAAAACACAAGATATCCAACAAAAACTCGAAACAACTGCAGAAGATGTCAAAGATAATGTCACCGACATTGCCGAAGAAGCAAAAGTTGCCACGGCGAAACTGAAAGACAAGCTGCAGGATAAATCCAATGCATCCAAGGATGAAATTCTGGCCTTGCTGGAAAGTGTAAAAGACTTGCTGGAATCCAAGGATCCTGGCGAAAAACTGGAAACGCTGAAAGATCAGCTATCTACCAAGCTCAGTGACTGGAGCAGCACTTTGCGCGGCGAAGTCCAGCAAGCTATTAAAACCGGCGAAACACGCTCCAGGCAGATCGTGCGCAAGCGTACCCTGTTGAGCCTGTCTGTGGTCTTTGGTACGGGTGCCGCCCTTGGCTATCTGCTGGGCAGCCAGCATTCCGAAGACTGAAGCCTATACCGCCAGCCCACATTGCCAGCTAACAGACAAGGAAAGAGATCATGGACGAAGTGACCAATCTGCAAACCGCCGATCAGTTATTCAAACTGGATATGGCCACCATACGCAAGAACGCACGCCAAAGCGTGGAAGATGGCGCAGCGACGGCCGGCTATGAAGCCAACCGCGAAGAGGTCATCCGCCACCTGAATGCGGCACTCGCCACCGAACTGGTGTGCAGCTTGCGTTACAAGCGCCATTACTTTACCGCCAAGGGCCTGAATTCCGAAGGCATAGCCAAGGAATTCAATGTCCATGCGCAAGAAGAACTGGAACATGCCGACCAGATTGCCGCCCGTATCGTGCAGCTCGGTGGCGAGCCTGATTTTTCGCCCGATGGTCTGGCAGGCCGCAGTCATGCAGACTACGTACCCTGCCTCGATTTACGCGAGATGATCAAGGAGAACCTGGTGGCCGAGCGTATCGCTATCGACACCTATCACGAACTCATCCATTATATTGGCGACAAAGACCCGACAACACGCCGCTTGCTGGAAAGCATTCTGGCGACCGAGGAAGAGCACGCCGATGAGTTATCGGATTGGCTGGCCCGCTCCTGATCGTATTAACTTACCCTTAAGAGCAGACATAAAAAATCATGAAAAAAATATTATTGGTGGACGATCACAGCATTGTGCGGCAAGGCCTGCGCAATCTGATCGAACTGGAGTCGGATCTGGAAGTGACAGGTGAAGCTGCCTCCGGCATCGAAGCGATCAAGCTGGTGCGCAGCAATACCTACGACGTGGTGGTGATGGATATCTCCATGCCGGATAAAAACGGGGTGGATACCTTGCACGACCTGAAGCATGTCAATGCTGACCTGCCCGTGTTGATACTGAGTGGCTATGCAGAAGAACAGTATGCACTCAACCTCATGCGGAACGGTTGCAAGGGCTATTTATCAAAAGATGCAGAGCCTGAGGAAATCATCTCGGCGATTCGGGCGATTGCAAATGGCAAACGCTACATTTCATCCGAGCTGGCTGAGCTGATGACCAATGAGCTGAGTCATCCAACGGAAAAGCAGTTACACGAGACCTTGTCAGATCGCGAGTTCCAGGTCTTTTTCAAACTTGCCGGCGGCCTGAGTGCCACCGAAATTGCAGACGAGCTCTGCATCAGCGTGAAAACCGTCAGCACGTACCGGACGCGGATTCTGGAGAAGATGAGCTTGAAAACCAATGCAGATTTGACGTATTACGCCATCAAGAACGGCCTGATTACATGAACTGGAACCACGATCACATCGATATTTTGTCAGCGTTTGTAGGACAAGCGCGGATAGGAGCGATATGGATATTTCATTATCATGCCACGAGTTTAACCATGGAAAACAATCCTTCCAGCAGTATGGATTAACAATGTCTGTAACCAATGCACAACTTTCTACACAGCAGCCCTATATGAGAGTCTTGCTCATTGAAGACTCGGCCTTGTTGCGGGAAACCATTATGGAGACCTTGTCATCATGTGATGGCCTGGTGTTTGATGGGGTCGCCGCCACCCAGTCCGAAGCCTTTAAAATCCTGCGAGACCGCCCATTCGACTTTTTACTGGTCGATATTGAGCTGGCTGAAGGCAATGGGTTTGAGGTGATCCGCATGACGCAGCGCGAAGATTTCCCGTATCCGCGGCCCAAGTACATGATCCTGACCAATCATGCCCATCCGCATTACCGTCAGGAAGCCCAAACCTTGGGCGTGGACTATTTCTTCGACAAATCGATGGACTTTGACAAGGCCATCGATACGCTGGAAGCCGAAGTCAAGAAATTCGTTCCTGAAAACGATTAACCCTGGCGATCAATCGCCGGGCGCTTTGCCTCTCGTTATATAATCCACGCTTTCCACCCGCCACTCGGGGACGACCCTGAGCTGCATTTTTTATTCGGGACGACCCGGCAAAGGGGTCATATGTCCTGGATACTACTCATACTGGCGGGGCTGTTTGAAATCGGCTTCACTACCTGCCTCAAGCTCTCTGATACGTTCAGCAAGCCCTGGCCGACGCTAGGTTTTATCGTCTGCGCCGGGATCAGCTTCTGGCTGCTGATGCAGGCTACGCGCGACATTCCGCTGGGAACCGCTTATGCGGTATGGACGGGGATAGGCGTGCTGGGCACTGTCATCATCGGCATTGTTGCGTTCAACGACCCGCTGAGCCCCCTGCGCCTGTTGTTTCTAGTATTATTGATTGGCGCGATCGTCGGCCTCAAGGCAGTATCCTGAGCCGCCATGACGCGCTGATGGATGCCTGATCAACCTTTCGCTATCGATAGAACATCATGTCACTCGAAATCTGGGAATTACTGAGCTACGTTGTTACCGTGTTTGGCTTGCCGCTGGCGATCTTTTCCTTTGTGCTGGAACAGCGCAAGGAACGCGAAAACGAAGAGGAAGAGGTCTACCAGGAGCTGTCCGACGCCTATACCGATTTTCTCAAGCTGGTGATGGCGAACCCGGACCTCAAGCTGCGCTCACAGAGTGCCAGCCAGGAGCTGAGCGAGGAGCAGCGCGAACGCAAACTGGTACTGTTTGAAATCCTGGTATCGCTGTTTGAACGTGCCTACCTGCTGGCATATGAGGAAAAGATGGTCGGCAAGCAATTGCGGCGCTGGCGCTCGTGGGATGACTACATGCGCGAATGGTGCCGGCGCGATGACTTCCGTAACACCCTGCCCCGCCTGCTACATGGCGAAGACCCGGATTTTGCCGCGTATATCCGCAACCTTGCCCTGCAGGAAACCACGCGCCTGCCTGAAACCACGGTTTCTAATTAATTTCGACTTGAGGGGCATTCCCTACTTGAGGCGTTTCAGCTTGTAACCGGCCTGTTGCAGTTGGGCCAGCAAACCACGCTTGCCCGCCAGATGAGCCGCACCAACGGCGACAAACACCGACTGTTCCCGTGCTTCGGCATCAATGCGCGGCGCCATCAGATCATTTCGATCATCCAGCAATTTGACCCGCAGCTTGGCCCACAGCGCCGGAGGCAGCAGATTGCCGGTCATGCGCGTATCAATATCAGCAATCCTCGCAGGATCGCCTTTCAGATAGGCTTTCACCAGCATCTCGTAATCCCGCTCCTTGTCGCGCTGACTGCGCTTTAGTACCGCTCGCAACATGCCCAGCTGCTCTTGCTGGCTCAGACCGTCCAGCAGGCCGAAGTGCTCTTCCGAGGTTTCCAGGCCTTTGACATCGCGCCCCAGGTCACGGGCTTTGGCATAAAGCTGAATGTCCTGGGTATAGGGCCCCTGCGGCCGCGGCAGATCAAACACCACCGCCAGCAGCCAGGGTTTCATCTGCATGGCCATATTGCCTATGGCATGCACCTCCGCCAGCGCCCTCACCTGCTCCAGCTCCTTGGCAGTCAACAGCTCCTGCAACTGTTGGTCAGGATTGAGATAAACACCTTGATCTTTGGGCGGCAGGGTTTCCATCATGAAGACATCCACCTCGCCCAGCGCCGTTAACACAGCAGGGGCAAAATCATTCACTCGGGCATCGTCGGTATGCACGGTGCCAAACAGATAGCTCACCTTGCCGCCTGGTGCCTGCAGTTGCCACAGCAAGGGGCGATCAGCCGCCTGGGCGGAGACGCCAGCCAGCAGGCTTAGCCCGAGTAGCCATCTGGCAGTGAGGGAAATGGAATACGATGTGAGCGACATAATGAAACACCAGAACCAGAGGTAAACAGACGTCCATTCTCGCATTGATATGGCCTGGGGAGCAGCCTGCATTGCTTTGGGCATTTGCAGGGCAGCGCAAGACACGCACAGTGATTCAGGCGCAGGCCTGAATCACTGGGGGAATCAGCGTGTGGTCTGCTTTTGCTTGAACGGCGTTTGCTTGAACGGGGTTTTCTTGGCAACCAAGGCACGGCCATTCATCTCGGGGCGGCGCGACTTGTTGACCGCAGGCACGATAGGCTGGAACGCAGGCACCAGGTGCTTCTTGCCATTGCCTATCAGGTCTGCCCGGCCCATTTTCTTCAAGGCTTCACGCAGCATCGGCCAGTTGTTGGGGTCGTGGTAGCGGATAAACGCCTTGTGCAGGCGCCGCACGCCACCGGCCTTGGGGATAGGCACCGCTTCACTGTCCGCCGTGACTTTGCGCAGCGGGTTTTTGCCGGAGTGATACATGGCGGTAGCCATCGCCATCGGCGTGGGGGTGAAGGTCTGCACCTGATCCAGCTTGAAGTCGTACTTCTTGAGCCACAGGGCCAGATTCAGCATGTCTTCATCCGTGGTACCAGGATGGGCGGCAATGAAATACGGGATCAGGTATTGCTGTTTGCCCGCTTCCTTGGAGAAGCGTTCAAACATTTCCTTGAACTTGTCATAGGCGCCCATGCCGGGCTTCATCATTTTGGACAGCACGTTTTCTTCGCTGTGCTCGGGCGCAATCTTGAGGTAGCCGCCCACGTGATGCTGCACCAGTTCCTTGACGTATTCAGGGGATGTCACTGCCAGATCGTAGCGCAGGCCGGAGCCAACGAGGATTTTCTTCACGCCCTTGATATTGCGGGCCTTGCGGTAAAGCTGAATCAGCGCCGAATGGTCGGTATTGAGGTTTTCGCAGATCCCGGGATACACACAGGATAGCTTGCGGCAGGATTGCTCGATTTTTTCGCTCTTGCAGGCCATGCGGTACATATTGGCAGTGGGGCCACCCAGATCGGAAATAATGCCAGTAAAGCCTTCGACCTTGTCGCGGATTTCCACAATCTCGTTGAGGATAGATTCCTCAGAGCGGCTTTGAATGATGCGGCCTTCATGCTCGGTAATCGAACAGAAGGTACAGCCGCCAAAGCAGCCACGCATGATGTTGACGGAGAAACGAATCATCTCCCAGGCCGGGATGCGGGCATCCTGATACACCGGGTGCGGCTTGCGCGCGTAGGGCAAGTCGTAAACGTAATCCATTTCTTTGGTCGTCAGTGGAATCGGCGGCGGATTGAGCCAGACTTCACGGTCACCATGGCGCTGCACCAGCGCACGGGCATTGCCGGGGTTGGCTTCCAGATGCAGCACGCGCGAAGCATGGGCATACAAAACCGGATCCTTGATCACCTCTTCATAGGCGGGCAAACGCACCACCTGCTTGCTGCGATCAGCCTTGGGTTTGCGCACAATCTGGATGGCACTCACGCCTTCCGGCAGGGCAGGCTTGGCATCAATCTTGTCGTCGGTTTCGCAACTGGAACCCGCACCCATTTTCATTTCATACGGGTCCACATGCACATCGACCTTGCCGGGGCGATCCAGATTGGTGGATGCAATTTCATCCCAGCCTTCGGGGATACGCTTGCGCAGGAAAGCCGTGCCGCGGATATCGGTGATATCCGCAATCTTGTCGCCCCGCGCAATGCGGTGGCTCAGCTCAACCAGTGCACGTTCGGCATTGCCGTAAAGCAGGATATCGGCCTTGGAATCCACCAGGATGGAGCGTCGCACTTTGTCCGACCAGTAATCGTAATGCGCAATACGGCGCAGGCTGGCTTCAATACTGCCAATCACCAGCGGCACATCGGCATAGGCCTCGCGGCAGCGCTGCGAATAGACCAGCACGGCGCGGTCAGGACGTTTGCCGGCCTCGGCATTGGGCGTGTAAGCGTCATCTGAACGTATCTTGCGATCCGCCGTGTAGCGGTTGACCATGGAGTCCATATTGCCCGCAGTCACGCCGAAATACAGGTTGGGCTTGCCTAAAGTTTTGAAGGCATCGGCCGATAACCAGTCAGGTTGGGCGATAATGCCCACCCGGAAGCCTTGGGCTTCCAGCAGACGTCCTACCAATGCCATACCGAAACTCGGGTGATCAATGTAGGCATCGCCCGTCACCAGAATAATGTCGCAACTATCCCAGCCGCGGGCGTCCATTTCAGCGCGGGTCATGGGGAGTACAGGGGCAGTACCGAAGCGTTTTGCCCAGTACGGGCGATAACTATTGATTAAGCGTGGTGTTTCCATAGTTGACTATTTTACTCTGGAAACAAAAAATCGTCGCGACTGTATAACTATAGGCCCTTGTTTTCGGCCAAACTATCAATTACACGAACACCGGGAAAACCGGGAACAACGGGAAGACAAATGGGAGCATCTCAATTTGCAGGGGGTCGCATAGCGGCCATGGTCATTCTGGCGACATGCAGTCTGCCAGCCTATGCCACCAATGGATTCAACCTGATTGGCTTTGGCGCTGAATCCACTTTAATGGGGGGAGCCGATGTTGCCGTAGCACGCGATCCTTCCGCACTCAACACCAACCCGGCCGGCCTCGCGCAAATTCAGGGGCGCATGTTCAACGGCTTTGCCTCGCTGCTGCGCACCACCGATTTGCGGCATGAAGACCAATGGGGCAATGATGAACACGCCTCCAATCGCTACACGGGCCTGGGCGGCGGTGGCTATGCGCAGTCGCTGGACAGCCTGCCCTGTACGGCAGGCGTGGGTATGTTTGCCCAGGGTGGCGCCGGCGGTGTGTTCAAGAACATCACCACGCCAGCAGGCAATGAAGACAAATTTTCTGCATTGTTTGGCATCGCCAAATTCACGGGCGGCATTGGCTGCCAGGTGACGGATGATCTGGCGCTGGGCGGCAGCTTTGGTCTGGTGTATGCCAGCCTGGAGCAAAACCTCTATGGCAATAGTACCAATGGCATCAAGCTCGAAGACGTTAGCGTCATCCGCCCTACCTTCAAACTGGGTGTGCAATACAAACTCACACCACGCGTTGTGCTGGCAGCTTCCTACACTGGAAAAACCGAATTGCCGATGACAGATGGTGAATTCCGGGTGAATACCCAGGCGCTAGGCGTCGTCACTTATCACGATGCCAGTTTCAAAGGCTTTGCTTTGCCGCGCGAAATTGCGGTCGGTGCGGCCTTTAGGCCCAATGATGACTGGCTGCTCTCGGTCAAGCTGAACTGGATCGAATGGTCAGATGCCCTGACAACCAGTACGCTGCGTGCCACCAATCCCGATAACCCAGCGGCCCCCGACTTGACCCAAACCAATACGCTGGACTGGAAAAATCAGTGGGTGATTGCCACGGGTGCTGCGTATACACTGAATGACCGTACCACGCTTTATGCCGGCTATAACTATGGGCGCAATCCCATTCCTCGTAACAACAGCACACCCTTCATCGCCGGCATTCTGGAGCACCATTACACCGTGGGTGCTGCTTACAAATGGAATGAAGAATGGACAGTCACCGGAGGCGTGGAATACGACGCCCGCATTCGCGTCAAATACAACAACGATGAATTACCCTTTGGCAATTCGGCCCTGAGTAATGAAGCGGTATTTTTCCACTTCATGCTTACGCGCAAGTGGTAACAAAAAAACAAGTGTGAGCGCGGTTGGCATGCACTGGCGCGTGCTGATTAAAACCAGAAGATGCCTTTTGCGAAAGTGATAAAACCGGCCACCTTGCAAAGAAGGTGGCCGGTTTAATTTTAGTGATTCAGAAAGAAATCAGCGGTGTTTACAAATGCATCATGGTATTGAAAGATTGAACCATGGTTTGAATCTGGGTATAGCACCAGCTGAGCATTCTTAAGCTCTTTAAACAAGGTAATGGAACCCTCCGTTGGCAGCATGGTGTCATTACTGCCTGTCACTACCAAGACCGGTTGCTGAATGGCTTTCAGTGTTTTGAATTCAGGGTCGGGGGTGCTAGTCCACACTATTAACGCTTTGCCATGTGCATCTGAAATCTCCTTGCCACTCTCTGGGTCGCGCCCTGCTTGTCTGGCATAAACTCTCGATAAAAATGCAGCCGCCGCCTGTTTGCCTGCATCGCTTTGCGAGAAGAACAAATAGTCACGAGGGTCCTGCACGTTTTCTCTTGAAAAAGCCTCGCCCAACACCTTCATCAAATTATTCCCACCGCCTTGATAGGTAGTCCCGGCAAGGATTACCTTACGTACCAGTTCTGGATGCTGGGCGGCGAGTTCTTGCGCAATAAATCCGCCCAGTGAAAAACCCAATAAGTCCACCTGCTTATAGCCCAGTGCCTGAATAAACGCATAAGCATCCGTCGTCATTTGCGTAATGTTATCGGCCACAACGCCGTTGGTTGAGCCTACCCCTCTGTTGTTGAATACCACCACTGGCCGGTTTTTTGCCAAGGCATTCACGACTGCTGGGTCCCAGGCATCCATGTTGCCAGTAAAGTGCTGAAGGAATATCAGGGGAGTGCCTGCTTTGGGCCCCAGTGTTCGGTATGAGAACTTGACGCCGTTGGCATCCACAAACTTTGTAGTCGCTGTTTCCAATTTATCCTCTGCCAAAGCCGTGCCCGATGGAATGATGGAGATGGCAGCAGAAAAGAGTAAAACTGTTTTTAGTAATTTGTTCATGAATAGGACTCCTGTTTAGCTTAAGTGATAAATGAAGATTTCTTATGTACGATGTTTAGCTGATATAGCGATTGTTTCCACTTCAGCCAGTTAAATTTCATATTAAAATACCAATTGGTATATAAATACTAATGAGCAACATTTGCCATGTCAACAGTTTTTTGTAACAATTGGTATATATTAATTTCATTGCTCTTGAGAAAATGACTGAACAGGAAAAAAAATTGCGTGGTCGTCCCAAACTCTTTAATAACGACCAGGCCCTGGAAAAGGCGTTGGAAGTTTTCTGGAAACGGGGATACGAAGGCGCGTCCATGGCAGAGTTAACTGCTGAACTTGGCATCAACAAACCCAGTTTGTATGCTGCGTTTGGCAACAAGGAAGAATTGTTCAGGCAAGCGCTGGACAAATATGTATCAGGGCCCGCGGCATTTATTGGCGCAGTTGTAAAGGAACCGACGGCACGCATGGTCGCCGAGAGATTTTTATTCGACACCGTGGGATTTCTGGCAAATGACCAGCACCCCAAGGGATGCATGATTGTGCAGGGAGCATTGTCTTGCGGACAAGGTGCCGACATTATCAAAGAGCAGCTGATACGATACAGGCAGCATTATGAAACCTTGCTCAGTGAGCGATTCAAGCAAGCGCAACAGGCAGGTGATCTATCTCCGGAACTGGACCCTGCTGCTTTGGCGAAATATTTAGCTACCCTGCATCAAGGAATGTCAGTCCAGGCCATTAATGGCGCGACACAGGAGGAGTTAACAAACATGGTGAATGTGGCCCTATTGAATTGGCCAAGCAAGTAATTCAGAAAAAATGCATAAGCATCGTTAGCGCACAAAAAAAGGGCTCCCGCGGGAGCCCTTTTCACATTTAGCAATAGCGCTAGTTTTTGGTATTGGGTGTCAATTCAATATCGGTATCAAAGCCAAACAACTGCCCTGCCCAGATAAACACCACCCACACCAGCACGCCGAACGGCAGATAGCCAAAGTAGCCCAGCAAAGGCATTTCGGCAAAAATGTGGATGACATTCACGTAGGGAATCTCATAGATCCAGTAATTCGGATTGGTCTGCAATTCCGGCATGGGATGCGCACTGCCGTAATTCCAGATTTCCCAGAAAAAGCCATTAAAGAGCGATGCTAGCGCCACCAGCAGCAGTGGGTTCCAGTTGCCCTGCGCCAGCGCAGTGAATGGGCTGCTCACCTGCTTGCGTATCAGCTGGCCGCTCAAGATCACCAGCGGGCCTATCCACACCACCCAGAACAAGGGGTAAGGCAGAAATACCATGGCAAAAATCGAGATATAGCCTGCCAGCATCATCAGGTTGCCTGGCAAGGGCAACTTGGGACCATTGCTGTAGCGGTTTGCCAGCTTAGGGCAGGTTTTGAGCAGGGTATACCACTCAAAAATGGCAGGCCACACGGTGGTGTAGGCAATCAGGAACAGCGCAACAATCATGGCATGGCTGAGTTCGGGCATGGTGCCGTTGGGGTAATACCAGTTGGCCAGCACGAAATAATCGTAATACTCGAAGAACAGCCAGCCGAACACCGATACCAAAGCGCTGATCGCCAGGGTCTTGGGTTTGGAGGACAGCAGCGACACCCCGTTATTGCGACTGTAAACCAGCCCATCCAGTGCAAGGATAAAGCCCCACCAGAGAGGGGAAAATGCATAGTAGGCCCATGGGATTACCCTGCCCCACATCAAGCCCAGGAAGACGACGGTAAATGCAAGGCCAATCCAGAACCAGATCGGCAATGCTGCTTTAGGCACGGGCGGCGGTGGCGCGACAGGCTTGAAGCCGAACCATTGAGGAAACAGCAGAAACGCAAGAAATGCCAACTCAACAGCCAGTACAAGCAGAAACACGAGCAGATTGAAACCGGGATCCGGCTGGACGTATTGGGGTGGAAACACACCGAAGCCGGGCGGCAGGTGATCAGGATAGGCGAACCACGCCGCGACTAACGGCAAGGCCAGGCACAACAGGATAGGCCAGATAAAACTCCACTTCTTGGACATTACGAACTTCCCCCTTGGGTTGATGAAACAACATTTTTTTATTTGTCTTGTTTGTTGGCAGCACTGGCGGCCGCGCGCAACCCGCGGTCAGGACGACAGGCTGCGCTTCTTGCGCTGGCGCTTGTGCTCATACATGCGGGTATCCGCCAGATGCTTGAGCACATTCCTGTCCGCACTCTCGCTCACCATGGCGATACCGTAACTGATACCGGAAAAATCAAAGCCCTGAGCATGCACGGTCTGCATGGCTGCATGCAGCTTGGTCTCGATAGAGGTCAGATCGCCGCTGGGAAAGGTAATGGCAAATTCATCACCGCCTATGCGGTGCAGGGCGCCGTATTTCATCAGCTCACTGCGCATGGCGGAAGCAAAGGCGCACAGTAATTCGTCACCACGCTTATGCCCAAAGTTGTCGTTGTAAAACTTGAGGCCATCCATATCCACAAACACCAGAAGACCGCTCTGCGGCAGATGTTCCAGCTCCTTGTCCAGCGCATAGCGGTTGGGCAGGCCGGTCAGGGCGTCGGTGTAGGCAATCTGCAGGTTATGCTCAGACTGGTTGAGGGCGTACTCTTTTTCGTAATGCAACTGGGCAAACTGCCGTGCCAGCACCAACGCCAGCAGGATCATTTCCACCGTCACGGCGAGCAAGCCGATATGCTCGATGTAAATGGTGTAAACCCCTTCCAGCCCGGAGTTGGTAATGGCATAGGAGCCGATCGCGAAAAAAGCCACAATCGCCACCAGGTACATGCGCGCGGTGCGGTTGCCGCGGTATGAGCAGACGATACCTGCCAGCAGGCCATACGACATGATGACGCCGACCCCGTAGCGATCCATCTCCATGGACCAGTTGGGGAACAGCAAGGCGACCAACAGGAATATCCCCAGCAGCCCCAATGACCAGCGCCGCAGGGCATGCAGCTTGCGGTAGATATGGCGTTTGATGCCGAGCAGGCTGGAGACAAACAGAACATAGGCAAAATTGGAAAACAGGATGGGAATACTGACCAGATAGAACCAGTGCACCCCAAACAGATCAGGGGCGACCAGCATGGCCATGCTGTTGTAGACCAGATTGCCGGCAATAAACAGCGCATACATGGTGTCGGTGCGCTGGCCGCGCACATAGCCCAGCACCGAGTAATACACCATCAGAATCAGCATGGCCCCAATGCAAATGAGCACAATCGCATTGCCCGGCTTGATGGCCTGACGATAATCATCCAGCGTATCGATATAGGGCTGCGGCTGGGCCAGGTAAAAGGAAGAGTAAAGCTCGCTGATGATGCGGTAATGACCGGCGGGCAGTTTGATTTCGCGCCCATGGCGCAGCATGAAAGGATTATCCGTCGCCGAGGAAATACCGCCTGTCAGCTTGAGAACCAGATCGCCGTTGTCATCAAACACATAATGGGTAAACCGCTCGATGACACTGGAATTCTTGAAATCAACCACATAGGTGGTATTGCCATCCAGATGGATATCCGACTGGTGCAGGAAGACGCCGCCGGTTTTTTGGGGATGCGGAACCTTGGGCAGGCCGGTTTCCGACATATCGTATTGCAACTGGTAATCCCAGACTTCCGCCGCCTTGTACCAATCCCCCTTCAGCTCTAAGGGAGTTGCCGATGCCGGCATTGCCAGCACGAATAGCCAGATGCATAAGCAGAGGTTTACCACCATGCGAAACGTCATATTTGTTTTATGCAATTTTTTTAAGCCTGACAAACCTTGAATCAAAGCTGAAACTCCCCCTCAGCTCCCTGAACCTAAGGGGCATTAGACCACATCATAATACATAAAACATATCTGACAACGCTCATCGATTTATACCACTGGGTATAGGCTGCCCAGCCTTGTCTGCCAAGCGCTATATTATTTGCGATGGCTTGCCATGGCGGATGTCAGCAGTGATATGATTTGTACAACACTGTGCGTGAATCAATATCAAAATATAGAAATTCACTCCATGAAGAGAATCAGTACCGTACAGAGGTTTCTGCTGCCGATCGCCATACTAATCATTCTGGCGGCGATACTGCAGGCATATTTCGAATACCGGGGCAAACTGGCCACCGTGGAGCAGGATGCCCAATCCCAGACACGGGCCAGCATACAGCTGCTGCAAACCACCGAAAACCTGGTGCATTCCCAAGTGCTCGCCTCCATGCGACTGCTGCGCCAGAACGCGCTTAACCTCGGCCTGCCTGCCATTAACAGCAGTACGGTGCTGAATGGCAAACGCATCCCCAACCTGGTTTTTGGCAATCATCCGCAAACCGGCAATTTCAGTGTGGTGGACGAAGTCACCCGCATCAATGGCGGAACGGCCACGCTGTTTGTCAGGGCGGGAGATGACTTCATCCGTATCTCCACCAATGTACATCAGCTGGATGGCAGCCGGGCCATCGGCACCCTGCTCGACCCCAAGGGCCGCGCTATTGAAGCCCTGCGCGAAGGGAAACCGTTTTATGGCGTGGTGGATATTCTTGGCAATCCCTATATCACCGGCTATGAACCGATGTTTGATGCGGAAGGCAAACTGATCGGCATCTGGTATGTCGGTTTTCAGGCAGATATGGATGCCCTGCGCACTACCATGGAAAACACCCGCTTTCTTGAAACCGGCTTTGCCGCCATGTTGGACAGCCACGAGCATATTCGTTTTCTCTCATCACACATCAAAACCGCTGCGGCCGAGCGCCTGCTCGCCGAGCGGCCTGCCACTTGGCGACTGATCAGCCAGGATATCCCCAGCTGGCGTTTCAAGGTGGTATACGCCTACCCCAAGAAAGAAGCCGCTGTTCAGGGTCTGATCAAGGCACTGTATGTGCTGCTTAGCGGTTTGGTGGGCTTGGGCGTGCTAGCCCTGATTGTGCAATCGCAACTCACGCGCCTGGTGATCAAGCCTATCGGCGGTGACCCTGCGCTGGCGGTAGCCCTGGTGCGCAAGATTGCCAGTGGCAATCTGCAGGATGACGGTCTGACCGGCCAACCCAATACGCTAATTGCCCATATGATCACCATGCGCAACAACTTGCGCCGAATGATGGATACGCTACGTTCCAACAGCGAAAACCTGAGCCTGGCGGCCAGTGTGTTTGAGCATGCGGGGGATGGCATTTTCATTGCCGATGCCCGCCTGTGCATCGTGCAAGTGAACCCGTCTTTTGAAAAAATTACCGGTTTCAGTGCCGAAGAGGCCAAGGGCAAAAACCCGCAGGAGCTGTCATTTGCCATCCATGACCCCAAATCCCTGCTGGAAATGATTTACTGCGTGAAAAAAAATGGCCAGTGGCGTGGCGAATTGCAGAATATCAACAAACGCGGCGAGACCTACCTGATCTCGATTGATGTCTCCAGCGTCGCGAATCAGGATGGCATGATCAGCCATTACGTGGGCACGTTTTCCGACATTACCCTGATGAAACGCCAGCAGGAAAGCCTGCAGCACATGGCCTACCACGATACGCTGACGCAACTTCCCAATCGCGCCCTGTTTGCGGACCGCCTGCGGCAAGCGCTGGCGCGTGTTTCACGCACAGAAGAAACCATCGCGGTGTGCTACATGGATCTGGATGGCTTCAAACCCATCAACGACACTCTGGGGCATGAGGCTGGCGACGACTTGCTGATCAAGCTGTCAGAACGCATCAAGGAAAGTTTGCGCTCCGGCGACACCATCGCCCGCATGGGGGGCGATGAATTTGCCCTGCTGCTGTGCAACCTGCGCTCAGGCGCGGAAGCCCGCGATACACTGGATCGCATTCTGCAGAACATCAAGCAGCCTTTTCAGGTCAAAAACACCGAAGTGCATATCAGCGCGAGCGCAGGCATGTTTTTGAACCCCTCTCCCGATCACGATCTCGACTTTATCCTGAGCCGCGCAGACCATTGCATGTATCTGGCCAAAACCAACAAGGCGCTGGATTTTTATGTGTATGACTCCACCATGGAGCCATTGAGGCCGGTCTGAATCCCCTATGCGTGAAGATTGCCCTGCCGATTCAACACAGTTACCAGACCTATCAGCATGAGTAACGCTTATTACCAGCTTCCCGGTGGCCGCGTGGCGGCGCTGGATATTGACTCGCCCTTCCCTGCCCCCGAACGCGCACTGGCGGAGCCCAACGGGCTGCTGGCGATTGGTGGTGACCTGTCTGCTGAACGGCTGCTGAATGCTTACCGGCAAGGCATTTTCCCCTGGTTTAGCGAAGGCGAACCCGTGCTGTGGTGGAGCCCGAATCCACGCATGGTGCTTTTTCCTGAGGAGCTCAAGGTATCGCGCTCCTTGGAAAAGCGCTTGCGCAAGCCCGACTATGAGGTGCGCTACAACACCTGCTTTCTGCAGGTGATGCGCCGTTGTGCAGAAATCCCGCGCGCGCACCAGGACGGCACATGGATCACCGAAGAAATTGTGGCCGGCTACCATGCCCTGCATCAGATGGGACATGCCATGAGCGCGGAAACCTGGATGGAGGGCGAACTGGTGGGCGGCTTGTATGGCGTGCGACTAGGCGGGATGTTTTATGGCGAATCCATGTTTCATGCCCGAACCGATGCCTCGAAAATAGCCTTTGTGCATCTGGTACGGGATTTGCAGCGGCAAGGAGTAAGAATGATAGACTGCCAGATGAAAACCGCCCATCTGGCCTCGCTCGGCGCCCGCGAGATTCCCCGTGCGGAATTTTTGTCACGCTTGACTGGACTCATTGATGACGCTGCCTAATGACATTCCGCTGCAAAGCATCCAGTTCTACACAACCACTTCATACCCTTGCGGGTATCTGGAGAACCGGTCGGCACAATCGCTGATTGCAGCACCGCACCATCTGATTAACGCCAATATCTATAGCGGTCTCATCCAGCTGGGCTTCCGGCGTAGTGGCAAGTTTGCCTACCGCCCCCAGTGTGGCGAATGCCAGGCCTGCATCCCGGTGCGGCTGCTGGTCGATCAGTTCAAGCCCAACCGTAGCCAGAAGCGCGCATTCAAGCAGCATTTATCGCTGCAAGTGACGATACAAGACCTGCATTTCAGCGAGGAACATTTCCAGCTTTATCAGGCGTATCAGATTGCCCGCCACAGCGGCCAGCAAGATGGCGAATCAGACACGGAAACTGAAACCAAAGACCAGTACCGTAATTTTCTGGTGCAAAGCAACGTCAACAGCAGGCTCATCGAGTTTAGGCAGGACGGCATCATCAAGATGGTCAGCGTGGTGGATATCGTTCACGATGGCATCTCCGCGGTGTATACCTTTTATGATGCCAGCGAGAAAGGCTGCAGCTACGGTACCTTCAATGTCATCTGGCTAAGCGCGTGGTGCCATTCGCTCGAACTGCCGTATCTCTATCTTGGTTACTGGATCAAGCAAAGCCAGAAGATGGCCTACAAACAGAACTTTACCCCGCAGCAGGCCCTGATCAATGGCGATTGGCAGGACATGCACTTTGACTGATGCATTTAAATTGCACAGACTCTGAACTTTTTGCATAGCCCTCGCTCTTATTCAATGTCATCTCCATCGCAAGCGGCATCCCACATGAATTGAGCCTTATGTCGGGATGCCGTTTTTGCATTCAGGCCTCAGCGCTATGCCGCATGTTACAATGCGCGCTTTAATAAACTTCGGCATTTCCCCTTGAACAAGCTGGTCATTTTCGGTGTTGGCCTGATCGGTGGCTCGGTCGCACTGGCCCTTAAACAGGCACAAGCCGTCAGGCACATTGTGGGTATCGGTCGCGATGGCGATCACCTGCAAACCGCCCTGGAACTGGGCGTGATTGATGAGGCACAAACCAGCCTTGCCAGCGCGCTGGACCAGGCGGATATGGTGCTGATTGCCGCGCCTGTCGCCCAGACCTTCTCCATCCTGCAAGCCATTGCCCCGCACTTATCACCAGACACGATCGTCACCGATGCTGGCAGCACCAAGTCTGACATCGTCGCTTATGCCGAAACCGCGCTAGGCGATCGCCACCATCAGTTTGTGCCCGGGCACCCGATTGCCGGCGCTGAGAAAAGTGGTGTCACCGCCGCGCGCGCCGACCTCTTCAGCAAAAAGAATGTAGTTCTCACCCCATTCAGCAACACTAAGGCATCTGATATCGGCAAAGTGCAAGCCATGTGGGAAGCCTGCGGCGCACACGTCATCAAGATGACGGCCGCCGAACATGACCGCATTTTTGCTGCGGTCAGCCATCTGCCACACCTGCTGGCGTTTGCCCTGGTGAATGAACTGGCCAATCGGCCCAATGCCGATCAGCTGTTTGATTTTGCTGCCAGCGGCTTCCGCGATTTCAGCCGCATTGCAGGCAGCCACCCGGAAATGTGGCGCGACATCAGCCTGGCTAATCAGGCTGCCCTGCTCGATGAAATCGATGCTTACCAGGCCCAGCTCAGCCATGTGCGCGAACTGTTGCAGCAACAGGATGGCGCAGGCTTGCAGCAGCTGTTTGAGCGCGCGAGCCATGCTCGCAATGCCTGGGCACGTCATAAAAAATATTGAGGCTATCGTAATGCAGACCCTGGACCTTGCTCCCATTCACCACGCGCATGGCGACATCGTGTTGCCGGGCTCAAAAAGCATTTCCAACCGCTGCCTGTTGCTGGCCGCCCTCGCCGATGGCGTCACTGACATTCGCGACCTGCTGGACTCGGATGACACCGCTCGCATGCTGGAAGCGCTGCAAACCTTGGGCGTGGAGATGAAACAGCTAGCAGCGCATGACTGGCGCATCACGGGCTGCCGTGGGCAATGGCCGGTGCGAAAAGCCGATCTTTTCCTGGGCAATGCCGGTACGGCATTCCGCCCACTGACCGCCGCGCTCGCATTCTCGCAAGGCGAATACCGCCTGTCGGGCGTGCCTCGCATGCATGAGCGGCCCATTGGCGATCTGGTGGATGCCCTCAGGCAAGCCGGGGCCGATATTCAATACGAAGGCAATGCCGGTTTTCCTCCCTTGCAAATTCGTCCTGCACGCATCGCCGGACAGCACACTCTGCAAATACGCGGCAATGTCTCCAGCCAGTTCCTGACTGCATTGCTGATGGCATTGCCACTGCTCAACGAGCAAACACGGATTGAAGTGGTCGGGGAGTTGATCTCGAAACCTTATATCGAAATCACCCTGAATCTGATGGCGAAATTTGGCGTCAAGGTTGAACGCGAAGGCTGGCAGGCATTTACCGTCCCTGCCGCCAGCCAGTACAGCAGCCCTGGCGAACTCTTTGTGGAGGGCGATGCTTCATCGGCGTCTTACTTCCTGGCAGCTGGTGCGATTGCCGGTGGCCCGGTGAAGGTGCATGGCATTGGCCTTGACAGTATTCAGGGCGATGTACGTTTTGTGGATGCCCTGCGCGAAATGGGCGCGGTGATTGAACACGGGGATAACTGGATCAGCGCTTCCGCCCCGGCCTCGGGCAAGCTGAAGGCACTGGATATGGATTGCAACCATATTCCCGATGCCGCCATGACGTTAGCTACCGCCGCGCTGTTTGCCGATGGCACCACCCGCCTGCGCAATATTGCCAGCTGGCGCGTCAAGGAAACGGACCGACTGCATGCCATGGCGACTGAACTGCGCAAGGTAGGCGCGACCGTGGAGGAAGGTCAGGACTACATCTGCATCACACCGCCCGCCAGCCTGACGCCAAACGCGACGATTGATACCTACGATGATCACCGCATGGCGATGTGCTTTTCGCTGGTTGCCCTGGGGCAAACCCCAGTGACGATTAATGACCCTGGGTGTGTTGCCAAGACATTCCCGGATTACTTTGAACGATTTGCCGGCATCAAGGGCGCTGGGGCATAAACATCAAGCCAGCGCCGTTTAAATTAATAGGCGTTATAAAGCTCGATTTCCGGCCCGTTGTTCTGCTCAATACGCTGCCAGACTTTTTCATGGAAAAAGAAAGCAATCGTATTGCAGGCCGGCTCCACAAGCGCAATCGCACTGCCCAGCGCCCAGCTGCCGGTCAAGGCGTACCCCACGGAAAAAGCCACCGTGAAATGGATAATGGCAAAGGTAAATGTTTTGGTCATGATGCGATCCCCTTGAGGTGATAATAGTGTTACGGCATGATCGCGCACGGCATTGAATCAATCCAATTGATTATAAAAACCAGTTTGATAAATTAATTAAATATGACTATTCCCGTAATTGCCATTGATGGCCCCTCCGCTTCCGGCAAAGGTACTGTTGCGCAGCGCGTGGCAGACAAACTCGGCTTTCATTACCTTGACTCTGGCGCGCTTTATCGCATCGTGGCCTACGCAGGCAAGCAATACAACATTGCCTGGAATGAGGGGGAAACACTGGCCGAGATGGCAGCAAAACTTGAAATCCGGTTTGAAGACGGCCAGATTTACCTGAATGGCAACATCATTACTGAAGAAGTAAGGTCTGAAGAAATCAGTCGTGGTGCCTCTGAAGTCGCCGTGCATCCGGCCGTGCGCACGGCCCTGCTGGCCTTGCAACACAGCTTCCGGCAAGCTCCTGGACTGGTGGCAGATGGACGCGACATGGCCACCGTGGTTTTCCCCGATGCCATTGCAAAAGTGTATTTGACAGCCAGTGCTGAGGTACGAGCGGAGAGGCGCTATAAGCAGTTGATGGAAAAAGAAATCCATGCTAATCTACAGGATATTTTGCAGGATTTGCGAAACCGCGATACTCGCGACCAGCAACGCGCTACGGCGCCCTTGCAAAAAACAGATGATGCCATGCTTTTAGTCACTGATCAGCTCTCCATAGACCAGGCGGTTGAAAAAGTTCTCCAGCATTATCGAAAGGCGTCGCAACACCTGACGCCACAAGCGTAAAAGCAAGACCCTTTAATTATGCAGCACCCGTGCTATGAGCCTCGTGGTTCATGGCTTTTTTAACTTTACCCCGCTGCCCGGCGGGTTTAATCAGGTAATTTTATTAATGGCTAACCTTTCCACCCCTACCTTTACCGAAAGCTTTGCAGCTCTTTTCGAAGAAAGCCTGGCTCGCCAGGAAATGCGCTCCGGTGAAGTGATTACTGCAGAAGTAGTTTCCATCGACGACGACTTTGTTATCGTCAACGCCGGCCTCAAGTCGGAAAGCGTCATCGCAACCAGCGAATTCCGTAATGACCGCGGCGAACTCGAAGTGGCTGTTGGCGACTTCGTACAAGTTGCTATCGAAACCCTGGAAGACGGCTACGGTTCAACCAAGCTCTCCCGTGAAAAGGCGAAACGTCTTGCTGCATGGCTGGATCTGGAAAATGCCATGAACGAATCCCGCATCATCAAGGGCATGATCAATGGCCGCGTCAAGGGTGGTCTGACTGTTATGGTTAACAGCATCCGCGCCTTCCTGCCAGGTTCCCTGGTTGATCTGCGCCCTGTTAAAGACACCACACCTTTCGAAGGCAAAGAGTGGGACTTCAAGGTTATCAAGCTGGATCGCAAGCGCAACAACGTTGTGGTATCGCGCCGCGCTGTTCTCGAAGAGAGCATGGGTGCCGATCGCGAAGCTCTGCTGGGCTCACTGAAAGAAGGCGCAGTTGTTAAGGGTATCGTCAAGAACATTACCGATTACGGCGCATTCGTTGACCTGGGCGGTATTGATGGCCTGCTGCACATCACTGATCTGGCATGGCGTCGTGTTAAGCACCCATCCGAAGTGCTGACCGTAGGCGAAGAAGTTGAAGCCAAGATCCTGAAGTTCGATCAAGAAAAGAACCGCGTATCGCTGGGCATCAAGCAACTGGGCGACGACCCATGGGTTGCTCTGACCCGCCGCTACCCAGTAGGCACCCGCCTGTTCGGCAAGGTAACCAACCTGACCGACTACGGCGCATTCGTTGAAATCGAGCCAGGCATTGAAGGTCTGGTACACGTTTCCGAAATGGACTGGACCAACAAGAACGTACATCCTGCCAAGATCGCCCAACTGGGTGACGAAGTAGAAGTCATGATTCTGGAAATCGACGAAGACCGTCGTCGCCTGTCCCTGGGCATGAAGCAATGCCAGGTTAATCCATGGGATGAGTTTGCTGCCACCCACAAGAAGGGTGACAAGGTTAGCGGTCAGATCAAGTCCATCACTGACTTCGGCGTATTCATTGGTTTGCCTGGTGGCATCGACGGCCTGGTTCACCTGTCCGACCTGTCCTGGAATCAAACTGGCGAAGAAGCTATCCGCAACTTCAAGAAGGGTGACGAAGTCGCTGCTGTTGTTCTGGCTATCGACGTTGAAAAAGAGCGTATCTCTCTCGGCGTTAAGCAACTGGACAATGATCCATTCAGCGCTTACACCACCACCAATGACAAGGGTGCCATCGTTACTGGTACCGTGAAGTCTGTGGATGCCAAGGGTGCTGTTATTACCCTGGACGGTGAAGTTGAAGGTTACCTGCGCGCATCTGAAATCGCTCGCGAGAAGATCGAAGACGCTACCACTGCCCTGAAAGAAGGCCAGGAAGTAGAAGCACGCATCCTGAACATTGACCGCAAGAACCGCTCCATCAACCTGTCGATCAAGGCTAAGGACATCGCTGAAGAAGCGGATGCCATGCAGAAGTACAGCAATGATGCTGGCGCTGCAGGCACCACCAACCTGGGCGCATTGCTTAAAGCGAAACTTGACGGCAAAAACAACGAGTAAGGCAGTCACGCCATGACCAAATCTGAGCTGATTGCCAATCTGGCTGCGCGTTTTCCGCAACTGGTGGTCAAGGATGCCGAGCTTTCTGTGAAGGCCATCATTGACTCCATGGCGGATAACCTGGCCAGCGGAGAGCGCATCGAGATAAGAGGGTTCGGTAGTTTCAGTCTGAACTATCGCCCTCCCCGTCTCGGACGCAATCCCAAGACTGGCTCTAAAGTGCAGGTACCTGAAAAATACGTACCCCACTTCAAGGCCGGTAAGGAATTGCGAGAACGCGTAGACCTCGTTGAGTAAAACTTGACGTTACTAGCAGTACAAAAAGCAGCATCTTCGGATGCTGCTTTTTTTTACGCCTCTGATCTTATGACCTGCTCACGTTCCCTTATGTGATTTAAATTCGCCACATCAGACCGGCTTAGGTAAAATCCTTACCATGCGCTATATATATATCCCCTTGGGCACCCTGCTCTTCATCATGTTGCTGGGGTTTGCCCTCAAAAACTCCCAGCCCGCCGAGTTGCATTATTATCTCGGCCTGATTTGGCAGGCTCCACTCTCGCTCATGCTGCTGATCACCTTCTCCATAGGCGTGCTTGCCGGCATCCTTGCCTGCGTCGGCGTGATGATCAAACAAAAGCGTCAGGTCATGAGCCTGCGTAAAGAACTTAAAACACTTAACAAAAGCATCCAGCAGGAACCTTGAATTAATGATGGAATTTGAATATTGGTGGCTATTGGCCCTGCCCCTGTTTTTTGCGTTGGGCTGGGTAGCCGCCCGAGTTGATATCAACCAGCTGCTTTCTGAATCCACCACACTCCCGGCCGCCTATTTCAAAGGCCTGAACTTCCTGATCACCGACCAGCACGACAAAGCCATAGAAGCCTTTGTCGAGGCGGTGGAAGCCAATGCAGACTCTCTGGAACTGCATTTCGCGCTGGGCAGCTTGTTTCGTCGCCGTGGCGAAGTGGATCGGGCGATTCACTTGCACCTCAATCTGCTGGATCGCAAGGAACTGCCCGAACAGCAAAAACTGGCCGTCATGGCAGAGCTGGCTCAGGATTATCTCAAGGCGGGTCTGCTGGACCGTGCGGAAGAACTCTTCAAATCGCTCGATGGCAGCCGCTACAAGCAGCCCGCCTTGCGCTCGCTGCTGGAAATTTATGTACGTGAACGCGAGTGGGAACGCGCCATCAAATGCGCGACCGAACTGGAACGCATCTCAGGCATTCCTTTTCGCAAGGAAATCGCCCAGTACTACTGTGAAATGGCGGTTAAATCCATACTCAACAACGACGCCCACACTGCGCGCTACGAGCTGGATATGGCACTGGATGCCAACAAGGCGTGCGTGCGCGCCACCATCATGCTGGGCGACATGGAAGCCGCCGCGGGAGATCACAAAGCCGCCATTGCCATCTGGAAACGCATTGAATATCAGGATGCAGAGCGCATCAGCCTGGTGGCAGCCAAACTCCTGAAGAGCTACCGCGCCCTGGGCCAGAGTGAAGAAGGCCTGAATCTGCTCGCGAGCTACCTGGAAAGCTACAAGCTGCCCACCCTGCAAACCGTGGTGTATGAAGCCACCATGGCAGAAAAAGGCCCGGAGCCTGCCGCAAAGCTGGCACGTACCGAATTGGCGAGAAAGCCCAGCCTGCAGACATTGGATCAGCTGTTACAGGCCAGAATCGCGCTGGAACCTCAGGATCAGCAAGAGACCTTGTTGATGCAGCAGACCATACGTCGCGCCATTGGCAATCGCAATGTGTATTGCTGCGACCAGTGCGGCTTCAAGGCCAAAAACTACCACTGGCAATGCCCGGCATGCAATGCCTGGGAATCCCTCCCCTCAGAACCGACCGAAGCGTTATAAATGACCACGCCCGATACCAAGATCAACCCCAAGATTGTAGTTGCCCTTGATTACGCCGATGCCCCAAGTGCGCTCGCGCTGGCAAATCAGCTGGACCCCAGCCAATGCCGCCTCAAGGTAGGCAAAGAGCTCTTTACCGCCACAGGCCCGCAGCTGGTGGAAACGCTGGTTGATAAAGGCTATGGCGTATTTCTTGACCTGAAATTCCACGATATCCCCAACACCGTGGCCAAGGCTTGCGAGGCCGCGGCCAGACTCGGCGTATGGATGCTGAATGTGCATGCCTCGGGTGGTCAGCCCATGATGGAAGCTGCCAAAGAAGGCGTCGCCAAAAGCGGGCACCAGCCTTTGCTGATCGCCGTTACTATCCTCACCAGCATGGATCAGCAAGTCATGCAGAGCCTGGGCATTCCAGGCACCTTGCAGGATCAGGTGTTACGGCTTGCCCGCCTCACGCAAGCAGCAGGTCTGGATGGCGTGGTGTGCTCAGCGCAGGAAGCGCCGGTTTTACGCAGCACCCTGGGCGAAAATTTCTGCCTGGTTACCCCTGGCATACGCCCGCGCAATGCCAGTATGGATGATCAATCCCGTGTGGTCACCCCCGCCGATGCATTGCGCCAAGGCTCAAGCTATCTGGTGATTGGTCGCCCCATCACGCGCGCGGCCGATCCGCTGCAAGCCCTCCGTGACATAAATCACGAGATCAGTTTGATTTAAAAAGGTTTTTTTACCGCCAGAGTAAAATCCCATGAGGTCACCACGGCGTGACCGGATTTCGTCAATATCATCATGGGAGTTAAGGTAATGAAAAAGAGTTTGCTTATCGCACTGGCCACCCTTTGCTTTGCGTTGAGTGCGCATGCTGCGGTGAACATCAATACAGCCTCCAAAGAAGAACTGGAAACCGTAAAAGGCATTGGCCCGGCCAAAGCCCAGGCCATCATTGATTACCGCAAGAAAAACGGTAACTTCAAGACAGTCGAAGACCTGAACAATGTCCCCGGTTTTGGCGATAAATCGCTGGCAAAACTCAAAGGACAAGTCTCTGTCGTGGGCAAATCTGCCGCTGGCCCCATTACCACCAAAGAAAAAACCAGCCCTTAAGCATCCCACCCATAAAAAAAGCCCCGAACTTGCGGGGCTTTTTTATTGCGCTAGACATTGGCCTTCGGCCTTTGGAGCCGGCAAAGCAATGTCGCAGCCAGGCTTACTTGACGCGCATGCCTGGCGCGGCGCCACTATCCGGACTCAGGATATAAGGCCCGCCACGCTCATCAGACGCTGCCAGCACCATGCCTTCTGACATGCCAAACTTCATCTTGCGTGGCGCAAGATTGGCCACCATCACCGTCAAGCGGCCTTGCAAGGTGGCTGGGTCATAAGCCGATTTGATCCCGGCAAACACCTGACGTGGTTTTTCTTCGCCAATATCCAGTTCAAGACGCAGCAGCTTCTCGGCGCCTTCGACATGCTCCGCCGTCACAATGCGAGCGATACGCAGATCCACCTTGGCAAAGTCATCAATACTGATGTAGTTGGCTTCAGCAGGCGCGCTGGCTGCAACGGGGGCCGCAACAGCAGGTGCAGCAGCAGGCGTTGCCTGCAGGGATTCTTTATTGGCTTCGATCATGGCTTCTATCTGTTTAGGGTCAATGCGGGTAATCAAATGCTGGTAAGCGGCAATCGCATGGCCTGCTGGCAAGGCATTGTCCACTTGTGTCCAGTCCAGCACGGCAATATTCAGGAAGGCTTCAATCTGGCCTGCCAGCTTGGGCAATACCGGCTTGAGATACAGCGTGAGCAGCCGGAACATTTCCAGCGCAGCCGTACACACCTGATGCAGCTCCGCTTCACGGCCAGCCTGTTTTGCCATATCCCACGGCGCGTGCTCGGCAACATAACCATTGGCTTTGTCAGCCAGCGCCATGATTTCGCGCAGGGCACGGCCGTAGTCGCGCGTGTTGTAGCATTCGGCAATGCTGCTTGCCGCCTGACGCAACTCCGTGATGACAGCGTTATCCGCCAGCGCAGCCAGCTTGCCGTCAAAGCGCTTGCTGATAAAGCCTGCGGTGCGGCTGGCGATATTGATGTATTTTCCGACCAGGTCGCTGTTCACGCGCGCTGTGAAATCGTCCAGATTGAGGTCGATATCTTCCATCGAGCCATTCAGTTTGGCAGCGTAGTAATAGCGCAGGTATTCCGGGTTTTTCACATGCTGCAGATAGCTGCCAGCAGTAATGAAGGTGCCACGTGACTTGGACATTTTTTCGCCATTCACCGTCAAAAAGCCGTGCGCGAAAATCTGCGTCGGCTGGCGATGACCAGAATACTTCAGGGTCGCAGGCCAGAACAGCGCGTGGAAATACAGGATGTCCTTGCCGATGAAATGATAAAGCTCGGTCTTGCTATCGGCTTTCCAGTATTCGTCAAAATCCAGCCCTAAGCGGCTGCACAGATTCTTGAAGCTGGCCATGTAGCCGATAGGCGCATCCAGCCATACATAGAAATACTTGCCAGGCGCATCCGGAATCTCAAAGCCGAAATACGGCGCATCGCGCGAAATATCCCAATCTGACAAGCCAGACGCAAACCACTCACCCATTTTGTTGGCGGCTTCAGCCTGCAAGGTGCCCGAGCGGGTCCACTGCTGCAAAAACTCGCCGCATTCAGAAAGCTTGAAGAAATAGTGCTCGGTTTCCTTGCGCACGGGTGCCGCGCCAGACACGGCAGAGTATGGGTTGATCAGCTCAGTCGGGCTGTACGTCGTGCCACACACTTCGCAGGAATCACCGTATTGATCCTTGGCGTGGCATTTGGGACATTCGCCCTTGATAAAGCGATCCGGCAGGAACATCTGTTTGACCGGGTCAAAGAACTGCTCAATGGTCTTGGTGGCAATCTTGCCGTTTTTCTTGAGCTCCAGGTAGATATTGCTGGCAAGCTCGCGGTTTTCCGGGGCATTGGTCGAGTAGTAGTTATCAAACTCCACCAGAAAACCCGAGAAATCCGCATAGTGTTCGGTGTGCACTTTGGCAATCAGCTGCTCAGGCGTGATGCCTTCTTTTTCAGCGCGCAGCATGATGGGGGTGCCATGCGTGTCATCGGCACAGACATAATGCACGGTATGGCCCTGCATTTTCTGGAAACGCACCCAGATATCGGTCTGGATATACTCAACCAGATGCCCGAGGTGAATGCTGCCGTTGGCATACGGCAAGGCGGAAGTAACCAGGATTTTGCGGGATGATGCGGACATAGTGTTTTTGAAATCGGCCTGAATGCTTGAATAGACCTGCATTTTAACAAATCAGCCCGGCTTTCACATGCGTTAACTTGGCGCATGCGTTAAAATTTGTTCTTTCAGATGCCCACCCGCAGGAAGCTTCGCCATGGCCTTGACCGAATCCGATATCCAGAATGTCCTGAAAACCATCACCGACCCCAATACCGGCAAGGATTACATCAGCAGCAAATCGGCTCGCAATATCCAGCTCAAGGGCAATGACCTGTCACTGGACATCGTGCTGGGCTATCCGGCCAAGAGCGTGATCAGCGAGATCCAAACCCAGGTAAAAAGCGCACTGGAGCATATTCCCGGCATTGGCAGTGTCACCGTCAATGTGGGCAGCCGCATCGTGTCGCATAGCGTACAGCGCGGCGTGCAGCTGCTGCCTGGCGTCAAGAACATCATCGCCGTGGCCTCCGGCAAGGGCGGCGTAGGCAAATCCACCACCGCCGTTAATCTGGCACTCGCTCTGGCCGCCGAAGGCGCAAGCGTGGGGATACTGGATGCTGATATCTACGGCCCATCGCAACCGCAAATGCTGGGCATCAGCGGCCGCCCCGACAGTGCCGATGGCAAGAGCATAGAACCCATGCAGAGCCATGGCATACAAGCCATGTCGATAGGTTTTCTGGTGGATGTGGATACGCCCATGGTCTGGCGCGGCCCCATGGTCACGGGCGCACTGGAGCAACTGCTGCGCGATACCCGCTGGAAAGAACTCGATTATCTTGTCATCGACCTGCCGCCTGGCACTGGCGATATTCAGCTCACGCTCTCGCAAAAAGTCCCGGTTACTGGCGCCATTATCGTGACCACGCCACAGGACATCGCCCTGCTGGATGCTCGCAAGGGGCTGAAAATGTTTGAAAAAGTCGGCATCCCTATCCTCGGCATTGTAGAAAACATGAGCACGCACATTTGCTCAAACTGCGGTCACGAGGAGCATATTTTCGGCGCTGGCGGTGGCGCGGCCATGGGCAAGGATTACAACGTCGACCTGCTCGGCAGCCTGCCGCTGGATATCCGCATCCGCGAACAAGCCGACGGCGGCACACCCACCGTGGTGGCCGACCCCGACAGCAAAATCGCAGCCACTTATCGCAGCATTGCCCGCACCACCGCCATCAAGATCGCCCAGCTGGGGCTGGATCACAGCAGCAAATTCCCCAGCATCGTCATCCAGAATACCTAGCGCATCGGATCGCCTCATGGACAATACGCTCCCCTGCCCGGTTTGCAATAACCAGGCCGCTTTCTTCGATACAGCCGATTTCAATAAATCCTGCGAGGAACGCCGGGGGATAGCGCTGCAACCCACGGGCGTGATGATTCAATACTTTCGATGCCTGGGCTGCGGCTTCTGCTTTGCGCCCGAGTTTGAGCAGTGGACGCTGGAAGACTTCTCCACGCACATCTACAACGAGGATTATGTTGCGGTAGACCCGGACTATCTCAGCATACGGCCGCATGACAATGCTGACCTGCTGTCACGCAACTTCGGCAAGAACAAAGCGCGCATCCGGCATCTGGATTACGGCGGCGGCAATGGCATGATGAGCGAGCTATTGCAGGCCGAAGGCTGGAACTCGAAAAGCTACGACCCCTTCAATGACCCGGACATGCAAATCAGCTCGCTGGGCAAATTCAATTGCATTACCGCGTTTGAGGTATTCGAGCATGTGCCCGATGTCTCCGTGCTAATGCAAAACCTGAATACCTTACTGGAAGACAAGGGCGGCATTCTGTTCAGCACCCTGCTTTCGGATGGTCAGCTAGACGACGGCACACTGGGCTGGTGGTATGCCGCGCCGCGCAACGGGCATATCAGCCTGTTTTCAGCGCAAAGCCTGAAATGGCTGGGCCAGCGCTATGGGCTGCAATTACGCAGCCTCACCAACGGTACGCATCTGTTTTATCGGGATGTATTGCCTGACTGGTTAAGCTAAGAACCCAGCGATTGAAAAAATAAAGCCGGAGTGGCATATGCCCATTCCGGCTTTATTTTTTACTGGCTGCCCTGACGACTAATCCAGCGCAACCCCAAACACATACACATCCACGCCATTCGCTGGCTTGATCACGGTAGCAGGAATCGCCACCCCACTGCGCCAGTTATTCACTGCCTCCTGCTTGCCAGCGCCCGTCACCAGAAAAATCACCGCCCGTGTATGACTCAAACGACGCGCACTGATGGAAACGCGCTCTGCCGGTGGCTTGGGGGAATTGTAGACGGGGAACGCATCCACGCTGTCATCCCACGTATGCCCGGGGAACAGGCTCGCCGTGTGGCCATCTTCGCCCAGACCCAGCAGCACCAAATCAAACTCGCCCAGGCCTTGCAAGGTTTTAGCATACGCAGCGGCACCTTCCACAGGGCCACGCTCAGCGGGAATATCGTGTATCTGATTAGCAGGAATCGCCACATGGTCCAGCCATGCCTGGCGCGCCATCAGGCTGTTGCGCTCGGGGTGATCCGCAGGCAGACAGCGGTCATCGTTATGGTAGACATGCCATTTGCTCCAGTCAGCCTTGGCATGACGCAGCAACTCATACACCTGCTTGGGCGTATTGCCGCCCGCCAGCACAATGGTAAACGCACCGCGTGCAGCTATCGCTTCCTCTGCCAGCGCTAAAATCCGCTGCAGGGTGGCTTCATTAATCGCCTGTTGTGATGTAAATGTGTGCCAACGACTGATTTGTCCATTTAACACTAAACTTTGGGTGGAGTTTTTCGTCATACCTGAAACCTTTGCTATACAATAATGGCCACATACAAGAGCCCATAAAGCGCTCGTATGTAAGTAACATATCTCAACAAGAGATGATGACACATCATCCCGATCAAGGAAAATCAAATGAAAATTGCAATGCTAGGTTTGGGCAAAATGGGCGGCAACATGACACGTCGCCTTCTGAGAAGCGGTATTCAAGTAGTGGGCTTTGACTTCAGCCAGGACACCGTCAATCAGATTGCCTCAGTCAATGGCATGATCCCTTCTACTTCGGTAGAAGATGCTGTTGCAAAACTGGACGGTGAATCTCCTAAAATCGTATGGCTCATGCTGCCAAGCGGCGACCCTACCGAAAATCAGATCAAGGACCTCGTCCCCCTGCTGAACAAAGGCGACATCATCGTCGACGGCGGCAATTCAAATTACAAGCACAGTCAGCGCCGCGGTGCCTGGCTGGCTGAACAAGGCATTGGCTTCATGGACTGTGGCACTTCCGGCGGCATCTGGGGCCTGGAAAACGGCTACTGCCTGATGACCGGCGCTACCCCTGAAGTTGCCAAGGTGCTGGAGCCTGTGATGAAGGCCCTGGCCCACGAAGACCACGGCTGGGCACACGTAGGCCCAGTTGGCTCTGGCCACTTCACCAAGATGATCCACAACGGCATTGAATACGGCATGATGCAAGCCATGGCTGAAGGCCTGGACCTGCTGAAGGGCAAAGAAGAGTTCAACCTGGACCTGGCACAAATCACCGAACTGTGGCGTCATGGTTCCGTGGTCCGCAGCTGGCTCTTGGACCTGACCGCGGAATCCCTGAAGGTTGACCAGACTCTGGAAAACATCGCCCCTTACGTGGCTGACTCCGGTGAAGGCCGCTGGACCGTGGTAGAAGCGGTTGAGCAAGGCGTAGCCGCCCCGGTATTGACCGTGGCACTGCAAGCACGCTTCAGAAGCCAGGACTCCAAGGGCTATAGCTACAAACTGCTGTCCCTGATGCGTAATGCATTTGGCGGCCACGCTGTTAAAACCAAGTAATCGGGTTTAACCAGCAGAACAAAAGGGCATCCGCCACAAGCGGTGCCCTTTTCGTTTTTTTGCAGCATCCCGTTCGCAGTCGGGACAAATCCGCCTCAATCACGGTAAAATCACGCTAATTCATTAATTTGCTATCAACGGAAGCTTTGAACACATGAAACAAATCGATCCTTGTACCCTGGTTCTGTTTGGTGCCAGCGGCAATCTGTCCCGTGTCAAACTCATGCCCGGCCTTTTCCGCCTCGACGCCCTCGGCCGCCTGCCTGAAAAAATGGCAATTCTGTCCGTTGGCCGCAGCGAAGTCAGCCTCGAAGCCTGGCGTGCCGATATCAAGGGCATGCTGGATGCCAAATTCAAAAAGGGCTATGACCAGAAGGTCTTCGAACGTTTCATCGCCCGTAACTTCTACCACGCAAACCCACCGACCGACCCTAATGCCTTCGCCAAGATGAAGGACAAGCTGTCGGACGAAGCCACCTTCCCGCAGAACCTCGCGTTCTTCCTGTCGGTGCGCCCTTCTGACTTTGCGCAAGTGGTAGACCAGCTGGCCGAAGTCGGCCTCACCAATGAAGACAAATACTGGCGCCGTGTGGTGATCGAGAAGCCATTTGGCACCAACCTGCCATCCGCCAAAGAGCTGCAAGCCTCCATCAGCAAGCACCTCAAGGAAAGCCAGATCTACCGTATCGACCACTACCTCGGCAAATCCGCCCTGCAAAACATCCTGCTGCAGCGCTTTGCCAACACCGTGCTTGAGCCGATCTGGAACAGCGAATACATCGACCACGTGCAGATCACCAACACCGAAATGCTGGGCGTGGGCGACCGCACCCAGTTTTACGATGCCACCGGCGCCCTGCGCGACATGATTCAGAGCCACGTGCTGCAAACCCTGGCGCTGACCACCATGGAACAGCCAAAAGACCTGAGCCCCGACGCCGTGCGCGCCGAGAAGATCAAGGTTCTCGAAGCCATCCGCCCGATCCCGGTCAATGATATTGAGCACCACGCCTTCCGCGCCCAATACGCCGCAGGCGAAATCAACGGCGAAAAAGTCCCCGGCTATCTGGAAGAGCTGGGCGACAGCAGCAGCGTGGTCGAAACCTACGCCGCCCTCAAGCTGTTTATCGACAACCCACGCTGGAAAGGTGTGCCGTTCTACATCCGCACCGCCAAGCGCCTGCATGAAGCCGACACCCGCATCTGCATCCGCTTCAAAAAAGCCCCACTGCAAATCGGCAATGGCCAGCATCAAAACTGGCTCATCATCGGTATTCAGCCACGCGAATGCATCAAGCTCGAAATCGAATCCAAGATTCCAGGCCTGGACATCAACACCCGCACCATTGAGCTCGACGCCGCCAACCGTCAGGATGGCGACGAAACCGTAGACGCCTACGAGGCCCTGCTGCTCAACCTGATGGAAGGCGACAACTCGCAATACCTGCACATCAGCGAAGTAGAAGCCCAATGGCGCCTGGTAGACCCCGTGATCGAAGCCTGGGCCAAGGACCGCAAGCCCGTGCACCAATACCCTGCTGGCAGCCGCGACCCAGAAGCCTCCAAGGTCATCTTCGAACACGAAGACCAATTCTGGCGCTACTCCATCCAGCTGGGCGGCGACGCACACTAATCCCTATAACGGCACAAAGCGGAGCCCCGGCTCCGCTTTTTACATATTCAAGAGAACCCTATGAGCATCAAATCCGATAAATGGATACGTCGCATGGCCGAACAGCACGGCATGATCGAGCCCTTCGAGCCCCAGCTGGTCCGCGAACTCAACGGTGAAAAAATCGTCTCCTTCGGCACCTCCAGCTACGGCTACGATATCCGCTGTGCCGACGAATTCCGCGTGTTCACCAACATCAACAGCACCATCGTCGACCCCAAGAATTTCGACCCGCAATCCTTCGTCGAAGTCTCCGGCAAAGGCTACTGCGTCATCCCCCCCAACTCCTTCGCCCTCGCCCGCACCGTGGAGTACTTCCGCATCCCCCGCAGCGTACTCACCGTGTGCCTCGGCAAATCCACCTACGCCCGCTGCGGCATCATCGTCAACGTCACGCCTTTTGAGCCCGAGTGGGAAGGCTACGTGACCCTGGAATTCAGCAACACCACCCCGCTCCCCGCCAAGATTTACGCCGGCGAAGGCTGCGCCCAGGTGCTGTTCTTTGAATCCGATGAAATCTGTGAGACCTCGTATAAGGATCGTGGCGGGAAGTATCAGGGGCAAGTTGGGGTTACATTGCCTAAAATTTGATTGCTGTATATCGGCATAGCTATATCGCCTTCACACATTAAAACGGGAGTCTTTGGCTCCCGTTTTTTTATTGTTATTTGCTGCGGCGGGCTGCACCCTCACATACGCATAACCTTTAATAACGCTCCACGTTATTAAACTTTATTAAGTAAAGATTTAATAAAAACAGCTAACAAAAAGTATCATTGTTGAATGATCCGACAATATCTATCACCTGACAGGAAAAAAGACTTAGTCCGAATGGAGGCATACCCTGGTGCTGTTCTTTGAGTCTGATGAAATCTGCGAGACCTCGTATAAGGATCGTGGTGGGAAGTATCAGGGGCGGACTGGGATTACGTTTCCGAAGATTTGATACGAATTAAACATAGCTCTTTCAACCAATCTAAGTCAAAAAAACGGAAGCAATGGCTTCCATTTTTTTGTTTTGCACTCAGCCATATGTCCTGAGACAATTTTAGTAAATCACTGTTAAGAACCAAGCAAAAAACCTTGGCTTGAGGACTTTTCTTTTTGCAACGCAAAAGCAACGATGATTAAAAGAAACGCCTATATCTAAGTGCAAAATTGATGCTGTTTGGTGACGATATAGTAGTATCTAACAAAACACTTACAATTTTCAGCTTTCGGCCTTAACCAGTCAGGGCCACTTATGAAGTATTAGGGGGTTAAGAGAATGTATATGCAATGGTCTATGGCCTTGATGCCATATCGCTCTGTTGGGAGGCGGTGGTGGTAGACCATTTAGCAGCACTAACCAAGACGGAAACCGCCCTAACAACTTCAGACGGACACCCAATTGATGTTTGGGAGTTGAATGTTGCGGAAGACGCAGAATTCCTGAGCAGTTGGGCTGCTCACTTCCGACAATGCTATTGTTTGGACTCCGAAATCGATGCATTTCGTGCTGGAACGGGGCTATCCCGTGCTGAATATCTGATTCAAATGATCTTCCCTGATAAGAGCGCCGCGCCAGGGCCGTCCATTCGCTCGGGGGATTTCGCTGAGCTTCTTGTTTGTGATTATGTTGAACATCTGCTCGGATACTGGGTGCCTCGAGGGAAATACGCCGAAAAAGCGAGTCGTGACGAATCTATCAAAGGTGTGGACATTCTAGGATTCAAGTTTGTTACTAATGCCCCGTCTCCTAGAGACACTCTTTTAGCTTTTGAGGTCAAGGCCCAACTGACAAACACAGCATACGCAGGTCGGCTACAAACAGCTGTCGATGATTCATCAAAAGATCACTTGCGTCGCGCAACTACGCTAAATGCTACCAAGCAGCGATTAAGACGGTCGGGGCAAGGCGACGATGTATTAAAGGTACAGCGCTTTCAAAACCTATCCGACAACCCGTATATTTACCGCTCTGGTGCAGCTGCACTCCTTTCAGATTCGGCTTACGACGAAGACTCTATCCAATTGACTTCAGTAGCGAATCATCAGAATTCGTCAAACCTAGAGTTGATTGTCATTCGTGGGACTGGACTAATGGCGCTTGCGCACGCCCTTTATGAAAGGGCAGCAAATGAGGCCTGATCGCAATAGTCGCCGTCTGTTCGGCATTACGCGCTCTAAAGGAAAAATGTATGAGTTAGGACTTCCCGAGAATTTCCATATAGCAATTCCTCCAAACACAGAACCTAATGAGTTGCTATCCCTGACGCTAGGAACGTTGGGGGATGTAGCTGCATCCGTGAACCAGCTAGAAAATCTGAATGAATCTCTACCGGAATTTACGATGGAGGAGCTTAACTTCTCCGCCAGCTTTTTCGATGCACTCCTTCAGGCGAAGTTTGCCGAGAACATTTCCGAAGAGATTCTACTCTTGGCAGCCTCTGCGTATTACCTAGCCTTTCGACCAGGCAGTAGCCACGTTCTGGCTAAAGAGCTCGATGAACCTGATGGGAAGTTGTTCCCAATTGATCGACTTTTGAGATGGGTTCTTAACTCTGACTGGCGGGGATATCCCGCCGATGTCCATCCAGTGTTCGAAGGCCATCTTTCGGAAGCTGCACGTTTATTGGCGACACACTTCCACGATGGATCGGGGCAAACAGAGCTTCTGGCTCAACTAAACGAACTCAGAAGACGCGCCTATGATCTGGGAACTGCCTGGGAGCTTCTTCTCATCGATTTAATCGGGGCAATCATCCGCAGAAAACTAGTTGCCTCTTCATGGCTAACTCTTCCTCGATTCACAGGTGTAGAAATAGACCAATGGGCATCAGCCATTAGGAAAGCTCATTTCCCAAAAGAGCTATGGCCGTCGCAAATACTTCTCGGAGAGGCGGGACTCTATTCCGGTTCCTCAGGCGTTATTCAAATGCCAACAAGCGCTGGGAAAACAAGATCAGTAGAGATAATTCTTCGAAGTGGTTTTTTATCAGGACGAGCAAAGCTCGCGGTTGTAGTAGCACCATTCAGAGCGCTGTGTCATGAGATAGGGACGTCACTTCGATCGGCATTCCGAGATGATGGAGTGAAAGTTAATGAGCTTTCTGATGCGTTGCAAATGGACTTTCTCGACGAACTATCTGAGCTCTTTAGGACGGCATTTGGCGGTGACGGCTTAGGAATTAACCTTCCTCAGTCTCAGTACATCCTGGTCCTGACTCCTGAGAAGTTGCTGTTCATACTTCGACAAAGTCATTCGTTGGCAAATGATATCGGAATCGTAATTTATAACGAAGGCCACCAATTCGACTCTGGTGGCAGAGGGATCACATATGAGCTTCTGCTCACTGAAATCAAAACACTCCTTCCAGAAAATGCTCAGACAATTCTGATATCAGCTGTTATCCAGAATGCTGCTGCTATCGGTACATGGCTAATAGGTGATAGCTGTAAGGTAGTCAATGGCAGCGGGTTACTGCCTACGACGAGATCAGTTGCTTATGCCAGCTGGATGGAGCGTATGGGACAGCTAATGTTTTTTGAGTCAGAAACATATACCCAGCCTGACTATTTTGTACCTCGCGTGATCGAGGCTCAAGAGCTAACCAAATTCAAGCGTGAGCGAAAAACGAGGCGATTTCCGTCCAAGGACAGCTCCGGGGATGTTGCACTGTATGTAGGCATTCGATTGGTGTCGCAAGGTGCTGTAGCAATATTTTGCGGACGGAAGGCTACCGCCAGTTCTCTGGCTGTGAGGGCAGTAGAAATATATCAAAGGGACTTTAATCTTCCGTCTCCTGCTCTATCGTCGAACGACGATGAGATTGGGCGCATGAGCAATCTCATCGCAACGCATTTTGGCAACGATTCTGATTTGGCCAAGGCGGCCTTACTCGGAATATTTGTGCATCACGGCACAACCCCTCATGGCATACGTCTGTCAATTGAATATGGGATGCAGCAAGGTCTCATCAATTTCGTAATTTGCACTTCGACGCTTGCTCAAGGTGTAAATTTACCAATTCGCTATTTAGTCGTCACGGGAGTCCAGCAGGGAACCGAGCGAATAAAGGTACGTGACTTCCAGAATTTAATTGGGCGTGCTGGCCGGTCCGGTATGCATACTGAAGGGCTGGTGATCTTTTCTGATCCGGGCATCTACGATCAGAAAAACAATAGAACAGAGCGTTGGAAGTTTAATTCGTCGGTTGAGTTGTTGTCGCCAAGTAGATCTGAAGACACGACCAGCTCGCTACTAGATATTTTAGCCCCGCTACAAAGCACAGATGGGGCGACTCTCCCCCTCACCCCACGGGATCTTTGCAATTTGATTCTGTCAGATGAAGCACAGTGGCTAGGCTGGGCCGAGCAGATCGTCGCAATTAATCCACAATATCAATTCAGGGCTCAGGGATTAGTCGCAGAGCTACGCTACCGGCGGCAGCTCATGTTTGCTCTAGAGAGTTACCTAATGGCGAACCGTGGCAATACTCTTTTTGAAGAGTTCAAGTCGTCTTCGGAGCAGTTGGCGATGTCGACGCTTGCATACTACTTGGCGCCCGAAGATCTTAAGCCTGCAGTTATTACACTATTTGCCACTGTCACAGAGCATATTCAGCGAGAGGCGCCAGTTCCAGAAGCGCAAGCATTTTATTCGAGAACACTGCTTGGTGTTAATGGGGCAAAAACTGTTGAAAGTTGGGTTAATGAAAATCGTGACGAGCTCTTTGCTCTAAACACCAGTGCAGCTTGGCTTCATAAAATCTGGCCTTTATTGGCTCAACAATCTGACGACAAATTCTTTCACAGTGTTGAACCGGATCAGTTGCCGATTCAGCTAGCCTCAAGTTGGCTATTGGGGCAGACGTACTCGGAGATTATTTCTCAGGCAATGAATGTCGAAGGCACAAGAGCTTGGGGAGATAACCGTAGAAGACTAACTGGAATCGATATTGTGGAATTCTGTGAAAGCATTCTTGGATTCCAATGCTCTTTGATTGTGGCCGCGGTTTCACAATTCCTTTTTGGAGAAAATTTTGTAAAGGATTTAAGGGCCGGGCCACTATTGCTTTTCCAAAAATCTTTGAAGTACGGCCTGCCTGACCAGTTATCAATATCAGCTTACGAACTTGGTTTTGCAGATCGTGTAGTTGCTCAGACCCTAGCCGCAGTTGTAAGGAACAACGGCTTTACTGAACCTCACTTTGCCCCGGCCCTTAACGCCCAAACAGATCAAATCAGGCTAACTCTTCAGCAATTTCCCAGTTACTACGAGTCCGTACTCGAAAGTCTAGTGAATCGTGATGAGTGAACCGACTGCCCTATCCTGACCTCTTTAGGATAGTCAAATGTATGTTTCTGGGAATTCCATATCCAGGAAAAGTAAATTTATAACTCCATTATCACTAGTACGCCCTAATCCCAACTCAACGCCCCACCCGTCTGATACTCCGTCACTCTGGTCTCAAAGAAGTTTTTCTCTTTCTTCAAATCCATCATTTCGCTCATCCAGGGGAAGGGATTGCTGGCGCCGGGGTATAGGGCGTCGATGCCGATTTGCTGCATGCGGCGGTTGGCGATAAAGCGGAGGTATTCCTTGAACATGGCGGCGTTGAGGCCGAGCACGCCGCGGGGCATGGTGTCTTCGGCGTAGCGGTATTCCAGCTCCACGGCTTGTTGCATCAGGCGTTTGATTTCTTCGCGGAATTCGGGGGTCCACAGGTGCGGGTTTTCGAGCTTGAGGGTGTTGATGAGGTCGATGCCGAAATTGCAGTGCATGGATTCATCGCGCAGGATGTATTGGTATTGCTCGGCGGCGCCTTGCATTTTGTTCTGGCGGCCGAGGGCGAGTATCTGCACAAAGCCAACGTAGAAAAACAGGCCTTCCATAATGCAAGCGAAGACGATGAGCGAGCGCAGCAGCTGCTGGTCGGCTTGTGTGGTGCCGGTTTTGAATTCGGGGTCGGTCAGGGTGTTGATGAAGGGGATGAGGAAGTCGTCTTTATCGCGGATGCTGGAGACTTCTTGATAGGCGTTGAAGATTTCGCTTTCGTCCAGGCCCAGGCTTTCGACGATGTATTGGTAGGCGTGGGTGTGGATGGCTTCTTCAAAGGCCTGGCGCAGCAGGTATTGGCGGCACTCGGGCGCGGTGATGTGGCGATAGGTGCCGAGCACGATGTTGTTGGCGGCCAATGAATCGGCGGTGGTGAAAAAGCCGAGGTTGCGCTTCACGATCAGGCGTTCGTCTTCGGTGAGCGCGCTGCTGTCTTTCCACTGGGCAATGTCGCGGCTCATGGAGATTTCTTGCGGCATCCAGTGGTTGGCACAGCCTGCCAGGTATTTGTCCCACGCCCAGTGGTATTTGAATGGCACGAGCTGGTTAACGTCGGTTTGGCCGTTGATCACGCGCTTGTCTACCGCTTGCACGCGGCCCGTGGCGCTGGGCTGGTTGGCGGCGGTGTGGGCATTAGCGATGGCGGCGGCAGATGGCATGGCGGGTGCTGCACTTGGGGTAGCGGTTTTCGCGGCAGCAGGGGCAATCAGGATATCTTCTTCAAAATTCAGCATGGTGTTTCCTTAAAATTCAGCGGTGAAGCTGCGACCCACCTTTAGGGCAAGGCACATCATGTGCAGCCAGCGTAGGTGGATCGCAGACGATCAGAGGGTTATTGGCAGGCTTCGCAGTCCGGGTCGTCGATCAGGCATTGCTTGGGCTCAGGCTCGGCGCTGGGGCTAGCCGCCGCTACGGGCAAGCCGGACGACACCGCATTGAGCTCCCCGCCCTGCCCGGTCGATTTCTCGGCCGAGGTCGCACCCAGCGAGCGCAGGTAATACGTGGTTTTAAGGCCACGCAGCCAGGCCAGCAGATAGACGTCATTGAGCTTTTTGCCGGAGGGCGCGGCGAAGTAGAGGTTGAGCGATTGCGCCTGGTCTATCCACTTCTGGCGGCGGGCAGCGGCCTCGACCAGCCACACGGGGTCCACCTCAAAGGCCGTGGCATACAGCTGCTTGAGGTCCGCCGGCACGCGCTCGATGGCGGCCAACGAGCCATCGTAATACTTGATGTCGGCAATCATCACCTCATCCCACAGGCCACGCGCTTTCAGGTCTTGCACCAGTTGCTCGTTCACCACGGTGAATTCACCGGAGAGGTTGGATTTCACATACAGGTTCTGGTATTCCGGCTCTATGCTGGCGGAAACGCCGACGATATTGGAGATGGTCGCCGTGGGCGCAATCGCCACGCAGTTGGAGTTGCGCATGCCCACGCGCTGTATGCGCTGGCGCAGGCTATCCCAATCCAGGGTGCTTGAGCGGTCCACTTCCACCTGGCCGCCACGCGCTTCTGACAGCAGATTGAGCGTATCCAGCGGCAATATGCCTTGATCCCACAGGCTGCCACGGAAGGAGGAATACGCGCCGCGCTCTTCCGCCAGATAGCTGGAGGCGAGGTAGGCGTTGTAGCACACGGCTTCCATGGCGCGGTCGGCAAACTCCACCGCGGCGGATGAGGCATACGGCACGCGCATGGCATGCAAGGCATCCTGAAAGCCCATGATGCCCAGGCCCACCGGGCGGTGACGGTAATTGGAATTGCGCGCCTTGCCCACGGCGTAGAAGTTGATGTCGACCACGTTATCCAGCATGCGCATCGCCACGCGGATAGTCGCAGCCAGCTTGGCCTGGTCCAGCACGTAGCTGTCGCCTTCGGGCTTCAGGTGCGCCATCAGGTTCACCGAGCCCAGGTTGCACACGGCGATTTCCGTTTCGGAGGTGTTCAGCGTGATCTCGGTGCAGAGGTTGGAGCTATGCACCACCCCCACGTGCTGCTGCGGCGAGCGGATATTGCACGGGTCTTTGAAGGTGATCCAGGGATGCCCGGTTTCAAACAGCATGGAGAGCATCTTGCGCCACAGCTGCACGGCGGGCACGCGCTTGAAGAGCTTGATCTCGCCATGGTCGGCGCGGCGCTCGTAGTTGGTATAGGCCGTCTCGAAAGCCTTGCCATACAGATCATGCAGATCCGGCACATCGGATGGTGAGAACAGCGTCCAGTCCGCATTGGCCTGCACGCGCTGCATAAAGAGGTCAGGAATCCAGTTGGCGGTGTTCATGTCGTGCGTGCGGCGGCGGTCGTCGCCGGTGTTCTTGCGCAGGTCCAGAAACTCCTCCAGGTCCAGATGCCAGCTTTCCAGATAGCCACACACCGCGCCCTTGCGCTTGCCGCCCTGATTCACCGCCACGGCGGTATCGTTGACGACTTTCAGGAAAGGAATCACGCCCTGGCTTTTGCCATTGGTGCCCTTGATGCGCGAGCCCAGCGCCCGCACTGGCGTCCAGTCGTTGCCCAGGCCACCGGCAAATTTTTGCAGCAGCGCGTTTTCCTTGATCGCCTGGTAAATGCCATCCAGATCATCGCTCACGGTGGTGAGGTAGCACGACGACAGCTGCGAATGGCGCGTGCCGCTGTTAAACAAGGTTGGGGTGGAGCTCATGAAATCAAAGCTGGACAGCACATGGTAAAACTCGATGGCGCGGCTTTCGCGGTCAATCTCGTTGATCGCCAGGCCCATGGCCACGCGCATGAAAAACACCTGCGGCAGCTCAATGCGGCGCTCTTCAATATGCAAAAAGTAGCGGTCATACAGCGTCTGCAAACCCAGGTAGCCAAACTGCAGATCGCGGTCGGCCACCAGTACGCTGGCAAGACGGCTGAGATCAAACTGCGCCAGGCGTTCATCCAGCAATTCGGCGGCAATGCCGGTCTTGATGTATTGCGGAAAATATTCGGCATAGCGCTGCGCCATGGCGGTATGGCTCACGGCTTCGCCCAGCACCTCGGCACGCACCAGGTCCAGCTGCAAACGGGCGGTGACGTAGTTATAGGCAGGCTCGCGCTCGATCAGGCTGCGTGCGGAGAGAATCAGCGCGCGGCGCACTTCGTCAAACGGCATGCCGTCGTACAGGTCACGCATGGCCTGCTCCACAATCACGGTGGGCTGCACGGCATCACCCAGATTCACGCAGGCCTCGGTCACCATGCTGAGCAGCAACTGCTGATCCAGCGGCACGCGCTTGCCATCCTGCAGCACATGCAGTGTGGGCGCAGGCGCTTGCTGGGCGGCGCGCTCGGCGGCGCGCTTCTCGCGGTACAGCACATAGGCGCGTGCCACGTCATGCTCGCCGGAGCGCATCAGCGCCAGCTCTACCTGATCCTGTATGTCTTCAATGTGGATGGAGCCACCGGCTGGCTTGCGGCGCACCAGGGCAGCCACCACGGTATCGGTCAGCGCCTGCACCTCGGTGCGCATATGGCTGGAAATAGTCGAGTGCTCGCCCGCCACCGCCAAAAATGCCTTGGTCAGCGCAATGGAAATCTTGTCGGCGGCAAACGGCACGGCCGCGCCATCACGGCGTATGACTTGCAAACTGGGGAGTGCAGCATTTAAAACCGGCTGCGCGGTATTGATATCATCCATCTACTTGGCTCCTATCAGGAGCGGGAGTCGGCAACCGACGTACGCAGGCGCAATGACATTGCATTGCCGCTGTACATCCACCACCAGGACCAGCAAGGGAGAAGGCGCAAACCTTCCATCTGCCGAGGACACCCCGCCTCAAACGCGTTGAAAAAATCCACGGCAGGTCTCCTGGCTCCCGGCCTTACGCTTGGCGCCTTCCCGAACCCCGGCAGGTTCAGTGGCTTCAGATGCCTTGCGCTACCAGACTGACATGACGTCAGCCCGATGGCTGGTTACAGTTGCGGGGGCAGCCCCGGCGTTGCATATCGGCGAGAAATATTCTGCAGACACACGCACCGGATTCCCTTTTAACTCGCGGTTTGAATCAAACCTTGAGGACCGTAGTGCTGGCAATGTAACACAATAGGGAGTGGTATCGTCAACAGGGAAATACAAAATATGGGCATAACGCCCTATGTACTCTGTGCGGAATCAAGCTATCGCCGCAAGCTAAAACGCCTGATGGCGCAGGCCCGGGCGACAAATATTTCAATCGCATGACATCCGCCCGCATAATGTCGGTTGTTGCCCTCCCCGGCATTTCATCCCCCAAAAAAAGAAAGTTGTTGTTCGTGGAAATCGCGTTCGTATTTGGCAGGCTGGTGTTTTCCATCCTCGCCAATGTCTATCAGAAAAAACTGTCGCAGCATCCGCTGCACCCCTTCTTCATGGTGGCGACCAGCTATGTGGTGCTGAGCGTGCTGGCGCTGCCGTTGGTGCCTGTGGTGCATGCCGTCGCTCTGCCGCAGGCGTTCTGGGTGAATGTCTTGCTGGCAGCCGTGCTGGATGTGGGTGGCTGGATGTTCATGGTGATGTCGCTCGCCAAAACCGATCTGTCGGTGTTTGGGCCGCTGAATGCTTACAAGGTGGTGATTTCCATGCTGCTCGCCATTGTGTTTCTGGGCGAGGTGCCTACCCTGCAGGGCTTTGCAGGCGTGGCCATCATTGTGGTGGGCAGTTTCTTTCTGATGCCTGCCAACGGTCAGCGCGAGGCCAACCGCATGCTGCTGTTGCTGAAGGAGCGCGGCGTGCAGGCGCGTTTTCTGTCCATATTGCTGTTTTCCATCGGCACGCTGTTCCTGAAAAACGCGGTGACGGATGGCGGGCCGCTGGCCACGCTGGTGTTCTGGTCGCTGCTGGGCTTGCCGCTGGTGATGCTGGCGAATCTGCTGTTTATACCCGCCAGTGTTAAAGAAAGCACCAAAACCTCGCTGTCGCATTTGCCCACGATTGCCAGCATAGGCGTCATGATTTTCATCATGCAGTACTGCACGCTGGTGCTGCTGTCGCACATGCTGGTGGCGTACACGCTGGCGCTGTTTCAGATGAGCATGGTGTTGCAGGTGCTGGTGGGCTATCAGGTGTTCAAGGAAAAAGACATTCTGCGCAAGCTGATCGCCGCCATCGTCATGATGCTGGGTAGCCTGCTGGTGATTAGCGCCTGACCAAGCCGGGCATTAAAAATGCCAACGGCCCACGCATGCATTGATACGTGGGCCGCTGGCAAGGGTTACACGAGCGATAATCCCGAGATCACGCCGCCTTGTGATTGAGCTTCTCGTGGCGGAGCTGACGTGCCGCGGCGACCATGTGTTGCAGGGCGGCAATGGTTTCCGGCCAGCCGCGGGTTTTAAGGCCGCAATCCGGATTCACCCACAAGCGCTCTACCGGGATCACCTCAATCGCACGCTTCAGCAAGGCGGTCATGGCATCCACACTCGGCACCCGCGGCGAGTGGATGTCATACACGCCGGGGCCGATGTCGTTGGGGTAATCAAACTCGCCAAAGCCATCCAGCAGCTCCATCGCCGAGCGCGACGTCTCAATGGTAATCACGTCGGCATCCATCGCGGCAATCGACGGCAGAATGTCGTTGAACTCCGAATAGCACATGTGGGTGTGTATCTGCGTACTGTCTTCCGCCACGCTGGCCGATAGCTTGAATGCCCGCACCGCGCATGCCAGATACTGCTCCCACTTGGCCTGCTGCAAAGGCAGCCCTTCGCGGAAGGCCGGCTCGTCAATCTGGATAATGGCAATGCCGGCCTGTTGCAGATCGGCCACTTCATCGCGTATCGCCAGCGCCAGTTGCAAGGCGGTGGTTTCGCGCGGCTGGTCATCGCGCACAAACGACCATTGCAGCATGGTCACCGGGCCTGTAAGCATGCCCTTGACCGGCTTGCTGGTGAGCGACTGCGCATAGCGGGCCTCCGCCACGGTCATCGCCAGCGGGCGGTGCACATCGCCATAGATAATCGGCGGCTTGACGCAGCGCGAGCCGTAACTCTGCACCCAGCCGTATTGGCTGAAGACATAACCTGCCAGCTGCTCGCCGAAATATTCCACCATGTCGTTGCGCTCGGCTTCGCCGTGCACCAGCACATCCAGATCCAGCGCCAGCTGCTGCTCAATGGCATGGCGGATGTTCTGCTGCATGGCCAGCGTGTAATCCTCCGCACTCAGATCGCCCCGGCGAAACGCCGCCCGGCTGGCGCGTATATCTGCGGTCTGCGGAAAAGAGCCTATGGTGGTAGTCGGCAGCAAAGGCAGCCGCAAGCGCTTTTGCTGCGCCAGGCGCCGCTCGGCAAACGGGCTGCTGCGCTCGGCGGATAACTGCGGCAGATGCTGCAAGCGCTGCTGCACACTCTCGTTATGCACACGTGGCGATGCGCCACGAGAAGCGATGGCCTTGCGTGCGGCCTGAAACTCGGCAGCCACACTATCCACCCCATGATTCAGCGCCTGCTGCAATAGCTGCAACTCACGTAGTTTTTCATCGGCAAACGCCAGCCAGGAGCGTATTTCTGCGTCCATAGACGACTCCTGCACCAGCGAGACTGGCACATGCAATAGCGAGCACGATGGCGCGATCCACAAGCGATCCCCCAGCTGCTGCGCGACCGGCTGCAACAGCTGCAAGGTCTTGTCGAGATCATTGCGCCAGACATTGCGGCCATCCACTACCCCGGCGGAAAGCACCCAGTGACTGGGCAAGGCCGCCAGCCAGGCGGCGAGCTGTTCCGGCGCCCGCACCAGGTCGATATGCAGACCATCCACTGGCAAAGCCGTTACCGCACCCACATAGCGCGCCACGCTTTCAAAATATGTCGTCAGCAGCAGCTTGGGCCTGTGGTCGCGGATGCGGGCATAGGCATCGGCAAACGCCGCCAGCCAGCGCGCATCGAGGTCCAGCGCCAGCACGGGTTCATCGATCTGCACCCAGGCAATGCCGCGCAGCTTGAGCTCGCTCAGCAAAGCGGCATATTGCGCGCACAAGGCTGGCAGCAGGCTCAGGCGGTCAAACCCGGCATCGCGGCTCTTGCCCAGATACAGCCAAGACACCGGGCCCAGCAATACCGGCTTGAGCTCGGCGCCGGTGGTCAGTGCCTGGTCTATCTGCAGCAGAAACCCATGAGCGTTGATGGAAAATTCGGTCTCCGCGCTCAGCTCCGGCACCAGGTAGTGGTAGTTGGTATCAAACCACTTGGTCATCTCCAGCGCGGGTTGCTCGGCATTGCCGCGCGCCATGGCAAAGTAGTCCTGCGCCTGCAATGGCCGCCCGGCAAAGCCAAAGCGCGGCGGCGTGGCGCCAAACAGCACGGTGTGGTCCAGCACATGGTCGTAGCATGAAAAATCATTGACGCTGATAAAGGCCAGGCCGGCGTCTATCTGCTTTTGCCAATGCGTCTCGCGCAGCTGGCGCGCGGTTTGCTCCAGCGCGGCTTCATGGCGGGCTTCTTCGCCGGGCGCGCTTTTCCAGAACGCCTCCAGCGCGACTTTCAGTTCACGGTTGGCCCCGACGCGCGGGTACCCCAGGATATGGGCTTTGATCATGACAACTCACCTCTCAATAACGAAGGCCGCAGTTTGCGTGCTATCATCGAATTAATAAAGCGAGTTTTTTTCCATTAAACTTGAATTAAATTCATATCATGATCGAAATCCGACATCTCAAATCCTTCAAGGCCATTGCCGAAAGCGGCAAGCTGGCGCTGGCCGCCGAGCGCGTTTATCTCACGCAATCGGCGCTCTCGCACCAGATACGCTCGGTGGAGCAGTATTACCAGATCACGCTGTTTCAGCGCACCGCGCATGGCTTGCGCTTTACGCCCGCGGGCGAACGCCTGCTCAAGCTGGCGGATATCGTGCTGGAAGCCACGGCGCAGGCGGAGCGCGATCTGGAGCGGCTGAAGTCCGACCAATCCGGCGAACTGCGCATTGTGCTGGAATGCCACACCTGCTTTGACTGGCTGACGCCGGTGATGGATGCCTTTAGACGTGCCTGGCCGGAGGTGGAGCTGGACCTGGTGGCCGGGTTTCATAGCGATCCCTGGAGCCTGATCAAGGAAGGCAAGGCGGATTTTGTCATTGGCGGCCTGCCGGGCAAGATGAAGATGCTGCAGCATGTGCCGCTTTTCACCTTTGAAATCATGGCGGTATTGCCGACAGACCATCCCCTGCACACCCGCCCTTTTTTGCAGGCCGAGGATTTCAGCGGCAGCACGCTGATCACCTACCCAGTGCCGGAAGAACGCATCGACCTGATACGCGAAGTCCTGCATCCGGCCAATGTGGCGTTTGATCGCCGCACGGCCGAGCTGACTGTCGCCATCATGCAGCTGGTGGCGAGCCGTCGCGGGCTGGCAGCGCTGCCCAGCTGGGGCATACAGAGCTATCTGGAGCACGAGTATGTCATCGCCAAACCGATCACGCGCAAAGGGCTGTGGTCGGAGCTTTACGCCACCGGCAATACCGAAATCATGGCGCGGCCTTATGCGGTGGATCTGGTGCGGATTATCCGCGAAACCTGCCTGGATACGCTGGCAGGCATACGTTTGCTGTGAAACAAACGATTGATTTAATTTAACTAATTAATGCAATCTTAATAATGCAAATGGCAATTTGACCGAACTTAAGCCAAAAGATGGGGTTCTAACCCTGACAAGCAAGCCTGAATGAAAATGACCAAAGGAGAATAATCAATGATGAAATCATGGCCGAGTTCCCTTATTACCATTGCAATGACCGCTGCATTAATGACTGCCTGCTCAAAACCCGAGCCGGCGACCCCGGAAACCGCAGAAGCGCCTGCAGCCACCACCCCGCCACCTGCTGCCGCCCCTGAGAGTGCACCTGCTGCTCCTGCGGCATCAGGCAAGGCAGAACCCGGTGGCTATGTGCCCGCTGAACACGAGAAGGTCGCCCCCGCTCCGGAAGGCACCGAGCCTCACACCGCCGCACCAGACGAGACCAAGACTGAATAAACCTGGGCTCGTGACATAATTTTTTATGTCATCTGGCTGTGAGCAAGCTGCCCCGTGGGTGACCAGGCATTGTGCTGGTCACCCACGTTGCTTTTAGCTTTTTACTTTGGCCGAAGGTCTGGCGCCAGACTGCGTGACTGGTGACCGTGCGACTTTAGAATCTAAGACCAGAGAAGGTTTGACCACCACCGAACACGTCATCCCTGCCACCAGGGTTAAATTCCTGGGTAACTCATCCAGCTGTATCCGCACCGGCACCCGTTGCGACAGGCGCACCCAGTTGAAACTGGGGTTCACATTCGCCAGCAGCCGCACATCGGTGGGGTTGTCGCGGTCGGTAATGCCCATGGCAATGCTTTCCACATGTCCTTGCAGGCGGCGGCCGGTGCCCAGCAACTGGATCTCGGCGGCATCGCCCACATGCACCAGCGGCAGCTTGTGCTCTTCAAAATAGCCGTATACCCAGAACGAATGCTGATCAATGATGGCCAGCTTGGCCGCGCCCACCTGGGCATAATCGCCCGGACGTACCAGCAGGTTGGACACCCAGCCATCCACGGGGGAGCGCACGGTGCTGCGCGTGAGGTCGAGCTGGGCTTTTTCCAGGGTAACCAGCGCAGCCTCGTAGTCGGCTTTGGCGGCCACGGCGCCGAGGTCGGTGTCTTCGCGGTTTTCGCGAGAAATCACTTCATCATCCAGGCTGGCACGGCGCTGTGCCTGATTGCGCTTCATCTGCAGCGCCGCCTTGCGTTGATTCACGATGGCATTGGCTTCGGCCACGGCATGGCGAAAATGCTCAGGATCAATCTGGAACAGCACATCGCCACGATGCACAAACTGGTTATCGCGCACCGCCACCTTCATCACCAGCCCGGCCACATCCGGCGCGATATTCACCACATCGGCCCGTACCCGGCCATCGCGTGTCCAGGGCGAATCCATGTAGCGCACCCACAGCTTTTGGGCGAGAAAGACCGCAGCGGCAGCAAGGGCCAGCGTGATCAGTATCCTGAACAGGCGTTTCAGATAAAATTTCATGGCAAGTTTCCTTCACAAATTCTGCGCGTGATTTCCAAGGCATTAACACCATCGCGCTTCACATTTCCTGCGTTCATCACTGGTAAATCCACAGCCCCAGGCCCGCAAACAGACAACCGAACACCGACAAGCGAAACAGCGCGGGGTACCAGACCAGACGATAAGCGCCGAGCCAGGCAAACATACGGTCCAGCACCAGGGTGCCAACCGCCGCTGCAATAAATGCCAGCAGCAAGGTGGGCACCAGGGCATCGAGCAAGGCAAATTCACGTGGCATGATCAGCGTCCTCCCGCGGGGCTGGTACTCGCAGACATGCTGGGGCCGAACGCCAGTACCGAGGCTTCATCCAGCAGCGTGCTGTGTACAAAATGCAGCGTGGTCAGCAACTGGTGGCGCACATGCAGCGGCATCTCGCTGGCGGCAGTGGGAGCAGCCAGTGCCAGCGCCTGATCAATAGCCCCTGCTGCGTGCGCAATGGCGGCCTTGCCCGGCGCCTCGTAAAGGCTGGCAATCTGCGCAATGGCGTGTTGCAGGGCGCGGGCCATTTCGGCTGGCACATGCGGCAACTGCTCGCGCAGAGCGATCACGGCATGGCCAACCTCCAGCGCTGAAAACAGCCATTCAACCACCACCTGATCCTGCGCCTCGCCTACCCGTTGCACGCTGCCGGAGCGTTGCACCAGATCCCGCGCGCTGGCTTCAAAGCGGGCACGCCGCAGCGGGGTGGACTCGCGGCAGGCAGCCACTACCAGGTTGCGCAAGGCATTGGATACGCGCTGCCGGGACCAGGCGCTGCCGCTGAGGTCGATCAGGCCATACATGGTGCCCGAGACCAGAATCGCCAGCAGATCGGCCACCGCATCGTTAAGAAAAGTCACCGGACTGGCGCTGAAAACGGTGTTGAAGCCGATGTGCAACAGGTAAACCACGGAAGCCCCTGCCCCGATAAACGCGGTAGCAGGCCTGGAACCCAGCCAGCTGGCAAGCAGGATGCCGGGGCTGATGGCAATGATCAGCGTCCAGAAATCATGCGCCTGGGTAAGCCACCAGAAATTGCTGAGATAGGCGAGCACAGTGCCGATGACCGCGCCCGCCATGAAGTGGCGTATGGTTTTGCTGGGCGAAGGACTGTTCGCAAACAGCGTGCTGGTGATGACGCCGATGGTGATGGCCTCTATGCCCGAGCGCCAGTCGGTGAATATCCAGAGCCCGGCCAGTATCAGCAGCGTGATACTGCCGCGCAGCGCGGCCAGCGCCACCGCCAGTGAATCAAAGTGCATCTCCAGTTGGGCAGGCAGCTCGTCTGCATGTCCCTGATCGGGCGCACTGCCGGTGGCAATCGAACCATAGGTGCGGCTATACACATACAGCTCTTCGGCTAGCCGCAGCAGATAGGCGGCCCCGGTATCAAAATCCAGCAGGTCCCTGGTTTGTAATGTGGCTGGCAAGCGATGGCGGGCTGCTTGCAGGCGCAGGCTGAAGTCTTCACGGAAGGCTTTCAGCTTCTGCACAATCGCCAGGGTTTCCTGCTCGGTCTGCGCGCTGCGGTGTTGCACAGTCACCGCGTCTGCCAGCCATTGATACAGCTGCAGCAGGGCCTCGCGCACCTCGGCACGGCTGTTGTTGCGTTGCCGCTGCAACAGCCGACTGAAGGCATGGAAGGTCGTGGAGACTTCCATGAATTCCTTGTTCAGATGACTCAGGCGGTGGCGGTGCCCACGCGATTCATCCGTCTCCAGGCCTGAAGAAGCACGAAAGGATTCCAGACTGAAGATGTCGCCAATGAATCGCAGCATGTGGGCCTGCAAGGTGGCATGTGCCACACCCTCCCGCGCGCTGATGCGCAGCAGGTCGCAAAAGTCGGTGTAGCGCCGACGCACGGTCTGCAGGGTCACATTCCACATGCGTTGCGGAAATACGAGATCACTCACCACCGTGGCGCACAGCAGGCCCACCAGGATTTCGGACAGGCGGGTAACGCCGATATTGAAGGTCAGCTCGGGCGCCAGCGTGGCGGGCAGGCCGACAATGCACAAGGTGTAGCCCGCCAGCACAAAGGCATAAGACTGGTGATTGCGAAAGATGACCGAGCCCGCCGTGCACAGGCCTATCCAGATCGTCATGCACAGCAGAAAAAGCACCCGCTCCTGCGCAAACATGGCGACCAGCAGGAAGGACGCGATAATGCCGAAGATAGTGCCGATCAGCCGGTAATAGCTTTTGGTCAGCACCATGCCGGAGCGAAACTGCATGACGATCGCCACCGTCAGCAGCGCCGTGCGCGGCTGGTCAAACTCCAGGCGCAACGATATCCACACCGCCAGCACACTTGCCAGCAGCACCTTGAATACATAAGCGATGATGGGGGCATCCAGCTTCCACCATTCGCGTGCGCCCAGCGTAGCACCCATGCCCAGCGCGCGTGCCAGTGTCGATATGCCATGTGCCAGACTGCAGGCATAGCGCGCGCAGGCCAGTGCGCACAGGCGTAACTGCACGCGGGTGCGCAGCAAAGGCCGCCTCATGCTGGCGAGTGACCAGGCGTTCATGGTGTGCTCCCTGCCCTGGCGTGTTTCGTGGTATCGGCATGGGAGCTGCTGGCATCGGAGACCGCCTGGCTGGCCTTTTCGTCATTCAGCCCGCCACCCAGCGCCAGCATCAGGCCGGCATGGGCATCCAGCTTGTCGGCTTCCAGTTGCAGCATGGCTTCGCGTTGCGTCAGCACCACCTCATGCGTTGCCAGCACGTGCTCATAATTGGTGAGGCCAGCCTTGTAATGCCTGAGGGCGAGCGCATGGGCTTTTTCAGCCGTGGCCAGCGCTTCCTCGGCATTCTTGATCTCGCGCGCATTGGCATTCAGCAGCACCAGCTGGTTCGAGATGCTTTCCAGCGCTTTCAGCACAGTGGCGTTGTAATGCTCCACGGCCATGTCGTAGCTGGCGGTTTGCGCGCTAAGGTTGGCACGGCGACGGCCGCCATCAAAAATTGGCAGCGAAATGGCCGGGCCCACGCCGGCAATGGCGGCGGCATTGGTGAACAGCTTGCCGAAGCCCAGCGCCTGAAAACCAGCGAATGCCAGCAGATTGATATTGGGGTAAAAATTGGCCTTGGCGCTGGCGATGTATTCACGCGAGGCCTCAATGCGCCAGCGGCTTGCCAGAATATCCGGACGGCGACCAATCAGGTTGGCAGGCAGCTGGTCGGGCAGGCCGATGGCGGCGTCATAGTGCAAGACGGGGCGCTGGATATGTTCACCGGCACCGGGGCCCTGACCAGACAAGGCGGCCAGCTGGTTCTGGATCAGGGCAATGCGTGCCTCAATCTGCTGCACTTTCATGCGCGCCATGGGCAATGGCACTTCGGTTTCGGTGACGGCCAGCTCCGTGGTCAGACCCGCCGACAGCGCCCGGCGGGCAATCGCCACACGGTGCTCCACTTCACGCACATGCTCTTCGGCAATATCGCGCAGCTGGTACTCAAAGCCCAGGCGGATATAGCTCCTCACCACGGCATTCACGAGCTCAAGCTGCACCTGTTGCGTCTCGGCTGCCGACGCATGAGTTTCGTCCAGCGCCGCCGCCCACATGCCCTTCTGTTTGCCCCACAAATCCAGGTCGTAAGCCAGCGATACGGTGGCGCGGTTGTTCCAGTCGGTATGCCCGGCCCAGGGCGCAGGAATGAATTGCAGCTCGGTAAAGCGCTCGCGCGTCATGGTGGTGTCGCCACTCAGGGTAGGCAAGGTCTGCGCGTGCATGCTGTCGGCATACGCCTGTGCCAGCCCTATGCGGGCCTGCGCCGCTTTGAGATCGGGGTTATCGGCAATGGTTCTGGTGACCAGCGCATCCAGCTGGGCATCGTGATAGTCCTGCCACCACGCGGCATTCGGCCATTCAATGCTGGCGGCGCTGATGGCGCTATTGCCGAGATCAAGCTGGTTGGCTTGCACGGTCGTGGCCTGCGGAGTAATGCCGCGCATGCTGACACAGCCAGGCAGTGAGATAAGGCTGCATGCGAGCAACACGGCAAACAGCCGCCGGTATGGCAATGGCTGGCCGTTAACGGCGGCATCAGGGTGCGCTATGGCATGCGCATTTAGCGGTGTTGAGTCAGGCAGCATAGCAGTGAATTAAAAATATGGAACCATAAAGTATGGATTCAAACTAAATGTTCAAAAAAAATGAAAGCAGCTTATTTCATGACATCCACATGCTCGGCCAGGGTTCTGGCATGCGAGATCAGGACATCGCGTTCCGACTTGCTCAGGACATCCATTAAGAGCTTCACCTTGTCTATGTAGTCCGGCATCACTTCGTCCAGCTTTTGCAGGCCAGCCGCACTCAGGCGTATCAGGAATTTGCGCCTGTCATCGTTATTGATCAGCCGCGTGACCAGGCCTTCCCGCTCCAAGCCGTCAATAAAGCCTGTCATGGTGCCTTTGGTGACACCGGCCTTCTCAGCCAGGTCCGAAGGCGATGAAGTGAAGTCTTCCTGACGCATGAGCAATACCAGCACCCACCAGCGGCCTTGCAGCAGATCATGCTTGCCCAGCAACTTGTCCAGCGCATCGGAAATATCCGAAGCGGCCCGCAGCAAGGCGACAAAATCCGAGATGGCCGAAATGTCGGTTTGCGGGTAGCGCTGAACGAACCGTTCCAGGCTTTTGGAGGTAGGAAGTTCTTTGAGAAGTAACATGAGGCCATATTAGTATGGCTCCATATTAAATGCAATAAAAATCTTTTTGCTGCCGAATAATTGGCCGCGGTGAATGATGGCCTTGGCCGCATAAAGGCAATTCACGGGCTATGATGTAAGGAAAAACGGGCGCATGCACAAACCACTTACTTCATGCATAAGCTTTTGCGCCCATGCCTACCAAACTGGAGTCAGAGAGGCATGGGAACGACGGAGAGAAGCTCAGGAAAGATCAGCCCAGGCTTTGTCCAGACGTTTGACCGAGACCGGGAACGGCGTTTTCAGCTCTTGCGCAAACAGGGAAATACGCAGCTCCTCAATCAGCCAGCGATACTCCTGCAAAGCAGGCGGCACCGGCTGGCCGCTCTTGCGCAGGCTGACGACGCGCTCTTCCCAGCGCTGCCAGACCTGTTGCACCGCTTGCCCATTGCGCGTGTCGCGCTCGATGCCGCCGGGGTATTTCTCCAGCCGCAGGCGCAAGCCTTTGAGATAACGCGGCACATGCTGCAGGCGCTCCCATGGCGTCTGGCTGAAAAAGCGCTTGTACAACAGGCGCCCCAGCTGCTCTTCCACTTCTTTTTTGAGGCGTGCCATGGGGCCAGGCAAACTGCCCAGCTTTTGCATCAGCGGCTGGTATTCGGCGGCGATGGCGGCGGCCAGGCGACTGGCGCCCTCCACCACCGCGGGCAGCCGGGTACGGGCACGCTGCTTGAGATTCATGAAGTCGGCATTGCTGCGTGGCAAGTCGTCTTCGCCGATAAAGGCGCGGTCGGCAATCGCCGTCAGCATGTCGTCGCGCAGTTCGTCCGGCGTCATCAGGTTGCGCAGCAGCAAGGCGTATTGGGTAAAGCCCGGCAGGCCTTTCTCCAGCTGCTTCATCTGCTCTTTCAGCTCAAAGCGCATCAGGCGGCGCACGCCGGCACGGTGCGCATCCTCGGCCGCGGTGGGCGTATCAAACAGCTTGACCGCCACACTGTCCTGCTCGTCTTCTATCGCCGGGTAGCCGGTGAGCTGGCGACCATCGCGACTGAAGGTCAGGGTCTTGGGCAGATCGCCAAAGTCCCATTGCTTGAGCCCGCTCTTCTCAATAGAGGGCGAACTGCTGCGGAAAGTGAGCTGGGCAGCCTGCCCCAGCTGCTGCTTCAGCGCGGTCCAGTCGCGGCCCATGCCGAGCTCGCGGCCCTTCTCATCCACCACCCGGAAATTCATGTGCAAGTGCGCAGGCAATGCCTCCACATTCAGCTCATCGGCTGACATCTTGAGCCCGGTGCGCTGCTGGATGTAGGCAATGAGGGCGGGTATCAGGGGCGATGCGCCGATCTGCGCCTGCTCCAGAAAACCCGTCACAAACTCCGGCACCGGCACGCACACGCGGCGTAGCGTCTTGGGCAGGGCTTTGATCAGTGCAGTGAGTTTCTCGCGCAGCATGCCGGGCACCAGCCATTCGCTGGCGGTCGGGTCCAGCTGATTGAGCAGCGCCAGCGGCACGGTGGCGGTCACCCCATCCAGCGGATGCCCGGGTTCAAAGCGGTATTTAAGCGCGATCTCGGTACCATCCAGCAGCATGGTTTCAGGGAACTGCGCTTCGGTGACGCCAGCCGCGCCATGGCGCATCAAGGCATCACGGGTCAGATAAAGCAGACGCGGATTTTCGCGCTCGGCCTCTTCGCGCCACTTTTCAAAGCCCGCACCATTGATGATGCCTGCGGGAATAATCGCGTCGTAAAACGCAAACAATGCGTGCTCATCCACCAGCACATCCTGGCGGCGCGCCTTGTGTTCCAGCTCCTCGATCTCGGCAATCAGGCGGCGGTTGGCCTCAAAAAACGGCGCGCGCGTGTCGAATTCCATATTCGCCAGCGCTTCGCGCACAAATATCTCGCGCGATTCCTGCGGGTTGATCGGCCCGTAATGCACACGCCGCTTGGGGATCACCGTCAGGCCATACAGGCTGACCCGTTCCCACGCCACCACCTGCGCTGGCTTGCGATCCCAGCGCGGATCGGTGTAATGGCTTTGCGTCAGGCTGCGCGCCAACGGCTCTATCCAGTCCGGCTCGATTTTGGCGACGCAACGCGCATACAGCTTGGTGGTTTCCATCAGCTCGGCGGCCATCACCCACTTGGGGCGCTGCTTTTTCAGGGCCGAACCGGGGGCGATATTGAAACGTATGCCACGCGCACCCTGATAGCTTTCCGATTCGCCGTCCTTGAAGCCGATATTGCCCAGCAGGCCAGACAGCAGCGCCCGGTGTATCTGCTCGTAGGAGGCTTCTTTGTCGTTGAGCTTGAACTCCATGTCTTCGGCGATTTCCAGCAGCTGGAAATACAGCTCGCGCCATTCCTTCATGCGCAGGAAAGACAGGAAATTCTGATGGCATTTGCCCAAAAGCTCCTTGTTGGATTTCTTGGTTTTCAGCGCCTCATCGTAAAACGCCCACAGCTTGAGGAAGCTCATGAAATCGGACTGCTCGCCAGCAAACTTGGCGTGCGCCTGATCGGCGGCTTCGCGCTTGTCCATGGGCCGTTCGCGCGGGTCCTGTATCGCCAGCGCACTGGCGATGATCAGCATCTCCTGCAAACAGCTTTCCTTTTTGGCGGCCAGGATCATGCGGCCCACACGCGGGTCCAGCGGCAGGCGCGCCAGCTGGTTGCCCAGCTCGGTAATCTGCCGGTCGGCATCCACCGCACCCAGCTCCTGCAACAGCAGGTAGCCATCAGCAATCAGGCGTGAACTCGGCGCCTCGATAAACGGAAAGTCATTCACATCGCCCAGCCGCAAAGCAGCCATGCGCAGGATCACCGAGGCCAGTGAGGAGCGCAGAATCTCGGGGTCGGTAAACTCGGAACGGTTATTGAAATCCTCTTCGTCGTACAGGCGTACGCAGATACCACTCGACACCCGGCCGCAACGCCCTGCGCGCTGGCGTGCCGCTGCCTGCGAGATTTTCTCGATCTGCAGTTGCTCGACCTTGGCGCGCGCGCTGTAACGGTTGACCCGCGCCAGGCCGGTATCGATCACGTATTTGATACCGGGCACGGTAAGCGAAGTTTCGGCCACATTGGTCGCCAGCACGATACGGCGCGTGCCGCCGGAACGGAAAATCTTCTGCTGGTCTTCAATCGACAGCCGGGCAAACAGCGGCAGGATTTCCACATGCTTAAGCTTGGGCGAGCGGCCCTGGTATTTGCGCAGATGGTCGGCGGTATCGCGGATCTCGCGCTCGCCGGGCAGGAAAACCAGAATATCGCCCTCGCCCAGCCGCATCAGGTCATCGGCCACATCCAGAATCGCTTCTTCCATGGCTTCTTCGGCATCGTCTTCTTCCAGCCAGCGCGATTCCACGCGCGGCTTGCGCTTGATGCCCATGAGGTCCTGCCCCAGCAGTTCCAGATCGTCTTCATCTTCAAGCTCGGGGGGATTTTCCTTGGCACTGAATCCGGCCTTGCCCAGCGGGCGGTAGCGGATTTCCACCGGATAGGTACGGCCGGAGACTTCAATCACCGGCGCGCCCTCAAAGTGGCGCGAGAAGCGGTCGGCATCAATGGTGGCCGAGGTGACAATGACTTTGAGGTCAGGACGCTTGGGCAATAATTGCTTGAGATAGCCCAGCAAGAAATCGATATTCAGGCTGCGTTCGTGCGCCTCATCGATGATGATGGTGTCGTAGGCATTGAGAAAGCGGTCGCCCTGCGTCTCTGCCAGCAAAATACCGTCCGTCATCAGCTTGATATAGCTGCTTTCGGAGAGCTTGTCGTTGAAGCGTACCTTGTAACCCACCGCCTGGCCCAGCGGCGAATTCAGCTCCTGCGCAATGCGCGAGGCCACCGAACGGGCGGCAATGCGGCGCGGCTGGGTATGACCGATGAGACCGCTGACGCCGCGGCCCAGCTCCAGGCAAATCTTGGGCAGCTGGGTGGTTTTACCGGAGCCGGTTTCGCCGCAAACGATCACCACCTGATGTTTCTGTATGGCAGCGGCAATATCGTCCTTTTTGCCGGAAACCGGCAGCTCGGCGGGATAATCCGGCTTGGGTAACCCCGCTTTGCGCGCCTGCAGGCGCGCGACGGAATCGCGCACGCGATTGGCCAGCTCGGCCAGCAGTTTGTCAGGGGATTTCTGCTCAGGTTTCTGCTGATCCAGCTGTGCCCGCACCTGCTGCAAGCGCCGACGCAAAGGAAAACGGTCGGCCAGCATGCATTCCGGTAGCAGTTTCTCCAGCTGGCTAATGACGTGACGGGGGTTGGTGGTGGTATTCATGGCGGTGTTCATAGGTTGGCGCGATTTTAACATGCACGCCCGCTGCCCGGCCGCTCAAGATGGCCGCGCAGGTTTCGCATTCGGCCCGGGCATGGCCTCGCGCAGCATGGCGCCCCGCACTTCAAAGCGTGCCGACTCGCGCAACTTGCCACTGGCATCGTGCAGGCTCAGCACATGGCGACCGGGCATGGGAAACCACGCATAGCGCAGGTCTGTGGTCTGCGGGGTATGGGCGGGCGGTGCATGTTCACCTGCCAACTGGCGCGGCGATCCCAGCTTGACCGGCGCCACCCGTTTGCCATCCAGCCGCCAGTGCCAGCCTGCAGGCAAGGCAGGGGTTGCCTTGAACACCACCCGCTGCTGCGCGGGCGGAATTTCCGGGTCCAGCGCGATAATCGCGCCCTGGCCAGGGTAGGCAATGCTTACCAGCGAATTATCCGCCTGGGCACCCGGCTTATCCTGGCCCAGCTTGCTTGGGCGCATATCATCCCCATCATGGCTCGCCTGCACCAGGGCAAGCTCGGTGCCTTTCAAAAACCACTCCTGCCGGACCGGCTCAATCGCGGGTTGAAAGCGCACCTGTTGCTGCAGCAGCCCGGCTGGCGGCGTGCGCACGACTGGCGCCAGCAAGCGGCCATCGGGATGCCTATGCAGATAATCCATGACGGCACGCCAGACCGGCGCCGCACCGCTTACGCCAGAGACATCATGCATGGGCGCGCCATTGGCATTGCCCACCCACACGCCGACGGTATAGCGTGCCGTGTAGCCCACGCACCAGTTATCGCGCATGTCTTTGCTGGTGCCGGTTTTCACTGCGCTCCAGTAGCGCGTCGCCAGCGCTGAATCCATGCCGAAGGTATGCGCACGGGCATTGTTATCGGCCAGGATGTCACTCACCACATAACTCGCGGCGGGCGAAAACACTTGCATGGGCTTATCGGCCTTGCCTTTGCTGGCGGGGTTGGCCCATTGCATGCGCACCCCGCTGTAACGGCCCTGATTGGCCAGCGCCCGGTAGGCATTGGTGAGATCGAGCAGGCGCACATCAGCCGCGCCCAACGCCAGGCTGTAGCCGTAATAGTCCACCGACTCGGTCAGCGTGCTGAAACGCAATTGCTGCAGACGCGAAAAAAAACGGTCCGGCGTGATATGCAGCAGGCTGCGCACGGCGGGCACATTCAGCGAACTGCCTAGCGCGGTGCGCAGGCTGACCGGGCCCATGAACTGTTTATCGTAATTCTGCGGGATGTAATCGCCATTGCCGGTGCGTATGCGCACCGGGCTATCGTCCAGCAGCGAGGCGGCGGTCAGCGCCCGCATATCCAGCGCCGTGGCATATAAAAACGGCTTGAGCGTAGAGCCCGCCTGGCGCTGTGCCAGCACGCCATCCACCGCGGGCGCGGTCGACAGGGTATCGCTGGAGCCCACCCAGGCCAGCACTTCGCCTGTGCGATTATCCAGCACCAGCACCGCGCCATCCTGCACATTCTGGTTTTCCAGCTGCAGCAGGTTGGCACGTAATTGCCGGGCGGCGTATTGCTGCAAACGCATATCCAGCGTGCTGCTCAGGCGCTGACCCGGCTGCTGCAATAACTGCCGTGCCAGATGCGGCGCCAGATTGGGCATGGCAGGCTCAAATGGCGCCACCAGCTTGAGGCTGGCAAAGCCTTCGAGATCGGCGCAGGCACGTGCCTGCTGCATCTGCTTCAAAAGCTGGCAGGCACGTTCGGCCACACGGGCGGGTTTGGCATTGGGTGCGCGCAGCAGCACGGCAGCGATGGCGGCTTCGCGCGCATCCAGGGCCTCCGGGCCCTTGCCAAACAGGCCCTGGCTCATGGCGGCTACGCCTTGCAGCTCGCCACGAAACGGCACCAGGTTGAGATAGGCTTCGAGGATGTCGGATTTTTTCCAGGCATGGTCCAGTTGCAAGGCATCGGCCGATTGCCCGAGCTTTTGCACCAAGCTGCGGCGGCCGTGCACGGCATCCTGCTCCAGCAGACCTGCCAGCTGCATGGTGATGGTGCTGGCGCCGCGCGTGCGGCTATCCCACAGATTGCGCCAGCTGGCCGAGGCCACCGCCAGCCAGTCTATGCCCGCATGCTGGTAAAAGCGCTGGTCTTCGGAATACAGCAGCGCTTGCAGCAAGGCGGGCGACATGGCTTCCAGCGGTGTCCACTGCAACCGCCGCACCTGATGATCCAGCCGCAATTGCTGCAGCACCTGCCCATCACGCGCCAGCAGCCAGGCATCCGAAGCCCGGTATTGCGCCTTGACCTCGGCATAGCCGGGCACAGCCGCCGCCATACCCGGCAGCAGGCCAAGCAGCAAGCCTAGCGTCGCAAGCAGTGTCCGCTGGTGGATCTGTCGCTGCGGCTTTGTCTTTTGCCCGACCAGGTTGCGCATTGTCGCGGTCTGGGTCATGCGGCCCTAGCGCACATCCAGCTTGGCATTCGGCAGCTGACCAAACACTTCGGGTGCATACATGGCCTCTACCCGCGTTGGCGGCAGGCTGAAGGTGCCGGGGTTATTGAGCCTTACGGTGTATTCGTACCAGAAGTGCCCCTGTGGGGCGAACTCGTAATACGCCCGGAAAAATGCCAACCCACGTTCGGTGTAGCTGGGTGCCAGGCTATCTTCATTGGCCTGGTTTTCACCCGCCTGGGCAATACGCGAATCTCGCGCCGTGTTGCCCAGAATGCTGGCGCCAGCCGGTATCGGATCGGTCAGCACCACCCAGCTGAGATCATGCTGGCTGTCGACATCCACCCGTATACGCATCAGGTCACCGCGACTCCACTGCCCCGGCACTTTCTGCTCAATCGCCGTCACCCGGCGCTGAATGCGGTAGCCATTGCTGGCCGGTTTATCGGGGATAGCCGCCGTCACCAGCAGATTAAGCCAGGGCTTGCCGGTGCCGCTATGCGTCACTTGCAGATTAGAGGTTGGCGCAGATGCCCATGGCAGGAACAGGCTGGCGGCCGTGGCCTGGGCGGGCCAGTCGTAACGTTTTTGCTGCGCGCCCAGCGTGGCTTGCGTCAGCCCGCTAACCGGCTCGGACTCAAATTGCCGACTGAATTTCTGCAAGGCCAGACGGCCCCAGGCATTAGCGAGCGTGGTATGCCAGTGGCCCTTGTGCTGGCGCATGAGCGCACCGCGCAGCATGGCGGGCATATCCGCCTTCCACGCCGGGTCATCCATCAGCAAGGCGGTCAGGCGTGTGGCATTCACTTCGCCATCCACCATGGCCCACCACCATGCGTCATTTTCCTCGCTATCAAAGCTCAGGCGGCCGCCCACGTTCTGCAGGCGATTGTGCAACTCGCGCGACACCTGCTGCAGGCGCTCATCACGCTGGCTGGCATCCGGCACATGGCGCAAGATGGCATACCAGTCGATCAGGCTGGTGGTCGGCATCTGGATGGGCTTGAACTCGAACGCCTCGAGCGAACGGCCATGCACACTGCCGGTATACGACAAAGCCGCCAGCGCCGACAGCCGACGCTCGTTCAGGTAGCGATTACTGCCGCCATACCAGCCATGCGGCTGATTGCGCCCCTCAACAAAATCCAGCAGCGCCGTGCGCATGCCCTGCTCCACCGAGGGCGGCAAGGTCACAGCGTTTTCATAGGCCATGGTCAGCACATAGGCCGTGAGCGCATCACTGCCGTATGCCATGCCGGGGAAATACGCCAGATAGCCCTGCGCATCCTGATAGCCCGCCAGCTGTTTGGCGATGGTTTGCCAGCGCGTGGGGTCCATGAGACCGGTAGCAATCGAGGTCTGCTGCTCCAGGCAGTTGAACGGGTAAGCGTTGAAGTAGCGCTCTATGCCTGCCGTCTGCTGCCCGAGGCTGGCACTGAGCTTGAGCTGCAACCCGCCCTTGCCAAGGATGGCCCCGGCAGGCAAGGTGGTCGGCAGGTTCAAGGGCTGCTCCAGCTGCATGAAGCTGGCCTGCTGCACCGTCACTGGCACACGCGGCAACACCTTTTGCGGAATTTCCAGCCTGTCCAGCGGCTTGCCCTGATCATCCAGCGCTTCTATGGTCCAGCGTTGCGACGTGCTGTTATCCGGTACTTCCACCGGCCAACGCAGCTCCTGCGCCGCCCCGGCAGCCAGCGTCACTGCTTGCGATGTCCACTGTTTTTGCTCGGTGCGCGCATTGAGTTTCAGCGACATCGGCTTGGCGGTGGTGTTACGCAACGTGATGATGGCCTGATAACGATCATTTTCACGCACCATGGGCGGCAGGCCGGAGGTCAGCTGCAAGGCCTGCCGGCTGACGATTTCCGCCTGCCCGGTACCAAAGTAGCCTTGGTCCACATCGGCAATCGCCACCACCTTGAATGCGGTCAAGGCATCATTGACGCGGAAGCGCACCGTCGCCATGCCCTGATTATCAAGCTTGACGCGCGGGTTCCAGTACAGCAGCGTGTTGAACAGCTCGCGCGTGGCGAATTTGCCACCACCTCCGCCCGCAGGCAGCGCTTTCTTGCCATAGTGACGTTTGCCGACGACCTGCATCTGCGCGCTGGCCGTGTTGATGAGGTAGGCCCGCTCGTCCATCATGTTGTCGAGCAGGTTCCAGCTGCTATTGGGAGATAACTCCAGCAAGGCCCTGTCCACTGCCACCAGCGCCACTTCAGCACCTGCGGGCGCCGGTTTGCCATTGGGCAGCCGCACCTTGATCTTGGCGGTGACCATGTCGCGTGGGCGATACTCCTGCTTGTCGGTCTGCACATCGACTTTGAGACGCGCACCATCCGTCCCCACCGCGATATGGGTCAGGCCAAACTTGAAGGCGGGCTTGGCGAGATCAACCAGCGCTGTGGGCTGCGGCATGCCATCGCGCCAGGCCTGCCACCAGTCCACCGGGCTATGCCAGCCCCACTGGAAGAAGCTGTACCACGGCACCTCGGTCAGGCGACCGCGCACCGCCAGCACCGAGACATACACATTCGGCCCCCAGCTGTCTTCAATCGGAATCTCCACCACAGCATTGCGCCGGTACAGCGTTCGCACCATGGTCTTGATGATGCCTTCGCGCTCCACCGCAATCAGCGCCGTGGCCTGATGGAATGGCGTGTGTACCTGCAAACGGGCGGTTTCGCCAACCTTGTATTCGCGTTTTTCCGGGATCACTTCCATGCGGTCCTGATCGCCCTGCGCATACCAGATATCAGCGGCATCGCTCACCCAGAAACCGCTCTCGGCCACCATGTGCCGCCCGGCATCGTCCACCGCGCGTGCCGTCAGGGCTATCCGTCCGCTGCCCTTGATATCCACCTGGCATTGCACCAGGCCCTGAGCATCACTCACGCCCTGGCATAACGTGCCAAGGTCTTCGCTACCCTGCTCGGTTTCGTAGCTGTAAAAACCGCCAAGGATGCGCTTGCGATGCACAAAATCCCACTTGCGCTCGCCGTGCAGGGTGACCTTCACACCTGCTCTGGGTTTGCCTGCGGTATCCAGCACCACGGCCTGCACCTTGCGCCTGGCTTGCATGCCTGCCCAATCCTTCACCTGCAGCCCCAGCGCCAGACTGGCAGGCCAGATATCGGTAGTACCCGACAGCGTCTGTATCTCGCCATTGGGGTCGGTGAAGGTCATTTCCGTCTGCAATTGCAGCGGCTGCCCGGCGGCATTGCCCACAGCAGTCACCGGCACTTGCAGGCGACCGCTGCCCAGGCGGTCCAGCTTGATTGCCTGGCGGTCGAGCACCAGCTTCTGCAGCGGCTCGCCACGCAGCCGCGCACCGAAACTGAAGTCAGGATAGTCAGCAAAAGAGTACTGCCCCGCGTTCAACATGGCGGATACCTGCACCTGCTGGCCACTGGCCGCGCCGCCATTCAGGTAATTGAGCGATAGCCGCACCGGGATGGCACTGGCGCCGGCGTAGCGCATTTTTTCGGACTGCACGCTGCCCTTGTAAGCGGGCAGGCGGAATTCAGACACCCGGAACTGGCCGACATAGTCCCACTGCCCGGCCATCTTGATGCCATAACTGCCGATGGGGGCATCCTCTGGAATCTGCCATTGCGTGGTGGCATCGCCACGTGCATCCCATTCCAGCGGCATATCCACCGAATAATCACCGCCGATCAGTTCCAGCGTCACGCTGTCTGGCAAGGACTCGTTGGGGTAACGGAAGCCGCGGAAATCCTCCATCCGCGCGATATGTTTCATGGACACGGTTTCGCCCGCGCGCAGCATGGTGCGGTCGAGGATGGTCTGCATCTTGAGGCCTTGCTGCGGGGCCCAGGTGCGCACATTAAAGCGCCATGGCTCTATGCCCCTATCCCAGTCGGACTGCACAAAGGAAAAATCTTCGCCCAATTTGGCAGTGGCAAAGTACACCCAGGCGCCGGGGCACTTGTGATGCTCCGGCATGGCCTCAGGGTAGCCCGCAACGCCCTGGGCATCGGTTTTGCCCTGCCAGAAGCGGTGGCCCTGGCAATCCAGCAAGGCAACGTCAGCGCCTGCAACCGGCTTGCCGCTGGAGAGCGAGGTCACCCAGACCAGACTGTTGTCGCGGCCGGTCTTGAGGTGCACCGCCATATCCGTCACCAGCGCCTGGCTGCGCACATACATGGGCTTGGCCTCGCTCAGCAGAGCATTGCCCAGCACCTGGCTGCGAATTTCCACCACGTAAAATCCGGGCTTTTGCAGCGGAATACCGACAACTTCAAACGCCTTGCCATTGGCCGGTCTGGGCATGGCATGTTCCGGCGCAGTATCGTAACGGCCCTCCAGGAAAGACAGTTCGCGCGGATACAACATATCCGTGTAAGGCCTGAATTCTTCGACCGTATCGCCATCGAGCGTGCGCTGTTTCATGCGGGGTGATGGTTTGTTGACTTCACGGGTCTGGCTTTCAAAGCGCCGCAGATCCGCCATCACCTGCAAGGCCACTTCCGGATCCTGCTGGCGCAGCACGCGCATGCCGATGCGGCTTTCCATGTTACGGATGGTGACGGGCAGAACGCCGCCTTCTTTCAGCTCCAGCACGCCAAAATTGGCAGCAAATTTGGCCAGTGGCGGCAGCAGCGCCGTGCGCAGCTTGAGTGGAAAGCTGCTGGCATTGCTCAGCGTGCGGCCGCTGGTATCACGCAGATTCCTGGGCAAGGTCAGCTCATAGGCTGCACCCGGCTTGAATGGGCCTTTGAACAGCACGCTGCTGAGCTGATCCTGCTCTGCCACATGGTAGGAAGACGCCGCGCCGGGACGCTGGGCATTGAGTGCCTTGGCACGCGCGGGGCTGATCTCCATGGGCGCCTGGGATTTGCCCGCGCCGACCAGCCGTATCTGCTCCAGCTGTGCCAGGCTGACCGATTCACTGAAACGCAGCTCGATATCGGACAAAGGCGAGCATGGCGCGTTCGGCTTTTCGCGCGTGCAGCTCAGCTCGGCGCGAAACACCGGCCGCACCTGATAGGTTACCGACTCGCGCTGGGTGGACTTGCCGCCCGACATGCTTTCAATACCGGCATCCCACACCAGCTGCATGCGGCTACCCGGCGCCAGAGGGCGCTGGCAACGCAGACCCAGCGCGGGGGACGACATGTCCAGCTGCAAGGTTTGCAGCGCCGTCTTCAGCTGGGCCGCCGACAATGTGCGCACGGGAATGCGCTCGCTCACGCCCTCCGGGGCGCACCAGGCATGCTGCTCCGCGCTTTGCGGCTTGATGGCAAACGGTGTCTCGACGATGAACACCTGGTCTTCTTCAATCGGGTTGTACGACTCCGGCAGCACATGCTTCAGCCACGGCCCGGCCATGAAAAAACGGAACGGTATCGTCCCGGCATAGGCCTCGCCATCCAGCGACTTGAGATCGCGGCGCGGGGTGAACTGGCACTGCGCACCGGCATCCAGCTTGCCGCTCAGACGATAAACCCAGGTACGGCTATCCTGCCAGCGCCCTTCCCCTGACACCGGGCAGTCAATATCAAATGGAGCCGCCGCTTCCGCATCGCCCAGCTTCACCATGTCCACATTGAAAATCGCGGTGGCCTGATTGACCTTGCGCACCTCGCCCTGCGGTGAGAAATCGCGTACCTCAACCGCGGCAGAGGCCAGCCCGTGCATCAAGAGTCCACTGAGCAGGACAAACATGGAGGAAATTTTCAGCATGAGCAAGGCTCTCCTGGCGAATAGATAACGACAACAAGCTGAGGCTTATTGTCCAGGGTGATGGTGAATTCTGTGTGATGTTAAGACGGGCGCCCCGACATCCAGTGCTTACTTGATCACACAGTCTTCAAGCCCGGTGTTGCCGCCCTTGAACTCAGGCTCGAAATAGAATTTGTGAAAGCGCCATTTGCCCGCTTTGGTTTTCTTCATGACGGCAATGCCGGTGCCGTAATCATGCGTGGTCGGGTCCTGCAGGCCAAAGTGCATGGCAACATGGCGGCCGTTGGCGGCAGCGTGACCGAGGTAGGTGCCGTAGTCCGGCACTTCCAGCTTGAAATCATAACTGGCATAGCTGCCGCGGCTGTGTTCGGGCTTGAGGGTCATGGTGACAGTGCCGGTATAAGCTCCCTCATGTGCATCATCGCCCGTGCATTGGTATACGCCGCTGAAATCCTCGCCGGTGAATTTGCCTGCCGAGGCCTTGGCCTTGGCCTGCGCCTGCAGCGGCACTGCAATGGAAACCAGAAGCATGAGACTAGCCAATGAAAAACGCGACATACCTTCCCCTTTTTTGAAAAATGACGATGATCCTGCATGGCCCCTTGGCCAGCCCCAGGCACAGTGAACGGCACAGTAAAAGCAGCGGAACTCACTGGCGGGTGCATTATCGAATTATCATACCTCTACCTGCATGAATAATCTGTAGCAACCCTCTGTTACCACCATGGGAGTCCTCTTTGCATTCTGTTTTCAAACCATTTGGCTCGGCATTGCGCTATCTCAATTGCATGCGCCAGCTCTTCACCAGTGCCATCGTTGCCTGGTTTGCCCACCGCGCCACCAGCAAGGGCGCGGCCCTGGCGTTTTATACGATTTTTTCGCTCACCCCCATTCTGGTGCTGGTGATTGCCGTAACCGGTTATTTTCTGGGCGAACAAGCCGCCCAGGGCCATGTGATTGAAGAGTTGTCCATGCTGGTCGGCGAAAGCGGTGCACGCGTGATCAGTTCGCTGCTGGCAGCCTCCAGCAACCATACGTCGGGCATGATTGCCTCGGTGGTCGCGGCATTGCTGATTTTCATCGGGGCCACCACGGTATTTGCCGAGCTGAAGGCCAGCCTGGATGAAATCTGGGAAGTGGAGAAAGCCGTCGTCAGCAATAAACATGCATTCAAGCAACTGCTGATCACGCGCCTGACCTCGTTCGGCCTGATCATCATCCTGTCTGCCTTGCTGATGAGCTCATTGCTGGCGAGCGCCGGGCTGGGGCTGATCGAGCATTACGCCAATTATTTCCTGGGGGGCTATCTGGATTTCCTGCTGCAGCACATGGCGATTTTCAAATACATCTCGACCCTGCTGTCGTTTGCGGTGATTACCGCCATGTTTGCCGTGGTCTACAAGATGCTGCCGGATGTGCGGCTGTCGTGGTCGGATGTGGTGGTGGGCGCCGTGCTCACGGCCTTGCTGTTTGGCCTGGGGAAATTGCTGATCGGCATGTATCTGAGCCGCAGCGGCATTTCATCCAGCTTTGGCGCGGCGGGCTCGCTGATCGCGCTGTTGCTGTGGATTTATTACTCCGCGCAGATTTTCTTTTTTGGCGCCGAGGTCACCCGGCAATTTGCCCTCACCTACGGCAGCCTGAAAGAACAAAACGACCAGCCCTAAACCTCCGCTGGCATAAAGCGGGAGCGCAAATCTTCCAGATTGAGCTCCTGCAGTATCTGCTCCAGCCGCTCGCGCGCATTGCGCCGCGGATTATTCTTGTAACGGGCAATGATCAGCTCGTTTTTCATGGAATGCTCCCAGCCGACCAGCTCGGTCACCGTCACCTGATAGCCATGCGCCTCAAGCTGCAGGCAGCGCAGCACATTGGTGATCTGGCTGCCAAATTCGCGGGTATGTATCGGGTGACGCCAGATTTCCGATAGCGGCGTTTTACAAAAGGACTCATTCTTGCGCTTGCGCAGCACCTCGGCCACTTCCGCCTGGCAGCACGGCACCAGCACCATGAATTGCGCCTGCTTTTGCAGACCAAACTGTATCGCATCATCCGTGGCGGTATTGCAGGCATGCAGCGCCGTCACGATTTCCACTTTTGGCGGCAAGGCCGTCGACCGCATGGCGTCTTCCACCGACAAATGATGGAACTGCATGCGCGCGAACCCCAGATCGGACGCCAACTGACGGGATTTTTCCACCAGCTCGGCGCGGGTTTCCACCCCCACCACCTGCCCGGCCGCCTGCTGCTTCATGAAGAGATCGTAAAGAATAAAGCCCAGATAGGATTTACCCGCCCCATGATCCACCAGCATGGGCGAAGGATTGCCCTGCATGACTTCCTGCAGCAAAGGCTCAATGAACTGGTAGAGGTGATACACCTGCTTCAGCTTGCGTCGCGTGTCCTGGTTGAGCTTGCCGTCGCGCGTCAGGATGTGCAGCTCCTTGAGCAGGGCGATGGATTGATTGGGGTGGATTTCTGGAATGAGCGTCATGGCGGCATTTTATCATCCTCTGGTAGCGACTTTATTGACTGTTGTTTGCTTGCAACGCAGCAGGCTTGTCAGCTATTCAAAAAATGTAAATTCACTTGTGCATTCTTGAAAACAAGAACTATTCTCAAATATAATAATACCCATAACTAAATAAGTGTTAATACACAAAATTAAGGTATGCCAACCATACCGCCTCATCATCAAATAGTCAGGAAAAAACATGAATATCAATAGGGTTGTATTATTGGCACTGGGTGCTCTTGTCTTCATTAGCCCGGCAGTGCACGCAGGCGAAGGCAATTTTGGCTGGATTTACACACTGGATTTACAGCCTAAAGGCAGCTATGAGTTTGAGCAGCGCATGCAGTGGAACCATCGCCAGGAAGCTGGGCGTTACGAAGATTTCGATATGCGCAGTGAAATCGAATATGGCCTGTCGGACAATCTGCAAATCGCGGGTTACGTCAATACCAACTACGTCAATGCCAACCAGAATGACCGTTTTGGCGAGACAGCAGGCTCCCGCATTCCCGAAAGCATAGACACATCCAAAAGCTATAGTAAGTTCCGTTATGAGAGTGTGGCTGCGGAACTGATCTGGCGGATTACCAACCCCTATACCGACTGGATTGGCATTGGTGTTTACTTCGAGCCAACCCTGGGCTACGACAACAAATCCTTTGAATATCGCCTGCTGCTGCAAAAAAACCTGATGGATGACAAGCTTATTCTTGCCAGCAACCTGGTCTTTGAAACGGAGCGCGACGAGGTGGCTACCAACACCAATCCGGAAAAAGCATCCCACGCCGACCTGCTGATGGGGGCCAGCTATCGCTTCGCACCCAAATGGTCAGGTGGCCTGGAATACCGCTACCACAATGATTTTTCTGGCTATTTTTACCAGAATGTCACTCAGCACGCTCACTTCATTGGCCCCAACCTGCACTACGGTACCCAGAAATGGTGGGCAACTGTGGCATGGCGCCATCAGCTCAAGTCAGGGTCATGCATGAATGCTGGCGAGTTTGAATGCTCCAGTGGTTATGTGAATGACGACCATGGCCGCGACGAATTCATGTTCAAATTCGGCATTCCCCTTTAATTTCTCATGGGGCAACTGGCTTGCCAGCATGCGTATGCGGGCAAGCCAGCCCATTAACCTGTTAAAGGACAGACCATCATGTCTTCCAATCGCCTGCCACTGGCGCTTTTTGGTGTTTGCCTGGTTGCCTCGCAATCATCGTATGCCGAGGTCTTTTTCACGGCTGAAACCGTGCAAAAAGCGCTATACCCGCACGCCTCCCGCTTTGAGGCTAAAAATCTGAGCCTGACGCCTGAACAAATCAAAAAAGTAGAGGACAGCTCCCCCACCAGCACGCCCATCCCCACGCACCTTTTTGAGGTGTTTGAGGGTGACAGGCATGTGGGCTATCTGGTCATCGACAAGGTATTGGGGCGGCATGAATTCATCACCTATGCAGTCGCCCTCAACCTGGCAGGCGAAGTTCAGGGCATAGAAGTCATGGAGTATCTGGAAAGCTACGGCCAGCAAATCCGCAATGAGAAATGGCGGGCGCAGTTCACTGGCAAAAAGAAAACCGACGCCATCAAGCTCAACGGAGACATACAGAACATTGCCGGGGCCACCTTGTCCTGCAAGCACATTACCGAGGGCATACGCCGCATGCTCACGCTTTATGACGTTGCCATTAGAAAAACATAAACGCGCCACTATCGCGCTAGGTACGATAGTGGAGGTCAGCCTCTGGCTTGAACCCGGCACCGATCCTTCTCCATTATTTGAGACAGCCTATCAGGCCATTCGGCAAGTGCATGCCCTGATGAGCGTACATGACGACCACAGCGATCTTGGCCGCTACCGTCTGGCAAGCGCTGGAGAGCTGATAACGATTCATGCCCATACCCTCCAGGTTCTGGAGTTTGCTGAAACCCTGTGGAGCTTAAGCGATGGCATGTTTGATGTATGCATCGGCGACGTGCTGGCCCGTGCAGCTTATCTGCCGGAAGAATGGATCACCACAATGCCCCAAGATTTTTCACCTCGACAGCCCTTGGAAATCACCCCTCATGAAGATGGGACGGCCAGTCTCAAAAAGCAGGCAAACACGCTGATTGATCTGGGCGGCATCGCCAAAGGCTATGCGGTCGACTTGGCCATTGAAGCTTTACAGGCAATGGGCGTGCCTTCAGCACTGATCAACGCGGGTGGGGATATGCGAATCTATGGCACGACAGAAGCACCGATACACCGCCGGCAGCATCAGATGTATGTACCGCTGGGCTATCTGCACAATCAGGCGCTGGCAACTTCCGGCCAGCCTAGCAATCGTGACACCGCCTTGGACCAGCTGCCGATTGTCGACCCCAATACCCGGGAATGCCTACCCGCGCTCGCCCATCCGATCAGCATAGTGGCGAATACCGCGATGGCGGCTGACGCTCTGACCAAGCTGGCATGGTTAAATGCATTGAATCCAGCCCTGCTGGAGCGCTATCATGCCCGCCTCATCCACTGATTGTGCAAGCTGATGCGTCCCTCCCGATTCACCAAAAAAATACTGTATCCATCCCTGCTCCTGATCGCCATTTCCGGCATTACATGGCTGATCGGGCACTATTTTCTGGAAATCCAGGGTGAATTCGGCCCGGAAAAGCATCCGCTTGAAATCTGGTCGCTGCGTTTACATGGTTTTTTTGCCATGTTTGGCCTGCTCTGCCTCGGCATGTTGCTGGAGCATCATATCAAGACGTATCTCAAGCACCCCAAGCGCTGGTGGACAGGCCTGCCTCTGCTGGCAGTGTGGATATGGCTGGTCATCAGCGGCTATCTGCTTTACTACCTCATCGATGATCAATGGCACAATGCGTTCAGCCTCGGGCACTGGATCGTTGGTCTAATTTCGGTTTTGGCGGCATACTTGCACATTGTTGGCAAAAAATACTAGCCAGCATCCATACATTACATCCTTAAAACCGCACGCTGCCTGGCGTGCGCATCATCATTGGCGGTTCTGAATAATGGCAATACAGTGGTTTCCCGGACATATGACCTCGGCAAAGAAAAAAGCAGCCGAGACCATGGAGCATATCGACATCGTGATCGAGGTGCTGGATGCGCGGGTGCCAGAAGCCAGCCATAACCCCATGATTGAAGAGCTGCGCCTGTTCCGGCAGCGGCCCAACCTCAAGATTCTGAACAAGGCCGACCTGGCCGACCCTGCCGTCACCCAGGCCTGGCTCAATTACTTCAACAAGCAGCCTGGCGTGAAAGCGGTGGCGCTTTCGTGTAAAAAACCGGGGGACGCCGGCAAGATCCCCGGCCTGTGCAAAGCCCTCGCGCCGCACCGCGGTACCAATCTCAAGCCCTTGCGCATGATGATCATGGGCATCCCCAACGTAGGCAAATCTACGCTCATGAATGCGCTGCTGAATCGCCGCATTGCCAAGGTAGGTGACGAGCCCGCCGTGACCAAAAGCCAGCAGCGCTTTGACCTGAACGACCAGATGAGCATCACCGACACCCCCGGCATGATGTGGCCCAAGATTCAGTATGAGTCTGACGGCTATATGCTGGCTGCCAGCCATGCCATTGGCCGCAATGCGGTGATTGATGAAGATGTGGCGGTGTTTTTGGCTGGCCTGCTGCTGGAACGCTACCCCGCCCTGCTCAATGCCCGTTACAAGATAGACGTGAGTGGGATGGATGCAGTGGATGTACTGGAAGCCGTGGCCAAGCGCCGGGCTTACCGGCTGAAAGGCGGTGAGTTTGACATGGAAAAAACCGCCATGGCCTTTCTGGTGGACTACCGCTCCGGCGCCCTGGGCCGTATCAGCCTGGAAACGCCAGATACCCGTCAGCAGATGATGCAGGCGGCAAAGCAGGCCATAGAGGATGCTGCCGAAGAAGCGGCGCAGGCCAAAGCCCGCCAACAGCCACAAGACGGCTCAGCTGAAAACGACAGCCCGGAACACTAAGGTCTCCACTTAACCGCAGGACGCACCTCGCGTATCAATCCTGCGAAAACACCAGGCGGTTCTTGCCGTTTTTCTTCGCCTGATACATGGCACGGTCAGCGGCATCCAGTAACTCATCCGCCTCCTGACCATCCATGGGATAACAGCTGATACCAATGCTGACGCCCAGCAGCTGGTGCTGCCCATCAATGGTAAACGGCTGGTTGATATAGCGAATGATGCGATTGCCCAAACCGCCGATTTCACTGACAGACCGGTAGTTGTGCACCAGCACGACAAACTCATCGCCACCCAGGCGGGCGATAAAATCAGACTCCCGCAAGGCATTCTTGAAACGCTCGGTGGCAAACTTCAGGGCAAGGTCTCCGCCATCATGGCCGTGCCGGTCATTGATTTCCTTGAAGCCATCCAGATCAAGGTAAAACAGCGAAAACGGCTGGCCGCTGCGCTTTGAGAGGAAAATCTGTCGCCGGAAATAGCTTTCGAAGTAGCGGCGATTGGGCAAACCGGTGAGCGAATCATGGTAAGCATCATGACTCATTTCCTCCGCCGTGGTCTGGGAAGTGGACGCGATTTCAAACAGGCGCACTGTTTTGTAATAGGCGCCGGTAAAGAGTCCGATCACGGTCAGCAGCAACAAGGCAGCGCCGCCCATGGTCTGCTTTAGCGCGCGACGGGAGGCATCACTCAACTCGGCTTTGCGACGCTGCAACAGGTCATCGATATCTTCCAGCTCGGTGTCTATCCTGTCCATGATATTGACGCCGATCTTGGCCGAGTTGAGATGGGGGGCATACGCGCCGGAATTTATCTCGGTCTGGATGGAGGCTTCTGTCACCCGCAGCTTGATCTCGACCAGTTTGCTGACATCCTCAAAGCGATGCTTGATGTCCGGCACGTCGATCATTTGCACATTCATGGTGTGGGTGATGCGCTTGATATCAGCCTTGCCCTTGCGATAGTTCTCCAGGAAACGCACATTCTGGGTAAGCAGATAACCGCGCTGCCCGGTCTCGACCTGGACAATCGCCTTGTGCAGCTTGATGGCCTCAATGCGCAGCACGTCAGTCTGCTCGGCCTGCCGCGAAATATGCACCAGATGGATCGCGGCAAACAACAAGCCAGCCAGGGCTGCGCTAAGCAGCACGGACGCCAGGATAAAAGGCCGAATAATCTGTTTTTTATAATCGAGCACGTTAAATTATGTCTACCGTTATGGTTCGATCTGTATCAGCGCACGAATGGCTTACCCGCAGGGAATGTTCCACATATCCATCCCTTGTTGGACAGGGCCTGGTCCAGTGATTCATTAATATCGGCTGCATCCCCCATAAACTTGATGCCACCGACCATGCTAAAGCGCATGCCAGTCGTGTATGCAGGCCGCCTGGCCCCGGTATACCCCCTCTGCATCATGCAGATTCCACACCGTGGCCCGGGTGATCATGAAACGACACCCATCGCCAGTCACCCGCACGCCAGCATAATCATCGACATAGCCATCCCTTGCGACACGTTGCAACAAGGCCGCGCGCGCTTCGCGCACCATGGGCTCGGCAGACAGTCTGGAGGGCAAGTGCACAAAGTGCTCCCAGTCATAGCCAAACAAGGTCTGCGCCTGCAGATTGGCATAGTTGAATATGGGGTCAGCGGCCGTGTCGTGCGAAACGATGGCCACATCGGCTGCGTAAAGCGACTCGGCGAGCAGCGCGTCATTGGGCATGTCGCCCTGCCCTTGGGCAATCAGCGGGCGGCCTGTCAGCCGCAGGTAACTGCTGCACAGCAAATGACTGTGGGCATGCATGAAAGGCGAGTGGATAAAGGCAGACACAGATTACGCTGCCTGCAGATTCAGTCCTGACAGGCTGGAATACGCCACGCCCTGATTACGCCCGGCTTTTTTGGCGGCATACAGGGCCGCATCCGCCGAAGCCAGCAGACTGCGGAAATCATAGCCAGCCAGCCTTGCACAGGTGATGCCTACACTGACGGTAAACTGGAGCGTGACTGGCCCCTGAACAATACGCAGGGACTCAACCGATTGCCGTATGCGCTCGGCACACTGTATGCCTTCCTGCTCGGTGGAGCCTGGCAGCAGCAGGCAGAATTCCTCGCCACCGTAGCGGGCCAGCACATCTTCTTCCCGGGTCTGGGTTTTGATTTGCCGGGTGAGCTGACGCAGCACCTCGTCGCCAACCGGATGGCCCCAGCGGTCATTGATGTGCTTGAAAAGATCAATGTCCAGCAAGAGCATGACCAGGCCGCTGTCATTGCGGCGGCCAAAACTGGCCAGACGCCGTGCCGCCTCTTCCAGACCGCGCCGGTTCAGAATACCGGTCAGCGCATCGTAATGCGCATACTGCTCAAGCTCAGAGGATTTGCGAAAACTCACCATCATCACCAGACCAAAGGTGACCAACATCTGCAGCATGCTGCCAACCAGCAAGGTCAGCACATTCGGTTGCCATCCCATGGGGTGATCAAGAATAGGCCCCTCGGCAAACAGCGCACTGATGCCGCGATACGCCATCAGCAGGGCCATGATAAAGAAAATGACAGCGGTGATCTGGCAGGTGATGCGCTCGGCGGGCGCACGCGCCGGTTTGATGGAAAACTGATACAACAGCCCTGCCGACGCAACATGCAGAAACACGACCCCCATGGAATTGACAAACACCGTAAGCGGCTGGCTCCTGAAGAAACCCAGGGTGAAAACATCCAGCAGCAGCAGGCCACAGACCATCACGAAGGGAAAGTAATAGCGCACCTTTTGTCCGGTATAGCGTCGTATCCCCAGCAGGCGCACCGATTGCCCGAACACCATCAGCGACAGGATCAGCGAAACCCAATGCTGAATGTCATCATAATGGAACATCACAAACATCATGGCAAAGCTGATGGAGAGATTGCCGGCAGCCCAGTATTCCGGGCCGCGGATACCATGAAAACGCATGAAAATAAGCAGTCCTGACATGCAGAATGTCAGCAAGGTAGCCATGACAACCATGGTCTTGAAATCCAAGCCTAACATTACGGATTCATTGTCCTTTTATTGGTTCTTTTTTAGTTAGTTCACACTATGCCACAAGCAATGCTTGCTGGCATCAAAACCCGGTTAAAGCTAAACTTATGCAACTTGGAAATACGCGTGCAACTTGCGAAGCGCGCTGCCTGTCATCAACGGCATCCCCCGATTTTTCCCTGAAACGAATCCACCTGGTGCATGTTAAGCAAACTCAACTCCCCGCAGCGTGAAGCGGTCAAATATCTGGACGGCCCTTTGCTGGTGCTCGCGGGTGCGGGCAGCGGCAAGACCCGCGTTATCACGCAGAAAATCGCCTACCTGATCGAGCAATGCGGCTACCAGCCACGTGAAATCGCCGCCATCACCTTTACCAACAAGGCGGCGCGCGAGATGCAGGAACGCGTGGGGCATTTGCTGGAAGGCAAGTCGGCCAAGGGCCTGACCATTGCCACCTTCCACTCGCTAGGCTTGCAGATGCTGCGGCAGGAGGCTGCCCTGCTCGGCTACAAGCCGCAGTTTTCCATTCTGGACTCTTCCGACAGCTACAAGATACTGGCCGATGTGCTGGCCACCACCGACAAGCAGCTGCTGCGCCGTACGCAATCGCAGATTTCGCAGTGGAAAAACGCCTTTATCAATCCGGACCAGGCCAAGGCCCAGGCGGACGAAGAGCTGACGCACGCCGCCGCCAAGGTCTACCAGCTTTACCAGCAAACCCTCAAGGCCTACCAGGCAGTGGACTTTGATGATCTGATCAAGCTGCCGGTGGAGCTGTTTGAACAGCACCGCGAGGCGCTGGAAAAATGGCAGCGCAAGCTCAAATATCTGCTGATTGATGAATATCAGGATACCAACGCCTGCCAGTACAAGCTGGTCAAGCTGCTGACAGGCGTCGAAGGCCGCTTTACCGCGGTGGGTGACGATGACCAGGCGATTTACGGCTGGCGCGGTGCCGATGTGGAAAATCTGCGGCAGCTGACCGAGGATTTCTCGCGACTCAAGGTGATCAAGCTGGAGCAGAACTACCGCTCCACCGTGCGCATCCTGCGCGCTGCCAACCAGGTGATCGCCAACAACCCCAAGCTGTTTGATAAAAAGCTGTGGAGCGAGCTGGGCACTGGTGACCTCATCCAGGTGAGCGCTGCCCGCGATGAAGACCACGAAGCGGAGTCGGTGGTCATGAAGCTCATGGCACACAAATTCGAGCACCGCACGCAGTTTTCCGATTACGCGATTCTGTATCGCGGCAATCATCAGGCGCGCATTTTCGAGCAGCAATTGCGCAACCACAAGGTGCCTTACACCGTCTCCGGCGGCCAGTCGTTCTTCGACAAGGCCGAGATCAAGGACCTGGTGGCCTATCTGCGGCTGATCGCCAATGAAGACGATGATCCGGCGTTTATCCGCGCCGCCACCACCCCGAAAAAAGGCATAGGCAACACCACGCTGGAACGCCTGGGCGAATATGCCCGCGACCATCACCTGTCGCTGTTTGCCGCCGCATTTGAGGGCGACTTTCAGCGCGAACTGGGCGCCCGCCAGCTGGAAGATTTGCTGACCTTCTGCCAGTACATCAACCGCGTACAGGAGCGCGCCACGCGCGACCCGGCAGGCGAGATGCTGAATGACATGCTAAATGCCATCCAATACGAGGCCTTTCTTTACGACAGTGAAGAACCACGCGCCGCCGAAAGCAAATGGAAAAACGTGCTGGACTTTACCGGCTGGCTCACCAAAAAAGGCAATGAGGACGAGAAAAACCTGCTGGAACTGACGCAGATGATTTCGCTCATGAGCATGCTGGAAGGCCGCGAAAACGGCGAGCCGGACGCGGTCAAACTATCGACGCTGCATGCAGCCAAGGGCCTGGAGTTCGGCCATGTGTTCCTGATCGGCTGTGAAGAAGGCATATTGCCGCACCGCGAGAGCATAGACACCGACCGCATTGAGGAAGAGCGCCGCCTGATGTACGTGGGCATTACCCGTGCGCAGAAGTCGCTGAATATTTCCTGGTGCCGCAAGCGCAAGCGCGCCGGTGAAACCGAGAGCTGCGAACCCAGCCGTTTCATTGCCGAATTGCCGCACGATGACGTCAAGCATTTTGGCATGCCAGCGAGTGACCCGGCTGCCGCCAAGGAAAATGGCCGCGAACGCATGGCACAAATCCGTGCCATGCTGGCCCAGGCCAAGGAATAGGATAAGTCGCTTATGTCGACGCCGCGCCGATGTTCCCTGTCGAGCAAGCGTCAACGTCATCACTTCTGGACAGATAGAACACATGCGGGCGCCGCGCCATTATCACTCTCCAACGAAATACTCATCCCCCAACAACATATCTTCAAAGAATGCGCCAAAAGGCAAGCTAGGGTGGCGGATGTGAATCTCCAGAACCCATAAGAGTGGAGAGGGACTAAAGTCAACGTCGGCCAGCGGACCTTCATATATGGCCGCATGCGGAAAATCCGCAATTCTATGCCCGGAAAGATCCATATTCAGGACCCATCCCCGTTTACTCGCCTCTTCTACCGCAAAGGCATACAACGTTTTCCCTGTCGCCTTTGTCGTCAACCAGCGGTGTCTGACGGCATGAAAAATGGCGCGCGCATCCTCTGCGCATTGACGGTACAAAGGGTGACTGCCAACAACAAATGTATCGCCTCCATCCCCTTCCCATTGCTTCCATACCGGGCCGATATCAATCAAAAAGATATCATCCTGCTTCAGAATAATCCCGGGGTCCGAGGGAGCGCCAAAGGTCTTGATCGTATTGGGGCCAAAACGTACGTATACATCGTGCCACCCTTTCAGCATTTGCATCTCGGCCAGAATATCCTTTGCCATTTCCACCGCGTCCTCTTCCACCATGCCTGGACGAACGGTAGCCGCAATTTTATGGATGGCATCCCGTGTCAGACGACGTACATGCAACATACTTTCGTCATTAAATGAAATACCAGTGGATTCCAATCTCTGCTGTTGCGAAATTGATGCTGATAAAGCACTCATGATTTTTCCTCTCTTTGTAGTAAAACAGCGTGGTTTAAAAATGATTAGATCTGACGGTCTGATAGGTACACCACCAGCCCATCCAATGTGCGATTCAAACGAATCTGGCAAGCCAGGCGATCGCGGGGTTGAGGGCTATCAAGGCTGCTCAAGAGGCGCCTTTCGTTGCGTTCTGGCTGTACCAATTTAGCTATCCACAGCGCATCAACTTCAACCCGGCAGCTTCCACATGCCGCATTCCCGCCACAAACGCCTAGCAGAAGGGCTTGCGAGCGCAAGACTTGCATCAGACTGTCCCCTTCATGAGCCCTGATATCATGGGATTTGCCATTGGGGTGGCACACGGTCAATCCAACACTGGCAACGTCAGCCAACGAAAAAGGCACGCCAGCCGTTTCAAATGCGTCTGCATGAAAGTTGTCACCAGAAAGTCCACAGCTTGCCGTTAACAGAGATTCAGCTTGCTGCACCATAGAAGGCGCACCGCAGGCATATACCTTGGCAGTGGTCAGATCAGGAAAGTCCTTGGCTGCATGTTCCTGTACGAACCCGATCAACCCCGGCCACTCCGGAGCAGGGTCAGTCAGTACCGGGAACCAGGAAAATCTGGTATATCGCTGCGCCAAGTCGTCAAAATAGGCGGCAAGATACAAGTCTGCCGAGGTTCGTCCACCCCAATACAACGTTATTGGCGTATGTTTGTCATGGCTCAAAGCTTGCTCAATCAATGCCTTCAGCGGAGCAATACCAGTACCGGTGGCCAGCATAATGACGTGCTCTGCACCTGCACTCTTCTGCCATACGCACTGACCGTATGGGCCATGCACAACAATGGTTTGTTCTGCCACATGCTTGCCTGCCAGCACATCCAGAAGCCACTCGGAAAAACGACCTTCGGCATGCAACTTGATATGAAATTCCAGCCCCTTGCTGTGCGCATCTGCGCTTGCAAGCGAATAACTACGCTGCACGCCATTAGGCAATTCAAGTTGAACAAACTGCCCGGGCTCATAAACAAAAGCATCTTCGCCAGGCTTCATTTTTATACGCAGCAGAACCACCTGCTGGCTGAGCCTGGCAATGGTTGAGACAACTGCTTTATAAGGAGGAGGGATCGCAGTACTCATGGCGTCATCCGGTATCTAAGATAGCTGCCATCATGCAGTTCAATAACGGCAGTCAACACCACCAGTTTCCGATTTGTGACTGGCCCAGAAATCACTAGCTTATGAATCTCAATGGATTTCCAGCAGTAAAACGCAGGAAAGAAAAGAAGCAGGAATTAAAACGCAACAGACAGGTTGAATAAAAAAACCTCCTTTCTGAATGAAAGGAGGATTCAAACACTATGGAGATGGTTTGATTAAAGAAAATGGATTAAAGCGAGAAAATGTTCAGGGTACCGCCACCGGGGGCGGCATTGAATTTGGTGAGCTCCCGATAGGCACCAGTAGCACCAAGTGCATCCGTATCATTAGTCAGGCCGAGATTCATAGCAACGCCCGCCCAACCACCTATACCCGAGAAAACACCCACGTATTGTTTGCCCTGGTGCCCATAGGTAAAGGCATTGCCAATTACGCCCGAACCTACCTGGTGTCGCCAGAGCTCCTTGCCGCTCTTTGCATCCACGGCTTTAAACCAGCGATCCAGCGTACCGTAAAACACAACATCCCCAGCCGTCGCTAACGCCCCGCCCCACACAGAGAACTTCTCTTTGTTGTACCAAACATTCTTGCCGGTCATTGGGTCATAGGCAGCAAATGCACCCATCACACCATCAGGACCGGGGAACATGGTTAAGGTCGCACCAACCCAAGGCTGGCCCGCGACATACTTCGACTCCACTGGCTCATAGGTCATGCAGAGATGATTAAGCGGGGAGTACATGAGGCCGGTTTGTGGCGAGTAAGCAGCTGGCTGCTGGTCTTTGGTCCCTTGCGCTGCAGGGCAAATCCCCTTGGCGTTATAGTCCTGGTGCGTTGATGCTGCTGCATTCTTTTGCGGCACACCCGACTTCAGGTCAATGCCATTGGACCAGTTAACAAAGGGATGGACTTTTTCCGCCACCAGCAAGGTGCCATCCTTGGCATTGAAGGTGTATGCAAATCCATTCCTGTCATGATGCCAGGCATAGGTTTTTCCTGAGTGCTCAAACAGGATAACTTCATTCACGCCATCATAGTCCCACTCATCATGCGGGGTCATCTGGTAACCCCAGCGCGCCATCCCTGTATCCAGATCACGAGCGAATATCGTCATGGTCCATTTGTTGTCACCAGGGCGAACATCTGCATTCCATACGGATGGATTACCTGTGCCGTAATACACAAGATTGGATTTCGGGTCATAAGGGAACCACCCCCAAATTGAACCACCGCCGTGTTCCCATCCATTTTTTACGGCTTGCGGCTTGAGCCATGTTTTGACGCCCAAATCCTTTTCCGGATACTTCAGTTTGTCTTTGGTTAAGGCTTTAAATGAGCCGCCCTCCTTGTTACCGCCATTGATGTCTTCATATACAGATAGTGCGCTGTAATGGGGATTTTCTTTATTAAATCCGTCGCCTATCAGCACATCGGCATCCGGTCCAGTGCTGTATGCACGCCAAGCCAGAGAGCCATCTTTCAGGTTGTAAGCTGACATATAGCAGCGCACACCGAACTCTGCTCCAGAGCAACCTACCAGAACCTTGTCTTTAATGACATGCGAGGCCGTTGTTGTTGTTGCACCCACTTTGGGGTCCACCACCTTGGCATCCCACACTGGGGCTCCGGTCTTGGCGTCCAGCGCGACGAGTACGCCATTGTTTTGTGTCAGGAGAATCTTGCCATCGCCATATCCCAAGCCGCGGCTCACGTTATCGCAGCAAAGCACCGCCTGTACCGAGGGATCCTGCTTGGGAAAATAAGACCAGATGATCTTTTGGTTATCGTTCAGATCAAGCGCGTAAACATTATTGGGAAAGGCAGTATGAACATACATAACCCCATTAATCACTAACGGCGACCCCTCATGCCCACGGGTAACACCCGTAGCAAAGGTCCAGGTACTCTTAAGGTTTTTTACATTTGCGGCATTCACGCTCTTGAGCGTACTGAACCCCTGGTTATTGTATTGCCCACGCGGATGTATCCAGTTATTTGGATTCTTCATCGCCATTTCCATGTCGGTCTCCGCATGTGCGAGGCAAGGGGTCCATGCCAAGGCTCCAGTCATCACACTAATCGCCAGTCCAATGCTTTTATATTTCATTGCTCTCTCCTTTAAGTTTTTATATTTAGCAACATCAATGTGCAATGCCTGAATGTTGCTCGATCCACTCAACTGCCCGGCCAATGTAATCGCCCACCATTCGAAGCAAATCCACCAGAATTGGATTTCTAGCTGGACCAGTGAGTGAAGTTAACGTAGAGGAAAAAGAAGTTGCTATAGTGCAAACACAAGCCTATGGACAAACCAGCTCAAGAGCTGCTCAGACAGGGACAGGAAAATAAAAAATGTTGAGACCATGGACATTCGTCATCAAACTTGATGCTGAATCCACTATCCCGATTTATCTCCAAATCGTGGATTTCATGATCAATGAAATCAAGGATGGCCGCCTGCAACCGTCAGTTGCACTACCAGGAACACGTGAGCTTGCTGAACGATTGGCTGTTAATCGAAAAACGGTGATGATGGCTTACGATGAACTGATCGCTCAAGGATGGTTACAAACCGAAAAACGCCGGGGCACGTTTGTATCATCCATATTGCCCCTGTTCAAACCAGCATCACAGAACATTCCGAAAACAGATAACAACCACGTGCCCGACAGGGGCCAAGGTCACAAGATTGAGTTCAATGATGGCATCCCGGATTCACGGCTAATTCCTTTCGAAATCATTTCCAAAGCATTCCGGCATGCCCTGCTAACATCGGCAAGATCAAACACTTTAGGATACGGCGATCCACAGGGGAATCTGATACTCCGCAAATCGATTGCCAGCATGCTCACCATGGAGCGGGGGCTGCATATAGATCATGACAACATTTGCATTGTGCGCGGCAGCCAGATGGGCTTGTACATTACGGCAAAAGCCCTGCTTAAACCTGGAGATATTGTCATTACAGAACGCTTGAGTTATGGCCCGGCCCGCCTTGCATTTGAGTCTTGCGGGGCCAGGGTATTAACCGTAGATACAGACCACGATGGCCTGATGGTTGAAAACCTGGACATGTTATGCAAATCACATCCAGTTCGGTTTGTGTACGTGACACCGCACCATCAGTTTCCAACCACTGTAATGATGGCCGCAGATAGGCGTAACCAGCTGCTTGCCCTGGCTCGCAAACATAATTTCAAGATTCTTGAGGATGATTACGACCACGAATTCCACTATGCTCGATTACCCGTTCTGCCAATCGCAAGCCAGGATACCGATGGTTATGTCATCTATATCGGATCACTATCCAAAGTTCTAGCGCCAGGGCTGCGTGTCGGTTATTTGGCAGGTAGCAAGGAATTCATTAAGCAATGTACATCTAATGTCATGATCATTGACCGGCAAGGCAACCCGGTAACTGAACTTGCGGCGGCAGAATTAATGAATAGTGGCGAGTTAAAAAGACATATCAGGCGAACCCTGATTATTTATAACCAGCGACGCTGCCTGTTGGATAATCTTCTCAAACAGAATTTCAGCCATGAATTCAGCTACGTCGCGCCTCAAGGAGGGCTGGCATTCTGGCTAAAATTAAACCCCAGGCTTTCCTATTCAACATTCCTGAAACAGGCAGAACTAAATGGGTTGGCATTCAGCCAAGGTAGCATTTATCAAGCAGACGACCATACAGTAGATGCTATTCGCCTGGGATTTGGAAGTTCGGATGAAAAACAGATGAACTTCGCTTTGGCAAAATTAAAATTATCCATTTCACCGGCTGATTAAATCCCAAACACGGTAAAATTACGCAGTAACAAACTTAAGCCGTTTGAATACCTGATCAAATTGAGGTCTCTGTCATATCCCCCCATGACAGTCAGCCCTCAACTCAATATTTTTTAACACCTTATTAAATTACGCCTCAGGAAGCCACCTTATGGGTCTTTGGATGCTGGCGCTGGCCGCTGGTGCATTTTGTATAGGCATGACCGAATTTCTGCCCATGGGGCTATTGCCGGATATCGCGCGCGATTTGCAGGTATCGATTCCGGCGGCGGGCAATCTGGTCACCGTGTATGCCATGGGCGTGGTCGTAGGCGGCCCGCTGGTGGTGGCGCTCAGCATGCGCTGGCCGCGCAAGGCGACACTGATCGGGCTGATGGGCATATTTACCCTGGGCAATGCCCTGTGTGCGCTGGCCCCCAACTATGAGTTGCTGGCCTTCGCCCGTATCTTCAGCGCCCTCAGCCATGGCTCATTCTTCGGCATAGGCGCGGTGGTGGCCATTTACCTGGCGCCACCGGGGCAGAGCTCGCGCGCACTGGCGCTGATGTTCAGCGGCCTGACGCTGGCCAATGTGCTTGGCGTGCCCTTGGGCACGCTGCTGGGCCAGCTCACCAGCTGGCGTCTGCCGTTCTGGACCGTGGCCGCCTGCGGCCTGGTTGCCATGGCCGCGGTGTGGCGCTTTATCCCCGACATTACCGCCATGCCGCGCGCAAACATCCGCGATGAGATGAAAGCCATGCTGCATCCACAAACCCTGCTGGCGATGGCGATTACAGCGGTGGGCTTTGCTGGCGTCTTTACCATCTTCACCTACATCACGCCCATTCTGGAAGACCAGTCCGGCCTCAGTCCGCACGCCGTCAGCCTGGTGCTGGTGTTGCTGGGTATCGCCGCCACGCTGGGGCTCAATATCGGCGGCAAGATGGCCGACCGCTGGCTGCTGCCGACCATTGCCGGCTCGCTGCTCGGCATGGCGCTGCTCAGCCTGCTGTTTGCCTGGAGCATGCAATTCACGCTGCTGTCCGTCGCCACGGCGTTTATCTGGGGCATGATTGCCTTTGCCGTGGGGCCGGGCTTGCAGACCAATGCCATGCGCCAGGCAGGCGAAGCGCCGCTCATGGCCTCCACCGTCAACCAGAGTGCGTTTAACCTGGGCAATGCCGTCGGCGCATTTCTCGGTGGCGCCGTGATTCATTTTGGCCTGGGCCTGCAAGCGGTGCCTTTGGCCGCCGCCGTGGTCGCCATTGCCGGTTGCCTGCTCACGCTGTTCAGCATGCGCCGCGGCTGATCCCGCCTAGCACTTCCCCTCTAAGCACCGCCTGCGGGCGGTGAGCCAAAACGCTCAGGCACTGGCGCCCTGCTGGTGCATGAGCGCTGCGTTTTTACAGCATTTTTACACCCCTCTCCCGCTTCATTACGCCATCTTTACATCGGCCTCAGTAAGCTCACGCCATTCACTGGATCAGGCTGATGACTCCGATGGACATTTTCAACACCGTGCTGATTCTGCTGTACCTGCTGACCAGTTATCTGGTGGCCGTGTACTGCATTTACCTGGGAGCAAAACCATGAACTGGCTTTATGTACTGAGCGGCGCACTTGCCTTGCTGCTGCTTGCTTATCTGTTATACGCCCTATGCAAACCGGAGAAATTCTGATGAGTGCGAATGCCTTGCTACAAGTGGCGATCTATCTGGCAGCGCTATTGCTGCTGACCAAACCCATGGGCCTGTATCTGCATCGCGCCATGGAAGGCCGCCTGCCGGTGCTGGGGAAACTGCTAGGCCCGCTGGAGCGGCTGCTATATCGCGTCTCGGGGGTAAATCCGCAGCAGGAGATGGGCTGGAAATCCTATACCGTCGCCTTGCTGCTGTTCAATGCCATCGGCATGCTGGCGGTATTTTTGCTGCAACGCTGGCAAGGCAGCCTGCCGCTGAACCCGGCGGGCATGGGCGAGATCAGCCTGGACTCGGCCTTTAACACCGCCGTGAGTTTTGTCACCAATACCAACTGGCAGGGCTATGCCGGTGAAAGCACCATGAGTTATCTCACCCAGATGCTGGCGCTGGCGGTGCAAAACTTCCTCTCCGCCGCCACCGGCATTGCCGTGGTGATCGCGCTGATTCGCGGCTTTGCCCGCCACTTGGTCGCCACCATTGGTAACTTCTGGGTGGATATGACACGCAGCACGCTGTATGTCTTGCTGCCGTTGTCTGTCTTGCTCGCGGTGCTGCTGATGGGCCAGGGCGTGATCCAGAATTTCAGCGCCTACCAGCAGGTGAATACCCTGGAAAGCGTCACCTACAGCCAGCCCGTGCTGGATGCCCAGGGCCAGCCCAAGCTGGATAGCGATGGCAAACCAGCGCAGGAAACCATTACCAGCCATACCCAGACTCTGGCCATGGGCCCGGTAGCATCACAAGAAGCGATCAAGATGCTGGGCACCAATGGCGGTGGCTTTTTCAACGCCAACTCGGCGCATCCGTTTGAAAACCCGACACCGTTCAGCAATTTCCTGCAAATGCTGGCGATTTTCCTGATACCCGCCGGGCTCTGTTACGCCTTTGGCCTGATGGTGGGTGACCGCCGCCAGGGCTGGGCGATCTGGACGGCGATGGCTCTGCTGTTCGTAGCCATGACCGCTGTCAGCCTGTGGGCCGAGCAGGATGGCAACCCCACATTGACAACGCTGGGCGTAGACCAGAGCAGCAGCGCGCTGCAATCCGGCGGCAATATGGAAGGCAAGGAAACCCGCTTTGGCATCACCACCTCGGCCCTGTTTGCCACCATCACCACCGCCGCCTCCTGTGGTGCGGTCAATGCCATGCACGATTCGCTGACCCCCCTGGGCGGGCTGGTACCGCTGTGGCTGATGCAGCTGGGCGAGGTGGTGTTTGGCGGCGTGGGCTCCGGGCTCTACACCATGCTGATCTATGCCGTGATTGCCGTATTTGTGGCCGGGCTGATGATAGGCCGCACACCGGAATACCTGGGCAAAAAAATTGAAATCTTTGAAATGAAAATGTCGGCGGTCATCCTGCTGGTCACGCCCATTCTGGTGCTGGTGGGCACTGCGATCGCCGTGATGCTGCCCGCCGGACTCGCTGGTATTGCCAACCCGGGCGCGCATGGTTTCACCGAGATCCTGTATGCCGTTTCCTCCGCAGCCAATAACAACGGCAGCGCCTTTGCCGGGCTGTCTGCCAACACGCCGTTTTATAACCTGTTGCTGGCGGTGGCGATGGCCGTGGGACGCTTCGGCATCATCATCCCCATTCTGGCGATTGCCGGTGCGCTGGCGGCGAAAAAACGCATCACCCCCGGCCTCGGCACCCTGCCTACACATGGCCCGCTGTTCATTGCCCTGCTGATTGGCACGGTGGTGCTGGTCGGCGCACTGACCTACGTACCCGCGCTGGCGCTGGGACCGGTCATCGAGCATCTGCAAATGGTGGCTGGCCACTAATGGTTATGCCTTCCTACCCTACTGAGGAGTCTTTACGCATGCATTCCCCCAAAGGCCTTTCCATGTTCGATACGCAGCTGATACTGCCTGCCATCGCACTTTCCTTCAAAAAACTGGCGCCGCAGGTGCAATGGCGCAACCCGGTCATGTTCGTCGTTTATCTGGGCAGCATGCTCACCACGCTCATGTTCATCCAGGCGCTGGTGCTTGAGTCGCATGGCAGCCATGGCGAAGCCCCGGCAGGCTTTATCCTGGCGATCAGCATCTGGCTGTGGTTTACCGTGCTATTTGCCAACTTTTCCGAAGCCCTGGCTGAGGGCCGCAGCAAAGCCCAGGCAGCGGCCCTGCGCAGCGCCAAGCAGAATGTGCCCGCAAAAAAACTGGCCAGCGCCTCCCGCCAGGCAGCCATCAGCATCACCGATAGCCAGAGCCTGCGCAAAGGCGACATTGTGCTGGTAGAAGCCGGGGACATGATCCCGGCCGATGGCGAGGTGCTGGAAGGCATTGCCTCGGTGAATGAAGCCGCCATCACGGGTGAATCAGCCCCGGTGATTCGCGAATCCGGCGGCGATTTCAGCGCTGTTACCGGCGGCACCCAGGTGTTGTCGGACTGGCTGGTGGTGCGCATCAGCGTCAATCCCGGCGAGGCTTTTCTGGATCGCATGATCGCCATGGTGGAAGGCGCCAAACGCCAGAAAACCCCCAATGAAATCGCGCTGACCATACTGCTGGTAGCGCTGACCATTGTGTTTCTGCTGGCAACCGTCACCCTGCTGCCGTTCTCTCTCTTCAGCGTGCATGCGGCGGGCGCAGGCGCCCCTGCCAGCATTACCGTGCTGGTCGCGCTCATGGTCTGCCTGATTCCCACCACCATTGCCGGTTTGCTTTCGGCGATTGGCGTGGCGGGCATGAGCCGCATGATGCAGGCCAATGTGATCGCCACCTCGGGCCGCGCAGTGGAGGCGGCTGGCGATGTGGATGTGCTGCTGCTGGACAAGACCGGCACCATCACGCTGGGTAATCGGCAGGCATCCATGTTTCTGCCTGCACCCGGCATAAGCGAGCAACAGCTGGCCGATAGCGCACAGCTGGCTTCGCTGGCCGACGAAACGCCGGAGGGCCGTAGCATTGTCGTGCTGGCAAAAAACCGTTTCGCCCTGCGCGAGCGTGATCTGCAAGGCCTGCAAGCCGAGTTCGTGCCATTTTCCGCACAAACCCGCATGAGCGGCGTCAACCTCGGCGCCAGGCAGATTCGCAAGGGCGCGGCTTCGGCGATTCGCAGCTGGGTGGAATCGCAGGGCGGAAAATTTGCCCATGAGGTCAACCAGATGGTGGACGATATCGCCCGCCGTGGCAGCACCCCGCTGGTGGTGGCCGACGATGCCCGCGTGATGGGCGTGGTTGAGCTGAAAGATGTGGTGAAAGGCGGCATCAAGGAGCGCTTTGCCGAGCTGCGCAACATGGGCATCAAAACCGTGATGATCACCGGCGATAACCGCCTCACGGCCGCCGCCATTGCCGCCGAAGCAGGCGTGGATGACTTTCTGGCCGAAGCCACGCCGGAGGCCAAGCTCAAGCTGATACGCGAGCATCAATCGGCGGGCAAGCTGGTGGCGATGACCGGCGACGGCACCAATGATGCTCCCGCGCTGGCGCAGGCCGATGTTGCTGTCGCCATGAACACCGGCACCCAGGCCGCCAAGGAAGCCGGCAATATGGTGGATCTCGATTCCAACCCGACCAAGCTGATTGAGATCGTGGAGATCGGCAAGCAGATGCTGATGACGCGTGGCTCGCTCACTACCTTCAGCATTGCCAACGATATCGCCAAGTATTTCGCCATCATCCCGGCCGCGTTTGCCAGCACTTATCCGCAGCTCAATACGCTGAATGTCATGCACCTCGCCAGTCCGGAGTCGGCCATTCTATCGGCGGTGATTTTCAATGCGCTGGTCATCATGTTTCTGATTCCGCTTGCGCTGAAAGGCGTGCCTTATCGCGCCGCCAGTGCCGCCAGCCTGCTGCGTGGCAATCTGCTGATCTACGGCGTGGGTGGTGTGGTGGTGCCTTTTGTCGGCATCAAGCTGATCGACCTGTTGCTGCAAATGCTCTAGCCCCATGCCAGGCATTACATTTTTAGAGGAAACATCATCATGAAACAGCATTTACGCCCCGCCCTGTTCCTGTTCATCGGCCTCAGCCTGTTGACCGGACTCGTTTATCCGCTGCTGGTCAGCGCCATTGGCCAGACCGCCTTTGCCCAGCAGGCCGCGGGCTCATTGCTCACGCGCGATGGCGAGATTGTCGGCTCGCGCCTGATCGGCCAGCACTTCAGCAGTCCGGGGTATTTCTGGAGCCGCCCCTCGGCCACCGCGCCTTATCCCAATAATGCTGCGGCCTCGTCCGGCTCCAACCTGGGGCCGCTCAACCCGGCGCTGAGCGATGCCGTCAAACAGCGCGTGGCTGACTTGCAGACCAACCCCGCATCGCCATCAGCGGTGCCGGTCGACCTGGTCACCAGTTCCGCCAGCGGGCTGGACCCGGACATCAGCCCGGCCGCCGCCTACTTTCAGGTGGCGCGTATCGCCCAGGCGCGGCATCTGACAGCGGATCAGGTGAATGCGCTGGTGACGGCGCATATTCAAGGACGTCAGTTCGGCGTGCTGGGCGAGCCACGCGTCAATGTCCTGGAACTCAATCTGGCGCTGGATGCCTTGCAGCCACAGCAGCGGAGTCAATAAGATGGCAGTGCGCGACATGAATACGCACATCCACCCAGGCCCGTCATGCCTTGCATGCTGCTCTGCTGACGCCGCCCCGAAATCGCCTATACTGCGCACATGAGCCATACGCGCCCTGATCCCGATGCGCTGCTGGAAAAACTGCAGCAGGAAGATGCCCGTCAACAACGCGGCAGGCTCAAGATTTTCTTCGGCAGCTGCGCCGGTGTAGGCAAGACCTTCGCCATGCTGACCGCCGCCCATGCCCGCATGCAGGAAGGCGAGGATGTGCTGGTGGGCGTGATCGAAACCCATGGCCGCCGCGACACCGAATCGCGATTGCAAGGCTTGCCGCAACTGCCGCTCAAAAGCCTGAGCTACCGGGATAAAACCCTGCACGAATTTGATCTGGACGCCGCGCTGGCACGCCGCCCCGGCCTGCTGCTAGTGGATGAGCTGGCGCATTCCAACGCCGAGGGCTCCCGCCATCGCAAACGCTGGCAGGATGTGGAAGAACTCTGCTCGGCCGGCATCGACGTCTACACCACGCTTAACGTGCAGCACCTGGAAAGCCTGAATGATGTGGTGGGCCAGATTACCGGCATCCGGGTATCAGAAACGGTGCCGGACAAGGTGTTTGACCTCGCCGATGAGGTGACGCTGGTCGACCTGCCGCCGGAAGAGCTGCTGCAGCGCCTGCAGGAAGGCAAGGTCTATATGTCGCAGCAGGCCGAGCGGGCGCGGCGCCATTTTTTCCGCAAGGGCAATCTCATCGCCCTGCGCGAGATGGCATTGCGCCGCACCGCAGACCGTGTGGATGCGCAAATGCGCGAATATCGTACTGACCAGAGCATCCAGCACGTCTGGCAAACCCATGAGCGCATACTGGTGGGCCTGGGGCCGGGCCCGGAGGCCGAGCAACTGGTGAGAACCGCCGCCCGCCTTGCCATCAGCATGAAAGCCGAATGGCTGGCCGCCTATGTGGAAACGCCCGCCCTGCAAAAGCTCGGGCACGCCGAGCGTCAGGCCATCCTGGACAACCTGCGGCTGGCGCAAACACTGGGCGCGGCTACCACCGCCACCCTGAGCGGCGATGAGGTCAGCACCGTGCTGCTGGACTATGCGCGTAGCCGCAATGTCTCGCGCTTGGTGGTAGGCAAGCCAAGGCGGCCTTTGCTGATGCGCCTGTTCATCCCCAGCGTGACCGATCAACTGGCGAAGGAAGCCACCGATATTGACTTGCATGTGGTGGTACGCCAGCCCAAGCCACGGCACAAGCCAGCACCGCAGCACAGCCTGCAAATGGCAGCCAATGCCCATTTATCCGGCCTGAAAAAACGTGGCTACCTGTGGGCGCTGGCCATCAGTGCCGCCACCTCGGTCATCGCGGGCATGCTGCTGCAATACTTCGAGCTATCAAATGTCATCATGCTCTACCTCCTGGGCGTCATGCTGATCTCGATACGCTATGGCCGTGGCCCCGGCATTCTGGCGTCCATTCTCAGCGTATCGGCGTTTGATTTCTTTTTTGTGCCGCCCAAGCTGTCGTTTACCGTCTCCGACACGCAATACCTGCTGACCTTTGGCATCATGCTGTCGGTGGCGCTGGTCATCAGCAACCTCACCTCCAGCCTGCGCTATCAGGCCGTGATCGCCAATTACCGCGAGCGCCGCAGCCTGGCCTTGTACGAGATTGGCAAGGAGCTGGCCTCCACCATGACCACGCAACATATTGTCGAGGTCAGCGTGCACCATATCGCCAGCCTGTTCCAGAGCCGCGCTGCCATTTTGCTGCCGGATGCCGATGACAAGCTGCGGGCACCGGAAGCGGATGCCGGGCATGGGCATACCCTGGCCGATGTGGATCTCGGCATCGCGCAATGGACCTTTGATCATCAGGAACACGCTGGCCTGGGCACCAATACCCTGCCCTCCAGCCCGGTGCTGTATGTGCCGCTCAAGGCGCCGATGCGCACCCGCGGCGTGCTGGCCATTGTCCCGGAAAACCAGGCGGCCATCTTTTTGCCGGAACAACGCCAGCTGCTGGATACCTTTGCCGCGCAGATTGCCCTGGCGCTGGAGCGCAAGCATTACGTCGAAGTGGCGCGCGATGCGCTGATTTCCATGGAGTCAGAGCGCTTGCGCAATTCGCTGTTGAGTGCAATTTCCCATGACCTGCGCACGCCGCTGACCTCGTTGCTCGGCATCGCCGACCAGCTGCGCCAGGCCCCGGACATGCCCTCTGAGCGGCATGCCCAGCTGGAAACCATGTACGACCAGGCGTTTCGCATGCAGCAACTGGTGGTGAATCTGCTGGACATGGCACGCCTGCAGGCTGGCAGTGTACAACTCAACAGCCAGTGGCAGGTATTGGAGGAGGTGCTGGGCAGCGCACTGCGCGCCATGCATCCGGTCAGCCAGCAGCACCATATTGAGGTCACGCTGCCGCCCGAGCTGCCCCTGCTGCAGTTTGATGCGGTACTGCTGGAACGCGTGTTCTGCAACCTGCTGGACAATGCCTGCAAATACAGTCCGCCGAATACCACCATACGCATTTCTGCCCAGCAGCATCCGGGCGAGGTGTGGGTCACCGTGGCCGATGAAGGCTGGGGCCTGCCAGCCGGGATGGAAACCCAGATATTCCAGAAATTTACCCGCGGCAAAGTCGAGTCGCCGCAACCTGGTGTCGGCCTGGGGCTTTCCATCTGCAAGGCCATCATTCAGGCGCATGGCGGCGCCCTATGGGCAGAAGCGCAACAGCCGCATGGCACACGGTTCATTTTTTCCTTACCATTGGGCGAACCACCCGCACCCCCACTCGCCGAGGAAACGCCCGCATGAGCAGCACGGCCACCATCATCCTGATTGAAGATGAAGTCCAGATTCAGCGCTTTGTCCACGCTGCGCTGGAAGATGCTGGTTTTACCGTGCACAGCACGCCCAGCGGCAAACAAGGGGTGATTGATACCGGCACGCGCAAACCGGATGCCATCATTCTCGACCTCGGCTTGCCGGATATGGATGGCATAGACGTTATTCGCCAGATTCGCAGCTGGAGCAATGTGCCGATGATAGTGCTCTCGGCCCGCACGCAGGAGGCGCAGAAAGTCAGCGCACTGGATGCCGGTGCCGATGATTACCTGACCAAGCCGTTTGGCACGGCCGAGTTGCTGGCACGCATACGCGCCCAGTTACGGCGACATTCGCAGGCGGGCAATGCGGCACAGGAGAGTGTTTTCACCATGGGGGATATTCGGGTGGACCTGGTGAATCGCCAGGTGCATCGCGGCGATGCGCTGGTCAGTCTCACGCCCATCGAGTTCAGGTTATTGGCCACGCTGATCCGCTATGCCGGGCGCGTGGTCACCCAACGCCAGCTCTTGAAGGAAGTCTGGGGCCCCAGCCATATCGAGAGCGGACATTATGTGCGCATCTACATGGGCCATCTGCGCCACAAGCTGGAAGCTGACCCGGCCCAACCGCGCTACCTGCTGACGGAGACCGGTGTGGGCTATCGCCTGCTGGCAGACGGGGACTGAGAGACACGCTGGCTGACTTTGGCTGGCGCTGGCAGATGGGGCAGCGCCTTACCATGGGCATGTGCATGGGATTCACCTTGCTTCTGGCAGCCATTGCGCCCAGACTCGGGCCTGCATTCCATCGCCAGACTTCCCGCCTTGCACCAAACAGCGGTGAACTTGTCGGCGTTTATGCTTTCCATTTAAACATCAACCACTGAATAAGAACCGCATGCCACCGCTATTTTCCCGCCCATTGTTCCGCACCTTCTGGATTACGCTGCTTCTGCTGCTGATTGCACTTGGCGCCTGCGAGCTGGCGGGCTGGCCGTTTCTGCGGGCACCGGCACAACAGTTTCTGAGTGAAAAGCTGGAGCGCAAGATTGTCATCACCGCGCCGTTTGAGCTGCATCTCCTCGGCGGGATTTATCTGCGCGCCGGTGGCCTGAATATCTCCGCGCCGGATGCTTTCAAGGTGCCGCATTTTGTGGATGTGAAAGAAGCCGAACTGCGGCTGCGCTATCGCGATTTGCTCAAGCTCCAACCTGGCGATGCCTACCGCATCAAGAGCCTGCGTGTGCAAGAGATTGATGCCCGCGTGCTGCGCAATCGGGATGGCGTATCCACCTGGCAATTCAAGCAGGATGACCAGGAACCGCCACGGCCCTTCCCGATTTTTGAAAACCTGGTAATTCATAACGGCACGGCAGTCGTGCGCGATGCACTCTCGGAAGCCGATCTGGATCTGCGCTTCAACACGCAGGAAGGCACGGAGCAGACTGCCAGAAAGCCGGCCAGCGCCGCCATGCAATCCAATGTCGATATTGAAGGCAAGCTGCACAAAGAGGCGCTGCGCGGGCATCTGGCCACCAGCGGCTTTTTGCCGATTGCCAGCCTCAAGCAAAACAATGACACGGTGAGCTCCAAAGGCTGGGTGGAGTACGGAGGCCTGCGCGCTGACTTTGATGGGCAGGTGGCGGATGCGCTGGGCGAGCAATCCATCAAGGGCACGCTGACGGTAAAAGGCCCATCGCTGAGCCTGTTTGGCAATCTGGTCAGCACGGTATTGCCCACCACGGCGCCGTTTACCCTGACCACCAGATTGCAAAAGGAAGGTGGCTTGTGGCTGGCCGATGTTACCTCGGCGCATATCGGCAGCAGTGATCTCACGGGCAAATTCAAATATGACCTGCGGCCGACGACGCCGTTACTCACGGGGGATATTCGCGGCAAGCGCTTTGTGCTGGCTGACCTCGGGCCGGCCTTTGGTACCGCCAGCGAAGCAGAGGCCGGTGACAATGCGCCCCGCACCCGCGCCATTCCGGATAAGCCCTTGAACCTGCCCGCGCTGAACAAGATGGATGCCCGCATCAGCATCCTGATGGATTACGTGGACCTGGGCTCGGCTTTCCAGCGGCCGATTGCCCCGCTGAAAGCCACCCTGCAACTGGAAAAAGGCAAGCTGGGCCTGGCCGACATAGACGCCAGCACGGCGGATGGCAGCCTGTCAGGCATGATCTCGGTAGACGCCAGCAAACTGAATGGCCTGGAAGCGGATGTGAAGAAGCTGCCGCCCGAGGCGATTCCGGTCTGGCACGCTGAGCTCGCCTGGAAAAACATTGATCTCTACAAATGGCTGAAAATCTCGCAAACCCAGCGCGAAAACGCGAAAAAGGAAAACAAGCCCGAACCACAGCCTTATCTCACCGGCCGCTTAAACGGCAAAGCCAAACTGGATGGCAAAGGCCAAACCACCGCCGAGCTGCTGGGTTCGCTGGACGGCAATGTCTTCATGACCGTGCGCGATGGCTCGGTCTCGCACCTTATCGTAGAAGCGCTGGGGCTGGATATTGCCCAGGCGCTGGGTGTGATGATCCAGGGCGACAGTCCCGTGCCCCTGCAATGCGCCGTGATCGACATGCAGGCAACGCACGGCATACTCAGCCCCCGCGTCGGCTTGATGGATACGCCAGTGACGCGTGTGCTGACCGATGGCCATATCGACATGGGTAAAGAGCAGCTGGACCTGCGTCTGGTAGCCAAGCCAAAGAACGTATCGCCGCTGACCGTGCGCTCCCCCATCCATGTACAAGGCAGCTTTTTGCAGCCCGAGGTGTCTATCGAAAAAACGCCGATTGCCCTGCGCGTGATTGGTGGCATTGCCCTGGGGCTGATCAATCCACTGGCAGCCATTCTGCCATTTGTCGACCCGGGCAATGGCAAACAGGCAAGCTGCGCCGAGGTCTTGCAGCAGCTCAAGCAGGAAGCTACGCCAGCTAAAACCCAGCATTAAGCAATGCACACAGACAAGGCGCGGTGAATCCGGCAGCCCATGTCAGCTAGAAAAATCCGTCCAACAAGGCCAGGTTTTATTCGTCTACTCTTTTGCCAGCAGCGGCGATGAGCGCCTGTCCAGTGCCGCGCTATAGACTGCGAGCAGCAACCCCACCAGCGCCATCAGCGCACCGGCATAATGCAGTCCCGGCAAGCCATTACCATAGTCAATCACCAAGCCGCCCAGCCAGGCACCGATCGCATTTCCCAGGTTAAAGGCACCAATATTAAGGGCAGCGGCCAGATTAGGCGCAGCACTTGCCTTTTCAAGCACGCGCATCTGCATGGCGGGAACGGTCGCGAACGACACCACCCCTAGCAATCCGACGGCGATTATGGTCATCACCTGAGATTGCATGGCCCATCCAAACCCCAGCAAGCACAACATCAACAAGGCAATAGTGCCGATTAATGTCGGCATCAGCCGTTGATCAGCGGCTTTACCGCCCGCCCAGTTACCTAGTACCAGCCCCACGCCAAATACCAGCAAAATGGGAGAGACCGCCTGCGCGGGAAACCCTGCCAGGCTGGTAAGAACAGGGGTGATATAGGTAAACACAACAAACAGGCCGCCAAAGCCGAAGACTGTCATGCCCAGGCCGAGCATCACCTGGCGTTGCCTGAGCACGCGCAACTCATTGGCAAAGCTTGGGGCAGTGCTGGGGCGGGAATCTCGCGGTAATAGCAGGCCTATCGTCATCACGGCCAGCACGCCAACGACCGTGACCAGCGCAAAGGTTGTGCGCCAACCATAGAGCTGTCCCACCCAAGTGCCCAGTGGCACGCCAAGCACATTCGCGAGGGTGAGTCCAGTAAACATCAGGGCAATGGCTGAAGCCTGCTTTTCACGCGGCACCAGACTGGTGGCCACCACGGAGCCTATGCCGAAGAAAGCCCCATGCGCGAAGGAGGTAACGACACGCGCCAATAGCAGACTCCAATATTCTGGTGCCATGGCACAGGCCAGGTTGCCAATGGTAAAAATCACCATCAGCCACAGTAATACGTGTTTGCGTGCCATGTGGCCAGTAACGCCTATCATCAAAGGGGCACCGATCATTACGCCTAGCGCGTAGCCGCTGACCAGATAGCCCGCCTGCGATAACGTTACTCCCATGTCGCGCCCGACCTCAGGCAATAAGCCCATGATCACGAATTCGGTAATGCCTATTCCGAAAGACCCAATAGTGAGGGCATAAATAGCTAAAGGCATGCTGCATCTCCTGCTTAAACTTGATTAGCAGAATGGTGCGTGAAAACCGGGCCGGCCAGTAGACAGGCAAGATGACAATCTGTTATGAATTCATTTCACAAATCACCCTGCCACTAAATGGTTTACTTCATCCATGAATGTTAATCGCTGGAAAGAAATGCTGGTGTTTGCCCAAGTCGTACAGTCGGGCAGTTTTTCTGCCGCCGCGCGCCAACTGGATTTGACGCCCTCAGCTGTCGCCAAACTGATCGCGCGGCTAGAGCAACGTGTCGCTATCCGCCTGCTCAACCGCACGACGCGGCAACTACACCCGACACCAGAGGGTCAGCTGTTTCATGAGAGCTGCTTAAAGCTGCTGGCCGACATGGAAGAAGCCGAGAACCGTATCGCCCCACAAAACGATGCACCCCGCGGCCATCTTCGGGTAAATGCCTCACTCTCATTCGGTCATCATGTGCTGATCCCCGCCTTGCCTGCGTTTTTCAAATGTTACCCAGAAGTCACTATCGACCTCACCCTGACTGATACATTGATCGACTTGCTGGAAGAACGCACCGACATTGCCATCCGCCACGGCGCACTCAAGGATTCCGGGCTGGTAGCGCGCAAGTTGGGAGATAGTCGGCATTTGCTGGTAGCCACCCCGGCTTATCTTGCGCGCCATGGCACGCCGCAAACGCCTTCTGATCTCGTCCGCCATAACTGCCTCGATTTCAACTTTAGTCATAGTCTGAGTGAGTGGCGCTTTCGCCTGCCCGATGGCAGCCAGCAAAGCGTGGCTGTGCGCGGCAACCTCCAGGCCAATAATGGCGAGACGTTGCTACAAATGGCACTGGCAGATATGGGCATTAGCCGCATGAGTTATTTCCATGTGGCCGAAGCCCTGCGTGTCGGCCGCCTGGTTGAAATTCTTGCTGGTTGCCATGTAGCTGACAGCAAACCATTGCATGCCATCTATCACAGCCGTTGCCATATCCCGGCCCGCATCCGCCTGTTTGTCGATTTTTTAGCCGAGCAACTGCACGGCAAGCTGTAAATTACCGTGGCAAACATCGCCGCAACAGGCGCATGCGCGCTGCAACCTGTTAAAATGCGGCATGCCTTATATCACGCTCGACCAAGCCAGCCTGGCTTATGGACATTACCCTCTTCTTGATCACGCCGATTTTCAGCTGGACCCCGGTGAACGTGTCGGCCTTATTGGCCGCAACGGGGCTGGCAAATCCAGCCTGCTGAAAGTCATTGCTGGAGACAGCAAACTGGACGACGGCACCCTGTGGCGCGCGCCCAATGCGCGTGTGGCCTATGTGCCGCAGGAACCAGTACTGGAGCCGACCCACACCGTATTTGAAGCCGTGGCCGAAGGCCTGGGCGACCTGCAGAAAATTCTGCTGGAATACCATCAGGTATCGCACAGCATGGGCAACCCCGATGCCGACCTCGATCAGCTGATGGCCCGCATGCAAGTCTTGCAACACGAACTCGATGCGCGTCAGGGCTGGCAGTCGCAGAGCAAAGTGGATGCAGCGCTGAGCCGTCTGGAATTAGACCCCGATGCCTTGATCTCCACCCTCTCCGGCGGCTGGCGCAAGCGCGTGGCGCTGGGCCGTGCCCTGGTCGCAGAGCCGGAAGTGCTGCTGCTGGATGAACCGACCAACCACCTGGATTTTGCCGCGATTGAATGGCTTGAAGAACTGCTGCTCGGCTTTCAGGGCAGCGTCTTGTTCATTACCCACGATCGCCGCTTCCTGGATCGTCTGGCGACCCGCATTGTGGAGCTGGACCGCGGCCATCTCACGGATTTTATTGGCAACTACACCCAGTACCTGGTGAAAAAGGAAGAGCTGCTGGCGGTAGAAGCCACGCATGCGGCCAAGTTTGACAAGGTATTGGCGCAGGAAGAAGCCTGGATACGCCAGGGCATCAAGGCACGCCGTACCCGCAATGAAGGTCGCGTGCGACGTCTGGAACAGCTGCGTCTGGAGCGGGCTGCGCGCCGTGAGCGCCAGGGCAACGTCAAGCTGACGCTGGATAGTGGCGAACGCTCGGGCAAGCTGGTGGCCGAGCTGGAGCATGTGAACAAAGCCTATGGCGACAAGGTGCTGGTCAAGGATTTCAGCACGCGCATTCTGCGCGGCGACCGCATCGGCCTGTTGGGCCCGAATGGCGCGGGTAAATCCACCCTGCTCAAGATGATACTGGGCGAGCTGGAACCCGATAGTGGCACCATCCAACGCGGCACCAACCTCAACGTGGCGTATTTTGACCAGATGCGCGAGCAGCTGGATGAGGAAGCCACGCTGGCCGACACCATTAGCCCCGGCTCCGAATTCGTGCAGATCGGCAATGAGCGCAAGCATGTCATCAGTTATCTGGAAGACTTTCTGTTCCCGCCGCAGCGCTCGCGCTCGCCGGTGAAATCGCTCTCCGGTGGCGAGCGCAACCGCCTGTTGCTGGCGCGCCTGTTTGCGCGCCCGGCCAATGTGCTGGTGCTGGACGAACCGACCAACGATCTGGATATCGACACGCTGGAGCTGCTGGAAAACCTGCTGCAGGAGTTTGAAGGCACGCTGTTTCTGGTCAGCCATGATAGAGCCTTCCTGGAAAACACCGTCACCCAGGTGATTGCGTTTGAAGGCCACGGCGTACTGGATGAGTTTGGCGGCGGCTATGACGACTGGTATCGCTACAAGCAACAGCAGGCAGCCAACCTGGCTGCCGAGAAAACCCGGGCTGCCAGCGCGCCCGCCGCTGCAAAATCTGCCGCGGCCAAACCGGCGGCCAATCGCCTCAGCTTCAAGGAAAACCGCGAACTGGAAGAGCTGCCCGGCCGTATTGAGCAGCTGGAAAAGGAACAGGCCGAGATCAATGTATCGCTCGCCAGCCCGGACCTTTACCGCGAAAACCCCGAGCAGGTCAAAACCCTGCAAGCGCGGCTGGATGAGCTGGCTTCAGCCATCGATGCCGCCATGCAGCGCTGGGAAGAGCTGGAAAGCAAGCGTTAAACCCCGCTCCATTTGCAGGCAACAAAAAAGCACATGTGGAAAAGCGTGTGCTTTTTTTATTGGCAGGCCCTCGCGCCTGCCAGAACAGAACACCCGATCAGAAATTGTAGATCAGGGTGGCACGCGCCGCCGTCGGTGAACCCGGCGTGATGTTGTTATTGTTGTGGGCGTACAGGTAATACTCCTTGTTCAGGATATTCTCGATATTGACCTGCAGGCGCAGGTTTTTATCGAGTTTGGCGTAAACCGCGCCGTCAAACCGCGTGTAGCCGGGCAGCTGCACGGTGTTGTCAAACGAGGTGTACATCTCGCTACGGCTGATGGCGCCGAGCGCGACACCCCAGGTTTCATTGATGTCGTAGCGGTTCCATAGGGAGAAGGTATTGCGTGGCGTATTGGGGGCGCTGGCACCGTTGGCGCCGACGCTGGTGGTGTCGACCAGCTCGGCCTTTTGCAGGGTATAGGCGCCAATCACATTCCACTTGTCGGTGATGCGGCCCAGGGCACTCAGTTCAAAGCCCTTGGTATCCTGCCCATCGACCAGCGCTGAGGTGGTTGCACTGGTCGAAACTGCGACATTGGTACGCTCCAGTTTGAAAATGGCCGCATTGATCTCCAGCCCCGGTTTTACTTCCCACTTGGCACCGACTTCGGTGTTCTTGAATTTTTCCGGGTCAAAGGTGCTGGTGACTACTGTCAGCGAGGTCAGCTGGTCGCCTGCGCGTGGCACATAGGACTGGCTGTAACTGGCATACAGCGAGACAGGCTCAACAGGCTTGTAGATCAGGCCCGCACGCGGCGAGAAAAGATCGTCGTCGGATTTGATTTTCTGACCAGATATCTGGTTCTTGAAATCGACATCGAATTTATCCAGACGCGCGCCCACAATCACTTGCCACTGCGGGTTCAGGATAATCTGATCCTGCAGGTAAAACGCGGCCACATCCACCTGGCTGCGGTTGCGGGTTTGCAGGTTGGTAAAGCTAATCGGGCCATTGAATACAGGATTCTGCGCCGACTGCGTCGTGGTCAGTGTGCCGGTGGAGTTGGGTCTGTAGCGCACGTTATCGGTGTCCTGCCGGCCAAGCTCCATGCCGACCAACAGCTTGTGTGTGACCGCGCCCTGCTTGAGGGTATAGAGCAAGTCGGTCTGGTTGAACAGATTTTCGCGCTGGGTATCATCGCGATAGGCCGCCACGGTGTAGTTGCCGCTGGCATCCACTGCACTGTTGGCAAACACGTTCTGGTAATACTTGTCGAAGTCGGAATAGCGCGTCCGGTTTCTCAACAACACGCCGTTGTCAAAGCTGTGCTCGATCAGTGCGCTGTAGTTCTGGGCTTCAATTTCCGTGGGGCTCTTGGCGGCATTGCCGAAGAAATTCGATTCGTTGGTGGCAAAAGGCCGGCCATTTTGTGAAGGAATGCCCCGGTCTGCGGTACGGTGGTCGGTGAAATACTCCGCGCTGAGCACGACCTTGGTTTTCTCAGTTGGGAACAGTGTCACAGTCGGGTTGATGCCGTAACGGCGCAATGACACGCCATCGCGGTAGCTATCGGCATTCTCTACCATCGCATTCAGGCGGAAAGCCGCCGCTTCATTGATGGCCTGCCCGATATCAATGCTGCCGCGACGCTGGTCATATGAACCCGCTTGCAGCGAAATCTCGCGCACGGGATCCCAGCCAGCTTCCTTGCTGACGCGATTAACCACACCCCCAGCGCCGCCACGCCCAAAGATCATGCCATTGGCGCCGCGCAATACTTCCACGCTTTCAATGTTATAAAAATCCCGGTAGTACTGAACATCATCCCTGACGCCATCGAGGAAAAAGTCACCTGTACTGGCATTGCCACGGAATACAACCGTATCGCGATTGCCCTCGCCCTGCGCCATGCCCACTCCCGGAGTGTAGCGTATGGCATCTTCCATGCTGCGGATGGCCTGATCCTTGATTTGCGACTGGCTGACCACGGTCACGGCCTGCGGTACGTCTTTCAGCGGTGTATTGGTTTTGGTGGCCGTGGTGCTGGACTTGGTGACATAGCCATCGGTCTTGGCGGGTTCGGTCACTTTATTGGACGTGACCTCCACTTGCGGCAGAGTCGTGGTGGCTTCTTCTGCATAGGCAATGGCAGGCAATGCCGCCAGCATCAGACAGAGGGTTTTAACGGGAAAGCAAGGAATCGCGTGAGCATGCATATGGGGAAATCTTTACCTGTTGTGATATTGAGAATTGTTTACAATTGTAAATTGTAGTAAAGATTTTCCCCTACTGGCAATCGCTGAATGGATTGCATCGCATTTCTTGCACATGAATAAGTGGCCTTGAACGCAGGCATAAAAAAAGCACACGCCCAAAAATTGTGTGCTTTTTCAGTCAGGCTGGGATACAGCCTGCAAAGGTTAAGCTGCGCTACAACATGCCAAGCGCAGCCCAGATAGTGGCTACCAGTGAAGCGCTAATCAGGCCTGCCATGACCAGACGCGATTGACGCATTTTGGTCCACAGCAATACGCCGGTAATCGAAAGCACGATCATGGCACCTGCGATGGTATCTGCCAGCAACACCCAGGCCACATTGGCCCCCACCCCTTTGTGCATGTTCATGATGTATGCCCAGGCATTGGCATCTTCACGATGAATGGTCGCAAACTGATTCCCGGCAATATACTCGGCGCGAATACGCATTTGCGGCATGCGAAACTCCACTTCCCATTTCGCAGGTTGCGACATGTCGCGCCCCATGAAGCGTGCGTCATGCTCGCCTTTTTCGCGCATCACCGCCCCTTGCGCGCCCTTGTCTTTCTCGCCTTTGCGTGGCTTGCGTTGCAATGGATCATGTTGAATGTCCAGCGCCTGCTGCACAAACGCGGTAAACGCTTTCGCATTTTGCGGATAAGGCTGCGGCATGCTGAGCTGGATTTCACTTTCTTCCATCTGGGCGGCAGGAATTTTCATGACAGCCCGATGGTTGAGCAAAAACCCGGTGGTGCCAAACAAGAGCCCCAATACAGCGCCCCAAAGGCCAAGCCACCCATGGATTTTTCTTAACAGGCGGAGGGTACGGCCGCGTTGTGCGTTTTGTTGTGCGAGTGTTTTTTGCATGGGAAAAATATCAACGAAAAAGAGGTGCATAAACTAACGTGCCCGGCTGCTATCGGGAAGAGGCCGCCAGACGCAGGCGTGGACATTTACATTTTTTTGCGCAGGAGCATGCCTTTAATGAGATTGGTGCGCTGAATGCGGGACATCAGCAACACCGCAGCCACGTGCACAAGCACCAGGACCTGCAGGCAAGAGGACAAATAGCCATGCCAGACAACCGGCCAATCCTCACCCCAAAATGAATCGGTACGGCTTACCCAACCTGTCAGGGCCAGCATGGCGAGCAATAGCCACATCAGATACACCGCCCATTGCCCGAGGGGATTATGCCCCACATGATGCTCCGCCCGTCCATGCATGATGGATTGGATATGCATGCTCAGCTGCCTGCCACCCGGCCAATAAAAGCGTGCGATCTGGACGGAAGTCAACAGGCCATACATGACCCTGGCAACCACCATACTCACCGCGGCATAGCCCAAATTGCGATGCCACTCACCGGTTTCATTAAACCAGTTCACCACGACGATAGCGGCCACCAGCCAGTGGGTCAGCCTCACGAACCAAGGCCAGACAGCCCCGTCACGCAAGCTTAACGCTCCACTTCCGCTTTAATGATGGCGAAGGTTTTCATGTCGAAATAAATCTCGACCTTTTTGCCTTCCTTGTTCCAGCCGTAGATTTCGTAGCAATTGCCATCAATCTTGAATTTCTTGATCTTGTAGCCTTCATCCGCCAATGCTTGTTTCAAGGTATCTTCAGATGCCCACTCCTCTTTGGGGTAAGCAGGACAATTGGCCGCCGCCCAGGCATGCATGGTCGACAACAGCAGAAGAGCACCCAGGCTCCATGTACGTAATTTCATCAAATATTAACTCCTCAGGTATCGGCCCACATCCGGATCAGGTTGTGGTAATTGCCGGTTAATCGTATAACGGCCGCGTTATCCCCCACTTGTTCGCGCAGGGTCGCAATCGCGGCATCCATATCAAACAGCAGTGTGCGCTGGGCATCTTCGCGGATCATGCTTTGTATCCAGAAAAAACTCGCCAGACGCGAGCCCTGGGTAACGGGCCGCACATGATGCAAACTGGTGCCGGGATACAGCACCATATCGCCTGCTGGCAGCTTGACCATCTGGTGACCGTAGGTATCTTCAATCACCAGCTCCCCACCCTCGTAACTCTCCGGGTCGGCAATAAACAAGGTGCAGGAAATATCGGTACGCACGTGCATGCCAGAGATGGCGTGGGTTCTCACCGCATTATCAATATGCGCACCAAAATCCATACCTTCGCGGTATTGATTGAACAATGGCGGATAGATTTTCTTGGGTAATGCTGCAGAGAAAAACAAGGCATTGCGACTAAGCGCCTTGAGCACGATCTGCCGCGCCTGCTCCGCCTCTGCGGAGGTTTCCGGTAGCTGGATATTGCGTTTGACCTGCTCAGACTGGGTGCCGGCGGTGACTTTGCCGTCGGCCCAATTCGCAGAGGCAAGCAGCTTGCGCAATTCAAGCAACTCAGCAGAATTCAGCACCTGGGGGATATGTAATAGCATGATTTCCGCTTAATAGAAAAAGGCCAGGCCATGATACCCATGACCTGACCCACATTCAAACCACAACCACTTAGAACTTGATTTCGGTGGTCAGGATCGCGATACGACGGTTACCAGGAACCACCAAGCCACCGTTGTCATACAAGGCATCGTAGTACTCCTTGTTGAACAGGTTCTTCACATTCAAACGCACCGCCCAGCGCTTCTCTTCATAGCTCACCATTGCATCCCAGCGAGTATAGCCCGGGATACTGTTGGGGCGGAACTCGCCATTCACGAAGGGGCCGACGGCATTGCTTGGCACATAGCCATATCGCTCGCCCTTGGCTTCAAACCCGCCACCAACTCTCCAATTTCCCAGAAAACTGTATGTTGTCCAGAAATTAGCGGTCATCGGTGGGGTATTGCGGGAGCGCTCGCCTTCAAATCGTGGATCCGCGTATGTCACAACACCCGAAACAGGATCAGTATTGTTGGCCACCTTCAGGATGCGTGAATCCATGAATGCAACGCCACCAAACACTTCCCAATTACTGGTAATACGGCCGGCAAGTTCAAACTCCAATCCGTCAGTACGGCGCTTGCGCGTCAAAATCGCAGCGGATGACTCAAGGTCAGTATTCCGCTCCCAGTCCTTGTCTGCGCGGTAGAGAGCAGTACGGAAAGCTAAGTCACCATCAAAGAACAGCCATTTGGCGCCAAGCTCTGTCGTTTTGCTCTTTTCAGCAGGATAAGGGGTAGTAGTCAGTTGATAGAGGTCAGCTGTTGGGCTGAAAGAGTCACTGTAGCTCAAGTAATAATGTGCGGTAGGGGTTGGCTGCCAGGACAAGCCCGTACGATAACTGTTCTCACTATAGGTCAGACTAGAATTGAGATCATCATAGGTTGCCGGGTTAACCGTGGCAGCATTTGTACGCGTAGTACGGAAATAGTCTGCGTCCATGCGATCGCGACGGACACCCAACAGGAGTTTCCAGTCAGGAACAAACTCTATCGAATCCTGAATATAAACTGCCTGGCTATCGCTCTTGAATTTATTCAGGCCTTTATTACCTGTTTGAACTACTGCACTTGAGCGGTAATAAGGATTACCGTTTGCATCAACCAAGCCTTGCAAACTCTGGCGATAGGAGTCTTCGTGCAAATACTCAACCCCGAACAGAACCTCGTGCTTCATTCCGGCTAATTCCAGCTCTGTAGAAAAATCAGACTGCACGGTAAACGTCTGGTAATCCAGTGTACGCGCGATGTTACCGCCGACACTTGCATTGGCAGCAGGCAGCGCCGGACTTGTTCCATTAGGCGGCGTTTTTACCCAATATGCACGTTGATATGAGCCCTGACGAACCTGAGTACGCCATTGTGTCTTTTCGTTAAATTTATGGGTGAAAATAGCCGTGGAAACACGCGTATCACTGTCGTCAAAGTTGGCGTTGGTTCCCCAGAAGGTTCCGTAGTACTGGCTCACAGGCTTGCCGTTGGCAAAACGGATACCGAAATCGGGAACATCGCGGGTTTGGGTATAAATATGATTAAGATACAGCTCGTTATCCGTGCCTATCCCCATCCCCAAACTGAGCGCAATGCCTTTACGGTTCAATTCTGGTCTATCGCCAGCAGCCTTATTCTGGCGAGTGGCTTCCTCGGTACGATCCATGACATTTACGCGCAATGCCACGGTTTCACCCAGTGTCTTGTTAAGATCAGCGGTGTATTGCTGGTAGCCATAATCGCCAAGACTAGCCGAAACTTTATTCGCATCTTCCAGCTTGGCCATTTTGCTGACCTGATTGATCACACCACCTGCCTGCCCACGACCAAAAAGCATCGCAGCTGAACCGCGCAATACATCGACCTGCTCAAGATTGAATGTCTCACGATTGTATTGCGCTGTATCGCGAATACCATCCAGATAAATATCACCAAAAGTATAGAACCCACGCAGCATCATGTTGTCGCCAGCGCGACCACCCTCGCCTGCGTTAAAGGTCAAACCTGAAACGTTACGCAATGCTTCTCGCAAGGAACCAACCTGCTGGTCAGTCATCAGGCTGCGAGTGACAGTAGTAATAGCCTGCGGTACGTCCTGAGGATCCTGCAGCACTTTCCCCACACGGGTCTTGGTTGCCTGATAGCCGTCCTCTTTTGCTTTTTCTTTGGAGGCATTGACGGCAACCTCAGGTAATACCTGCTGCTCTTCAGATGACTTTTCTTTCGAAGCGGCAGCCTCAGGAGAAGCTACATCGGCAGCATAAGCACCTGAACTGAGGAACAAGGCAGCAACAATAGCGCCTAGAGGGAAAATTTGAGATGCAGCACACGGCGAAACCACCGTTTTTGTTTTAGCCAAATGGGACATCATCGGCTCTTTCAACGAACGCATAGAATCAAATCCTAAATATAGTTTTTATAGAGGGGATCGCTGGCTAAATATCGTGGCTTGCAATTTATCGCTAATGATAACGATTACCATTTGTTAAATAAAGTAAAGAGTTGGGACTTGTTGCAGAAACACAACAAAAAACATGTCTAATCCGTGAAGCCCGTCACATATCAAAACAACAGCTTGCGATGCCGTCGTGGCCTAAAAGCCACATAACAGCTGTCCTTTTCTGTCCTACAAGGACATAGGATAGAAGCCGATAGCTACTACACTGGCTTATGCTTATGATGACTGGCACCAACACTTACAAAAAAGGGGAAATAAATTGAGCAGCATCATCGGAATTCTGATTTTGATCGCCGACATTTTTGCCATTATCAAAATTGCGCAAAGTTCAGCGGATACTGTCGCCAAACTGTTGTGGATACTGGGTGTGCTGGTATTCCCGGTCCTGGGTCTGATTGTCTGGTATCTGGCCGGGCCAGGCGGCAAAAAGGTGTAAGCGGATTTGCATGCATAAAAAAAGCCGGGGAATGTTCCCCGGCTTTTTTTATGCTCACCGTTGTTTATATGGCATATCGCAGTGAGACAACCCCTACTTCAAGGATATCGGCGAAGGTGATCGCCATCCAGGCCACGGTCATGGTGACGGCGGCCCCCACCTTGGCGACCTTGGGCTTGATATCAAAAGCGACACAAATACGCTCTTCATTGGAACTGAACGGGATGGTGCGATGAAAGAGTGAAGACGGGAACAGCACAATATCGCCCACTTGCGGCGCAATCACCTTCACCGGGAAATCATCATGCTGGCGTGGGTATTCGTCCCCATCCGTACTGAACTCGATACTGCCATCATGCTCTCCCAGCTTTTCCTTAGGAATTGCCAGGTAAACACAGCCACTGAGCCAGCCGATCTCGTGGATATGCGAGGTGAGATGCCCGCCTTTTTGCATTTTCACGTACCAGGAACTGGTGAACTCGATGTCATCCGGGAAGCCTTCAATCAATTCGCAATCCTGCCCGGCATAGCGCTCACGGAATGCCTGTACTTGCTGTTTGATCAGCTGCGCCAGGGTTTTGAAAGAAGCTTCGGAGCGCTTGAACAGATTGCCCGCCGACTGTATGCCATGATGCAGCCGGCCCTGCTTGCGCTCGGCAATTTCGGTGAGAGTAATATCTTTCAATAGCGCATTCAGCAAACTACTGTCCTGCTCGGCCAGAGGAGCGATGCGGCTATGGAACACATACTCCATGGGCTGCGGGCAAAAGCGATAGGGATCTGGCACGCCAAAGTTGGTTGCGTAATGCGTAGACAAGGTCGCCAGGAAAGGCGAGGCATGGGTATCGCCCATGACCTGGGGCAAACGCGCCTTGAATGCATCAAACTGCTCGGATTTATAAAGGCAGTACAGGATGCGCTCTTGCCAATCACCCAACTGCGAGCGCTCAAAATAAGGTATTGCCTGGGCATATTCACGCGCAAGATATAAAAACTCGGCCAGATTGTAGTTGGCGGCAGCATGCGCTGCATCCAGACTCAAGGCATGCTGATAGGCTTTGACTGCCTCATCCATATTGCCCTGATCGCGCAGTGCCTCACCCAGGTTGTTCCAGGCATCAACATAATCAGGCTGCATGCGCAGCGCCGAGCGGTATGCCGTTACGGCATCGTCCAGCTGTCCATGATCGCGCAATGCGGTGGCGAGATTAAAGTAACCACGCGGGTCTGCATGAATTTCGAGCGCCTTGCGGTAGCTGGCAATGGCATCTTCCATCTTGCCCTGCTTCTGCAACACCGTGCCCAGATTGCCATGTGCTTCATAAAACGTGGGCTGCATGGCCGCCGCTTTACGATAACTGGGGATGGCTTCTTCATAACGCCCCAGGGTTTGCAAGGCAAAGCCCAGATTGAAATAAGCAACTGCAAGATCAGGTTTCAGGGAGATGGCTTTGCGATAGGAAGCAATGGCCTCGTCCATGCGGCCCAAATGCCCCAGTACCACGCCAAGGTTGAAATGTATTTCAGCGATTTTGGGTTCAAGCGCAATCGCACTTCGATAACTGGCTGCTGCATCGGCGTATTTTTGCTGCGACTCCAATGCGATGCCGAGCACATTGTGCAACATCAGCGTCTGTGGATATTGACGCAACATGGATCTCGCCGTCGCCTCCGCCTGCGGCATATGCCCCGCATTCAAAAGCCCGATTAACGCTTGCATCTCACTCTGGCCAGGCTGTCTCGCCTGTTGAAATCCGGTTTTCATCTCTACATTCCCTTGTACTTGCCACGCCAGGCACTGGGTAAACCGTCCAAAGATTAGCGCAATGCCGTCGTTTAGTCTAGACAGTATAGTCTAGTCGTTATAACCGGGTTAATGCTAAGACAAATCGCTTATGAAGGAGGTCGGAAGAAATGAATTTTCAAGGATGAAACAAGGTTGGCGAAATCACGAGAATCAGCGCCACATGACGTTACTTTTATTTTGTTGGGCGGATTCAAATAGCGCAATCAATGGCAGTGCTCGATTCTTGAGACTAACACCCGCGCTCTCACCACCGTCATCTCCATCGTCCGCACCTGCGATCACTTCGGTATCGCCTTCGGTTGCCTGTTTCAATCGTTGCAGGGCTGCAGGCACGTCTTCGGCCAATATCGCCCCGGGCACCGTACCACTGTGCCCGATCACACTCAGAACCTGATGCGCAACCTCGTTGAACATGCTGATATCACTATAACGATCTGTCGAAAAAGTTATCATCCGTCTTTACCTTTTATCTTGTTTTTGTTGATGCACCGCTTGGGCTAATGCGCGCTGCGGTTGGAATGCATGGTTATTGCCTGCTCACGTGAATCCTTGTCTTAGAGGGCGACAGAAGTTGCCGTAACGCGTCGGCGTGGCTTGCCTGTGGTGACGACTTGCGGCCGGGTATTCAATACCAGTTCGCCCGCCACGCTCACTTCCACGGCCACTTTTGAAGCCACAGCACGTGAACTCCACTGCCCCAGCACTTCCATTACATAGGCGCAAGGCATCGCATCCAGATCAATCAATATGCATTTTTGTTTTGCTGCCGCCTCAGGATAAATCCTTAGCAGGCGCGGATCGGTAGCCAAGCGCAGATAGTGCGCCATCTTTTTTTGCACGGCAAACGCATCCAGTTCATCGAGACGTCTTTTTTCGTAAATACCCAAGCGAAACACATTTTCGCAGCTCATTACAAAATCAATGACATCCTCGCGTGCAACCCCGGACTTTGACATGCTAACCCCTAGTAGATATGGATAAAGTAGATGTGGATAAATCAGCCGCCCCATGGCGCGAACCATGCGCGGGACTGGTTGCATAGATTATTGCTTATGCATCGATGCAAGCATGATCGGTCAAGCCCTGATTTTGATGTCAGAAAGCACTGACAGAAGCCCACCGCGTCAATAATTCCTACATGGAATTAAGCCATTAGCGGATGCTGACACCAGGGGCCATCCCTTACCTTGAAGGTGCACCAAGTAATAACTACAAACTACCAAGGAGATCATCATGAAACTTATTGTCAGCATGCTATGCAGCGTAATGCTGCTTGTGAGCAGCACCATTTCGTTCGCAGAATCCACCCAAGGCAACTCCACTACGACGACACCACCAGAACAAATGGAAAAGCCCCACAATGCAGACCATAACGCCAAGCACCCCTCTCAAGATGGCACATCTACCGGCAGTGGCAATGACATTCAAAAGCTGAAAAAGAAATCCGAAACAGAAAGCAAAGCCAACAAGTCGCGCGATATGCAGAAAGAAAACAGTGGCAGCAGCTATTGATCGCTGCGAGTTAATGTGAGATGTAATGCGTAATTAATAAATCGCGTAAATAAAAAAGGCTCCACATGGGAGCCTTTTTTATTTGTACTTACTGCCAGATTACGCTTGCTTGTTAGCCTTGCGACGAGCACTGAAGCCAACAGCTGCAATGCCTGCCATCATCATGGCGTAGGTAGAAGGCTCTGGTACGGCCGAAATGCAGTGCAGAACGTAGTCAGACTGGTTGTTGCATGCACCACTTCCACATGTACCCAATACAGCAGTAAAGGACAGTGCGCTCACCTGCTTGTCACCAAACGGATTGGCAATTGCCCACAGTGCGCCTTCGCCGTAGCTGGCTTCACTGATGTTGCTCACGGTACCAGGACCTGTCCAGGTTGCCGTCTTCAGACCCGTCGCTGTCAGGAAGAAGTCAGACTTGGTACCGTCCAAGAAAGTCGCCGTGATCTTGGCCTTTTCATTCACATCGCCGTACTCAGGACCATCAAACAGCAGACCCAGCGTGATGTTGGTGATGATGATGTTCTTGGTGAACGATACATCGATGCGCTCGCCAATATCGATTTCACCAGCGGTCTTGCCAGAAATACCTACACCGGTGTAGCCGTCCTGGGTTTTCTTCTCGAACTTGCCGCCAACTGCCGTGAAGGTGGCATCAGTGTCAGGGATAAAGTTCTTGAAGGTTTGCGTGCTTTTGCCATCCTTGAAATCCGAACCGAAAATGCTGTTGTCTGGATCACAGACGTAACAGCCATCCTTTGATGTGCTGTATTTGCCATCGCGGTCATGGTTCTCACCCTTGCCATACTTGAAGCTGGTAGCAGAAGCATTCAGGCTGAATACAGCCAGCGCCACCATCAAGCCGATTTTGAATTTATTCATGATTTTCGTTCCCCGTTGTTGAATGATTGTTGGAAGCCATTCTAGGGAACGAGCGATAGGGCGACCATTGTACCGTGGTACACCTGTACTTCAGTACAATACGACCGCGTCAGCCTGACTCGTCGATACGCCCGCAAGCGAGGTATACCTTACTCTGCATTCTCCAGTTTCAATAGCCTGTCTTTGACGACCTGGGCAAGGTTGGCTGCAGTGCGTATGGTCGTGTTGCGATCAGTCCAGGAGCTTTCCAGCTGCGAGGATTTGGACATGAGCACTTGATGGGTTTTGATATCCACCAAGAGCAATCTCGGGTACACAAAGAGATAGGTTGGCTTCAAAGCCACACCAATCAGCAGATAATCTGCCCCACTTCCCTCTGCCAGTTTTGCTGCATTCTCGATGTTGTTATAAAGATAGGTAGCCGACTGGCTTGCCATGGCCGCCTTGATCGCCTCATTCGGCGGGACAAGGTCAATATCCTTCCCGGCAAGCTTTTCATGAAACGCTGACGAGAGCAGCGCTATGCGCTCCAGCTCTTCCGGGGCATTCGGGATATCCGTCATGTCATTCAGCTGAAAATCCAGCGCCATGATCTTGGGACGAGGCTCTGCCTGGGCGCTGCTAACGGAAAGGCTGATGCAACAGCACAAGCCGAGGAAAGTGAAAAAACGCTTCATGTGGGAATACCTTGAGAAGTTACTACGCTAGAAAAACCAGGAAAGAGGTACTTACTCAGGTAGGACTGCACTAGAGAGTATAGGTTGCGCTTAATCGCCACCAAACTCGCTGAAAGCAATATGGAGCAGGTCAGATTGATGCGAGTTTCAGGCACATGCCCAGCAGGCCAGACGCCAGAATCACCGGGATAACGCCAACCTTGAACCGAAAAATAGCCAGCACCGCAGCCAGCGCTAGCAGCAAGGCAACCCAATCCACACCGGCATCCAGCCCTTGCGGCCACATCACGTGATACGCAAAAAACACCGCCAGATTGACTATCACGCCGACCACTGCTGCCGTAATCGCCGAGAGTGGCGCGGTAAATTTCAGCTTGCCATGAGTAGTCTCGATAAACGGCCCGCCCAGCAGAATGAACACAAAGCTAGGCAGAAAGGTAAAGAAGGTCACAATGCCGGCTGCCGCAAACGCAGAAGCCACGGTGGCGCCTGCGCCAAATACCTCGTTTACCCATCCCCCCACAAAGCCGACAAAGGTCACTACCATGATGAGCGGCCCCGGCGTTGTCTCGCCTAATGCCAGGCCATCGATCATCTGCGGGGCGGTGAGCCAGTGATAATGCTCCACAGCGCCCTGATACACATAAGGCAACACCGCGTAGGCACCACCAAAGGTCAACAAAGCCGCCTTGGTAAAAAACCAGCCCATCTGCGTATACGCCCCATGCCAGCCATACGCCGCCATCAGGCCGCCCATAGCCACTAGCCATAGGCCCAAGCCAGTCAGCGCCACCCGCCATAAACTGGCCCAGCTGAAGACAGCATGCGCTGGCGCAGGCGTATGGTCATCTATCAATGCAGGCCCCACACTTCCAGCAGCAGGGCCATGGCCCCCACCCACCTTGAAATACAGCGGAAAATATTTACCGCCCAGATAGCCGATCAGCCCAGCGGAAACAATAATCAACGGGAACGCCAGCTTGAACACAAATATGGCCAGAAACGCCAGCACCGCAATGCTCCATAGCACGCGGTTTTTAAGCGTGCGCAGGCCTATGCGGTAGGCCGCAAACATCACTATCGCCACCACCGCGGGCTTGATTCCATACAACACCCCCGCCACCGCAGGAACAGACCCATACGCCATGTAAATCCAGGCCAGGCCCGTCAATATGAAAAACGATGGCAGTACAAACAAACCACCGGCGACAATTCCGCCCCAGGTACGATGCATCAACCAGCCGATATAGGTGGCCAGCTGCTGCGCTTCCGGGCCGGGCAACACCATGCAGTAATTCAGGGCATGCAAAAAACGCTGGTCGGAAATCCAGCGCTTCTTTTCCACCAGATCGTGGTGCATGATGGCAATCTGCCCCGCCGGCCCGCCAAAACTGATAAAGCCCAACTTGAGCCAATACCAGAAGGCCTGGGCGAGACGAATGGATGGCACAGCAATGTCAGGTGATGATGTCGAAGTGGAGTCGGACATATCCATTATTTGGTCGCTACATACCCAGCAATTCCAGAGAACTCCAAGGCGGGTTTATTAAAGTTCCTGATCATGGCACAAGACGCATACATAGTAAAAGCATCTAAAAACAATAAGTTTACCCTTGTATGCGTTGCCTCTTTAACCCCAGATCAGCACTGACGAGATAGCTTAATCTTGTATAACACCACAGGATCACGCCTGAATGTTTCAGAAAAATAACAAGAGAATTCTTCTTTTGTCGTGATGTCTTTAAAAACAGATTCATTCACCATCAGATTTTCAAATTTCATATCCAACAGTTTTTGGTGCAAATCTTTTGACGAAAGTGAAGCAAAATCCCGGTATCTTCCTGGTCCAAAATGATCTCCCCAAGTCTGATTTTTGGCGTAGTAGATCGCATACTCCATGCCAAATTGATAAGTATTACCTATGGCATGTTCATTCTGATACTGAAGAACCTCGTAGCCAGTGATTCTCTTATTGAGTATGGCTTGACGCTTTTCATCATTCCACGCGACCGACTTTAAGGCAGACTTTATTCCAGGCAATGCATTCACGATAAACAAAACCAGTACAGCAGAAGAGGCTATCTTTATATGTCGGTTCTTCGTATTCTCATCGGTGTTAATAGTGCCGTTTATTATCCGGGTAACGTTCTGGTAGAAAATCATTGCAATAAAAGCGAAACCAGCAGCAGAGAAAACAGCCAGAAAAGGATAAACGGGAAGTAAATAGCGTGGGTAATGTGAAATCAGCATCCAGATTCCCACCGAGTATGACGTAAATATTAGCAAGGACTTCATCTTGCTGTTTGAATATATTTTTTTATTGAGCAGGCTAAATGGTGCAGCCCATAGTAACCATTCAGGCCAGCTTTTTACGTGATCAAGATCAACAAATTGCAGTCTGAAATCTTCTGCATTCCAGTCGTAGAATCCGAATATCTTGCCGCCCATGGGTGCGAATGGATCTCCGGTTACAAGGAAGTTTCGCAGATACCAGTAAGCACATGGTAGCAAGAATATAATCGATACCTTGACGAACACATCCAGACTCACTCTTTTTGCCATCAATATGAAGAAGAAAATAGGCAAAAACATCAGTGCTTGGTACTTTGTGCCTGCGGCAAGCCCCATAAAAAACGCAGAAATATACAGCAGCGCATGATGTTTGGTATTTTCTGTCCAACTATAAAATACTGTGGTTGCGCAAACAATGAACAGGGTTAACCCCATATCAATGTAAGCATTGCCGTAATAGGATTTGGAAAGTTGCAACCAGATGAGTACCGCAACTAATGCATTAAAGGTGCCGAAATGTGGCTTGGCTATTTTATATACGATGATAGCAACCAACCACCCCGCCAATGCATGCAGCAGATGTGGGGCGATATCATCCACCATGATCATGGAAGCAGCATAGATCAGCTCATAATTATAGGGAAACCATGGATATCTTATCCATTCATTTGCGGTTAGTTTTCCCGATAAAATCCATTGCTGGGCATGCGGCAAGTGGTACATCAGCTCATCCCAGGCAACAGGAAGACCCAAAGGCCTGATCAACGTAGGTAAAAGACAGAGAATAATGGCAACAAGGTAAAACTTTCTTGATCCAAAAACAGCCTTGATATTATTAATCGCCTCTCGCCGCTTACTGTTATCTCTTATAAAAAAGAATACATGGATGCAGGATGAGATAACGCCTGCGGAAAATATTAAAAGAAGACTATTTACATTGAGATAACCCAATATGGCGACCAGTTGAATCACTGATATAGAAAATCCTAGCCCCAAGGCGATAATAATAGGATGCTTCATGTCACCCAAGTGCTTAACTGCAGATAATGGACGTACTAAAAGTTCGCCAATACCCCAAAATGACATTACAAATAACATCAGTACAACATAATGATAGATAAAATAATTTGCCATAAATTTTAACGATTGAATTTAAAAACTTTACGTGGAGATGCCGCCAACATACTCCTCATGAAATCCCATGCCCAAGTTGGAGTCAACGATCGGAGATAAACCAGCCTGCGTTTAATCTATATCCTGCCCAATACGCCAGAGAACGCCCGAGGGATCGGTCAGGCAAAAATCGCGCATGCCCCATGATTGCGTCTCCAGTGGCCAAATTTTAACCGCGTATTTTTTCACGACACCGCTATCCTCAATATGGCGCCACCAGGCTTCCACATCCTCGACCAAGATATGCATCATGAAATTTTCAGCAAAGCCTTCTGCACAAAAATCCTGCAACAGAAACCTCACGCCATCGCACTGAAAACAGGCAACACCGCCACCCTCGGAGGTCATGGTAAAGCCCATATCGGTATAAAACCGCTTGGACAAGGCAAAGTCTTTCGAAGGAACGAAGGCTTTGATTTCGCTTATATGCAGTTTGGACATGAACTTACCGAGACTTAGTGAGAGTAATGGAAGAACATACAAATAGCTGTGATGGGTATCTCTTAAACTTGTATGGGCAGTTAGTGCATTGATGCTGGTGCCCTCGACAGGAGTTGAACCTGTGACCCTTCGCTTAGGAGGCGAATGCTCTATCCACTGAGCTACGAGGGCAAGGGCGTTATTTTCGCATAAAAAACGTTGCAGGAAATTTGCAAATACAAAATCGTGGTCAGGCTTGTTATGATGAATATCTTTGTTTCGCGGGCTTTAACAATGAAAATCCTTCTTGCGTCTGCTTTTGTGTTTCTCGGCTTTCTGCTTTATCGCTCATTTGCCATGGCGAGCCCTTTGCCGCAGGTGGGGCAGGCGGCACCGCCTTTTTCGCTCACTGGCATCAAGGGAGACGTGCATGGCCTGAACGATTACCAGGGGAGCTGGCTGGTGCTGTACTTCTACCCCAAGGATGACACGCCGGGCTGCACCAAGGAGGCTTGTAGCTTCCGCGATGACATGGTGCAGCTGGAAAAACTGGGGGCGAAAATTGTGGGGATTAGCGTGGACGATGCCGAGTCGCACGCTAAATTTGCCAAAAAGTACAATCTGCCGTTTCCATTGCTGTCAGATACCGATGGCAAAGTGGCTGCCAGTTATGGCGCCTTAACCAATCTTGGCATCATCAAAATCGCCAAGCGCTATACCTTCCTGATTAATCCTCAGGGCCAGATTGCCAAGGTCTACCAAAGCGTGGATACTTCGCGCCACTCGCAGGAAATTATCGATGATTTGCGCCAGCTCAGCGCGCGGTAACAAATTTGCCCACATCAGCTAAAGGAAGCACCCCTCATGAAAAAAATGCTATTGATTGCCATTCTGGCATCGCTCTCGGCATGTAGCACACCGAACTCCAAGCCTAACCGCGAATGGATCAGCGTGAACTGTAACGGCTTTGCCTCCTGGGATAAATGCAATGAAAAAGCCAAGGCCTATTGCCCAAATGGCTTTGAAATTGGCAGCAAGGAAGAAAGCCTGATCGAGCAGAAACGCATCATGCAGTTTTCCTGCAAGCCTTAACTGGCAGTCTTGAAATGCAAAAGAGCCATCGATGATGGCTCTTTTTTTATGCCTTGCGCTGCTGTTTTATTTTTTGACCGGGGCAGGGACACTGCAGCCACTGTAGGTATTGTCAGGTGTAACCACCAAGGTAGCCTCTAGCCCCTGGATCGTCAGCGTCGATACCCCGTTGCTGAAGGAGCTGCCGGATTTAGCCAGGGCGAACTCGCGCTCAGGCAGGATCACCCAGGCAGTGGCGCCGTTATCCAGCATGCGTACATAGAACTTCCTGTTTTTTTCGCAGACATAGGCGGTTGAGTTAGCCGGTGCCCCTGGCACAGACGCGACCTCATCCCCGCCAAACGGCCAGACTTTCACACTGCTGCACGCACTCAGCATCATGACCACAGAACCAGCTGCCAACCATCGGTAATTCAGATTATTCATAACCCCACCACTACCTTAAAACCAAAGTGTGCCATATTGCCAGTTGCACTCCGGGCTTACAAGCCGGGCACACGAAACGGGAAGATTTGGGGGAGCAAACGAGATTGCGGCCAGCAACAAACAGTCTGCCGGCCGCCGCTTTTGTGAGAAAGCTGATTCATCATAGGGGCCAAGCGCCAGCTCAACAATGAGCGGTGACAAGAATGGTCCAGTGGCGGCAGCCATATTCATTGTGATCGCTCGCTGTGCTGTCATGCGCTGTTCATATCCGGTGGATATGCTGGCCGCATGCCGCATTCACTCACCCTCATCTTTTTGCTTTTGCTGATGGCGCCATGGCGGGCTGAGGCCGATATCTACATGGTGAAAAATGATGCCGACGAGATCGTGCTCAGCAATTTACAGCCGCCCGAAAACGCGTCCAGTTATGAAGTGCTGGTCAGCGAAGATGCATCGCGGCATCCAGCATCGCATGCCAGCCGCCCTTCCCCGCTTTCAAAGGCCAGCTTGCCCTATGCCGCCAGCGTGCAGCAGGCGGCCAAACTGACTGCGATCGAGCCCGCCTTATTGCACGCCATCATGCATGTGGAATCCGGGGGCAATCGGCAGGCACTGTCGCCCCGTGGTGCCGCCGGCTTGATGCAGCTGATGCCCGCCACCGCCAGACGCTATGGCGTGCGGGATCCGCTGGATGCCAGGCAAAATCTGCTGGCCGCGGCCCAATATCTGCAATCGCTCAAACAACAGTTTCATGGCGATATCTCGCTTATGCTCGCCGCCTACAATGCCGGGCCGCAGGCCGTAATACGGCATGGCTACCAGGTGCCGCCGTATGCGGAAACCCAGCGCTATGTGCCCCACGTGCTGCAGCATTATCGCCAGTTGCAGCGCATTTCCAGCATGCCCTAGCTTTAGCGTCGCGTGGCGCCCGCACCTGGCGTGGCGGCCTCCTCCGGCTCCAGCAGTTCCTGCCCGAACACCCACTGGCTATAGCGGCTCGCGCCTTTAAACCCGCGGTCATCCGAGGCAAAGCCCGCCTGTTTGATGGGCTTTTCCGTCGAAAGACTGTAAATGCCGATTATGCGTCCGCGCTGCCTGATCAGGCCCCACTCTGCGCTACCGGTGATCGGGTCATCGTATCGCTTGCGCAGGTGCCGCTTGATGTTGGGGTAGCGTTTGTCCAGCAACAAGTCATCCAGACTGGCCGGGTAGATATTGACACCCGAGGGATTCGCCGCCTGATAACTGGCAATCGCCGCCCGGTACTGATGCCCCACAAACAAGAGCTGCTTTTCCTTTTCGGTACGCAGCTGGTGATGCCAGCGCATGCCCACCGCAGCAAGGCCAACACCGGCAATGGCGATCATCAGCAACAGCCCGATATAGCTGAATCCGCGCTGTTCGCCGCGGCGATATTCGCTGGCCGTAGCTGCCCTACCATTCGGCATAGGCCGTTCCATCGCGTCCATTGCCCGGCGCCCCGCTACGGATGTCATACACCGCCCCCGCACTGCCCGCCTCCACACCATTCACATTCACTTCCGGCGCGATCAGCACCCAGGTCTCGCGTGAACCGGTGATGGGGTCTGGTGGCACGGCGCGCAGATAATGCAGGCTCACCAGTTCCTCCAGCGAGGCCGGATAGCGCTCATGGTCCCCGTAAAACTTGTCGATGGCTTCGCGCATCACATTGAGATCATGCCTTAGTGTGGATTCACGGGCCTTGTCCACACTATGAAAATAGCGTGGCACCGCCACCGCAATCAGCAAGGCGACGATAGTCATCACCACCATCAGTTCGATCAGGGTAAAGCCCTTGAAGCGCTTGCGGCTCGCGCCGTTGCTACCAGTCACGGTACCAGCTTCCATTAATCGCCTGCTGCGGGCTTTTGGAATACACATCGTAAACATCCACGCCTTCGCTGGGCGCATCGGCCTCACTCTGGTAGCTACGCTTGCCCCAGGTGTCTGCCGGGGCCAGTGTCAGATCATGATTGAGAGGGTCGCGTGGAATCTTGCGGATGAAGCGGATGATTTTCCTGTCTGGCCGCGTCTGGTCCTGCACGCCGCGCTCCAGCACATCCAGACTGGGCGGATAGCCGGACTGGTCCAGCCCGCGCTTGACCTTACCTTCGTCATAGGCCAGTTTGTAGGCATCCAGCGCCTCGCGAATCTGCCGCAGGCAGGTGCGCAACTCCGCCTCCTTGTTGCGCTTAAGCGTGAGCTGCAACACCGGCATCGCCGCCGCGGCGAGGATAGACACGATCACCACCGTGACCACCATCTCGATCAGCGTGAATCCAGCGCGGGACTTCATCGCGACAGGTCCACACCTTCCACTGCCGGTTGTGCAGCAGGCGCTGAGACAGCGTTGACGGGCGCCGTGGGCGCCGTCTGGCTGGCATTGGCTGCTGCAGGAGCAGGCTGGGCAATGGCAGCATCTTCAGATGAGACACCAGTGGCATCTGCTGCCACGGCTTCAGAAGTAGACTCCACCGCCGGTCCACTGGCAGCCGGGCTGCCACCGCCAGCAGGCGCTGCCAGCTGTGGCTTGTCCGAAATGCCATTCTCGGTGCCTGACCAGTATTCGGAAATTTCCGCGTCGGGCCGCCGGATGTTGCCCAGAATGCGTGGCGTAATCGCCAGCACGATTTCGGTCTTGTTCTTGCGATCTTCCTGATTGGAAAACAGCCGCCCGAGGATGGGAATATCGCCCAGCGCAGGCAGCTTGCTGGCGTTTTTGCGCTCTTCATCCTGTATCAGCCCGGCCAGTATCTGCATCTCGCCATCCTTCAGCCGCAACAGCGTGCTGGCATTGCGCGTGCCTATGGTATACACCGTGGCGCCATTGCGCGTAGTGGTGCGGTCGCCCAGCGAGCTCACCTCCAGGCCGATCTTGATATTGACGAAATCATCCAGCGTGATGCGCGGCTCCACATCCAGCTTGAGGCCGACATCGATATAGGTCACGTTCTCCGAAATACCGACATTGGCGGTGGAGGTCGTGGTGATAATCGGCACCTTGTCGCCCACCAGAATCTTGGCCTTCTCATTGTTGCGCACGCGTATGCGCGGGTTGGAAATAAGATTGACGTCACCCGTGGTTTTGCGGAAGTTGACCGCCGGGTTGGGCGAGACATCAAAGCGGCTGGAATTCAGATTGAGCAAGCCTTCCAGCGTCAGTGGCGAATCAGTCGCCACGGTAGACGTGACCGCAATACCTGACCCCGCCGTGGAGGTGGTCACGGGAATGCGGCTATTCACCGAAATCTGGTTGGGGTAGGCAATGCCCAGTTCCTGCAGGCGGCTGCGGCTGATTTCCAGCACCTCGATTTCCAGCATGACTTCTGGATCAGCCAGGTCATTCGCCGCCACCAGTTTCTCGGCGATATGAATCACCTCCGGCGTATCACGCATGACGATCATGTTAAGCCGCTCGTCCACCACCACATCCTTGGTCTTGAGCACGGTTTTCAGGGTGGAGGCCACCTGTTTTGCCGAGGCATTGGTCAGGTAAAAGCTGCGTATCATCAGCTCCTTGTAGTCTTTTACCTTCTGCGGCGTATTGGGGAAAATCAGTGCGCTGGTCTCGGTGAGCGCTTTCTTCTGCAGGCCATTGGTCGCCAGCACCATCTCAATGGCATCTTCAATCGAGGCCTTGCGGATATACACCGTGGCCTTGGCATCGGCGCGAATATCCTTGTCCAGAATGAAGTTGATGCCGGTGGCGCGCGACAGCGCCTCGAATACCATCTTGATATTGGCATCGCGAAACTCCAGGCTCACCGGTTTCTGGAATGGCGGCTTGAGGCGTGGCGGCTCCGTCTGCGCCACATCGCGGCTGGCGCGTATGCTGGCCTGCAACTGCTGCGCTTCCTTGTTATCCGGGTTTTCCATCAGGATATTGCGCAATATCGACCAGGCGCCCTCGCTATTCTGGTTGTCCAGCATGGCGCGTGCCTGATCCAGCCGTTTGCTGTGGGCATATTCGCGGGTGATGCTGGCCTTGCCGGCAATCGCCCGCACATTGTTGGGGGCAAGCGCAATCACGCGGTCATACAGGGCGTTGGCTTCAACAAAATGGCCAGCGCTCCGCTGCTTTTCCGCTTCGGTCAGCAATTCCTGCACCGCCTGCTCCTGCGTAATCAATATATCCTTGCGTGGCACGGCGGCCTCGGGCTTGGCCTGCAGGTTTTCCTCTGCGCTGTGTACCCGCGTTTCGGGGGTATCGCCCTTAACCTCGGACTTGGGCCAGGGTGCAAAGGCGCAGGCATTGAGCATGGTCAGCGTTAACAGGCTGCAGAACGTTGAAAGGCGAACAGGTTTCATTGTGGGTTTCATGGATAGGATCGCGTGGCTAGCGGTCGGTCGGTTGATCGTCAGGCGATGGAGCAAGTGCCACCACCGGTTTGGCTGTCTTGCTAAGCACCACGGTGCTGTTCAGGGGCAGATAGGTCAGGTACAAGGCGCGCTGGTCCACACTATCCAGCCGCCATACTTGCTCTATGGTCTGACCTGGGCTGACGCTGAGTACGCGGTTACCGGCGGTCAGAAACACCAGATTGCCGCCGGGCGCATCATCCATCTGCCCCATGTACTGATAGGGCAAGGCAGGCGCCACGGGCTTCACGACCTCGGCCAGCGTGGCTGTGTTCTCATGGCTCGCCTGTGGGGCGACATGCCAGGCATGTGCCTGCCATAAATCCTGACCCGCCTGCGGCATGGCGTGCGCCTGCCGGGCTCGGCTAAGCGCCAGATCGGGCAGGCCCGAGGCCTGGCTTTCGATAAGATTTGACGCCAGTCGCGATGGCGGGGCTGGCGTTAGCCGGGGGCGGGATGCAGCGGTGTGCGGCACCGTCATCTCTTCTACCTCATCCTCCGCATCCACCAGATAGATGGCGAGCAGGGTCAAGGCAAGAGCGCCAGCCAGGGCCCATTGTCTCGGTTGCAACCGCTTCATGTGCCCTCGCCTCGCAACAGCCACACATAGCTCAGTTTCACCTCGGCTTCGTCGTCCTGAATGCCATCGCGCTTGATGCTGATATCGCTCAGGCCCAGCGTGGGAAAGCGCAGCGCCGCCTGGGCAATGAAGGCGCGCAGCGCCCCATAGCGCGCCTTGACCGGCAAAGTGATCTCGTAGCGCTGCAAGGCCGCGTTATCGCGCTGATGCGATAACTTGTAATCCCCCATCACCAGGTCCATACCACTTTCCTGCGCGAGCTGATGCAGCGCACGCAGCAGTTCAGACAGGCTATCCTGCGGTGGGAACTGCGCATAGAACTGCTGCAGTTGCTGGGTTTCGGCCAATACGGGCGCTGGCCTGGCATGGGCTTTGGGTTGCGCCTGCATCCACTCCAGTTGCTCGCGCAGGGTTTGCAGCTTTTGCTGTGCGGGCAGCATTACCAACAGACCAAACAGCATGAGCAATACCATCAGCAGCAGCCCCACCTGCCCGGCTGTTCCCAGCCAGAACCGCAAGGTGTCTATCGTGCGCAGCAACTGCGTCATGGCGCCACCTGCGAGGTTTCAAGTGGTATTGAAATGGGCATGTCATGCCAGGTCGCGATCAGCACCACGCGCCAGGGCTGCTCGGCTTGCTCCTGCTGCTTTTCATGCTTGAGCAGAATGACATGGCTGAATTGCGGCGTGGCTTCCAGGCGTTGCATGTAATCGAACACCGCATCGCGACTGTCCGCTTCGGCGGTGAGCTTGAGTTGGCGTTTGCGCGCATCCGGCTCTATGCCGAGTAGCGCAAAGTCAGGACTGCTGGCTGCCTCCAGCCCGGCAAACAGATCGCCCCATGGAATCTGCAGAAAATCGGCCAGGCTGCGTGCCTGCTGCATGGCGTGCTGGGTGGCAGGCGAAGATGCCTGGCGCGGCTGACGAGACGGCGCCAGCCCGGCCTGTTTGCTGGCCTCGGCCAGCGCCGACTGCACGGTTTCTATCTGATGCTGGATCGCCGCATAACCCTGCCAGCCAATCAGCGCCAGCAGTATGCCCGCCGCGGCCAGCAGGCGTCCCCAGCCCCTTGGCTGGTTATCGGCAATGAAATCCACCCGCAATGCACGCATGCTAGCCACCTACCCATGCCGTAGCAGGCGATGCCAGCTTGCTGATGGACCGCTCATGGCTGAACACCGGCACAGCCTGCCAGCCCATCTCTGCCAGGCTCGTTTGCAAGGCTGGCCACGCAGCGGAATGGGCTGCCGCCAACGCGACATTTACATAGAGCTTGCCTGGCACCAGGGGCGCATCGCCCAGCAACACCATCTCGCGCTCCAACAGGGCTAGCAGCTGCTGTGGCCAATCCTGCGCATGGCTGGCACATGCACTGAGCGCCAGCCAGCCACCATCCCGCATCAGCGCCAGATGGATACGGCCCGCCTCTACCTGCACCAGTCCGCACAGGTCGGGGCTCAGATGGCGGCAGAGCCGATTGTAGAGATGCATCATTGACGGCTGCACCGACACCAGCTGGCAGCCAGCTTGCGCTGCCATGGCGGTGATCGCCTCCAGTAGTGATTGATCCAGAGCGCAGGCAAACTGGTACCCGCCCTGCGGCAGCGGCTCCAGCGCGATATGCCAAGTGGCTGCGGCTTCGCCATACGTTTCCATGAACAAGGCCCGGGCCACCGCCAGACTGGCAGCCTGCGACTGCATGGGCGGCATGGCGGGGAGCAGCTTGTAGCGCAGCCATTGATTGCTGACCACCACCGTGAGCTTGCTCCCGGCAGCCAGCTCCGCCAGCAGCGGTGAACATGCCTGCAGCGCGCGCTGCCAGGGCTGATGCGTCGAATGCTGAGCCGAATGCGGCCCTGGCTCATCTGCCATTGCCATCTCTTGCACGGCATGAGTGCCAACAATCACTTCAGTGCCAGGGAATGGCGTCGCCGCATCCGTCCATTTGCGTTTCCAGCCGGCAAAGCGCCAGGCGCGCTGCGGTTGCGACAGCGTTACCCTGTCCGGCAACAGGCTGAGGCAGTAACTAGGCCGTGATGAAGGTAACACGATTGATTTCTTCCAGTGTGGTTTTGCCCTCGGCCACGGCTTCAACGGCGGCCTGGCGCAATAGGCGCAGGCCCTTGCGGCGTGCGGTGTCCTTGAGCTGGCGTATGGGCTGGCGCGAGACGATCATCTCGCGGATTTCATCATCCAGAATCAACAGCTCCGCCACCGCCATGCGGCCCTTGTAACCGCTACCACGGCAATGGCCGCAACCCTGGCCCTTGCGAAACTGCATGCTGGCGGCCTCGGTCTCGCTGATCATGGAAGCCTGCAGCAGCTCGGCATCCGGCTGGTCATCCACCAGGCAATGCGTGCAATTGAGGCGCACCAGCCGCTGCGCCAGAATGCCATTGAGCGCGGAGACAAAACTGTAGGTATCAACGTCCATATTGATAAAGCGGCCGATGACATCAAACACGTTGTTGGCGTGCACGGTGGTGAATACCAGATGGCCGGTTAAGGCGGACTGCACGGCAATCTGCGCGGTTTCCGAATCGCGGATTTCGCCGACCATGATCTTGTCTGGATCGTGCCGCAAGATGGAGCGCAGGCCGCGGGCAAAGGTCAGGCCTTTTTTCTCATTGACCGGAATCTGCAGCACGCCGGGCAGGTTGTACTCCACCGGGTCTTCGATGGTGATGATCTTGTCGCGGCCGGTATTCACTTCGGAGATGGCCGCATACAGCGTGGTGGTCTTGCCGCTGCCAGTGGGGCCGGTGACCAGCACCATGCCGTAGGGCTCGCGGGCCAGGACGCGAAACTGCTGGCGAGTCAGGGCATCAAGGCCGACATTTTCCAGCGTGAGTCCGCGGGATTGCTCGGTGAGCGACTTGCGATCCAGGATACGCAACACCGCATCTTCGCCATAGACGCTGGGCATGATGGATACGCGCAGATCGACCTCGCGCTGCTGGATATGCACCTTGAAACGGCCATCCTGCGGGATGCGGCGCTCGGCAATATCGAGCTCGGCCATGACCTTGATGCGCGACACGATCTGCTCGGCCATGTCCACGCCCTGTATCTGGCCCACGGCATCCAGCACACCATCAATGCGGTATTTGAGGGCAAGGCCAGTCAGCGTGGTTTCGAGGTGTATATCGCTGGCACCTATCTTCATGGCGTCATACAGCGTGGAATTCACCAGGCGGATCACCGGGCTGCTGTCTTCCGAAATGCGGCTTAAGGAAAGATGCTCTACTCCATCTGCATGTACAGGATGGGCATCGGGCGCCATGTCGCCGCCCAGCACCCGATCCATGGCATTCAGGGTTTCTTCATGGCGCGAGAGAAAGGCACTGACATCGGCATAATGCGCGAGATAGAGCGTGAACGGCTCGTGCACGGTGTCGAGCAGCCAGGCCTGAATATCGCTGGCAAACGGGTCGGCAATCGCAATCAGCAGCTGACCATCTTCACGCCGCAGGGGAATGCATTCGCGGCGATAAGCCTCGGCAAATGGCATGACCTCAAAATCGGTGATGAGCGTGTGCATGGTGCGGTTATCCAGCACCGGGTAATGCAATGCGTGTGACAGCTCGGCGACAAATGCCTCTGGTGCCATGGCGCTCTGGTCTTGCAGCACTTCCATCAGGCGGCGGCTCGACTGCGCCGCCAACTGCCGGGCTGTTCCCAGGGTTTGTGCGCTGATCAGGCTCATTGGATGCTGCCTGCCAGATCAAAAATCGGCATATACAACATCAGCACCACAAAGCCGATGACAAAGCCGATGACCAGCATGAGCAAAGGCTCGAACAGCTTGGTGAACCAGTCGACCCAGCGTGCGGTTTCTTCATCATAGAAAGCGGCAATGCGGCCCATCATTTCGCCCATCATGCCGCTGCGCTCGCCCACCCGCAGCATGCGCAAAGCCACCGGCGTCGACAGTTCGTTTGCTTCCATGGCGGTCGAGATCGCCTGCCCCTGGCGTATCTGCTCGCTGGCCAGCAGCATGCGCTCGCGCAAGGCTGGTGCCAGCAAGCCCGATACCATGCCCAGCGCACTCAGAATGGGAATACCGGCAATCAGCAACATGCCTAGCGAACGATAAAAGCGCGATAACTGGTAAATGCGCATGCGTTCGCCTATGGTCGGCAGGCGCCACAGCCATTGCATCATCGCTGCCCTTACACTGCGCAGACTCAGCAAATAGCCGCCTGCCACCACCAGCCCCACCCCTGCCAGCAAAAGCTGCATGCCATGCGTCTCGATAAAGCCGCCCAGCGCCAGCAAAAGTTGCGACATGAAGGGCATGTCGCCATTCATGTCTTCATAGATATGCGCAAACCGGGGCACCACAAAGCCCATCAAAAACATCACCACCAGGCCGCCGACAATGATCAGCATGACCGGGTAAATCGACGCCGAGATCACCTTCTTTTTGACTTCTTCCACCTGCGATTGATAGGCGATATAGCGCTGCAAGGCTTCCGGCATGCCGCCGGTTTTTTCGCTGGCACGCAGGGCCGCCACATACAAGGGAGGAAATGCCTCCGGGCTTGCCTCCATGGCTTGCGACAAGGGCTGGCCTTCATTCAACAGACGCAGGGTCGCCCGCAGCGTATCGCGCACCTGGGGGCGCTGCTCTTTCTCGGAGAGCGCTTCCATGGCTTCCATCAGGTTAAGCCCGGCTTCAAGCAGGGCCAGCAGCTCCTGACTGAACAGCATGAGGGGGAAACGCTCGCCGCGCAGCCAGGACAGTGTGGTGTTGCGCTCGGCGCTCGCCACAGAAAAAACGGTATAGCCCTGGGCCTTGGCGGCCAGTGCTGCCGCCTTTTCATTGGCCGCCTCCAGACGCAATGAGCGGTATTGTTTGTCGCGCAGTACGCTGAGTTTGTAAAGCATGTCTACCAGCTGACGATGTCAGCCATCTCGTTGGTACCGCCTGGCTGGCCGTCCTTGCCCAGCGAGTAGAGGTCATACTCGCCGTGCTCACCGGGCGATTTGTATTGATAGGCATGGCCCCAGGGATCATCAGGCACAGTTTTTTTAAGATAAGGGCCATCCCAGCGGGCGTCGTTGTCCGGCTTGGCAGTCAGTGCCGCCAGCCCTTGTTCAGTTGAAGGGTAATGCCCGGTATCCAGCCGGTATTGATCCAGCGCTTTTTCCAGGGAATCGAGCTGGGCACGGGTGGCCTTGATTTCAGATTTACCGATCTGTGCAAAATACTTGGGGCCGACATAACCCGCGAGCAGACCGATGATGACCATGACAACCAGCAATTCCAGCAAGGTAAAGCCGGAATGACGGGCGCGCTGCCTGCCAGAATTCTGAATGGGGGCCGCACGCGGGAGATAAGGAGCAAGAGAGGATGTATTCACAGGCCAGATCATAGGCGCTGTTTTTTACAGTAATGTTGCATTTTCAAGACACGGCATACTTTTGTGACAACGGCACTTGCATGTCTGGCGCGGGTTTCATCATTTCGCCGCATTAACATCTTTTAACGTTCATCAATCTGAAATTTTTGCTGCCTATAGTGCACGCACTTGCTGATAGCTCACGCACTTGCTGCAGTCCCGACAAAGAGGAAGATAACAATGCACTACTCCCGCGCCATCATCACCAGTCTTTTATTGGCTCAACTGGCCCTCCCGCAACTGATACAGCCAGCCTTTGCCCACGAAGCCGGGCACGAGCACGCCCAACCGCCCATGAGTTCTGCCCTGCAGGTCAATGGCCCGCTGCCCGCTCTGCCCGCAGGCGTTACCGAGCTCAAGTTCAGCGAAATCTACAAGCTACCTGTGGGCCCGCGCGGTCTGGAGCCATCGGCCAAACTGTTAAGCCTGAATGGCAAACAGGTGCGCCTGCTGGGCTATATGGCCAAGCAGGACGAGGCCACGCCTGGTGTTTTCATTCTCTCGCCATTGCCAGTGCTGATGGGTCATGAGGATGAAAGCTTTGCCGACGACATGCCCGCCACCTCGGTGTTTGTGCATTTGCATGATGCCCGTCAGATCAATGGTTACGTGCCCGGACTCATCAACCTCAGCGGCGTGCTGAGTGTGGGGGAATGGCATGAGGCCGATGGCCGCATTTCCTATGTGCGCCTGCAACTGGATGCCGTGCAAAGCGCCCAGCTGCTGCGACCCGATACCACGGCAGCCCTGCAGTCGCCTTCCGATTTCAAGTAGCCCCTGTTTTTGCGTCACCTGTAATCGCTGTACCTGTCATTTTCTGTTTTTGATGATAGCCAACCCTTTGTATTGATTAATTAGGAGCTTTTTCAAATGAAGTCACCTCGTTTTGCACTTAACTGTGTACGCGCTGTTGTGGCAGCGACGCTGGGCGTTGCTGCCAGCGTCAGTGTTGCCGCCCCTACCGTTACACGCCTGACACCACCGAGCGAACGTTTCGCCACCGGCGTGAATGACCCAAGCGCCCCCATGATTGCCCGCTTTCTGCCAGGTCAGCGTTTTGACTTGCAAGCGACCATCCGTCCAGATGCTGGCGCCACCATCACCGGCTTCCAGTTTGCCGTGGATGGCGTGACTGTGCCTGTGACTGCCAGCACTTCTGGCATCGTCACCACTGGCCTGAATGCTGGCCTGCCTGCCAATACCGCCGTGGTTTCCAAGCGTGCTTACTCCAACACGGTTCCCGGCGTTCACACCCTGACCGTGAAAGCCACACAAAGTGATGGCCAGACCGTCACCGCCACCGGCAGCTTTGAAGTGGTTGGCATTACCAACCAGGGCCGTCCAGCCAAGAACATCATCATCCTGCTGGGTGATGGCATGGGTGCCGCGCACCGCACTGCCGCCCGCATCATGGCCAAGGGTTATGCCCAGGGCAAGGCCAAGGGTCATCTCGCCATGGATACCTTCCCCTACACCGGCATGGTGATGACATCCTCACTGGATACCATCGTCACTGACTCCGCACCTGGCATGGCCAACTATGTGAACGGCAACAAGCAGGCTTCCGGTCAGGAAGGCGTATGGCCAGATGACACTGCCGATGCTTTCGACAACCCACGCATGGAATACCTCTCGGAATACCTGCACCGCACGCAGGGCAAATCGCTGGGTATCGTCACCACTGCCGATGTATTTGATGCCACACCTGCCGCTAACGCCGTACACACCTCCAACCGCGGCAACGGTACCGGCATTGCCGACCAATACCTGGATGACCGCAAGCTGACCGGCCTGACTGTGCTGATGGGTGGCGGCCGCAAGTGGTTCCTGCCTAATGCATCCAACAGCGTCAGCCCGCAACCAGCCAATGGTTCGCAACGCCGCGCTGCCAATGATTACGTGCTGACTAGCGACATCGTCAGCGGCTGGGGTGCTGCCGTCGGTGCCAAGGATCCGGAACGTGATTTGATCAGCGACTTCAGCGCTGCCGGTTACACCTATGTTTCTGACAAATCTGCCCTGCAGAGCGCAGGCGTGCCAGACAAGCTGCTGGGCCTGTTTGCCTACTCCAACATGAACGTGGCGTTTGACAAGATCAACGGCCGTCGTGGTGTATCCAGTGTGGTGAATGACTACGGCTTCCCTGACCAGCCCATGCTGGAAGAGATGACCGACAAGGCCATCAAGGTACTTGCCAAGAATCCCAAGGGTTTCGTGTTGACAGTGGAAGGCGCTTCCATCGACAAGCAGGCGCACTTGATGGATAGCGATCGCTGGATTGAAGAAGTCATCGAGTTTGACCGTGCTGTGCAAGTCGCCAAGAATTTCGCCACTGCCAACCCGGACACGCTGGTGATTGTGACGGCCGACCACGAAACCGGTGGTGCTTCCATCCTGGGTGCATCCAAGGTGACCAATGCCGAATTGCAAGGCAAGGCCAACACCGTGGCCAGCATGCGTAACGAAGTGGTGGGTACTTATCAGGATGCGAAATTTCCCAAGTACACCATCGCGGCTGATGGCTACCCTGCAACCACCGACATCGACAACAAGATGCTGATCGGTTACGGCGCCAATGCTGACCGCTACGAAGCCTGGATTGCCAATGCGCAACCTACGCAGGACAGCCAGCAGCCATTCGTTGGCACCGCACCGCTGAACACCTACCCAGCCAACCCAAGCGTGCGTAATGCCAGCACCGGTTACCTCGTGACTGGTCAGGTATCCGGCGACCAGGCTGTGCACACCGCGACTGACATTCCATTGTCCGCCTTCGGTCGTGGCGCTGCCCTGTTCACTGGCGTGATGGATAACACCGATGTGTTCTTCAAGTTTGGTCAGGCTGCCATCGGCGGCGTGAAGTAAAGAAAGCCCACAACACCGGCGCTGCGGCTCATGCCGTGGCGCCCGGTTTGATGACGAAAGCGAGATACCATGAATTCCGTAAAACTGATAATGAACGCCGCCGTGCTGGGTTTGGCAAGCTTTGCCGCCAACGCCTACGCCGGTTACAACTTCAATTTTGACAACGCCGCCAGTGGCACCTCGGCCAACAATGCTGCGGTAAATCCGTACAGCAATGTGCAATTCCTGAGCGGCTTTGTCACCGCCGATCTGGATGCGGATGGCTTTGAAATTCTGGACCCTAACGGCCAGAACATCCCTGGCTATACACACTGGGAAGCCTATTCGGATAGCGATATCCGCGTACGCAACCCGGAGGAATACGGCCACGGTGCAGCTCCATCGGTCTCCAATGCGCTGGACGCCATGTTCGACCAGGTGCTGATCAGCTTCAGCAGTGCACAAAACCTGTCATCGTTCTCGGTGCAACTGGATAACAGCAACTTTGGTGGCTTCAATTCCTCCATCCTGTTCCTGGATGCGGCTGGCAAAACCATCTCTACCCTGTCTTTCGACCAGTTTGCCAACCCCGGCGCCATCATCACCGGTGGTGCAGTTTCAGGTGTTTACGGCATCGTGCTAGGTGCAGGCAAGCTGTATGACAACCTCACCATCACCACTGTCAGCGCCGTTCCTGAAGCCGAAACCTATGCCATGATGCTGGCAGGTCTGGGCATGATGGGCTTTGTTGCCTCGCGCCGCCGTCGTTAGTCCCTCCTCGCTTCCTACTTGCGGGCACACCACCCGCAAGTGTCACCCACAAAAAAAGCACATCTTCATGTGCTTTTTTTGCGTCTTCAACAAGCCATCGAAACAGCTTGCCAAAAAACCCGGGCAAAACCCACAGGGCTATCGCCTTATGGGGCCTGGGTTTCAGGCATTAGCTCTTCTTGTGGCTTTGGCTGCCCGCTTTCACATGCTGCTCATGCGAGCCGCCGCGGGTGCTGCCTTGCTGGCTCTTGTCAGGGCTGCCAGACTGCTCCTGTTGCTTGTTGGCGCCGCTTTGCGCCCCGCCCTGCTGCTGATTCTTGTGACTTTGCGAACCAGCCTGAGCGTGTTGCTGAGAGGTACCACCACGAGTGCTTCCTTGTTGTGTAGCCATCATAATCTCCTTATTTGGGATGAATGTTAGCGTTACGTAAGGTAACGACTTCATTGTGCAAGCGGTGGGCACGTCTAGCGAGCCAGCGGGTTCTGAAAAGCATGTAGGAGATTGTGTTGGGTGCCAGGCAGGCGATGGCTGATGAAGCGCACTTCTAATCGGCAAAGAAAGCCAGCTTTTCTGCCTTTGCCAGCTTTTTGAGCCTGGCCTCGGCGATGGAGGCCGCTGACCGGTCGGCGTAGGGCTTGCTGGCCAGCATTCTCAGCGGCGGGTTTGCCCGGGTATAGCGCGCGCCCTTGCCCTCGACATGCGCTTTGTAGCGTGCCTCAAGATTGTTGGTGATGCCGGCGTAATAGCTGCCGCCTTTGCACTCCAGCAAATAGAGATGCCAATGCGATGTCGGGTTTTCTTCGCTCACTGATGATCCTTACGCCTTTGCGTTGCCCATGATGGTCGTCATTTGAGTATGTGGGCAAGCCGTGAATTCAAGCCCGCATGGTATAGGAAACAGGCAGCGAATGCTTTACAGGGACTCGATTTGTGCAAGTGACTGTTCCGCCTGCTGGCGCAAGGCCTGCTGGGTCTCGGCGGACATCTGGTCCCAATTGCGATACACCATGCTCAGGCGATGATTGCCGCGCAAACGGGTCTCGTGTCGCGCAAAAAAATCCCAGTAAAGCGCATTGAATGGGCAGGCGCGCTCGCCCGTCTTGACGGACTTGCTGTAGTGGCAACCCTTGCAATGGTCGCCCATGCGGTCAATATACGCCGCGCTGGATACATAGGGCTTGGTGGCAAGCAGGCCGCCATCGGCAAACTGGCTCATGCCCAGGGTGTTGGGTGCTTCCACCCACTCAAAGGCATCAATGTAAATGCCCAGGTACCAGCGATGCAGGGCTTGCGGGTCAAGCCCTGCCAGCAAAGCAAAGTTGCCGATGACCATGAGCCGCTGGATATGGTGGGCATAGGCATGCTGCAATGATTGCGTTATGGCGCTTGCCACACATGCCATGCGGGTCTTTCCGGTCCAGAACCATTCTGGCAGCGGCCTGCTGTGCCCAAGGGCGTTGGCCTCGGTGTACCCGGGCATTTGCGCCCAATACACGCCCCGCACATATTCACGCCAGCCCAGTATCTGCCGGATAAAGCCTTCGGCAGCGGGAAGCGGCACCTTGCCCTGGCGCCAGGCGGCTTCTGCGGCGGCGACTACCTCACGCGGGTTGAGCATTTTCACATTGAGCGCGAACGACAGCAGGGAGTGAAACAGGCGCCAGCCACGTGTGGATAAGGCATCCTGATAATCCCCAAACAAAGGCAAGCCCTGCCTGATAAACACTTCGAGCTGGGTCAGGGCTTCTTCGCGGGAGAGCGGCCAGCGCAAAGCCTCGGCCTGTGCATCGCCAAAATGCGCAGCGCCACTGGCGACGATGGTTTGCCACAGGGCCTGATGATTATGTTGCGGACGCATATCGGCCGGCAATGGCTGGGTGGCAGGCAGAGACTTGCGATTGTCGTGATCAAAATTCCACTGGCCGCCCTCGGGCTGATCGTCGGCTGTCATCAACACCCCATGCTGGCGGCGCTGACTGCGGTAAAAATGCTCCATCAGCCATTGCTTGCGGCCTTTGAATTGCGCGGCGACAGTTTGGCGCGTGGTGTAGAAATGCTCGCTATCCACTATGGTCACGGGCACCGGGCAGGACGCACCCCACGCCGCGAGCAAGTGGTCCAGCCGCCATTCATCCGGCGCCTGATACTGCATTGTACTTGCCTGGTAATGGGCGATCAGCGCCTCCAGATTGGCCGTGAGCTGTTGGCGGTTGGAAGCGTCATCGATGGCGATATAGCGCACGCGATGCCCAGCGCGTTTGAGTTGCTGGGCAAAATGGCGCATGGCGGCGAATATCGCCAGCATCTTTTGCGCATGATGCAGCACATAGTCGGTCTCCTGGCGGATTTCCATCATGACGTAGACCACATCGGGGCTGACATGGGCAAACCAGGAATGCTGTGGATTGAGCTGGTCGCCCAGAATCAAGCGCAAGGTCACGTTTGAATTGGCCTGCCCCGGCAAGGTAGATGCAACAGAGCTCATGTTGCCCTCGCCCATAATGCGCGGTAGCTGCCATCCGCATCGTAATCCTGCGCCTGCTTGTCCGGGTTAAAGCGCCTGCCCTGCCGCGGATCGGTGCCGCGCCCACTCAGGTAGAGCCAGTTGCCCTGATTGCTGTAGACATCGTAATCCAGCAGCTGCGATTCAAACCAGGCCGCGCCGGCACGCCAATCGCAACCCAGGTCATGGATCAGATAACTCGCGACATTCTGCCGCATGCGATTGGAAAGATACCCGGTCGCCGCCAGCTCGCGCATACCGGCATCAATAAACGGCTGCCCGGTTTCGCCACGGCACCACCTGGCAAAGCTGTCCGGATCATGCGTTGGCGCAGGTGCCTCACCCAGACCACGGGCGCGATACAGCTTTTTGCCATGTTTGAAATGCAGCCAGCGAAAATGATCGCGCCACAGCAATTCAAACCACAGCCAATAGGTGCTTTCATTGGCTCCATGCTCCGCCTCAAATGCCTGAATCGCCGCCCAGGCCTGCCGTGCCGACAAGGCACCTGTCGCCAGCCACGGCGACCATTTGCTGGAATAATCGACCCCGATGAGCCCATTGCGAGTGGACTTGTAGCTATGCGGCAACCGCCGTTGGCAATACTGCTGCAGATGCTGCAGGGCCGCCTGCTCACTGCCATCGAACCCCGAAGAGCCTAGCGGGAAAGCAGACCGAGCGTCATACGGCCATGGCTCGCCTGCCATCGCATGATCAGCGCCGTCGCTCGCAACTTCGCTGGGTATCGCATTCAGCAAGGCATGCGATGGCAACGGCGGCAGCTGCTTGATGGACGGCAACGGCCGCGCCGCCTGAACATGCGCGCGCTCTAGCGCATGGCGAAATGTCGTAAAGGTATCTGGCACCGCCTGAGGATCAAACGGCAAATTCTCCGCCGCCACCAGACTCGATTGCCAGATGGTCTGCACATTCACCCCCGCCGCCAGCAATGCAGCGACCACCGCCTGCTCCTCAGGCGCCGCAATCTCCTCGCACACCAGCAACGGGTTGCCGAGGGCGCGCACCAACCGGACCAGTGTATCCACGCTATCCCCGTGTAATGGCACCAGATCACTGCCAAGCGCGCGCAATTGCGCGGCCAGCGCATCCACCGCACTCCTCAGCCAGGCTCGCCGGTGCGGCGCCATCCTGGCAAAGCCCCAGGGCGTCAGGCCACTTTCGGCAGGATCATGCACGAACACAGGCAGCAGCCAGCCGCCAATATCAGCCGCCTGACGCGCGGCCCAGGTCAGCGCAACCTGATCATGCAGACGCAGATCACGTCTAAACCAGAAAATAAGGCCACGCGGCATGCTCTCAGCGGTCATTGTGTTACTCCAGCAGTCCACCAGCGATAAACATAACTGGGCGTGAAGTCGTAATGCAAGGGATGCTGGGATGGTTGGGGCTTGTTCATGGGCTGACCTTGTTCAAGCCCGTATCTTACAAAAATCGCCCCGTCTTACTCCATGACTATCCGTGCCTGCATCCCATGCATCGAAAATGGGTGCACATCCAGCCTGTCATGTGAACACTATGACAGGCTATCTGGCGCAGCATATTCACGCATATCAGGAGCGTTATCGGCGATAAGGGTTATCCGGCGCACGGTCATAACCATTAGGTACACCGTCGCCATCGCGGTCATATGGCCTGTCGCCGCCATCCCTATATCGTTCCCCATGTGCATACCCATGACTGGGCGTATTGCGGTCATAGCTGAGCGAAAGGCAGCCATTCAACATTACGCAAATGGCTAATGTCGCCGTCAATATGATCGTTTTCATTTGCAGTCCTTTCCAGGCATTGATTCATTTACGCGTCGTGGGTTTAGCCCCGACCTAATTCAACTCGCTGAGCAGATCCTCAGCACCTTTGTCTATTCCTGCCTTGGAAGCCGCCAGGGAGCCCAGAGTCGCTTTAATATTCATCGCATTCGGGTATTCCTTGGTGACATAGGCCTTTAATAAGCGATTGGTCAGCGCCTCGTAGACTTCCACCGAGTAGCTTACCGAACCCATCACCATACCCTCCTTGCCGCGCAGCCCCTGAACGATGTTGTAGGGCCCGCCTACCAGATCAAAGCGGAGAACGGTGCTGACTACCGGGGTATTGGTTTCTGCCCCGGTCAAGGTAAGTTTGACTCGCAGCGTCCAGGGTTTTGGGTTGTCAGTCAGACTGAAGCGGCGGCGCAAGACATCAGTGAACTCATCCTGCATGTAAGCCGCGAGAGCCTTCTTGTCCTGCTGAGACATATCCCCAAATTGATGATCTGTCCCGTGGTATACCTCCACCGGCTCAATAATCACGCTGGAAAAATCTTTCCATGCCACCTGGGTTTTGTAGATATAAGGCACCTTGCCCGACGTATCCTCAGGATTGGGTTGTAGGCGTGATGAAGATGACAGATCGCGATAGTTTTTAGGCGTCGAGCTTGCGCAACCAGTAACTCCCATACAAACCATCAGGACGATTGCAGAGGGATATATTTGATGTTTTTTCATGTGTGTTTTCCTAGAAGAATAAACTTAAATTAAAACTGTACGGTACGGTTTAGTATTATCAAGATTATTCTTGGTGTCAAGTTATATGTACAATATGGTTCACTTATAAGGGTCAGGTATGCGGATTCGCACAGAAGCAAGACGTGATTTGATTATTGAAAAAGCCACCGGGCTTTTCAGGGAGATGGGATTTGAGCGCGCCACCATGAGCGAACTCGCGCAACGCTGCGGCGGCTCCAAAGCTACGCTCTATGGTTACTTTCCATCCAAAGAGGAGTTATTTGTTGCTGTGGTCAAAGCATCATCCACCAGCCACCTGTCCGAAGCCGTCACAGCGCTGACTCAACGTAGCGATCAACAACCGATCAAAGACGCGCTAACGCAATTTGGTGAACGCATGCTGTATGTGCTGACAAATGATGAAGACGCCCTTGCGGTCTACCGCATGGTGGTCGCTGAAGCAGGACGCTCTATTGTGGGTGACCTGTTCTTCAGTGCAGGCCCGAATGAATGCATACTCAGTCTGGCCAATTTGTTCGGCGAGGCCATGGCGAATGGGGAGTTACGCAAGAATGACCCGAACATCCTGGCAAAACAGTTTTTAGGTCTGGTTACCGCTGAAACGGACGTGCGACTCTACCAACAGCATCCTGCCCCAGTAACGCTTGAAGAGATACAGCTTATGGTGGCGCGCGCGGTGGATATGTTTCTGCATGGAGCAAGTGCTTAGGGATTATCTATGGTGCCCGGAGCCGGGGTCGAACCGGCACACCATTACTGGCGAGAGATTTTAAGTCTCTTGTGTCTACCAATTTCACCATCCGGGCAGAAGCGAGACGCTAGGGATGCGGACCAGGGGTCCGACGGCGAAGGGCGCTATTCTACCATTCATGCTTGCAGAATTGCCACTCAATATCGCCCGCTTTGAGGGTGTGGCAAGTCCGTTGTTGCCAGGCTTCACGCGCATGCAAAGCAAAAAATGGGGTGAAAGTGAGCCGCCAGATGCTGAAAACCCGACAATGTTGTCGGGTTTTCATGGGTTTGCTTCTGAATTACTTGCTGGTTTCTTTGGTAATCAACCAACGGTTATTGGTTTTTTCCAGTGTCAGATACTTCATCGTATCGTCACTGTATTTGCCAGAGGCATAGTGTTGCATGAAAGAAACCGAGGCTTGGGCCTGGGTACCATCCATGCTGACCTTGAGGTCTTTCAGTTCCACCACAATCGCCCCAGGCGCGGCAAAGCGCTGCTTGCGTTGTTGTAACCAGGCGGCACGGGTGCCTTTTTCAGGAACAAAGCTGTCGGCGTAAAAGCTGATGTAGCGGTTGTAATCCTTGGCTTGCCAGGCAGATGCCCAGTCATTCACCGTGGACTTCACAAGATCCGCTTCGCCGAATTTAACTTCGGCTGGCTTCAGGGGTTCAGTGTTAAGCGGACGGGCCTTGGCAAGCAGGGCTACCTTGTCGATCTTAACCACTTCTGGTGCCACAGCCTGACAGGTGGCATAAGTGTTGTAATCGGTGGGGGTCAGCTCAGGCACGTCGGCGCGTGTCACATTCAGCTTTTTCAGCAGCTCGCCCTGGCTGGCATAAGTGCGGGCGTAGGCGTTATACAGATCGCGCTCGGTGTTGGTGTAGGTGCGGCGTGCCTGGAAGTATTCGTTTTCCGTATCCAGCAAGTCGAGCAGTGTACGTTGACCAATATCGAACTGACGACGATAAGCTTCGCGGGCTTTTTCAATCGAGAGTTGATGCTGGTCGCGGAAATCGAGCTGGCCTTTGAGCTGGCTGATATCGTTGTAGGCGATCACCAGTTGCTGACGGGTATCGACACAGGCCTTGTCGCGCAGGTCTTGCGAAGTGTTCAGCTTTTCAACGGATTGGCTGATAAGCGATTTATCTGTGAGGCCATTGAACAGGTTGAATGTCAGCGTCAATTCCAGATAGTCGGCAGCGGCGGTGCTGTTGCGGCCGTCGGAGCTGACATCCAGGCTCTTTTTGCCTTGCAGGTCCAGCCTTGGGCTGTAGCGCGCCTTTTTGGTTTTGACTTCGTCTTCGGTGGCGATGATGTTTTCAATCGAGGCCAGAAGATCCGGATTCTGGTTATACGCCAGTTTCAATGCATCGGAGGGGCTTTGCTCCACCCCTGCCTTGAAGTAATCCACATCGGACAGGGTATCGGCAGGCAAATCGCCGACCAGACGCTGGAAGCGGGCTGTCACATCGTGCAGGTTGGTGGTTTCGGTCAGCAGATTGGCTTCTGCCAGCGCCAGACGGCCGTTGGCTTGTTCCAGATCCACGCGGCGACCAACACCGGCGCCAACGCGCTCTTCAATCTTGTCGAACAACTGTTTGTGCACGATGTAGTTGTCTTCCGCGTAGGAAACCAGCTGGCGATAGCGCAATACATCGTTATAGGCCTTGACGGTCTCGAGCGCGGTGTTCTGCATGGCGCTCAGAAGCTCGTAGTAGCGCACGCGGGCAGCATGGCCCAGGCGGCTGACTTCATTGCTGGTGGCAAAACCATCGAACAACATCTGCTTCAGTACCAGTTGGGTCTGACGGTCAGGAATGTTGGTGTTGTTGGTGTTGGAAAAGACTTTTTCCTGGGTGCGGATACTGCTGATCAAATCTACCTTGGGAAGAAAACCACCGCGCGCTGCGTTTTGCTCTTGCTCAGCGGCCTTGTAGTTGTGGTATCGGCTCTGCACTTCCGGATTGTTCGTCACGGCGCTTTCGACGATTTCCTGCAGAGTAGATGCTGGTGCTGCCATCCCTGGAGTTGCTGCGGCAATAGCAGCCGCAACAATCATACTTTTATAGATTGCTTTCATTCACTTCACCCCGGCTTGTTATTTAGTTATATTTTATGACCTCAATAATACCTTATCTTTCATCGATAAGTTATTATAGATATGAGGTTTTTCCGGGTGCATGAATTTAAAATTTAAATCACGCACCGAATTTACAATAAAGAAGCGTACGCAATTGTCGTGCCAAACCTTGTAGGCTAGAGTCATCATCGCTCATTCGCTAACATCTCGCGCAAGTCGTCAATGCCTGTGGGTGCTCTGCACGATCATGTGCTTGTTGCTTGGGGTATGGATTCCGGGCATACAGGCGGCTACGGATTTCAGCAAGCTGCGCACACTGGCCGAGCAGCGTTATGGCGACCGGGCCAAAAACACCATCATTGAGCTGGAGGCCCTGCTCAATACCCTGCGAGACGCCCCGGATCAGGAAAAGCTGGAGAAGATCAATCTCTTCGTCAATGACAAAATCCGTCGCTTTGATGATGACATCAACATCTGGGGGCAATCCGATTACTGGGCCACGCCGTTGGAATCCCTGGGCCGCGAGGCTGGCGACTGTGAGGATTACAGCATTGCCAAATACGTCTTTTTGCGCGAGCTGGGCATTCCCAATGAAAAGCTGCGCTTGACCTATGTCCGGGCCAAGATAGGCGGTCCCAACAGCCGCATTTCGCAAGCGCACATGATTTTGAGCTACTACCCCACGCCGAATGCAGAGCCGCTGATTCTGGACAACCTCATCATTTCCATCCGCCCGGCCTCGCGCCGCCCGGATCTGGTACCGATTTTCAGTTTTAACAGCGAAGGGTTGTGGACGGGCACATCGACCACACCAAGTAGCGATTCGTTGAGCCACTTGTCACGCTGGCGCAACGTTCTCGCAAGAATGCAAGCCGATGGTATTGAATAAAAGATCAGGTTAAGGGGGTAACAATTATGTCGTTGATTAAACAGTTATGGATCGCCATCAGTCTGCTGATGCTGCTGGTATTTGCGGCCTGCGTGATTGCAAGCATCGAATCCAGCAAGCACACGCTGGAACAGCAGTTGCAGATGAAGAACATCGACAATGCCACATCGCTCGCACTCTCGCTGTCGCAGATCGACAAGGAGGACCCGGTGAATGTGGCCCTGCTGTTATCCGCCCAGTTTGATAACGGGCATTACCAGCGCATCCGGCTGGTCGACCCTGAAGGCAAGCTGATCACCGAACATTACAACGCTGACATACAACCTCATACCCCCAGCTGGTTTAATCGCGCATTCAGCATTGAGGTGCATCCCGGCGTAGCTCAGGTGCAAAATGGCTGGTCGCAATACGGCACCCTGTCGCTGGAAAGCGATGCCACCTTTGCTTATCAGGCACTATGGAATGGCGCCAAGAAAATGCTGCTGTGGAGCGTGGCCATTGCCCTGCTGGCGGGGGTGCTGGGCTCCTGGCTGCTGCGCATCATTACCCGTCCATTAAGTGAAATGGCCAATATGGCAGAGGCGATTGGCGATCAGCGCTTCATCACCATGACCGAGCCTCGGGTCACCGAATTCAAATCGCTGGCGCAAGCCATGAACCGCTTGTCCAACCGCATCCGCAAAATGCTGAACGAGCAATCGCAGCTGCTGGAACAACTACGCTTTGAAGCCAACTACGAGCCCATCTCCGGGCTGATGAACCGCAAGTATTTCACCAGCCGCGTATCAGCCTATCTGGACAATGAAGACAACTTTGAAGAAGGCGTACTGGTGGTTTCGCATATCGCCGAGCTGGCCGAGATCAATGCCAAGTATGGTGGCACCGGCACCGATCAGATACTCAAGCGCATCGGCCATGCCCTGACCGAGCTGTGCAAACCCGAAAATGGCCTGTTTGCCGGTCGGCTGAGCGGAGCGGATTTTGCCGTGTTCAGCAGCAGTCCGGATAACCGCGAGCTGCTATGCCAGCAGGTGAAGGACACCATCATCTCGGCTGCCGCCATCACCGATAGCTTCCCCGACTTCAGCCCGCGCACCATCGCCAGCCATATTGGCCGATCAGACCAGCTGGATAGCCTGAAAGACCTGCTTGCCGTGATACGCCAGCGCAATGACCTGACGCAATTGCAGCTGGAGATTGACGATCAGGCGCAGCAGTCCAGCTCGCCGCTGAACACCACCCGCACCGAGAGCGAATGGCGTGCGCGCCTGGATAACGCCATCATGTCCAAGCGCCTGCGCCTGGCCAGCTTCCCGGTCATCAGCCCGACCAATACCCTGATTCACAATGAAGGTCCAATGCGCCTGCAACTGGAGCCCAACGGCCCCTGGCTGCCTGCTGCGGAATTCATCGGCTGGGCGATCAAGCTCGACCTGATTACCGAAATGGATGATCTTCTGGTGCAGATTGCCATTGAGGACCTCAAGAATGGCAAGCCAGCCATTGGCCTGAATATCTCCTCACGCGCCGTGAGCAATCCTACCTATCTGGAGCATCTGCATGCCTTGCTGCGGGCCAACCCGGAAGTGGCTGACAGGCTGTGGCTGGAAGTACCGGAAGACGGTGTATTCCGGCACATGGAAGCGTTCCGCAACTTCTGCCTCACGCTCAAGCCGCTGGGCTGCCATATCGGCGTCGAGCACGTGGGTGCGCAAGTGGCACGCCTGGGTGAGCTACACGACCTTGGCCTCAGCTACATCAAGATTGATGCATCGGTTATCCGCCACATCGACAGCAACACTGGCAACCAGGCCTTCCTGAAAGGCCTGTGCCTGATCGTGCATTCGCTGGGCATGATGGCGATTGCCGAAGGCGTGCAAACCAATGAGGAAATCGCCGCCCTGCCCGCGCTGGGCATAGACGGCATGACCGGCCCCGCTATCCAGGCGCCCGCCGTGTAAGCATTACCGGGCGACGAGCAGGCTTGTGCTCAGTCGCCATATGCTCCAGGCCCGCTCACTGGCATCTGCATAATAAAAAACCCCATCCGTAGTGGATGGGGTTTGTTTTTGCTACTTACCCAACGGCAAGAGAGCCGTGCATGGGCATCAGATAACCGGCTTCTCGTCATCCACCAGCAAATCCAGCCCTTTGCCCTGAGTGCGCCAGGATTGACGCTGGATAAGCCGTTTCTGTGCCGCATCCGGAAAGTCAGTGAAGTGAATCACGTCACGCTCGATCAGCAGCAGGATCAGGTCTTCCAGCACACGCGCGAGCTGAATATCACTCTCGCGAAATGCATTCTGATCCTTGAGCGCGTCTTCCAGATACTGCTGATACTCTGGCGACTTGCCATCCACCGACTCCCAGCCTGGGGAATCCATGGCCTCGCGACTCACCGCTTTGATATTGCCAGCCTGATCGCGTAACACGTATGGCATAACGCCCTTTCGGATAAGTTTAGTCGGTAACCAGCTTGTTGTTGGTCACAAGGTTGTTGATGATCGCAGCATCGGTATGGCCTGCCGTGGTCAAATCTACACCAGCCAGCACGATACGCTGGTTCTCGGCGCCGCTGTTGAAGGCCGCACCCACGGTATGGCTGTCACCGGAGAAACCACCAGTGGAGCTGATGTGGATGATGGTATCCGAACCGGATTTTTCAAAATGCAGGTAATTTTGCAGATTGCCTGAATTTTCCCCGGTCAGCAGATCGCGCAGATCCAGCTTGTCACCACCGGATGCCACCGAGGCCTTGTTGAAGTCGGTGATGGTATCCACGGCAGGCGTACCAGGTGTGCCCGCATCGGCCAGATTCCACTTGAAGGTATCCACGCCAGCGCCACCGCTCAGGATATCGTTGCCAGCGCCACCAATCAGGGTGTCATTGCCGTTATCGCCGTAGAGGCGATCATTACCGCCGCCACCGATCAGGATATCGTTGCCATCACGGCCCATGATCAGGTCTGGATGGTTGGAACCGGTGATGGTTTCGCCTGCCGTCGTGCCAACCTGAACATCAGTCTTGTCCACGTTGATGGTCACGGTAGAGCCAGCGGTATCACCATCCTTGTCCTGCAGCACATAGTCCATTTTTTCGGTAATGGCGGAAGACAAACCATCCGGTGCCTTGTACGAATAACTACCGCTGTCCATGTCCACCACAAACTGGCCGCCATGCAGCGTGGTCACAGTGATTTCATGCGTAGTGCTGTTGTAGGTACTGTGATTGGTGCCGACCACTTCGACAAGACCAGTGGCCGCATTGAAGCGGTACTCGGTACCTTCCACCGAGATGCTGCCGACGAAACCGCCGTCGCCGCCTACACCATTCCCTATCATGTTGCCGGTGATCAGTTCACCAGCAGCCTGATTCTGGATAGTGCCTGCCAGCACGGCATCGAGCTGAGTGAAACTGGTGACCAGAATGCCATCCATATTGGTGTTGGTCTGCCCATCGTACGCTACCGGATTCAGGGCATTTACGCTATTGATGTCGCTGCCGACGCCAATCGCATAAGACTTGATCTGGTTGGCTTCCAGGAAGGTTTTCCATGCCAGCTCTTCCTGGGTTTGAATGCCAGCATCCGAGCTATTGGTATTGGTGCCGCCCGTCAGGCTGGTGTTACTGCCACTACCAGTATTGGGTTCACCGTCGGAGATGAAATAAGCCACATTCTGTGCATTGGTCAGCTTGCCTGGATCATCAAATGCATCCATGGCATTGGCCAGAGCGCTGTCGTAATTGGTATTGCCACCGGGGCCCTTGACCAGAATCTGATCCAGCTGTGCCTTGGCTTGATCAATCGTCATCCAGTCCGTACCAACCTGGGCTGCGGTGGTAGAGAATACGACCAGGCTGATGCGGGTATCGCCTAGCGCATCGTACTTGTCTAGCAATACCTTGATGGACTGGATGGCACTGGCCAGCCGCGTAGTGTCACCTACGCCATCATGAGTACGCATACTGCCGGAGATATCGAGCGTAATCAGAAGGTTAGTATTCGTAGTCGAGAGATTGGCCGAAATCGGGTTGGCAACTGGCGAATCATCTTCCACGTTCACGGTCAGGTTGCCCACCGAAGTCACGCCATTCGCAGTGGCGCTGACACCGACATTCAGGGTCAGCACATCTTCCGTCTTGGTATCGGGATGATCGAGCGGACGCAACAGGTTCACGTCGTACTCACCGCCGTTGTTGATGCTAATGGTCAGCACAGGCTGGCCACCGGCAGAACCGGTCAGGGTGCCAGTACCACTGCCAGACCAGGTGATCAGCTGGCCACCGGAGTAATAATCGCCAGTAGGTGCCGTCAGCACGACCGAGGTAATGGCATTGCCATCCGGATCGCTAATGGAAAGCGTGCCATGTGCGCTCGCGCTATTGGTTACATCTACCGTGCCGCTGCTATCTGGCAAGCCACCAGGCAAGCCCTCTTCCGATACGTTGGCAGTTGCCGTGCCAACGACGGGTGGACGGTCATCTGTCGTTCCATTGATGGTAATCGTGAGGTTGGCCGTGGCTGGCGTACCGTCACCATCGTTGATGGTATAGCTGAACACGTCCTTCAAGGACTGGTTGTCATTCAGCGCATTCACCGCCGGATTGGCGTTGTTCAGCGTATAGGTATAGCTGCCATTGGCATTGAGTATCAGTGTGCCGTACTGACCAACAAACGTACCTGTGGTCGTCACTGGATTGGGGTTCACATCCGGGCCAACAGTGTCGTTGTTCAGCACATTGCCTGTGACCTGATTTGGCGATGCATCTTCCTTGATGCTATTGGTGTCATCCACGGCAACCGGAGCACTGTCGGTGATCACGATGTTCAGTGGCGAACTGGTCGATACGTTATTGGCATCGGTCAGCGTCACACCGATGCTGTCGGTCACGCTGGAGTTGCTGCTCTGGATATTTGGATCATAGGTGTAGCTCACCACACCTGTGCTGGCATCGTAGCCGGTCAGCACCAGTGTGCCACGTGGCGTGGTGATGGTGATCGGGTCTGTTGCCAGATTGTTCAGCTGTTGCAGGGTGACCACGTGATCCGTAGTGCCGCTGATGGTAATGCTGCTGATGCCAGCTTCGGCTTCCACCAGGAAGCTGCCTGGGGTAGCGTCAGCGGTTTCCGGCAAGGTAGTACCTTCCACGATCAGCCCAGGTGCGCCGTCAGTATGACCATTGATGGTGATGGTCAGGTTTGCAGTCGCTTCGGTACCGTCACCATCCTTGATGGTGTAGCTGAACACATCCTGCAGGGACTGGTTTTCGTTCAGTGCATTCACGGCCGGGTTGCTATTGTTCAGCGTGTAGGTGTAAGTGCCATTGGCATTGAGTATCAGGGTGCCGTATTGGCCGACAAAGGTACCTGTCGTGGTTACCGGGTTGGGGTTCACATCCGGGCCAACAGTGTCGTTATCCAGCACATTGCCTGTGACCTGATTCGGCGATGCATCTTCCGTGATGCTGTTGGTGTCATCCACGGCAACCGGAGCACTGTCGGTGATCACGATGTTCAGTGGCGAACTGGTCGATAGGTTATTGGCATCGGTCAGCGTCACACCGATGCTGTCGGTCACGCTGGAGTTGCTGCTCTGGATATTTGGATCGTAGGTGTAGCTCACCACACCTGTAGTAGCGTCATAGCCGGTCAGCACCAGTGTGCCGCGTGGTGTGGTGATGGTGATCGGGTCTGTTGCCAGATTGTTCAGCTGTTGCAGAGTCACGACATGATCGGTAGTGCCGCTGATGGTGATGCTGCTGATACCAGCTTCGGCTTCCACCAGGAAGCTGCCTGGGGTAGCGTCGGCGGTTTCAGGCAAGGTCGTGCCTTCCACGATGAGCCCAGGTGGGCTGTCGGTATGGCCATTGATCGTGATGGTCAGATTGGCGGTGGCTTCAGTCCCATCTGCATCGCGGATTGTGTAGCTGAACACATCCTGCAAGCTCTGGTTTTCGTTCAGGGCGTTAACCTTGGGATTTTCGTTATTCAGCGTGTAGGTATAAGTACCATTGGCATTCAGCACCAGCGTGCCGAATTGGCCGACCAAGGTACCGGGATTGATGACAGGATCGGCCTTCACATCGGCACCGATGTTGTCGTTGTTCAATACATTGCCCGTCACCTGATTCGGCGTCGCGTCTTCGGTAATGCTGTTGGTGTCATCCACCGCGGTTGGGCCGGTGTCGGTGATGTTCACATCCAGCGTATCACTGGCGGTCTGGCCATTGACATCAGTCACAGTAATCGGCAGGCTGTCGGTGACCGTCGTGGCGCTGGTCTGCACGTTAGGGTCATAGGTGTAGCTCACCACACCCGTAGTCGCGTTATAGCCCACTACGGTCAGAGTGCCCTTCTGAGTGGTTATCACGATAGGGGTTGTACCGGCATTCGTCAGCTCTGCCAGAGTGATCACCGTCGTGCTACCGGAGGAATTGCCAATTGAAATGCTGGAGAGGCCCGCAGGCGCGGTTACGGTGAAGTCACCAGGCGTAGCGCCATTGGTTTCTGGCAGCGTCATTTCGCCGGGCTCAATACCGTTGTAATCGGTCAGCACAATGGAGGGCGGGCCAGAAGGTGTGGCAGCCGCGCCTTCAGGATCAGAGTAAATGAAGGCTTCGCGCACGAAGTCGATTACAGGAGGCGTACCGACGGGATATTCATAGCTAAGCGGGGTCACGCCTTCGACGATGCGCAGCAGGTTAACGAAGGTAGAGCCGTGCTCATTGCCGGCAGCGCCGATCAGACCAGCCGCCGTTTCTTCCAGCACTTCGTTAATGTCGCGACCTTGTTCGATGGCTTGGATAACAGCCTGTACAGTGGCTTCGCTGACGGCACTTTCTGTGCCCTCAGGGGCGATGAATTCAGCCAGCTCAGGGGTGAATTTCACCGTCTGGTCAGCCGAGATTTCAATTTTCTGGCCTGTGGTCAGGAGGATATCAACGACAACGCCTTGCGCAGTCGTGACGACTTCACCTGGCTGTATGCTGTCGCCCACCTTGAGCATGCGGCGTTCGCCACGTTCATTCACAGCAAATGCATTGCTGCCGCCGTTGATTGCTACTACGGTACCGATCGCTGCCATGGTGTACCTGACCTTTCTACAAAATTACTGATGGAGCGATTAAACCCCATCCCAACATCAAAAAATATTGTACCAAGGTACTAGACCTCGAAATTTCATCAGCCCTGTCGATCATTCAGCATCAGGGCAAGCTGCAAACGGTCTCGTATCGCCAGCCGCTCAAAGATGGCCGTGAGGTGAGCCTTGACCGTGCGCTCGGTAATATCCAGCTCGCGCGCAATGAGTTTGTTGCTAAGGCCTTCTGCTGCCTTGAGTGCTACCTCGCGCTCGCGCGGGGTGAGTTGATCCAGCGTGGCATTGATCTTGGTCTGACTGGAGCCCACCATGGTGCGGCCAACCGTGATCAGGCGCTGCAGGACTTCCGGTCCCAGCCATACGCCGCCCAGCTGCACCACGCGGCGCACCTCGCGCAGCACGTCGGCCGAGCTGTAGGCATGGCAATAGCCTGCGGCACCCTGCTGAAAAGCCGCCACCGCTTCATTGGTATCCGGCGCATTCGCCAGCACCAGCACGCGCGCCTGAGTGAAGCGGCTTAGCAGGCCTGTCACATCCGCCAGCATGCTGGCCGTGCTGTCCGCATTCACATGCAGCCAGATCAAGGCCTGGCCAACATCGGCATTCAATGCGGCAGTTTCCCGGAATACCGCCCCTTCGGGACAAACCTGCTGCCAGTCGGCCAGCAAGCGCCCCCCTGCAGAAATGAAGATATCGCGCATGGTGTTGTTATCGTTCCGTGAAGGCGTATGAGCGGGCCTTGAGCACCGGCTTCAAGAGGTAAGAAAGCACGGTTTTGCGACCGGTCATGATATCCACCTGCGCCACCATGCCAGGAATGATAGGCAGGCCCTTGCCCAGGTTGGAGCGTATGGTTTTGACGCGGACGATGTAAAACGCATTGCCTTTGTCGTCCACCACCGAGTCGGCGGAAATGCTCTCCACCTTGGCATCCAAGGTGCCATAAATGGTGTAGTCATAAGCCGTCAGCTTCACCGTGGCGGGCTGCCCGAAACTGATAAAGGCAATGTCACGCGGCTGAATTTTGGTTTCCAGGATCAGGGCGTCGTCGGTCGGCACGATCTCCATGACCTCTTTGCCGGGCTGGATAACGCCACCCACGGTATTGATAAAGAGCCGGCTCACGGTGCCTTTGACCGGTGACTTCAGCGTGGACTGCACGACCTTGTCATTCAGTGCAACGCTGGTTTCCACCAGGCTGTTGAGCTTGGCGGTGGTATCTGACAGCTCGGTGCGCACCTTGCTGCGGAACGATTGCTGCGCCTCGCTCACCTTGCGCGATGCTTCGGAAATCGCCGCCTCTACCCGGCCGATCTGCGCACGGGCCTGATCGCGGTCACCACGCAAGCGGGCGGTATCGCGCTCCAGACGCAGGAGGTCCACTTCAGAAACCGCGCCGGTACCGAGCAAAGGCTTGGTCACCGCCAGCTCGCGGCTGCTCAGCTCCAGACCGCGCTCGGCCTGCTCCAGCTTGGCCTGTATTTCGGATAACTCACGCTGGCGCTGGGTCAGCTGTTCGCGCGCAATTGCCACCTGCGAGGCCAGCTCGTCCTTGCTGGCGAAATAAAGCGCCTGCTCCTGTGAATACACCGAGGGGTTTTCCTTCATCACCTCCGGTGGTGGCATGAACGCCGTATCGTCCGCCAGCGCGCGCAAGCGTGCCTGCTTGGCCACCAGGGACAGATATTGCGAGCGGTTTTCACGCAGGGAGGAAATGGCGCGCGTTTCATCGATACGCACCAGCGGCGTCCCGACATTGACCGACTGCCCTTCATGCACCAGCAGCGAAGTCACAATGCCGCCGTCCAGTGACTGAATCACCTGCACCTGCTTGGAAGGGATCACCCGGCCTTCACCGCGTGTCACTTCATCCACCTTGGTCAGCGCCGCCCAGATCAGTAGCAGCACGATCACGCCGGCCACCCAGTACAGCACTTTTTTGGCACGCAGGGTTTGCTGTTCCAGCATGGCGAGCTCGGCTTCTTCCTGCCATGACGCATCTTCTTCGGCCTTGGCGGGCGTCCATTTGTCCAGCATCCAGCGCACGGGCTTGCTCAGCAGGCCAATGCGATTGAAAACCCCATGAATGGCACCCAGTGCCTTGAATAAAAGCTGGCTCATGCGGCTTTCCCCACTTTACCGGTACGCAAGGCATCAATGACGAGGTCTTTCTGACCATCCGCCATGATCTTGCCGCCATCTATCACAATAATTCTATCCACCATATCGAACAGCGATGAGCGATGGGTAATCACCAGCAGTGTTCTGCCGCTGGAAGCTTCCGACAGGCGTTTCTTCACCGCCTCTTCACCCGAGTGGTCCATGGCACTGGTCGGCTCATCCAGCAGGTAGATCACCGGGTTGTTGATCACCGCACGGGCAATGCCCACGCCCTGGCGCTGCCCGCCAGACAGCGTATCGCCGCGCTCGCCCACGGGCATGTCAAAGCCTTGCGGATGCGTATTGATGAATTCATCAATGCCACCCACATGCGCGGCATGCAGCACCTGCTCGCCCGTGGCATGCGGAGCGGCAATCGCGATGTTGTCGCGCATGGATCCGTAAAACAGATGGGTGTCCTGCTGCACATACCCAATCGCCCGCCGCAGCTCGGCGGGATCTATCTGGCGTGAATCAATGCCGTCGATCAGGATCGCGCCTGCCGTGGGCTGATAAAGTCCGAGGATCAGTTTCTGGATGGTGGTCTTGCCGGAACCCATGCGGCCCAGGATCGCCACGTGCTCCCCCGCCTTGATCTTGAACGAGACGTTGCGCAACGCGTTGGCATCGGAGCCGGGGTAATTGAAGCTGACATCACGAAACTCGATATCACCATTGAAGCTGGGGCGGGATAGAAAGCGGAAATCCACCGGGCGCTCGACAGGCTTGTTCATGACTTCTTCCAGCGAGGTCAGCGAGGTGGCTGCATTGTGATATTGCGTCATCATGCCTGCCGCCTGCGAGATGGGCGCCAGCGCGCGTGAAGCCAGCATGGTGCAGGCGATCATGCCGCCCATGGTGAGGTCACCATTGATCACCAGATACACGCCCAGCAATACCAGGCCGACAGTGACCAGCTGCTGCAGCCCCATGGCACCATTGTTGATGGAGGCAGACAGCAGCTTGAGCTTGCTGCCGACTTCGGTCAGGTAGGTAGCGGTTTTTTCCCAGCGACGCTGCATCTGGCCTTCGATGCCCAGTGCCTTGACGGTTTCCAGCCCGACCAGGCTTTCAATCAGCGTGGCATTGCGAATGGAGCTGGCGCGGAACATGGTTTCAGACAACTCCTGCATCTTGGTCTGCGCGCTGAAGGAGTACACCAGCAGAATCGCCGCGCCCACCAGTACCGGTATCACCATGGGCCAGGAAATCCAGGCCATGACGCCAATAAAGATCAGGGCAAACGGAATATCAATCAGCGTGGTGATGGTGGCCGAGGTAATGAAGTCGCGCACGGTTTCAAACGCACGCAGGTTGGCGGCAAACGAGCCAACCGAGGTAGGCCGCTGCTCCATGCGCACGCCCAGCACCTGCTCCATGATGCGGGCCGAAAGTTTGATATCCACGCGGTGGCTGGCCCAGTCCAGGAAATAGCCGCGGATGGTACGCAGGGCAAAGTCCGCCAGAATGATCAGGCCTATACCAGCAGCCAGGACCCACAGGGTTTCCACCGAGCGATTAGGCACAATGCGGTCATACACATTCATGGTAAAAATAGGCATGGCCAGCGCAAACATGTTGATCAGCAAGGCGGCCAGCATGATGTCACGGTATACCTTGCTGTTTTCTGCCAGCGTGCCCCAGAACCAGTGGCGCATGCGCACATTACCGACCGTGGGGGCGCGTTTGTCAAACGTGAATTTGGGCTTGGCAACAATGGCGTAGCCGCTGTAGCGCGACAGCAGCTCCTCTTCTGAAATACTGACTTCGGCATCGCCCAACTCGGGGAAGATCATGCGCAGATGCTGGCGCGATTCATCCCAGCCAACCAGCACGCAGGCTTCGTTGTCCTCCAGCAGCAGAATCGCCGGTAAAAACTCGCGACGTATGTCGCCCAGCGGCTTTCTGATCACCGTAGCGACCAGGTTGGCGCGTGCCGCTGTCCGCCGCACCAGGGCTGGCGTCATTTTGCCGTCGCGCAATGGTAGGCCCGCGCTCAGGGCATCCCGCGTAATGGCGACTCCATGAAAACGACACACAATCAACAGGGCTTCAAGCAGACTATCCTTGACCTGCGCTTGTGCCCCTAAAAATTCCTCATCACGATTCATAGTCACACTGTCTTTGCAATAACCCGGCAACTGCACTTGCCGCGGACATACCTTTGTTAATCATGCAAACACGAGGCCTGCGCCAGCATACTCAAGCGCATGGCATCGCCCTTGTACCCGGCTGCGCGCCGCACATGAAAAAAGCCCGATCAGGATCGGGCCGGAATTTATTATTGGGGAGAAGCTGAGAGACAGCTTTTCATGAACGCCTTGCGCGCGTCGCCAGTCAGGGATTTGGCACTGGCATCCGCATTACAGGTTTTCATTTTTTCTTGCTGGGTGGGAGGAGTCGCTTTTGCGCTCAGACAACTCTTCATGAATGCCTTGCGTTCGTCCCCTGCCAGCGATTTGGTGCTGGCATCGGCATTGCAGGTTTTCATCTTGAGCTGCTGCGCTGACATGGGGTCAGCACTGAGGCAGTTTTTCATGAAGGCTTTGCGGGCATCACCAGCCAGGGACTGGCTGCTTGCCTCATCGTTACAGGATTTCATTTTTTCTTGCTGGGTACCGGCGTAAACCGTTGTCATACCCATGCAGATCAAGGCCATGGCGGCCAGTGTATTCTTCATGCTTCCCCCGTTATTGTGTTAGGCGCATTACTGCTGCTGTTTATCACAACACCCCATGCAGTAGTATGCCGTATTGCGGTAGCGATCACCACCGGCATGCGCCTGTGCTTGAATATTAACCGAAGCATGCGGCAATACACAATCGGGATCATGGAGAATGCAACTGCGGGGGAAACGGGGAGCGTAAATGCAAAAAAGGGAAAGCATTTCTGCTTTCCCTTTTACCTGGAGCGGGAAACGAGTCTCGAACTCGCGACCTCAACCTTGGCAAGGTTGCGCTCTACCAACTGAGCTATTCCCGCATGTACTGGAGGCGCGAGCCGGAGTCGAACCGGCCTAAACGGCTTTGCAGGCCGCGGCATAACCGCTTTGCTATCGCGCCATCGCGCCGGAGTTCAATCCGGAGCAAAAAAGGGAAAGCATACATGCGCTGCTTTCCCTTTTTTTAATCTGGAGCGGGAAACGAGTCTCGAACTCGCGACCTCAACCTTGGCAAGGTTGCGCTCTACCAACTGAGCTATTCCCGCATCGAAAGAAGGCGCCATTTTAAGGATTTTCGGGGTTGTGTCAACACCCGCTGCGCCTTATTTTCTCTCTTTCATGCGGGGCCAGGCAGCCTTCAAATAGTAAGCCATTGACAGCAATGTCAAAAATGCCGCGATCCACACCAGCACGGTGCCAACGAGTTGGATATCCAGCCCGGCGATTGGGTCGTGATAAAGCAAAAACAGGATGGCCGCCATCTGCACGGTGGTCTTGAACTTGCCGATTTGCGCCACGGCCACGCTGCTGCCCTCGCCCATGCCCGCCATCCATTCACGCAATGCGCTGATGGCGATTTCACGGCCGATGATAATGAAGGCGATAACTGCGCCTACGCGCTCAAAGTCCACCAGCACCACCAGCGCGGCGGCCACCATCAGCTTGTCGGCCACCGGGTCCAGAAATGCGCCAAAGGCCGAGGTCTGGTTGAGCTTGCGGGCGAGGTAGCCATCAAACCAGTCGGTCAGCGCTGCCAGCGCGAACAGCACCGCTGCGCTGAAGTTGACCCAATGTGCCGGGATCACGCTGACTGGCATATAGAAGATGCCGACAAAAATCGGAATCATCAGGATGCGGGTGACAGTAAGCGTATTGGGTATATTCCAATGCATGAATGGGGTCGCCTTTTTTGCTCAGAGAATGCGTTGTTATTGTTAATGTAATTCGTCGTATATTTTTTGCGCCAGCGCCGGGCTGATGCCTTCCACCTGCGCCAGTTCATCGGCACTGGCATTCTTGACACCATCCAGCCCGCCAAAGCGGGTCAGCAGTCGCTGGCGCCGCTTGGCGCCAATGCCGGCAATGTCTTCCAGGCTGGAGTGCATGCGGGCCTTGCCACGCCGCGCACGGTGGCCGGTAATGGCAAAGCGGTGCGCTTCATCGCGTATCTGCTGCAACAGATGCAAGCCCGGGTGATCATTTCGCAAGCCCACCGGCGTATCGCGATCCGGGAAGAACATCTGCTCCAGACCCGGCTTGCGTTCCTCACCTTTGGCAATGCCCACCAGCTGGATGTCCGGCAAGCCTACTTCATGCATGACTTCCACCGCAACCCCAAGCTGCCCTTTGCCGCCATCAATAAACACCAGATCCGGTAGCAGCCCCTCGCCTGCCGCGACCTTTTTATAGCGGCGCGTCAAGGCGTCGCGCATGGCGGCGTAATCGTCGCCCGGGGTGATGCCTGTGATATTGTAGCGGCGGTATTCCGAATTCTGCATGGCGCCACGGTCAAACACCACGCAGGAGGCAACGGTGGCCTCGCCCATGGTGTGGCTGATATCAAAACATTCAATGCGCTCGGTGCTCTCAGGCAAATCCAGCGCTTCGCGCAGCGCCACCAGACGCGCCTGCTGATTGGCATTGGCGGCGCTACGCTGCTCCAGCGCCAGCTCGGCATTGGTTTGCGCCATTTTCAGCCACACGCGCTTGTCGCCGATGGGATTGGTGTTGATCTTGACCTTGCGCCCTGCCTGCTCGCTCAGCACCTCCTCCAGCTCCGCTGTCTCCATGCCCTCGACCCCGACAATAATCAGCGGCGGCGTATTCTGCGGCATGTAATGCTGTTCCAGAAAAGCTTCAGCCGTCATGCGGGCATCCGCGCCTTCGGCGTTCTTGGGGAAATGGCTCTTGTCACCCAGATGGCGACCGCCACGTATCATCACCAGATTCACACATAGCTGCCCATGCAGCTCGGCGCAGGCAATCACATCAGCATCGCTGATGGTAAAGTCGCTGACGAACTGCTTGGCCTGCACCTGCCGCAGGCTTTGCATGCGGTCACGGTAAACCGCGGCCATCTCGTATTCCTGCTCCTCAGCCGCCTGCATCATCTTGTGGCTGAGCTCATCCATCACCTGCTGTTCACGCCCCTGCAAAAACAGGGTGGCATGGCTGACATCGCGCTGATAATCCTCTTCCGAAATAAAGTTAACGCAGGGTGCGGTGCAGCGCTGAATCTGGTATTGCAGACAGGGACGCGAGCGATTGGCAAACACCGTGTTTTCACAGGTGCGCAGGCGGAAGACTTTTTGCAGCAACTGTATGCTCTCGCGCACCGCCACCGCATTGGGGAACGGGCCAAAATAGCTGTTGCCCTTGCGCTGCGTGCCGCGGTGAAAAGCCAGGCGCGGGAACGCATCGCCGGTCAGCGTGATGTAGGGATAGGACTTGTCATCGCGAAACAGCACGTTGTAACGCGGCATGAAGCTCTTGATGAGATTGTTCTCAAGCAGCAAGGCTTCGGCTTCGGAGCGGGTGACGGTAGTTTCGATGCGCGCAATTTGAGACACCATCATGCGCGTGCGCGGGCTGGGCAGATTCTTCTGAAAATAGGACGACACGCGCTTTTTAAGGTCGCGCGCCTTGCCCACATAGATCACCGCATCTTCAGCGTTGATCATGCGGTATACGCCCGGCAGATTGGGCAGGTTTTTCAGTATGGGTTTAGGGTCAAACATAGATTCAGCTAAGGGCCAGCCTGGATGGGTTAAGCAGAGACAGTTCAGCCCGCATGGACACCAGCGGCGGCGGTCACGCCACCATTAGAGCGGGCGGAACTCACCGCTAGCGGTATGTGCAGGGCAATTACTCGTCTAGCAGTTTCCCGGCGATCGCCCAGTCTTCATATTCCACTTCGTCAAACGTGATGTAGGTATAGCTGGCGGGCTTGTTCGCCACGCGCTCCATGGTCTTGGTCACTTCTTCAGCAATTTTTGCTTTTTGTTCACGGCTCAGTGGGCCGGCATGCTTGATATTGATGTAAGGCATTTTATCCTCCTGTTGCGTGTTGAAGATTTGCGGTGACAGGAGGAAGCCCTCCCGTCCATGGTCAATCCCAGCTCAGGCTGGCTGCCCGGCCTTTTTGGTCAGCCAGCAACCGACCTTGCCAGCATTGAGCGCCGCCACCGTTTCAGGCTGCAAAGTCACATGCTCGATGTCAAAGCGGTCATGCAATAGCGTGCGTATGGCGTTCAACACCTCATGCCATTGCTCCATGTCGTCCAGCACAATATGCGCAGACAAGGCACTCACCTCGGAAGACAGCGACCAGATATGCACGCTGTGGACCTCTTGCACTTCCGGCACGTTCTGCAGGGCGCGCGTCACGTCCTGAATTGAAATATGCGAAGGCACACCTTCCATCAGCACATGCAGCACTTCGCGCAGCAAACGGAAGGTGGAGAACAGGATCAGGGCCGAAATCAGCAGCGACAGTACCGGATCAATCATCATCCAGCCGGTGAAGTAGATGACGGCACCGGCCGCAAGTGCCGCCACGGAGCCCAGCATATCGCCCAGCACATGCAGCAGGGCAGCCTTGTGGTTGACGTTATCCTGATGCTGATGCAGCTGCCTGGCCACCAGCAGATTGACCAGCAGACCGACAAATGCGATGACCATGACCTCCAGGCTATGCACCTGCTGCGGATGTTGCAGGCGCTCGATGGCCTCAAACACGATGGCGCCCACGACCGCCAGCATCACCAGGCAATTCACAAATGCCACAATGATTTCGGCACGCATCAGGCCATAACTGTGCTTTTGCGAGGCGGGCTTGGCCGCAATCCAGGTGCCAAGCCAGGCCAAACCGAGCGCCGCAGAATCGGAAAACATGTGGCCCGCATCGCCCATCAGGGCCAGCGAACCAGAGTACCAGCCCCCTACCGCCTCAACACAGGCGAACGCCAGCGTCAGCAACAAGGGCCATTTCAGGCTGTTACCGGCGTGGGAATGAGAATGCCCATGATGGTGATCATGACGATGTGCATGATCATGATCGTCATGCTCCTCATGATCATGTCCGGGAGCCTGGTGTGCGTGGGTGTGATGGTCGTGTTTCATAGAGTTGCTATGCTAACAGCCTGATATGGCAAATCCAATAACAAAAAGCCTGCAGCAAGGCTGGCCCGGGGCTGCAACGCTAGCTGGACGGTAAAATCACAACGCCAGCAGGTGTGAATCAAGGCGCGGGCGGTGCGCTGATCTCGCCGTCTTTGGCGCGGATACGCGCACGCAATCTATCCTTGGCCGATGCTTTCTCTGCCGGATCAATAAAGCCATCCTGATTGCTGTCTATGCGTTTGAATATTTTTTCAGAAGGCTTGAACTCCGAAGCGCGAAACTCTTGCAGGCTGATGCGGCCGTCGCCATTGGTATCTGCCCGCATGTGGTGCTTTTCCGGAGTCGCACCATCGTCCGCGGCATGCGCCAGAGTCATCAGCAAAACCATAGGAGGGACTATCCAGTAACCGTGTTGCATGCGCCAAATCTCCCAGTGTAATAAAGGGGCCATCCCCAATACGCCCCGCAGGCATAGCATATACCCTAAGACAAACGAACCTGTAGCAATCTGCGTTGACCAATCTACCATGCAATTTTGCCAGCACCAGGCTGCCACCGTCTTATAATATAGCCACTCATCGCCAAGGAGCCCCACCATGAAGATCGTCACCCCCCTGTTAACCGCCCTGTTGCTTTCTAGCCTGCCCGCCCTGGCCGCGGAAAAAATCGTGGTGGTGAATGCCATCAGTGATAATGGCATTGGCAAGATCATTGGCACCGTTAAGCTGAGCGATAGCGAAAAAGGCCTGGTAATCGACCCTGACCTGGGCGACCTCACCCCCGGCGAACACGGCCTGCACATCCACGAAAACCCGAGTTGTGAAGCCGCCGACAAAGATGGCAAGAAAACAGCCGGTCTCGCCGCGGGTGGACATTATGACCCCAACAAAACAGCCAAACATGAAGGTCCGCAAGGCCATGGTCATGCCGGCGACCTGCCTGCCCTGCAAGTGAAGCCTGATGGCAGCGCCACGCAAATACTGATCGCGCCCAATCTCAAGCTTTCCGACGTCATCGGCCGCAGCCTGATGGTGCATGCAGGCGCCGACAATTACAGCGACCAGCCCAAACCCTTGGGCGGTGGTGGCGCACGCGTGGCTTGCGGCATTATTGAATAACAAGGAAACAACAAGCACATGCTGAGTTATCGTCACGCCTTTCACGCCGGCAACCATGCCGACGTGCTTAAACATTTTGTACTCATGCAAGTGCTGCAGTACACCGGCCAGAAGGGCAAGCCCTACTGGTATATCGACACCCATGCCGGGGCTGGAAAGTACGCCCTGGATACCGGCTACGCCACGCAAAACGCTGAATTCGAAAGTGGCATTTCGCGCCTGTGGCAAGCCACCGACCTGCCTGCCCCGCTGGCGGAATATGTGCACCTGATCCGGCAGGAAAATCCGGATGGCAAGCTGCGTCTTTACCCCGGCTCCCCGTCTGTTGCCGAAGCCTGCTTGCGCGAGGAAGACCGCATGCGGCTATTTGAACTGCATCCGAATGACTTCAAGCTATTGCGCCAGACCTTTCAGCATGGCGGACGCAAGGTCATGCTGTTTGCCGAGGATGGATTTGCCGGCATCAAAGCCCTGTTGCCACCACCACCGCGCCGGGCCGTGGTGCTGATAGACCCGCCCTATGAAGAAAAACAGGATTACCAACGCGTGGTAACCGCCCTGCAGGATGCTTTGCAACGTTTTGCCACGGGTACCTACCTCATCTGGTACCCTTTGCTGCAGCGTGCAGAACCCCAGCAGATGATAGAAAAACTCAAGCGTTTGCAATTGGCTAGCTGGCTGCATGTCACGCTCACAGTGCAAAGCCCATCGGAAGAAGGCTTTGGCATGCATGGCAGCGGGCTGTTTATTGTTAACCCCCCATGGACGCTGCCTGCCACACTGCAAGAAACTTTACCCTGGCTGACCGAGTCCCTTAGCCAGGACGACGGTGCCAGCTATACTCTGGAGCATCACATTCCCTGAGAGGATGCAGACTGCATGAGGCCTGTACCCACGCGATTTCAGGCTGCCAGGCCCATACCAATTTTATTTTGACGAGGAACCTTCATGGCGACCGCTAGCAATACCAGTAACACCACCCAAAAGATGCACCCGATGGCGACCATCCTCTTTGGTAGCCGCTGGCTGCAACTACCGCTTTATCTGGGCCTGATCGTGGCTCAAGGCGTGTATGTGTTTCACTTCATGGTCGAGCTTGTGCATCTGGTGCAAAAAGTACCCGACATGCATGAAGCCGACATCATGCTCATCGTACTGGGCCTGATTGATGTGGTCATGATCTCCAACCTGCTCATCATGGTGATTGTCGGCGGCTATGAAACCTTTGTTTCGCGCCTCAATCTCAAAGGCCACCCTGACGAACCCGATTGGCTCTCGCATGTGAATGCCAATCTGCTCAAGGTCAAGCTGGCCACGGCCATCATCGGCATTTCATCGATTCACCTGCTTAAGACGTTTATCAACGCGCCTAATCTCGATGAAAAAACGCTGATCTGGCAAACCATCATCCATATGGCCTTTGTGCTGTCAGCCGTATCGATTGCCTGGATAGACCGCCTGATGACGCACGCAGACAACAAGCACTAAGCAACTGATGTATCTCCTGCAAGCCGCCCACGCGGCTTGCAGTCCATTTGCCGATCAAAAAAAGCGCAGCTGCCGGTAACAGCCGCCACCACGCAAAGGAAGATCCATGACGCCACAGGAAAAAATCGCGTTTGCCGACGACTTTCTCACGCTTTATCTTTCCATGGGCTTGGGCAGCCTGCCCAAACGCGAGATTGATCTGTTTGTGTTTCATGCCCTGATCCAAAGTGCCGAGCACAGGGGCAAATCCAACTACGAACTCGCCAACACCTTTGGCATCTCTGAGACCCGCATCAAGACCCTCAAACTGAATGCCGCCCTGCGTTATAAAGAAATCAATCCACGGGCGATATTGGCACGCGTGGTGGAGCGCCTGATCGCCAGCCAGCAGTTCACCGAACTGAACGAAGGCAAAATTGATATCTCGCTTGAAGACCCGCTGGAGCGACGCGAACTGGAGAACTTCCTGAAAACGCGCGGCCATCATGCCGAATACACCTTGAATCGCGAAGTCTTGCGCATCTCGGCGGCACGTTTGCTGGAACTGATTATGGAACACGCCGAGCGTGCGGGCAGCGAGTTTGACGAGATTATCCGCAGCCAGATCAAGGATCAGGCAGTCTCTGCCCGCATTCTGGCAGGCGCGCCTTCGCTGAAACAAAAACTGGACCGGCTACGCGCTGAAAACCTCAACCTCGCCACCCTCAAGTCACTGATCGCCAAGGCATTCACCCTGTTTTGATGCTTATCTGGGTGGCGAAAATTCGCTCGCCAGCCAGTCATTGATCAGCGCTTTTTCATAGCGCAATGCATCGCTGTCCCGCGCTACTGTCGTCATCTGAAATCCCAGATTGCGCAAGTTTTTCTCGCCCTGCCCAAGGATATGCCCATCAGCATCGCGCCATTCATACTGCAACTTGATACGTGGCGGATACACATCACGCACGATACGCACATCACGCCCCGGGCCACGCCAGGGTTCAAAACTGCCGGCAAGATCAATATCGGTGATGCGGATACTGAGCTGCTGCCCCGCCTGCAAATAGCGCGGGGCCGTGCGCTCGATATATTTCCGTAAAGACGCCAAGGTAGACGCGCTATATCCACCAAAACTGTCATTGCCCGCATCGGTAAACTTCTCGGGCTGAACGAACTCCACCACCACGCCTGCTGGCGGTTCGGCATGCGCATCGCTAACGCCCAACACCAGCAGCGCCATCAGAAGGTATCGCCTGCTTACTCTTTTGAAATTCATGGCATTCCCCCTACCAGGTCACTAAACATAGGACGCTGAAGTACCCCATAAATTCTGGTCCGCGCATAACAAAAAAGCCGCTTTCGCGGCTTTTCTGATTTGACTTCACCAACGTTGACTTCACTAACGTGCTGCTAGATCACCTCGGCAATCGGGATGATCTTTTTGGTGTATTCCGGCATCTGGTCAAAATTGAGGTATTTGTAGATGCTGTCGGCGTTTTTGCTGAGCTTGTCGCCGACAGTTTCGAGATACTCGGCAGGCGTCGGCATGCGGCCCAGACGGGCACACACAGCGGCCAGTTCGGCGGAACCCAGATATACGCGGGCATCCTTGCCCATGCGGTTATCAAAGTTACGTGTACTGGTGGAGAACACGGTGGCTTTGTCGGCCACGCGTGCCTGGTTACCCATGCACAGCGAGCAGCCCGGCACTTCGGTACGCGCACCGGCCACGCCAAAGACGGAATACACGCCTTCGTCGCGCAGCTGGTTTTCGTCCATGCGGGTAGGTGGCGCAATCCACAAGCGAGTGGGTATGCCGCCTGAGCCTTCGAGCACCTTGGCAGCGGCGCGGTAGTGGCCGATGTTGGTCATGCAGCTGCCGATAAACACTTCGTCTATCTTGTCGCCCACCACGGCAGAAAGCGGCTTGATGTCATCAGGATCATTGGGGCAAGCCACCAGCGGTTCCTTGATTTCGTTGAGGTCGATTTCCAGCACGTAAGCGTATTCGGCATCCGCATCCGGCTCCAGCAGGTTAGGGCTGGCGAGCCAGGCTTGCATGGCTTCGATACGGCGTTGCAGGGTGCGGGCGTCGGCATAGCCGTTGTCGATCATGTTTTGCATCAACACGATGTTGGATTGCAGGAACTCAATCACCGGCTCCTTGTTGAGCTTGACGGTGCAGCCATTGGCCGAGCGTTCGGCGGAGGCATCGGCAAACTCGAATGCCTGTTCGACCTTGAGGTCAGGCAGGCCTTCGATTTCCAGAATGCGCCCGTTGAATACATTCTTCTTGCCCTGCTTGCCTACGGTGAGATCACCCTTCTGAATCGCGGCATACGGAATGGCATTCACCAGATCCCGCAAGGTGATGCCGGGCTGCATTTCGCCCTTGAAGCGCACCAGCACAGACTCAGGCATATCCAGCGGCATGGCACCCATGGCAGCGGCAAACGCCACCAGGCCAGAGCCGGCCGGGAAGGAAATACCGATCGGGAAGCGGGTATGCGAATCACCGCCAGTACCGACGGTATCAGGCAGAATCAGACGATTCAGCCAGGAGTGGATCACACCATCACCAGGACGCAGACTCACGCCGCCGCGGCTGGACATGAATTCAGGCAGGCTGTGCTGCAGCTTGATATCCACCGGCTTGGGGTAAGCAGCGGTATGGCAGAAGCTCTGCATCACCAGATCGGCCGAGAAGCCCAGGCAGGCCAGCTCTTTCAGCTCGTCACGGGTCATGGCGCCCGTCGTATCCTGCGAACCCACGGTCGTGATTTTTGGCTCGCAATAGGTACCGGGACGCACGCCCTGACCTTCTGGCAAGCCACAGGCGCGGCCAACCATCTTCTGGGCCAGGGTGTAACCCTTGCCAGTGTCCTTGGGGGCGATGGGCTTGATGAACAGATCAGACGGCGGCAGGCCGAGCAACTGGCGGGCGTTGGTGGTCAGGCCACGGCCGATGATCAAGGGAATACGGCCACCGGCACGGACTTCATCCGGCATGGTCAATGGCGCCAGATCAAAGGTGGAAATCACCTCGCCAGCGGCATTCAGCACTTTGCCATCGTATGGCTTGATGACGATTTCATCGCCGGTATTCATCTGGCCAACATCACATTGGATGGGCAGCGCACCGGAGTCTTCCGCGGTATTGAAGAAAATCGGGGCAATCTTGCCGCCCAGCACAATGCCGCCGCTACGCTTGTTGGGGATATTCGGAATGTTGTCGCCCATCAGCCACTGTACAGAGTTGATAGCCGATTTGCGTGAGGAACCGGTGCCGACCACATCGCCAACATAGGCCAGCGGCAGGCCTTTTTGCTGCAGGTCCAGGATAGTCTGCAAGCCATTGGGCATCTTGTTGACCAGCATGGCCTTGGCATGCAAAGGAATATCCGGACGCGACCAGGCCTCCTGCGCAGGCGACAAGTCATCGGTATTGGTCTCGCCCGGCACCTTGAACACAATGGAGCGAATCTCGGCAGGCAGGGCTGGGCGGTTGGTAAACCACTCGCCCGCTGCCCACGATTCGATCAGCTTTTTGGCATGCGGGTTGCCCGCTTTCATTTTCTCGGCCACATCATGGAAGGCATCAAACATGAGTATGGTCTTGGAGAGCGCCTTGACCGCATCTTCGGCCATCGCGCCATCCAGCAGCTCTACCAGTGCCTGTACGTTGTAACCACCCAGCATGGTCCCCAGCAGCTCAACGGCTTTTGCCGGGCTGACCAATGGCGATGTGGCAGTGCCCTTGGCAATGTCGGCCAGAAAGGCAGCCTTGACGTAGGCAGCCTGGTCTACCCCGGCAGGAATGCGGTTTGCCAGCAACTCGAGCAAGGCATCGGCCTCACCGGCTGGCGGATTCTTCAGCAGGTCAACCAGCTCGGCAACTTGTTCAGCGGTAAGGGGTAAGGGAGGCAAACCGGCATTGGCACGCTCGGCTACATGTTCACGGTAATTTTTCAGCATGGCACTCATTCGAGGATAAGTAATAGATGATGGGATTATACAGTGCGTCGCAAGCCCTATAAATCGTGCAGGCAATCACATGCAAACTATATGCAATAAGTACATGCAATGACTGTGCCTGCCTTGATGCGGCATTCAGATTTTAAAGACGAGCAACATCCCCCCTGCCAGCGTGGCTGCCATGGCTTCAATATGAGACTGCGAGAGGAAACGCCCGGCGCGAATGACCGGGGAGAGACCGTGCCCAGCCGGGGCCATGCCCCAAACTGGTGCCCGCGCTTAGGCTCGGAACTTGCCGAACTTGAAGGGCATGACTTTGCCCACGACTTCAACGTCTTTTGCATTTTCCGCGGAATAGACTTCAATGGGGAAGCCACCGTCATTGTCGTACTTGATGGCAACGCTACCATCGAGGCGCACTTGCACACGCTTGATCGTGATGCGTCCGTGCTGGCGAATGGCGTAAAGCGCATCTCCATCAAATGCATTGCAGCGGATGTCGATGAACACCTCATCACCATCGCTCAACAAGGGCTCCATGCCATCGCCATAAACATGCACCAGCTTGAGGTAGCGCGAAGGCACCCCGCCCAGCCCGGAGTCGGCATTGAGCTCGACCTTTTTAATCAGATGATTTTCATGGATAAGCAGCTGGCTGGACGAAGCATGGTCGGCGCAATAGCGTTCCACGCACAGGCTTTCATCATGAAACACCTCGACCATCTTGGCGCGAGGGACAGATCCAAAAAAATCCGGCCGCGCTTCCAGAAACACACGGATCGCCTCGGAAAGTTCAGGCGGCGGCAGGTATTCATTAAGAATGCCATTGGGCCCGCCCTTGCCATTCACTTGACGTGAAGGCCAGGCTTCTCTTTTTGCCTTGTCTCGGCAGCCGCGAACGGAGTTAGGTAGCCTCACCACCAAATGTTGTGAGAGCAATGCAAGCTCGGATGCGGAAAACCATTGCTTAATGCCCATATGGATTCGTCCCGGTGGATAAAAATGTTGGGAAAATGTTAGGCATGCGTATTTATTTAACTATTTGTTCTATATATTTATTTGTTGGTATTGGTTTTTATTCGTAAAAATTAAGCAGATCGTGTTGACAAGTTGAGAAATATTTCCTAACATTGCCTCACAACCAAAAACGCTTAGATTGCCCAAGGCAAATCAAGCGAAATTAAAACCGCACAGGGGGTGCAATCCGCGTTAGCCCGCGTATATGTGTGATCTATGCCACACATATACCGAGCACGGCCGCTTTCTGATCCCCTGCCATTGACGGTTTTAATCGTTAATTAGATTCATCTCAGCCTGCATATTCTGAGGCTGGGCTGAACGTGGCCTTGCACATCACGATGGCAAGGCAGAACACATCGCCAATGATGTCATGGGTTAAGGGGGCCGCAGCATGCAGATAGACACACGGCAGTTACATGACCGTTGCCTGACCGGCAAACACGCCGTCCTTAGCCTGAATCCATCCCTCATCATACTACCGCCGCATCTGGCTCAAGCCAAAGAGATGCAGGCATTTCATCCGTCTGTTCCCCGCCTCCATTCAGGCAAATATCGAAAACGGCAGCGCTGACATCGCGATGCGCCTCCAGACCTTGATAAACCACATCGCCCATCCCAGTAAAAACAGGCCATGATGAAATCTAACCCACCGCTAGAAATAATCAAGTGCTCCAGAGGCGCCCACATCAGAAAAACCCTGGATGGCATCATTACTAGCTGGGACCAGCGCGCAGAAGATATGTTTGGTTACTCCTCGCTGGAAGTCATCGGCCAACCTTTCAGCGCCCTCTGCACGCAGGAGCAGCAAGCCCAGGAGAAAAGCCGCCTGAACAAGATGCGGGAAAGCCGATGCATCATGCATTTTGAAACCGAGCATGTGCACAAAAATGGCAGCATGCTGCTTATTCTCAATACCCTCACCCCATTGTGGGATCTTCTTGGCAATATCATTGGCGCTTCACGCGTCGTACATGACCTGACTGAAAACAATCGCATCCGCCAGGCGCTCTTCATGGAGCAGCAGCGCTGGCACGCCATGTTGTCCGCTGTGCGCGACGCCGTCATCACCACAGACCAGCGCGGCCGCATCGAGTTTCTGAATGCGGCAGCCGAAAGGCTGCTAGGGCAGGGCTTAAGCCGCATTGGGGGGCAACCCTTGCGTCACTTCATAAGCCTGGCAGACGGCAGCCTGCAGGCCGGGATTGATGAGGCGCTGAACATCAGCATGCGGGAGATGCGCTCGCTGGATATTCCGTTACGCGTACTGGCTGGGAATGCATCCCCCATACTGAAAAGTACCATCAGCCCCCTCAGCCCTGAAGGCCGACAAAAACCCGGTACTATTATCGTTCTGCAAGAGGGGCAGGCCCCGGTAACTGGCCAGCCGGAACTGGACCCGCTAACCGGCATTCACAATCGCACCACGCTCGAAACCCGTCTGCAAGCCGCGCTTGCTTCTGCGCATACGCAGGGCGAGCAGCATATGTTCATGTATCTTGATCTGGACCAGTTCAAGATTGTCAACGATACCTGCGGCCATGCCGTCGGTGACGCCTTGCTCAAGCAGATCGTCAGCATCATCCGCGGCTGCCTCAGCACAGACGCCTTGCTGGCCAGGCTGGGCGGAGATGAGTTTGCCATTCTGCTGTTATGTTGCGATAGCGATGCCGCTGGCAAGATTGCCGATGACATCTGCAACCGGATCGAGGCGTTCCGCTTTGCGCATGAGCAAAAACGCTTTCACGTCAGCGCCAGTATCGGTCTGGTCAGGATAGACCATCAGTGGCAGGACATCAGCGCTCTGCTGCAAATTGCCAACGCTGCCTGCTACACCGCCAAGCAGGAAGGTCGCAACCGCACGCACCTGTATCGCGATACCGACTTCGCCATCAAAAAACATCACGAGGAAATCCAGTGGGTGAACCGGCTGGAACTCGCGCTGGAAGAAAACCGCTTCAGCCTGTATTGCCAGCGCATTCTTCCGCTGAACGAAAACAGTGGCATCCACGGCGAGATCCTGCTGCGCCTGCCGGATGGCAATGGCGGCATGATCCCTGCTGGCGCGTTTATGCCAGCGGCCGAGCGCTTTCATATCACTTCCCGCATTGATCGCTGGGTCACCAAACGCGTGCTGCACTGGCTCATGCAATACGAGCATGTGATCGACCATATTGATGTGCTGTCCGTTAATATTTCCGGGCAATCCATAGGCGATCGGGCCTTTCATGACTACATGCTGGAGCTGATCGTCTCCACGCCTGCCACTTACTCCAAATTATGTTTTGAGATCACCGAAACCGCTGCCATTACCAATCTGGCCGACGCCAATAGTTTTATCGCCTCCATGCGCCGCTTTGGCATTCGTTTTTCACTGGATGATTTTGGCAGTGGCGTATCGTCCTTTGGACACCTCAAGAATCTGGACGTGGATTACCTCAAGATTGATGGCCAGTTCATTCGCGCGATTGATAGCAATGTGATTGATCAGGCCATGGTGCGGTGCATCTGCGAAATTGCCAACGGCACCGGATTGAAGACCATTGCAGAATATGTAGAAACCGTAGAAGTGGAAAACCTGCTGCGCGGCATGGGCATTCACTACACGCAGGGCTATCTGCGCCACAAACCGGCCCCGCTGGATGAGATGCTGAAGCCCTGAGGCTATGAATGAGGAAAGCTTGTCACCAGTGCAAGCTCAAAAGCTGATAAGGGGAACGTAAAAAAAAGCGGTAACCGCTGGGGGCTATCTAGTAGAACGAACGCGAAAATGGCGAGCCACAGCTTTTGCTGTTGGCAGCAGACACCATTTCATCCATCACCAGCTTGTTGAAATCCTTGCCATGCACGGTTTCGATATAGGCACGCACTTCCTCCACCGTTACCATGCCATCATGGTCCTTGTCCATTTTCTGCAGGCGCTCTTCCACCGTGATAAAGGGCGACTCGGCGGCGGCAACCGGAATGGCACAGACGACAAGGGCAAGCCCGGCCAATTTCCACATGTCGATTTTCATGATGTCCATTTTGATTTCACCTTCATTCCCGATTGCATGCATGGCCTTCACCGTCATTTGAAAACCAAAATTTCCATTGACGCCACGCGGATTGCGGCACACGATTGAAACACGCGAGCTGACCGCTAGCTGCTTGTTATTTAACCACATAACCCCTTGCCCGGATACCATCCATGATCATTCCCTTGTATGGCGCTGATCGTTTCAGAAAACATGATGGATCATCCTGTCGCTCAATCTCCATCATGCGAGCCCTAAGCTTCTGACCTCATCATCGGCATGACATTCCAAATATTTCATGATCAGATTTTTGCCCACCCTCGATGTAGGGTAAAATCTTGTTCTTTTTACAATTGAGCAAAGGCTGCTGATGGAACTCACATCACTCAATGCACTTTCACCGCTTGATGGTCGTTATCAAGCCAAACTGGATCCGTTACGCCCTTTTTTCAGCGAATATGCGCTGATCCGGCATCGCGCCCTGGTGGAAGTCGAATGGCTCAAAGCACTGGCGGCTGAGCCTGCGCTGGCAGAAATCGCGCCATTCAGCCCGCAAACCATCCAGGACCTGGATGCTGCCATCGCCAACTTTGGCGAAGTGGAAGCCTCACAGGTCAAGGCGATTGAATCGCGCACCAACCACGACGTCAAAGCCCTCGAATACTGGCTCAAGGAGCAATTCGACGGCAACAGCGAAATCCGCAAGGTCAGCGAATTCATCCACTTCGCCTGTACTTCCGAAGATATCAACAATCTCTCCCATGGCCTGATGCTGAAAGCAGCCCGTGACCAGGTCATGCTGCCCACGCTGGAGCAGATGATCACGCGCCTGACCGAGATTGCCCATGACCTGGCCGATGCGCCCATGCTGTCGCACACACACGGGCAGCCTGCTTCACCCACCACGCTGGGCAAGGAAATTGCCAATGTGGTTTACCGCCTGCGCCGTCAGCACAAGCAGCTGGCCGAGGTGGAAATTCTGGGCAAGATCAATGGCGCCGTCGGCAATTTCAATGCGCACCTGTCGGCATATCCTGACTTTGACTGGGAAAACTTTGCCCAGAAATTTGTCACCGCGCTGGGGCTGACCTACAACCCTTACACCATTCAGATTGAACCGCATGACTACATGGCGGAGCTGTATGACGCCCTGTCGCGCATCAACACTATCCTGATCGATCTGGATCGCGATGTCTGGGGTTACATCTCCCTGGGTTACTTCAAGCAGAAGGTGAAAGAAGGCGAAGTCGGCTCTTCCACCATGCCGCACAAGGTCAACCCGATCGACTTCGAAAACTCCGAGGGCAATCTGGGCCTGGCCAATGCCGTGCTGCGCCATCTGGCAGAAAAACTGCCGATCTCGCGCTGGCAGCGTGACCTCACTGACTCCACCGTGTTGCGCAATATGGGCGTGGCGCTGGGTTACACCCTGCTGGGCTACGATTCCTGCCTCAAAGGCCTTAACAAGTTGGAAGCCAACCGCGCGCGCCTGCTGGAAGACCTGGACAACAACTGGGAAGTGCTGGCAGAGCCAATCCAGACCGTGATGCGCCGTTATGGCATTGCCAACCCTTACGAACAGCTGAAAGCGCTCACGCGCGGCAAGGGTGGTATCAGCAAGGAATCTCTGCAGGCGTTCATTCAGGACCTCGAAATCCCACAGGATGCCAAGCAATTACTGCTCGACATGACCCCCGCCAGTTACATCGGCAAGGCGGTTGAGCTGGCCAAGCGCATTTGATCGAGCATGGCATGATCACCGACCGTAACAATCCACGTCTGGCAGTGCTGATAGACGCGGACAATACCTTCAAGGTGATCGATATCATCGACGAGCTGTTCGAGGAAATTTCCAAGTTTGGCGATGCCAGCGTCCGGCGCATTTATGGTGACTGGACGCAAAACCAGCTGAACCGCTGGAAGGAAATCCTGCCCAAGCACGCCATACAGCCGATACAGCAATACGCTAATACCAAGGGCAAAAACTCCACGGACAGCGCGCTGATCATTGATGCCATGGACCTGCTGTATACCGCCCCGCTCGATGGCTTCTGCATTGTGTCCAGCGATAGCGATTTCACGCGCCTGGCGATCCGTTTTCGTGAATCCGGCAAAATGGTGTACGGCTTTGGTGAGCAAAAAACGCCTGAATCGCTGATGGCGGCCTGCAACCAGTTCATTTACATCGAGATTCTCTCGCAGAACAAGCTGGCAGACAGCGCTGCCATCGAGCCGGAACCAGCAGCGCAGGAGACTGCCAAAACGACCAAGGGCAGAGCAGCAAAGGTTGCACGACCTTCTGCCACCGAGCCTGCCACCGCCCCCGGCATCCGCAAAAGCGCCAAGGAACTGGCGATGGATACCAAGCTGGTGACGCTGATACGTTCTGCGATTGAAGCCCTGTCGGACGATGATGGCTTTGCCCATATGGGCGAAGTCAAAAAACACATCGTGAAAAACTTCTCGGCATTCGACTCGCGCAATTACGGCTATGGCAAGTTCAGCGACCTGATCAAGGCCACCGGCCTGTTTGAAGCCGACACGCAAAAGCAACGCATCAAGGACAAGCGCAAGAAATGAGCGACATACTGGTCTTGTATTACTCACAGGGCGGCGCCGTGCGCGACATGGCGCAACTGATTGCGCGCGGGATTGATAGCGTGCCCGACATGCGGGCGCGATTGCGCACCGTGCCTAAAGTCTCGGCCAATTGCGAGGCAACCGAGCCGGAGATTCCAGCGACTGGCGCCCCCTATGTAGAACTGAAAGATCTGGAAGAATGTGTGGGCCTGGCCCTAGGCAGTCCCACCCGTTTCGGCAATATGGCAGCTCCCATGAAATATTTTCTGGATGGCACGACCAGCCTCTGGCTCAAGGGCGCACTGATCGGCAAACCTGCCGCCGTATTTACTTCCACCGGTTCGCAGCATGGCGGCAACGAAAGCACATTGCTCACCATGATGTTGCCTTTGCTGCACCACGGCATGCTGATAGTCGGCCTGCCCTATTCCGAGCCAGCGCTGGCATCCACCACCAGCGGCGGCACGCCTTACGGTGCCAGCCATATCGGTGGCGCCAGCGATGACCGGCCAATTACCGAAGATGAACGCAAGCTGTGCATTGCCCTGGGCAAGCGCCTGGCCATCACCGCGGCCAAGCTTGTCGCCTGACTCGAACACCATGGCAGCCACTCCGAACACAAAGCCTGACGCATGAACCTCAGTACTGAAGCCCGACAATTTCTGCATCGTTCGCGCAAGGGCGTGCTATCCACGCACTCGGCACGCTTTGCGGGTTACCCGTTTGGCTCCATCGCACCTTTTGTGGTGGACCATACCGGCTGCCCCATCATTTTGATCAGCACGCTGGCCGAGCACACCAAAAATATCCTGCAAAACCCACACGTTTCGCTGATCGTGCTGGATGATGCCGATGACATGCAGGCCAACGCGCGTCTTACCGTGCTAGGCCAAGCGCTGGCGGCTGACAAAACCGATGCCGATCTGCGCGCACGCTATTTGCGTTACTTCCCCCAGGCCGCGGGGTATTTTGATATGCATGATTTTTCGTTTTATCGCATTACGCCGGTGCAAGCGCGCTACATCGCAGGCTTTGGCAAAATGGGCTGGGAAGAAGGCGCCGCGCTCACCACGCCGTTGCCGCCACTGGCACAGCAGGAAACCGGCATCATCGAGCACATGAATGCGGACCACGCCGACAACCTGCGTGCCTATTGCCAGCACTTTCACCAACTTGATACCGAACAGGCCGAGATGATAGGCATAGACAGCCTGGGGTTTGACGTACGCGCCTCCAGCGCACACCAGCCGCCCACCATACTGCGCTTTGAATTCGAGCAAGCCATCCAGGATGCCATGCAAGCACGCCAGGCACTGGTGGCGATGGCAAAGGCGTGCCGCCCATGATCAAAGGTCTGCGACTTGGCGCCAGCATCAGCCTGATTGCCCTGATTTTATTGTGTCTGGCCTGGGAAGGCTGGCTGGCGCCCTTGCGTCCGGGTGGCTCCATGCTCATCTGGAAAGCTGCCTTTCTGCTGCCAGCACTTTTCGGCGTGTTGCGCGGCAAGCGTTACACCTATCAGTGGGCCTGCATGTTTATTCTGTTTTACTTTACCGAAGGCTGTGTACGCGCATGGGCTGATAGCGGATTATCTGCCCAGCTTGCATTGATAGAGGTAGCCCTGACCCTCGTGTTTTTCACCTGCGCGATTTTCTATGCCCGTTTTACCCGCCCCAGCCAGATGGCTACTGCAGCCAATAAAGCAGCAGCACAAGGCCAAACTCAAAGCTGACCAATCACGTTAAGCCTGCCCCAACGCCGTCATTATTCCCTTATAATAATTGCATGAGAATTCTACTATCCAACGACGACGGCTATTTTGCGCCTGGCCTTAGCATTCTGGCCGAGCACATCAGCAAGATCGCCGAAGTCGTCGTGGTCGCCCCCGAGCGCAACCGCAGCGGTGCCAGCAACTCCCTGACACTTGATCGTCCGCTGACCGTGCGCAAGGCGCTTAATGGTTTCTACTACGTCAACGGCACCCCTACCGACTGTGTGCACCTTGCGGTGACCGGCCTGCTGGACCAGCTGCCCGACATGGTGATCTCCGGCATCAATGATGGCGCCAATATGGGCGACGATACGATTTACTCCGGCACGGTGGCCGCCGCCATGGAAGGCTATCTGCTAGGTGTGCCCTCCTTTGCGTTCTCCATGTCGCATCATAATCCAGCGCATTTCGAGACCGCCGCCCGCGTCGCCGTTGAGCTGGTGCAGCATATCCAGAAAAAAGACACGCCGCCGCCCATGCTGCTCAATGTGAATATTCCCGATGTGCCTTACGATGCCCTGCAAGGGCGTGTGATTACCCGCCTGGGCAAGCGCCACAAGGCAGAGCCCGTGATCAAGTCGACTACACCGCGTGGCGAAACCGTGTACTGGGTAGGTGCCGCAGGTGGCGCGCAGGATGCAGGTGATGGCACCGACTTTTATGCGGTGGCCAACAACCGTGTCTCCATGACACCCCTGCAGATTGATCTCACGCACTACAACCAGCTGAGCTCCCTGAAAACCTGGCTAGACTTCTGATCAAGACCCATGAGTAGCGTAATCCGTGGCATAGGCATGACCTCTCTTCGTACGCGTGAGCGCATGCTGGCGCGTCTGCGTGAGCAAGGCATACGCGATGAAGTCACCCTTTCCGCCATGGGCAGCATTGCCCGCCATATTTTTGTCGATGAGGCTTTGTCCTCTCGCGCCTATGAAGATGTGTCCTTGCCTATCGGTTTCGGCCAGACCATCTCCCAACCGTATATCGTCGCCCGCATGACGGAAATCCTGCGTGCTGGCAAACCACTGGGCAACGTGCTTGAAATCGGCACTGGCTGCGGCTATCAGACCGCCGTGCTCTCCAAGGTGGCAAAAGAAGTCTACTCGGTGGAGCGCATACGCCCCCTGCTGATGAAAGCCCGCGGCCACTTGCGCGAGCTGCGCATGAGCAACATCAAGCTCAAGCATGCGGATGGCACCATGGGGCTATCGGAGATGGCACCATTCGATGGCATTATTGTCACAGCGGCTGCCAGCCATGTACCGCAGGAGCTGCTGGAACAGCTGGCGGTAGGCGGACGCATGGTGATCCCGGTGGGCACCGAAGAACAAATCCTCTACCTGATTGAACATGTTGCCACCACCAATGGCAGCGAATACCGGCAAACCAAGCTCGAGCCGGTGAAGTTCGTTCCCCTGCTGGGCGGAACGAATTGAGTGGACATCATCATTTGAGTATACAAGCTGCTTTTTACCGTTATCTGACCCTGGCATGCACACTGGTGCTGGCAGCCTGTGCCGCCAATGAGCCCGCGCCGGTCATCGACCGCCGGCCACCCGCCAGCAAGGCACCTGCCGTAAAACCTGCCAGCTCCGTAGCCACCAGCCAGCCCGGAAAGGATTGGCGCCCGGACCGCTACACCGTGAAAAAAGGCGATACGCTGTTCAGCATTGGCCTGGAGTACGGCTATGACTACAAGGAAATCGCGCAGGCCAATAACATACCGCCGCCTTACATCATCCGTATTGGCCAGCAATTACAGCTGAAGTCGGTGGACAGCAAGGAATCCACAGACACCGCTACAGGAGTGGTCACCGCCCCCCTGGGCAGCGGCGATGGCAACGTCGTAGTCCGTCCCTTGGGCTCGGATGCCCCGCCATCTGCCAGCAGCCCTGCCACCGGGATCCCGGTGCTGAGCGAGCCCAAGGCGTTGCGCGTGCCATACAGCGAGCAAGCCATGCAGGTTGCGCCAGTCAAACCAGCAACGGCAACGCCAGCCGCCACAACGGCGGATGCAGCCAAGGCTCAGGAAGCAAAACCGGCTGAGACTAAACCCGCGGATGCGAAGCCTGCCGAGACGGCTGCCAAAGCAGATGCCGCAGCAACTGGTAATGACGAGGCGCTGGAATGGGTCTGGCCCACCAATGGCAAGGTCATTGGCACCTTCAGCGACACAGGCAGTGGCAAAGGCATTGATATTGCCGGTTCACAAGGGCAGCCCGTGGTAGCAGCCGCCCCTGGCAAGGTGATCTACAGCGGCTCGGACCTGCGTGGTTATGGCAAGCTGGTGATTATCAAGCACAACAAGACCTATCTCTCGGTCTATGCCCACAATAATCAGATTCTGGTGAAAGAGGGCCAGCAGGTCAGCCGCGGCCAGAAAATTGCCGAGATGGGCAACAGCGATACCGACAAGGTCAAGCTGCACTTTGAAATACGCCAGCAAGGCAAATCCGTCGACCCCGCCAAATACCTGCCCGGCAGCAATCCTTAACCGCGATCAAATGGGAGTGTCTGCATTATGAAAACCAGCCAGCCCGAAAAACCGGATTCATTGAAAAGCACGCTGATTGCCGTGTTGAAAATCGGCATCATGCTGCTGGGTATTGTCGGGCTGGCGGTGGAGATTTTTCGCGACAACGGTCTGCTGAAGCAATTATTCACAAAAATGCTGGATTCACCGCTGGGGATATTCTCCATTCCATTGGCACTGCTGGCGCTCTATCTGTTCAACCGCTGGCTGGGCACCGCGACTGACGGCAAAGCCTCCGCCCGTGGCGATCTGCCCATGTACATCATGATGGGCATAGGCGCCTACTTTCTGTATCGCCTGATTACAACCGGAAGTTTATGACCATGACGGCGAACGCCGCTACTGGAATGGCATCGGGTACAGCACATGCTCAAGACATGCTGCACCCGACGCAGATGGATGGAAAATCCGGGAATTACTTGGCGGCCGCTTCTTTTGCCAGGCGGGCGTCTTCTTCCGCCAGATAGGCACGTACCTGCGTCATATCAAAGTCGCGCGTCCATTCGATCAGCTTGTCCAGCGCAGGCGCGCCGATTTCGCCGATTTGTGCATGAATGCCAGCCTGTTCCCGAATCACCAGAATGCCTGGTACTTTTTTCACTTCGAAGTATTCGGCAATCTCGGGCTGATCATCCGTATCCACCATGCCAAACACGATGTCAGGATTTTTCTCGGAAGCCGCGGTGAATACGTCGGTAAAGTTTACGCAAGGCTCACACCATGGCGCCCAGAAATCGACAATGACGATGGCATTGTTGACGATCGTGTCTTTGAAGTTACTGCGGTTTAAGGTTACCACTGCCATGATCCGACCCCTGCTTTTATAGTAAATAGGCTGCGATTCTAGCAGATGAAAAAGCATTCGGGGCACCCAAAGGCGCCCCGAATCGATATCCAGCCTGCGACAGAATCAAGTCCGGCTTAGGCTACCGGCTTGGCCCAGGCACCATCAAAAAAGATATCGCCCAAGGCTTTGCGCGCACGCGGAGCGGTTTCCCGGTCCAGAATATCGCCGGAAAGCGTGGAGACATCCGCGGCATAGCCCACCGAAATCATGGCCATCAATTGAAACTGCTCGGGGATAGCAAAGACTTCGCGCGTTTTTTTCGTGTCAAACCCGCCCATCTGGTGCGCCATCAGGCCGAGTTCTTCCGCCTGCAGGCACAGGTTTTCAGCGGCGGCGCCCGCATCATAGCTGCCCCAGCGGTTTTCCTTGCCATTGTGATCAAACAGCGTATTGGCGGTCACCAGCAACAGCACCGGTGCATTGCGCACCCAGGACTGATTGCCTTCGACCAGACACTCAAACGCTTGCTGCCAGGCGCCGGCATCATGGTTGCGATCCCAGACAATAAAACGCCATGGTTGGTCACCAAAGCAGGATGGTGCCCAGCGGGCGGCTTCGAGCAAACTGATGATCTGCTGGCGGCTGACCGCTTTGGCGGCGTCATACGCGCGTCCGCTCCAGCGGTTCGCGATAATCTCGGCAACAGGGACTTGCGTGGTAGCTGGCTTTTTCATGAATACTCCTTGTTCTGATGGAAATCAGCCCTGATCACGTCAGGGCTGAATGTGGCAATAAGGGCTTAAGCTTGCTGCAATGTCGGGTAATCAGTGTAGCCCTTTTCCGTGCCACCGTAGAAGCTGGCCTGATCCGGCGCATTCAATGGCGCATCCTGGCGGAAGCGTTCCACCAGATCCGGATTTGCCAGGAAAGGTACGCCATAGGCTATGGCATCGGCATGCCCGCTGGCAATGGCCGCGTTGCCTTTCGCTTTGTCATAGGCCAGATTGGCGATGTATGGGCCCTTGAAGTGTTTGCGCAGCACATTGAAATCAAATGGCGCCACTTCGCCGCCGCCCATGCCGCCTTCGACGGCGTGCAGATAGGCAAGACCCAGCGGGCTCAATACTTCGGCTACATGATTGAACAGTGCCTGTGGATTGGAATCCGCCATGTCGTTGAACGGGTTAAGAGGCGAAATACGCACGCCCACCTTGTCAGCACCGGCCACGGCAATCACCGCGTTCACAACTTCCAGCAACAGACGGCTGCGATTTTCCAGGCTGCCACCGTATTGATCCGTGCGCTTGTTGCTGCCATCACGCAGGAACTGATCCAGCAGATACCCATTGGCGGCATGCACCTCTACACCATCAAAGCCGGCTTCCAGCGCATGTTTGGTTGCGGCAGCGTAATCTGCCACGATGCCGGGCAACTCGGCCAGTTCCAGCGCACGTGGCGTGACGAAATCCTGCAGCCCCTGATAGGTAAAGGCCTGTCCGGCAGGCTTGATGGCAGAAGGCGCCACCGGCAAGGCATTGTCTGGCAGCAAGGATGGATGCGAAATACGGCCTACATGCCAGAGTTGCAGAACGATTTTGCCACCTTGGGCATGCACGGCCTGCACCACTTTTTTCCAGCCTTCCACTTGCGCCGGGGTATGGATACCAGGGGTTGCCGGATAACCGTGGGCCATGGCGGAAATAGGCGTGGCTTCGGTGATGATCAATCCAGCACTGGCACGCTGCTGGTAGTAGAGCGCATTGAGGTCAGTTGGCACATTGCCGGTGCCCGCGCGGTTGCGGGTCAGTGGCGCCATGACCATGCGGTTTTTGAGTTGGATGGAACCCAGGCTTACCGGGCTGAATAGATCTGTCATCGAGAGATTCCTTTACGTTTTAAATACAAATGGCGTGCAAGCACGCCAAGGTTAAGAATCAGGAATTAGCTTACTTTTGCTTCACGCCTTCAATCAGCAGATTGACTTCAATATCGTCACCTACCGGGCTGCCCACCTTCTGGCCCCAGGTGTAACCATAATCGGAAGCCTTGATCACAGCGTTTGCTTCGATCCCGGTGCGTTGGCCGCCCCATGGGTCATTGCCATAGCCCAGCACCACGAAGGGGAAGGAAATCTCCTTGGTCACGCCATGCAGAGTGAATTTACCGGTGATCACGCCCTGGGTTTTGCTTTTGGCTTCGACCTTGGTGCTGACAAACTGGATTTCGCTAAAGGCGCCAGCATCCAGATACTCAGGCTTCTGGATATGCTCATCGCGCTTGGCCAGGCCAGTGCTGATGCTGAGTACATTGATGCGGGCATCGACGCTGGAGTTAGCCAGATTATCCGGGTCCAGTTTGATAACGCCCTTGATGTCATTGAAGCTGCCGGCAGTCTTAGAAACCACGTGGCGAATCTTGAAGTTGGCAAAGCTGTGTGCGGTATCGATGTTGTAGGTATCGACAGCAGCAGATGCAACGCCAGCAAAACTTACGAGCGCCAGAGAGGCGATGATGTGTTTCATTGAAATCCCCATTAAAAATGCAAAAAATTAAGAAGCCTGTAAACGCTTGGCTAGCTCGGCTACGCGTTCACCCAGATGTTCGGCAGTCAGCAGATCACTTTGTATAGGCGCCACATCGGCACCCTGGTCGCTATTGGCTTGTGCCATTGCGCCCAGAAAACTGCCCAGTCGATTTAAATCGTTTACTGAGCCCTGACTATGATTATTGCCGGGCAACAGCCCCAGACTGACCCACAGCATGCCATGCTGAGCAGCAAATACGGACAGCTGAATCAGACTATCCAGCTTGTCGCCGCTTTGGCTGGCAGAGGTGGTAAAGCCAGCTGCAAGCTTGTCTTGCCAGCCGCGCTCGTACCAGATCTTGGAGCTCGCTTCCATGAACTCCTTGAACTTGGCCGACACCGAGCCCATGTAAGTCGGACTGCCGAAGATAATGGCATCGGCCCCTGCCAAAAGTTCCCATTGCTGCTGAGCCTCTTCGCTGGTCAGCAAGTGAACTTGCGTGCCGGCGGATTTGCCAGCACCGCGTGCGACGGCCTGGGCCTGGGCGGCGGTGTGGCCGTAGCCACTGTGATACACGATTGCGATGGTTGCCATGATGTGTGCTCCTGATGAGTTAGTTGAGATACAGCTGACGTATTGAGATAAAAGACCTTAGATCGACTGCGTTGCGGGAATGTGATGGGGTGGCAGATCAAACAGCAGCACTTCCGCTTGCGTCAGCGCCCGTAAGTCCAGCCGGGTTTCACCATCCATTCTGATCGCATCCCCTTGCTGCAAATCCTGTCCATTGGCCTGAAGGCTGCCCTGGGCGACTTGCAGGTAATAGCTGCGTCCACTATCCAGCGGCATGTCCAAGGTTACACCCTGATCAAGCACACTGGCGTAGAGATCCACGAACTGGTTGATCTTCAAACTGTTGTCACGGCCCTCGCGTGAGGCAATCAGGCACCAGCGATTATGCTTGGCGGCGAGTGGAAAATGCTTTTCTTCATAGCCGGGTGACAGCCCATCCTGCTCGGGCATCAACCATATTTGCAGCAGATGTGCCTGCGAGGTCTGCGATGCATTGAATTCACTGTGAGAAATACCGCTGCCCGCCGTCATACGCTGCACATCGCCGGCATGGATGGTCGATCCATTTCCCAGGCTGTCTTCATGGCGCAAGTCGCCCTGCAGCATATAGGTGATGATTTCCATATCACGATGGCTGTGCATGCCAAACCCGCGGCCCGGCTCAATCACGTCCTCATTGATCACGCGCAGCACTGAATAACCCATATAGGCGGGGTCGTAATAACTTGAAAACGAAAACGAGTGGTAACTATCCAGCCAACCCAGATTGGCATGTCCCCGTTCCCGGGATTTTCTCAGCTTGATCATGAATGCCTTATTCAATTATATTGAATGACCTGCAGCATATTAAACCTAAGGCCAAGACGAGATTAGCAAATAATTTTGCATATCTCATTCAAAAAATATGAACACCTCTCTCACCATGGATGCACTGGAAGTGCTGGATGCCATTGCGCGCAAAGGCAGCTTTGCAGCGGCAGCAGAATCGCTGTTTCGCGTGCCATCGGCCATCACTTACACGGTGCGCAAGCTGGAAAGTGATCTGGGCATTGCCATTTTTGACCGCAAAGGCCATCGGGCGGAGCTGACAGAAGCAGGCGCCGAGCTGTTGCGAGAAGGCCGACGACTGTTGCAGGCGGCGCAAGAGATTGAGTCCCGCGTTAAGCGCGTGGCCACCGGCGTAGAAACCGAACTGGGCATTGCCTTGAGCGACCTGTTTACTGTGGCCCCGATATACCGGGTGCTGGAAAAGTTCTATGCCCAAGGATTTGGCACGCGCATCCGGCTGATGCGCGAGGTATATGGTGGCAGCTGGGATGCCCTGGTCACTGGCCGTGCCGACATTTCCATAGGCGCACCGGGCGATGGCCCGCCCGGCGGCGGCTACATTACCCACACCATGGGCACGGTGGAGTTCGATTATGCGGTAGCTCCGCATCACCCGCTGGCCGCCCTGCCCGAACCACTGCAAAATCAGGATATCCAGCAATACCGCTCCATCTCCGCTGCCGATAGCTCGCGTGACCTGGCGCCCCGCACCTCCGGCATCCTGCAGGGGCAGGATGTGCTGACGGTATCGGACATGGCATCCAAACTCCTGGCCCAGCAACGCGGTCTGGGAGTGGGCTACCTGCCCCGCACCATGGCCGCAAAGCATGTTGCCAATGGCACGCTGGTGATCAAACAGGTGGCCGAACCCAAGCCTGAGGTGCCCTGTTTTCTTGCCTGGCGCAGCGATGGCGGCAAAGCGCAGGCCTGGCTGATTCGCGAATTTTCCCAACTAGCACTGGATGAACTGCTGATCTAGTGCCAAAATCCATGATGCAGCCTTGGATCAGAACAGTTCAAGGCCGCGCAGGACCAAGAGCATGGCCGGGGGAAGGCCATTTCATCCACCTAATATTCATCAAGAGCTGCCATCATGATCAGAGAAAAACCAGAACAATACGACAAAGTGCATATTCCACGTGAGCTGTATGCTGTTAACCGCTATGCCGTCAAAGCCATGGTCTGGCTCAATGGCTTTGCCCACATCATCATCGGGCTGGCACTGGCCGTGGCCGTGCTGATGTTTACCTGGCTGTTTTATGTGGATGTGCGCGATGCGGCCTCCGCCCACAATCTGGTACATGGCTTTTTGCATGCCCTCGGTACCCTCATGCTGCTGTGGTCCATCTCGGCGCTGATTACTGCAGAGATTCGCTATCTGCGTGGCAGCCAGCTGGAAGTGGAAGCCTTTATCGAAGTTGCCATGATCGTGGTCCTGCGCAAGCTGATCGTCATGCCGGTGGAAGATGGTTCGCTGATCCCTTCCGATGTCGCCCTGTGGGTAGGCGCAGGCCTGATGCTGGGCATCATGTATGTGCTGGTACGCTGGTCCAACAAATTCGGTAAAACCAACTAAACGCCTATGTCCAGCCTGCACCCTGTCGCCGCCCAGATCATTCGTGCCACCTCCAGCATCATTCTGGGCAAGGAGCAGCAGATCAAGCTGGCGCTGGCGTGCATTCTGGCGCGCGGACATCTGCTGATCGAAGACTTGCCCGGCATGGGCAAGACCACGCTTTCGCATACGCTGGCGCAGGTACTGGGCTTGCAGTTCAACCGCGTGCAGTTCACCAGCGACCTGCTGCCGGGTGATGTGCTGGGCATTTCAGTGTATGACCGCAATATCGGCGCCTTCACCTTTCATCCCGGCCCGGTCTTTACCCACGTGCTGCTGGCCGACGAGATCAACCGGGCCACGCCCAAAACCCAGAGCGCGTTGCTGGAAGTGATGGAAGAAGGCCAGGTCACCCTGGAAGGCGAAACGCGCCCGTTGCCAACGCCCTTTTTCGTGATCGCCACACAAAACCCCACCCACCATATCGGGACGTTCCCCCTGCCGGAGTCACAGCTGGACCGCTTCCTGATGCGCATTCGGCTGGGCTACCCTGATCCGCAATCCGAGCGAGCCTTGCTGCAGAACAATGGTGGCCGCGCCCATGTTGGCGAGGTCGAAGCCTGCATCAGCGCGGTCGAGCTGATGGCCTTGCAGGCGGAAGTAGACCATGTGCACCTTTCGGATGCCCTGCTGGATTACCTGCAAGCCCTGCTGCAATACAGCCGGCAAGCGGTGGATTACAGCGCCGGGTTATCGCCACGCGCCGGACTTGCCCTGCGGCAATGCGCGCAAGCCTGGGCGCTCATGCACAACCGCGACTTTGTCATTCCGGAAGATATACAGGCCGTGCTCCCGGGCGTAGCGGGCCACCGTCTGCAATGGGCCGTCGGCATGGAATCCCATGCGGATAGCGGACTGCATTTATTGAACGCGGTCGCCATCCCCTAGCGCGGCCAGCACAACGCCTGTGAGCCGCCCTGCTGCCTTTATCAAATTTTCCCTGAACTGGACACGCTGGCTACGCACTGCCCGCGCTGACGCCCGCCGCGGCCCCGTTCTCACCACCCGCCATATCTACATCCTGCCGACTCGCGCTGGCGTGCTCTACGGCACCATCATCATTGCCATGCTGCTGGGCAGCATCAATTACAGCCTGAGCCTAGGCTTTGTGCTGACCTTTCTTTTGGCTGCGCTGGGCATCGTCTGCATGCTGCATACATGGCGCAATCTCGCCTGGCTGGAAGTCAGCCACTGCCAGGCCAGCCCCGTGTTTGCTGGGGAAGAAACCACACTGGAAATTCGCCTCAAGGAATCCTCCGGCCGCATGCGTCATGCCATTTACGCCTCCTGCGCAGCCTGCCTGCAGCCGCAGAGCACCGACATCCCGCCCAGGCAATCCGGCACGATCACGCTCGCTTACCCCACCACCCGACGCGGCTGGAGCGAACCCGGGCGCCTCACCCTGTTCACCGTGTTTCCCTTAGGCCTGTTGCAGGCATGGTCGTATGCCGATACGGATTGCCGGGTGCTGGTTTACCCGCGCCCGGCAGCGTCTGGCCGCAGCAGTGCCAACAGCACGGATCAGGCAGGCAAAGGCAGTCGGGATAGTCTGTTGGGCGATCAGGATTTTGCCGGACTGCGCCACTATCGTCCGGGCGACTCGCCACGCCGCATCGACTGGAAAGCCTCTTCGCGTGAGCAAGGCATGTACAGCAAGCATTTTCAGGGCGAGCCCGTATCCAGCGTCTGGCTGGACTGGCATGAAACCACAGGGCCCGATGGCGAGGAGCGCATCTGCCAGCTGGTACGCTGGGTGGTGGAAGCGCATCAGGCTGGAGGTCGCTATGGCCTGCGCCTGCCGCAGCTCACGCTGGCGGCGGATCGCGGTGAAGCGCATTACCACCGCTGCTTGCAAGCGCTGGCACTGATGGAGTTGCCCGCATGAGCGTTACCCGCCACGCCCTGCGCAACTTCACGCCGCAACGCCATGATGTGATCTGGCTGCTGCTTTCCCTGCTGGCGGTATGGGGCTTGCACATTGCGCACTTGCCGCTGTGGATCAATGGCCTGATGGCGCTCATCTTCGGCTGGCGCTGGCTGATTGAGTCGCGAGGCTGGTCGCTGCCACGCATGCCGGTATTGCTGCCGCTAACGCTGCTCGGCATTGCCGGCATCGTCGCCAGCTTCGATGGGCTGTTCGGGCGCGATGCCAGCGTCGCCCTGCTCACGCTCATGCTGGGGCTGAAGCTGCTGGAGTCCCGTACCAGCCGTGATTTCATGCTGGTGATCTTCATAGCCTATTTCCTCACCGTCAACGCCTTCCTGTTTGGTCAATCCATGCTGGTCGCGGCTGGCATGCTGATCCCGGTGACGGGCCTGACAGCTGCCCTGATCGGCCTGCAAAAACCGCAGTCGAGCTCAGACCAGGGCCTGCAGTTACGCCTCGCGCTCACCCTGCTGGGGCAGGCCATACCGCTGATGCTGGTGCTGTTTGTGCTGTTCCCGCGCCTGCCGGGGCCGTTGTGGGGCATGCCCAAAGATAGCTACAAGAGCATGACCGGGCTTTCTGACCGCATGCGCCCCGGCGATATCAGCGAGCTGAGCCTGTCTGGTGCCACGGCATTTCGGGTCAGCTTTGTCGGTGCGCCCCCCAGGGCAAGCCAGCTTTACTGGCGCGGTCCGGTGTTCGGCTATTTTGATGGCCGCGAGTGGCGTGCCGACAGGCGTGCGGGGTATCTGCCGCGTGAATCGCTCTCGGTACGTGGAGAACCTGTGCGGTATAGCGTGACGCTGGAACCGCACAACCAGCCATGGATGCTGGTGCTGGACATGCCATCGCAATTGCCCGCAGGCGCCCTGGCGAGCCCGGATCTGCAGATACTGGCGCGTGAACCGGTACGCACCCGCATACGCTATGAAGGTGTATCGCATCTGGACTACACCCTGGCGGATCAACTATCGCCGGTGGCCGAACGCTATCTGCTGCAACTGCCCCAGCAGGGCAACCCCAAGGCACGCGCCCTGGCCGAACAATGGCGCGCACAACTGCCAGACCACCAGGCCATTGTAGATGCCGCGCTACGCATGTTTCGCCAACAGGACTTCTATTACACGCTGACTCCGCCGCCATTGGGCACGAACAGCATCGACGACTTTCTGTTCAACTCACGCCGCGGGTTCTGTGAGCACTATGCCGGGAGCTTTGCCTTTCTGATGCGGGCCGCCGGGATTCCAGCACGGGTGGTCACGGGTTATCAGGGCGGTGAGTTGAATCCGGTGGGCCAGTACATGATCGTGCGTCAATCTGACGCCCATGCCTGGACCGAAGTCTGGCTGCCCAATCGCGGCTGGGTGCGGGTAGACCCGACCGCCGCCGTATCGCCATCGCGCATTGAAGCAGACATCGCCAGCGCCATTAGCGAAAGCGCCAGCCTGCCGCTGCTGGCACGGCGCGATCACCCGCTGCTGCGCAAGCTCTACCTCAACTGGGATGCCATCAACAACGGCTGGAACCAGTGGGTGCTGGGTTACAATCAGCAAAAGCAGGCCGAGTTGCTATCCCGGATTTTTGGCGCATCTTTTCCATTGTCGTTACTCACGGCACTGTTTATCGCGGTTACAGCACTGGTGCTAGGCCTGATCAGCTGGGTACTGCTGCGTGACAAAACAAGGCGCGACCCGCTGCAACAGGTATATGCCAGCTTTCTGCGAAAGATGGCGCGCGCAGGTTTGCAGCAAGCGCCTGAGGAAGGCGCACAGGATTTCAGCCATCGGGCACAACAGCAGTTGCCCCTGCAGGCTGCGCAGATCGCGGCGATTACGGCGCTTTATCTGCAATTGCGTTATGGTCGCCCCTCTAACGCCTCGCTGCAGATGCTGAAGCGCCAGATCAGGAATCTATAAGTATTAACAACTTACAAGTCTATAACAGTTATAACTCACTCATTAGCAAACCATTTACTCATGACGCCGCCAACACCTCTCACCCCAGACGAACAGCTCGCCATCGACCAGGCCTTCATGCAGCAGGCACTGCAGCTGGCGCAAGCCGCCGCTGACGCTGGCGAAGTGCCTGTCGGTGCGCTCGTGGTGCTGGATGGGGCTATTATCGGGCGCGGAATGAATGCCCCCATAGGCCGCCACGACCCCACTGCGCACGCAGAAATCCAGGCCATGCGCGAGGCCGCCGCCGCCATAGGCAACTATAGACTGGTAGGCTGCACGTTATACGTCACGCTGGAACCCTGCGCCATGTGCAGCGGCGCCATACAACACGCCCGCATTGCGCGTCTGGTATACGGCGCCCGCGACCCCAAGACCGGCAGCTGCGGCAGCGTGATTGACCTGATGGCAGAGCCCAGGCTCAACCACCATACCGAGGTGGTAGGCGGCATTCTGGCCGAAGAATGCGGCAGCATGCTGAGCCGCTTTTTCTCCGCCCGCCGTGCCAGCAAAAAAGCGCTATCCAGCAAGCCGGATACTGCTGAATAGCCTGGTTTTGTCAGCAGACATGCTCCAACAAAAACTCAGCTTTCACGTACAACAGACATAAAAAAACCGGCCATTTCGGCCGGTTTGATCCGCTTGCCAGCGATCAAGGCAAATCGTTAGTCACGGTCACCCAATACTGCCATCAGAATCTGCAGCAGGTTGACGAACAGGTTGTAGATATCCAGGTAAATAGCCAGGGTAGCCATCACGTAGTTGGTTTCGCCACCATTCACAATGCGGCTCACGTCATACAGAATGAAGCCCGAGAACAGCAGCACAGCCACGCCAGACAGGGCCAGCGAGAAGGCTGGAATCTGGAAGAACATATTAGCCAGGGAAGCAATGATGAGCAGCACGATGCCGACCATCAGGAACTTGCCCATGAAGCTGAAATCCTTCTTGGTGGTGGTGGCAATACCAGCCAGTGTCAGGAAGATAATGCCGGTGCCGCCTGCGGCAAGACCAATCAGCTGGCCGCCATTACGCAGTTGCAGCGCCACTTGCAGGATAGGGCCAAGCATCACGCCCATGAACAGGGTCAGAGCCAGCAGCAGAATCACACCCAGGCCGCTGTTGCGGTTGGCCTGAATGCCATAGAACAGGCCGAACATGCCAGCCAGTGTGGCCAGCGCGAACATGATGGGGTGCTGGGCAGCCCAGCTGAAATTCATGCTCATGCCGATGAATGCCCCGATCACGGTGGGGATCATGCTGAGTCCGAGTAGCGCGTAAGTATTGCGCAGTACCTTGTTGCTATCGGCAACCAGCACTTCGGAATTACGTGCGATCTCATAATTGCTTTGCATCATTTGCGTTCCTCATCAAAAAATCTGTACTTCAATCAATTGTTAAGACTAAACAAACATCGGTAAAGTTTCAACCTTGGCATGACATTTAGCACGGCCCATCAGGAAGCCTCGGCGAACATGTCATCCTCATGAATGCCGATCTGGCTGATGGTGTGCACTGCCTCGATATACTCGTGGCTTTCGCGCAGGGCCGTCATGTCAGCCGGATGCAGTTTGCCATGCATGCGGGCGAGCCGTGCCAGACTGGGTGCCGAAATATTCCACTGAAGATTTTCAAGCAGCTCATCGGCAAGGTCGGGACGATTGCACAGCAAGGCCATATCACACCCGGCATTCAGTGCGGCCAGCGCACGCTGGGTAACATTGCCCGCCACCACCGCGCCTTCCATCGATAGGTCATCGCTGAAAATCACACCGTTGAACGCCAGACGTTGCCGCAGGACCTTCTGCAGCCAGCGCTCCGAGAAGCCAGCGGGCTTGTCGTCCACCTTGGGGTAGATCACATGCGCAGGCATGATGGCGGGCAGGCCGTCATCAATCATCTGGCGGAAGGGTTGCATGTCGGTAGAGGCAATCTCGTCAAAGCTGCGTTCATCCACCGGAATCGCCACATGGGAATCCGCAGCAATGTAGCCATGGCCGGGGAAATGCTTGCCCACTGCCGCCATGCCACCACGTTTGAGGCCTTGCATCAGCGCATACGCGAGCTCGGCAATGGCCTGTGGCTGCATGTGAAAGGCGCGATCGCCGATCACCTGGCTGACGCCGTAATCCATATCCAGCACTGGCGTAAAACTGAAATCAATGCCATGGGCACGCAGTTCCACGGCCATCAGCCAGCCTGCTTCTTCAGCCAGCTGTTTGGCTTTTTTCGGTTGTTTATCCCAGATTTTGCCGAATTCGCGCATGGGCGGAATGCGGGTAAAGCCTTCGCGGAAACGCTGCACGCGGCCGCCCTCATGGTCCACGCCTATCAGCAAGGGTGGCTGGCGCACGGCATGAATGCTGGCGGTGAGGGCTTTCAGTTGGGCGGGCGACTGGTAGTTGCGGGCGAACAGGATCACCCCACCCACCAGCGGGTGTTGCAAACGGCGGATGTCGGCGGCGTCCAGTTCGGTGCCAACCACATCCAGCATAATCGGGCCTAATGTCATGGTTTGGTTTTCAAGAGCTTGATGTTAAGTGTCGGTTTTCAGGGCAAACGGATTGAAATCGGTATGGCGGTCGTAGTAATCCTCGTTTTCAGCACGCTTGAGCCAGGCCACCACTTTGTATGTCACCGGGGTGAATACGACTTCCACACCGACCTTGGCCACAAATTGCGCCAGCATCACCAGTGGCAGCTTGTCATCGGGGATCACCCCGCTACCGTAAAACGCCAGGGGATAAAACAGCGCAGAATCCACGCCTTCACCGAAGATGGTAGAGCCTATGGTGCGCATCCACAGCCAGCGCCCAGCAGTCATGACTTTCATTTTCGCCATGATGTAGGAATTCACAAACTCGCCTGCAGCAAAGGCCACCAGCGAAGCCAGCGATACGCGCCAGGCCGAGCCGAAGGCCACTTCATAGGCTTCCTGGTTATGCCAGAACGGCGCGGCCGGCAAGGCGACGATCATCCACGCCATGAACGAGGCAAAGGCGAGGCCAGCAAACCCGGCCCAGATGACTTTGCGTGAACGGGAATAGCCGTAAACCTCGGTCAGGATATCGCCAAAAATGAAGGAAATAGGGAAAAACAGCAGGCCCGCGCCGAAGGTCAGCGTGCCCAGCACCGGTACGTCGATCTGCGAAATCTTGGCCGGGCCAATCAGATTGGAGCAGACCAGCACGGTGACAAAAGCAGCCATCATGAGGTCGTAATAGCGGTAGCTACGCGTTGTCTGCACGGGGAAGTAAGTTTTGGAAAGCGATGCCGGAATAGTAGCAGCTTTTTCCGCTTATGCCCGCTTCACATCCCAATGGTCACGCAGGCGATCGCCGAGCAGATTGATAGCCAGCACCAGCGACATCAGGCTGATGCCGGTAGCCAGCACGTAATGCGGCGCCACCAGCAGATAGCGTACTCCATCGCGCAACATGCTGCCCCAGGAGGCCTGTGGTGCCTGCACCCCCAGCCCGAGAAAGGACAGGCTGGCCTCCGCAATCACCAGGCCCGCCATGCTGTAGGTCGCCTCCACCACCAGCGGTGCCGCCAGCAAAGGCAGCATGTGATGCCGCATCAACCGCCACGGACTGGCACCAAGCGCTTCGGAGGCCTGCACGTGCTGGCGTTGGCGTAGCGAGAGCGCCTGCGCGCGGGTCAGGCGCGCATAGCCCACCCACGAGGTCATGCACAAGGCCAACAACAAATTGTTCAGGCCTGGGCCGAGTACGGCGGCAAAGGCAATCGCCAGCAACATGCCGGGGAATGCGAGGAAGATATCGGTGATGCGCATCAGCAGGCGATCCAGCCAGCCGCCATAAAATCCGGCCAGCAGGCCAAGCACGGTGCCTATCGACAAGGTAATCAGCGTAACGGCGCCTACCACCAGCAGCGACACCCCTGCCCCACTCAGCAAACGCGCCAGTATATTGCGGCCAAGATCATCGTAGCCCAGCCAGGCCTGCTGATCGGCAGCGGACAGGATGTGTTCGAGCTGAATATGGTCGGGTTGCAGATCAACGACGGCTGCCAGCATCACGGCCGCCAGCCAGAACAGTATCACCAGTGCAGGCAGTTGCTTCATGACAGGCGCACGCGCGGATCCAGCCGCTGATAGGCAATATCGGTGCAGAGGTTCACCAGCACATAAGTCAGCGCAATCACCAGCACACAGGCCTGGGTCACCGGGTAATCGCGCTTTTCGATGGACTCCACCAGCAAACGGCCCAAACCATCCCAACCAAACACAGTTTCGGTAATCACCGTTCCTGCCAGCAGGCTGCCCATCTGCAGGCCAACCACCGTCACCACCGGCAGCAGGGCAGCACGCAGCGCATGGCGCAGAATCACATGCGACTCGCTCAGGCCTTTGGCCCGGGCGGTGCGGACGAAATCTTCGCTCAGCACTTCCAGCAGGCTGGCGCGTGTCATGCGGGTCAGGATGGCACTCAAGCCAAAGCCCAGTGTCAGGGCGGGCAGGATAATGGCAGAAGCGGGCGTCATGCCACTGATAGGCAGCCAGCCCAGCCACAGGCCAAACAGCAGCATGAGCAAGGGCCCCAGCCAGAAATGCGGCATGGCCGATAATGACAGGCTGAACAAGGTTGCCACGGTATCAGGCCATTGCCGGGCGCGGAGCGCAGCGATGATGCCGAGCGGCAGCCCCACCAGCAGGGCGATCAGCAAGGCCAGCATGGCAAGCCTGAGCGTCGCGGGCAGGCGTTCCGCCAGCAAGCTGCTCACGGCCTGCCCGCTATGAATGGAGCGCCCGAAATCGCCATGGGCAAGATGTTTGAGGTATTGCACGAACTGCACTGGCAAGGACTGATCCAGCCCCAGTTGAGCCCGCAGCTGGGCACGGTCTGCCACGGCGGCAGACTCGCCAAGCATGACATCCACCGGATCGCCCGGCACCAGATGCAACAGCAAAAAAGTCAGCAGCAGCACGCCAAACACGACCGGCAGCACGCCCCACAATCGCTTAATCACGCGCCGTATCATCCTCAAGCCATACGGGTGTTCCCACCGGCACCAGATCAAACAGCGCGATGACATCCGTATTGCGCATGCGCACGCAACCATGCGAAGCCGCCACCCCCATGAGTTCGGTATCGGGTGTGCCGTGAATGTAGATGTAGCGCTGCATGCTATCCACCTGCCCCAGCCGGTTGAAGCCAGGCTCGCAGCCGGAAAGCCAGAGTATGCGGGTCAATATCCAGTCCCGCCCGGGATAGTGGGCGGCCAGCTCAGGCGTCCAGATTTCCCCTGTGGGGCGACGGCCACGAAACACGGTATAAGGCGCTGCGCCGGCGCCTATCTTGGCCCGTACGATATGCGCGCCACGCGGCGTGCATCCGCTATCTTTCTGCTCACCGGGACCATTCAGCGCGGTAGAAACGGCATAGCTCGCCAGCAGTGTGCCGTTATCATCCAGCACATCAAGCTGTTGCTTTTTAAAGGAGATATTAATCTGCATGGTCGTTTTTACTGTTCCGCGTTACCGTGATGAGGCCATCCCAATTACCGTCGGCTGCCAGCGTGTAATGGTACAGGCCACGCCGCATGGCGACAAACTGCCCTTCGTACCAGAGCGGCACATACGGCAGCAGTACATGAATGCGCTGGGTGGCCGCGGGCCAGTCACGCTGGTCTATCAGCGCATCCAGCTCGGCATCATGCAGCCGCCCGCGGTTGGCGCCGAGCGGCGGCACGCTGGCCGAATGAAACGCCAGCCGGTAAATATCCGGCGTACGGATGCCCACCCAATTGAGGCTGTACATCTGAAAATGACCCTGGCGGATATCATCAAAAAACGTGCCCCAGTCCAGGCTGCGTATCTGCAAATCGATACCCGCCTCGCGCATTTGCGCCTGCAGTATGGTGGCAAGCCGCACCCGCTGCGCATCAGTGGAGGTCTTGTAAACCAGTGTGAGCGGCAGGTGCACCCCGGCTTCCTGCAACAGCTGACGCGCCCGTTGCGGATCATGCGCATACGGCGTCAGGCTCGTATTGCCCGCCCAGTGCTCGGGCGGCAAGATGGCACCTGCCAGACGGCTATCCGGCACCAGGGCCAGACGCACGATGGCTGGCCGATCAATGGCATGGGCAATGGCCTGGCGCACCTTGGGGTTGGCGAGTAGTGGGTCTTGCAGATTAAAGCCAATATACGAAAAATTGGCGCCTTGCGTATGTTCCACCTTGAGCGCAGTCTGCTGTTGCAGATACACCAGCAGCTCGGGCGGCAGATCACCCGCCAGCAGGTCAATTTCACCGCGCACCAGTTTCAGCACGCGTACGGTCGGGTCTTTGACCTCTTCAAGCACATAGCGCTGCCCGTCAGACCCGCGTTGCAACACAAGGGGACCGCGCCAGCTCACAAAGGCAAGAGGTCCGCTGCCCACAGGCTGACGACTGAAATCATGCCCGGCGGCAATGAGGTGCGCAGGCAAAACACCGATGATGAGCCGCGCTGGAAATTCCGGGTCTGCCGCATCCAGCGTGAAATCCACCGTATCATCATCCACGGCCCACACCTTGCGAATATGCGAAAACTCGGCAGCCAGCGGGCTGGCGCCAGGCTTGAGCATGGATTCATAGGTCGCGACGACATCATGGGCGGTCATGGCACTGCCATCATGAAATCGCGGCACGGGTTTCAGCAAATGAAAGCGGTAGTGATCAGAGGCCAGTTGTTGCCAGTCGGCCAGCGCCGGTTGCGGGCGGGCATGGGCATCAAAGCGCACCAGGCCCTGGTAAAGCAGGCGATTGACGCGGGCAGAGGCGGCATCCGTCGCCATGCGGGGGTCCAGGTTGACCGGTGCCTGCGCCAGGCCCATGTGCACAACACTGTCGGGGGCAGACGGCGTGCAACTGCTGAGCACCAGCGCCAAGCCCAGCCACCAAGCGCTTAAATACCTATGCAAGCGTCATTCCCTTTCCCGTCATTGTCGATTCCCGCTGCTTGGCATTCTATTACATTTAGGGAGTATTGCTTTTTTATGCGCCTGTAGCAGACTAGCGCGTTGATGCAGGCAACATATCCTGCCGCGCTGCAGTCTGATGGCATGTCGGTCCGCCATGGCGCCGCCCTTTCCCCAATCTTCAGGAGATGAAATGAATCCCAAGCAAACGGCACTGGTACTGATTGAATTTCAGAATGACTTTACGTCCGAAGGCGGCAGCCTGCATGGCGCGGTGAGCGGCGTCATGGCACAGAACAACATGCTGGCAAATACCGTGGATACCGTGAATCAGGCGCGTGCAAAGGGCGTTACCATCGTGCATGTGCCCATCAGTTTTACGCCGGACTACCGTGAGCTGCCCAGCGCGCCTTACGGCATTCTCAAGGGCGTAGTGGATAGCCAGTCATTCCGCAAAGGCACCTGGGGCGCCGAGATAGTGGATGTGCTGACACCTGCTGAAGGCGACATCATCGTGGAAGGCAAGCGGGGCCTGTGCGGGTTTGCCAGTACCAATCTGGACTTTGTCCTGCGTAGTCGCGGCATACAGCACGTAGCACTGGCAGGCTTCCTCACCAATTGCTGTGTGGAGTCCACCATGCGTACCGCTTACGAACTGGGCTACCAGGTGATTACCCTGGGCGATTGCACCGCCACCTTGAGCCCGGAAGAACAGGAGATGGCGATTGCCAAAAACTTCCCCATGTTTTCCGTTCCCATGGATCACAAGGGCTTCCTCGCCACATTACAGGGTTGATGCCATTTGAGTACTCTGCATTTCAGGGTGGCTGACACCGCCGATATTCCCACCCTGGCAGTGCTGGTCAACAGCGCTTATCGCGGTGAATCGAGCCGCCGTGGCTGGACTACCGAGGCTGACATACTGGGCGGGCAACGTACGGATGCCGGGGAATTGTCCGAGCTGATCGCGGCGCCAGCCTCGTATATTCTCCTGGCTGAGCAGGCCGGGCAGATCATCGCCTCCATTCATCTCAAGCAGACGGCGAACCAGTCAGCCTATGTGGGCATGCTGGCGGTGGAGCCGGGCTTGCAGCAGCGCGGCACAGGCCGCGCCCTGCTCACCCACGCCGAGCAAACCGCACGCCAAGGCTGGCAAGCCAACGAGATCTCCATGACGGTAATCACCCTGCGCACCAGCCTGATTGCCTATTACGAGCGTCTGGGCTACCAGCGCACCGGCAAGCTGCAACCCTTCCCCGATGATCCGCGTTACGGCCTGCAAAAAGTACCGGGGCTGATGCTGGAAACGCTGACCAAGCGCTTTTAGCCTAACCAGGCGCCTGGTCTGGAAAGCATGGCCAGACGCAGGTATCCGACGTCAGACGGGCGTCTGGATTTTTTCAAACAGCGCGATCGATTCCACATGCGAGGTATGGGGGAACATATTGATCACGCCCGCAGCCAGCAGGCGATAGCCCTTGAGATTGACCAGTACACCCGCATCTCGCGCCAGCGTCGCCGGATTGCACGAGACATACACGATGCGCTCAGGCCCGGCCACCTTGGGGGCGACTGGCAAGGCACCGTCCTCACCACGGCCGACGTCCGCCAGCGACTTGATCAGCTCCAGTGCGCCATCGCGCGGTGGATCAATCAGCCATTTGTCGAAGTAGCCCAGCGATTGCAGCGCTTCCGGCGTCATCTTGAACAGATCGGCCTCGCGGTATTCCACCTGATCGGCCAAGCCATTCAGACTGGCGCTTTCCACTGCGCGCGCCACCAGCGCGGCGGAGCCTTCCATGCCCAGCACGGTCGCGCCGCTGCGTGCGATAGGCAAAGTAAAGTTGCCCAGGCCACAGAAGAAATCGGCAATACGATCTTGCGGCTGGGCGCCGAGCAATTGCATGCCGCGGCGCAACATGACGCGGTTGATATGCGGGTTTACCTGAGTGAATTCAGTCGGCTTGAACGGATAGGTCAGCTGGAATTCCGGCAGCGAATAAGTCAGTGCCGGACCGTTCAATGGATAAAAAGGCATAACAGTATCCGGCCCCTTGGTCTGGGTCCAGATCTGCACCCCATGCGTATCGGCAAACGCCTTGAGAATGGGACCATCTTCGGGCCGCAATGCCTCGAGTATGCGCAACACCAGCACGGTGGCCTGCTCCCCCACCGCCACTTCAATCTGCGGCAGGCGCTCGCGCACGCTCAGTTGCGCGATCATGTGCTGCAAGGGCACGATCAATGCCGACACGTGCGGAGGCAAGACTTCGCAGCTATCCATATGCGCCACAAAGCTGCTGGCTTTTTCATTGAAGCCAACCAGCACACCGCCTTTTTTCGGCACATGGCGCACGCGCAGGCGTGCCTTGTGACGATAGCCCCATGCCGGGCCGTAGATAGGTGGCAGCATGGTTTCGGCCTTCACCTTGCCGATATGCCAGAGATTGCCTTCCAGCAAACGCTGCTTGGCCGCCACCTGCCCGGAGAAGTCCAGATGTTGCAGGGCACAGCCACCGCAATAGCCAAAATGCGGGCATTTTGGCGTGGTTCTGAGGTTGGATGGCTGCAAGACCTCCACCACATCGGCCACCTCGTAGCTGGATTTGCGGCGATGCGATTTGTAGGTCACCTGCTCGCTCGGCAGCGCGCCGTCAATGAAAATGGTTTTGCCGTCCACATGGGCGACACCGCGCCCTTCCTGATCCAGCGACTCAATAAATGCAATAGTAGAATTTTCCATGGCCCGCATTTTACCGCAGACTGCCTTGCACACGTCATAGATCGATGCATGCACCTTTATTTGGTGAACATGCACCCGGCAGGTGCAGAATCTCCTGTGCCAGCGGACAAATTCCATGCAAACCAATGCATTAAGGCCATTGTCCCCATGGGCATGTTTTTTGCTGAAGTGTTCCTGATCACATTTATTCAGAACAGAGGCCGTATGCAAACTGCATCTCATACTGCACTGAGCACCATGACATCCAGCCTGATACAGCATCAGCAGACCGGGGATTTTGAACATCAGGCCAGCTTGCTGAAGGGCTGGAACCAGGATTACCTGCAACTCTCCGCTGGCGCGTTTGAAGGCTATGTCTCGGAGCTTTACCTGCGTGACATGCATCTGTTTCTCGAATACACCAATCAGGTGCTCTACCAGAGCGGCCACCTCGGCGAGGATGTCATCGCCATCGGCGTTCCATTGCAAAGACCACACGGCATGTTCTGTGGCAGCACCTGCCAGCCTGCCGCTGTGCATCTGTATTCCGGCAACCAGGGCTTTGAATATATTTCCGCCCAGGAGACCCTGGTGGGCGTGCTGACCATCAAGCGCGAAGTCCTGCTGGCGGCGCTCTGCCCCGATGAGCAGGCGCAGCTGATGAATGTCATCAAACAGGCACGCCTGCTGCCTGTGAGCGAAAGCGCCTGGATCAAACTCTGCACGTATCTTTCTGGCACGTTTGAACGCTTGGCGACCACGCCAGAGCTAGCCGACAGCACCGCCTTCCTTGAAAGCGTGCGCATGGCGGGCCTTGAAGTCATTGCCGATTGCCTGCTGCCTGCCGCAGAGGCGATTCATGTCCCTGGGGCAAAATCCTGGAAAATGATTACCGAAGTACGCGAACTGGTGAGCCAGCCGGATACCCAGGCCCTCACCGTCGCGGATTTGTGCCAGAAGCTGGGCACCAGCCGCCGCAGTCTGCAATACCATTTCGAGCAGGCGCTGGATATCAGCCCGATTGCCTTCCTGCGCGCCGAGCGCCTGAATGGCGTGCGCCGCATGCTGAAAACCGCCAACTCGGTGACCGAAGCCGCGACCCACTGGGGCTTCTGGCACTTCGGGCATTTTTCGCAGGAATACAAAAAGATGTTTGGCGAGCTGCCATCGACGACCTTCCGTCGCCTGCACCCACTCAACTAGTATCTCCGCCAAAAAACTAAAGGCTTGATGTGGGGCACCCGCGGGCGTCCATCATCAAGCCTTTTTTATATCGTCGGCATCCGCCCGTGCGGGCATTCACCAAACGTTGAGCTTATGCCTTACTCGGTTTCATCCTGAAATTTGCGGCGGGCACGCACACCGGCGGCCAGCGTATCCAGCAGGGAAACCGTATCATCCCATCCCAGGCAGGCGTCGGTGATTGATTTGCCGTATTCCAGCGTGCAGCCCGGGCTGTGTTCCTGACGGCCTTCGTTGAGGTGCGATTCCACCATCACGCCGATGATACGATCATCGCCACCCGCCAGCTGGCCGGAGACATCCAGCGCCACATCCAGCTGACGTCTGTATTGCTTGAGGCTATTGGCGTGTGAACAATCGATCATCACCTTGGCGGCCAAGCCTGCCGTCGCCAGCTCATGCGCGGCCGCTTCCACGTACGGTGCCTCGTAATTAGGCTCCTTGCCGCCGCGCAGAATCACATGACAATCCTCATTGCCACTGGTTGACACAATCGCGGAATGCCCTTCCTTGGTCACCGACAGGAAATGATGCGGGCTGGCGGCCGCCTTGATCGCATCGACCGCAATGCGGATATTGCCATCGGTGCCATTCTTGAAGCCCACCGGGCACGATAGCCCTGAGGCCAGCTCGCGATGCACCTGCGATTCCGTGGTGCGCGCACCAATCGCGCCCCAGCTCACCAGGTCGGCAGTGTATTGCGGCGTAATGGTGTCGAGGAATTCGGTACCGGCAGGCATGCCCAGCTCATTCACTTCCAAGAGGAAGCGACGGGCAAGTTGCAGGCCTTCGTTGATGCGGAAACTGCCATCGAGATACGGATCGTTGATCAAGCCTTTCCAGCCCACGGTGGTGCGTGGCTTCTCGAAATACACGCGCATGACGATCAGCAGATCGGCCGACAGGCGCTTGCGCTCTTGCAGCAGGCGCTTGGCGTATTCGACGCCAGCATCGTAATCGTGGATGGAACATGGCCCGATGATCACCAGCAGGCGGTCATCGGAGCTGTGCAGGATACGGTGAATGGCAGCGCGGGTTTCGAGGATATTGTCTGTCGTGGCACTCGTGGCCTGCAATTCATCCAGCAGGTCTGACGGTGGGCGCAACTCCTTGATTTCCTTGATACGGACATCATCGGTGGCAAATTTTTGACTAGGACTCATGAATTCTGCAATGCAGCGCAAGGCGCAAACGATGTGCTTGAAGTAAAACGGCTATTATAAGAGCTGTGCAAAAAAAAGTAGATTGATTATTTACACCGTGACGATTTACGCCGCAAATCAGCATTTAAGCCCTCTCCCGTCGACAATCAGCGGAGGGGACATGATAAGTCATTAGTCATAAAGGATTATTGCACCCGCATGACGCTTTGATTATCATGCAACACGGCTTGGGAATAAGCCTTCAAAACGATAAATCGGCATAGACCATGATTAGCTCCACCACGGCGCCGCACGCATTGGGCGGCCACATCATTCAACATCGGGACAATGCGTAAGAAACTGCATACGCATTACGACAACCTCAAGGTCGCGCGCAACGCGCCACCCGAAGTGATTCGTGCGGCCTACAGAACCCTGTCGCAGAAGTACCATCCGGACCGCAATCCAGATAACGCCGAGGCCTCGCGCATCATGGCGCTGATCAACACGTCTTATGAAGTGTTGTCTGATCAGGAAAAACGCAAATCGCATGACCTCTGGATTGCCGAACAGGAAGTGGTAGTTCGGCGGGCACCGCCACCGCCTCCCGAGCAGCCGCGTGCCACCCGGACCGAGCCCCGAACAGAAACACCCGCCCCAAAATCGTCGACCGTTTTTGCAAGCCGTCTACGCCAGAATTGGGCCGTGAAGCATCTTTTGCGCTATGGCCTGCTTTACATTAGCAGCGCCGTCTTTATCTGGACTTTCAGCAGCGACAAGCAGGCCCCGGCGGTTACCATGCCCAAGCAATATGTGGCGAATCCGCCCATGGAGCCCGAGCCCACGCTGGCCGCCAGCAAGCGCGAGCCATTCGCGCCCAATGGTGCGCCGTGGCCGCACAACGCGGGCTATGTGGATGGCTACCCCAAGTTGCGCATGAAGGGGCTATCGACCGTGACCGTGGATAATCGTCAGAACGATGGTGATGTCTTCGTCAAACTGGTCTACCTGGGCGATGACCAGGCATTTCCGGTACGGCAGTTTTTCATTCCCGCCCGCGGAAAATTTACCCTGACCAAGGTCAACCCCGGCAATTACGATATCCGCTACCGCAATCTGCACAATGGCGCCCTGGCAAGATCAGAAGCTTTCAAACTGGAAGAATCAAGCACCACCGATGGCATACAGTTCAGCAAGATCACCATGACGCTGTACAAGGTGGAAAACGGCAATATGCAGACCTACAACCTGACTGACGAAGAGTTCTAGTCAGGCAGATTCCCCCGGCAAACGCGGTGCAGCCTGTACCTCGATTTCCACCGCATCACTTTCATCCTTCAGCGCCACACCCGATAGCTTGAGCCGCATGGATTCGCGCGCCAGCCACAGCAGTTTGCGGGCCGCCGCCGCATACATCAGCCCCTCAGGACGCACATTCGAAATGCAGTTGCGATCTGCATCGTTACGCCCGGTGCGGGGGTCATAGGTCAGGTAAACACCCAGGCTGTCAGGTGAACTCAGGCCCGGACGTTCACCAATCAGCATGGCAACCATGCGGGCATTCAGCAGCTCGCCTATGGTATCGGCAATTGCCACCCGCGCCTGGCGCACCAGCACCACCGGGCCTGTGCTCCAGTCTGGCGGAAAAATCGCCTTGATCTCAGCCAGCAAGCCCTGCACATGCCGCTCCACCGCCAGCGACGACAAGCCGTCACCGACCACGATAAGCAGGTCTATCGGACTGGCGCTGCGCATGGCGAGCAGCTTTTCGCTATCGGCCTCGCTGAGGCGGCGCCCGAGGTCGGGCCGCAGCAGATAGGTGGCGCGATCCGGCGCGCAGCTGTTGACCTGCACAGTATCGTAACCAAGCCCGGTAATGCCGGCTGCCAGTTGATCCATATCCAGTGCCAGATGCACGGCATCGCGCGCCATGGCATGCGACATGCCAAAATCCAGCACTTCCCGCGTGGGCAGGCTGCTGCCGACGCGGCCAAGCGCGATACGCGCGCGGGTAAAGCCCTTCAGCTGTTGCCAGGGGTCATCGGCCAAGGCTTCTGACTTGAGAGGTTGATCGTTTTCGTTCATGAGGGATTACGCCGCACTCAACAGATTCTTGGGCATGTTTTGCAACATGTGATGGCCAGTGCGCACCGGCTGCACCAGACCCTGGGCGTCCATGATGTTCATTTTCATCAGCCACTGTTCGAATTCCGGCGCGGGCTTCAGGCCCAGCACCTTGCGCAGGTACAGCGCATCGTGGAAAGAGGTGGTCTGGTAATTCAGCATGATGTCGTCCGCACCCGGGATGCCCATGATAAAGGTAATGCCCGCCGCGCCCAGCAGCGTCATCAGGGTATCCATGTCGTCCTGATCGGCCTCGGCGTGGTTGGTGTAGCAGACATCGCAACCCAGCGGCAGTCCCAGCAGCTTGCCGCAAAAATGATCTTCCAGCCCGGCGCGGATGATCTGCTTGCCATCGTAGAGGTATTCGGGGCCGATAAAGCCCACTACGGTATTGCTGAGCAAGGGCGAAAAACGGCGCGCCACAGCGTAGGCACGTGCTTCGACAGTCTGCTGGTCCACGCCGAAATTGGCGTTGGCAGACAAGGCCGAGCCCTGCCCGGTTTCAAAATACATGACGTTATTGCCGACCGTGCCGCGCTTGAGCGCCAGTGCCGCATCGTAGGCTTCCTGCAAAATGCCCAGATTGATGCCAAAACTCTGGTTGGCTTTTTCGGTACCGGCAATCGACTGGAATACCAGATCGACCGGCGCGCCCTTTTCCATCACCTGAATCTGATTGGTGACGTGCGTCAGCACGCAGGATTGGGTGGGAATGCCATATTGATTGATGACTTCATCCACCAGGTAATACAGGTCCATCAGCGCCGGGATGCTATCGGTCGCCGGGTTGATGCCTATCACCGCATCGCCGGAGCCATACAGCAGGCCATCCAGCATGGAGGCGGCAATGCCACGCGCATCGTCGGTGGGGTGATTTGGTTGCAAGCGCACCGACAGGCGGCCAGGCAAGCCTATGGTGTTGCGAAAAGCCGTGGTCACATGGCACTTGCGCGCCACCAGAATCAAATCCTGATTGCGCATCAGCTTGCTGACAGCCGCGGCCATTTCCGGGGTAATGCCGGGGGCTACACGTTTCAGCGTGGCGCTATCGGCCATATCAGACAGCAGCCAGTCACGGAAACCACCCACGGTGAGGTGACTGATCTCGGCAAAGGCGGTGGCATCGTGCGTATCCATGATGAGGCGCGTCACCTCATCTTCTTCATACGGCACGACCGCTTCCTGCAGGAACTGGCGCAAGGGAATATCGGCCAGGCACATGCGGGCGGCCATGCGCTCGGCATAGGTCTCCGCGGCCACACCGGCCAGATAATCGCCGGAGCGGGCTGGCGTTGCTTTGGCCAGCACGTCTTTCAAATCGGTAAAGGTATAGTGGACTTGGCCTACGCTATGACTGTATTTCATGGCATGCATCCATTGGGTTGAAGATGGCCGCAGGTGGCATCAAGCTGCCCGCATGCCGTGCCGGAGTCGGCAGACCCCGGCACTGACATTCCTGCGGCCATTGTTACATGACGATCACAAATAACTCTCTGAAACTATACGGCAGTGCCTGCTACCACATTGTCTGACGAAGCATCGCGGTGATGCTGGGTCACACTGTAGTACACATAGGCCAGCGCCATCAGCACAACAAAGATGAACGCCAGCAGCTGGTTATAGTAGATCATGGTCACCAGGCTGACGACGGCCAGACCCAGGGCAATTGCCGGGAATAATGGATAGGCAATCGCGGTGAACGGACGTTCCAGGTTAGGCTCTTTTTTACGCAGCGCAAACAGGCTGATCATGGACATGATGTACATGACAATCGCGCCAAACACCGCCATGGTGATCAGGTTGGCTGTCAGTGTCATGCCGCCGAACTGGATCAGGTCATCACTGAAAATCGCGGCCACGCCCACAACACCACCGGCAATGATGGCACGGTGCGGGGTCTTGAACTTGGGATGCACTTCACCGAAATACTTGGGCATGTAGCCAGCACGGGCCAGGGCAAAAATCTGGCGCGAGTAGCCCAGAATAATGCCGTGGAACGAAGCCACCAGGCCGAACAGGCCAATCCACACCAGCATGTGCAGCCAGCCGCTGTTTTCACCCACGATCATCTTCATCGCCTGTGGCAATGGATCATTGATGTTGGACAGCGTACGCCAGTCACCAGCACCACCGGCAAATACCATCACGCCTATCGCCAGCGCTACCAGCGTCAGAATGCCGGCAATGTAAGCTTTGGGAATGGTGCGCTTAGGATCTTTGGCTTCTTCTGCTGCCATGGCAACGCCTTCAATCGCCAGGAAGAACCAGATCGCAAACGGAATCGCCGCCACAATGCCGGGGATTGCCGCCATGCTGAAGGTGTTCTCGCCAGACCAGCCGTTAGCCACGAAATTGCTGAAAGAGAAGCCAGGCGACACCACGCCCATGAACACCAGCAATTCAATAATGGCCAGAATGGTCACAAACAGCTCAAAGGTCGCCGCAATGCGCACACCGATGATATTGAGGCCGATAAAAATCACATAAGCCCCGGCCGCCATGATCTTGGGATCAACGCCCGGGAACTGCACATTCAGATAGGCACCAATCGCCATGGCAATCGCCGGTGGTGCAAATACAAACTCCACCAGCGTGGCAAAGCCGGCAATAAAGGCCGCCTTGGAGCCCAGGGCACGCCGCGCATAGGCAAAAGGCCCACCCGCGTGTGGAATGGAAGTTGTCAGTTCGGTAAAGCTGAAAATGAAAGTGGTATACATGATCGCGATGAGGATCGCGGTGACCAGAAAGCCCAGCGTACCGGCTTGCGCCCAGCCGTAGCTCCAGCCGAAATATTCACCTGAAATCACCAGGCCAACGGCCAGGCCCCACAGGTGCCATCCGTTCAAAGAGGATTTTAAAGAGGTGCTCATGACAGAACTCCGTATCGAAAATGGACGTGAGAAACCAATACGGCGGCCTCAGCCGCCGTATTGACCAGCATTAGAATGCTCTGGAGATCGAAACGAAGAACTTGTCTTTGGCGATATCCGACTTGGATACCGTGTTTTCCAGACTCAGGAAGTCCTTGTAGGCATCAGGTTCATTGGTACCGGAGTAGAAGGCACCGACAGACCAGCCCTTGTCAAACACTTTGGTAACACCTGCCTTGTAGTAGGTGATATCCAGACCGGTCGAGTTGTTGATCACTTGATGACCGACTTGACCTGTCAGGTTCCAGGTTGGCACCACTTCATAGGCAGCATCCAGCTCGTAGAAATACGAACCCTTGGTGCTACCAGTCACACCAGCGCTCAGATCACCCGCAAAACCACCACCGGTTGGCGAGTTATTGGTATTCCAGCCCCAGTATTCAGTGGCGGTGATACCAGTCTTGAATGTCAGCCACTGATAAGTCAGAGAGCCGTAGATTTCCAGTGTATTCAGGCGATTAGCCTTGGTGGTACCTGCTGGATATGGAACGCCAGTCGATGGATTGACGGTAGGTGGGTTGAAAGCAGAGTCTTCCCAGTCTGCACCTGGGTAGATGTAGTAAATCGCGCCCACATCGTAGCCCACGGCTGTGCTTGGAATGGTGTTACGGAAACCTGCGTACAGGTCAGTTTCCAGGTTGGCGCCTGGCAACCACTTGTCAGATACATTGGAAGCAAAGAAACCCGCATAAAAACCGGACTTGTGGTCTGCTTCAACGCTCAGTTGAGCCGCTGGCTTGCCCCAGGTCTGGGACTGGCCACGGAAGATGTAATCACTGACAAAGCCGATGCTGCTTGGAAAGGTCCAGTCCGACTCCGCTGCAGGAGCAGCAGCTTCGTCAGCAGCAAAAACTGGTGAAGCAAAGCCTGCAGCAAACATCAGGGCAACAAGACTCTTTACAGGTGTATTCAACATCACAATCCCCTTATTTAATGAATGAATAGAGATAAAAAAAACAAACGTCACAATCGCGTGTTGGGTTTGATAATCCTCCTTTGAAAAACATCGCACTATCCCATTTTGGCAAAATAGCCACACCAGTCTCAGACTGTCTCTTTTTTGCACATCCAGGCACGCCAGCCACCGCATGCCGAGATGTCCACGGCATTTTCGGTGGCATAGGCTTCACACAAAAAGCCTTGCACCTGCGAGCCGTCTTCCAGCACCAACGTGCCGAAGCCCAGGGGCGCAGGCACACTGGCGACAAAGGCGCCGTAATTGGTGAGCGGCAGTTGCCAGACTTCCAGGGCAATCGCCGAACCGCCCTCGGTTACCCGCAATAGCCCAGGCCGCTCGGGCGTGAAGCCATTCAGCTTGAACAGCTTGTAATAAGGCGAGGTACGGGTCTTCTCGACGAATTCGCCACCCAGCGCCATCAGTTGCGGGTTGAGTGGCAGGCCGCTCATGTGGGCGCCGCACACAGCGACTTTGATCATGGGGGTATCGCTCATGCGTGAATCTCCTTGCGGGTAAATGAGGTAGCGCCCAGTGCGCGCGCGGCGTCTTCCATGCGGGCGGCGAGCGCCAGCAGAGTAGCGTCATGAAACGCCGGGGCACACAGGGTGACGCCAAATGGCAGGCGGTTGGCCTGGAATCCGGTAGGCACGGCAATCGCCGACAGGTCCAGCAGATTCATGAAATTGGTGTAATAGCCCAAATTGGAATTGGTTTGCACCGGGTCGGCCTCGACTTCGGCAATCGTGTAAATGGTGCCCGCCGTCGGGGTGACGATAATGTCCAGGTCGTCCCACACCTTGGTAGCCTTGCGTTGCAGGGCTTTCAGTTGATAGCCGAAGCTGTAGGCATCGGCGGCGCTGAAGCGTGTCGCACCGCTGATGATCTTGTGCGTGACCGGGTACAGCGCTTCGGGTTTGGCTTCGATGAATTCACGGATAGCTGCGTAGCGCTCGGCCACCCATGGCCCTTCGTAGAGCAGGCGGGCGGTTTGCAAAAACACGGTGAAATCAATCTCCACCGCCACCCCGCCCAGCGCCACCAGTTTGGCAACGGCAGCATCAAACAAGGCGGGCGTTTCCGCATTGCCAAAAAACTGCAGCTGATCGGCACGTGGCACACCAAAGCGGAAACCATGCTCGGGCAAGGGCTTGCCTGCCGTGAGCGCCTCACGCGAATACGGGTCTTCCTCATCAAAGCCCTGGGCGACCTCCAGCACGGTAGCGGCATCCTGTGCCGTCAGCGCAAAGATGGACACGCAATCCAGCGTGCGGCAGGCAGGCACCACGCCACGGGTGCTGAGCAACCCGCAGCTGGGCTTGTGCCCGACCAGATTATTGAATGAGGCCGGTACGCGGCCTGAGCCTGCGGTATCCGTACCCAGGCTGAAACTTGCCAGGCCCAACGCCACCGAAACGGCCGAACCAGAGCTTGAGCCACCGGAAATATAATCCGGGTCTATGCTGTTATGGCAGGCGCCATACGGCGAGCGTACGCCCACCAGGCCAGTGGCAAACTGGTCAAGATTGGTTTTACCCAAGGGAATGGCCCCGGCATCGATCAGCCGCTGCACCACGGTGGCGTGCTGCGCAGGGGTGTAGGCATATTCCGGGCAGGCGGCGGTAGTAGGCACGCCCGCGAGATCAATATTGTCCTTGATGGCAAACGGAAGGCCATACAGCGGCAGGCTGGCAGGGTCGCGCCCTTCCAGCGCCTCGGCGTAAGACAACAGTTGCGCCAGTGGCAGGCGATGAATCCAGATACGGTGCGGGTCTTCCGTACCCATAGCGGCATCCAGCTGCCGTACCAGTTGCGAGGGAGTGAGGCTGCCTGTGCGGTATTGCTCGCGCAGGCTGGTGATTTGCAGATCGAGTGTGGTCATGATTTATTCCGTTGCAATGGCAATGAGGGTCTGGCCGGCACTGACGGGCTTGCCCGGCTGGCACAACACATGGCTGATGGTCCCGGCTGCCGGGGCGACCACGGCGATTTCCATTTTCATGGATTCAATAATCACCAGCGTATCGCCCGCGGCGACCGTATCGCCCACATTCACTGCCACTTGCCACAGATTGCCGGCTACATGGGCGGCCACGGCACGGCAGTCATCGGGCAGCGCGTCTTCCGCCACCGTGCTCGCTGCCGACTCATCATTGCTGTAATTGGCCTGGCCGTTGGCAATCCAGCGCTCGCGCTCGGCATCAAATGCGGCTTGCTGGCGCTCCTTGAACGCGATCATGGTGGCGGCTTCAGCGGCGATCAGCGCGTTGTAATCCTTGAGGCGGAATACCTGCTCTTCCACCTTGAGCTTGAATTTGCCACGTGGGAAATCCTCGCGGATTTGCAGCAACTCTTCCGCGCTGACCGGGTAAAAGCGGATCTGGTCAAAAAAGCGCAGCAGCCAGGGCTTGCCCTGCGGGAAGTCGGCCGTGGCACGCCAGCGGTTCCACATCTGCAAGGTGCGGCCGACAAACTGGTAACCGCCGGGGCCTTCCATGCCATACACGCACATATAGGCGCCGCCAATGCCCACGGCGTTCTCCGGCGTCCAGGTGCGGGCCGGGTTGTATTTGGTGGTTACCAGACGGTGGCGCGGGTCTACCGGCGTGGCGACGGGTGCGCCCAGATACACATCGCCCAGGCCCAGGGTGAGGTAGCTCGCCTCGAACACGATGCGCTTGACGTCCTCAATGCTATCGAGGCCGTTGATGCGACGGATGAACTCGATATTGCTGCCATGGCCGGACTCCACATCGCACCACGGCGCATCCTTGCGCACCGATTGCATGTACTTTTCCACGGCGAGCTGGGTGGCCGCATCGTCCCAGGACAACGGCAGGTGCACGATGCGGGTCGGCACTTCCATTTCATCGATGGCGGGCAATTGCGATTCCAGGGTTTGCAAGGTAGTCAGCAACTGCTCCACCGGCAGGCGCAGGCTATCGTAATGCACCTGCAACGAACGTATGCCGGGCGTGAGATCAATGATGCCGGGCACCTTGGCCTGCTCCAGCGCCTGCATGAGGGCATGCACGCGGAAGCGCAGGTTGAGGTCCAGCACCAGCGGGCCATATTCCACCAGCAGGTATTTGTCACCGGCCTGGCGATACACCACGGCCACGCGCTCTGCCGTCTCAGGCAAGGTGGCCAGAATGGGGGTTTGGGTTTGGGCAATATCGGAGGCGGGCAAGGCCAGTGGCGCAGTGGCGGTCGCCAGATCTGCCAGCATGGCGTTTTGCGCGATTTCCAGCGCACGTGCCTGAGCCTGGGAGAGGCGCACAAAGCGAACCTTGTCGCCCGCTTTCAGTTGGCCCATTTTCCATAGCTCGGCCTGCACAATGGTAGCCGGGCAGACAAAGCCGCCCAGGCTGGGGCCATCCGGCCCCAGGATCACCGGCATATCGCCGGTAAAGTCCACACTGCCAATGGCGTAGGCGTTGTCGTGGATGTTGGAGGGGTGCAAGCCCGCCTCGCCACCATCCGGCCGAGCCCACTGCGGCTTGGGGCCAATGAGGCGGATGCCGGTGGTGTTGGAGTTGTAATGCACTTCCCAGTCGGTGGAGAAGAACATCGCAATATCGTCGTCGGTAAAGAAATCCGGCGCGCCATGCGGGCCATACAGCACCCCAATCTGCCATTCGTGCGTGTATTGCGGACGCAGGGCGGGCGGAATCTCGGTGACGGCGGTTTCCGCCGCAGCCAGCTTGCCCAGATGCAGCACATCGCCCACGCGCAGGGCGCGGCCGCCATGGCCGCCAAACTGGCCCAGGGTAAAGGTGGATTTGCTGCCCAGGTAATCCGGCACATCAAAGCCGCCCTGCACTGCCAGATACGCGCGGCACCCCAGGTCACCCAGCTTGCCGATGACAAGCGTGCTGCCCGCCTTGACGGCATGCGCCTGCCACATGGCAAGCGGCTGGCCATCCAGTGTCAATGCCAGCTCAGGGCCGGTCAAGGCAATCACGGTATCAGTATTGAATTTCAGCGTGGGGCCGATCAGGGTGATTTCCAGGCCCGCCATGCTTTCGGCGTTGCCCACCAGGCGATTGGCAAAGCGGAACGCCAGATGGTCCATGGGGCCGGAAGGCGGCACGCCGATATTCCAGTAACCGGTACGGCCAGGGTAATCCTGTATGGTGCTCATGACGCCGCCATCCAGCACATCCAGCGTATGCGGACGGTAAACAAAGCTATTGAGGTAGCGCGTAGTCTGTTGCCCGGCCGGGAATATGCTGTCGGCCAGCACCTGGCGCAGGTACTCCAGGTTGGTTTCAATGCCGGCAAGGCGGGTCTGGTCGAGCGCGCTTTGCATGGACTGCACCGCGGCGGCGCGGTCACTGGCATGCACCAGCACCTTGACCAGCAAGGGGTCGTAATACGGCGAAACCTCGCTGCCTTGCTCCACCCAGGCATCCACCCGCACATCGGAGGGGAACACCACTTCGGTCAGCACGCCCGAGCTGGGCTGAAACTGCTTGTTGGCATCTTCGGCATACACCCGCACCTGAATGGCATGGCCCTGTGGCTGATGCTGATAGGCCGCGATAAAGTCGCGCTCGCCCGCGGCCAGGCGGATCATCCAGCCCACCAGGTCCACGCCGCTTACCAGCTCGGTCACGCCGTGCTCCACTTGCAGCCGGGTGTTGACCTCCAGAAAGTAAAAGTCGCCGCTGGCATTGTCGTAAACAAATTCCACCGTGCCCGCCGAGCGATAGCCTATGGCACTGGCCAGACGCACCGCTGTCTCGGCCAGTTGCTGGCGTATCGCCTCGCTGATATTGGGCGCCGGGGTTTCCTCTATCACCTTCTGGTTGCGGCGCTGCACCGAGCAATCGCGTTCGCCCAACGCCACCACATGACCTGCGCCATCGCCAAAAATCTGCACTTCAATGTGGCGCGCGGCTTCCACGTATTTTTCCAGATAAAGGCCGGATTCCTTGAAATTGGCGCGTGACAGGCGCTGCACCGAGGCAAAGGCTTCAGCCAGTTCCTCTTCACCCCAGATCAGGCGCATGCCGATGCCGCCGCCACCTGCTGTGCTCTTCAGCATCACCGGGTAGCCTATGCGTGCGGCATGCGTGCGGGCTTCGGCGACATCTGCCAGCAGGCCGGTGCCCGGCAGCAGTGGCACGCCATTGGCCTCGGCCAGCGCGCGGGCGGTGTGCTTGAGACCAAAGTCACGCATCTGTTGGGGAGTGGGGCCGATAAAGGCAATGCCTGCGGCTTCGCAGGCTTCGGCAAAGCCGGGGTTTTCAGACAGAAAGCCATAGCCCGGATGGATGGCTTGTGCACCAGTCTGGTGCGCTGCTTGCAGGATGGCGGGAATATTCAGGTAACTCTCGGCGGCGGGAGCCGGACCGACGCAGACCGCCTCATCCGCCTCCAGCACATGGCGTGCACCGGCATCGGCTTCGGAATAGACGGCTACAGAGCGGACACCAAGCTGCTTGAGGGTACGAATGATGCGGCAAGCGATCTCGCCGCGGTTCGCAATAAGCACTTTATGAAACATGACTAACCTTGTGCGGGCCGTCCCGCTGGGTATAGATCTCACCGGGCCGTCCCGGTGAGCGGTTGATTCAGTTGGCTGACACTAACTGACCGTTGTATCCGTCATTCTCTAGCAGGTTGCATGCCAGCTTCTGCGTGGTGGCCTAGACGGCATCCCATACCAGCAGGCGAACTGGCGTCGGGTTATAGGCGTTGCAGGGGTTATTCAGTTGCGGGCAGTTGGAGATCAGCACCACCACATCCATTTCGGCGCGCATTTCCACGTATTTGCCCGCACCGGAGATGCCATCATCAAACTTGAGATGGCCATCGGCAGTCACCGGCACATTCATGAAGAAATTGATGTTGGCGGTGATGTCGCGCTTGCTCATGTTCCGGTGCGTGGCACAGCCGCAATGGTTGAGCGCATGCATGAAGCTATCGCGGCAGCTGTGCATGGGGCGCTTTTCCAGGGCATAGCGCACGGTGTTACTCTCAGCGGCACAGGCCCCGCCCAGAGTATCGTGGCGGCCGCAGGTATCCGCGGTGATCGTCAGCATGGGCCGACCCTCGCTCGAATACAGTACCGAGCCGGTGGTGAGGTAAAGCTGGCGCTGGCGGGCAATGGTGTCTACCGCGCTGTAGCGCTCTTCGGGATCAGCGGCGCTGTAAAAAAGCGTATCCACCGCCTGGTTGCCTTCCAGGTCCAGAATGCGGAATATCTGGCCTTTCTTCACTTCGGCCATCCAGGGATCGCCGGCATCGCATACCTGGTCCAGCACGGCGTTGTGCGGATCCAATGGGCTTTCGGTCAGCATCTGGCTCATAGGTAATACCTTTCCGTGTTGATAAAGCCGCGGGCGTTTTGCTCACACTGCGTGCGGCACACATCATCGGGCGTGGCAGCCCCGGCATACCAGGCCGTGAGTTTTACCGCAGCCGGTTTGTATTCGGTGGCAGGATCTAGCGGATGCGGCGCGGCGGATAGCACCAGCAGCACATTCATGTCGAAGCGCACATCCACATAATCGCCTGCCTTGCTATGGCCGGTGACAAAGCTCAGCGCTCCGTTGTCATCCGGCACCGCCTTGCTGAAAAAATTGACGTTGGCGACCAGGTCGCGCTTGCCCAGACCGTATTTCGCCAGCTCCACCAGCAGGCCATCCTTGCCGCTGCGGTGCATGGCATTGCGGTGAGTCTGAAACGTGGCCTTGCCATACTGGGCTTCAATCATGGCGGCATCGGTCACGCCGCAGAAGGTATCGTGCCAGCCCACGCTATCGCCAATGATGGAACACATGACGCGGCCCATGTCGGAATAGCAGACATTGCCGGTGGTGAGATACGCCGTATGCTGCGCCTTCAGCGAATCCGGCATGTTGTAGCGTTCCAGCTTGTCTTCCGGGTTGTAAAACAGCGCGGCCAGGTTGGCCCCGCCCTCCAGGTCGGTGATACGCAGCGCAGTGCCTCGGCGTATCAGGCCTGACCAGTGATTGCCGCCGGGGATAGTTTCTTCCCACAGCACGGCAGCAGGTTCAAATACAGCACTCATGCTTTTGTCCTTGTCTCTTTTTCCCGTTATTGCCCCGCCTTGCGGGCCTTGGGCGTCATCGGGTGTAACGGCGGGATGACCGCCCCCATCAGTTGCAGCTTGCCGGTAATCACGCCGCGCAGCGCGATGATCTCATTCGCCACGGCCTGCACGGTGAGCGCCGGGCCTTGTACCAGTATCACTTCCATGGTCTGGTTATCGGCCAGATGCACGTGCAGCGAGCTGATGACTTCATCCAGGTGCTGGTACTGCAAATCCGCAATGGTTTTTTGCAGGCCCCGCGTGCCGTTGTTGTAAAGAATGGTGATGGTTCCCACCATCACCTCATTGCCTTTTTCACGCTTATGCTCGGCCAGATGCTGGCGCAGCATGTCGTTGATGGCTTGCGAACGGCTTTCGAACCCACGCTCAATCACCATGGAATCAAGCTCGGCATGCAGCTCATCCGGCAAGGAGATACTGATGCGATTTACCGGTGCCTTTTTGGTTTTCTCGTTCATGTTTCCTCCTGTGTGACTTGCCGGTTTTGGCGCGACTAAAGGCGCCATCATGGCAGACCGAAGCAGGCCTTGCAGCCTGCCCCGTCAACACCTTGGCTTAGAACATGTAGCTGTAACGATCAATTTCCCACTGGCTCACGGTCAGGTGGTAGGTTTCCCATTCCTGGCTCTTGTAGGTGACAAACTCGTCACGCAACTCCTTGCCCAGGGTTTTTTCCACCAGCGGATCCGCAGCGAATGCCTCAACCGCTTCCTGCAGGGTTTGCGGCAGGAATTGAATGCCACGGCCCATGCGCTCTTCTTCGCTGATGGCGTACAGGTTGTCTTCGTTCGGTGCACCTGGGTCCAGCTGCTCGCGTATGCCTTCCAGACCGGCGGCCAATGCCAGCGTGGCGGCCAGATAAGGGTTCACGGCACCATCCGCATTGCGGGATTCACAACGGCCACCGCCCATGGGCACGCGTACCGAGTTGGTACGGTTGTTGGAGCCGTAGGAGTTGAACACCGGCGCCCAGCTGAAGTAGCTCATGGCACCGCGGCGCACCAGGCGCTTGTAGCTGTTGACCGTAGGCGCAAACGCGGCGCACAGGGCCGGGCCGTGCTTGAGGATACCGGCGATGAACTGGTAGCCCAGCGTGGTCAGGCCCAGGCCGCGTGGATCATCCTTGGGGTCGCAGGCAAACAGGTTCTTGCCGGTCTTGAGGTCGTACAGCGACATGTTGAAGTGCGCACCGGTGCCGGTCTTGTCGGCAAACGGCTTGGGCATCATGGTCGCCAGCAGGCCCTCTTCCTTGGCGTAGTGTTTGGCCATGTAACGGAAGAAGGTGAAGCGGTCGCACATGGTCAGCGCATCGCTGTAGTTGAAGTCAAACTCGAACTGGCTGTTGCCGTCTTCGTGGTCAAACGAATACAGATCCCAGCCCAGGTCGTTGATGGCAGTCGCCATCTTGTCCAGCCAGCCGAAGTTATCCATAAAGCCGCGTACGTCGTAGCAAGGCTTGACCAGCTTGTCATCGGGGTTAGGGATAGACAGCTTGCCATCGGCTTCCTGCTTCAGGAGGTAAATCTCGCACTCAATGCCGAGGTTCATGCCAAAGCCCATTTCAGCGGCCTGTGCCAGGACGTTTTTCAGTGCCACGCGGGTGTTCAGCGCATAGGGCTGGCCCTGAAAGCCATTGTCAGCAGGCATCCAGGCCACTTTTGGTTCCCATGGCAAGGGAATGATATGGTCCAGATCAGGAACCGAGGTCAGTTCATCATCGCTTGGTGCCTGGCCCAGGCCATCCAGCGCGTAGCCGGTGTAGCGCTCGGAGCCAGCGGCCATTTGTGGCAGGTGATCAATCGGCACCACCTTGGCCTTGGGCACGCCGTGGATATCCACGTAAGCGCCTATGCAATACTTGACGCCCTTGGCTTTGAGCTCGTTCTGGATCGTGGCAATTTCTGCAGTCGACTTCGACATATACATACCTTTCAATTAAATCGGATTAGGGTGCTGCGGTTTTGCTGTGCCGGGCCTGACGTCTCAGGCAGCGGCATGGCTGAAATAGGAATGTGGGAGCGGTGGCTGTTCGGCCTGACCGCGGCGTATCAATTCGGATAAATCCTCGACCATCCAGGCAAACCATTCCGCGCCTTTTTCGGCACTGGAAATGCTGGGCTGGCCGGTCACGCCATTCAGGCTGGTGCGATTCACCGGGTGGGCAAACACCAGGTCGTCGGTGCGGTCCGGGTCGTCGGCCAGCGTGAGCTTGTCGGTGCGCACGATGTGCGGGGCTTTTTCCAGCATGAGCGAGGTTTCGGCATCGTTGGCATGCCAGTCATCGCCATCGGCATGGTGGAACTGCTTGACGCGCGGACTCATGGTGGCGGTATTGATCACGGCCACCATCATGTCGTCGTGCTCGCTGCGCAGCATCTCCAGCGCACAGCGCAAGGGCGCGGCGTTAGTAACATGGCTGTTGATGATAAAGAGGCGACGCACACCGCTGTGGTAAGCCCAGTCGCCGATCTCCTTCACCAGATTGATCAGGGTGATGGGGGTGAGGGCGATAGTGCCGGGCCAGCGGCGGCTATGCCCTACCGAGCAGCCGTATGGCATGGTCGGCAGCATGGGCACGCCCGTGCTTTCCGCCACTTCGCGGCAAAGAATATCGGCCAGGATGTAATCCATGCCACAGCCCATGTGCGGGCCGTGCTGTTCGGTGGCGCCTATCGGCAGCATGGCAGTGCCGCTGGCCGCAGCCAGCTTGGCGGGGAGTTCATCCCAGGTAGTTTCAGACCATTGCATCGTCATTTCTTTACTCCACGTTATCGGCAACATTGACGAAGCGAATCATGCGACTGGGCACGGAGACGGCGTCTTCATCCACGGGCTCAGTGGGTGGATGAATCAGCTCTTCCAGCCGCGCCTTGGTGGCAATGAATTCGGGGGTGAACAATTGATCAGGGCTGCGCGGACGTGGCACCGACACCTCAATCAGCTCCTGCACTTCACCCGGATGCGCTTTCAGCACCAGAATGCGGTCTGCCAGCAGGATGGCTTCATCCAGATCATGCGTGATGAACAGGATGGTGATATCAATGTTGCGCCAGATCTCCAGCAGGTGCGTTTGCATCTTGCAGCGGGTCTGCGCATCCAGTGCGCCAAACGGTTCATCCATCAGCAGGATGCGCGGCTGATTGACCAGGGCACGAGCGATGGCCACGCGTTGCTTCATGCCGCCGGAAAGCTCATGCGGATAGGCATTGGCAAATTTCTCCAGGCCCACCAGTTCCAGCCAAAGCGCGACTTCACGCGAGGCTTCTTCAGAGGGCATGCCATTCATTTCCAGGCCGAACATCACGTTCTTTTTTACGCTGAGCCATGGGAACAGGGTGTAGCCCTGAAACACCATGCCGCGATCGCGGCCAGGGCCGGTAACGGGCTTGCCATCCAGCAGCACTTCGCCGCTGGTGTAGCTCTCCAGGCCGGCCAGCGTGCGAATCAGGGTGGACTTGCCACAGCCGGAAGGCCCGATGACGCAGACAAACTCACGGCGGTGCGTCTTGAAGCTGACGTCCTTCAACGCCGTGGTTTCACCCTTGGCGCCGCGATAGACCTTGGTCAGGTTTTTCACCTCCAGGATCACTTCGCGCTGTTTCAGCTTGTCGAAGCGCGCCTTCACGGCTTCGGACTGGGTCAGGTAACTGATTTGATCTGTATTTGCTTGCATGAGGGCCTACTCCTTGTTCGCCGGTTTATCCCAGGGGAAGAGACGCTTGCCCAGGCGGGCCAGCACCATATCCGTGCCGAGACCGATAATGCCGATAATCAAAATGGCGGCGTACACGTTTTCAAAGTGCTCATAGCGTGCCTGCTGCGTGATGAACCAGGTGATGCCGGACGAGGTGCCGATCAGTTCGGCCACGATCAGATAAGTCCAGGCCCAGCCCAGCAGAATGCGCTGATCGCGATACAACTCGGGCAGCACGCCCGGGATCACGACATGGCGCAGCAGTTTCCAGCGGCTGGTGCCCAGGGTCATGGCGGCCTCCAGCAGCGAATAATCCAGTTTGCGCGTGGTGTTGCTGATGATCAGCACCTGTTGAAAGAAGGTACCAATCACGATGATGGCGATCTTGGGGCCATCGTAAATACCGAGCACTGCCACAGCCAGGGCGCCAAACGCCGGGGCGGGCAAGTAGCGGAAAAACTCAATAAACGGTTCAAACAAACGCGATACCGCGCTATAGGTGCCTGCCAGGATGCCGAGCGGCACCCCGACCAGCGATGAGATGACAAAGCCCCAGAAAATCACCTGTATGCTTTGCCACAGGCTTTGGTGCAACCACAGGCCGTCGCGCTGCACCGGTGGCGTGGTGAAAGCGGTATACAAGGCTTCCACCACTTTGTGCGGAGGCGGCAGGTAAATGGGGTTGGAGGGGATGCCCAGCGGCAGCTGCTTGCCCTCCTCCTGCATGGTGGCCGTTTCTTCCTCGAAGGTCGCTTTGTTGACCAGCATGTCGACCTGGAAATAATCCACGTCGCCCGGCGAAATGACCTTCACCATCGGGTGCCAGATAAACGGCACATAGCTGACCAGCGCCCACACCAGCAGAGGCAGTAGAAACGATGCAATTGCCAGGAATTTGCGACGCTCTGGCGTCAACTCCTGCCGCACTGCAAACCAATTGGAACCCATAACCTTCTCCCTGCGCCTGATAACGGATGACTTACTTGCTGACCAGCGTAGGATCAATCGCCTTGTTCAGGTCTTGCGGCTTCTTGTAGATGGCGTTTTTGACGTTGAAGTCATCCACGATCTTGGAAGAACCGTACAGCGACTTGAAGCCATCGGCCTTCACCATGATGGCCTTGCCTTCGTCCAGGGTGAGCAGACGGGTGCCCTTGAGCAATGGCAGGTAGGCTTCCGGCTTGATACCCACGCGAGCGGCCATGATCTTCACGGCATCAGGCTGGGTTTTGGGGTCATTGATGTAATCCACCACCTTGGCCCAGACCTTCACCACTTTTTCCCAATCCGCACGGCGGCTGGACAGGCTGGCAGGACTGACGGTCAATACGTCGTAGATCAGGCCGGGTTCATCGGCAGAGGTGTAGATAGGCTTGGCACCGGGAACGCGCTTCATGGCTTCGCCAGAGTTGGGCTGCCATGCACCAATCGCCGCCAGATCACCGGAAGCCAGGGCTTGTGGGGTTTCGTTGGTAGGCGTATTCACCAGCGTGACATCGCTTTCCTTCAGGCCCGCTTTTTGCAGGCCATTCAGCAGCAGCAGATGCTCTACCAGACCCAGCTCCAGACCGATTTTCTTGCCTTTCAGGTCTTTCAGGCTTTTGATGCCGGGCTTGCCGACAATCATGTCGTTGCCATTGGAGTAATCAGTGACGATGATCATGACGTTTTTGGCACCACCGGCGGCAGTAACCAGTGCATCGCCATTGGTCACGGTGACGGCGTCGATCTTGCCCGCGCTGAAGGCATTCATGGAAGCGGAGTAATCAAACCAGTCAAACTTCACATCCACGCCAGCTTCCTTGAACCAGCCTTTTTCGATGGCCACTTGCCATGCCACCCAGCCCGGCCAGTCGCTATAGCCGATCTTGAGCGGTGCGGCGGCTTCGGCTGCCATGGTGAAACAGAAACCGGCGGCTAATACCGCCATGCGTGCAATGTTTTTAATGCCTGAAGATGGTAAAAGTGATATCACAATGGCTCTCCTGGTTAGTATTACGAAAATGAATTTCAGTAATACCAAAGCAACCGCTATGCCACCCATCACACAAACGTGAAAAATATTTACATGCTGATGTTTTTATTTGAGTTTTACCAGAATATTGCTTGATGCAATGCCAAATTCAGCATCAGGTGCATGGCACCATGGACGTGCAAAAATAGCGCACATGCACCATGTTTGATGCACGAAAAAAAGAAAAAGCCCCGGAGTAATCCGGGGCTTTTTGCGATGACACGTCTCTATAAAAAAACTTACATACGGCTCAAGTCGTCTATGGCATCCACCACCATGCCGGTGCCAACCGCAATCAGCAGGATATCGGCAGCAACACGCACATATTTATATCCGGCCGGCGGCGCGCCGAGGTCAACAATGATGCGCGGTGGCAAGTCGTAATACACAACATCGCGTGGCAACGGATAGCCTTTGCGCCATTTGCGCGCCTGGCCGGGTGGCATGCAACCGTTGTGTTTCTTCGCGAGTCCCGGTGGGCAATGGCCGCCGCGGAATTGTTCGCCATAGTAATCATGCACGATGGTGCGTTGCTGATCGCCAAAATACATGCCCACACGTACGTCGCCGCCATGGTGATCACGGTCGCCACCGCGGTCACCGCCCTTGTACGCACCACGGTCACCACCTCGGTCGCCGCCGTCGGGACGCCCGCCTGGTCCGTCATTATCACGTCCGCCACGGTCCGGGCCGCCATGTTGCTGACCTTGTCCATTGCCATTGCCGTGGCCTGCTCCATCCGGCTTGGCAGCAAAGGCGGGGGCAGAGAGTGCCAGCCCGCCCATCAGACACAGGCATGCCGCCAGACTCGTTAATTTATTGTTTTGCATTGTGCTCTCCATGGATATCAAACCCCGATCTTTTTATATTAAGCTCTTGATCCGCTTGTTATATTCACCACGCCTTTGCGGTCAGGCGTTGCTTCCTGCATTCCTACATGAGAATCAGCTTATGTCGGATATGGACCAGACACCAGCCGTTTTAATCTTCCATCAACGCTTTTTTACTTTTTTTAACTTGTTGAACCGGGAGAATTCATCATGGAAAAGTTTGTTCATTTACTACTCGCTTTTTTACTTTTCGGCCCAGTGTTGAGCGGAATCGCGTCGGGAGAAATGAATATTCAGAATCTGGAAGTGCCCCGCTACACCGCTAGCCAGCAATAAGCGCCGCTATTTAAGCCCGGTCTGCGGGACAGCCTGCCATCGCAAATTTGCGTGGCTGCACTAGATAACGGGGCAGCGAGACTCGCCCGCAGACAAGGTTTAATCCTGCGCCCACGCCGCCAGAAATTCTTTCCAGTGCGGCCCTTCACTGGCAGCCAGTGTTTGACGCACCAGCGCGATCTCGCTGGCATAAGACTCAGGGTTAAGATGACCGCGCATCAGCTGAAAGCGCAGGTAGACCAGGTAGGTATTTGCCACATCGGTCTCGCAGTAATTGCGTATGGCTTCAATCTCGCCACGGCAATATGCATCCCACACCTTGGAGCCATCCATGCCGAGCTTGCCAGGGAGACCGCATAGCTGTGCGATCTGATCCAGCGGCGCATTGGCGCGCGCCTGATACAGCGCCATCAAATCCATCAAGTCCAGATGCCGAGTATGGTAACGGCTGATGTAGTTGTTCCACTTGAAGTCTCTATCATCTTCGCCCATATCCCAATAGCAGCTCGCCTGCACCCCATGAATCAAGCCGCGATAATGCAACACAGGCAGGTCAAAGCCGCCACCATTCCATGACACCACATTCGGTTTGTACTTCTCAATACCGTCAAAAAATCGCTGAATGATCTCGCGCTCGGGGGCATCCGCAGCGCCCAGCGTCCACACCCGAAAGCTATCCCCTTCGCGCATGGCGCATGAAATCGCCACCACCTTATGCTGTTGCAGCGGCAAAAACTCGCTGCCGTTTTGCTGGCGGCGCTGATGAAAGGCAATGCGGGCTACATCCTCGGCGGAAGTTTCAGGCGGCAGATCGTACAGGCGGCGCAGGCCGTCGACATCGGGGATGGTTTCAATATCGAACACTAGGGTCGGGGTCATGGTGTCACTCGGTGAATATCTGGTGAAAAGGCACGGTGAGGCGCTGGATTATGAAAGAGCTAGCCAGATGGGCGTTGAAGTCAGCTGTCCGCGAGCTTACTTTTTGACCCAGCCACTGCCATCCTGCACCCACCAGCCGCCCTGCGCCTTATCGGCCCAGCGTTTGGCGAAGGTGGCGCGGATTTCCGGCTCCCATTCGGGATGCTGGTTGCCATTGGCAATCTCGGCGTAGAGCGCGTTGCGGTCCTTGTTTTCGGCCGCTACCAGACTATTCAGAGCTTGGCGCTGCGCTAGCGGAACTGACGCGGCATCACGCACAGCCACCAGGCCATCGCGGGAAAATCCGACCGCACCACTGCTGTAAAACGGCGCCAGCTGGGCATGGCGCGCCTGCATGCTGTTTTTGATGGCGCTGATGGCGGGCGTATTGATTTCAAGATCCGCCGCCGCATGGGCGGGACTCAATGACAGCCACATGCTCATCATAAGGCTGAAGACGATAATGATATTTTTCATGGGGAATCCTTTATGGCGCGGGTTGAACGGCAGGTGTTTCGCCAGCCGGGGCAGTCGGGGCCGCTTTTTTGTCCTGCAGTTGCCAGACATCATCGATGATGCGATCGGCGGCTTTTTCAGCGGCAGCCGCAGGGAAATAAATATTGATGGTGACGCAGGCAGGTAGCAGCAATGCGGCGGGCAATGCCCAGTTCAAATGTTTCATGTGTTGATTTCTCCTATTGGATCACCGGTTTGACATTGCTCTCGGTGACGCGCCGGATGCGGCTCACAAGCTCGCTCCAGCCGACCTGGCGATTGTACCCCATGACCGTAATGGCCGGGATGCCACTGCCTTTGACGATGACATAGCCTTGCGGTGCCTGCGCCACGCCGTCCATGGTGCAGACATCGGCGTGCAGGCGGCAACTCAAGCCCAGCTTTTCATAATTGAATTGATCAAAAAACCGCAGCACACTGCGCTGTATGGCAGCCGCCGCCCCCGCACCGCCCAGGGCCGAGATATTTTCCACAGCACGCTGGGAAATCTTGCGCGGATACTTGCCGGGGCTGCTCTTGAGTACGGCATCGAATGCCACGGGTTGCCAGTTCTGCAGCTCCAGATGCTGGATATCGCCATCGAGCTTGCCTTCAATGGCACCAAAGGAAAAAGTGCGGGTGAGATGCCCCAGGTCCAGATTGCGCATTTCGATATCGGCACGCAGCCGCGGACTGCTGCCCAGCGGCGTTTGCATGCCCAGATTATTCACGCTGATGCTGCCATCAAACAGATTGAAGCCCAGCACCCCATCCGTGGTCAGCGTGCCGGCGTTGTAAGTCACCATGGGAATAGAGGCTGCCACCTTGCCCGCCATGCGCGGCCAGCCCAGGGCGGTGCTCAGCTCCGGCATATCCAGAGGCGTGAGGTTGGCGCGCAGATGCCAATACCACTGCCCGCCCAGCGTGGCCGCAGAGACATCCGATAACACCAGCGCGCCATCCAGTATATTCAGCCGCAGCTCAGGGGCGGTCAGCGCATAGCGGTTAACCTCAGCCTGCAAATGGCTCGCCGCCAAGGGCACTTTGAGCAGATGCCCACCGGCAAAGCTCATCTTTAAAGACTGTGGTTGCTCGTAATCCCAGGGGATATCCGCATTCAGCTTGTAAAAGGCAAAGCGATGCTGCTCGTCTTCCATATCCACATCGCGCAGGCGCAGCTGGAATGCTTGCAGTTGCCCCGCCTGCCAGTCTGCCTTTAGCGCAACATTGCCGGCCATCTCGACATGCCCAAGGGCGCTATGCTCCACCATGGGTTTCAGCAGCGCAGGATAAGCCTTGGCCAGATCCATATTCGGAACGTCCACATGCAGGGTCTGCCATTGGCGCTCAGGCGCTGACCACTTGCCGCTCGCCTGCACGGTCGCCACGCCGGGCAACTGCAATGCAGCCCGGTCCAGCTGCAAGGCCTGCGCATCCCATGTGCCAGCGGCATTCAGCGTTTGCCCCTGGCCTTGCAGATAGAGCGGCTGCCAGAACAATTCGCCGCCTGACCAGGTGATGGCCGCATCCCACAGCCAACGCCCGGCTTGTTGTCGCGCCTGCACTTCTGCACGGGCATGGAGCTTTTCAGCCGCATGCAAACCGGCCGCATCGCTGAACTGCGCATCCCGCACCTGTGCATCCAGCCGCAAGGCGGGCAGCCCGGCGGCGGGGGCTGTATTGAGGGTGAGATTAAACGGAAGTCGAATACGATCAGCGGTGACGAGACCTTGCTGGCATGACCATGCACCACGCCCGGCAGGCAATTTGATCTGCGCGCATTCGGCATGCAGGCTGCTCCATACGGGAGCCTTGGCAAACTTGATCTGGCTGCCAAGAGCAAGCGCCGGACGCCGGGCTGGTGCCAGCACCAGTTTCACGGCTTTGGCCTGCCAGCCCTCCGCCTCTACCGTGTCGGCTTCAATGGTCAGGCTGCTGGCGGCCATGACCAGACTCGGCGACCAGGCAATGCCCATGAAAACAATGAGCGAAATCAGGGTTAATGAGGCTCGCCAGCAGCCAACCTTGACACGCAAACCAGGCAGATCGCGTCGCGTGATCACGGCTGGCCTGGCTTAACCGGGAAATACCCCGGTGGAGAGATAGCGGTCACCACGATCGCACACGATGGACACGATCACGGCGTTTTCGACCTTTTTTGACAATTGCAGGGCGGCGTGGAGTGCGCCACCCGATGAGATACCAGCGAATATGCCCTCAACGCTGGCAAGCTTGCGCGTGGTTTTTTCCGCATCAGCCTGGCTCACATACACCAGTTCATCGACGCGGCCTGCCTCGTAAATGCTGGGCAGGTAAGCTTCCGGCCATTTGCGGATGCCAGGAATCTGCGCGCCTTCTTCCGGCTGCACGCCGATAATCTGCACGGCCGGGTTTTGCTCCTTGAGGTAGCGCGAAGTGCCCATAATGGTGCCGGTAGTGCCCATGCTGGAGACAAAGTGTGTGACCTTGCCGCCAGTATCACGCCAGATTTCAGGGCCGGTGCCCTCGTAATGCGCAAGCGGATTATCCATATTGGCAAACTGGTCCAGCACGATGCCCTCGCCTTCCGCTTGCAGCTTCATCGCCACATCGCGCGCCAGCTCCATGCTGCCATCGCGTGGGGTCAATACCAGCTCGGCACCAAAGGCCTTCATGGTCTGGCGCCGTTCCAGGCTCTGGTTTTCCGGCATGACCAGCACCATTTTGTAACCGCGCATCGCCGCCGCCATGGCCAATGCAATACCGGTGTTGCCAGAAGTCGCCTCGATCAGGGTATCGCCCGGCTTGATATCGCCACGGGCTTCGGCCCGCTTGATCATGGACAGCGCTGGCCGGTCTTTTACCGACCCGGCGGGGTTATTGCCTTCCAGCTTCACCAATATGGTATTGCTGGTATTGCCAGGCAAACGCTTGAGTTGAACCAGCGGCGTATTGCCGACAAAATCTTCCAGGGTTTTATACATAAAAATTGAATTCAGTTCTTTTTCAGGAATGCGAGATACACCGCATACAGGCCCAGCGCAGAGAATGCGATCAGCGACAGCTGCGGAATGGTGAGGCCAAACAGCGTCCAGTCTATCGCCGAGCATTCGCCGGTGCCCTTGAACACCAGTTCCATGGCCTTTTTCATGGGGAAGCTCTCAAACAGATAGTCAAAGCCCGCGCCACATTCGGCCATCACCTTGTCTGGATTCGCCTGTATCCACATATGCCGCGCAGCGATAACCACGCCGGTCACCGCCGCTGCCACATGCAGCAATCCATACACTTTACGACCTGCCGCCTTGGGATTATGCAAGGCCGCCAGCAAAAACAGCACGCCCAGCACCATGTAGACAATGCGCTGTGAGATGCAGAGCGGACAAGGCTCAAGATTGTGTTTTTGCTGAATATACAAGGCAAACGCCACCAGACCAAAGCTGGCAATAAAGCCCAGCACATACCCGGTTCTGCCTTGCAGGAATTTTATTGTCATGGAGATTTCCTCAACACTTTATAATCGAGCCATTGTAACGGATTACAGGTAAGCACCGAAATGGCTGAATCAGCGCCCCGCATATTGACCGTGACCGAGCTGAATCGTTTGGCTCGCGACACACTGGAACGCGCATTTCCCTTGTTCTGGGTCTCGGGCGAGATATCCAACCTCACGCGGGCCGCTTCCGGTCATTGGTATTTTTCACTCAAGGATGCAGGCGCCCAGGTGCGCTGCGTCATGTTTCGCGGCCGCAACAGCTATCTGGACTGGCAACCACGCGAAGGCGACAAGGTCGAAGCACGCGCACTGGTCACCCTGTATGAAGCCCGCGGCGATTTTCAGCTCACCATCGAGTTTTTGCAACGCGCAGGCCTCGGCACACTGTTCGAGGCTTTCGAAAAACTCAAGGCCAAGCTGCAAGCCGAAGGGCTGTTTGATGCTGCGCTGAAACGTCCCATCCCTGCGCATCCGCAACGCATCGGCATTGTCACCTCGCCCGATGCCGCGGCCCTGCGTGATGTGCTCAGCACCCTGCGCCGCCGCATGCCCTCGCTGGAAGTCATCATCTACCCCACCCCGGTGCAAGGCAAAGGGGCTGCCGCGCAGATTGCTGCCGCCATCGAAACCGCCAGCGCACGCGCCGAAGTCGATGTGCTGATCGTCTGCCGTGGCGGTGGCAGCATGGAAGACCTGTGGCAATTCAATGAAGAAATCGTCGCCCGCGCCATCCACGGCTGCAGCATGCCGGTGATCAGCGGCGTAGGCCATGAAACCGACTTCACCATCGCTGACTTTGCTGCCGATGTTCGCGCCGCAACCCCCACCGCTGCGGCCGAACTGGTCAGCGCCGACCGCCAGGCCCTGCTGCAAGCACAAGCGCAACTTAGCCGTCGCCTTCGCCGTGCCATGCAACAGCTGCTCAACCAGCGTATGCAACATATGGACTACCTCACCCGCCGCCTGCTCTCCCCCAGCCAGCAGATCGCCCACCGCGGCCATCAACTGCAGCAATGGCAATGGCGCCTGCAACAAGCCATGCGCCAGAAGCTGGATCGCCAAACCCGGCAATTGCAAACCCTGCAGCAAAACCTGGTTCACCTAAATCCTCAAGCCATTCTCAGTAGGGGCTATACGCTGGCCTATGCGGAAGATGGCAGCCTGCTGAAATCCGTCCAGACCTTGCAAAAGGGCAAGGGGATAACACTGCAACTCTCCGATGGCCTGGTCAAGACAACGGTAGATCAGGTCCATCCTCAGTAATTCACGGAAACCATTTGAATTAGCTTAATAGACATAAAAAAAGCCCGGTTTGCACCGGGCTTTTTCAGATCAACGCAAGCAGATTAAGCTTGGGTTTTCTTGGCCTTGCGACGAGCACTGAAGCCAACAGCTGCAATGCCTGCCATCATCATAGCGTAGGTAGAAGGCTCTGGTACGGCCGAGATGCAGTGCAGAACGTAGTCAGACTGGTTGTTGCATGCACCACTTCCACATGTACCCAATACAGCAGTAAAGGACAGTGCGCTCACCTGCTTGTCACCAAACGGATTGGCAATTGCCCACAGTGCGCCTTCGCCGTAGCTGGCTTCACTGATGTTGCTCACGGTACCAGGACCTGTCCAGGTTGCCGTCTTCAGACCCGTCGCTGTCAGGAAGAAGTCAGACTTGGTACCGTCCAGGAAAGTCGCCGTGATCTTGGCCTTTTCATTCACATCGCCGTACTCAGGACCGTCAAACAAGAGACCCAGGGTGATATTGGTGATGATGATGTTCTTGGTGAACGAAACATCAATACGCTCGCCAATATCGATTTCACCAGCGGTCTTGCCGGAAATACCTACACCGGTGTAGCCGTCCTGGGTTTTCTTCTCGAACTTGCCGCCAACTGCCGTGAAGGTGGCATCAGTGTCAGGAATGAAGTTCTTGAAGGTTTGCGTGCTTTTGCCGTCCTTGAAATCCGAACCGAAAATGCTGTTGTCTGGATCACAGACGTAACAGCCATCCTTTGATGTGCTGTATTTGCCATCGCGGTCGTGCTTGTCGCCCTTGCCATAAGTGAAGTTGGTAGCAGATGCGTTCAGGCTGAATACAGCCAGACCGATCAGCAAACCGATTTTGATTTTATTCATGATTGAATTTCCCCGTGTTTTTTATGTAAGCCATTAAAATAATTACAAAAAACCTAAAGCCCCCGAGCTCTGGAATGGCATCAGAGCAAGCTTGTGGAACGAATAGTAGAAAACCGGACTATGTCCAGCAATAGTCCGTTTGATTAAAAAAATGCAAGCGCCTGTTTATAAATGAAAATATGGCAATTTTTGTATCGTTTTTTCGCGTGAAACATTGCAGAGGACTGGCTTGCATAACAAAAATAATCATAAAAAGCTGGACAGGCATTTTTTGAACCCTGTTAAAATTTGCAAACTATTATCAGAAGCCTGTCTGAATGGAATCCGCAAAAACCGGCAAGACCCCGCTCCCTGCCTTGGCATTGGCTGCACTTGGCGTTGTATATGGGGACATCGGTACCAGCCCGCTTTACACGATGAAAGAAGTGTTTGCTGTCAGCCCGCACCCGGTGCCGCTGACGCATGACAATATTTTCGGCATCCTGTCATTGATCCTGTGGTCTTTGATCATGATCGTGTCGGTGAAATACGTGGCCTTCATCATGAAGGCAGACAACCGCGGCGAAGGCGGCATCATGGCGCTGCTGGCATTGGCGAGTCGCAACGTGGCAGGCAATGTGCGCAAAGAGCGCATGATCATGCTGATCGGTATTCTCGGGGCCTGCATGTTTTACGCGGATGGCATGATCACCCCCGCCATTTCGGTACTTTCTGCGGTGGAAGGTCTGGAAGTAGCCGCGCCGCACATGCATGGCGCCATCATCCCCATCACCATGGTCGTCATCTTCATTCTCTTCTGGGTACAAAGCAAAGGCACCGCGCTAGTTGGTGCTTTTTTTGGGCCTATCATGGTGCTGTGGTTCGGTACGCTGGCGGTGCTGGGTGCGGTCAACATCATGCATGAACCGCTAGTGCTGCAGGCATTGAGTCCGATTTATGCGGTGCGCTTTTTTGCTGCTGCCCCCTGGGTGGCTTTTGTGGCGCTGGGCTCGGTCGTACTGGCCGTTACTGGCACTGAAGCACTGTATGCCGACATGGGGCATTTTGGCAAAAAACCCATCCGCCTTGCCTGGTTCGGCTTTGTGCTGCCAGCGCTGGTGCTCAACTACTTTGGCCAGGGCGCGCTGATCCTGCATGACAATGCCGCCGTTAAAAATCCGTTTTACTTGATGGCGCCTGAGTGGTTGCTGTTTCCCTTGATCATTCTGGCTACGGTAGCGACCGTGATTGCCGCCCAGGCCGTTATTTCCGGTGCGTTTTCCGTCTCGCGCCAGGCATTGCAACTGGGCTATCTGCCCCGCATGCCGGTCATGCACACCTCCGATAAGGAACAAGGTCAAATTTACATTCCCCGCGTCAACTGGGGCTTGATGCTGGCCGTCATGGCGCTGGTACTGGGCTTTGGTTCATCAGGTGATCTTGCCGCTGCGTACGGCATTGCCGTTACTGGCGATATGGTGATCACGACCCTGCTGGCGGGCGTTGTGTTCCATGGCATCTGGGGCTGGAGCTGGCTGCGTACTGGCTCGCTGATCGCCGTCTTTCTGACCGTCGACCTCGCCTTCTTCGGTGCAAATGTGCTGAAAATCCCCGATGGCGGCTGGTTCCCACTGCTGATCGGTATTGTCATTTTTACCTTGATGACCACCTGGAAAACCGGGCGTGACCTTCTGTTCCGCCGCCTGAAGAGTGAAGCCATGGAGCTGGCGCCTTTTGTCGATGCGATTGGCAGCTTTCCTCCTACCCGCGTGCAGGGCAATGCCATTTACATGACGCCGAATCCCTACGGTGTGCCGCATTCCTTGCTGCATAACCTCAAGCACAACAAGGTGCTGCATGAAAAGGTCGTGCTGCTGACCGTGAAGATTGAGGATGAACCGTTTATCTCGCGCCGCGAACGCATCATCGTCGAAGCCTTGCCACATGACTTTTACCGCGTCAGCGTGCGTTATGGCTTCAAGGACGAGTCCGATCTGCCACGCGATCTGGAGCTATGCGCCGAACAGGGTCTGGAACTGGAGACCATGGACACCTCCTTCTTTATCGGCAAGGAAACCTTGTTCCCCGCGCGCCACTCTGAGATGGCATTCTGGCGTGAGAAACTGTTCATCACCATGTTCCGTAACGCCGATAGCGTGACCAATCATTTCAAGTTGCCGCCTAACCGCGTCGTTGAGCTGGGAGCGCAGGTGACCTTGTAATGAAGAAATAACCACAATAAACAGTAAAACGATGCCATCCCAATGGCACATATTCACTTAGTACCCATGAAATTCAGCAGGAGATCAACATGAGGAAGACCCTGATTCTGGCGTTTCTCGTTGCCACGACGCTGAGTGGTTGCGCCACCACCAGCACGACCAAGTCTGGCGCCGTCGGTGTGGACCGCAAACAATATGTCGGCCTGGTATCGGAACAGGAAGCCGAGCAGCAATCAGCACTCGCCTACCAGCAGACGCTTAAAGAAGCCGAATCGAAAAAACTGCTGAATACGGACAGCAAGGAAACCCAGCGTGTGCGCGCCATCGCGCAACGCCTGATCGCCCAGGTAGGCGTATTCCGGCCGGATGCCCTGAACTGGAAATGGGAAATCAATGTGCAGGAAAGCAAGGAGATCAACGCCTACTGCATGGCAGGCGGCAAGATCATGGTCTACACCGGCCTGCTGGACCAGATCAAACCGACCGATGACGAACTGGCTGCGGTGATGGGGCATGAAATCTCACACGCGCTGCGTGAGCATGTACGGGAGCAGATGTCGCGTGCCAAGGTGCAGCAATATGGCTTGCTGGGCGCTGCTGCGCTGATTGGCCTTTCCACCAAGAGTGCGGACAATGCCACCAAAACCCTGGCGCTGGGCGGTGCCGTGGCGGCGGTAGCGCTGACGCTGCCCAATAGCCGCACGGCCGAACACGAAGCCGATGAAATGGGTCTGGAGCTGGCCGCTCGTGCGGGCTACAACCCCAATGCTGCCGTCACGCTGTGGGAAAAGATGGGGCAGCAAGGCGGCTCCAAGCCACCGGAAATCCTCAGCACCCACCCTTCTGACGAGAGTCGGATTGCGGACATCAAATCGCTGATCCCCACCGTGATGCCGCTTTACCAGCAAGCCATCAGCGGTAAAAAGTAAGCCTGTCCAGGAGGCTGCCATGTCCGGCAGCCTCACTTCACATTCCGCCTCGCATAACTGCAATTAGGCAGATCAAGCGGGCTCTTTGAGTTAAAATAGCGGTTTTTACGCATTTATCCGGGAACATTCATGAGTCAATTGCAAGCCATCATCGAAGACGCATTTGAGCGTCGCGCCGACATTACCCCTGCCACCGCCACGGCCGAAGTCAAGGATGCTGTATTCAGCGTGCTGGCTGATCTGGACGCGGGCAAGCTGCGTGTTGCCGAACGCGTGGGCGATACCCAGGAATGGACGACGCACCAGTGGATCAAGAAAGCCGTGCTGCTGTCTTTCCGTCTGGAAGACAACGTCCTGCTGGATGACGGCGTGACCAAATACTTCGACAAAGTGCCTCCCAAGTTTGCCAATTACACCGAAGCCGATTTCAAGGCCGGTGGCTTCCGCGTGGTACCTAACGCCATCGTGCGTCGCGGTTCCTATATCGCCAAAAACGCTGTGCTGATGCCGTCTTACGTCAACATCGGCGCCTACGTCGGTGAAGGCACCATGGTCGACACCTGGGCGACTGTCGGTTCATGCGCGCAGATCGGCAAGAATGTGCACTTGTCCGGCGGCGTAGGCATTGGTGGCGTGCTGGAGCCCATCCAGGCTGGCCCTACCATCATCGGTGACAATTGCTTCATCGGCGCCCGCTCCGAAGTGGTGGAAGGCGTGGTGGTAGAAGACAACTGCGTGATCTCCATGGGTGTTTACATCGGCCAGAGCACCAAAATTTATGACCGCGAAACCGGCAGCATCACCTATGGCCGCGTACCTGCGGGCTCCGTCGTGGTATCCGGCAACCTGCCATCCAAGGATGGCAGCTACAGCTTGTACTGCGCCGTGATCGTCAAGAAGGTTGATGCAAAAACGCTGGGCAAGGTAGGCATCAACGAATTGCTGCGCGGCATCTAACGCAGGAATTGCAGGGCTGCTGTGATTGCAAGGCTAACCTGGGTGCCACCTGGGTTAGCCTTTTCCATTCCTGCACCCATGGCAATACGACATGGCAGACCACCCGTTGATAATGCCCGCCTAAAGCCAGGGCCGGGCTGTTAAAATCGATATTTGATTATTTGATGTCAGACAGGCAGATGAAACTCTACGGCATACCCAATTGCAACACCGTGAAAAAAGCACGCACCTGGCTGGATGAACACCAGGTGGCTTATGAATTCCATGACTTCAAAAAGCTGGGGATAGACGCCAGCACCTTGAAGCAATGGCTGACACAAACCTCCTGGGAAAAACTGGTCAACCGTAGCGGCATGACCTGGCGCAATCTGCCTGAAGCAGAAAAATCCGCGGTCACCGATAATACCTCTGCCATACGCCTCATGCAGGATAAAACCTCCGTCATCAAACGCCCGGTTCTGGTTGCTGATGGCAAACTGCTGGCATTGGGTTTCGATGAATCCACCTACGGAAAGCTGCTGAACCATGAGTAAAACCCTAGACCTGGCCCAGGACCTTATTGCCCGGCGCTCGGTCACGCCAGAGGACCTGGGCTGCCAGGAACTGCTGATTTCGCGGCTGGAACCGCTGGGTTTCAAAATTGAGCGCATGCGCTTTGGCGATGTCGACAATTTCTTTGCGAGACGCGGCACCGCAAGCCCGCTACTGGTCTTCGCAGGCCATACCGATGTGGTGCCTACCGGCCCGGTCGACCAATGGCATACCCCGCCCTTTGAGCCCACCATCAAGGATGGCATGTTGTATGGGCGCGGCGCGGCCGACATGAAGACCTCGCTGGCGGCGTTTATTACCTCCATTGAGGAATTTGTCGCCGAGCACCCTGACCATCAAGGCTCGATTGGCCTTCTGATCACGTCGGATGAGGAAGGCATTGCCACTCATGGCACGGTCAAGGTCGTTGAGGCGCTGAAAGCCCGCGGCGAGCTGATTGATTACTGCATCGTCGGCGAACCCACCTCCAGCAAAGTCGTCGGCGACATGATCAAGAATGGCCGCCGCGGTTCGCTCTCCGGCAAACTGGTCGTCAAGGGCGTGCAAGGCCACATCGCCTACCCGCATCTGGTCAAAAACCCGATTCACCTGGTAGCACCGGCAATCAAGGAGCTGGCCGATACCGTGTGGGATAGCGGCAATGAATATTTCCCGCCCACTTCCTGGCAGATCTCCAACATGAACGGCGGCACTGGCGCCACCAATGTGGTGCCTGGCGAAGTCACCATCCTGTTCAACTTCCGCTTTTCAACAGCGAGCACGGCAGAAGGCTTGCGCGAGCGCGTACATGCGATCCTGGACAAGCACGAACTCGAATACGACCTGCAATGGGAGCTTTCCGGCAAACCCTTCCTCACGCCCAAGGGCACGCTGGTCGAAGCCATCAGCGCCGCCATTGAAACCGCCTTTGGTGTCACGCCGGAACTTTCGACCAGTGGCGGCACTTCCGATGGTCGCTTCATTGCCGACATTGCCAGCCAGGTCGTTGAATTCGGCCCCTTGAATGCCACCATCCACAAACTGAATGAATGCGTAGGCGTGGCCGATATCGAGCCCTTGAAAGACGCCTACCGCCTGACTATGGAAACCTTGCTGACATGACCCACTACCCTCGTTTAAGCGAAGAGCTGATCACCATCCGCGATTGGCTGCGCTTCGCCGTCAGCCGTTTTGAAGAGGCCGGCATTTTCTTTGGCCATGGCACCGACAATGCCTATGATGAAGCCGTCTGGCTCATCATGAGCGCGCTGCATCTGCCGCACGACACACTGAATAATTTCCTGGATAGCCGCTTGCTGGAGTCTGAACGCAAGCATCTGGCGCACCTGCTGGAACGCCGTGTCGAACAACGCGTGCCCACCGCCTACCTCGTGCGCGAGGCCTGGCTCAAGGGCTTCAAGTTTTATGTGGATGAGCGCGTGATTGTGCCGCGTTCCTTCATCGCCGAGCTGCTGGAAGATGGCCTGTCACCCTGGATTGATTACCCCGAAATGGTGGAAAGCGCAGCCGATATCTGCACTGGCAGTGGCTGTCTGGGCGTGTTGCTGGCGCACACCTTCCCCAATGCCGAAGTCGATGTGGTGGATATTTCCACCGATGCCCTGGCGGTCGCCAATATCAATATCGCCAACTACGGGCTGCAGGATCAGATAACGGCCATCCAGTCCGATATGTTCAGCTCGCTGCAAGGCAAGACTTACGACCTCATCATCAGCAATCCGCCTTATGTCGATGCCCCCTCCATGGCACAACTGCCGGAAGAGTACCGCAACGAACCGCAGATCGCGCTGGGCAGTGGCACCGATGGCCTGGAACATACCCACACCCTGTTGCGTGAAGCCTGGCATCACCTGAATGACGGTGGCCTGCTGATCGTGGAAATCGGCCATAATCGCGATGCCCTGCATGAAGCCTATCCCGACCTGCCATTTACCTGGCTGGAAGTGGAGTCCGGCAATGAGTTCGTGTTTCTGCTCAGCAAAGAGCAGCTCCCCCTGCCCGCCAACGCTTAATTGATTTCAACCTCAAGGATCAGGCCATACACGACAAAAAGGCTACCGCATACCACACGCTGCGCTAGCCCAAACTGTTTGTACCTCACGATTTATCTGGCATGCATATCCTGATCTCAAGCCGTTCCCTCATGGCCTGCCTGCTTGGCAGCCTTGCCGTACTGCCAGGCCCCGCGCTGGCCGTCGGCGATATCACTGACATCCCGCTGGAACAACTGGTGGAAACGGATGTGCAGACGGCTGCCAGCATTTCGCAGCAGATCAGCCAGTCGTCCTCCGCCGTCAGCATCGTGACGGCTGAAGACATCAAGCTGTTCGGTTACCGCACACTGGCCGATATCCTCGCCAGCATGCGTGGCCTGCAAGTGTCCAATGACCGCCAGTATGACTACATGGGTGGCCGCGGATTCGGCCGCACTGGCGATTATCCCGGGCGCGTCATGCTGCTGATTGATGGTTTTCAGGCCAACGACAACCTGTACAACTCGGCATACCTCGGACAGGATGGCCTGCTGGATACCGAACTGATCGAGCGCGTGGAATATGTATCAGGTCCGGGGTCCGTGACCTATGGCAACGGTGCCTTCTACGGCATCATCAACATCATTACCAAAACCGGCCAGCAATTTGACGGCACCCAGGTCAGCACCGAGTTTTCCAGCTATCAGGGACGCAAGCAGCGCATTACCTATGGCAAGGTGCTGGATAACGGCGCAGATGTGCTGATGTCCGCCTCCACCTTTTACAGCGCCGGGCAAAACCTGTATTTCAAGGAGTTTGCCAGCGGTGGCAGCGATGGCGTGGCCCGTAATCTGGATGGCGAACGCAATCGCCGCTACTTCATCAAGGGCAGTTACGAACAATGGTCGCTGGAAGGCGGCTACGTCTCCCGCTACAAGGATGACCCCACGGCCGCCTACAGTGCAGATTTCAACGCCAAACCCAGCAGTCTGGGCGACGCCAGTGGTTTCCTCAATCTCAAATACGATGACACGCTGAGCCCGGTACTCAAGATGTCGTTGCGTACCTACTACGGCCAATACCGCAACGCTGGCCGCTACATGTATGACGGCGAGCTGTTCAGCGAACGCGGAATCGGCCGCTGGTGGGGCACGGATATCAAGTTCGTGGATACGCGCTTTGCCGGCCATCGCCTGCTCACGGGCGCGGAGTATCGCCAGGATTATCAGCAGGATTTCGAGTTGCCGACGGGCACCCTGCATCGCCAGACGCAGACGGTCAGCAGTTATATTCAGGATGAATACAGTGTCTCGCCCCGGCTGACATTGAATTATGGCGCCCGGCTGGATCTGGGCAATGATCATCTGCACCAGGTTTCGCCACGCGCCGGCCTGGCCTATGAGCTCAGTGGCATGACGACGCTGAAAGCCTCCTACTCCACCGCGTTCAGGCGGCCCAATGTCTACGAAAAGTACTACAGCGACCGCACCATACAGCGTGAAAACCCCGACCTGAAAAACGAGCTGGTCAAAGCCTATGAGCTGGTGCTGGAACATCGCCCGCTGCCCAATATCCGCATCCTGAGCTCGCTGTACCACTATCAGACCCAGCGTCGCATCGGCGAAACCTACGTCAATGGCAACACCCTGCAGTATTTCAACTGGCCAGACAGTCATGCCCGTGGCGCCGACATCGAGCTGGAACAGCACTGGGACAATGATGCCTATATGCGCGCCAGCTATGCCTGGCAGGATAACCGCGACGATAGCGGAAAGCAGATGATCAACTCGCCGCGCCACATGGCGAAAAGCAGTGTTTCCTATCCGCTTCTCGGGCCGCGCCTCAATTCCGGCCTGGAAGTGCTGTACATGGGGCAGCGCCCGGACGATAGCCGGGCCACCCTGCCCTCTTATACGCTGGTTAACCTGACACTGGTATCGCGCCAGGTGATCCCCAACCTGGAAGTCTCAGCCAGCCTGAAAAACCTGCTCGATCGTGATTACGCCGTGGCCGCTTCCAGCTACATGCTTCCCGACCGCATTGCCCAGAACGGCCGCACCTTCTGGCTGCAATGCATCTACGACTTCAAGTGATGCTGACCCGCGCGTTCCTGTTGCTTGCTGCCTCCCTGCTGCCCATCCTGCGCAGCCACGGGGAAGATGTAATCCCGATCAGCGATATGCGCGCCGCCTATCTCTACAACTTCGTGGTATTTACCGAGTGGCCGGACAATGGCCGCGATACGCTCAATATATGCCTGCTGCCCGGCCAGGCCACGCTGGTGAATGTGCGCCTGCTCGCCAGCAAGCAGATCAACGGCCGTACCCTGCGCATTATCGAACCCATGCAGCGTGACACCGACGAATGCCAGCTGCTTTACATAGGCAAGGCCACGGACTCCGGCACCCGTCAGATGCTGACAAGGCTGGCAGGCAGCCCGGTGCTGATCGTAGGTGAAGGCAGCCAGAGCCAGGCCATGATTCAGATGAATGTGGAAAACAAACGCCTCAGCTTTAATGTGGACCTGGTGCAGTCCAGGCGCGCCAACCTCACGATCAGTTCCAAACTGCTGAGGCTGGCCAAGACCGTACGCAAGGAAGACGATGGCACATAAAGGCTTCAACATCAGCTCGATACGCACCAAGCTGCTGATTTTACAATTCATCGTCACGGCAACCGCCTTGGTCGTGGTGTTTGCCGTCATGCTGGTATTTCAGTATCAGAGTGCATTGACCGATATCGAGAATGACCTCAATGCCCAGGCCGAGATTCTGAAAAGCAACCTCAGCGCCGCGGTGGCATTTGAAGACAAAAAAACTGCAGACGAGATACTGTCCAGCCTGCGACTGGTGCCCAGCATCAATCGCGCCGAAGTCTACCTCTACAACGGTAGCCGCTTCAGCCATTACGCCAAGGAAGCAAATCCGCATGCACCGGATATTCGCATTCCCTATACCGGGCTGCATCGCATGAACCGGCGTTATGAGCTGATACTGGAACAAAAGCCGCTGGCCATTCTGTATATCGAGATCAACCTCAACAAGCTGAATGCGCGCCTGGGGCTGTTTGCCCTGGTGGTGTTGATGGCGGGCCTGCTTGCCATGCTGGCTGCGCGCCTGATTGCGGCACGGCTCAACCTGCTGATTACCGAACCATTGAGTTCGCTCACCACCTTTGTCAGCCGCGTTTCCGCCGAGCAGAACTACGGCTTGCGTACCAACATGGCGCGGCGTGACGAATTCGGCACCCTGGCCAAAGGCATAGACGGCATGCTGCTGAGCTTGTACAACCATGGCAAGCGCCTGGAAGATGAACTCTCGCAACGCAAGCTGGCCGAAGAGCAGCTGGATAAACTCGCCTACTACGACACGGTCACGCACCTGCCCAACCGGCATTTCTTCAATGAACAACTGACGTTGATGCTGGATCATGCGGCCCAGCGCCAGCAAAGCTGCTACCTGATGTTTATTGATCTGGATAACTTCAAGAGCGTGAACGATACCCTGGGCCATCTGGCCGGTGACAGCCTGTTGCGGGAGGCTGGCAGTCGCATACTGCAAACCCTGGTGCCGGGCAGCATCCTCTGTCGCATAGGCGGCGATGAGTTTGCCATTATCCTGCGCGATCAGCCGCTATCGGCGATAGACGCCACCGCCAGCGCCATCATCGCCCTGTTCTCGGAAAAGTTTGTCATTAACGCGCACGAGGTATTTGTCGGTGCCAGCATAGGCATCAGCAACTTCCCCGCCGATGCCGACCATGTATCCGGGCTGTTGCGCAATGCGGATACCGCCATGTACTGGGCCAAGGCCGATGGCAAGAATACCTTCCGCTATTACTCGCGTGAGCTGGAAGACTCAGCGCACCAGCAGGAAAAGCTGATGTCCATGCTGCAAAAAGCATTGCCAGGACATGAGCTGGAGCTTTACTACCAACCCATCATTGCGCTGGAAACCCGCAAGATCGTCGGTTTCGAAGCCCTGTTGCGCTGGCATCAGCCCGAGTTGGGCAATATACGCCCCGATGTGTTCATCCCGCTGGCCGAAGCCTCCGGGCTCATCATGCAGATTGGCGAGTGGGTGCTGGAAACCGCCTGCCTGCAGGCGAAAGCCTGGCAGGAACGCTACGCAAGCGGTCTGATCATGAATGTGAATTTTTCAGGTCGCCAGTTCCACCACCCGAATATCGTGCAGAACATCGTCAATATGGTGAACAAGGTCGGGCTTGACGCCAGACTGCTCAATATCGAACTGACGGAAAGCGTGCTGATGGATCAGTCCAGCGTGATGATCGAAAAAATGCACATGCTGCGGCAGGCCGGGCTGGATATCGCCATTGACGACTTTGGCACCGGCTATTCATCCATGAGCTATCTGCGGCAGTTCCCCATCAATACCATCAAGATCGATCGCAGCTTCATCAAAGGCTTACCCGACGATCCGGAAGGCAGCGCAATTGCCCAGGCGATACTGGCGCTGGCAAAAACACTCAAGCTGAGTGCGGTGGCGGAAGGGGTGGAAACGCAAGCCCAGGCCGAATTTTTGCGGGCAAATGGCTGCGAAAAAATCCAGGGCTATCTGTTCAGCCCACCGGTGACAGCAGACGATGCCGAGCGGCTGATTTGCCAGCAGCTCGGCCGGGATATGACTTAGTTAAGGTCTTGGTTAAGGTCTTGGTTAAGGTCTTGCCAGGCGCTTAACGCTTGGTGGCAGGGCGACGTGAACGCGGCGCGGGGATATCGGCATCCTGACGAATACGGCGTGATTGCGCAGGTTTGCGCGCCGGGCTGGTGCTGGTTTTTCTGCCATCGGCACGGCCTGCTGCATCCGGGCGAGCGCCATAGGCTGGACGGCCTGTTGTGCCCTCGGCGCGTGGCTCGCGTTCAGGCGCGGCACGGCGGGCTTTAGGAGTAAATACCTGCCCGGCCTTCTCTTTTTCACGCGCGGTACGCTGACGCAACGGCGCTTTTGGCAAAGGCAAGCCAGCCCACTCCAGCAAGCCCAGCACTTCCTTGGGGTCCAGATTCAGCATCTGGCCGCGCTTCAGGCGTGGTGGCAGATTGACCGGGCCAAAGCGCACACGCATCAAACGGCTGACCGGCTTCTGGAAAGCATCAAACAAACGGCGCACTTCACGGTTACGGCCTTCACGCAGAATAACCTGATACCAGTGATTGGCACCTTCACCGCCCTGGGGGCGAATACTGTCAAAACTGGCCGGCCCGTCTTCCAGCTCAATGCCTTGCGTCAGCTGCAGCATTTCACCTTCGGTCAGCTCGCCAAAAATGCGCACGGCATATTCGCGCTCCACTTCATAGCGCGGATGCATGAAGCGGTTGGCCAATTCGCCTGAGGTAGTGAAAATCAGCAAGCCCGAGGTATTGATATCGAGACGGCCAATGGCAATCCATTTGGCACCGCGCACACGGGGCAGCTTGTCGAACACAGTAGCGCGTTTTTCCGGGTCATCCTGACTGACGATTTCACCTTCAGGCTTGTGGTAGATCAGCACCTGGGCCAGCTCGGCCTCAAATGGCAGATGCACCGGGCGGCTATCAAAGCGCACCACATCGCCAGGCACCACGGCAGCACCTACCTCGGCCACCTTGCCGTTGATGGTGATGCGGCCGCTCAGGATCAGTTCTTCCATCTCGCGACGTGAGCCCAGGCCTGCCAGCGCCAGCAGTTTGTGCAGGCGCTGTGGCACTGCATCCGGATCGGTACTGACGGAAGCAGTGGGTTTGATATTGCCGGGGTTGCGTTGCTGTTTGAAGGGACGTGCCATCTGAATCTTGCCTGAATAATTAAGTGCTTATTATACGGGCAACCAGAGCGCTAAAAAATTAAAACTTGCAGGAGCTACTCGGGTTGCGGCGGCTCAAACAGAATATCCTGCTGGCTGAAGTTCTCCATCGCGGGCAATTCAGACAGCGAGCGCAGGTTGAGGTCATCCAGAAAGGTCTTGGTGGTGGCATATAACGATGGCCGCCCCGGCACATCGCGCTGGCCCACCACATCAATCCAGTTGCGCTCGATCAGCTGGCGCATGATGTTGGGGTTGACCGCCACGCCGCGAATTTCCTCGATATCACCGCGCGTCACTGGCTGGCGATAGGCGATGATGGCCAGGGTCTCCATCGCCGCCCGTGAGTAGCGCTGCTGGCGCTCCGGACTGATGCGTGAAAGATACAGCGAAAACTCCGGACGCGCCTGAAAGCGCCAGCCGCTGGCTACTTGCACCAGCTCCATGCTGCGCTGCTGCCAGTCAGCCTTCAGCTCATCCAGCAGCATGCGCAAGGTGGCGCGCTCCATGCGGCCATCAAAGGGGCGCAGCAACTCATCCAGCGAAAGCGGCTGCCCGGCGGTGAGCAAGGCGGCTTCCAGTATTTGTTTCATTTGCGCGGTATTCAGCGGTTCCTGCAACACGCTATCGCTCCTGTGCTTGCAAATAAATGGGCGAAAATGAGGCCTGCTGGGTGATCTTGACCAGCCCTTCGCGCGCGAGCTCGAGTATCGCCAGGAAATACACGACCAGCTTGGGCAGACCGTCATTCACCACATCAAACAGCTCCATGAATTCCACCATGCCATCGCGCTGCAATCGGCGCAACACCAGGCTCATATGCTCGCGCACCGAGAGTTCGGCGCGGCCGACACGGTGGTGTTGAAAATGGCTGGCTCGCTGCAATACCGATTGCCAGGCCGCCACCAGGTCTTCAAAACTGATGCCGGGCGGGCCTGCCACGGCAATCTGCTCAAAATAGGCATGTGCCACCACGATCTCCTGCCCGACCTGTGGCATCTCATCCAGGCGCTGGGCGGCGAGCTTGATGGCTTCGTATTCCATCAGGCGGCGGACCAGCTCAGCACGTGGATCATCTTCCTGCTCAATATCCGCGGGCTTGGGCAACAGCATGCGTGACTTGATCTCGATCAGCATGGCGGACATCAGCAGATAGTCAGCCGCAAGCTCCAGTTTGGTAGCACGCATCTTTTCCACATAGTCCATGTACTGGCGCGTGAGCTCCGCCATGGGAATATCCAGGATATCCAGATTGTGTTTGCGGATCAGGTAAAGCAGCAGGTCCAGCGGCCCCTCAAAGGCTTCCAGATAAACTTCCAGCGCATCGGGCGGGATATAGAGATCCTGCGGGATGGTATCGAGTTGCTCGCCATAGATACGAACGTCAATTGCGAGCTGGGTCTGCATCAGTGAGCCACTGCGCGCGAAAACACGTGAATGACGATGACACCGCTGATGATGAGCGCAATGCCGAGTATGGCCGGCCAATCCAGCGATTGCTTGTAGAACACCCAGCCTAGGATGGCCACCAGCACGATGCCGACGCCAGCCCAGATGGCATACATGATGCCGACCGGAAACACGCGCAGGCTGACTGTCATGAAATAAAACGCCGTGCCATAGCCTGCCACCACCATGAGCGAGGGCACCAGGCGGGTGAAGCCCTCCGTGGATTTGAGGGCCGTGGTGGCAATCACCTCAGCGATGATTGCAATACCAAGCGCAAGCCAGTGGTTCATATCTGCTTCAAGAGTAATTCAGGCCCATGACCTCGCGCACATCCCGCATGGTCTCCCGTGCCAGCTTGCGGGCGCGCTCACAGCCTTCGGCCACCACGTTCTTGACCAGCATCGGGTCTTCGGCATACTGCGCCGCACGTTCCTGTATGGGTTTCAGTTCTTCCAGCACGCTCTCGATCACCGGCGTCTTGCATTCAATGCAACCAATGCCAGCACTGCGGCAGCCCTGCTGCACCCACTCGCGTGTTTTGTCGTCGGAATACACTTCATGCAGCTGCCATACCGGGCATTTCTCCGGATCACCCGGATCGGTACGGCGAATACGTGCGGGATCCGTCGGCATGGTCTTGATCTTCTTGGCCACCACGTCTGGCAATTCGCGCAATGAAATCGTGTTGTTATAGGATTTGGACATTTTCTGCCCATCCAGCCCTGGCATCTTGGAGGCCGGAGTCAGCTTGTATTCCGGCTCCAGCAGGATGATCTTGCCGCCGCCTTCGAGGTAACCCAGCAAACGCTCCTTGTCGCCCAGGCTCATGCCCTGTTGCTCATCAATCATGGCACGGGCGGATTCCAGCGCTTCATCATCGCCGCTTTCCTGGTAGCGGGTGCGCAGCTCTTCGTACAAGGCGCCGCGCTTGTTGCCCAGCTTCTTGATCGCGGCCTGGGCCTTTTCTTCGAAGCCTTTTTCACGGCCATAAATATGATTGAAACGACGGGCGATCTCGCGCGTGAATTCAATATGGGGAATCTGGTCTTCGCCCACCGGCACCTGGCTGGCCTTGTAAATCAGGATGTCAGCACTTTGCAGCAGCGGATAGCCCAGGAAACCGTAGGTCGAGAGATCCTTGCTGGCGAGCTTTTCCTGCTGGTCTTTATAGGTAGGCACGCGCTCCAGCCAGCTCAGCGGAGTAATCATGGACAGCAAGGTGTGCAGCTCGGCATGCTCGGGCACGCGCGACTGGATGAAAATGGTGGCACTGGCAGGGTCCACACCGGCGGCCAGCCAGTCAATCACCATCTCCCAGACACTTTCCTCAATGACTTCAGGGGTGTCGTAATGGGTGGTCAGCGCATGCCAGTCAGCCACAAAAAACAGGCACTCATGCTCGTGTTGCAGGCGCGTCCAGTTTTTCAGTACGCCATGATAATGCCCAAGATGTAGATTGCCTGTGGGACGCATCCCCGATAAAACACGCTCAACCGCCATGATGTCTAGAAGTCCAAAAAGTGAATTGTTATTTGAATAGCCAAGATATTAAGCTGATCGAGGCGTTTATGAAAGGATGCATGATCTTCGCAAGCAGCCCGGTAAACAGCAGCACCAGCAAAATGACAAAGCCATAACGCTCAACGCCTGCGTATTTTTCCGCTAGGTGGTTGGGGAGCAGGCTGACGGCAATCCGTCCGCCATCCAGTGGTGGTAGCGGCAGCAGATTGAGCACCATCAGCACCACATTGATCATGATGCCAGCCTGCGCCATCAGGCTTAATGGCACGGCCATACTCGGCGATAGCGCGGGGGCAAATTTCCAGATCAGCGCCCAGATGAGCGCCATGATGAGATTGGACGCAGGACCAGCTGCGGCTACCCACAACATGTCTTTTTTAGGATGCCGCAAACGCGAGAAATCCACAGGCACGGGTTTGGCCCAGCCAAACAGGATGCCACCAAAAAACAGGGTGAGCGCCGGAATCAGGATGGTGCCGATCGGATCAATGTGGCGCAGCGGATTCAGCGTAATGCGGCCAGCCTGATGGGCTGTCATGTCGCCAAAATAGCGGGCGGCATAGCCATGCGCCGCTTCATGCACGGTGATGGCAAAAATAACGGGCAGCGCATAAATCGCAATTTTCTGGATGAAAGTGAGTTCCATGGCGAACGAGGATTTCCTTAATAAAGTGGAACGTTATTCAGTAAGGCCAAAAGGTGCCAGGCTCCCGGCACCGGCTCTGACCAATATGGGGCTGTCACCGGTGAGATCAATCACGGTGGTCGGCGTGGCGGAACAGGCACCGGCATCAATCACCAGGTCCAGCTGGTGTTCCAGCCGGTCGCGGATTTCCCAGGCTTCATTCAGGACATCTTCCTCCCCCGGCAATTGCAGCGACATGCTGAGCAAGGGCTCATCCAACGCTTCCAGCAGCGCTTGCGTTACGGCGTGATCCGGCACGCGCAGCCCCAGGGTGCTGCGCTTGGGGTGCTGCAGGCGACGTGGCACTTCACGCGTCGCTTTCAGGATAAAGGTGTATTGCCCCGGCGTATTGGCCTTGAGCAGACGAAACTGACTGTTATCCACCTGGGCATAGACGGCAAGTTCGCTCAAGTTGCGGCAAACCAAGGTAAACAAATGGTCATCATCCACGCCGCGGATGGCACGTATTCTGTCCTGCGCGTCCTTGTTGCCGACCACGCAGCCAAGCGCGTAGCTGGAGTCGGTGGGATAGGCCACCACCCCACCATTGCGCAGAATCTCCACGGCTTGCGCGATCAGGCGCGGCTGGGGGTTCTGCGGATGTAAAACAAAATATTGGGCCATTCAGACGTGCCTGTCGTTAAAGTGGAGATGCTGCAGAAGGTAAGGGAGCAAGTTTTTCCAGCTCTGGCCAATCCTGCCAGACCGGAGTGCATCCATGCGGGAGATCGGGCAAGCGCCCCATCTCGATATAGGTGTGGCCAGGGCCATGATAATCCGACCCCAATGATGCCCGCAGGCTGAATTGCCGCGCCAGTTTGCCAAACTCCTGAAACTGGTCGGGCGTATGGCTACCAGTGACGACTTCAATCGCGCTGCCGCCCAGGGACCGAAACTCCTCCAGCAATAACAGCATGTTGGTGCGGCCAAGATCGTAGCGGCCGGGATGCGCCAGCACGGCAACGCCACCACTCTCGATAATCCAGCCGAGTGCTTCATCCAGGTCGGCCCAGTGGTGTTCGTAATACCCCGGCTTGCCTTTAACCAGATAGCGCTTGAACACCTTGCGTGTATCGGCGGCATAGCCAGCCTCGACCAGATAGCGGGCAAAATGGGTACGGCTGATAATGCCTTTGGCGTGCTTATAAGCGCCTTCCAGGCTGCCTTCTACACCGGCCGCCTGCAAGCTCGCTGCCATGCCCTGGGCACGGATATGACGACCGGCCCGAATTCGGGCCAGGCCATCGACCAGCGGTTGGTAGGTAGGATCTATGCGCAAACCCACAATATGCAGGGTGCGGCGTTTCCAGGTCACCGAGATTTCAACGCCGGAGACAAACTGCATGCCATGCTCATCCGCCACCTGGCGTGCCTCTTCCAGGCCTGCGACATCGTCGTGATCGGTCAGCGCGAGCAGTCTCACCCCCTGGGCTGCCGCGTGGCGCACCAGTTCTGCCGGGGTCAACGTACCGTCGGAAACCGTGGAGTGGCTATGCAGATCAATCAAGAAAAGCGTCTCGAAAACATCTTGCAGCACGCCATGTCGGGCTGGCAATGAAGAACATGAAGTGTAAAGTCTTGTGGCACAAGACGAATCATAGCAAAATACCGATAGGGCTAATACCTCACGCATGCAAATGCGGCAACTCATCCTCACGCGTAAGGCTTGTTATGAAGTTTCTTTTTGACCTCTTCCCGGTCATTCTGTTTTTCATTGTCTTCAAGATTTCCGGCATATATGCCGCGACAGCGGTGGCGATGATCGCCACAGTGCTGCAAATCGCTTGGGTGAAGTTCAAGCATGGCAAGGTCGATAACATGCTGATCGCCAGCGGCGTCATCATTATTGTCTTTGGCGGCGCCACCCTGTTTTTGCATGACGAAAATTTCATCAAGTGGAAGCCGACCATACTTTATTGGGTATTCGCCATTGCCATGGTGGTATCGCAGTTTTTCTTTGGCAAGAATGCCATGCGCGCCCTCATGGAAAAACAGGTCACCATGGCAGATAGCGTCTGGAGCAAGCTGAATCTGGCATGGGCCTTGTTCTTTACCTTTCTGGGCTTCCTCAATCTGTACGTTGCCTTTCACTACTCCACCGACATATGGGTCGATTTCAAGCTGTTCGGCACCATGGGCCTGATGTTTCTGTTCATCATCGGCCAGACCCTGGTCCTCAACAAATACATGGAAAGCAACGAGTGATGTGGTATGCCATCGTGGCGCAAGATACGCCAGACAGTCTGCAAAAACGCCTGCAGGCCCGCCCGGAACACCTGGCAAGATTGCAGGCCATGCAGGATGCTGGCCGTCTGCTGCTGGCCGGCCCCTTCCCGGCGACTGATAGCATAGACCCCGGCCCGGCAGGCTACAGCGGCAGCCTTATCGTGGCTGAATTTGCCACGCTGCAGGAAGCCACAGACTGGGCCAATGCCGATCCTTTTGTGGCGGCTGGCGTGTATGCCGAGGTCAGCGTCAAACCTTTTCGCAAGACCCTGCCCGCCTGATGTCACTTCTAGACGAAATCCGCACACGGCTGGCGGTGCTGGAGCCTGTTGATCTGACCATTCAGGATGACAGCGCCCTGCATGCGGGGCATGCCGGTAACGGCGGTGGTGGACACTTCAATGTGTGCGTTGTCAGCTCGCAATTTAGCGGCAAATCACCCATAATCCGGCATCGGATCGTTTACCAGGCACTCGCAGACTTGATACCCAGCAGAATTCACGCGCTCAGCATTCGTGCTCTCGCTCCCGATGAAAACAATCCCTAATCAACCCCTCATTGAAATGACAAGGAAGTATGAACATGAAAATCACACTTAGAGCCTTGCTGGCCATCGTTGCCATCGGCATTTCCAGCCTGGCGATGGCGGCTGACCCGGCTGTGGCCACCGTCAACGGCAAGCCGATCAAGCAGTCGCTCTTCGATTACATCACCAAGGATGCGGCTGCCCGCGGCCAGAATGTGGATGACAATGTACGTACCGTCATCGTCAACCGCCTGATCAGCAGCGAGCTGATCTATCAGGAAGCGCAACGCAGCGGCTTTGACAAACGCCCTGAGTATGTGGCCAAACAAGAGCTGGCCGCCCGTGAATTGCTAGTGAACAGCTATCTGGAAGACTACCTGAAGAAAAATCCCGTGAGCGATGCTGCGGTCAAGGCTGAATACGAGAAGTACAAGCAGGAAGTCGGCGACAAGGAATACAACGCACGCCACATTCTGGTTGCCACCGAAGCTGAAGCCAAGGACATCATTGCTCAACTCGGCAAGGGTGCTGATTTCGCCAAGCTGGCCAAGGAAAAATCCAAGGATCCAGGTGGCAAGGAAAATGGTGGTGATCTGGGCTGGTTTGCGCCAGGCAGCATGGTCAAGCCATTCAGCGAAGCCGTCACCAAGATGAAAAAGGGCAGCTACACTGCAGATCCCGTACAAACCCAGTTTGGCTGGCATGTCATCAAGCTGGAAGATGTACGTGACGCGCAACCTATGCCTTTTGAAAAAGTACAGGATGCCCTGAAAAAACAACTGCAACAACGCCAGCTGGAAAAGCTGCTGTCCGATTTGCGCAGCAAGGCGAAGATTGTAGAAAATCCTGCCAAGAAGTAAGTCTGGCTAAGCCCGGAGTTATTCGGGCCTAGCACTTGGCGCGATTAAAAAAGACCTGGCTAGCCAGGTCTTTTTTTATGCGTCGCCCACGTGAACCCAGGCATGTTTATGCATCACTTGCACATGCCGCCGAGTGCTTTACACTGGCATGCATTCGCATTTTTATTCGCTTGCCCATATCCTGATGATGTCCACCATTTCGTATCAAGTTCGCTTAGGTCAGCCCGCCACTCATCTCTTTGAAGTGCAATGCACTATCGCCAAGCCCGATCCTCAGGGACAAGAGGTTTCACTACCAGCCTGGATACCGGGCAGCTATCTGGTAAGAGATTTTGCGCGCCATATTGTGAGCATGGAGGCGATGTCCAGCGGCAAGGCCGTCGAGATCGCAAAAGTCAGCAAACACCGCTGGCAGTGTGCCCCCTGCAAAGGTCCGCTGACCTTGCGCTATCAGGTATATGCCTACGACCTCTCGGTGCGGACGGCCTACCTTGACGACGAACGCGGCTACTTCAATGGCTCCAGCCTGTTTCTCTGTGTGGCAGGACAAGAGCACGCCCCATGTCAGGTGACGCTGCATGCTCCCGACATCAAAAACTGGCAAGTTGGTACCGCACTTCCCGCCATCAAGGTAAATCGCGCCGGATTCGGCTTGTACCAGGCGCCTGACTATCGCGCACTCATCGATTACCCGGTGGAGATAGGCAAGCTCGCTATCGTGACATTCAAGGCCGCTGGCATTCCGCATCGCCTGATTGTTTCAGGCACGCATCAGGCAGACCTTAAAAGAATAGCCCGCGACCTCAAGACCTTGTGCGAAACGCATATCGGCTTTTTTGGCAGCGCGCCATTCGAGCGCTACGACTTCATGCTGTATGCCGCGGGCGACGACCAGTATGGCGGCCTGGAACATCGCGACTCCACCAGCCTGATCTGCCCGCGCAGCTGGCTGCCCTCCACAGGTGCGGAGGCTGATACCAGCCGTTATCAGGATTTCCTGGGGCTGTGCAGCCATGAATATTTCCATGCCTGGCATGTGAAGCGCATGCGCCCCCAGGCATTTGTGGAACCCGACCTCGGGCAGGAAGCCTATACCCGCTTGCTGTGGGTGTTTGAAGGATTTACCGCGTATTACGATACCCTGATGCTGGTACGCAGTGGCCTGATGTCGCCCGAGGAATATCTTAAGGACCAGGCCAAATCCATCACCCGCTACCTGCGCACGCCTGGCCGCCATGTGCAGCGTGTGGATGAATCCAGCTTTGATGCATGGATCAAGCTCTACAAGCCGGATGAGAACACGCCGAATGCGCAGATCAGCTATTACCTGAAAGGCTCGCTGGTGGCACTGGCGCTTGACCTTACCCTGCGCAAGAAAGGCAGCTCGCTGGATATCCTGATGCAAGGCATGTGGCGAGATTACCAGTTAACGGGGGCAGCCATGGCCGAAGAACAGATGGATGCTCTTATCCTGAAACACACCGGGCACGACCTGCGCAAACTTCTGGACAAGCTTGTACGTGGTACCGAGGACCCCGCCTTCCGCAAGCTGTTTGCCAACGTTGGCATTGATTATCAGGATGAAGCCAAGCCTGCTGCCAGCAACAGCCTGCGCAGCGCCTGGGGTTTGCAGCTGGCCAACGAGCAGGACACGCGCGTCGCGCATGTCTATCGCAACAGCTCGGCCGAAGAGGCCGGCCTGGCCGCACAGGATGTGATTATTGCCGCCGATGGCATCAAAGCCAGCGCCAAACAGTTACAGGAACAGGTAGCACGACTGACCGAAGGTGCCAGCCTCACACTGCATTTCTTCCGCAGAGACCAGCTCAGGAAATGCCGTATCACCAAACGCAGCCAGACCGTGGCGGAATGCAGCTTGCACATGCTGGCGGAGGAACACCCACTGCGAGCATCGTGGCTGGCGACAGTGAAGAATTCAGCCAAGCGGCGAGATGGCAAACACAAATCCGGCATGCCAGCTTGAGCAAATTGTGAAATAATAAGAATAATTATCATTTGTTGAACAAACCAATGTCCGACCTTTCACAACTGCAGCCTGGCACCCATGCGGTGATCTGCGGTATAGATGCTGATGAATCCCTGTTCCAACGGCTTGCCGCGCTGGGTTTCCGCATCGGCAAGAAAATCGAAGTCATCCGCCGTGCCAGTTTTAACGGCCCTTTGCATGTTCGCATCGGCACCACCGATATCATCCTGCGCGTCACAGAAGCGCGCCGCATACAGATTAGCCAACAATGAAACGTATCGCCCTGCTCGGCATGCCCAACACGGGCAAATCCACTTTTTTCAATCGTGTCAGCGGCGCTTCGGCGCGTGTCGGCAACTGGCCGGGCATCACGGTAGACCTGATGGCCGCCAAGCTGCTGCTGGGTGGTCACATCGTCGAGATCATCGATCTGCCAGGCATTTACGACCTGCATGGGTTTTCAGATGATGAATCCGTGGTCAGGCATTTTCTTGAAAACAACGATGTCGACCTTGCCGTCATCGTGCTCAATGGCTCGCAGATAGACCGTCAGCTTTCCCTCGCCTTGCAGGTAAAAGCGCTGGGCCTGCCCTGTATTCTGCTGCTGAACATGAGCGACGAGGCAAAAAAATCCGGGATCACCTTCAACCTGCCCGGCATGCAGCAGCAATTGCAGATGCCTGTCATGCAGATCAGCGCCAAGCATGGCAATGGCTGCCCGGAAGCTCTGAAGGAAGCCGCCCGGCACTTGGCCGAGCAGCACCCCAGCCCGGCGGAGATTCGCGAACAACTGAAAAACGACGACACCATCGAAAACCAGATGGAAGCCATCGTCAAAAGCACCGTGCATTACCCGGCGCAGCTGGATGATGTGGTGACCTCACGCATAGACCGTGTGTTGCTGCACCCATGGCTAGGCCTGCCCCTGTTTTTTGCTGCCATGTATCTGCTGTTCCAGTTTATTTTTACCTTGGGCACGCCCTTGCAGGAAGGCATTGCCTGGGCGCTGGATCTGTTCCGCGCCGATGTACTGGAGCCATTGCTGAAGAGTGCGCCTGCCTGGTTCAGCGGCCTGATGCTGGATGGCATCTACAATGGCATCGGTACGGTCGCGGCATTCATTCCGATCATCGTGCTGTTTTTCCTGGTGATGACCATGGTGGAAGACAGCGGCTATCTGTCGCGCGCCGCTTTTCTGGTGGATGCGCTGATGGCCAAGATGGGCCTGGATGGCCGTGGTTTTGTCATGATGCTGATGGGCTTTGGCTGTAATGTGCCAGCCCTGATGGGAACCCGGGTCATGCGTTCGCGCAATATGCGCCTGCTCACCATGCTGGTCATCCCCCTCTCGCTTTGCTCGGCCCGCCTGCAGGTGTTCCTGTTCATGACGGCCACGCTATTCACACCGAAGCAGGCACCGCTGGTGCTGTTTTCGCTCTACATGGTGAGCTTCGCCACCATTTTCCTGACGGCGGTGATTTATAAAGGCCGCTATAGCAGCACCGAGCCGTTTATTCTGGAGCTGCCGCCTTATCGTTTCCCCACGCCACGCCAGATCTGGCTGCGCGGCTGGCAAGAGGTGCGCCACTTCCTCACGCGCGCCAGCAAGTTCATCATCATCGGGGTGCTGCTGGTCTGGGCGCTGACCAACTTCCCCAGCGACGTTCCTGCAGCCAGCGCAGGCACCATTGCCGGCATGATAGGCACCTGGTTGGCGCCCGTGCTCAACCCGGTTGGCATCGACGGCCAGCTGGCGATAGCGCTGATTTTTGGCTTTGTGGCAAAGGAGATCGTCGTGGGCGCGCTCGCCGTTATCTATGGCCTGCAGGGCGATGCCCTGATGCAAGTCATGGCGACCAAGCTGGACTGGGTGCAAGGCATGAGCTTCATGCTGTTCACGCTGATCTACACCCCCTGCCTCTCCACCATTGCCACGCTCAAAAACGAGTCCAAAAGCATAGGCTTCATGATGCTCTCGCTGTTATGGTCGCTGGGCCTGGCGTGGGTAGTGAGCTTTGTGTTTTACCAGACGGCGCGCGCGCTAGGGTATTAGTCAGCGGACAACACACGCCTGGCAGCAGAATGACAAAAGGCCCGAGCCGCCATGGCGTCGGGCCTTTTGTTTTATTGAATGTCCGTTCATGACGAACGCCGGGCACTTAACAGACTTACCTGACTTAACTCCGAAACATGAAATATACCGCGCCCAGCAGGCACAAGCCTGCCCATAGATAATCCAGCTTGAGTGGCTGATGCATGTAAAACACGGCAAACGGCACAAAAACCATCAGCGTGATGACTTCCTGCAACACCTTGAGCTGGCCCAGGGAGAGGACGGTAAAGCCTGCGCGGTTGGCAGGCACCTGAAACATGTATTCGACAAACGCGACCAGCCAGCTGAGAAATGCAGCGACATACCAGGGTTTGTCATTGAGGCTTTTAAGGTGGGCATACCATGCAAACGTCATGAAGACGTTTGACATGGTCAGCAACAGCACTGTCTTGGCAATGACCGGCATAAAGAGGATCTAGCCCACCTGGGCAGCCTAGATGGCGGCCTCGTCCGTTTCGCCAGTACGAATACGCACCACTTGTTCGACATTCGACACGAAAATCTTGCCGTCACCAATCTTGCCAGTGCGAGCTGCCTTGATGATGGCTTCCATCGCGGCATCCAGCAGGCTGTCGGCAATAATCAGCTCAACCTTGATCTTGGGCAGGAAGTCCACCACGTATTCAGCACCGCGATAAAGTTCGGTATGGCCTTTCTGACGGCCAAAGCCTTTTACTTCTGTCACGGTCAGGCCATTCACACCGATTTCAGACAGCGCTTCACGCACTTCGTCGAGTTTGAATGGTTTGATGATTGCTTCAATTTTCTTCATTTGCTTATGTCCCCTAGCCTCTTTTAGTTGATTCAGTCTTTGCTCACGAATCTGGACACCACAGGATACCGTCGGTCCAGACCAAATCCGCGCTCTGTCACTCGCACGCCAATCGGCGATTGTCGCCGTTTGTATTCATTGCGGTCTATCAGGTTGAGCACGCGCGCGACATCCTGCTCGCGATATCCCATGGCAATGATTTCCTGCCGGCTGCTATCCCGCTCGACATACGCCTCCATGATGGCATCGAGCACATCATAGGGCGGCAGGCTATCCTGATCGGTTTGCCCGTGCCGCAGTTCCGCCGACGGTGGCCGAATAATGATGCGTTCGGGAATCACCTGCGACAGGCTGTTGCGGTAGCGGGCCAATCGATACACCAATGTCTTGGAGATATCCTTCAGTACAGCGAAACCGCCAGCCATATCACCATACAGGGTGGAATACCCCACGGCCATTTCACTCTTGTTGCCCGTGGTAAGCACTATGCTACCAAACTTGTTCGATAATGCCATTAAAAGCATGCCACGAATGCGGGCTTGCAGATTCTCTTCGGTGATATCAAAGCTGGTTCCGGCAAAAGGTTCGGCCAGCGTCGCACAAAACTGGTCAAACAGCGGCTTGATCGGCAGCTCCGTGTATTTAACCCCCAGCAATTGCGCCATCTGGCAAGCATCATCCACGCTCATGTCGGCAGTGAATTCCGAAGGCATCATCACGGCATGCACCTTGTCAGCGCCCAGGGCATCGACGGCAATCGCCAGGGTCAACGCCGAGTCTATCCCGCCAGACAAGCCCAGCACGGCGCCGGGGAAACCATTTTTTTGCACATAATCGCGCAGGCAAAGAGTTAATGCCTGGTAGGCAGATTCCTCACGTGTCAGACCTGGCGCGATCTCGGCAGGCAGCGGGTTGGCGCGGTTCTGCGGACTGAGGTCTATGCTGACCAGCGCCAGCTGCTCAGTGAAGGCAGGCAATTGCTGCACAGGCGCGCCACAACGATCAATCACCACCGAGTTGCCATCAAACACCAGTTCATCCTGGCCGCCCACGAGATTGGCATATACCAGCGGCAACCCAGTCTCTTCCACCCGTTTGCCCAATACCTTGTAGCGTTGCTGCTGTTTTTCCAGATGGAAAGGCGAGGCATTCAACACCAGCAGCAATTCGGCACCAGCCTGCTTGCTGACTTTTGCCGGACCTGGCTCCCAGACATCGGCGCAAATCAGGATACCGCAGCGCACGCCTTGATGTTCAAACACGCCAGCCTTGTTACCGGGAGAAAAGTAGCGCACCTCATCAAACACGCTATGGTTAGGCAGGGCATGCTTGTGATACGTAAGCACGATGCGTCCGCCCTGCAATACCGAGGCAGCGTTATAACACCGCCCATGCTCACGGTGGGGATGGCCGACGACCACGGTAATATCCGCAGGCAATGCCTTGGCTAGCGCTTGCAGTTCACGCTGGCAATGGTGGGTAAAGTCTTCACGCAACAACAGGTCTTGCGGCGAGTAACCGCTCAGGGCAAGCTCCGGTGTCAGCATCAAGCTGGCGCCGGCGGCCTTGGCTTCATGCGCATAGCTCAATATCCTGGCAGCATTCCCGGCGAGATCGCCCACTACGCAATTGATCTGGGCAATGGCAACCTGCATCTGCGATTTACTAATAGCTTCCACCTGCATCTTTGATGAGTTGTACGATTTCTGCGTTGCCACCCTTGAGGGCATATACCAGGGCTGTCAGTCCGTATTGATCCTTGGTTTTGACATTGGCGCCGCGCTCCAGCATCAGTTTGACCATGGAAACCGAGCCATTGTCCACTGCCAGCTGTAGTAGCGGCGTACCTTCGGAATCGCGATGATTGACGTCAGCGCCGTTGTCCAGCAGCACAGTAGCAGCATCGACATTCGACTTTTTGACCGCCCAGGTGAGCGCAGTCCATTTGGAGCTATCCTGCTCATTGACCTTGGCACCCCGCTCCAGCAGCAGCTTCACCGCAGCGGCATTGCCTTCGCGGGCTGCCCACATCAGCGCAGTGGCGCCGAAACGATCCCGGGCACGCATGTCCGCCCCGTTATCAATCAGGGTATTGATCGTGGGCAAGTCGCCATTCTTGGCGGCATACATCAGCACGCTCTTGCCATCGTCACTCTTGGCGCTGGCGTCTACGCCATTCTTCACCAGCAGATCCACCATCTCGCTGTAGCCAGAGGTGGCGGCCATGCCCAATGCACTCCAGCCGGATTCATCGCGAATCTTGGGGTCGGCGCCGTTTTCCAGCAGCACTTTTGCCGTAGCCACAAAGTTCTTTTTGGCCGCCATCATCAGCGCTGTCCAGCCGCCGTTATCCTTGGCATTGACGTTGGCGCCCTTCTGCAGCAGCAGCTTGACCACATCAGCCTTGTCCTTGCGCGCCGCATACATCAGCGCCGTCACGCCATCGGCATCCTTGGTGTTGGGGCTGGCGCCGCTGTCCAGAATGGCTTTGACCGTGGCGATATCACCTTTGGAAGATACCGTCAGCAAATAGGGAATCTGCTCGGCGGCCTGCGCGACGGGCAAGGCCAATGGCAATGGCAATGCCAGCATGGGAGCTGCCAGGGCCAGCAGGAGTTTTATTGCAACCTTGTCAGGATAGCGCCGCATGTGATTCCTTTGTGATCAATTCGCTGGGGTCGCGGCCTTGATGGCCGCTTGTACTGCTTCGCCGAGTCCGGCTGGTGAGCTGGCGACAATAACACCCGCCTGCTCCAGTGCCCGTATCTTGTCTTCTGCCTTGCCACTGCCACCGGAGATAATCGCACCGGCATGGCCCATGCGCTTGCCCTTGGGCGCCGTCTGGCCGGCAATATAGCCTGCCACTGGCTTGGTCACATGCTGCTTGATGTACTCGGCAGCCGCCTCTTCGTCGGCCCCACCAATTTCGCCCACCATGATGATGGCTTCGGTTTCGGGGTCTTGTTCAAACAATGCCAGGCAATCAATAAAATTCATGCCGCGGATAGGATCGCCACCTATGCCGACACAGGTGGACTGGCCCAGGCCCAAGGCAGTGGTCTGGTGCACCGCTTCATACGTGAGGGTGCCGGAGCGGGAAACAATCCCCACCTTGCCACGCAGGTGGATGCTGCCCGGCATGATGCCGATTTTGCAGGCATCGGGCGTGATGACACCTGGGCAGTTGGGGCCGATCAGACGGGCTCCATTGGCCTTCAGGGCGGCCTTGACATTCAGCATGTCCAGCACGGGGATGCCCTCGGTAATACAGACGATCAGCGGAACGCCTGCATCGCAGGCTTCGAGGATGGAATCTGCAGCAAAAGGTGGCGGCACATAGATCACCGATGCATTGGCGCCGGTTTCACGCACGGCATCGCGCATGGTATTGAATACGGGTAAATCCAGATGCTGCTGACCGCCCTTGCCAGGCGTCACGCCGCCTACCATGCGGGTGCCATAGGCCAGCGCCTGCTCGGAATGAAAAGTACCCTGCTTGCCGGTAAACCCCTGGCACAGGACCTTGGTATGTTGATCAACCAGAATTGCCATGATTACGCTTTCACTGCTGCATTATTGACGGCACGCACCGCCTGTTGGGCGGCATCGGTCAAGCCGGCTGCCGAGATAATCGAAAGACCGCTTTCGCTCAGCATCTTTCTGCCAAGCTCAACGTTTGTACCTTCGAGACGGACGACAACCGGAATCTGGATGCCGACTTCTTTCACCGCGGTGATGATGCCCTCGGCAATGATGTCGCAACGCATGATGCCGCCGAAGATATTCACCAGGATGGCCTTGACGTTGCTATCAGCCAGAATGATCTTGAAGGCGCGCGCCACAGTGGCGGCCGTTGCGCCACCGCCCACATCCAGAAAGTTGGCAGGCGCGCCACCATGCAGCTTGATCAGGTCCATGGTGGCCATGGCAAGCCCGGCGCCGTTGACCATACAGCCGATGTTGCCATTGAGTGCAATGTAATTGAGCCCGGCGTTGTGCGCTTCGGCTTCCTTGGCATCGTCCTGGCTCCAGTCGCGCTGCTCGGCCAGGGCTTTTTGACGGTAAAGCGCGTTATCGTCGACGCTCATCTTGCAATCCAGTGCCGCCAGCGCACCTTCGGCAGTCACCACCAGCGGATTGATCTCCAGCAAGGCGAGGTCGTTTTCCTTGAAAAGCTTGTACAAGCCCTTGGCGAGGCGCACAAAGGCGGCAATCTGCTCACCGGCCAACCCTAAACCAAACGCCAGGTTGCGCGCCTGAAAATCCACCAGACCATTCAGGGGGTCGCATACTTCCTGCAGAATTTTTTCCGGCTGGGTGGCAGCGATTTCTTCAATATCCATGCCGCCCGCCGCCGAGGCTACCATCACCACGCGCTCCAGACTGCGATCCACCAGCAGGGAGAGATACAGCTCACGCGCAATCGGCAAGGTCTGCTCCACCAGCACCTGCAATACAGGCTGACCATCCGGCGCGTTCTGATACGTGACCAGCGGCTTGCCGAGCAAACTGGCGGCCACCGCTTCCACATCCTCGTACGACTTCACCACCTTGACGCCACCGGCCTTGCCGCGGCCACCCGCGTGAATCTGCGCCTTCACCACCCAGGCATCGCCACCAATGCTCTTGGCGGCCTCAACGGCGGATTGGGGATTCTCTGCGACCTGACTTTGGGGAATGGGCAAACCGTAGCGCTGCAATAGGCTTTTGGCCTGATACTCGTGCAAATTCATAGAAGGGGCTTAGTGTGGATGCAATACCGCATTTTCGCGCAATTCGGCCTATTGCGCCAGTGCAGATAGCGGCCCGGAAGCCGCATGCAGAGCCCGCGCAATGTATAATGCCAGCCTTACTCACAGACTTCGATCCCTGCCATGCGTCTCGTTGTTCAAGGCTCTGCCATTAGCTTCTCGCACCTCGCCCACTTGCACCAGCTCAGCGGTGCCCAGCAAGGGCTGCAATTCACGCAACTGGCCGAGCACGCCTACAGCCTGCCACGACAAACGGAAGCGCAGCAAAACGTCATCGACTTCTGTCGCGAGCAGCAAATTGACTGCGCCTATGTTGATGACAAGCACACCCTCAAGCGCTTCGGCCTGGCAGTGATGGACATGGACTCCACCCTCATCAGCATTGAATGTATAGACGAGATCGCCGACATGTACGGACTCAAACCGCAAGTCGCCGCCATTACCGAAAGCGCCATGCGCGGTGAAATCGAATTCGCCGAAAGCCTGCGCCGCCGCGTGGCCCTGCTGGAAGGCCTGGAAGACTCCGCCCTGCAACGCGTCATCGACGAGCGCCTGCAACTCAACCCCGGCGCCCAGACCTGGATAGACGCCTGCCGCGAAAACGGAATACGCACCATGCTGGTGTCTGGTGGTTTTGATTTCTTCGCCGACAAGGTAAAAGCCATGCTGGGGCTGGACTATGCCCAGGCCAACTCACTGGAAATCGTAAACGGCAAACTCACGGGCAAGGTGCTCGGCCATATCGTCGACGCCCAGGCCAAGGCCGATTTTCTGATCGCCACCCGCGACAAACTAGGACTGAGCGCGGATCAGGTAGTCGCCATTGGTGACGGTGCCAACGACCTCAAGATGATGTCCGTCGCCACTGCGGGTGTCGCGTATCATGCCAAACCTATCGTGCAGCAGCAGGCCTCTTATGCGCTGAATCATGTGGGTCTGGAAGGGTTGGTGGGGTTGTTTGCCTGAGTACGAGTTTCAGACGATTTGATCTTGAAAACCAGCCATTGGCATAAAACTCAAGCTATTTAGGCCCTGTTTTCAAACCTCACGCCACAATATAGTTACCGAAAGGTAATTATCCAAATAAAATCCGCTGAAACGCTCAATTAAATTACCTAACGGTAATTTTTTATTGCCTAATGAGTTCACTCATGTAATATATTACCGTTAGGTAATATATCGGACGTCATGATGAACAACGCCAGCAAACTGAATGAGCCGGTCGCCATAACCTCCGTCCAGGAGTTAGGCAATCTGGTGCGTGAATGCAGAGTCGCGCAAAAAATGACACAGGCAGATATTCTGGGCCTGGCCAATACCGGCAATCGCTTTATTGTGGAACTGGAAAATGGCAAACCAACCGTACAGTTTCAAAAGGTTCTCGATGTATTGGATACGCTTGGGCTGGAAATGGTGATTCAGAAAAAAGGTAGCCTCTGATGGCCATCGTGAAAAAACTGGATGTTTACCGAGATAAACAACTGGTCGGTGTCCTACTCAATGAAACACCCCTGAAATTTATTTACGATGCTGGATGGCAAAAAAACCATCCCCTTGGCATATCGCCTCAACTGCCTGTATCGCAAGCAGAACACTCCGGGCAAGCGGTTGAATCCTACTTTGAAAATCTGTTGCCTGAAGCGGGTTTGCGAGAGTTATTAACCCTTAAATACCAGGTCACCTCCACTTTTGGATTGCTGAGTGTGATCGGCGGTGACACCGCAAGCGATCTCACCATACTGCCTGAGGGTAAAGGGCCACAGCCCCCCAGCTACCAAGCCATCACATGGCAGGATATTGCCGATGAGTTTACTCAGCAGCAAGGGGTTATACGCACTATTCAGGAAGAGGAAGGGCTGAGAATTTCGTTGGCAGGGGCACAAAGAAAACTCAGCATTTGCATAGACTCGAATGGAAATCCATTACTGCCTCTGGGCAGCTCGCCATCCACTCACATCCTTAAGCCGGACATCAAGGGGATTGAAGGCGTCTGGGCATCTGCCATCAATGAGACGTTTACGATGACACTCGCAGCCCGGCTGGGGCTTGGTGTAGCGGAAGTTTGTTATCAAGCGATTGCAAAAGCATGCGTGATTAAACGATATGACAGGACGCTGGATCCACAAGGGCATATCAAAAAGCTGCATCAGCTGGATTTGTGCCAGATCGATGGCAAGCCCTCCACCATAAAATACGAATCGGATGGCGGGCCGACATTACTGAGATGTCGTGAGTTGCTCACGCAAAGTGGTGTGGCAGCCGCTGATAAAAAACGCTTTATTCAATGGCTGTTTTTTAACCTTTATGCTGGCAATAACGACAGTCATGCAAAAAACCTGTCTGTGTACTACACACCTACGGGTGCAAGATTAAGCCCATTTTACGATTTGATTTCTACCTCACTTTACCCAGGCTTGTCTCGCAAATTTGCCTTCAGGATTGGCGGTGAAAATGACCCGTCAAAGATTCATAAAGACCACGTGAAAATGATGGCTGAGTCTCTGGGCTTCAAGTCCAAGTATGTACTGAAGATTGCCGAGGAAATTTCACACAACTTGCTGACTGGACTAAGCAAAGTATCGGAAGACCTTGATGCGGCAGCATCGGTCGGCACTGAGAAAACAATGCTGGAGCGTTTAAATCAACACATGGTCAGCCGCACCAGAAGCTTCCAGAAACGCTTGTTTACAAGCTAGCTACTTCAGAACGGCTGCCTGCGTTGCAGTGAGCCGCCCAGCAAATTCAGGGCGGCTTTCATCGCTATCGTCGTTAAATGACGAATCAATGCTTTTTCGGATGCAAAGGCAACCACACTACTTCGCCTGCTTTCATGTCAGGCACGATGAGGTATTTTTCATCTTTGCTGAGGGCAATGTCGGCAGAAGCCTTGAATCCATCCTTCAGCAGTTTCACTTCATCGTCGTGACCCAGTTCAAATACCTTGCCGTTTTTCCAGTCGCTGACGTAAATAACGCCGGAGCTGGCGTGCACCAGGCCATCACCACCGCCAAAACCTTCCGCGAGCTTGGTGAGCTTTTTGGATTTCATGTTGTAGCTGTAGAGGATGCCGGAGGCAAAGTCGACTTCGAGCAGAACATCGCCGGTATCATCCACCACCAGGCCATTGGGGCTGAGTATCTTGGGATCCTGCTTGCCGTCGATCACCAGGGTGACCTTGCCGGCCTTGTCCAGGCGGTAAATGGCGCCACCGCTGCCAGTGTTGATATCGCCACTGTCGCTGACGTAGAGATTGCCTTTGGGATCGGGCTCAATGTCATTCAGGAACTGCGGCGTCACCGGGAATGCCTTGGCATCGGCAAACACTTCCCACTTGCCGTCGGGTTTGACTTTGAGCACGCGCGCCTTGTCGGTGACATAAATATCCTGCCCGATAATCGTCAGGCCTTTGGGGTCATCCATGCCGGTCGCGAATACGCTGACCTTGCCATCGGGTGAGATGACGCTGATCTGACCATCACCATCCTTGCCGAATTCGCCGATTTCAGAGACAAACACGCGGCCATCCTTGGTTTGCAGCACGGATTCTGGCGTTTTGAAGCCGCCTATGGTTTTGCCTTCATGGGCATGCACCAGCGGCGCGAACAGCACGGACAACGCGAGCACAAGCGGGGTGAGACGGGGAATTCGGGTCATGGCGTATATCTCCTGGGTTGGTTATTTAGGACTTTTTATAGAGGGCAGCACGCTCACCATGGAACATGGCGTAGCGGTTTCGTTGGAGGGAATGCCATTCTTCACGGCATCGCTGAATGCGGGGTCGGCTTTCATCTTGGTTACCACTTGTTGCATGGCGAGCTTGTAAGATTGTTCCACCTGATAGGCAGGCACGACATCCAGATAGCCGGTTTTTTGCGACTCGCCGACATAGGTGCCTATCGGCTTGCCGCTACCACTATAAGCGCTGGCGATAATGGTGCCGTAGAAAATCTTCATGTGCGGGTTGTAGAACATCTTGGGTTGCAGCTTGACCAGCGTATTGCCCACCAGATTGCTCTCGCACATGCCAACCTTGCCAAACTCGGCCCCCATCACCTCTTTGGCAACCGGCTCTACTGCCGGGCCCTGGGCAAACCAGTAGTCGTTGTAAAACTGCCAGAGCTTGATCGGGTGCTGGTATTCCTGTGGATTGATGTAAATCAGCATATCGGCTGGCTTGGCGGCCGCTTCGTCTGCCAGCGCCATGGCTTGCACCGGCAAGAGCCCGGCAACCAGCCACGAGAGTAAATGCAGTTTGTGTTTCATGGTACTTTCCTTCATTAAAAACGATTACTTGCCCTGATAGCGTATGCGATACACCAGGCCGGAGCGGTCATCTGACACATACAAGGCACCATCCGGGCCAATCAGCGTATCCACCGGGCGTCCCCAGGCCGCGTTTCCTTGCAGCCAGCCAGTGGCAAAATCCGTGACTTCAACGGGTTGATTCTGCTTGAATTTAACACGTACCAGTTTGTATCCCGAGGGAGTTACCCGGTTCCACGAGCCATGCAGCGCCACGATGGCATCCTGCTGGTAATCCCTGGGGAACCCGCTTTGATTCAGGAACGTAATGCCCAGTGGCGTGGAGTGCGCGTCAAAGGTGATGGCCGGCGGCTGCATGGCATCGCAGAATCCGCTGGGGCCTTCAAAGTTGGGATCCGGCACGCGCTGGCCCCAACAATGCGGCCAGCCATAGTTCTTCCCAGATTCAATCTGGTTCAGATGTTCAGGCGGAATATCATCATTCACGCGCCCGCCACGGGTTTCCGAGCGCATATCGGCGCCATTGTTGGTGGCAAACATGGCCTGCGTTTGCGGATGCCAGGCAAAGCCCTGTGAATTGCGCAGCCCGCTCGCCCACACGGCTGACTGGGCATGGCGCCCCAGCGTCACCAATGCCCCGGCAGGCTTGCCATCCACGGTATAGCGCAGAATAGCCGCACGGCTAGGGTCTTGCTCCACGCAAACATTGCAGCTGGAGCCAACATTGAGATAGAGATAACCATCCGGCCCCTGCCTGATGGTCTTGAGGGTATGCCCACCCGTCGCCAGTCCACTGATGATGGGCTGCGCTTTGCTAGCGGGCCATTTGCCGCCCTGCTGCTCCAGCCGGACTACGCCATCCTGATTTGCCACCAGCAGCTGTTTATCCACAAAAACAATGCCGTTGGGCGCATTCAGCTTGTCAGCCACCACTACGGTTTCATCGGCTTTGCCGTCCTTGTCGCGATCAGGCAGCATCAGCACCTGGCCACCCATCCCGGTAGTGAGATAGAGATTGCCATCCGGGCCGAATGCCATCATGCGCGGGCCGCTGAAATACCCTTCTCCCGGATTCACACGGGCAAACACATTCAGGCTGAAGCCAGCAGGCAAGCGCACGGCACTTGCCACATCTGCCGGGATGGGCGCTTCAACGGCCTGATCGGCATGGCTGCTGGCAGATGCGACGGTCATGATCCCCGCCAGCATCATGCAGAATCCGCCGAACGGCCGTCGAATACTCGGGTTGGGCATTCACTTGCTCCTGTAAAGGGTCATTGATGTCTTTATGTCAGCACATCCGACCAGATATTCTGCGCCCAGTAGCGGGCATAGTCTGCCTCAAGTTCGGAAGGAGCGTCTGAGACGCCGCCGCCTTCAGCTGACAGCATGATTTTTTTCGCCTGGTTGTAGCGATACACATTGGCAACATGCATCGCCATGTGGTCACTCACATAGCTGTAGCAGGTGTTGGCAAACACCGGCGATGTATCGATCGGCTGCTCGGTCAGTGCGGCCAGCACGGCATTGGCACATACCCGGGCTTGCGATGTCGCCATGTGCGCCGACTTGGGCAGGGCCGCTGATACCGCATCGCCTATGATATGGACATGCGGAACCACCATAGATTCATATGTCAGAAAATCGACCTCGCACCAGCGCTTGTCGATATTGTTGGCCTGCGCCAGTTGCGCTGGGATACCGGCGCGTTGTGGCGGAATCACATTCAGCACATCGCCCTTGATGCTATCGAACTCCGTCATCAGGGTATGGCCCGCCACATCCACCTCAACCACCACGCTATTGGGACGGTATTCAATCATGCCGGGATAGAGATCAGCCCAGGCTTTGGTAAACAAGCCTTTCTTGGAGACGATTTCCGGATTGGCATCCAGCACGATAATGCGCGCCTTAGGCTTGTGCTGCTTGAAGTAAAATGCCACCTGGCAGACGCGCTCGTAAGGCCCGGGCGGACACCGGTACGGCGCTTTGGGGATGCTCATCACAAACACGCCATCGTCCGGCATGCTCTCCAGCTGGCGGCGCAGATTGACCGTCTGCTCCCCGGCTTTCCAGGCATGCGGCACCTGCTTGCGGGCAGCGTCGCTTTCCAGCCCCGGCAGCGCATCGTAAATAAAGTCGACGCCGGGAGCGAGGATCAGCTTGTCATAGCCAAAATCACTGCGGCCCAGGATCAGCTTTTTATGTTCAGGATCAATCGCCACCACCGAGTCGCGCACCCATTGCAGATCATGGTTTTTCTTCAGCGCGGCATAGCTGAAGGTGAGGTCGTCGATGGTTTTGCTACCGCCCAGCACCAGATTGCTCAGGGGGCAGGAGACAAACTGCGAGCTGGGCTCCACCACCACGACATCGACGGCATTACCGCCCCACAGCTTGAGATATTTCGCTGCAGCCGCACCTGCATAGCCACCGCCGACCACCACGACTCTGGGCTTGGGTCTCCCGGCCGCACGCAATAAAGGCGAGCACCCGGTCAGCAGTGCCGCCGCCGAGCCGAGCTTGAGGAAATTGCGTCTATCAATCATGGGAGGGCTCCAGCTTCATGGACGGAGGAAGCTTGCCAGTCACCCGCGGCTGCGTGGAAAAAAACGCGGCGAGACCTACGATCTCGTCTTCCGTCAGCCCTTTGGCGTGGCGTTGCATCACGGTCGCCGGACGCTCACCAGAACGAAATGCTTTCATCTGGCGAATGAAATGCAGGCTATCGAGACCGGCCAGCACGGGCGTTCCACCGACACTATTGCCATCGGTGCCATGGCAGGCCGCGCAGGAGGCAGCCAGCACCTGAATATGGGGGGAATATTGCGGAGGTTGCGCATAAGCGCTACCGGAAATACATGTGAGGATTCCCAAGGCGGGAATCCAGTATGAGGCTATCAGTTTCATGGGCTACCAATCGTTGCAGGATTGGGCCAAGCGGCCGGGAAATGCAAAAGAGCGAAGCCTGTGTTCGATGACAGGCTTCGCTCTTCGGATTATAGCGGGTTAAACACCAGCTTTAACTGCATGGGCTTGATAACAAGCCTAGTTACATTGGCCTTCGCAACCATCGTCCTTGGCGCCTGCAGCTTCCAGCACTTCTACCATCTTGGTGTTGCCTGTGTCCCTGACGGCACGCACGATGGAAACACCACCACGCATCTTGATATTGACGTCAGCGCCCTTGGAAATCAGGTACTTGACGACATCGGTATAGCCATCATAGGCCGCCAGATGCAGCGGCGTCATTTTGGTCATGGGGTGCTGGTAATTCACATCAGCGCCTTGTTCAACCAGATACTTCACCACGGCCAACTGGCCTTTGTTGGCGGCAATCTGCAAAGCCGACCAGGCGAAGTATTTGTCGTTAACGTCCACTTTGTGTTCGCTGAAGTATTTCTTGACCACCTTGAGCTTGCCGGTACCCAGTGCATCGGTGTACTCGACCTGCTCATCGCCTGTCAGCGCAAAGGCCGAAAACGGAATACAGAGTGCTGCTGCCAACAGGATTGCCTTGATTGTTTTCATGCTGTTCTCTCTCTAATCTTATTATCGTATTTTAATTAACATCCACGTTCACACATCAACCGATGAATTTGCGTGCATTACGGAACATACGCATCCACGGTCCATCTTCACCCCAGCCATCAGGATGCCACGAGTGCTGCACGGTACGGAATACACGCTCCGGATGCGGCATCATAATGCTAAAACGCCCATCGCGCGTAGTGAGTCCGGTAATGCCCTGTGGCGAACCATTGGGATTGAATGGATAGGTTTCCGTCGCACTCCCCGTATTGTCAACGAACCGTATACTGACCAGTTTGTCGGCAAGTACGCTGTTGACCGCACTTTCATCAGAAAATTCCGCAAAACCTTCACCATGCGCGACAGCAATCGGCATGCGGCTACCCGCCATGCCACTGAAAAACAGCGAAGGCGAATCCAGGACTTCCACCATGGCCACCCGCGCCTCGAACTGCTCGGAGCGGTTACGCACGAAATGCGGCCAGTGGCTGGCACCGGGAATCAGGTCGCGCAGGTTGCTCATCATCTGGCAACCATTGCAAATACCCAGCGCGAAAGAATCCTCGCGCTGGAAGAAAGCTGAAAACTCATCGTTGGCGCGGCTATTGAACAGGATGGACTTGGCCCAGCCTTCGCCCGCCCCCAGCACATCGCCATACGAGAAGCCACCGCAGGCCACCACACCGGCAAAGTCCTTAAGACTGACGCGACCGCTGATGATGTCGCTCATGTGCACATCCACCGACTGGAAGCCAGCACGATCAAACGCCGCTGCCATTTCCACCTGGCCATTCACACCCTGCTCGCGCAGCACGGCCATGCGGGGACGCACACCGGTTGCCACATAAGGCGCTTCGATCTTGTTGGCGATATCAAAGGTCAGGTATTGATGTAGACCTGGGTCTTGCACATCCAGAATACGGTCGTATTCCTGCTGCGCACAGACCGGGTTGTCGCGCAGCTTTTGCATCTGATAAGTGGTCTCGGACCACATGCGATGCAGATCGGTACGCAGCTCGGCAAATACCACTTCGCCATGCTGGCGAATGATGATGCCGTGATTGTTGGTCACCGGTGCGCCCAACACATGCGCACAGCCTTGCAAAGCCTGGTTGAGCTGCTCGGCAATGGTGGATGCTTCGGCAGCGGGCACCTGAATCACGGCACCCAGCTCTTCGTTGTAAAGTACGCTGACGGCATCGCCAGACAACGCCGAAAGATCAATATCAATGCCACAACGACCAGCAAACGCCATTTCCACCAGGGTGACAAACAGGCCGCCATCCGAACGGTCGTGGTATGCCAGCAGCTTGCCAGCGGCATTCAGCGCCTGAATCTGCTCGAAGAAGGCTTTGAGCTGCTCCGGTTTATCCAGATCAGGCGCTACGTTATCGGTGGCACCATATACCTGAGCCAGCGCAGAACCGCCCATGCGATTGCGGCCATTGCCCAGATCAATCAGTATCAGCTTGCTGTCGCCCAGATCCGTGCGCAGTTGCGGCGTCAGGGTCTGGCGTGCATCGGGCGTGGGGGCAAAGGCAGTGACCACCAGCGAAATCGGGGCGGTCACGGCTTTCTTGTCGCCGCCCTCTTCCCACACGGTTTTCATGCTCATGGAATCCTTGCCGACCGGGATGCTGATGCCGAGTTGCGGACACAGCTCCATGCCCACGGCACGCACGGTATCAAACAGTGCAGCATCCTCACCGGGGTGACCGGCAGGCGCCATCCAGTTGGCAGAAAGCTTGAGGTCAGACAACTGCTCAATGCGGCTGGCGGCTATATTGGTAATGGATTCGGCAATCGCCATGCGGCCGGAAGCCGGGGCATCAATCAGCGCCAGTGGCGCTTTTTCGCCAATGGCAAAGGCTTCGCCACGATAGGTTTCGTAACCCGCCAGCGTCACCGCCACATCGGCCACTGGCACCTGCCATGGGCCCACCATCTGGTCGCGGGCGATCAGGCCGGTCACCGTGCGGTCACCAATCGTGATCAGGAAAGTCTTGTCGGCCACACCTGGCAGGCGCAATACGCGCTCGGCGGCTTCTTTCAGCGACACCTTGGCATCAAAAGGCTTGAGGTCGCGCTCCAGATGCGTCACGGTGCGCGTCATCTTGGGTGGCTTGCCCAGCAGAACGGACAAATCCATGTCCACCGGCTTGTTGTCAAAATGGCTGTCGGCCACGGTCAGGTGGCGTTGCTCGGTAGCATGGCCAATCACGGCAAACGGGCAGCGCTCACGTTCGCAAATCTCGGCAAAGCGTGCCAGATCTTCCACCGCCACCGCCATCACATAGCGCTCCTGCGCCTCGTTGCTCCACAGCTCACGCGGCGACATGCCGGGCTCTTCGTTATGCACATTGCGCAGCTCAAACAGCGCGCCCACACCGGCATCATTCACCAGTTCGGGGAAGGCATTGGAAATACCACCAGCGCCGACGTCGTGAATACTCAGAATAGGATTGTCATCCCCCAGCTGCCAGCAGCGGTCGATAACTTCCTGCGCACGACGCTCCAGCTCAGGGTTGCCACGCTGCACCGAGTCAAAGTCCAGGTTTTCGGTATTGGCACCGGTATCCATGCTGGATGCCGCGCCACCGCCCAGGCCAATCAGCATGGCGGGACCGCCCAGCTGAATCAGGCAGGCGCCCGGTGGAATCGGATTCTTTTTCGAATGCTTGGCGGAGATATTGCCCACACCACCCGCCAGCATGATGGGCTTGTGATAGCCGCGCAGCTCACCGGCGGCTTCAAGCTCCAGCGTACGGAAATAACCGGCGATATTGGGGCGGCCAAATTCGTTGTTATAGGCGGCACCACCCAGTGGGCCGTCGATCATGATCTGCAAGGCCGAAGCAATGCGCGACGGCTTGCCGTTATCGGTTTCCCACGGCTGCTTGAAGCCGGGAATATTGAGGTTGGACACGGAAAACCCGGTCAAACCAGCCTTGGGCTTGGAGCCGGAACCGGTCGCACCTTCGTCGCGGATTTCACCGCCAGCACCCGTCGCCGCACCGGCAAACGGTGAAATGGCCGTCGGGTGGTTATGCGTTTCCACTTTCATCAGGAAGTGCATGTCTTCCTCGATGTAGCCATACTCGCCATCGGACTGCGGGTAAAAGCGGCGGGTGGTTTCGCCCTGCACAATCGATGCATTGTCGGAATACGCCACCACGGTATTGCCTGGGTTCAGCTGATGCGTATTGCGGATCATGGCAAACAGCGATTTGTCCTGCTTTACGCCATCAATCACCCAGTCGGCATTGAAAATCTTGTGACGACAATGCTCGGAGTTGGCCTGTGCAAACATCATCAGCTCAACATCGGTCGGGTTGCGGCCGATGCGGGTGAAGTTTTCCAGCAGGTAATCCACTTCGTCCGGCGACAGCGCCAGGCCCATCTCGCTATTGGCCGCTTCCAGTGCGGGCTTGCCACCGGCGAGAATATCCACCGTGGACAGCGGAGCTGGTTCGGCAATGTGATAAAGACGCGCAGCATCTTCCAGCGTCGGGAAGACGGCTTCGGTCATGCGGTCATGAATCAGCGCTTTCAGCGCCTGCTTTTCAGCCTCGGTCAGGGGCGTGCCATCGGCCGTGGCCGCATAGTAAGCCACACCGCGCTCCAGGCGCTGCATGGCTTCGAGCCCACAGTGGCGGGCAATATCGGTCGCGCGGGATGCCCAGGGCGAAATCGTGCCGGGGCGTGGCACCACCAGCAGCAATTCACCTTGCGGCTGCTCTTCGTGCAGCTTGGGGCCATAGGTCAGAATCTTCTTCAGGGTGTCCTGCTGGGCGGTGGTCAGCGTGGTTTCGGACCAGGCAAAATGCCAGAACTCGGCATAGAGATGGCTGATACGCGGGGCGGTTGCCTTGAGCGCAGTGAGAATTTTATCGAGACGAAAATCGGAGAGTGCTGCGCTGCCGCGAAGGCTGATCATTTGGAGGCTGGACATGAATAAATTCAGGACGTTGGCAAAAATGTAATTTTACCAGAAACCGCCGCCTATTCCTCGCCTGTTGCCTGCTAAAATCCGGCGCATCATGACCACCCTGCGAGGAATCGCCATGCATCAAGGCCGCAACCCCGGCATGCTGACATTTGCCAGTATGATGATCGCATTGTTACTAAGCAGCTGTGCCAGCAACGCTCCGCAATCGAGCGCCATGCTGCTGAAGGCGCGCTACCAGTTTGCCGATAGCAGTGAAAACGCGAGTTATTGCCTGCTGCAAAGGCTGGCCGAATCCTACCCCAACCGCACCAGCACGGTGGATCAGACCGCGCATGGCTGGGATATACGCCTGCGTGCCGATCAGCGCGTGCTGTTTGTGCTGAGCATGTCGGACGTCAAAGGCCAGAAAACGCTAGGGGAATTGTTTTTGCCGGAGGGCGATGCCGGACGGGAAGCCTGGATCAATCGAATCACGGCAGCCGCGTTACCCTGCAAGGGCAAACCGGTCTATTGATTCAAGCAGGCTCGCCAGGGAGCGAGCATGGCAAGGCGTTTGAGCGCTAGTCTTTCGTCTCAGGCGGCACTTGATAGGCGGTGTATTTGGCATTGCTGCCACGCGCCAGCTCAGCCGGATATTTCTTCGCGTTAAGGTCTATCTTGGCATTGGCCGCGGCGATCAGGTCTATGCCGCAGACTTCAGCAATCCGCAGCAGGTAGACGAAAGTATCGGCCAGCTCATGACCAATCTCCGTCTTGCGGGCTGCATCCATGGTGGCGCTTTCTGCCGGGGTGTCCCACTGAAAATGCTCCACCACTTCCGCCGCTTCCACGATCATCGCCATCGCCAGGTTTTTGGGCGTATGAAACTGTGCCCAGTCGCGCTCGGCAACGAAGGCATTTACCCGGGCACGCAGTTCATCCAGGCTGTCACTCATCGGCAGGCTTCTCCTTGCGGTTGCTGCCCGCCACCATGCGGATTTCAAACAAACGACATTCCAGCGGGCCGTTGAACAAAGGCGTGCGCTTGGAAGGCGCCAGTCGCATCAGCTTGGGCATGCGCAGGTCGTTGGTCAGAAAGTAGGCGTTCCAGCCGGCAAACTTGCGCTTGAGCGCTTCGCCCATCTTGGGGTAAAGCGCGGCCAGCTCTTCATCTTCGCCAATACGCACGCCATAAGGCGGGTTGGCGACCAGCACACCAGCTTCGGCGGGCGGCGGCACTTCCACCATATCGGCATGGCTCAACTGCACGGCTTCCAGTAACCCAGCCTCCTGCAGGTTTTGCTTGCTGACGCGCACGGCGCGCAAATCCTGATCGCTGCCGTAGATTTTCTGGAAAGTCGCAGGCTTGGCCTGGCTCTGTGCTTGCTGACGCAGGCTTTTCCATTTGTCCGCATCAAAATTCTTCAGCTTCTCAAAGCCGAAATGACGGCGGCTACCGGGCGCAATGTGCAAGGCCATCATAGCGGCTTCGAGCAAAAAGGTGCCGCTGCCGCACATCGGGTCCAGCAGCGAGGTGCCCGGCTGCCAGCCGGACAGCTTGAGAATGCCCGCGGCGAGGTTTTCACGCAGCGGCGCTTCTATGCTGGCTCGGCGCAAACCGCGCTGGTACAGCGCATCACCAGAAGTATCCAGGTAAAACTGGAAATGCTCGGTAGCCAGATAGGCGTGTATGCGGACATCGGGCTCTTTGGTATCGATATAGGGGCGGCTGCCCACGGCCTGGCGGAAACGGTCACACACGGCATCCTTGATGCGCAGGGTGGCGAATTCCAGACTCTTCAACGGACATTTGACGCCGGTGACCTTGACCATGAAGTTGCGGCCCACATCAAACCACTCGGGCCAGTTGAACTTGAGCGCAGCCTGATAAAGATCATCTTCGCTGGCATAGTTGCCACGTACCACTTCCAGCAGAACGCGCGTCGCCAGGCGACTGTGCAGATTGACGCGGTAGCATACCGCCATGTCGCCGCCAAACGAGGCGCCGCCATCGGTCACCTGCACGGCGCGCGCGCCCTGTTGCTGCAGCTCTTCGGCCAGCAGCGCTTCCAGCCCGCGTGGGCAGGTGGCAAAAAATTGATGGGATTTCATTCCGCGGACTCTCTTTCCAGCAGCAAGCGATTGGGGGTATTCGGATTATGGTCGCGCAAGCGCTCAATGAAATCCATGAATTCGATCTTGTATTCGGCTTCCAGCGCACGCGCACGTTCGCGCAGCGAGCTCCAGCGCAGATCCTGCGGCGCACGCTTGAAGGCAAATACGATGATATTGCCAGGGCGGCCGGTCGGCATGACCAGCACGCGCTGATGAAAACTTTGCTCGATGCGTTGCAGGTAGACATCAAAATTGCGGTCCGAGCCCCACAGATTGACCACCAGCATGCCATCCAGCGTCAGCGCTTCAAAGCAGTCATCAAAAAAAGACTGGGTGCAGAGGTCCTGCGGAATGCCGCGACTGTCAAAGGCGTCGATCACCAGCACCTGCATGCTGTCGGCGTTTTCGGCGACATACACGGCTCCATCGGCCTGCACGACTTCAAAACGCGCCTCGCCCGAAGGCAGGTATTCATCATGCGGCACAAAAAAGTGACTGCGTGCCACCTGGATAATGCGGGGGTTGATCTCGATCACCTTGCAGGCAATCTGCGGCAGGTACTGGTAAATGTACTTGGGCACCGAGCCGCCACCAAGGCCGATCATGACCAGATTGCGCACCTGCTTGTTGAACAGCAGAAACACCATCATGCCGCGCGTGTATTTCAGCTCGAGATCATAGGGCGCCTTGACCCGCATGGAGCTTTGCACGGTATCCGAGCCCAGATGCAGCGAGCGCACGCCGTCGATCTCGCTCACATCCACGCTGTCTTCATGCGTAATGGCCCGGTGTATGCTGCGTGCGATGTTGCGTCCCATCCTAAACATGGTCCACCTCGGCTACGGGTGTCTCCACGCCTTTGAATCGGGTGTCCAGTTCCATCATGAGCGTATCCACCTGACGAATTTCCAGCTTGACGCGAGTACCGGGTGCCAGCTCCGGCAGGCTATGCACCTTGGTGATATAGGGCAGATTATCCAGCCGCACCAGATTTTCGCGCCAGACAGTGGCGCCGATTTCCTGGATGTTTTCCTGCACCAGATATTGCAGGCACCAGTAGCGCTCCATGCGCGTCTGGAATTCATTGTAGGCATTGTAAGTCTGATCAAAGTTGCGCATGGCCGAGGCCAGCAGATCGCTGTTCGGCGGATACACCGGCGGCTCCGCGCGCAATACCGAGATCACCTGACGCTGGTTGATCAGGTCCACCGCGCGGCGCAGAGGCGAGGTGCTCCAGGCGTACTGCCCGACGCCCAGGCCCTGATGCGGCTCCGCCTGCGTGGTCATGTAAACCTTGCCGCCATTCTGGGCGCGGTAAATGCCGGGAATGGCATGCTCTTTCAAGAGCAGACCCCACTGACTGTTGGCTTCTATCATCAGCTCGGCCACCAGCTTGTCCATGGGCGAACCGCGACGGCGCGCCACGATCTGCACCTTGCCATCGGTGACATAAAAGTTGTAATCGAGCTGTGGCGGCCGCGTCGGGTCGTATTTGCCACGGGCTTTTTCCAGCGCCTCAGCCAGGTTGAACAGGAACAGCAGGCGCGCCCAATAGGGATGCCCGCTATCTTCTGCCAGCGTGGCCTCGTTGAAGTAAGGCTCCAGCGCATCATGGCGCAGGTTTTCCACGATACGCACGCGCTCCACACGACTCTCGCGATGCACAATGCTGAAATCCGCCGCCACATCCAGATACAGCGACAGCGCAGGCCGCTCATGGCCTGCATTCAGGCTGAAAGGCTCAATAGCCTCTTCCGGCAGCATGGTGATCTTGTTGCCCGGCATGTATACCGTAGACAAACGGTGCAGCGCGACCGCATCCAGCGGTGAGTCCGGCAGAATACCCAGCGCCGGGGCGGCAATATGAATGCCGACGCGGGTGAGGCCATTGCCAAGCGGCGTTACCGATAGCGCATCGTCGATTTCGGTGGTGGTGCTGTCATCAATACTGAAAGCTTCGACCTCGGCCAGCGGCAGGTCGTCGACCGGTGGCAAGGCGGCCACTGCATCAAAGCCGGTGCCTTTGGGGAAATATTCGCGCAGAAAAGCGCCCAGATGGTAATCGTGTATGGAAGCGATGGCACCCGCAGCCGCCAGCACTTGCACATGCCCGGTATGGGTTTCAGCTGCCGCTTGCTCCAGCGCTTTCCATTCCATGGAGTTTTTGTCGGGATCGTAAAACAGCATGTCCAGCTTGCTGCGGAACTCTTCGGGCAACTCACCGGCCTTCAGTTGCTCGGCAAAGGTGGCAATTTTTTCGGCTTGCAGGCGCTTCTTTTCAATCGCGGCCAGCGCGGCATTCAGGGTATCGGCGGGCGCGGCCTTGTAATGCCCTTTGCCCTTGCGATAAAAATACACCGGCGCGCTGTGCAAGCGAATGACCACCGCGGCTGATTGCACCGGCGTGGGTTTTTGTCCGTAGTAATCCTGCGCCAGCGCATCAAAGGCAAATTCGTCCTCGCCGCAGCATTCCCACAAAAACGGGATATCCAGCTGCTCAGCCTCGGCATTGGCGGCTTCCATGAAACCGGACAGGGATTGCTCAAACTTCATGAGCACATTGGCAGACTTGATCTTGGAGCGTTTGCCGGTCAGGGCCTCGACCTGCAAGGAACCCGGATTCTCGGTCATGATGGCGGCAACCTTGAAGCCACCATCCTCTTCGTAAAATACATTCATGCGTGTTTGATTCTTTTTCCGCCCTTGTGGGCATGTGGTTGACGTTTCCGGCGTTATCTCTGACACTTGAAAGCTGACAACCTTTTCAAGCCTATGGAAAACGCAGAACAATTGATTCGGGACGCCGGACAACGTCCCACGCCTTCACGTATTGCCGTACTCAATGTACTGGCGGGCGCTCAGCACGCCCTCACCCATCCTGAAATCCTGCAGGCCCTGGGCAGCGAAGCATCGTTTGACCGGGTCACTCTTTACCGCGTTCTGGACTGGCTGCTGGAGCATGGTCTGGCGCACGCTATTATGGGGCATGACCGGGCTCGCCGCTTCCAGCACACGCAAAAAAATACGCTGCATCAGCATGCTCACTTCAAATGCACCTCGTGCGGCAAGGTGTTTTGCCTGCAAGGCGTGCATGCCAGATTGCCTGCGCAGATACCCGAGCATTTTACCGTCGATTCCATCGAACTCAACATTAAAGGCTGTTGCGCCGACTGCCAGCGCGCGCAGGCCTAAGCCTCAAACCCCTGCCACTCATCCGTGGCAGCCAGTCTCACCTTCCAGCCCCTCTATTTAACACGGCATCATTTTCATTACCTGCAACACCACCCTCATAAATGCAACTAGGTTGCATTTTTTAACATCAGGCATTAGCATGCACGGAATCGCAACATTGTTGCAAACATATTCAGTCCCTGCTGACCCACATGCCACAAGACCTGACCCCACAACAGCTACTCGCCATGCCCGCCACCGACTACATGAACGGTGAGCAACTGGCGTACTTTGCCCATCTGCTGCAAAGCCTCAGGGCCGAAATCAGCAATAACGCTGCGCATACCGGCGAGCATCTGCGCGAAACCGAAGATGCGGCTGATCCGGCCGACCGGGCGACGCAGGAAGAAGTCCGCACGCTGGAGCTGCGGGCGCGGGATCGCGAGCGCAAATTACTGAAGAAGGTCAATGCCGTCCTGCGCCGGATTGAAGACGGCAGCTATGGCTACTGCGAAGAAACCGGCGAAGCCATCGGCCTGGCACGCCTGCTGGCACGCCCCACCGCCACGCTGTGCGTGGAAGCCCAGGAAAGACACGAGCGTCGCGAGCGCCAGTTCGGGCATTGACCGCCACCGACACCAGCCACATTCCCTAGCGAAGGACATCCCATGAAAAAACTCCCTGTCACCGTGCTCTCCGGCTTTCTCGGCGCCGGCAAAACCACGCTGCTCAACCATATTCTCAATAATCGCGAAGGTCGCCGCGTCGCAGTGATCGTCAACGACATGTCCGAGGTCAACATTGATGCCCGCCTGGTACGTGAAGGCGGCGCGGCACTATCGCGCGCCGAAGAAAAGCTGGTGGAGATGAGCAATGGCTGCATCTGCTGCACCCTGCGCGAAGACCTGCTGGTAGAAATCCGCCGCCTGGCCGCCGAGGGCCGCTTTGATTACCTGCTGATCGAATCCACCGGCATCTCGGAACCATTGCCAGTGGCGGAGACCTTTACCTTCCGCGACGAAAACGATGTCAGCCTGTCGGATGTCTCGCACCTGGACACCATGGTCACCGTGGTCGATGGCTACCATTTCCTGCGCGACTACAGCTCGCGTGACTTTCTGGCAGATCGCGGCGAAACCATGGGGGAAGAAGACACGCGCACCGTGGTCGACCTTCTGGTCGAGCAGGTGGAATTCTGTGATGTAATCGTCCTCAATAAAACCGATCTCATGACGCCTTCCGAGGTCGGCCAGCTGGAAGGCATACTCAAGACACTGAATCCGCGTGCCGACATCGTACACAGCAGTTTCGGCAAGGTGCCGCTGGACCGCTTGCTGAATACCGGCCGCTTTGACTTTGAAGCGGCGCAGGACGCCCCTGGCTGGCTGAAAGAGCTGCGCGGCGAACACGTGCCAGAAACCGAAGAGTACGGCATCAGCAGCTTTGTCTACCGGGCGCGCAAGCCTTTCCACCCGGAGCGCCTGTGGGCATGGCTGGGGCAGGAATGGCCAGGCGTGGTCAGGTCCAAAGGCCATTTCTGGCTGGCCAGCCGTCCTGATTTCTGCGCCAACTGGTCACAAGCGGGGGCCATCTCGCGCAATGAGCTGGCGGGCATGTGGTGGGCGGCTACCCCCTCTGACTACTGGCCGCAGGACGAAGAGTCCCTCGCCATGATCAAGCAACGCTGGCTGGAACCCTGGGGCGACCGCCAGCAGGAACTGGTACTGATAGGCATGAACATGGACGAATCCGCGATACGGGCAGGCTTCGATGCCTGCCTGCTAAGCGATGAGGAAATGGCCAGCGGCGTATCCGGCTGGCGCAAACTGCCCGACCCCTTCCCGGCGTGGCATGCGGCGCATGAAGAGGAACAAGACGCGGCATGAGCGGTTTTCCAAGCTGAAGATTCTGCGGCTACAATAGAACTTGAGCGATGTAGCCGGGTCAGGCAAGAGTCTGGTCTGGCGCATTCCTGGCAACGACACATCACCAACCTTTTAAACTCTGCCTTTTGGCCCCAAGCAACAGGTTATCCATGAGCCACGATCCCCGCATTCCCGTCACCCTGCTCACCGGCTTTCTCGGTAGCGGCAAAACCACGCTGCTGAACAAGCTGCTCAACAACCCCGGCATGAAAGATACGGCGGTGGTGATCAACGAGCTGGGTGAGGCCGGGCTGGACCATATACTGGCCCGCACCGTAGAAAGCGAGCATGTCGCTGACAACACCGTGTTACTTAGCTCGGGCTGCCTGTGCTGCACGCTGACCAATGAGCTGGCGGATACCCTGCGCGATCTGTTCTTCAAGCGCGCTTTATCGGCGATTCCCGAATTCAAGCGCCTGGTGATCGAAACCACCGGCATGGCCGATCCCGGCCCCATCCTCGCCAACCTGATGAATGAACCGGTAATCAGCTCAACTTACAGACTCGATGCCGTGGTAGTCACTATCGACAGTCAATATGGCATTCAGCAGATCGAAAAACACGGCGAAGCACGCAAGCAGGCCGCCGTGGCCGATGTGCTGCTGCTGACCAAGTCCGACCTGGCCACGCCCGAACAGCAGGAAGCGCTGGCAGCGACGCTCACTGAGCTCAACCCCGGCGCCACGCAACACATGATCCGCCATGGCGAGATTGAGCCCGAACACCTGATTGATGTGGGCCTGTTCAGTCAGGATGGCAAGCAGGCGCAACCACAACGCTGGTTGCGCGCCCCCACCCGCTCCAAGGCGGGCCGCGGCATGTTGCCCAAGGCCGTGCACGATGACGAGATTGTCAGCTTCACCGTCACCCTGCCCAAACCGCTGACCTGGGATCAACTGGAGCCGGTGCTGAAATGGCTATGCGCGACCTTTGGCGAGCAATTGCTGCGGCTCAAGGGCATTATTCACGCCGAAGACCAGCCTGCGCCGATTGCCGTGCATGCCGTGCAACATACCCTCTACCCCCCCACCCTGCTGGAAGGCTGGGATGAAGACGAGCCGCTGACCCGCATTGTCTTTATTGGCAAAGGCGTCGACGAGGTGCGCGTGCGCGATGCGCTGATGCAGCTCTAGGAGCGCTGCGCAGAAAATATGCCGGAAAATATGGTTGCCCAGGCGTTGATTTCGTCTGGGCTGCTTCAGGTATAACCAGACCGCCAGAAATACAGGTACGAAACCTCGCGATTTTGCCCCCGGCAGCCCCCAGAAAATGCATGCGCCAATATGACATTTTTATGAACGTTCGGCCGCCAAGCCGCTCCAATCCGCATATTCGATTCCACACGGACAAAGCTTTACTGCTCAAAGGCTTGTCACGTCACGAAAACGTGCTATATTCCGCTCCTTTCGCCATTTCGGGCAGCCTTCGGAGGCCTATATGAAGTTCAGATTTCCTGTCGTCATCATTGATGAAGACTTTCGCTCGGAGAACTCCTCCGGTCTCGGCATACGCGTGCTGGCCAAAGCCATCGAAGAAGAAGGCTTTGAAGTGCTGGGCGTGACCAGTTATGGTGACCTGACCTCCTTTGCACAGCAGCAAAGTCGCGCCTCGGCCTTCATCCTGTCGATTGACGATGAAGAGTTCGTCGAAGAGAAGCCGGAAGCGCTGGATAACCTGCGCAAATTCGTTGACGAAATCCGCTACCGCAATGAGGAAATCCCGATTTTCCTGCATGGTGAAACCCGCACCAGCCGCCATATCCCGAATGAGATCCTGCGCGAACTGAACGGCTTCATCCACATGTTTGAAGATACGCCGGAATTCGTGGCCCGCTACATCGTGCGTGAAGCGCGTACCTATCTGGACAGCCTGCCGCCACCATTCTTCCGCGCGCTGACCCATTACGCAGCCGATGGCTCCTATTCCTGGCACTGCCCCGGCCACTCAGGTGGCGTGGCCTTCCTGAAATCCCCCGTTGGCCAGATGTTCCACCAGTTTTTTGGTGAAAACATGCTGCGCGCCGACGTCTGCAACGCCGTAGACGAACTGGGCCAGCTGCTGGACCATACCGGCCCGGTGGCTGCTTCCGAGCGCAATGCAGCACGCATTTTCAACTGCGACCATTTGTATTTCGTGACCAATGGCACCTCGACCTCGAACAAGATCGTGTGGAATTCCACCGTCGCCCCGGGCGATATCGTGGTAGTGGACCGCAATTGCCACAAGTCGGTGCTGCACTCCATCATCATGACCGGCGCCGTGCCGGTGTTCCTGATGCCAACGCGCAATCACTTCGGCATTATCGGGCCGATTCCCAAAGAAGAATTCGCCTGGGAAAACATCCAGAAGAAGATTGAAGCCAATCCGTTTGCCACCGACAAAAATGCCAAGCCACGGGTACTGACGATTACGCAGTCTACCTACGACGGCGTGCTCTACAACGTGGAAGAAATCAAGGAAATGCTGGATGGCAAGATCGACACCCTGCATTTTGATGAAGCCTGGCTGCCACACGCCACCTTCCATGACTTTTACGGTGACTACCACGCCATTGGCGCTGACCGCCCACGCTGCAAGGACTCCATGGTGTTCTCCACCCAGTCCACGCACAAGCTGCTGGCCGGCCTGAGCCAGGCATCGCAGATTCTGGTGCAGGATGCAGAAGACAACCGCCTGGACCGCGATGTATTCAATGAAGCCTATCTGATGCACACCTCCACCAGCCCGCAATATTCGATTATTGCCAGCTGCGATGTAGCTGCCGCCATGATGGAAGCCCCGGGCGGCAAAGCCCTGGTGGAAGAATCCATCATGGAAGCCCTGGATTTCCGCCGCGCCATGCGCAAGGTGGATGAAGAATGGGGCAGCGACTGGTGGTTCAAAGTCTGGGGCCCGGACGATTTGTCCGAAGAAGGCATTGAAGAACGCGAAGCCTGGATGCTGAAAGCCGGCGAACGCTGGCACGGTTTCGGCAATCTGGCCGAAGGCTTCAACATGCTGGACCCGATCAAGGCCACCATCATCACGCCTGGGCTGGATGTGGATGGCTCGTTCTCGGACGAGTTTGGCATCCCCGCCGCCATCGTCACCAAGTATTTGGCCGAGCACGGCGTTATCGTGGAAAAGACCGGTCTTTATTCGTTCTTCATCATGTTCACCATCGGCATTACCAAGGGCCGTTGGAACACCATGGTCGCCGCCTTGCAGCAGTTCAAGGATGATTACGACAAGAACCAGCCGCTGTGGAAAGTATTACCGGAGTTTGTCGCCAAGCAGCCACGCTATGAGCGCATTGGCCTCAAGGATTTGTGTACACAGATTCACGAAGTGTATCGCGCCAACGATGTGGCACGCCTGACCACCGAAATGTATCTGTCCAACATGATTCCGGCCATGAAGCCGACCGATGCATTTGCGCGCATGGCGCACCGCAAGATTGACCGCGTGCAGATCGACGAACTGGAAGGTCGTATCACTGCCGTGCTGCTGACGCCTTACCCGCCTGGCATTCCATTGCTGATTCCGGGTGAGCAGTTCAATGCGATCATCGTGAATTACCTGCGCTTTGCCCGCGATTTCAATGAGCGCTTCCCTGGCTTTGAAACCGATGTGCACGGCCTGGTAAAACAAGTGGTGGATGGCAAGGCGTATTACTATGTGGATTGCGTGGCGGCCTGATTAATCGCGTGCGCTGGCCCTGAGGGTCGGCGCATTTCACCGCGGGCAAGCGCTATTCGTGCAAGGAGAACATACCACCGACGGCGGTGGCGGCTTGCAAGGTGTGAGCCATGTCATTCATCACGTCAAGCCACATCCCTCGTTCCGTTTGACGGAACAAGCGCATGCTAGGGTACCAGGGGCTGTCGTCGCGCACGGTCATCCAGCGCCAGTCTGTCATGTACGTCGGCAGCATGAGCCAGCAAGGCTTGTCCATCGCACCCGCCAGATGAGCGGCGGCCGTATCCACCGATATCACCAGGTCCAACCCCGAGATCACAGCGGCCATATCTGCAAAGTCCACCATGGCTTCAGGTAAATCGTGCAAGCCCACGGCAGCGGCACCAACCTCACTTGCCGGCTCCTGCTGCAGCCGGATCAGATTAACTCCGGGGATATTTCTTAGCAGCATGAAGCAGCCGGCGCTAGGCAGCGAACGGTCGACATCATTCTCGAATTTAGGATTGCCCTTCCACACCAGCCCCACATTCACGCCCTCGGCAGGCAGCAGGGCCTGCCATTCCTGCTGGTGCTCGGAAGAGACGCTCAAATAGGGAGTTTGTGCCGGGATATTGTCGATGCGGGTCTCCATAAGCCCGGGCAGGCTTAGGAGCGGGCACCAGTAATCACACTGAGCTTGCCCCGCATTGGTCAATATCTCATCAAACATGGGCTGCATGGAAAACAGCCGCTGCAAGGCCAAGGGGCATACGATCTGCAGGCGCACAGACCACTGTTGTTGCAGCATCAATGCATAGCGACAGAATTGGATCGCATCGCCATGGCCACCTTCACAAATGATGAGCAGGGTTTTCCCGCTGAGAGGCTCGCCATTCCAGCGAGGGGCATTCACAATAGAGGCATGTGGCGTAAGAGTTCGCGCTTCCAGGCAGCGCCATCCTTCTTCGAAACGCCCCTGCCGCAGGAGCAGGTAACTAAGGTTGAACCGCGCCTTTCGATAGTCCGGTGCCATGTTCAGCGCATGGCGGTGAGCGCGCTCCGCCTCGTGTTCCCGCTGCAGCGCCGTGTAAAGAATGCCAAGGTTGGTCCACAAGGCAGGTTGTTCAGAATGATGACGCATGGCCTGCTGATAGATGCTCTCCGCCTCATCAAACCTGCTCATGCGTTGCAGCAGCACGCCAAGATTAAGTGCAGCATTGAGCAAGGCAGGCGCCTGCTGGAAGGAGCTGCGATAGGCATTTTCTGCCGCATCCCAATGGCCGCACTGCTCAAGCACGTAACCAAGATTGCAATGGGCTTCCGCATAATCCGGCGCCAGCTGCAGCGCTTGCCGCAGTGCCTTTTCAGCTTCTGCCCATTGTTCAATTCGCATATAGGCCAGCGCCTGCGAGAACCACGCCTCGGGTTCGACCTCAGGCTTTATATCAGTCGATGTCTGGTCGTTTGAATCGATCATAGTGCGAACCCCTGCCTTGATAATGCTGCTTGTTAGGCTGCGTTGCGTCTGTAAGTCAGATAGCGGAATGGCAAGCCTTGTTCACTGACATGGCGCTCCTCTTCGATGAGCTGCCATTGCCCCCTATCCATCTGCGGAAAAAAAGCATCGCCTTCAAAGTGGGCATCAATTTCCGTAATGTAGAGCTGATCCGCTTTGGCAAGACCTTCACGGTAAAGTTCTGCACCACCGATGAGGAACACCTCATCATCGCCTGCCGACTGTGCAAGGGCATCTTCCAGCGAGCTGGACACCAGTGCGCCTTCAACCCGATAGTCCGCATTGCGCGTGACAATGACGGTGGTGCGGCCCGGCAACAGGCGGTTCAGTGACTCATAGGTTTTTCGGCCCATGATGATATGATGGCCCATGGTCAAGGCGCGAAAGCGCTTGAGGTCTTCGGGCAAATGCCAAGGCAGGGTATTATTGACCCCGATAACGCCATCATGCGCGATGGCTACGATAAGAGAGAGTTTGGGCATGGCGGTATTATACTGCCCGGCCCCTGAATCCCGAATGGCAACGGACACGCCGGGTCACATTCGCCCATTCATGAAAAATCGCCGGTCCATATGGCGGCAAGCTCAGGCAAGCCAGGCATGGCCTGAACATTGGAGATTGATTAGTTGCGCATTGCTTATCCTCGATCATTTTTAAAGCTATTGCTGTTTGGTTTTGCACTCACCATGCTCCCATTGCTATTTGCCTTCGGCAATGCGGCGGTTTACCTGGACAGACTCGCCGATAAAAGTCGCACGACCGTAGCGCAATCGGTGCAGGCCACCCGCGCCAGCCGGGCGATTGCGGAACAACTCATGCTGATGGAGCGCAGTGCCCGCCAGTATTTTGTGCTGCATGACGTGCAATTGCTGGTGAACTTCACGCGTGCACACGAGCAGTTTGCCGATGCGATTGATGAGCTGAGCGGCCTCAGCATTACGGCGAGCCAGGCCGAGGCGCTGAAAGCGATCAACCAGCAGGAAGACAAGCTCTACGACACGGTGGTGCAATTGCAGCCCACCCCGGAAACCGCCAAGGCAGCCATTGCCGAATTCCTGGATTTATCGGATCAGGCGCAGAATATCCTGCGTGAAAACAATCGCCTGATCGACCGCGAGTCGGCGATTCTGGCGCGCACGGCCGAGCAAACCCAGGAAATGCTGATCAGCCAGACCATGACGCTTATCCCGGTAGCGCTACTGGTTGCCGCCGTGATCACATTCCTGGTCGCACAACCCATCAAGCGCATGGATGCGGCCATCCGGCGGCTGGGCGAAGGCAAGTACGATGAACCCATCAGCATTGATGGCCCGGGCGACCTGCATAACCTGGGCATACGCCTGGACTGGCTGCGGGCGCAGCTGGATGAGCTCAATCAGCAAAAACAACGCTTCTTGCGCCACGTATCGCACGAGCTGAAAACGCCCCTCACCGCCATCCGCGAAGGCAGCGAACTGCTGAGCGATGAAATCGGTGGCGCCCTGAGTCCGCAGCAGAAAGAGATCGCGAACATCCTGCGCGAAAGCAGTATGCGCCTGCAAAAAATGATAGAAAACCTGCTGAATTATTCCGCCGTGCAATATCAGAAACCGCAGCTGGAATTAAGCGGATTTGACTTCCCCACCCTGCTGGAAAATGTGTTGAATTCGTATGCGCTGACCATGAGCAGCAAGCAGATTACTATTGAGCGGGACTGCGAAACCGTGCACCTCAAGGCTGATGCAGAAAAAGTCGCCACCATCGTCGACAACCTGATTTCCAATGCCATCAAGTACACGCCAAAATCCGGCACCATCCGCTTGCGCACCCGGCAAACTAATGACAGTCTGGTGTTTGAAGTCCATGATGGCGGCCCGGGCGTCATGGCGGCGGACAAGGCAAAACTGTTTGATCCTTTTTACAAAGGGAACGGTGTCTATGAAAGTCTGGTCAGTGGAAGCGGGCTAGGCTTGTCGATTGCCAAAGAATATGTAGATGCGCACGGTGGCGAGATCATGCTGCTGCCATCGGAACATGGCGCCCACTTCCAGGTGCGCCTGCCGTTGCATCCGATCAGTAAAGCCGCCTAGTCCACTCAAGCCTTGCCCTTATTGCCGTCCTTCATGGCATGTCAGCAATATGCCTCACCCCGCGTGGTCAGGCATATCGGCATTAATACGAATTTTTAGGAGAATATTCCATGAAGACTACCGCCCTTTATCCGGGCCTGACCCGAGCAGCATTGCCGCTATTCACCGCGCTGCTGTTAAATGCCTGCGCGCCGGTCTCGACCAAACCACAGGCTCCGGTTACCGAGTCTGCGACCACGCACCACGAACATAGCGCCAAAACCGAGGTCAAATCGGAAACCCCCGTGGTCAACAACAATGCCTTGCTGGAGTACGCGCAGTATTTCACCGACCTGCCCGCCGATACCCAGAAAAAGGAGGTCGCCATCCTGAGCACAAGCAATGGCAAGGAAAAACTGCCACTGCTCACGCGCAGCAAGCTGGCGATTGCTTATGCACTGCCCTCCAGTAAAACGCGTGATTCGCAGAAGGCCCAAATCTTGCTGGATGAATTACTGACAGAGAAAACGCTGTCTGCCGACGAAAAGAATCTGTTTGGCCTGTTGCGCGACTTCGTCGGCGAAAACCTGCGATTGGTAAGCCGCGTGCGCGATGAGCAAAAGCGCGCGGATACGGCCCAGACCGGCATGATGAACCTGCAGAAAAAACTGGATGACCTCAAGGATATTGAAAAAACCATGATAGATCGTGACCAAGGACCCAAGAAATGAGTGTTTTGGCTTTATCGCCCGTCACTGGCCGCAAGATTCTGGCTGTAGACGACGATCCCGACATTCTTAAACTGCTGGAAATGCGGCTGGTGGCCGCTGGCTACCAGGTTGTCACCGCGGCCAATGGCGAAGAAGCGCTGGCGCATATCGGGGTGAGTCGCCCCGCACTGGTGATCAGCGATCTGCGCATGCCGCGCATGGACGGCCTGGCGCTGTTTGACGCCATCCATCAGGCGGACCCCGCCCTGCCCGTCATCCTGCTCACCGCGCACGGCTCGATTCCGGAAGCGGTGGATGCCACCCGGCGTGGCGTGTTTGGCTTTTTGACCAAACCATTTGACAGCAAATCCCTGTTGCAACAGGTGGAAGCGGCATTGCGGCTCACCGCAGGCGCGCATGTCACGGCAGACAGCACGGAAGATCAAAGCTGGCGCGAAGCCATCATCACGCGCAGTCCGCACATGGAAAACCTGCTGAGCCAGGCCAAATTGATGGCCATGTCAGACGCCAGTGTGTTTATTCAAGGCGACAGTGGTACCGGCAAGGAACTGCTGGCGCGTGCCATACATAAAGCCAGTCCACGCAATCGCCGCCCGTTTGTGGCGATCAACTGTGGCGCGATCCCCGAAGCCCTGCTTGAATCCGAGCTGTTTGGTCATACCAAAGGCGCCTTTACCGGCGCCGTCAGGGATAACAAAGGCCTGTTCCAGAGCGCGGAAGGCGGCACGATTTTTCTCGATGAAATCGGCGACATGCCCATGCCCTTGCAGGTCAAGCTGCTACGGGCGTTACAAGAGCGCGTGATACGGCCTGTCGGCTCCAACACCTCGATTGCGGTGGATGTACGGATTATTTCAGCCACGCATAAAAACCTGGCCGAAGAAATGAAAGCCGGGCGCTTCCGTGAGGATTTGTATTACCGCATCAACGTGGTATCGCTGGATATCCCTTCCCTGGCAGGCAGGCGCGAGGACATCCCCCTCTTGGCTAATAACTTCCTCCATGCCTTGAGCACCAAATACGGCAAAAACCTCAATGGCTTTTCACCCGACGCCATGGAGTTGCTGATTGCAGCGCCGTGGCCGGGCAATGTCCGGCAATTGCAAAACATCGTGGAACAGACGGTGGTGTTATCGACCACACCGCTGGTATCCACATCCCTGGTACAAAAGGCCCTGCAGGACGATATCGGCGGCATTGTGCCATTTGAGATTGCGCGCAAAAACTTTGAGCGGGACTACCTGATCAAGCTGCTCAAGGCCACCAATGGCGGCGTCACGCAAGCTGCCAGACTGGCTCAACGTAATCGCACCGAGTTCTACAAGCTGCTGCAACGGCATCAATTGACCCCGGCGTTGTTCAAAGACGACACCAGCGGCCAAGCTGCCTAGTTTTCGCGACACCCATTCCTATTTAAATTCAACGCCTTACAAAACACCCCCTGTGGAACGTCGCCATTCAGCGACGATTCCACCGGGGGTTCAAAATCCTAAATTTCAATTAATCACTTGATTTAAAACAACATTTTCATGTTGGCACGCTACTTGCCATATCTCTTGTGAGCAATGTAAGCAAACCAACATGAAAAACAAGCCATCTACATTTAATCTTAAAACCACTGCCCTGACGCTGAGCCTGGCTCTGTGCGCCTACAGCGCATCCGGGATTGCGGCTAACGTTGATCGTCCACTGGTGCAGCCTTTTGCCAGCGCTTTCAGCAAGCTGGACAGCAATCAGGATCATCGTCTGAACCACGATGAGGCGGTTCAGGATCAAGACCTCGCACAGCATTTCGAAAACGCCGATATCGACCGCAATGGCAGTTTGAGCGAGCAGGAATTTGAGCAGTTCAAGCTAGCTGCCCAGCAAGCCCGCATGGAAGCATTTCTGGACGATACCGAAGTCACCGAAAAGATTCGCGATGAACTGGTGCATGACAGCCACACCAAATCGCTCAACATCAGTGTGGAAACCTATAAAGGTGAAGTGATATTGAGCGGCTTTGTCGATACGGATCAGCAAGCGCATCGCGCTGTGGAAATTGCATCCTCCGTGCAGGGTGTGCAAACGGTTAAAAACAGTTTGGTTGTTAAGGGGTAAATCACATGCTTAAGAACAGGATGAATACGAAAATTACCCACGCCTGCGCAGCCTTGGCGCTGGTTTGTGCCTTCAGCACCTCGGCGCAGGCCGAAGGCTTTATGGAGGTGAATGGACCCTCGATTCTCGGTGGCGCACTGGGCGGCGGTGCCGGCGCCATAGTCGGCTCCTCCATCGGTGGCCGTGATGGCGCGATCATCGGCGGTGCCATTGGTGCGGCCGCAGGTGTGGCTATTGCGTCGCAGACACCACGCTATCAGGCAGAGCCTCGCTATCGCCCCGCCCCACGGGTGTATTACCAACCTGCACCGCGCGTCTACTACCAGCCAGCCCCACGCGGCTACATGGTGTATGAGCGCGACTGGCGCGGTCCACGTCATCACGACCACGGCCATGGTCACGACAGATACTACCGTTATCAAGGTTACGGATACTAAGGGAGGTTATTACCATGAAAAATCCTAATCCACGCAAAACGCATCCACTGGTTCTGGTTGCCGCCGTCGCACTGACAATCTTCAGTCTGCTTGGCAGCGCGGCAATTACCGGTCTGATTCCAGTGCATTCCGAAAAACAGGATGCGGCGCAAAGCCTGACTGATGGCCGTCACCGTGACGCCGCCATTGCCAAGCCCCAGGCCGCTGCTGCGCCGGTTCCCGATCAGCATTCGTCAGCTTGCAGCAGCTGCGGCACGATTATTTCGATACGCACGGTAGAGGGCGAAGCCCTGCAACATCCACTGCAACAACCCGCCCTGCAGGCGCGTGATGGCGAAAAACTGACCGCCTACATCATCCAGGTGCGCATGGCAGATGGCGTGACGCATACCATTACGCAACTTGACCGTCCCCGACTCGCCGTGGGTGAGCAAGTCCGGCTTAGCATAGGGCGCCAGCTTAACGCTTAACGTTTCCCCGTGGCGGGCCTCTAATCCCCGAGGAGGTCCGCCTTTTTTCTTCCCCCGCTGCCTGGAAGCAGGCAATAAAAAACGCCCTCACGGGCGTTTTTTATTTTGCGAAGTCGCACTGTTTTCCGTTAGTTGCACTGAAGGAAGTGGGATTAGCTCTTCGAGTGTACTTCAGGCCGATGGCCCTTTCGCCCTGCCCAAATAATGGGATCATCTCAGCCGACAGAGAACAAGGCGTCCAGGACTTATCTGGGTCTAGATTAGGATCGGGCAGCTTATAGCTAAGAGTGGACTCTTAGTCTTTCATGGTCATTACGAAATTTGACAAAACTACTCCGTTGAATCCTTATCGACTTTACCGTCCAAACTTAATAAATACTTAGAAATTGAACGAGATTTAAATGTGAGAATTATTGCAACAAAAAATTCGATAACGAATGGCGCAATTTTCATAAAATGAAACTGCTCATAATCCAGAGTTGACTGATGTTGGCGTGAAATAAAAAATAGCAGTGGCAAGTAAGTGGCAAGTGCAGGTAAAAGTTTAACTATGAAAAGCCATAAGGCGAATATTATACAAGCCACATGCACAGCGTTCTGAGACTGAATATTTAGAATATCTTCGTGTTTTGTTTTTGGAATAAGCTTATGAGCTACTGCCATTGGAAAATACCACAAAATCAAGGAAGTAACAAAAATAAGCGCCACCAATGGATATTGAAATGGAATGGATTCGCTCCCTGATTGATTGCTTAGAGAGCTAATATAACCATTGATTTCAAATGAAAAAATAAACAACCAAATTGAAAATAGACGAACGGCCAAACCAACGATTTGCTGTGGGGTCATTTTTTCTCTAACTTTAAAAATTAAAAACCTTTTTAATGAAAATTACTGCCATTTCATATTGTCTTTAAGAGTCGTCATAAACATCTGATCACGATTATCATAGCAATCTGCATACGTTTTTTGATAAATTCGAGTATAGCTTTTACTCAATCTCAACAAATCATCGACATTTGCCATTCGCACAGTAAGTAATCCAAGCGTCAACTTATAAAGCCTCATATCTGAGAGTTTAGATTCTGGAAATGTCTGCGTGAACCATTGATAGTCAGCGACGTAATCGGCGCAGGTTTTTATATTCAAGTTTGCTGAAGAGTCTTTATTGAACTCCACGGGAACGACAACGACGAGGTCAGCAGGTTTTCCATCCTTGTCGGAGCCATGCAAAAACTTACTTTGCTCTACTAAGGTAATGGCAGCTTTATCCAAAATTTCCGACCGGGAGCTTTTCTTTATGGTTGGAGTTTCAATCGTATCGTTTGCCAATATCCTCACCTCAACCAAAACCAGGCCTTGATGTCCAGCCTGATATGCTTCGACGGGGTATATAAACGGTGGACTTTCTACCATTTCTGGCTTTTTGATCTCGGCAGCATAAGACTGTGTTGCATTTAATAAGATAAGAAGTAAACAAAAGCTTTTTTTATTCATTATTCGCCTTAGATAATTATTCCCTGGTGTCTAATTTCGCATACATTGAAAAATAGTATCGATTTACAGCTCATTATGGATGAATTAGGTTTTCCTAACTAGTCATATACTGCTCACCAAGCGCAGGCTCAGCTGGTCTACCTGATGGCAGACAGGGGAGTGTTTGCGCGCCAGACCACATACTCAGATCAGTTGCCACTAAGGCATGGAACCGTATGCGCCTTGCTGACCTATATTGTCATGAGATGGGGTCAACGAGGTGGATGCCTACCAGGAAAAAAGGCGGATCGACTCCTGCCAGCTTTGCGGATCAGAACCACATTGGCCTTGAATTCCGCGGAGGCCTCACAAGCAAATATACGCTCAGCGACAAAACCTCTCTACTGGCTCATGCCGAAGTGGCACACCACTTTAATCAGGCCCCAATCCGGGAAATCAAAACCCGAAGAGAGCCTTAAAAAAAGCCCTGTGATAAGACAGGGCTTTTTTCATGTTGTCAGGAGATCAGCCTGAGTAACGGGATGACCTCACGCACAGTCCAGACAGAAGATTACTCTTTGCCGATCTGGTAGATCTCGCTGTGCGATTCCACGATCTTGCCGGAAGTGGCATCAACCTCAACCTTGATTTCCTTGCCATCCTTACCCACGATGTCGAACTCGTAAGTGGCAGCGCCGTCTTCTTCGATTTCGTATTCGACTTCGGTGATTTCACCTGGATGAGCTTCCAATGCCGTCTTGCGTGCATCGGCTTCGCTAACCTTCATCTTGGCTTTGAACAGTGGGTCTTCAGCAGACTTCACTTCTTGCTCGATTTCAGTCACTTTGCCGCTCAGCGCGTTGCACTCAACATCCCAAGCCTTGCCATCAGCGGCTTCAATGTCGAACTCATAAACTGGAACCTTTTTCTCCAGCTTCATTTCCACTTTTACCACGGTACCAGGCTTGGCCTTGGTTGCAGCAACCAGGCACTTTTCCAGGCTAACCTTGGTCTTGGGGATCACCAGATCGGCAGCAACCGCGCTATTGGCAGCAAATGCCAGGGCGATCAGTGCAGCACCAACAGATAATTTTTTCATAGTAACAACTCCATAGTGATTAAAAAAACAAGTCAGCAAAAATTTGCAAGCAAAACCAATGCCGACAAGAGCTTACAGCCAGATTATGGCATTTATTGTAGTTATTGAAATGTGACGCTTGTGCGGGAAAAATGAAGCTTCCCGCCAAGCTTAAACAGCGACAGGTGCCTTGATGGGCGGATATGGATCGTAATTCTGCAAACTGAAATCTTCGTAGCGGAATGCGAAAATATCACGCACGTCTGGGTTGATTTGCATGGTGGGCAAGCTGCGGGGCGTGCGCGACAACTGCTCTTTCACCTGCTCCATATGGTTAAGATAAATGTGCGCATCGCCCAATGTATGCACAAAATCGCCCAGTTTAAGCCCACACACCTGCGCCACCATCATGGTCAGCAAAGCGTAGGAAGCGATGTTGAACGGGACGCCAAGGAAGATATCCGCACTGCGCTGATAGAGCTGGCAGCTGAGCTTGCCATCCGCCACATAAAACTGGAAGAAGGCATGGCAAGGCGGCAGCTTCATCTGGTCAACATCGGCCACGTTCCAGGCCGAGACAATCAGTCGACGCGAATCCGGATTGCGCTTGATGGCGTCCACCACCTGGGTGATCTGATCGATATGGCTGCCATCCGGCTTGGGCCAGTTGCGCCATTGATAACCATACACCGGGCCCAGATTGCCCTCGGCATCGGCCCATTCGTCCCAGATGGTGACGCCGTTTTCCTTGAGATAGGCAATATTGGTACTGCCTTGCAGGAACCACAGCAACTCGTGGATGATGGATTTCAGATGCACCTTTTTGGTGGTGAGCAGCGGAAAACCAGCCGCCAGATCAAACCGCATCTGGTAACCAAATACGGACAGAGTGCCGGTGCCGGTTCTGTCTTCTTTCTTGTGGCCATGCTCAAGCACATGGCGCATCAGATCATGATAGGTTTGCATAAAGTGACGGCTTTCCGCGTAAATCCAGCCTAATCGGCGGTGTGGTCGACAATGAATTGCTTGATGGCCTGCACATCGGCATCCATCACTTCAAAGCGCTGCGGCAGATCTTCCAGGCCTTGCAGGCTGTCCGGGCGTTCCGGCTTGTGGCCCAGGGCTTCCTGAATCGCATCTTCAAACTTGACCGGCAAGGCCGTTTCCAGCACCAGCATGGGGGTGGCAGGGTCGCGCACTTGCAACGCGACTTTCAGACCATCAGCGGTGTGGGTATCAATGGTGACACCATACTTGGCCTGCGTCTCGCGTATCGTCTGCATGCGGGCTGCATGGTTGCTGCTGCCCGAGACAAAGCCGTAATCGGCCACCTGGGCAAACAGGCCGTCTTCATTCAGATCAAAGGCACCGCCCTGATCTACCTTGCTCCACAGGGCACGCACCTTGGCGGCATCGCGCCCGGTCAGATCAAACACAAAACGCTCAAAGTTGGAGGCCTTGCTGATGTCCATGGAAGGACTGGAGGTGTGGTAGGTATTGGCCGAGCCACGCGGACGGTACACGCCAGTCTTGAAGAACTCGTCCAGCACATCGTTTTCATTGGTGGCGACCACCAGCTTATCGATAGGCAAGCCCATCATGCGCGCCACATGGCCGGCACACACGTTGCCAAAATTGCCGGAAGGCACGGCAAAGCTGACTTTTTCCGTGTTGTTGCGGGTCACGGCAAAGTAGCCCTTGAAGTAATACACCACCTGCGCCGCGACGCGTGCCCAGTTGATGGAATTCACCGCGCCTATCTTGTTCCTGGCCTTGAACGCGGCGTCATTGGACACGGCCTTGACGATATCCTGCGCGTCATCAAACACGCCGTTGACGGCGATATTGAAAATGTTCTCATCCTGCAGGCTGAACATCTGGGCGGTCTGGAAGCGGCTCATTTTCTTGTGCGGTGACAACATGAACACCTTGACGCCTTTTTTGCCGCGCATGGCGTATTCAGCCGCGGAGCCGGTGTCGCCGGAGGTGGCACCCAGAATATTGGTGGTCTCGCCTTTTTTCGCCAGCACATATTCAAACAGATTGCCCAGCAACTGCATGGCCATATCCTTGAAGGCCAGGGTCGGGCCGTTGGATAAGGACAGCAGATAGAGATTGTCTTCCAGCTTCAGCGTCGGGGTAATGTCCTCGGCATTTTGCTCAGGCCGCGCATAGGCATACACATCCGCGCGGTAGGTCTTGTCGACAATCGCGCGCAGATCCGCTGGCGGAATATCGTCCGCCAGCAGTGAAAGAATGCTGAATGCCAGATCGCGATAATTCATGCCGCGCAGGCGTGTCAGGTCCGCATCGCTCAGCTGTGGATATTGCTCGGGCAAATACAGGCCGCCGTCCGGCGCCAGACCACCCAGCAGGATTTCGGTAAACGAGAGTGCAGGCGACTGCCCGCGGGTACTGATGTACTTCATTATCGGCCCAGTTCTTCCATACGCAATTTGGTGATCTTGCCGGCAATGGCAGGCAAGGCTTCAATCGCAGCAATCGCGCTATCCATGTTTTTCTCGACGGTCACATGGGTGAGGATGATGATATCGGCCTGATCCTCGCCCTCTTCCGGCTCTTTCTGGATCATGGCATCAATCGAAATATCGCGGTCACCCAGGATGCGGGTCACTTCAGCCAGCACGCCAGGCTTGTCCATGGCACGCAGGCGCAGGTAGTAGGCGCTGCTGATGTCGCTGATAGGCAATACCGGCAGGTCCTGCAGCTGCTCATCCTGGAAAGCGAGATAAGGCACGCGCTGGTCAACGGCTGCATCCATCATGCGCGCCACATCCACCAGATCAGCCACCACGGCACTGGCGGTAGGCTCGGCACCGGCACCGGCGCCGTAATACAAGGTAGGACCCACGGCATCGCCCTTCACCACCACGGCGTTCATGGCGCCATTCACATTAGCGATCAGGCGCTTTTCCGGAATCAGGGTCGGGTGCACGCGCAACTCCACCCCGGCTTCACTGCGTTTGGTAATGCCCAGCAGTTTGATGCGATAACCGAGTTCCTCGGCATATTTGATATCAACCGCATCCAGGCGGGTAATGCCTTCGGTATAGGCTTTATCAAACTGCGGATGCGTACCGAAACCAATGGCAGACAGAATCGCCAGCTTGTGGGCAGCATCAATGCCTTCGACGTCGAAGGTCGGGTCGGCTTCGGCATAGCCCAGGCGCTGCGCTTCTTTCAGCACATCGGCAAAGGTCAGGCCTTTTTCACGCATCTCGGAAAGAATGAAGTTGGTGGTGCCATTAATAATGCCGGCAATCCACTCAATGCGGTTGGCACTCAGGCCCTCACGCAGCGCCTTGATGATGGGAATGCCACCAGCCACCGCCGCCTCAAAGGCCACGATCACGCCCTTGGCGCGCGCGGCCGCAAAAATCTCTTTGCCGTGCAGGGCAATCAGCGCCTTGTTGGCAGTGACCACGTGCTTGCCATTGGCAATCGCCTGCAACACCAGTTCGCGGGCAATGGTATAGCCACCAATCAGTTCCACCACCACATCAATGGCGGGGTCACTCACCACGGCAAACGCGTCATCGGTAACGTCCGCCTTGCCCTGGGTCACTTGACGAGCCAGTTCCAGATTGCGGTCAGCCACCCGGGTAATGCGAATGTCACGGCCGGAACGCCGTGCAATTTCATCATGGTTACGGGTCAGCACGGTGTAAGTGCCGCCGCCCACCGTACCAATACCCAACAAGCCTACATTGATTGATTTCATATTCACGCTGATCTTTTTAAAGTAAACAATGGCAACTACTCGCGGCTATCCCAAGCTGCGGCAGATGGCGCGTTATGCGCTGATTTTGTCTGTGCCGTGCTTCTTGCGGTAGCCTTCGAGGAAGCGGGCAATACGCTTGATCGCTTCGGTCAGGTCATCCACATTGGGCAGGAACACCACGCGGAAATGATCCGGTTTTTTCCAGTTGAACCCACTGCCCTGCACCAGCAGGACTTTTTCTTCCAACAACAGGTCAAGAATGAACTGCTGGTCATCCTTGATCGGGTAAATCTTGGGGTCCAGCCGCGGGAACAGGTACATGGCAGCCGCTGGTTTTTCACAGGTGACGCCAGGAATCGCCGTCAGCAACTCATACGCGAGGTCACGCTGCTTGCAGAGCCGTCCGCCCGGGGCCACCAGATCGTTGATGCTCTGATAGCCGCCCAGCGCGGTCTGGATGGCCAATTGCCCCGGCACATTGGCACAGAGGCGCATGGAGGCCAGCATGTTCAGGCCTTCAATATAATCACCAGCATGCCGTTTTTCACCGGACACCACCAGCCAGCCAGCACGGTAGCCGCAGGTACGGTAATTCTTGGACAAGCCGTTGAAAGTCACAAACAGCACATCATCGGCCAGTGAGGCGATGGAGGTGTGCGTGTTGCCGTCATACAGCACCTTGTCGTAAATCTCGTCTGCAAAAATCACCAGGCCGTGATGGCGGGCGATTTCGATAATGCCTTCCAGCGTTTCACGCGGATAAAGCGCACCAGTCGGGTTGTTCGGGTTGATGATGACAATGCCGCGCGTGTTGGCGGTGATCTTGGACTCAATATCCTTGAGATCAGGCAACCAGCCGGTGTTTTCATCGCACAGGTAGTGGCGGGCAGTACCGCCAGCCAGGGTGACAGCCGCGGTCCACAAGGGATAGTCGGGCATTGGTACCAGTACCTGGTCGCCATTATTAAGCAGTGCCTGCATTGCCATGACGATGAGCTCGGACACGCCATTGCCGATGATGATGTCATCGATGGTGACACCCGCAATATTCTTCTGCTGGGTGTAGTGCATGATGGCTTTGCGGGCGGCAAACAGGCCCTTGGAATCGGTGTAACCGGACGCCTGATCCATATTGTGGATCACGTCCTGCAGAATCTCTTCGGGTGCTTCAAAACCAAACGGCGCAGGGTTGCCGATATTCAGTTTGATGATGCGGTGGCCGTCTTCTTCCATTTCGCGCGCGCGCGCCAATACCGGGCCGCGAATGTCGTAGCACACGTTATTGAGCTTGGAAGACTTGAGTAATGGATCCACGGCGGAAAACCTGACGAAAAAAATGTGTTATCTTACATTGTCATAGCCTTATCAGGCAATTTAAAGCCAGGACTGACAACCAATGAAACTGCATTTAACCCAGGCGGCTGGCAACCAGCTGATTACCGGACATGCGCCCGAGTGGGTAGAGGTGAATGCCCAGCGCTATAACGGCAGCCTGCTGGTGCTCCCCAACCTGCTGGTGACCGATTGGCAGGTAGCCGATTTTGATGCGCTGACGGTAGCGGATTTTGAACGCATCGCCGAGCTGGCACCCGAGGTGGTATTGCTGGGCACTGGCGACAAGCACCGGTTTATCCATCCCCGTCTCACGGCATCACTCACTGCACGCGGCATCCCGGTGGAATGCATGACCACGGCCGCCGCCTGTCGCACTTACAACATCCTCATGGCAGAAGACCGTCACGTCGCCGCTGCCCTGCTGGTCAACCCGGCTGCCAGCTGACTGAACGACTGAATCTTTGTCAGCGCAGCTTGGCTGCGCTTTCATTTTGCTTGGAATTTACCCGGCCGCGCACCCTCCGAACTTCAGAGGCACACAGCCGGGAAGAAGTTACAGACCGCGACGCGAGAAGGTCAGCGTGGCGTTGGTGCCGCCGAAACCAAAGCTGTTGGACAATGCGGTCTGGATATTGGCGTTATCAATACGCTGGCGCACGATGTTCAGGCCTTCGGCAGCCGGGTCCAGCGTTTCAATATTGGCGGAAGCTGCAATGAAATTGTTTTCCATCATCAGCAGCGTGTAGATCGCTTCATTCACACCCGCAGCACCCAGCGCATGACCGGACAATGACTTGGTGGAAGCAATGGCGGTATTGCTATCGCCAAACACGGCGCGGATAGCTTCCAGTTCCTTCAGATCGCCCACGGGTGTGCTGGTACCGTGGGTGTTGATGTAATCCACACCACCTTCCACGCCCTGCAGCGCCAGGCGCATGCAGCGCTCGGCACCTTCACCGCTTGGGGCTACCATGTCGTAGCCATCAGAAGTGGCACCGTAACCAACCACTTCGGCATAAATCTTGGCACCGCGTGCCTTGGCATGCTCATACTCTTCCAGCACCACGATACCGCCGCCGCCAGAGATGACGAAACCATCGCGATTGGCATCATAGGTACGCGATGCCTTTTCAGGCGTGTCGTTGTACTTGCTCGAAAGTGCGCCCATGCCATCGAACATGAAAGACAGCGTCCAGTGCTCTTCCTCGCCACCGCCGGCAAACACGATGTCCTGTTTGCCCAGCTGAATCTGCTCAAGCCCGGCGCCTATGCAATGCGCACTGGTGGCGCAGGCGGAGCTGATGGCGTAATTGATACCCTTGATCTCGGCACCGGTTGCCAGGCAGGCGGAAACACCGCTGGCCATGGCCTTGGTCACCATGTATGGGCCTACGCGACGCACGCCCTTTTCACGCAGGGTATCAATGCCGTTCATGATGCTTTCATGCGAAGCACCGCCCTGGCCCACGATCAGGCCAGTACGGATGTTGGACACCAGTTCCTTGGGCAGGCCAGCATCGGCAATCGCCTCCTGCATGGCCAGCCAGGCATAGGCGTGACCTTTGGCCATGAAGCGCATCAGCTTGCGATCAATTAATTCTTCCACGTTCAGGTTTTTGATTGACCCGGCGACGTGCGAACGCAAGCCCTGGTCAGCATATTCCTGCTGAAAGGTAATACCGGAACGGCCTGCATGCAGGCTGTCCAGCACTTCGGATTTGTTGTTGCCTAGGCTGGAGACGATCCCCATGCCAGTTACTACTACACGACGCATCTCGTGATTCCTCACATTATTGAGTTCAACTTGCCAGATGAACCTTTGAGTCTAGGGTAACCGTGTGACAAAGTCGTTTTTGCGTATGTCATCATGAACATCGCCAACTGCATTGCACCCGATGATACCGTTACCCTGCTTTGCTCTGTTAATTTAAAACCTTGCTTAGAAATTGTCGGTGCGGGTAAACAGGCCCACACGCAGATCTTGCGCATTGTAGATTTCACGCCCATCAATTTCCATATGGGCATCGGCAATCCCCATGACCAGCTTGCGCATGATGACGCGTTTCAGATCAATGCGATAGGTGACAAGTTTGGCGGTAGGCAATACCTGGCCGGTGAATTTCACCTCGCCAGCGCCCAGCGCACGGCCACGGCCCGCGCCACCCATCCAGCCCAGATAGAAGCCCACCAGTTGCCACATGGCATCCAGACCCAGGCAACCAGGCATGACAGGATCACCTTCAAAGTGGCAATTAAAAAACCAGAGATCAGGCTTGATATCCAGTTCGGCCACAATCTGGCCATGACCATATTTGCCGCCATCTTCGGTAATCGACACAATGCGATCGAACATCAGCATGGGGGGCAAGGGAAGTTGCGCATTGCCAGCGCCGAACATTTCGCCCCGGCCACAGGCCAGAAGCTCTTCAAAAGTGAAACTGTTTTGTTTTTGCATGTAATTCTGCTTGTAGGATGCTGATCGGTAAAAAACAGTATTTTCGCCGGAAACGCTTCGAAACGAAAGCCCTTTGAAAATAAACTATATTTTGCAAGGGGTATACCGATCGGTTTACACCCACCGGGAATCTGGCTAAGATGCCGTAACATTTTTTTACATTCACCCTTATCTACCATCAGGATCAAGTCAATGAGTGACCGTCTTTTAGCTGACTGGCAAGCACATGCGTTAAACCTGGAATCCGAAATCAATAAAGTCGTCGTCGGCCAGGAATCGCCGGTGCGGCTGATTACCACCGCCATTTTTGCGCGTGGGCACGTATTGCTTGAAGGCGATGTTGGCGTGGGCAAAACCACCCTGCTGCGCGCCTTTACCCGCGGCATCGGCGGCGGCTACCAGCGTATTGAAGGCACGATAGACCTGATGCCCAACGATCTGGTGTACCACACCTATCTGGGCGAAGATGGGCGCCCGCACGTGAGCCCTGGCCCATTGCTATCCGAAGGTGAAAACCTGGCCGTGTTCTTCTTCAACGAAATCAATCGTGCCCGCCCGCAAGTGCACTCGCTGCTGCTGCGCGTCATGGCCGAGCGCACCCTGTCCGCCTTCAACAAGGAACACCAGTTCCCGCACATGCTGGTATTCGCTGACCGCAACCAGGTGGAAAAAGAAGAAACCTTTGAAATCCCGTCCGCCGCCCGCGATCGCTTCATGATGGAAATTCCTATCGTGGTCCCTAGCGATGCCGATGTCATGGAATCGCTGATGTTCGATACGCGCTTCCATAATGTGGATGCGCTGGTCGAACGCGTTCCCGCAGGTATTCTGCAGTTTGATCAATTGAATGAATTTGCGGCCCTGGTGCAGGACAAGGTGCAAGCCAGCGCTGCCCTGCGCCGCTATGCCCTCAATCTGTGGCTGGCCACCAAGACACCGGGGCAATACGGCATACAGATCAGTGGCGTCGACATCAACCGCCTGGTCATCGCTGGCGCCAGCCCGCGCGGCATGGCCATGATGCTGCGCGCTGCGCGCGTCAATGCATGGCTCAATGGGCGCGATGCCGTATTGCCGGAAGACATACACGCCGTGTTCCACGAAACCGTGGCGCACCGCCTGGTATTCAGCCCGGTTTATGAAATGCGCCGTACCGAAATTGCGCGTGAATTGCTGTCCGGCATTATCAATGCCATCAGCGTTCCTTGATTTGACAGGTGCTGAAACCTCGCATGGCCCTGACCTTCATGCTGAACACCGGCGAAACGCCAGGAATTAAGGCCGTTGATTTTACGGAATAGTTGACCGCACATGACCCACGCACTTGCCAAGGAATTCACTTACCAGATCGGCTGGCGCTCCCGCGGCCGCCACGCTGGCCGCCACGCCAGCGTACAGCGCGGGCTGGGCATGGACTTCGTCGGCCATGCACCGCTGATTTCCTATCCCGACCCGCGTCGTATCGACTTGCGGCTGACGCTGCGCGACCCTGCCGAACAGGTGTTTGTGCGCATTTTCAACCAGCGCAGTGCCACCCCCATTTACGTGGTGTGTGATCTGTCAGGCTCCATGGGCTTCAGCGGCGAACACCACAAGCTGCAAATTGCCGCGGAGATTACCGCCTCGGCGGCGTATTCAGCCTCGCGCGTCAACGACCCATTCACCTTTATCGGCTTTGATCAGCAGGTGCGCGAGGACTGGATGTCACACCCCAGCACCCGCCTGCAAGGTGCATATCAGATGGCCGAACGCCTGCGCGATTACCAGCCGCCGCAAGTCGGGGGCGATGGTCTGGCGCAGGTGGTGCCCTACCTCTCCCGCGAGCGGGCGCTGATTTTCCTGGTATCCGACTTTCACATGCCATTGCCAGTGCTGGAAGAAGCCCTGGTCGGCATGCAACGCCATCACGTGGTGCCCATGGTGCTGTGGGATGCGGCGGAGTATCGCAAGCTGCCGGAGTTTGGCGTAACGCACATTACCGATAGTGAAACCGGCGAGCGCCGCACGGTGTTTTTGCGCGGCGACATGCATGCCCGCATACAGGCGGCCTTTGCTGAGCGCCGCGCCGCCCTTAGCGCGCTATTCATGCGTTACGACCTGCCCCCATTTTTCATGGAAGACGGCTTCAAGCCCGACGCCTTAACCGAGTATTTTTACCAGTTTGTGGCTGCTTAATGATGATCAACTCCCGGATACTCTCCCTGATATTGGTAGTGCTCAGCGTGCATGGCATCCCCGCCGCGCTCGCTGACAACAAACCCAACCCGCAAGTGCTGGTCACTGAGATCAACCCGGCGCGGGATGTCGGCTACCATGTGGGCGATATCCTGCATCGCACCATCATCCTGAAAGCGCCCGCCAGCTACAAGTTGCTGGACACTTCACTGCCGCTCAAGGGCACGGAGAAAAAATACCGCGGACAGAATCAGGGCGTGGAAGTGCGCTCGGTGGATATCAGCGAAAAACAGCAAGGTGCCTTCAATATTTACACGCTCAAGCTGCAATACCAGGTATTTACCAACAATGTGGTGGTGAAGCCCAGCCAACTGCCGGCGGAATACGTCAAGTTTGGTGGCGAAGGCCGTGTATTTCAGGTGCGGATTCCTTACTGGAGCTTCCGCATTTCCCCGCTGGCGGTATATGGCTCGGTCAAGATCGAAAACGACATGAGCCAGTTGCGCGGCCCCTTGCTACTGGATGACAGCCAGCAAAAACTGGCGCTGTGGGTTGCGCTAGTCACGCTGGCACTCTCACTGCTGGGGCTGCTTTATATTCTGGGCAACCGCCGCTGGCTGCCGCGCATGGGGGGTGAATTCGCGCGCGCTTATCGCGACATCAAGAAAATCCGCAAACAGAAGCTGGGCCTGCAAACCGGCATGACGCGCATGCACCATGCCCTGAACCAGAGTAGCGGCGGCAGCGTATTCAGCGCCGATGACATCATTGCCCGCAAACCAGGCTTTGCCAGCATGCGCGATGAGCTGAACCAGTTCTTCCGCCTGTCGCGTAGCGTATTTTTTGATGCCACGGCCAAGCACCAGGTGCAGGGTGACCCCGAACAATGGCTGCAACAATTTTGCCGCCACTGCCGCGATTGCGAACGAGGGCTGAACAAGTGAATTTCGTCACACCCTGGGTCCTGCTTTTGTTACCGCTGGCGCTGGTGCCACTGCTGCTGGATCGTCAGCACAGCAAGAGTTACTCATGGATGCAGCTGATCCCGCGCGATGGCTTGTCCGACCTGCTGGGGCTCTTGCTCAAGATACTGGCTGCGCTGGCGCTGATGTTCATTATCCTGGGCGTTGCCGGACCGGCTACGCCCTCGCAACCCATTGAGCGCACCGGCATTGGCGCGCAGCTGGTACTGATCATAGACCGCAGTGCCAGTATGGATGACCCCTTTTCTGGCGCGATTGCCAGCGGACGTGCCGGTGAATCCAAAGCCGCCGCCGCCGAACGCCTGATTACCCGCTTCGTCAATGAGCGCAAGAACGATATGTTTGGCATGGTGACCTTCAGCAACTCCGCCATGCATGTGTTGCCGCTAACCGAGAGCAAGGAAGCGATTCTGGCGGCCATCCGCGCGGCTGGCGGCTCGGCGCTGTTCCAGACCAATATCGGCAGCGGCCTGACAACCGGCCTAGCCCAGTTCGACAAGACGCCGGACTCGGGTTCCCGCGCCATTATCCTGCTGTCAGATGGCGGTGGTCGCATAGGCGCAGCCACGCAGGAGAAAATCCGCGACTGGCTGGACCGCATGCACGTGACGCTGTACTGGATCGTGCTGCGCCAGCCGGGCTCCATCAGTATTTTTGATGAGACCTACAAAACCCCGGATGACCGGCCACCACCACCGGCGATTGAGCTCAACGATTACTTCAAGACCCTGCGCTCGGGCTACCAGCCCTATGAAGCGGAAGATCCGCAATCGCTGGCAGCGGCGATTCAGGACATCAATCGCAAAGAGAAAAAGCCGATCAAGTACATTGAAGAGATTCCTGGCAAGGATTACGCGCCGTGGTGCTACAGCATCGCCGCCGTTCTGATTGCCTTGCTGCTTGCCGTTAAATTCATTGAGGTCCGAACATGGCATTAAGTGCTAAAAAATGGACGCTGATCCTCGGCGTCATTGCCATCGCCAGCGCCGCTGTTGCTGCCGGCGAAGCCTACCGCATCCAGCAGATCAAGGCGTTCAACGCTGCCATCAGCAAGGGTGATCCCCCGCAAACTGACAAGCAGTCTTACGAAGCCAAGTTTGCCGTGGCCTACTGGCAGGCCAAAAATGGCAGGCTGCAGGAAGCCACGCTCTTGTTCAGCCAGCTCAATGACCAGGGCACGGATACGCAACGCTCGGCGGTGCAATTCAACATGGGCAATATCTTCTTTCTGCGCGGACTTGCCATCAATGGCACCAACATGACGGTGCGCGACCAGACCGAGTATCTGCTGACCCAGGCAAAAACCGCCTACCAGCAATCCCTGCGGCTGGATAACCACTTCTGGGATGCCCGCCACAATCTGGATCGCGTGCTGACCATGCTGCCCGCCCACCCTACCCCGGGCGTGGGCGATTCTGATTCGCCCGGCCTGATCATGGGCAATATACCGGTCGGGCTGCCTTGATCATGTGGCGCACTGAGCTGCTTAAACGCTTTGGGCATTACCTGTGGCATCGCCGCGATGCCGCCATGCTGGCAACAGCGTTTGTGCTGGTGCTGGCAGCGGCATTCAAACCCACCGTGCCCATCCCCCGCAATATATACAGCTATGTGTTTGTGGTGGATATCAGCCAGAGCATGAACGTGAAGGGCATGTACTGGCATGGCAAGGAAGTCTCGCGCCTGGATTACACCAAGAGCATGCTGCACGACATTATCGGACGCTTGCCCTGCGGCAGCCGGGTCAGCATCTCGCTGTTTGCGGGGGTCAGTGTGGCCGCGCTTTACACGCCGATTGAGGTCTGTGCCAACTACTCGGCGATTCAGGACACCATCGACCATATGGAGTGGCGCATGGCCTGGTCTGGCAACAGCCGCCTGCGCGACAGCACCGAGTCATTGAGCCGCTTGTTGCGTGCCATGCCGGAAGCCTCCCAAGTGGTGTTTTTTACCGATGGTGAAGAAGCACCCAAGCTGCATGCCTTCAACACGCGCGACCTGAGCACCTTTCAGGGCGGTGGCTGGCTGATGGTGGGCATAGGCAGCATGGACCCGCACCCCATTCCCAAGATGGATGAGTCCAACAAGGTCATTGGCTACTGGTCAGCAGAAAATTTCACCATGCAGCCCGGTATCGCCCAGATTTCGCAGCAGAACTTTGGCAATCGCGACGACAACGTGGCGCCTTCAGAAAACGACCGTTACGCATCCCGGCTGGATGAGGAATACCTGATGCAACTGTCGAAAGAAATCCACGCGACCTATGTGCGTGGCGATAGCCTGCAAGCGGTACGTAGCGCCATGAGCGAACTCAAGCCTTCCCGCCGTGATTTTTCGCCCATGCAGATCGACTGGATACTCGCTACCCTGGCGGGCATCGCCATCATCGGCGCTTATACCCCGCAACGGCTGGTGCATCTGCTCAAGCGCCTGCGGGCAGCCAGAGCCGAACGTCGTCAGCGCGCGGCAGGTTCAGCCGACGTACGTTCATAAGCCCATCGCAACTGCACGCGCAAGCGGCGCAAGGATTCAGCATCCGCGCTGTCGGCCAGCAACACGAGGGCCTGCGGCCAACGCTGGTCCGCACTGCGAAATCGAATCACCGTAAGCGCGCTGGTCACCATGGAGTCCGGCAATATGGTGATCGTCATGGCCTCCCCCTGCTGACGCCAGGCTTGCCAGCCACTTTCAGTTGACCAGCGCAAGCCCACCCAAGCCTGCGGAACAGAACGCCAGGCATGGCGTCGCAGATGCCATACGCTGGCCACCACGATAGCGACGCCGCCCGCCAGCTTCACCCACCAGATCACAGGAACAACCAGCAACATAAGCACTGCGCCGACACTCGCCACCATGAGGATGGCCGCGAGCCGGGGCGATGGACGAAGGTCGACTTGCAGGGGCTTCACGCTATAATGTCCCATTCGATTATTGATGGCTTACTATCATGACGCAATGGCAAGAATTCTTACAGTCCCGCGGCGCCTCCATTGTCGATGGTCGCCTCCTTGATTTCGGCGCCCCCGCCAAAGAGCTGGCCGCCGCCCGGCACGATCATGTCATGGCTGATCTTTCCCATCTGGGTTTGCTGCAGGTAGATGGCGAAGATGCCATTACCTTCCTGCAGGGCCAGCTGACCAATGACATCAACCTGCTGAACGGCAGCAACAGCCACTATGCAGGCTATTGCACCGCCAAAGGCCGCCTGCTGGCCCTGTTTCTCGCCTTTGCCCATCAGGGCCATATCCACCTGCAACTGAATGGCAGCCTGCTGGAACCCATACTCAAACGTCTGAAAATGTACGTGCTGCGTTCCAAGGTGGTGATTCAGGATGTGTCAGCCAACATCGTGCGCATCGGCGTAGCAGGCAGCAATAGCGAGGCGATTCTGGGGGCCATGTTTGAGTTTGTACCTGCAGAAATCCACGGTATCAGCACGCAGGAAAATGCCACACTGATCCGTTTGCCTGGCGCGCTGCCGCGCTTTGAGATTTTCACCGCGCAGGAAAACGCGCAAGAACTCTGGCAAGAACTGGAACAGCACTTTGACCCGGTCGGCCAGACCGGCTGGGACTGGCTGGAAATCGAAGCCGGTGTTCCCGAGATATTCCCCGCCACGCAGGAAGCCTTTGTGCCGCAGATGGTGAATCTGGATGCGCTAGGCGGCATCAACTTCAAGAAAGGCTGCTACACCGGCCAGGAAATCGTCGCCCGCACCCATTATCTGGGCAAGGTAAAGCGCCGGTCGCTGATTGGCAGCCTGACAGCGACTGACCAGATACCCGCGCCAGGCGATGAAGTATTTGCAGGCGAAGGCGAGGCCGTAGGCCAGATAGTTCGCAGCAGCGGTATTGCCGGAGCCGAGGGCCGGGTGCTGGTGGAACTGCGCCAGGAAGCCAGCGAGGGCAAAACCGTAAGCTGGCATCAGCAAGCGATCACCTGGTTACCCATGCCCTACCCTTTTCCCCCAGACAGAAAATAAACCAACAAAAAAGCCCGCTAAATGCGGGCTTTTTTATGCGAGACGACGCAGCATCAATACGCTAGCAAGCCAGCTCAACCATTCTTGAAGTTACTGAAAATCACCTGATTACGGCCCAGCGCCTTGGCCTGATACATGGCGTAATCGGCCCGCTCCAGCACCTGCTCGATGCGTTCCCCATTCTGTACCATGGCTACGCCCAGGCTGGCGGTAAGGTGTATAGGCACATTCTTGTGGTCCACCGGACGTGTTTCCAGCGTCTCGCGGATTTTTTCTGCCAGCAGGCGGGCATTGCGTTCGCTGCAATCCTTGAGCAGGATGAGGAACTCTTCTCCGCCCCAGCGGCAAACAAAGTCTACCGAACGCAAACACGAACGTATGATGAGCGCGACCTCAGTCAGCACCTGGTCACCGGCAAAATGGCCATGGCGATCATTGATCTGCTTGAAATGGTCGATATCCAGCAGGATCACCGCCAGGTCTTTGCCATAGCGTATGCGCTCCTGCATGATGACATCGATGATGATCTCAAAGGCCTTGCGATTGGGCAGGTGCGTCAGCGAGTCCGTAGTCGCCATGGTTTCAATCTGGGTTTGATACCGCTTGAGCGCAAGGTTGGTGAGATAGACCGCCAGGGCCGTCAATAGCAGGCAAATCCCAAGATTGATATACAAGGTATTGCGGATGACTTGCGTGGCTTCACTCTCGTTTTTCTCCACGATCAGATACCACTTGAGCTCAGGAATGTAGCGGGTATTGATCAGGCGATCACTGCCTTTGTAGCGGTATTCAAATGAGCCGGTCTCCTGCGAAGTAATCTGCGGCAACAGGGCATGCAATTCAGGCAATTCGCGCACATGGCTGCCGGAGATATGCTGCTTGCTGCCGGACAGCATCACGGTACCTTCGGAGGTGATGAAATACACCGAGCGGCGGAATTTCTCCTGGTAGCCGTCAATCAAGCCTTTGACCGAATCCACCGTGAGGCCCACACCCACGGCGCCTATATAGTTTTTCGCATAATCGTAAACACGATAATTGACGAAAATCGTCAGCGCATCCTGATGCGCGAGGTCTTTGTCTACATTGATTTCATAAGGCTGATTGAGATCACGAACCCGGAAATACCACACATCTCGTGGTTCGGTCTTCTGCACTCTTTTCAGAACGCCGTTGCCGTAATAGTACTGGCGGGTTTTTTCCGAGACGAAAAAGCTGATGAAGGTACCGTAGGTACTCTGGATTTCCTGCAGGTATTTGCTGATGGATTCGACACGCCGTTCGCCATCCAGCACCCAGTCGCGCAGGAAGGTATCGGAAGCCATCATGGAGGAAATGAAAACTGGCCGAACCAGATCGCGCTGAATCTCGGAATAGACATTGTCTGCCGTGAGCGGCAACTCGTTATCGCTGATGGCGCGGTGAATAGAGGCTTTGGACACGGAGTAGCTCATCAGCGAAATGCTGATACCGCCCATCGCCAGGACAAGCGTCAATAAAAAAATGAGCTTGTGTCTATTCATGATGAATTTACCCATGAAGTCGAACTCTTATTTTTGTGGTGCAGCGGGCGGTGCAGGCGGTACAACGGGTGCTTTATCGATCACCTGATAAAACACCTCATCCTGCTTGATCATTCCCAGCTCACTGCGGGCGCGCTCTTCAATGGCAGCAAAGCCCTGTTTCAGATCACGCACTTCTGCGTCCAGTGTATCATTTCGCGCTTTTAACTGAGCGTTCTTGTCTTTCTGCTCGCTGATTTGCCGGTTCAAGTCCCACACCCGCAACCAGCTGCCTTTGCCCAGCCACAAGGGATACTGCAGCGTCGCAATCAGTATGACAAAAATAAGGGTTAAAAATCGCATGGATACGTTTTAAATAACAATGCGCAGTCTGCCAGGCAAACTGCGCATGTTGATTTAATCCGGCAAGTGCTTAGCGAGCCAGATGATAGAAGGCATCGATGCCAGCGTAGCTGGTTGCGTCGCCCAGCTCTTCTTCGATACGCAAGAGCTGGTTGTACTTGGCAATGCGCTCGGAACGGGACAGGGAGCCGGTCTTGATCTGCAAGGCATTGGTGGCTACCGAGATATCCGCAATCGTAGTGTCTTCGGTTTCACCGGAGCGATGCGAGATCACCGAGGTGTAACCCGCGCGCTTGGCGGTTTCAATGGTCTGGAAGGTTTCAGTCAGGGTACCGATCTGGTTGACCTTGATCAGCACGGAGTTGGCTACGCCCTTCTGGATGCCTTCACGCAGGATCTTGGCGTTGGTGACGAAAAGATCATCCCCTACCAGCTGCACGTTTTTGCCCATGCGGTCAGTCAGCAGCTTCCAGCCATCCCAGTCATGCTCGGACATGCCGTCTTCAATGCTGATGATGGGGTATTTGTCGACCCAGGTTGCCAGATAGTCAGAGAACTGGGCGGAGGTCAGTTGCAGGCCTTCGGATTCCAGGTGATACATGCCATTCTTGTAGAACTCGGAGCTGGCGCAGTCCAGGCCCAGCAGAATGTCGCGGCCTGGCTCGTAGCCAGCAGCGGAAATGGCTTCCAGAATCAGCTGAATGGCAGATTCGTTGGATGGCAGGTCAGGCGCAAAGCCGCCTTCATCGCCCACGGTGGTGGCCAGACCCTTTTTGTGCAGGGTCTTCTTCAGGGCGTGGAATACTTCAGCGCCTGCACGCAGGGCTTCGCGGAAGCTGGGCAGGCCAGCTGGAATAATCATGAATTCTTGCATGTCGACGCTGTTTTCAGCGTGCGCGCCACCATTGATAATGTTCATCATGGGGGTAGGCAGTTGCATGAAACCGGAACCACCCAGGTAACGGTACAGTGGCAGGCCGGATTCTTCGGCAGCGGCACGCGCACAGGCCATGGAAACCGCGAGGATGGCATTGGCACCCAAACGGCTCTTGTTTTCAGTGCCGTCGAGATCAATCAGGGTGGTGTCGATAAAGCTTTGCTCTTCCACATCCAGGCCCACAATCGCTTCAGCGATTTCGGTATTCACGTTTTCAACGGCTTGCAGTACACCCTTGCCCAGGTAGCGACCCGTATCACCGTCACGCAGCTCGACGGCTTCCTTGGTGCCAGTAGAAGCACCGGAAGGCACGGCAGCGCGGCCAATAATGCCGGACTCCAGCAACACATCCGCTTCTACCGTCGGGTTACCGCGGGAATCAATAATCTCGCGGGCAATGATGTCTACAATTGCGCTCATGCTTTTTCTTCCTTTATATAAAAACTTGAATGGTTCTGCCCCGGGGACAGGTACATGCCAATAAACAAACGGTACTTAATAAACGGTACTTATGGGTATGACGTATCGATCTGCGGCACTGCCTGCGGACCTCTCCGCCGACAGGCTCCTGTTATAGCGTATGCTCGATAAAACCGGCTTTTTTAACCACGCGATCCAGTTCCACCAGCACCTGCAGCAAGTCTTTCATTTTGGGCAAAGGCCAGGCATTCGGGCCATCTGACAGCGCCTTGCTGGGGTCAGGATGGGTCTCCATGAACAGACCGGCAATGCCACTAGCCACAGCCGCACGGGCCAGGACCGGCACAAACTCGCGCTGGCCGCCACTCTTGTCGCCCTGACCACCGGGCTGCTGCACCGAGTGGGTGGCATCAAACACCACCGGACATTGTGTCTCGCGCATGATAGCAAGTCCGCGCATATCCGACACCAGGGTGTTGTAACCAAACGAAGCACCGCGCTCGCAAACCATGATGGTATCGGCGCCGCCATTGGCTTCCTTGGCTTTCTGCACCACCTGTTTCATGTCGCCTGGCGCCAGGAACTGGCCTTTCTTGATATTCACCGGCTTGCCGCAGGTAGCGACGGCGGTAATGAAATCGGTCTGGCGGCACAGAAATGCGGGCGTTTGCAATACATCGACCACAGCCGCCACATGCGGCACCTGCTCTTCGGTATGCACATCGGTCAGGATAGGCACGCCGATCTGCGCACGCACATCGTCCAGAATACGCAGGCCCTCTTCCATGCCAAAGCCGCGAAAGGTCTTGGTGGAGCTGCGATTAGCCTTGTCGTAAGAAGACTTGTAGATGAAGGGAATACCGATGGCAGCGGCGATTTCCTTCAACTGCCCGGCGGTATCAATCGCCATTTGCTTGGACTCAATGACACATGGGCCAGCGATCAGAAAAATCGGATGCTCGATACCAACATCAAAACCACATAATTTCATACTTTTACGCCTTTAATAATTGCCCATGCTCACCAAGCAGATCGTCCATCAAGCTGTCTGCGACGGAAAACTCAGGGGAGACAGGCTCCCCTTTCAAACCAGCCTATTTGTTTTTTCTGGCTAATGCCGCCTGCACATAAGCCTTGAACAGCGGATGCCCGGTACGCGGATTGGAAGTGAATTCCGGGTGGAACTGACACGCCACAAACCAGGGGTGCACATCCTGCGGCAACTCGATCATTTCACAGAGATTTTCTGTGGGAGTGCGCGCCGAAATCACCAGGCCTGCCGCCTGCAATTGTTCAACATAATGATTGTTGACTTCATAGCGATGGCGATGGCGTTCGTTGACTTCGCTGCCATAAATAGCAGCCGCCATGGTGCCAGGCTCGATAGGACACTTCTGCGCACCCAGGCGCATGGTGCCGCCCAGGTCGGAGTCTTCGCTGCGCACTTCCACATTGCCGCTGGCGTCTTTCCACTCAGTGATCAGGCCAACCAATGGATGTGGCCCTTCAGGATTGAATTCGGTGCTATTGGCATCGGCAAGACCTGCCACATCACGGGCAAATTCAATCACCGCCAGCTGCATGCCGAGGCAGATGCCCAGATAAGGCACTTTGTTTTCACGGGCATAGCGGATAGCGGCAATCTTGCCTTCGGTGCCGCGCTTGCCAAAGCCACCGGGAACCAGAATGGCGTCCATGGCCTTCAATGCGCCAGTGCCGTTTTTCTCGATATCTTCGGAATCGATGTAGTGGATCTTGACCTTGGATTCGGTATGAATCCCCGCGTGTATCAGGGCTTCGGTCAGCGATTTATAGGATTCTGTCAGGTCTACATATTTGCCTACGAAGGCAATATTGACTTCATAGCGTGGGTTTGCCAGCGCATGCACGATCTTGTTCCAGCTGGAAAGATCGGCAGCACGTGCCAGGATATTCAGTTTGTGACAGACGATTTCGTCCAGCATCTGGTCATGCAGCAGGCCAGGAATCTGATAGATGGAGCTGGCATCAATTGCGGAAATAACCGCTTCCGGTGGCACATTGGTGAAAAGCGCGATCTTGCGGCGCTCATCATCAGGAATGGTACGGTCAGCACGGCACAGCAGGATATCGGGCTGAATACCGATTTCACGCAACTCTTTCACCGAGTGCTGGGTAGGCTTGGTCTTGAGCTCACCGGCGGTGGGAATCCAGGGCAATAGCGTCAGGTGGATATAACAGGCGTTGGACTTGCCTTCTTCTATCCCCATCTGGCGAATCGCCTCCAGGAATGGCAGGGACTCGATATCGCCTACCGTGCCGCCTACTTCAACGATGGCAACATCGGCACCTTCGGCGCCACGCTTGATGTGGGCCTTGATCTCGTCAGTGATGTGCGGAATGACTTGTACCGTCTTGCCCAGATATTCGCCGCGACGTTCTTTCTTGATGACGGTTTCGTAAATCTGGCCAGTGGTGAAATTATTGCGTTTGGCCATGCGGGCGCTGATAAAGCGCTCATAGTGGCCGAGGTCGAGGTCGGTTTCAGCGCCGTCGTCGGTGACAAACACTTCACCGTGCTGAAACGGGCTCATGGTGCCCGGGTCGACGTTAATGTAGGGATCTAGCTTGAGCATGGTAACTTTGATACCACGCGATTCGAGAATTGCGCCTAAGCTTGCGGCTGCAATGCCTTTACCAAGTGAGGAAACAACCCCGCCGGTAACGAATACGTATTTGGTCATGTGATGGAGCTTTTCGGACATTGCGGACGGAAGCGTATTTTACTGGAAACGGCCATTCGCCACAAATGACAATTGGCCTTATCGACCGCTTCTGTGCGTCCAGTCATCAAGCGTGGGCGGTACTCAGCCAGCGATTCAGCAAGCGCCTGGCAGAGAGCATGACCTCCGTTGCAGTAAGCCCGACCGGCCCTTGTCCATGGGCCACCGCCGCATCGGCTGCCGCCCCATGCAAGTACGCGGAGAGCAGGGTGGATTCCAGCAAAGGCAAGCCCTGCGCTGCCAGCGCGACGATGATACCGGTCAGGGTATCACCCATGCCAGCACTGCCCAGCCCGGGGTTGCCACTGGCATTAATCCACCAGCGCCCATCCGGCGTTGCCACCACCGTGCCGCAGCCCTTGAGCAGCGCAATTGCCTGATAACGCACCGCCAGGGTTCTGGCGGAAGCAATGCGGTCCGCCTGCAGGCTGGCCGTGTCCGTCGCCAGCAAGGTCGCCGCTTCTCCGGGGTGCGGCGTGATCACCACCGAACCAGGTGCCCGCTCAGCCAGGCGATGCTGCAAATCAGCATCTGCTGCCAGCAGATTAAGCGCGTCGGCGTCCAGGACAAGCGGCGCCGGGTTAGCCAGCGCCTGCTGCAAGGCCGCGTATGCCTGCGGCGAGCGGCCCATGCCTGGCCCCACTGCCAGGGCATGCACCGTGGGCAATTGGTCAGCATCGCGCAGCATCAATTCCGGATACTCCGCATCCAGCGCAGGTGCAGCCGGGTCCAGCAGACCGGCATAAACACGCCCAGCGCCGAGCAGCAACGCCGCACGGGCGGTCAGCAAGGCAGCGCCTGTCATGCTGGCCGCACCACCAATCACGCCTGCGCTGCCATTGCTGCCTTTGTGACTATTCAAGCGCCTGCGGGCAGGCAAGGCGAAAGGTGCATCCAGCAAGGTACCATCGGCTTCCGGCAAAGGCGGCAAGCCGAGCAAATCCACATGCACTTTCCCGGCATGGTCTGGGCCATCCAGCGTATAGAGCCCGGGTTTGCGGCCGAGAAAGGTAATGGTATGGGTCGCACGAACCGCCGTCCCCAGTATGACGCCGGTGTCAGCGGCCAGGCCACTGGGGATATCAATCGCCAGCACAGGCACGCTCAGGGCATTGATGCGTGCGACCAGGTCCGCCATCTCACCGGTCAGGGGCCGCTGCAAGCCTATGCCAAACAAGCCATCAATCGCCAGTTGCCAGGCTCCCGTTTCCGGCCAGGTGTTCAGCACCTCGCCCCCGCATTCCAGCCAGCCATCATAAGCATGCGCAGCATCCGGCGGCAGGCTGGCACGCTGCCCGGCAAATACCACCGTCACCTCGTGCCACCAGGCCTTGAGGTAGCGCGCGGCGACAAACGCATCACCGCCATTATTGCCGGGGCCGGCGACCACCAGAATACGGTTGTGTCCCTCCGCCAACAATGTGCGGGCCAAGGTCGCCACTGCGTGCCCTGCCCGCTCCATCAGCGGTTCTGACGCGTACTGTTGCTCAAGCTTGCGCAGGCTGGAGGTCAGATATAAGGCTTGCATGTCGATTCCTGAGTATTCATTTTCGCACTCGCATGTGTTGCCAGCTTATGCCGATGCCGCCTGGGAGGGCTCGGCCCATGCCCCATAGCCCTTGAACTGTTCAAAGACCTCCGCCATTTCGGCTTCAGTCAGCAACACGGGCTCCCCCACCTGCAAGGCACGCCAGTATTGCTCGCACAGGGTTTCCACCTCATGGGCAATATCCAGCGCCTGCTTAAGCGTGGCACCCAAGGCTATCATGCCGTGATTCGCCAGCAGGCAGGCGCGCCTACCCTGCAGGGCTTGTAAAGCCGCATCCGACAGGGCTTGCGACCCGAACAGCGCATAGGGCGCACAGCGAATATCGCTACCACCGGCTACGGCAATCATGTAATGAAAAGGTGGAATATCGCGACGCAGGCAAGCCAGGCTGGTGGCAAACGTGGAGTGCACATGGATAACGGCGCCAACCTCAGGCCGCGCCTGATAAATATCCCGGTGGAAACGCCATTCGCTGGAAGGCTTGCACCCCGCTTTGTGTTTGCCAGCCATATCCATCAGCACCATGTCATGCGGGGTCATGGCATCGACTTCCATGCCCGAGGGCGTAATGAAAAACCCTTTATCGCTGCGCACGCTGGCATTGCCGGAGGTGCCACGGTTAAGCCCCAACTCCACGAGCTTGCGACTGGTATTCAACAGGTTTTCGCGCTGGCTGAGCATGATGATGTTCACTCCCGGAACGTGAACTGCGATCTTACACGGATTGCTGTAGCCTGCGTATCGGTGCGGTGCCCACCCACATTCCATCAGTCTGAGGTATGAAAAAGCGCATGCAATGCAGCCGGGCTGGCAACGCCCCGCTCGGTGATAATCCCCGTCACCAGTCGCGCAGGTGTCACATCAAAGGCCGGGTTGGCGGCCGCACTCCCCGGCGGCGTGATGCGCAGCCGTTGCACTACCCCATCCGCCGTCACACCCTGCATATAGTGCACCTCATCGGCATCGCGCTCTTCTATGGGAATCTCCCGCCGTCCATCCTGCATGCTCCAGTCTATGGTGGGCGATGGCACAGCCGCATAAAACGGCACCTCATTGTCATGGGCTGCCAGCGCCTTTAGATAGGTGCCGATCTTGTTACAGACATCGCCTGTTGCCGTCACCCTGTCGGCCCCCACGATCACGCAATCCACCTTGCCATGCTGCATCAGGTGCCCACCCGCGTTGTCACTGATGATGGTATGCGGCACACCATGCTGCGCCAGCTCCCAGGCGGTCAATGCCGCGCCCTGGTTGCGCGGCCGGGTTTCGTCCACCCACACATGCACCGCCAGCCCAGCCTCGTGCGCGGCATAGATGGGTGCCAAAGCCGTGCCCCAATCCACCGTCGCCAGCCAGCCGGCATTGCAATGCGTGAGTATCTGCAAGGGTTGCGCCGCAGAGCCGCGACCATGCGCACTCGCCAACGCACGCAGCATGCTCAAACCATGCTGGCCTATGGCCTGATTCAGCGCGACATCTTCATCGCAAATCACCGCCGCCTCGCGCCAGGCCGCAACTGCACGTTCCTCCACCGGCAAGGCCAAAAGCACGCGCTGCATGCGCTGCACCGCCCAACGCAGGTTTACTGCGGTTGGCCTGCTCTGCAACAAGACTTCGCCAGTGCGCTCAACATCGCCATCCAGCGCGCCATCGACAATACCCAAGGCCATGCCATACGCCGCAGCAGCACCGATCAAAGGCGCCCCGCGCACCTGCATGTGCTTGATGGCATGCACCATCTCATCCACGGTTTCGATGCGGGCGATATGCAAGCGGTGCGGCAGCTGGGTCTGGTCGATAATCTCCACCGCCCCGCCTTCCACCACCGGCCAAATAGTACGAAAAAAAGCTTGATTTATTTTCATTTGAAAGGGTGCCAAATACGAAATATTCCTATCCACAAAATCTGTGGATAATTATGTGGATAGCTGTGACTTAAAAATGTAACCATTGCATTTATAAGGACTTTTTTAAATCGCTTATTTTTTGAACTTATTTGCAACTCGTTGTTTATTATAAATAAATTCGTATGTTATTGGATTTGTATCATTTTTTTACACGAGTTAATGTAACACTTTAGGTGGTGTGTATAAATGAATTCAAGAAGCACTGTTTTACCCGCATGGCAAGCGGTTTTTACACCAATTTCATAAAGCCTTGCTGCTTAACAGGCTTTTTACATTTGTGTTGCTATTTCCATCCGCAGACGTGATTTGACATCGCCTTTTTACACAGACCTCTCCCCCACGAACGCGCTGCCAGACTTACGCTCGCCCGCCTAGCTTTCATCGGGAAATTTTCCCGATCACTTGCACCGTTAGAACTTTTTCGCGTGCTGGTTACTATCAGCCAAATTGGCTGCATATCTTCAGCCAATTTGGCTACTACCAACCACCTTCGCAATTTTAGGCATTACAACTTTTTACAATCCATCGAAACATCAACCTTTTAATTTATATGATTTTTTCTATTATTTAGTTACATATTTTTACATTTGGCACATCTCTTGCCCCTTCATGATTATCGTGGAGGGATGTAAATGCAATTTCAAAAAACATATAACCAGACAATAAAAAAAGGCTCAAAACAAGGCCAAAAGCTTGCCCTATGGGGCAGCATGCAGCAAAAAAATCAGGATTTCCAATCACATTTTCCTCAAAAGAAAACCGGGAAAATTTCCCGAGCAATAGGGGCTTACTGTATCGCACTGTGTACCCAAGCTCACGCCGTGGATATTGAAGAGGAATATGCCAACGCAGCAAAAACCAACAAACAGGATGCGTTAGCGCAACTACCCGCGCAAGCGTCCAGCTTTAATGTATCCAAAGGCATCTTGCTGGCTGCAGGTACCGATGAGCAAAACGGGGTATCAACCCAACCAGAAAATAACCCGAATGCTCTACCCGGTGAAAGTTCAGCAATGAAACTCCAGGAGATTCAGGTGCGGGCAAAACGGCTGTATGAAGTGGGACCCCTGCCAGGGCTGGGACTCACCAAGGAAGAGATTCCCGGCAATGTGCAGAGCATCTCGGCCAAGGAAATCAAAGAAGCCAATGCCTTAAGTATCACTGATTTGATGAACACAAAATTGCAATCGGTCAATGTCAATGATTACCAGAGCAACCCCTTTCAAATGGATGTCACTTATCGCGGCTTTACTGCAAGCCCTCAAATCGGCACGGCACAGGGCTTATCCGTGTTTGTTGATGGCGTTCGGGTTAATGAACCATTTGGCGATGTCGTGAACTGGGACATGATCCCGCTTAACGCATTGAGCTCGATCGATGTGTTCCCCGGCGGTAACCCGGTATTTGGTCTGGGAACACTGGGTGGCGCCATCTCCATGCGAACCAAAAGTGGCTTTACTGATGTCGGCGGATCAACACAGATCCTGACCGGATCCTTTGGCCGCAAGCAATTACAGGCCTCATGGGGCGGAAATAACGGCGTGATTGCCGGTTTTTTATCGGCCAATCTATTCATGGAAGATGGCTGGCGCGACAACTCCCCTTCACGGGTGAATCAAGTGTTCGGCAAAGCGGAATGGCAGAATGAAAACCTGCGATTGAGCTTTGCCACCCTGCTAGCGCAAAACAAATTGGTGGGTAACGGCATGCTGCCGACCGAGATGGCAATGCAAGACAACTCTCAGGTATTTACCTCGCCGGATATCACCAGAAATACACTGGCGCAGTTTCAACTGAGCGGCATCTGGGATGTCAGCGACACCTTTAACGTCACGGCCCAGGTGTATCGACGTGACAGCAAACGCCACGGTAGCACTGGCGATGTCAATACCAATATCAGCGGAACAGTCACCCGTCGCGCGGAGGCTGGAGAAAAAGTATCAGCTGGCTTTACCGACTATGATCGTGATGGTCTGCCAGACCTTCAAGCCACAGTCTACAATGTGGCCGCGACAACGGAAGGTTACTTGCTTGATATCCATGGCAATCCCCAATTCCTGTCCGATGGCTCTGAAAACACAGCATTTGATCCTAACAATCTGGCCATAGGCACGGATGCAAACTCGCCAGCGGTCGCGGGGCAAGGTACGGTCGATGTTATCGACTCCGAAGGCAATGTGGTTCGTCAAGCACTTCAATGGGGGGCGAATCCGAACTCAACCTTAAACCCAACCCTGCCCTCTCAATATAACCAATATATAAAAGAGATGTGGGCTAATCGATCTTTTCCAAATAACTGGGATGGCATTTCGCAAAAATATGGTTTTACCAGTGTTATCAATAATCAGGGTGGGCAAGCTTATACCTACAGTGTAGGGGGTGTTTCAGAAGGCTATTTGAATGGCAACTATCTGGATAATAGTGGGTTCATTGTCTATGTTGGCGCAAATGCGATTAATCCGGACGACTATTTGATTTATGAGCGAGATCAGGATGGGAACATCATCGCTTCGGCGCCCAAGCTCGGTCAGTTCAACTCAGCCAACCCTGGGTTAGGAAAACCACTTGGACTCATCGTCAGAAATGACACTTCAGTAGGCAGCCGCGGCATTAACCGCGATGGAGCAGACGCGAACTCGGGAACAGGACGAGGCACAGGCCCAGGTTATGCCTGTGATGCCCAAGGCAATAATTGCACGCCCACAGCTGTCATCACCAACACCCAGATCGACCAGATTACTGATGGCGCTTCGCTGCAACTTAACTGGAATCTGGAAAAGCACAAGTTCATGGTGGGTGCCTCTATCGACAGCGCAGGGGCGGACTACAACAGCAAGCAGCAACTGGGGCTTCTGGATGCTAACCGCAACGCTTATCTGGCCGCAGACCGCATAGGCTATGAATACGCGGCAGCCTCTTATGGTCTGGGGCTGAATGACTTCAACGGCACCAGCATTACCAAGAGCCTGTATGCCAGCGAGACTTGGTCACCCACGAAAAACCTTAACTTCAATACTTCATTGCGCTACAACGCCACACGCGTACGCAATGTTCTGGCCACCAACAATATCCTTGGCCTGAATGGCCCGGCCTCGTTCCTTAACTTTTACAGTTTAGGCGTCTTATGTACGGATAATAACAATGACGGCACGATTACCGCAGATGAATGCCCTTCCGGAGAGATCAATTACTTCACACCCGAATATGCTGCGGGCAGAGGCCTGATTGGTTCAGCAGAAACGGAAAAGTTTAGCTACTACTCTTTAAATCCATCATTTGGCGGCACATGGCAAGTCAATGAAAAGTTGAATGTCTATGGCAACTGGAGTCAAGGAGCTCGCACCCCCTCGGTGATTGAACTAGGGTGCGCATACGACGACACCCCTGTCCCTAACTATGATACGGCGGGCAATGTGATTAGTACCATGCCGCGCTCTCTGGTCGAACGGCGCTTTTGCAGTTTGCCAAGCACGTTGTCGGGCGATCCATATTTAAAACAAGTCATCTCCAAGACTCTGGAGTTTGGTGCACGTGGCTATATCACCGAAGATATTCAGTGGAATGCCAGCGTGTACCAATCTAATCTGGAAGATGATATTTACTTTGTATCGTTCACGCCCGACCGCAGTTATTTCCAGAATGTAGGGGCTACTCGCAGGCAGGGGGTAGAAATGGGCCTGCAAGGCAAATCGGGGCGGGCTAGCTTCCGTGTTAATTACTCTTTGACTGATGCAACCTTTCAGGATGACTTCCTGACGGCAAGCCCCAACAACAGCAGTGCTGGCAATGTCATTCAACGAGATGGTCTGGCAAGTTCACTAACACCTACGGGCTATCAGCAAATTCATGTGCGTCCGGGAGACCGTATTCCCGGTGTGCCGTTGCATAACCTGAATGCAAGTTTCAGCTATGACATTACCGACAACTGGTCTATGGGCATCACTGCCGTGATGCACTCCGAAGCTTTTGTGCGCGGCAACGAAAATAACAAACACCGTGAAGGCGAATCCTTGCCTCTGGTGGGAGGGTGTGGAGATAGAGCCGTAAATGATTATGGGGTGCTATACGGCTCCAACGCGACCTGTAGTTACACTATCAACCGGCCCAATGTGCGCTTTCCAGGCAAAACACCAGGCTATGCCGTATTCAACTTCCATACCAGCTACAAACTGGACAAGAACCTGACCCTGCGTCTGCAGGTTAATAATCTGTTTGACCGGGAATACTACAGTGCGGGGCGTTTGGGCCTTAATCCGTTCTCCCCATCCACCAACGGTCTGATAGGCACCGGAGGCTTTAACTACAACTCCAGCGAATGGCGAAGCAGCACCTTCCTGGCGCCGGGTGCGCCTAGAGCTGCCTGGGTCAGCCTCACGTATGATTTTTAGGGAATTTTATGGTTTTAAAGGGGGAAAGGGGCATTGTGACTGCCCCCTGCAATATTCATCCGCAATCAACTTAGCGTTTTACAGGCCCTAATGCTGATTGAGGTGAATTGGTGAAGCGGGCAGCCACAAATGCCTGCCTATTGTAACTATAGGAGATAGTAATGAGAAACTTGTCTTTGCATGCCGCTATTGTTGCCGTTCTGGGTGTGGTCTCGGGCGCTGCCCAAGCTACCGGTCTGGTTGGTCTCCCATCTACAGGGTTTTCAACTGCCGGGGGCACTTCTGCCTACACACTGTGCAACCAGACTGGCAATTTTGGTTCGGATGACTTCACTGCACCAACAACAAGTGCAAACAACACTTGTGCTGTGTTCCCGTCCAATATCAACACTTCGCCTGTTTCTGGTTTTACGCTGGTTTCTGGCACTTCGGTAACCCGCACCATTACAGCCAATGGCCAGACTCTTGGCACCCTTGAAGAGCGCGTGTTCCGCAATTCCAACAACACGGAGTGTATCTACGGCAAGCGTCTGCGTATGAACACTGCCGCCAGCGCCAATTTCGATTACAACCCGCAGTTGACTGGCGCTCAAAAACTGGAAGTGAATGATGTAGCGCTTGCTGGGTTCAGCAGCACGACAACCCCTGAGGCAGGCTATTACTTCACCAACATTTCAGATTCGCCTGTCTTCCGTATCGGCCGGGCTCACACCTCCGTGCAAATGCAAGCAGATGGCAGCAATCCTGCCAATATTGCTTCAGGTTATCTGGCACAACCGCTCACCAGCGGCGCACCAGCAGCCAGCACTGAAATCAATGGTGTAGGCCAAACTTATCCAACCTTCCCAGGTAGCCCAACAGCTGCGCAGCAAACTGCCGCGATCAGCACCAACTGGGTTGATTTCACCATGGATATCACCGGCGGTGAGGATGAGGACGGTACCACCGAGCCAGACAGCTCCATGCTGTATGTGCGTGCTGCATGCACATCTGCAGCACCGGTTGCGCTGGCTAATAGCGTGAAAATTCGCCAAACCGGCCAAGAGACTCAACCATGGGTCACGATTAGCACAACTGGTTTTGCACGTTCAGGCGCTAACACCAGCTTCTAATGTAGTGAATTCTCGTTTCTGAGAACCACCTTCTGGCATTCGTGCCAGAAGGTTGGGTAACCAAATTTAAGGAGCGTAATAATGAAACGACTGAATGTTCACCCTGTCTTGTTCATAGCGCTGTATTTGATCCCCACCGCCAGCCACGCTACTGGGCTGGTCGCTCTACCCGCCACGGGTTTCGTAACCAGTGGTGGCACCTCTGCCTATACTTTATGCAACCAGACGGGCAATTTTGGTTCTGTCACCCACACTCCTCCAACTGCGGGTGCCAACAACACCTGCGCTGTATTCCCCAGCAATATCAACACTTCACCGGTAAGTGGCTTTACTCTGGTGTCCGGTACATCACTGACCCGCACGATCACGGCCAACGGCCAATCACTTGCATTCATGGATGAACGTGTATTCCGCAATGCCGCCAACACCGAATGCATCTTTGCCAAGCGTCTGCGCATGAACACCGTGGCGGCAGCCGACTTTGACTACCACCCGCAACGCACAGGATCACAAAAACTCGCCGTCAATGACATAGCATTTGCGGGTTTTAACAACTCCACCAGTCTGCAGGCCGGATATTACTTGCCTCCTAGTGTTGTTGAGTACTCACCTATCTTCCGTATCGGCCGCACCCACACCTCAGTACAAATGCAGGCAAATTATTTCAACCCAAACACTATTGCGACAGGCTATCTGGCTCAGCCACTCACCAGTGGTGCACCGGCAGCCAGCACCGAGATCAATGGCGTAGGCCAAACTTACCCAACCCCTCCTGGTAACCCAACAGCTGCACAGCAAACCGCTGCTATCAGCGCTAACTGGGTAGATTTCACCCTGGATATTTCCGGGGGTGCGGATGAAGATGGAGCATCCGCCTCGGATAGCTCCGTGATGTATGTCCGCAGTACATGCAGCTCAGCTCCTCCTGTCGCCCTGCCGAACAGCGTGAAAATTCGTCAGACCGGCCAGGAAACCCAGCCATGGGTCACCATCAGCACTATTGGTTTTGTTCCAGCGGGGGCAAATACCAGTTTTTAAACCTTTGTTGAATCACTGTTACGCAAGCCCCCTGGCGCGGATGCGTCAGGGTTTAGATGAAAAAAGGATGTTGTAGAGCAAATGAATACAAACCACTTGTTATTGTTAACCTCATTGATCATAACCAGTCATCAGGCACATGCAAAATTAGGATTTGTCGATATTCCGATAGCTGGATTTAGTGAATCTGCTTATCGCATCTGCAATACCACCGGGGACTTTGGCCTAGGCTTGAGTACACCTCCCTCAGCGTCTGAAGAAAACGAATGCGCGGTATACACCGAGGCCATGATGCGTGATGTGATGCGGGCCCCGCTCGCAGGATACAAACTCGTCGCCTATACCTCAAAATCTGCCCTGGTCCCTGAGAAATATGTTCAGGCCGATCCCGATGTAGCAACTGTCAGCGATACCCTCTGGCGCAATCCGGAGAATGGGTTCTGTTTGTATGGCACGCATGTCCAGCTAAAAAACATCACGCTGAAAAATGGCAAATCGTTTGAATTGAATGACGTTGTGCGCGGCGGCTTCGCCGGTAAATCCGTAGAAGCAGCCTATTTTTTCTCCAACCATCCGCGTGCTGCACGTGAAACCGAGGTGGTATTCCGCATTGGGCGCACGTTTACCTCTGTACGCCATATGCCTGGCGATAGCGCATTACCAAAACTGCCTTCCAAGGCCAATGAAAAACCCATTGCCATTCACGACCATGAAGCTGCCGTTAATGACAACTGGGTTGACTTCACAACCGATGTCAATCCCCAGGATCCTGACGGTACTAGCTACCCCTACACCTCAACCCTATACGTCAAAGCGGAATGTGCGACAGCAGAGCCGCGCGAGTATGAGGGAGCTATTCGCCTGCGCTCTACCGGACAGGGGCAGGATGCCATCGAAATCTCGCTACCGGGCTATGCTCCGCCGGGCGCCATCATCAGCCAGTAATTACAAGGAATTCGCATGAAATACCACTTAAGCCCACGCGCTAACGCTGGCTTCACCCTGCTGGAACTCCTCGTCGTCATGGTCATCATCGGCCTCCTGGCGGGTTATGTCGGGCCTAAATATTTTGCGCAGATTGGCAAGTCGGAAGTGAAAACGGCCAAGGCGCAGATTGATGCGCTGGGCAAGGCACTGGATCAATACCGGCTGGATACCGGGCATTACCCGACCACGGAGCAGGGGCTGGCAGCGCTGAATAGCGCGCCGTCTGATGAACCGAAATGGCAAGGGCCTTATCTGCAGAAAACCGTGCCGAATGACCCCTGGGGCAAGCCTTATCAATACAAATATCCGGGCGAGCATGGGGAATTTGACCTGTGGTCGTTTGGCAAGGATGGCCAGGCCGGCGGCAATGATGAGTTTGCCGATGTGGTGAACTGGTAGCGGCCAGGTGGCCTACCGCAGGTGTGGTAAAGCGACACAGAAATGCATGTGTGCAGTTAACGCGCTGACATGGGGCGCGATTTGTGGATATGCCTTTCAAGTATATGAAATTGAAGCGTGATGAGAGTTGAGCTGCCATGAAATTTGAACTGAAAGTAGCCCGCGGGCAGCAGATTCAATCGCTGGTGCTGGATGCGAGCGATGCGATACAAGCCCAGCTGCAGGCTGAGGCTCAAGGCTATAGCGTGCTGGCGACCAAGGCGCAGGGCAAGCTGGCGGTGGCGCGTGGCCTGGGCAAGCAGAAATTCAACCTGATGCTGTTCAGCCAGGAGTTATTGTCGCTGCTGGATTCGGGCCTGAGCCTGGTGGAGGCGATAGAGGCGCTGGCAGAAAAAGAAGCCAATGCCGACTCCAAAACCATCCTGACTCAAGTCATGGCCGCGCTGTATGAAGGCCTGCCGCTATCGAGCGCACTGGAGCGCTTTCCACAGGTATTCCCCGCGCTGTATGTGGCGCTGATCCGCAGCAGCGAACGCACGGGCGACATGGTGCAGGCACTGGGCCGCCATGTGACGTATCAGGGTCAGCTGGATGCCGTGCGCAAGAAGATCGTCACCGCCTCCATTTACCCGGTACTGCTGATTATTGTCGGCGGGCTGGTGATGCTGTTTTTGCTGGGTTATGTCGTGCCCAAGTTCAGCACGATTTATGAAAGCGCAGGCAATGACCTGCCGTGGATGTCACAAGTATTGTTGGCCTGGGGCCGTTTGCTGCAAGAGCACGGCCAGCAGGTGTTTCTCGGATTTATTGCCGTGGTGAGCGTGCTGGGCTATGTGCTGAGCCGCCAGGCCGTGCGGGCCGCCATCATGAATCAGGTGTGGAAGATCCCCGCGCTGGGCGAAACCATGCGCATTTATCAGCTGGCGCGTTTTTACCGCACGCTGGGCATGCTGCTGCGCGGCGGCATTCCGCTGGTCACCGCGATGCAGATGGTGTCTTCGCTGTTGCAACCAGCACTGCGCAATAGTCTGGCCCTGGTCGAGCGCGACATTCGCGAAGGCAAGCCACTCTCCAGCGCCATGGAAGAACATGGCATGACAACGTCCATCGCCATCCGCATGCTGCGCGTGGGTGAACGCACCGGCCGCATGGGCGAGATGATGGAACGCATAGGCGTGTTTTACGATGAAGAAATCGCCCGTGCTGTGGATTGGTTTACCCGCCTGCTGGAGCCCTTGCTGATGGTGGTGATCGGCCTGGTGATCGGCGTGGTGGTGGTGCTGATGTATATGCCGATTTTTGAACTGGCGGGGAATATTCAATGAACCAACCTCTGGACGCCATGTTATCGCCCGCGCTTGATCAGCTTGCCGCGCAAAGCACAGGTAACGACATCATGAGCCCGCCTGCCCAACTCACACTGGCACAGGTAGAGCAGGCACGCCAGCTTGCCAGCCAAAGCCAGCGCCATGTGCTGGATGTGCTGGAAGAACTCTCGGCGCTGGATGCCGATAGCTTTGCCCAGGCACTGGGCGCCCTGCTGCATTACCCCGTATTGCCCATGGCCGAGCTGCACTTGCTGACACCGGATTTTGCCCTGCTGCCCTATGCCGAAGCCAGCAAGCAGGAATGCGTTGCCCTGCGCGATGATGACGGCCAGCTGCATATGGTCTGCGCCAACCCGCTGGACCCTTACCTGCATGGCCGCATGGAGCTGCGCCTGGCGGAGCCCGCCCACTGGGCACTGGCGCACCGCAAGGATTTTGCCGCCTACCTCGCCCGCTTTGAAGAAAGCATGCGTGCCATGGATGGCATTCTGCCGGAGCATGGCGATGCCGAAAGCGGCAACAGCGGCATAGAAGATATTTCGCTACGCTCCATCTCGGAAGACACCAGCCCGGTGGTGAAGCTGGTGCGTTCGACGCTGTATGACGCGCTCAAGGCCGGTGCCAGCGATATCCACATGGAAACCGATCCCCACGGCCTCACCATCAAATACCGCATCGACGGGGTGCTGAACATGGTGGGCAGCGTGCAGGGGATAACGCAGGCCGAGCAGGCGATTTCACGCATCAAGGTCATGTCCGAGCTGGATATTGCCGAGCGCCGCGTGCCGCAGGATGGCCGCTTCAAGGTCATGGCCATGGGACGCGAAGTGGATTTGCGCGTGTCCATCATGCCCAGCGTGTTTGGCGAAGATGCCGTGTTGCGGATTCTGGACCGCAAGGCCGTCACCGATCAGGCCAAGGGCCTCAGCATGGAAGTGCTGGGCTTTGAAGAATCCATCATGGCGCGCTTCCGCCTGCTGGCCGAGGAGCCCTACGGCATGCTGCTGGTCACCGGCCCCACTGGCTCAGGCAAGACCACCACGCTGTACGGCATCATCTCCGAAATCAATAACGGCCAGGACAAGATCGTCACCATTGAAGACCCAGTGGAATATCAGCTGCCTGGCGTGCTGCAGATTCCCGTTAACGAGAAAAAAGGCCTGACCTTTGCCCGCGGCCTGCGCAGCATTTTGCGGCACGACCCGGACAAGATCATGGTGGGCGAAATCCGCGATTCCGAAACCGCGCAGATTGCCGTGCAGTCTGCCCTCACCGGCCACCTGGTACTGACCACGGTGCACGCCAACAATGTGTTTGACGTGATCGGCCGCTTTACCAACATGAACGTCGACCCCTACAGCTTTGTGTCTGCCATCAACGGCATCATGGCGCAGCGGCTGGTGCGCATCATCTGCCCGCACTGCGCGGTGGATGACATGCCGGACGACGAGCTGCTGGCCAAATCCGGCGTAACTGCTGACATGCTGCCCAGCTTTCACTTCCGCAGCGGGCAGGGCTGTGGCCATTGCCACGGCACTGGCTACAAGGGCCGCAAGGCGGTGGCCGAATTGCTGGTATTCAATGATTTGATCCGCGAATTGATCGTCACCCGCGAACCCGTGCGCAAGGTAAAGGAAGCCGCCCGCGCCAACGGTACCCGCACCATGCGCGAAGCCGCGCTGGATATGGTGCGGCGTGGCGAAACTACCTTACTGGAGATCAACCGTGTCACCTCGCTGGTCTAACATATCTTCTGGCCTTTACACAGGCGGCGCCTCTGGCCTGCTCTCGCGCCTGCCGCTCATAGGCAAGCTGGGGCGCGACGAATTGCGCGTGCTGGTACAGCCGCACCAGCTGGTGCTGACGCGCCTGGGTGGCTGGCGCAAACAGCGCGTGATATGCGAAGACGTGATCACCATTGCCCGCCCGTCCCCTGCCATGGCCGGTGATGCCGGCATACCCGCCCCTGCCATCTGGCAAGCCGCCCTCACCCAACTGGCTCTGGCGCTACGCGATCAGGCCTGGCAAGGCTGCCAGCCGCGTGTCGTGCTCTCCAATCATCTGGTGCGCTATGTGCTGATTCCCTGGAACGCCAGCCTCAGCCGGCCGGAAGAAAAACACGCCTTTGTGCGCCACTGCTTTACCCAGGCTTATGGCGAGCCTGCCCGGCAATGGGATCTGCGCGTCAGCCCGACGGGCTATGGACAGGCCGCCATCGCCAGTGGCGTCGACCCCGCCCTGCTGCAAGCCTTGCAGCACTGTTTCGCCGAAGCGGGCATGCGGCTGCAACACATACACCCACTATTGATGCAGGCCATTAACGAGACCGCTCGCCAGCGCAGCAAGCGTGCAGGCAAAGGCAAGCGCGGCAATACCAGCGCATCCGGCTTATGCCTCGCGGTGCTGGAGCAGGGGCGGATTGCCGTGCTGCTGCAACAGGACAAGCAATGGCGCAGCGTGCAGTGCCACAGTGCCCATGTTGACGCCCTGCCCGCCCTGATTCAGCGGGATGCGATATTGGCCGGGCTCGATAGCCAGCCATGGCCTGTGGTCGTCTACAGCGCTGAACCGGGTGCGCCGCGCGTGCATATCAGTGGCCGTGCGCTGCAGCAGTTCAGCCGTGAAATTCCTTTTGTACGCCAGCCTGGGCTGGCGGAGACCGCATCATGAAAACCCTGGTACTCAATCATGGGCGCCCTGCCCACGCGCAAACCTCGCTTGCCCGTCTGCTGTTGCTGATCGGCGGCGCGGCCGCTGTCGCCACCGGCATTGCCTGGCAACAACTTGACGAACAGCAGCGCAAGCTGGAACAGGATCTGCAGCAATGGCAGCAGCCACGCCGCAACACCAGCAGTCTCTCGCTGAGTGGCAAGGAAAACGCCGCCAAGCGCGATGAGATTGCCGCGGTAAAAACCGTGATGGCCGAGTTGGCACTGCCCTGGCGGCCGCTGTTTAAAACCCTGGAAGGCCTGAATACGCCCGAGGTCAAGCTGCTGGCGATTGAGCCCAATGCCAGGCTGCGAAAAATCCGCATTACCGCCGAGGCGATGGACGTGGAAGGCATGCTGAGCTACGTGCAAAAACTGGCAGCACAACCGGTATTGCAGGATGTGTTTTTACTGACCCATGAACGCAGCGAAGGCAGCCCCATGCCCGTGCATTTTGTTGTGGAGGCCGCATGGGTACAGTAAACCAGCATGCCATCATGGCCTGGCTGCAGTACCAGGCGCGCCAGCTGGGCTGGCAGGGGCTTCTCGGGCTGGTCCTGCTGGTGATCAGCGCGGCCCTGGTACTAGGCTGGCTGGTGCCAGGCAATACGCATCTGGCACAGCGTGAGCAGGAGCTGGACGTCTTGCGCGCCACCATGCCACAACATCAGGCCCGCTTTGTGGATCGCTCCCCACAGGCCACGCTCAATACCTTTTATGGCTTTTTGCCCGCGGAAAAAGAAGCCACCCGCCTGCTGGGCGTCATACTGACCACCGCCACCGAGCATCAACTGGTACCGGAAAAAGCCGACTACTCTCTGGCACGCAGCCCAGCCGCGGCCTTTACCCGTTATCAGATCACCCTGCCAGTGCGTGGAAACTATGTGCAGATACGCAGCTTTGCCAACCAGGTATTGCAGCGCATACCATCAGCGGCGCTCAACGAGATCACGCTGAAACGCCAGGATATCAATACCGAAGCACTGGAAGCCCGTCTGCGCTTTACCGTATTTTTGCAGCGGGGTCAGTCATGAGCGAACGCACGCCTGTTTCCCGATATGCGATCTGGCTGGGCCTGGCGCTGACACTGGGCGCCACCGTGTGGACATCCATCAACGAACCTGAAGCGGATGTTGCCGCGGCAAGGCCTAAGGTCAGCAAACCTGGCAAGCCCGCTACCGCAATAAAACCCGAACGCCAGGTATTCGCCTCCGGCTCGCGCGGTGAGGAAGCCGCGGATAACGACGAACTGGATATCCGCAAGCTGAGCCAACGCACCAGCGATGAGCCTATTCCCAACCTGTTCAATCTGGAAATGCCAGAGCCCCCTGAGTCTGCCCAGGCGCAGGAAGCTCCACCCGTGCCGCAAACGCCGGCCTTGCCATTCATCTATGCGGGCAAGCTGGTTAACAACGGCCAGCTGACGGTGTTTCTCAGCAAGGGCGCATTGAATTACACCGTGCGCGAAGGCGATGTCATCGGCAAATGGCAGGTAAAACGCATAGAGCCGCCGCAGATGATCATGAGCTACCGCCCATTGAATACCGAAGTTCCCATGATGATTGGAGATATCAATTGAAATTGCCCCGCCCTTATCGCGCTGTTGTTGTTGCATTGATGCTGGGGCTGGCCGCCTGTTCCGCGCAGGAAAAAAAGGTGCAGCAAGGCAATGCCGAATTTCAGGAAGCCCGCAAGCTGGTAAATGCCGGAGATATTGAAGGCGGCATCGCCCGCCTGCGCGAGCTGCTCCGCACCTTCCCCGACAATCCGCAGTACCGCGCCTACCTGAAACAGCAACAGGACATGCAGCTGACCCTGCTGCTGAAAGAAGCCGACCAGAACAAGCAGCAAGGCCGCATGACAGAAGCCGAGGCAGGCTATTACCGCGTATTGGCCCTGGACAATCAGAACCAGCGTGCGCAGGAAGGCTTGCGCCAGCTCAACAATGCGGCCCGTCACGATGCCATGCTGCAGCGCGCGCAGGCTTTGCTCAAGGCTGGCGATAGCGAGGGCGCGCAGAACATCACCCGCGCCGTGCTGGCGGAAGAAAGCAACCATGTGGCGGCGCGGGCCATGTTTGAAGATATCGAACAGAAACGCATCGACAAGATTGCCAACCCGCCACTGATCAAGTCGGCGTTCAAGCAGCCCATCACCCTGGAGTTCAAGGATGTGCCGATCAAGTCGGTGTTCGAGTTTATTTCCAAGGCGGCGGGCATCAACTTTACCTACGACCACGACATGCCGAATGACCAGCGCACCAGCCTGTTCCTGCGCAATACGCCCATTGAAGACGCCATCGAAGTAATCCTTACCAGCAACCAGCTGGCCAAGAAGGTGCTAAATGACAATACGCTGATGATCTACCCCCTGAGCCGCAGCCAGGAATACCAGGAAATGTATGTGCGCAGCTTTTACCTCGGCAATACCGAGGCCAAAAAAGCCATGAACATGATCAAGACCGTGGTGAAAAGCAAGGATGTTTACATCGATGAAAAGCTGAACACGCTGGTCATGCGCGATACGCCCGAGGCGATCCGCACCGCCGAAAAGCTGATCATGTCGCAGGACATGGCAGAGCCGGAAGTAGTGCTGGAGGTGGAAGTGCTGGAGATCAACCGCCGCAGCCTGGAAGCCATCGGCATCCGTTACCCCAGCGCCGTGAGTGTGGGCGTGCAGGGTCGCGATACGGTGAATGGCACCACGACCTTGAGCCCAGGTGAGCTGACTGTGCGTGAGCTTAAAAACTTCAACTCGGACCTTGGGGTATTCAGCATCAGCGACCCGGTATTGGCGCTGAATCTCTTGCAGCAGGATACCGACACCAACCTGCTGGCCAATCCGCGCATCCGTGTCAAAAATCGTGAAAAAGCCAAGATTCACGTGGGTGACCGTATCCCGGTGCTGACCAGCATCGCCAACTCCACCGGCTTTGTGTCGCAGTCGGTCAGTTATATCGAGGTGGGCATCAAGCTGGATGTGGAGCCTACCGTGCTGCTGAATGACGAAGTTTCGATCAAGGTGGGCCTCGAGGTCAGCAACCAGACCGACAAGATCACCTCCAGCTCAGGCACCGTGACCTATACCATAGGCACGCGTAACGCCAATACCATGCTTCGCCTCAAAAACGGCGAAACACAGGTATTGGCGGGCCTGCTGCGCGATGACGAACAGAAGATTTCCAACAAGGTACCGGGGCTGGCCAACCTGCCGCTGATCGGCAAACTGTTCACCGACCGCAACACCGATCGCACCAAAAAGGAAATCGCCCTGCTGATCACACCCCGCATCATCAGCAACATTACTCCGGCAGATGCCATGTACACCGCCTTCCCGGCAGGCGTGGACCGCGGCACAAGCAAGACAGGACGGGCTGCACAAGATCTTGGCTCTCAGACGCAAGTCATCGTTACGCCACAAGTTCAGGACAGCCAAGCAGGCAATGCACGGGACGAAAAAGCCGCTGCCGTGATGCGGCCAATTGACCAGATCAGTGCTCCTCCTGCTCCTTGATCATGAAAATGCCACGTATGCGGGGTTTCACCCTGATTGAACTGCTAGTCACACTGGTATTGCTCGCCCTCATTCTCAGTTCGGCAGCGCCCATGGTGCAAATGACCATGAAGCGCAGCAAAGAACAGGAATTGCGACGGGCGCTGTGGCAGATTCGCGATGCACTGGATGCTTACAAGAAAGCCGGGGACGAAGGATTAATCAAGAAAAATCCTGAGCAGTCCGGTTATCCGCCGAATTTGCAGACCCTGGTGAAAGGCGTAGAAAACCAGCGCGACCCTAAAAAGCGCAAGCTCTACTTTCTGCGTAGCATCCCGCGAGACCCTTTTGCCCCGGCGAGCGAAACAGACCCTGAAGCGACTTGGGGCAAGCGCAGTTATGCCAGCTCATTTGATGAACCGCAGCCTGGCGACGATGTATATGACGTCTACTCGCTTTCACGTGACAAGGGGCTGGACAAACGGCCTTACCGGGAGTGGTGATGCATAAACGCAAGGGATTTACGCTTATTGAGGTGTTGGTCGTGCTGGCGATCATCGCCACACTGCTCAGTCTGGTAGCGCCCCGTTACTTCGATACGATCAGCCGCGCTCAGGAAACCTCGCTCAAGCATGATCTGATCACCATGCGGGAGGCGATCGACAAGTACTACGCCGACAACGCCGCATATCCAGAAACGCTGGAAGACTTGGTCCAGGGAAAATACTTGCGCAGCATCCCGGAAGACCCCATCACCAAAAGCACGCAAACCTGGACTGTCGTTTCCCCTGCGGACCCGGAAACAAAAGGCTTAATTTACGATATACACAGCGGCTCAACTGATATTGCGGAGGATGGCAGTGCCTATTCGGACTGGTAAGAAGACGCTGGCAGGCTATGCCTTGCTATGGTTGCTGGTGTTGCTTGTACTGATAGGATTAATGTTGAGTCAGGCTGCGTTGGTCTATTCGCAAGACGCTCAGCGGCAACGAGAAAAAGAATTGCTGAAAACAGGCGACAAGCTAAGAGAAGCCATCGAACAATATTATGATCAATCCCCTGGCCTGGTAAAACAACACCCTGCTTCGTTGAGTGCCTTGTTAAACGATACACGCTTCCCCAACACAAAACGCCATCTTCGCAAAATACCTCGTGACCCCATGACCGGTGCCGAGGATTGGGGGCTAGTGCTTGATCAGTTCAATAACATCATGGGTGTCTATAGTCTTGGGGTACAGCGCCCGATAAAACGCTACGGTTTTCCAACACGATACAAAGATTTTGAAAAAAAACAGACGTACAGTGAATGGGTGTTTGCACATTCCCTGGTACCGCTCACCGATCAGTAGGAGTAAGGTTCACCCGCACTCAACTATCCATCCACAATTTCTGTGGATAAAACTGTGAACAGCTGTGACTTAAAAATGTAACTATGGCTGCCGTAAGGGATTTTTTAAAACGCCTAAAAAATAGTCTTATAAATAACCATTTAAAATCAATGACTTATGTTATGTCATTGGATTGTTAAGGTTTTTCGCTTCAAGTTAATGTAGCACATGAGCTCATGTGCATAACTAGGCTATCGCAGGCAAGGCTTCCAGGGCATTTTTGCCTGTCGCAGCAATGACTTCTGCCAACGGCAGGCCACGCAAATCCGCCAGTACCTGAGCAATGGCAGGCAACTCGTGCGGGTTGTTACGGCCACGATGTCCCAGCCATTCGGGCGCAATATCGGGGGCATCGGTTTCCAGCACGATGGCTTCCAGCGGCAGTTTCCGGGCCAGCTCGCGAATATGCAGGGCGCGGTCATAGGTCATGGCGCCGCCAAAGCCGAGCTTGAAGCCCATCTCCATAAAGCGCTCTGCCTGTTGAAAACTGCCATTGAAGGCATGGGCAATGCCGCCCTTTACGCCTATGCGGCGCAAGTGCTTGAGGATCAGATCGCTGGATTTGCGCACATGCAGAATGACCGGCAGATCAAAGTCACGCGCCAGTTTGAGCTGCGCCACGAAAAAAGCCTGCTGGCGTTCGATATCCGGGTTGGGGATGAAGAGATCGAGGCCGATTTCGCCAATGGCCACGGGCAGGCGTTGCTCCAGCTGCTGTTTCAGCGCATCGATATCCTCTTCTTTGGCGCGGGGAATAAACAGCGGGTGTATGCCCAGCGCGTAGCGGCACCAGGGAAATTCGGCGGCTAATGCCTGCACGATGGTGAAATTTGCCGCCTCTACCGCCGGCACCACGATGCGCGCAACGCCAGCATCCTGCGCGCGCACGGCGATGTCTGCCCGGTCGTCATCGAACTCTGACGCATCAAGATGGCAATGGGTATCGACAAGCACGCGCGGCTTCTCCCGGGGTGAGGTGTCCGTGTAGCGGACCTTGGTGATTCAGGGTTGTGGCGGGTGCGGCGTTGCCAGCAAACGGATGTCGCGGCCTATCTGCCGCATATCGGTAATATCCAGATCAATGCGGGCCGCCATGCTTTGCAACATGGGCAGTCCAAACATGCCACGGGCATCGGCGCCCAGCAGCTTGGGGGCGTAATACAGAATCAGTTGATCAATCAGTCCGCCATGCAGCAAGGCCCCATTCAGCGTGGCGCCTGCTTCCACCATCACTTCATTGATGCCCCGGCTCGCCAGGAGTTCCAGCAGGCTATCGAGGCTGACGCGCGACTGATGGTCGGGCAAATGCATCAACTCTACTCCATGCTGGCACAGGGCCGCGATACGGTCCGCGCTGGCGCTGCCGTAGACGATGAGGGCATTACCGCCTTGGAGAATGCGCGCCTGCGGTGAAATCTGCAGATGACTATCCACAATCACGCGCAGCGGCTGGCGGCCTTGCAGCTCTCCGGCTTCATCCCGCACGCTGAGTTGCGGGTCATCGGCCAGCACGGTGCCTATGCCAGTCAGCATGACGCAGGATTGCGCGCGCCAGTGTTGCACGTCCTTGCGGGCCTCAGGGCCGGTAATCCATTGGCTGATGCCATTTTGCAAGGCGGTGGCGCCATCCAGGCTGGCGGCGATCTTGCTGCGCACAAAGGGACGGCGGCGCGTCATGCGCGAAATGAATCCGGCATTCAGGCTGCGCGCCTGCGCCTCCAGCAAACCGGACTGCACGGCAATGCCTTGCGCTTGCAGGCGCTGCAAACCGCTTCCGGCGACCTGGGGGTTAGGGTCTTGCATGGCGGCGACCACGCGCTTCACACCGGCCTTGATCAAGGCGTCAGCGCACGGCGGTGTACGTCCATGGTGGCTGCAGGGTTCAAGCGTGACATAGGCATCGGCGCCTTGCGCGAGATCGCCTGCCTGCCGCAGGGCATGTACTTCGGCATGCGGCTCGCCGGCTTTCAGATGCGCGCCTTCGCCGACAATCTGACCGTCCTTGACGATCACGCAGCCGACGCGGGGGTTGGGAGTGGTGGTGTAGAGGCCCTGCTCTGCCAGCCGCAGGGCTCGCGCCATCATCTGATGATCCAGCGCGCTGAACACGGGCTTATTCTCCGGCGGGGTCTGTCAGGCGACGGTGGGGCTTGTCCAGGTCGCGAATCACATCACTGAAATCGTCGACATCCTGGAAGCTGCGATACACCGAGGCGAAGCGCACATAGGCCACCTTGTCCATCAGGCGCAGCTCCTGCATCACGCTCTCGCCGAGATCGCGCGCCATGATTTCGCGCTCGCCTTTGGCCAGCAGCTTTTGCACGATGTGCTCGATGGCGCGGTCTACATATTCGGTAGGTACGGGGCGCTTGTGCAAGGCACGGGTAAAAGAAAGCCGCAGCTTGTCGCGATTGAATTCCTCGCGGTTGCCATTCTGCTTGACCACTTGCGGCAGATGCAGCTCGGCGGTTTCGTAGGTGGTAAAGCGCTTGTCGCAGGCCGCACAACGGCGACGGCGACGGATGGAGTTGCCTTCTTCATTCACCCGGGAATCAATGACCTGGGTGTCATCGGTACCGCAAAAAGGACACTTCATGAGAGTTGACCAGGCAGGTTAAACGCAAGGCGGTGAAAGGGATGAAACCCAGGCAGCAGAACTTCTGCCCATGAACGAGGTTTAGCCTCATCCATGGATATGGACCCGCCAGCCTGATGTTTCACATGTCCCCTTTCATGTGTCGCGATGGTGATGGGCGGGAATTAAGCGCCGTATACCGGGAAGCGGCTGGTCAAGGCGTGTACCTTGGCCTTGGTCGCAGCAATCACGGCTTCATCGGTCGGGTTGTCCAGCACATCGGCAATCAGGTTGGCCACCAGACGGGCTTCTTCTTCCTTGAAGCCGCGCGTGGTGATGGCTGGCGAACCGATACGTATGCCGGAGGTAACAAACGGGCTTTCCGGGTCATTCGGGATCGCGTTCTTGTTCACGGTGATGTGGGCCTGGCCGAGGTAAGCATCCGCCGCCTTGCCGGTCAGGTTCTTGGGACGCAGGTCCACCAGAAATACATGCGACTCAGTGCGGCCGGAGATAATGCGCAGACCGCGCTCTGCCAGGGTTTGCGCCATGATGCTGGCATTCTTGAGTACTTGTTCCTGATACGCCTTGAAATCTGGCTGCAATGCTTCGAGGAAAGCCGTGGCCTTGCCTGCGATCACGTGCATCAGCGGACCACCCTGCAAGGATGGGAACACATTCGAATTCAGAGACTTTTCAAACTCGGCCTTGGCGAGAATGATACCGCCACGTGGACCACGCAGTGTCTTGTGCGTAGTGGATGTCACGAAATCAGCATGGGGTACCGGGTTAGGGTAAACACCAGCGGCGATCAGGCCGGAGTAATGCGCCATATCGACCATGAAATAAGCGCCCACCTTTTTGGCGATCTCGGCCATGCGTGCCCAGTCAAAGCGCAGGGCATAGGCAGAAGCACCGCCAATCAGCAGCTTGGGCTTGCACTCGATGGCAATACGCTCCATCTCGTCGTAATCGATTTCTTCCTTGTCGTTCAGGCCGTAAGGCACGATGTTGAACAGCTTGCCGGACAGGTTGGCTGGGGAACCGTGAGTCAGGTGACCACCGTGGCCAAGGTTCATGCCCATGACGGTATCGCCTGGCTTGAGGATCGAGAAATACACAGCCTGGTTGGCCTGAGAGCCGGAATGCGGCTGCACGTTCGCATATTCAGCACCGAACAGCTTCTTCACACGGTCAATCGCCAGTTGCTCTACCTGGTCGACAAACTCACAGCCACCGTAAAAACGCTTGCCTGGATAACCTTCAGCATACTTGTTGGTCAGCTGAGAACCTTGCGCCTGCATGACAGCAGGGCTGGTGTAGTTTTCAGAGGCGATCAGTTCAATATGCTCATCCTGGCGCTGACGCTCGGCTTCAATATGCTGCCAAAGTTCAGGATCTGCGACGTTCAGGGTTTTTGCCGTGCTAAACATGTTCAATTTTCCAAGGGCTTAAAAAGTAAATAGGCAGAATTTTAACATGATCAGCCACTTAAAGAATGAATACGCTTCACTCATTGCGCAGTGCATCGTTGGTGGCTATATACAGCCATGTGGCTGATTACAACCACCAGGCAACCGAGCGCCAAACTCAAGCCATTGATTAAAAATCAAAAAATATCTGGCACGCGCCTTGCGATACAGCTAATGGCAATCTCCTGACGTATATCTCATAGGTCTCTTCACCCGCTGTGCATGGCTTAGGCCGCACAGCGGTCTTTTTTTGTGAGGTCCTTGTTGAGCGCTATAATGGCCGAGCATTTATCCCCGAGCGCTTCCATGACCACGATTCGCCAAGACGACTTCATACAGAGCATTTACCAATCCCTGCAATACATTGCCTGCTATCACTCACCTGATTTTTTGCAGGCATTGCATGAAGCATGGCAACGCGAACCCGCCCCCGCTGCACGCGATGCCATGGGGCAAATCCTCATCAACTCCTACCTGTGCGCGCAGGGGCAGCGCCCGCTATGCCAGGATACCGGCATCGTGGTGGCCTTTGTGCAGGTTGGCATGCAGGTGCAATGGGATGCGAAGCTGAGTCTGCAAGAGATGGTCAATGAAGGCGTGCGCCTGGCGTATGGCGATCCGGATAATCGCTTGCGCGCCTCCATCGTCTCTGACCCCGCAGGCAAGCGCCTGAACACACGGGATAACACGCCTGCCGTGGTACATGTGGAACTGGTGCCGGGCGACAAAGTCGAGATCAACATTTCCGCCAAGGGCGGCGGCTCGGAAAACAAGGCCAAGCTCGCCATGCTGGAGCCCTCGGACAATATCGTCGACTGGGTACTGCGCACGGTGCCGACCATGGGCGCCGGCTGGTGCCCACCGGGCGTGCTGGGCATAGGCATAGGCGGTACGGCAGAAAAAGCCGTCCTGCTGGCCAAGCAATCGCTGTTTGCGCCTATCGATATTCATGAACTGCGCGCACGCGGCCCGGCGGACCGCGCCGAAGAGCTGCGGCTGGAGCTTTACGAAAAAGTGAATCGCCTCGGCATAGGTGCCCAGGGGCTGGGCGGACTGACCACGGTACTGGATGTCAAAATCCTGCAAACCGCCACCCACGCCACCTCACTACCGGTCGCCATGATCCCCAACTGCGCGGCCACGCGTCATATTCATTTCACGCTCGATGGCAGCGGCCCGGCCATATTGCCCGTGCCACGCCTGCAAGACTGGCCGCAGATTGCACAGGAATCAGGCACGCCCATGCGCCAGGTGAATCTGGATACCCTGACCAAAGCTGACATCCTGCAATGGCAGCCGGGCGAGCAGTTGCTGCTGAGTGGCAAATTGCTGACCGGGCGCGATGCCGCGCATAAACGCATTGTCGATCTGCTGGCCTCCGGCCAGCCCTTGCCGGATGGCCTGGATTTTCATAATCGCTTCATTTATTACGTCGGCCCGGTAGACCCGGTGCGCGATGAAGTCATCGGCCCTGCTGGCCCGACCACCGCCACCCGCATGGATCGTTTCACCGACACCATGCTGGGCGAAGCCGGCTTGCTAGGCATGATAGGCAAAGCCGAACGCGGTGAAGCGACGGTAGATGCCATACGCCGTCATCAATCGGTGTACCTGATTGCCATCGGCGGTGCTGCTTATCTGATTTCGCAGGCCATCAAAGCCGCGCGCGTGGTGGCGTTTGCCGATCTGAGGATGGAAGCGGTGTATGAATTCACCGTGGAAAACATGCCGGTGACGGTAGCCGTAGATAGCCAGGGCCATTCGGTGCATGAAACCGGCCCGGCAGAATGGCGTCCAAAGATTGCCGACATCCCGATTTTTACTGCCTAGGAAGCGAGTCCCGTCATGGCCCATCTTTTTACTCCCATCACGCTGCGTGAGCTCACCATCCGCAACCGTATTTTTGTATCGCCCATGTGCCAGTATTCCGCCATTGAAGGCATGCCGAATGACTGGCATCTGGTGCATCTGGGCAGCTTTGCCCGCGGTGGTGCCGGGCTGGTGATGGTAGAAGCCACCGGCGTGCTGCCGGAAGGTCGTATTACGCCGCAGTGCCTGGGCTTGTGGAACGACACCCAGCGCGATGCCTTGCATCGCATCGTCGATTTCATTCATGGGCAAGGTGCCGCGGCCGCCATTCAACTGGCGCACGCCGGACGCAAGGCTTCGTCGACCCGTCCCTGGGAAGGCAGCACGGGCATACCTGTCGCGCAGGGTGGCTGGGAGACCGTCGCGCCATCCGCCATACCATTCAGCCCGCAGCATGCAACGCCGCAAGCGCTGGATAAAGCAGGCATCGCCCGGATTTCGGATGCGTTCATGGCAGCGGCTGAACGGGCGCTAGCCGCAGGCTTTGATGTGATTGAACTGCATTGCGCCCACGGCTATCTGCTGCATGAATTTTTGTCGCCGCTTGCCAATCAGCGTGACGATGAATACGGCGGCTCTCTGGAAAACCGTTGCCGCCTGCCACTGGAGATCGCGAAGCGCCTGCGCGACTTCTGGCCACAGGATAAACCTGTGTTCGTGCGCATTTCCGCCAGCGACTGGATAGAAGGCGGCTGGGATATCGCCCAGTCCGTGCAATTCGCACGCTGGCTCAAGGAGATCGGCATTGACCTGATTGACTGCTCCAGCGGCGGCCTGATTTACGATGCCGTGATTCCCACCGGGCCTGGCTATCAGACTGAATTTGCCAGCCGTATTCGCAATGAAGCCGGCATTGCCAGCGGTGCCGTCGGCATGATCACCACCTCGACCCAGGCGGAGCATATCCTTGCCACGCATCAGGCCGATGTGATTTTCATGGCGCGCACGCTGTTGAGCGATCCGCACTGGCCATTGCATGCCGCACGCGAATTACGGGCAGACCACCCATGGCCGCTGCAGTACGAGCGTGCCAAAAGTTTTTGATATTCACTCTTACGCAAGGAAACCCGCATGAAATGGACTGACAGCCTGCGCATCGCTGAAGCGCTGTATGACGCACACCCTGATATTGACCCCAAGACCATCCGTTTTACCGATCTGTATCAATGGGTGCTGGATCTGGAGGAGTTTGACGATGCGCCAGAAAAATGCGGTGAAAAGATACTGGAAGCGATCCAGTTGGCCTGGATAGAAGAGGCAGAATAAGCACCAGGCTCGGGTAACTGGGAGTAGCGGGTGACTAAGCCCCTGCTCCGGCCCAGGCTTCTTCATCTTGTTTCAGTATTAGCGCAATCCGTCAGATGCTATTGGAATACCGAGGCTGAAGCTGGATCGTCTGGCCGCTGTTTGCTGCTTTCGGCTCCTGCCTGCCATCAAACAGCATGGCGATATTGCGCAGAAACAAACGGCCGATTTCGGTCACGCGAAGTTCCTCGCCCTGCAATGCCAGCAAACCATCCTGCTGCATCTCCTCCATCTGAGGCAAAGCCGCAGCAAAATAGTCATCAAAATCGATATTCCATGCCGCTGAAAATGCGCGTTTATCCAGGCGTAACTCACACATTACCTGGGTAATGGCAGCGCGGCGCAGCTGGTCTTCCGGCGTCACATGCAAGCCACGTTCAATCGGCAGCCGCCCTGCCGTCACTGCATCCCGATACTCCGACAGCACCTTGGTATTTTGCGCATAGGCGTTTTCCGTTTGCGAAATGGCCGAGGCGCCCAAGGCCAGGATGTCACAATCCTTGTGCGTGGTGTAGCCCTGAAAGTTGCGATACAAGCTCCCCTGCTGCTGGGCACGTACCAGCTCATCCTCGGGTTTTGCGTAATGATCCATGCCAATGTGCACATAGCCCGCCGCCGTCAGGCGATCCAGCGTCATTCTTAGCAACTCCAGGCGCTGATCCAGCGTCGGCAATGCCGCTTCTGGTATCAGGCGTTGATGCTTTTTCATCCACGGCACATGCGCGTAATTGAAGACGGCCAGTCGATCCGGCGCCATGGCGATCACGGCATCCAGCGTGCGGGCAAAGCGCTCGGGGGTCTGGTGCGGCAGGCCAATGATGAGGTCAAAATTGATGCTGCTGATCCCGGCATCGCGTATCCACCCGTACACCTGCTCGATCAAGTCCTGCGACTGAATGCGGTTGATGGCCTCTTGCACCTGCGGATCGAGATCCTGCACGCCCAGGCTCAGGCGGTTAAACCCACAGGAGGCCAGTGCATCCACATGCGCACGCGTCAGTTCACGCGGATCCATTTCGCAGCCAATTTCGGCATCGTCTGCCATGTGGAAACGACGGGCAAATGCCTGATGCAGCTTCACCAGATCATCCGGTTTTAAATAAGTAGGTGTGCCGCCACCCCAGTGCATCTGCCGCACCAGGCGATCAGCTGAGGCAGTGTCTGCCACCAGCGCCATCTCTTGCAGCAATACCTCCAGGTAACGCTCGGCTTTGCTGTAATCGCGCGTGGCCACCATATTGCAGCCGCAGTAATAACAGAGCGTGTCGCAAAACGGGATATGCGCATACAGCGAGATATCGCGCCCGCTGTCACGGCTGACTTGCAGCTCATGCTGCCAGGCTGCGGCATCAAAGCCGGTATGAAAATGCAAGGCCGTGGGATACGAGGTGTAACGCGGCGCAGCCTTGCTGTATTTGTGCACAAGTGAGGTCGGGAATTCCATAATAACCATTATATATTTATGGTTAAAATTTTCCAGCCTTAATCCATCTGGACTATTGTCCCTGGTATTGCCCGATTTGAGCAAGCCGCGATATCGGAATCCCGTTTAGAATAGGAGCAATTCCATTCAGCAAAGGGCACGTCGCATGCTTGCACCAAAAGAGATTTTCAAGGCTTACGATATCCGCGGTATTGTCGGTAAAACATTGACTCCCGAGATTGTCGAACAAATCGGCAAGGCAATCGGTAGCGAAGCTGCCAAACTGCAGCAGAAAGCCATTTGCATAGGCTACGATGGCCGCCTCTCCGGCCCCGAGCTGGCGGAAGCCCTGGCACGCGGCATTCTCAGCACGGGAGTGGATGTCATACGCCTGGGCCTGGTGGCAACGCCTATGGTGTATTTTGCTGCGCATCAGCTCAAGACCGGCTGTGGCGTCATGGTGACGGGCAGCCACAATCCGCCTGACTACAACGGCCTGAAGATGGTGATCGCCGAGGAAACCCTTTCTGGCGAGAGCATCCAGCGTTTGCGCACCCGCATTGAGCAACAGGACTTTGCCAGCGGCCGTGGCAAGGCCAGTGATTACGACATTGCCGATGACTACATCAATCGCATTGCCTCTGACATCAAGCTGAGCCGCCCCATGCGCATTGCCGTCGATTGCGGCAATGGTGTGCCTGGCGCCTATGCGGGCAAGCTCTACCGCGCCCTCGGTTGCGAGGTGGAAGAGCTGTTCTGCGAGGTCGATGGTCACTTCCCCAACCATCACCCTGATCCTTCCGTGCCGGAAAACCTGCTGGACCTGATTGCCGCGCTGGGTAAAGGCAGTTCCGAAATCGGCCTGGCATTCGATGGCGATGGTGACCGCCTGGGCGTGGTCACCAAAGATGGCAAGATCATCTACCCCGACCGTCAGCTGCTGCTGTTTGCAGAAGATGTCCTGCAGCGCGAGCCTGGCGCCACCATCATTTACGACGTGAAATCCTCACGCAACCTCGCGCCCTGGATCAAGGCACGCGGTGGTTTGCCACTGATGTGGAAAACCGGCCACTCGCTGGTGAAGGCAAAAATGAAAGAAACCGGCTCGGCCCTGGCGGGCGAAATGAGCGGCCATGTATTCTTCAAGGAACGCTGGTTCGGTTTTGATGATGGCCTCTACAGCGGCGCGCGCCTGCTGGAAATCCTCAGCCGCTCGTCCGACCCATCCGCGCTGCTGAATGCATTGCCAGACAGCGTCAGCACACCTGAGCAACACATACACATGAATGAAGGCGAGCCGCATGCGCTGATCACCAGCCTGCAAAAGACCGCTGAATTTGCTGGCGCCACCGAAGTCATCACCATTGATGGTCTGCGCGTGGAATACCCGGACGGCTTTGGCCTGATGCGCCCATCCAACACCACCCCGGTGATCGTGTTGCGCTTTGAAGCGGATGATGAAGCCGCACTGCGCCGTATTCAGGAAGCCTTCCGCAGTGTGATTCTGGCGGCAGCGCCGCACGTACATCTGCCTTTCTAAACAGGTGATCCATTGAGTAAAACGGCATGGCTGGCGGTGCTAGCTTGGTTGCTGGCGGCTGGCGGCATCTACTATGTGGTGGATGCCCGCATGAACCCCAACCGCAACCCAAGCAGCCAGGGCGGCGAAGTAACACTGCAGCGCGGCATGGATGGGCATTACCGGGCCACCGCGCTGATCAATGGCGAAAAAGTGGAAGTGCTGGTAGATACAGGCGCGACGGGAGTGGCGATCTCAAGCCAGACTGCCGAGCGCCTGGGACTGAGTAGCCATGTGGCAGCGCGCACCAGCACGGCCAATGGGGACGCCGTGGCCTATATCACGCGCCTTCGCAGCGTCAAGATCGGTGATGTGGAAGCCCAGGATGTCGCCGCCATGATCACGCCAGGCCTGCAAGGCGAAGCCCTGCTCGGCATGTCATTTCTGGGGCGCATGGATGTGCGGCTGTTTCGTGGCAGCATGACCATCAAACAAGGCGATGAACCGGTCCCTGCTGCTAAAGGCGGCGATTTCTGAGCACTGGCATTCCTGCCAGCCTCCATTTCACCCATTCAAAGTGCGCGGATGTGAGCTATGCCCATACAGGCACAGGGCACATCCGCGTTTGCATCAGGTAATCACGGTAGGCGTATCGCGGCCGGTGCGGGTGGCGAGCTCCGAGATGGTCAGGGCAATCTTGATCATGTCCCCAAGCGCATCCTGTGCATCCAGGTCATGCTTGGTGCTATCGGGTTCGTAGGCTTCCAGATAGATGCGCAGGGTTGCGCCTTCGGTGCCGGTGCCGGAAAGCCGGAACACGATGCGCGAACCATCTTCAAACAGGATACGCACGCCTTGCTTGGTGCTCAGGCTGCCATCAATCGGATCGGTATAGCTGAAGTCGTCGCAGCTGGCGATGGTATAGCGACCAAAGCTCTTGCCAGGCAGGCTTGCAAAGCTGTCGCGCAGCAGCGTCATGACGCCTTGTGCCGCTTCGGTTGGCAGGTTTTCATAGTCGTGGCGCGAATACACATTGCGGCCAAACTGGCGCCAATGCCGCTTGACCAGAGTTGCCACCGGCTGGCGCTTGATGGCCAGAATATTGAGCCAGAACAGCACGGCCCACAAACCATCTTTTTCACGCACATGGTCAGAGCCGGTGCCGAAGCTTTCTTCGCCGCACAGCGTCACCTTGCCAGCATCCATCAGGTTGCCAAAAAACTTCCAGCCCGTGGGTGTCTCATAGCAGGGAATTCCAAGCTCCTCGGCCACGCGGTCCACCGCCGCACTGGTAGGCATGGAGCGCGCCACCCCTGCAATGCCAGCCGCATAAGCCGGAATCAAACGCGCATTGGCGGCCATCAAGGCAAGGCTGTCTGAGGGCGTCACAAAGAAATGATCGCCCAATATCATGTTGCGATCACCGTCGCCATCCGAAGCAGCACCGAATTCAGGCGCATTGTCGCCATACATGATCTCGACCAGTTCGTGCGCATAGGTCAGATTGGGGTCGGGGTGGCCTTGGCCAAAGTCCTCCAAGGGCACGGCATTCATCACGCTATCTTCGCTGGCGCCCAGACGCTTGACCAGAATCTCGCGTGCATAAGGGCCTGTTACCGCATGCATGGCATCAAACTTGAGCCGGAAGCCGCTCGTGAGCAGGCTGCGAATGGCAGGAAAATCAAACAGGGACTCCATCAGCTCGGCATAATCCGCCACCGCATCGATCACCTGCACCACCATATTGCCCAGCTGGCTTTCGCCTATCACATCCAGCGCCACATCGGCGGCATCCACAATGCGGTATTCGTTGATGACCTTGCTGCGGGCGTAAATGGCTTCGGTCACGGTTTCCGTCGCCGGACCGCCATTTTCCATGTTGTATTTGATGCCAAAATCGCCATCTGGCCCACCAGGGTTATGGCTGGCAGACAGGATAATGCCGCCAAAGGTCTTGTATTTGCGTATCACGCATGAGGCGGCGGGCGTGGACAAGATACCGCCCTGCCCGACCAGCACCCGGCCAAAGCCATTGGCCGCCGCCATTTTGAGGATGATCTGAATTGCCTGACGATTGTAGTAACGGCCATCGCCGCCCAGCACCAGCGTCGCGCCGGGAGCTGCCTGTATGGTATCGAAAATGCTCTGCACAAAATTCTGCAGGTAGTGCACCTGCTGAAATGCAGGCACGCGTTTACGCAGGCCGGAAGTCCCTGGCTTCTGGTCCTGATAGGGTTGGCTGGCAACAACTTGTACTGTCATGAATACTCTTCCTGATTTTGGTGACTTAAGGTTGACAGAGGTCACGTTTATATTGATAATTCGCCTTCTTCGCGATTTTGAAGTCGCAAAGGGAGATTAGCTCAGCTGGTAGAGCAGCGGACTCTTAATCCGTTTGTCCGGGGTTCGATCCCCCGATCTCCCACCAAAAACAAAGGCTTGTGCTCTGCACAGGCCTTTTTTATTTGCCTGGTTTGCTGCACATTCACGGGCAACTCTGCCCGGCTATCATCAGCCGCCACACCGAATTCCGGCATGACGTTCAGCAAAAGCAAAACCTTTATCGGCAACGCCAGTCTCATATGACAACAGCATCATCAGTATAATCGGTTTTTCAGAAAATCAGGTCAGGAGCAAAGCGCATGGAGACATTCAAGGTAGAAGGCATGGTATGCGGCGGCTGCGTTAATGCCGTTACCCGGGCGATTCAGAACGAGGATGCTGCAGCCAAAGTGGAAGTGGATCTTGCCAGCGGCAAGCTGAGCACTGAAAGCACACTCAGCAAGCAACAGCTGGCCAGCATTATTGAAGAGGCAGGCTACACGGTGGTGGGATAAGCGGCAAAACACCCGCTGGCTGATCCTGATACATGTGATCAGCCAGTCAACTCTATTCTGCCCCATAAAAAAAGCCGACGTTTTCGTCGGCTTTTTTCATTCGTACTGCGCGGTTCAGAACCCCAGGCTATCGAGCAGATCATCCACCTGTGCCTGACTCGCCACCACATCTACCGCATTCGGGTCGATCTGTGGGCCATTCAGCAGGCCGGTATCGGCCTCTTTCTTGGGCGTATTGATATGGCCGGGCGAGAAGTCGATCAGCACTTGTACTAGCTGCTGTTCCAGATCCTGCGCCAGCGTGGTGATCTTCTTGATCACCTGACCGGTAAGATCCTGAAAATCCTGCGCCATCATGATTTCCATCAAGAGATCCTTGGTCTCAGAGGTGTTCTTCACAGTCTGATCCAGGAAAGCCATGGTATCGGTCGCAATCGCATCGTATTGGCTCTTGAGCGCGGGGGTGGCCAGCAAGGCATCCCAACGCTTCTGCAGATCGGCAGCCTGGGTGGACAAGGCATTTTGCAGAGGTGTGGCGACATCGGTGGCATTCAGCACGCGCTCGGCCGCTTGCTCGGTCATCTTGGCCACATAATTCAGGCGTTCGCGCGCATCGGGGATTTCTGAGGCGGCTTTTTCCAGAATTTTGTCAAAGCCCAGGCCGGAGAGATTGTCATGCAGGGCGCGTGTGACATGGCCGATACGGTTGAGGATTTCGTCGTTGGTATTCACTGGAGCTGCCGACGAGCTGTTGTCTTCAGAAGTAAGAGGCTCACTCATGTTATGCCCCTGACTTTTCCAGTTTTTCAAAGATTTTCGCGAGCTTCTCATCCAGCGTGGCGGCGGTGAAGGGCTTCACCACGTAACCATTGGCGCCAGCCTGGGCAGCGGCGATGATGTTTTCCTTCTTGGCTTCTGCGGTCACCATCAGCACGGGCAGCGATGACAAGGTGGGGTCGGCGCGGATTTCCTTCAGCATGGTCAGGCCATCCATATTTGGCATGTTCCAGTCGGACACGACAAACTCAAAATTGCCGCCACGCAGCTTGCTGAGGGCCATGACGCCATCTTCGGCTTCATCGACATTGGTATAGCCCAGCTCCTTGAGCAGGTTGCGCACAATTCGGCGCATGGTTGAAAAGTCATCAACCACGAGAAATTTGGTATTTGGATTAGCCATCTAAAACTCCATAGTTATGTGCTGCCATGATCCAATCAGGCTGATCCGTGATGTTAGCGAATTGAATCATGTTACCGAGCATTGATTAAGGTCTTACCTTGTTTATCGTCCAAAACCGGGCAAGCTTTAATCAGCATCTTAGCAAAATTACACACGCAGCGACTGCGAGCTGTTGGCCATCAGGTACGCCAGCACGCGGGAAGGCATGTCGCGCAGATGCAATTCTTCATCCACACCGCCATGCGCCACCGCTTCGCGCGGCATGCCATAGACCACGCAGCTCTCTTCGTTCTGCGCAAAATTGTAGGCACCCGCCTCTTTCATGGCGCGCATGCCGAGGGCGCCATCCTTGCCCATGCCTGTAAGTATCACACCGATGGCATTCTTGCCAGCCTGGGCGGCTGCCGAGTCAAACAGCACATCTACCGATGGCTTGTGTCGGCTCACCGGCGCAGCATCGCTCAATTCGGTTACATAGTTGGCGCCGCTACGTGCCAGCAGCAAATGCTTGTCGCCAGGTGCGATAAAGGCATGCCCCGGCAAAATACGCTCGCCACCCTGCGCTTCGGCCACGGAAATCTGGCACAAGGAGTCCAGGCGATTGGCGAATGAACGGGTAAAGCCAGCTGGCATGTGCTGGGTGATCAGGATACCGGGACAGTCAGGCGGCATTTCCATCAGGAAAGACTTGATCGCCTCGGTACCACCGGTCGAGGCGCCAATAATGATCAGTTTTTCACTACTGATCAGCGGGTTGCGCAGCGAAGCATTCTGTTGCGGTGCGCCTGGAGTTGGCGCGGTGCTGCGTGGCGCCAGGGTTGAGATACGGGCTTGCTTGGCAGCGCGGATCTTGTCTGCAATAAGATCAGCGTATTCACGGATGCCGTCACTGATGGCGAGCTTGGGCTTGGTAACAAAATCAATGGCGCCAAGCTCCAGCGCGCGCATGGTGATTTCCGAGCCACGCTCGGTCAGGGTGGAGACCATGACTACCGGCATGGGGCGGAGGCGCATCAGGCGTTCCAGAAAATCCAGCCCGTCCATCTTCGGCATTTCCACATCCAGCGTCAGTACGTCGGGATTGGTTTGCTTGATCAAATCACGCGCGATCAACGGGTCCGGCGCGGTGGCGACCACTTCCATGTCGGGCTGACTGTTAATGATCTCCGTCAACAGGCTGCGTATCAAGGCGGAGTCATCTATCACCAATACTTTGATCTTCATTCTGCTTAATCTCTTCCCTAAATTTTTTTTGTTATGTGTTGATTAATCGTTAAAACAGCTCAACCTCACCACCCACACTGTCCGTCTTGAGGCGGCTTGCGTATGTTTCTTCGCGCTTGATAAGCGTGTAATTGTTCAGCTGCTTGAGCTTCTTGACCAGTACTTTACCCGTTTTCGGGAAAAAGTAGACCTTGCGCGGATAGATATCATTGAGGTCTTCACCGGTGACCTTGATGTTTTCATCCTTGAGGAACTGGCGCACAAACAGCGCATTGCGCTCACCCACGTTCATGGAAGTAAAACTGCGCAGTACGTTGCCGCCGCCAAAAATCTTGGCTTCGAGGTTTTCGCGGCGCGCACCATTGCGCAACAGCTGGTTGATCAGCACTTCCATGGCATAGGCACCATAGCGCATGGATTCAGAAGCAGGGTTGTCTTTATCGGCACTCCCGCCATCAGGCAGCATGAAGTGGTTCATGCCGCCTATGCCGGAGACGGTATCGCGTATACAGGCCGATACACAGGAGCCCAGCACGGTGACAATCACCATGTCCTTGTCGGTGTAGTAATACTCGCCGGGCGATATCTTGGCGGCATCGCAATCAAAGGTGCGATCGTAGTAAAGCGAGGTCGAGATTTCTTCATTCACCAGCATGGTTAGACGGTCTCCCTTGCCAGTCGGCTCATGGCAGACTCCGTCGCCGCACCTGCAGTGGCAGGATTCAGCTCGTAGACGGTTTTCCCACGCAGCTTGATGTCGTGCGACACGTACAGGAAGTTTTCAGAATGGCCGGCAAACAGCAAGGCATGCGGCTTCATCAATGGCACAAACTTGCTGATGATCTTGGCCTGGGTCGGCTTGTCGAAGTAAATCATGACATTGCGACAGAAAATCGCATCAAACGGCTCTTTCAACGGCCATTCATCGGCCAGCAGATTCACTTGCTGGAAGGTAATCAGATCACGCAGCTCATTGCGCACGCGCACCAGCCCCTCCTGTGCGCCCTTGCCGCGCAGGAAGAACGCCTTGCAGCGCTCGGGAGACATCTTGCTGATGCGATCTTCCGGATAGACACCACGCGCGGCTGTTGCCAGCACATTGGTATCAATATCCGAAGCAATAATGGAGACGGGCGGATGCAGGGTGCCAAACGCTTCGCAAGCGGTCATGGCTATCGAATAAGGCTCTTCGCCAGTCGAGCTGGCAGAGCACCAGATGGTAATCGGTTTTTTGAGATTGGCCAGATGCTCGGCCAGCACGGGGAAATGGTGCTCCTCGCGAAAGAACGAGGTCAGATTGGTGGTCAGCGCGTTGGTAAAGGCTTCCCACTCATCCGGGTTGGCATTGCTTTCCAGTGCATCCAGATAATACTTGAACGAATTCATGCCGAGAGCACGCAATCGGCGGCCGATACGGCTATACACCATGTCGACTTTGGCTTCGGATAATGAGATGCCGGCACGGGCATAAATCAGCTTGCGTACCTTTTCAAAGTCCTGTTGCGTAAACTCGAACTCGCGCTCACCACCATGGCTGGATTTCGTTACCATAATTAACCTTGTTTTCTTTTCAACCCATCAAGCGCTTGCCACCAGGTCAGCATGGTCTGATCGACCTCCAACCCGCTGGCAACTTCGCAAACAGCATCGCATGAATATGCACGACAGGAAATCAGACACTGCCGCAAATTGCGCCCCTGGGCCCCAATGGCTCATCGTGAACAGGACAGGTGAAAAATCGCACGTAGCATAGACCAGCAACGCTGCCATCGTATGGCGACCTTGCCGATTCAAGAACAGGATAATGCATGGCTTTCTCCACCTGGTACCGGGTAATGTCCTGGTTGGCATTACCTCTCGTTTATTGCACTGACAGTGCCTGACAGGCAGGCCAGGACACCAGCGCCCTGTCCCAGCCTGTCAGCGTATTGCGTTTACAGCGTTAAAACTCTTCCCACTCGTCATCCGTACCGGTTTTGGCCGGTGCTTGCAGCTTGGGTTGCGGTGCAGGCACGGGGCGACCAGACGGTGCGGAGGCAATGGCGGGCCGGCGGGTAGGCGCGGCGACGGCAGGCGCAGCCTGACCATCCAGCACGAATACACTCACCGAATTCAACAGGCCGTTGGCTTGTTCCATCAGCGATTCTGCTGCCGCAGCAGCTTCTTCCACCAGCGCGGTGTTCTGCTGCGTCACGTCGTCCATCTTGATCACGGCGTCGTTCACCTGGGCAATACCAGCGCTCTGCTCTTGCGAGGCGGCGGCAATTTCGCCAATGATGTCCGATACGCGTTTGACCGATTGCACCACTTCTTCCATGGTCTTGCCGGCGTTTTCCACCAGGGTGGTGCCTTCGGTGGTCTTGCTGACCGAGTCGTTGATCAGTTCCTTGATTTCCTTGGCAGCTGCCGCAGAGCGTTGCGCCAGGTTGCGCACTTCGCCGGCGACCACGGCAAAGCCACGGCCTTGCTCACCGGCACGGGCGGCTTCTACCGCAGCGTTCAGCGCCAGGATGTTGGTCTGGAAGGCAATGCCGTCAATCACCGAGATGATGTCTTCGATCTTGCGGGCGCTGTCGTTGATGGCGCTCATGGTAGACACCACATCGGCGACCACTTCGCCACCCTTTACAGCCACACCGGATGCCGCAGAAGCGAGCTGGTTGGCTTGCTTGGCGTTGTCGGCGTTCTGCTTCACGGTGGAAGCCAACTGCTCCATGCTGGCAGCGGTTTTTTCCAGCGACGATGCCTGGTCTTCCGTACGGCGGCTCAGGTCGGAGTTGCCCTGCGCAATTTCCTTCGCGGCGGTGTTGATCGCATCTGCCGCTTCTTTTACCGTGCTGATCGGGCCTACGATCATTTCCAGCGTTTCGTTCACGCCATCGACAATCTTGCGGAAGTCACCAGGATGGCGGCTGGCATCGGCACGTACCGATACGCGACCTTCATTGGCGGCACGCACCAGCATCTGTACGTCTTCATTCAGTGCCTTGAGGTTTTTGCGCACTTGCTCAACAGTTTCGTTGATATACGCCTTCTTGCCAGGGAACTGCTCCAGTTCGGCATTGAAGTTACCTTCACCAAAGGCTTTGACACAGGCCATGGCTTTTTCCATCAGCTGGATATGGCCACCCACCATGATATTGACGTTCTCGGCTACCTTGCTGAAGTCACCCTTGAACAGGTGCGCATGCAGCGTCATGTCGATATTGCCCTGCTCATGCTCGTTGCTGACCCACTTGATCGAGTCAATCAGGCCTTGCAGGTTGCCACGGACTTTTTCCAGGCTCTTGTTGATGGAAGCCTTCTTGCCGGGGAATGGATCGACCTTGATAGTGAAGTCACCGTTACCAATGGCGGTCACGAAGCTCACAATCTTGTTTTTCTCTTCAATATGGTCGCCGACCATGCTGTTCACACCGGCGGCAACTTCGGCATAGGAGCCACTGTATTTGCTGATATCCATCACCACATCGTCCTCGCCCTCACGGTGCTGGGTCGACATGTAATGCATATCGGAGATCAGGGTCTGGATGTTCTGGCGCAGACCTTCCACGCCCTTGTTGATAAAGGCCAGGTCACCTGGCAGGGTTTGCAGGGTCTTGGTGAAATCGCCCTGGGAGAACGCGGTAATGCATGACATGGATTTATTCAGCACGTCCGCATAATTGCCCACCATGTGGTTGATCTTGTCCGCCAGGGTGTTGAATTCGCCATTGAAGCGGCTGCTGACGATGGTCGCGCGCATATTGCCGGCTTCATGCTGATCGGCCAGGCTTTCCAGATCCTTGAGCAGGGTGATGATGGTGTCGGTCATCTGCTTCATGGAATACATCAGGCTGGTTTTATCATCATTGGCGAGCTTGATCGCCACATGCAAATCGCCAGCCGCAATACGCTTGGCCACCTGCGCAGCCAGGGCGGGCTCGCCACCGAGCTGACGCATAAGCGTGCGGATAATCATGAAACCAATCACAGCGACCAGGGCCAGAGCCACGATGGCGATAATGATCATGAACTCGGTTGCACTGGCTTTGATGGCAGCCGCTTTTTCAGCGCTCTGGGCACCCAACTCAACGTTGTGCTGGCGGTGGTCAGCGATCGCCTTTTGCAACTTGAGGATGGTGGTCTCGCCTGCCAGCAAGGCATCCCGCGCTTCATCATGTTTGTTGGCGAGAGAAAGCGTCAGCACATTGCCAGCCAAAGTATCGTAATCCGCGAGCAACAGGCGATCCACCTGCAGCAAACGCTTGTCCTCATCATCGGAGATATGATTGTCTTCGTATTTTTTCAGGGTATCGGTCAGACGTACGTGGGCGGCAGCAACCTTGGTCTCAATCTCGGCCTTCTTGGCATTGTCCTGGTTGGTCATGTGCTGCCATACCAGGGTATTCAGCTCTTCAAACTCGCTGAGCGCTTCATCGAGCCTGGCAATGCTGGGCATGGAATCCACATTGGAAAAGTTGGTGATGTCATAGACCCGATTAATCTGGTGATAGGCCAACCCGGCCAAGGACACCAGCCCCAGAATGGCAACCGCCATCAAAAGATACATACGCTTAGCGACAGTCATTTCTTTTCTCCGACTTCATTTTTATGTTGTTTCATGCCTTGGCATTGATCCGGTGCAGCGCTCGACAAACCGAGCTACAAGCTTCTACATCTCTTACGTGTAAATTCCGCAGAACTTGAATCTTTAACGCATTTTTTTCAGTGCATCGCGCCTGTCCTGTGCAGGGTTTTACCCCATTGCCAGACTATAGCGGCTTGCAGTATCCGGTCATCGCATGAACAAGCGCGTATTTACAGCTTATTTATGCCATGCAGGCCATGTGGCCACTGTCCTGTCTGGGCAATATGCTCCAGGTACTGGCAAAAAAAAACCGCTTCAATAAGAAGCGGTTAGTACATCTTTGGGAGCTATCAGTGCGAGAGCGGTGGTCGCGGAGATGAGACTTGGCTCTCGGGCACGGGCTACCCGGCGTGCTGGATTACTTGGACTGCACGTCCTTGGCATCTACCAGAACGGTCTTGCCATCCTTAGTGGTAGCAGCAAGCTTCTTGGCTTCCGCTTCGGCAACAGCGTTGCCCTTCATGTGGGCGGCGGTCTCAGCACTGTTGTCATTGGTGCAGATACGGCCCATTACGCTTACCTTGCACACTTCTTCAGCTTGCACATTGAATGCTGCCATTGCAGCTACCAGGGAAACGATTGCTACGATCATCTTTGTCATTTGTCATTCTCCATGTAGGGATATATAGGTACTGCAGACTGGTGAGGCGCTCACTTCTCGATCATCACCATCTGAACCTGCTACGACCTAACTCTTGGATTTCTTTAGGAAAATTACACATCATTAACAATAAAGTTTCCCGATATTGACGGGAATAAATGGAATAAGACAAAAATATTCAATCAAATCAATGCATTGAAAAACTTTAGGGCTTTAATTCAAAAAACAGCCACAAAATGCATATATTCATGATTTTTTACAGTATTTACACTTGATTACAGATTGCATAGGCTGAACTCCTATGCAAAAAAAGCCCCGGAAATCCGGGGCTTTTTTTACTTCATTGAGATGCAAATCAGGATGTTTGCATTAAAACTCTTCCCACTCATCCTCATTCACGCTTGCCTTGGATGCGACCTTCAGCACTGGCGCAGCAGCCGCTCTGGCAGGCGCTGGACGCGGAGCCGGGTTGCTTCGTACTTCTGGCCGGGACAGCATCTTGGCGGCGGCAGGTACGCGGACATCGCCCTCACGCAGCTTGAAGTCTGCCACAGCATCGGTCAGCGCAGTAGCCTGCTCAACCAGCGATTCGGCTGCCGCAGCAGCTTCTTCCACCAGCGCGGTGTTCTGCTGCGTCACGTCGTCCATCTTGATCACGGCGTCGTTCACCTGGGCAATACCAGCGCTCTGCTCTTGCGAGGCGGCGGCAATTTCGCCAATGATGTCCGATACGCGTTTGACCGATTGCACCACTTCTTCCATGGTCTTGCCGGCGTTTTCCACCAGGGTGGTGCCTTCGGTGGTCTTGCTGACCGAGTCGTTGATCAGTTCCTTGATTTCCTTGGCAGCTGCCGCAGAGCGTTGCGCCAGGTTGCGCACTTCGCCGGCGACCACGGCAAAGCCACGGCCTTGCTCACCGGCACGGGCGGCTTCTACCGCAGCGTTCAGCGCCAGGATGTTGGTCTGGAAGGCAATGCCGTCAATCACCGAGATGATGTCTTCGATCTTGCGGGCGCTGTCGTTGATGGCGCTCATGGTAGACACCACATCGGCGACCACTTCGCCACCCTTTACAGCCACACCGGATGCCGCAGAAGCGAGCTGGTTGGCTTGCTTGGCGTTGTCGGCGTTCTGCTTCACGGTGGAAGCCAACTGCTCCATGCTGGCAGCGGTTTTTTCCAGCGACGATGCCTGGTCTTCCGTACGGCGGCTCAGGTCGGAGTTGCCCTGCGCAATTTCCTTCGCGGCGGTGTTGATCGCATCTGCGGCTTCTTTTACCGTGCTGATCGGCGCGATGATGGTATCCAGGGTCTGGTTGAGGCCTTCAGCCACCAGCTTGAAGAAGCCTTCACGCCCATCACTGCGCGCACGCTTGCTGAAGTCACCATCCGCAGCAGCTTTCACGATCTCGCCGATTTCGTGCTCGGCATGTGCCTCGGTCGTGCGATCTATCCACTGCACGGCGGTGCCCATACGTTCTCCGCTACTACTGAAGATAGGCGCTGCATTGAGCTTGAATATCTGCTCGCCGACGGTGATTTCCGTGGCATAAGGGCTGTGCAGGCTGGCCAGCATATTGCGCTGATGGCTGGGATTCTTGTGATAAACGTCGAAGTTCTGACCAATGATATTGTTCGCCGAGAAGTTGGGCAGTTGTGTGCGCAGATTGGCTTCGGAGCGCTTCATCAGGTCTTCGGTAAACTTGTTCATGTAGATGATGATGCCATCAGGGTCGGCTACCATGACACTGACAGCGGCATTGTCCAGGCTGGTCTTGATCAGTTCGGCAAAACGGGCAGCCTCGCCAGCAGCCTTCAGCTGGCCACGGGTTTTTTCTATCGCCTCGTTGATGAAAGCCTTCTTGCCTGGCAATTGCTCGATGGTCGCGGTCAAATCACCTTCACCAAATGCACGCACCACGGCCATGGATTTCTTCTTCACATCAATATGACCGCCCACCATGGTATTCACGCCATTGGCCATCTCGGCATAGGCACCCTGGTATTTGCTCACGTCCATGCGGACATCAATATCACCGGCATCATGCTCTTGCGACATGTGGTTCATGTCGGCAATAAAGCTCTTGATGTTGCTGCGTACTTTTTCAATGGTGTCGTTGATGAAGGCTTTCTTGCCCGGGAATTTCTCCAGCGGCGCATCAAAATTGCCCGCACCAAAGCCTTCAACCGTAGCCATGGTCTTGCGCATCATGTTCACATGGCCACCGACCATGCCATTGACGCCATTGGCAACATCACGGAACAAGCCTTCAAACAGATCAGCCTTCAGGGTCTCGTCAATATCGCCTTTTTCATGGGCGGCACTGACAAAATTGAGGGAATCGGTCAGGCCTTGCAGGGTCTTCTGCAGCCGGCGCATGGAGTACACCACGCTAGATTTATCATCTTCGGCCACCGTGATTTTCTGGGTCAGATCGCCCGCAGCGAATTTCCGGCTCATTTCAGCCAGCTCTGCTGGCTCCTGACCCAATTGGCGCATGATGGCGCGTAGCATGAAGATACCAATCACAATCACGGCCAGAGTCACCAGTGCAGCCACCACAAGATTAATGATGGTGGCGCTATGGCTTGTTGCCAAGGCATCATCCGCTGCGGTAGTACCGATTGTCATGTTCAGCTTGAAGTGGTTTTCGATATGGGTGGTAAGATCCCTGGCAATATTATCGGCCTGCGCTTTCAGCAGTGCGGCGGCCTGATCGCGCTCACCTGCACGTGAAAGGCTCAGCACATTCTGCAATAGCTGCTGATATTTATCCCAGTCTGCCTTGGTTTTGTCATACATCTGGCGGTCTTCATCATTGCTGATGTAATTATCGCCATAGGTTTTCAATTCATCGTCGAGCTTGCCTTTGAGTTCCAGCAGTCGCTGGTCATCCTTGACCATTTCCGCAGGCTCGGTATCCAGAATGTGGCGCAGAACCACGATGCGATAACGCTGGAAATACTCTTGTATCAGGCCCAGACTTGCGACACTTGGCGTGGTGTTTTCGTTGCCATAGTTGGCTTTGTCGAATACCCGCCCAGTCTGAACATGACCGATGGCTACCACGATCAGCAGACCGATTACTGCAGCAGCAATCAACAGCTTGATACGATTTGCGACAGTCATTTTCATGATGTGCATACTCCTCAAATTTATAGTTATGTGCCGGCTCAATGCTCGGCCAGGTGCTTCACTTAATGCATGGCGACGCTATCCATCAGCTCCATGTCTGTACTGCTCATCAACTGCTCAATGTCCACCAGGATGAACATTTTCTCTTCCACCGATGCCAGCCCCACGATGTACTTGGTATCAATGCTGGCCACAATGTCGGGCACTGCACGAATCTGGTTGGGTTGCAGACTCATCACGTCGGATACGCCATCCACCACCATGCCGACAATGCGGCCATTGAGGTTGAGGATGATGACCACGGTGAATTCGTTGTACTCCACCTTGCCCAGATTGAATTTGATGCGCAGATCCACAATCGGCACGATACGGCCGCGCAGATTGACCACGCCCTTGATGAAGTCAGGCGTATTGGCAATCTTGGTCACGGCGTCGTAACCACGGATTTCCTGCACCTTGAGAATTTCCAGGCCGTACTCTTCGTTGCCCAGTACAAAGGTCAGAAATTCCTTGGCATTGGTAACGCCATCGTTGGTGTTGTTACCACTTTCCGTGATGCTGCTCATTGATACACTCCTTCAGAATTATTGTTCTGGCCCATCTTGATAATGGTGGGCACATCCAGGATGAGCGCGACCGAGCCGTCGCCCATGATGGTGGCACCGGAAATACCGGGCACTTTGCGGTAATTGGTTTCCAGACTCTTGATCACCACCTGTTGCTGGCCAACCAGGCCATCGACAAACAGGGCGGCTTTTTTGCCTTCGGCTTCGATGATCACCAGCACACCATCCACCGGGTTGGTGATCTGGGTAGGCTGATTAAACAGGGAATACAGCGGAATAATCGGCAGGTATTCGCCGCGCACATGCACCATGAAACCGGCACCGGTGACGGTCTTGATGTCCGTCGCTTGCGGCTGCATGGTTTCCACGATGAGATTGAGTGGCACCACGTACATGTTGTCGCCCAGCGAAACCGACATGCCATCCAGAATCGCCAGCGTCAGCGGCAAGGAGATCGACATGGTGGTGCCGTAGCCCAGCGCCGAGCGGATATCAATCACGCCGCCCATGGCGCTCACATTACGCTTCACCACATCCATGCCAACGCCGCGACCGGATACATCGGTCACCTGCTCGGCCGTGGAAAAGCCCGGGGCAAAAATCAGCTGCCAGACATCGCTATCGGGCATGGTATCGCTCACGGGCAGGCCGCTCTGCTTGGCCTTGCTCAGAATGCGTTCACGGTTGAGGCCGGCGCCGTCGTCCGTTACTTCAATCACGATGTTGCCGCCGCGATTGGACGCGGACAGGGACAAGCGGCCGGTTTCATTCTTGCCGGATTTATGACGGACATCCGGCACTTCAATGCCATGGTCAATGCTGTTGCGCACCAGGTGGGTCAAAGGATCCACAATGCGTTCGATCAGGCCCTTGTCGAGCTCGGTAGCGGCACCACTGGTAACAAACTCCACCTTCTTGCCCAGACGGGTGGCCAGATCGCGCACCATGCGGGGGAAGCGCGAGAACACATAGTCCATCGGCATCATGCGGATAGACATCACCGACTCTTGCAGATCACGCGTGTTGCGGGTGAGCTGGCCCAGGCTGTTCAGCAGGTCTTCATGGGTAACCGGATCCAGCTTGCTGATACGTTCTTCCAGCATGGCCTGGGTAATCACCAGTTCGCCCACCAGGTTAATCAGCTGGTCGACCTTTTCTACGCCCACCCGAATCGAGGTGGTTTCAACAGCGGCCGCTTTTTCGACTTCTTTTTTGGCGGCGGCGGGTTTTTTCTCGGCGACCGGGGCGGGTGCAGCTTCAACTGGCTTGGGAGCTTCTGCCTCGACGACGGGTGCTGGCGGTGGTGGCGTGATCGGCTCAAAAAAGCCGAAGCCGTCGCCTTCAATAAAGCCACTTGCCGCAACGGCGACATCTGCCCCAGGTGCTTCAGCAGGGGCTGGCGCAGCCGCGGCTGGGGCATCCTTGATCACCAGCGTGTCGAGGTCCACCACAAACGAACAGATGGATTCGATACTGTCTTTGCTATCTTCGGTGGTCAGGGCAAAGATGGTTTTACCACCCGCCTTGCTGATACTGACGTCACCCAGCAATGCCAGCTCGGATTTCAGGTTTTCTGCATCCTTGTCGCTGAGCTCGGGCACTTCAATGTTGAAGCGGTGCTTGCCATCGGCAGGAGCAGCCGCCGCAGCCGATGGCGCAGCAGCGCCAGACTGCAGGGTGATCTTGATATCTTCGGGTTCAACAATAAACGCGCAGATGGAGATGATGTCATCTTCACTGTCTTCGGTTTTCAGCGAGAAAGCCACATGCCCGTTATCAAGGCGCTTGCTGCTGACTTCACCGAGCAGGCCCAGCTCGCCTTCAAGGTTGGCGGTGTCTTTTTCGCTCAAGGCTTTGACGTCGATATTGTAATGACGCATCTTGTCTGCGGGTGCAGCCGGAGCGGCAGCGGCGGGCTTGGGAGCCGCCGGAGCAGATGCCGCAGCCGGGGCAGCCGCTGCCGCCATTTCCGCGGCGGCCGATACCGGCTTGCCTTCGGACAAGGCTTTCAGCTTGCGTTTGACTTCCTCCTGCACATCGCGATCCACATCGGCACCGGAACGGTGGCCCTCCAGCTGCGAATTCAACACATCCTTGGCTTCGAGAAAGGTGTCCACATGCTCACCGGTCAACGCCATCTCGTTCTTGCGGATCTTGTCCAGCAGGTTTTCCAGAACGTGTGTGATTTCTGCCATGTCGGTCATGCCGAAGGTGGCGGCGCCGCCCTTGATGGAATGGGCAGCACGGAAAATGGCATTCAGGTCTTCCGAGTCGGGATTGTCCAGATCGAGGGCGAGCAACAGATGCTCCGCCTCGGCGAGCAATTCCTCGGCTTCATCAAAGAAAGCCTGATAAAACTGACTCATATCAATCGACATTTGCTGACTCCATTTTTGCTTGCCTGCATTGCATCATGCGGCGGGCGTATTCATTAGGTCGAAAAAAGAGGTATTAACCGATTACTTTTTGTACAACATCAATCAAGCGCTTGGGATCAAACGGCTTGACCAGCCAGCCATTGGCACCGGCAGCGCGGCCTTTGGCCTTCATCTCGTCGCTGGATTCGGTGGTCAGCATCAGGATAGGCACCTTCTGATAGCTACTCATGCCACGCAGGGATTTGATCAGCGTCAGGCCATCCATATTGGGCATGTTCTGATCCGTCAGCACCAGGTCCACTACCTGGTCGCGCGCCTTGTTCAAGCCATCCTGGCCATCCACAGCTTGCACGACCTGATAGCCAGCCGCCGTCAGACTGAACGCCACCATCTGACGTAAAGACCCCGAATCATCGACCGCTAAAATTGTTTTTGCCATTTTCATACTCGCTTGTTGATTAAATTTCTACACATGAACTGCTCTATACCATGAGTCTGCTGATCTCAATCCTCAGAACAACTCAATCTCTCCACTTCCCATATGGTGCTGGTCTACGGCCTTGCGCAAACCGCCTGACAGCTCAACACTGCGGCTATTCAGGCTGCGATTCATTTCTTGCAGGAGCCGGGCGATTTCCTGGTGCTCCTGCTCGCTGTCCATGCTGTCGCCGTGCGTGGCGAGCGCGCTCAATAGCTCCTTGAGCCCGTTGACGCGCTTGATGGTTCTGGCGATAAGCTGACTGGTTAAATCCTGGAATTGCAGCCCGGTAACGGCTGTATTGACTTCTTTGGCGATCTGCTCGCGATACTGGAGCAGCTTTTGCTGCTGCTGGTCTGGGAGTTTGGTTTGTTGCAGCAGGAGATCAAGCTCCTGCTGCTGGGCCGTGACGGCCTCGTGGACGGACATGAAACAGGCGCCGAGTTTCTCTATCGCCTCACTCAGCAGGTAGGTGGTTTGCATCAGATCGGCCTCGACCTCAAGCAGGTGCTGTGTCCCATGGTCGGACACGCCCGCCAACAACTGTCTCAGCTCTTCTACTGGTATTGTCTCCGACTGCATATTCCCATCATCCTTCTTTTTTATTCGCCGTATTCAGTACCAGTACGGTCGTTATCTATGTCTTCATTGGCCAGTCGCCGCTTTCTGCACTTCAGTCGCTTTCTGGACTTCACTGGCGGCGTTATCCGACGGCACATTGACCGTCGCGCCTTCATCCTTGACCGCGTCTTCCTCGGCCTTTTTGTTCATGATGATGATGCTGATCCGGCGATTTACCGGGTTCAACGGGTTTTCCTTGTCAAACAAGGAAGCCGATGACAGCCCCACCACACGCAACAACTTTGATTCATCCATTCCGCCCGCCACCAGCTCGCGGCGCGAGGCATTGGCCCGGTCAGAAGAAAGCTCCCAGTTGCTGTAACCTTTATCCCCGGTGGGGTAAGGCACAGCATCGGTATGTCCCGACAAGCTGATCTTGTTTGGCACATCGTTCAGCATGCTGCCTATCTCATGCAAAATCTGCTTGGCGTAAGGCTGCAGCTCGGCTTTGGAAGAAGCAAACATCGGCCGGTTCTGCTCATCCACGATCTGGATGCGCAAGCCTTCCGACGTAATATCAATCAGCAATTGCTTTTTGAACTTGCTCAAGGTGGCGCTGGCATCAATCGCTTCTTCAATCTTGAGTTTCAGTTCAGCCAGTTTTTCCTGTTCCGCCTTCTCCAGAGCAGTCTTCGCATCTTTTATATCGACCTCTTTTTGCTTTCCTTTAGGGCCATCGACAGGTTTTACCTGCGCCTGCTTTTTGGTGAGGTCCTTGCCGCCGCCTTTTAGCACCGAATCGCTGGCTGCAACCGAGGGCCCGCCTTGCAGCGCAACCTTGAGCGGCATTTTGAAATACTCGGAAATTCCCTCCAGCGTGGCCTTGGAGGTAGACCCCAACAGCCACATCAGCAGGAAGAACGCCATCATGGCGGTGACGAAGTCGGCGTAGGCAATCTTCCATGCCCCGCCATGGTGACCACCGGCCACCTTTTTAATGCGTTTAACAATTATCGGCTTGGTATCTTCTGCCACGACAGACTCCGCTTACGCTATGGGCTTATTTGGACTTGGCTTGCTTGACGTGCTCTTCGAGCTCGGTGAAGCCAGGGCGCTCAGTGGAGTACAGTACCTTGCGGCCAAACTCGACAGCAATCGCCGGGGCGTAGCCGTTGAGGCTGGCCAGCAGGGTGGCCTTCACGGTCTGGTACATCTTGGTGGATTCATCCAGCTTTTGTTCCAGCAGGCTGGATAGCGGGCCCACGAAGCCATAGGCAAGCAGAATACCGAGGAAGGTACCCACCAGCGCGTGGGCAATCAGAATGCCCAGTTCGGCAGGCGGCAAGGCCACGTTTTCCATGGTGTGCACCACGCCCATCACCGCGGCCACAATACCAAAAGCTGGCAGGCCATCGCCCAGGCGGGCGATACAGTGCACCGGCACATGCCCTTCCTGGTGGTGGGTTTCGATTTCGTTATCCATGAGATTTTCCACCTGGAAGGCATCCATGTTGCCGGAAATCATCAAACGCAGATAATCGGTGATGAATTCCATGAGGTGGTGATCTGCCTGCAAGGCAGGATATTTGCTGAAGAGCGGGCTGCTTTCGGGATTTTCAACGTCGTTTTCAATCGACATCATGCCGTCTTTGCGAATCTTGCTGAGAATTTCGAACAGCAAGGCCAGCAAATCCATGTACAGCGCTTTGGTGAATTTGGAACCTTTGAATAGTGTTGGCAGCGCGCCCAGCGTTGCTTTCAACGCCTTGCCGTTATTACCGACAATAAACGCGCCGATGGCACCACCAAAAATCATCAATACTTCAAGGGGTTGCCACAAGGCCCCCAAATGCCCCCCTGCCAGCGCGTATCCCCCGAACACGGCCGCCAGGACCACAACATACCCTACGATTACTAGCACTTTTAAACCCCCCGATTAAAAAACAGCGTCTATCGCCTGTGATGCATGCCACATATTAAGCCATTCCCCTAAGCTTAGCAGGGTATTGTTATCCGCCAAACGTCGATCAGCCTGTGTTTTCCATTTTATATTGCCAATCCTGTCATTCGCCAAATGCACAGGCGGATGCGGCACGATTTCAGGCTCAACATGCATTATGTCGGCATAAGTTTCGATTAATTAAGGCACGAGCGCCATGACGCAGCACATATTGCCATCGCCCATGGTCGCAAATCATACCGACCAATCCCTAAAATCCGCCACCCAGGCCAGAAATTTCTGGCCATTATTCATGGAGGACCGATGCAGCCAGACATGACTATCCAGGTATAGAGTCTTGATTCTCTGGATGTTTATCCTCCTCGCAAACCTCAGATATTTGTTCTTGCCGCACATAGGCGAATTATGCGAAGGCCTCCCACCATAACAACATGCCGGGCCCACATGCCATATCCGGTATTGCGTGAGATGTTAAGCACATGAGATAATGATAACTATTCTCATATAAACCCTATGACTGGAACCTTCATGCTGCAGGTCCCCGCCGCGCAGCATGACGCCCTCTTGTGAGCATGCCTGACAATTCAATTTCCCCTACGGTTGAAAGCCTGTACAGCGACCACCATGGTTGGCTGTATGGCTGGCTCAGGCGCAAGCTGGGAGATTCGTTCGCCGCTGCAGATCTTGCGCAGGATACGTTCGTCAGTATCCTCACCGCAAGCTCTGCCAGCCAGATTCAGGAGCCAAGGCCATTTCTCGCCACTATTGCGCGCCGCTTGATCGCCAACCGCTATCGCCGTCAGCTGCTCGAAAATGCCTACCTTGACATGCTGGCCACTTTGCCAGAAGCGCTGATGCCATCGCCCGAGGCACAATACCTGGCATTAGAGGCTTTGCGTCAGCTCGACCAGGCGCTTAACGGCTTGCCACCGCGGGTGAAAGAAGCCTTTTTGCTTGCGCACTTTGAAGAGCTGAGTTACCTGGAGATCGCAACGCGGCTGAAGGTGTCCATCAGCTCAGTCAAGCAATACCTTACGCGTGCCAACCGGCATTGCCTGTTTGCGCTGGCCTGATGCAGCAAAGTACACGCAACAAGGCAATGCCTGATGCCTCCATCGCATCATCCGCCGGGCATGTGCAAGCCTTCGCCGGAGGCATTGCTGTCAGCGAAGCGGTGGCAAATCAGGCGGCAGAGTGGCTGACCCTGCTCATGTCAGGCGAGGCCAGCGAAGATGATCGCCAGCGCTGGCAGCAATGGCGGATGGAACATGCAGACCACGAACGCGCCTGGCAGCATATCGAGACCATTATCGGCCGGCTAAAAATCATGGAGCCGCATGCTGCTTACAAGACACTTTCGCCTTACACCAGGCGGGAAGGCCTGCACTCCCCGGATCGACGCAAAGCTATCGTCATGCTGCTGTGGGCGGGGGCAGCAGGCGCCTCTGGCCTGCTGGCCCGCCGTACACCGGCTTGGCAGCAAATGGTCGCTGATTACCACAGCGATACCGGCACGCAACGCACGATCACGCTGGACGATGGCACTGTCATCACTCTCAATACCGCCAGCGCCATCAATGTGCATTTCAGCCACCAGCAAAGGCTGGTTCGCCTGGTGGCAGGTGAGGTGCTGATCACCACGGGTCACGCCATCTCCGATGCGCGCCCTTTCGTGGTTGAAACAAAAGAAGGCCGTATCCGTGCATTGGGCACACGTTTTGCGGTGCGACAGCAGCCGGATGGGAGCAGCACGGTCGCCGTCCTCGAAAGCGCCGTTGAAATCACACTCGAGCAGGCGCCTTCGCATCGACTATCGGCAGGACAGAGCGCAATCTTCACCCGCAACAGCCTCACCATCAACAGCCTGCGAGACAGCGATACCGCCTGGACCAAAGGACAAATCATTGCCGACCAGATGCGGCTGGGCGATTTTGCTACCGAACTGTCCCGCTACCGGCCAGGCTTGATACGCTGCAATCCGGCCGTTGCCGACCTGCGTTTCTCCGGTGTGTTCCCACTGGAAGACACTGACCGTATCCTCGCTACACTACCAAGCGTTCTACCCGTCAGAATTCTGCTGCGAACGCGCTACTGGGTCACAATCGACACAGTCTCCTGAATTCCCAGCACTATTTGCGATAAAAGATCAAGGAATCCGGCTTGCGTTCAGGACGCGCCATCCAGCATCGTTCCCCACAGGCACAAACCCATGCAACACATGCCATAAAAACTATGTTGAGATTTTTTTGCTTTTGGCCTGCCCGATTTTGAATCTCATGCCACCTACCCAGTAAGGACTTCATTTCAATATCAACATCTGGGGAAACCATCATGACAATCAGCGGCCTTGGCGCCCGCCCTCGCAGCCTGCATATACGCAGACACCTCCATCCATCAGCACACTCACCAGGCCTGCGTCCTTTGGTCCATGCCGTCTCGCTGGCAATTTGTGGAGCGCTGCTCTCCACAACAGGCTCGGCAAGAGCAGAGGCCATCGCCAGCCCATCCACGCAAACAAGCGCCACGTACATTTTCAATATCCCGGCGGGCCCGCTGGCGCCGTCACTGCGCAGCTTCGCCAGCACAGCCAATGTGCTGCTGACCTTCACCGCAGAGCAGACCGATGGAAAAATCACGGACGGAATCAAAGGGCCGCATACCGCTTCATCCGCGTTAAGTGCATTGCTGGCTGGTACCGGTTTGCAGGCCGTAACACTGGAGAATGGAAGCTATTTGCTCAGGCCTGCGCCTGCTGTCCAGCCACCGAAGACTAAAGAGAGTATCGCGACACTGCCCGAAGTCAGCGTGGTCGCCAGTTCTGATCGCGAGTCGCAGGCGGTGAGCGAAGGAACCGGCTCCTATGCGGCGCGTGCCGTCAGCATAGGCAAAGGCGAGCAATCCCTGCGCGATATTCCTCAATCCGTCTCGGTCATGACGCGCCAGCGCATGGACGACCAAAACTTGACCTCACTGGACAGCGCACTTAGCCAGGTGACAGGGGTAACCAAGGAGTTCCGTAATTACGGCCATACTGTTTATTACTCACGCGGTTTTGCCCTGGATAACTTCATGACCGATGGTGTCCCCATGGGCTATTACGGCGGCATAGGCATTGCCCCTGACACCGCGATCTTTGATCGTATCGAAGCGCTACGAGGAGCCCCCGGCTTGCTAATCGGCAATGGCGACCCCGGTGGCACGGTCAACATGGTACGCAAACGGCCATTGGCCGAAAAACAGATGCAAATTACTGCTCGCGCTGGCAGCTGGGATTACTACCGCCTAGATGGCGACATCACCGGCCCGCTAAACGATGCAGGCACCCTGCGCGGCCGCCTGATTGCGGGCTATGAAGACCGGCACTATTTTTACGATGAAGCACAAAGCAAGCTGCCGTTGCTCTATGGCATGCTTGAAGCCGATCTGGGCGAAAACACCGTTGCAGCCGTGGGCATGCGTTATCAACATTACTCCCAGCAAGGTGGACGCTGGGCGCAAGGCTTGCCCAGATCAAGCGACGGCAGTGATTTGGGCTTATCACGCTCAACATCTTATGGGCCCAGCTGGACCTATTTCAAGAGCACGGTCAGAGAGCTGTTTGGGGATATTACCCACAACATCAATAGCAATTGGTCAGTCAAAGTGAGCGGTACTGTTCAGCTAAGTGAGCGGGAAGATGCCCCCATATTCACCACCGCAGGAAGCATCGCCGTTGACCCGACGACACTGCAGAGTTTTTATCTGCGGGGAGTTGATTTTGAAGACAGCAAATTCCGTCGCCAAGGCGCTGATGCGCAGCTGCACGGGAAATTTGATGCATGGGGCCAGGAGCATCAAGTGTTTATCGGGGCTAACTGGCAAAAGGAGGAAACATTGGCTTTCAAGGACGGTCGGGTAACCTACTCTACCCCCATCCTGGTAGACCCACGTTCTCCGGACTTGTCAGCATTAGCAAGGCTCTACAGCGGCACATACAGTGCGCCCCTGACAGACGAGACAACTACACAAGGCTTCTACGGCAACCTGAAGCTGCAGGTAACGGATCCGCTAAAAATCATCCTGGGCGGACGTGTCAGCTGGTATGAATATAGTGCTTTAGGGATTACCCAGGCCAAAGAAACGCACAAGATAACCCCCTATGTCGCCGCTATCCTGCGCCTCAATAATCATTGGTCAGCCTACGGCAGCTATACCGATGTCTTCCGTCCGCAAAGCTCTTCCTACACTGCAAGCGGTAGCGCTCTCAAGCCAGCGCTGGGCAGCAACTATGAAGCCGGGATCAAGGGGGAATTTGCCGGTGGGAAATTGAATACCTCCTTTGCAGTATTCCGAATTGATTTGGACGATATAGCCCAGACCGATCCCAACAACCCTCTCAGCTGCCCGGGAACACCGGCCACTGGGGGGTGCTCCATCAACGGTGGCAAACTGAAGAGTCAAGGTCTGGATGCTGAAATCAATGGAGAAATCCTGCCGCGATTGCAACTATTCGCAGGCTACACCTACAACGATGCCAAATATGTACGCGACCGCGATTCCTCAGGCAATGCAACCGAAAACGAGGGAAATACTTATCAAAGCTACTTCATACCACGCCAGCTTTTCCGCAGCTGGGCTACCTACAATTTGCCCGGAACATGGGAGAAGGTGACTCTGGGAGGCGGAGTCAACCTGCAAAGTGAGATTTATACCAAAGAGGACGGTGTGCGTTATACGCAGGAAGGTTATGCGGTGTGGAATGCCAGTGCCAGCTATCGCATTGACAAGCATTGGACTGCTGCCTTGAATATCAATAACGTGTTCGATAAACACTATTACACCGTGGCGGGTAACCGCTGGTATGGTGAACCCCAGAGCATGATGCTGACACTGCGCGGCACTTTCTAATAGCCTATTAAGAGCGACTCAACAGCAACTAAAATCATTGGCGTTGACTCAAGCCATCACTTTGGTTGCTGTTGCTGACTGCCCGCCAGGCCGTGCCATCGATGCATGCCAGTTTTGCGGCCTTCTCTGGCAGCATGCTCTCCAGCCCCCACCACTTCACCGTTTTCATGAAAGGCAATACACCGCTGACATCGCGCCTGTTCAAAAGCCCGCCCTGATTGACACGACGACCAGTGAGCTGACTGATACACGCGATATGCCGTGGTATGCCAAAACACGGCTGTTATCCCACCCCCTGAACTTCGGCAATTACGGCGGTAGTTTCATATGGGCTCATTCAAGTCGACGGCAAAATCCAGATGCAGCTGTTCCAGCTCATCTGCTGAAAAGGTAAGCTCCTCTGGCCGGGAGTTGCGCATCGGCCTATGTTCGGCAATAATTGATATTAATTCTCATTTGCCGTTGAGCACCCTCCATTGAGCCAGCCGTCTTCTATTCTTGAAAATCTTTATGTTCATCATCATGGCTGGCTGCAGGGGTGGCTGCGCCGTCGCCTGGGCAACGGCGCCGATGCCGCCGACCTTGCACATGACACCTTTGTCAGACTGATTAGCGGTCGCACGCAACGGCGTTTTGACACCGTGGCCGAGGCGAGAGCCTATCTGCGAACTACCGCACAGCATCTATGCATCAACCTGTGGCGTCGCCGCGAGATTGAGCAAGCCTGGCAGGAAACACTGGCAACCATGCCTGCCGCCCACCACCCTTCTGCGGAACGCCAGGCCATGGTGTTGCAGGCACTGGAAGAAGTCACCGCCATGCTCGGCCAGCTGCCCCCCAAAGCCGCTCGCGCGTTCACGCTGGCCGTTATCTGCGACATGACCGACGACGAAGTCGGGTTAGCGTTGGGTGTATCTGGCCGCATGGTACGAAAATACGTGGCACAGGCGATGCTGGGCTGCCTGACGCTGCGCGCGCAGCAGACCATGCGCGAGTTGAGCAGCGAGCCTGCAGGCTGATGCGCTTGTTGTTATACGTTCATCGTTATCCATGAAACCCACCCCTACCAGCAATCTACAGCCAGCCCCCTCGCACGCCGTGCTGACCCAAGCTGCCGAATGGTATGCCCGCTTGCGCGATGGCAGCGCCAGCAGCCACGAGACCGCCCGCTGGCAAGCGTGGCTGCACGCCGCCGAAGAACATCAAGCCGCCTGGCAGTATGTGGAAGACATCAGCCGCGGACTTGACCCCTTGCGCACCACCGTTGACCCACGGCAAACCGCCCATGCGCTGACCAAGGCCCATGCACGCCTGCATGCCCGCAGGCGCGTACTGATTACCTTGGCCGCGCTCGCCAGCGGCGGCACGCTGGGCTTGCTAAGCTGGCGCCATAGCATGTTGCCTGCAAGCATGCTGGCGTGGACAGCCGATCATCGCACCCCCACCGGGGAGCAGCGCACCCTCACCCTGGCCGACGGCACCCAGCTCTGGCTCAATACAGCCAGTGCCCTTAATGTTCACTTCAGTGCCAGTGAGCGTCGCATAGAACTTGTACAAGGTGAGGTGTTCATTGAAACCGCCCATGATGAAACTCGCCCATTTCTGGTGGAAACACCGCATGGCCGCATGCGGGCACTGGGCACGCGATTCAATGTGTATCTCAATGAAGCACACACTCAGCTCGATGTGTATGCGGGCGCGGTGGAAATACGCACGGCGTCAAGCGCCATCAGCCGCGTGGTAAGGGCAGGCCAGCAATCACGCTTTGATCGCGCAGACATTGCCGCCATGGCAACGGCGGGTGCTGCGCGGGAAGCCTGGACGCAGGGCATTCTGGTGGCCGATAGCATTCCATTGCGCGACGTCGTGCAGGAACTGCGCCGCTATCGGCCAGGCCACCTTGGTGTGGCGGATGGCGTGGCCGAACTCAAGGTCTACGGCAGCTTCCCGCTGCAAGACACAGATCGCGTATTGCGCATGCTGGCATCGGCCTTGCCCATCCGCGTCGAGCAGCCGCTGCCCTGGTGGACAACGCTGGAATCCGCGCGCTGAAAAATTATTTGCAAAAAATAGTTCCGGGTTTTGCCTTGCCAATGGTTATACCAAGCAAGAAGAGCCCTTTCATCATTGAATTCCCGCCATCCTCAAGATGACCTCCCGTGGCAATGGCCGCGATGCGTCAAGGTAGCCAAACGATCCATGCCGTAAGGGTCTTCGCTTTTTCCAGACCCTTAACGCTGAAGGATATGCATTGATGTATCACCACGACCAGACCAAGTTGGCTTCACCTGCGACTGCCGCACGCTTCCCCCAGATGCGCCCACTGGCATTCGCCATTCACCTGCTCATGCTCGAGGGCGCGCTTGCCCTTGGCGTATGGGCGCCACCAGCCCACGCACAAACCACTGGCGCCCAGAGCCTGCGCACGTATGACATTCCCGCCGGGCCGCTCAGCATCGCATTGACCCGATTTTCGCGCGAATCCGGGATCTACCTTGTCGGGGCTGGCGAGATAATCGAAGGCAAGACCAGCGAGGGATTGAAGGGTAATTTCAATGTGGAGGATGGCTTGGCCAGGCTGCTGGCCGGAAGCGGGCTTGAGGCATACCGGCAAGCCGATGGCAGTTATGGCATGCGGGCGGTAGCGGTCAAAGCTGCAGGCACGCGCCAGGATGACGTGTCTACCTTACCGCTCGTAGCCGTTACGGCAGTCGCTGAGCGACCGGAAAGCCTGCCCTCCGCTTACGCGGGTGGTCAGGTCGCCCGTGGCAGCCGTTTGGGACTGCTGGGCAACAAGGATGTGCTGGATACGCCATTCAACACCACGAGTTACACCGCCGAACTGATGGAAAACCAGCAGGCGATCACCGCTGCGGATGTGGTGCTCAACGACCCTTCCGTGCGCACGGTGTCTTACAGCCTGACCAACGCGGCCGCTGGCGGGGATATTTTCCTGATACGCGGATTTTCGGTTCAGGATTCCGTGCTGTTTGATGGCATCAGCGGCATCGCATCCAATCGCGCTGCCCCGGTAGAGATGGCGGAGCGCATCGAGGTGCTGAAAGGCCCGAGCGCCCTCCTGAATGGCATGGCGCCGGGCGCGGGCGGAGCTGTCGGCGGCACCATCAATATGGTGCCAAAACGGGCGGATGACAAACCCCTGACCCGACTGACAGCCACCTATATGTCCAATAGCAACTTCGGTGGCCATGTCGATATCGGGCGTCGCTTTGGCGAGGATAATGCCTGGGGCATTCGCTTCAATGGCGTATATCGCGACGGCAAAAACGCCACCGCCGGGCAATCGGTTGAACTGGGCGCAGCCACCATCGGCATTGATTACCGCGGCAATCGTCTGCGGGCATCGCTGGATGCCGGGCATCAGACCATGAACAACGAAGCTCCCCAGGGTGCAGCTGGTTTCGGCATTGCCGACGGCATCACCATCCCCTCTCCGCCCAGCGCCAAAAAACGGATTGCCCAGGATTGGGAGTATGCCAACTCCAAAAGCAACTATCTGCTGGCAAAAGCCGAGTATGACCTCACCCCCACCTGGACCCTCTACGGCGCAGCAGGCGGCAGCAATACCATCTCGAGTTATCTTTCCACCGACGTCAGCGTGGCCGATGCCCAGGGCAATGCGCAAGCCACCGTGTACTACTGGCCGAACTGGACGAATTACCGCACGGCACAGGGCGGTGTGCGTGGCAATTTCAGCACGGGCGCGGTTAGCCATCAGCTCAACATCAGCGCCAACTACCTGATGAAAGATAGCGGCTATACGGCCGACTATTATGGCTTCAGCAGTTTTGATACCAACATCTACAACCCGCCCAGTGTTAGCCGCCCATCCACTGCCGGCATGGACTCCCACCCGGACAAGACCAACCGCCTGCAGCTGCCATCTCTGGCCGTGGCCGACACCCTGGGCTTTCTTGATGACAGGCTGAGCGTTACCCTGGGGGGACGTTATCAGCGCGTAGAAGTCATTGACTACAGCAGCACCGGGGAAAGCACCACCTCCTATGACAAGCATGCCGTGACTCCGGTGCTGGCTGCAGTATGGAAACCCGGTGCAAACTGGTCGATCTACAGCAATTACATTGAAGGGCTGACGCAAGGCGACACCGCGCCTATCGGCACCACCAATGCAGGCAAGGTGTTCCCTCCGGTGAAGACCAAGCAACACGAAGTCGGAGTGAAATACGATTTTGGCCGCTTCACCACGTCGCTTAGCACCTTCCAGATTGAAAAACCAAGCGGGCTGACGGTTTCCAATGGCGATGGCACCTCGACCTACCAGGTAGGAGGAGAACAACGCAATCGCGGTATTGAGCTAAATGTGTTCGGCGAAGTTCAGGGCGTGCGCCTGCTTGGCGGGGCGACTTACATCCAGCCCAAACTCACGCATGCGAGCAGCGATGCTTATGACGGCAACACCGCGCCCAACGTCTCGCGCTGGCAGCTGAACCTGGGCAGCGAATATGATCTTTCGCTGGTGCCAGGCATGACCCTCACCGCCCGCATGATGTCAACCAGCGCCCAGTATCTGGATGAAGCCAATACACGCAGCATCCCGGGCTGGACCCGCTGGGACGTCGGTGCTCGCTACAAGACCACCGCAGCCGAGCGGCCATTGGTCCTGAGACTGGGGATACAGAATCTGTTTGGTCGCGACTACTGGAGCAGCAGCTCCGGCAGCTGGTTATATCTTGGCCAGCCGCGCACCGTAATGCTATCGGCCACCATGGATTTTTAGGTTAAAGCAGGCTGGGTATCATCAAGTATGGCGCACGATGCCCAGCCTCCGGCAACCCGATTGTGATGTCTGGCAACAGGCGGCTGCTTCGCGATCAATAGTGAGCTCACATGCCCGGCATGATCCAGCCATAAAGCACTTTCCCCGTTTCACCAATAGGCTGCTGCAATGCGGGCGGTAGGCCCGGTATTTCAAATTCATAACTGATCAGCAGGCTGCCCGGCCGCATCTCGGCACTCGCCTTTTGCCACAGCGCGGGCATGGCCGCGGGTGACAGATAGGCAAACACCACATCAAATTCCCGAAAGTCCAGCTTGTGGTAATCCCCCAGCACAAAGCGGGCGGTGGATCTGCGCCAGCGTCCACGTGCATGGCTGATCAGCCATGGCAGCGGGGCCACTTCAATCCCGAGCATCTGGCAGTCGGGGCGCACCTTGGCGATGTGCATGGCCATGTCACCGAGCCCGCTGCCTATATCAATCATGCGCAAGCCCTGTCGCGCTGGCATCCACGCCAGCACTTGCTGCCACACTGCCGGGAAGGAGGGGTAAAACGGTACCTGTGTGCGAAACGTGGTCCAGAACAGCATCAGACTGAACAAGAATCCAGCCAGGTACACCCAATTGGGGAGATGCAGCTGCACCATAAGCCAGACGACCAGCGGAAAAAAGAGATGGATGAGGCGCCACCACGAAGCCATGCCCCAAAGCCGGGCCAATACATAAGCCCCCACCGCTTGTATCAACACCAGCAACCAGAAGGGATATACGCGCCCGGTGAGCTGGCCAAACAGCAAGGCAAAGAGCAAATTGATGCCCAGCATGCCCAGTTGTATCAGCAAGGCAAGGGTAGCGGGCAATACACGAGGAGATTCAGATGCCATGGGGAACGCCAGGCAGGTTTAGAAAAGACGGGGTGATGAACAAGGGACAATGCCTGTCAGCTGACAGAAAATCGCCCGGCCGGATGGCAGGCGCCACGACATGGCTTGAACCTGCGCAGGCAAATACCTCTCGCGGTAATGTCGCTTGCTGTTGATGTTGCCTGTTTGCGTACTTCACCCTACCCCCGATCAAGCGCCCTGGCGCGCGGGGCGCTATTCACTGGCGGTGTGGTGATACCTCAACAGCGCGAATTTGCCCGGCGCCTCAGGCGGCAGCCATTTCCCTGGTTTTTTTGGTTTTGCCAGCACGCGATGGTACATGGCACAAGCTGCAGGCAAAGTGTTGATTCAGGTCATACACATTCACCACAAAGTGGCCGCCGCAGCAGCTGCAGGCTTGCAGCTTGAGCATCTTGCTCTCGACAAATCTTACCAGAGTCCAGGCGCGGGTGAGCGACAGCACGGCAGTTTCGGGGTCTTCGGTACCGGTTTCATCCAGATACAGCTGGTAGGCCTTGATCACGGCGGTTATGCCGTTCACATCCGTATGTTCCCGCATGAAATTGTAAATATTCAGGAACATGGAGGAGTGAATGTTGGGCTGCCAAGTCAGGAACCAGTCGGTGGAAAACGGCAGCATGCCCTTGGGTGGCGATACGCCTTTCAGCTCCTTGTACAACTTGATCAGGCGCTCACGGGACAAGGTCGTCTGCGATTCCAGCAGTTGCAACCGTGCGCCCAGCGTGATCAGCTGTATCGCCAACTGGATTTGTTGTGCTTCGTTAACTACGCTTTTCTTTTCCATGATAATGCCTGCCTTCTTGATCAATTTGCCGGAGCGGCGCTTTCCAAAAACCTTAAGCCATTGCCTCAGGCGCCTGGCCTGCCATCAGGATGGCGGCATGCGCGCTGGCAAGGTGACGATCCTTGGTGTAGCTGGTCAGCATGTTCAGAATGGCGCAGTCGTCGAAGCGAAAGCGGGCAAGCATCATGTTGGTGCTGGAGAGTTTGAGCAATTGAGCGGTAGTCAGGCTTTCCAGAACATCCGCGATTTCTTTGCTGACGCCCAGACGGAAGATGGCGGAAGCCTTGTCGGAGCGAATCATTTGTTGGGCGAGCATCAGGTAGCTCAGGTTGGCATCTTTGATATCAGACATCATGTCTTTTTCAGTCATTTTGGGTCCCTCGTGTGTGTGTGCGCTGTGTGTGGGGCGCGTGAGACGTACTTTGAACCTAAAGGGATGCGGGCATAACTGGAGTCTGTCGGTTTTTTGCGTAAGACGCGAAGACGCGCAAATGTAGGCGTTTGTCTTACAAACGCCTACATCCGGCTGGGATACTTGACTGATTTTGAGCTTAAGCCTTTTAAAATCAAAGAACTATAAGCTTTACCACTTTACTGCACACATCGGGTAGGCGCTAAAAGCAGCCTGACACACACACGATTTACTACACACACTTCCATTACGGCACGCCTGAGAAAAACTTTAGCGCTTACCCGGAATGCATCATAAACAATTTGATAAGTTGTTGTTTATAAAAACCTTAATTTTTACACAACCTTACACAAGTTTACGATTGTCAGATTTGTTAAAGCCACACACTTCAACAAACCACACCGCCACACACACTACTGGACTACACACAAAGGATTTATCGGCCCGGCTTTTAAAAACTTTAGGGATTTTTTTAAAAAATTAGAATTAATTTGATAACTCATTGTTTCAATTAATCTAATTTTATTAAAAAATCCCTAAAGCCAGGCTGCTGCTACACACACCAACATACGCACTACGCGCCGCCAACCCCTTGAAGACGCATTAATCCGTATCACACAAATGGTCTATCGGCTGGCTTTAGGAAAACTTTAGGATTTTTTTAAATTATTTTTAATAAAATTAATATGTATTTGTTTTATATATATTTTTATTTTCAATTTTTTTAAAAATCTGTACTGAATCTTCTCAAGCCCACCATCGCCATTGGAATTAAGCATGGGTTTACCCCTTTTATTCATGGAATGCTCCATGGGGTCAGCCACTGATAATGTGCTCCATGTCAGCGGGACCGCACATCCCCATCACACACACGGCACACAGGACACGAAATGGCTGAAGACAGCGATTTAGAAAAGACAGAACCGGCGACGCCCAAGCGCCTCGAAAAGGCGCGCGAGGAAGGTAATGTCCCCCGCTCACGCGAGTTCGTGACCTGTGCAATGTTATTGGCTGGTGGCATGGGCATTGCCATGATGAGTTCGCAGTTTGGTGATGCGCTCAAGCACACCGTGGGCGGCAGCCTGCATTTTGAGCGCGCCCTGGCCTACGACAGCAATCTGCTGCTCATGAAAATTTCCGACTCTATATATAGTCTGCTAATCACCTTTGCTCCGCTGGCAGGTTTGCTGTTCATCATGGCGATTGCCGCCCCTACCCTGATTGGTGGCTGGAACGTCAGCAATCAGGCCTTTGTGCCCAAATTCAACCGCCTGAACCCCGTCAGTGGTTTGGGCAATATGGTCTCCAAAAATGCCCTGGTGGAACTGCTCAAGGCCGTAGGCAAAACCATACTGGTGGGCTCGGTGGCGTATGTCGTGGTGGCACATGATGTAGACACCATCCTCTCGCTTGCCCTGTTGCCCTTGCACACCAGCATCGCCGAAGTGGAAGACATGCTGCTGAAAAGCTTCTTTTTCATTGTGGGCGCCCTGGTGCTGATCGCCGCGATTGATGTGCCCTACCAGCTCACCACCTATGCCAATAACCTGAAGATGACCAAGGAAGAGGTCAAGCAGGAATCCAAGGAATCCGAAGGCAACCCGCAGATCAAGGCACGTATCCGTCAGCAACAGCGTGAGATTGCCCGCCGCCGCATGATGTCGGAAATCCCCAAGGCGGATGTCGTCATCACCAACCCGACCCACTACGCCGTGGCTATCCAATATAAGGAGTTGGGCATGCGTGCCCCGGTGGTGATTGCCAAGGGCGCCGATGCAGTGGCCCTGAAGATTCGTGAAGTGGCCGCCGAACACAAGATCATGACGCTGGAATCCCCCAAGCTGGCACGGGCGCTTTATGCCCACACCGAGCTGGGCGATGAAATTCCTCAGGCACTGTATTCCGCTGTGGCTGAGATCATCGCTTATGTGTTCCAGATGCGCGCCTTCAACAAACATGGCGGCTTCCGCCCTGAAACACCGACTCAACTGGATGTGCCGGATGCACTGGATCCCCATCACAAGCTGACTGAGGTAACAGCCTGATGAACAACTTTGCCCTCAAGGATATCCTGAGTCATCTGGGCGGCCGTACCATCGCCGCCCCACTGCTGATCGTCATGTTGCTGGCGATGATGATTCTGCCATTGCCTGCCATCGCGCTGGATGTGCTGTTCAGCTTCAACATCGCCCTGTCCATCATGGTGCTGATGATAGGCCTGCAAACATCCAAGCCACTGGACTTCATCGCCTTCCCGACCGTGCTGCTGGTTAGCACCATGCTGCGCTTGTCATTGAACGTGGCTTCCACCCGCGTGGTGCTGACCGAGGGGCATGCCGGTCCGGATGCAGCCGGTAAAGTGATCGAAGCCTTCGGCCACTTTCTTATTGGCGGTAACTACACCGTGGGTATCGTGGTGTTCGTGATCCTGACCATCATCAACTTTACCGTGGTGACCAAGGGTGCTGGCCGGATTGCCGAAGTGGGCGCCCGGTTTACCCTGGACGCCATGCCCGGCAAGCAGATGGCGATTGATGCCGACCTGAATGCCGGCCTGATCGGTGAAGATGAAGCCCGCCGCCGCCGTTCCGAGATCGGTCAGGAAGCCGAGTTCTACGGCGCCATGGACGGTGCCAGCAAATATGTACGGGGCGATGCCGTCGCTGGCATCCTGGTCACGGTCATCAATATCGTCGGCGGCCTGATCGTCGGCATGGTGCAGCACGACATGGCCTTCGCCGATGCCATCAAGAATTACACCCTGCTGGCGATTGGTGACGGTCTGGTCGCGCAGATTCCTTCGCTGGTGATTTCTGTGGCGGCCGGTGTGGTGGTATCCCGCGTCGCCAATACGGAAGACGTCGGCACACAACTGGTGACCCAGCTGTTCTCCAACCCCAAGGTCATTTATGTCACCGCCGCCATTATCGGCAGCATGGGCGCCATTCCTGGCATGCCACACTTTGCATTCCTCACGCTGGGTGCCTTGCTTGCCGGTCTGGCCTATTTCGTGGCCGAGAAAAAGAAGACCGCAGAAGACCCTGTGGTGGCACCGCCACCTGTTCCTACCGGCGAGCCTGAAGAGGCTAGCTGGAATGATGTGCTCCCGGTCGATGTCATCGGGCTGGAAGTGGGTTATCGCCTGATTCCGCTGGTCGACAAAGCGCAGGGTGGCGATCTCTTGAAGCGCATCAAAGGCCTGCGCAAGAAATTCGCCCAGGAAGTCGGCTTCCTCGCCCCTACCGTGCACATTCGCGACAACCTGGAACTGCGTCCTTCCGGCTATCGCATCACCCTGAAAGGTGTAGAGGTCGGCAGCGGCGAATCCAACCATGGTCAGTTTCTGGCGATCAACCCAGGCATGGTCAGTGGCACCCTGCCTGGCACCGCCACCACCGACCCGGCCTTTGGCCTGCCCGCCATCTGGGTGGAATCCGCAGTGCGTGATCAGGCCCAGGCCATGGGCTATACCGTAGTGGATGCCAGCACCGTGGTGGCTACCCACCTGAACCACATCATCACCACCAATGCCGCTGACTTGCTGGGCCGCCAGGAAGTCCAGCAGCTGCTGGACCATATTGGCAAGGATTCGCCAAAGCTGGTCGAAGACCTGGTGCCCAAGCAATTGCCATTGTCCGTGGTGCAGAAGGTATTGCAGAACCTGCTGAGCGAAGGCGTGCACATCCGCGATATGCGCACCATCGTCGAAACATTGTCCGAATATGCCTCACGCACACAAGACCCAAGCGAGCTGACTACCTTTGTCCGCGTGCAGCTGGGCCGCGCCATCGTGCAGCAGCTGTTCCCGAATGGCAACGAAGTCTCCGTCATGGCGCTGGATAACCAGCTGGAACGCCTGTTGATGCAAGCCTTGAGCAGCAGCAATGCAGGCGGTGCTGCCATTGAGCCTGGCCTGGCTGAAACCCTGTCCAAACAGGCCGAAGCCGCTACCCGCAAGCAGGAGCAACTGGGCATGACGCCTGTGCTGCTGGTACCGGGTCCGTTGCGCTCTGCCCTGTCGAAATTCCTGCGCCGTGCTATTCCGCATCTTCGTGTGCTGTCGCATGAAGAGCTTCCTGATTCAAAAACTATCCGTGTCACTAGCCTTATTGGAGGTCAAGCATGAACATCAAACGCTTTTTCGCATCGAGTTCCCGCGAAGCATTAGCCATGGTCCGTAAAAGCCTGGGTGAGGATGCCGTTATCCTGTCTAACCGTGCGGTCAACGGCGGTAACGAGATCCTGGCCTTCAAGGAAGAAGACATGGCCTCCTTCATGTCCGATGATACCCCGGTGCAAAGCAGCAAGCGCCGTGCAGCGCCTGCCATGGAGCCCCTGCCAGCTGCGCAGGCCCGCCCCGCAGCACGCCAGGCACGTCCTCCTGTGCGTCAGGCTGCACCCGAAGCCGAACCTTATCGCGCCGTGCGTACCGAGCCTGCACCTACCACCACGGCACGCCCCAAGGTCACCACCACGCCAGCGCAAGCAGCCGCGCCACAGTCCAACAAGCAGATCAATGACATGCTGAACGAGATCCGCAATATGCGCAGCGTGATCGAATCGCAACTGGTGGAAATCTCCTGGGGCAATATCCAGCACCGTGACCCGGTCAAATCCAACACACTGAACATGCTGCTGTCCGCAGGCTTCAGTGCTGCGCTGTCGCGCCAGATTGCCGAAAACATGCCAGATCATCGCACCAGCGCCGAAGCCAACACCTGGGTGCAATCGATTCTGGAAAAGAACCTGCAGGCCATCCCCAATGAAGATGAAATCCTCAATCGCGGTGGCGTGTTTGCGCTGATCGGGCCAACCGGTGTCGGCAAGACCACCACCACCGCCAAGCTGGCCGCACGTTTTGTCATGAAGCATGGCCCTGGCAAGCTGGGCCTGATCACGACCGATGCCTACCGGATTGGCGGTCATGAGCAATTGCGCATCTACGGCAAGATTCTGGGCGTGATGGTGCATGCGGTGAAAGACGAAGCCGACCTGAAAATTGCGCTGGAAGAACTCAAGGGCAAGCACACCATCCTGATCGACACCGTGGGCGTCAGCCAGAAAGACCGCATGGTGGCCGAGCAGATCGCCATGCTGTCCAGCACCCGCCAGCCGATCAAGAAGCTGTTGTGCCTCAACGCCACCAACACCGGCGAAACACTGACCGATGTGGTGCGTGCTTACAAGGTCAAGCAGCTGGATGGCTGCATCATCACCAAGCTGGACGAAGCCGCCACCATCGGCAGCGCGCTGGATGTTATCATCCGCGAAAAACTGCGCCTGTATTACGTGGCCAATGGTCAGCGCGTGCCGGAAGACCTGCATGTGGCCAACAAAAAACTGCTGATCCATCGCGCTTTCCGCGCTGGTGCGCAGAACACGTCATCCTTCCAGTTCAAGCATAACGAGCTGCCATTCCTGATGGGCAATACCTCGCCAGTCGCCACCAAGCTGAGCATGGGAGCCGATCATGTCTAGTTTCCGCGAAGATCAAGCCGCCGGTCTGCGGCGCATCATGTCCGGCCCCCGGCCCCGTATCGTGTCGGTGTTATCCGCCATGCCGGGCAATGCCCAGGCCAGACTGATCAAGAATCTCGGTGCCTCGATTCAGGATGATGGCAACAATGTCATCATCGTGCACGCCACCGCCAATACGGGTGATGCCCTGACCCATTACAAGCTGGGCAATACCCCCAGCCTGCTGGAAGTTGCCAATCAGCGCGTGCCTTTGAACAAGGCGATCAAGTTTTCCGAGCAGGGTTATCGCATCAGCCGTCTCTTGCCCAAGCAGGGCAGCATGCAGTTCCAGCAGGCAGAAGGCCTGCAGCTGGACCGTATCTTCGGCAAGCTGGCGCAGGAATATGACATCGTGTTGGTCGATACTGTTTTAAATAATAACGCTCTGCCATTACAATCGCTCAACGATGGCGAAATTGTGATTCAACTCACGCGCGATCCGGAGTCGATCAAGCAGGCCTACATCCTCATCAAGCAGGTATGCAGTCAGCTGGGGCGACGTTCTTTCGGTATTGTGGTGAGCAACGCCAGCCAGGCCCAGGCCATGCTGGTGTTTGAGAACATTGCCCAGGTAGCACGCCGCTTCATGCAGATAGACCTGGAGTTCATGGGGGCGATCCCGGCGGATGAGCACCTGAGCCGGGCAGAAAAACTGGGGCGCGTGGTCATTGATGCATTTCCAATGGCACAAGCCTCGGCTGCCTTCAAGGCACTGGCGCGCAAGCTGGACTACCGGCAGGCGATACTGGCAGAAATTCAGCGCACTTCGATCACGCTGTAAGGCCAGGCCACAATACGCAGGGCAAGACAATGCCGTAGCCTCGGCTCAGGCACGGTTGCACATATCGGATTGATATGCGCAACCGCAGGCGGGCTGGCGCTCGCGCGGCACGGGTGTAGAATGTCGGCAAGCAATGCTTGTGATCCATCTCACACTATTAAACGACAAGGTGCCCAAGCAAGGAAAGTATGTATACGGCCACGGGAAAACCCAATCAGAAAGATAGCCTGCTGCACCAGCATGCCACGCTGGTGAAGAAGCTGGCCTATCAGCTGAAGGCGAAGCTGCCGCCCAGCGTGGAGCTGGACGACCTGGTGCAGGCCGGCATGATGGGCCTGCTGGATGCGATCAATCGTTATGAAGATACGCATGGCGCCCAGTTTGAAACCTACGCAGCCCAGCGCATACGCGGCGCCATGATAGATGAGCTGCGCAATGCCGACTGGCTGCCACGCAGCATCCGCAAGAACATGCGCGATGTGGAAGGTGCCATCAACCAGCTGGAACAAGTGCTGGGGCGGCCACCGACCGAAGGCGAAGTCGCCAAGCAACTCAAGATGTCGCTGGATGATTACTACGACATGCTGGGCGAATGCAGCGGCCACCAGTTGCTCTACTACGAAGATTTTCATGAATCCGAAGGCGGCGACCACTTTCTGGACCGCTTTCTGCAGGATGACTCAGGCAACCCGATCAAAGGCCTGCTCGACAGCAATTTCCGGGAAACCCTGATTGAGGCAATTGAAAACCTGCCCGAGCGCGAACAGATTTTAATGGGTCTGTATTACGAACAAGAACTTAACCTCAAAGAAATTGGCGCTGTGATGAATGTCTCCGAATCACGGGTCTGCCAGTTGCATAGTCAAGCCATTGCTCGATTACGCGCTTACATGAAAGAGCAATTATGGACTGGGGCAGCCTAGGCGGCATCTTACTCGCCATTTTCGGCATTCTGTTGGGGCAAGCCATTGAAGGCGGCAAGGTTGCTTCGCTGATTCAGCCTGCGGCTTTCCTGATTGTGGTTTTTGGCACTTTTGGTGCCGTCCTGCTGCAAAGCAAACCGGCCAATTTCAAGCTGGGTATCATGCTGCTGCGCTGGATTGTGCAGCCACCGGTGGATGACAGAAAAGAACTCAGCCGCCGCATCATAGGCTGGAGCCACACCGCCCGCCGTGATGGCCTGCTCAAGCTCGAAGCCCAGCTGTATAACGAAACCGACCCCTTCATCAAAAAAGGCCTGCGCCTGCTGATCGACGGCATCGCCGCTGACAAGATCCGCGAAATCTGCGCCATTGATATCTACTATTACGAAAGCCAGTACCGCAGTGCCGCCAAAATCTGGGATTCCGCCGGCGGCTACGCGCCTACCATTGGCATTCTGGGGGCGGTGCTGGGCCTGATTCATGTGATGGAAAACCTGTCCGACCCCAGCCGTCTGGGCAGTGGCATTGCGGTGGCATTCGTCGCCACGATCTATGGCGTGGGCCTCGCCAATATTGTGTTCCTGCCCATAGGCAGCAAGCTCAAGGCTTACGTATTGCAAGAGGCCAGCCGGCGCGAAATGCTCATGAATGCCTGGGTCTCCATCGCGCAAGGCGACCATACGCGCGTGGTGGAAGAGCGCCTCAACAGCTACATGCGCTGATACGGAACCCTATCCATGCGCAGAAGACAGGTAGAGGAAGACGAGGACAACAAGGAACGCTGGATGGTGTCCTATGCCGACTTCATCACCCTGCTGTTTGCGTTTTTTGTGGTGATGTACGCGATCTCCTCGGTAAATCAGGGCAAGTACGAGCAGCTGACATCGTCTCTGGGCACCGCTTTCACCGGCGAAAACACGCCCCAACTCAACAACCCGCCCGATGGCAACAACGAGCATGCCAATATCAAGGGCCTGTATGGGCAGCCATCCTTCATCCGTCCGCTGGAACTCGCCCGCCGCAACGACAAACAACGCCGTGAACGCGAAGCCATGACCGCCATGGCGAACAATCTCGCCAATCACCTGGCCCCCATGGTGCTGGAAGGCAAGATCAAGGTCATGCAGAACAACCGCGGCGTGCGGGTGGATATCCACGACAGCCTGCTGTTTGCGCCCGGTGCCTCCGAACTGCAACCCATTGCCAGCGGTCCGCTCAACGAGATCGCGCAGGCACTGAAAGCCAATAATCATGCGATTCAGGTGGAAGGCCACACCGACAATGTGCCCATCCATAACGACAAGTTTTACTCCAACTGGGAGCTATCCGCCATGCGCGCCAGCAGCGTGGTACGCATGCTGCAGGATAGCGGCCTGGATGAGAAACGCCTGAGCGCCGTGGGCTTTGGCGCCTCGCAACCGCTGGAGGACAACAGCACGCCACTGGGCCGGGCGCGCAACCGTCGCGTTTCCATCATGATTCTTTACGACTCGCTGATGCCCAATCAGACCGATGTTTCCGAGATTACCCCCGACAAAACGACGGTCATCCGGCCAACAGCGCCACCCGCACCCGAGGCAAGCAATGCCCAGGAAGCCACCGCTACGCCGGCAGCGGCACCAGCACCGGCGTCAGCCAAACCGCCAGCTGCAGCCAGCAGCAAACCCGCCGCCAACTAGCCCCCCGCTCACGGCTCAGCTAGCCGCAGCCCCCGAATTCTGCCATCATTCAACGCTTCACTTATCACCATAAGGCCTGTACATGAGCTCAAGTTCTCGCCTGCGCTGGGGCATTCTGGGTGCTGCCAGAGTCAATGAACGCCTGTTGCCTGCCATCGTGGCGGCGCCCAATGCCGAACTGGTTGCGATTGCCAGCCGCCGTCCCGATGCCGCGGCCGAAACCCTGAAAAAATACGCGCCCGGCACGCCCGGTGTCTCGCTTTACCATAATCTGGAAGCACTGCTGCAGGATGAGCGTGTGGAAGCCGTCTACCTGCCCATGGCCAATGACGAGCACGCCGAATGGGCGCTGAAGGCACTGGCCGCAGGCAAGCATGTGCTGATCGAAAAGCCCATGGCACTCAAGGTAGAGGACATCAACGCCATTGAAGCCGCTGCCCAGGCAAACAACCTCAAGGTGATGGAAGGCTTCATGTATCGCTTTCACCCGCAGCATCAGCGCGTGCAAGAGATTGTGGCCTCGGGGGTATTGGGCGATATCCGCTATGCGCACGCCAGCTTTTCATTCCTGATGCGCCCTGCCCGGCTTTATCGCCTGGCAAAAGACACCGCCAATGGCGGCGGTGCCATGTGGGATGTGGGCCCTTATGCCATCCATACCCTGCGCCACTGCTTTGGCAGCGAGCCCCTCGCCGTCTCGGCCATGGCCAAATACGCTGAAAGCGGCGCCGATATTTCTGCCAGCGGCATCCTGGATTTTGGCGATGGCAAACGCGGGCATTTTGATGTGAGTTTTGAATGCAGTCGGCAGTCCGAATACCGTATTGTCGGCAACAAAGGCTCGCTGATCTGCCATACCGTGTGGCAACTGCCAGGCACCAGCGATGTGCCATTAATCAGCTGGTGGACCGATGACGGGCAAAAACACGTCGAAACCTACGCGCCCAGCAACCATTTCAATCTGGAAATCGCCCATTTCAGCGACTGTGTACTCAACGATAAAACCCCGTTGCTGAGCCTGCAGGATGCCAGGGCCAATTGCCGCGCCATCGTCGCGACGCTGGAAGCCGCCGCCAGCGGGCGTAGCGTCAGCCTGGCTAGCAAGTAAGACGAGGGAAACCGGATGGATAGCCTGCTGCACGAAGTCATGAACACCATCATGGCCGAGTTTTCCGACCTGCCCAACGGGGCCGAGGTCACGCGCGTGGTTCTGCGTCTGGGCATCGCCGCGATGCTGGGCGGGCTTTTGGGCTATGAGCGTGAATTCCGCGGCAAGGCCGCCGGCATGCGCACGCACATGCTGGTAGCGCTGGGCGCAGCGATGTTTGTGCTGGTGCCAATACAGGCCGGACTCACCGACGCTGAAATCAGCCGCGTGGTGCAAGGGGTGATTGCGGGTGTGGGTTTCCTGTGCGCAGGCACCATCATCAAACATGGGCACGATGGTGAAGTGCATGGCCTCACCACCGCCGCGGGCTTGTGGATGACGGCCGCCATCGGCGTTGCCGCTGGTCTGGGCCGCGAATCCACCGCCATTCTGAGCGCCATTCTGGCGTATGCCATCCTGCATATCGTGCCCAAGCTTGCCCACCAGTATCACCAGGCGCAAGAAGGCAGCAAGCAAGACACCGAAGGGCAGTAAACCAGGCGGATCAGCATCCGCAGGCAAAAAAAAACCGCCCATCGGGGCGGCGGGGCGTTAACTACACTTAACGCCTCTGGAGGAACTGGAAGTTCGCTAGGCCTGTAATCCACTCCGCAGATAACTTTGCGTCGTGGCCTGGCCGTTGGCACCATACATCTGGCCAGGTGAGTGATGCGCATGCAGCGCATTGAGAAACTGTTCATTACGACTGAAGTGCTTGTTGATCAGCACGCCATTCACACGGTTCATTTCCTGGGCTTGCACCAGCATTTTGTGAAACTGCATCCACGATTGCTGCACAGCCACGGTTTTCTGGGCCACCAGCCAATCTGCCATGCCTTTTTCGCTGCCTTCGAAGCCCAGTTTCACCAGGGCGTCGTGACGCTTTTGTACCGTGCTGCCAAGCTCGCTGAGCAGATGCGCCTTCTCATCAAGAATCTGCTCGATCTCGTCCATATTGGCTCTCACCAGGCTGGCTTGTTCACGGGATAATAAAACGATCAATTGATTGACCAGTTGGCTATCCTGCTCGAACGAGATGCTTGTGCTCATGGTTATCTCACGATTTGGCTGAAGTTAATAAATCCTTAACGGTTTCAATCAGGCCATCGGCAACCTTGCCGGAATCGACCTGGAATTGGCCGTTGGTAATCGCCGTCTTGATGGCGTCTACCTTATCTGTGTCATATACCGTTTGCGTCGCAATCCGTGCTTCCAGGGATTGCAATTGCGAGGACAGTGGGGAAAGCGTGACGCTTTCGGTGGCGGTTGCGCCACCCACTGCCGGTGCCGGTGTTTTCTTTGCGGTGCCGGATTCGATCTTCTCGGTCACCAACCCAGTGGTTTTCTGGATGGAGTCATTGATCTTCATGGTTTTTCCTCATGCATGAATGTGTGTGCACCTTGCCTTCTATAAGGCTCATATCGGCAGGGTTTTCTTAAACTTTAACACCGATCGGCAAGTTTGAAACGGCTCTTGCCAGGCTTTACATTCATTCGACGCAAAAACACATGCTTAAAAACTGACTTCAATTTTTCCACCATTGCGGGCAATCCCGCTTACTACCTGCCCATTGGCGACCTTGACCCTCACCAGCTGGCCATCGGTAGCATTATTGAGCGCGTGGCCTTCGGCGCTGATACTGAAGCCCTTGCCTCGCGTAATCAGCGTGACCGTTTGGCCCTGCTGTACGACAGGTGACGCTTTCAGCATCTCCTGGCGCAGCACGGTACCGGCATTCATGGAAATATTAACGATGCGGCCAATGGCTTGTTCGGGATCGGTAAAGATACCGGGAGGCAGCTGGGCGAGATCGCCACTTTCAAACAGCAGGTCACCGCTATCCACCACACGGCCCTGAGCCAGCGGCGCGGCCGCCACCAGATACTGCCCCACCACATTCACTGTGGCCTGCATGTAGATGGTCCAGGCAGGCGCATTGCAGCGCACACCGACATTGGTCTTGCCCCAGGCACGGCTGCCCTGCGGCATGAACACTTCCAGCGCCGGGCATTTGGCGAGCTTGAGATTATTGTCTATGGCACCGGCAGTGACGGTGACACGACCGGGATAACCGGCGGTCTGCACGGTCAGGAATTCTTCGACCTTCTTGCGGATGGAGGTCAGGTTCTGCGTCTGGTCAGTATTCGGCATCGCTTCAGCATGGGAAAGCGCACTGCCAGCCAGGAGCAATATTCCTGTGCAGAATGCCAAAAATTGCTTTACGATAGAATGACTTGCCATGATGCGTTCCTCGACTGCGGAGAAAGATACAGCCTGCATTCTACGTAGCCGGGACAAAAGTAAATGGTGGAAAAAGACGACATTTCCCCCTTTACTCCTCTGATTGAAGTTGACTGTCGCGCTCTACACTCGCCCTCATCATAGATAACGGCTGCACTAAGTTAAAACTTGAGCCAGGTAAAAAAACCTGAGCTGGGTGAAAACTTTAAGCCGGATCGAAACAGGAGGTCAGTACACATGAACAGACTAGATGCAGCACTGGCATTTCAGCAGTCCGCTCTTCGCGTGCGTGCGCAAAGGCAGGAGCTTATTGCCGCCAATATCGCGAATGCCGATACCCCGAACTACAAGGCGCGCGACATCAATTTCAATGATGCGCTCAATAATGCCCTGAGCGGTAACGACACCCCCGGCTCTGGCCTCGACGTCAGCAAGACATCCAGCGCCCACCTCAGTGGCGACCCTACCAGTGTCGACTATGTACCGACCGGCAAGCCGGGCGAGCCCATGTTCCGCCCCCTGATCCAGGGTAGCGTGGATGGCAATACCGTCGACATGGATGTGGAGCGCAACCAGTTTACCGACAATGCCATCCGTTACGAAGCCAGCCTCAACATGATCAACGGCCAGATCAAGAAGCTGCTGTCGGCGATTCAGGGCCAATAGCCGGATTATATAAAGGAGCACCATCATGTCTCTGTTCAATGTATTCAATGTGTCCGGCTCAGCCATGAGCGCCCAGTCGCAGCGGCTTAATGCCGTCGCCAGCAATCTGGCCAACGCCGATAGCGCCACCAGTGCCAATGGTCAGCCGTACAAGGCCAAGCAGGTGGTGTTCAGCGCCACCCCCACCAACAACGCCGCTGTCAGCGGCGTCAAGGTGCAACAGGTGATTGAAGACCCGTCTCCACCCAAGGTGGTGTACGACCCCAAGCACCCGGCAGCCAATGCGCAAGGCTATGTCACCATGCCCAATGTGAATGTGACCGAAGAGATGGTCAACATGATCTCGGCCTCGCGTGCCTACCAGAATAACGTGGAAACCATGAATGCCGCCAAGACCATGTTGTTGAAAACACTGACCATCGGACAATAATTTCCTTTAAGGATCACGCCATGACCACCATTTCAAATGACCTGCTGACTACGATGAACACGCGCAAATCCAGCTCGGGTTCCAGCGCTTCCGATGTGCAGGACCGTTTCATGACCCTGCTCATCACCCAGATGAAAAGCCAGGACCCGCTCAACCCGATGGACAACGCGCAGGTGACCAGCCAGCTGGCCCAGCTTTCCACGGTTACCGGTATCGACAAGCTGAACACCACCATGGAATCCATGATCAGCAACGTGCAGTCCAGCCAGACCTATCAGGCATCCAACATGATCGGCCGTTATGTGCTGACCAAGGGCGACAGCCTGACGCTGTCCGAGAGCAAATCCTACCTGGGCATCAACCTGCCGGTGGGCGCAGACAAGGTCACCGTCACCATCAAGGATTCTGCTGGCAATCAGGTGCGTCAACTGACCCTGGGCAAGCAGGAAGCCGGCGTATTGCCACTGAGCTGGGACGGTTACAAGGATGACGGTTCCAAGGCAGCAGACGGCAATTACAAGTTCGAAGTCGCCGCCACCACCGCCAATACCAGCGTCACCGCCACGCCGTTGTCGTATGATCAGGTCATGAGCGTATCCAACAGCAGCAGTGGCATCAAACTCAACCTGGGCAAACTCGACTCCATCGGTATTGATGATGTCGTGGAAGTCTTTTAGTCAATGCACGTCCTCACGCTAACAAGGAGATCAACATGAGTTTTCAACAAGGGTTAAGCGGCCTCAATGCCGCATCCAAGAGTCTGGACGTCATTGGTAATAACGTCGCCAACGCCAACACGGTCGGCTTCAAGCAATCGCGCGCCGAGTTTGCCGATGTGTATGCCAACGCACTGAACGGTTCTGGCAGCGGCTCCGCCGGTATCGGCGTGAAAGTCGCCGACATCCAGCGCCAGTTCACCCAGGGCAACATCACCAACACCGAAAACCCGCTGGACATCGCTATCAATGGCAACGGCTTCTTCCGCCTCAGCAACAGCGGCGCCATTACCTACAGCCGCAACGGTCAGTTTCAGCTCGATAAATCCGGCTACATCGTGACCTCCAGCGGCGAACGCCTGACCGGCTATGTGGCAGACAGCAATGGCGCCCTGCAGACCGGTGCGTTGACTGACATTCAGATCAATTCCGCCGATCTGGCTCCTAAGGCATCCACAAAGGTCAATGATGTTTTTAACCTTGACTCGCGAAGTGCAGTCATCACGGCTACGTTTAATGCGAATGACCCGACCACCTACACTCAGGTCGTACCTATTTCGATTTACGACACGCAAGGTAACCCACATACATTGCAAAGCTACCTGACAAAAACGGCAGCAAACACCTGGACGGTAAGAACCACCATAGACGGTGGAACGACCCCTATACAAACCAGCAATCTGACGTTTGATACCAACGGCCTGTTGACAGGCACTACTACACAGACAGTGAATCTGACGACCGCAAACTCAACCGTCTCGGCTGCTCAGTCCATCACCATTGATTTCGCCACCTCCACCCAGTTCGGCTCCGACTACAGCCTGAACAGCCAGGTGCAGGATGGCTATGCCTCCGGCCGCCTCTCCAGTTTCAGCACCGCGGCTGACGGCACCATCATCGGCCGTTACACCAACGGTCAGGCCAAGGCCCTGGCCCAGGTAGTGCTGGCCAAGTTTGCCAACCCTAACGGCCTGTCTGCGCTGGGTAACAATCAGTTTGCCGAAACCGCCGACGCTGGCGTGCCGGTCATTGGCAAGGCAGGTACCGGCGGTCTGGGCGTGATGCAATCATCGGCCACCGAGGATTCCAACGTGGATCTGACGGCGGAACTGGTGAACATGATTACTGCACAGCGCTACTACCAGGCCAACGCGCAAACCATCAAGACGCAGGATCAGGTCTTGCAGACCCTGGTCAACCTGCGTTAAGCATTGAGCCCGGGCTGAAGCCGTAAAGGAGAGACCATATGGACCGCATGATTTACACCGCGATGTCAGGCGCCAAGCATATTCTGGAGCAGCAAGCGACCACGGCGCACAATCTGGCCAATGCCACCTCTACCGGCTTCAAGGCCCAGGTGGATTCGTTCCGCGCTGTGCCTATCGTCAGCGAAGGCCTGCCAACCCGGGCTTTCGTCATTGACACCACCGTGGCTACCGATTTCACGCCCGGCACCATTATCGGCACCTCGCGCGATCTGGATATCGCCATTCAGGGCCGGGGCTGGATTGCGGTGCAACGGCTGGATGGCAGCGAGGCTTACACCCGCAATGGCTCGCTCAAGGTCAATGAAAACGGCATTTTGCAGACGGCAGACGGCCTGACCGTGCTGGGCGATGGTGGCCCCATCACCATCCCGCCCGATGAAAGAATCGCCATCGGCAAGGATGGCACGGTATCCACCGTGTCGCGCGTGACCGTACCCAGCCCGACCAATATCGTCGGCCGCATCAAGCTGGTGAATCCGGACGAAAGCACGCTGGTGCGTGGCACGGATGGCTTGTTCAGCACACAGAACGGCCAGCCAGCACAGGCTGATGCCAATATCCAGGTCGCCAGCGGCGCGCTGGAAGGCAGCAATGTCAATGTGGTGGATGCCATGGTCAACATGATCAGCCTGGCCCGCCAGTTCGAAACGCAGATGAAACTGCTGGAGAACGCCGAGAATAACGCCAATAAAGCCAGTCAACTCTTCAGTTTGGGTTGATCAGGCTTACGTTAATATGCAGTCATACCAACGCCCGTTTATGCATCTCGGGCACGAGAGGACATCATCATGATACGCTCACTGTGGATTTCAAAGACCGGCCTGGATGCGCAGCAAACGCAAATGGACGTGATCGCCAATAACCTGGCCAACGTCAGCACCAATGGCTTCAAGCGCTCACGCGCCGTATTCGAGGATCTGCTCTACCAGAACATCCGCCAGCCCGGCGCGCAGTCTTCTCAGCAAACCCAATTGCCTTCCGGCATGCAGCTGGGCACCGGTGTCAAACCCGTGGCCACTGAGCGCATTTTCAGCCAGGGCAACCTGCAGCAAACGGAAAACGCCAAGGATCTCGCCATCAATGGCGAAGGCTTCTTTCAGGTGCTGCTGCCCGATGGTTCCACCGCCTATACGCGCGATGGTTCATTCCAGGTCGATAACCAGGGCCAGATGGTAACCGCCAGCGGTTACACCATCCAGCCTGCCATCACCATTCCGGCCAATGCGCAGAGCATCACGGTCGGTCGCGATGGCACGGTGTCCGTCACCCTGCCCAACTCGGTAGCGACCACCCAGATTGGCACCATCCAGCTGGCCACGTTTATCAATCCGGCCGGTCTGCAATCCAAGGGCGAAAACCTGTATGTCGAAACCTCGGCTTCGGGCACCGCCAGCACCAATACCCCAGGCGCCAACGGCGCGGGTGTATTGAATCAGGGTTACGTGGAAACTTCCAACGTGAACGTCGTTGAGGAACTGGTCAGCATGATCCAGACTCAGCGCGCCTATGAAATCAACAGCAAGGCCATCACCACTTCTGACCAGATGCTGCAAAGGCTGTCGCAGCTATAGTCATGGCAAGGCCGGGAGTATGAACATGCTTAAGATCATTCGTCATATTGCAACGCAACTGAAGCCCGCCGTACTGGGGCTGCTGGCGGCTGGCGCGCTGACCTTGAGCGCCTGCACACCCACCTCGATCACGCAAGGGCCGCTGACCACCAAGCCTTACCCGGCCTCGGCACGTCCGCCCACCAACGGCGCCATATACAACGTCGCCGCTTATCGCCCGCTGTTTGAAGACCGTCGCGCGCGCCTGATCGGCGACACGCTGATGATCAACATTACCGAGAACACCTCGGCCACCAAAGCCAACGGCAGCTCCGCCAGCAAAAAAGGCAGCGTAGACTCTTCGGTCACCGCCTCGTTTGGCAGCCCATTGCCGCGTGCCGCGTTTAACAGCGCATCAGACCTGTCGTACACCGATGCTGCTGCCGCCAATGCCAGCAACGTCTTTACTGGCTCGATTGCGGTCACGGTACTTGACGTGTTGCCTAACGGCTACCTGGTCGTGGGTGGTGAAAAACAGGTGGCGCTGGATAAAGGCACCGAGTTTGTACGCCTGTCCGGCGTCGTGAACCCCGACACCATCACGGCCGCCAACACCGTGCCATCGACCCGCGTGGCTGACGCCCGTATCGAATATCGCACCAACAGCCGTGTGGATGCCGCCCTGGTGACGTCCATCCTGTCGCGATTTTTCCTGAGCTTCATCCCGCTGTGAGAATGCCATCATGACCACGCTTCTGCCTAAACGCCGCCTGAATATTCTGCTGATTGCCCTGCTGGCCGCCGGCCTGGGCATGAGCCTGCCGGTGGAAGCGGAGCGCCTGAAAGACCTGGCGACCATACAGGGCGTGCGCTCCAACCAATTGATCGGCTACAGCCTGGTCGTGGGTCTGGATGGCACCGGTGACCAGACCACACAGACGCCATTTACCGTACAAAGCTTGATCAGCATGCTGCAAGGCATGGGCGTGACCCTGCCACAGGGCACCAACCTGCAACTGAAAAACGTCGCTGCCGTGATGGTCACCGCTACCCTGCCGCCATTTGCCCAGCCAGGCCAGGCACTGGACGTAACGGTATCTTCCATGGGTAACGCCAAGAGCCTGCGCGGCGGCACGCTGTTGATGACACCGCTGAAAGGTGCTGATAACCAAGTCTACGCCATGGCCCAGGGCAACCTGGTGGTAGGCGGCGTCGGTGCTTCGGCCAATGGCAGCCAGACCCAGATCAATCACCTGGGCGTAGGCCGTATCTCGGCCGGTGCCACGGTGGAACGTGCAGTTCCGGTGGCGCTGAATCAGGGCACCGGCATTAACCTGGAATTGAAAGATTCGGATTTTTCCACCGCCAGCAAGGTGGTCGATGCCATCAACCAGCGCTTTGGCACGGGCACGGCCGCCGCGCAGGATGGCCGCGTCATCCGCGTCAATGCCCCCGCAGACAGCAGCCGCGTCAGCTTTCTGGCCGCGCTGGAGTCGATTAACGTCAACCCGGCCGAATCGTCGGCCAAGGTAATTCTGAATGCGCGCACCGGCTCGGTGGTCATGAACCGCTCGGTATCGCTGGAAGACTGCGCGGTATCGCACGGCAATCTTTCCGTCGTGATCAACACCGCACCGGTGATCAGCCAGCCTGGCGCGCTTTCCGGCGGACAAACCGTCAGCACCGCCCGCTCGGAAATCTCCATCGAAAAAGAACCTGGCAAGGTCCTGAAGCTGGATGGCGGCGCATCGCTATCCGATGTGATCAAGGCCCTGAATGCCATCGGCGCCACCCCCCAGGACCTGCTCGCCATTCTGCAGGCCATGAAGTCTGCTGGCGCCCTGCGCGCAGAACTTGAAGTGATCTAGACCACACACCATGGTCAACGCTCCTTCAGACAGCACCGGCAAACTGGCATTTGATGCCAATAGCCTGAATCAGCTGAAGCTGGCCGGCAAGAATGATTCGCCTGAAGCGATCAAGGCCGTCGCCAAGCAGTTTGAAGCCGTATTCGTCAACATGATGCTGAAAAGCATGCGCGATGCCACGCCCCAGGAGGGCATGTTTGACAATGAACAAAGCCGCACTTTCACTGCCATGCTGGATCAGCAGTTGAGTCAGAATATTGCATCCAAGGGCATAGGCCTGGCCGATGTACTGGCAAGACAGCTGAGCAAAACTGGTGTTACCCCCGGCGCCAACCCCGATCAGGATGACGGTGTGAGCGCGGCTTTGCCCTATAGCAGCCCCTTTGTGCCCCGCACGGCGCTGCAGATGTATGCAGACCCATCGCAGGACGCCAGCAAGGGTGCAGGCTCAACCAAGTCCGATGGCAACGCTGACAGCTTCCAGGCCACCATGGCGCCGTATGCCGAGGAAGCCAGCCGTACAACGGGCATCCCGGCCAACTTCATGCTGGGTCAGGCCGCGCTGGAGAGCGGCTGGGGCAAACGCGAAATCAAGGGTGTCAACGGCGAGAACAGCTATAACCTGTTTGGCATCAAGGCCACCGCCGGCTGGACTGGCAAGACAGTGGATACCGTCACCACGGAATACGTGAATGGCGTCAAGCAGAAGCGCGTGGAAACCTTCCGCGCCTATGACTCGTATGCAGACTCCTTCAAGGATTTTGCCAACATGATCAGCAAGAATCCGCGCTATGGCAACGCCATGTCCAACCTCAATGACGTCAATGCCTACGCGCAAGGACTGCAAAACGGGGGGTACGCTACAGATCCTGACTACGCCAGCAAACTGATCAGTGTGATCAAGAAGGTCACTACCGCCTGATGCCCACGATTAAAGTTCCTGCGGCTTCTGCCGTCAATAATCCATAGTCTAGGAAAAAAGAACCATGGGAAGCGATATCTTAAATATAGGTAAAAGTGCGCTGAACGCAGCCCAGATCGGGATTAGCGTGACGGGCAACAATATCTCCAACGCTTCCAGTGCGGGTTACAACCGGCAAGTGATTTCGCAATCAGCAGCCGCTTCGCAGAATGTAGGCTTTGGCTATCTGGGCAAAGGTACCCAGGTAACCAGCATCGAACGGGTATACAGTGCCCTGCTGGCCAAGCAGGTGAATGTCAGCCAGGCCCGCAGCAGTGAGCTCTCCACCTACAGTTCGCAGATCAACAGTATCAACAACATGCTGGCCGATTCTTCGGCAGGCTTGTCGCCTGCCCTGCAGGATTTCTTCGACAGCGTGCAGGATCTGACCAACAACCCGGGCTCGGCTTCCAGCCGCCAGGCCATGCTGTCTTCATCCGAAGCGCTTGCCAGCCGCTTTCAGAGCCTCAGCAGCCGCCTCACCGAGATGGAAAATTCGGTCAACTCGCAACTGAGAAGCAGCACCTCACTGGTCAACTCATACGCCCAGCAGATCGCCTCCCTGAATGACTCGATCAACAATGCGATGGGAGCCACGGGCAAAACACCCAATGACCTGATGGACCAGCGTGATCTGCTGGTCAGCAAGATGAGCAGTCAGATCAAGACCACCATCGTGCAATCGGGCAACAGCTATAACGTATTTGTCGGCAATGGTTTGCCTCTGGTGGTGGACAAGGAAAGCTACAGCCTGTCCGTGGTCAATTCGCCCACCGACAGCACCCGACTTGAAGTAGCGTATTCCGGCAAGGGTGGCACCCCGATCATTCTGGGGGAAAACAGCGTCACCGGCGGCACGCTGGGCGGCCTGGTCCAATTCCGCAACCACTCACTGGATACCACCAAAAACCAGTTGGGCCAGATTGCCGTTTCACTGACCGAGACTTTCAACGCCCAGCAAAAACTGGGGCTGGACCTCAATGGCAATGCGGGCGTGAATTACTTCAACACCATCAGCCCGACCATTAAATCCAATGGCAACAATACCGGCAATGCCGTGTTGACCGGCAGTTTTACCGATGCCTCGGCGGTCACCACCAGCGACTATACGCTGACCTACAACGGCGGCACCAATTACTCGGTCAAACGCCTGAGCGATGGCACCACCACCAACTACACCAGCATGCCGATCACCATTGACGGGGTCAGTATCAGCGTCAGTAGCGGCACCATGAGCAGCGGGGATAACTTCCTCATTCAGCCCACAGCCGATGCCGCCAGACAGATTTCCGTATCGATCACCGGCACCGACCAGATTGCCGCAGCATCACCATTGATTGCCGCCAAAAGCAGCAGCAATACCGGTAGCGGCGCCATCAGCAACCTGACAGTGAACAGTGCCTACATGGGCAGCCCGTTCAGCAGCGCGCTGACCCTTACATACAATAGCGGTACAGGCACGCTGAATGGTTTCCCCGCGACCGAAGCCGTCACCGTCAAAACCAGTAGCGGTACCACGACGACCTATGCCGCTGGCGCTGCTGTTCCCTATACCGCGGGGGCAACCTACACCGTGGCCGGGGCCAGTTTCACCATGGGCGGCACACCGAATAACGGCGACAGCTTCACGCTGACGCCCAGCACCGGCAGCAGTTCAGGCAACAATACCAACGCCTTGCTGCTGGCAAAGCTGCAAACAGCCTCTACCGTTAGCGGCAACAAGTCGTATGAAGCTGCCTTTGCCCAAATCGTGAGCGCAGTGGGCAACAAGACCAGTGAACTGCAGGTGACAGGCGCGGCAGAAGCCACCCTGCTGGAACAGGCACAGGCTGAAATGGAATCCAACTCCGGGGTCAACCTGGACGAAGAAGCCGCCAACCTGCTTCGCTATCAACAGTCTTATCAGGCCGCTGCCAAAGTCATGCAGATTGCCAGCCAGATGTTCGACACGCTGATCAATATCCGCTAAGGAATATCGCCATGCGCATTAGCACCAATACAATTTATCAAACCGGGATCAACAAGATCAGCGCCCTGCAGAGCGAGCAGTACAAGCTGCAACAACAGGTTTCTTCCGGCAAACGTATTCTGACCCCCGCCGATGATCCTGTCGGCGCTGCCCGCGCGCTGACCATCAGCCAGGCACAGAGCATTAACAGCCAGTATGCCGATAACCGCGCCATGGCATCGTTCAATCTGAACTCAATTGAAAGCACCTTGACCAGCGTGACCGATCTCATGGTGTCGGCCAAGAGCACGCTGGTCGGTGCCGGCAATGCAGTCTTGTCCAGCGAGGAAAAAAATTACATTGCCACCCAGCTGAGTAATGATCTGCAGGAATTGATCGGCCTTGCCAATAGCAAGGACGGCAATGGCAACTACCTGTTCGGCGGTTTCAAGAACACAACCCAGCCCTATACCGCCACTACCACGGGCGCCACTTACAACGGGGATAATGGCCAGATGGACATGCAGGTCAGCGATACCCGCCGCATGTCGACCACGGAAAATGGCCCGGACGTATTTCAGGCAGAGGGCAATGACGTGTTTGCCACGCTTTCCAATATTGTGGACCTGCTCTCCAACCCCGCCACCACCTCCGCCGCGCTGAATACCGCCCTGGCCTCGGCCAATACCAGCCTGGATAAAGGCCTGGACAACGTGCTGACCGTGCGCGCCTCCACCGGCTCCAAGCTGAAGGAAATCGACGCGCTGGACAACAATGGCGACGATAGAAATCTGCAATACAAGGCAGAGCTGTCCGACATTCAGGATCTGGATTACGCCCAGGCCTTGTCCGACATTACCAAGCAAAAAACCATTCTGGAAGCAGCGCAGCAGTCTTACGTTCAGCTCTCCGGCCTCACGCTGTTCAAGTACATCTAATGTGATCTGCCTGCGAATGTGCAGGGCTTGAAGACAGGCGGCTTGAAGATAAGGTGGCTAGAAACGCAAGGCCATATTGGCCGTGCTTTCCTGTATCAATTGCAGGATAGGCTGCAAAATCCCCGGCAACACCAGCGCGACCACCACATAGCCTATGGCGATGGTCACCGGAAACCCTATCCCGAAAAGATTAAGCTGCGGCGCGGTACGTGTCAGTATGCCAAGCGCCATGTTGGTAATCAGCAAGGCCGCGATCGCCGGCAGTGAAATCAGCAGACCGGCACTGAAAATCTTGCCGCCCCAGTTCGCCATTTTCATGAAGTCCAGCCCGCCCTGCCATTCGGCACTCAGGGGAAAATTGGCAAAGCTTTCCATTACCGCCGAGATCATGAGCAAATGCCCATCCAGACTCAGGAAAATCAGCGTAGTCAGCAACACCATGAACTGGCTGATGGCATTGCTCTGCCCCTGGGTCTGCGGATCATAAAACATGGCAAAGCCCAGGCCCATGGTCATGCCTATCATCTGGCCCGCCATTTCCACCGCGGCAAACACGATACGCATGCTGAAGCCAATGGCAAACCCGATCACCATCTGCTGCGCCAGCACCAGTATGCCTTTCCAGCTGAAAATATCCAGCAACGGCGGTTGAGGAAGACTGGGCAGTAGCGCCAGTGTCATCATCAGCGCCATGCTGATTTTGACGCGGGCGGAGATGGAACGGTGACTGAGGACAGGAGCCACGGCGATCATGGCCAGAATACGGGTCATGGGCCACAACAGCAGCACGATCCAGGATTGCAGGATGTCAGTGTTGAGAGAGACCACAGCGTGGGCTTATCCCGCCAGGGAAGGAATGCTGGTGAAGATGGCGCGCATGTAGTCCAGCATGACGCTGAGCATCCACGGGCCCGCGATCACCAGCACGGCAAATACACCGACCAGTTTGGGAATGAACGACAAGGTGGTTTCGTTGATCTGCGTCGCCGCCTGAAAAATACTGACCAGCAAGCCGATGACCAGCACCACGATCAGCATGGGCGCCGATACCATCAGAGTCACTTCCATGGCCTGGCGGCCCAGGGTCATCACGCCTTCTGGGGTCATGTCCGCACCTTTCTCTGTAAAAAAATCCCGGCTAGCAAGCCGAGACCTCAGTAAAAACTCTCGGCCAGCGAGCCAAGCACCAGTTGCCAGCCATCCACCAGCACAAACAGCATGAGCTTGAATGGCAAGGCCACAATGGCAGGTGACACCATCATCATGCCCATGGACATCAGCACGCTGGCGACCACCATGTCGATGATGAGGAAGGGAATGAAGATGGCAAAGCCGATCTGGAAGGCGGTTTTCAGCTCACTGGTCATGAAGGCAGGCACCAGCACACGCAACGGCGTCTGCTCCGGGCCATCGACGGCGTCACTGCGCGAAATGCGCATAAAGAGGGCAATATCGGCCTCGCGCGTTTGCTTCAGCATAAAAGTCTTGAGCGGGGCAGCGCCCTTCTCCAGCGCTTCCTGCAGGGTGATCTTGTTCTCGGACAAAGGCTGGTAAGCCTCGACGTAGATCTTGTCCATCACCGGACTCATCACAAAAAACGTCAGGAACAGCGCCAGCCCCACCAGCACCTGGTTGGGCGGCGAAGTCGGCGTACCCAGCGCCTGGCGCAATAGCGACAAGACAATGATGATGCGGGTAAAGCCCGTCATCATCAGCAATACCGCGGGCAGGAAAGAAAGCGAGGTCAGCAGCAGCAGCGTCTGCAGGCTCAGGGTGTAATTCTGGCTGCCACCGGAGCCCGGAGCGGCATTGATCAGGGGCATGGCGGCCTCGGCATGGGCCAGCGCCGGAATAGCCAGCAGTGCCCATGGCAGATGCCGGAGCAGGGTTTTGCAATGACGATGCGCCAGGATGGAATTACTTGTTGCCATGAAATTTCTCTGCGGATCGTTGTAACCAGCCGGCAAAGGGCTGCGGGTTGGCACTGGTGATGGCCTGTTCGACCTGGCTGTCACCTGCTTCAAGATCGGCCAGTGCACGCACTTGTCCGGGGGCCACGCCCACGACAATCCAGCGTCCCGCCACTTCAACCACCACGACACGTTCACGGGTACCCACGCTGACGCCACCCACGACGCGGGCGACCGAATTCTGGGCGGTGCGTCCAGGGGCAAACCGGCGAACAAGCCAGGCCAGGCCAGCCATAATGGCAAGCACGACCAGCAAACCAAACGTCATCTTGAGGGCACTGGTGGCAGGCGTCGGTGGCGCATCAGCAGCAAACACCAGCATCGGCAACAGCAGCGCGGGAAGGACAGCCAGTTTTCTCATGCGCTGCCTATCGGTTGATTTTACGTATGCGTTCAGCCGGGGTGATGATATCGGTGAGGCGGATACCAAACTTGTCATTCACCACCACCACTTCACCCTGGGCAATCAGGCAGCCATTCACCAGAACATCCATCGGCTCACCGGCCATGCCATCCAGTTCCACCACCGAGCCCTGCGCCAGTTGCAGCAGGTTCTTGATGGCGATCTTGGTACGGCCCAGCTCGACGGTCAGCTGTACGGGAATGTCGAGAATGAAGTCGATGTCGTTCTGGGTCTCGCTCATCTTTTTGCCAGTCAGCTCGGTAAACACCGTCGCCTGGGCAGTCTTGGCTTGCAGCGGATTGTCTTCGGCCTGCTGCTGCTCGGCCATGGCGGCACCCCAGTCGTCCTCAGCAGCAGCGCCTGCTGCGGCTTGTTCAAATTCGTCTTCCGGGCTATTCGCCATGTTTCTCTCCTTTTACATACTCTGAGGCGTTGGCCCGCAGCAATTTCTCTACCCGCAGCGAATATTGCCCGTTGAACACCCCGTATTTGCATTCCATGACCGGCACATTATCGACATGCGCCTCTATCGTTTCCGAAATATTGAGGGGAATCACATCGCCCACTTTCATGTTCAGTACATCGCCCAGCTGCATTCTGGCTTTGGCCAGGTTAGCCACCAGCTCCACCTCGGCGGCCTGAATCTGTTGCGTCATCAGGCGCACCCACCGCTTGTCCACGCCCAGCACCTCGCCTTGCAGGCTGGAAGTCAGGAGATCACGCACCGGCTCGATCATGGAATACGGGAAGCAGAAATGGATTTCGCCGCCTGCCGGGCCCAGCTCAATACTGAAGGTAGTCGCCACGATCACTTCGTTGGGAGTGGCAATATTGGCAAACTGGGTATTCATTTCCGAGCGCAGGTATTCAAACTTGACCTGATATACCGGCTCCCAGGATTTTTCGTAGTTTTCGATTACGATCGCCAGCACGCGCTGGATGATGCGCTGCTCGGTCTGGGTAAAGTCGCGCCCCTCAATGCGGGTATGAAAGCGGCCATCGCCGCCAAACATATTGTCGACGATGGAAAATACCAGCGAGGGATCAAACACCATGAGCCCGGTGCCGCGCAGTGGATTCATGTGCACCAGGTTAAGATTGGTAGGCACCACCAGATTGCGCACGAACTCGCTGTATTTGGAAATGCGCACGGGGCCGACGGAGACTTCCACGCTGCGGCGCATGAAGTTGAAGAGGCCAATGCGCAACAGGCGGGCAAAACGTTCGTTAATGATCTCAAGCGTAGGCATGCGCCCACGGACGATACGTTCCTGGGTAGCCAGGTTGTATTCGCGCACGCCATGCGGGTCGTGCTCGACCGGGGTATCGTCCTGGTCAAGGCCCACGCCCTTCAGCAGGGCATCGACTTCATCCTGAGATAAAAAACTGTCCGCCATGGCTGTTTATTGCACCACGAATGAAGTGAAAAACACGCCACTGACTTCGAGTGGCTTTTCGCCCGCCGAGAATGGCTGTTTGACCTGCGCCACAATCTCGTCGCTCAAGGCTTTCTTGCCTTCAATGCTGGTAACTTCGGAAGGCTTTTTGCTGGAAAGCAGCATCAGCAGACGGTTGCGTATTTCCGGCATGTGCAGCTTCACGGCCTCGGCTTGCTCGGCATCGGCGACTTTCAATGTGAGGTCGACTTGCAGGAACTGGGATTCAGGATCAGGTTGCAGATTGACGGTGAAGGTCTCCAGGCTGACAAAGACTGGCGGTTTTGGCGCCTCTTCGTGCTTTTCTTCGACCTTGTGTTCTTCCTTGGCAGGCTTGTGCATGAAGAACCATGCTGCCGCCCCACCGCCACCGCCGAGCACCAGCAGGGCAATCACGATAATCATGACCAGCTTCTTCTTGGAACCCGCTGCAGGTGCTTCTTCTGCGGGCGCTGCCGCTTTTGGATCTTTTGCCATCTAATGCTCTTCCCTTGTAACCGCGTCTATCTGGACGCTTCTATTATGAAAAATCCAAGGATACCAAGATGCGCCGAAAAGAGGGAGAAAAATAGCCCAAATCGGGCAGAGAGAGCGCGGCAGGGAGGGGGGGATGGGCATCCGGGCCATATGAGGGCCAGAGCGGATGCCGATCTGTGTATCAGGGCAACTGAATGTGCCCGACTGAACGTGCCCGACTTAAGTGACTGAGCAATCGCCCTAGACGAAGGTATCCACCATGCCGTTGCCGCTACGCACCACGGTAGACTGTACGGCGGCGGGGGCTGCACTACCATCTTCCGCCGCATTGCCGGAAGCACGGCCACTACGGCCACCCGCTTCTGCCAGTTGCTGCTGGGATTGCGTATGCTCGCCGACATTGCTCTGCCCAAGCTGGATGCCAGAGGCATTGAGCATGTCACGCAGATTGGACATGCCATCCTGCAGCGCCTGACGCACTTCCTGATTGTTGGACATGAAGGTGGCATCGGCAATGTCATTGTGCACATGAATGACCACTTGCAGCGGCCCCATGTCAGGCGGGTTCAGGGTCAGCGTGGCAGATTGCTCGCCGCCAGCCACCATCCAGGCCACTTTCTGGCCGATGGCCTGATCCCAGCCTGCGCGGCCAGGATACGCCGTAATGGTATTGGAGCTACCGACGGCTTCGCTCGCCTGCACCGGATTCATGGGCGCAGTCGCTGCGACAGCTTGCGCCTGGGTAATGGTGGCGGTGTTATCCACCTTGGCCGCTTGCTGTTCAGCCAGTTTGGCGGTTTCGCCTGTACTGAAGCCTGGCAGCATTTTCTCCAGCCATGCACTCATATCGGCCTGGTCACTGCCAGCCTGCGCAATCTGGCTGGTATCGCTAGTGTCAGTGCGGCTTTGAGCCAGCATATTGCCCAGCTCCTGATCCAGGCGGCCACGGGGGCGGCTGTCTGTGGTATCCACCTGCGGCTTCGGGGCGGCTGCAGCATCTTCTGTGGTCAATGCAGGCTTGTCAGCAGGCGTTACCGGCACGTTGGCAGGCACGGCCAGTGCCGCAATGGCAGGATCCGTAGTCACCACGGATGCAGCATCTGTAGCGTCTTTTGTTTCTTCCGACTTCTCAGGCTTGCCCTTGAGGTCTTTTCCCTGCTTGGCAAGCAAGGCGAGGTCCTTGAACTGGTCAGCCAATTCAGGGGCGATATTGGCGCTGCTGTCTGCGGCATCTTTTTTGGCGTCAGCCGCCTTGGTATCCGTCGCTTTTTGCTCGGCCTGCGGCGATTTCACATTCGCCGTCGTGGCTTTGCCCTGCTGGCTGTCGTTCTTTTGCTGGCGCTGCTGCACCTGGTTGGACAGCACTTTCTGAAAACTATTGGTGGCCGCCGCGTTGTCCGTCGTCGTGGACTTGGGGGCATTCATGGAACCCATGCCATTGCTGGACGGGGTGCTGGAAATGATCGGTAACGGGGTATTTTGCATGATTCACTCTTTCGCAGTATGGGAGCTAGCCTCGGCCAGGCTGACGGCTGCTGCGCATGGCATGCTCATCCATCAGTTTCTGATCGCGTTTTTGCTCCTGCTGGTGCGCTTTCTTTTCCGAGCGCTCTGCCAGTACCTCATAAGATAATTTCTTTTTCTGGCATTCCTGCCAGACGATGCGTTGGGCGGAAACACGGCTGCGCGCCAGTTCCACGGATTCCTGCTGCCCCCCTACCGCCTGGTCAAGCTTGCGGATGAAGGATTGAAAATTCTGATACGACTGGGCGTCCATGCCGGTTTCGAGATCACGCGCCAGCTTGGCCATGTAGTCATTGCGGTATTCGGTCAGCATATTGAGCTTGACCTGTGCGTCTTCGAGCAGCTTGTTGAGTGCCACCAGCTTTTCGGCGGCCTGATCGGCCTCCTTGCCAGCCAGCTCGGTCAATGTCACCAGAACCAGTGATTGTGCTGTCATATCTGCCCCCTACTGATTAACTCAGCCTGCCACCACGGCGGCAAGCTCAGCAATGCTATGTTCAACATCGGAGCGCTCTGCAATATCCTGCTGCAAAAACGCCTCGATTTTTGTGTGCTTGGCAATCGCCTCATCCAGGACCGGGTCGCTGCCAGCTTCGTATGCTCCTACATTAATCAAATCCGCACTGCGTGTATACCGCGAATTGAGCTGCTTTAACCTTCTTGATAGCTTTTGATGTTCTGGCAAGGTTATGTTATGCATGGCGCGGCTGATGGATTGCTCGATATCAATCGCCGGGTAATGGCCGCTTTCTGCCAGGCTGCGGCTCAGCACAATATGCCCATCCAGAATGGCGCGCGCGGCATCGGCAATCGGATCCTGCTGGTCATCGCCTTCGGTCAGCACGGTATAAAACGCCGTAATGGAACCCTCGCCGGGCCGTCCGTTGCCCGCACGCTCCACCAGCGCAGGCAGCTTGGCAAACACCGAAGGCGGATAGCCCTTGGTGGCAGGCGGCTCGCCGATCGCCAGTGCGATCTCGCGCTGAGCCATGGCATAACGCGTCAGCGAATCCATGATCAGCAGAACATTCTTGCCCTGATTGCGGAAAAACTCGGCAATTGCCGTGGCATAGCTGGCGCCCTGCAAGCGCATCAGTGCAGGCACATCGGCCGGAGCCGCCACCACCACCGAGCGGGCCAGTCCATCCGTGCCCAGAATCTGTTCAATAAACTCTTTCACTTCGCGGCCGCGCTCGCCGATCAGCCCCACCACAATCACATCGGCCGTGGTGTAGCGCGCCATCATGCCAAGCAGCACGCTCTTGCCCACACCGGAACCGGCAAACAGGCCCATGCGCTGCCCGCGGCCTACGGTCAGCATGCTGTTGATGGCGCGTACGCCTACATCCAGCACATCGGTAATCGGGGCACGCATCAAGGGATTAAGCGGACGGGTATTCAGTGGCACGCTGTTCTGCGTGAGCAATGGGCCGAGATCATCCAGCGGACGGCCAGCACCATCAACCACGCGCCCCAGCAAACCATCGCCGACGGGCAAATGGCGGGCACGATCCGAGGTACGGCGGCGTGGCGGATTGGAATGGCTGGGTTTGGGCAAGGCATCGGACACATCCATGGCAAACACCTTGGCGCCGGGGACGATGCCCTCTACCCCGCTTTGCGGCATCAACAGCAGTTTATCGCCATCAAAGCCCACGACTTCGGCCTCTACGCGGCGGCCTTCGGCCAGTGGCACCACACAGGCGCTGCCGATGGGCAGCTTGATGCCGACGGCTTCCATTACCAGCCCGGTGAGTTTGGTGATACGGCCTGCCACTTCCAGCGGCTCAACAATCTCCAGTATCTCGCCGCAATCGCGCAGATAGCGATGCCAGCGTTGCACGTGAGGATTGGCGGCAGTCATTATTTCAGCCAGTCATTCTGCTGGGAAAGTGCATCGGCAATGCGCTTCCAGCGCACTTCATTCGTGGCGTCGATCTGGTTGGCGGCGGTTTCGACGATGCAGCCACCACGCTCGACATTGCGGTCTTCCTGGATCATCCAGTGGTGCTCGGCTATATCGTCCACCAGATAGTTTTTCAGGGTTTTCACATCCTCGGGATGCACCAGAATACGCGCGGGCCGCTGCACATAGGGCAAATAGTGGATGGCATCTTTCACCACGCTCAGCACGGCGGCCGGATCGACCTCGATCTTGGTCTTCAGCATGGCCTTGGCAAGATCCAGCGCCAGTGCCAGCAATTGCTCGCCCACGGCCTCATCCGATGCCGACATGGCTTCGGTCAGCGAGTTGAGCAACACCTGCAATTGCTCGCGCTCGGCCTGCGCCTGCTCCAGGGCTTGCGCCATGCCAGCGGCATAGCCTTCTTCCAGTCCTTTGGCGTAACCTTCCTGGCGCAGCTTGTCTATCATCTGCGCCAGCTTGGCGCTGTCAGTTTCTTTTTCCTGGGGCGATTTGGCGACCGCCACCGGCTTGGGTTTGTCCTCGGCAAACGAGGATAGCTCCCAGCGCTGATATGCGGTCTGTTTTTCCTTGGGGATGGTGGCGTTAGACATAAGCCTCATCGCCCTTGCCGCCTAAGATAATCTGGCCTTCGTCGGCCAGACGGCGAATGATCTGCAGGATCTGCTTCTGCTGGGCCTCGACTTCGGAAAGCTTGACCGGTCCCTTGGTTTCGAGGTCTTCACGCATCATTTCAGCCGCACGGCTGGACATGTTCTTGAATATCTTGTCGCGCAGCTCTTGCGTCGCACCCTTGAGTGCCACGATAAGGGTTTCGGACTGCACTTCGCGCAGCATGACCTGTATGCCCTTGTCGTCGATATCAATGACGTTATCAAAGACAAACATCTCATCCATGATCTTCTGCGCCATGTCTTCGTCGTAGCTCTTCAGGCCTTCCATGACGCTGGCTTCGTTGTCCCCGCCCAGATAGTTCATGATCTCGGCTGCCGCCTTGATACCGCCCATCTGCTGCTTCTTCAGGCTTTCGTTGCCAGTCAGGAGCTTGGTCATCACTTCATTGAGTTCACGCAGCGCGACCGGCTTTACGCCATCCAGCGTAGCAATGCGCAGCATGACGTCCTGCCGCAGACGATCGGTAAAATTGCTCAGCACTTCAGCGGATTGATCGGGCTCAAGATGGACCAGGATAGTCGCGATGATCTGGGGATGTTCGTTTTTGATGAATTCCGCCACGGTCTGCGCATCCATCCACTTCAGGCTTTCAATGCCGCTGGCGTCGCGCGTTTGCAGAATGCGGTTCAGCAGCCCGGCTGCCTTGTCATCGCCCAGTGCCTTGGTCAGCACGGAGCGGATGTACTCGTCGGAATCGAGGCCGATGGAGGTTTTCTGGTCAGCAATATCGAGAAACTCCGTCACCACGGCTTCAATCTGGTCATGCTCAACCGATTTCATGCCCGCCATGGCCGATCCGAGCTTCTGCACCTCTTTCGGGCTCAGGTACTTCATGACCTCCGCCGCCTCATCCTCCCCCAATGCGAGCATGAGGATTGCGCTTTTCATCACGCCATCTTCACTCATTCTTTACTCACCCAATTCGTTACCAAACTTGCGACCAGTTTAGGGTTTTCCTTGGCCAGCTGTTTGGCAGCTTCCAGATTTTGTTCGTAGCCTTTGGCGGCGAGCTTTCTCGGCACACCCACCATATTTTCACCCTCCGCTCCCTCAGCGGCGCCAGTCAGTGTCACCACGGCGGCATCATCGTCACCGGGCGCGGGCAAGGCTTCCTTTTCATCCGACTTTACCAGCTTTTGCATCATCGGTTTCATCAGTTTACGATAAAGCAGGAAGATTACCAGCAGGCCTGCGGCCATCTTCAGCCACTCTTTGGCCATCTCGATGTTTTCTGGCTGCTTCCACAATGGCAGATCAGGGATGGCTTCGATCTGATCACCGGCAAACGAGCTGTTGACCACGGTCAGCGAATCGCCACGTTCCTGGTTGAAACCCATGGCCTGCTTGGCAAGATCGCTGATCTCGGTTTTCTCGGCATCGGTCAGTGGACGGTTGGTCACCTTGCCATTCTTGTCCACCACCTGCTTGTGATTCACCACCACGGCCACGGTCAGACGTTTGACGCCACCCATGGGTTGCTGCACATAGCGGATGGTCTTATCCAGCTCGTAATTGGTGGTGACGTTCTTTTGCGTGTTAACCGGTACGGCAGGCGTGGCATTGGCTGCGTTGGCGGCCGCTGCATTCGCAGGCGTGCCTGCGCCGGGCGCACCGGCATTGGCTGGAACAGCGGTATTCAGCGGTGCCGTGGCAGGTGCCGGTGGCTGATTGGACAGCGCACCTGGGACACCACCCACGCCAGCAGGCGAGGTGCTTTGTGATTCATTGGATTGCTGGCTGCGCACCGACATGGCATCTGGTGCCTGATTGGGGCGATAGGTTTCAGCAGCCTGCTCCTGGGTAGAGAAATCCACCTCGGCACTGGCTTCGGCATGCACGTTCTTGGCACCGACCATAGGCGCGATGATGGACTCAACGCGGCGCACGATATTTTGCTGCAACTCGTCTATATATTTAAGTTGCGTTGGGTCCAGATTATTGCGGCCAGCTTTTTTGTCGGTATCGGACAACAGATTGCCGTTCTGGTCGACCACGGTCACATTGGCAATCGGCAGCTCAGGCACGCTGCTCGCCACCAGATGCACGATGGCGCTCACCTGCTGCTGATCCAGCATGCGGCCTGGGCGCAGATTGAGCAGCACACTGGCAGTGGGCTTTTGCTGATCACGCACAAAGACGGAAGGCTTGGGAATCGCCAGGTGAATACGGGCCACTTCAACGGCGGAGATGGTCTGGATGCTGCGCTCAAGCTCGCCTTCGAGGCCGCGCTGGAAATTCACCTGTTCGACAAACTGGGAAACCCCGAATTTCTGGTTTTCAAGCAGCTCAAAGCCGATATTGCCGCCCTTGGGCAAGCCCTGGGCAGCGAGCTTCAGCCGCACCTGATGTACTTGCGATGCTGGCACCAGAATGGCGGTGCCGCTTTCAGAAAACTTGTAGGGAATGTTCATCTGCTCAAGCGAGGCGACAATGGCGCCGCCATCCTTGTCAGCATAATTGGAAAACAACACACGGTATTCGGGTTGCTGGCTCCACAGCCAGAACACCACCATGACAGCGACCACGGCGGCCACGCCCAGTGCGAGCAAAACCTTGTTGGTCAATACAGCCGTGTTCTGCCCAAATATGCCAGTGGGGGCAGCTTCAACAACGGCGTCAGGTGCTGCAGCCATATCCATCTCCAATTCAAAACGCGCTCAAGTGACCGGTTTAATGTTGGGCCCTTGAGCTGGGATTACCGATTGCAGGTCATTATCATCGCATCCGCCATTTTCAAATGCTGGAATAGAGCGAATTTCACTGGTTTATTTGGGGGCTGACTGGATAAGGGGAATGATACATTAGCTTCGTAGCATTCCCTATGCGGTGAGGACAAGATGGCCATTAACGGAATAGATTCCAGCAGGATAGAATCCATGCTGGCGCAGATCAGAGCGGCAACGCAGAAGCCAGCCATGGCGCCTGTTGCCGAGACCACGCCTGCCAGCAACACGCAAAGCACACCCAAAGTCGACTTTGCCGAAACACTGAAAGCCAGCCTGAATCAGGTGAACCAGTCGCAACTGGAAGCGGAACGCCTGGGCAAGAATTTCGCCATGGGTGATGATTCGGTCAGCCTGTCCGATGTCATGATTGCCGGGCAGAAGGCCAATATTTCCTTCCAGGCCACCTTGCAGGTACGCAATAAACTGGTGTCCGCCTATCAGGACATCATGAACATGCAGGTTTAAGCCATTTCAGGATAAAAATCTCAGGGGTGGTATTGCGGCGGCTCCGCGTCCGCATCCTGCTCCAGCCGATAGAGCCAGGCCAGAATCTCCGCAATCGCCATATACAGTTTGGGCGGGATATGGTCGTCCAGATCAATCTGCATCAGCAAGGACACCAGCTCCTTGGATTCATGCACAAACACATCATGCTCGCGCGCCCGCGCAATAATCTGCTCCGCCACCAGCCCACGGCCTTTGGCCACTACACGCGGCGCAAAGTCACCGGTCTCGTAGGCCAGGGCTATCGCCTGCTGGGTCAGACCCGCTTCGGCCGGTTTATTCGCCATCGCGCACCACCACCAGAGCATCTATCGTTTGCCCGCTTTGTTCCAATGCCTCAAACAGCTGATGCCGACGTGCGCGCATGGTTTGCAGCGTATCGATCTGCTGCGCCTGCAGCTGTATGCTCATGTGGCCATTCACCACGCGCAGGCGGGCGCTGACGCGGCCCAGTTGTGGCAAGTCCAGCGTCAACTCGCTGCTGACTTCAGGTTCGTAATCCAGCTGCGCGGTGGCGTGATCGGTCGCCGTATCCTGCTGATTGCCGCGCTGTTCCACCGGCACCGATGGCGGCTGGTACAGCAAGGGCTGATTAAGGGCAGGATTGGGCAACATGGATTGCTGCAACGGCGATGGCTGATTGAATGCCTGTGCTTGTGCGGCCGCTGCCGGTGAGGCCTGGGTCTGCGCGGATTGCGGCTGTGCTTGTTGCACTTCCACCGACCAGTTCATCTGCTGGCCGGGCCACACCTCGCCGCGCCAGTTCACGCGGCTGTTTTCCAGCACGGAAAGCTGCTGCGGCAACAGCATGGTGCCAGCGTTGGAGTTGGGTTGATTCTGTGGCTCTTGCAGGATCGCCGCCAGGGGGCGATCGCCTTCGGCAAAGGATTTGAGATGCGATTCATAAAACAGCCCGGTCAGCGTGAGGGCCTGCTTGAGATCCTGCGCCATTTGCTGCGGCGCCTGTGGCGATTGGCTGACAATGCCTGTGGCCTCAAACCGGGTAGGAACGCCCTGCTTCTGGGCTTCCTGCAATTTGCTGTCGATGAGCCGGGCGGCAGAACTGAGGGCAATGTCGGGCTCGGCCTCCGCAGTAAGCGATGACATGAGCTGGAAGGTTGGGGTCGGCGTTTCATCCAGAAAACGCAGGGTGAGGTTTTGCCCTACCCTGGCCTGCGAACCCAGGTCCATCTTGAGCAGCGTGCCGCCAACTTCCACATTGAAATGCCGGGGATCGGCACGGGACATCACCTGGGCCAGATAATCCTGGCCCTTGATGAATTGATTGAAACGAAAATCGACATCCTGAACAGTATCGGCAACCCTGACCGTAGGCAGCGCCTGGGTTACCCGGCTAACCGGCGCAACTCCTGGCGTATCCGATAGCTTGATCTGCATGGCAGTTCATTACTGCCGATAACTGCTACCGAGTCGACGCTCGTTGCTGTTGCTGCTGATCATGGCCGACAGCTTGACCATCCACGGATCCACCAGATTGCGGATTTCGCGATCATCTGCCAGGATTTTCTTGATGCTGGCGATCTTGCGCTGCAAGGATGGCCCACTCAAATGCTCTTCGGTGCAGGACTTCAGTTGCTGCACAAAATCCGCGCAACGCTGCTCCAGCTGTGCCAGGCGCTCCCAGTCATGTTCGCGCGCTGCCAGCAGCATTTCGCCAGTGACATCGGCCACAGACTCGTAGATTTGGACTTCCATGGATTCACTCATCACGATGCCTTTGCGTAATTTTGTACACGCTGAAACTGGGTGTTGTCAGGCGCAACCTGGGTGCCAATGGCTTCCCAGGCACTCTTGAGATCTCCCAACAGGCGTATGACTTCCTGTATCAGCGAGGGATCATTTTTAATATTGGCCATATAGAGACGGTCGCTCATATAGCCGTACAGCGCATCCAGACTGGTGGCAATCTCGCCACCGGCTTTTTTGTCCAGACTCAGGCGCAGGCCGCTCTCGATAATCATGATCGCCTTGGAGATCATGGCACTCTTGCGTTCAAAGTCCTTGGCTTCCATATGCATCACGGCGGTGTGGCAGGCCGTCATGGCACCGTCATATAACATCACCACCAGCTTGTGGGGGTCGGCGGAGACCACGCCGGTTTCAACGCCAACCCGGGAATATTCATTCACACCACGACTAGATCCAAACATAATCTTTATTCCTTAAATGGCAGGGTTAGCTGTTTGCCGAAAGTTGCGCGAGCTGCTGGGTCAGGTAGCTGCTCGTCGTTTTCATGCTGGCGACCAGGGTATCCAACGCGCTGAACTGGGCGCGGTAGCGTTTTTCAATCGCATCCAGACGATCATTCAAGGCCTCCTCCTGCTTGGTCAAACGAGTTATTGAGCTGTTCAGACCATCGGTACGCGTCGCGAGCAAGCCATCGTCGCTCAGCAGATTGGTCGTGACTTCATTCAACTGGCTGGCAAAGCCCTTGCTAAAGGTAATCGTGCCGCGACTGCCGGTGCTGCCGCCCAGAATCTTGACGAACAGGCCTTCAGAATCGTCGCCCGTCGCGCCTTTCAAGCTTTGACCAGTGCCAGTAGCGGCAACGCCATTGATCGAGCCAGCGACATTCACGCCGGTGGTGGAAGTGGCACTGCCAAACAGATCGCTGGCGCCATTGCCACCATTCAGCGTAATCCGCGAATCAGAACCGTAGCTGGGCGAAGTGATTTTCAGCGCACCGCCGCCATCCACGCCAATCTGGGCCAGGGAACCTGCACTCACCAGCTGCTGCTGCACCTGGTCAGCCAGGGCCTGGGTGCTGGCATAAGTGCCTGCGGCCAGCGTAATGCTGTAGTCAGTGCCGTCAATCGAAAAGGTTACCTTGTCGTTGCTGCCGGCGGTAATCGTCAGGTTGGGGGCGCCACCGCCCACCATGGTGCCCTGGGTAGCCAACTGGGTCACCGTCACGGCATAGGTACCGGCCTTGGTAGCGGTGGAGCTGCCGCCGTATGCGGTCAGTGCATCCGTGGTCGTACCGCTGGCGCCGAACAGTTTTGAAATATCAGAAAAATTGGTTTCAAGAGCAGTCTTGAGCTTGGTGCTATCCAGTGCAAGTTTGCCATCGCGCTGAAAGCCGACGCCAATTTGCGACAGGGTGCTGTAAGTGCTGGTGCCATCAATGGTCTGGGTAAAAATACTTTTCATCTGGGTGGAGATGGAGCGTGCGCCAGAATCCCCCAGTAATACGCCAGACTTGGTGCTGTCTGTCGCATTGAAATTGGTCAGGTTGCGTATCGTGGTGTCGAGTGCGTTGTAGGCATCCACAAACGCCTGCACATTCTTGACGATACCATCCGTATCGGTAGCCACATTCAGATTGGTGGCGGTGCCGGTGCCTGCCTTGAGCAGATTGAGGGTCACGCCCTGAATCGCGTCTGTAATGGTATTGCTGGACTTGGTGACACTGATGCCATCCACTGTCAGCAAGGCATTGGTGGCGGCCTGGCTTTGTGTCATGTTTTTGCCCGCGCCTGCCGTGCTGGTCGGGTCGTAGGCCAGCTGCGAAAGCCCGCTGGCATCGCTGCTGTTGCCATCGCTATCGGTTACGCTGATCTTGACGCTACTGGAGGCGCCCGTCTCTTTGGAGGTCACCACCAGACGCGCACCATTGGTGGAGCCGTCATTCACAATCGACGCCGTCACTCCGGCATTGGCGGAATTGATCGCATCGCGCACGCCAGCCAGGGTGTTATTGGAAGAGTCAATGGTGATGGTTGCCCCGGTTTTACTGCCGTTGACGCTAAAGGTATTGGTGGTGCTGTTGTACTCGCCGAAGCTGATCTCCAGCGTGCCGCTACCGATTACCGCGTTGGTCGAGGAAAAGCCGGAAGAAGCGATCTTGTGCGCTTGTGCAAGCTGGGTCACATTGATCGAGTAATTGCCCACCGTAGCACTGCCGGTAGCAGTAGCCGTGAACAGGCTGGTATCGCTGGACGTTGCCGTTTGCAGGTTGAATTTGGATGCGGTTGCCAGACTGCTGATCGTGGTCTGGAACGTAGACAGCGCACTTTTCAATGTGCCATAGGCCGATATCTTGGATTGCGTTGCAGTCTTTTGCGCGGTTACTTGGGTAAGAGGGCCTTTTTCTGCGTTGACTAATGCCGTCACCCAGGTCTCGAGCTCCAGTCCGGAACCAGTTCCTAATCCTGTCAATGTCGCCATAATCCTCTCCTACCTATCGGCATCAAGCCGTTTGTTTAATAACAAGACCTTGCAATTTGTCCAGCGTCTTGGAAATCGCCAGCACTTCTTCGTTGGGGATTTGCCGCAACACTTTGTTTGTTTCTGTATCCACTACTTTCACCACGACTTTTCCGGAATCCTGATCCATGGAAAATTGCACACTCTGTGCCACGGGTGAAATAAAACTGTTCAGCGTCTTAACTGCGGCCGCGATATCTTTGTCACTTGCAGATTTGTTGGTGTCGTTTTGCGCAGCCGTTGTCTGGGCTGGTGCTGACACTGTCGCTGCTGCCCTGCCGCCACCCAAACCCTGGGGGCTGCTGCCAGCGCCATATGTATATGCATTTATATTTGCGATCGACATTTTTAGCTCCTTTGTGTGAATGCCCGTAGAAGGCTTTCGTTCCTTCTACGGGCGATTCATCCCATCTAGCCTTCGCTTACGTCTTAGCCTCTCAGGAGGGTCAGCACGTTTTGCGGTACGGTGTTAGCCTGGGCCAACATCGCGGTACCTGCCTGTTGCAGAATCTGCGTACGGGTCAGGTTGGCGGTTTCTGCCGCAAAGTCAGCATCCATGATCCGTGACTTGGCTGCAGACTGGTTTTCAACCGATACTTGCAAGGCGCTGATCACAGAATCAAAGCGGTTTTGTACAGCACCCAAGGTAGCGCGGTTGGTATTGGCAGTGTTCAGAGCCGTATCAATCGCAGACAGTGCAGTATTGGCAGCCGTGTCAGTCAGGATGTTGCCTGAGATCGAAGATGCTGCTGTTGCGCTGACAGTGATGGTTTGACCGCTGTCTGCACCCACCTGGAATGTCATGCTGGTAGAACCGAACACAGCGATACCGTTAAACTTGGTGTCAGTGCCCAGACGTGTGATTTCGCTAGCCAGTTGCTGGAATTCAGCATCCAGGTTAGAACGGTCACCAGTACCGTTGGTGGCGTTGGCGGACTGAACAGCCAGTTCACGCATACGTTGCAGTGCATCAGTTACTTTACCCAGCGCGCCTTCAGCAGTTTGTGCGAAAGAGATCGCATCGTTAGCGTTACGGATCGCAACAGTTTGACCGCGAACCTGGGAGTCCATACGCGTTGCGATGGACATACCAGCAGCGTCATCCTTAGCGCTGTTTACGCGCAGACCAGAAGACAAACGTTGCAGCGAAGTATTCAGGCTCGACTGAGAAGACGACAGGTTACGTTGAGCATTCAGCGAGGCGATGTTGGTGTTAATTACAGCAGCCATGGTAATTCTCCTTTGTTAATTGATTCAAACACTTACTTTGCATTTCAGCATTGCGTTCATCGCGCCGCTGTTAAATTGTTTATCGGTTACTTTTAGTGAAAATTTAGCGGGGTTGGCTATTTAAATTTTCAAGCATTCCGAATCAAGCAATCTTGTGTTTGATGACGGCCGTAATTAACAAATCTTTAAACCTTTCTCATATATTTTTATTAAGAACTATAAAAATCAATTACTTAAACTTATGCACGCTGAGCCGAAACTCGCGTGGTCAACTGCTTTGCTGCCTTGTTTAGCTTGGTTTGGTCCCATGGCTCATTGACGATTTTCTGAAAATTCCGCACTTCATGCAGGACTTGATCGTCGCTTTGGATCACTTCGGTGAGACTATCCAGTGTCAAATTGAGCAAACGGATGAACGCTTTCTGCTTGCCATACTCATCTTCGGTCACCATGCTGATGCGATAACTGAGCTCATTGACCTCGCGCATGACCTTTTGCATGGCCCGGTAAGATTGTGTTGTCTTCACCTGTTCAGCCAGCTGACGTGACTTCATGGCCAGCTCGGATTCGTTCTGCAACAATGCAGGCAAAGTATGTGCCAACATCTTGGCAAGCTGATCCTGCCAGGGTCGGCCATCGTCTGCGGCATTGCTTAAATCACCAAAGGCGGCAAACCGGGACCGTTGCGACTGGATGGCCACCGAGGCCTTCACCAGTTTGAAAATCCCGTCCAGCAACGCATCCCAGTCTTCATTCTCAATGGCATAGGCCAGCTTCATCCCCGCTTCATTGGAGTTTTTCGCCAGCTGGCGGGCCACTTTCTGAAAGCGCTGCTCCAGCATGCTGGGAGCGGCAGGCGTCGGGCTGCCCTGTTGTGGGGCGCTCATCGGCGCGGCGGCCTGTTGTCCAGTCAATTCCAGATACAAGGCCTGATAGGCTTCAGGGGTAGGCGCAATGTCACGCGCCTCCAGTCGTGCCAGGATTTCCTGGCCGAGCAAGGCGGGTTTCTGCTGATAGATATGGAGAGTAGGGTCTGCCATGGCTGCATCTCCTTTGCCGCTCGGGCAAAGGCTCCGTCTATAGTTTGATTCCGCCATGCTAATCAAACAGACGACAATGCAAACAGCCTAACAGGGAGGTAAAAACCGCTTAAATCGGCAAAACCCACGGCTGAGCTTTGCCAGAGTAAGGTCAGACCAGAGACGTGGACTCACATCTGCGCTGTCTCCAGGCAACGACAGCCGCTTAATCGACCAGATTGTTTTTTATCGCGTAGTGCGTGAGTTCAGCGTTATGTTTCAGCTGCATTTTTTCCAGTAGCCGGGTGCGGTACATGCTCACGGTTTTGACGGATAGCGACAGCCGCAGGGCAATCTCACCCACCGTCAGGCCGGAGGCAATCAGCGTCAGCGTCTGGAATTCGCGGTCAGACAGGGATTCGTGCAAGGGCTTTTCAGTGTCCATCACCTGATTGGCCAGGGCGTCGGCCACTTCCGGCGTAATGTATTTCTTGCCCTTGGCGATCACCCGGATCGCATTCACCAGCTCGGAAGAGGCACCCTGCTTGCCCAGATAGCCAGCCGCGCCGGCCTTGAGCGAGCGGATGGCGTATTGATCCTCACGATGCATGGACAGCATGAGGATGGCAATCTTGGTGTTTTCCTTTTTGATATAGCGCAGCGCATCGATACCACTGCGGTCCGGCAATGAAATATCCAGCAGAAGCACATCGGCCTCAAGTTTGCAGGCGTAGTGGATGGCCTCACTGGCATTTTGCGCCTCGGCGATGACTTCGATATCCTCGGTTTCCGACAATATCTGCTTCAGCCCTTCGCGAAGAATCGCATGGTCATCGGCGATGATGACCTTTATTTTTTTGTCTGCAGGCATATAAATGCTTGTCCCCGTATTACCTTCGTTATGTCGCAATCTTACTTGAGACTGCGTGGAATTTTAACCTGCACCGCTGTACCCCCACGTACACGTTTTTCGACTTCAAGACTGCCATCCAGCGCAGCGACGCGCTCCCGCATGCCCCGCAGACCAAAGGAATTGGATTTATGCTGGTCCTGCATGCGTATGCCCTGGCCGTCATCGACGATACGCAGCATGATATCGCGGTCTTCCACCAGAAGCTCAACTTCCACCTGCCTGGCCCTGGCATGCTTGGCGATATTGGACATCGCCTCCTGGCAGATGCGGAACAGCGTGATCGCCTCATCGGCACTGACGGCCAGCTCGGTCTGCGAGCTGTAAAACCGGCACGGCAGGGAAAACTGCTTTTCAAATTGCCCGCATTGCCACTCCAGCGCCGCCACTATGCCCAGTTCCAGCACATCCGGCCGCAAGTCACTGGCAATGCGATGCACGATATCAAAGGTGCGATCGACAATGCTTTCCAGATTGAGTGCCTTCTCCACCAGCTTGGGTTCGTCGGGATTGATACGCTTGATAATGGAGGTAAGGCCGATCTTGATCGCGGTCAGGTTGCCACCGAGATCATCATGTATCTCGCGCGCAATGCGCCGACGTTCCTGCTCTTTCACCTGTGTCAGGTGGGCAGACAGCTCGGCCATGCGCTGGCGTGAACGTTCAATCTCGAGTTTTTCGTTTTTGCTCTGCGTGATGTTGGTAATGATGCCGCCCCACTGCACCTCGCCATCGTGCAGCTTGATGGGGCTGCCACGCAGGTTGATCCACTTGGTATCCTGCCAGGCCTTGATCCAGATGCGGCCTTCCCAGTTCAGCACGGTCATTTCATTGGCCGAGGTCAGCAAGGCTTCACGGAACGATGGCCGGTCTTCTTCTGCCATCAGCCGGTAAAACTGCGACGGCGTCTTGGTCAGCTCGGCTTCGGTAATGCCCAGCACGGCATAACAGGCCTCGCTCAGATAGATAAAACCGAGCCGGCCCGGCCCCAGCAATCTGAACTGGAATACCAGACCCGGCGTGTTGGCCACAATCGCCTGAAAGCGCGACTCGCTGTCATCCAGCGCCTGCATGGCAGAGCGGCTGACGCTGTTTTTCATGACCAGCATCCAGGACCGCCCTTCGGCCTCAAAAAAGCTCACTTTGGTGCTGTCGCCTGCACGCCGCCCTTTTTCGCCATCGGCCTTGGGTAATAACAGCGTCGTCAACGGTGCGCCGGATGGTTGTTTTACACACTGGGCCTGCCATTGCACAAGCTCGGTCTCGGGCATGCCGAGCACCGCGTGCAATGGCATCGCATGCAATTGCGTCAGCGTGCATTGATGACTAACCAGCGCCTGGCTGCTGACGCAGGCCAGTTGCATGTTATTGGCATCCACCAGATAGGCTTCATCCGACATGCCTGACATCAGTGCAGAAAAAAATGGATTGGCTATCGTTGCCTCTAGCAAGACATCACCTGTTGTTCATGGATAAGTTTTTATGGAGATCAAGCCGCTTGCAGGCAGTCAGCACAAGGCGTGCAAGCGATTTTAAGATAATCGCATCCACATAATTTCACAAGCGTTAATTGCGGGGAGAATCAGACCGGCCGATAACCGGCAAAAAAAAACCAGACCTGGAGAGCAAGTCTGGTTGAATTTCTATGGAGTATGCCTGAACATTGTGCGACACGCGAACCGTCATTCCTGACATTTCAATTGCACTAGAGCATGTGTTGCATACTAAAGGTCGCCGTCTGTTGCCACTACACTGGGACTCCCGAAAAACCTCGGGAATTTTTCCCGAAAGTTACTTGCCGCTTTCCACCAGCTGCTTCAGATTATCCAGGCCCTGACGGAAATAGGCCGTCACGCCTTCCACTGCCGTGGCATCGTCCTGCCCGGCAGGCGGCTCATTACCGGTAAAAGCACGGTAGAAACGGGCCTTCCAGGTCACTACGGTCTTGCCGTCCTTGCCTGCAGTGACTTCCAGACGGCCATTCAGCGAGCTGACCGGCAAGGCCTTGATATCCATGTCACGGCCCATGCGGTAGGCATAGCGCATCTCGGCATCCGAGTAATCATCCAGCTCTTCTTCTAGCACACCGCCGCTCTTGAATGTCAGCGTACGCTTGGCGCCATTGCCATTGCCGCCTTCAGCCGCCACTTTTTCCACGGCAGGTTGCCAGCTGGCAATCGCGCCAAAATCCTTGATCTTGGCCCAGACGGCAGCGGGTGCCGCATTGATCTCTACAGTTTCCTCGGCTTTCTGCGGGGTGGGGCCATGCGCCCACGCCGCCAGGGGTAATGCCAATAACAGTGCTGCAATCCATGATTTCATGGTTTTCCTTTCTTGAACAATGATGAAATAAAAGCGGGGAAATACGAGGCCAGCAGCAGGAGCAAGGCCAGCCCGGCAAATACGGGGCGGATATCGCTGGCAACCCACTGCCGGTGCAAGGTGTTCTGACGCAGGGCATCGGCCAGCTGGGCCTTGTCCTGCAGATGCAGATAATGCAAACCGGTTATCTTGGCGAGTTCCTGCAGGCCTTTTTCATCCAGGGCCGACATATGCTCGGTATACGAGCCTTCGGGGTGCGCGCCATGCGGCGCATTGCGTCCATGGTAGCCTTCCATTTCCAGCACAGACTGCACGTGGGACATGCCGAAGGTGGCAAATTGCATGGCATCTTCCGGCAGCCAGTAGCCGGTAATGTTGTCGTTTTCATCGAGCTTGGGAATGGCTTGCCGTTGCAGCTCGCCGACCCCGGCAATGATGCCGCCTACTTCGCCCGGTTTGCCATCAAACACCGGCATGTACCGCGGATTGGCGGGCGGTGCCTGCTGACCATCGGTCAGAAACACCAGGGTATCGAGCTTGAGCTTGCGGGTTTCTTCAATACCGCGATACAGGCCATGCGTGATGAAGGAATCCGCCGCCCAGGCCATGCGCCAGTCCAGCCGCTCCACAGCTTCATCCAGCACACTGAAATGGGCACAGACTTCCATGGGCTTGAACAGCATGGAAACATCGCGCTCGGTAAACATGCCGATGCTCACCAGCGAGCCACAGGGCAGATGACGCAAGGCATCGCGCACCGCTTGTCGGGCGAATGCCAGGCGGGCCACACCACCGGGACCACCATCGCGCACATTCATGCTCTGGGTAATATCGATGACAAAGCCCACCGAGTACACCTTGCGCGGCAGGGGCAGCTCCGGATGCAGAAACACCGGCAACATCAGGATACAGGCCGCCAGCAGCAGCGCCCGCCCGGGAGCCTGGGCAATACGCAAACGCCAGCCTTGCTTCACGGCATGCCCTTGGGGAAACCGGGAATCGTCGGCCAGGCACGCTCGGTGGTGGTCTTCAGCTCGGTTTCTTCCTGTGATTGCTCATTGCGGATGCCGGGCGTCAGGTCCGGGCTGGCACGCTGCGCCAGCTCCATGTTGTGACGGGCATCCCATAGCGTCGGATCATGGCGCAGGGCGTCACGGTAAGCATCCTTGGCCATCGCCAGCAAGGGAGCGGCCTGGTTGTAGGCCAGCGCGCCCTCTTCAGTCAACGCGCCCAGCGCCGTCGACAGATAGGCATTGCCCATATTGTATTTGGCGCGCGCCAGCAAAGCCGGAGGCAGGCGCTGCTCCAGCCGACCATAGATTTCCAGCGCATGCGTACTATCGCCACGTCGCGTCAGCTGCCAGGCTTGCAACAGCTGCCCTTCGGGGGTCTGGCTTAGCCATGGCGCGTGCTTCTCTATCGGCTCCTTGGGGTTAGCCAGTATCTGATTCACCTGGCTGGCCTGCAACCATTGCCAGCCCTGCCAGCCAGTAAGCCCCAGACCGGCGGCGAGCAGGCTCCAGGCCAGGGTCTCGCGCCACAAGATCATGCGTGCCATTGCGATATCTCCATTCGTTTTGCGCCATACAGCAGCGCCAGCAACAGCAGGGCTGCGGCATAGCAAATCCCGGCCAGATCGCGGCGTGGCTGTTTTTCAAAGTAATGCGAAGGCAGGTTGTGCATCTTGCCTACATCGCGCAATGCGGCTTCCAGCGCGCGCGGGTTTTCCGCCTCGTAAGCCTGATAAGGCACGCCCAGGGTTTTGAAATATTCATGCAGGAAATACTCAGGGGCACTGGCGGCATCATCGCCCTCCCCCGGCTGCACAAAAATGCTGGGGGAATTGGTGCCGCGGATATAAATCCAGGCAAGCGCTGCGTGCTCACTGGCAAACCAGCTGCGTATACGGTCCTGCGTCTGGCTGTCGATATGGGCGCCGCCGTCAGATACCAGCAGGATCAGCCGGGCGCCTGTCACCGGCTTGCCCTTGAAGTAATCCAGCGCCATGCCAAGGCCCCGCGCCACGGCGGTAAAGCCCATACCCTGGGCTTCGGCACTATCCAGCGCTGCCTTGAGCGCGACCTGGTCATGCGTCAGTGGCAGCACAAACACCGGGGAGGTACTGAAGGTGATCAGGCCCACCAGATCCTGCTGGCGGCTCTCGATAAATTTGGCGAGCACTTCGCGGGCGGCTTTGAGCTTGGAGGGATTCTGCACAGCGTCGGTCGACTGGATATATTTGCCGGCAAAGTCATCGTTCATGCTGGCGCTGCGATCCAGCACCACCATGATATGGGCGCCATGCCCCACGCGCTCCACCTCGGACTGGCGCAGGTGCAAGCCCGCCATGCCCAGCACCAGCGCCACCACACACAGCATGCCGATGAGCCGCAAGGCCCATGACAATGCGCGCGACCAGCGGTCTTCCGGCATCAGCAACATGGCTGGATGGCGCAACACCGATTGACCATGGCGCCATAAGGGCAACAAGCCCAGCACCAGCAGCCACAGCGCGGCTGGCGTATCAAACCCCAGGGCGTTGATCACGGTTTGCGGCCTCGCTCCAGTGCGCGACAGGCGGCCAGCAAGGTCTTGATCGCAGCGACATCGTCAGCGCTCGCGGCATTCGGTGCCTCGGCAAAAAACACGCGGGCAGAGCGCGCATAAAACGCTTCAATCTCGGGGCGCAGGCGCGCAAGCTCCGGCCGCAGTTTCAGCAACACCTGCACATCGCTGGCAAACACCGTCCGCCCTGCCGCCTGATTAAACGCGTGATGCGCCACGGCAAAGCTTTGCGCCAGGCTGAGTTTGCGGCCCTGGCGGCCACGCAGACGACGGTAGGCCGCCGTGAATGGCCCAGCGGGCGCCCAGCGGAAAGGCGGTTTGTCATGGCGCCATAACAGCCAGAGCGCGGCAGTCAGCGTCAGCGCCAGTGCTAGCAAGGTGTAGCGCATGGGCCGCGCGGTATCGCGTAATGGCGGCAGACTGTCTGGGCGCAAACTGGTCTGGCTGGTATCGAGAATCACCGGCAGCAAGGGCGACACCATGACCTGCCGCTCGTGGATTTTGACCGGCAACACGGTCTGCCCATGGCGCAGGTTAACGGTGAAGGCAGGCAAAGGAATGGTGCGCGTTTCGCGCAGGGCCTTGAACAACTGCCAGCGCAGATGCAGCTTGAAACGGCCATGCTCGGGGGCATTTTCCTGTACATCCACCTCGCGCAGCTCTATCCACTGGCCATCGCCACTGCGCGGCAGGGTTTCTTCCACCAGCGTGGCGCCGGGCGTGGCGGTAATATCCACGACTTCATCAATCACGTCGCCGATAAAGTATCCGGCCTCGCGGTAATGGCTTTCCACATGCGCATCAGCGGCGGCGTGTGCGCTTGCCATCGAAAAAACCAGCATGGCCTGGCCCAGCATCGCCAGCCATGCCATGCGGCACCCGCGAATCAGGCGCCACGGACGGTGTAAAGGCATCATCGTGCCGACTCCATAAAATAATGTGTCAGCGCCCGCGCTTGCAGGCGGTCGCTGATAAAAAACGGCAGGCGTCCCCATTGCGCGCAGACCTCGGCAATGGCCTCACGGCGCGCCTCATAGGCGGCATTGATTTTTTGCTGCAGGCGAGGCCGGCACCACAGCAGGCGCTCCTGCCGCGTTTCGGCATCGCGAAAGCGGGCAAAGCCCCAGCGCGGCAGGGCGCTGTATTCGGCGCTATTCCATAGCACCACGGGCACCACATCATGGCCGCTCAGGCTTTGCAGCACCTGTTGCAATTCAGGCAAGGGGTAATGGGCATCGGTCACCAGAAAAACCAGCGAACGCTCGCGGCCGATCTCGGCGGCGGCAGAGGCCAGACCATGCGCGCCGCCTTGTGGAGCGGGCGCTTGCATGAGCCGCTGGCGAATGGCGCTGCCCTGCAGGCGGCTGCAGCGTGCGGGGACTTGCAGCTCGCGCACGATGCCATCGTTGCAGGCAATGAACCCCAGCCGGTCTGCCATACGCCAGGTAGACCAGGCCAGTTGTTCGCACAGGTCGGCAATCACTTCGATCTTGTTTGCGTCAATACGCGCAGAAGGTTGGTAAACGGGATTCCCAGCGGAATGCTGAGGCTGGCCATCATTTGTCCCCTGCTCGCTCTGAAACGCCATGGAGGCCGACCAGTCGGCCACCACCCACACTGGCAGCGATACATTTTGCTGGTACATCTTCACCAGCAAACGCCGGTATGGATCACGGGCGGTTGCGCGCACATCAATGCGACGCGGATCCGGGTTATCCAGCAAGGGGCCGTGCCCGCGAAAACGGCTGCCGGAACCGGCAATGCGGCCGACATGGGCACCAGCCCGCAAGCCGTTGGCGCGCCATTTCACATAGTAGTGAATCAGCTCGGGGATAGAGGACAACAGGCTCACGGTGCCGCCACTTGTGCCAATACGGCTTCCATCAAGGCTGGGGCAATCACATCGCGGTGCAGCTCGTGCACCGGCTGCAGAAACACGCGGTGGGCAATAATGTCGTAAAACACCTCGCGTATGTCTTCCGGCATCAGATAATCACGCCCGGCCAGCCACGCCACCACGCGCGCACCACGCATCAGCATGCCCATGCCACGTGGGCTGGCACCCGCCAGCACCAGGCTGCTCACGTCAATGCCGGATAACTGCACACCCACATCCTGTGGTTTGGCAGTGGCTTGCCACAGGGCGAGCGCGTAATTCTGCAGCGCAGGGCTGGCCTGCACATGCTTCTGAATGCTGGCGGCCACGTCGTTGAGCTGGTCATACGGCAGGATGGCCGCAGGCACACTCTCGATAAGCTTGTCGGTATCCTGAAAGCGGGTATCAAACATCAGTTGCTTGCGAATCTCGTCGTCGTCCGGAGCCTTCACCAGCACTTCCATGAAGAATCGGTCGCGCGCGGCGCCCGGCAGCTCAAAGGTTTCTTCTTTTTCCACGCGGTTGCGGTCGGCAAACAGAATGAAATGCGGGAAATAATATTCGCGGTTAAATGCCGTCACGCTGCGCTCGGCCATGGCACGCAGCAGCAGTGAGTGGACTTGCGGACGCGCCCGGTTGATCTCGTTAAAGAAAAACACGGACAAGGCGTCGCCCTGACTGAGCAAGGGGCCGGGATCAATGCGCATCTGCCCGGCATCGTCTATCCAGGTGTGGTAAATCAGGTCGGAAGGCATCAGGTCCACCGTGCCCTCAACGCGCTGATAAGCGCCACCCAGAGCGCGCGCTGCCGCTCGCAGCAGCGTAGTCTTGCCTACGCCCACATCGCCTTCAAGCAATACATGGCCACGGGCAAACAGTGAAATAAGCAGGGAACGGATCGGGTGGGTCTGCCCCAGAACGACCGCATTCAGGGATTGTTCAAACGCCGTGGCGCGTTCACGCCAGTCGGCCAGAGCAGAAGGTGTCGTATTCATGGAACTCACTATCGGGTTAATCCGCGCAAGGCGGCAGAGGGGGTCCGGGATGCCGCGGTGGCACCGGAAAAAGCGGATAGCGCATAACATGCACTATCCGCTACGCCAGTTAAATCAATCGCTTTACTTGACGTCGTATTTGAACTGACCTGTTTCTTTCAGGTTGGCAACGCGCTTGGCGTTACGCTCGTTCATGGCCTTGATGGCCTTTTCCTGTTTGCTGAGTTCGACGGGGTCATGCTTGGGGTCGTATTTGGAACCAGCAATCTTTTCCGGGAAACCTGGTTTTGGTTCCCAGCAGTTGCCTGGTTCTTTACAGTTGGTGCCATCGTAAGCAAAAGCACTGGATGAAAATACCAAAACCGCCACGCCCATCAGACCGTGCTTGAGCCAATTTTTGCTTTGCATTGCATTCCTCCTCATACCCGGCAGTTAAAGAACCCTTCGCGCGGCCAGGATCACATCGCGAAGGGAGTGATACAAAAGCAACTTAGTTATTGAGCCACTTGGCTTTTTCAGGATCACCCTGATAAATGGAACGTACCCAGCTCATGATCTGCAGCATCTCATCCTGCGTCAGACGGCCACGTTGCGGGCCCATCATGCCTTCGGCCCCACCAAAAATGGTCTCGAACAAGCCCTTGTCGGTGGCATTCTTGGGGTAGGTCCAATAGTCGTCGGACAGCGCCGGGCCCAGCTTGCCTTCGGCCAGATGGCCATGACAGCCGGAACAGGCGGTGGAGAACAGGCTCTCACCCTTCTTGATCACCTCGGCATTGCCGTTGTAGGGGTTGACGCCGGTTTGCTTGAATTTCTTCACCGCATCGGTTTCCGTCTCGTTGAGGCCCTTGAAATCGAGCATTTCACCGGAGATGGTGCCGCGGAAGATCAGGTCATCCGCGAAGACAGATACGGTGGCCGCCAGAAGTGCCGCGACCAGAACCAGTTTGTTACGTTTACGCATTGCATTACCCTTTATTGCTTATTGAAAAATCGTGGCTACCGCTCAGTAAAGCGTCGCTTCAAGGCTTGGTTGTTGGCAACAGCGGGATACCTTCTGCCTTCAAAATGGCATCAATATCGCCCTTGCGCTTCACCAGCGCCTGCTCAATCTGCTTCAGCAGCTCGGTATCGTTCTTACGCACACCCACGCTTACCGAAAACTGATGCGGAACACGCTCACCATTCGATTTCTTGGCGTTATCCACCACCAGCTTTTCCACCAGCGGCACGCTAGACTGCTTAACATATCGGGCAGCTGCAGGCGCCCACAGCACGGCAACATCCAGGCGGCCATTCACCACATCATTCACCACACGCGATGGGTCATACTTGATGTAATGGTTGCGCGGCGACTTGTAATTGGAGATCTCGGCCTTGTACTGGAACATGTCGACAAAGCGCTCGATCTGCACCAGCATGATTTCGGGTGGTGTTTCCGGAATCCAGCCTATCTGGGTGGTCGATTTCTTGAGATACGGGCTGTTCCAGTCCGTCAGCCCCAGGTCGCCCTTGTCTTTCTTGTAAACAAAGATGTAGCCGGAACGGTAATAAGCAGGCGTCGTGGCGACACGTGGGTCGTTTTCATCGGCACCAATAATCACATCGCATTTATCCTTATCCAGCAGGTCACGCACCACATAGCGCGCATCTTTCCACCAGACGTTTTCCACCTTGCGGCCCAGTTCACTGGCCAGCACATCGGCGATCCGGTTTTCAAACCCTTCTTCCCGGGTATTCGAGTAAGGCAGTTCATCCTCACCCGCACAAATTCGTAATGGACTGTCGGCTTTGGTCTTGATTTGCGCATTGTCTTGCGCCATGGCAGTCTGCCCGCCGAACGCGCTCGCCCAGATGGCGAACATCACACTCCACTTGATCAGTTTCATTGCTTTCCCTTAAAACACACCGTGATGATCTTTAAAACTGCACAGTAAAAACGCTATCTGATAAAAACCGCCGGCACCCTGTCATCGTGCCGGGCACCGGCGGCCTAATAACAAGGCCCGTATTACAGACCGAACACCATCACACCACCGCCCATCTGGGTGTAGCTTTGGAGTTCCTTGAAGGCACCTACAGCACCCAGACCAGCACTTGGGTCAGTCAGGTCAAACACCAGACCTACACCAGGCCAGCCGCCTACACCGTAGTTGGTAGCGATGTATTGCTTACCCTTGTAGGCGTAGCTCATAGGCGCACCAATCGCACCGGAAGGCATCTTGAATTTCCAGATTTCCTTGCCGTTGGTCTTGTCGAGAGCCTTGATGTTGCCGTCGAGAGTGTTGTAGAACACCAGGCCGCCCTTGGTAGCCAGAGTGCCGCCCCAAACGGAGAATTTCTCCCACTTGGTCCACTTCACTTCGCCTGTCACACCGTCCATGGCGCGAACTTGACCCATTTCCTTCTTGGTTGGGCCGTTAGGGCCTGGGTACATAGCCAGCGTTGCACCAACGAAGAACTGACCTGCACGGTATGGCAGCATGAACGGCTCCCAATCCATACAAATGTGGTTCAGACCGAAGTAGAACGTGCGGCTGTCAGGATCGTAAGCATCCAGACCCTGGTTGTGGAAACCCATGGCAGATGGGCAGATGTTGGTACCCTTGTGGTCCATGCGGGTGCTGAATTCAGGATCGCGCAATGGCAGGCCGGTCTTCAGGTCCACCTTCTTGAATACATTCACTGCAGGATCAACCTTGGCAGCTTGTACGATAGAACCGGTTTGACGGTTCAGCGTGTACATGATGCCGTTACGGTCAACGTGAGTCAGCAGAGGCTGCGACTTGCCGCCAACTGGCTGATCGGTCAGGATCATCTGGTTAACACCAGCGAAGTCCCACTCGTCATGAGGAGTCTTCTGGTAGCCCCACTTGGCAGCGCCAGTATCCACATCACGTGCCCAGATGGTCATCGTCCACTTGTTGTCGCCTGGACGCATGGTTTCATTCCATGGAGCAGGGTTGCCGGAACCGTAGTAGAACAGGTTCAGCTTGGGATCATAGGCATACCAGCCCCAGTTGGTGCCGCCGCCGATTTTCCAGGCTTCGCCTTCCCAGGTCTTGGTGCCGAGGCCCATTTGACCGTAGTGAGGATTGTCCTTGTTGAAGTCTTTGGCCAGGTTGAGCTCATTGTCAGGACCGGTCGCGAACGAACGCCATACCAGCTCACCAGTTTTCTGATCATAGGCAGTCACGTAACCGCGCACGCCCAGCTCAGCACCGGAACAACCAACCAGCACCTTGCCCTTAACAGCGAAAGGCGCCTGGGTAATGGTGGAACCTACTGCAGGATCGCAGTTTTCCATCTTCCACAGCTCCTTGCCGGTCTTGGCATCCAGGGCAACCAGGTGACCATCCAGCTGGGTCTTGAAGATGCGACCATCATCGTAGGCAAGGCCACGGTTCACGATGTCACAGCAGGCAACCGCCTTGACGGAGGCATCCTGCTTGGGCTTGTGCTGCCAGACAATCTTTTCTGGCTCAGCCAGGTTGAGGGCAAATGTATTGTTTGGAAATGGCGTGTTGATGTACATCATGTCGCCAATCACCAGCGGTGCACCTTCATGACCGTGCAGCAGGCCGGTGGAGAACGACCAGGCAGCTTTCAGGTTCTTGACGTTACCTGTCGTGATTTGTGAAAGGCGGCTGTAATGTTGCCCCGTATAATCCCCAGTTTGCATTGTCCAGTTATTGGGATTGGCACCCAGCGCTTCCAGGCTATCAGCTGCCGCAGCTACTGATGGCAGCATGGCTGACAATGCCAATCCAGCAACTGCAAAGCCAGTAGCTGTTATTCTTGCCTTCATCTTCGGAATCCTCCTCGTATGTTGATATAGTCCTACTCCCTCGCTACCACTGTCGTAGAGCGACGACGAACTATCTCAAACCTGCCTTTGCGGCACGAGGTGCGCCATTCACTTTTGCGCAGGGAAAAATTCACATATTCACAATTTGTAATACTTAATTACATTTTGTAACAATGTAAGGATGAGCTCCCGGTCACATTCGGGAGCGAGTCGCTAGGGTGACAATGTGACAGAGCGCATACTGAGCATTTATGCGCATCCCGTTCGCCCCCATTACCCTAGGCAAGCAGCTGGATAGAAAGAATGTCCTGCTTGAGTTTGCGATTGTCCCTTGCAGCTTCATCCTGACTTACCTGCTGGCAGGCTACTTTGAGCTGTCGGAAATCTTCATCGACTGGACATTGACCAGCCAAGACGAATACGACATCGATGAGCTGCCCTATGCGCTGGCCGCCGCCACCCTCGCCATGAGCTGGTTTGCCTGGCGCCGCTGGCAGGAGATCAAGCGCGAGGTGCGCAGCCGCAACCAGACCGAACAGGCACTGCTGGCCGAGCGCCTGCAATTCCAAACACTATTCAATGAAAACCTGGCGGGGAATGCCGTAGTCACGACGCAAGGCGTGATCCAGATGTGCAACCCGGCCATGGCCTGCTTCCTGGAAATACAGACGCCAGAGCTGGCCGTGGGGAATAATCTGGCCGACTACTTGCAGCACGGCCCGTCGTGGTCGCACCTGATGGAAGTGGTCAAAGAACATCAAAAAGTGGATGTGGAGCAGCTCTGTGTAATAGGCGTCTACGGTAAACGCACCTATGCCATGGCTCGCATCCTCGGGCATTTCAGCCAGGATGGCAGCTTGCAGTTCCTGCATGTATTTGCCGCCGATATCACCGAGATCAAAACCGCCGAATCGGAAATTTCCAACCTGCTCAGGGAGAATCACTTTCTGTTGCGGCAGGCGCTGGAGTTGCAGGAAGAAGAGCGCCGCCATATCGCCCGCGACCTGCACGACGACATGGGGCAATACCTGAATGCGATCAAGGCCAACGCCACCAGCCTGGTCAATATGCCGGATCTGCCACCCAGCATCAGTGAAGTGGCGCTGCACATTATTTCGCACTCCGATCATATCTACCGCTCGGCGCGCCAGCTTATTCATCGCCTGCGCCCTGCTGCGCTGGACGAGCTTGGGCTGGGCGCCGCCCTGCAGCATTTGATCGACACCTGGAAATATCCGGCCAATGGCACGCGCTATCAGCTGGCGATAGACGATGCGCTTGACCATCTGGATGACAAGCTGACCATCAATATCTATCGCGTGATTCAGGAGGCAATTACCAATGCCGCACGCCACGCCCAGGCCAGCCTGATTGATGTGCACCTGTTCATGCAGGGCGACAGGCTGATCGTGGATATTACCGACGATGGTTGCGGCATCTCCCAGGCCCAGCCACACAAAGGCCTGGGGCTTGCCGGCATGCGTGAAAGAATCAAGGCGGTTGACGGTAAATTCGAGGTGTCCAGCGCTGCTGGCACGGGCACCCGGATTCGTGCGGTCATCCCCATAACCCCGATAAAGGAGATGGTGTAATGCAAGGTGCAGTAAGAGTGATGCTGGTGGACGACCATGCCGTGGTAAGGCAGGGCTATCGCCACCTGCTGGAAAAATCCGGAATCAAGGTGATCGCCGAAGTGGATAGCGGCGAGGATGCCTACCGGGTTTACTCGGAGCACCAGCCGGAAGTGGTGGTGATGGACCTTTCCATGCGGGGCATGGGCGGCCTGGAAGCGCTGAAGCGCATTGTCTCGCGCGACCGCAATGCCAAGGTGCTGGTGTTCAGCATGCATGACGATGCCATATTCCCCACCCGCGCATTGCAGGCGGGCGCCAGTGGCTATGTCACCAAGTCGTCTGCGCCGGATGTGCTGGTAGAGGCCGTATTTGCCATTGCCAACAATCGCAAATACGTCAGCCACGATATCGCGCAGGAAATCGCCATGCACAATATCAATGGCGGCGACATACTCAACAGCCTGAGCTCACGCGAATTCGAGGTGTTCAACCTGCTGGCCCAGGGTCGCTCGATTGAGGATATTGCCGCGGCTCTGTGTCTGGATTACAAGACCATCGCCAATGTGCAGACGCGCCTGCGGCAAAAACTGAATGTGGAAAACGCCGCGCAACTGATGCTGCTCGCCATCAAGCTCAACATCATAAAAACGTGAACATTTCCCGCTGAAATCATGAAGCCGTCTCTCACGGCAAGCGGGGCTCTGCTTTTACACTGGAGTCAGTTGTCTCTCTCCACTGACAACACCATAGTTGATGGACCGGCATACCCTTGCCGGTCTTTTTTTTGCTCTGGCTTATATGGTTCGCCAGACCAGCCATGAACTGGCCTCAGCTATCGATCAAGCCATGCTTGATGGCAAAACGCACCATCTCCACCGGGTTGGACAAGCCCAGCTTCTGCTTCACCAGCGTGTGGTAATTCGCCACCGTTTTCTGGCTGATCTTCAATACCTCGGCAATTTCCTCGGCATTCTTGCCCTCGGCAAACAAGCGGAACACCTCGAATTCACGCGGCGACAGCTGGCTGATAAGGTCACCATCGCCGATGACGGTTTGCAGGGCGATCTTCTGGGCAATGCTGGTGCTGATATAGCTCTTGCCTCGCGCCACTTCCACCACGGCTTTTACCAGCTCATCAAACGAGCCGGTTTTGGCTACATAGCCGCGTGCACCGCTCTTCAGGGTCTGCATGGCAAACGCGGCATTTTCATGCATGGAGAAAATCAGCACGCGCGCTGTACGATACCGCGCCAATATCCGGCGCATGGCTTCCAGCCCGCCCATGCCCGGCATGGAAAGATCCATCACCGTCACATCGGGCAGGTATTCGCCAAACACCTGGTAAGCCTGCTCACCGCTCTCAGCCTCGGCCACCACCTTGATGCCGGAGTGTTGCTCCAGCAAGCGGCACAAGCCAGAGCGCACCACTGTGTGGTCATCGACCAGCAAGACCCGGATAATTTCTTCACTCACCTGACAACTCCTGTTGATTTATCACCGGGATACTGACCATGATGGTCGTCCCCTCCCCTGGCGCGCTCTGCACATCAAGCTTGCCGCCCAACCCTTCCACCCGCTCGCGCATGCCAGCCAAGCCAAAGCCGGAAGGCGCTTTTTCCATTTCAAACCCACAGCCGTTATCGCGTATCACCAGATGCAGGTGGTTGCCCATGCGTTGCACCGCCAGGCTGACCGACCCCGCCCTGGCATGACGGCTGATATTGGTCAGCGCTTCCTGCAACAGGCGGTAGATGGTGATCGGGATAAACTCGCCCAGATCTTCCAGGTCTTCCTCAATATTGATGGTGATGGTCGCCTGTGGATGCCGCTGGCGCCAGTTGCTCACCAGATCCGTGAGGGCAATGTGCAGGCCGAGCTTATCCAGGGTATCTGGCCGCAGGTGCTCCAGCATGTCGCGCACAATGGTCACCACATGGCGTGCCACCTGCACAATCGCCGCCGCACTCTCCTTGATGCGCGGATTGCTTGAGTCGGAATTCACGATGGCCGTGGCATCGGCGTTGATCGCCGTCAGGCTCTGGCCGATTTCGTCATGCAGATCGCGTGCAAGATGCTTGCGCTCATCTTCCTGCGCACGTATCAGCTGTTGCGACAAACGATGGTTACGCTCCACGCTGGTTTCCAGCTTGTGCGCCATCAGATTGAATTTGTGGCTGATGCGCGCCAGCTCTTTCAGCTTGAAATCCGGCAGGCGTGCCTTGAGATTGCCACGCTCCAGTTCGTTAAGCGCGGCCAGTACCGTATCCACCGGGCGCAAGGCATGGCCCACCGCCCAGTACACCATCAGATTCACCAGCAGGAAAAACAGCGCCGACAGCACCAGCAGATCCTGGGTATCGCCCCACACTTCGGCAATCTCGTAAGAAGGGTCAGGCGTGACGACCAGCACACCAATCACCCGGCCATTGACCTTGATCATGCGGCGCGACTGTATCCACTCGCTCGATACCATGCCCATGGCACTGACAAACCAGCGTGGAGGTGGGGCCTCGTTTACCGCATCGGCAGGCAGGCTGTTGCTGTCCACCAGCGTGCCGTTGTGATCATAGAATTCAATGCGCAAGTGACGCAGATTGCTCAGGCTTTTAAGCCGGAATGAACGCAGCTGCTGGGGATTGGAAAGCTGGGAGTAATACAAGGCTTCTGCATCCAGCAGATACAGGGCCAGTTTGGCGGTCGACTCCACCTCGGCACGCACATCCTGCCGTGCATTTGCCACCATCAGCATGGTGCCAAGCGCCATGATCAGCACCAGCAGGGCCGTGATCATCAGATTTAAGCGTAACTTGAGGCTCATGGCGCTCCGTCTTCGTGAAAACGGCTATTCTATAGTCTTAGCTCCTTTCATCATTCGGGAAATTTTCCCGAATTCACCTGAACATGCGGGATGGCAAGGAAGGCACTACCCTGCCTTGACTGCAGAACATCATGCGCCGACCAGAGGGGTAAGCCAGACGGCCCCTCATCTACCGGATGATATTGTCGCCCCGCCTCTCAGGCCTGTGGCATGCCAGCGTTACCCATTTAAAATAAAAATAAAAGCCCCCTTATGTGATGGCATGGGCCGTGCTTTAATAAGCGGAATATATACGTACGTATCACTAGGGGGAGTATGAAAGAATCAGTGATCGAGTGGCCCAAGCCACCTTATTTCAGCTTTGCTGCCAATGGCGAGAGCCCTGCTAACGAAATCTGCCTGATCTACCTGTTTGATGGCAAGAAGCTGCTGGGACAGCTCATCGAGTTCATGCCCGATGCCAATACCCTGATCTATCGTACCGCCAAGGATAAACCGCAAGAAACGCTGGCGGTCGATAAAATCAAAAGCATACAGCTGCTGCAACCCATGGAACTGGTGCGGGATCAGGCCTTTCTTGAGGACAGGGCCGAGGAGCTGTTTCCCCCTTCCGAAAAACAAACCTATGCCATCGAATATACCGATGGCGAAATGGTGGTGGGTTATACCTACAGCTATGTCACCACGAACCATGGCTTGTACATTTACCCGACCACGGCTGACAGCAAGATCATCCGCGGTTACTTCCCACGCGCGTCCATCAAGAGTTACAAGATTGGCCAGAAGATAGGCGAAATCCTGATACAGGAAAAGCTGGCGACCAAAGACGCGGTGGAAGAAGCGCTGAAACGCCAGGATGAATTGCGCAACCAGCGCATAGGCGATTACCTGTTTGAAAATCAGATTGTCACCAGCGAAGAGCTGCAAAAGGCGATTCGCCATCAGGAAAGTCGCCCGATTCTCAAGCTGGGCGAGGCACTGAGACAGCTGGAGCTGATTACCGAGGATCAACTGCAGCATGCCTTGAATAAGCAGAAGGAAAACCGCGGTATTCCGTTGGGTCGCATTCTGGTCGACATGGGCATCGTCGATGAGCAGACCCTCAAAGGCACGCTGGCGAAAAAACTGGGGATTCCGTATGTCAGTCTCAGTAAATTCAACTTTGACCCGAATGCCATACGCCTGATTGGCGCACCCGTGGCCCGCAAGCATCTGCTGATACCGCTGTGCATGTATGAAGGCGCATTGGTGGTGGCGTTTGAAGATCCGATGAATGTGAAGGCGATTGATGAGGTACGCTTTCTCACCCAGATGAAAACCCTGCCTGCCATGGCCTCGCGTGAAGATATCGTCACGGCGATTGACAGCTTTTATGGTCGCAGCGGTGCGTTTGAATTCAACAAAAGCAAGGATGACATGCTGGATTTCGACCTGAAATCCAGCAATGTCGCCGGCATGCAGATTGATGACCTGGCCACCAAGCTGTTCAGCGAAGAGAACAGCATGCAGTTTGAGTCTGCCGAAGAGCCCGTGGCAGAGTCTGATAACACGCTGGTGCAGCTGGTCAATAAAATGATTCTGGATGCTTATCAGGATGGCGTATCGGATATCCATATTGAAACCTATCCGGATCGCCGCAATACGCAGGTGCGTTTCCGCAAGGATGGCACGCTGGTGCAGTATCTGGAAATCCCGTCCAATTTCCGCAATGCCTTGATCTCGCGGATCAAGATCATGTCGCAGCTGGATATTTCCGAACGGCGCAAGCCACAGGATGGCAAGCTGGATTTCAAGCAATTCGGCCCGGCCAATGTCGAGCTGCGCGTGGCGACCATCCCCACCGCCAATGGCCTGGAAGATGTAGTGATGCGGGTGCTGGCGGCGGCCAAACCTGTACCAGTGGATAAACTCGGTCTGGCGCAGGACAAACTGGAAAACCTGAAAAAGCTGATGCAGCGGCCCTATGGGCTGATTCTGGTCTGTGGCCCGACCGGCTCAGGCAAAACCACATCGCTGCACTCGCTGATGGGGTACATCAACACCCCGGAACGCAAGATATGGACAGCCGAAGACCCGGTGGAAATTACCCAGCAGGGCCTGCGCCAGGTGCAGGTAAATGCCAAGATAGGCTGGACCTTCGCCGCCGCCATGCGCAGTTTTCTGCGGGCCGACCCGGATGTGATCATGGTGGGTGAAATGCGTGATCAGGAAACCACCAAGATCGGCATTGAAGCCTCATTGACCGGCCACCTGGTGCTCTCCACGCTGCACACCAATAGCGCGCCGGAAAGTATTGTGCGTATGCTCGACTTGGGCATGGACCCCTTCAACTTTGCCGATGCGTTGCTGGCGATCATGGCCCAGCGTCTTGCCAAGACCTTGTGCGACAAATGCAAGGAAGCCTATGAACCCAGCCATGCCGAGCTGGAAGAGCTGGCGGCCGAATTTGTCCTTGGCACCAGCCATGGCGCGACGAAAGAACTGGCGCGCTTTCAGGAGGAATTTGCGCGTGAGGGCAAATTCACCCTTTATCGCGCCAAAGGTTGCAAAGAGTGCAACAACACCGGCTACCGTGGGCGTCTTGGCCTGTATGAGTTGATGATCGTGACGCCGGAAATCAAGCGCATGATTCAGAAACGCGCACCCGTGAGTGAACTGCTGGAAGAAGCCCTCAATAGCGGCATGCTGACGCTGAAGCAGGATGGCATCAACAAGGTACTCCAGGGCAAAACCGATATCGCGCAGGTGCGCGCCGTGTGCGTCTAGCCTTTATTGGGTAAGGCCGTTGGGGCTGGGGCGCTAGCCCCGTTCCGCGTGTTAAGTAGCGCGGCAGGTGCCAGTCATTTCCCGCTCACTGCGGCAGAGGCATGCGCGTCTCAGCCATACACATAGAGCTCGCGCGTGATATCCCCATAGCCCGCCTGCGTCAGCAGCGCGCGCTCAATATAGCGGCTCACGCGCTGCCGCAGCATGGGTACCAGCTCGCCATCAGGAAAGGTCTGCGGATACTTGAATGCCAGCCAGGCATAAAGGCTGATGTCCTGACTGAACTGTTCCGCCTGCTCCAGGTATTGCGGCCCGCTGCTGTCGAGCCAGGCCACATCCTCTGGCAGGCGCCTGCGCTTGTGGTCAGCATGGGCTTTCAGGCATTGAATGAAATAATCCATCTCGTGCCGCTTGTCGAAAGACACCGGGGCGCATGAAAACCGGAACTTGTCGGCCAATGGCATATGAGGCGCCTGCTGGTCGATAAGATGCCCCAGCGCAATCTGCCCCTCGGCACTGGTGAGGTGAAACAGATCACTCTCCAGCGCTTGCCGGGAAAAGCGCTCCAGCAATTCCCCTATGCGCGCGGTGTGCACCCGTTGCGAAAGCCGCGCGATATCCGGCCAATTGGCAGCCACCGGCAATTGCTGCAACTCCGCACTATCCGATGTCGTCAGCATGTGTTGCAGATGCAGTAGTTCATCGGCCTCCACCGCGGCGACAAAGCCTGTGGGATAGATGCCATAACGTCCGGCACGCCCCGCAATCTGCCGGGTTTCGGTCGGGCCGATCAGGCGGCTCGCCACGCCATCAAATTTATGTACGGTGGTAAACACCACGCGCCGGATCGGCAGATTCAGCCCCATGCCAATCGCATCGGTCGCCACCAGCACATCAGCCTCGCCACTGGCAAAGCGTCGCGACTCGGTACGCCGCACTTCGGGCGACAAGGCCCCGTAAATAGAGGCCACCGACAAGCCCCATTGCCGTATGCGCGCACTCAGGGTCAGCACATCCTTGCGGGTAAAGGCGATCACGGCATCGCCCTTTTGCAGCTTGCCTTTCAGCCGCGCCCGGTTGTAGCGTTGGCCGCAAATGGCGTGCTCTTCCAGTATCAATGGCGTTTTGCGCTCAAGCCGCGTCAGTTGCCACGGCTCATTCAGCGATTCCAGCAAGGCCAGGCAGATGGGCGTCACGGCATCCGAACCGCAGACAAACACTTGCTGCGCGGGGACGCCAACCAGTGCGGCGGTCCAGGCATAGCCACGCGCCTCATCCTGCAGCATCTGGATTTCGTCGATAACAGCCACATCCACCACCTGATCCGGCCGCATCATCTCAACCGTGCAGGCCGTGTGCCGGGCACCCGGCACCCAGTGTCGCTCTTCCCCGGTAACCAGATTACAGGGCACACCCGCTTCCATCAGCCGGTCACGCACCTCCATTGCCAACAGACGCAAAGGCGCCAGATAGACGCCTGATGCCGCTTGCTGCAGCACTTGCAATGCTTCATAGGTTTTGCCGGAATTGGTAGGGCCAAGATAAAAATGGAAATGGCGCCGCATGCCGCGTGCTACAGGAAACGATGCGGGGTAATCGTGCAAGGCAGAGGCCGACAAGGAGGTATCTCGATGAGGTAGTAAACACTGCCCTCAATGTAGCAGATGCCGCCCCATATGGAAACGGAGCCTGACCGAATGGCCAGGCTCCGCGGTTTTTCAGCTAAATGGCGGTGTTATTTGAAGGCGTAAGTGTTATTTGAAGGCGTAGGTGGCATTCAACATGATCATGCGTGGATCACCCGTGTAACAGGCGCTCACGCTGGAGCAGGAGGCAATGTACTCCTTGTCAGCCAGATTGCGCGCATTCAGGGCAAAGCGCCATGGTCCCGTGCGGTAGAACAAGGCGGCATCGTACACGGTGTAATGTGGCGTGTAGAAGGTATTGAGGTCATCCCCCGCCTGCTTGCCGATATAACGTGCGCCTATGCCAACACCCAGGCCTTGCAGCCAGTGCCCCATGTCGTAATTGGCCCAGAGATTGGCCATGTTTTTCGCCACCAGAATCGGACGTTTGTGCAGCGTGCCCGTCGTGCTCTTGGTGATTTCGGCATCAATATAACTGTAGCTGCCCACCACATTGAGCCGCGAGGTCAGTTGCCCGGTAGCCTCGATTTCCACACCACGATGCTGCTGTTCGCCGGTCTGGATGTTGAATGCGGTGTTATTGGGATCCGTCGTCGTCACGTTCTGGCGCGTCAGGTCATACAGCGCCACGGTGGTGCCAAATGCCTTGTTCGGTGTTTCATACTTGAGGCCGATTTCACGCTGCTGGCCGGTTTCCGGCTTGAAGGCGGAACCGTCTGCCCCGCTGCCGGTAACGGGTACGAAAGATTCGCTATAGCTGATATAAGGTGACCAGCCATTGTCAAAGGCATACAGCAAGCCGGCACGCCCGGTGGTTGCCCCCGGATTGGTGCGAGTTCTGCTGCCGCTCAGGCGTTTTTCCAATAGATCAGATTCATCGCGCCGCAAGCCCAGCACCAGATTCCAGCCATCGCCAAACTTGATGTGATCCTGCAGATATAACCCTTTTTGTTCGAGCTTGTCCGTGCCGGTGGTCGCTGGCGTTGTAACGGCAACACCTATAGTCGGGCTGTAATTCGGGTTATAGAGATTAAGCACGGTGACGCTGGCGCGCTTGTCCGTGCGCTTGCTGTCAAAATGCAGGTAATCAAACCCCAGCAGCACATCATGGCGCAAGGCCGCCGTGTCAAACTGCATGTTGAGCTGATTGTCCATGGTCAGCATCTGGCCATGCACATCGCGATACTCAATCCGGCGAGCATAGTTGAGCCCGTTGGTCGACAGCGATGTGGGGCTGGTAAAGGCCCCTTCCAGGTCATAGTCATTCACGCGCATGCTCTGCTTGAATTTGATGGATGGGGAAAACGCGTGTTCAAACAGATAGCCGACTTGCGTCTGCTCAGTGCTGTATTTATCCACACCCGGCACGCCGACAAACCGGCTGTATGAAATTGGGCCATTGGGATTGGCAAGCACGGTACCGCGCGCAGGCAGGCCACGAATCGGCACAAAGTCACTCTTCTGATAGCTTGCCAGCAAGGTCAGGCTGGTCTTGTCGCTGATATCCCAGGTTAAGGACGGCGCAATATAGGTACGCTGGCGATCGACAAAATCCACCTGGTCATCGCTGGCGGATGAAATGCCGACCAGGCGATAACGCACTGTGCCGTCCTCATTCAACGCATCCGAAAAGTCGGCGGTCAGCTGCTTCTGATTGTAATTGCCCAGACCTATGCCAATTTCGGCAATAGGCTTGTCAGTTGGCCGTTTCGTCACCAGATTAACCAGCCCACCCGGAGAAATCTGGCCATATAACACAGATGCCGGCCCCTTCAGCACCTCGATACGTTCAAAGGCAAACGGCTCGTTCTGTATCCACATGTCGTTATCCATGCGCATGCCATCACGCAGCACATAAGCACTCTGCACAAAACCGCGGATGGAAATATCATCCAGCCCACGCCGTCCGCGCTGCCCGGCATCGACCCCAGCGGTAAACCGCAAAGCCTCTGCCAGCGACTGTGCGCCCTGATCGCGGATCTGCTCACTGCCAATCACCGTCACGGACTGGGGGGTTTCTGATAACGCGGCATTGGTTTTGGTGGCCGTTTGCGAACGGCTGGCTTTGTAGCCTTTCACTGGCCCGGTGGCCGACTCCTCCTGACGGGCGCTGACAGCGACTTCCGGCAACTCAGTGGCATCCTCCGCCACTTCAGCATGGACAGACCAATACGGCATCATCAAGGCGCAAACAACGCCCCACTTTAATTTCATAACAGCTCCTGCGTGTATATTTTCGTCCCGCATTATACATCTCAAATGATAATTGATATCATTTACACTTTACGATAATACACGCTACCCGTCCGCCTCATTCATCCAGGTCTACGGCAGGCATCCTTGCTATTTCCAATCGCGACACCAAAGAACAGGCTCTCGCCCTCATGTCCAGAAAATTGTTTGTCCGCCTGCATCGTTATGCAGGGTTAATCCTAGTGTTGTTTTTAACGGTTGCGGGACTAACCGGAGCATCGCTGGCGTTTTATCACGAGCTTGATGAATGGCTGAATCCGGACTGGATGCTGGTGACGCCCACGGCAGCCTCACCAGTGCCGCTGGCACAACTTGCACGCAAGGTCAGTCAGGCCTATCCCGACCATCAGATAGCACGCATTGAGTTTCAGCACAGCGCCGATCGCGCATTGATTGTGCGTATGGATAGTAAACAGACTGGCGACGACGCCCCTCTTCCCATGCAGGTATTTGTTAACCCTTATACCAATGAAATTCTGGGCGCCCGCGAATGGGGCAAGGTGGATATCAGTCGTCAGGGCTTGATGCCATTCCTGTTCAAATTGCATGACACACTTCATCTACCAGGAAAAATTGGAAAATGGCTATTGGGTGGCGTCGCCATACTTTGGCTACTGGATTGTTTTGTTGGATTTTATTTGGCTTTGCCACGACATGGTCTACTGCCATCGCCCGTGCAGTTCATGAAAAAATGGGCGCCCGCCTGGAAAATAAAGTATCAGGCAAATGCCACTCGCGTAAATTTCGACCTGCATCGTGCCAGTGGCTTGTGGCTATGGCCCGTGCTGGCTGTCGTCGCGTTCAGTAGTTTTTATCTCAATCTCAACCGAGAAGTGTTCAGACCGGTGATGGGCATGATAATGCCATTCAGCTCTCTTCCTGGTGATACCTTGCCCAAAGTGAAAGATGGGGAGATTTCACTGGATTGGGATGCCGCTTATCAGCGTGGATTAGCCTTGCGGCCCGCCAGTGCGGATGATTACCGGGTTGCCAATATTTCATACTTGGCCAAGCAGAATGTCTACCGGTTGACCTTTGATGAACGTCAACCCAATGCCTGGCTGACCTTCAAGCGTGAGCAAGTGTTTTTTGATGCAAACACAGGCGAACTGAAAGCCCAATACGGCTACTCACAAGGCAAAACGGGAGATCGCTTGAGTATTCTGCAATATCCGCTACATACCGGGCAGATATTTGGATTGCCCGGGCGCATACTCATTTTAGTCACAGGCTTGCTGACCGTATTGCTGGCCTGGACCGGTGTCTTTATCTGGCTCAAAAAACTCCAGGGCCAAAAATAGTCTGATGGCCAATGGCTTGGAGTCAGCCATTGGCCATTAACTCCCAGATATCGCTTCGATTAAAAGTCCACCGTGGCAGAGAAAAATGCCATGCGCGGTGTGCCATACGTCAGGCCATTCACGCTATCGCTAGTGCTGACGGTAGCCCAGTAATGCTTGTCGAGCACGTTATCTACGGTGGCGCGCAGGGTTACGTTTTTACCCGCCGAAACAAACCGATAGCAGGCACCAAGATCCAGCCGCGCCCAATCCGGAATCTCGCGCGTATTGGCAGCATCTACATATTGATCACTGGTATAGATGGTACGTGCCGTCCAGGTAAAACCAGGTATGGCAGTCACATCCCACTCCATGCCGAGATTGGCATTCACTTTGGCTACGCCTGGCGCAGTATTGCCATCGTTCGCGCCACCCAGTGTCTTTTTCAATTTGCCATCCAGCAGTGTCACCCCACCCAATACACGCACGCCACTCACGGGCTCCCCATACAGAGACCACTCCAGGCCCGTGTTGTGTTGCTCGCCATTCAAGCCAAAAACAAGGGTAGCGGGGTCGCGAAATGTACTTGGACGTTCAATCCGGAATAATGCCAAGGTAGAAGTGAAGTTACCAAGATCCAGCTTCGCCCCCACTTCAACCTGCTTTGTTTTGGCTGGAGGAAAAATATCTCCCGCATTGGCAGCATTTGTAGGGGCCATAGCGGTCTGGGTCAGCGACTCAATGTAATTTCCATAAAGGGCGAGATGGTCGAGCGGCTTTACCGTAAAAGCGAACGTCGGCGTTAGTGCGTCTTCGTCATACTTGGCACGCACGGGCCCTGTTACCAGATAGGTTTTATTAAGCACCGACTGCTTGCGGACGCCTATGGTGATTTGCAGACGATCATCCAGCATGGATAAAGTATCGCTCAGGGCAATACTGCTCAAGTCGGTCTCCGCTGTTCGTGGAGGTGTATTGGACATGCCAATCACGGCTGGCTCCACCCCATTCACCGGGTTGTAAATGTTGGATGCTACCGTGCCTATTTCATTTTCCAGATTACCAAACTGGATACGATACAAACTGGTATTAAGATTCACCGTGTGGTGAACCACACCAGTATCAAACATGGTGCGCACGCCCGCCTCTCCAGACACCGTATCCTCATGCCTTAGAAAACGATTCACGGTACTCGTATTGACCGTAGTGTTACCGGTCGTGGTAACAAAATTACCCGCAGAATCGACCGCCACCGGCACCCGCAGAAAATCATATCGACCGCGACGAGCCCCCACCGCGGCGTAGGCTGTGATTGCAGGTGAAAAATCATACTCGCCACGCACGGCAACGGTCGTGTCTATGGTATTGGCATAAGACCAGCGCTGGGCAAAGTTGCGTGTGACCTTATCGGCATCAGGCACGGCGGCCAGAACACCACCGCGGCTGTTCAAGGTTACCCGTTCCATTGGCGCCGTGCCTCGATTCTCGTAATGCCAAACATCCGTAGACAGGCGTAAATTTTCACCTCGAAAATCCAGCCCCAATGTCATGAGTGAACGCTCTATTCTCTGATCATTCGAAAATGCCGTCCTGCCATCCTGATATACCGAGTTCAGACGAATGCCAAACTGGTTATCGCTACCGAAGCGTCGACCAATATCCACATGCCCGCCAAGAACCGAGCTTGAGGCATAGTTAGCGGTAAACTGGGTAATCGGTACATCTGTCGCCCGCTTGGCAATCACATTGATCGCACCGCCAACGCCACCCGTAGGTGCCATGCCATTCAACAAGCTGTTAGGCCCCTTGAGCACTTCAACTCGCTCAACCCCCTCCAGTGGTACTGTGTAATTGGGAACCAGCCCGAACAAACCGTTCAGCGCCACCTCCCCATTCGATAGAGAAAAACCACGGATGGAGAACTGATCAAAGCGACCAAACCTGGGGTTGTTATTGCGAATGGATGAGTCGTTTTCGACAATATCCGCTAAGGTCGTCGCCTGCTGGTTCTGAATCAGCTCACGGGTATAGCTAATCACACTGTATGGCGTATCCAGCACTGACTTATTGCCCAGCAATCCCACCCGGCCTCCTCGCGCGACTTGACCACCCACATACGCAGGCATCAACTCGCCAGGCAAAACCGTGTCTGCCGATTTATCAACAACATGGACAGTATCGAGCGTTGTCGCAACTGGCGTTGCCGCTGCACTCTGCTGTGCTTTCTTTTTATCCGCCAGTTGCTGCTCTGTCACCTCATCTGCAGACCCGCTCGTAGAAAATGCCAACAGTAATAAAGCACCCGCTGCCTTGCCAGAAACTTGTATGAGATCGACCGTACTGGTCAGTAAAGAGAAGCGAGACATTATTTTCCTTGCATATCATTGTTATTAAGAAGCATTTACAAATAATAACAATTCTCATTAACAATGTCGATGCTGAAGAATCCTGTTCGGAACCCCTGAACGAGCCGAGCAATAACAAAACGTGAGAATTCCAACGCCTTGAAAAAACGTGATAGTCCGGAAACAGGAATAAACGAGATATCGCGCTGATCGCGCGAACATGAAAAAGGGGCATGAAAAAAGGGGTTAGTTACCTAACCCCTTTCGGATACTGGTCGGGACGGCAAGATTCGAACTTGCGACCACTTGCACCCCATGCAAGTACGCTACCAGGCTGCGCTACGCCCCGATGTCGCTAAAGCAACAAGGCCTGTATTATAGCGGAATGAACTGGAGGGAACAAACAGGAAATTGGTTTTTAGTGGGCGCGCAGTAGATCAAGCACTTCACGCAACTCGCTGCGCAACAAACCAACATCCAGTTGCGGATAGGTGGAGGCAGCTGAGGGGTGCTCAACCTGCTTTTCCACCACAGTTTCAGGTGGAGCTTCTACTGCTTGTGCCGCATCATCAAGCCTGTTGCGGGCGCCGCTGATAGTGAAGCCTTGCTCATAGAGCAATTCACGGATACGGCGAATCAGCAGAACTTCATGGTGCTGGTAATACCGGCGATTACCACGACGCTTGACGGGTTTGAGCTGCGTGAATTCCTGCTCCCAATAGCGCAAGACATGGGGCTTAACGCCACATAGCTCGCTGACCTCACCAATGGTGAAGTAACGCTTGGCAGGAATCGGCGGCAACACAACCTTAGGCGCGGTCTCCGGCATAAGCCTCCTCTACCTTTAGCTTGAGCTTCTGGCTGGCATGAAAAGTCACAACACGGCGTGCCGTGATCGGGATTTCTTCGCCTGTTTTGGGGTTGCGGCCTGGCCGCTCTGATTTTTGACGTAATTCGAAATTGCCGAAACCCGACAGTTTTACACTGTCTCCTGATTCCAAAGCCGTACGTATTTCTTCAAAAAACGCTTCGACCATATCTTTGGCCTCACGTTTGTTCAGCCCAACCTGTTCAAAGAGCAAATCAGCCAGATCGGCTTTGGTTAATGTCATGCAAATCTCCCAACTACTTTTCTTAACTTTCGCACCATCGCGACGCATTTTCTAAAAATTGGCGCCCCATTGGCGTTCTAATTTCTTAATTCCGCACCATGTTCGGTCTTGAGCAATGCTAGCAAATTACTCATGACGGCATCTGCCTCAGCATCCGTCAAAGTTTTTTGAGTATCTTGCATAAGCACAAGAAATGCAAGGCTTTTTTTGTTTTCTGGAACACCTTTTCCGCGGTAAATATCGAACAATGCGATGTCTGAAATCAAGACATTTTTCGCATCATTCATGGTATCCAACAGCGCTTGAACAGGGGTTGCCTCATCCACCACCACGGCAATATCGCGTCGCACAGGCGGGAACTTAGCCACCTCTTGATATCTAGGCAACTGAACGGTAAGCAAAGGGGCAAGATCACATTCAAACACCACCGTGCTGCGTGGCAATTGATAATGTTGTTGCCACTTGGGGTGTAACTTGCCCAGCCAGCCAATGACCTTGCCATCTAGCAAGATATGGGCAGATTGACCTGGATGCAGCGCAGGATGCGTGGCGGCCTGATACACAGCGCGTCCGTGCGTCAGCGCATCCACCTGGGCTTTCACATCATAGAAGTCGACATCACGCTCATCTTCAGCCCATTGTTCAGGGTAGGCAGCACCGTAAGCCAACCCGGAAACCCGCATGGTTTCAGCATAGCCGGAGTCGGCTTTATGATAGGCGGAGCCAATTTCAAACAGTTTGGCGCGGGGCTGCTTGCGGTTGAGATTATAAACCAGCGTCTGCAACAGACCGCCCCACAAGCCGCTACGCATCACGCTCATGTTGCTGGCGATGGGGTTTTTCAGCACTATCGCGTCATTATTCCCCAGCAAGTCACGTTCCCAGCTGGCATCCACAAAACTGTAGCTGACGATTTCCTGATAGCCACCAGCCACCAGGGCATCGCGCACCCAGGCACGATTCAGTTCGCTACCTGAGGCAGGCAACATGGCCAATGTGGCTTGCGGCGCAATCGCGGGGATATGCTCATAGCCATGCAGGCGAGCCACTTCCTCGATAAGGTCTTCCTCAATTTCGATATCAAAGCGATAACTGGGAGGCGTAATCTCGTAACGACCATCCGACTCACGTGCCTCGAAACCAAGGCGGGCAAATATGACCGATACTTCGCTACGCTCCAGCGGGATACCCAGCACCGAAAGCAGTCGCTCATAGCGCAATGTCACCGGCTTGCGCGTGGGCAAGGCAGATTTGACTTCGACAACATCACCAGGCTCACCACCGCAAATCTCAAGAATAAGCGCGGTTGCACGTTCCAATGCCTGACGGGTGCTGCCAAAATCCACGCCACGTTCAAAGCGATACGACGAGTCCGTCGACAAGCCCAGGCGGCGTGCTTTGCCAGCGATCACCCCGGGCGCAAAGTAGGCGCTCTCCAGGAAAATATCGCGCGTTTCCAGTGAGACAGCCGAATCCAGACCACCCATAATGCCGGCCAAGGCCAGCGGCCCCTGGGCATCGGCGATCACCAGCATATCCTGTTGCAAGTTCGCTTGCTGCTGATTCAGCAAGCTCAGCGCCTCGCCAGAATTGGCATATCGCACCTCGATATCGCCCTGCAGCTTCCCAGCGTCAAAGGCATGCAGAGGCTGCCCCAGTTCCAGCAATACATAATTGGTAATATCGACGATTGCACTGATGCTGCGAATACCACTACGCTCCAGACGTCGCTGCATCCAGTCGGGTGTCGCCACGGCGGCATTCACGCCACGGATGCTGCGCCCACTGTAATACGGGCATGCCTCAGGCTCACGCACGGAGATCTTGACGTCGGTGCTGGCAACCGGGCTGATGCTGGCCGTCGCCGGTACCTGCAAGGCGGCACCAGTGATCGCGGCCACGTCGCGGGCAATACCAACGATACTCAGGCAGTCGCTACGGTTAGGCGTCAACTTCAATGTAAACAGCTGATCATCGAGTTGCAGGTAATCACGAATATCCGTACCGGTTACCGCCTCTGCAGGCAGCTCCAGCAAGCCACTGCTCTCTTCGGCGAGCCCCAGCTCCTTGGCGGAACACATCATGCCAAACGACTCGACACCGCGGACTTTGGCCTGCTTGATGTTAAATCCAGGCAAGGCCGCACCAACCATGGCGCATGGCGCCTTCAGGCCCACGCGCGCATTGCTGGCGCCACAGACGATCTGCAGGGGCTTATCCAAGCCGACATCCACTGTTAATACTTGCAGGCGATCCGCATCCGGATGCTTTTCTGCCGTCAGCACTTCTGCCACCACGACGTGACTGAACGCTGGTGCCACAGCATCCATCGCTTCCACCTCAAGGCCAGCCATGGTCAAGGCATGACCGAGCTGCTCACTGCTAATGGCAGGATTGACGTACTGGCGTAACCAAATTTCTGAGAATTGCATGATCGTTAACCAAACTGCTTGAGGAAGCGAAGATCGTTTTCGAAAAACAAGCGCAGGTCATTCACGCCATACCGCAGCATCGTCAGGCGCTCAACGCCGAGCCCAAAGGCAAACCCACGATATTTTTCACTATCGATGCCCACATGCTTGAACACTTCGGGATGCACCATGCCGCACCCACCGATTTCCAGCCAGCCACCATTCCAGCTCATATCCATTTCGGCAGAGGGCTCAGTGAAGGGGAAAAACGAAGGACGGAATCGCACTTCCAGATCTTCGCGCTCGAAGAAACGCTGCAAGAAATCCTGCACAACGCCCTTGAGGTTGGCAAAGCTGATGTCTTCATCGACCCACAAGCCTTCCACCTGATGGAACATGGGCGAGTGAGTGGCATCGGAATCCACGCGATACACGCGGCCAGGCGCAATGATTTTAAGTGGGGGGGTCTTGTTCTGCATGTAATGGACTTGCACAGGCGAGGTGTGCGTACGCAACACATGCTGCTCATCCACATAAAACGTGTCGTGCATTGCACGCGCAGGGTGATCTTCAGGAATATTCAGGGCAGTGAAATTATAGAAATCGGACTCGATTTCCGGACCTTCAGCCACATCAAAACCGATCGAATGAAACAGTTGCTCAATCCGTGCCAGCGTCAGCGAAACCGGGTGTGCGCCACCGCGATCACCACTCCGGGCTGGCAATGTCACATCCAGAGCCTCGCTGGAAAGCTGACGTTCCTGCTCCGCCAGCAACAGCGTATCGCGACGGCTGCGCAAAGCTTCTTCTACGCCCTGCTTCACGACATTTATCGCCGCACCGGCGGCGGGACGCTCTTCGGCTGAAAGTTTACCCAAGCCCTTCAATGCATCGGTCAAGGCACCACTCTTACCGAGGAATCGTGCCTTGGCCTGCTCCAGATCATTGAGATTGTCACACGCAGCAAACGCGCTTTGTGCCTCGCTCAGGATGTGATCAAGATGTTGTGTCATATATTCTTGAGACCTTACTTGCATGTGTCATGCATCAATAAACCAGGGCATTTTCATCAGCATTCAGATTTAGGAATTCCATCGGAAATCCACAACGAAACGGCTGAGGGAAAAACCCAATAAAAAAGGAGGCACAAGGCCTCCTTTTTCAATTGCCGGATTTAAGCGGCAGCAAGGCCCGATTTTGCCAGCTCGGCAAACTTGGCAAATGCCACTTTGTCGAACACAGCCAGATCGGCTAATACCTTACGATCCACTTCAATAGCAGACTTCTTCAGACCGTTGATGAAACGGCTGTATGTCAAACCATACTCACGTGCACCGGCGTTGATACGCGCGATCCACAAGGCACGGAATTGACGCTTTCTTTGACGACGGTCACGGTATGCATATTGACCAGCCTTCATTACCGCTTGCTTGGCAATGCGGTATACATTCTTGCGACGACCACGGTAACCCTTGGCAGCGTCTAAAACCTTTTTATGACGTGCGCGGGCGATGACACCACGTTTTACTCTAGGCATGCTCTATCTCCTTATTGAGTTGGCATCATGGCGCGTACGCGCTTGACGTCAGTTGCGGAAATAATAGCCGTGCCACGCAGGTTACGCTTCTGCTTGGTGGTCTTCTTGGTAAGGATGTGGCGCAGGTGCGAATGGGTACGCTTAACCTTGCCATTACCCAAGAACTTGAAGCGCTTTTTGGCGCCACTCTTGGTTTTCATTTTTGGCATTTTTTTCTCCTGAAGGAACAATAAAAAAGAGCGATCGGGCATGCCTTTAGCCGCGTCGCTACCTCTTGCTGCTTGATACTGGCACCACTTAGCGCCAGTCATCATCAAAACAGCCCGCTATTATAACGCAATAACGGGCTGAAGTTAATGCACTTACTTCTGCTTCTTGTGCGGACCGAGCACCATCACCATCTGACGGCCTTCCATCTTGGGGAACTGCTCAACCACCGCATGTTCCTGCAAGTCGGCTTCCACACGTTTCAAAAGTGCGAGCCCAAGTTCCTGGTGGGTAATTTCACGGCCACGGAAACGCAAGGTAATCTTGGCCTTGTCGCCTTCCTGCAAAAAGCGGATCAGGCTACGCAGCTTGACCTGGTAATCACCTTCATCCGTGCCTGGTCGGAATTTCACTTCCTTGACCTGAACCTGTTTCTGCTTGAGACGAGCCTCGTGCTGACGCTTGCTTTCGGCATATTTGAATTTGCCGTAATCCATCAAGCGACAGACTGGCGGCTGCGCCTGAGGCGCAATCTCAACCAGATCAATATCAGCTTCTTCCGCTTTTGCAAAAGCCTCATTGAGACTCATGATCCCCAGCGGCTCGCCATCAACCCCCACCAATCGAATCTGTTGTGCAGTGATGTCACCGTTGATTCGTATTTCTTTTTCTTGAGCTATCGCAAATTCTCCAAATTAATCATTAAACGGCCATGCATAAATTTAAACCTTGGCGCGAACGTCCGCCTTGAGTCGCTCTATAAAAGCGCTCACCGACATGGAACCAAGGTCTTCACCCTTGCGGGTACGCACAGCCACTTGTCCGCTTTGCATTTCGCGGTCACCTGCCACTAGCAGATAAGGCAGCTTCTGCAAGCTATGTTCGCGAATTTTATAGGTTATTTTCTCATTCCTCAAGTCCGAATCGACCCGGAAGCCGTTTTTCCTGAGTTCGGCGACCACTTCCTGCACATAAGCAGACTGGCTATCGGTGATATTGAGGACCATGGCCTGAACAGGGGCGAGCCAGGTAGGCATCGCTCCGGCATAGTTTTCAATCAGGATACCCAGGAAACGCTCCATGGAACCGACGATGGCGCGATGCAGCATCACAGGGTGCTTGCGCGTGTTGTCCTCAGCCACATACTCCGCACCAAGGCGCTCTGGCAAGTTGAAGTCCAGCTGTATGGTACCGCATTGCCACAGGCGGCCCAGGCTGTCTTTCAGGGTGAATTCAATTTTGGGACCATAAAACGCGCCCTCGCCCGGTTGCAGGTCGAATGCCAGATTATTTTCCCGCAATGCCGCTGCCAGGGATGCTTCGGCTTTATCCCAGGTTTCATCAGAACCCACGCGCTTTTCAGGGCGAGTCGAGAGCTTGACCAGCACATCGTTAAAACCAAAATCCTTGTAAGCCTGGTACAGCATGACAATAAAGTCCGCAACTTCCTGCTTTACTTGATCTTCAGTACAGAAAATGTGTGCGTCATCCTGGGTAAACCCACGCACGCGCATCAGACCATGCAATGCGCCAGAGGGCTCATTGCGGTGGCAGGAGCCAAACTCGGCCAGTCGCAGGGGCAGGTCACGATAGCTGTGCAAACCACTGTTGAATATCTGGATATGGCCAGGGCAATTCATCGGCTTCACCGCATAATCGCGGTTTTCCGAGGATGTGGTGAACATGTTTTCACGGTAATTTTGCCAGTGACCAGACTTCTCCCACAGGGAGCGGTCCATGATGGTCGGCGTTTTGACTTCCTGATAACCGTACTGACGGAACAGGCCGCGCATATACTGCTCCACTTCCTGCCACAAGTTCCAGCCTCGCGGATGCCAGAACACCATGCCAGGCGCTTCGTCCTGCATGTGAAAATAGTCCAACTGCTTGCCCAGCTTGCGGTGATCGCGCTTTTCCGCTTCTTCCAGCATGTGCAGATAGGCTTCCAGGTCTTCCTTTTTGGCCCAGGCAGTACCGTAAATGCGTTGCAGCATTTCATTGTTGGAATCGCCACGCCAGTAAGCGCCAGCCACCTTCATCAGCTTGAATGCCTTGAGCTTGCCAGTGGAGGGCACATGAGGACCACGACAGAGGTCAGTGAAATTGCCTTCGGTATAGAGCGACACATCCTGATCAGCCGGAATGGAGGCAATGATTTCGGCCTTGTAGGCCTCGCCTATGGACTGGAAATACGCCACGGCTTCATCGCGCGGCAACACCTTGCGGGTGACCTGCTCATCCTTTTTGGCAAGCTCGGCCATTTTCTTTTCAATGGCTTCCAGATCTTCCGGCGTAAATGGGCGCTTGTAGGAAAAGTCATAGTAGAAGCCGTTATCAATGACCGGGCCAATCGTTACCTGGGCTTCCGGGAACAGCTCTTTGACCGCATACGCCAGCAAGTGGGCAGTGGAGTGGCGAATGACTTCAAGGCCGTCCGCATCCTTGTCCGTAATGATGGCGAGGTCCACATCCTCGGCGATCTCGAAAGACGTATCCACCAGGCGAGGCTCCTGCCCCGGCAATGTGACTTTGCCTGCCAGTGCGGCACGAGCAAGGCCTGCGCCTATGCTTTGCGCAACCGCAGCAACGGTTAAGGGGGCGTCGAACTGTCGTTCAGAGCCGTCAGGCAAACGTATTACCGGCATAGTGATCTTTCAAGCTATTAAGGGGACTACAGATGTAAAAGTCGTTGATTTAACGGCTTTCCAGCGTATGGGGGAGGATGCCGCCCAACGGGAAATTATCGCACAAAGCGCAAAAACTGGACAACATCCCTGGCCAACTGAATCATGCTAGGCTATTTATGACCCATTTGCGGCAACGCAGGCGCCCAAACCCCCTCATGTTGAACACGCCTGCATGCCGCACATTCATGACGAGAGCCCATGCAAACAGCCCCACCTGACAATACAGACATCGCAGCCAGCCGCTTTCTGGCGGGATTGGATGCGGACTGGCAACGCCTGGTCACCTTAGTGGGGCCTTGCGCCATCCAGCGCCGCGAGCAGCGCGAACCCTATGAGGCCCTGGTACGCGCCGTCGCCCACCAGCAATTGCATGGCAACGCCGCTGCAGCCATATTGTCCAGACTGATGGCAAGCTTTCCGCATCATGGCTTCCCCAATCCTGAGCAGCTTGCAACCGCGGATGAAACACAGCTCAGAAGCTGCGGTCTATCCATGGCAAAAGTCAACGCCATCCGGGGCATTGCCGCAGCCACGCTGGCGGGCACCGTCCCCAGCGCCAGGCTCGCTGCGGGCATGAGCGAAGAAGAGCTGATTACCCGCCTCACCTCGCTGAAGGGCATAGGCCGGTGGACGGTAGAAATGCTGCTGATATTTAGCCTGGGACGCAATGACGTGCTGCCGGTGGATGATTTTGGCGTACGCGAAGGCTGGCGCCTGCTTAAAAACCTGCCTGAGCAGCCTAAGCCCAAAGCCCTGGCTGTGATTGGCGAACAATGGAAACCCTACCGCAGTATTGCTGCGTGGTATTTATGGCAAGCAGCCAACCTGGGTAAACGTGGCGCGCTGATGCCAGACAAGGAGCCAGTAGAATGAAGCCAGAAACAGCACGTGAAGAATTAACCCGAGCCACTCATCTGGCGATGGCTGGCCAATGGGATGCCGCCCACAACATTGCCCAGGCCTCGGGCCATCCCATCGCGCACTGGATTCACGCCGTGTTGCACAAGATAGAACCCGATGAGGGCAACAGCCGCTACTGGTATGCGAGGACTAGCCATCGCTATGAGGAATACGAGACGCCGGAAGAAGAGTGGCAAGCCATATTGGCTGAGCTTTCTGAGCCCTGAACAAAGCCCTGAAGCTCACCGCTCTGTGGACTTCAAACCCACTGGCAAGGCCACCGCAAGCCAGCCGCTGTTTCAATTGCTTTCATTTATTACATTTTTCTGTAACAAATGTCTGTCACAATGCAATCGTTGGTTTTACCCAAACCAACGATTTCTCAACATCAAAAATCCCAAAAGGACATTATGCTTATCAAGTTTTTCATTCTGTTTGCCATACCCTTTGTCTTTACCGCATTCAGCGCTGGTTTAGGCTGGTTTGCCAATGAAAGCGACGGCGCCATGCTGACCGGCACAACCGGCTTTGTGGTTTCGGCCGCGTGGGCTTTCTACAGCTGGGCGACATCGCCACTTCACCGTCGACAGCCCATCAGCCGCCAGAGCGCAAATCGCTCCCCGGCCGCCACGGTCAAAATAGCCCGTCTTAAGGCGTGCTAATACATAAAAAGGCAGCCTGAGCTGCCTTTTTTGTTAATTCCAACCAGCTTCCATCTTTCTCAAGCCTGGTCGCCACCCGCATCGCGCGCCGCATGCAGACTGGCATTCAATCTGTCCACCACTTCGGCCCAATCGGCATCGGCCTGGATGGCTTCACGCAGGAATGCCGCCTGCGATAGCGTCCAGAATGGGGCCTCGCTCAACGCCAGACCCGTGTGCAAATGGCCATGCGTGCTAATGAACTCCACTATCGATGCTTCATCCGAAGGCAATCCTAGCTGCTCAAACAATTGAGCCATTTCATGCGCAGGGCTTTCCATGCATTACCTCCCATTATTGACCTCACTACCAATGTGACCGCCATCACGCCATGGCGTTCGCGCTACATTTTCTGGCGGATGGCCAGCACGGCCTGATTGCGCAAGGTACGCAACAAGGACAACTGTCGCTGCGATATCTGCATGCTGTTGGCGGTAGGCATATCGGCATAAAACAGGGCTATGGGTTTTTCCTTGATGACGATAGGCAACAGCAGCAAGCTGCCCGTCGTCACCATGGCGCGATACCAGGCGGGAATTTTGTCGGCGATATTCGGTGCGTTGATATCGGCGATGGAAAGATCCGCTGCCTTGCTGAGCGCGATCTGAAACACATCGGGCGCCGTACTGATAGGAAAGCGAAACTTCGGCAGCATGGCTTCGGCATCTTTGCCAAAACCAAAGCGGGCCGCCATCACGTTGTGCTTGGCATCGCGCACGCAGATAATCGTGCGCTGAAACTCCATGCCGCGGTGCATGGTTTCCAGCACCATCTGCATGATGTCATTCAGCTGATGGTCTTCCACCAGCGTATTGGTCACGTCCTGAATGCCCGCCGACAGGATGGCATCGGCATCGTGCCGGTCAGCATCCCCATCCTCCACATCGGCAATATGCCCCATGTCCAGACGCGTGATACCGGCCATGCTATCCACTTCGGGAGGCGGCTGTTTGGCGACTGGCTCTTCCTCGCCGGCCCACTGCCGCATTTTTCTCATCAGGGCGCTTTGAGCGAGATTGATGCTGACGATACCGGCGCGTGCCGACATTTCAGCCAGGCTGGACTCTATCGCCGCACGCAACTGCGGCTCGGTAATCGCCACCGCATCCTTGTAGCGCTTCATGATCTTGCGTATGCCCTGAGTTTGCTGCTCCGCGTTGCCATGCGCGATCACCGCACAGAGCTCGTTGGCGAGATTGACCGTCACCGTCAGGGTTTCCAGCTCGCCATAGGGCTTGATCACCTCACCCACCAGCCTCTGCATGCCGGCCAGCAGACGGGGCGGGAAATTCCAGCTCTTGGCAACGCCCACGCCCAGCTCGCTATACCCTATTCCCAGCACCTTTACCGCTGCCTTTTCCTCGCCGTCGCCCTGTTCCACCAGCCGCGCGACTTCCTGGCTTTCTTCAAAGAAATAAAACGTCGCCAACAGCTTGCCCAGGTTACGAAACATGGAGCAGATCATGGCCTCCTCGGCATCGCGTATATTGCGCCCCGAAGAAAATTGCGCGGCCAGTATCCCGGCAAAATACGATGACAGCACATCATCCTTCAGCTGGGCGGCCTGCGCCTTGTTCTGGAGAAACTCAAACAGAATCAGCGTCATCGCCACATTGCGCACCGTCTCAAAACCCAGGATCACCACCGCCTTGGAAATGGTGTTGATCTTGCCGCCAAACTGCCCGTAGGTGACGGTATTCACCAGTCGCAGCAGCTTGTTGGTCAGGGCAAAGTCCTGCAGGATGGTCTTGGTGAGAATGTTGGTGCTGGCAGACTCGTCATCCACCACGCGATTGATCTCGCTCAGGGTAGACGACAAAATCGGGAAATCACTCTTGCTCTGCATGCGCCGCAGCAAAAACTCCAGCGTACTGTGCTTGCCGTCGTGCCCGGATTTTTCATCCTCGCGCGTCGGGTCAAGGTATTGCTGCAAAGCCTGATTCATGGCGGCAGCATTGGCATAACGGTCATCCGGATTTTTTGCCAGCGCTTTCAGGATAATGGCTTCCAGCTGGGCATCCACATGGATGTTGCGTTCAGACGGCGCGGTGGTGGCATCATGCAGCGTCTTGCGTAGCACCTCCTGCACATCATCGCCCTCCACCGCGGGCTGGCCCGTCACCAGCGCATACAACAGCATGCCTAGCGAATAAAGGTCGGCACGCGGCGTGATTGTTTTGCCGGTGACCATTTCGGGCGCCATGTAATGTGGCGAGCCTTCAATACGGCCCTGAGGTGGCTGGCTGATGCTGCGGGCAATCCCAAAATCCATGATCTGCGGCTGGCCGGTCGCGTTCAGCATGATATTGGCGGGCTTGATATCCAGATGCAGCACGTCCTGCGCATGCGCATAGGCAACGGCATCCAGCAGGCTGCTGACAATCTGCACGGCACGGGTCAGGGGCAGCCCGGGCTCCGCGTGCAGCAGCTGCGCCAGCGTCTGCCCTTGCACATAGGCATACACCAGATAGGGGGCGCCCTCGTGTTCTCCCGCATCAAACAGGGTCACGATATTGGCGTGCTGCAGCTTGCTGACGATACGCGCCTCCTGCAGCAGCGCGCCCATGCCATCTTGCGTGGCATGCAGGGTTTTGATCGCCACATCGCGCCCCAGATGGCTGTCACGCGCAAGGTAAACAATGCCTTGCGCGCCTTTGCCCAGCATGCGCACGATTTCAAAACGGCCGATCTTTGCCGCCATATGCTCTCCACCCATAGATGCGCCTTGCCGCTGACGGCATGCGCTGTGACTGTTATTGAACTGCTGGATTTATTATCCTGTGGTTCAACATAGCATATCCGGTCTTAAAGCCAAACGAGGAAACGCTAAATCTTGAGTTTGCTTCTTGCGAGCGCCGAAGCGGCGGTGCGGGTCTCTACCCCGAGCTTGGTGAACACGTGCTCGAGATGCTTGTTGATGGTACGCGGACTGGTACCCAGGATGTCGCCGATATCGCGATTGGTCTTGCCCTGCATGGCCCAGTACAGCACCTCGGACTCGCGGCGGGTAAGTTTGAATGTGGTCATCAGCGCGTCAATCTTGGCGGCATCCGACTCTTCGTGCAGCAGAATCACCCACTGGTCATCGTTATCGATTTCCACCAGGGTAAAGATCAGGCGGCCACTGCCTTGCGGAATGGTCAGTGTCGGCTTGTTGAGCCCAGCAATGCCGCCCTCGAACAGCTCTTTCAGCCAGCGCACCAGCTCCGGCGGCATGGTAGCGCTATATTCCGGCATGGTTTCTTCACCAAAATAACGCTCCATCCACTGCCGCGCCAATGGTGTCTGCCAGACGATCTTGCCAGTGCCCGGCGTCACTGCAATCGCGGCCTGGCCAAATGCATCAAGCACGCCACGAGTCTGGTGTACCAGACGGGATGTCTTCAAATGTGCGCTGATACGTGCCAGCACCTCTGCCGTGCGTATTGGCTTGGTCACATAATCGGTGCCGCCCGCCTCAAACCCCGCCACAATGTTTTCGGACTCGGTGAGGCCAGTCATGAAAATCACCGGAATATGTCGCGTCACCAGCTCCTGCTTCAGGCGACGGCATACCTCAAAGCCATCCAGCCCCGGCATGATGGCATCCAGCAGAATGACATCAGGCTGCGCCTGTGCCGCTGTCGCCAGGGCCGTTGCGCCATCCTGGGCAATCAGCACCATAAAGCCGGATTCATCCAGGGCATCATGCAATACCGCCAGGTTATCCAGCACATCGTCAACGATCAGAACAACCGTCTGCGCGCTACGGTCATCATTCGCTTTTTTCATGGAGACTCACTTCTTCCAGTATTTTTCGCATGGCATCGAGCTGAAATTCTTTCAGCAGCCGCTGCATCAAGGTCACAAAGGGGCCGTATTGTGGGCCCAGCAAGGCAATGACTTCCAGTTTTTCTGCTACACCACGCACAAAGCCGATTTTCAGGAACGACTGCAACTCATGCAGAAACTCCGGCGGCGGGAATAGCAAGGGCTCCTGCGGTGGTGGAGGTGGCTCCTCGGCAACGCTCTCGGCGCGTGTCACCCACTCCAGGCCCAGGCGGTTACCCATCCAGCCCAGCAGCTCAAACACATTCACCGGCTTGAGGATAATGTCTTCGGTCGGAATTCCGGCCGTGTTTTCCAGTCCCTTGTCGAAAGCATTGGCCGAAACAATCCCAATGCAGACATCGGATTGATGCACCTTGCGTATGATGTAGCTCGCTTCCCAGCCATCCATCACCGGCATCGCCAGATCCATCAAAATCAGATCGGGACGGAAATTGGGATATATCTCCAGACACTCGCGCCCATTGGCCGCCTGCGCCATTTCAAAGCCCAGCGGCTCCAGAATATTGATGATCAGCTCGCGGTCCACATGCTCGTTATCCACCACCAACACCCGGCGACGCGGGCCTTTGTAAGCCACAGGCTGCGCAATGATGACCGACTGCATCTCGTTGCTGCTGTGAATTTGCGGCAAAAAGAGACGTATCTGAAACACGGTGCCACTGCCCACCACACTGCGCACACTCAGCTCGCCGCCCATCAACTGCGTCAGCATCTTGCTGATGGTCAGCCCCAAGCCGGTACCTGCCACCGTGCTGTTATTAGCCGCACTGCCCCGGGCAAAAGGCTCAAAGATTTCATCCAGCTCCTCTTTCAGAATGCCAGGGCCGGTGTCCTCGATCTCGATGACAGCCAGCTCGCGCGCATAGCGCAGCCGGAATACCACGCCGCCCTGCCGGGTGAATTTCACAGCATTGCCCAGGATGTTGATCAGGATCTGGCTCAGGCGCTTCTGGTCGGCGCGCACCATGTCGGGCAGATCGCCAGTGAGTTGGTAGCTGAAGGTCAAGCCCTTGTTGCGGGCCTGCAGCTCAAACATATCGACCACCTGCTGGATAAACTCCGGCAGGCGCAAGGGCTTGATATCGAAGGTCAACTTGCCACTCTCGATACGGGCAATATCCAGCGTCCCTTCAATCAGCGATAGCAAATGCTCACCGCTACGCCGAATCACGCGGATGGCGGGCTGGCGGGCAGCGGGAATGGAAACATCGTTATCCAGCAGCTGGGCATAGCCAAGAATACTGTTGAGCGGCGTGCGCAACTCATGGCTGATGCCGGTGATATAGCGGCTCTTGGCCTGATTGGCTTGCTCGGCCACCTGGCGCGCCTGTTGCAGCTCAGCGTCGGTTTGCCGGTGCAGTTCGATTTCGCGCAGCAGCAATCCAGTCTGGCGATTGGATTCTTCCTGCGCCACACGGCGGCTTTCACTGGTGAGCACCAGCCACCAGGCGATCACCGCACTGGCAAACACCAGCGCTGCAAATACCTTGAGGAAGGCCAGCCGCAAGGGCCCCAGCAAAGCGGCGGCGGCACTTTTCTCCAGTATCAGCGTTTCGTGGAAGTAAATCAGCCCGAGCAGGGCGCCCAGGAAGGTCAGCGTGACCCCCATCAGCAGCAGATAGTTACTGAGACCGCTCTGCAAATAGGACCACAAGGCCTTGGGGAAGACGAACTTGAGCATGTCCTGCCACTGTTCGGAGAAACGCGCCTGCGGTTTGCAGGCATCATTACAGCGGGCGTCCAGGCAGCAGCACAGCGAGCAGATGAAGCCCTGGTAGGCCGGGCAGTTCGCCATGTCGTCAGTTTCGTAATCATTGCCACACACCGAGCATTTGGCGATGCGCATGGGGATGCTGGATTGCGGCAAGGTGAACTTGAACGGCTCACGCGCAATGTAATAACGGCCGCGCGTGGCCCAGGCAATCAGCGGCGATGCCAACAAGGCGGTAAACAAGGCAATAAAGGCCGAGAACGCCTGCGCCTGCTGGCCGAAGGTGCCAGAAAACGCCAGGATGGACAGGACGGATGACAACAGCATCGCGCCCACCCCTACCGGATTGATGTCAAACAGATAGGCGCGGCGGAATTCGATGCCCTTGGGACTCAAGCCCAGCGGTTTGTTGATCACCAGATCGGCCACCACAGCGGCAATCCAGGCAATCGCAATATTGGAGTAGAGCCCCAGCACCTGCTCCAGCGCCTGGAATACATCGAGTTCCATCAGCATGACGGCGATCAGCGCGTTGAACACCATCCACACCACACGTCCGGGGTGACTGTGCGTGAGCCGCGCGAAGAAGTTGGACCAGGCGAGCGAACCGGCATAAGCGTTAGTCATATTGACCTTGACCTGCGAGATCACCACAAACAAGGTCGTGACCCCCAGCACCACTTGCGGTGATGAGAAGACGTAATTGAACCCTGCCATGTACATATGCGTCGGGTTGATCGCCTGCTCATGGCTGACGCCCTGCTCAATCACCAGATACGCCAGCAGCACGCCACCCAGCATTTTGAGGATGCCGAGCAATATCCAGCCTGGCCCCGCCAGCAACACGCCCGCATGCCACTGCCATTTGTTCTTTTCGGTTTTTTCCGGCATGAAACGCAGGAAGTCGACCTGCTCGCCTATCTGCGGAATCAGGGCGATACCCACGGCAATGGCGGCCCCAAACATCAGAAGGTTGAACTCGCCATGCAGGCCGGAACTGCCGCTATAGGCATGCAGGCGATTGAGTATGTCCGGATCTTTATAGATCACAAAAATGAAAGGCAAGGCCAGCAGCACCAGCCATATCGGCTGGGTGATCATCTGGATGCGGCTCACCAGCGTCACCCCGTGCGTCACCAGCGGAATGACCACCAGCGCGCTCACCATATACCCTATCCATAAGGGCAAATGGAAACAGAGCTCCAGCGCATAGGCCATGATGGCGGCCTCCAGCGCAAACAGAATAAAAGTGAACGACGCGTAGATGAAGGAGGAAATGGTTGAGCCGATATAGCCAAAGCCGGCGCCACGGGTCAGCAGATCCATGTCCACGCCATACTTGGCAGCGTAATAACTGATGGGCAGCCCGGTCATGAATATGATGAGACCGACGGCCATGATGGCCCAGAAGGCATTGATAAACCCGTAGTTGACGGCGATGGTGCCGCCTATGGCCTCCAGCACCAGAAAGGAAATGGCGCCGAATGCGGTATTCGCCACGCGCAGCACCGACCATTTGCGGAAAGAGCGGGGAGTGAATCGGAGGGCGTAGTCTTCCAGGGTCTCATTGGCGACCCATGTGTTGTAGTCGCGACGTATCTTCACGATACGCTGCGTCGCCATGGATTCGCCGTTCAATTTCCCCTGATTGACTGTCCCGTCTGCCATTTCATTTCCGCCATATAGCGCAGCAATGCCCCCTGCTGCCTTGTTATTTGTTTGGCACAAACCTGCCCCACTTCATCCTACGCAAGCTCAAAACTTTTCGCACTGCGTCAAATGACGTATTTCAAAGAGATGCACCTTACCTGCCAGCTCTGCGCATAGTCAGTGTTTTATAACACCAAAATCATAAATATCGGGCGATACGCCCTGGTAAAGAAATGTGAATCGCTAAGCTGCCATGCAGAAATGGCAGATGACGGGAGGAAAAAAACAAACGCCCACCCAGTATGGGCAGGCGTTTTTCGAGTGACTGAGTAAAGCGTATCAGGCGAAGAGCATCCAGCCGCCCGCCAGCGCAATGGCACCACCGATGGCTTGCTGCAGGCGTGCGGACAAAGGCAGGCCGCGCGAGGCCAACAGCAAACCCGCCATATGCAGCAAGGCCGTGGCCGCCAGCATGGCAGGCAGCACCATCAGCGCTGAGTGGGTGACCAGCTCAGCACCGTGCGCCACACCGTGCAGCAGGGCAAACAGCGCGACCAGCGCCACCTGCCACAGGGGTTTCAATACCACATGCAAGGCGATCAAGAGGCCAATCGCCATAACGCTGGCAGCAATGCCGGTTTCCATCGCGGGCAGTGTAAGCCCGGCCATGCCGGCCAGTGCGCCCACCAGCATGACCAGTAAAAAGGTCAGCGGCAATTGCCAGCGGGCAGCGCCGCCAAGACGCCCAGCCCACAGTCCCACCGCCAGCATCACCAGCAAGTGATCCCAGCCGGTCAGCGGATGCATGAAGCCAGCCGCGGCGCTGTCGAGGCCATGGCCCGGGTGCGCCAGTGCCAGCGCTGGACTCAGCAGCAAGGCCATGGCTGCCAGGCCTGTGTGTGTATGTCGATTTTGCATAATGGACTCCTGTTGTGTAGCGGGTAACGGACCGTGCAATTACTGCATCAGCCCTTGTTTTTCGATAAAGCGGACAATATCTTCCAGGCCCTGGCCGGTCTTGAGATTGCTGAACAGGAATGGCCGCTCGCCGCGCATGCGTTTGGCGTCACGGTCCATGACCTCCAGCGATGCGCCTACCATGGGGGCGAGATCGATTTTGTTGATGACCAGCAAATCGGATTTGGTAATGCCAGGACCGCCCTTGCGTGGAATCTTCTCGCCCGCCGCCACATCAATCACGTAAATCGTCAGGTCTGACAGCTCGGGGCTGAAGGTGGCGGCGAGGTTATCGCCACCGCTCTCGACGAATACCACATCGAGCGGCGCAAAGCGCTGACTGAGCTGTGCCACCGCCTCAAGATTCATGGACGCATCCTCGCGAATGGCGGTATGCGGGCAGCCGCCGGTTTCCACGCCGATAATGCGCTCCGGGCTCAGGGCCTCGTTGCGCGTCAGGAACTCGGCGTCTTCCTTGGTGTAAATGTCGTTGGTCACCACGGCGATGTTGTAGACGTCGCGCAAACGCTTGCACAAGGCGAGTGTCAGCGCGGTCTTGCCGGAGCCGACCGGGCCGCCTATGCCGACACGCAGGGGTTCAGTCGTATGTTCTGTTGATGTGCTCATATCGTGTTCCTTGGCTTGATCTCACTGTTCATTGCGATGGTCATGGCTACCCCGTCAGGAGCGGAATAGCCGGGTATATTGTGTTTCATGGCGGCAGCCAGCAATGCTGAGACCGGGGCAGAAGTTGCTGATGTCCTCGTCCGGCAATGCCATGGCACTCGCCACCAGCGCGGGCAATCGCCCGCCCAGTTCCAGCAGTATTTTCTGCCCGGCCACCTGCCCCAGTGGCACCGCTTTCATGGCGGCAGAGGCCTGATTTTCCAGCCAGGACCAGGCATAAGCATGCAAGGCCTGCTCAGGTGAAATTTGCCACTGGTCGGCAATGCCAGCATATACCGTGATAAATGCCGGGGTTGGCATCGCTTGCAGGCGCGCCAGCCACTCGGCTGGCAGCGAGTCAAACTCGCTCAGCAAGCGCACCAGTGAATAACCCATCTGACGACTTTCGGCATGCGCCTCGACAGTATCGCGCCCGGCCTGGTAAATCGCATCCCACTCACTCACCGCGGACTGATCACCCGCCGCCCATGCCAGCATCAGGCGATGCAAGAGCGGTAACTCAAACTGTCCCTGATACATCGCCAGCACCGCCCCTATCCAGGCCTCGGCACTGGCTTTATCGGTGACATCGCCACACTCGATAGCCCACTCCAGACCTTGCGAATAACTATAGGCACCTACTGGCAACATCGGGCTTGCCAGCTGCAACAGGCGCGAAAGGGCCAGTGCCTTATCCGGCATGGCGCTTCAACCGCATGGGCGGACGCAGGTTGCCGCCGGTATCTTCATCATGATGATGGCGATGACCACCGCCATAAGCACCGGCTTCAGGTTCAAATGGCGCCTGCAGCTCATGCACCGTCACATTCAGCCCCAGCAGCATGTCTTTCAGCACGTGATCCTGTTCCAGCCGCAACCAGCCGTCGCCAACCTGCAAAGGCACATGCCGGTTACCCAGATGATAAGCAGCGCGGGTGAGTGTCGGCGCATCGGCGGCCGTCACATCCATCACCGGCTGCTCGGCCGCCAGCACTTCAATAATGCGGCCATCTTCCGCGCGCAGACAATCGCCGCCACGCAGAATAGTGCCGCGCTCCAGCAGCAAGGCGGCCTCCTGGCCAGACTGCAAGGTGACGCGCAACCGGCTTTTCTGGCGACGATCAAAAGGCAATGCCACCCGGTCATCAATGTGGTCGTGGCCAACGGCCCGTTCAAATATATTCAGCATTTCGCTCATTGAATCTGCGCTTCCCCCTGACTTGCGCTCGTCATGCAAGGCATGCCATTAAAACAGAAAATAGCGTTGCGCCATGGGTAGCACGGTAGCAGGCTCGCACACCAGCAGCATGCCATCGGCGCGCACGGCATAGGTTTCGGTATCCACATCTATCGTTGGCATCCAGCCGTTGTGGATCATGTCTTTTTTCTTGACATCGCGCGTGCCGCGCACGGCCACCAGCGGTTTTTGCAAGCCCAGTGCCGCCAGCTGCGGATTATGCAGCGCAGCTTGCGAGACAAAGGTCACCGACGTTTTAAGTCCGCCGCCGTAGGCGCCGAACATGGGGCGATAATGCACAGGTTGCGGCGTGGGAATGGACGCATTGGGATCGCCCATGGCCGCCGCGGCGATCATGCCCCCCTTGAGGATGGTGGAGGGTTTGACGCCAAAAAATGCCGGACGCCACAGCACCAGATCCGCCAGCTTGCCGACTTCGATAGAGCCCACTTCGTGCGCTATCCCGTGCGTCAGCGCAGGGTTGATGGTGTACTTGGCGATATAGCGTTTCACGCGGAAATTGTCATTGCGCGCCGTATCTTCGGTGAGGGCGCCGCGCTGCACTTTCATTTTGTGCGCGGTCTGCCAGGTCCGAATGATGACTTCGCCCACGCGGCCCATGGCCTGCGAATCGGACGACATCATGGAAAAAGCACCCAGGTCATGCAGGATATCTTCTGCGGCAATAGTCTCGCGGCGGATGCGGCTCTCGGCAAAGGCGATGTCTTCTGCAATGGCGGGATCAAGGTGATGGCACACCATCAACATATCCAGATGCTCATCGATGGTATTGACGGTGTAGGGCCGGGTCGGATTGGTGGAAGATGGCAGCACATTGGCAAAGCCTGCCGCCTTGATGATGTCCGGCGCATGGCCACCACCGGCGCCTTCGGTATGGAAGGTATGGATGGTGCGATCCTTGAAGGCAGCAATCGTGGTTTCGACAAAGCCCGATTCATTGAGGGTATCGGAGTGGATCGCCACCTGCACATCCATGTCCTCCGCCACGCTCAGGCAATTATCAATGGCGGCGGGCGTGGTGCCCCAGTCTTCGTGCAGCTTGAGGCCAATGGCGCCGGCTTCCACCTGCTCCACCAGCGGCTGCGGCACGCTGACATTGCCTTTGCCCAGGAAACCCAGGTTCATGGGGAAGGCATCGGCCGCCTGCAACATGCGATGAATATGCCAGGGGCCCGGGGTACAGGTGGTGGCAAAAGTCCCCGTTGCCGGGCCGGTACCGCCGCCTATCATGGTGGTGACGCCCGACATCAGCGCTTCTTCAATCTGTTGCGGGCAAATGAAATGGATATGGGTATCAATGCCGCCAGCGGTCACGATCATGCCTTCGCCGGCAATGACTTCGGTCGCGGCGCCAATGGCAATGGTGACACCAGGCTGGATATCAGGATTACCCGCCTTGCCAATCGCGGCGATACGGCCGGCCTTGATGGCAATATCGGCCTTGATGATGCCGGTGTAGTCCACAATCAGGGCATTGGTGATCACTGTGTCGGCTACCTCGGCCGCGACCCGCTGGCCCTGGCCCATGCCATCGCGTATCACCTTGCCGCCACCGAACTTCACCTCTTCGCCATACAGCGTGTAGTCTTTTTCCACCTCGATCCAGAGATCGGTATCGGCCAGTCGCAGGCGGTCGCCCACCGTGGGGCCAAACATTTCAGCATAGGCTTGCCGTGTAATCTTGACGCTCATTTCAGTGCTCCCATGACCTTGCCGGCAAATCCATACACCTGCCGGTCACCCGCCAGTGCTACCAGCTGCACGGTGCGTGTCTGCCCCGGCTCAAAACGGACTGCAGTGCCCGCGGCGATATCCAGCCGGAAGCCATAGGCAAGCTGGCGATCAAAATTCAAGGCTTCATTGGTCTCGTAAAAATGGTAATGCGAGCCTACCTGTATCGGCCGGTCGCCAGTGTTGGCAACAGCCAGCGTCACCGTGGCACGGCCATCGTTAAGGAGTATCTCGCCTGCTTCTACCTGCATTTCACCAGGAATCATGACATGTCTCTTTTCGTTAACTTTTGCGTGACAGACAATCAGGGTATGGGGTGATGGACGGTGACCAGCTTGGTGCCATCGGGGAATGTCGCTTCAATCTGGATTTCAGGAATCATTTCGGGCACGCCCTCCATCACATCGTCACGTGTCAGCAGCGTGGCGCCATAACCCATCAGCTCGGCCACAGTCTTGCCGTCGCGTGCGCCTTCCATGATGGCGGCTGAAATAAACGCCACCGATTCCGGGTAGTTCAGCTTGAGCCCGCGCGCCTTGCGACGCTCAGCCAGCAGCGCGGCTGTAAAAATCAGCAATTTGTCTTTTTCTCTTGGGCTTAATTCCATCGTTTGCCTCGTTTCATCCTCTTGGCATTTCGCCAACTCATCCTGTTATAGCAAGCCGTTTTCTACCACTTCACCGCCATGATCGCCAAGCCACGCAGACACAGTGAACAGCTGGTTACCCCGCTGCGGTGTCCCCTATCAGGTGTTCCAGATACGTGGCCGCACAGCCTGACGCGCACCGTACCAAGGGCGCAAGTGCTGCCACAAGGCCTCAAAATACTGCCGGGCTTCCGGGGCAGAATCCCCCAGATAGCGGGCCACCACGATCTCCGGCAAGGCGGTCACGCCGACGCGCGCGGCCGATGTCACCGTCATTGCCTGACAATCCGCCAGAATATCCTTGGGCACACTGCCCGCTGCCACCACAAAACTGCCATGGACCAGCGCGTGATGCAGACCGACGGGCGAACGCATGACCAGGGATTCTGGATGCCAGTGACCACGCTCCAGCCAGATATAGCGCCCATCACGACGGATGGTAAAGCGCTGGCGCACAGCTCCGTGCTGCCATTGCTCGCCGCGCGCCTGACGCCCAAAGCACTGAATATCCCATCCGGCAAAAACAGCCTGGCCGGTCAGGTGAATGTCGGCTTCGAAGTGCACATCAGCACCATCAAACAATATATTTTCCTGCGGCAGCCATTCCAGTTGCGCCTGGTCAGCCAGATGAAACTGCAGTGCCTGACTGGCGCGACGGCCACCGGATTTATACCACTTGCCCGCACCGGGCGTCGTCAGCAAGGCCTGCGATTGCGGCCCCAGCGTGGCTTGCAAGGTCAGCTGATCACCACCAGCCACTCCGCCGGGTGGATGCACGATAATGCCGTGGCAGACTTCAGGTCCTTCCGGATGCAGGCTTTTCTGTATGACCAGCGGCCCCTGATGGGCGCGGCGAACCAGCGTGCTGCGCTGGTGACTGACGGCAAACTCCAGCTCCAGCCTGGCTTGCCAGCCTGCGGCATATGCGCCGGATAATGCGGTAAGCGCCTCATGGGAAATCTGGTTCATACCGCATCATGACATAAAAAAATGGAAAAACGGACTGCGAAAAGGGCCGACTGGCAGTCTGAAAGGGCCTGCCAGTCGGGGGAAACTCCCGGTCGCTCACACCGAGAGGTAACTCTTGATCTTGGCCGCATCCACTTCTTCACGCTTGTTTTCGTGGATGAATTTACCCTTGTCGATCACGATGATGCGATCGGCAATTTCCATGGTAAAGCTGAGCACCTGCTCGGACACGATGATGGTGATCTCACGCATTTTGCGGATTTCATTCAACACCTTGGCAATGTCTTTGATGATGGAAGGCTGTATGCCTTCGGTGGGCTCATCCAGCAGCAATACCTTGGGGTTGGTCACCAGTGCGCGGGCAATCGCCAGCTGCTGCTGCTGACCACCGGAGAGATTGCCGCCCTTGCGGTTACGCATCTCAAACAGCACCGGGAACAAGGCATAGATATCCTCAGGGATTTCCCGCGTTTTGGATTTCTCCATGCCGGTCATGATGTTTTCCTGCACCGTCATGGTGGGGAATATCATCCGGCCCTGTGGCACATACGCCAGGCCCTTGGCCACGCGCTCGTGGCTTTCATTGCCATTGAGGTCTACGCCATCCACCGTTGCCTTGGCGGCCTTGCTGGGCAGTATGCCCATCAGCGATTTGAACAGCGTGGTCTTGCCCATGCCATTGCGGCCCATGATGGCCAGGGTTTCGTTGCGCTCAGCCTTGAAGCTGAGACCATGGATTACCTGGCTCTGGCCATAACTCACATTCAGGTCTTGAATTTCAAACATCGTCTGTCTCCCGTGACGTAATGGCTCAACTGCTAGTGGCCCAAATACACTTCAATGACCTTTTCATCGGCCTGCACCTTGTCCATGCTGCCTTCGGCCAGAATCTTGCCCTGATGCAGCACAGTCACCTTGTGCGCGATCTTCTTCACGAACTCCATGTCGTGCTCGATCACGATCACCGAACGGTTCTGGCAGATGCGATTCAACAAGTCGGCTGTCTGGTCTCGCTCCTTGGCGCTCATACCCGCCACTGGCTCGTCCAGCATCAAGAGTTCAGGCTCCTGCATCAACAGCATGCCGATCTCCAGCCATTGCTTCTGGCCGTGGCTCAGCAAAGCGGCTTCCATATCCAGCAGGTCTTTCAGCAGAATTTCTTCCGCCACCTTGTATACCCGTGTCATTACATCGTCCGAGCGCTTGAACAGCAGGCTGCCCCAGACGCTGCGGCCACGTGGATACGACACTTCCAGATTCTGGTACACGGTCAGGTTTTCATAGATGGAAGGCGTCTGGAACTTGCGCCCCACCCCGGCCCGCACGATTTCATGCTCGGCCAGTTTGGTCAGCTCCTTGTTCTTGAACTTGATCGAGCCCGAGGTGGATTTGGTTTTGCCGCAGATCAGATCGAGCACGGTGGTCTTGCCGGCGCCGTTAGGGCCAATCACCACGCGCAGCTCGTTCTTGTCGACGTACAGGTTCAGCTTGTCCACCGCCTTGAAACCGTCAAACGATACGGTCAGGTCTTCAATTGCCAGGATAAAGTCAGTATTACTCATGCTTCTGCTCCCAGTTTGGTGCCTACCTTGCCATGACTGGCATGGGCGTCAGTCTGCTTTTGTTTCTCCTCCGCCACCCAGCGCTTGAGGAAAGGAATCTTGCGGGCATGTTTCTGGTAAATGCCAGCCAGGCCATCCGGGAAGAACATCACCACGGCGATGAACAGGCCACCCATCAGGAACAGCCAGAGTTCCGGGTAGGTTTCCGAGAACACGGTCTTGCCATAGTTAACCAGCAAGGTGCCGTATACCGCGCCTATCAGCGACATGCGCCCACCCACAGCGGCGAAGATCACCATTTCAATCGACGGTACGATGCCGACAAACGAAGGTGACATGAAGCCCACTTGCAGGGTGAACATGGCGCCGCCGATGGCCGAGATCATCGCAGCCACACAGAAGGTGAAGATTTTGAAGTCAGACACATCGTAACCAGAGAAGCGCACGCGCTCTTCTTTATCGCGCATGGCCAGCAGCAGCATGCCGAATTTGCTGGTCAGGATGTAACGCGACAGGAAGATGCAGCCGAACAGCAGAATCGCATTCACATAGTAAAGAATGTACTTGGCGCTATCGGTACGGATATCCCAGCCCAGCATGGTCTTGAGGTCGGTAATGCCGTTCACACCACCGGTATAGCCTTGCTGACCCACAATCAGGATGCTCAGGATCAGCGCAATCGCCTGCGTGATGATGGCGAAGTACACACCCCCCACACGACGCTTGAACATGGCAAAGCCGATGATGTAGGCAAAGATGGTGGGTACGATCAGGATCGCCAGGATGGTGAATGGCAAGCTCTTGAACGGCTCCCAGAACCATGGCAAGGCCGTCAGCTGGTTCCAGTCCATGAAGTCAGGAATGCCTGGCGTGGTCTGGATCTTTGTGCTGATCGGGTCAGAGGCTTCCAGTTTCAGGAACATCGCCATGCAGTAACCGCCCAGGCCGAAGAACATGCCCTGCCCCAGACTAAGGATGCCGCCATTGCCCCACAGCAGCACCAGACTCAGTGCCACAAAGGCGTAAGTGAGGTATTTGCCCACCAGATTGAGCCGGAAGATATCCAGGCCCAGCGGCAGGATAACCAGGATCAGCAGCGCCAGCAGGGCAAGGCCCAAGACCCCCTGCTTGCCGCCCAATAACTTATCGGAGAGTGTTTTCATGAATGTTTCCTTTACTTACGCACTTTGGAAGCGAACAGACCTTCAGGACGCATCATCAGAATGCCGACGATGGTGAGCAGGGTGGCCACCTTACCCATGGAACTGGTCATGAAAAACTGCAGTATCGATTGCGCCTGGGCTATGCCGAAGGCAGAAGCAATGGTACCGAACAGACTTGCCGCACCGCCAAACACCACCACCATGAAGCTGTCGACGATGTAGAGCGTACCGGTGGTAGGACCGGTGGAGGCAATAGTGGTAAATGCAGCACCGGCAACCCCGGCAATGCCACAGCCCAGTGCGAACGTTACGCGGTCAACCTTTTTGGTATTGATACCAACAGCCCCTGCCATGACACGGTTTTGCACGGTAGCGCGGACACGCAGGCCCCATTGCGAACGGAACATGAAGAGGAACACACCGAAGGTGACGACGGCAGCAAGGCCCATCACGAATACCCCGTTAATCGGGATATCAATATCAGGTGTAGGCTGGAAAGAACCCAGCAGCCATTCTGGCAATTCAGCGCTCACTTCCTTGGCGCCGAAGCTGGAACGGAAAATCTGCTGCATGACCAGGCTTAAGCCCCAGGTCGCCAGCAAGGTATCCAGCGGTCGCTTGTAGAGATGCCGGATCAAAGTGAACTCAACCAGGTAGCCGATGGCGAAAGCCAGCACAAAGGCCACGATAATGGCGAAGATAAAGTAGTAATTAACAAAGCCGTAGGCGACGGCCAGTTTTGAGAGCATCACGGTGGTATATGCGCCTATGGTCATGAACTCGCCATGCGCCATGTTGATCACCCCCATTTGCCCGAAAATGATCGCGAGACCTAGCGCCATCAGTAACAGGACGCTGAACATGCTGAGGCCGGCGAAGCCCTGCATCACCATGATGTTTCCTATTTCCGCCATTGAATATCCGAACATGATTAGGCCTCCACTTGTATGACTTGCCTGAAAAATTCACTGCACAATTTCACAAAACTTCCCATTGCTTGAACTGTTTTTGTTACCGCTCACCAATACGGCCCCTAAGGGCCGTATGGTTTACGTGATGCTTATTGGTAACCCTTTGGGAACGGATCAGGTTTGATCAGCTCAGATTCGTACACCACATCAGCCTGGCCATCAGCGCGCCATTTACCGATGCGCAGCTTGCTCCAGAGGTGATGGTTAGGATCAACCTTGACGTAGCCTTCTGGCGCTGTCTTCAGCTCGTAGCCTGGCAATGCAACCACTGCCTTGTCCACATCGAAGCTGCCAGCACGTTCAACTGCAGCCTTCCACAGCCATGGGCCGAGGTAAGCAGCCTGGGTCACGTCACCGATAACGGCTTTCGGGCCCCACAATTTCTTGAAGTCAGCCACGAATTTTTCGTTGTTCGGGTTCTTCAAGGTTTGGAAGTACTTCATGGCAGAGTAGAAGCCAGCCAGGTTTTCACCACCGATACCCAGTACTTCATCTTCGGTTACCGAGATAGTCAGCATGGTTTGCTTGCTGGAGTTAAGACCAGCAGCGTTCAATTGCTTGAACCAGGCCACGTTACTGCCACCTACAACCGCTGCGTAGATCACATCAGGTTTCTTCAGCTTGATCTTGTTGATCACGGAACCAAACTGAGTATCGCCCAGCGCGATGTACTCTTCACCTACCACCTTGCCACCCAGATGCTGCTCAATGTGCTTGCGGGCAATCTTCATGGAAGTACGTGGCCAGATGTAGTCAGAGCCAATCAGGTAGAAGGTTTTTGCCTTCTTTTCCTTGGCGATCCAGTCCAGACCAGCAAGAATCTGCTGAGTCGCTTCCTGACCGGTGTAGAACACGTTCTTGGATTGCTCCAGGCCTTCGTAGAAGGTGGGGTAGAACAAGAGACCGTTGTCTTTTTCAAACACAGGCAAGGCGGCCTTGCGGGAAGCGGAAGTCCAGCAACCGAATACAGCGGCTACCTTGTCGTTTTCCAGCAGTTTCTTGGATTTTTCAGCAAAGGTCGGCCAGTCGCTGGCGCCGTCTTCCTGAATGATTTCAATCTTGCGGCCGAGCACGCCACCCATTTCATTGATCTGGGCAATCGCCAGCTTTTCAGCCTGGATGGAACCTGTTTCACTGATGGCCATGGTGCCGGTAGCCGAGTGCAGAATACCGACCTTGACGGTCTTGTCGGTCACGGCCAGCTTGGTGGTGTTCACCTTGGCAGTAGGAAAGTCCTCGGCAAAAGCGCTGCCCATGCCGGAAACCATGCTGACCGCCAGCAGTGCGCCGGTCAGGGCGCCCACTTTAGTCATGAATCGACGTCTATCATTGGTACTCATAAATTTCTCCTAGTTGAAAGTGAAGCTAACCTTATCTGCCCTACGAAAAACTGCTTGCAGCAAAGGCGGGGATAAAAGGGCTAGTGCCCCAGCATCCACGGCCTTGCCGTTTTTTTGGTTTGCATCTGCAAACCGTTGTTACCACCTGCTGATTTCTCTTTGGTGGCGCCGGATGGCTTGCAGGTATGAGAACCCGTGCACCCGCAACTGGAGCGACGGCGTACGCCTGGCTCGTGTGCGGACTTTTCATTGCGCTCGTGTGCGCTGCGCTGTGCCTTGCCAAGAATGGCCAGGTTGGGTGCTGACAGAATCCGCTCGCCCATGCCGCCACAGCTTTCGCAGACGGCTGGCTGGCTGGACTCGGACATCTTGCGCAGTGCAGAAAACACGCCACAACTTTCACAGTGATACTCATATACAGGCATACCGGCTTCCCCTTTATTTACGCTAGTCGACGACGTTCTGATCAGCTGGCTTTGGCCAGGTCAGGACCGCTGGCGACCATGATTTTCGGTCCATCGGCATTAGGCTTCAGGTCGAAGTCAAAGATCTCGGTCGGCAACCACAAGGTGGCGCACGCATTCGGGATATCCACCACGCCACTGATATGGCCTTCTACCGGCGCTGTGCCCAGAATCGACAAGGCCTGCGCACCGCTGTAACCAAACTTCTTGAGGTACTCGATGGCATTGAGGCAGGCCTGACGGTAAGCCACATGCACATCCAGGTAATGCTGCTTGCCCTGCTCATCCACCGAAATACCTTCAAAAATCAGGTAATCGCGATAGTTGGGGGTCAATGGGCTAGGCTGGAACACCGGATTCTTGATGCCGTATTTCTTGACGCCATCCTTGATCAGGCTGACCTTGATATCGAGGTAACCGGCCATTTCAATCGCGCCGCAGAAAGTGATTTCGCCGTCGCCCTGAGAGAAGTGCAGGTCGCCCATGGAGAGACCGCCATCCTTGACGTAGACCGGGAAAAACACCTTGGAACCCTTGGTCAGGTTCTTGATGTCACAGTTACCGCCGTGGTCGCGTGGCGGCACGGTACGCGCACCTTCCATCGCAGCCGCCTTGGCAGCTTCACCGGTCATCTTGCCCATCACGGCAGCTTGCGCATTTGGTGGCAGGCCCAGTGGTGGCACGCGCTCAGGATCAGTCGCAATCAGCTCGCCTTCGCGCTTGTTCCAGGTATCCAGCAACTCGCGGGATGGCAGGCAACCGATCAGACCAGGGTGCATGATGCCGGCGAACTTTACGTTGGGCACATGGCGCGAAGTGGTGTAAATGCCGTGGAAGTCCCAGATCGACTTGCGTGCTTCAGGATAATGATCGGTTAGGAAACCGCCGCCATTTTCCTTGGCAAACAAACCATTGAAACCCCACTGCGAATCTTCCAGCGTGCCAACATCCAGAATCTCCACCACCATCAAATCGCCCGGCTCGGCACCTTCGACGCCAATCGGGCCACTCAGGTAATGCACTTGCAACAGATCCACATCACGAATGTCGTTTGCACTGTCGTCGTTCTTGATCTGACCGCCAGTCCAATCCATGCACTCCACCCGGAATTCATCACCAGGCTTCACCATGGCAATCATCGGCAGATCGGGATGCCAGCGATTGTGAATCTGGCCGTCCTGTTCCCATGGCTTTTTATCAAGATCGAGTTTTACAAGGGTTTTCATAGCTATCCTCATGTTTTATTAATGCCCCTGCGGGGGCTCTTCCCGGTACGATCAGAGCAGCACTCGCATCGGTCCGTTGCGCACCGGTTTACCGGTGCGCATCCCCTTTAAACTGCCTAGAATTGCAATTGCAGACCGACAGTGAACTTGTTCACGGTGTCGAATGTTTCAGTCTTGTTGTTGGTGTAAACAGCGCTCAGACGAGCGTTATGAGCATCAATGATGTAGTTCAGGCCCAGGTCGTATTCCTTCACGTCCAGGCTGGCAGAGCCGTCACCATTGAATTTCTGATAGCGAACATACGGCTGGAACTTGCCCCAGCCCACAACGTCAGGGAACATCCAGGCAGCCAGGCCAAGGTAGGCTTTACCAGCCTTAACCAGAGATCCTCTAGAATCAGTTCCGGCAATCACAGCATCATTGCTGAAGTCATAGCGGTATGCCGCCCCTTCAAGATTCAGCACCCCTGCGGTGAATACTTTCTCGAGTACGCCATCGATGTTGTAGGCAACGTAGTCATCCTTGGTGGTGGCAGAGCCCACAGCATCTTTCTGATACATACCAACCAGCGCAACCGAAAGGACGTCTTTGCCGTAATAGGTGCTGCTGGTGTAGTAGGCAGGATCGAGGCCAGCGTCCCAGAAATCATATTGCACACGACCGGCATACATCAGGGAATCACTGCGGTTTGGATCAGTTGAATTGGTACCAGCTTGCCTGGATGCGTTGTTGCCCTCATATGCACCCACCGAGTACACCAGATGCTTGTCAAGCAACTTACCCCAGGCGGTCACACCGACGTCACGGCCGGTGTTCTTGTTCTGGTATTGCGAAACGACGCCTGGATAGCTCCAGGCAGTCAGGTAGTAAGGACCATCCAGATTGGCACGGTCGCTTGGTGGCAGCATCTGACCCGCCCACAGATTGAATTCAGGCATGAATTCGAACTGGGCAATGGCATCGATCATCTTGACCGTGTCATCGGCGTTCTTTTCCGTGTTGAAGGTACCTTTGATGTACTTGTTCAGCGAAGCGCTGGTGTAAAGACGGATGCTGTCCAGATTGAAGTCCTTGCTGCGGGAAGTACCGTTAGGTGCCGCATCTTCTTCACTGGTAAAACTGGTACGCAAACCCAGGCCGACGGTAATGGACTTGTCATCACCAAAATTGATAGTGCCACCTGCTTGCGCCTGCATGGCAGGAACAGAAATAGCCGTTGCCGCAGCCACTGCCAGCAAACACTTGTTAAGCTTGAATTTCATCGCGTAATCCCCTTTATGTTGATGAGCCGCACACTGTAAAAAAACCTGCACCCTGAAACGGGTTTCACGTCATCCATCGCAACAGCCGACTGACGTGCAACGTGGTGCTAGATTAGCGAGTGCAAAGGGGGGCTTAAATACGTCATATTGCGTAGTTGTTTTTACAGACGAGAGCGGTATGCTGTGTGAGCATTTGTCCTACAAGGAATTTGACGACGTGAATAAAGGCGAGGACATCCCGATGAAAAAAGTGCTACTACTGCCTTTGCTGGCCTGCCTGCTGTTAAGTGCCTGCGGCGAGTTTTCTTATAAGCGCGGGGCGACTGCCGCCGATCTTGAAAAGTCCCGAGACGCCTGCAAAGCCAACGGCATGAGCGACGCCGCAGTGAAAAAATGCCTGGAAGATCAAGGCTGGTTCGTACATGACTTGAGCGATATAGACCCGGTAGCGGTACTGATGCCAAATGAAGATAACCGCAGTAGTGGCAGCCAGGGGGATGTGGCGGCAGCAGCCGCAGCCACCATGGTGGAGTCCGGCACACCGGCTTCAACTGCCAGCACAACGCCAGCTGGCGCGCCAGCCGCGCCCGTTAAAAGCATGACAGACAAATTCAAGGTGACGTCATGGTGGAAACGCGGAGCAGGACGTACTGAGCTGGCAGACGCCACCAACCAGTGCGTTGCTGAACTCGGCGAAGAGCATCGTCCGGACCCGGTCACGCAATACACCACGCGCGGCTTGCTTATCTGCATGCGCAAGAGCGGCTGGTATGGATTGGCATCCAAGTAATCTTTGAACTGAATCTGACAATAAAAAAAGCCGCTCAACTGAGCGGCTTTTTTTATTTGTTTGGTAGTCGCGAATGGACTCGAACCATCGACCCCCACCATGTCAAGGTGGTGCTCTAACCAGCTGAGCTACGCGACTGCAGGCTTGAATTGATGCCTCAAGCTTCAAGAGGCACGCATTATAGCCGAACTCCCGGCGTGGAACAATCACCGTTACACACTCCAGATGACGCTTGATCTTCATGCGGGAGGGAATGATTTCAGCCGCTGGCGGTCTTTTGATCAGGTAAGCGGTTATTCAAGGGTCATTATTCAAAGGAAGATCATGCTCTGGTCTACATTATTCAAATTGATCCCGTGGGGGCAAGTGATTGATCACGCCCCCCAAGTGCTGGATGGCGCAAAAAGGCTGTATCAGCGCCTGAGAGCCGAAGGCCAGGCGGAAACCGACACGTATGGAACCGAGATTACGGTACTTCCTCCCGAACCGGAAGCCTTGGCGCAGGCCGTGCGTGAGCAGCGTCAGGCACTGGCGCGCTTGCATGATGAACTGGAGGAGTCGGGTCAGCTGATCAAGCGGCTGGCTGAACAGAATGCCGGGATGGTGGCGCAGATGGAATCTCTGCGGCGGCGTTTGCGTTTGCTGGGTTGGCTGGGGGTATTGCTTGCAGGAGGCCTGGCATACGCCTTGTATCATCTGCCCGCTGCATAAGCCCGGCCTGGGCGGGCTATAATGGGCGACTGCTCTTAGTCCGGGTTCTGCCCTCACATGAATTCACGTTCCAATGATTTACTGGTGGATGCTATTGCCAATGATGGCTATGCCATTACTCCTGACTTTCTGCCACCTGCCCTGATCAAGGCGTTGGCAGATGAGGCAAAGGCCCTGCATGCGCAAGGCGCACTGCAGGCGGCCACCACGGGGCTTTCCAGTCGCCGGTCGGCAGACAATATCGGGCTGCGGGGTGACTTCATTCACTGGCTTGAGGATGACCTCGCCAGCCCGGCACAGCAGGATTATCTGGCCGCCATGCGGCAGTTGCAGCAGGACTTCAACCAGGCCCTGTTCATGGGATTGTTTGAGCTGGAAACGCATCTGGCCGTTTATCCGCCCGGGGCCGTATATCGCAAACATCTGGATCAGTTTCAGGGGCGTGCTGAGCGTCAGGTCAGCTGCATTCTGTACCTGAATGAAGACTGGCAGCCGGAAGACGGCGGCACCTTGCGCATCTACCTGAATGGCAACGCCAGCGAACCCTATATTGACATCAGCCCGACCGGCGGTACGCTGGTCACCTTTCTCTCTGGCCGCTTCATGCATGAAGTCATGCCTTCACGCCGCGAACGCATCAGCCTGACTGGCTGGTTCAGAACACGCAGCACTGCCATTTGATGAACACACCACCAACCCCTTCGGCGGACATCGCCGCCATGTTTGCCCCGGAAAATTTCCGTGAACTAGGGCATAAGCTGATCGATTTGCTGGCGGATTACCTGGCTGGCAATCTGGCAGGGCAAGACCCGGTGATGCACTGGCAAGCCCCCGAGAAAGCCGACGCGCAATGGCAAATGCCCTTGCCGCAGGAGCCGCTGCTGGATGCTGGTGCGTTCCTCTCTCGGCTGAAACACGACATCCTCCCTGCCAGTCTGGCGATTCATCACCCTCACAACATGGGGCATCAGGTGGCCACGCCATTGCCTGTGGCCGCCCTTTGCGATCTGGTCGCCGCCCTCACCAACCAGGCCATGGCCGTCTATGAAACAGGCCCCAGCGCCACCATGCTGGAGCGGCAAGTCCTGCGCTGGCTGGGCGAGCTGATCGGCTGGCAGGATGCAGGTGGCATACTGACCTCGGGTGGCGCGCAAGCCAATCTCACCGCCCTGCTCGCTGCGCGCCAGCATGCGGCCGATGTATGGAAGCATGGGGTGGCCGACGTCAAACCGTTGCGCATTCTGGTATCCGAGCATGCGCATTACTCCATCAGTCGCGCGGCGGGCATCATGGGGCTGGGCACCGATGCCGTCGTTAGCATTCCCACCGATACCGAAGGCCGCATGCTGGTCAACGCGCTGGCTGTTGCGCATGCCGAAGCCCTGGCGAATGACACCACGGTGATGGCCGTGGTGGCTACCGCCGGCTGCACACCAACAGGCAGCATAGACCCGTTGCTGGAGATAGGCCGCTATTGCCAGGACCATGGACTGTGGCTGCATGTAGATGGCGCGCATGGCGCCTCAGCCTTGCTTTCCGAACAGCATCGCCCTGCGCTGCAAGGCATTGCCCTCGCCGACTCTGTAGTGTGGGATGGTCACAAACTGCTGTATATGCCCGCCGCTGTTTCCGCCGTGCTGTTTCGCAACACGGCCAGCAGCTTTGAAGCATTCAGCCAGGATGCGTCCTACCTTTTTCAGGGCGGCGAGCATATTGAGGAAATGTATAACGTCAGCTACCGCACGCTGGAATGCACCAAGCGCATGATGGGCTTGAAGCTGTGGGTGGCGTTTTCACTGTATGGCGTGCGCGGTATGGCGCAACTGCTGGACAGCGCCTTTGCCAAGGCGCGCTTGCTGGCTCAAAAACTGGATGCGCATGCGGACTTTGAGCTGCTCATGCAGCCGCAAACCAATATCGTGTGTTTCCGCCATCGGCCAACTGCGATGGAAGGCCCGGCGCTGGATGCGCATCAGAGCCGCCTGCGCGAGCAACTGGTGCAGAGCGGCCGCTTTCATTTAACGCGCGTGACGCTGGAAGGCCGCGTCTGGCTACGCACCACACTGATGAATCCCTACACACATGCAGAAGATATGGATGAACTGTTGCTCGCGCTGAATCAGCTGGCCCAGCAAGCCCAGGCCTGACGGCCAGGGATAGGCACTTTCTGTTTGATCGGCTCTATATTATCGAACCTGTATTGCCGGAATCGCCCGCCCATTCATATCCGCAAGGGTTGCGTGGGGATAAGGCCCCGATAGGAGTATGCCCGACAAACGGCGTTGCTGACTATCCTGGCAGAATAATCAAGATTCCAGGTTTTCCTGTTCCAAGAGCGCCGCATAACCTGCTTGATAATCCGGATAGCGCAACTGAAACCCCGTATGCCGCAGGCGCTGATTGCTCAGGCGCTTGTTGCCACTAATCGCAGGCGCATCCTGCGGAGCATCCGGCACGCCCATCTGCTGCGCCAGCCATTGCAGCACCTCGTATTGCGAGGCGGGCCGGTCATCCGTCACCACATACAGCGGCTCCACCGGCTTGCCTGCAAACAGCTGCTTGACCAGGTAAGCAATCGCGGCCGCCCCATCATCCCGGTGGATGCGGTTGGTCCAGCCATTTTGCGCGGGCCAGCGCGCAGGCTCACGCGCCAGGTCCAGCATACGGCGGCGGCCAGGGCCGTAGATGCCCGAGAAACGCAGAATCGTATGCGCGGCAGGATACTCACGCGCCAATAACTGCTCTGCCTGCAACATGCGTTCACCACTGAAACCATCCGGCACCGGTATCGTGGCTTCATCCAGCAGATCATCGCTCACCTGCCCGTACACGCCCGTGCTGGAAACAAAAAACACATGCTCAGGTGGCGCTTGCCGCAGGGCCGCCAGGGTATTGCGCAAACCATCCACATAATGCGCACGGTAACTGTCATCGCGATGCGCATCCGCCGCCACACAATAAATCACGATACGAGGCTTCAAGGCCGCCAACCCCTGCAAGGTTTCAGGCTGCGTCACGTCCGCCTGCAGCAGATGCACGCCAGCCGGCAAGTCCGTGGCGCTGCGCTTCAGCCCATACACCTCCAGCCCGGTATCCTGCAGCAGGCTTGCCACCGCCTGCCCCAGATCACCGCAGCCCACTACCAGTGCGCGATCTGTCATCTCAAGCCTGCGCTGGCATCGGCTGCCATTGGCCAGACAAATACTTCTCCGCCCACATCAACGCCACGATGGTTTTGCCATCGGTAATCTCGCCGCGCTGCACCATCGCCAGGCAATCCTGCAAGCTGGCATCGATAATATGCAAAGCCTCATCTTCATCGCGCTTGTGCTCACCGGCAGTAAGGCCACGTGCCAGATAGATATGAATCACCTCATTTGAGTAGCCGATGCAGGGGTGCTGCAAGCCCAGATACACCCACTCCTTGGCGGTGTAGCCAGTTTCCTCCAGCAACTCGCGCTGCCCGGTCAGCAGCGGCGCCTCACCCTGATCAATCTTGCCCGCAGGCAACTCAATAAACACCCGACGCAAAGGGTAGCGGAACTGCCGCTCCAGTATCAGATGGCCGTTATCCAGCAGTGCCACCATCACCACAGCCCCGGGGTGCAATACATACTCGCGCTGACTTTGCCCGCCATTAGGCAAGCGCACCTGGTCACGGCGTGCCGTCAGCATGCCGCCCGAGGCGATTACTTCAGAAGAGATGGGGGTTTCGATGAGGTCGTTGTCGTTGTGCATGGGGGGTAATCAATTGGTAGATGGCTAGACTTGAGTTTAAGCGATAGCGCGGCATTCGGCTATGCGCATGCGCTGGATTACTGCTTAGTATCGGCAAGCAGGCGCGTCCTCCACTACCGCCGTCATTCCTGACATCCCCTACCCGTTAGCCGTTACCGCGTGACCTTGTTGGCGACACTGCCGGGATTAAAGGCGGCGCTGTTGTAGCGGTAGTTGGGGCGCTCGATGCTGCCGGTGATTTCGTCACGGACCAGGATAGTGCCTTGCGCGTCGGTCACATGTTGAGCGGGTTATTTTCTACCCGCTAATCTAATACTTCTGAAGAGCTCCTTTGCATCTGCTAAAGCCATGATCCCTGCTCGCTCCTCGTTGGCTTCCAACGCAGCCCTTGCTTCATGAAGTTTTGCAATCACCTGTTCTATGATTTCCAATTTTTCAGGTACTTTAGTTTTAGCCTTTACACCTTCAACTCCATACAAAATATCCCCAAAAATCTCATCGTAAGTTAAATTTCTGCCGATAGGGCTACAGTAAAAATCCGGGGCTGTAAGGAATGCTGAAACGATTGTACCCAAAGTATCTCGATAACTTTGAGGAGCGAACTTAGTCACCATTTTTATTTACCTTGCTTAATAAGGTTCAAATACATATCTCTTGTTATCGCTTGCATAGGCATATCAGGTGTTTGAATTACAACATGGCTACCACCAAATTTAAAGAAATCTTGTAGCTGATTTCCGCAAAGCCAAATACAGTCTTTTTAAAAAAGTGCTTCCATAGAAGTTGTGAGCCAATGTTCGATATTACGAACATTGATAGACGATTTTTATGAGTGTTTGGTCGGGGTGAGAGGATTCGAACCTCCGGCCTCCGCGTCCCGAACGCGGCGCTCTACCAGGCTAAGCTACACCCCGGAAGCCATGCGGGTGATGGCGAAAGGAGGCTTTATTATCCAGTTGCTGAAAGCAAAATTCAACTGACAGGCCGCCCTCACTGAGTGCTGGCGGCTTGATAATGCAGGCTCAGGCGCGGTTGAGCCAGAAGTAGCGGTAGACGAAGCCGGGGAAGGCGAAGACGAGGAACAGGCTGCCGGTGGTGGCATAGAATTCCCAGCCTTGGGGGAATGCCTGACCCATGGTGGAGAGTTCGGCGTAGTGGGCGATGCCACCGGTGACGAAGTACATCACGATGAGTTCGAGCAAGCACCAGCCAGTGTGCTTGGTGCCGCCTTTAAGCGGGATCACGAAAAACAGGCGTTCGGAAAACCAGGGCATATTCGCCAGCACCAGGGCCAGCAACAGCAAAATCGTTTGTGTCATGTCAGCTACTTATTGAAAACTGTGGGTGATGGCGTAAGCGCAAATATCCATCAATCGTTGCGGGAACATGCCGAGCGCAAGCAACAGCAGCGCATTCAGGCTGAGCAGCACTTTCATGTCGATCGGGGCTTTGATCGGCGTGTTATCCAGTGGTTCATCAAAGTACATGAGTTTGACCACGCGCAGGTAGTAGAAACCACCAATCGCGGCCATGACCACGGCGAAGATGACGAGGCCAACAAAGCCAGCCTGTAGCGCGGCCTGCAGCACGGCAAACTTGGCGTAGAAGCCCAGCGTAGGTGGCACACCGGCCATGGAGAACATGATGATGAGCATGAGGAAGGCATACCATGGGCTGCGCTGGTTGAGGCCTTTCAGGTCTTCCAGGTTATCGGCCTCAAAGCCTTTCCGTGAGAGCAAGAGCATGATGCCGAAGCCGCCCAGGGTCATCAGCACATAGGCCATGATGTAAAACATGGCGGACACATAACCATTGGTGCCCGCACTCATAAAGCCATATAGCAGGTAGCCCACATGCGAGATGGTGGAATAGGCCAGCATGCGCTTGAGATTGGTTTGCGCTATGGCGGTGATATTGCCGATGAGGATGGACAACACAGCCATGATCGCCAGCATGCCCTGCCAATCGATGGCGAGCACATAGAGCCCTTGAATCAGCAGACGGATCATGAAGGCAAACGCGGCCAGCTTGGTTACCGAGCCAATGAATAGCGTGACGGCCGTGGGCGCGCCATGGTAGACATCCGGCACCCACATCTGGAAAGGCACGGCACCGAGCTTGAAGCCCAGGCCTGCAATCAGGAATACCACGCCCAATACCAGCACGGCATGGTCAGGCGCGCCTTGCAGCAAGGCGTTGGCGACTTCGGCAACATCCAGCGTGCCCGTCACGCCGTACAGCATGGACATGCCGTACAGCAGCATGCCGGAAGACAGCGCACCCAGCACAAAATACTTCATGGCGGCTTCGGTGGCGCGCGGGTTGTCCCTGTCCATCGCAACCAGTGCATACAGACACAGCGACAGCAGTTCCAGGCCCATGTAGAGCGTGAGGAAGTGCTGGCCGGAGACCATGATCATCATGCCCAGCAAGGCAAACAGCGTGAGGGCAAAATACTCGCCACGGAACATGTCACGCAACGAGACATATTGGCGGGTGTAGACCAGCATCACCGATGTTGTCAGGTACATCATCAGCTTGAGCACATCGGACAAGGGGTCATCGACAAACATGCCATTGAAGGCATAGCTCACTACCGAGACATTATGCGTGCACGCCGTGACGACTGCCGCCGCTGCGAGGCCCAGCTGGGTAAAGATGTATATCAGGGAGCGATTGTGTGACTTGAGGAATAGGTCCAGAAGCAGCACGAACATCGCCATACAGAGAATGATGATCTCCGGCAAGGCGGCATACAGGTCGGATTGAATCGCGTTCATTGGCTGGTTCGCTTGTTATCTAGGCATTATCAAAGCAGCTTGCTCTGCGCCATGTGCGCGAGCAGGTTGTTCACAGTGGCGTGTGTCATTTCGGTAATCGGGTGCGGATACACGCCAAACCCGATTACCAGCACAGCCAGCACCGACAGGATGAAAAACTCGCGGCGATTCAGGTCTTTCAGCGCGGCCACATGGGCATTGCCGATCTCACCATAGAACACGCGCTTCACCATCCACAGGGTATAGGCTGCGCCCAGGATCAACGTGGTGGAGGCAAGGAAGGCAAACCAGAAGTTGGCTTGCAAGGCGCCCAGAATCACCATGAATTCCCCCACAAAGCCGGAGGTGCCTGGCAGACCGGCATTGGCCATGCCAAACAGCACAGCAAAGGCGGCAAATGTTGGCATGGTGTTGACCACACCGCCGTAATCGGCGATCTGGCGGCTATGCATGCGGTCATACAGCACGCCCACCGACAGGAACATGGCACTGGATACAAAGCCGTGCGAAATCATCTGCACAATCGCGCCTTCCATACCCAGCGGATTGAAAATGAAGAAGCCCAGGGTGACAAAACCCATGTGCGAAATCGACGAATAGGCGATCAACTTTTTCATGTCCTTTTGCACCAGCGCCACCAAGGCGATATACACCACGGCAATCAGGGACAGCGTGATCATGAAACCGGAGAGGTAATGCGCAGCATCTGGAGCTATCGGCATGGCAAAGCGCAGGAAGCTGTAGCCGCCAAGCTTAAGGGCAATGGCCGCCAGCACCACGGAACCACCCGTTGGCGCCTCCACGTGGGCATCCGGCAGCCAGGTATGCACAGGCCACATCGGCACCTTGACGGCAAACGCCATGAAGAAGGCCAGGAAGATCAGGATCTGCGCCTTGAAGCTGAGCGGCAGCTGGTAGTAATCCACCAGTTCAAAGCTGTTGCTCTGGTGATAGAGATAGATGAAAGCTACCAGCATCAGCAGAGAGCCGATAAAGGTATACAGGAAGAACTTGATGGTGGCATAGACGCGGTTAGGCCCACCCCAGATACCGATCACCAGGAACATCGGGATCAGCATCGCTTCCCAGAACATGTAGTAAAGAATGGCATCCAGCGCGGCAAACACGCCGATCATCAATCCAGACATGATCAGGAATGCCGCCATGTATTGCGCCACGCGCTTCTCGATCACTTCCCAGCCGGCAATCACCACTATCACCGTGGTAAAGCTGGTGAGGATGATCAGCGGTACGGCCAGGCCATCAACACCCAGGTGGTAATTGATATTGAAGGAGGTGATCCAGCGGTGGCCTTCCTGAAACTGAAAGCCGCCATCCATCATGTTGAAATGGGTATACAAAGGCAGCGTGACGAGGAAAGCCGCGATACTGCCGAACAAGGCCAGCCAGCGCGCCAGACGTGCGTTTTGATCACCGCCCGTGCACAGCACCAGCACCCCGGCGAAAATAGGTACCCAGATACTTAGACTAAGAATAGGCCAATCCACCGCTTATACTTTCATGAACAAGGACAGTAACAGGAACACGCCGATGATCATGGCAAAGGCGTAGTGATAGATCAGGCCGGACTGCAAGTGCCGGATAATGCCGGAAATGCGACCAATCAGGCGTGCGGTGCCGTTGACCAGATAACCATCGATCCACTTGACGTCGCCTATGCCCCAAAGCTTGCCGCCCAAGAAGCGCGAGCCACCGGCGAATACCTTCTCGTTAAAGGTATCAAACCCATATTTGTTTTCCATCAGGCGATACAGCCAGCCGCAACGCTTCTGGATGGCGGCAGGGATGTCCGGCCGCTTCATGTAGAAAAACCACGACAGCACCACACCGGCCAGGGCAAAAATGAAAGGCAGGCTGGTCAGGGCATGCAGCGCCATGGCACCTGCGCCATGGAAATGATGCGCCAGCTCATGCATGACGGGGTGTGCCTCGGTATCCACAAAGATCACGCCATCAAAGAAATGTCCGAACAGCATGGGGCCAATGGCGATATAGCCGATAACCAGCGATGGGATCGCCAGTGCGATCAGCGGCAGGGTCACCACCCAGGGCGACTCGTGCGGCTTGTCGTGCGGGCCCAGGCCGTGGTGATGCTCGTCGTGATCATGATCATCATCGGCATGGGCATCATGGTGGTCATGCGCGTGCGCCGTTTTTTCCATCCAGCGCTCCTTGCCATGGAATACCAGGAAATACATGCGGAAGGAGTAAAACGCCGTCACAAACACGCCAGCAAGCACGGCAAAGTAGGCAAAGCCACTGCCGGGGATATGCGACAGCTTGACGGCTTCGATAATCGAATCCTTGGAATAGAAGCCGGACAGCAATGGCGTGCCGATCAGCGCCAGGGAGCCAATCAGCGAGGTGATCCAGGTGATCTTCATGTATTTGCGCAGGCCACCCATATTGCGGATGTCCTGATCGTGGTGCATGCCCATGATCACAGAACCGGCGGCCAGGAACAGCAAGGCCTTGAAGAAGGCATGGGTCATGAGGTGGAAGATGGCCACGGAGTAGGCCGATGCGCCCAGTGCCACTGTCATGTATCCCAGCTGCGATAGCGTGGAATATGCCACCACGCGCTTGATGTCGTTCTGGATAATGCCGAGAAAGCCCATGAACAGGGCAGTAATTGCGCCGATGACCATCACGGTGGACAAGGCGGTAGTCGACATTTCAAACAGCGGCGACATACGCGCCACCATGAAAATACCGGCGGTCACCATGGTGGCCGCGTGGATCAGCGCGGAGATAGGGGTTGGGCCTTCCATGGAATCTGGCAGCCACACATGCAAAGGCACTTGCGCCGATTTACCCATGGCGCCGATGAACAGCAGGATGCAAATCACCGTCAGCAGCGACCATTCGGTATTGGGGATGATGCTGACCGTGGCATCGGCAAACTGCGGTGCGATGGAGAACACGGCGGCGTAATCCAGGCTGCCAAAGAAATACAGCACCATGGCAATGCCGAGCAGGAAGCCGAAATCGCCCACGCGGTTAACCAGGAAAGCCTTGAGATTGGCGTAGATGGCGGTTGGACGTGTGTACCAGAAACCAATCAGCAGATAGGACACCAGGCCCACCGCTTCCCAGCCGAAGAAGAGCTGCATGAAGTTGTTGCTCATCACCAGCATCAGCATGGAGAAGGTAAACAGCGAGATGTAGCTGAAGAAGCGGCTATAGCCAGGATCTTCGGCCATGTAGCCTATGGTGTAGACGTGCACCATCAGCGAAACAAAGGTCACCACCAGCATCATGACAGCTGTCAGCCGGTCGATCAGGAAACCGACTTCAAAGCTGGTATCGCCACTGGTCAGCCAGGTGTAGACCGTGCCGTTGAACACCCTGCCCTGCAACACATCATTGAACACCACCACCGACAGCGCAAAGGCACCTGCCACACCAGCAATGGTGAGCCAGTGTGCAGCAGCGCGCGGCAGCATGCGGCCAAACAGGCCCACAATGGTCGCTGCCACCAGTGGCAAGAGCGGAATCAGCAGATAGATGGTTTGCATGTCAGTCATTTGTTATTTTCCGCTTAACCCTTGAGACTGTTGATGTCATCGACGTTAATGGTTTTCAGGTTTCTGAACAGCACCACCAGAATGGCGAGGCCAATGGCAGACTCTGCCGCCGCCACCGTCAGAATGAAGAACACGAACACCTGGCCAGCCGTATCCTGCAGATAATGCGAGAAGGCAATAAAGTTGAGGTTAACCGCCAGCAGCATGAGCTCAATTGCCATCAGCAGCACGATGACGTTTTTGCGGTTAAGGAAAATGCCAACCACGCTGATGGCAAACAGCAATGAACCCAGTATGAGGTAATGCGAGAGTCCAACCATTACGCCTTGTCCTTTCCTTCGGTCTCGGCAGCTGCCGGGATTTCCACATCGGCAGGCATGCTCACCATGCGAATACGATCTGCACGCTTGACCTTGACCTGCTCGGCCGGGTCAATGAATTTCGAATCCTTGCGGTCACGAAGGGTCAGCGCAATGGCCGCCACAATCGCCACCAGCAGCACCACGGATGCTAGCTCAAACGGCAGCAGGTAATCGGTATACAGCTGACGCCCAAGCTCGGCAGTATTGCTGTAGCCAGCGGGATGCGGCGCTGGGGTCGCAACACGGTCTACACCAAAGTGCTTGGAGCCCAGAATCATGACCATTTCCAGTGTCATCAGAATGCCCACAGGCAAGGCAATCGGCAGTGCTTCCCAGAAACCTTCACGCAGCTTGTCGAGATTGATATCCAGCATCATCACCACAAACAGGAACAGCACCATCACTGCGCCCACGTAAACCAGCACCAGCGCAATCGCCAGAAACTCGGCTTCCAACAGCAGCCAGATACCGGCGGCGGTAAAAAAGGCCAGCACCAGATGCAAGGCGGCATGCACCGGATTGCGTGAAGTAATGACGCGCAAGCCAGCAAACAGCAGGATAGCCGCCAGGACATAGAATACGTAGTCGTTGAAATTCATCTAGTCAGCTCGGTTGATGTAGGGCGCATGGTTATTCGTATCCGTCGCTCGTGTTTATTGGCACGCTAAATTAGCGGTATTTGGCGTCCGCACTGCGATCCGCCGCAATCTGGGTTTCATATTTATCGCCCACCTCCAGCAGCATGGGCTTGGTATAAAGCAAATCGCCGCGCTTCTCGCCGTGGTAATCAAAAATCCGCGTTTCCACAATGGAGTCGACCGGGCATGATTCTTCGCAGAAGCCGCAGAAAATGCATTTGGTCAGATCGATATCGTAGCGTGTGGTGCGGCGCGTATTGTCTTCGCGCTGCTCAGATTCGATAGTGATCGCCATGGCCGGGCAAACAGCTTCGCACAGCTTGCAGGCAATGCAGCGCTCCTCGCCATTGGGGTAGCGGCGCAAGGCATGCAGACCACGGAAGCGTGGGCTCATGGGAGTGCGCTCTTCCGGAAACTGAATGGTGATCTTGCGCGCGAAAAAATAACGTCCGGTCAGCGCCATGCCTTTCAGCAACTCGACCAGCATCAGGCTTGATAATACGGTTTTGATCTTGGCTAGCATAATGGTCTCAGTGGAACAGATAGGCCAGCGGGGTCTGCATCAGACCGCCAACCACGATGATCCAAACAAGCGTGATAGGAATAAACACCTTCCAGCCCAGTCGCATGATCTGGTCATAGCGATAACGCGGGAAAGTAGCCCGAAACCAAAGGAAGAAGAACAACAGCAGCGCCACCTTGATGATCAGCCACAGTAAGCCCGGGATCATGTTGAAAGGCGCTACGTCAAGCAGAGGCTGCCAGCCACCAAGGAACATGATGGCCGCCAGCATGCAGACCAGTATCATGTTGGCGTATTCAGCCAGGAAGAACACGGCAAACGCCATGCCCGAGTATTCCACATGGAAACCCGCGACAATTTCTGATTCGCCTTCGGCCACGTCAAATGGGGCGCGATTGGTTTCCGCAACTGCACTGATAAAGTAAACAATAAACAAGGGGAACAAGGGCAACCAGTACCATTGCCAGAACCCGCCCGCCTGCGCGACCACGATCTTGCCCAGATTCAGGCTGCCGGCACACATCAGCACACCTACCAGTGCAAAGCCCATGGCGATTTCGTAGGAAACAATCTGGGCCGCCGAGCGAAGCGAGCCAAGGAAGGCATACTTGGAGTTGGATGCCCAACCGGCGATGATCACGCCATATACGGCCACCGAAGTCATGGCGAGGATATACAGCAAGCCAGCGTCAATATCGGCCAGGATCATGTCCACATCAAACGGCACCACGGCCCAGGCCGCCAGCGCAGGCGCAATCGCCAGCACGGGTCCCAGCAGGAACAAGGTTTTATTGGCCGCGGAAGGGATGATGATTTCCTTCATCAGCAGCTTCAGGCCATCGGCAATCGGCTGCAACAGGCCAAAATAGCCCACACGGTTAGGGCCCATGCGCACCTGCATGAAGCCAATCACCTTGCGTTCAGCCAGGGTCAGGTAAGCCACCGCGCCCATGATGGGGGCCACGATGGCAATGATCTTGACCAGGGTCCAGACCACGGGCCACGCGGGACCCAACAGATTTTGCATAAAGGCGATCATGCGCGTGTCACCTCGATTTCACCCATGAGATCACCCAGCAGGCTGGTTACAGGCAGAGCGGTCGGTACGCGCACCACGCCATGTGGCAGGCCATCATCACGCTTGGCTTTAAGCAGCACACTTGCCACCCCCTGCTTCACGGTGACCATTTCACCATCGTCCAGGCCCAGCTCTGTAAGCAGCTGACTATGCATGGCAGCTACCGGAGCCTGCACGGCACGGGTTTTCTGCAATGGCGGTGAGCGACGCACGATGGCATCGGACTGGAACTGCGGTACTTCGCCCAGGCGCTGCAAGACATTGGATTTGATCTTGACCTGAATTTCGATCAGCTCGCGCAGATTGTTATTGAGCGAATTCCAGACCACAGTAGAAGGTTTCTGACCGCCAAAAATCGCGTTTTTAACCTGCTCACTGCTATCAAAATCAAAACCGGACAAGCCCAGGGTATTGCCCAACACGCGTAATACCTTCCAGCCCGGACGGCATTCGCCCAAGGGCTTGGTCACCGCGGTAAAACTCTGCACGCGCCCTTCCATGCTCATGTAGGTGCCGGAGGTCTCGGTAAATGGGGCAATTGGCAGCAGCACATCGGCATGCTCCAGCGCCTCGGATTTGTATGCTGTCAATGCGATCACGCATTCGGCTTCCGCAATGGCCTGGCGGGCCTGCGCAGCATGATGGCAATCCAGCTCGGGCTCCACATTCACCAGCAGGTAAGCCTTGCGAGGTGACTCCAGCATGGCTTTGGCATTCAGGCCGTGCTCGCCTGGCAGGGCGCCCACCAGATGGGCACCGGTGCTATTGGCTGCTGGCGACAGGATGCCAAAGGTAGCGCCGCAGAGCGATGCAATGGCTTCAGCCAGACTATAAAGCTCGGTAAAGCGAGGATGACTTTGGGCAATATTGCCCAGGAAAATACCGGTGCGCGGGCTGACGAGGTCGACTTCCTTGCCCAAACCGGCGAGGCTTTCTGCCATGGCTTGCGAGTTATCCCACACGCGGACGGTTTCCAGCAGATCATTAAGTGACTTTGGCAAACACAGCGACAGGCGTTGCAAGCCTGACATGGCTTTCAGTATCTGCGCCAGCACGTTGACCATATCGTTCGGGGTGCAGATCGCCTTGTGCTTGACGGCCATCAACTGATCATCATCCATCGGGTTGACCAGCGACAGCTCGGCGCCCTGGGCCACTGCCTTACGAATACGATTTGCCAGCAGCGGGTGCTCATTGCGCAGATTGCTACCGATAACCAGGATGCGATCCATCTCTTGCAGGTCAGGGATATTGCAGCCCATCCACGGCGTCCCCATGCGCTTGCCATCCAGGCGGAAGTCGGTCTGGCGCAGGCGATAATCAATATTGATGGAGCCCAGGCCATGCGCAATCTGCTTGGCAAGGTAGGCCTCTTCCATGGTGCTGTTGGGTGAAACCAGCACGCCCAGCTGCTCGCCGCCATCGGCATTGGTAATGTCCTTGAGCTGGCCTGCTGCAAATTCCAGTGCTGTCTTCCAATCGGTTTCGTGCCACTCACCATGATGCTTGATCATAGGCACGGTCAGACGGTCGGGGCTGTTCAGGCCTTCATAGGAAAAACGGTCACGGTCAGACAGCCAGCATTCATTGATGCTTTCTTTTTCGCGCGGCAGTACGCGCAGCACTTTGCCATCCTTGATATGCACTTCGATCTGCGAACCCAGACCATCATGCGGTGCAATGGAAGGACGGCGCGTCAGTTCCCAGGTACGGGCTTTGTAGCGGAATGGCTTGCTGGTGAGTGCGCCCACGGGGCACAAATCAATGATGTTGCCGGATAGTTCAGAGTCGACACTCTTGTCGACATAAGCAGTAATCTCGGCATGCTCGCCACGGCCGACCATGCCCAGTTCCATCATGCCGCCGACTTCCTTGAGGAAGCGAACGCAGCGCGTGCACTGAATGCAGCGGGTCATGTCGGTAGAGACCAATGGGCCGATATTCTTGTTCAGTACCACCCGCTTTTCTTCGGCATAGCGCGAAGCGGGGGCGCCGTAAGCAACGGCGATATCCTGCAGGTCACACTCGCCGCCCTGATCGCAAATCGGGCAATCCAGCGGGTGATTGATCAGCAGGAACTCCATGACGCTTTTCTGTGCTTCCACGGCGGCTTTGGAGCGGGTGAAAATTTTCATGCCATCAGCAACCGGGGTTGCGCAGGCAGGCAAAGGCTTTGCAAACTTCTCGACCTGCACCAGGCACATGCGGCAATTGGCGGCTACGGAGAGTTTTTTGTGATAGCAGAAACGCGGAATGGCAATGCCAAGCTTGTCCGCTGCATCGATGATCGTGGTGCCGTGATCGACTTCTACGGCTTTGCCGTCTATCTCTATATTCAGCATGGTACTAACCTTGAAAAGCCTAACACTGAAAAGCCATGTTCAACCCCGGGCACACGCAAGAACGCCAGCTGGCTGGCTTTATCACGACTGAAATTACATGTGTACGTGGTCATGACCATCACTCCGCCTTGCCCGTCACCATGGACTTGCCATGCTGAATGTAATATTCGAATTCGGGACGGAAATGCTTGATGAAACTGAGCACCGGCGTAGCAGCGGCATCGCCCAGCGCGCAAATCGTGCGGCCGGAGATATTGCTGCTCACATCGGTCAGGAGATCAAGATCGCCCATGCGACCTTCACCCTCGACAATACGTTTCACCACGCGGTAAAGCCAGCCTGTACCTTCACGGCACGGCGTGCATTGACCGCAGGATTCTTCATAGAAGAAATACGAGAGACGTTTCAGGGTTTTCACCATGCAGGTGGTTTCATCCATCACGATCATGGATCCTGCACCCAGGCTTGAACCTGCCTTGGACAAGCCATCGTAATCCATGGTCGCACCCATGATGGCGGCAGCGGGCATGACGGCCGTCGATGGGCCTCCAGGAATCACGGCCTTCAGCTGGCGACCTTTCCAGACGCCACCGGCGATATCGAGCAGTTCGGTAAATGGCATGCCCATACGCACTTCGTAATTGCCTGGGCGCTCAACATGGCCGGACACCGAGAACAGCTTGGTGCCGCCTGAGTTTGGCACACCCAGCGCCTGGAAGGCATCGCCGCCATGCTCAAGTATCCAGGGTATCGATGTGTAGGACTCGGTATTGTTGACATTGGTCGGCTTGCCGAACACGCCGTAACTGGCGGGGAATGGCGGCTTGAAACGCGGCTGGCCCTTCTTGCCTTCGATCGATTCGATCAGTGCGGTTTCTTCACCGCAGATGTAAGCGCCATAGCCATGCACGGCAAACAGATCAAAACTGAAGGTGGTGCCGAACAGGTTTTCGCCTATGAAGCCAGCAGCACGCGCTTCATCCAGCGCACGCTCGAATATCTCGTAGTCCTGCCAGATTTCACCGTGTATGTAGTTGTAGCCGACGCGCGCACCCAGCGTATAGGCAGCGATGGCCATGCCTTCGATCAGCTGATGCGGGTTGTAGCGGATGATGTCGCGGTCCTTGAAGGTACCGGGCTCGCCTTCATCGGTATTGCATACCAGATACTTGGTGCCATCGTAATAACGCGGCATGAAGCTCCACTTGAGACCGGTAGGAAAACCAGCGCCACCGCGGCCGCGCAGACCGGAAAGCTTGACCTGAGTGATGACGTCGGTGGCTTTCACCTTATCCTGCACCAGGCGTTGCAATTGCTTGTAGCCGCCCACATTCAGATAGGCTTGCAGCGATGCGGGATCAGGCTGCCCCAGCGTGCGCAGGCAGACCAGAGTTTCCTTGTCGGAGCGATGTTGAACAGGCGTATCAAAAGCAGCCATTACTTCAACTCCTCCAGAATCGCATCCACTTTTTCCTTGGTCAGGAATTCACACATGCGCTTGTTGTTGATATGGAACAAAGGCGCACCGCCGCAACAGCCCATGCACTCGCCTTCTTTGAGTGTGAATTTGCCATCAGGCGTGGTTTCGTTGAAGCCGATACCGAGGCGCTCCTGCAAATGGTCCACAATGACATCGGAGTCACGCAGCATGCAGGAGATATTGGTACAGACGGTGATCTTGTACTGCCCTACCGGTTCCAGTTCATACATATTGTAGAAACTGGCGACTTCCAGAGCGGCAATCGGCGGGATACCCAGATACTCAGCCACAAAGGCCACTGTATCTTTGGACAACCAGCCTTTTTCATCCTGGGCAATACGCAAGGCGGACATGACGGCTGCCTGACGACGGTCAGCCGGGTATTTGGTCAATTCGCGATCTATCTTGGCGAGGGATTCCTGAGACAACATTAGCGATCAATCTCCCCGAAAACGATATCCTGTGTACCGATAATGGCCACCAGGTCGGCAATCATGTGGCCGCGCGTCATTTCATCCAGCGCTGCCAGATGCGGAAAACCAGGCGCACGAATTTTCAAACGATAAGGCTTGTTGGCTCCATCCGAAATCAGGTAAATGCCAAACTCCCCCTTAGGGTGTTCCACCGCAGCATAGGCTTCTCCGGCGGGCACATGAAAGCCTTCGGTAAACAGCTTGAAGTGGTGGATTAGCGATTCCATGTCCTGCTTCATGCCTTCACGGGCGGGCGGTGCCACCTTGTGGTTGTCGGTAATCACCGGGCCAGGATTTTTGCGCAGCCAGTCTATGCATTGCTTGATGATGCGGTTGGACTGGCGCATTTCTTCGATACGCACCAGGTAACGGTCATAGCAGTCACCATTCACTCCCACCGGGATATCGAAATCCATCTTGTCATAGACTTCGTAAGGCTGTTTCTTGCGCAAATCCCAGGCGAAACCCGAGCCACGCAACATCGGACCAGACAAGCCCAGTGCCAGTGCACGCTCAGGCGTTACCACGCCGATACCGACGGTGCGCTGCTTCCAGATACGGTTATCGGTCAGCAGGGTTTCGTATTCGTCCACATACCCAGGGAAGCGGTTGGTAAAGTCTTCAATGAAATCGAGCAAGGAGCCCTGGCGATTTTCATTGAGGCGCTTGATTTCATCCTTGGCGCGTACCGTCGAGCTTTCGTATTGCGGCATACGGGCTGGCAAATCACGATAGACACCGCCAGGCCGGTAGTAAGCAGCGTGCATGCGAGCGCCAGAGACGGCTTCATAGCAGTCAAACAGGTCTTCACGCTCGCGGAATGCGTACAGGAACACCGTCATCGCCCCCACGTCCAGCGCATGCGCACCCAGCCACAGCAGGTGATTCAGCACACGGGTAATTTCATCGAACATCACGCGGATGTATTGCGCGCGGATGGGGACTTCGAGTCCAAGCAGCTTTTCAATCGCCATGACATAGGCATGCTCGTTCGCCATCATCGACACATAGTCGAGGCGATCCATATAAGGCACGGACTGCAGATAGGTGCGATTCTCGGCCAGTTTTTCCGTCGCACGGTGCAACAGGCCAATGTGCGGATCCGCCCGCTGGATAACTTCGCCATCCAGCTCCAGCACCAGTCGCAGCACGCCGTGCGCAGCCGGGTGCTGGGGACCGAAGTTCATGGTGTAGTTACGAATTTCAGCCATGATGGAAGCCCTCGTCACGGATAACACGTGGCACGTTGTTGCGGGGATCAATCGTCACTGGCTGATAAATGACGCGCTGTTGCTCAGGGTCATAGCGCATTTCCACATTGCCTATCATCGGGAAATCCTTGCGGAAAGGGTGGCCTACAAAACCATAGTCGGTGAGCAGGCGGCGCAAATCAGGATGGCCTTCATACATGATGCCGTAGAGGTCGAAGGACTCGCGTTCAAACCAGTTGGCAACCGGCCACATATCCACCAGCGTAGGAAGTACGGGAAAATCATCATCTGCTGCGAATACCCGCAAACGTACACGCTGATTCAAGCTGATGGAAAGAAAATGGTAGACCGTGGCGAAACGCAGCCCGCTCCAGCTGCCCTCCCCATACTCGGCATAGTCGACGCCACAGAGATCAATCAGCTGTTCAAACTTGAGCGAAGGATGGTCTCGCAGGATAAGACAGACGTCCAGCATATTGGCAACCGAGCATTCAATCGTCAATTCGCCGACATGGCTCACCAGACGGCCCAGCTTGTCTCCAAGCGCCGACTCGATATTGGCGGTAAGTTGTTGCAGACGGGAGCTCATGTGATCACCTGGCGATAGTATTGGTACGCTTGATTTTGTTTTGCAACTGGATGATGCCATAGAGCAGCGCCTCGGCTGTCGGTGGACAACCTGGCACATATACATCGACAGGAACGATACGGTCACAGCCGCGAACAACAGCATACGAGTAATGGTAGTAACCGCCGCCATTGGCACAGGAGCCCATGGAAATGACCCAGCGCGGCTCGGCCATCTGGTCATACACCTTGCGTAGCGCAGGCGCCATTTTATTGACCAGAGTGCCTGCCACGATCATCACATCGGATTGGCGGGGGCTTGGGCGGAATACAATGCCAAACCGGTCCAGATCATAACGGGATGCGCCCGCATGCATCATCTCCACCGCACAGCACGCCAGACCAAACGTCATCGGCCACAGCGAACCCGTGCGCGTGTAATTGATGACCGTATCCAGCGTGGTCGTGACAAACCCTTTTTCCAGTACACCTTCAATACTCATGCAGAGACCCCGTAGTCGGCATCTACTTGCCATAAAGCAGGTAGCAGAGCGATAACAATATGCGTAATGGATAGCAAGGCAGCGGACTGAACATGCGCCGCCAATGGCACATTATCAGGACAGCGATTGAGGTTTATTCCCACTCGAGCGCCCCCTTCATCCATTCGTAGACGAAACCCACCACCAGAATTCCCAGGAAAACCAGCATGGCAATAAAACCGAAAAGACCAATCTCCTGCAGCACAACGGCCCAGGGGAAGAGGAAAGCGATTTCAAGATCGAACAGGATAAAGAGGATAGCGACGAGGTAATAACGTACGTCGAATTTCATGCGAGCGTCTTCGAAAGCTTCGAAGCCGCATTCATAGGGAGAATTTTTTTCGGCGTCAGGGCGGCTGGGGGCCACCACTTTGCCAAGGACAATAGGGGCTATACCGACGGCTAAACCGACGATGATGAACAGTAATATAGGAAAGTAGTTTTCCAGCATGTTCACGCCCCAATTTAACTCAATGCACCTAATTGTGATTGAGTATTTTAATTATTGGTGCCGTCGATGAGACTCGAACTCATACGTCTTTCGACACTACCCCCTCAAGATAGCGTGTCTACCAATTCCACCACGACGGCAAGTCTGGCTGCTAAAGCCAATACAACTATTACTGCGGCACATCCTTTGCTGGTGAGGATTCAGCAGGTTTGGCTGGCGCGCTTTCGCTTGCCTTGCCAGGTGCAACAACAGAATTCGTTGGGAGCTTGACGACGCTTGAACCTTGGGTGCGGTGGCTAGACATGTAAGCCAGGGTCAAGCTGGTAGCAAAGAAGATGGCCACAAAAACAGCGGTGGCACGACTCATGAAGTTGGAGGATCCGCTAACACCGAACAGGCTGCCTGAAGCACCACTACCAAAAGCAGCGCCCATATCAGCACCCTTGCCGTGCTGAAGCAATACCAATCCGATAACACCGAGTGCAGCCAATACGTGCACAATTGATACTAAAGTTTCCATGTTCTCTCAAATCCACTGCTTAAGTCAGCTTTAGTTTGATTTTATCAAATCTACTGACAAGCAGCGCGACAAATTTCCTCAAAATCGTTGGCATTCAATGAACATCTGCCAATCAAACCGCCGTCTATATCCGGCATAACGAATAATTGTGACGCATTTAGGGGATTTACGCTACCCCCATACAGAATTCTTACGGTTTCTGCCGCATGCACATCCAGCGCGGCGATTCTATCACGGATAAACGCATGTACCTGCTGCGCCTGTTCCGGTGTTGCAGATAAACCCGTGCCGATAGCCCATACCGGTTCATAGGAAACAACCGCATGTGCAAACACGCCAGCCCCCACCGTCTTCAGCACGGCATCAATCTGGCTGGCAATCACTTGATGACACAGGCCGGACTCGCGCTCGGCCAGGGTTTCTCCCAGGCAAAGCACAGGCGTGATGCCCGATTTGCGCGCCACCACAAATTTGGCGGCAATATTCTCGTCGCTTTCGCAATAGGCGGTACTGCGCTCGGAGTGCCCCACAATCACATAACTGGCACCAAAGTCCTTGAGCATGCGCGCACTGACTTCTCCGGTGTATGCTCCGACTTCATGCTTGGCAACATTCTGTGCGCCCCAGGCAATATGGCTGCCCTGCAGCTCCTGCTGCGCCTGAAACAGATAAGGGTATGGCACGCAGACGGCAAAATCGGCCGAGGTCAAATGATCAAGCCGCTGCCTGAATGCATCAAACAGCACCTTGTTTTGCGCAAGGTCGCCATGCATTTTCCAATTAGCGACCACCAGCTTACGACGCATATGAATACCTAAAAATTTTCCGAATGGTACCGTGCAGCCTGCTCGGCAGTCAATTTGACTGCGCCGCCACAGGCTGCCAGTGCTTGATCAGCAACTGTACGTTGCGGGCGCCGTTAAAGGCATTGGTCTGCAATTCATACACCGCCGTGACATACTGCGGCAAAAACTCCTCCTGCCGGAAAAATATCGCATCCACGGCGCGTCCACGGGTCGATAAAGTAAGCTTGAGATGTTTGCCACCGACAATCCGTTGCGCCACCACCTCAAAATCGTCGCAAAACATGGGTGGAGGAAATCCCTGCCCCCACACCTGGCGCTGCAGTGCCACCGCTACATCCCAGTGCATGTCATCCAGCGCCAGCGCGCCGTCGACTTCAATAATCGACTCCAGATCCGCCGGGGTCAGCAACCCTGTCACCACCGACTCGAACCCCAGCCGGAAACGCTCCATATCCTCTTCGCGAATACTCAACCCGGCCGCCATGGCATGTCCGCCAAACTTGAGTATCAGATCAGGCTCACGCTTGGACAGCAGATCCAGCGCGTCGCGCAGATGCAACCCGGGTATGGAGCGCCCCGAACCTTTGAGCACCCCATCGCCTGCCTGGGCAAATGCAATCACCGGACGGTGGTAACGCTCCTTGATGCGCGATGCCAGAATGCCTATCACCCCCTGGTGCCAGTCCGGCTGATACAAACTCAGGCTGTAGCGGCCTTCCGCATCCAGGCCATCCAGCTCAGCCAGCGCACTTTCCTGCATATCCGCCTCTATGCTGCGACGTTCATGGTTGAGGGCATGCAGCTGCTGGGCCATGGCATGGGCTGACTGATCGTCCTCAGCCAGAAGACAGCTGATGCCCAGCGTCATGTCATCCAGGCGACCTGCCGCATTCAGCCTTGGCCCCACGCTGAAACCAAGATCCTGCGCGCAACTTGAGGCGGGCTCACGGCCCGCCAGACGCATCAGCCATAAAATACCCGGGCTGCACTGACCGGCACGAATACGGCGCAGCCCCTGCTCAACCAGAATGCGGTTGTTGTCATCCAGTTTGACCAAGTCAGCCACCGTGCCCAAGGCCACCAAGTCGAGCAGACTAGTCAAATTCGGCTCAGCCTTGCCCTCAAACAAGCTTCTCGCCCGCATCTCGGCACGCAAAGCCAACATCACATAAAACGCCACGCCCACGCCAGCGAGATGCTTGCTGGGGAAATCGCAGCCATGCTGATTGGGATTCACAATGCAGGCGGCTGCCGGCACATGGTCGCCGGGCAAATGGTGATCCGTCACCAGTACGGACATGCCCAGGGCATTAGCACGCGCCACCCCATCGACGCTGGCAATGCCATTATCCACGGTGATGATGAAATCCGGTTTCGACTGGGCAGCAAGCTCCACAATTTCCGGCGTCAGGCCGTAGCCATACTCAAAGCGATTAGGTACCAGAAAATCCACTACCGCGCCCAGCATGCGCAAGCCGCGCACCATCACGGCGGTGGCGGTTGCCCCATCCGCATCATAATCGCCGACAACCAGCAGAGAGCGCTTTGCGACAATCGCATCTGCCAGCAAAGCCGCCATGCGAGTGTTATTGGTCAGACGATCTGGAGGAATCAGCCCGGCGAGCGAGGCTTCAAGCTGCACTGGCGTTTTGACTCCGCGCGCCGCAAGCAGCTGCGCCAGCAATGGCGACAAGCCACTGGCTACCAGCGTGGAAGCAGCAGCCTCGTCAGGCTCGCGTCTCACAATATTAACCACCAAGCACCTCCGTCCACGGTCTGGATTTACGCCAGAATTGATAGGTATCCCATTTATTCACGCGACACTGCAATACCCGATCTCCCAAAGCAATATTCAATTCCAGCTGACTTAGCCCCCCGCGACGTAGCGCCTGCCATAGCATGGGCAATCCATTCACCACCGCGGCTGCCGATTCAACCGGAACCAGCCAGGCCTGCGTCGCTTCATGTCGTAGCAATTCGCGCATATCCTGCGGCACCGCATGGCATTCGCCTGCCTGCAGGGTAGCCAGACCACGCGCCACGGCATCCTCAGCAAAGAGCAGGGGCAAGACGCCGGTTGCTTTCGATGGCAAGACGCCGCCGCCATAGACCCACACGCCGCTTACCGGCAATGCGCCCTGCGCCTCGCGCGCCTGATTAAGCGGATGCTCGAACAGCAACATCTGCACTTCATTCAAAAAAGCATTCCAGAAAGCCGCATCCTGCCCATGCGGCAACAGGCTGCGAATATCGCGCCCCACTGCCACATCGACCGGGGTTGTTTGAATATGCGGCGGCGTTTGCACCTGCAAATACCAGCGATCAGCGCAATGCGGGCTCTGCACAAACTTAAGTTCCTGCTCCGCAAAATGCTCATTCAATAAAGTCAGCAAGCTATCCGCCTCTGCTTTTTGCAGCGACAAGGCCTCAGGCCCGGCAATCGTAAAAGAGTCGCGCTGCAGTTGCAGATGCACAGGCTGGGCAAAAAACACATACTCGGTCGGCAATGAAAGGCCGTCAGCCAGCGCCGCCAATGAGGCTAGCGGCCAGTCTTGCTGGCTGGCAAGACCCGCGCTGCTGCACAATATCTCATCAATGGTCGTCGTCAGGAATTCACGTCGACCCACCGCCAGCAAACGCTCAAAGGTCGCCACCACGGCGGGACTCATGGTCATTAATGTGTGCGGTGTTTTCAGGAAAATCTGGAGATTCACTTCAGGTTCACTTAGATGTCACTTTGTTATACGCCGTGCAGGCGCTAAGATATATTCAACTTAACAGAATGATACGCTATATGGATCTCATTTTATGGCGTCATGCCGAAGCAGACGACACCTCACCAGACATCACACGCGCCCTCACGGCCAATGGTAAAAAACAGGCCGCTGTCATGGGCGAATGGTTACGCCAGCACCTGCCCCCCGCTACCCGCATTATCGTGAGCCCAGCGACGCGCACCCAGCAAACTGCGCTGGCATTGGGGATGGATTTCACGACAATCGACGCCCTCGCCCCTGGCGCCGCTCCGCATGATGTATTGCAAGCCGCCGGCTGGCCCAAGGCTCAGGGGGCCGTGCTGGTCGTCGGGCATCAACCCTCGCTGGGCATGGCGGCTGCGCTGGCCATGAGCGGAAAAATTCAGTACTGGTGCGTCAAGAAAGGCAATATCTGGTGGCTGAGCAATCGCCAGCGCGCCCATGAGGACCAGACGATTTTGCGTGCGGTTATTTCGCCGGATCATCTATAAAACGCGTTACCTTGAGAGATATCTCTAGCCTGTTGGTTGCATCCCATAACGCTCAGCATGCAAAATCAAGCGCTCAAGCATAAACAGACACAAGAAGAAATGCCGCGCAGAATAATGTGGTCAGCCACTGGCTGGCACAACAGACCGGCAAACAAGGAAGACTGAAATTTGAGAACAGTACTGATCGCCAACCCCAAGGGAGGCAGCGGTAAAACCACACTGGCCACCAATCTTGCCGGGTACTTTGCCAGCCGTGGACGCCATGTCGTGCTGTCGGACATGGACAGGCAGCAATCTTCCCTGCAATGGCTGGAGCGCAGACCGAGTCAACTCCCCTTGATTCATGGCATGGATGGTCGCGGCAGACACGCAGACAGCCTGAGTGCAGACTGGACCATCATCGACTCTCCCGCTGGCCTGCGCGGCGACAAGCTCACCGACGCTGTAAAAACAGCCGACTGGGTGATTGTACCCATCCAGCCCTCGGCATTTGATATTGGCGCCAGCCAGGAATTTCTGGAAACCCTGCGCGAAGAAAAAGCCGTGCGCAAGGAGCGTACCTTTGTCGCTGTCGTCGGCATGCGCATCGACAGCCGTACTCGTTCGGCGGCAAATTTGCAGCGCTATCTGGATAAAAGCGGCTTCCCCGTCATGGGCAACCTGCGGGATGCGCAGATTTATGCACTGGTCGCCGAACAAGGCGCCAGCCTGTTTGACATTCGCCCATCGCAGGTCACCCGTGATTTGCAGCAATGGGCGCCGTTGCTGCACTGGCTGGTGAACGCAGACCGCAATGCCTAATGAAATAGAACTGAAGCTGCGCATAGACGCGGCTGATACAACGCGCCTGTTCAATCACCCAGCGCTGGCAAATGGACTGGAGCATGGCCCGCTTACGCGCCAGCTCATCAGCACGTACTTCGACACCCCCGACCTGCGTTTGCTGGATACCGAAATCAGCCTGCGCGTGCGCAGCATGTCCGGCGGCTGGTTTCAGGCGGTAAAAGCCGCGGGCTCCTCCGTCGCCGGCCTCCATCAGCGCATGGAATGGGAAGACATTATCAGCGGCAGCGAGCCTGATTTCAGCAAAATCACCGAACCCGCGCTGGCTGCCATATTTGCCGACCGGCAATTGCGCGATGCCTTGCAGCCCCTGTTCGTGACGGATGTGGAACGCACCGAATGGCAACTGCGCATGCCTGACGGCACGGCGCTGGAAGTGGCTTTTGATCTGGGCGAGCTGCAAGTGGGCAGCCATATTCGCGAAACCATCAGCGAAGTCGAGATCGAACTGAAAAGTGGCGATGCCGCACAGGTATTTTCGCTGGCGCTGGCTTTGCAGGCAGATATTCCGCTCACCATCGAAAACATCAGCAAGGCACAGCGCGGTTATGGACACTACCGCACGCTGCCGCCATCGTTTTCCACCCTGGCGCTGGAATTGCCGCAAGCTCTGGATAAAGCGGCGCTGACCAAACTGGTGTGGGCATGCTTGCATCAAGTACAAAGCAAGCAAGCCTTGCTGGAAGCAGACGACACTCAACTCCAGCAGCATGCCATCGCCGAGATCCGTAGCACCTTGCAATACCTGCTCAGCGTATTGCAGCTCTTCAAACCCACGCCTGCTGCATTGCTGACCGAATACCACTGGCTGCAGGATACGGCCCATGCCACGCAGCCGGATGACCAAGCAGCAGCGCATCACATCCACACGCTGTTGCATAGCCAGCGATGCCAGCGCCTGCTGCTGCAAACCGGCGCCTGGCTGCTGGCCCAGGCAACGCTTGTCCAGCCCCGGTAAGCTCTGCATAATGGGCAACCGCTTTTAGCCTCATCAGCACAAGGGAACACCATGAATCTCGAGAAAGTCATTTTCGGTTTTTTTATCCTGTTGGCATTGACGCTGAATTTCGGCTTTTTTATCGGCGACATTGATAACCCGCACCATCACCACGCCTATGAGCTGTATGTCGCGATTGTGGTGAATCTGATTGCCACCGTGCTCAAGTTCGGCGACCGCACGCATATTGGGGCCATTCACCTGGCCACCAGCCTGGTCGCGGATCTGCAACTGATTGCCGCGGCTATCCTTTGGGCAGCAGCAGGCACGCAGGGTGATGACCCCAGCGTTATCGTCAGTGTGGTCTCGCTCTCGGGCGGCGCACTGCTTGCCAACATCACCTCCGTGGTTCTGCTGATTGCAGAAACCATCCAGATCAAGCGCTAGGCCAAGGCAAGCACAAAGCCGCCACGCCGTGAACAACATCCTGTTTCTGATTCTCAGGCGCATGCGCCTGCCTATCATCGCGGTTATTGTCAGCTACACCATCGCGGTCGCCGGCATGTCGCTCATGCCAGGCGTTGACCCGGATGGTCACCCATGGCGGCTCAGCATTTTTGAAGCGTTTTACGTCATCAGTTATACCGCCACCACCATAGGCTTTGGTGAAGTACCATTCCCTTACTCCACTGCACAACGCATGTGGATGTCGTTTTCGATTTACCTCACGGTGATCCCCTGGTTTTACGCCATCGGTAAGATCATTACCCTGTTTCAGGACCCAGGCTTGCGCCAGGCCTTTACCACCTCGCGCTTTGCGCGTGAGGTCAACCATCTGATGGAACCGTTTTATATCGTCTGCGGCTATGGCGAAACCGGCAGCCTGCTGGTGCGGGCACTGGATAAAAATGAAGTGCGCGTGGTGGTGATCGAGCTGGAGCAGGAGCGCATCAATGAGCTGGAGCTGGAAGATTACCAGTTTGATATCCCCAACCTGTGTGCGGATGCCAAGCTGCCCGAAACCCTGCTGCGTGCCGGGCTGAAAAACCCGATGTGCCAGGGAGTGGCCGCGCTCACCAATGACGATCATGCCAATCTCGCCATTGCCGTGGCAGTGAAGCTGATCAGCCCGGAGTTACGCGTGCTGGGGCGCGCCGAAACCGAACAGACGGCGTCCAACATGGCCTCGTTTGGCACCGACCACATCATCAATCCCTACACGATTTTTGGCGATCATCTGGCGATGGAAGTGCATGCCATTGGCACTTACCTGCTGCATGAATGGTTGACCGGCGTGCCTGGGGAAAGCCTGAAATCGCCGATCTGCCCGCCCATCGGCAAATGGATCGTTTGCGGCTATGGCCGCTTTGGCCGTTCGGTCGTGCAGAATCTGGAGCTTGAGCACATCGTCACCACCATCATCGAGGCTGACCCGGAGCGTACTGGCTGCAAGGAATGTATCGTGGGCAATGGCACCGAGAAGGAGACACTGCAACAGGCAGGGGTGCATGAAGCGGTGGGTATCGTGGCGGGCACCAATGACGACATCAACAACCTGTCTATCGTGATGACCGCGCGCGAGATGAACCCGGATCTGTTTGTGGTATTGCGCAAGAACAAGCGCTTTAACGCCGCGCTGTTTGAGCACTTCAAGGCCGACATCACCATGGAACCCAGCGACATCATTGCGCATGAATGCCTGGCCAACATGATTTCACCGCTGCTGGCGCAATTCCTCAGCCTAGTCCGGCTGCAAACCAATGTCTGGGCCAACAGCCTGATACAGCGCCTGGTGGAAACCGTGGGCGAAAATGTGCCGGAAACCTGGGCCATCAGCATTACGCAGGAAAACACGCCCGCCCTGTTCCACATGCTGGCGCATGAACCGATTACGCTGGCGGACATCCTGCGCAATCCGCATCATCGGGAAACCAGTCTGCCGATTGTGCCGTTGATGATATTACGCAACCATCAGCCGCTACTGCTGCCAGAAGCCACTACCCCACTTGAACGCGGAGACCGCATCCTGTTTTGCGGCCATGACAACGCCAAGAGCACCACGACTTACGCGCTGGGAGATTTCAAAACCATGCGCTACATGCTGCATGACCAGCAGCTGGCGGATAGCTGGCTGTGGCGGCAGATCAAACGCCGCAAATCCGCGCACAACGCTTCCGTATAAAAACACGGCTTAATGAATCATGCGCTCCAGCGCAGCCCGATCCAGCAATTCCAGTTTGCCACGCCCCAGCGCCAGCCAGCCTTTTTGCTCGAAGCGCTTGAGCTGGCGGCTCACCACTTCACGTGCCGTGCCCAGTTCATCCGCAAGCTGCTGATGGGTACGACGCACCTGGTCACCCGGCTCCTCCAGCAGCAGTTTGGCAAGCCTGGCGTCCAGGCTATGAAAAGCCACTTCATCCAGCAGCACAATCAGGTCACTGATCAGGGCGCCATAGTTTTCCATGACAAAGCGGCGGAACACGCGTGACTCCAGCATCATTTCGTGAAAGGCAGCGGCCGGCACCAGGATGTCGCGTATCGGCTCCTCCACGATGGTCGATGCCGGATAGTCGCTGGAACCCAACAGACAGGTGGTAGTCAGCACGCAGGTTTCGCCACCCGTCACGCGGTACAGCAAAATCTCCCGGCCGCTGCTGGAAAGTTTGAACACGCGCGATTGACCCGCCAATCTCAGCACATAAGCGTGGCAAGGGGTACCCTCTTCATAGCCTATGGTGCCGACCGGGGCTTCGACCACGCGCGCATGCTTCAGCAGCAAGCTCCGCGCCTCGGGCTCCAGTGCCATCAGCGCGGGGAATTGCACCAACCAGTCCAGATCCGTAATGGGTTTGATGTGTGCCATGGCTGCCCGCGTCCTATCTAGTGATGCCTGCAGCCGGCGCTCATGCCTTGGTCGCCATAAACGCCGCTATCACATTCAGTGCAAACCCGACCCCGAAACCGGTGGTATCGGTAGCCACGGCACCCAGCCCGCCCTTGCGATTCACGGCAGCGAGGTCTACATGCATCCAGGGAATATCGCCCTCGATAAAACGCGAGAGGAAACGCGCCGCAATAATATGATCGGCATCCGAATCCAGCGTGCATTGCTTGATATCGGCAATATCGCTATCCAGCTCTTCTTCGTAATCCGCATCGAACGGGAATGCACACACGCGCTCGCCCGCCTCGTTACCCGCCGCCACCGCGTGGCACAGCATATCGGGGCGATTGCCCAGCACACCGCTGTAGCGATTGCCCACCGCTGTTACCATGCTGCCGGTCAGCGTGGCAAAGTCGATCATCAAGTCCGGCTTCTGGCGTGAAGCCAACGTAAGCGTATCCGCCAGCACCATGCGGCCCTCGGCATCGGTGTGCACAATCTCGATGGTGGTACCGTTGAGCGCGGTAATGACGTCATTCTGCTTATACGCTCGCGGACCGATGTGGTTCTGCGCAATGGCAAGCCAGGCATCAATTTCCACAGGCAAGCCCGCCTCGGTAGCGGCAAGCAGGGTCCCCAGCACCACGGCGGAGCCGTTCATATCCTCATGCATGCCATTCATGTAGCGTGCAGGCTTGAGGTTATGGCCGCCGGTATCAAAACAGATGCCCTTGCCCACCAGTGAGATGCGCTTTTTGGCATGCTTGGGTTTATAGCGCAGATGCACAATCGCGGCGTCTTGCGGGTCTGAACCCTGGCCCACAGCCACAAATGCCCCGGCACCCATTTTGCCGAGCTTCTTCATGTCAAAGCTCTCATGGTCCCAGCCATGCTTGGCTGCCAACTCGGCGATACGGTCCCGATAGAGGGCGGGCGTCAGTTCATTCGGTGGCAACACGGTGAGCTGGCGCACCAGAATATTGCCCTGGGCACGCGCACGCACCGCCGCAAAGCTGTCGGCACGCTTGTGTCCATAGAGATGAATCGTCTTGAGCGCATGTTTTTTTGATTTGGATTTGCGGGTGGGCAGCACGGCCGCATTCACTTCGGTGACATATAAAGCCTCTGCAGCTGCCTGCGCGGCCTCTTCCGCGTCACCATATACCGCAATCACCAATTGCGCTGGCGACTCATCCAGCAGCGGCTTGACCGCTTTGCGCAACAGGGTGTGCCGCTGGAACACAGATTGCTTTTGCTCAAGCACGACCCAACTTGCCCTGGCGCCTTCAGGCAAGTCGGCGATCAAGGGGGACTTGGCAAGCTCAGCATATAGACTGCGCTGCCGCTTCATTCTGGCATCCAGCACCGATGCATGAGGGAGATCCTGCGGCCGCTTGGCGGGGAGTACAAACAGGATATGCGTCGCGTTGTTAAGCTGGCTGGCATCAGCATATGCCGCATTTTGCTTTAATTGGATGGCCATAAACCCTCTTGGAATGTATACAGTTTGTTACAAATTTTTCAGATTTTGCGGGCACTTAGCAGCAGAAGTTTTAAATCTACTGGAGATGCTTAACTTGACCAAAATAGTCAAAAAAGCCAATATATCGCCTTAAGTCAGTCAGTCAAAAACTGCCTCGGCACTCAAGCTTCAGTTCAAGCACAACAATAAGTCCTTGGCTGATTATACCTACAGCATAGACAAAAGTTTCCCGGAGACTTCTCACATGGCATTAACCCCCGATATTGACCCTCAAGAAACCCACGAGTGGCTGGAAGCCATCGATGCGGTACTTGAGAACGAGGGATCAGAACGCGCGCACTTTTTGCTCGAAACCCTGGTAGACAAGGCAAGACGCTCAGGCGCATACCTTCCGTACAATGCCACCACGGCCTACGTTAACACCATTCCAGCCCACCTGCAGCCCAAGCATCCTGGCGACACCGCCATGGAGCGCAAGATCCGCGCACTGGTGCGCTGGAACGCAATCATGACGGTATTGCGCGCCAATGAAAAATCCCCTGGCGTCGGCGGCCACATTGCCAGCTTCCAGTCTGCTGCCACGCTGTATGACACCGGGTTCAACCACTTTTTCCGCGCCGCTTCCGATAAATTCGGCGGCGATCTGGTGCTGTTCCAGGGTCACTCGTCCCCTGGGGTATATGCCCGCGCCTTCCTTGAAGGCCGCATTACTGAAGAACAATTATCCAATTTTCGTATGGAAACCGGCGGCAATGGCCTGTCTTCCTACCCACACCCATGGCTGATGCCAGATTTCTGGCAATTCCCCACGGTGTCCATGGGCCTGGGCCCATTGCAGGGCATTTACACGGCACGCTTCCTGAAATACCTGCATGACCGCGGCATTGCCGATACCTCCGATCGCAAGGTCTGGGTATTCTGCGGCGACGGTGAAATGGACGAACCGGAATCGCTGGGTGCGATTTCGCTGGCCGCCCGTGAAAAGCTCGACAACCTGATTTTCGTCATCAACTGTAACCTGCAACGTCTGGACGGTCCGGTGCGCGGCAATGGCAAGATCATCCAGGAACTGGAATCCGATTTCCGCGGTTCCGGCTGGAATGTGCTCAAGGTGATCTGGGGTTCCTACTGGGATCCATTGCTGGCCATGGACAAGGACGGCCTGCTCAAGAAGCGCATGGAAGAAGCCGTGGACGGCGAATACCAGAACTTCAAGGCCAAGGGTGGCGCCTATACCCGCGAACATTTCTTCGGCAAGTATCCCGAGCTGAAGGAAATGGTCGCGGCCATGTCCGATGAGGACATCTGGCGCCTCAATCGCGGTGGTCACGACCCACACAAGGTGTACGCGGCCTACCATTCTGCCGTTAACCACAAGGGCCAACCTACCGTGATCCTGGCCAAGACGGTCAAGGGCTACGGCATGGGTGAAGCTGGTGAAGGTCATAACACGACCCACCAGCAGAAGAGCATGGATATTGCCTCCCTGAAGGCGTTCCGTGATCGTTTTGATCTGCCGCTGACCGACGAACAGGTAGAAAACCTGTCCTTCTACAAGCCGGCAGATGACAGTCCGGAAATGCAATACATGAAGCAGCGTCGCGAAGCCATGGGTGGTTTTGTGCCATCGCGCCGCCGCAAGGGCAACGAACTGACCGTGCCTGAGCTTTCCGCCTTTGAAAACATGCTGGGTGCCACCGGTGAGCGCGAAATCTCGACCACCATGGCCTTTGTGCGCATTCTCTCCACCCTGGTGCGTGACAAGACGCTGGGCAAATTCGTGGTACCTATCGTGCCGGATGAAGCCCGCACCTTTGGTATGGAAGGCATGTTCCGCCAGCTGGGCATTTACTCGCACCTGGGCCAGCTCTATGAGCCACAGGATGCTGACCAGGTCATGTTCTACAAGGAATCCAAGGACGGCCAGATTCTGGAAGAAGGCATCAACGAAGCCGGTTCATTCTCGTCCTGGATTGCGGCGGGCACGTCCTACAGCGTGACCGGCGTGCAGATGATCCCGTTCTACATCTTCTATTCCATGTTCGGTTTCCAGCGTATTGGCGACCTGGCCTGGGCCGCTGGCGACAGCCGTACCCGTGGCTTCCTGCTCGGCGCCACTGCTGGCCGCACCACACTGAATGGCGAAGGCCTGCAACACGAAGATGGTCATAGCCATCTGATGTCTGCCACTGTGCCGAATTGCATTTCCTATGACCCGACCTTTGCCTACGAGCTGGCCGTGATCATTCAGGAAGGCCTGCGCCGCATGGTGCAAAACCAGGAAGATGTGTACTACTACATCACCCTGATGAACGAAAATTACAGCCATCCGGCCATGCCCAAGGGTTCTGAAGAAGGCATCCTCAAAGGCATCTACAACTTCAGCAAATCCAAAGCCAAGGGCCCTAAAGTACAACTCATGGGCAGCGGCGTGATTCTGCGTGAAGTAATTGCCGCTGGCGAATTGCTGGAAAAAGACTGGGGCGTTTCTGCCGATATCTGGAGCGTCACCAGCTTTACCGAGCTGCGTCGTGAAGGCCTGGATGTCGAGCGCTGGAATCTGCTGAATCCGGAAAAGAAGCAAAAGCAAAGCTATGTGGCACAGCAACTGTCCAAGGCCGAAGGCCCGGTCATTGCCTCCACCGACTACATGCGTTCGTTTGCTGACCAGATCCGCAACTTCATCCCGCAACGCTATGTCGTGCTGGGTACCGATGGTTTCGGCCGTTCGGATTCGCGTGAAGCCTTGCGCAGCTTCTTCGAAGTGGACCGCTACTACGTTGTGCTGGCCGCCCTCAAGGCGCTGGCTGACGAAGGCAAGCTGCCTGCAGCCAAGGCCGCGGAAGCGATCAAGAAATACAACATCGATATCACCCGTCCAAACCCGGTGACTCTTTAATTCAGGAGACGATTAGAAAATGGCAATCAAGGAAGTACTCGTCCCCGATATCGGCAATTTTGATAGCGTAGATGTCATCGAAGTGCTGGTCAAAGCTGGCGACACCGTCGCCAAGGATGACTCGCTGGTGACCCTGGAATCCGACAAGGCCTCCATGGACATTCCCGCGCCATTTGGCGGGGTAGTCAAGGAAGTCAGCATCAAGGTAGGTGACAAGGCAGCCCAGGGCACATTGATCCTGACGCTGGATGCGGCAGAAGAGCAGGCGACCGCAGCCAAGCCTGCGCCAGCGCCCACTGCCCCGCCCGTGGTGACCTCAGTACAGGAGCAAGCCGTGCCTGCACCTACCCGTCCCGTGGCTGAGCCACCCAAGGTGATCCAGCCGCAAGCCACGCCTAATCCGGTCGCCGCCAGCACAGCGGCTGCGCCTGGCAAACTGGCCCATGCCAGCCCTTCCATTCGCAAGTTTGCGCGTGAGCTCGGCGTCAACCTGTCGCTGGTAAGCGGCAGCGGTCCGAAAAACCGCATCCTGCAAAGCGATGTGCAAGCCTATGTAAAAGCCCAGCTGGCCAAGCCGCAAAGCAGTGGCGCGGCCGGTGGCATTTCCGTTTCACAGGCGCCAGTCATTGATTTCAGCCAGTTCGGCAACATCGAGCAAAAGCCGATGTCCCGCATCAAGAAGCTGTCAGGTGCCAACCTGCATCGCAACTGGGTGACCGCACCGCACGTCACGCAATTCGACGAAGCCGACATCACCGATCTGGAAGACTTCCGCAAGTCCATGCAGGACGAAGCAGCCAAGCGCGGCGTCAAGCTGACCATGCTGGCTTTCCTGATGAAGGCCGTGGTCAACGCCCTGCGCACTTACCCCAACTTCAATTCCTCGCTCTCTCCTGCTGGCGACGAGTTGATCCTCAAGCAGTATTACCACATCGGTTTTGCCTGCGACACGCCGGATGGTCTGGTCGTACCCGTCATCCGTGATGTGAACCAGAAAGATGTGCTGGATATTGCGCGTGATCTGGCCGACCTGTCTGCCAAGGCACGCGAGCGCAAACTCAAGATCGAGGAAATGCAAGGTGGTTGCTTCACCATTTCCAGCCTGGGTGGTATCGGTGGCACGGCGTTCACGCCTATCATCAATTGCCCTGAAGTAGCGATCCTGGGCGTGTCACGTTCCAGCTTCCAGCCGGTGTATGACCCCAAGACCAAAGGCTTCGAGCCGCGTCTGATCCTGCCGTTGTCATTGTCTTACGACCACCGCGTGATCGATGGCGCCGATGGTGCTCGCTTTACCAGCCACCTGCGCATGATGCTGTCCGACGTTCGCCGTCTCTTGCTGTAAAGGGTTTTCATGAGTCAGTTAACAGAAGTTTTCGTCCCAGACATCGGCAATTTCGATAGCGTCGATGTCATTGAAGTATTGGTAAAGGTGGGCGATGTTATCGCCAAGGAAGATGCACTGGTCACCCTGGAGTCGGACAAGGCCTCCATGGATATTCCATCCTCCCACGCCGGCACCGTCAAGGAAGTCAAGATCAAGGTCGGTGACAAGGTCGCCAAGGGCTCGCTGATTCTGCTGGTGGAAGCATCTGCTGCCGAAGCAGCCCCCGTCGTTGCCAGTGCCCCGGCCCCTGCTGCCGCAGCGCCTGCACCGACCCAAGCTGCCACGCCAGCCGCTCCTGCCCCCGTGGCAGCAGCGCCCAGTGGCAACAATGATATTGATACAGAAGTGGTCGTACTCGGCTCAGGCCCTGGCGGCTATACCGCGGCCTTCCGCGCCGCCGATCTGGGCAAGAAGGTAGTGCTGATCGAGCGCTACTCCACCCTGGGCGGTGTTTGCCTGAATGTAGGCTGCATCCCGTCCAAGGCACTCTTACACACGGCCAAGGTCATTACCGAAGCCGAAGAAACCAGCCATCACGGCGTGAGCTTCAGCGCACCAAAAGTCGATCTGGATACGCTGCGTAACTGGAAAGCCAACGATGTCGTTGGCAAACTGACAGGTGGCCTGGCCGCCATGGCCAAGCAACGTGGCGTAACGGTGGTGCAAGGTGTAGGCAAATTCACCAGCTCGCATCAGATCGCCGTCACGGCAGCCGATGGCAAGGTAACGACGGTCGGCTTCCAGAACGCGATTATCGCGGCTGGCTCGCAAGCCACCAAATTCCCCGGTGCGCCGGATGACGAACGCATCATGGACTCCACTGGCGCCCTCGCGCTGGCAGATATCCCCAAGCGTCTGCTGATCATTGGCGGCGGCATTATCGGCCTGGAAATGGGCACGGTTTACGACGCATTGGGCAGTAAAGTCAGCGTAGTCGAATTCATGGATGGCCTGATCCCCGGTTGCGACCGCGACCTGATCCGCCCATTGCAGAAGCGCATGGAAAAGCGCTTTGAAAGCATCATGCTGTCAACCAAGGTTGCCAAGATTGATGCCAAAAAAGATGGCATTCATGTCAGCTTTGAAGGCGAAAATGCACCGAAAGAAGCCCAGGTCTATGACCGCGTACTGGTTTCGATTGGCCGCCGCCCCAATGGCAAGAACATTGGCGCCGAGAATGCCGGTGTCGCGGTAGATGATCGCGGTTTTATTGCGGTCGACAAGCAGATGCGTACCAATGTGCCGCACATCTTCGCCATCGGCGATATCGTCGGACAACCCATGCTGGCGCACAAAGCCACGCACGAAGCCAAAGTTGCCGCCGAAGTCATTGCCGGTCACAAGGTCGAGTTCCAGGCACTGGTCATTCCATCCGTCGCCTATACCGACCCTGAAGTCGCATGGGCAGGCATGACCGAAACCGAAGCCAAGGCCAAAGGCATCGAAATCGAAAAGGCCTCCTTCCCGTGGGCCGCCAGCGGCCGTGCATTGTCCATCGCACGTACCGAAGGTGCTACCAAGCTGATTTTCGACAAGGAAACCCATCGCGTCATTGGTGCGGGTATCGTCGGGGTAAATGCCGGTGAATTGCTGGCAGAAGCCGTGCTGGCCATTGAGATGGGCGCCGATGCGCATGATCTGGGTCTCACCATCCATGCGCACCCAACCTTGTCTGAAACCATCTGCTTTGCCGCAGAACTGAAGGAAGGCACGATCACGGATATGCTGCCACCGAAAAAACGCTAATCAAGTTTTTGCGATTGGTGCCGTAAATATAGCTGGGGCTTGCTCCAGCTATTTTTTTGTCCGGCTTCTCCCTTTGGCACAAGGAATCCGCTATGCGTCATGCAATCACAGGCTTGCTTATCCCCTTACTGCTCAGTCTCAACGGCTGTGCCACGCTGACGCAGGACGGCATGCAGACCGTGATGCTGGAAGCCTATACCAAGGACAACCAGCCCGTGCAGGCGCGTTGTGTGGCCAGCAATGATGTAGGGACATGGGTCGGCTATGCCCCCGGAAAACTGCAAATTCACCGTTCCAGTGGCGACCTCAGGATTATTTGCGAGCGTGAACGCGGTGACAATGAGGCCGGACGCTTCACCTCAGCATCGCACGCGAATGATGCCGCACGCGGCAATCTGGTGATGCCAGGTGGCGCCATAGGAGCGCTGATTGATCACGCCACTGGCTATGGTTATAACTACCCCATCACCATGCGGGTGGTCATGGGTAATGATGCATCGCTCACATACGACTCACAACAAAAAAGGGAGCCACTTCCGGCAACCACTGCGTTGGTCACCACTACAAGCTCTGCGTCTCTTCGTCCTTAATGCAAATGCCAAACCGCACTCCTGAGGCTTGCCCACCCCACATAGAGACCATATAAAACATGAGAGCCGCAATTGCGGCTCTTTAATGTTGAGACATTGTTCACGGACCAATACTGCTATTACACGCTAGCGGTTGCCACTCCAAACACGACTTTAGCAGTGAAGTGCTCAACCACCCTCGCCATTCCGGCGAGGGTTAAGTTCATCACTCGCTGGCTGGACCTTGTGCTGGCTGGTTCGGAGTGCCAGGCTCCTCCCCTTTGCTTTCGACGACTTTCGGTTTCCTGGGCGCTCTTGGCTTGCGGGCGGTCGCGGTGCTCGTGCTGGCATCCTTGGGTTTGCTGCGGCTGGCAGCGGGCTTTTTGACGGGCTTCTCATCCGTAGCCACTGCTGGCTTGGGCTTGGCGCGGGACCTGCGTACTGGTTTGGCTTTTACTGGCGCTTCTGAGGGCACAGTTGCGGTCGCGGATGGCGCCTGCGTTTCCTCGCCTACCCCGGTATCCTCTGCCTTGCGTTTATCAATGGCACTGCCAATGGCTTTGGTAAGCACCTGCTTGCCTACGACGACCAGTGCGGCGAGCGCGGCTTTCTTTGCGACGGACTTAAGTACTGTGTTAAAAAACCCCATACTACCTCCTATTGGCAATTAACCTGCTTGAATTCAGTGCCGGCAAACTCCGGCTTCAGTTTTTCGACTTCGGTCACGACTTCGCTAGATAACGGCCCGAGCAACAAGGTTGTCAGGCCTTTTTCCGCATGCCGCATTCCCTTGGTTGCAGAACGCACTCCACGGTTCCGCAAATCATTAAGCAGACGGTTGGCCAGTTGCTCATCGGTAAATACCCCCAGTGAAATCGCGTTTCTCCATAAAGGATCCTGCATCACTGCACTTTCGGTAATTCCCAATGACTGCAGTTCCTGGATTTTTGCCTGGGCTGCCTGCAGGGATTTCATGGGCGGAATGTAAACCCAGTAGCGGATGGTATCACTGACCTTATCCTCACGCTCCTGAGGCGATATGGATAATTTGAGCAGTGCAGCGCGCGCAGTCGCGACGGTATTGGCGGTGAAGCCCGCCCATTCGTAACATGCGTTGGTAGTGCTCTCAGCTTCTACCGCCGCTTTTTTCGGCAGCTTGGCGGCTTCCTCCTCGGTATAAAGTTTGATGCGCTCGGGTGAAATCGATTGCTCAGCAACGCCAGGCAATTCGTTGCCGGAGGGCTGCGTTTTGAAATAGGCCCAGACCAATACATTCACAACGATCAGCGCGGAAACCAACCACTTCATAAACATTCTCTTTCAAGATAGAACAAGCCACGCAATACCAGCGAAGCATCTATTGTGATGGGCATATCAGCTTGCGCTTGCACCAATGCCTGTCTTAACAATTCCGCATCGCCACCGGTCAGCACGCACGGAATCACGATAGCGGGATCTAATCCTGGCAGGGTTTTCATCTGCTGCCATTGCAATAACACACTGCCCGCCATCGCATGCGAAATGCCAGTATACAAGGCATCGCCAGTATTCGTCGGCGCTGTACACCACATCCCGGGCAAAGTCCGGATGCCGTCGGTATTCTGTAAAAGGACCTGATGCATCAGGCGAAAACCGGGGCTGATCGTGCCGCCTTTAAATTCGCCACCTGACGGTTGTTCGTGACGACCTAGCATGTCCACCGTCAGCGCCGTGCCTGCACTTACTACCAGACAAGGCGCACGATAGTGCTGCCAGGCCGCAATCAGGGCGGCCCAGCGATCACTGCCCAGGGCCTCAGGCGGCTGATAACGATTAAACACCCCGGCCGCAGCGTGCGATGCATGTACCCAGTGTACTGGCGCTTTCAGTTGTTCAAACAGGCTAAGCAAGGGTCGGCTTGCCGCCAGGCCAGCCACATTCGAAACGACAATGCGCTTGGCCTCTTGCCAGCATGTGGGCAACACTGAATCCGCCAACGCCTCGTTTAGCCAACTGCCCTCGGCCACCACGCTTGCCTTGGGATCAAACAAGGCCCATTTGCAACGGGTATTGCCAGCATCGATTGCCAGTATCACGCCACGCCCTTTCGCAAACTGATTTCGCCTGAGGTAAAACGCTGCTCACCCGTCTCGGTCATCACCCGCAAGCTGCCATCCTCCGCCACGCCAGCGACCACGCCATGGCGTTCGGTAGCATCTGGCATCAACAAGCGCACGGGCTGCTGATGGTAAACATGCATGGCTTGCCACTCGGCGACCAGCGCCGCAAACCCCTCTTGTTCAAAGCGGCTAATCACCTGCAGCATGTGCTTCAGCACAATGCCCAGCACCACATTGGCATCCACGGCTTCATCCTTGAGGCTTTGCAGATCAATCGCCGCCTGGTCAATCTGCGCCAGCATGCGCTCCGGCAAACGCAAATTGATTCCGACGCCTATCACAGCAGCACTCGGCCCCTCCATATCGCCCTGCAACTCAATCAGGATACCGGCAAGTTTGCGGTACTCCACCAGCACATCATTCGGCCACTTGAGCGCAACGGTCACGCCCATCTCGGCAAATGCCTGCCCAAGTGCCAGCCCAACTGCCAGACTCAAGCCAGATAAGGCTGCCGCCCCCGTATCGAAGCGCCAAAGCAGAGAGAATGTGAGGCTGTTCCCCAGCGCGGATTGCCATACCCGACCACGGCGCCCTCGCCCCTGGGTCTGATGACTGGTAACGGCACAGCTGAGATGAGCAGCCCCGTTCGCCGCCTGCTGCATCAACCAGCGATTGGTGGAATCGAGCTGATCGTGCACCAGCAGATGTACGTTGTTAGAGGCAGACCCTAGCGCCGCCGAAATCTTATCGGCCCGCAATAAATTGAGCGGCTGGGAGAGTCGATAGCCTTTGCCACGCACCGAGAAAATTTCAACGCCTAGTGTTTCTGCATGTTTGACTGCATTCCATACCGTGGATCGGCTTACCTTGAAATGGGCAGCAAGTGCCTCGCCAGAATGGAAGTTCCCATCCGCCAGGCGGTGCAGAATGGGGAATGTAAGCGGGTTTGTCATGTCCGGGCTATATTAGCATAGGCACGAGTGTCCACTCAGCAGGCGGCTGGGTGTAAAATATCGGCAATCCCATTTTAGTCAGATTCCATGTCAGCCGATAAAACCCCAGTAGCACCTGCCTCCAATTTCATTCGCCACATCGTTGAACGCGACATCGAGCAAGGCACCTATGCCAGCCGCCAATGGTGTGGCGAGCCCGGCGATGCAAGCACGCAGGCAACCGGCCAGCCAGACCCGGCCAAGATCCGCACGCGCTTTCCGCCTGAGCCCAATGGCTACCTGCATATCGGCCATGCCAAGAGCATCTGCCTGAATTTCGGTCTGGCACGGGATTATCAGGGCGTATGCCATATGCGCTTTGATGACACCAACCCGGAAAAAGAAGAACAAGAGTACGTGGACTCCATCAAGGACTCCGTGCAATGGCTGGGCTTCGGCTGGGAGGCATTTGGTCACTCCCATCTGTATTACGCCAGCAATTATTTCGATTTCATGTACCGCGCAGCGGAATACCTGATCACGTCCGGCAATGCCTATGTCGACCAGCAATCCGCCGAAGAAATGCGGATTAACCGCGGCACGCTGACCGAAGCGGGCAAAAATTCCCCCTGGCGCGACCGCCCGGCTGAAGAAAACCTTGCCCTTTTCCGTGAGATGCGTGATGGCAAGCATCCGGATGGCAGCATGGTATTGCGCGCCAAGATCGACATGGCGTCCCCCAATATCAATCTGCGTGACCCGGCGATTTACCGTATCAAGCGTGCGACTCACCACAACACGGGCGACACCTGGTGCATCTACCCGATGTATACCTATGCCCATCCGCTGGAGGATGCGCTGGAAGGCATTACCCACTCCATCTGCACGCTGGAATTTGAAGACCAGCGGCCGTTTTACGACTGGGTATTGGAAAAACTGGCGGAGGGTGGCCTGCTGGCACACCCGTTGCCCAAACAATACGAATTCTCGCGGCTTAACCTCACCTATGTGGTGCTGTCCAAGCGCAAGCTGATTGAGCTGGTAGATGGCGGCCATGTCAGTGGCTGGGATGACCCTCGCCTGCCCACCCTGGCGGGCGCACGCCGTCGCGGCTACACCCCGGAAGGCTTCCGCCTGTTTGCTGATCGCATCGGCGTCTCCAAAGCAGACTCCTGGATTGAGTACACCATCCTTGAAGACTGCATGCGCGAGACGCTGAATGAATCTGCCGAACGCCGTATCGCCGTGCTGGACCCGATCAAGCTGGTCATCGACAATTATCCGGAAGGTCAGTCCGAAGACTGCTTTGCTCCCAACCATCCGCAAAAACCAGAGCTCGGCAAACGCACAGTCCCCCTGTCGCGCGAACTCTGGATTGAGCGCGAAGACTTCATGGAAGTCCCCAGCAAAGGCTATTTCCGTTTGTTCCCGGACAATACCGTGCGCCTGCGTTATGGCTATGTCATCAAATGTACCGGCTTTGAAAAAGACGCCGACGGCAATGTGACGGTCGTGCACTGCGATTACCTGCCAGATACCAAGTCCGGCACGCCTGGCGCCGACAGCATCAAGGTCAAGGGCAACATCCACTGGGTGTCCGCCGCGCATGCCTATGCCGCCGAAGTCCGGCTGTATGATCGCCTGTTCAAGGAGGCTCATCCAGGCAGTGGCGACCGCAACTACCTGGATGACATCAATCCGAACTCGCTCACCGTCATCACGGCGCAACTCGAACCTGCCCTCAAGGAAGCCAAACCGGAAGACACCTTCCAGTTTGAACGCCATGGTTATTTTGTCGCCGATAAAAAAGACTCGGCAGAGGGCAAACCCGTGTTCAACCGCACCGTGACATTACGCGATGCTTGGCAGAAATAAGCCGGCCGCTTGACCCCCATGGAGAAAAATGTGGTCGCGGTGAGCCTGGAGCACGCATATCGATTGCTGAACCACGGGCCCACCGTGCTGGTAAGCTCGGCCCATGGGGATCAACGCAATGTGATGGCAGCGGCCTGGAACATGCCACTGGACTTCAAGCCACCCAAAGTGGCCATAGTGATCGACAGGAATACCTACACACGCGAACTCATCCTGGCCAGTGGCAAGTTTGCCATTAACGTACCATGTGCGGCCCAAGCCGACTTGGTGGTGAAGGTAGGCTCGAGTTCAGGACGTGAATTGCTGGGGAAGGCACCAGCCACCAAGTTTGCCGCCTTTGATTTGCCAACCTTTGCTGCCAGCAAAGTCCCGGCACCGTTAATCAAGGGATGTGTCGCATGGCTGGAATGCGAGCTGATTCCTGAGCCCCATATTCAGGATACCTACGATTTATACCTCGCTGAGGTAGTCGCCGCCTGGGCAGACGAGCGGGTGTTCTCGGATGGTCGCTGGCACTTTGACGATCATGATGCATTGAAAACCCTGCACCATGTGGCCGGAGGATTTTTCTTCACGCCCGGCAAGAGTATTCAGGCGACTTAAACAAAAAAGCCGACGTCATCGTCGGCTTTTTCATTCACTGCCCGGTGCTATTTTTTCTCAGAGGGAAACAAAGTGGCATGGGTGTCATGCTCTTCAACCTCTTCTGGTTTTTTCTGGGCACCCTCTGCCGGGATTTTTTCAAACGTGAATTCCAGAATATTGGTTTCCGCCAAGGGTTTTAATGGTTCAAACTCGGGAAGAACCGGACGCTCCTCCACAATAGGTTCCAGCTCCGGCAACATCAACGTGTCTTCTTCTGGTTCTGGAGCGGGTGTCTGATCCATCAGTCCCTCAACAATATAAAGCGGGTTATGCGGCGACAGGCGATGCCCCATCACAGCCGCAGTGTGCCATTGTTCCAGCGTACCTGGCTCCCCATTTTCCGCAGCTTGTTGCAAGCGCAATGCAAGATTATCGAAGGCAATCGCGTCCTGACGTTCCGCATAAATTTTCAACAGGCAAAGCGTCAACTCATGGCGATCCGGTGTTTTTTCCAGTGCATTCAGCAGAATGTTTTCGGCCTGCTCGTCACGTCCATAGGAGATGTAAATCTCTGCCTCGACAATAGGATCCACCTCATGGATGTCAAAATCAGCCTCCTGCCCCGAGCCGGGCTGCGACGGCGCAGTCGATGAAGATGCTTCCGGATTATCCCCTGCCACAGCCGCCGCAATGGCAGGGGCCATAATAGCCGCTACGGCTGGCTCAACAGGCATTACCGGCGTCGGCGCGCTCACCACTTTAGGCTCAACATCATTCGGATGAGGGCGAGGAGCGGTCGTTTGTACCATGCTTTCGTGCCATTTCTGCATAGCGGTCAATCGACGCATGTGCAGGTAATACACCATGCCTAGTGAGACCAATCCCAGCAGCAAGCCCAGGCCTATCCATACCAGGCGGTCGAGCACCGTATCCCAGAAACCCGGCTGCCCCTGGTTGGCAACCGTTGCCAGTGAGGGTGCGGGGGGTGCAGCCTGGGCGACAGCAGGCGCTGGCGCAACAGGCTCAGGCGTGGGGGTAGCCTGCGTGCCCTGACCTTTCGCTTCCGCGTTTGCATCGGCAGCGGGCTCCCCAGTCTGGCCATACTTGTCGGCAGCATCCGAGGTATCTCCAGGCGATATTTTTAAAACAAACTCCGGGTTGGCTGGAGCATCTGCGGACTTGGGAGCTGCAGGAGGAGGCACCTCAACGACCGCAGGCTTTGCCTTATTTGGAAGCTCTCCGCCCAGCGCTTCAGGACTGGGAATCTTGAGCACCTGACCAGACTTGAGCTGATTGATATCGCCATCGAGAAAGGCTTCGGGGTTGGCGGCATACAAAGCGGCCATCACCTTTTTCAGTGGTACTCCCACAGGCTGGTATTGTTGGGCAACCTTGCCAAAAATATCGCCCGGCTGTGTCAGATAGGTATCGGCGGATAACGGGATAGCGGCTTTGGACGTGTCAAACGCATGGGCTCCATTGCCGCCAGAGCGTGATTTGCGGGATTTGGATTTTACCGGGAATGGAGGCGGTACTTCTGCGACCAGCCCCTGACTTTGCAACTCGGGGATCGTATTGACGAGGACAGGTTCATCGCCCATTTTGCTGGTGGGAGGATCGAGCAATACCGTGTATTGCCGAACCATATGCAAATTATCCGAGTCCACCTTGATAAGCAGCTCAAGAAAAGGCTCATTGACGGCTCTTGGTGTGGTGACGTGCAGAACATGTGTGCCATCTGGCCGCGCCACACTGGTGACCCGGACTCCCGGTGGCACGATGGCGTCCTGCAGTCCGGCTGTCAGATATTCATCATTATTGCCGATACGCGCGACAAGCGTGGCGGCTTCCTTGGCTGGCATTTCCAGCAACTCGATGTCTGCGTTAAGTGGTTCCCCCAGCGTCGACTTGACATTAATACGCCCCAGGCCCGCACCAAATGCAAGCACAGGCACCAATACCAGCAGCAGAATCAGCGAAAGCGCTTTGAAGCCGGACCTGCGTGCAAGGGAATTTATAGGAGGCATATTGGCATCATTGAATTTTTTAATAATGGTAGCAATTTCATCATGTTGCATCTGTTTTTATAAGTACATCCCCAATGTTCGTACAGTAACCCTTTCCAGAGTGACTGTAAATGGCAATACTGATTTGACGCGCCGGGAAAATCTGCTAGGGAGATGCAATTTATGCGCCTGCTAAAGCATGAGGGCGGATAAAATAGCGGCATTATATTTTGCCTTCGTGCATCGCTTATTTTTGGAGAGCTATCAGAATGAACATTGCCAACAATACCGCTGAGCTGGTGGGTAATACCCCGCTGGTACGCTTGAATCGTATCAGTGCCAATCTGCCCGCCACCATCGTCTGCAAACTGGAATACATGAATCCAGCCCATAGCGTGAAAGACCGCATTGCCGTAGCCATGATTGATGCCTTGCAGGCCGCTGGCAAACTCAAGGCAGACAGCATCGTGCTTGAACCAACCAGCGGCAATACGGGCATAGGCCTCGCCATGGTGTGTGCAGCGCGCGGCTTGCGCTGTGCATTTGTCATGCCGGAAACCATGAGCCGCGAGCGCAAACTGCTGCTGAAGGCGTATGGGGCAGAACTGATCCTGACCCCGGGTAGCGAAGGCATGCCTGGCGCCATACGCAAGGCAGAAGAACTGGCGGCGGCTGATTCCCGCTATGTGATCGCCCAGCAATTTTCTAACCCCGCCAACCCGGCCATACACCGCAGCACAACCGCTGAGGAAATCTGGCGCGATACCGATGGCAAGGTCGATATTTTTGTGTCTGGTGTGGGCACCGGCGGCACCATTACGGGTGTTGGCGAGGTGTTGAAGGCCCGCAACCCTGCCATACAGGTGGTTGCTGTAGAACCCGATGCCAGCCCGGTATTATCCGGAGGCGCTCGCGGTCCGCATCCGATTCAGGGCATAGGTGCAGGCTTTATTCCCGAGATTTTGAATACGGCGATTTATGATGAAATCGTCCGTGTAAAGAATGATGATGCCATGGATATCGCACGCCGCATGGCAACGGAAGAAGGCTTGCTGGTCGGCATATCCTCCGGCGCAGCCGTATCGGCCGCATTGCAATTGGCCGCCCGCCCGGAAAACAAGGACAAACTGATTGTGGTGATTATTCCATCCTTTGGCGAACGCTATTTGTCGACGCCGCTTTATAGCCACCTGGATGTGTAATGGCGAGTAAAAAGCATCGCAAATCGCGCCTGAAAAAAGCCGGGGCAGCCCCCGGCACCCTGGTCTATATCGGGGACATCAAAACCCAGCAACCCGCCATTCATATTCTGGAATATGGAGCGGAGAGCCTGCATGAAAAGCAGCTCACCCAGACTGAGCTCGCGCATTACCAGCGGCCGCCTTCGTGCAAGTTATGGCTGAATGTCTATGGTTTGCACGAAACCAGCCTGATCGCTGAATTGGGTAAATGTTTCGGACTACACCCGCTGGTCATGGAGGATATCCTCAACACCAATCAGCGCCCAAAAGTGGAAAGCTATGGCGATTACCTCTATATCGTCTTGCATCATGTGGCCTACGACTCGGTATCTGACCAGCTGCAAACCGAACAAATCAGCATCATCCTCGGACGCGACTATGTACTGACCTTTCAGGAGCGCCCTACCGGTTGCTTCGAGCCAGTGCGCGAGCGCCTGCGCAATGGCCGCGTACACATCCGCGAGGCGGGGACGGATTATCTGGCATATGCCTTGCTGGATGCCGCCGTGGACCAGTATTTCAGTACCCTGGAAAAACTGGGGGATGAATGCGAGGAGCTGGAGGAGCAATTGCTGCACGCCCCCAACAATCAGCATTTGCTCCAGTTGCACAAACTCAAGGGCCAGAGTATGGAATTGCGCCGCAGCATCTGGCCATTGCGTGAAGCCGTCAACCAGCTGGTGCGTAATGACGACAAGTTTTTTGACGTGGAAAATGTCGTCTTCCTGCGCGATGTGTATGACCACACCATCCACTTGATCGAATCGCTGGAAGCGATACGGGATCAGTTAGGCAGTATGCTGGATATTTACATGTCGAGCATCAGCAACCGGGTCAACATGGAAGTGCGGGCGCTGACGGTCGTCACCATGCTCTTCATGCCGGCTACCTTGATCACCGGGATATTCGGCATGAACTTTGACAGCATGCCGTGGCTTAAAAACCCCAATGGTTTCTGGTGGACGCTGTGCGTCATGGCCTTTGTCGCTTCTTCCATGGGGCTTTTATTCTGGCGCCGCCAATGGCTAAGCCGACATTAGGACTGGCAGCTCTGCCCAGGCTTTATCAGTTGCGAATCTTTTCAGGGAATTTGGCGCGAATCTTAGCGACCTTGGGGGCTGCAACCAGCATGCAATAGGGTTGTTCCTGATGTTGCTCATAGTATTGCTGATGGTAATCTTCCGCGGCATAAAACACGGCGGCATCATTAACTTCGGTGACGATAGGCGAGGCAAACACATGCAGCTGATTGAGCTCGGCAATCATTTGTTCGGCGGTAGATCGCTGTGCTGCATTCTGGCAGAAAATCGCCGAACGGTACTGGGTGCCAATATCATTTCCCTGCCGGTTTGGCGTCGTCGGATCATGCGATAAAAAGAAGATTTCCAGCAATTCGTAAAAGCTGATCCGCGCAGGATCGAAGCTGATACGGATGGCTTCCGCATGCCCCGTATCCCCGCGGCACACCTGTTTGTAGTCCGGCTGCAATGTATGCCCGCCCGTGTATCCGGAGACGACTTTCTCAACGCCATCCAGCTGTGAAAACACAGGCTCAAGGCACCAGAAACAACCGCCCGCCAATACTGCTACATCCAACTCTTTTACCATGGCGCATCCTGTCAGTTATCGCAAACGAAAAAATCGCTGCTATCAATTACTACCGAATTAGTGGGCTTGATCGTATGATAGTTCTGTTTTACACGAAGATCGGGTTTCAGATTCAGCTTTTGTATGCCTTAAAAGGAATTACATGCGTCGAATTGCGGTATTCAATCAAAAAGGAGGCGTAGGAAAAACAACCTCCGTGCTTAATCTTGCAGCCGCCATGCTCAGTCAGAAACAATCGCCGTTATTGATCGACATGGACCCCCAATGCCATCTCACGGAAATCCTGAGCGACGGCCTTCCCAGTTCGCAGCGCAGTTTATTTGGCTTTTACCAGAACAATACACCGCTTGATGAGCTCACTACGCCATGGAATGACGCTGGCTTGTTAATTCCCGGACATCGGGAATTGGTGAAGGTCGATAGTATTTTTGGCAAGGGTCCCACTATCCTTAATCGCCTGCGATCAGGACTGGATACGCTGGAGAAGAAGATCAATCTTGACTGCATATTACTGGATTGCTGCCCTTATCTGGGCGTACTTTCATTGAATGCGGTATTTGCAGCAGACTTGATTATCGTGCCGATTGCTTCCGATTTTTTATCTCTGCAAGGGGCCCAGAAAGTTGAGAAGACATTGAAGGCGCTGGAGAATGTGCTTAAACGTCGAGTGCCTCGGCGTTATTTGCTGACTTGTTACGATAGACGGAGAAGCATGACGTTCGAAGTTGAAAAGCTCGCGCGGCAATATTTCGCTCACGAGCTATGCCAGACAGTTATTTCGGAAAATGTGGCGGTCGCAGAAAGCCCCCAGGCCAAACAGGATATTTTCAGCTACAGCCCTCAGGCGAAGGGCGCCCACGACTATATGGCACTACTGCAGGAGCTCAGCAAGATTGAGCTGAGCGAAGAGCTTGATCCTGCTGTTCATGTGGATTTAACCAAGAGGTCCAGTATATCTTCGTAATTGGAAGTCGGCGCTTTGCCACCGGATAACACCCGACAATCCAGAATTTCACAGTGCGTGTACATTTTTTGCAGTTTTAGGCGGGCCTCCGTCTCGTCTCGGCCGAATATCTGCAAATTGTCTACCACCACACCATTTCTACTTCGTATCTGGTATACGTATTTCGCTGCAACCCTGCTTTCCATTGCCCCGCCCCCTTGTTATACCTCAGCAATAGCATCCCCATGACAAAGCATGGCGGAGCTTCTGCCCATGCTTCATCGCGTTGCTATATTGCTTGTCGATAATCCTAATACGGCAATCCCTGAATAAACTTTATCCGGATAGTACGTTCCAAACTGAACATTCGTCATCCACCTACTGTTTTGAGGAAAGTATGCGCACAATAAAAGAAGGATCCCCTTTCCCCCGGGGCGCAACATACGATGGAAAAGGTACTAACTTTGCATTATTTTCTGATAATGCCACAGGTGTGACCTTGTGCCTGTTTTCCGCAGATGGCAAAGAAGTTGAACGAATAGACCTCACGGAATGCACCAACGGGGTTTGGTATGTTTATATTCCAGACATCCAGCCAGGCCAGTTGTATGGTTACCGGGTTCATGGCCCTTGGGATCCTGTTCAAGGGCAGCGTTTCAATAGCAACAAATTATTGCTCGATCCTTATGCGAGAAAGCTTTCCGGGGATATCCAGTGGGATGATGCCCTGTATGGCTACCAGCTCAGTCCATCCAAAGATGCGGACCTCCGCATGGATGATCGCGACAGCGCGGCCTTTATGCCCAAAGCGATCGTGGTGGATCCTGCGCCGCTGACCAAATCAAACAAACCACAAGTCAAATGGCCCAAAACCATTATCTACGAGGCCCATGTCAAAGGGCTGACCATGAAGCATCCCCTCATACCGGATGATATTCGTGGAAGCTTTGCAGCCCTTTCAGACCCTGCCTTGATTGACCATATGCATCGCATCGGCATTACTTCATTGGAGTTGTTGCCGATACACGCCTTTGCTCAGGACAGGCATCTGATTGAGCGTAATCTTAGAAATTATTGGGGATATAACACTCTGGCCTTCTTTGCCCCAGAGACCGATTACCTGCATAGCGGAGATCTCGAAGAAATAGCCACGACTGTGGATCGTTTACATGAAGCCGGCATTGAGTTGATTCTGGATGTTGTTTACAACCATACATGTGAAGGCAATCATCTGGGGCCTACCTTATCCTGGAAAGGCATAGACAATCTAAGTTATTACCGATCCCTGCCTGGTGAACCGCGCTATTACGACAACCTGACCGGGTGCGGGAATGCCTTGAATACCTCCCACCCGAAAGTATTGCAGATGGTCATGGATAGTCTGCGGATGTGGACGACGGTGTATGGCGTTGATGGGTTCCGATTTGACCTGGCCTTAACCCTGGGCCGCGAGGACACTGGTTTTACAGCCCGCCACCCTTTTTTCCATACCATATTGCAAGACCCCATATTGTCCCGCTGCAAGCTCATCGCAGAACCTTGGGATGTCGGCCCGGGTGGCTATCAACTAGGTGAGTTTCCACCTGGATTCTCGGAATGGAATGGCGACTATCGTGATGTGACTCGTGATTTCTGGAAAGGGGATGAAGGCTGTTTAGCCAAATTCGCAGGCCGATTTGCTGCATCGAGTGATTTGTTCGACGCCCAGCATCGTCGTCCGTGGTCCAGTGTGAATTTCGTAACCGCCCATGATGGATTCACATTGCACGATCTTGTTTCCTATAACGAAAAACATAACGAGGCGAATGGCGAAGATAATAACGACGGTGCCAATGACAATAGAAGCTGGAATTGTGGTGTAGAAGGTGAAACTGAAGATGTCGAGATTAATGCGTTGCGTTTGCAGCAAAAGAAAAATTTCCTTATCACATTATTTCTTTCGCAAGGCGTCCCCATGCTGTTAGCGGGGGATGAATTACACAACAGCCAGGGCGGTAACAACAATACCTACTGTCAGGATAGTGAAATTGGATGGATAGACTGGCAAAACCCTGACAAAACCTTGATCGAACTTGTCGGATTACTGGCCCAGATACGCCGTGAAAATAATGCGATCTCCAGGGCAGAGTTTTTAACCGGCGTGAACAAACACGGGAATGCCGATGTGGCATGGTACAACGTCAACGGTCAGCTAATGACCAACGAGCAATGGGAAGACCCCTTCAATAAATCGCTTATCGTGAAACTCATGGCTGTCGACAAGCACCAGGCTAGCATACTGGTGATATTCAATGCCTCGCACATTGAAATAGAAGCCACAATCCCGGAATGCGAAATCAAGCAATGGCAATTCCTGGTGAGCTCATCGGGTGAAGGCAAAGAGGTAAAACAAAAGGATAGTTTAGTAATACCAGCACGCTCGATTCATGTGTACAAAACTGCATCAAGCTAAATACACAGCTTGGTTTGCATGATGAGCAGAGTACATTTAGAGCTCAGGACAGCATGGTCGCTGTCCTGAGGAGTGCTCTAGCAATATGGATTTCAAGTACCACAAAAGCAAAAAGCCTCTGCATCAGCAGAGGCTTTTTTAATGGGAAGCTTGGCGGTGACCTACTTTCGCATACGAGAAGTATACTATCATTGGCGCAGAATCGTTTCACGGCCCTGTTCGAGATGGGAAGGGGTGGTTCCAATTCGCTATGGCCGCCAAGCATAACCGGTAGTGCTTGAGATGGTGCATTCAAGCCCTGTTAAGCTTTGCATGTTCGTTCGAACACGCTGACCTTGTCCTTGCAGACAAGCGTCTTTAAAAAACAGAAGAAGTAAAGTATGCGTATTGATTGCGCTTTAGAGCAACCTTGAACTCAAGTTTCAAGGTTATAGGATCAAGCCTCACGAGCAATTAGTAACGGTCAGCTTAATGCATTACTGCACTTCCACATCCGTCCTATCAACGTCCTGGTCTCGAACGACTCTTTAGTGTGCTTAAAGCACAGGGAAGTCTCATCTTGAGGCAAGTTTCACGCTTAGATGCTTTCAGCGTTTATCTCTTCCGGATTTAGCTACCCGGCTATGCCATTGGCATGACAACCGGTCCACCAGAGATCCGTCCACTCCGGTCCTCTCGTACTAGGAGCAGCCCCCCTCAAACTTCCAACGCCCACGGCAGATAGGGACCAAACTGTCTCACGACGTTTTAAACCCAGCTCACGTACCACTTTAAATGGCGAACAGCCATACCCTTGGGACCGGCTACAGCCCCAGGATGTGATGAGCCGACATCGAGGTGCCAAACTCCCCCGTCGATATGAACTCTTGGGAGGAATCAGCCTGTTATCCCCAGAGTACCTTTTATCCGTTGAGCGATGGCCCTTCCATACAGAACCACCGGATCACTATGACCTGCTTTCGCACCTGCTCGACCTGTCCGTCTCGCAGTCAAGCAACCTTATGCCATTGCACTATCAGTACGATTTCCGACCGTACCTAGGTTACCTTCGCACTCCTCCGTTACTCTTTGGGAGGAGACCGCCCCAGTCAAACTGCCCACCATACACGGTCCCCGATCCAGATAATGGACCTAGGTTAGAACCTCAACAACATCAGGGTGGTATTTCAAGGTTGACTCCACAAGAACTGGCGTCCCTGCTTCAAAGTCTCCCACCTATCCTACACAAATCTTGTCAAAGTCCAATGTAAAGCTACAGTAAAGGTTCATGGGGTCTTTCCGTCTAGCCGCGGGTAGATTGCATCTTCACAAACATTTCAACTTCGCTGAGTCCCGAGAGGAGACAGTGTGGCCATCGTTACGCCATTCGTGCGGGTCGGAACTTACCCGACAAGGAATTTCGCTACCTTAGGACCGTTATAGTTACGGCCGCCGTTTACCGGGGCTTCAATCAAGAGCTTGCACCCCATCATTTAACCTTCCGGCACCGGGCAGGCGTCACACCGTATACGTCCACTTTCGTGTTTGCACAGTGCTGTGTTTTTATTAAACAGTCGCAGCCACCTTTTCACTGCAACCCCATCGGCCTTCGAGAGTAAATCTCTACAACCTACCGGGGCGCACCTTCTCCCGAAGTTACGGTGCTAATTTGCCGAGTTCCTTCTCCCGGGTTCTCTCAAGCGCCTTAGAATTCTCATCCTGCCCACCTGTGTCGGTTTGCGGTACGGTCTCAATATAACTGAAGCTTAGTGGCTTTTCTTGGAAGCTTGGTATCAATCACTTCGTGCACAAGTGCACTCGTCGTCACGCCTCAGAATTGACCCTCCGGATTTGCCTAAAGGATCTCCCTACACGCTTAAACCACCTATTCCAACAGATGGCTGACCTAACCTTCTCCGTCCCCACATCGCATTACATTGAGGTACAGGAATATTAACCTGTTTCCCATCAGCTACGCATCTCTGCCTCACCTTAGGGGCCGACTCACCCTGCGCCGATGAACGTTGCGCAGGAAACCTTGGGCTTTCGGCGAGGGAGCTTTTCACTCCCTTTATCGCTACTCATGTCAGCATTCGCACTTCTGATACCTCCAGCATTCCTCACAGAACACCTTCGCAGGCCTACAGAACGCTCTCCTACCATGCATATAAATATGCATCCGCAGCTTCGGTTACGTGCTTAGCCCCGTTACATCTTCCGCGCGGGACGACTCGACCAGTGAGCTATTACGCTTTCTTTAAAGGATGGCTGCTTCTAAGCCAACCTCCTGGCTGTCTGTGCCTTCCCACTTCGTTTTCCACTTAGCACGTCATTAGGGACCTTAGCTGGCGGTCTGGGTTGTTTCCCTCTTGACCACGGACGTTAGCACCCATGGTCTGTCTCCCGTGATTGCACTTCTCGGTATTCGGAGTTTGCAATGGTTTGGTAAGCTCTTATGAGCCCCCTAGCCATAACAGTGCTCTACCCCCAAGAGTGAGACACGAGGCACTACCTAAATAGTTTTCGGAGAGAACCAGCTATTTCCAAGTTTGTTTAGCCTTTCACCCCTATCCACAGCTCATCCCCTAATTTTTCAACATTAGTGGGTTCGGACCTCCAGTACCTGTTACGGCACCTTCATCCTGGCCATGGATAGATCACTTGGTTTCGGGTCTACACCCAGCAACTATCGCCCTATTCGGACTCGCTTTCGCTACGCCTCCCCTATCGGTTAAGCTTGCTACTGAATGTAAGTCGCTGACCCATTATACAAAAGGTACGCAGTCACCCCTTACGAGGCTCCCACTGTTTGTATGCATGCGGTTTCAGGTTCTATTTCACTCCCCTCCCGGGGTTCTTTTCGCCTTTCCCTCACGGTACTGGTTCACTATCGGTCGATTACGAGTATTTAGCCTTGGAGGATGGTCCCCCCATGTTCAGACAGGATTTCACGTGTCCCGCCCTACTTGTCGTTACCCTAGTTCCACAAACGGGATTTCGTATACGGGGCTATCACCCGCTATGGCCGGACTTTCCATTCCGTTCTACTATCGCGTCTGCTAAAAATAACAGGCTTTTCCGGGTTCGCTCGCCACTACTTCCGGAATCTCGGTTGATTTCTTTTCCTCGAGCTACTTAGATGTTTCAGTTCACTCGGTTCGCTTCGCTTCTCCTATATATTCAGAGAGCGATACCCTTGCGGGTGGGTTTCCCCATTCGGACATTCCCGGATCAAAGCTTATTTGCCAGCTCCCCGAGACTTTTCGCAGGCTACCACGTCCTTCATCGCCTGTAATCGCCAAGGCATCCACCACATGCACTTATTCGCTTGACCCTATAACGTTAAAACCTGAGCCCTTTTAAACTCAAATCTCGCGACCAACGAGTAGTAGTCGGTCCGCTATAGGCTTGCTTCTAAAGCAACTTATTTGAATCCGCTTATTTCTTTCGAACTAAACGAGCTCAAATGTTTTGATTTCTGCAATCAATTACCCATTTGAACACTCAGAACCTCATCACAAAGTTCCTGTGTTCTCTTTACTTCTTCCATTTTGTTAAAGATCAATCCGGCTTTAAAAGCCAGAAATAAATACAGCAACCTGCACTTATTTCTAACTTCTTCATCAAGGTAGTGGTGGAGGATGACGGGATCGAACCGACGACCCCCTGCTTGCAAAGCAGGTGCTCTCCCAGCTGAGCTAATCCCCCTACTCGGGTGAATCTGGTGGGTCTGGTTGGGCTCGAACCAACGACCCCCGCCTTATCAAGACGGTGCTCTAACCAGCTGAGCTACAGACCCTTCTAAGGCCATTCCTTGATGTGCTCTTGAACAACCGATAAGTGTGAATGCTTGCAGCTTCGGATTTTCTCTAGAAAGGAGGTGATCCAGCCGCACCTTCCGATACGGCTACCTTGTTACGACTTCACCCCAGTCATGAATCCTACCGTGGTAATCGTCCCCCTTGCGGTTAGACTAACTACTTCTGGTAGAACCCACTCCCATGGTGTGACGGGCGGTGTGTACAAGGCCCGGGAACGTATTCACCGCGACATGCTGATCCGCGATTACTAGCGATTCCGACTTCATGCAGTCGAGTTGCAGACTGCAATCCGGACTACGATCGGCTTTCTGGGATTGGCTCCCCCTCGCGGGTTGGCAACCCTCTGTACCGACCATTGTATTACGTGTGAAGCCCTGGCCATAAGGGCCATGAGGACTTGACGTCATCCCCACCTTCCTCCGGTTTGTCACCGGCAGTCCCAATAAAGTGCCCAACTAAATGATGGCAATTATTGGCAAGGGTTGCGCTCGTTGCGGGACTTAACCCAACATCTCACGACACGAGCTGACGACAGCCATGCAGCACCTGTGTCTACTTTCCCTTTCGGGCACCTAATGCATCTCTGCTTCGTTAGTAGCATGTCAAGGCCAGGTAAGGTTTTTCGCGTTGCATCGAATTAATCCACATAATCCACCGCTTGTGCGGGCCCCCGTCAATTCCTTTGAGTTTTAATCTTGCGACCGTACTCCCCAGGCGGTCTACTTCACGCGTTAGCTGCGTTACTAATGGATTTTACTCCACCAACAACTAGTAGACATCGTTTAGGGCGTGGACTACCAGGGTATCTAATCCTGTTTGCTCCCCACGCTTTCGAGCATGAGCGTCAGTATTAGGCCAGGGGGCTGCCTTCGCCATTGGTATTCCTCCACATCTCTACGCATTTCACTGCTACACGTGGAATTCTACCCCCCTCTCCCATACTCTAGCCTTGCAGTTTCAAACGCAGTTCCCAGGTTGAGCCCGGGGCTTTCACATCTGACTTACAAAACCGCCTGCGCTCGCTTTACGCCCAGTAATTCCGATTAACGCTCGCACCCTACGTATTACCGCGGCTGCTGGCACGTAGTTAGCCGGTGCTTCTTATCAAGGTACCGTCATCCTCACCCGGTATTAGCGAGTAAGTTTTCTTTCCTTGCGAAAGAGCTTTACAACCCGAAGGCCTTCTTCACTCACGCGGCATGGCTGGATCAGGCTTGCGCCCATTGTCCAAAATTCCCCACTGCTGCCTCCCGTAGGAGTCTGGACCGTGTCTCAGTTCCAGTGTGGCTGGTCGTCCTCTCAGACCAGCTACTGATCGTCGCCTTGGTGGGCCTTTACCCCACCAACTAGCTAATCAGATATCGGCCGCTCGTTCTGCGTAAGGTCCGAAGATCCCCTACTTTCCCCCTCAGGGCGTATGCGGTATTAGCTAATCTTTCGACTAGTTATCCCCCACAATACGGTACGTTCCGATATATTACTCACCCGTTCGCCACTCGTCAGCAGAGAAGCAAGCTTCTCTCTGTTACCGTTCGACTTGCATGTGTAAAGCATGCCGCCAGCGTTCAATCTGAGCCAGGATCAAACTCTTCAGTTTAATTCCCAACTATTACTTGTGACCCCAATAAAGGGGTCGGTATGTCGCTTGGCTTAATTCTCAAATGAATCTAGGTATTTCTACAAAGTTTCATTCAAGGTGTTAAGCACTTATGTATCTTGAGTGTCACCCGGCATTACCGGGCCGACTTCACAAAACCACAAGCACTCACACCTATCGATTGTTCAGTTTGTTAAAGAGCAGGCACTTCTTACTTCGCTTTCACTCATCAACGTTTCCGTTGAGAGGTGCGCATTATACAGCGCTTAAACGTTTCGTCAACAACTAAATTCAGACTCGTTTATTTGGTTGCGGGGACAGGATTTGAACCTGTGACCTTCGGGTTATGAGCCCGACGAGCTGCCAGACTGCTCCACCCCGCGTCCGCTTCGTCGCTTCGTTATGTACGTTGCGTCGAGAGGTGAGACTATAGCAAAGCAGAAACGACACTGTCAACGCTCTTTTGAGGTTTTCCACTAAACCCCCGTCTCCCCTGAAGCGGCGCCAGATGCCATTTCCTTAATAATCAAGGAGATCAATTGCTCTTTGCCCAATACGCGGTTTTAGGGATTTTTTAGCCAGCCGCCGCGTCTTTCAACATCATCCGGACTCTGAGCAGATCTGCCGGGGTATCTACCCCGGCAGCGGGGGCATGCGCAGTCTCGGCAACACTGATCTTATAGCCATGCCAAAGCGCCCTCAGCTGCTCTAGCATTTCAGTTTTCTCCAAGGAACAGGCTTCAAGAAGACTATATGCATTAAGGAAACTCACCTTATATGCATATATACCTATATGCCGGTATGCCACTATCGCCTCTGGTGAAGACTCGCTCTGGAAAGCATCGCGAGCATAAGGAATAGGAGCGCGGCTGAAATAAAGCGCGTGCCCATCCTTATCGGTCACTACTTTGACTACGTTGGGATTGAATATCTGCTCACGATCATGGATGGCATGACATGCCGTTGCCATGGCCGCTTCTGGATGATCGCGCAGGTTGGTCGCGACTTCTTTAATCAATAGCGGATCGATCAGCGGCTCATCGCCCTGCACGTTGACGACTATCGTGTCATCACTCCATCCAAAATGTGCCGCCACCTCCGCAATACGATCCGTTCCGGAGGGATGATCCTCTCGCGTCATGATGGCCTGATATCCATAAGACTGCACCGCTTGCAGGATATCGGCATGATCCGTCGCCACAATCACCTGCTCAGCGCCACTCTGCAGGGCGCGCTCAACAACCCAGATCACCATCGGCTTGCCGGCGATGTCGAGCAATGGCTTTGCGGGCAGACGGGAGCTGGCATACCGGGCGGGGATGACGACATTGAATTTCATATTCAGACTTCTTCCGTGCCCGCCAGGCGCCGTGCTTCCTCTTCAAGCATGACGGGAATGCCATCACGTATGGGATAGGCCAGACGACAAGGCTTGCAAACAAGCTCTTGTGCTTCTTTTTTAAATACCAGAGGGCCCTTGCATACGGGGCACACCAGGATGTCGAGTAATTTTGCATCCATATCAAACTCCTAATTTACTGAGAACATGTGGCAGAAATGCAGGCGAAAGCTCGGCTTCGACAGGCATCACCCACCAGTTGGGTTGCGCAAAGACGGCACACTTCACGGCATCTTTCTCGGTCATGATGACGGGAACATCCTCACCAAATGCCAGTTGCGAAGCCTCAAAGGCATGATGATCGGGAAACGAGTGCTCAATCACTTCAAGCCCGGCGCTTTTCAATTGAGTAAAAAAACGCTGGGGATTGCCGATACCGGCCACAGCGTGAACAGCCTGACCTTCAAACACCTTTAGCGCACATGTGGATGCAGGTGATTTGAGGTTATACAGTTCATGATTGACCAGTTGCATATAAAAGCCAGCCTCATCGCCATTGGCACCATTCATCACCACGGCATCCACCTCGGACAAGCGCGCCACCGGCTCGCGCAACGGGCCGGCCGGCAATAATCGACGATTGCCAAACAGGCGGGCTGCATCCACCACCGCAATTTCAATATCGCGCTGCAATGCATAATGCTGCAGGCCATCATCACTGACGATCACATTGCACTCCGGAGAATTCGCCAGCGCAGCCTGCGCCACTTTGGCACGCTCGCGTCCAATCCAGACTGGGACCTGCGTGCGTTGCGCCATCAGCAGGGGCTCATCTCCCACAATCGCCGGATCACTGTCAGGCTGGACCTGCCTGATATCGACAACATCGGCGTAGGCGGCATAGCCGCGGCTTACGATCAAAGGGTGAAAACCCGCTGCTTGCAATTGCTTGACCAGCCAGATGACGAGAGGCGTTTTTCCTGTCCCGCCCACACTGATGTTGCCGACCACGATCACGGGCACGGGCAGGCGAAATGAAGGGAGAAGGCTATATTGATAGGCCAGCCGCCGGAGACTGCTTAAAGCAGCAAAAAGCCAGGATAAAGGAATCAGCAGCAGATGCCAGACGCCGGTACGTGTCCATTGTTGCTGGATAAAGGTAGCCAATTTCGCCTTCATCGGGCTCAGGCCTCGCTTACACAGTACAACTTAGTGAAACTGCTTTTGATACAGCTTGGCATAATAGCCTTCCTGCGCCAGCAAGGATTGATGATTACCGCTTTCGACAATCCGGCCATGATCCATCACCAGAATGCGATCTGCATTTTCAATAGTGGACAGACGGTGGGCAATCACAATGGTGGTCCGATTGCGCATCAGTTCGTCCAGGGCCGCCTGCACATGCTGTTCGGATTCCGTATCGAGTGCAGAGGTCGCCTCATCCAGCAACAGAATTGGGGCGTCCTTCAAAATCGCACGGGCAATCGCAAGGCGCTGGCGCTGACCGCCAGACAGGCGAACACCGCGGTCGCCAATCTCACTTTGCAGGCCCTCGGGCAATTGCTGGATGAACTCCCATGCATGCGCCGCCTTGGCTGCGGCGATGACATCCGCCTCCGACGCATTACGCAACACACCGTAAGCAATATTATTGAACACGGTGTCATTAAACAGAATGACATCCTGGCTCACCAGTGAGAATTGCGCGCGCAAATTATGCAAACTCATCTCCCGGGTATCCAGACCATCCAGCAGCAACTCGCCCTGCTGATACTCATAAAAGCGCGGCAGCAAATTCACTAACGACGTCTTGCCGCCACCAGAACGACCCACCAGGGCCAGTTTTTCACCGGGGTTTACCGTGAAGTTGAGATCACTCAAGGCGGCGCGTTTGGCATTCTCATAATGCAATTCCAGATGACGAAACTCGATCAAGCCGCGCGCGCGCCCAATTTCACGCGTGCCTGTATCTACCTCTACCGGCGAATCAATCAAGGCAAACACACTTTCCGCGGCCGCAAGTCCGGTCTGGATATCCTCATTCATGCCGGTCAGGCTTTTAATAGGCGCGATCAGCATCAACAAGGCGCCAATAAAGGCAGCAAACTCGCCCGCGGTAAAATTGCCAATGGCATAGTAAACCACCAGCCCCAGCGCCAAGCCCGCCAGCACCTCAATCACCATACTATTAAGACTGGACAGGCGCGCCATCTTGATCAAGGTATAGCGGTTGCGCCCGGCCACTTTGGCAAACCGCTGAAACTCGTAATCGGCACCGCCAAAAATCTTGACTACGCGCTGACCGGACACAGCCTCCTCAATCACCTGCGTCAAATCGCCCATGGACTCCTGCACCACACGGCTCGCCTGACGCAGCTTGGGCGTCATGATCTTCAGGTAAAACACCATCAATGGCACCACGATGACGAAAATCATCGTCAGCTTCCAGTCGAGGTAGAGCATGTAGCCCACCATGCCGATAATGGTCAGGGTATCCCGCACCGCCGCCACCGCCACATTGGTCGATGCCTTGGCAATCTGCTCAGTATCGTAGGTCAGCTTGGAGGTCACCATCCCGGCTGAATTCGCATCAAAATAACTGACCGGGAATGCCATCAATCGGCGAAATGCATCCAGACGCAAACTTTCGACCACGCGGCGCGAGACCCAGCGCATGCCAAATGCAGAGACAAACCCGGCAAACGCGCGCAAGGCCAGCAGCCCGAACAGCATCAAGGGCAACAATGCCAGCTTGGTGCTGTCGCGCTGGACAAAGCCCTCATCCGTCACCATCTTGATGGTTGCCAGAAAACCGGTATTCGTCGCTGACAGCACGACCAGGCCCAGAATGGTGAGCGACATGGCCACCCAGAATTTACGGGTATAGCCGAGCAATCGCAGATAAAGGATTCTGGCGTTATGCTCGGAAGCAACCGGGGCTCGGCGGGAGGATTTTTTGGACATAAATCTCAGGGACTGTTAAAAGGTTTGCCCGCCAAATGGCGGGCAAACCAGGATAGTGGAGTTACCCGAACAGGTAAACGTGCGTCAGAATCAGGAGCCAGACTTTACCTGTGTAGCAAAGTTGATATGGGTATAGTTTTCCTGCCGCGCGGCTTCCATGACATTCACCACAGACTGGTGCGTGCTGTTGGCATCGGCATTGATCACAATGGTTGGCTCCTTGCCGTTACCGACGGCCTGCCGCAATGCGATGCCAAGACCAGCCACGCTGGTATCGCTCACCGGCTTGTCATTCACCACATAATGCCCGCTGGCATCAACACCTACATTCACGATCAGCGGCTTTTGCTCTGGCGGCGTTGCCTCTGCAGTAGGCAGGTTGATCTGCAACTCACTCACGCGCGAGAACGTCGTGCTGACGACCAGAAAGATAATAATGACCAGCAACACGTCGATCAACGGCACCAGATTCATTTCCAGATCTTCGTGCTTTTTTCCGCGTTGAAAATTCATGGTGTCTGCTCGCTTATTTACGTTCGCCGTGGATGAGTTCCACCAGCTTGACGGCTTGCTGTTCCATTTCCACAATCAGGCCATCTACCTTGCCGCGGAAATAGCGGTAGAAAATCATCGCGGGTACCGCCACGACAATACCACCTGCCGTGTTATACAGCGCGACGGAAATACCACGGGCAAACTGAGCCACATCATGGCCAGTCGCGGTAAAGGCACCAAAGAGTTCGACCATCCCGATCACCGTACCCAGCAGACCCAGCAGCGGGCTGACAGTGGCGATGGTACCCAGTGTAGTGAGGTATTTTTCCAGCTTGTGCGCCACGGCACGGCCGGACTCTTCAATCGCTTCTTTCATGACTTCGCGAGAAGAATCCACATTGGCCAGGGCACTGGCGAAAATCTGCCCCAGCAGGGAATGTTGTTGCAACTTGATCAAGGTTTCCTTGTTAACACCCCCCTGGCCCAGCCAACGCTGCACTTCCGGCAACAGGTTGCTAGGTGCAATCAATTCGGCACGCAATGCCCACAAACGCTCAACAATAATCGCAACAGCAATGATAGAAGCGATAATCAGCGGCCAAATCGGCCAGCCGGCCGCTAGAATAATTTCCCACACAGTGAGGCTCCAAAGGATGATCAAAAGTGGCAATACTTTAGCGTGCGAGCCGGTTTTCAGCAAGCAAACTTACAACTGGCAAGCGCTTCGCCAAACGCAGGAATGACAAAGCCGGACAAGGTGTCCGGCTTTCAGATAAAGGCATGATGTCTATGCCAAAACTTCCTCAGGCGCGCAAGGGCTCCACCAGTTTGAGTTTGCTGGCCGCCTTTACACGATCAATTACCCCCAGCACATCCAGCACGCGGCAACAGTAAGCCACCTCATTGTCATGCATCAGCGTCAGGCCCAGTTGTCGCCCATGGCTCACGGTGAGATGCCGCATTTGCAGGATGGCGGAAAACTCCGTGCCGAGATAATCGATGCTGGCGCGCTGATGTCCCCAGGCGCCGTAATCACATTGAACAATGCCATTAAGATCGCCCCTGGCATATTTTTCAAACAACTCAATACATTCATCGCGCGAGGTGTCGCGGGTCAGCGTCGCGGTTATATCGATAATAGACACGATTTCAGTCGGCACACGATATGACAGGGAGTCCAGCTTGCCTTCAAGCTCCGGCAAGGCCAGCACGGTAGAAGCGGCGACATTGGTACTGGTTGGCAGAATGGAAGCCGCGCAGGCACGGCCCAGATGCGAAGTGGGGTGATATCCGTCCAGCGCGCGCTGATCGGACAGCGCTGGGTGTATGGTAATGACTCTGGCATACTCAATGCCTATATGCTTTTGCAGCACATAGGCCACAGGCGCCAGCGCATTGCCAGTACAGGTATTGGAGGCAATGATGTCGTGCTGCAGGGGATCATACTGTTCGTGGTTGACGCCGTAGACCATGCTCATATCACAGCCGGCGATATTGGCCGTGCACACCACTTTTCGCGCCACCTTGCGCTCGATAACGGCACGCAAATCGGCAATGGATGCCGTGCCGGTCGCATCGATAAAGACATCGAGATCAAACTCACGCAGTGCGGCAAAGCTGTCTTCGGTGGGGCGGCGGCGGCGATCAACGCGCTCGTAACGAATACGCTTGTCGCCAAGAATCAGATCGTTGCCTTGAAAATCCAGGGTAAATGGCGGTTTGCCATAGGTGGTGTCGTGCGCGAGCAGATAAGCCACCTGATCGATGGGCATCACATCACATACGACCTTGATATCGAAACGCCCCTCGGCCAATGCAGCGTGGTTCGCTCGTAAAATACCGCGGCCTATGCGGCCCAGTCCTGCAATGCCAACGCGCAAGGGTGTCATATCAAGCTACTCCGTCTCGATTTTTGTTTATTTTTTCGTTGCCACCATGCATTACTGCGTATCCCCATGCATGCGTACCCTGTCTTATAGATACTTCGGCAGCACCGAGCCAAACTTTACGATGAATCCGCATGTTTGTGGAGAAAAAAGCGATAGGTATTACTTATGAGACAAGGACTGTATACAGGCGCGCTTAATCACGCGCATACCAATAGCGCATGGATTGCTGTCGCCAGCGATGCACGGCGATTCCCTCGACCGACAAAAAGTCGAGCAGGATGGCGCCATCGCGATCTGACCGATAATCCTGCGCGCCCAGTCCATGGTAGCGCGCCATTACCTCGGCCTTGGGGTGCCCAAATCGATTGCGATAGCCGACGGCATACAAGGCAATCGCGGGATGCACGGCCGCCACAAATGCAGGCGTAGACGAGGTGCGGCTGCCATGATGCGGCACCAGCAAGGCATCTGCGACCACACGGTCACCCGCCGCATCCAGCAGGCGAGCCTCTGCGCTTTTTTCAATATCGCCAGCCAGCAATATGCTGCCGTAGCGGCTGCTTATCTTCAGTACGCAACTGCGGTTGTTATCCTGCAGATCCACCTGTTCCATGCTGGTCACATCCGGATACAGCATTTCAAATACCACGCCATCCCATTGCCAGCGCTGGCCCGTCTGGCAGGCTCTGTGCTGTTTGACTTGCAGCGGAACCGCCTCGGCAGGCAAGGAGCTCAGCATCCACTGCGGGGACAACACATCCGCCACAGCCTGCAATCCGCCGCTATGATCATTGTCATTGTGGCTCACGACCAGCCCATCCAGCCGGACGATGCCCTCTCCACGCAAATACGGCAGGATAACGCGCCGCCCAGCATCGCTTTCCGCGGAGTAACGCGGCCCGGTATCGTAAAGCAAGGTATGCCGGGCGGTATGAACCACCACTGCCATACCTTGCCCCACATCCAGCATCACCACGCGCATGGCCCCATCCGGCAGCGGCTCCGGGCGGATCAGCAGCATGGGCAGCAGGCCCATCCACCCCAGCCAACGCAATGGAAATCCTCTTGGCAACAGCATCCAGAAAATACCCGCCATGGCGGGCAATAGCGACCACGCAGGGGGCGCCTGCTGCTGCCATACTGCCCATGGCGATACGGCGAGCCAATGCATGGCCTGGGTAACAAACTGCATCAAGGCATGCGCCAGCCAAAGCAGACTATCAATCGGCAACAAGGTACCGGCCAGGGCCAGGGGCACCACGCCCAGGCTAACCACCGGAATGGCGATGGCATTTGCCAGCGGCGACACCAGCGATACTTGCTGAAACAGCAAGAGCAAAAGGGGTAACAAGCCGAGCGTCACCGCCCACTGGGCATGCACCGCCTGGCGCCATTTGGCCAGCATGCCGATACGATATGCTCCGGCAAACGCCATCACCGCCACTGCACCGAATGATAACCAGAAACCCGGTGCCATCACCGCCCAGGGGTCGATCAGCACCACGACCAGCAAGGCACACGCCAGTACCCTTGCAATGCCGAATCGCCGCCCCAGCCACAAGGCAATGGCAAACACCGTCAACATGTACAAGGTACGCTGGGTGGGCACCGAAAACCCGGCCACCAGCGAGTAAAGCAACGCCACCAGCCAGCCCAGGATGATACCTGCCTTGCGTGCTGGCAGCAGCAGATTCAGCCGGTAGCTGCGGCGCCAGCCCGCATACACGGCCCAATACGCCAGACTGGCCAGCATAGTGATATGCAAACCGGAAATACTGATCAAATGGTTCACACCACTGCGCAAGAACACATCCCAATCTGCAGTGGTGATGCCGCTATCATCACCCGTCACCAGCGCCTGCAATAATGGCATGGCGGGCCTTCCGGGCAAGACCTGGGCGATGCGTGCATTCAGGTGCTCACGCACCCGCTCCACCACATAGGCCGGGCGCCATACCATATCGTCCAGGCGCCGATATTCGCTGCGGGTGCGGATATAGCCGAATGCCTGCAGATCGTTTTCCAGTGCCCAGCGTTCAAAATCAAAGCCATGCGGATTCACACTGCCATGCGGACGCTTGAGCCGGACAGTCAATTGCCAGCGCTCACCGGCGTGTATTTGCGGTATGGCGGCCTGCTTCTCCGCTGGCGATGCGCTCTCTCCTGTACCGGAATCTCGTGAGCCAAAGGCATTGTGTCGATAAAGATTCAGCGAGATGCGATTTGGCACTCTGGCGGCTGGCGTTAATACCTGCTCAACATCAAATGCAAAGCTCACGCCACGTTCGCGCTGCTCGGGCAAGCTAGCGACCACCCCCACCACCGCAATATCACGGCCCTCCCATTCCGGGGACAAGGCATCGGCCAAGCGCGCCTGCGCCAGCCATGCGGCCCAGGCAAAACCGCATACGGCGGCAAGCAGGCATAGAACCACCTGCCGAATATGCGCAGGCAAATACCAGCAAAGAGCTGTCAGAAATATAAGTAAAAGGCCGACCGGCCAAAGTAGAGGGAGCGAAGGGAGTTGTTGCAGTACCCAGGCGCCAGCAGTAAACGCGAGCGCCTGGGTAATCATGTCAGGGCAGGGTCAAACGGAAACAGACGAGGAATGATCAGCACCGGTGCTGATCAGCTGACCATCCTGCAAGCGGTATTGGCGCTGCATCTTGGCGGCAAGTTCGAGATCATGCGTGACCACCACCAGGCTGACGCCTTGCCGCGCATTCAGCTCCAGCAAAAGATCAAACACCGCGTTGGCCGTATGTCTGTCCAGATTGCCCGTCGGTTCATCCGCCAGTATGCAACGCGGATTGGTCACCAGCGCCCGCGCTACCGCAGCGCGTTGCCGCTCGCCGCCGGAAAGCTCGCCCGGCATATGTTCCAGACGATGCGCCAGCCCGACCTGGGTAAGCGTTTCAGCAGCAGCTGCCAGCGCTTCTGCCCGTGGCATGCGGCGGATAAACAAGGGCATGGCGACGTTTTCCAGCGCGGTGAATTCGGGCAGCAGATGGTGAAACTGGTACACAAAGCCCAGGGCGTGGTTACGCAGCTCACCGCGGCGCGCCTCACTGAGGTCTGCCAGTTTTTCCCCCATCACCCGCACTTCGCCTGCGCTGGCGGCATCCAGCCCGCCGAGCAGATGCAGCAGCGTACTTTTGCCAGAACCGGAGGTGCCCACAATCGCCACCTGCTCGCCCTGTGTCACATGCAGATCAATACCGTTCAGTACCGCGACATCCAGCCCGGCATAGGTTTTGCGCAAGGCGCTACATGCAATCACTTCATTACTCATAACGCAAAGCCTCCGCCGGATTGATGCGCGCTGCGCGCCAGCTTGGGTAAAGCGTGGCCAGCAGACTTAATATAAAAGACATGACGGTAATCACCGCGACATCGCCCCACAGCAGGTGCGATGGCAACTCGCTGATGTAATACACGTCCTTGGCCAAAAACTGGATGCCCAAAGTACGTTCAATGAAGGGCACGATGGTTTCGATATTGAGCGCAATCCCCACGCCGAAAATCGCGCCAAAAACCGTGCCGATAACGCCGATCAGCGCGCCCTGCACGATGAATATCTGCATGATGCTGGAGGGGCTGGCACCAAAGGTACGCATGATGGCAATGTCGGCGCGCTTGTCGGTCACCGCCATCACCAGCGTGGAGACGATATTAAAGGCGGCCACCGCGACAATCAGCGCCAGAATAATGAACATGACGCGCTTTTCCATCTGCACGGCGCGGAAGAAATTGGCATGCTGCTCGGTCCAGTCGCTGATGTAATAATTGCCCTTACCTTGCAATTGCGCCACCAGTGCCGTGGTGACACGCGGCGCAGCAAACAGGTCATCCAGCTTGAGCCGGACGCCGGAGACATCGCTGCCCATGCGATAAAGCTTCGCGGCATCCGCCATGTGGATCAAGGCCAGGCCCGCATCGTATTCGTACATGCCAATCTGAAAAATACCTACCACGCGAAACTGCTTGATGCGCGGCACGATACCCGTCGGCGTGAACTGGCCTTGCGGCGCCAGCACCACGACCTTGTCGCCCAGTATCACCCCTAACGATTGCGCCAGCTCGGCTCCCAGCACAATGCCGAACTCGCCTTCCTTGAGATCGGTCAGCTTGCCTGCGCGCATATGGCGGCCCAGGTCCGCCACCCGATCCTCATCCACCGGCAGCACGCCACGCACAATCGCGCCCTGCACCGATTGCCCGTAGGAAAGCATGCCCTGCGCCATGATGTACGGCGCTACGGCCTGCACATGGGGCGCATGCTCCACCTCTTTGGCGAGGATAGGCCAGTCGGCCAGCTTATTATCGACGCCGCTGATCTGCATGTGCGAAGCTACGCCCAGAATGCGCGAGCGCAACTCCTCCTGAAAACCATTCATGACCGACAGCACGATAATCAGCGCAGCCACACCGAGGCCTATGCCTATCATACTGGTCATGGAAATGAAGGAGATGAAGTGATTGCGACGCTTGGCGCGTGTATAGCGCAGGCCGACGAAAATCTCGTACGGCAATGTAGTGAATTTAATAGCCATAGCGCCGAATTCTAGCAGGGAACAGGCGCCATTCTGCTAAAATTATGCAAGGCTGTGATCAGCATAAACAGCATGCCTTGCCCGTGTGGACCAATGCGCCCGGGCAGGCATAGCAAACCTTTACATTCTGGAGCCCTTACACTCTCATGTTTACCGGAATCATCCAAGCGGTAGGCCGTATCGAAAAAGTCGACACCCTCGGCAGCGATGTCAAGCTGACGATAGACGCCACCGCACTGAATCTTGGTGATGTTGCCATTGGCGACAGCATCTGCGTCAATGGCGTGTGCCTCACCGCCGTCAGCCTGAGTCCCAGCCATTTTCAGGCGCATGTCTCGCGCGAAACCCTCAACTGCACGGTCGGTCTGGATAACGTCAAACCCGTCAATCTGGAAAAAGCCCTGCGCTTTTCCGACCGTCTGGGCGGCCATATTGTCAGCGGCCATGTGGATGGCGTCGGCCAGGTCGTGCGGTTCGAGCCGGCGGGAGATTGCATGCTGCTGGCCGTGCGCGCGCCACATGCCATTTCGCGCTATATCGCCATCAAGGGTTCCATCACGATTGATGGGGTCAGCCTAACGGTCAACAGCGTGGATGGCGATGTGTTCAGCGTGAACCTGATTCCCCATACGATAGAAGTGACCGCGCTCAAGAGCCTGGGCGTGGGCAGCCGGGTGAACCTGGAGGTCGACATGATCGCCCGTTACGTAGAGCGCATGGCGCAATGGAAAACCGAAGGAGAAAGTGCGTGATCAGCCCGACCAAAGACATTATCGAGGACATTCGTCAGGGCCGCATGGTCATTCTAGTGGACGAGGAAGACCGCGAAAACGAAGGTGATCTGGTACTGGCCGCGCAATTCACCACGCCCGAGCACATCAACTTCATGGCCAAATATGGTCGCGGCCTGATCTGCCTGACCCTGACCGAAGACCGCTGCCAGCAGCTGGCACTGCCACCCATGGTGCAGAAAAATGGCGCGCCGCTGGGCACCGCCTTCACCGTGTCGATTGAAGCTGCCGAAGGTGTCACCACCGGCATTTCGGCCGCAGACCGCGCACGCACAGTGCAGGCTGCCGTTGCCCGCAACGCCAGTCCGGCCGACATCGTCAGCCCCGGGCACATCTTCCCACTCACGGCAGAAAATGGTGGCGTCCTGGTACGCGCCGGCCACACAGAAGCGGGTTGTGACCTTGCCGCCCTGGCGGGTCTGGAGCCGGCTGGCGTCATCTGCGAAATCCTCAAGGACGACGGCAGCATGGCCCGCCTGCCTGACCTGATTGAATTCGCGCGCGAACACCAGCTCAAAATCGGCACCATTGCCGACCTGATTCACTACCGTAGCCAGACCGAAAGCCTGGTACAGCGCAGCGCCGAGCGCACGGTGCAGACGCCTTACGGCCCGCTGCAACTGATTGCCTACACAGACCGCATCAATGACCAGACCCATCTGGCGCTGATCAAAGGCGCACCAGATGAATCGAAAGAAGTGCTGGTGCGCGTGCACGAGCCGCTGTCGGTATTCGACCTGCTCGACAGTTCCAGCTGCTCGCACTCCTGGAACACCCTGAAAGCCATGGAGACCATCAGCCAGGCCGAATGCGGCGTGATGATACTGCTGCGTGGCGACGAACACGGCAGTGATCTGGTCGACCGCATCCAGCGTGCGGATCAGTCCATCCGGCACAAGCAGGATCTGCGGAATTACGGCATAGGCTCGCAAATCCTGCTGGACCTGGGTGTACGCAAAATGCGATTGATGGCAGCCCCGCGCAAAATGCCGAGCATGACCGGCTTCGGGCTGGAAGTCGTTGGCTATCTGGAAGCTTCCCCGACCTGATATTTATGCGATAATTGGAACCGTGGAAAACGTCAATCTTACCAATCACTTTCTCATTGCCATGCCCGCCATGGCCGACCCCAATTTTGCCAAGTCGGTCACCTATATATGCGAGCACAATGCGGATGGTGCGCTGGGCATCGTGATCAACCGCCCGACCGAGATGACGCTGCAGGAACTGTTCAGCCAGATCAATCTGTCGCTGGACGATGCAGAGATGGCCGCCAGTGCCGTGCACTTTGGCGGGCCGGTACAGATAGACCGCGGCTTTGTGCTGCACCAGCCGCCCGGCGACTGGCAGTCCAGCATCTCCATCAATGGCAAGACGACGCTCACCACCTCGAAAGATGTGCTGGAAGCCGTCGCCAATGGCACGGGGCCAGAAAAAATCTTCATCTCGCTGGGCTATTCCGGCTGGGCTGCCGGGCAGCTGGAGCAGGAAATGGCGCAGAATGCCTGGTTATCCGTCCCTGCCGACGACACGGTATTGTTTGACCTGCCCAGTGAAAACAAACTCACCGCGGCCATGCAACTGCTGGGGCTTGATTTTGCCAAGCTTTCGGAAGAGGCCGGGCATGCCTGATATGGCCCCTACTTCTCTTCCTGCCTGAGCGCATGCAGACCGCCACCCCTCGCCTCAATACCATCAACAACGATCCCGCCAAGCAATTGCTGCTCACCTCAGAGGGAACGGCGCTGGCTTTTGACTTTGGCGAAAAACGCATAGGCGTGGCCGTAGGCGAACATCTGCTGGGCATCGCCCACCCGCTCACCACCATCGAAAGTGAAGCCAACGATGTGCGCTTTGCCGCCATTACCACGCTGATCAACGAGTGGCGCCCTACCGTGTTAATTGTCGGCCTGCCGCTATCGCTTGATGGCGAAGAGCATGCCACCAGCCTGCTGTGCCGCAAATTTGCGCGCCGGCTTGATGGCCGCTTTGGTTTGCCCGTGGTCATGATAGATGAGCGCCTGAGCTCGGCAAAAGCCAGCAGCTCGCTGAATGAAAGCGGCGTATATGGCCGCAAGCAGAAAGTCATGCTGGATCAGGTGGCCGCCCAACATATCTTGCAATCCTACTTTGACACATTGTCTTCCCTCTCCGTCGCGCAACCGCATGCGGGGAGCGAATGACACCATGAATAGAGCACATCACCATGATACTGCCTGACGCCGAAGCCACCTTTGAGGTGCTGCTGCAAAAGCTGAAACCGCTCATCACCGACAACACTGCACTGGTAGGTATTCACAGTGGTGGGGTCTGGCTGGTAGACCGCCTGCTGCCACTGCTGGGCCGCCCAGTGGCACGCGGAACGCTGGATATCTCGTTTTATCGGGATGATTTCGACCAGCGTGGCCTGCGTGCTGAAAACAAGCCATCGCAGATTCCCTTTGATGTACAGGATCAGCACATCATCCTGGTTGACGATGTGTTTCATACTGGCCGCACCATACGCGCTGCCATGAACGAGCTGTTTGATTACGGCCGCCCAGCCAGCATCAGCCTTGCGGTACTGGTGGACAGGGGTGGCCGAGAGTTGCCCATCGTGCCGCAGATTGTCGCGGCCGATATTCCACTGCCCGTAAGCCAGAACTTGCAACTGCTGCAATCGGAAGACGGCCGTTTCCATTTTGAACTGAAAGACAGCCTCTGATGCTTAACCCCCAACTTACCCCGGATGGCAAGCTGCGACACCTGCTGTCTACCGAAGGCCTGCCGCGCGCCATCCTTAACCAGATTCTGGATACCGCGGAATCCTTTGTCGGGGTGGCCGAGCGCGAAGTGAAAAAAGTGCCGCTGCTGCGCGGAAAAACCGTGTGCAACATCTTCTTCGAAAACAGCACGCGCACCCGCACTACCTTCGAGATTGCCGCCAAGCGCCTGTCCGCTGACGTGATCAACCTCAACGTCAACACCTCGTCGCAATCCAAGGGCGAGACCATCCTGGACACCATAGACAACCTCACGGCCATGCACGCCGACATGTTCGTCATCCGCCACGCGCAATCCGGTGCTGCTCACCTGATCGCGCAGCATGTGGCGCCGCATATCCACGTGATCAATGCCGGTGATGGCCGCCATGCGCACCCGACCCAGGGCTTGCTGGATGTATTCACCATCCGCCGCTACAAGCCGGACATGCACAACCTGCGAGTGGCGCTAGTAGGGGATGTGCTGCATTCGCGCGTGGCCCGCTCCGAGATTCATGCCCTGACCACGCTGGGCGTGCCTGAAGTGCGCGTCATCGCGCCCAAGACCCTGCTCCCGCAGCACGTAGAAAAACTGGGCGTGCAGGTGTATCACGACATGCGCGAAGGCCTGAAGGATGTGGATGTGATCATGATGCTGCGCCTGCAGAACGAACGCATGAGTGGCGCCCTGCTACCCAGCGCGCAGGAGTACTTCAAGTGTTATGGCCTGACCCCGGAAAAACTGGCCCTCGCCAAGCCGGATGCCATTGTCATGCATCCCGGCCCCATGAACCGTGGGGTAGAAATCGACTCCGCCGTCGCCGACGGCAAACAATCCGTGATATTGCCCCAGGTCACTTATGGTATCGCCGTACGCATGGCGGTCATGTCCATGCTTGCAGGAAACAGCGCATGAAAATACTGATTAAAAACGGGCGCCTGATCGACCCCAAAAACAACATCGACACCACGCAGGATATCTACATTGCCGCAGGCAAGATCGTCGGCATAGGCAGCGGCCCTGCTGGCTTCGAAGCGACACAGACTCTGGATGCCAGCGGCTTGCTGGTGTTGCCCGGACTGGTGGATTTGTCCGCCCGCCTGCGCGAGCCCGGCTTTGAGCACAAAGCCACGCTGGAAAGTGAAATGCAGGCCGCCGTCGCTGGCGGTGTTACCAGCCTGGCCTGCCCGCCCGATACCGATCCGGTGCTGGATGAACCCGGCCTGGTGGAAATGCTCAAGCACAAGGCCAAGCAATTGCACCTGGCCCATGTGTATCCGCTGGGCGCCATTACGCGCCAGTTGCAGGGCAAACAGCTGACTGAAATGTCCGAACTGACCGAGGCCGGTTGTGTAGGTTTTTCGCAAGCCGATGTCGCGATTACCGACACCCAGGTGTTGTGGCGCGCCATGCAATACGCCGCCACCTTTGGCTATACCATCTGGCTGCGGCCGGAAGAACCTTACCTCGCCAGCGGCGGCACAGCTCACGACGGCGAAGTCGCCAGCCGCCTCGGCCTCAAAGGCATCCCGGCGGCAGCGGAAACGCTGGCGATTGCCAGCATCCTGACCATTGCCCGCGAAACAGGCGCCAGCATCCACCTGTGCCGACTTTCCACGGCGGAAGGTGTGGAAATGGTGCGCGCAGCCAAGCGGCAAGGCCTGCCTGTTACCTGCGATGTCAGCATCAACCACCTACACCTGACAGAGCATGACATCGGATACTTTGACCCCAACTGCCACCTGCGTCCGCCATTGCGCGGCCAGCGCGATCGCGATGCCCTGCGTCAGGGCGTCATCGACGGCACCATTGATGCCATTTGCTCGGATCACACGCCCGTGGATGACGACGCCAAACTGCAACCGTTTGGGGAAGCGGAAGCCGGGGCCACCGGGCTGGAGTTGTTGTTGCCCCTGGTATGCAAATGGGCTGATGAGCAGAATATTCCACTGACCCAGGCTCTTGCCGCCGTCACCACCAAGGCAGCGGCCATACTGGATATTCCAGCGGGCGAGTTATCCTTGCACGCAGACGCCGACCTTTGTCTGCTTGACCGGGCACAGGAGTGGAAAGTGGAAGCCAATGCGCTACAAAGCCAGGGCAAAAATACCCCCTTCCTGGGGCTGCACTTGCGGGGCAAGGTACGCTATACCCTGGTCAACGGCCAGCTGGTTTATCAGGCCGCATAATTCGTCCGAGGCCTGACCATGGCCGCAGATCGCAAAAACGCCAGCCACATCGGCTGGCGTTATTTTTTTATCGATTGCCGGCGGGGCGCCCGCTTCCTCGGCGGCTTTACCGCATTCTCCAGCGCGGAGGCATCCAGCGGCACCAGTCCCTGATCACGGCCCAGCACCTGCAACAGCTTGCGGGCATCAAACGGTGCACGCACCTTGATGTCATTATCAAAATAACAATAGATATCCCGCGCCCTGGCAGATGGCGCAGCATCCGCTTCCGCAACCCGACTGGCGTCAGCGGGTTCATCACCATGGCTCCACTGGCTGATACGTTTCGCCCAGCGCTTCAAGGCCTCTTCGCCATAGCCGCTGGCGTATAACTCCGCATCGCCATGCAAGCGCAGGTAAACAAAATCTGCCGTCACATCTTCCATATACGGCCATTTGCCTGCGGTATCCGCCACGACCAGCGCCACTCCATATTGGCGTAACAAGGCAATGAATTCCGCATGCTCAAAACTGGCGTTCCGTATTTCCACCGCATGCCGCAGGCGCCGCTTCTCATCCACTTCAAACCATGTCTTGCCCGCCATTTCCGGACTATGGTGGCGGGCCAGCGTAGCGGCGGCATGGGTATCGCGTGGCAGCTGTTGCAGGAAATGCTCGAACAGGGCAGCATCGAATTTAAAACTGGGCGGGAATTGCCATAGGATGGGACCTAGCTTCTCCTTAAGTGCCAGCAGACCAGAGGCAAAAAAATTCGCCATGGCAGTCTCAATATCGCGCAGACGCAGGATATGCGTGACATAACGCGTGGCTTTAATGCTGAAAATGAAATCGGAAGGAGTTTGCTGATACCAGCGCTGGTAACTGGTCGGGCGCTGCAATCCATAAAACGAGCCGTTCAGCTCAATGCTGGGCAGCGCACGGGAGGCAAACTCAAGCTCCCGCGCCTGCGTGAGGTCTTCGGGATAAAAGACGCCACGCCAGGGAGGATATCGCCAACCCGAAATACCAATCCGTATATCAGCTGCCATATCCGTTGGTAAGCGAAGTCAGGGCAAAGTTCTTCCCCCCAGATGACCAGCACCAATCACTACGGCGTTTGAAAGCTAGACTATTCCCAGTTTATCGAGCCCGGAGGACATATCGCGATCTTGCGCGTCCTTGCCTTCCAGCTTGATCTTGAGGCGAATATCGTTGATGGAGTCTGCATTGCGCAGCGCATCTTCGTAGCTGATTTCATCGCGCTCATACAAATCAAACAGGGCCTGGTCAAAGGTCTGCATGCCCAATTCACGTGACTTCGCCATGATCTCCTTGATGCCATGCACTTCGCCCTTCAGCACCAGGTCAGAAATAAGGGGGGAGTTCAGCATGATCTCAATCGCCGCCGCACGGCCCTGACCATCACGCTTGGGGATCAGACGCTGCGAGACAAAGGCCCGCATGTTCAGCGACAGATCCATCAGCAATTGCTGACGACGCTCTTCAGGGAAGAAGTTGATGATACGGTCCAGCGCCTGATTGGTGCTGTTGGCGTGCAGGGTCGCCATGCACAGGTGGCCGGTTTCGGCAAAGGCAATGGCGTAGTCCATGGTTTCGCGGTCGCGGATCTCGCCGATCATGATCACATCAGGCGCCTGGCGCAGGGTGTTTTTCAGCGCGGCAAACCAGTTATCGGTATCCACGCCCACTTCGCGCTGGGTCACGATGCAGTTTTTGTGGTCATGTATGAATTCAATCGGGTCTTCAATGGTGATGATATGACCGTAACTGTTTTCGTTGCGGTAGCCCATCATCGCCGCCAGCGTGGTGGATTTGCCGGAGCCCGTGCCGCCGACCAGAATCACCAGGCCGCGCTTGGTCATGGAGACTTCCTTCAACACCTCGGGCAGGCGCAGGTCATCAAACTTGGGAATAGCCGAGGTAATGGTCCGGAATACCAGACCGACCGAGCCACGCTGCACAAAGGCATTGACCCGGAACCGGGCCACACGCGGCATGCTGATGGCGAAGTTACATTCGCGGGTCGCTTCGAATTCGGCAGCCTGCTTGTCGTTCATGATGGCGCGGGCAATCTCGCGCACGTGCTGGGGCGTGAGTGGCTGGCTGCTCATGGGCGTCATCTTGCCGTCGATCTTCATTGCCGGTGGAAAGGCCGCCGTGATGAACAGATCAGAGGCTTTCTTGGCAATCATCATGCGCAACAAATCAAAAACAAACTTCTCTGCCTGACCTTCTTCCATGGAAGACTACCTTAAATAAACGTGTTGAATAATCGTACGAAAAGCTGCTTAGCCGCCGAAGGATTCCTTGTTGGCGGCCTTGCCTCGGGCTTCGCCCACCGAAATGATATTGCGCTTCACCAGTTCCTGCAGGTTTTGGTCCAGCGTCTGCATGCCCACATTCTGCCCGGTCTGGATGGCGGAATACATCTGCGCAATCTTGTTCTCGCGGATGAGGTTACGGATGGCTGGCGTGCCTATCATGATCTCATGCGCGGCGACACGGCCCTGCTCATCTTTGGTTTTGCACAGGGTTTGCGAGATCACGGCCCGCAACGACTCGGAGAGCATGGAGCGCACCATTTCCTTTTCGGCAGCGGGGAATACATCGACGATACGGTCTATTGTTTTGGCCGCCGAGCTGGTATGCAGGGTGCCAAACACCAGGTGGCCGGTTTCAGCGGCCGACAGGGCCAGGCGTATGGTTTCCAGGTCGCGCATTTCGCCAACCAGAATCACGTCAGGGTCTTCACGCAGAGCTGAGCGCAAGGCATTCGAGAACGACAGGGTATGTGGACCGACCTCACGCTGGTTGATCAAACACTTTTTCGAGGTGTGGACGAACTCAATCGGGTCTTCCACCGTCAGGATATGGCCGTACTCGTTTTCATTGATGAAATCGACCATGGCCGCCAGCGTAGTGGATTTGCCGGAGCCGGTAGGGCCGGTCACCAGCACGATGCCGCGCGGGTTTTGCGCGATTTCACGGAAGATAGGCGGACAGTTCAGCTCTTCCATGCTCAGAATCTTGGAAGGAATGGTACGAAATACCGCGCCCGCACCGCGATTCTGGTTGAAGGCATTGACCCGGAAACGGGCAAGATTGGGAATCTCGAACGAGAAATCGCACTCCAGGGTTTCTTCGTAAATCTTGCGCTGGCCGTCGTTCATGATGTCATACACCATGTCGTGCACCTGGCTGTGATCCATGGACGGCAGGTTGATTTTGCGCACGTCGCCATGCACCCGGATCATGGGTGGCATACCGGCGGAAAGATGCAAATCAGAAGCCTTGTTTTTAACCGAGAACGCCAGCAAATCCGAAATATCCACCCTAGGCTCCTGCTATAATTTTATAAAAATGATGAATGGATTATGAGCGCAATCACAGAACGCTTGCAAGCCGTGCAAGCCCGTATTTGTCAGTCGGCCACGGCCGCTGGACGCGACCCGCAGGAGATTACCCTGCTGGCCGTCAGCAAGGCGCAAAACGCCGATGCTATCCGCGATGCATGGGCCGCTGGTCAGCGACGGTTTGGCGAGAATTACCTGCAAGAAGCCCTGAACAAACAGGCGCTGCTGCAAGACCTGCCGATTGAGTGGCACTTCATCGGGCCCATCCAGAGCAACAAGACCCAGCCTATCGCCCAGCATTTCAGCTGGGTGCATGGTGTGGACCGGCTCAAGATTGCCGAGCGTCTGAACGCGGCCAGGCCAGCGGAGCTGCCCCCACTGCAGATATGCCTGCAAGTGAATGTCAGCCATGAGGAAAGCAAAAGCGGCATTGCGCCAGAGGAGGCTTATGCCTTGGCGAGTGCCATCGCCCAATTGCCGCGCCTGCAACTGCGCGGCCTGATGGCGATACCTGCCCCTACGCCCGATATGGAATTGCAACGTGCACAGTTTAGAATGGTGCGCGCCCTGTATGATGCGCTGAGGCAGCAAGGCATCGCGCTGGATACCTTGTCGATAGGCATGTCGGAAGATTTTCCGGTTGCCATAGGCGAAGGCGCCACTATCGTGCGGGTGGGCTCGGCCATTTTCGGCCTACGTCCGAAGAAGGCAGCGACGGCATGACCTGCGGGGAGCGCATGTGAGGACAACAGCAATACACAGTGCAACGCAAAACAACTTTAAATACTGAACGATAAACCATGACAAAAATCAGTTTCATCGGCGGCGGCAATATGGCGCGCGCCCTTATCGGCGGCCTGCAGAGCAATGGCTACGCCATGGATGCCATCAGCGTCATCGAGCCGGATGCCGACAAGCGCCAGCAACTGCACGCAGAATATGGTGTGCATGTGACCGAGCAACTGCCCAGCGTGAGCAGTGCCGATGTCATTGTGCTGGCCGTGAAGCCGCAGCAACTGCGCGACCTGGCCATCTTTCTGGGCAGCCTGCTGCATGAGCAGCTGGTGATCTCGATTGCCGCCGGCATCCGCAGCCAGGATCTGGGGCGCTGGCTTGGCGGTTACCAGGCCATCGTACGCGTCATGCCGAATACACCGGCGCAGATACAGGCAGGGATTTCTGCCTTGTACGCCTTGCCTGCCGTCAGCGCCGCACAAAAAGACATTGCCGATACCATCATGCAGGCCGCGGGCAAAACCGTGTGGCTGGATGCCGAGCAGAAAATGGATGCGGTCACCGCCATCTCCGGTAGCGGCCCCGCCTATGTGTTTTATTTCATAGAGGCCATGCAGCAAGCCGCGCTGGAGCTGGGCCTGAGTGCAGAAGACGCCCGTTTGCTCAGCCTGCAGACCTTTGCTGGAGCAACCGCCCTCGCCGCCCAGAGCAGCGAGACGCCCGCCACGTTGCGCGCGCAGGTGACTTCCAAAGGCGGCACCACCGAACGCGCTCTGCTCTCCATGGATACCGCCGGGGTTAAAAACGCCATTATTCAGGCGGCTCACGCTGCTGCCGCCCGCTCTGCCGAGCTGGGCGACCAATTAGGTAAGGAATGACATGATCGCCAACGCTTTGCAATTTCTGCTGGAAACCATACTCGGCATGTTTACCCTGGCCGCGCTGCTGCGTTTTTACCTGCAGCTGACTGGCGCCCCTTTCAAAAACCCGGCATCGCAATTCGTCGTGGCGATTACCAACTTTGCAGTCAAGCCGCTGCGCCGGGTGATTCCTGGCTGGGGCGGGCTGGATATCTCCACGCTGATCGTGGCTTTTGTCGCCCAGCTGATATTGAAGCTCGCTTCATTATGGTTGAGTGATTTTCCGCTGATGGTTGCAGGCGGTGGCGTATGGATTGCGCTGGTGGGCCTCGCCGTGGTCGGGCTGATCAAGCTCAGCATTTATATCTTCCTGTATGCCGTTATCCTGCAGGCTATCCTGAGCTGGGTGAATCCCTACACGGTGATTACTCCAGTGCTGGATGCTTTGACCCGTCCCATATTGGCCCCGCTGCGTAATCGGGTACCGCTGGTAGGCGGCTTTGATCTGACGCCGATTCTGGTCTTCATCATCGCGCAATTGCTATTGATGCTGGTCGTGGCGCCACTGGAGCTGCAATTCCTGAAGCTGTTCTAAGCTACAGTCTCTTCGCAGAGACCCAATAAAAAACGGCGCGATCAAATGGTCGCGCCGTTTTTTATTTATCAAGCATGCCGCCTTACATCAGGATGATGTCGAAGTTTTCCTGCGGATATTGGGTTTCGGCCTGCAGCGATACCGGCTTGCCAATAAAGTCCGACAGATTGGCCAGACTCTGCGACTCCTCATCCAGCAACAGATCAATCACCTTGGGCGAGGCCAGCACGCGCAACTCGCGCGCCGTGAATTGGCGGGCATGCCGCAACAGCTCGCGCAGGATTTCATAGCAAATGGTTTGCGCAGTTTTGATTTCACCGCGGCCCTGACAGGCCGGACATGGTTCACACAGGATGTGCGCGAGACTTTCGCGCGTTCGCTTGCGTGTCATTTCCACCAGGCCTAGTGCCGAGAACCCGCTGATACCGGTCCGGGCGCGGTCTTTGGCCAGGGCGCGTTTCAGTTCATCCAGCACCGCCACGCGATGTTCATCCTCATCCATGTCTATGAAGTCGATGATGATAATGCCGCCCAGATTTCGCAGGCGCAGCTGCCGGGCAATGCATTGCGACGCCTCAAGATTGGTTTTGAAGATGGTGTCGGCCAGACTGCGGCCATTGACGAAACCGCCGGTGTTCACGTCCACCGTGGTCAGTGCTTCGGTCTGATCAAAAATGAGATAGCCGCCAGACTTCATCTCCACCTTGCGCGACATCGCACGCTCGATTTCCTGCTCCACGTGGTACATATCAAACAGCGGGCGCTCGCCCTGGTAATGTTCCAGCTTTTTCACCGCACCTATCGCGTAGTGCTGACCAAACTCCAATAGTTTCTGGTAAGTCTCGCGCGAGTCCACCAGCACGCGGTCGGTGTCTTCGTTCACCACATCGCGCAACACGCGCATGGGCAGGCTGAGATCCTGAAACACCAACGAACGGTCTGCCGCGCCATGGCTGGCCGCCTGGATATTGCTCCAGACCTTGTTAAGATAATCCACATCCGCCAGCAGCTCATCATCGGTGGCGGTCTCAGACATAGTGCGTATGATGTAACCGCCCTGCCGGTTTTCCGGCAACAACCTCAGCAACCGCTCTTTCAGAAATTCGCGCTCGGCTTCGTCTTCAATCCGCTGCGACACGCCGATATGCTGCTGCTGGGGCAGATACACCAGAAAGCGCCCGGCAATGCTGATCTGGGTGGTAAGGCGTGCGCCTTTAGTCCCTATCGGCTCCTTGATCACCTGCACCATGATGGGCTGGCCTTCGTGCAGCACTTCCTGGATGGTTTTTTCCTTGTCCTTGTCGCTATTGGCGCACTCCAGCACATCGGCCACATGCAGAAATGCCGCGCGCTGCAGGCCGATCTCGACAAACGCAGACTGCATGCCCGGCAACACCCGGCAGACGCGGCCCCGGTAGATATTGCCCACCAGACCCAGCGAGGTATTGCGCTCGATATGCAGCTCCTGCACGATGCACTGCTCGATAATGGCTACCCGCGTTTCTTGCGGGGTCACGTTGATCAGAATGTCTTCACTCATTTACCAGCTCTCTGCCATGCATGCATGACGTTCACAACACGGAAATTCCTGCCTGCTTCAATAGTTCGGACGTCTCAAATACCGGCAAGCCCATCACCCCGGAATAGCTGCCCTCAATACGGCGAATAAAAGTACTGGCCAAGCCCTGGATGCCATAGGCCCCGGCTTTGTCACGCGGCTCGCCGGTGGCAATGTAAGCCTGAATGGTGGCCTCGTCCAGCGTCGTCATCTCCACACGGGTGGTAGACAAACGGACATGCACGCCAGATGCCGAGGCGACAGCCACACCGGTGTGCACCTCATGCCAGCGCCCGGACATGCGCAACAGCATCGCGCGGGCATCCGCATCGTCTTCCGGCTTGCCAAGTATCAGGCCATCAATCGCTACCGTGGTATCCGCGGCGAGCAGGGGGAGGGCTTCACCCCCCTGCGCCTGCAATGCGGCAAGGCCGGTTTCCGCCTTGGCTTGCGCCAGGCGCAGCACATAATCGTGGGGGGCTTCATCGGGCAACGGTGACTCATCCACATCGGCCGCCATGAATATCGTCTCCAGGCCCAACTGCTGGAGCAGCTCGGCACGGCGCGGAGAACGCGATGCCAGGTATAGGCGTTTTTTCATCATGATCGCTGCAAGGGTTCCTCTACCGCCTGACGCTTGGCTTCGCCACACAACAAGCCCACCAGCGCCAGCGCAAACGACATCGCCGTGCCGGGTCCGCGCGAGGTGACGATGTTGCCATCTGTGACCACGGCATCTTCCAAATAGTGATGCGTGCCCGGCAACTGATCCAGCACACCGGGGAAGCTGGTTGCGCGCTTGCCTTCAAGCAATCCGGCCGCATGCAGGGCCATGGGCGCCGCGCAGATGGCGGCAATATAGCGGCCTTCTGCAGCATAGTGCGTCAGCAGTGCCTGAATGCGCGCATCGTTTTTCAAATGCTCGGAACCTGGCATGCCGCCGGGCAATACCAGCATGTCGAATGGTTGCTGCAGCACCTCATCCAGCAAGGCATCCGCCAGCAGGCGCGTTCCACGGCTACAGACCACCGGGCCTGGCGTCAAACTGGCCGCCACAACATCCACGCCAGCACGGCGCAGAATGTCCATCACGATGACGGCTTCCATCTCTTCACAGCCTGGGGCCAGTGGAATCAATACAGAGGGCATAAAACCTTGTGCGGCAGTTATAATCAAATGGTGACAAATACTAACTGATGTCTACAAAAACCACCAACCGAAGCCTGTCACGGAGAATCTGAAGCTATGAGCGAATGGGCCTACCTGTTCAAAACCGGCATTGCCCTGTTTGCCATCGTCAACCCGGTGGGCAGCGTGCCTATCTTTATCAGCGCCACCGATGGCTGGAGCCCCAAGGATAGGGCACGCACCGCCAAAACGGTTGGGCTGACGGTATTTGTTGTGCTGATGACCTCGGCGTTTCTTGGCAATGGCATTCTGGATTTTTTCAGCATCAGCATTCCCTCGTTTCAGGTCGGTGGCGGCATACTGGTCATGCTGATCGCCATCTCCATGATGCACGGCAAACAAAGCCACGCCCGGCAGACGCCGGAAGAGGCCCAGGCAGTCGCCGAGCGTGAGGTCATCGCCATAGTGCCGCTCAGCATTCCGCTACTGGCGGGGCCGGGCGCCATCAGTAGCATGATCATCACGGCGCAAAAGCATTCCGGTTTCTGGGGGCATGTGTCATTGATTGTGCCGGTAGCCGCGGTATGCCTGCTGATCTGGCTGACCTTGCGACTGTCTTCGGCGATCGCTCACAAGCTGGGAACACTGGGGATTAACATCGTGACCCGCCTGATGGGCCTGATTCTGGCGGCCATGGCGGTGGAGTTCATTGCGCAGGGTATTAGCGGACTTTTTCCCGGTTTGAATGGCTAAGCCGTAGCAAGCGCGGTAAAATATGCAATTTTTCAAGCAATTGCATGGTCTGGAAACCCAACACCACTGTCGCCGCCATCGTTGAGCAGGACGGCAAATTCCTGCTGGTAGAAGAAGACACCGCCGACGGCGTGCGCTTCAACCAGCCGGCGGGCCATCTTGAACGTGGCGAATCGCTGCTGGAAGCCGTGATCCGCGAAACCCGCGAAGAATCCGCCTACCGCTTTGAGCCGCAGGCCTTGCTCGGCATTTACCAGTGGCACCATCCGCAAAAAGACATTACCTATATGCGGTATGCCTTTATTGGCGCAGTGTCCGACCATGATCCCGAGCAGCCACTGGATAGCGGCATACGGCGCGCCTTGTGGATGAGCCTGGAGGAAATCCAGGCATGCCGCGCGCTGCATCGCAGCCCGCAGGTGCTGACCTGCATCGAACATTACCTGGCGGGACAACGTTTCCCGCTCAACATCATTACCCATCTGGAACGCGGTGAACCATGAGTAAAAAGCGTGTAGTCGTTGGCCTCTCCGGCGGCGTCGACTCTTCTGTAACGGCCTTGCTATTGAAGGAGCAAGGCTATGACGTCGTGGGTCTTTTCATGAAAAATTGGGAAGACGACGACACCGATGAATACTGCCCGGCCAAGCAGGACCTGATAGATGCCGCGGCGGTCGCCGACAAGATCGGCATTGAGCTGGAAGCGGTTAACTTCAGCAAGGAATACAAAGAACGTGTTTTCCAGAATTTTCTGGAAGAGTATCAGGCGGGCCGCACGCCGAATCCGGACATCTTCTGCAACTCGGAAATCAAGTTCAAGGCCTTTCTGGATCATGCCATGGGCCTGGGCGCCGACCTGATCGCGACCGGTCATTACGCGCAAGTGCGTGAGAAAAACGGCTTGTTCCAGCTATTAAAGGCAGAAGACGGCAGCAAGGACCAAAGCTATTTTCTGTATCGCCTTAACCAGCTTCAGCTCAGCAAAACCCTGTTTCCGCTGGGTGGCCTGCTGAAGCGCGAGGTGCGTGAAATCGCCCATCGCGAAGGCTTGGTCACGGCAGGCAAAAAAGACTCCACCGGCATCTGCTTTATCGGCGAGCGTCCCTTCCGCGAGTTCCTCAATCGTTACCTGCCGCGCGAACCCGGCGAAATGCAAACGCCGGAAGGCAAAGTGGTGGGCGAACACGAGGGCCTGATGTATTACACACTGGGTCAGCGCCAGGGCCTGAAAATAGGCGGCTCGCGCGAAAGCAATGGCGAGCCGTGGTTTGTGGCAGGCAAGGATATGCAGCGCAATGTGCTGATCGTCGTGCAGGGCCATGACCACCCGCTGCTATGCAACGATGGCCTGGTGGCCAGCCAATTACACTGGATTGCAGGCGAAGCGCCGGAAACGCATTGGGTATATGCGGCCAAGACCCGCTATCGCCAGCCAGATGCGCCTTGCGAGATTGATCGCCTGGAAGAAAGCGAAACCGAAATCCGTTTCGGCCAGCCGCAATGGGCGATCACGCCGGGGCAATCCGCCGTGGTGTATGAAAGTCAGGTGTGTTTGGGTGGCGGCATCATTACCCGCGCAGTTTGACAGGCGCCGTTTGATAGAAAGTGTGGCTGGACTGCTCGATGGCAGCCGCATTTGAAGCTGGGGCGGAAGAAATGACCTTGAAGCCCCAGCATTGAACACCGGCAGGCTGCAGCACTGGACTCCCAGCACCGCCGCCTGCCATGCCATTATTGGGCGGGTGGCATCGTATCCTTGAACGAGGGGCGTTGCAGCATGGCCGCATAATGCCGGGCCAGGTTGGGGTAGGTGTCTTTCCAGCCAAGATGCGCATAGCGCAGATCCAGGTAGCCCAGCACACAGCCCAGTGCAATATCCGCAAGACTGAAGTTGCCGTTGACACACCATTTGGCCGCGCCCAGTTCATCATTCATGGCCGCAAGGCCGCGCGTGACTTTACCCATCTGTTTTTCCAGCGCAGCCGCATCCTGCTTTTCAGGCGCACGGCGACCTTCCATGATCACCGCCACGGCGGCATCGCACACGCCATCGGCCAGGGCTTCCCAGCGACGAACGCGAATTTTCTGCCCATGATCCTGTGGAATCAGATGAGCCACCGGGGTACGGTGATCCAGAAATTCGACGATCACGCGCGAATCAAAAATGCTCTCCCCATCATCCAGCACCAGAACGGGTATCTTGCCCAAGGGATTATGGTCGGGCACGGGGCAGTCAGGGTCAGAGAGCACCACCTGCACCATCTCGATATCAATCCGTTTTTCGGCAGCGACCACACGAACTTTGCGGGCATAAGGGCTGGTGAGTGAGTAATAGAGCTTCATAAGGATGGAGGATTCGACGAAGATAAGCTTAGTCGGCATTATAATGTAAATCATGACCACCACCCTATCCGTTCCCCTGCTCTCCCCCGAATTACAAAGCGCGATCCAGCGCAATATCGAGGCGGCCATTGCCGAAGACATTGCCAGCGGCGACCTGACCGCCAGTCTGGTACCCGCCGACCAGCATGCGCATGCCACCTTGATCAGCCGCGAGCCGGCGATACTATGCGGCATTCCCTGGGTGGAGGCCTGCTTTGCGCGATTGGCTCCACAAGCCAGGCTGCAGTGGCAGATCAGCGAAGGGGCTGAAGTCACCGCCGGACAAACCTTGTGCATCATCACCGGCAATGCCCGGCAAATTCTGACTGCCGAGCGCTGCGCGCTGAATTTCCTGCAGACCTTGTCGGCGACCGCCACGGTCACCGCGCGCTACGTGCAAGCGGTGCAGGGCACCAAAGCGCGAATTCTGGATACCCGTAAAACCCTGCCCGGACTGCGCATGGCACAAAAATATGCGGTCACCGTCGGCGGTGGCGTGAACCAGCGCATGGGCTTGTACGATGGCATTCTGATCAAGGAAAATCATATTACCGCTGCAGGCAGTATTGCGGCGGTGATGCAAGCCGCCATCAAATTGAGCTCGCATGCCAGCCTGCAGATTGAGGTGGAATCCCTGGCTCAGCTTGAAGAAGCACTGGCCGCAGGTGCAGAATTAATCCTGCTGGATAACTTTGATCTGGCCGGCATGCGCGAGGCAGTGGCACTGACTGCCGGACGTGCCATTCTGGAAGCATCGGGGGGAGTGGAGCTGAAGACCGTGCGCGCCATTGCGGAAACCGGTGTGGACCGCATTTCCATTGGCGGCCTGACCAAACACGTACATGCGATAGACTTATCGCTCCGGTTTCAAGACTGAATATCGAAGAGTGAAGATTCAAGAGTGAAGATTCAAAGTCTTGAAACAACAACACTTACAATCGTAAAAACGCTAGACCCGTGAGCGCGTTTGCCACTATCCTGAATGACTGAAATATGACAACAGGGCATACCGAAGGACCCCACATGAGCAAAGTCGCTGCCACAGCCAAACCTTTGCAAGGCCGCCTCACCATCGGCGATGTATTGCGCATGCTGGTGAATGACGGCATGGTGGAAAAAAAGGATGCCGAGCAGTTATATAAAGACCGCAAGCTGGACAAATCCAACCTGCATCCACTGGTCGTCATCGGCGAACAAAAGTGGAAAAGCCTGCTAAGCCCACACAAGCCCTTGTCCGTTGAAAACCTGACCGAGTGGCTGGCAAAACGGGTAGGCCTCGATTACTTTCACATAGACCCGCTCAATCTGGATTTCGGATCGGTAGCGCAAGTCGTCTCCAAAGCCTATGCCGAACGGCTGAAGATCATGCCGGTCAAGGTAGGCGCCAACGAAGCCACCATTGCCACCGCAGAGCCTTTCCTGACCGACTGGATTCCTGATCTTGAGCGCATCATGAATCTCAAGATACGCCTGGTCATCGCTAATCCGCTGGAGATCAACCGCTACCTGCCCGAGGTGTACAACCTCGCCAACTCCATCAATCTCGCCAATACGGCCAAGGCCGGGCAGATCATCGGGGTACAGAACTTCGAGCAACTGGTGGAGCTGGGCAAGAACAAGAACCTGGACGCCAACGAGCAACACATCGTCAACATCGTGGATTGGCTGTTCAAATACGCATTCGAGCAACGCGCCAGCGATATCCATCTGGAACCCCGCCGCAATATCGGCATCATGCGCTTCCGTATTGATGGCGTGCTGCATCAGGTGTACCAGTTGCCTTCCACCATCATGAATGCCATTACCAGCCGCATCAAACTGCTGGGCCGCATGGACATGGTGGAAAAACGCCGACCGCAGGATGGCCGCATCAAAACGCTGACCACCGAAGGCAATGAGGTCGAGCTGCGTCTTTCCACCATGCCGACCGCCTTTGGCGAAAAACTGGTGATGCGGGTATTTACCCCGGATGTCATCGTCAAGGACTTCATCGAACTGGGCTTTTCACCTGCGCAAGATGCGCAATGGCGCGCCTGGACCCGCCAACCGAACGGCATCATTCTGGTCACCGGTCCCACCGGCTCTGGCAAAACCACCACGCTGTATTCCACCCTCAAGCAACTGGCCACGCCAGAAGTCAACGTCTGCACGGTGGAAGAGCCGATTGAAATGGTGGAGCCGGCCTTCAACCAGATGCAGGTGCAGCAGAACATTGACCTCAGCTTTGCCGATGGCATACGCACGCTGCTGCGCCAGGATCCGGACATCATTATGGTGGGCGAAATCCGCGATGTGGAAACCGCCGAAATGGCCATCCAGGCGGCGCTTACCGGTCACCTTGTGCTGTCGACACTGCATACCAACGATGCGCCATCGGCCATTACCCGCCTGCTGGATCTTGGCGTGCCGTCCTACCTTATTCAGTCCACGGTGCTCGGCATCATGGCGCAACGGCTGGTGCGCACCCTCTGCCCTGCCTGCAAACAGCCCATCAACATAGACAGCGACCAGTGGCATCAATACACCGCACCATGGAAGCTGCCCGCGCCAGCACATGCACATGGCATTACCGGCTGCCTGGAATGCCGCATGACCGGCTATCGCGGCCGCAGCGGCATTTATGAAATGCTGACCATCACCCCCGAGATCAAAAAACTCATCACCCCGGATGCCGATCTGGCGAAAATTCGTGCCATGGCCTACAAGCAAGGCATGCAGCCATTGCTCATCAATGGCGCCGAAAAAATCGCGGCAGGACTCACCACCATGGAAGAATTGAGCAAGGTCGCGCCACCTCTGGAATAAGCCTCTTTGGCGCAAATTTCATTATCTGTGCCGAATATGTTTGTACATCCGTCAATTTCGCATTTTGATTCTTGACCAAATACATTCAAACAGTTACTGTTCAGGGTTCCCCAATTCTCAGTAAAAACAGCAAGATTTATGGAAGACCCTAGCAATCCGACCACGGGCAATCAATGCACGGGCGCAGAAATCGTTATTCGCTGCTTACAGGAAGAAAACGTTAAATTCGTTTTCGGCTATCCTGGCGGCGCTGTCCTGAACATTTACGACGCGATTTTCAATCAATCCCACTTCAAGCACGTGCTGGTTCGCCATGAGCAGGCTGCCGTGCATGCGGCGGATGCTTACGCACGCGCCACGGGCGAAGTCGGTGTTGCGCTGGTAACTTCCGGTCCTGGTGCGACCAATGCCGTCACTGGCATTGCGACCGCTTACATGGATTCGATTCCACTGGTAGTGCTGAGCGGTCAGGTTCCTGCGCCCTCGATTGGCATGGACGCCTTCCAGGAAGTCGACATGGTCGGCATTACCCGCCCCTGTGTGAAGCACAACTTCCTGGTGAAGGACATCAAGGATCTTGCTGCCACCATCAAGAAAGCCTTCTATATTGCAGGCACCGGCCGTCCAGGCCCGGTTGTGGTAGATATCCCCAAGGACATCACGGCCCAGTTCCACGCATTCAGCTACCCTGAAACCGTGGAAATGCGTTCGTACAATCCGATATTGAAGGGCCATTCCGGGCAGATCAAGAAAGCCCTGCGCCTGATGCTGGATGCCAAGCGCCCGATGTTGTACACGGGCGGCGGCATTATTCTGGGCGATGCGTCCGAGCAGCTGGTCAAGCTGGCACGCCGTCTGGGCTTTCCAATCACCAATACCCTGATGGGTTTGGGCGGCTACCCTGCCACCGACCGCCAGTTTGTCGGCATGCTGGGCATGCACGGCACCCTTGAAGCCAATATGGCGATGCAGGACTGTGATGTGCTGATCGCCATCGGCGCGCGTTTTGATGACCGCGTTATTGGCAATCCGGATCACTTCTTCAGCAAGAGCCGCACCATCATTCATATTGATGTCGACCCGTCCTCCATTTCCAAGCGCGTGAAGGTGGATGTGCCTATCGTTGGCCACGTACAGTCCGTACTCGGCGAGATGAATGATCTGCTGGATGGCGAATTCAAAGCGGCTGCCGACAAAAAACCGGAAGAAGCGGCCATTCAGGCATGGTGGACCCAGATTGAAGCCTGGCGCAGCAAGAAGTGTCTGAGCTACGACCGCAACAGCGACATCATCAAGCCACAATACGTGCTGGAAAAACTGTGGGAAGTGACCAAAGGCGATGCCTTCATCACCTCGGACGTAGGCCAGCACCAGATGTGGGCGGCGCAATATTACAAATTCGACAAGCCACGTCGCTGGATCAATTCTGGCGGCCTGGGCACCATGGGTGTGGGCCTGCCTTACGCCATGGGCGTGCAGCTGGCTTACCCCGATGCGCAAGTCGCCTGTGTGACTGGTGAAGCTTCGATACAGATGTGTATTCAGGAGCTGTCTACCTGCAAGCAGTTCCACCTGCCGGTCAAGGTAATCACCCTGAACAACCGCTATATGGGCATGGTGCGCCAGTGGCAAGAGTTCTTCTACGGCAACCGTTACTCCGAATCCTACATGGACGCGCTGCCTGACTTCGTCAAGCTGGCGGAAGCTTATGGCCACGTTGGCATGCGCATCGAGAAGCCATCCGATGTCGAGCCAGCATTGAAAGAAGCGTTCGGCCCCAAGCTGAAAGAGCGCATGGTATTCATGGACTTCCTCACCGACCAGAAGGAAAACGTATTCCCGATGGTGCCGAATGGCAAGGGGCTGTCCGAGATGATTCTGGCCGAAGAACTGTAGAGCGAGCTGTTAGATGAAACACATTATTTCCTTACTCATGGAAAACGAAGCGGGCGCCTTGTCCCGCGTGGCCGGCCTGTTCTCGGCGCGTGCCTACAATATTGAATCCCTGACTGTGGCTCCTACCGAAGATCCCACATTGTCACGCATGACCATCGTCACTTCCGGATCCGACGAAGTGATCGAGCAGATCATCAAGCAGCTCAACAAGCTGGTCGATGTGGTCAAGGTACTCGACCTTAACGATGGTCGTTATATCGAACGCGAACTGATGCTGGTCAAGGTAAAGGCCACTGGCCCTTTCCGCGACGAAATGAAACGTATGTGCGATATCTTCCGTGGTCGCATCATTGATGTGGCCGATGGCAGTTACACCATTGAGCTGACTGGCACTGGCAGCAAGCTGGATGCGTTTCTGGAAGCGCTGGACAAGACGGCCATACTGGAAACAGTGCGTACCGGCGCCTCTGGCATCGGACGCGGCGACCGGATTCTCAAGATTTAATCAATGTGAGTTCGGGCAATTGGATGCCCGTTTTCTGGCGCTGCATGGCCCAGACCTGATTTCAAATATCCGGACTCACGCCAAACACTATAAATTTAGGAGTTGAAATGAAAGTTTATTACGATAAAGACGCCGACCTTTCACTGATCAAGAATCTGAAAGTCACCATCGTCGGTTATGGCTCTCAAGGCCACGCCCACGCACAAAACCTGAAGGACTCCGGTGTTAATGTGACTGTGGCTCTGCGCAAGGATGGCAGCTCCTGGAACAAGGCCGTGAATGCCGGTCATCAGGTTGCTGAAATCGCCGATGCTGTGAAGCAGGCCGATCTGGTCATGATTCTGCTGCCAGATGAAACCATGCCGCAAATCTACCATGCCGACATCGCAAACAACCTGAAGCAAGGCGCTACCGTCGCATTTGCTCACGGCTTCAATATTCACTACAACCAGATCGTGCCACGCGCTGACCTGGACGTGATCATGATTGCCCCCAAGGGCCCAGGCCACACCGTACGCTCCGAATACCTGAAGGGCGGCGGCGTACCAACCCTGATCGCTGTTTACCAGGACCAATCCGGCAAGGCCAAGGATGTTGCACTGTCCTACGCTTGCGCCAACGGCGGCACCAAGGGTGGCGTGATCGAAACCAACTTCCGCGAAGAAACTGAAACCGATCTGTTCGGCGAACAGGCTGTGCTGTGTGGCGGCGCGGTTGAGCTGGTAAAGGCTGGCTTTGAAACCCTGACCGAAGCTGGTTACGCGCCTGAAATGGCCTACTTCGAGTGCCTGCACGAGCTGAAGCTGATTGTGGATCTGATGTACGAAGGCGGCATCGCCAACATGAACTACTCGATCTCCAACAACGCTGAGTACGGTGAATATGTGACCGGCCCACGCGTGATTGCTGATCAGGCACGTGCTGCCATGAAGGAATGCCTGAAGAACATCCAGACTGGCGAATACGCCAAGCAGTTCATCGCTGAAGGCCGCACCAACTATCCATCCATGACCGCACGTCGTCGCCTGAACGCTGCTCACCCGATTGAGCAAGTTGGTGGCCAACTGCGCGCCATGATGCCTTGGATCACCAAGAACAAGCTGGTTGACCAAAGCAAGAACTAAGCAACATCCCCGTCATGCGTAAATTCAACGCATGACACCATGAAAAAGGCGATGCTCATGCATCGCCTTTTTTATTGCCTACACACCGCCATCCTTGGGACTTGTGGCCGCTATCATTATAATAGTCCGCTCATTGCCCATCCGGAATCTTGTGTGTTGAACCGTCTCGCCGTCTCCCTGCAATATCTCTTGCCCAAACAGGCCATCACCGTTTTCGCCGGATGGGTCGCCAATGCCCGCATGGGCTGGGTAACAACAGCGATCATTCGCTGGTTCGTCGCTCGCTACTCAGTGAATATGCAAGAAGCTGTTGAGCCCGATATCAAGCACTACGCCAGTTTTAACGAATTCTTCACCCGTCCCCTGCGCGCAGATGCCCGCCCCGTCGCTGAGGCTACCTGGCTATGCCCGGTTGATGGTGCTATCAGCCAGATCGGCCCCATTGTTGGCGACCAGATTTTTCAGGCCAAAGGCCACCACTACTCCACCACCGCATTGCTGGCGGGCAATCAGGCACTGGCAGATGAATTTCAGGATGGCCACTTTGCCACCCTCTACCTCAGCCCCAGAGACTATCACCGCATCCACATGCCATGCGATGGGCATCTGCTGCGCATGACCTACGTCCCCGGCGATCTGTTTTCGGTCAACCCGGTGACTGCGCAAGGCGTACCTGGCCTGTTTGCGCGCAACGAGCGCGTGGTATGCGAGTTTGACTCAGCGCATGGCAAGTTTGTGCTGGTATTGGTAGGCGCCACCATCGTCGGCAGCATGGCCACAACCTGGCATGGCGTGGTCAATCCGCCACGTCCGGGCAATATTTCGGTATGGGAATATGCCGAGCACCAGATTCACCTCAAGCAGAATGAGGAAATGGGTCGGTTTTTATTGGGCTCGACGGTGGTGCTGCTTTTTCCAAAACAGCCGCTGCAGTTTAATCCGGTATGGCAGGAAGGCCGCCCGATCCGGCTGGGCGAAGCCATGGCAAACAGGGGCTAGCTAGCACCAGCCCCACGCAAGCTTGCTCAGGAGGCAATAATCGAACTGCTGTGATTGCGCGGTTTTTTGCGCGTATCCCCGCTGAGGTGAGCCGCAAGCTCATTCAGGGCAAGACGATACACCTCGCGCTTGAACTCAATCACACTCTCCATGGGCACCCAATACTCGCTCCAGCGCCAGGCATCAAACTCAGGATGCGTGCTGGCACGCAGTGACACATCCGAATCGCGACCTACCATACGCAGCAGGAACCAGATCTGCTTCTGGCCGCGATAACTGCCGCGCCACTCACGCTTGATCCAGTTGGTGGGGACTTCATACCGCAACCAGTCGCGGGTGCGGCCAAGAATTTTGACGTGCTCCGGGCGCAAGCCAACCTCTTCCATAAGCTCACGGTACATGGCTTGCTCGGGCGTTTCGCCGTGCTTGATGCCACCCTGCGGAAACTGCCAGGAGTGTTCGCGAATACGCTTGCCCCAAAAAACCTCATTGCGGGCATTGCATAATATGATGCCGACATTCGGGCGATATCCATCGCGATCTATCATGACGTACTACCTTAATAATTTAGTGTAATTTTTTCACACTTCAGCCCCGATTGAAAGCCGCATGCCAACTTGCCTTACTGGAAGCCAGAGGATCACGCCTGCAGGCCGTGCAAATTCGGGAATATCACCTGCCAAGCGCGCCTTGACGCTGTTTGCAAGCCCCCCGTATACTGCGTAGTCAACCATATCGGCTTTTCAAGCGTTTGATTCACATCACAACCATTCCGCAGATCCGCTTTCCATTGAAACCGTTGCTTATCCTCCTTGCCGCACTCTCCGCCTGCATCGCATGGTCATGCCAGGCTGGCGGCTTTGCCTACATCAGCAATCAGGGGAATAACACGGTATCGGTAATTGATCTTGCGTCGAATCAGGTCATTGCCAGCATAGAAGTTGGCAAGGCGCCTGTTGGTGTCGCGACTTCTGCCGCCCTGGGCCGCACCTATATCAGCAATGTCGACGGCCAATCCATCAGCGTGATTGACTCTCAGCATTACAAAGTATTGCAAGAGTTGCCATTACATGGCTCGCCGGTCGGCATTGCCCTTGCGCCAGACAGCAAAACCCTGTTTGTCGCCGACTGGTTTGAAGACAAGGTACTGGCGCTGGACACCGCCGACCTGACGCAACAGCGCACAGTCAATGTCGGCAAGGCGCCAGCAGGCATTATCGTCAGCCCAGATGGCAAGCAGCTTTATGTTGCCAATCGCGATAGCAACGATGTCGCTATCATTGATACCGCCAGCATGCAGATCGTCAAGCGCATTGCCGTGGGCGAACACCCATTTGGACTGGGCCTGAGCCGGGATGGCAAGCAGCTTTACGCCGTTAATGTTTATAGCAACAGCGTTTCCATGATTGATACGCAAACACATCAGGTCAACACCATCAAGGTGGGGGAACATCCCTATTGCGTCACGGTCAGCACAGATGGCAGCCGCATTTACGTCACCAATACGCAAAGCGACAATGTCTCGGTGATTGATGTTGCCCAGCAAAAAGTCATCAGCATCGTGCCGGTGGGAGGTTACCCCGAAGGCATCAGTTTTGATCATGCGAACCAGCGGGTATATGTTGCCAACTGGTTCGACAACACGGTTTCAGTGATCGACGCCAGCAACAATAAATTGGTCCAGACCATTGCCACGGACAAGCAAAGCCGGGCATTTGGCCAGTTTATTCAGGAGACGGCGCACTGAGAATGAATCCAGCCCCGGATTCGGATTTAGCACCAAGACTTTTATCAACGGAGAAAAATCGCATGAAAAAACTACTCGCCCTCATTGCCATGGCCGTCATTCCATTGACCGCCGCTGCGCACGGTCCATCGCCACAAAAAGTTGAAAAAACAGTCACCATCAAGGCTGAACCAGCCAAGGTGTGGGCGCTGATCAAGGACTTCGGCAACATGCAGAAATGGCACCCCGCCGTTGCCAGCACCAAGCTGGAAACCAAGGATGGTGACACCTATCGCCTGCTGACCCTCAAAGGCGGCGGCACCATCTACGAAAAACTGCGTAGCGCTGACGATGCCGACATGAAGCTGAAATATGAAATCGTGGAAGGCGTATTGCCCGTGGCTGATTACAACTCCTTCATCACCGTCAAGGCAGGCCCTGGCGCTGGCGAAAGCACCGTGACCTGGGTAGGTCGCTTCTACCGCGTGTACAAGCTGAACCCACCTATCCCACCAGGTCAGGATGACGAATCCGCCATCAACGCGGTGACCGGTGTCTACGACGCTGGCCTGGCCAACCTGAAGAAAGTGGCTGAAGGCAAATAATTGCCATCAGCAAACGGTGACATTTTTTGTCACTGAAAATCAAAAAAGCGGATGTCACCATCCGCTTTTTTTTTGCCTGCGTTATGCTTGATTCATCTGATAAACGAAGTGATCAACCAACACCCCGTTTATCGACGCAACACCCCTGGCAGACATCTGCTAGAGACTCTCCTAAATTGATTGAAAGGTGATGACATGAAAAACGCACAGCAAGGTTTTACTCTTATCGAACTGATGATCGTGGTCGCGATTATTGGTATTTTGGCAGCGGTGGCGATTCCGGCTTATCAGGATTACACCGCAAAAGGCCAAGCAACTGAAGCTATGGTTCTGCTGGACGGCCTGAAGACACCGATTGCAGAGGGGATGTCTCAAGATCCAACATCAGGTTGTGCAATTCCAACAGGCGCAGTCATCCAAGGTAAATTCGTTGATACGATTACACCAAGCTTATCCGGAGCCGTATGCTCATTAGAAGCAAAATACAGAGCGAGTGGTGTTGCAACTGGCATTGCCGGCAAGACTGTTGTCATGACATACAACTCTGAAACAGGTGCTTATACATACAGCGGCGGTGACCTTATTGCCAAGTATCGTCCAAAAGCATGGCAAGCAGCCACCACAACTCCATAATCTCCTGACATAAAGCCCTGGCAGTATTGCCAGGGCTTTTTTTATGCGAGGCCGATATGAAAAAAAGCTTGGGATTCACACTGATTGAACTGATGATTGTCGTTGCCATCATTGGGGTTCTGGCTGCAATCGCTATCCCTGCCTATCAAACCTATATAGCCAAATCGCAAGTCTCAGAAGCCATGGTGATTATGGATGGATTAAAGTCGTCGATGGCTGATTTATTATCTCAAGACCCTTCTGCTTTTAATTGCACCCCTCCCAGCACAGCCACTACCGAAGGGAAATATGTGGCCTCCACAACAGGAACGTGGACTGACCCGGTATGCACGATTACAGCGACATTTAAGAATGCAGGTGTTGCAAGTGAGTTACAAAGTGCCAATCTCAAAATGAACTATGATGTAAGTACGGGTGCATTCGAAACACGCCAATCGCTGACGGGGGGCACAACGCCAACAAAATATTTATCCCCTTCATGGCAATAATCATGGCCTTTACTACAGCTTAAACACCTGCATATTCTGCAAACCTCTCAAAGCCGCATGTTGCGAGCTTTGCTCAATCTGATACATGATCTCAGCTCCCTCGCCCGGCTTCAGGTGGGTGATATATACATGCGCTGATTTCTTCAGCTTGGCCAGCTCCTCAAACAACAACGACGGGCACAGGTGCTTGGATGCTTGTGCCAACGCCATCTCATCATTACCAAACGCCGTTTCAATCAGCACATATTTCAGGTTTTCAATCCGGTTGACGTGTTCCCACAGGGCTTCGCACGTGGTCGTGTCGCCCGTGAACACCATGCTGCTGGTGCCACTATCCAGCCAGTAGCCAACGGCGGGAACCGTATGATTGGCGGGAAGCGGAGTAATACTGCGTCCGCTTAAGCTTACGGCTTTACCTAGCGCGACCTCGGCATAGCGCATCAAGGGGCTTGTTTCGCTGGGGACGGCGCTGAAGTCAGGCCAGATGATCCAGTTGAAGATGTGGGTTTTAAGCGCATGCAAGGTCTCGGGGAGCGCATGAATAATCACGGGCGCTTCGCGCAGACCAGCCACCGTATCCAGCATGAGCGGCAAGCAGGCAATATGGTCCAGGTGCGAATGGGTGAGGAAGACGTGATCTATTTTCGCCATCTGCTCAATACTGAGATCGCCCACCCCGGTGCCTGCGTCAATCAGGATATCGTCGTCCACCAGCAATGAGGTCGTGCGCAGATTGCCGCCTATGCCGCCGCTACATCCCAATACTTTCACTTGCATGGCGCTCGCTCCATATAGCCCCGCTTCCGTCTTTTGTTATGATAGATGCTTGCCCACTGCCTGACAGACGGGCATGGCACGATGGTAGCGCGTATTCCCCGCCCAGCCTAGCAGCCCCCGGCCAACCCATTATCTGGATAATCCACACATGCTCGAAAAAATCACCCTGGAACCTCAAGCGCTGGCGACCGCCAGCATTATCTGGCTGCATGGACTGGGCGCCGATGGGCATGATTTCGTGCCGATTGCCGAGGAACTGGGCTTGCTGCAAGTGCGGTATATTTTTCCGCATGCGCCAGTGCGGCCTATCAGCCTCAACAATGGCTACGCCATGCGCGGCTGGTACGATATTTTTGGCCTGGGACTGGATAGCCAGCAGGATGAAGCGGGCATACGCGCCATGCAAGCCGAGATCGAAACCCTTGTTCAGGATGAAATCGCGCAGGGAATCCCGGCTGAGCGTATTGTCTTGGCAGGCTTTTCACAGGGGGGCGCCATGGCGCTGCAAACAGCATTGCGCTACTCGCATCGACTGGCTGGCGTGCTCGCGCTCTCGACCTATTTACCAATCAAACAGGCACTGGCTACTGAGAAACATGCCGCCAACCAGGCGACGCCCATTTTCATGGCACACGGCACGGACGATAGTGTGATTCTGCCCGCGACGGCCGCCATCTCGCGGGATGTATTGCGCGACAATGGCTATGCGCTGGAATGGCATACCTACGACATGCCGCATAGCGTATGTGCCGAAGAAATTGACGACATCCGCCAGTTTTTGCAGCGCGTGCTGCGTTAAGGCTCATCGCTTTCCGGCACACGGCATACTCCTCAACAACCTCGAGCATGCCCGGGCGCAGCGCGTTTAATCGCGCACCATGACCGCTATGCGCACCCAGTCGGCCTGCTGTTCCAGCACATCGCCCAGCGTGGCCCGATAATCGGAATGTTCCAGATGCATTACCAGTTCGCCAACGTCGGCTTGCGGCTGCAGAGGCAGTAGCAAGCTCGGCGGCCAGTTTCTGTCGTCATCGCGCCCCAGATAAAGGCCAGGAATGGGCTCTTCGTCGGCGGGCAGGTCTTCGGTTGTCAATTGCACATAGGCGGGCGTATAGGAAATCACTTCCAGGCCCACATAAAGCTCGCGACCCGGCCGCTGCTGGAGGCTACGCACCACGGCCAGCACTTCCATATCCGGATTCAACGCAAACTGCAGGGATAGCAAGGCGCCGGGCTTAACCCACAGATTCAGGTCCGCATTCACGACAGCGCCCAGGCCAAATACGCTCTCGTTCTGCACCTCCCACGAATTCGGCAGGGGCTGCACATCATCCGGATGAAGAAAAGTCGGGCGGTAGGCTTCGTTTCGGATTTGCTGACATACGGCAAACAGGCCATTGACCGCTTGCGCCAGCTTGGAGACGGCGGCACGCTCGACGCGTCTGCGCTGCTCGCGCAGATCAGACCAGGCCATGATAAGCAGATCAATGATCTGGGCGCTTCGGACTGTCGTGGCGTCTGGCAATATCGGCAGGCTGATGGCGCCAGCAGAGAGCTGCTCGCGCATCTGCTCCAGATCACGCAAGATCATCTCAATCACCCAGCAGCGAAAGTTTTCAGTGGGCGTAAAGTTGCGCAAGCGCCTGGCACCGACATCCTGTCCCAGGTCGACAAACATGGCATGCGGACGGTCATCGCAATGTGCCGTCACTGCCACTTGCACGCTCCACTGCGCTACCCAGCGGTCCAGCGCTTCGATTTCCGCTTTCTGCATGCTGCTGAGATTGATGCTGTCCAGCATCAGAATATGCACATAACCCGACTGGAAAGCGGGGATATCCAGCCGCAAGCGTTCGGCCAGCAGATAATCCGCATGCAGCTCCAGCCAGTAACGCTCGGGAATAGGCTGATAACGCATGTAACACCATTTGGCGATCAAGGCCATGACCTGCAGCTTTTCCAGCAGCAATTGCATGAGCTGCTGCTTGCTCTGGCGGGCCATCAAGGCTTTGATGTGGTTGGTGCATGCGACGCGTGACTGTTGCAGATGCTCGCCGACGATACGCACAATGCGGTTTTCCAGCACGACATCGAGCTTGGGCGTGGTGGCAAAGTAGCGAGTCAGTGACAGCAAATCCGGCCGGCACGATTGCTGCAGATAGATCACCGCTTCAAGATCACCCAGCGGCATGGCTTTGGACAAGGCCTGGTTGGCTGACTCCAGGCGAACCAGCCACTCTTCGTCCAGCGAGGTAGCATTCTTCATCATCGTTATATGCAGCCTGCGCTGCTCCCTGTTGTATTGTTATTCCCGACCCTGCATTTAGCCCTGACAAAGATATAGCGTAAACTATATAATTCAGGCTAGAAATGCATACTCGTTATCGCCTCGCGGCCTTCATTTTACAGACGCACGCCCCAGAATAATCAATGTCATGAGCAAAAAAATTGCCGATGCGCCACTCACTTACGAAAGTGCTGTGAGCGAACTCGAAGCACTGGTTCAGCAGATGGAGACCAACCAGCTACCGCTGGAGCTCTCGCTGGCCGCCTACAAACGCGGGGCCGAGTTATTGAAATTCTGCCAGCAGACCTTGGCCGATGTCGATCAACAAGTGCAGATACTGAACGATACCCACCAACTCAAATCTTTTAGCGATCAACAATAATGGATTTCAACGCATGGTCGCTGGATATCCAGACCCGCATGGAGCGGGTGCTGGACGACATATTACCTGCTGCAAATATCATACCATCGCGCCTGCATGGGGCGATGCGCTATGCCGTGCTGGGCGGTGGCAAGCGCGTTCGCGCCCTGCTCGCCCACGCTGCGGGGGAGTTCTGTCAGGCGCCGATTTCGGCGGTGGAACAATCAGCCGCTGCGGTAGAGCTGATACACGCTTATTCGCTGGTGCATGACGACATGCCCTGCATGGACGACGACGACCTGCGCCGCGGCAAACCCTCCTGTCATAAACAATACGACGACGCCACCGCACTGCTGGTCGGTGATGCCCTGCAAACGCTGGCGTTCAAGGTGCTGGCGGAGCCAAGGCTGCTTCGTGATGCAGCACGCCAATTGCATATGGTGCATATTCTGGCAGTGGCGAGCGGTTCACGCGGCATGGCCGGTGGGCAGGCAATTGATCTTGCCAGCGTGGGCCTCGACCTGACGCAGACCGAACTGGAACAGATGCACATCCACAAAACCGGTGCGCTGATTCGCGCTGCCGCACTGCTGGGTGCCGAAAGCGCGAATACGGTTGATGCCGACCGCATCAAAGCCGTCGACCACTATGCCCAGGCGATCGGCCTCGCCTTCCAGGTGGTGGACGACATTCTCGATAGCGAAGCCGACACCACCACGCTCGGCAAAACTGCTGGCAAGGACGCCGACAGCAACAAGCCGACCTATGTCACCATCCTCGGCCTGGAGCGGGCAAAGCAGCTGGCGCAAGAACTTTACGACGAAGCCCTGGCGCCATTGGCCGCTTACGGGGATTCCGCCTTACGCCTGCAGCAGCTGGCTAAATTCATTACGCAACGCAGCTTCTGATATGTATCCATTACTCGACACTATCCAATCGCCGGAACAGCTACGATTACTTGATCGCAAGCAGCTTCCCGAGCTGGCCCAGGAACTGCGCACCTTTGTGATTGATAGCGTGGCGCGCACGGGCGGCCATCTTTCATCCAACCTGGGCGTAGTTGAGCTGACCATCGCCCTGCACTATGTATTCAACACCCCGGAAGACCGGCTGGTGTGGGATGTGGGCCACCAGACCTACCCGCACAAGATTCTGACCGGACGCCGCGATGGCATGGCCGACTTGCGCATGCCGAATGGCATCGCCGGTTTTCCGCGTCGCAACGAAAGCCCATACGATACCTTTGGCACGGGGCATTCCAGCACCTCGATCTCCGCCGCACTGGGCATGGCGATTGCCGCCCAGCAGCAGGGTTCAGAGCGCCGCGCGGTTGCCATCATCGGCGACGGTGCCATGACCGCCGGTATGGCCTTTGAGGCGCTCAACAACGCAGGCGCAATGGATGCCAACCTGCTGGTGATCCTCAACGACAATGACATGTCGATTTCGCCGAATGTGGGCGCCCTGCACAACTATCTAGCCAAGCTGCTTTCCGGCCGCTTTTATGCGTCCATGCGCCGCTCCGGCGAGAAGGTGCTGGGCGTGGTGCCACCCATGCTGGAATTTGCCAAGCGGGCGGAAGAGCACGTCAAGGGCATGGTCACGCCAGGCACGCTGTTCGAAGAGTTCGGCTTTAACTATATCGGCCCGATTGACGGCCACGATATTGAAACCCTGATTACCACGCTGAAAAATATCCGCAAGCTCAAGGGCCCGCAATTCCTCCACATCGTCACGCAAAAAGGCCATGGCTATGCGCCTGCCGAGGATAATCCCGGCAAATACCATGGCGTGGGGAAATTTGATCCGAGCAATGGCTGCTCTGTTGCCACCAGCAGCAAAAAAACCTACACCCAGGTATTCAGCGACTGGCTGGTCGACATGGCGGAGCAAGACGAGCGCCTGATCGGCATTACCCCGGCCATGTGCGATGGCTCCGGCCTCAACGCCTTTGCCGAGAAATTCCCCAAGCGCTTTTTTGATGTCGGCATTGCCGAGCAGCATGCCCTCACCTTTGCCGCGGGTATGGCCTGCGATGGCATGAAGCCTGTAGTCGCCATTTACTCGACATTTTTACAGCGCGCCTACGATCAACTTATTCATGATATTGCATTGCAAAACCTGCCTGTCGTGTTTGCGATTGATCGCGCTGGCCTGGTGGGCGCCGATGGCCCGACCCATGCCGGCAGCTTTGATTTGAGCTTTATGCGCTGCATCCCCAACATGCTGATCCTGGCGCCGTCGGATGAAAACGAATGCCGCCAGATGTTGTATACCGCCTATCAGCATGATGGCCCCAGCGCGGTGCGCTACCCTCGCGGTGGCGGCCCTGGTGCCGTCATTGAAAAGGCCATGACAGCGCTGCCCATCGGCAAGGGCGAAGTGCGCCGCCATGGCAAAAACGTTGCCATACTGGCCTTTGGCAGCATGCTGACACCCGCGCTGGCAGCTGGAGAAAAGCTGGATGCCACTGTCGTCAACATGCGCTTCGTCAAGCCACTGGATGTAGCCCTGATTGCCGAGTTGGCCGCCAGCCATAGCCTGCTGGTGACGGTAGAGGAAAACACATTACTCGGTGGCGCAGGCGCGGCGGTGATGGAAGCATTGCAGCAGATCAATCCGCAGGTGGCCACCCTGAGCCTGGGCTTACCGGATACCTTCATTGATCATGGTGTGCATGAAACCATGCTGGCGGAATGCGGTCTCAATGCGGAAGGCATCATTGCCTCAATTGAGAAAAAATTAACCTAGTAGTATACTCAAGTATTACACCGCACTCTCTTTACGATATTGGAACGCCCCATGAACCAGCCAGTTACACCAGCCATTGAAGATGTCCAGAACACGCCGGATACGCGACATCTCGCCATCGACAAGGTGGGGATCAAATCCATACGCCATCCGGTAAAGGTCAAGGACAAAACTGGTGGTGTGCAGCATACGGTCGCCATGTTTGACATGTATGTGCATCTGCCGCACAACTTCAAGGGCACCCACATGTCGCGCTTTGTTGAGATTCTCAACATGAACGAGCGCGAGATTTCGGTGGAGTCTTTCGAGACTATCCTGCGTGCCATGGTAGAGCGGCTGGAAGCAGAGTCCGGTTACGTCGAAATGACCTTCCCGTACTTCATCAACAAGGCAGCGCCGATCTCTGGCGTGCAAAGCCTGCTGGATTATGAAGTCACCTTCATTGGTGAAATCAACAAGGGCAAATTTGATATCACAGTCAAAGTCATGGTGCCGGTCACCAGCCTGTGTCCATGCTCAAAGAAGATTTCTAACTACGGTGCGCACAACCAGCGTTCGCATGTGACCATCACTGCCCTGATCAATGATTTCATCTGGGTGGAAGACCTGATCCGCATCGTGGAAACACAAGCTTCCTCCGAGCTGTTTGGTCTGCTGAAGCGTCCGGATGAAAAATACGTCACCGAGCATGCCTATGACAATCCCAAGTTTGTGGAAGACATGGTGCGCGATGTAGCGGCTCAACTGAATGTGGAAAAGCGCATCGTGAAATACGTAGTGGAATCTGAGAATTTCGAGTCCATTCACAACCACTCGGCCTATGCCTTGATCGAGCGGGATAAACGTATCCAGGCTTAACGCTGGCAAGCCTTGCAGCGAGCTGAAAATAAAAAAGCGCATCTCACCAGATGCGCTTTTTTGTTGCCGAAACCCTGCGAAAATCCTAGGTTCAGTATTTTTTGGTCAACGTCATGGTGATACCGTCGCGCCGCATTTCCAAGCGGTTCAGCGCACTCATGCCAAGCAGTACCATCGCGGGCGAACCACCCTCCAGCACCACGCAATCAACCTGATTCAGGATCACGTTTCCCAGCTTCAGTGTATTGATCACCACACGGTACCCCACCTCTTCCCCCGAGGCAGTATGGATAGGAATGCGAACTCCCTTTTTGTAATCAATGCCGGCATAGACCGCATCACCACTGTTCATGGCGATCAATGTAGCCCCGGTATCAACAAGAAATCGGAGCTCGCGGCCATTTACCATGCCATCCGTCACAAAGTGCCCGGCACCATCGGCATAGAGAGTGACGCTGGCAGGGCCGGTGGCCTGATTTCCCGCCACAGTAGCGGCCTGCCCCATCCCCAGTTCGCGCCGCTTGCCTTCCACCTCAAGCACCGCCCGGCTGGTATCGGCCGCCACCAATTTGACGCCTTCACGCGAGACCTGGCCCACAGAAAGAGTCTGCGGCTTACCCTTGTTGATAATCAGCATCGCCTTGTTGTTAAACAGGGCCACCACGTTGATATCGGTATCCGCATGCACGGCAAACGGCCACAGGCAGAGCAAAGCGAGAGTGAACAGCCGCGGCATGCGGGTCTCCTTCAGAGAGGACTTATTGGTTTTTCTTGGGCATCAGCCAGGCAAATAACAGGCAGCCCAGCATAGCGCAACTGGCCGAGAGGGTAAATGTCCAGCTGGGCCCCAGCGTATCCCAGGCATAGCCACTGGCAATGGCCCCGGCCGTGCCGCCCATGCCATAGGAGACGCTGGTATACAGCCCCTGCCCTTTGGACTGGTGGCGCCCCTTGAAATATTGATGCGTCAGCGCCACCGCGGCGGCGTGATAAGAGCCGAAGGTCGCCGCATGCAGGGTCTGCGCCAGCAGAATCAGCACCCAGTTATCCACCGCCCAGCCAATCACACTGAATCGTACAAAGGCCAGAACCAGGCTGCCCATCATGATGCGGCGCAAGCCGAACCTGGCGGTCAGCCGCGGCATGCCAAGAAAAATCAGAATCTCGCACACCACGCCCAGCCCCCATAACCAGCCGACATGGGTGGCGCTATAACCATGCGCCACCAGATAGATCGAGTAAAAGGTGTAATACACACCATGCGCCGCCGACATGGTGAAACAGGCGACCATCAGCGCGACCACTTCGCGCCGGCGAATAATCGCCCATAGCGATCCGGCATCATCATGGTGCCGAAGTACCGCAGGATCATTCAGCTTGAGTGAAAACAGAAACACCCCAACCAGCAAACCCAGCACCACCCACAGCAGCGCCCGGATATCGCTGAAATCCAGCAGGTAACCGAGGCCAATGACGGCGGCAATAAATCCGATCGACCCCCACAGGCGGATGCGGCCATACCGATCAAACCTGTCCCCCAGATGCCCGAGCGTGACTGCCTCAATCAATGGCAAGGAAGCACTCCAGAAAAAACTCAACGCCAGCATCACCGCAAACAGCCAGGCAAATGAGGTCCCGAAGAAGACACCGGCATATGCCAGCAGGCTCAAGCCCGCCAGCCATTGAATGATACGGACGCGATGGCCTAGATGATCGGCCAGCCAGCCCCACAAACTGGGCGAGAATATGCGCGCCACCTGAAACAGCGACATGAGAATCGCAATCTGGAAAGCGCTGAAGGCAAGGGATTTCAGGTAGAGGCTCCAGAACGGCGTAAAGGCGCCGACGAAGCCAAAATAGGCAAGATAAAAACCAGACAGACGCCAGTAGAGAGACTTATGCATACCGGACGTCTGCGGTTTTATTCAGAGAAAAATCAGATATGTGGTGTGGGGGTGACAACATCGCCGCATTGCGCACGATGACGCAAGGCGTGATCAATGAGCACCAGCGCCATCATGGCCTCGGCAATGGGCGTCGCACGCACACCGACACAGGGGTCATGGCGACCAGTCGTCTGCATGGTGAGTTCGTCGCCCTGCTTGTCGATAGAGCGGCGCTCCTGGGGAATGCTGGACGTTGGCTTTAGCGCAAGGTGGATTTCAATATCCTGCCCGCTCGAAATACCGCCGAGTATGCCACCGGCATGATTGGTGGCAAAACCATGCGCCGTCAGCTCGTCGCTATGTTCAGAGCCACGCTGCGCCACGCTGGCAAAACCTGCGCCGACCTCAACACCCTTGACTGCATTGATGCTCATCATGGCATATGCCAGCTCGGCATCCAGACGGTCGTAGACCGGCTCGCCCCAGCCAACCGGCACGCCACGGGCCACCACGGAAATGCGGGCACCCACCGAGTCGCGCTCGGCGCGAATCTTGTCCAGATAGGCCTCAAGCTCAGGCAAGATGGTGCGATTGGGCGCAAAGAAAGGGTTCTCTGCGACAGCATCAAAGGTCTCGAAGGGAATGGTCAGCTCACCCAGCTGACTCATATAACCCTGAATGGTGACGCCGTAACGCTCTTTCAACCACTTCTTGGCAATGGCGCCTGCCGCCACACGCACCGCCGTTTCGCGGGCACTGGAGCGGCCACCTCCGCGGTAATCGCGGATGCCGTATTTCTGCCAGTAGGTGTAATCAGCATGGCCGGGGCGGAATGTCTCGGCGATCTTGCCGTAATCCTGGCTGCGTTGATCCTGATTGCGAATAATGAAGCCTATCGGCGCGCCGGTGGTTTTACCTTCAAACACACCAGACAGGATTTCAACGGTATCCGGCTCCTTGCGCTGCGTGACATGGCGCGAAGTACCGGGCTTGCGCCGGTCCAGTTCCACTTGCAAATCAGCCTCGCTGAGGGCCATGCCCGGAGGACACCCGTCTACCACACCGCCAATGGCGGGGCCGTGAGACTCACCGAAGGAGGTAAGCGTAAAAAGTGTGCCTAGTGTATTGCCGGACATGAGATTCTCTTGCGTATAAGCCTGAAAAGGCTGAAGTTTACCATAAGCGCCAGACTGGCATGCCGCGCCTCAAGCCTTGAGGCCGCGAATCCATTGCGTGTAGACGCGCTCTGCCGTTTTCTGCAGCACCGCCACATTTGCACTGAGCGCCGCCGTGATATCGGCGACCTGCTGCACACCAGGGCTGGCCGCAGCGGCCTGGATTTCATCTGCGCCGACACGGCACCAGTCCAGCACCATTTGCTCGGTCATTTCAATATGGCATTGCAATGCCAGGTGCTTGCCGATGGCATAGGCCTGATTTTCGCAATAGGGGCTGACCAGCAAGGGCGTGGCTGCCGGTGGTGGCGCAAAGGTTTCACCATGCCAATGAAATGCCAGGAAATGGGCTTGATCACCAAACCAGGCTTTTGCTTCCGGCGCAGCCGTTGGTGATACCTCGCCCCAGCCGATTTCCTTGATCGGGTTCAGCGTTACCTGGCCGCCGAGTGCCTGACTGATCAGTTGGCCACCCAGACAGTGCCCCAGCAGCGGGATATCCAGTGCATACGCTTCACGGATAAGGCCCAGCACAGGCGCTATCCATGGCAGATCATCATGCACACTCATGGGTCCACCCATCAAAACCACGCCACTGTAGTCGGCAATCGATGTGGGCAAGCTTTCACCCTGATCAATCTTCAACAATTGCCAGGGAATCTGATGCGCATCCAGAAACTGCGCCAGAAATCCGGGACCTTCAACTGCAGCGTGACGAAAAATGATGACGGGCTTCATGCGTAATCCTCATAAAAAGCGGGTTAATTAAAAAACGACATCCATCAGAGATAGCTTTCATGGCAATCGGCTGGCTGAGACAAAACCATCAGGTCGCCAGTATCTTAAACTCGCCAGGTTGCAACCCGGCCAGGGTGTGTGCGCCTATCGCATAGCGTATCAACCGGAGGGTAGGAAAGCCGATCTTGGCCGTCATGCGCCTTACCTGGCGATTCTTGCCCTCACTGATGCGGATTTCCAGCCAGGTGGTGGGAATGGCTTTGCGCTCGCGGATGGGCGGAACCCGTGCCCATAGATTGGCAGGCTCGGCAATAATCTTCACCTGTGCAGGCTGAGTCACAAAATCACCCAAATCGACACCACGGCGCAGCGGCGAGAGTGCTTCATCGTCCGGCGCACCTTCCACCTGAGCCCAATATATCTTGATTTCTTTATGCTTGGGGTGCGCAATCCTGTGTTGCAAGCGGCCGTCATCGGTTAAAATAAGCAAACCTTCGCTGTCCGTATCTAGTCTCCCCGCTGCATATACATCCGGCATCGCGATGTAATCCTTGAGCGTGGGATGATTTTCATGCGCGCTGAACTGGCAAACTACGCCAAAAGGCTTGTTGAACAGAATAAGCATTTAATTTCTAGGGATCTACTCAATGTCTACAAAAATCGTTGTGCCTGGCTTTGGCGAAAAAATCACCGTAAACGCAGATAACTCTCTTAACGTTCCCGATCAGCCGATTATCCCATTTATTGAGGGCGATGGCATTGGCGTTGACATCACGCCCCCCATGATCAATGTTGTGGATGCTGCGGTAAACAAGGCCTACAGCGGTAAGCGCCAGATTGCCTGGATGGAAGTGTACGCTGGTGAAAAGGCTACCAAGGTATATGGAGACAATACCTGGCTGCCTGAAGAAACCATGAAAGCCGTGCGCGACTATGTGATCTCGATCAAGGGCCCGCTGACAACGCCGGTAGGCGGCGGCATCCGATCGCTGAATGTGACCCTGCGTCAGGAACTGGATCTGTATGTCTGTCTGCGCCCGGTACAGTACTTCACTGGCGTGCCCAGCCCGGTCAAACATCCGGAAAAAACCGACATGGTGATTTTCCGTGAAAATACCGAAGACATTTATGCTGGTATCGAGTGGGCGGCAGGGACCGATGAAGTCAAGAAAGTCATCGACTTCCTTTCCGACATGGGCGTGCGCAAGAAAATCCGTTTCCCCGAAAGCTCTTCCATCGGCATCAAGCCAGTATCCGTGGATGGCAGCAAGCGCCTGGTTCGCAAGGCTATTCAATATGCGATCGACAATAACCGCAAATCGGTGACCATTGCCCACAAAGGCAACATCATGAAATTCACCGAAGGCGGTTTCAAGACCTGGGGCTATGAAGTCGCCAAGGAAGAATTTGGCGCGGTGGAGATCGATGGCGGCCCATGGTGCAAGCTGCCAAATGGCATCATCATCAAGGATTGCATCGCCGATGCCTTCCTGCAGGAAATTCTGCTGCACCCGCAGGACTATGACGTGGTGGCCACCCTGAATCTGAATGGTGATTACATGTCCGACGCGCTGGCCGCGCAGGTAGGTGGTATTGGCATTGCGCCAGGCGCCAATCTGTCGGATACCGTGGCCATGTTTGAGGCAACACACGGCACTGCCCCCAAGATTGCAGGCAAGGATATCGCCAACCCAAGCTCACTCATCCTCTCCGCTGAGATGATGCTGCGCCACATGGGCTGGGCAGAAGCCGCCGACCTGGTGCTAAAAGGCGTGGGGCAAGCGATTAGCGCCAAACGCGTCACGCATGACTTCTCCTCGCAAATGGAAGGCGCTACGCAAGTGGGCAGCGCTCAATTTGGCGACGAAATCATCAACAACATGTAATCAGCCAGCCATGTTAGCCACGCCATGTGGGTGGCTAACATGCGCAAAACTCACTACAAATGAAAACGGCCCGCGTGACGGGCCGTTTTCATGAAGACTGGTTAGCTTAAAAAGCTTAGGCCTTCTGGATGTTGGAAGCCTGTTTGCCTTTAGGGCCTTCGGTAACGTCAAAGCTTACGCGCTGACCTTCCTTAAGACTTTTGTAGCCAGACTCTACAATTGCGGAGAAGTGTGCGAACAAATCGTCGCCACCATCGTCCGGGGTAATGAAACCAAAACCTTTGGAGTCATTAAACCACTTTACGGTACCTGTTGCCATTTCATACTTCCTTGCTAAAACATTAAGAGGAGGCGTCCTCAAAAGTTTGTACTTCAAGACTTTAAGTCGGTAGTGCCGGCTACTATGACCTCGAATCCAAACGCCTGAACGCGTTTTTACGTGTGTTGAATCAAGAAGTCAAGGTTTTTTTAGCGTTTTTTGCATTTTATTTGAACTTTTTAAAACAGTTTCAATACAAGACAGCTAAGTGCCTAATTCAACTACGCTATTTACCCCCAATCTGACAGGACACGCCAAGTATTCACTTGGATTCTGAAGTGCAATGGCTATTTATCTGTATTGAAATGCAAAATTTGTCACCTGTATATGTCACTTGCTTTACAAAAAAAAGCCGACCGTGCATTATTAAATGTCGTGAAAACTCCCAATACAAGCACAGCAAGGTCGGTTATCTGAATGGCAGCCACCACCCTTCCCAGTAAGTTAGGCGGGCTTGCACGCATGCTGGTGCAAGAGCAACTGCTATCGGAAGAAGACGCGGCCAGTGTACAGGCCAGTGCAACTGCACAACGCATCCCCTTTGTCAGCCAGCTGGTACAAAGCAAGAAACTCCCGGCACTGAAAATTGCTGAGACGGCAGCCAATGCCTTCGGCTTCCCCCTGTTTGATCTTGATGCTTTAAATCCCGATTACATTCCGGCCAAAACGATAGACACCAAGCTCATGGCGAGCAGCCGTGTCATGGCATTGCAAAGCCGCGGCAATTCGCTGTTTGTCGCCCTGTCCGACCCCACCAACCTGCATGCTCTGGATGATGTGCAGTTTCAGGTAGGCATGGCGCTTTCCCCTGTGGTGGTCGAAGAAGACAAACTGAGCAAGTGGATTGCCAGACTGGTGGAAGCGAGCGATACCAGCATGCAATCGCTCAGCATGAGCGATGAATTCAGCCTGGACATGGAATCCGGCAATGAGCCGGTGGAGCAAGAAGTCAGCAGTGCGGAAATTGACGATGCTCCGGTGGTGAAATACATCCAGAAGATACTGCTGGATGCGATCAACATGGGTGCCTCTGACCTGCATTTCGAACCGTATGAGAAGTATTACCGCATTCGCTATCGGGTAGATGGCGTGTTGCAGGAAATCGCCCAGCCGCCGCTGGCCATCAAGGAAAAAATGGCCTCCCGCATCAAGGTGATCTCCAATCTGGATATCTCGGAAAAGCGCGTTCCGCAGGATGGCCGCATGAAACTGGTGCTGTCCAAAACCCGGACCATCGACTTCCGCGTCAGCACCCTGCCCATGATCAATGGCGAAAAAATCGTCATGCGGATTCTGGACCCGAGCAGCGCCACGCTGGGCATTGAGGCATTGGGGTATGAGCCAGACCAGAAAGAGGCACTGCTCAGTGCCGTCAGCCGCCCATATGGATTGGTGCTGGTCACCGGGCCAACCGGCTCAGGCAAAACCGTGTCCCTCTATACCTGCCTCAATATTCTCAATAGCCCAGGCGTCAATATTTCCACGGCGGAAGACCCGGCAGAAATACCCTTGCCTGGCATCAACCAGGTGAATGTGAACGACAAGCAGGGCCTGACCTTTGCCGCCGCCTTGAAAGCATTTTTGCGGCAGGATCCCGATATCATCATGATCGGGGAAATTCGCGATCTGGAAACGGCCGACATGGCGATCAAGGCCGCCTCGACCGGCCACATGGTGCTGTCCACCCTGCATACCAACGATGCGCCATCGACCCTGACCCGCCTGATGAATATGGGCGTGGCGCCTTTCAATATTGCCTCGGCTGTTTCGCTGATTACAGCCCAGCGTCTGGCACGGCGCTTGTGCCCGCATTGCAGAGAGCCGCTCGACCTGCCAAAAGAGGCGCTGCTCAGTGTGGGATTCACCGAAGCTGATCTGGATGGAAGCTGGCAATTGTATGGGCCACGCGAGGGCGGCTGCGAGATGTGCAATGGCGGCTACAAAGGTCGGGTGGGGATTTACCAGGTCATGCCCGTTTCAGACGAAATGAGCCGTATCATCATGAAAAACGGCACCGCGCATGATATTGCGGACCAGGCCAAGCGCGAAGGCGTACGTGACCTTCGCCAGTCAGGTCTCATGAAAGTCAAACAGGGTCTCACTTCCATCGCAGAGGTTGAGGCAGTGACCAATGAATAATCCGCCAACCATAGCATCACTCAGGGGTAATTATGGCCGCACAAGCTAGCAAGGAAGTGATCTACGCCTGGGAAGGCACGGACAAAAAAGGCAAAAAAATCAAAGGCGAAGTCAAAGCCAGTGGCGAAGCCTTCGTCAATGCCACCTTGCGTCGCCAGGGCATTACCGTTACCAAGATCAAAAAACAGAGCGGCCTCAAGTCTGGCGGCAAGGTCAAGGAAAAGGATGTCACGCTATTTACGCGTCAACTGGCCACCATGATGAAAGCCGGCGTGCCGCTGCTACAGGCATTTGAGATTGTCGGCAAAGGGCATAACAATCCCGCGGTTTCCAAACTGCTCAGCGATATCAAGTCGGACGTGGAAACCGGCAGCAGCCTCAGCCAGGCATTTCGTAAATACCCGCTTTATTTTGATACCCTTTACTGCAACCTGGTAGGAGCTGGCGAGCAAGCTGGTATTCTGGATTCGCTGCTTGAACGCCTGGCGACTTACAAGGAAAAAATCCTCGCGATCAAAAGCAAGATTAAATCAGCGCTGTTTTATCCCATCTCCATCGTTGTCGTCGCCTTTATCATCACTGCCGTCATCATGATTTTCGTGATTCCGGCATTCAAGGAGTTGTTCACCAGCTTTGGTGCAGACTTGCCAGCGCCCACCTTGCTGGTCATGGCGATTTCCGACTTTTTCGTCGAATACTGGTGGGCAATTTTTGGGGCCATTGGTGGCGGCGTGTGGTTTTTCTTCTACTCCTGGAAGCGCTCGATCAAGATGCAAGCGACCATGGACCGGCTTGTTCTTAAAATTCCGGTATTTGGAGAGTTGATACGCAAGGCCACCATCGCCCGCTTTGCTCGCACCCTATCCACCATGTTTGCCGCCGGCGTGCCACTGGTGGAAGCACTGGACTCCGTTGCCGGCGCATCGGGCAACCGCGTTTACTATGAGGCAACCAAGCAGATTCAAAGCGAGATCAGCACGGGTACCAGCCTCACCGTGGCCATGCAGAATGTAGAAGTTTTCCCCAATATGGTATTGCAAATGGTCGCCATTGGTGAGGAATCGGGTGCGCTTGACTCGATGCTGTCCAAGGTCGCCGATTTCTACGAAGCAGAAGTGGATGATGCGGTAGAAGCCTTGTCCAGCCTGATGGAGCCTATCATCATGGTCGTGCTGGGCACGCTGATCGGGGGGCTGGTCATCGCCATGTATCTGCCTATCTTCAAGATGGGGCAAGTGGTTTAAGGCGCGTTGTCCCAGATTAGTCCTCTGGCTTTTCAGCGGGTTGCGGACACAAAAAAAGAGGCGGATTACCGCCTCTTTTTTTACAGCCCGCAAACAGTGACTGTTATTTTTTGGCCGGTGTGGTGCTCATGGCTTTTTCAATATCCTTGGCAGGGTAGGCACCCAGCATTCGTTTGCCATCGGCAAAAATCAGGGTGGGGGTGCTCACCACGCCCAGTTTGCGACCAAGCTCGGCGGATTTATCAATCGCAGAAGTATCGCAGTTACCGGCTTTGGCCAGCTGACCATTCAACACCCAATCCTGCCAGGCCTTGGCGCGATCAGTAGCGCACCAGATCGCCTTGGATTTGTTTACCGCATCAGGATGCAGTTGTTCCAGCGGGAAAAGGAAGGTGTAGATCGTGACATCGTTGATATTCACCAGCTCTTTTTGCTCAAGCCGTTTGCAATAAGGGCAGTCCGGGTCAGAAAATACGACCAGCTTGCGGCTGCCATTACCCTTGACGACCTTGATGGCCTGATCCAGCGGCAAGGAAGAAAAGTCCACCTTGGTCAGTTCATCCAGACGCTCGCCAGTCACATCACGCTTGGACTTGGGCTCGATAAGACGGCCATCCGCAATCAGAAAGCTGAATTTGTCGTCGGTATAGATAATCTGACCATCCAGAAATACTTCATACAAGCCGGCATAGCTGGTTTTGGTGATGCTTTCAACGCGCACTTTGGGATATGTAGCTTCAATCGCCTTGCGCAGGCTGGCTTCATCGGCGTGGACATTCAGGCTGAACGCCGCAACCAGCATCATTCCCATCAACTTCTTAATCATGAAATTTCCTTAATCAAACTGCTTAAATAATAGCGTGCTGTATCAGCGGTTTTTTCAATGCGGAAGCATCTACCAGCCGCATGCCATGGTTACGCAAACGCCTTAGCACGGCATGCTCACTGGCAAACAGCAGTTGCAAGCCATGCGTCAATCCCTGCAACGATACCATATCCGTCTTGCGCGACCGCTCGTAATGACGCAAAAGCTGAATATCGCCCCAGCTTTGCAGGGCGTGTCGCCGGGTCAGACTCTGCATCAGGCTAACCACATCGCGAAAGCCCAGATTCACCCCTTGCCCAGCCAGCGGATGCACCTGATGCGCGGCATCGCCCACCAGCGCCAGATGGGGCTTCACCAGCACATGCGATGTCTGTTTGACCAGAGGAAACGCAGCAGCTGGCGTAATCAGGCGCAAAGCGCCCAAGGCATGCTGCCCAGCCTCGGCCACACGTGCCTCCAGCGCCGCGGCATCCAGGGCAAGTAATTCTTTTGCCCCCTCCGTGGACCAGACAATCGAAATGCGGTTCCCCGGCAATGGCAACCACGCCAGGATTCCATCCTTATTCAGCCATTGCTGCGCGATATTGCCGTGTGGCAATGCCGTTTCGAAATTCGCCACCAGCCCTTGCTGAGCATACACATGCTTATCGCTGCTGATGCCCGCCTGCTGCCGTACCCAGGATGCCCCGCCATCGGCTGCCACCAGCAGGTCGGCACTGATTTTCTCACCACTTTCCAGCGTCAGCGTAGCGGCTTTGTCACTGAAAGAGGCACCCGCACACGCCGTAGCAAATCGCATATCAACGCCAGCCTCGTCCAGAGCTTGCAGTAGCGCCTGCTGCAAGGCCGTGTTTTCAACAATAAACCCCAACTGGGAGGCGCCTATGTCTTCGGCATCAAAATGCAACTGGTCTTGGTCGCTATCGCCCCAGACCATCATGCGATCGATCGGACAAATTCGCTCCGCGGGGATACGCGACCAGACACCCAGCGCTGCCAGCCACTCGGCATTGCCCGGGGTGATGGCATAAATCCGGCTATCCCAGTCATGCGTGAGCTCCAGGGAAGAACGGGCTGCACGATCCAGCAAAATAGCATGCATGCCCTGATGCGTGGCCGCCAGCGCCGTTGCCAAGCCCACCAGACCGCCACCTACCACTACCATCTCAGCGCGGGTACTCATCCACGGCTCCCAAAACTCATCTTGCGCACCAATCTGTGTTTAACAAAAGGCACCACATCCAGCAAACCCAGGCCTACACCCCGCATGCGATTGAGTCCGACAATGTCATTGGAAAACAGGTTGACGAGGAAATCGGTAAACAGCAAACCGCGCTTGGTATCGGTTTTACGGCTGGCGCTGTAAGTCTTGAACATATCCAGGCTTCCCCATGCGGCGGCCGGCGTTTCGGCAATTTTCCTGGCCAGCTCCCAGGCATCGCGCAGCCCCACATTGAAACCTTGCCCGGCCACCGGATGCATGGTCTGGGCGGCATTGCCGATCACCACCAGATGTGGCGCGGTTACCGGATCAAGATAGGACAGCTTGAGCGGAAAGCTCATGCGCTTTTCCACCTGCAAAAAACGCCCAACGCGATCACCAAAGTGCTGATGCAACTGCTGCAGGAAGACCTCATCCGGCAGTTCCAGCAAACCGTGGATGGCATCTGCCTGTCCGGTCCATACCAGCGAAAAGTCGTGGGGCCCATTGGGCAACAGGGCGACCGGGCCATCCGGGGTGAATCGCTCATAGGCAATATTGTCGTGGGCAAGCTCGGCGCGGACCTTGGTGACCAGGGCATCATGTCCATAGTGCTTGGTTTCGCGCTTCAGCCCCGGAATATCGCCCAGGCTGCGGCCACCATCGGCCAGAACTACCAGCTTGCCGGTCAGGGTATGTGTCACGCCATGCTGCCGGTAACTCACTTCACCATGTTCGGCTGAAGGCGTAATCGTCAGTACCTCGGCTTCATGGCGGATATCGGTCTCACTATCCTGCTGTAATGCGTGATCAAGCACACGGCTCAGATTGCCATAGGAAAGCACATAACCCAGCGCTGACTGGCCGTGCTCTTCCGCCCGCAAGCGCGAGCGGCCCAGGCTGCCACGTTGTGAAATATGAATGGTGTTGATGGCGGTCGCCTGCTCTGCAAGCTGGCTCCACAGACCGAGCTTTTCCAGAATGACGCGCGTACCATAAGACAAGGCCAGCGCGCGCTGATCCGCATGTGCTGCACCGGGCGCACGGGCTTCCAGCAAGGTGGCACGCAGGCCCTGCTTGCGCAGCTTGAGTGCCAGAGTAGCGCCGACCGGACCGCCACCTACGATAATGATATCGGCCTGATCACTCATGCTGCCCTCATCAACTCTTCAATCGCGGCGACGGTTTTAGGTGCCGCTTCGGTAATGATGTCGCAACCCTCGGCGGTCACCAGCGCATCATCTTCAATACGGATGCCGATATTCCAGAACGCTTCCGGCACACTGTCGGCAGGTCGAATGTAACAACCCGGCTCCACCGTCAGCACCATGCCTGGCTGCAATGTGCGCCATTCGCCGTCCAGCTTGTACTCACCTGCATCATGTACATCCAGGCCTAACCAGTGGCCAGTGCGATGCATGTAAAACTGGCGATAATCGCCCGACTCCAGCACCGCATCCACCGTGCCGTGGCACAGGCCCAGATCAATAAAGCCTTGCGCCAATACCTTGAGTGCAGCTTCATGCGGGGCGTTCCAGTGCGATTGCGGGTTGACCTGGGCGATGGCAGCGTATTGGGCCGCCAGCACCAGCTCATAAACATCCTTTTGCGCCCCACTGAATCGGCCATTGACGGGAAAAGTCCGCGTAATGTCCGAAGCATAACCATCCAGTTCGCAGCCCGCGTCGATCAGCAACAAATCGCCATCGTTGAGCGGCGCATTGTTGGCGATGTAATGCAGCACGCAGGCATTCGCGCCGCCGGCCACAATGGAGGTATACGCCGGATACTGGCTGCCATGGCGATAAAAGGTATGCAGCAACTCGGCTTCAATTTCGTATTCATGCTTGCCGGGCCTCGTGGCCTGCATGGCACGCGCATGTGCTTCAGCCGAAATAACGGCCGCGCGGCGCATGGTGGCAATCTCCTGCGGCGACTTGATAAGCCGCATCTCGTCCAGCAAGGCTCTTACATCGCGAATCGCAGCAGGCGCGCTGACTCCAGCCCGGCCCTGGCTGCGCAACTGATTGATCCATCCCGTTACGCGCTGATCCCAGGCCGCATCGGCGCCCAGGCTGAAGTAAAGCTCGGGCTGGTTGGCGAGCAAGGCCGGGATGCGGGTATCCAGTTCGCTGATGGAGTAGGCTTCGTCGACACCAAACTCGGCCAGCGCACCGGCGGGACCATGGCGAAAGCCATCCCAGATTTCGCGTTCCATATCCTTGTCGCGGCAGAACAGGATACTTTTAGGAGTATCCCCGGCAATCACCACGATCACAGCCTCGGGCTCGGTAAAGCCCGTCAGGTAGTAAAAGTAGCTGTCATAGCGATAGGGATAATGGGTATCCCGATTGCGCAGAGCCTCAGCCGCGGTAGGGATAATGGCGACGCCCCGCCCCATGCGACTGGCAAGAGTGGCACGGCGGGATTGCAAATGCGGTATATCTAGCATGGCATGACCTTAAGCATGTGACTCATTCAGATAGGCATCCAGCTGCGCCAGCTGGGCTGGCGTGCCTATATTGTCCCAAACACCCGAAAAATGCCGGCCGGCCAATTGCCGCCTGGCGATCGCCTGTTTGAACAGGGGCAGCATAGGCATGCTCGCCCCCGCGGGTACGCTGGCAAAAAAAGCAGGCTGAAAAACCCCGATATTGGCATAGGTCAGCTTGGGGTTGCCATCCAGCTGAATCAAGCCATCGACCAGACCAAAATCCCCGGCAGCATGCCAGGATGGATTGTCCACCATCCACAGGCAGGCCAGGGCAGCATCATTTTCGGCCAGCAAACCTTCGCTCAATTGCCGGTAATCTGCTTCAACATAAATGTCGCCACTGATCACCAGAAAAGGCGCATCGCCCAACAAAGGCAAGGCCGCGGCTACGCCGCCCGCTGTTTCCAGCGCCTCGGCTTCTCGCGAGTACTCTATCGACAGGCCCCAGGCGCTGCCGTTCCCCAGTGCCTGCTCAATTTGCACGCCGAGGTAGGCATGATTGATGACGACTTCGGAAAAGCCTGCGGCGGCCAGATGCTCGAGGTGATGCACGATCAATGGCTTGCCACCCGCTTTCAATAAAGGCTTGGGCGTATGGTCGGTCAGCGGCCGCATGCGGGAGCCGCGGCCCGCCGCCAGTATCATGGCGCGCATCAGAAGGTCAAACCCTGCTGCGGGGCGACATCATGCAGTTGGTCCAGCAGGCGCCACATCGGGCGCAGCTCGGTATAGCGGGCGCAGACACGGCGCAAATATTCCAGCACCAGTGGCATGTCCTTGAGATAGCCATCCTTGCCATCGCGGTAATTCAGGCGGGCAAAAATCCCCAGCACCTTGATATGACGCTGCGCGCCCATGAACTCAAAATCACGATAAAACTCGGAAAAATCCTGCGGTACCGGCAAACCTGCATCGCGTGCCGATTGCCAGTAGCGCACCGTCCAATCCAGCACCTGCTCTTCTTCCCAGGCGATGTAGGCATCCTTGAACAGCGAGACCAGATCATAGGTAATCGGCCCATACACGGCATCCTGAAAATCCAGCACGCCGGGGTTAGGCTCGCAGAGCATCAGGTTACGGGCATGGTAATCGCGATGCACATAGACTTGGCCCTGAGACAGCGCATTTTGGGTAAGGACGGCAAAAGTGCTGTCCAGCACCGCCTGTTGTTTTGCATCCAGCTCCCTGTTCAGATGCCGTTTGACATACCAGTCCAGGAACAGCTGCATTTCACGCATGAGCAAGGCTTCATCGTATGGAGGCAAAACGCCAGGGCGACTGGCGCGCTGCAGTGACACCAGCGCCTGACAGGCATCACGATACAAGGCACTGGCATTGTCTGCCGTCAGCACTTGCAGGTAGGTCGTGTCGCCCAGATCACTTAATAACAAAAATCCCTGCTCCAGATCTTGCGCCAGTACCTGCGGCACATGAAGATCAGCCTCCAGCAGCAGCCTGGCGACTTCGACGAATGGCCGGCAATCTTCCTGAGGCGGCGGCGCATCCATCGCAATCAGGGTGCGGTCCGCCAGATGTACTCGAAAATAACGCCGGAAACTGGCATCGGCCGAGGCCGTGGTCAGCTGATAAGCGGCATGGTTCAGAACCTGATCCAGCCACGCCTGCAGTTGAGTCAATCGCATGGGGTAAAAACTTCCTGACAAAATTAACACTTGTGGCAACGCCTGCGAATGCTTGCGCGACGCGGTTTTCACGCTATCGGCGGCAAAGATATGCATTGCCTAAAAATTGAATTTATGCGATTTTATCACCCTATAACAAAGTCCCACCCACACTTTTTGCGTAGCCCAACCATAGTGAAAATCCGCCGACTACCATTTGCCGTAGCCCTCATTTGCCTCAACTACAGTTCAGTCCAAGCCGCAGAGACATCCGAACTCGAGCAAATGGGCAGCGCTCCGTTGCAGACCGTGGGCGTCACCAGCCAGCCGGGTGAAGTCGTCATTGAAGGCGACAAGCTGCAGATGAATCTGGGCCGCAAAATGAAAGCCACTGGCAATGCCTCGCTGCACCAGCAAAGCCAGGATGTATACGGCGATGTGATTGAGTACGACGAGCAAAACGAAGCCCTGCATGTGCTGGGCAATGCCCGCATCGAGTCTGGTGGCGGTGTCGTCACCGGCCCGGAGCTGCGCATGCAGCTGCATGAAAACATAGGCGAAATGCGCGACGCCTCCTTCAAGCTCAATAATCAGTTCACCGGGATCCCGCTGGCAGGCGCTGCCAATCTTGGCAGTACAAAAACCTTTGCCGACCCGAATGAAATCATAGCGGACAGCAACTCGCAGATCAGCTCACAAAATATAGACGACAAGTCCAGCAGTTCGCCAGGCTTCCAGAAGAAAATAGGCGCATCGCGCGGCGATGCCTCGGCCATTTTCTTTGAAGGCCAGGATAAAAAGCGCCTGACCAGTGCACGCTACACCACTTGCGAAGTGGGCAAGGATGACTGGTACATCAAGGCCAGTGAGCTTGAGCTGGATGATTACACCAAGACGGCCACCGCCCGCAACGCGCGCGTGGAGTTCTTGAATACGCCGATTCTGTATACGCCGTGGATCAGTTTTTCCTTCCTGAATCAGCGCAAAACCGGTTTGTTGTCACCGACCTTCGGCACCACGTCGCGTAGCGGTTTCGAATTACTGACCCCGTTTTACTGGAATATTGCTCCGAACATGGACGCCACTGTCGCCACCCGTTATCTGGGTACACGCGGCATGCAATACCAGGGCGAATTCCGCTATCTGGGTGAAACCTACTCGGGCATTGATAACGTCGAATATCTTCCAAGTGATTCCAGCACCGGCGATACGCGTTACTACATGCGTTTCAAGCATGACCAGACATTGCCCAATGGTTGGTCGACGGGTTACCAGTTCGAAAAGGTATCGGATGACAAATACTTCTCCGAACTCTCTACCCGCATTACGGTGACCAGCCGAGTGAATTTGCCGCAACAGGCATATTTGAATTACAGCGATGATGTGTGGAATTTCAATGGCCTGGTACAAAAGTATCAGACTCTGGATGGGGTTTCTTACCCCTATGAGCGGCTGCCCCAGCTGACACTGACCGGCAACAAGGATGTGGGCGCCTTCAATACCAACCTTTATACGCAGTGGGTCAGCTTTGACCGCAACCCCAGCAGTCCACTGACCTCGACCACCGCCAGCGGTCAAGTGCTGACCACCTCGGTAACCGGTAATCGATTTACCGCCTACCCCTCGGTCAGCCTGCCCATGGCCAGGCCTTATGGCTATATCACGCCCAAGATCGGCGTAAATTACACCAGCTACGGACTGCAAAACTCCGAATACACCCTGGGCTCCGTCAGCGGCAATTATGAATCCACCAGTCGCACGCTACCTATCGTCAGCGTGGACAGCGGTCTGTTTTATGATCGCCAGGTGCGGGTCGTGAAAAACATGTACACGCAGACGCTGGAACCGCGCCTGTACTATGTCTACATCCCCTACCAGGACCAGTCGATGTTGCCGGTGTTTGACAGCTCACAGTCCGACTTGAGCATGAGCACCCTGTTCCTGGAAAACCAGTTCAACGGCAATGACCGCATCAACAACGCCAACCAGATCACCCTGGCGGTCACCTCGCGCATGATCGACAGTCGCACGGGTGAGCAGCGGCTTGCCGCCACCGTAGGCCAGCGCTTTTACTTTGCTGACCAGAAGGTGGGTCTTCCCGGTGCAAACCTGCGTACCGGTGACTCCTCCGATATCGTGACCGCCCTCACTGCCAAGCTACTCAACAAGTGGAGCCTGGATACGGCATGGCAGTTCAATACGGATCGCAGCCGCACCACCAAGGCCAACATCGGCGCACGCTACAACCCCGAGCCCGGCAAAGTGCTGAATATCGGCTACCGTTATACCGAAGACAGCCTGGAACAGATCAACTTGTCCAGCCAATGGCCGCTAGGCAATGGCTGGTATGGCCTGGGCCGCTGGAACTACTCCCTGCGTGAAACCCGTCCGATTGAAGGTCTGGCGGGGCTTGAATACAACGCAGGCTGCTGGCAGGCGCGTACCGTGCTGCAACGCGTCTCCACCGCAACGGCCAGTGCCAACTATGCATTCTTTATCCAACTGGAACTGGGCGGCCTCGCCTCCATCGGTTCCAATCCATTAACTCTGTTAAACCGGGGTATCCCAGGCTACACCAGCACTGGCTTACTCCCCGATACCGTTCAGCAACAACCATCCTCCTATGAGTAATATGACCATTAAAAACTGCCTGATGGCAGGCCTGTTCCTGTGGGCTGGCGCCTTGCTTCCGCATGTCGCTATCGCCGCACAGGATGGCTCTGTCAACAAGATTGACCGTATCGTGGCCGTCGTCGACCAAGGCGTCGTCACCGAGAAAGAATTAAACGACCGCATTGAAATCGTCAGCGCGCAACTGGAAAAGCAAGGCAACCAGTTACCGCCACGCAATGTGCTCGAAAAACAGATACTGGAGCGCCTGATCAACGACCGGTTGCAGCTTCAGTATGCAGCGCAGACCGGCCTGCGCGTAGACGATGACCAGCTCGACAAGACCATCATGCGTATCGCCGAACAGAACAAGATGGGCGTACCGGAATTCAAGGAAGCCCTGGCGGCAGAAGGCATTGTCTACAAGAAATTCCGCGAAGACATCCGCAACGAAATCCTGCTGGCGCGCTTGCGCGAGCGTGAAGTGGACAACCGCGTCAATGTCACCGAATCCGAAGTGGACAACTTCCTGACCACGCAATCCTCTCGTCAGGATTCATCGGATGAATATGAAATTTCCCATATCCTCATCCGCGCGCCGGAAGATGGATCGCCTGAAGACCTCAAGCGCCTGCGTGAAAAAGCCGAAGATGCCCTGAAGAAACTGCAAGCAGGCGAGGATTTCGGACAGGTATCCGCCCGCGTATCCGATGCACCGAATGCACTGGAAGGCGGCAAGCTGGGATGGAAGACCGCGGCCCAGGTGCCCGCCTTATTCCTGGAAGCACTGAAACCCATGCAGGTCGGCCAGTTATCCGGCATTCTGCGCAGCCCCAATGGCTTTCATATTCTCAAGCTTACCGACCGTCGTGGCGGCAATACCTCCACCATGGTGCAGCAAACGCATACCCGCCACATCCTGATCAAGACCAGCGAAGTGCTGTCGGAAACCGAAGCCAAGCGCAAGATTGATGGCATCAAACAGCTGATTGATAACGGTGAGGATTTTGGTGAGGCGGCAAAACGCTATTCCAACGACGGCTCGGCCGCCAATGGTGGTGACCTAGGCTGGGTTAACCCGGGTGACACCGTTCCACAATTTGAAAAAGCCATGAATGCCCTGCAGCCAGGCCAGATCAGTGACGCCGTACGTTCGCCTTTTGGCTGGCATTTGATTCAGGTGCTTGAACGCCGCAACCAGGACATGACGCGCGAGGCAGAACGCATGAAAGCGCGTCAGGAAATCCGCCAGCGCAAAGCCGATGAAGCTTACCAGGACTGGGTGCGCGAACTGCGTGACCGCGCCTATGTCGAGCTGCGCCTGGAAGACAAATATTAAGCAGTGGACAGGCGTTTACCCCATATAGCCATTACCGCTGGCGAACCCGCCGGCATAGGTCCGGATTTGTGTGTGATGCTGGCCAGTCAGTCACTGGCGGCCTGCGTCACCGTCATTGCGGACCGCGACCTGCTCACGGCACGCGCGCAACAACTGGGCTTGCCTCTCACCATTACCTCCGACGAAACGGCTCTATCCCTGCACCAGGGCAAGGGTGAGCTGCGGGTACACCATACCCCGCTAGCCGCCCCGGCTATCGCAGGCACGCTGAATGCGCATAACAGCGCCTATGTGCTGCGCACGCTGGAGATCGCGCTGGAAGGCTGCACCAATGGTCGCTTTAGCGCCATGGTCACCGCTCCCGTACACAAAGGCGTCATCAATGATGCGGGTATCGCCTTTACCGGCCACACCGAGTTTCTGGCAGAAAAAACCGATACCGCGCAAGTGGTCATGATGCTGGTAGGCGGCGGCATGCGCGTGGCGCTGGCTACTACCCACTTGCCCTTAACCGCCGTCAGTGCCGCCATTACACGCCGCAGCCTGGAAACCACGCTGCGCATCCTGCATCACGACCTGATCCATAAATTCGGTATCGCCCAGCCACGCATTCTGGTAGCCGGGCTGAATCCGCACGCTGGTGAAGGTGGTTATCTCGGTGATGAAGAAATCACCACCATTACCCCCGTGCTGGATCAGCTGCGCAGCGAAGGCATGCTGCTGCAAGGCCCGCTACCGGCAGATACGCTGTTCGCGCCCCATCACCTGCAGCACGGCGATGCGGTGCTGGCGATGTATCACGACCAGGGCCTGCCGGTGCTCAAACATGCCAGCTTCGGCGGCGGCGTCAACGTCACGCTGGGGCTGCCCATCATCCGTACCTCGGTAGACCATGGCACGGCACTCGACCTTGCTGGCACCGGCAACGCCAACCCTGGCAGCCTGCTGGCCGCCATTCAGCTTGCCATTGAACTCTCACAGAAAACATCCGCTTCCGCATGAAACACGTTGCAAAAAAACGCTTCGGCCAGAATTTCCTGACAGATCAGGCCATCATTACCAGCCTGGTCAATGCCATCGCCCCGCAGCCGAATGACCTCATGGTCGAAATCGGCCCCGGCCTTGGCGCCCTGACCCAACCCTTGTTGCAACGGCTGGAAAACCTGCACGTGGTGGAAATTGATCGCGACATCATCGCCTGGATGGAAAAGCATTATGCCCCCGGCAAGGTCACCATCCACAACATCGATGCGCTGAAATTTGATTTCGCCAGCATTGCGCCCCGGCTGCGCGTGGTCGGCAACCTGCCATACAACATTTCCACGCCCATCCTGTTTCATCTGCTGGATAACGTAGCCCACATCATCGACATGCACTTCATGCTGCAAAAGGAAGTGGTCGAGCGCATGGTCGCCGAGCCGTCAAGCGCGGCTTATGGGCGTTTGTCGGTCATGCTGCAATACCATTTGCACATGGAATATCTGTTCACCGTGCCGCCTGAAGCCTTTGACCCGGCCCCCAAGGTGGAATCCGCCTTTGTACGCTGCGTGCCGCATACCGAGCTGCCATTTCCCGCCAAGGATTACGCCTTGTTTTCACGCGTGGTGGCAACCGCATTCGGCCAGCGCCGCAAGACACTGCGCAACACGCTAAAGGGCCTGCTGGATGACGCGGGCTTTGAAGCGCTCGGCATCGATTCGCAGTGGCGCGCAGAAAATCTGCCGCTCTCCTCATTTGTCAGCATCGCCAATTACCTCGTTTGATATAATCGCGGTTTCGATTCCGCACTCAGTACAAAAAAGGAACCTCACGTGAGACTGATACTTCTTGGCGCTCCCGGCGCCGGTAAAGGCACCCAGGCCAATTTCATCAAGGAAAAATTCAATATTCCGCAAATTTCCACCGGCGACATGCTGCGCGCAGCAGTCAAGGCAGGCACGCAACTGGGGCTGGAAGCCAAGAAATTCATGGATGCGGGTGGTCTGGTGCCGGATGAAGTGATCATCGGTCTGGTCAAGGAACGCATCAAGGATGACGACTGCAAGGCCGGTTTCCTGTTTGATGGCTTTCCACGCACCATTCCGCAAGCCGAAGCGATGAAGCAAGCCGGTGTTGGCATCGATTACGTCGTGGAAATCGACGTCCCCGACGAAGCGATTGTCGAACGCATGAGCGGCCGCCGCTCGCACCCGGCTTCCGGCCGCACCTATCACGTCAAATTTAACCCGCCCAAGGTCGAAGGCAAGGACGACATCACCGGCGAAGACCTGGTGCAGCGTGAAGATGACAAGGAAGAAACCGTGCAAAAGCGCCTGCAGGTTTACCACGAGCAGACCGAACAGCTGATCGGCTACTACTCCGACTGGGCCAAGTCTGGCACCGGCGGCGCTCCGCAATACGTCAAGGTCAATGGCCTGGGCGACATGAACAAGATACGCGACAGCATTTTTGATGCCTTGAAGTAAGCTGTTTACTGCATCTTGCGTTTCAGCAAAAAGCCCGCTTGCGCGGGCTTTTTTTCATGGTGCATGCAGGCGCATGTTTTTACGCCGCAGTCTGACATGGCATACGGCTTCAAGGTATAATTTTAGCTTTATAAATCATTACAAAAGCCCACGTCCTCATGCAGCAGCAGTATCCTTTCCGCGAAATTGAACAACAGGCCCAGCAATACTGGGAAACCCATCAGACATTTGCCGCCAGCGAGCAAAGCGACAAGCCAAAATACTATTGCCTGTCGATGTTCCCCTACCCCAGTGGTCGCCTGCACATGGGCCATGTGCGCAACTACACGATTGGTGACGTATTAAGCCGTTTTCATCGCATGAAAGGCTACAACGTCATGCAGCCCATGGGCTGGGATGCCTTCGGCCTGCCCGCAGAAAATGCTGCCATCAAAAACAACGTGGCGCCGGCTGGCTGGACCTACAGCAATATCGAGCATATGAAGAGCCAGCTGAAATCGCTGGGCCTGGGCATAGACTGGCAGCGCGAGATCGCCACCTGCAAACCGGAATACTACCGCTGGGAACAATGGCTGTTCACAGAGCTGTTCAAGAAAGGGCTGATCTACAAAAAGACGGCCACCGTGAACTGGGATCCGGTGGACCAGACCGTGCTCGCAAACGAGCAGGTGATTGATGGTCGTGGCTGGCGTTCGGGCGCGATTGTGGAGAAGCGCGACATCCCGCAATATTTCATGAAGATCACTGCCTACGCCGATGAGCTGCTGGCGGATCTGGACAAGCTGGAAGGCTGGCCCGAGCAGGTCAAAACCATGCAGCGCAACTGGATAGGCAAGAGCTACGGCTGTGAAGTCGAGTTCCCGATTCTGGATGCGGCAGGCAATGCCACTGCGGACACGCTCAAGGTGTACACCACCCGCCCCGATACGCTGATGGGCGCCACCTATGTGGCGGTTGCCGCCGAGCACGCACTGGCTACCCAGGCAGCGGCCAACAACCCTGCCCTGCAGGCCTTTATTGCCGAATGCAAGATGGGCAGCGTGGCCGAAGCCGACTTGGCTACTGCCGAGAAAAAAGGCATGGCGACTGGCTTGTTTGTTGCCCACCCGCTGACCGGTGAAAAGCTGCCGGTGTGGATCGCCAATTACGTGCTGATCAGCTACGGCGAAGGCGCGGTGATGGCCGTGCCTGCACATGACGAGCGCGACTTCGAATTTGCAGGCAAATATCAGCTGCCAGTGAAAGCCGTGATTCGCCCCGTCGACGGCGAACTCAGCCTGCCACTGACCGCCGCTTATACTGAGCACGGCGTGCTGTTTGCCTCGGGTGAGTTTGATGGTCTGGATTTCGATGGTGCCTCCGCCGCCATTGCCGCCGCGCTCAGCGCCAAAAACCTCGGCAAGCGCCGCACCCAATACCGCCTGCGCGACTGGGGTATCTCACGTCAGCGTTATTGGGGTTGCCCTATCCCCATCATTCACTGCGACAGCTGTGGCGAAGTACCCGTGCCCGCCGACCAGTTGCCGGTAGTATTGCCGGAAGATGTGGTGATGGATGGCGTCGGTTCGCCGATCAAGAAAGACCCCGGCTTTTACGAGACCACCTGCCCGACCTGTGGCGGCAAGGCCACGCGCGAAACGGACACGCTGGATACCTTCTTCGAATCCTCATGGTATTACGCTCGCTATGCGAGCTTTGATGCGGACAAGGCCATGGTCGACGAGCGTGCCAACTACTGGCTGCCGGTGGATCAATACATAGGCGGGATTGAGCATGCCATTCTGCATTTGCTGTATGCGCGCTTCTTTAACAAGCTGATGCGCGATGTCGGCCTGCTCAAGAACGACGAACCGTTCAACAAGCTGCTGACCCAAGGCATGGTGCTGAAAGATGGCAGCAAGATGTCGAAATCCAAGGGCAATACGGTGGATCCGCAAGCCCTGATTGAGCAATACGGCGCTGATACTGCCCGCCTGTTCATGATGTTTGCGGCCCCCCCCGAGCAAAGCCTTGAGTGGTCAGACGCTGGCGTGGAAGGCGCGCACCGCTTCCTTAAGCGCGTGTGGGCGGCCGTGGCAGCCCATGTGGAACAAGGCGTAGTGTCAGCATATAGCGCCGCCACATCGACTGGCGAACTGAATGCAGAATTGAAAACCCTGCGCCGCCAGTTGCACCTGACCATCGAAAAAATCAGCGATGATTATGGTCGCCGTCATGCCTTCAACACCGCGATTGCCGCCGTGATGGAGCTGATGAATGCCTATGCCAAGCTGGAAGGACAAGACGATGTGACGCGCAGCGTGCGTCAGGAAGTACTGGAACATGCCATCCTGTTGCTGTCGCCGATTGTGCCGCATATCAGTCAGGCCCTGTGGAGCGAACTTAAACCCGGTAGCCAGATTGTCGATGCTGCATGGCCGGTGGCCGATCAGGCTGCCCTGGTGCAGGATGACATCACGCTGGTCTTGCAGGTGAATGGCAAGCTGCGTGGCAACATGACGGTGCCCAAAACGCTGGACAAAGCCAGCATCGAGCAATTAGCCCTGCAACATGAAAGCTTGCAAAAACACCTGGCCGAAGGCACTGTACGCAAGATCATTGTCGTACCGAACAAACTCGTCAACATTGTAGTGGGATAGTCCATGCACAGAATGCGTAACGGCGTTAACTCTTTCATTGGCTCCGGATTTTCCGGCCTCTCCGTACTGCTCTTGCTGATCAGTATGGTGCTGGCCGGCTGCGGCTTTCAGATGCGCGGCACCGCCGACCTGGCATTCAAGAACCTGTACATGACAGGCGTCAATACCAGCATAGACAGGCCTCTGAAAAAAGCCCTGGCCGTCAACGGCGTGACCATCGTGCCGGATAAGGAAAACGCCGAGCTGATGCTGGAGATGGTGGGCGAAAAAACGGAAAAGCGCATTCTGTCCCTGAGCGGTACCGGTCTGGTACGAGAATTTGATCTCTACTATCGCGTCTATTTTCGCCTGAAAGACCCGGACAGCGAATTGTGGGGCAAGGAGCAAATGATTGAACAACGCCGCGACTACTCCTACAGCGATGCCGAATTGCTGGCCAAGCAGGGCGAAGAGCAACGCCTGTATGACGATATGCGCGCCGAGGCTGCCCGCGAACTGCTGCGTCGCCTGATTGTGCAAAAACCAGGCAATCTGCAAGCACCCAAGCTCTGATGCGTTTACCGGCAGAGCAACTCGCCAAGCATCTTGAAAAGGGCCTGGAGCCCATCTATGTGCTGACAGGCGACGAACCTTTGGCCCAGCGCGAGTGTCTGGATGCCATACGTGCCAAGGCACGTGCACTGGGCTTTGATGAACGCACCAGCCTGACCGTGGAGCGCAATTTCAACTGGCAGCAGATTGCCGCATTTGGTCAGTCGATTTCGCTGTTTGCCAGCCAGCGCATACTGGAATTGCACATTCCCTCCGGCAAGCCCGGCACCGATGGCGGCAAAGCATTGCAAGCCATGGCAGCCAAACCGCTGCCCGATGCGGTCACCATCATCATCCTGCCCAAGCTGGATCGCGATGGTAAGAACAGTGCCTGGTTCAGCGCCCTTGAAAATGCAGCAGTCACCCTGACCTTGCAGGAAGTGGAGGCTGCTCAGCTACCGCAATGGATTGCGCGCAGGCTGGCCTTGCAGCAGCAAGAGACCGATCAGGCCACGCTGGAGTTTCTGGCGCATCAGGTGGAAGGCAATCTCCTGGCGGCACATCAGGAAATCCAGAAACTGGGGCTCCTGTATCCGGCGGGACCACTAGCTGCTGAAGCCGTGCGCGATGCCGTCTTGAATGTATCGCGCTACGATGCGTTTCAACTTGGCGAGGCCGTACTGGCCGGTGATACCGAACGCACGGTGCGGATATTGCAAGGCTTGCGGGATGAGGGCGTGCAGCCTATCGCGGTCATGAATCCGCTGCTGTGGGTGCTGAGGCCGCTGGTACGCGTGAAAGAAGCCGAAACGCGCGGCGAAAATCTGAATCAGGCCATGCAGCAAGCGCGCATTTACGGCGACCGGCAGGCCCTGACCCGACGAGCGCTGGCAAGACTGAGCCTGCGGCAACTGCAAGCCGCCCTGCACAAGCTGGCCGAGATCGACAAGACTGCCAAGGGCCTGATCCGTCAGGATGCCTGGCTTGAAATATCGCGCCTGTGCTTCGGCCTGGCAAAAGTAAGCAGCCGCGCAGCACGGCGCACATAAGAACATGCTGCATCAGGCAGCATAGAGGACACCATGGATATCAAACATTACATGCAACAGGTAGGTCAGCAGGCACGGCAGGCATCGCGTGCCATGGCCCGTGCCGACACCAACACCAAAGACCTGGCGCTAATCACCATCGCCCAGGCCATACGGCGCCATCAGGCTGCCCTGCTGGCCGCCAACCAGGCGGATCTGGATCGCGCCAAAGCCAATGGCATGGAAGCTGCCATGCTGGATCGCCTGGCCTTGAGCGAAAAATCCATCGCTACCATGGCAGAGGGCCTGGAGCAGATCGCCTCCCTGCCCGATCCTATCGGCGAAATGTCCGACTTCAAATACCGCCCTTCTGGCATTCAGATCGGACGCATGCGCGTGCCGCTGGGCGTCATCGGCATCATTTACGAGGCCCGTCCAAATGTGACGGTGGATGCTGCCGGACTGTGCATCAAGTCTGGCAATGCCGCCATCCTGCGCGGTGGCTCCGAAGCCATTGAGTGCAATCGCGCGCTGGCCAAACTGGTGCACGAAGGCCTGCACGCGGCTGGCCTGCCTGCCGCGGCCGTGCAAGTGGTGGAAACCACGGACCGTGCCGCCGTCGGCGAGTTGATCACCATGAAAGAATATGTGGATGTGATTGTGCCACGTGGCGGCAAGGGGCTGATTGAGCGCATCTCCAACGAAGCGCGTATTCCTGTCATCAAGCATCTGGATGGCAATTGCCATGTTTACGTGGATGACAGCGCCGACCTCGACAAGGCCGTGCGCATACTGGAGAACGCCAAGACCCAGCGCCTGGGCACCTGCAACACGGCAGAATCGTTACTGGTCGCGCGCGGCATTGCCGCTGAAGCGCTGCCAAAACTGGCGGCCATGCTGACGGCCAAAGGCGTGGAAATCCGCGGCTGCGATGAAACGCGCGCCCTGGTACCCGAAGCCAAGGCGGCGACCGAAGAGGATTACTACACCGAGTATCTGGCCGCGATCATTTCATGCAAGGTTGTCGCCGATGTGGATGAGGCCATTGCCCATATCAACCAATACTCCTCGCAGCATACCGAAGCCATCGTCACGGAAAACTACACCCGTGCGCGCCAGTTCCTGCGCGAAGTAGATTCCAGCAGCGTCATGGTCAATGCTTCCCCACGCTTTGCCGATGGCTTTGAATATGGCCTGGGCGCTGAGATCGGGATATCCACCGACAAACTGCATGCCCGCGGCCCGGTGGGTCTTGAAGGACTGACCTCGCTCAAATATGTGGTATTTGGCGACGGCCAGGTCCGGGCCTGATCCCTCATTCCACATGAAACCTCGCCGCCCATGAAATCCCCCGCAGTCATCGGTATTCTGGGCGGCACCTTCAACCCGCTGCATCTGGGGCATTTACGCATGGCGGAGGAGCTGGCCGATGCCATCGGCCTGGAGCAGGTGCGCTTTATGCCTGCTGCGCATCCGCCGCACCGTGCGGAGCCCGAGGTGAGTTCGGCGCATCGCGTTGCCATGGTCCAGCTGGGCATTGCGGGCAATCCACGTTTTGTATTAGATACACGCGAACTGGAACGCTCCGGGCACTCCTACACCATTGACTCCCTTATATCGCTGAGAGCCGAGCTGGGCGAGCAAGTGTCATTATGCTGGCAGCTGGGCAGCGATGCCTTTTTGGGTTTATCCAGCTGGCATCGCTGGCAAGAACTGCTGGAGTATTGTCACCTGGTCGTGGCCTATCGGCCCGGCCCAGCCGAAATCCATGCTGACCTCAGCCCCGAACTGCGCAGCCTGCTCGGCAAACGCCAAACCCACGACACCGCCCGCCTGCATCAGAAACCTGCCGGGCATATTTACCTGCAGGACATCACCGCGCTGGATATTTCAGCCACTCATATACGCGCCACGCTGGAGCAAGGCTTGAGTGTGCGCTATCTGCTGCCGGACAATGTGCTGGCATACATCAACCAGCACAAGCTTTATCGGGATAACGCCTGAAGACTTGCCGCCAGGGCAGTTAAGAGAATAAGGCTTGGCAAACGTCAGGCCTAAGCAACTGATCAATCCGTCAGCAATGCGAGATCAAGCAGAGAACTCACCTGCCGGAAATCCGGCTGATGCGAAGCGGATAACTCAGGATTGGCACCAGCCTGCCACGGAATAATCCCCAGACAAGGCGCCTGTAGTCGTTGCTGCAAGGCGGCGATGTTTTCCAGCGGCATCGCCATGCCGGGATCAATGTGGTTGCCCACCCAGCCATGCAGGCGCAGGCCACGCGACAATATCGCCTCCTGCGTCAGCAAGGCATGGTTCAGGCAACCGAGCCGCAAGCCCACCACCAGGATGACGGGCAAGCCCAGCGCCACCGCAAGGTCAGCCGTATCCAGCGTATCGCCCAGCGGCACGCAAAAGCCGCCCACTCCTTCCACAATCACGCGTTCCGCCTCAGCCTGCAAGCCATGAAAGTTCTGCAGCAGCACATCAAGCACGATCGGGCTATTCGCCTGTTGCGCCGCGATATGTGGCGCAATCGGAGGAATAAAGGCATAGGGATTGATGCGCTCGCGCGCCAAGGGCAGATTGCTGGCGGCGCGTAACATGGCGACATCGTCATTGTGCAGCTCGCCATCGCGCCACTCGCAGCCCGCGGCCACCGGCTTCATGCCAACCGACCGCAGGCCTTGCGCAGCAAAGCCATGCACTAGCGCACTGGAGATCAAGGTTTTACCGACGCCGGTATCGGTGCCGGTCACAAACCAGGCCTTGCTGTTATTGAGAGGATTCTGCATCTGGTGAATCAGGACGTTTATGTGGAAGAGGATGCGCGTGGACGAAACTGCACAGGCGACAGCCCATCTGGCAGCGCCACTCGGGCCTGGGGTTTCCAGGCATGGCCGTAGATTACCTCATAGGTGGCAGGCAGCTTGCCATCGCGCCGGAAAGATTCATAGCGTGCCTGCACCTGCTGCAGGAAGCCCCGCCCCTGCAAGCCGCGGTGGCGACCTTCGGCAGCATTATGAGCGCCTATGGCCTTGAGGTCGCGCATCACGCCCATGACGTCATCATAGGTCAGCTCGAAATACTCCACATCCAGCACCGGCGCATTAAAACCCGCCCGCACCAGGGCATCGCCAATATCATGCATATCGATGAAGCGGCTGACGGTGACATGGGTGTCGTCCTGGCGTGTCGCTGCGCGCAGTTCTTTCAGGGTGTCCGGCCCCAGCGTGCTGAACATCAGTAGCCCTTCCGGCTTCAACACGCGCTGTATCTCGCCAAACGCCTGATCAAGATCATTGCACCATTGAATCGCCACATTGGACCACACCAGGTCGATGCTGGCGGCGGCCAGGGGCAGGCGCTCAATATCCGCACACACCGCATGACGCCGGTCAAAGCCAAACAGCCGCTGCACCAGCGAGCGCGCCGCCATGGTTTTTTTAAGCATGCCCATGGCAATGTCCAGCGAGATCACCTGGCTCTGGCGGTAACGGGAAGATAAGGCCGCACTGGCGTGCCCCGTGCCACAGCCTGCATCCAGCACAGCCTGTGGAGTCAGTTTGACCAGATCCAGCCGTTCCAGCATGCGCTCGCGCACTTCGCGTTGCAGCAGGGCCGCCGCATCATAGGTGCCCGCCGCCCGGTCAAACGAGCGGCGCACACGGGCTTTGTCTATCAGGTAAGCATCGGTGGTCATGGCTGGCGCTCCAGCGGATGGCCCGCCTTGCCCGGCTCAAGAAATTCGTCAATCGCGTGCACAAACTGCTCAGGGTGTGAGAGAAACGGCGCGTGCCCAGCGCCAGCAATGACGCGCAGGCGACCAAATGGTAAATGTTGCGACAGCCAGTGGGCCGCTTGCACCGGCGCCAGGGTATCGCGATCCCCGTGAATCAGCAGCACGGGTTTGTGCAAATGCAGAATCTCGTGCCGCAGGTCATTTTCCAGCAGGATATGCAGTGCTTTTTGCAGCGAGCCCGCCGTTGGCACCGGTCGCTCGGAAAACGTCGAGCGCAGTTGTTTGACCGTGGCGCGGGCGTCGCTGGAACCCATGCATTGCAGCGTCAGGAACTTGATCAGCGTCGCGTGGTAATCCGCATTCACCTGGCTGGCGAATTGATGAAACACGTCCGCGGCAATGCCGTACGACCAAGGGTCAGCGCTGTCATCTTCAGATGCCGCATTGTCGGAGTCCGCATTGACAAAGCGCGGCGAACTGCCGATCAGTATCATGCGCCGTACCACCTCAGGATGCGTGAGGGCCAGACGCATGGCTACCAGACCGCCCATGGACCAGCCGCAGATATCGGCATGCGGTGGCAACTGAGCCGCCAATGCCTCAGCAATCGCATGCAGATGCGCGGGCTCCAGCGGACGGCTGTGGCCCATGCCAGGCAGATCCACAATATGAAGCTGGTAATGCTGGCTGAGTTTTTTGATCAGCGGCTGCCAGACGCCACCATGCATGCCCCAGCCATGGATCAGCACCAGCGGATGACCAGTACCTTTAATTTCAATATGCAGGCTCATGCGGCAGACTCCAGTACCACCTCTGCTTCACGCAGAGCGTCTATCAAGGTATGTACATCCTGCTCACTATGCGCTGCCGAGAGCGAAATTCTCAAACGGGCGGTGCCCTTGGGGACAGTGGGCGGCCGGATGGCAGGTACCAGCAGCCCGCGCGTGAGCAAATACTCACTGAGGCGCAATACCTCGTCATTACTGCCAACAAGCAAAGGCTGTATGGCTGTTGCCGAGGGCATCCACTGCCAGCGACGTGGCGTATGGGTTTTAAGGACAGACATGAGCTGCCGTAAATGTGCGCGGCGCTGCGGCTCATCGCGGATGACGTTCAAGGCCTCCAGCAGCGCGGCAGCCAGTGGCGCCGGACTGGCAGTGGTGTAGATATAAGTACGCGCCTGCTGCAGCAGATAATCGATCAGCACCGGCTCGCCGGCAACAAATGCACCCGCCACACCCGCCGCCTTGCCCAGGGTTGCCATGTAAATGATGCGGGGCGAGGTGATATTGAAGTGCTCAAGGATGCCCGCACCGTGCTCGCCCAGCACGCCAAAGCCGTGCGCATCGTCCAGCATCAGCCAGGCATCGTAGCGTTCGCACAGGGCAAGAATTTCCGGCACCGGCGCAATATCGCCATCCATGCTGAACACCGCATCGACCAGTACCAGCTTGCGCCGTGCGCGACTGGCGGCAAGCAGTGATTCCAGGGCGGCCAGATCCTGATGCGGATAACGCTTGAATTCAGCACGCGATAACACCACGGCATCATTTAGCGAAGCATGGTTGAGCTTGTCGGCAAACACGGCGTCATCACGCCCCATCAGCGCAGCGACGACACCCATATTGGCCATGTAACCAGTGGAGAAAAGTAGCGCGGCAGGCAAACCGACAAAGCGGGCCAGCGCCTGCTCCAGTTCTTCATGCAAGGCGTGATGGCCGGTAATAAGATGGGAGGCACCACTGCCAACACCCACCGCTTGGGTCGCCTGCTGCATGGCAGAGATCAGGCGTGGGTGATTGGCCAACCCCAGGTAATCATTGCTGGCAAACGATAGCAAGCACTTACCGTTTGCCACCACCTGGGCGGCTTGCGGGCCTTGGATAACCCGTCGTTGGCGCCGCAAACCAGCAGAGGTACGCTCTGCCAGTTCAGCAGCCAGCTCGTCCAGCAAGGTCATGATCAGGCGGGATGCAGGCCCAGCTTGGCGAACAGTGCGCGATCGGCCTCGGCTTCAGGATTACCGGTCGTCAGCAACTTTTCGCCGTAGAAAATGGAATTGGCACCCGCAATAAAGCACAGCGCCTGGATACCCTCATGCATGCTTTGACGGCCTGCAGACAAACGGACATAACTGCCAGGCATGGTGATGCGGGCAGCGGCGATGGTGCGCACAAACTCGAATGGATCGAGCTCATCGGTGCCATGCAGCGGGGTACCTTCAACCTGGGTCAGCAGGTTGATCGGCACGCTTTCCGGTGGGCGCTCCATATTGGCCAGCTGTGCCAGTAAACCGGCGCGCTGCACGCGGCTTTCGCCCATGCCGATAATGCCGCCGCAGCAGACATTGATATCGGCATCGCGCACGCGGTCCAGCGTGTCCAGCCGGTCTTGATAGGTACGAGTGGTGATCACATCGCCATAAAACTCGGGCGCGGTATCCAGATTGTGGTTGTAGTAATCCAGACCGGCATCTTTCAGCTGTTCGGCCTGGCCGTCCTTGAGCATGCCCAGGGTAGCGCAGGTTTCCAGACCCATGGCTTTCACTTCGGCGATCATCTTGAGCACAGGCTCAAGGTCACGCTGCTTGGGACTGCGCCAGGCCGCGCCCATGCAGAAACGGCTAGCGCCATTTTCCTTGGCGGCCTTGGCGGCTTCCAGCACGGCGTCCAGCGCCATCAGAGGTTCGTTTTCAACATCAGTATGGTAGCGGGCCGCTTGCGGACAGTAGCCGCAATCTTCAGAACAGCCACCGGTCTTGATCGACAGCAGCGTGCTGACTTGCACGGCATTCGGGTCAAAATTCTGGCGGTGCACGGTTTGTGCCCTGTGAATCAGATCACTGAAGGGCATTTCAAACAGCTCGACAATCTGGGCGACCGTCCAGCGTTTTTCAGCCTCGACGACCGGTGTGTTTTTCTTGATGCTGTTCGCATCCACTGCAACTTCAAGCATTGTCTACCTCTACATTCATTTCTTGCCAGGAATCATTCTTCGCGCGCAACAAATCCCGCACGCCCAAAGGCACCACCACCAGGAAACATCCCAACCAGATAAACCCCATCAAATGTGGCCAGCCGCCTGCCATTTTCGCCAGTTGGGGACTAAAATTCAGAATCACGACCAGCGTGCCGACCACGCCGTAAAAGCGGTACCCGGAGAAACGGATGTAATCACAGATCTTGGGATTGGGATGATTGGCCGCCGCCGCATATACAAAGATGGAAGCCGCCAGCCACAACAGCATCGGGATAATCGCTGGCAACAAAAGCACCGCGATGATGGAGAAGAAGGTAAACATCTGCGCAGCCCGAATCTGCTGCTTGACGGTAATCACTTTGGTAGCCATGTATGCACCTCGCTATGTCGTGTCCGCCATTATACTTGTCGATTAAATGTCAGTCACCTTTAAAACATGTGCTCATTTTTTAGTCAGATTCTGACGCAGGAGTGTTTGTTGTGCACCGCAGCCGACGGCGGTGATCTGGGATTGTGCGCGTCCTGCCAACAGGACCTGCCCTGGCACAAGGCTCCCTGCTGTCCGCAATGCGCTCTGCCCTCCAGTCAGGGCTTGCTGTGCGGCCATTGCCTGACCTCGCCACCGGCGTTCGACCATACCCATGCCCTGCTCCGCTACGACTTTCCGCTGGACGCCATGCTGCAAGGCTACAAATACCGCGACATGCTGCATATGGCCAGGGTATTTGGCCATCTGCTGGCTGAGTCAGTGAGCGCGCGACCACGACCTGACCGCCTGATCCCCATGCCGCTGCACCCGCTACGCCTGCGGGAACGTGGCTACAACCAATCACTGGAAGTCGCCCGCGTTATCAGCAAGACATTGGATATAGCGCTGGATTACAGCAGCTGCGAACGCATCAAGTTAACGCCGCCACAAGCCAGCCTGCCGCTGAAAGCGCGCGCCAGCAACATGAAAGGCGCGTTTGCCTGCCATGCTTCGCTGGCTGGTGAGCGCGTGGTGCTATTGGATGACGTGATGACGACTGGCGCCAGCCTGCAAGCACTGGCCAAAGCCATTAAAAAAGCAGGTGCAGCCGAAGTGGAGTGCTGGGTGATAGCGCGCACACTGCCGCGATAGTGGAAAAAAGCTGCGCCCCGCCACAAGCCCGGCAGCTTGCAAAAAGACGCAGCACAAAGCAAAGCAGCAACCTCAGGCAGGCAAGGCCCGGCGATTGAACTTGTCGTGGTATTTGCTGATGAGCGTATCCCAGTCGATGTGCACGCGGCCACCAGTACCCAGATACTGCTTTTGCCAGTCATCAATCAGCTCGATGCAGGCATGATCCATATACTCCAGATCATCAAACTCAATAATGACTTCACGCCCGTAATCCAGGCATTCCAGCACATTGGCCAGCTTGGGCAGCGCCAGGAATGTGGCCGAGCCCTGCAGATGCACGGTAGTTTTGCGCCCATGGGCTTCCTCCTCAACCCAGACCGCCAGATGAGTAAAGATGTAGATCAGCTTGATCAGCGACAAGGCCAGCCCAACCACCACCCCGGTCAACAGATCAAAGAACACGATGCTCAGGATGGTAATGGCATAAATGGCTACTTCGGTTTTGCCGTACTGGGCCAGTTCCTTTACCACCTTAGGATATGCCAGCTTGTAGCCGGTATACACCAGCACGGCCGCGAGCGTGGCAACGGGGATATAGTTGAACGTGAACAGGAACGCCCCCACGAACAGCAGCAGCCAGAGGCCATGCAGGATGGTGGACGTGCGTGTTGCAGCTCCAGCCTGGATATTGGCGGTGGAGCGCACGATAACGCCCGTCAGGGGCAATGCTCCCAGCAAACCGCAGAGTGAATTGCCCAAGCCTTGCGCCATCAGCTCTTTATCGTAGCGGGCGCGTGGGCCACTGTGCATCTTGTCCACCGCGCTGACAGAGAGCAGGGTCTCGGCACTGGCGATGAATGCCAGTGAAATCACCGCAAGCAGCAAGCCGCCATTGAGGCCTTCGCGCAAGGTTGCCCAATCTGGCAGGGCAATCTGGAACAGGCTGCCAAGCTGTGCGGGCTCGGCAAAAAGATCGACCAGATATTTGATCTCAAGGCCGCCCACATTCGCCACCAGCACCGCCAGTACCACCCCGACCAGGGCACCGGGGATCACACGCCATCGTGGCGGGGCATAACGCGTCCACAGCACAATAGCGGCAATGGTCAGCAGCCCGATAAAGGCCGCAGGCAGGTTGCCCCCGTGATGACTCAGGGTTTCCACCATGGCGTTCGGAATATCCATCAGATTGGCGACACCACTGTTGAGCGGCGAGCGGTCCAGCATGATGTGAAATTGCGAGCCGATAATGAGAATACCAATACCTGCCAGCATGCCATGGATCACCGCAGGGGAAATCGCCCGGAACCAGACGCCCATGCGCAAGGCGCCTGCCAGGATCTGCACCACCCCGGCCAGCAGGATGATCAAGGCCAGCATGGCCAGTCCGAAGCGTTGCAGCATATCCGCCACCAGCACCACCAGCCCGGCGGCCGGGCCGCTCACCGTAAGCGGCGAGCCAGACAAGGCACCAACAATGATGCCCCCGATGATGCCGGTGACGATGCCGGCCGTGGGCGGCATGCCCGAGGCAATCGCCACCCCCATGCACAAGGGCAGCGCCACCAGGAACACCACCAGCGATGCCAGCATGTCTTTGCCAAGAATCTGCCGATCAAGCCGCTGCATGCAGGACTCCTCCGGCGCTGATGCGCATGAGATCGTCAAACGCCACCTGTTTCAGGGCATCGGGCAGGTTGAACCAGCGATACTGTTCCGGAAAAGCCACCATGGCCGTCTCCAAGTCATACATGCCGCCGACCAGGCCGATGCGCTGTTCTCGCAGCATATTGAGCAGCATCTCGCTGCCATGCAGGATACGCACCATCTGCAAGGCAATATTCAGCTCGCATACCCTGTCTACAAACTCGGGATTGCCAGAATGCCGATGCTCGCGGCACTCTTTTTCTCCATCCACCGCATGCTTAATGAGGGATGTGATTTCGCCAATGTGACCGCCGCTGAAGTGATCACAGGCCGCCTTCACCGCCCCGCACTTGGTGTGTCCCAGCACTACCACGACCTTGGCGCCCAGATACTGGCAGGCATATTCCAGACTGCCGATGGCCTTGTTGGAGGCAATATTGCCTGCCAGGCGCACACTGAAAATATCGCCCAGATTCTGGTCAAAAATCAGTTCTGTGGAAGTACGTGAATCACTGCAACTCAATATGGCAGCCAAAGGATGCTGCTGGTCCTTGGTGATATTAGCGACCTGCAGCAAATCCTTGTTGCTGGAGATATTGTTGGTAAACCGCTGGTTGCCCTCGATCAGGTAATCGAGGGCAGCCGTAGGTGTGATTTTGTCGCGATCGATCAGGGGATGTTTGTACATTTGCTTGATCCTAAATAAGTGATGAAAACCCTGCGCAACGGTGTGAAACCGTAAGGCCGTTACCCTTGCGCAGGCATTGCATTCCCCGACGGGCGAACCCGTCGGGAGAGGGACGGCTAGCTGGCGTTGGTCGGTGCGTCAGCCTGGCTTTGTTCAGGGCGTACACACTCCCCTGCCTGCTTCTGCATCTCTTCCCGTTTCAGCTGCGCAGCCTGGCGCGCCTTTTCCTGCTTGGCTTCAATCGCCTTGCGTATGATGTAGCGCTGCTCTTCGCTCTGCCCCGCCTGAGCTGGTAGCGAAAACGCCGCCACGGACAGGGCACAGATAGCGGCCACGGATAATGAATGTATTTTTTTCATGCAAAAACTCCTCCTGAGTGCAAGTACACCGCTGCCACAAGCAGCCGTGGATGCACACATATTGTGGTTGAGACAGACGGACGAAGCCGTCCAGAAAGGCATCCAGAGGATGCGCTGGGTATCCGGTCAGTGCTTGCGCACCATCCGGAATTCGGGAATTACCTTAGGAAATGATCGCCTGGGGAGGGCGATAGAGACCGGCGAGAATGTCGGCGTAGGAAAAGCTGAGAGGACTGACTAAAAGATGGCGTGAAGTATCCTGCGCCAGATAGAGCGAGGACAGATGATCCACATCCAGTTCGGAGAAGGTGCTTTTCTGTTTGATCTCATCATCAAGCTCAGGATCAGGCAGCACATCCTGCTGATCCGGCAACTCGGACAGCGCCATTACCACAGCGGGCTGTGCGTCGCCTCTGGCCTGATCGATATCGACCATGGGCTGGCCGCTGACGAATGCCTGGAACAGAAGGCAGATCAGCAACAGCACAGCAAATGGCTTGAGTAAGGAGGTTATTTTCTGCATAAGCACTACATTAACCACATGGGTATCAGGTGTATCTCTCTTCCATTATTACGGGAACACCAGCAACGGCGCACCATGAATTTCATCTTGCCGATAGGACAGCACACGATTCAAAATGTTTCAGAATTATGACAATTTTATGACAAAAATTTCATTCCTGTCTATCTGCATGTCATCGACCCGCTGAGTTTGCATGCTCATGTAAAATGCAGGCCATCTGTTCAGCGGTACTCATCATGTTCGACATCGTGCTTTATCAACCGGAAATCCCGCCCAATACCGGCAACATCATCCGCCTGTGCGCCAATACCGGCACGCGCCTGCACTTGGTAAAACCGCTGGGCTTCAGCCTGGAAGACAAACAATTGAAACGGGCCGGCCTGGACTATCATGAGTATGCCAATATGCAGGTGCACGAGAATTGGGAGGCCTGTTGCACCGCGCTGGCGGGGCGCCGCATGTTTGCGTTGACCACCAAGGGCAGCACGCGTCATAGTACCATTGCCTTTCAGGAGGGCGATGTGTTTGTCTTCGGGCCGGAAACCCGTGGGCTGCCGGAAGAAATACGGGATCAATTCGCCCCGGACCACCGCGTCCGCCTGCCCATGATGCCGAATAACCGCAGCCTGAATTTATCCAACTCCGCAGCGGTGCTGTTGTACGAGGCCTGGCGGCAACACGATTTTGCCGGCGCTGTTTAAGCGCGTTTGCGGTTTGTCATCTGCATAAAAAAACAGGCTGGCGAAATGCCAGCCTGTTTTTTTGATTCAAAGATTTATCTCGCCAGACCCTGCCTCAAACCGACTCCGGTTTCTGCTCCCGGCTCAGCAGGCTTTCCACCGCGACACGTGGCGATTTGCCATGCGACAGCACCTGATCAACCTCAGCGGTCAGAGGCATATCCACGCCCATCAGCTTGGCACGTCGTACCACTTCACGCGTGGTGTTCACGCCTTCTGCCACATGCCCCAGGCTTTGCAGAATCTCGGGCAGCTTGCGGCCTGAAGCCAGTTGCAAGCCCACTTCGCGGTTACGCGAATATTGGCCGGTACAGGTCAGTATCAGGTCACCAGCCCCGGCCAGGCCCATAAACGTTTCTTTTTTGGCACCCAGGCTTACGCCGAAACGCGTCATCTCGGCGAGGCCACGGGTGATGAGCGCAGCACGGGCATTGTTGCCAAAGTCCATGCCATCACTGATGCCTGCGGCAATCGCCATGACGTTTTTCAAGGCACCACCTACGGATGCGCCCACCACGTCATCGCTGGAATACACTCGAAAACTGCCGCCGTGCATGACGCTCGCGGCTTCGCGAGCAAAATCGGCATCGTTAGCCGCCAGCGTCACAGCGGTTGGCAAGCCGCGCACCAGCTCTGCAGCAAAGCTGGGGCCAGAAAGCGCACCCCATGGATGTTGCGGACCCAGTTCGTCCATCGCCACCTCGTGTGGCAGCTTGGCCGTTTCCGGTTCCAGGCCTTTGTTGGCCCACACCACCGGCAACTTGCAATCAAGCGCTTTCAGGGCTTGCAGCGTAGTTCGAAAGGCTGCGGTAGGCACGACAGACAGCACGAGATCAGAATGGGCTACCGCACGGCCAAGATCGCCTTCAATGCTCAGGTTGTCATTAAACTTGAAATCGCCGAGATAGCGCGGATTGGCACGCGCCCGCTTCATGCCGGAGACGTGCTCCGGATTATGTGCCCACAGCACCACGGGGTGCTGTATGCTGATTTGCATGGCAAGCGCCGTTCCCCAGGCGCCCGCCCCCAATACGGTAACTTTCATTAATATCCCCAGACGGCGGTTGTGGGCAGATACCCTACCAGCCCGTCACGATGACGCACCTTGATCCAGCCGTTGCCGCTCATTTCGAGCATATCCAGCACTACATCCTTTTCTACCGTTCCCACCACACTCGAGGCGGCGTCGGCAGATTGCTGAATGGAGGCCTGGGTCGCAATCACGATCACGGTACGCTTGGTCGCCAGTTGCTTGGCTTCTATCCAATTGAGGCCGCCACGGTTATCGCGCACCTTGATCCAGTCACCAAGGTTGACGATCACCTCCAGCGGATACCCCTGCCAGATGACATAGAGCTTTTTACCCTGACCGGAAGGAGCATCGTAGAGGATGGCGCGCGGAACCGCGACAGAACGGTATTCCAGCGCTGAAGCCACCGAGGGCGTCAACGCCAGAATCATGGCAATGGAAAGTAAAACCTTAGTGGGTCGTTGAACCATTCGCTTGCGCAGCCTGTTCCTGCTTTTGTTGGGCGTACAGGGCTTCGAAGTTAATCGGATTCAGCAGTACTGGTGGGAAACCAGCGCGAGTGGAAATATCGGAAACCGCTTCGCGCAGGTAAGGGAACAGAATGTTCGGGCAAGTCACGCTCAGGATGATTTCCAGGTTTTCTTGAGGAACATTGCGAATCTGGAAAATACCGGCTTGTGCCACTTCGATCAGGAATACGGTCTTGTCTTCCACCTTGGAGGTCACTGTCACGGTGGTCAGCACCTGATAGATGCCATCTTCCACAGCACTGGCGCTGTTGCTGAGCTCGATACCCACTTGTGGGGCTTCGCGCTGAATGAATACCTGCGGCGCGTTAGGGATCTCGAGGGAGATATCCTTCACGTAGATTTTTTCAATGCTGAAACCAGGTTGATTGTCTTGATCCTGGGCTACTGCTTGTTCTTCGGCCATGATGTTTCCTAATGGGAGCAAAGGCGCTCCCTTGTCCCTATCGTTAATGAATAATAAAAAGCGGGGCAGGCCCCGCATCTCTCATGCCATTCTAACTGCTTATGGCGTGTTTTTGAATAACAACGGATCGAGCCCGCCCTTGAGGTCCAGGGCGCGCAAATCGTCAAAGCCACCGACGTGAAAATCGTCGATATAAATCTGTGGCACTGTCCGGCGTCCGGTGCGTGTCATCATGGTCTCGCGCTCGGCCGGGTCAAGGTCCACACGAATCTTCTCCACGGTCACGCCCTTGGCGTCCAGTAGTTGCTCGGCACGCATGCAGTAGGGGCAATATGCAGTGGTATACATAGTGATTCTAGGCATGGCTTACCCCTTTACCAAAGGCAGCTTGGCCTGGGTCCAGGCATTCACGCCGCCATCCAGTTCATACACCTGGGTGAATTCATGTTTACGCAGCGTGGCAGCTGCCTTGCTGGACCGCACCCCACTCTGGCAATGCACGATCACCGGTTTTTCGCGAAACTTTTGCAGCTCTGCCAGCCGTTCATCCAGCTTGGCCAGCGGAATGTGGCGGGCATCCTGCAGATGTCCGGCGGCAAATTCGGCATCGTCGCGCACATCCAGCACGATGGCCTGGTTACGGTTAATCAGCAGTACCGCCTCGCTGGGGCTGACGCTCTTGGCGCCGCGTCGCAGCATGGGCCACAACAGCATGAGGCCAGAGCCGACGGCCAGGCCGATATAAATTGCGTTATTGATCAGAAATTTCACTGTGAAGCCCTCAAAAGAATAGCCCGAAAAATGCCTGCCGATTGTACCGAATTCCCAATGACATTGAATGACTATGCTGCCAATCGGCGGAATTTCAAGAGCGCCACCTCATCGTCAGCAACAAGGGCTGACTGCGCCTGACATTTACTTGCAGATTTATTGGCAAAAAATCTCTAAAATACAAGGCTCGTGTTCAATCAGCTGGAAAACAATCCCCAATGAAGGTCACCCCGGTAATACTGCTCATACTCGATGGTTTTGGTTATCGCGAAGAAATCAAGGACAACGCCATCGCCCAGGCCAACACCCCTAACTGGGATGCGCTATGGAGCCAATATCCGCACACGCTGATCAATGCTTCCGAGCATTATGTCGGCCTGCCAGACGGTCAGATGGGCAACTCGGAAGTCGGCCACCTCAACATTGGCGCAGGCCGCGTGGTGTTCCAGGAATTTGAACGCATCAACAATGCCATTGCCAGCGGCGAGTTTTACACCATGCCAGCCCTGGTCAATGCCGTACAGCAGGTCAAGCAGCAAGGCAAAGCCCTGCATATTTTTGGCCTGCTATCGGATGGCGGCGTACACAGCCATCAGGATCATATCCACGCCATGGTGCGCATGGCAGCACAACAGGGGCTGGACCGCATCTACGTGCATGCCTTCCTTGATGGCCGCGATACGCCGCCCATCAGCGCCGGCCCCTACCTGCAAAAACTGGAAGCCGCACTGGCCGAGATTGGTGCAGGCACAGTCGCCTCGGTATGTGGTCGCTACTACGCCATGGACCGCGACAAACGCTGGGAGCGCGTGGCTCCGGCCTACCGTCTGGTGACGGAAGGCATAGGCGAATTCACCGCCAGCACACCGCAAGAAGCACTGAGCGCCGCTTATGCGCGCGGCGAGAATGACGAGTTCGTGAAAGCAACCGCCATCACCGCCCCCGGTAGCGCGCCCTTGCGCATGGAAGATGGCGACATGGTGGTCTTCATGAACTTCCGTTCAGACCGTGCGCGTCAGCTGACCCACGCCCTGCTCTCCCCCGAATTCGATGGTTTTGAGCGTCACCACATTCCGCAATTCAGCGCCTACTTCACGCTGACCATGTACGACAAAAATGAAGTGCGTGCCGTGCCCATCTTCCCACCGATGGAAGTACGCAATACCTTTGGCGAATACCTGGCAAGCCAGGGCCTGACCCAGCTGCGCATCGCCGAAACCGAGAAATACCCGCACGTCACCTTCTTCTTCAATGGCGGCGAAGAACTGGTGTTCCCCGGCGAAGACCGCATTCTGGTGCCTTCCCCCAAGGTCGCCACCTATGACCTGCAACCGGAAATGAGCGCGTTTGAAGTCACCGACAAACTGGAAGCCGCTATCTTGAGCCGCCAGTACAGCGCGATTATCTGCAACTTTGCCAATTGCGACATGGTAGGCCACAGCGGCAAGCTGGATGCCGCCATCAAGGCGGTGGAGACGCTGGACACCTGCGTTGCCCGCGTGATCAAGGCCATGCAATCCATCGGTGGCGAAGTTATCGTCACCGCCGACCACGGCAATGTCGAGCAGATGCAGGACTATGCGAATCACCAGCCACACACGCAGCACACCACCAATCTGGTGCCTCTGCTGTATGTGGGTCGCGAGGCTACCATGTCGGCCACAGGTGCGCTGTCGGATATCGCACCCACCCTGCTCAAGATGATGGGCCTGCCGCAACCCGCCGAAATGACCGGGCACCCCCTCGTTCATTTCACCGCCCCGACGAATGCGTGATCACCTGCGTTTGTGGCCCGATGCATCTGCACTCGGGCTCGTCTTGCTGTGCGCGCTCAGCCTGGCTCCAGGCATCAGCGTGGCAGCGCCCAAGGTGGAAAAATCCAAGGCCGAACTGAGCGAGCTGCATGACAAGATCGAATCGCTGAAAAAAGAACTCGACGACACCAAGGAAGCCCATGCCGACGCCAGCGATGCGCTGAAAGAGAGCGAGCAGGCCATCAGCAATACCAATCGCAAGCTGTATGAGCTGCAACAGCAGCAACAGCAGACGAGCACGCAATTACAAGCCCTGCAGCAGCAGCAAAATGGCGTAGACAGCGAGCTGCAAAAGCAGCAGCGCATGCTTTCCTCGCAGCTTTACAAGCAATACCTGCACGGGCAGCCGGGATACACGCAGCTTTTTCTGCAACAGGAAAACCCGGCCGAGGCCGCGCGGCAATGGCAATACTATCGCTACGTTGCCCAGGCCCGCGCCGAGCTGATTTCCGGCATGCAGCGCAACCTGGACAAACTCACCCGGCTGAATGAAGAAACCGCTGCCAGCCTGCAAAAACTGACAGAACTGAAAGCCTCCCAGGAAGCAGAACGCGCAGCCCTGCAAGCGCAAAAAAATCAGCGCAACAAGGTGCTGCAGAGCCTGGCCGCCAAGATCAACAGTCAGCGTGGTCAGATCGACAAAATGAAGCGTGATGAGCAGCGCTTGTCGCAGCTGGTGGAAAAACTGGCGCGCCTGGCCGCCATGCCACCGAAACGCAAACCGCAGAAGCCTGCGGCCACAGACAAGGCTACTACCCCTTCATCGCCGCAAGTGATCGCGCGCAATGAAGACCTGCCGACCAATGCGTTTGAAGGCGGTAATTTTGCCGCGCTCAAAGGCAAACTGAACCTGCCCGTGCGTGGTGACATCACTAACCGCTTCGGCAGTTCGCGTGAGGATACCGGCGTCTCGTGGAAAGGCCTGTTCATTAAATCGGCCGAAGGTAGCGAAGTGAAGTCCGTCGCCAGCGGCCGCGTTGTGTTTGCCGACTGGCTGCGTGGCTTCGGCAATCTCATCATCGTGGACCACGGCAATAGCTATATGAGCCTGTATGGCAACAATCAGGCCTTGCTGAAGCAGGTGGGCGACACGGTCAAGGGCGGGGATACCATTGCCTCGGTGGGCAACAGTGGAGGCAATGAGGCCTCCGGCTTGTACTTCGAACTGCGTTACCAGAGCAAGCCGTTTGATCCTTTAAGCTGGAGCGTGGTGCGCTAGTCACTCGCCAGCCATGCACATCCGGCGGCTTAAAGCTGCGGCGTCAGACTGGGGCTGGCAACGTCATCCGGAACATTCTGCGCAGGAATTTGTGCCTGCAAATACCCATCAAACAAACGGCACACACTTTGCCAGGAACACTGCGCCACCGCGCTCGCGGCCGCGCCGCCGTATTGCCGCATTAACGCAGGGTCAGCCACCAGTGCCGTCGCCGCCTGGATAAACCCAGCGCTATCGCCAAATGGCACCCTGACGCCATTCACACCCGGCTGTATGAAGATTTCAGCCGCAGCATAGTCATACGCCACCACCGCCAGGCCGCTGGCCATGGCTTCGGTCAAGACATTGCCAAAGGTTTCGGTCATGCTGGGGAACAGGAAAACATCGCCGGAGGCATAGTGTTCCGCCAGTTCCTCGCCCGATTTTGCCCCGCAGAAAATATGCTGCGGATAGCGGCGCATCAGCTTGCGCGCCTCGGGGCCACTGCCCACCCAGACCATGCGGGCGGTCGGGTTCACTTTCTGTATGGCATCAAATGCCTTGATCACCAGCGCCAGATTCTTCTCCGCGGCCAGCCGACCGACATAGATCACCGCCAGATCATCCGGCGCCAGTCCCCACTCGGCGCGCAAGGCCGCGCTGCGCCGGGCGGGTGAAAACAAACTGCTATCCACGCCGCGACCCAGCACCGCCACATTGCGATAGTTTTCCTGCAGCAGCATCTGGCGCAGGGTGTCGTTCGGCACCATGGTCAGCGCCGACTGATTGTGAAACTGACGCAGATGACGCGTCACCACGCCACGCAGCCAGCTCATGCCGTAGTGCTTGCAGTAGCGATGAAAGTTGGTATGAAAACTGGAGGTGACGGGGATACCCATATTGCGTGCCACCTTGAGGGCGGCCCAGCCCAGCGGACCTTCGGTGGCAATATGCACCACATCTGGCCGCTCTTTTTTCCAGGCCTGGCGCAGTTTTTCCACCATGGGCATGCCAAAGCGCAAACCGCTATAGCCAGGGATAGGCAAACCGGGCACCAGCATGTGACCAGCCGAATCTTCACCATCCGACTTCTGGCGCGGCCGCACCAGCCGCACCTGCCAGCCCAGGTCTGAAATGCCCTGCACCAGCCGCGACAAGGTCATGGCTACACCATTGATTTCCGGCGGCCAGGTTTCCGTGACCAGTACCAGGCGCCGGGCTTGCCCGATGGCGGGACGCACTATTGTTGTTTGATCATCCATGCTGCCATGGTTGCCGGGGCATATGACAAACGCATGACGTTACGATGAAGTGAATGTTATAAGCGGGACCGCAAAATACCTGCCACCTCGTCATCGCTCAGCACGACGGGGTTGGTTTTCATGCTGCTGCCACGACAGTTGGCCACCACGCGGGGAATATCCGATGCCTGCATGCCCATGCTGGAGAGCACGGGCAATGCCATCTCACGGGTGAGGAATTCCAGCCGCTCGACCAGGGCATGCAGGCCATCGGCCTCAGCAAGCCGCATATCATTCGCCAGCACTTTACCCACATGGGCATACCGCCAGAGAAAGTCGCTGCCCGGAGCCCGCTCTTGCAAACAGGCGATATTGACGCGCGTGCACTCCGCCACCAGCGTGCCGCAAACCACACCATGCGGCATCGGGAAAAATGCCCCTAGCGGTGCCGCCAATCCATGCACCGAACCCAGCCCCACCTGCGCCAGGGTAATGCCGGATAACAGGGCGGCATACGCCATATTGCCGCGATGGCTCGCCAGATCGCCCTCGCCACGAAACCATGGCAGCAAGCTGTCGCGCACCGCGCGCAGGCCAGACATGGCCAAAGCGTCCGTCAAGGGATTGGCACGGGTAGAAACATACGACTCCAGCAATTGCGTCAGGGCATCCATGCCATTGGCCGCGATCAGGGAAGGCGGGCAGGACGCCAACAGATCGGGGTCTATCACGGCATAGTTCGCCACCAGCCTCTCGTGCCGGAACGACTTCTTGAAACCACCTTCGCCATGTTGCGAGAGCACGGCGTTGCGGGTGGCTTCCGATCCCGTGCCTGCTGTCGTGGGTACGGCAATGAACGGCACTTCCGGGCCGGGATAAGGCAATTCCGGCCCGACGCCTTCCAGAAAATCCATCAAGCTATTGGGGATGCGCAGCAACCCCGCCACCGCTTTGGCGGCATCCAGCACGCTACCGCCGCCTATACCGATGACGACATCAATGCCTGCAGCACGATATTGGCTTGCCAGCGCGTCGGCCAGTTGCGGCGAGGGCTCGCCATCAACCACGGCATGCTCAAAGGACAAGCCGGCATGGCGCAATGCGGTTTGCAGCACCGGCCAATCATCGCTCGCGGTAAACGAGCGCGCACCGGTAAGGATGAGGATGCGTGAGCCGAACTCAGCCGCCAGGGCAGGCAATTGGTGCCGGGTGCCCGCACCAAACACGATGCGCGGCATCTGGCCAAAATTGAACGCGGGAATCTGCATTATTCGCCTATCGCGTGCAACAGCACTTTGCGCGTATGCGACATGCGGCGATGCTCATACAGAAAGATGCCTTGCCAGGTGCCCAGCGCGAGCGCGCCGTTGAGGATGGGAATGGAGATGCTGGTCTGCGTCAGCGCACTGCGCACGTGGGCGGGCATGTCATCCGGCCCTTCGGCGGTATGGATGAACAGGGGATCCCCCTCCGGTACCAGTCGCGCAAAAAAGGCTTCCATGTCCACCAGCACATCGCTGTCGTAATTTTCATTCACCAGAATACTGGCCGAGGTGTGTTGAATATAAAGCGTGAGCAAGCCGGACTGCAGGCCAATATCGGCTACCCAGTCGGTGACTTGCGGAGTGATGTCATACAGGCGCTTGCCCTGCGTGCGCACGGTGATGTGCGTGGATGATTGTTGCATCTGCTTCTCCCATGAGATCAAGCAGAATTATAAGCCGGACAAGACGTACACAGGGCAATGCGGCTACGCTGTGTTCATCCTGTCCGGCTAGCAAGGATTACCAGCCGTAACCGTACCGGAAACTCGGGCCGTAGAAAGGACGCCGCCAGTAGGGGCCGGGGCCGTAGCTATAGCCCCACCAGGGATCATAGTAGGGTTGATAGCGCAGCTGGTATTCGCGGCGCAGACGTTCCTGTTCTTCGCGCTTGGCTTTTTCACGCTTGTTGATTTCATCGGCAAAGCCTTCGCGCAAGGCTGCTTCGCGGGTCTGGTAAATGTAGTCCAGCACCTTGGGGCTGACGCCCTGCTTGCTCAGCTCCACGGACTGCGAGGGTGTAAGGTCATACTGCGAATTGCTGGCCTTGATTTTGGCGATCAGCTCATCAGGCGGGGTGGTTTTGGAGAGCTGCACCAGCTCCTCCAGACTGATATTCGGCACCGGCTTCGGCATCAGGCGTTCCAGCTCCTCGGGGGAAATCCGCTTGACCTGCGGTTCCTGCTGGCCGGTGGTAGCGCACGCTGCCAGCAGCATTAACATACTGGCCAGCCAGAGCTGTTTGATTGTTTGCACGTTCATCTCCAGAACAATTAGTGATTGGTGTTTCGACTGCCCGGCGAATCAAAAATTCATCGCCGACGCACGGGCTGGTGAAATGTTTCAGCGCCGATATTAACCCTGCTTCATGATCACGCGCGTGGGGTCCACCACGCGCTCGTCATAGGGATGATGCAGGCGCGGGTATAACTCCATCACGCGCTTTACGTAAGCACGGGTTTCAGCATAAGGCGGAACGCCACGATAGCGATCGACCGCCCGCTCCCCCGCATTGTAGCCAGCCACCGCCAGGCGCACATCGCCCTTGAAGTAAGCCAGCAGCCAGCGCATGTAGGCAATGCCGCCGCGTATATTCTGGCTGGCATCGTAAGCGTTACGCACATTGAAGCGCTCTGCGGTGTCGGGAATCAGCTGCATCAGCCCCATGGCTTCCTTGGAAGAGCGGGCAGACAGCTTGAAATTGGATTCCACGGCAATAATCGACAGTATCAGCTTGGGGTCCACCTGATGCCAACGCGCCAGGGTATCCACCAAGCCCACCAGCCAGCGCTTGTTGGCAGGCAGGCTGGCAATGTGCTGTTCAATCCGGGCGGCATCACTGCCGGCGTAACTGTCCAACGGCGCTTTGTCCGGCGCGACATCGGCCAATACACAGGGAGGCAATTCACTGGAGGTAAGTGCAATCGTCTCCAGCATGCGTTGCGCCTGAAAATGCCCCTGGCTCGATGCCAGAGTGAATAGCGAGGCGCCCAGCGCCTGGCTCTGCGGCACACCCTTGCCAAAGGCATACAGCATGCCGAGCCGATATTGCGCCTCGGCACTGCCCATGCGCGAGGCCTGGCAATACAGACGGGCGGCTTGCCACTCGCCCTCCACCTCGTCGAGACTGGTTTCAAGGCGGCTGGCATCCTGCAGCAGCTGGCGAATGACGGGCGGCTCATTATCCAGAATGTCGTCCATTGCACGCGCCTGCTGCGTCTGGCTGGCAGACGACGCGCTTTCAGCGCCCATGGCGATGCCAGCGGGCAAGCTGCTGAAAACGAGCATACACACCAAGATCATCGGGAATTTACCCATGCCTGATTTACGTTACCCCATCATGATTTGAACAGTACATCCGCCAACACCAATGCGCCGCATGCTCTACTTGAACGGCTTGCCAACGCAAGTCTTGAGTGCGCCTCAAGGCTTGCAGCATTCTACGCCATTGCCATGCATAAAGGCCGGCGTCGCTCTATGCATCGGCTTGTTGTGCGGCCAGGATATTCGGCAATTTTTCCTGTATCCAGTCGGCCAGCGCTTCCACCCGCAAGCCTACCTCTTGGCCCAGCGGGGTCAGGCTGTATTCCACATGCGGCGGCACCACCGGGTAAGAGGTGCGCAACACAAAGCCATCCTGCTCCAGCCATTGCAGGGTTTGCGCCAGCATGCGCTCGCTGACGCCGCCTATTTTGCGGCGCAAATCGCTGAAGCGATGCGTACCGCCCAGCAAGGCCACCAGCACCAGCACACCCCAGCGACTGGTGACATGCTTCAACACCTCACGCGAAGGGCATTGCGCGGCAAACACGTTGCCACGCTCCATCAATGCGGCAAGCGATTCGTCCTGTCGTGTTTCCTGATTCGCCATTTGACACTTACCTTTCTGTAAGTACTTACTAAAAGTTAGCTTGTTTGTTATTGTGCCTTTTCTTTGATTTCAAGCCAACAGGAGTTTTACCATGATCGTGATTACCGGAGCTTCCGGCCAACTCGGCCGACTGGTTATTGAGGAGCTGTTAACCTCGGTGCCTGCCAACCAGATTATTGCCGCCGTCCGCACCCCCGCCAAGGTGGCCGACCTCGCCGCCCGCGGCGTCGTGGTGCGTCAGGCAGACTATACCCAACCAGCAACGCTGGATGCCGCCTTTGCCGGTGCCACCCAGATTTTGCTGATTTCATCCAGCGAAGTCGGCCAACGCCTGCCGCAACACCAGAATGTGATTGCCGCCGCCAAGCGCGCCAATGTCAGCCTGCTGGCCTACACCAGCCTGCTGCACGCCGATACTTCCCCGCTGGGCCTAGCCGCCGAGCATGTGGCCACCGAACAGGCACTCAAGGCCTCTGGCTTGCCATATGCGATTTTGCGTAATGGCTGGTATACCGAAAACTACACCGCCAGCATTCCACCTGCGCTGCAATACGGCGTGCTGCTGGGCAGCGCAGGCGACGGCAAAATCGCCTCGGCTACGCGCAGTGATTACGCCGCAGCGGCCGCCGCTGTATTACGCACACCCAACCAGGCTGGCAAGGTTTACGAACTCGCAGGCGACACGGCTTATACCCTGACGGAATTTGCCGCCGAGCTGACACGCCTTTCAGGCAAGGCCATCGCCTATCAGAACCTGCCGCAGGCCGACTATGCCAAAGCGCTGCTGGATGCCGGACTGCCCGACTTTCTCGCCGACCTGCTGGCAGATTCGGATACGGGTGCCTCCAAGGGTGCGTTGTTTGATGATAGCCATCAGCTGAGCCAGTTGATCGGCCGACCAACGACGCCTCTGGCAACTGCTATCGCTGCTGCGCTGTAATTCGCCTGAACATAGCGCCCATGAAAAAAGCCGACGTCATGTCGGCTTTTTTCGTTCTACTGCCTGCGGTTCAACTCACCGTCACAAACCCACGGTTTATCGCACTCAGGCCTTGCTGAACAACATCTTGCCACCCTTGTACTCGACCTTGATCGTATCCTTGGCGGCAAAATTGCCACTGAGGATTTCCCGCGCCAGCGGATTCTCAATCTCGGACTGGATGGCCCGCTTGAGCGGACGGGCGCCATACACCGGATCAAAGCCAGCAGCGGCAATCTCTGCCAACGCAGACGGTGTGACTTCCAACTGCATGTCCATCGCATTCAGGCGTTTTGCCAGGCTTTGCAACTGGATGCCGGCAATCGACTTCACGTGCGCTTCACCCAGAGAGTGGAACACAACAACCTCATCGATTCGGTTGATGAACTCCGGACGGAAATGGGTTTTGACTTCGCCCATCACTGCCAGCTTCACCACCTGATAATCGTCGCCGCTCATGCTCTGTATCATCTGGCTGCCCAGATTGGAGGTCATGATGATGACGGTATTCTTGAAGTCCACCGTACGGCCCTGACCATCGGTCAGGCGACCATCGTCCAGCACTTGCAGCAGCACATTGAATACATCCGGGTGCGCCTTTTCCACCTCATCCAGCAGGATCACGCTATAAGGTTTGCGCCGCACCGCCTCGGTCAGCGTGCCACCTTCTTCGTAGCCCACATAGCCGGGAGGAGCGCCTATCAGGCGCGATACCGAATGCTTCTCCATGAACTCGCTCATGTCGATGCGCACCAGATGCTCTTCCGAATCAAACAGGAAATTGGCAAGCGCCTTGCACAGCTCGGTCTTGCCGACACCCGTCGGGCCCAGGAACAGGAATGAGCCATAAGGCCGGTTCGGGTCGGACAAACCAGAGCGCGAGCGGCGGATGGCATCGGCCACCAGTCGCACGGCCTCATCCTGGCCGACCACGCGCTCGTGCAGCTTGTCTTCCATGGTCAGCAACTTGTCGCGTTCCCCCTGCAGCATCTTGGACACGGGGATCCCGGTCGCGCGGCTCACCACCTCGGCAATTTCTTCGGCACCCACCTGGGTGCGCAGCAATCGGTTTTTCACCGGCACGCCATTCAACTCTTCCGACGCCGCCTTGTTGAGCTGGGCTTCCAGCTGCGGCAACTTGCCGTACTGCATTTCCGACACACGCTGCCAGTCGCCTTCGCGCTTGGCTTCTTCCATCTGCTGCTTCAGCTTTTCAATGGCTTCCTTGATATGGGCCGAGCCTTGCACCTGGGCTTTTTCCGATTTCCAGATATCGTCCAGATCGGCATACTCGCGCTCCAGACGCTTGATCTCGTCCTCAATCAAATCAAAGCGTTTTTGCGAGGCTTCGTCCTTTTCCTTGCGCACCGCTTCGCGCTCAATCTTGAGCTGAATCAAGCGACGGTCCAGCTTGTCCATCACTTCCGGCTTGGAGTCGATTTCCATCTTGATGCGCGAGGCCGCTTCGTCAATCAGGTCAATCGCCTTGTCTGGCAAAAAGCGGTCGGTGATGTAGCGCTGCGAGAGTTCAGCCGCCGCCACAATCGCCGGGTCGGTAATCTCCACGCCGTGGTGCAGCTCGTACTTCTCCTGCAAACCGCGCAAGATGGCAATAGTGGCTTCCACACTGGGCTCATCCACCAGCACTTTCTGGAAGCGACGTTCCAGCGCGGCATCTTTTTCTATGTACTGGCGATATTCATCCAGCGTGGTGGCGCCCACGCAGTGCAGTTCACCGCGTGCCAGCGCAGGCTTCAGCATATTGCCGGCATCCATGGCGCCATCGGCCTTGCCCGCACCAACCATGGTGTGGATTTCATCAATAAAGACGATGGTCTGGCCTTCATCCTGTGCCAGCTCTTTCAGCACGGATTTCAGGCGCTCTTCAAAGTCGCCGCGGTATTTGGCCCCTGCCAGCAATGCCGCCATATCCAGCGACAGCACGCGCTTGTTCTTCAGCGATTCCGGCACCTCGCCATTCACAATGCGCTGTGCCAGGCCTTCCACAATCGCGGTTTTACCCACGCCAGGTTCGCCGATCAGCACCGGGTTGTTTTTGGTACGGCGTTGCAGCACCTGAATCGCGCGGCGGATTTCATCGTCACGCCCGATCACAGGATCCAGTTTGCCAGCGCGAGCACGCTCGGTCAGGTCCATGGTGTATTTCTTCAGCGCCTCGCGATTGCCTTCCGACTCCTGGCTATTCACCTGATCACCCCCGCGCACGGCGTTAATGGCCGCTTCCAGCGCGCTTTTATTGAGTCCGGCCTGTTTCAGCAGTTTGCCGGTGTCACCCTTGTCCTCGGCCAGCGCCAGCAAAAACATCTCACTGGCAATATAGGCATCGCCGCGTTTTTGCGCGTGCTTGTCGGTCAGGTTCAAGAGATTGTTCAGCTCACGCGACACGGTCACTTCACCCGTGCTTTCTTCCATCTTGGGCAAACTCTCGATGGCTTTTTGCAAACTGCCTTTCAGGTTGCCGGTATTGACCCCCGCCCGGGACAGTAGCGACAGGGTGCCGCCATCTTCCTGATTGATCAGCGCTGCCAACAAGTGTTGTGCTTCTATGCTGGGATTATCGTTGCCGACAGCCAGACTTTGCGCATCGCTCAGGGCTTGCTGAAATTTGGTTGTCAGCTTGTCTATACGCATTTCCTGCTCCTCGTCATGTATTTTGAATACCCTATAGATGGGAGGGTTTTTCCATATTTCAAGTTTTACCTGCACCCGGCCGATATATCCTTAAGCATAAAAGGTTTTCATCTGACAGACCTCGTGGTAACTTAGCGCCATAAGCTTCATGAGAATTCGACATTTAGGGCCTTAACGGCTTGATTAAAAATGAATGTCATGCAGCAAACTTAGACCAATCCGGGGGAAGAAGTATGTCTGTATTACGCGCCGCCGTGCAGCGGGCCAGCCTGTCATGATCTCGATTTACGTATCTCTGGTATGGCACTGACCGCACAGACAGAGTCCGATCTGATTCATCAGCTACTCCACGCCATGGATGGAGTCGCTGTTATTGCTTTTGATGCCAAGCTGCATATTCGCTACGCCAGCCCATACGCCCTCCAGATTCTCAGCCTCAAATCCCCGTCGCGCGCCAAACTTCCTGCCAGCATAGGTCAGCGCGTGCTGGCCGAGCTACAGAAAAACAATCTCAAATTCACCCTGCAGCATGCCGTGGGCAATGCGCTCAAAAGTTTTTGTGTGCAGATCGCAACGCTGGAGCCAGCGACCGCAGGCGCCGACTATGTGCTTTACATGCAGGATGTCACCGAACGCTTTGCCAGCGAATACGAGCTGCGCAGCATGCTCAATCTGCTGCGCAAGCTGATTGATGCCAGCCCCGACTACATCTGCCTGAAAGATGGTGCGGGCCGCTGGCTGCATGCCAATACCAGCGGACTTTCACTGCTGCATCTCAATGGCGTCAACACCCAGGGCAAGACCGACCGCGAACTGGCCGATCTCACGCACCCCATTCTGCGTGACTTCATGCAGCACTGGCAGGCGGCGGATGAATATGTCTGGGAAACCGGTCAGCTGCTGCGGGAAGAAGAAACCGTGCCGCTGCCCGGCGGTGACCGGGTGCTGGATGTGATCAAGGTGCCGCTGTTTCATGATGACGGCAGTCGCCATGGCATTGTCACCCTGGGGCGCGACATCACCGACCGCAAGCAGGTGGAGAGCCAGCTGCGACAGCGTAGCGCCATCCTCGATGCGCTGATCTCCTGCGACTGGCTGCTGCACTCCTCGGAATCCTGGCAAAAAGTCGCCGTCGGCGTGCTGGAACTGCTGGGGCTGGCTTCCCATGCCAGCCGGGCAGCCTTGCTGAAAAACAGCAGCGATATCGAAGCCGAAGCACCTATTTCCGAACTGCTGCATCACTGGAATGCGCCTGGCTTCAAGCCACTGAGCGATGGCTACCACTGCATTGATTATCTGCGCGATGGTTGCAGCCGCTGGCTCAACATCCTGCAACAGGGCAGCCCGATTTTTGGCAATGCTGATGACTTCCCGCCTGACGAACGCCGCTTTCTGCTGAACCACGATAGCCAGTCTTTCGTCATCATCCCGATTTTTGTGCATGCCCACTGGTGGGGCGTGATCATGATAGAACGCGATCATGCGGCCTCTACCGTCACCTCGCAGGAGCTGGGGGCGCTGATGTCCATCGGCCGCTCGTTCGGCGTGGCGATTCAGCGCGAATCTTCCGACCACCGCTTGCACCAGGCCAAAATCGCCTTTGAAAGCACGGCCGAAGGCATTTTCATCACCGATGATGAACTGCGCACCATCGCCATCAACCAGGGCTTTACCGACATCACCGGCTATACCGAGGATGATGTGCTGGGGAATATCCCCAATGTGCTGGAAGCCGACCTGAAAAAACCGGAACCGCACCGCGAGATATGGAAGGCCCTGACGCGCGAAGGCCGCTGGCGCGGCGAATTCTGGAATCAGCGCAAGAACAACGAACAATATGCCGAATGGGTGACGCTCACCGCCGTTAACAATGAAGAAGGCAAGGTGATCAACTATGTGGGCGTGTTTGCCGACATCAGTGAAATCAAGCATTCGCAAAGCCGTCTCAATGAGCTGGTGAATCGCGATCCGCTCACCGGCCTGCCCAACCGCCGCCTGATGCATGAGCTGCTGGACCATGCCATCAAATATGCCGAGCGCGAGCAGAACGAGATTGCGCTGCTGTTTGTGGATCTGGATCGTTTCAAGGCGATCAACGATACCCTGGGTCATCAGATGGGTGACAAGCTGCTGTTTGAGGTATCGCAACGCATACGCGCCGCGGTGCGCGACAGCGATGCGGTCGCCCGGCTGGGCGGCGATGAGTTTATTGTCATGATGGATGTGCTGCGCGAACGCGAAGATGCCGCCAAGGTCGCCAAGAAAATCATCAGCAGCCTGCAGAATGAATTCCTGATTGATGGCCGCGAGCTGTTCATCAGCGCCAGCGTCGGCATTTCGGTCTACCCGGACGACAGCCTGGATGTGGATGGCCTGATCAAGGCGGCCGACATCGCCATGTATCAGGTGAAGAACAAGGGCAAGAACAACCATTGCTTCTACTCCGCCGACCTGAGCCAGAACGCGGTGGAACGCTTTACCCTGGAAAACCAGCTGCGCCGCGCGCTGGCACGGGATCAGTTTGAAGTGTATTACCAGGCCCAGGTATCGCTGGAAACCGGCCGCATTATCGGCGCCGAGTCGCTGATCCGCTGGATACACCCGGAGCTGGGCGTGGTATCGCCCGCCAAGTTCATCCCGCTGGCGGAAGAAACCGGACTAATCATCCCCATCGGCGAATGGGTATTGCGGCAATCCGCCATGCAGGTGAAAGAGTGGCACGACCAGGGCTTTGATATCGACTGGGTGTCGGTCAATGTATCCGGCGTGCAGATACAGCGCAGCAATTTTGCCGATACCGTGTATGGCATTCTGGTGGAAACCGATTGCGAATCGCATCTGCTGGAGTTGGAGATTACCGAGAGCACCGTCATGCACAACACGGAGTATGTGATTGATGTGTTTGATCGCATCAAGCATCTGGGGGTGCGGCTGGCGATTGACGACTTTGGCACGGGCTATTCGTCGCTCTCCCACCTCAAGCGTTTGCCGCTGGACAAGATCAAGATTGACCAGTCGTTTGTGCGCGACCTGCCCAATAACAGCGATGACGCGGCCATTGCCACCGCCATCAATGCCATGGCGCAGAGCCTGGGCTTTACCGTGATTGCCGAGGGAGTAGAAACACGGCAACAGGCGAGCTTTTTAAAGAAAATAGGGTGCCAGCAGGGTCAGGGCTATCTGTACAGCCGCCCCGTCACTGCCAGCGAATTCACTGCGCTCTTGCGAGCAGAACAACTCAACAATAAAAAATGAATCCGCAACAAAATCATTTCATCGATGTGAACCAGCTGAGGGTGGGGCTGTATGTCCACCTGGATCTCGGCTGGATGGACCACCCCTTCACCTTCAGCAATTTCAAGCTCAAGGATGAAGAGCAGATCGCCACCATCAAGAAAGTCGGCCTCAAACGCCTGCGTTACGACCCCAACCGCAGTGATTGCGACCCACTGCCCATGCCCGAGCCCATCCTCTCGCCGCGAGGGCCGCTGGTGGAGCCACCCGTGGAGCCTGTTTCCCATGACAGGCATCAGCCAGACCCGGGCTTGCGCCTGCAAGAACTGCAACATGCGCTGGATGAAAGCGAAAAGAAATTCCTGGCAGCCGCCAATGTGGCCAAGCAGGTGACGCGCAATATCCTGACGCAAACCCAGACCTCCCTGCAGCAGGCCAACACCTTGATAGAAGGCATGGTGGACTCGGTGCTGGGCGAGAGTGATATCGCGATTTATGCCATGAGCGGCAACCGCTCGGGGGATGAGCATTTCAACCACCCGCTGAATGTGACGACGCTGGCGCTGATGCTGTCGAAATCCATGGACATGTCGGAAGAACATGCTCGCACCCTGGGCCTGGCTGCGCTATTTCATGACATCGGCAAGATCGAGATTCCCAATCGCTTGCTGATGAAAACCGAGCCGCTGACCAAGGCCGAGCAATCCTTCATGGAGCAGCACAGTGAAATTGGCGCGCGCATTGCCAAACAGTGCGGCATGTCTCCCGAAGTAGTCGAGCTGATCCTGCATCATCACGAATATGCCGATGGCAGCGGCTATCCCAAGCGCCTGAAGATGAACGACATATCGCTGCTGGCGCGCCTGCTGGCCATCGTCAATGTCTACGACAACTTGTGCAACCCGGCGCTGACAAACAAAGCCCTCACCCCGTATGAAGCGCTGGCCTATATGTTTGCCCACCAGCGCAGCAAGTTCGATGAAAGCCTGCTGAAGCGCCTGATCAAATGCCTGGGTGTTTATCCGCCAGGCAGCGTAGTGCAGCTTTCCACCGGCCTGCATGGCATTGTGGTGTCGGTCAACATGGACAAGCCGCTGCGCCCCTTTGTCATGGTGCATAACCCGGCTTCATCGACTGAGGAAAGCCAGCTGATCGACCTGCGCGACGACCCCAGCATCAATATCAGCCTCTGCCTCAAGCCTTCGCAGCTGCCAGAGGATGCCATGCACTTCCTCAAACCGCGCAAGCGCCTGAGCTATTTCATCAGCAAGGATAACCAGATCGCAGGTTAACCAGATCGCAGGTCAAACCTGCGCTCAAGGCGAATCTGCAAGTGTAAAAAACGGCGGCGAGTGTCACCCACTCGCCGCCGTTTTTTGTTGGCCGGATGTTGGCCTGACTTTCGTTAAAAATCCACGCTCAAGCCCACATTCACCGAGCGCCCCATGCCAGCCACAGGACCAATTGTCCCCTGCCCGCCATTGGCATTCCAGTTGGCATAATCGGCCCCGCCCAAGGGCAGGTAGTAGAACTTGTCGAACAGATTGGTGACGCCGAGATCCAGCCGCGCCTTTTTCCATTGATAGCCAGTGCGCAGGTTCACCAGCGTGTAGCCTGCCGTTTTGGACTCAAAGCGTACGCTATCCACCGCGGTTTTGCTGTCCACCAGTTGCAGGTCCACGGCATTGCTCCAGGCGCCGATGCGCTGCTCCAGCGAGGCTTTGAACTGCAGCGGCATGATGTGATAGAGATCGTCGCCATTGCTGACGCGCTCGCCACGCGTCCAGCCCAGCGAGCCGCTGACACGGCCTTGGCCAAAGCGTGCGTTATCCCACAAGCTGCGCTTGAAGGCAGTCTCCACCCCGTAAAACTGGGCATCCTGATTCTGGAATTGCAGCAATGCACGCGGCACGCCGCTGGCCAGATTGAAGGTGCCGATGCGATTCACGCCGATGTAATCCTGTACATAGGTGTAATACGGCGTGAGCTTGAGCTCCCATTGCGCCTGCGCGGCATCGTGCAGATTGAGCGTGGCACTGATGGTATTGGCGGTTTCCGGCTTGAGGTCAGGGTCTCCCACATAGCCATTGGCATCGCCAAACCAGCCTATCATGGTCATGGCCATGGTGCCGCGGCCCCAGGAATAGCGTTCATACAGACTGGGCGCACGGTTTTTGCGGGCATAGCCAAAATCCACACTTGCGGTGTTGCTGGCGATATAGGTCGCTATGGCAGTGACGTCGATGTTCTGATCGGTGCGCGAGCGATTGCCGGCATTGAAAACCTGGGCCGCCGCATTGTCGGTGGCGTTCATCATGCCGCCGTAGGATTGCACCTCGCCGGTGCTGGTGTGTACCACATCCTCGCGCAGACCCAGCAGCGTGCTCCACTGATTGCTCCAGCTGGAGGCCACCTCGGCATACACGGCCACGCGATCGCGACGACCATTGTTGATATTCACATAGGTTTGCGGGCCCATCATCATGCTGCCAGGCACAGCAGGCCAGAAGTCATCCAGCTTCTGGCGGTGGGCCTCGTTGCCAATGCGCAGGGTATGAATGGCATCCAGCGGCAATGCCGCCTTTATGCTGTACCCCATATCCTCGCCCTTGGTTTTCATGGGCATGGTGCCGGTCTTCTCGTTCGAGAAGAAGCCCATCTCGTGATTCACATTCTGCCAGTAGATGCGCGTATCCAGATCGCCCCAGGCAAACGTGCGGCTGTAGCCGATATTGATGGCGTCAGACTGGTTATTGATCAGGTCCATGTATTGATTCACATAACCCTGGAACGGCACATCCTGATGGGTGAGTTTGACGGTCAGCAGCTGGTCTTCGCCGCGGGCCGCAAAGTTGACCGTTTGCGTGCGCCGGTCAAACTGGGTGGAGCGTACCTTGTTGCCACGGCCATCTTCGTAACTGCCCGCACGGTCTATGCTGCCGGTGAAGCCCAGGCTCAAGCTGTCATTGGCAACAGAGGCGCTGAGGGCGGTGCTGAAGGCATTGTTATTGCTGCGATAGAGGCTGGAGAAACGGCCCTGGGTCACCAGCGTCTCGCCATTCGCGGCAAACACCGGAGCGGGCGAATTCAGCAGAATAGTCCCGGCGATGCTGTCGCCACCCTGGCTGACGGGGGTGATACCCGCCAGCACGCTGGCATTCGCCACGGTAGCCGGGGCAACATACGACAAGGGAGAGTTCATGTGATTGCCACAGGCAGCAGTCACCTCGGCGCCATCCACCAGAATTTTGATGCGGTCATCATTGAGTCCGCGTATCACCGGCAAGGCCGACACTCCGCCCGACTGGTAAAACTGCAGGCTGCCTTCAGCTGCCAGCACTTCGACCATATCTGCACTATTGAGCGGGCGCGCCCGCACAGGCTCGCTGTCTTTTTTGGCATCGACCACTACCTCGGGCAGTTTCACTGTCGCTTCTTCGGCGTACAGGCTGTTGCAGTTCATCACGCTGATGGCGACGGCCACCGCGTATGGCAGATGTTTCATGCGGATTGCTTGTTTCATAGGCTCCCTGTCTTTCTCATATCGCATGCCTGCAGGCGCAGGCTCATGTTGCGCAGGCATTCTAGCGAAGCCGGGGAAATTGAAAATGCGACATGATGTCGCACGCGCAGACGGAACGGGCCTGTCAGGAACGCCAGTGATTCAGATGGGAGACAATTCAGATGGGAGACAATTCAGATGGGAGACAAAGCGGAAATCAGGAAACTCGGGATAAGAAGTGCGCCACGCATGAATATCCGCGTAGCCATGGATCCGCTAAGGCAGGCTGCGGCCCCAGTTGTCCAGCCAGTCTTTGGCTGGCCGGCCGCTGACGGCCTGCACGTTGTGCCGGGCATCGTAAAAATAAGTGCGCGGCAGCTCGCCATACCAGGCGGGGTCCAATTGATAACGCAGGCGATCGGCATCGTTCCCGGCGAACTGCCAGCGAGCATGGGCTGGCAAGGCCAGCCCATCGATGAATGTTGCGGCTTCCGTCGCCTGACCGATATCGGTATTGACCGTAACCAGGGTGACGTGCGGATGCTGCCTGACCCAGGCGCCCAGCGTGCGCAAGTCCTCGGCACAATAGGCGCAATCGAGTGACCACAAGGCCAGAATAAAGGGTTTGCGGGCGTATTGCTGTTCGAGTGCCCGACGACTGTCCCCTTGCCAGGGCTGGAAGTCGGCGGCCATGGCCCAGCGGCTGCCGACCACGGATACCAACATCAGCAAGCCAACCAGGGCAATTGCCCGCGCCATGCCAGCAGCAGCACGGCCACAGATGGCAGCCAGGTCACGCATGCTCACGGTGCTGTCTCCAGCGGCTTCAAGAGCAGGCCATCGCGTGCGGTATTCCAGGCCAGATAGACCTGGGTGCCGCGCATGAGCAGCATGGGGTAATCGGCACTGCCTGCGGTGCTGAGCATGGACTCGGCCTCGCCCCAGCTGCGACCACCATCTTGCGAGCGCATCAGGTAAAGGCGGCTGCCGTCGGCTTCCATCTCGCGCCAGGCCAGCCATACCGCATCGCCACGGCTGATCAGCGCGGGATGCCCCGCCTGCTTGCTGCCATCGCCTATGCGTTTGGCGGGAGAGGATACCCAGGCTTCGCCGTCCATGCGGGCGTAAAACAGGCCGGGCATTTTTTCGCGATTATGTGTGCCACCGTCAAACCAGGCCATGTGCCAGCCCCAGTCGCCGCCTTGCGCCAGCGTCGGGCCATGGTGTGGGCAGGCGTCTATCTGCCAGTTGCCAAAGCTGGCGCGTTTGATGGCATCCGCAGCGACGGGCTTGGTATTGAATCTGGCAATGGCATGGTCGCGCACGCCGCCCTCGAACACATGGCGCCATAACGCCACGGCATCGCCCGAACCGTCATCCGGGGTCACCAGCGCAATGCGGCAACACTCGCAACTGCTATCAGCCAGCTTGCGCTCGGCAGCAAAACTGGCGCCACCATCGTCCGATACCGCGTAATAGATCGCAGCACCCGCATAGGGTTTAGCCGCGGCTTGCGCCGCCAGCAGATCACGCTTGTCCACCCAGGCAACGTACAGGCGATCCTGGGCCTGCCCCGGCACGCGGCTGACGGCCAGCGCATCAAAGCGATGGGTTATCTCGGCGCGGTCCTGATGCACGATAAACGGTGGCTCAAAGTGCTTGCCGCCATCCACGGAGCGGGCAAACCAGATATAGCCGGTATAGGGTTTGGGCAGCGCCTGCGTCCAGGTGACATACAGATGCCCCCCTTGCCCCAGGGCGAGCTTGGGTTTGGCATCGCCATCCACGCCGATTTTTTGCGCGTCAGGATTCACCACGCGCGGCGTATCAAAATGCTGGCCGTTATCGGGCGAGCTATCCACCAGAACATGGCCGTCTTTTACCGAGGCGCGCCACAAGGTCCCTTGCGCATCGAAGACCAGGGATATGGCGAGGGGCGCTGCCGCAGCGCCGTGATCGTGCCCTTCATGGGCAAGGGCAAGACTAGCCGCCAGCAGTGCTGGCAAACCCAGCAAAAACAATACAATCGCCCGGCAGATTGCCGGTAAAACCATCAGCATGCGCATGCAAATCCGTTATCAGTAATCAAACTTGAGTTGGGCAAAGGCCGTGCGTTGCGGGTAGGGGTGAAACACATAGGCCTTGTCGTTGTTGAGATTATCGACGCCCAGCGCCGCTGTCCAGCGGTCAGCAAATTTATAGGCCATGCGCACATCCACAAAAAAGAAATGACTGGCGCCGCCATAGGTATCGGGGTTGCTATCGCTGTTATCCAGGTAGGTGTACTGGCGACCGCTGTAGCGCAATGCCAGGCTATAGGTGAGCGCCTGCCCCTGATGATAGGTCGCCACTGCCTTGGCGACGGCATTGGGGATGCGCGGCGGGCGATTGCCTTCGGTATCAGGGTTGGCGCTGTTGCGCAGAATTTCCGCCTCGGTCATGGTCAGGCTGCCACCCAGGTCCAGCCCGTGTACAAACACATCCTGCCATTGCGTGGCCAGTTCAATGCCACGGGTACGCACCAGGTCCACATTCTGGATAAAGCTACAGGTGGCGCTGCCACAGGCACTAACCCCGTTAGTAACGGTTTGCGAGATCAAGGCATCGTGCTTGTTTTCCTGAAACAGGGTGGCGCGCAGATAGCCCTTGGCAAAACGCCGCTCGGCAGAAAGCTCGGCCGACAGCACCCGCTCCGGCTGCAAGTCAGGATTGCCCTGCACCAGATTGCTGCCACTGGTAATGCTCTGAAACAGCTCGCTCACGGTAGGAAAGCGATAGGCACGCCCCAGGGCGGCGTTGAAACCCCAGGCAGGCGCAGGCTCAAAGCTCAGGGCCAGCTTGGGCGAAAACGCATGCTCCTGCTTGTCTGCGTAATCGCTGGTTTGCAGGCTGCCGCCCACGGTCGCCTGATTCTGCCCATTCCATGCCCGCCAGTCTTCATAGCGTCCGCCGGCTGTCAGTTTCCAGCGGGTGGCAAAGCGCCAGGCATCCTGCACATACAGCGCCTGGGTCATGGTATCGCCACGCGAAGCACTGTTGCGTGTAGTGGTAGTGGCGCTGCTCCAGTCGCTGGCGTTATCCGTCACGCTGCGCAGGGCATAGTGATCAATGTGATAGCCCACATCCATCTGATGTGCACCGCGACTCAGGGTGCCCTGGGCGTCGGCCGCGGTCCAGCCGGTCCCCTGCATGTCCTGCACCGTGCCCACACTGCTCAGGGTGGGGTTGTTGGCGGTTGAGGTACGGCTTTCATCCCGGTTGTAGCGGTAATCGGAAAGGCCGAGCTGCCATTGCCAGCCGCCATCCGCTTTGGATTGCAACTGCAAGGCCTGCATCAGATGCACACTGTTGGCGGCGGTGGGGTTGAGGCCGCGCACACTGTAGGTATTGCCGCCGATACTGACATTGCCGTTATAGAACGCCGCGCCGCTGGCGGTGCGCAGATAACTGTCCACCCGGGTATCGGAATCCAGCTGCCACAAGCCCACGGTATAGCGCGCCTGCAAACTGGGGCTGATGTCATACGCCAGCTTGAGCTTGAGGTTGTCCTGCACCGAGTGGTCTATGCCATAGGCGCCAAACACCAGGCGGGAGACGCCCTTTTCACTGACATCGCGATAGGCACCAGTCACCGCAGTACCGGCACCGCCCGTGGTGGCCGTTGCCACGGCAAACTGCATGGGCTGGCCCCAGGTATCCAGATGATCCACGCCCAGCCAGAAAGAAAGGTCGTTGATGCGGTTACCGACAGAAGCGCTGGCATGCTTGCCCTCGTTGTTCTGCTTGGTGCCGTAGAGATCGAAGCGCTGCGTGAACCATTGCATATTGGCATGCGCTTCAAACTTCTGTGGCATGCGCGTCTGGATATTCACCACGCCGCCCATGGAGTTGCCCGCATACAGCGAGGAATACGGTCCATACATTACATCCACCTGCTGGATTTCCTCCGGCGACACCATGCCCCAGCGCGGCGGATAGGCAAATGAATTGCCTAGCAGATTGGACAGCAGGATGCCATCGGCATACAGCAGCGTTTGCGCACTGGATAATGTGCCGGCCGTGCGGCTGGCAATAATGCCATTGCGGTCGCCAATATAGCGCTCGCGTACTTGCAAGCTGGGCAGGTATTTGATGGTTTCAGCGGCCGTGGCGGCGTTAGTGGTCTCGGCAATCTGTTGCGCGGTGACGCTTTCGATGACCGCGGGCACGCGCTGGTTGCTCTCAGTGGCACTGCGCGTGGCTGTCACCTCCAGCGGATCCAGCACCACGGTTTCGTTATGGTCGGCATGCGCAGGCCCTGCCCCAGTGACAAGGGCGCCGCAGACGAGTGAGTGAATGATGCAGGCAGTTGTTTTCATGCCCGAAATTGTAGGGTCTGCCACACGGCGCCACCATGCGACATGTTGTCGCACCCATCGCCCTCTGGCCCACATGCAGCAAGCCCGCTGTGGCAATTTGCCGCAGCGGGGCGCTAGCAACTTGGGTTAGAATCCCCGGCATGTTCGCGTCCACGTCATCCTCGCTTGCCACCCGTACCAATCTGCGCCGCCTGCTCAGGCTGCGACTGGTCATGACCGTGGTGCTGGGCGCCGCCGCCGCCATTGCCATGCTGTATTACGATGTGGCGCTGCCCATGCATACCGTGGTGGGCGCCATGCTGCTGATGCTGATGCTGAATGGCATGACCTGGTGGCGTTTGCGTCACCCCATGCCGGTATCCGACATTGAATTGCTGATGCAGCTGCTACTGGATATGGGCGTGCTCAGTGTGCTGTTCTACAAAGCAGGCGGCTACACCAATCCCTTTGTCTGGATGTATCTGCTGCCCCTCATTGTCGCGGCCGTCGCCCTGCCCTCGCGCTTTGTCTGGCTGGTCGCCTCTCTGGCCATCGCTTGCTACAGCGGCCTCATGTTCTGGTATCAGCCGCTGCCCTCGACCATGCCGACCATGATGCCAGGCATGAACATGTCGCAGATGGATATGGACATGCACATGATGCATATGCATGCCAGCCAGAGCGGATTCAGCGTACATCTGGTCGGCATGTGGGCAGGCTTTGTGGTGTCTGCCAGCGTGATTGCCATTTTTGTGGAACGCATGGCACGCAGCCTGCGCGAGTATGATCGATTGATGGCAGAAGCCCGGGAACAGGCACTGGAAAGTGAGCGCATGCTCGCGCTCGGCGCACTGGCAGCCGGGGCTGCACACGAGCTGGGCACACCGCTTGCCACCATGGCGGTGGTCACCGAAGAGCTACGGCAAACCCATACCGATAATACCGAACTGACAGAATCACTTGATCTGTTGCGCAAGGAAATCAACCGCTGCAAGGGCATTTTGTCCTCGCTCTCCGGCTCGGCGGGCGAGCTGCGTGCCGAGGCAGGGCTGAGTCGTCCGCTGGATGCGTTTTTGCAGGATACCTTCAGCCGCTGGCAGGATATGCGCCCGGCCATTCCGCTGGCGCTGGATCAGCAAGGCAGCAGCCCTGCGCCGCAGATTGTGGCTGACCGGGCCTTGAGCCAGGCAATCTGTAACCTGCTGGATAATGCGGGCGATGCCTCGCCGGATGGCATCAGCGTGCATGCTCGCTGGCGTGCCGACTGGCTGGAGCTGCAGATTGTTGACAATGGCCCCGGCCTCAACAGCGTGGCACAGGCACGGCTGGGTGAGCCGGGATTCACCACCAAGGCGGCAGTGCATCTGGAATCCAGCATGCACACCTCCGCAGACAGGGAAAGCGTGGGCGGCCTGGGGCTGGGCGTGTTCCTGGCTAAATCCGTGATTGAGCGCCTGGGGGGCAGCCTGCAATTCAGCAATCGCGAGCAGGGCGGCACACTTACCAGCGTCAGCCTGCCATTACGGAGATTGTCACATGAGTGAGATGGACGAACTCCCCAGCCTGCTGCTGGTAGATGATGACGAAACTTTTACCCACGTGCTGGCCCGCGCCATGACCAGGCGCGGCTTTGCCGTCAGTGTGGCGCATGATGCGGTGCAGGCCATGAGCATGGCGACCGCCAATCCCCCCGAATATGCCGTGCTTGACCTGAAAATGCCCGGGGATTCCGGACTGACGCTGATCCGCCAGCTGAAAGCCCTGGATGAAGAAACCCGCATAGTGGTGCTGACCGGCTATGCCAGCATTGCCACGGCGGTTGAGGCGGTCAAACTGGGGGCGACCTACTACCTTGCCAAGCCGGCCGATGCCGATGAAATCCTGCAGGCGCTCGAGCGTAAAGAAGCCGATGACACCATTCCGCTCGCCGCCAATCCCTTATCGGTAGACCGCATGGAGTGGGAGCACATACAGCGCGTGCTAAAAGAGCATGACGGCAATATCTCGGCCACGGCACGCAGCCTTAACATGCACAGGCGCACCCTGCAGCGCAAATTGAACAAACACCCCACGCGCCAGTAAGCCACACAAAAACTATCAAACATAAGGTATTGATATATTTATTTTATATCGCCCAAATCAGGGCCAAATTAATAACCATATTTAAATAAGGCCTATTATAATAAGCCCAGCCAAACTACTATGCCGAATGATGAATAATCGCTGGATATCGCATCTGACATCGCTCAAGGCGCATCGCCGATATAGTCGTCTGGCCATCGAAATTACGGTGATCCTGCTCGCAAAAGTAGTACTGCTTTACCTGCTCTGGTGGGCCTGCTTTTCGCACCCCATCGCCAAGCAGGACAGGCAGGCAGCGGTCACCCGCATAATAATGAGCACCTCAAAATAGGAGTCATGTCATGCTACCCTCGGCAGAAGTCGTCGATCTCTCGCGGCTGCAGTTCGGCGCCACCGCACTCTACCATTTCCTGTTTGTCCCCCTGACGCTCGGGCTTTCCTGGATGCTGGTGATCATGGAATCCGTATACGTGATGACCGGCAAGCAGGTTTACCGGGACATGACCAAGTTCTGGGGCAAGCTGTTCGGCATCAACTTTGCCATGGGGGTCACCACCGGCATCACCATGGAATTCCAGTTTGGTACCAACTGGGCGTATTACTCGCATTACGTCGGCGATATTTTCGGCGCGCCGCTCGCCATTGAAGGCCTGATGGCTTTCTTCCTCGAATCCACCTTTGTCGGCCTGTTTTTCTTCGGCTGGGATCGCCTGAGTAAGAAGCAGCATCTGGTCGTGACATTCCTGGTGGCCCTTGGCTCCAATCTTTCCGCGCTGTGGATCCTGATTGCCAATGGCTGGATGCAGAACCCGGTGGGCGCTGAATTCAACTTTGAAACCATGCGCATGGAAATGACGAATTTTGCGCATCTGCTGTTCAACCCCGTGGCCCAGGTCAAGTTTGTGCATACCGTGGCAGCGGGGTACACCACCGCCGCCATGTTTGTGCTCGGCATTTCGTCGTGGTATCTGCTGAAAAAGCGCGATACCGCATTTGCCCTGCGCTCGATTGCCGTCGCCTCCGGCTTTGGCCTCGCCTCCATCCTCTCGGTGATTATTCTGGGCGATGAATCTGGCTACGCCACCGGCGAAGTGCAAAAGGTCAAGCTGGCCGCGGTGGAAGCCGAATGGCATACCGAGCCGCCACCCGCATCCTTTACCCTGTTTGGCCTGCCCAACCAGAAAGAGGAACGCACCGATTACGCGGTCAAGATTCCATACGTCATGGGTATCATCGCCACCCGCTCGCTGGATGAGCCCGTGGCCGGCCTGGTGGATATCAAGCGTGAAAACGAAGACCGCATCCGCAAAGGCATGGTGGCCTATGCCGCCCTGCAGAAGCTGAAGGGCGGCGATACCAGCGCCGAAGCCGTCGCGGCTTTCAACGCAGTCAAGGATGATCTGGGCCATGGCCTGCTGCTTAAGAAATACACGCCAAATGTCGTCGATGCGACAGACGAGCAGGTAAAGCTTGCCGCCGCCGACACCATCCCCAATGTGTTCGTGCTGTTCTGGAGCTTCCGCGTCATGGTTGGACTGGGCGTGCTGATGCTGTTCATGCTGGGTGCCGCGTTTTATTACTCGGCCAAACGCACCATCGCCAGCAAAACCTGGCTGCTGCGCCTGGCAGTAGCCGCGATCCCCGTGCCATGGATTGCTGCCGAAATGGGCTGGGTGGTGGCGGAAATGGGCCGTCAACCATGGACGATTTCCGGCATTCTGCCCACGCATCTGTCAACGTCATCGCTCAACACCGGCGAACTCTATTTCAGCATTGCCGGCTTTCTCGGCTTCTACACCCTGCTGCTGCTGATCGAGCTGTTCCTGATGTTCAAGTACGCCCGCCTCGGGCCGTCCAGCCTGCATACCGGTCGCTATCACTTTGAAGTTTCTTCGCGTGCTGCTGCTTAAGGAAAAATCATGAGCGAAATCATCGACTATCAAACCCTCAAGCTGGTCTGGTGGCTGTTTGTGGGCGTATTGCTGATTGGCTTTGCCATCATGGATGGCTTTGACATGGGCGTGACCACCTTGCTGCCCTTTCTGGGCAAAACCGACGACGAGCGTCGTGTCATCATCAACTCGGTGGGCCCGGTATGGGAAGGTAACCAGACTTGGCTGATCACCGCAGGTGGCGCCATTTTTGCCGCGTGGCCGCTGGTGTATGCCGCAGCCTTCTCCGGTCTGTATGTGGCTTTGCTGCTGGTATTGTTTGCCCTGTTTTTCCGCCCGGTAGGCTTTGATTACCGCAGCAAGATGGAAAGCCCCGCGTGGCGCAATGGCTGGGATTGGGCCTTGTTCGTCGGCGGCTTTGTGCCATCGCTGGTGTTTGGCGTGGCCTTTGGCAATCTGCTGCTGGGCCTGCCTTTTCATTACGACGACACGCTGCGTTCGTTTTACACCGGCAGCTTCTGGGCATTGCTTAATCCGTTTGCCCTGCTCTGCGGCCTGGTCAGCCTGACCATGCTGCTGATGCACGGTGCGATATACCTGCAACTGCGTACCGAAGGTGTAGTGCAAAAACGCGCAGCGCGCGCAGCCCGCATCAGCGGCATCACATGCGCGATTCTGTTTGCGCTGGCTGGCCTGTGGCTGGCGGCCGGTATTGAGGGTTACAGACTGCTGCAGATTCCAGACGTGAATAGCGCCATCAACCCACTGCACAAAACGGTAGAAAAAGTGGCCGGGGCCTGGCTCAGCAATTACAGCACTTACACCTGGATGATGCTGGCACCTGCCTTCGGTTTTGCCGGTATTGCCTTTGCCTTGCTGAGTGCGGCCAAAAAATGGGAGCGCTGCGCTTTCGTCTTCAGCAGCCTGGCACTGGCGGGGATTATCCTTACGGCCGGGTTCTCCATGTTTCCGTTCATCATGCCCTCCAGCACCGATCCGGTAAGCAGCCTGACCCTGTGGGATGCAGTCTCCAGCAAGAAGACACTGGGCATCATGTTCATCGTGACCCTGATTTTCCTGCCGCTGATCCTGATCTATACCTCCTGGGTATTCCGCGTTCTGCGCGGCAAGATCACGGTACAGCATATCCGCGACAACTCGCATACAGCCTATTAAAGGAGCACGCACATGTGGTATTTCACCTGGATACTGGGCGTCGGACTGGCGCTGGCATTTGGCATCATCAATGTCATGTGGCTCGAATCGGAGCTGCCATTTGAAGAGCAGGAAACTGAATAGCTAATCAGGCCTGCCGTTTCAATTCATCACTGGTTTCATCTCCGCTGTGGGCGGTTTCTCTAGGAGAAACCGCCTTATTTTTTTATAGTCAGCCAGGCAGGATTTATTTGATTAGTTTTACTTATTGATTATATCAAAACAATCAACTTCAGATATCAATCAAGTTTCATTACTATGGCACCCATACCAAGGCGCCACTGCCAGGTTATCAACCCAGATAAGGAGAAATGTAATGAGCAAAGACATCTTGACCACCTCTGCCGGGGCTCCGGTACCCGATGACAACAACAGCATCAGTGTCGGTGCACGTGGCCCACTGACCTTTGACAATCACTACCTTTTCGAAAAGCTGGCACACTTCAACCGTGAGCGCATCCCCGAGCGCGTAGTGCATGCCCGCGGCACCGGCGCTTACGGCACTTTCACCTTGAGCAAGAGCCTCAAGGATTACACCATCGCCAGCTTCTTGCAGGATGTGGGGCAAAAGACCGAAGTATTCTTGCGCTTCTCTACTGTAGGTGGCGGCCAGGATTCCAGCGACTATGCGCGTGATCCCCGCGGCTTTGCCGTGAAGTTCTACACACCGCAAGGCAACCTGGATATTGTGGGCAACAATACGCCCGTGTTCTTTTTGAATGACCCGATCAAGTTTCCGGACTTCATCCACAGCCAGAAAAAAGACCCGCGCACCAATTTGCCGAATCCAGCCAATGCCTTCGAATTCTGGGCCAATCACCCGCAATCCTTGCATCAGATGACCATCCTGATGTCGGACCGTGGCATCCCGGCTTCGTATCGCCATGTGCACGGCTTCAGCTCACACACACTGAGCTTCTGGAACAAGGATGGCCAGCGCTACTGGATCAAATGGCACTTCAAGACCAATCAGGGCATCAAAACCCTGACCAATGAAGAAGCCGCCAAGATGCCAGCGTTTGGTGCGCAGAAGGATCTGGTGGATGCGATTGATCGCGGCGACTTCCCCAGCTGGACAGTGAAGTTGCAGATCATGTCGGAAGCCGAAGCAAAGGGTTATCACATCAACCCGTTCGACTTGACCAAGGTCTGGCCGCACAAGGATTTCCCCTTGATCGAGATTGGTCAGCTGGAGTTGAACCGCAATGTGCGCAACTACTTTGCCGAAACCGAGCAAGCTGCCTTCGCCCCCAGCAATCTGGTGCCTGGTGTAGGTGCCTCGCCGGACAAGATGTTGCAGGCGCGCTTGCTGGCTTATCAGGATGCGCATCGCTACCGCGTGGGTGTTAACGCCAACCAGTTGCCCGTCAATGCTCCGCGTTGCCCGGTTAACCACTACCAGCGCGATGGCGCCATGGCAGGCATGGGTTGCCCGGCACATGGTCATGAAAACGCCTTCCTCGGCTCGCCGAATTTCTACCCGAATGACCGGGCAGCCGAAGGTGCGCCAGTACCCGCAGCGGAATTTGCACCACCGCCGATGCCGGTATTGGAACAAGCATGGATTGGCTACCACGACCAAAGCGAGGAAGACTATTACACGCAGGCCGGTGAACTCTTCCGCTTGATGAACGACGATCAGAAGCAACAGTTGTTCAACAACATTGCCGGTGGTTTGTCGCAAGCCAATGCAGATATTCAGGCGCGTGTACTTGCGCAGTTTGAAAAAGCCGACCCGGCTTATGCGGCTGGCGTGAAAAAGGCGATTGCCGCTATTTCGTAGTTTTCCGCCATGAAAAAGCCCCGCATTCCGAAAGGATGCGGGGCTTTTTTACTTTTTTACCTTCGCTGCTCCCCCATACGGTGGGGGCATACATACACTCAAGGCAGATAACGCGTCTTGCAGGTTTTTTTGCTTTCATCGCAAAGGGCCGCAGATTTCATGGATTCACGATAGAGCTTGGCGTGAGCCGCATCAATCGCCCATAGCGAGCTCTGCTTCTCGGCTTCGGATTGTGGGCGCCAGCTGTACTGCACTTTGTAAATGAAATTCTTGCTTTCGTAAAAAGCGACAAAAGCGCCTTCCCCCAGCGGGGCATTCTCCGACGGTTTGCCACAATATCCCCCGCCGAGTGCAGAATAAAGCCCGTTGACCGTCGTGGTACGCATGGTGATCTCCTCATATCCCGTACATGAGCCAGACAATCGCTTGACCATGCCTATTAATGCCACGTCCGCCACCTTGAGTTTGGCATCGCGAATTTCCTTCATGGTCTGCGCAGAAGGATAGGGTTTTCTGATAATGGAAAGATGCCCGGTTTTCCAGGTTTCGACATCTTCTCCTGGCGGCGCGTATTCCACGAAATACTCGCCTTTGGGGTCGCCCTCCATCCAGACGATTTTCCAGCCAGCTGGCGGCGTCACATCAAGACGCTCGCCCTTTACATTGAATGGCATGCCCACCACAGTTTCCGCGAACGCAGGCAGCGCGGACTGAAGACTAATGCACGCAGCTGCCATCAAAATGCAGATTATCCTGATCATTGCGCACATGTCCCTTCGATGTTGTTGATAAGCCCGGTTTGCGGGTTAATGTGGATTTGCAGACTATTTTTCACCAGACGTATATCCTCTTTGTCCTGCCAGCCAAACACCACGTTGTCTTTGCTGAGACTGACAAAGTAAGGGTCTCCCAGCAGCTTTACCACGTCTGCCTGCCTCATGCCTACATGCACTTTTTTAGCATCCGTACAATTGATATGGGGTTCAATGCCGCACGCAGTTTGCAAAAACAGCAGGCCGATGTAAAAACAGAAGCGTGGCATGGATTTCAAAGCAGACGTCCAGCACTCGCACATGTCATCCAAGATTGTTTCCATTTCCGGAATTCTGATTTCAAGACTGCATCATTTATTGGAACACCAGACTATTGCATACTGTCCCACATGAAGTTGTGCCGTTCGGCACAGTCTGTTCTGTTTTCTAATAATTCTGCGGAGGTTATCCCCATGGCAAAAGCAATTGGTTATGCCGCTTACGATCCCAAGAAGCCGTTGGCCCCTTTTAATTTCGAACGTCGCGAGGTAGGTGCCAATGATGTCGAAATCGAGATCCTGTTTTGCGGCGTTTGCCACTCGGATTTGCACCAGGTACGCGATGAATGGGGTAACTCGACTTTCCCCATGGTGCCGGGGCATGAGATTGTTGGCCGCGTGACCAAGGTCGGCAGCGCCGTCACCAAGTTCAAGGCAGGTGATCTGGCGGGTGTGGGCTGTCTGGTGGACTCTTGCCGCAGCTGCCCGGATTGTGAAGACAGCCTGGAGCAATACTGTAACCATGCCGTGTTTACCTACAACTCGCCGGACAAGCAAATGCCAGGGCAATCCACCTATGGCGGTTACTCCAACCTGATCGTGGTGGAGCAGCGTTTTGTGCTCAAGGTATCGGAAAAACTGGACCTGGCAGCAGTCGCGCCTTTGCTGTGCGCTGGCATTACCACCTACTCCCCCCTGCGCAATTGGAAGGTCGGCCCTGGTCAAAAGGTCGGTGTGGTCGGCCTCGGCGGCTTGGGTCACATGGCCGTGAAGTTTGCGCATGCCTTCGGCGCTCACACTGTGCTGTTCACTACCTCAGCCAGCAAGGTGGAAGATGCCAAGCGCCTGGGTGCGGATGAAGTCGTGATCTCCAAAAACCCTGAAGAGATGGCCAAGCACGCACAGAGTTTTGACTTCATTCTGAACACCGTGGCCGCACCGCATGATCTGGATCAATACACGGCGCTGCTGAAGCGTGATGGCACGCATTGCCTGGTTGGCGTGCCGGATAGCCCTCACCCGACGCCGAACATTGGCAACCTGATCTTCAAGCGTCGCTCGCTGGCGGGCTCGCTGATCGGCGGCTTGCGCGAAACCCAGGAGATGCTGGATTTCTGCGCCGAGCACAATATCACCTCGGACATTGAGTTGATCAAAATCCAGGACATCGAGAATGCGTTTGCACGCATGTTGAAGAGTGACGTGAAATACCGCTTTGTGATTGATCTTGCCAGCCTGAAACAGGCCGCCTGATATAAAAGCGATGCATTGCCCGCCCCCGCCGCCTTGCGCCGGGGGCTTTTTATTATCTGCCCGACATTCAGGTACACTGGCAGATCCATTGATACACAGGACAACATTATGGCCGGTAGCAGCTTGCTCACCCTGATCGACGACATTGCCACCATCCTGGATGACGTTTCCGTCATGACCAAGGTAGCCGCCAAGAAAACTGCCGGGGTACTGGGCGATGATCTGGCACTCAATGCCCAGCAGGTTGCCGGGGTGAAAGCTGACCGCGAACTGCCCGTGGTGTGGGCCGTGGCCAAGGGCTCCTTCATCAACAAGCTGATACTGGTGCCGACGGCGTTGTTGATCAGCGCATTTTTGCCCTGGGCCATCACGCCATTGCTCATGCTGGGGGGCGCATTTTTGTGTTTTGAAGGGTTTGAAAAAATCGCGCACAAATACCTGCATGGCGCTGAAGAAGAAACCCGACACGCTGCACAAGCACAGGCACTGAGCGACCCCGCTGTTGATATGGTGAGTTTTGAGCGCGACAAGATCAAGGGCGCGGTGCGTACCGACTTTATCCTGTCAGCAGAGATCATTGTCATCACACTGGGGACAGTGGCCGGGGCCACACTTGCCAAGCAAATCTCGGTGCTCACCGGCATCGCGGTCATCATGACAGTCGGCGTGTATGGTCTGGTGGCGGGTATCGTGAAACTGGATGATGGCGGGCTTTATCTGGCACAGCGTCGTGGAGCGTCGTTATGGGCCGCATTCAGCCGCAGCCTGGGTCGCTTGCTGCTGGCAGGCGCGCCATGGCTGATGCGCACACTTTCCGTGGTGGGTACCGCGGCGATGTTCATGGTGGGCGGTGGCATACTGGCGCATGGCTTGCCCTGGCTGCATCACCTCGCGGCAGATGTGCAAAGCACGGTAAGTGCCAGCGCAGGCAATGCGGTTGCCTTGCTGGCGACGATTGCACTGGATGCCCTGACCGGCATCGTGGTAGGTGGGTTGATCGTGCTGGTGGTGACTATTATTCAGCGGCTGATACGCCGCAAGTAATCTGCGTGAAGGCGGCAGCTCTTATGAAAACCACGAACAGGACTAAGGAATGCTCAGCCCTGAACGGGTTGCAAAGGCTCGAAGCTTAGCGAAGCAGAGTTGATACAATAGCGCAGCCCGGTAGGCTTGGGGCCATCGGGAAACACATGCCCGAGATGCGCATCGCAGACATTGCACAGCACCTCGGTGCGTATCATGCCGTGGCTGATGTCGCGCTTCTCACGCACATTGGCCGGGTCCAGTGGCTCAAAATAGCTGGGCCAGCCACAGCCCGCATCAAACTTGGTATCCGAAGCAAACAACGGTGTACCACAGCACACACAGCGATACACCCCAGGCTCAAAGCGAAACGCATATTCACCGGTGCCAGGACGCTCAGTGGCGGCTTTGCGGGTGACTTCGTATTGCAATGGCGTCAGTTGGGCGCGCCATTCTTCATCGGTTTTGATGACGGTTGCCATGATGTTCTCCTCACGATCAGCCTGACGTTTTGCCATCAGGGTTTCGATCAGTTTTAACCGAAGCGCTGTTCGAGCCATGGGTCCGCCTCGTTGTGATATCCACGCACTTCCCAGAAACCGGGACGGTCTTCGACATGCAGTTCAATAGCCTTCAGCCATTTCGGGCTCTTCCATGCATAGCGTTTGGGCACGACCAATCGCACCGGCCCGCCATGCTCAATACTCAGTGGCTGACCAAACACGCTGTGGGCAATGATCACATCATCATCCAGCAGGGCTTCCAGCGGCAGGTTGGTGGTGTAGCCATCGTAGCAATGCAAGGTCACAAAGCCAGCCTCAGGCAAGGGGCCAGCGCGCAGCAACAGTTCGCTGGCTGATATACCTGCCCATTCCATATCCAGTTGCGACCAGCGGGTAACGCAGTGAAAGTCCGATACGTCTTCTATCTGCGGCATGGCCTGATAGGCAGCCCAATCCAGCGTGATGTCATGCTGCACCAAGCCAAACACGCGCAATGTCCACTCATTCAAGGGAATATCAGGCTGGACGCCCAGATCAAGCACGGGGAAATTCCTGACCTCGGTCTGCCCGGCAGGAATGCGCGCGTTGGCGTTGACCTTGCCCGGCTTTTGCAAGCCGCGCTTGGCGACGGCGACTTTGGCAGCAATGAGTTTTTCCCAATCCGGCATGTGATGGCTCCTGTGGATTAGCCCGCCCGGGGCCGTCGGTTAGAAAAGAGGGTCAGGACTTCTTTTTGAAGCTGTCCAGAATCAGCAGGGCGACGCCCACGCAGATAGCCGAATCGGCCACATTAAACGCGGGCCAATAGAAACTCTGGTAATGGAAGAACAGGAAATCCACCACATAGCCCAGCGTCAGTCGGTCATACAGGTTGCCCAGCGCCCCGCCTAATACTAGGGCCAGCGCAAAACAGAAAAGTTTCTGTGTGGGATGGCGGCGCAGCATGAACAGGATAATGCCCGATGCAATCAAGGCAATCGCGCTGAAAAACACGCGCTGCCAGCCGCCTGCCTGGCTGAGGAAGCTGAATGCCGCGCCCTCGTTGTGGTACCGCACCAGATCAAAAAACGAGGTAATGGGCAGATGCTCGCCATAAGCAAACGCCTTGATCACCAGATGCTTGGTATACAGATCGAGCGCAATGACCGCCGCGCTAAGCGCCAGCCATTTACGCATGCTGACGCGGCTCACCGGCACCAAACAGATTGCTGACGCAGCGGCCGCAGAGGGTCGGATGCTCAGCATGCGCGCCAACATCAGCGCGGTAATGCCAGCAACGATCGCACTTGGCATGCGCGCTTGGCGCTACCTGGATTTCAACGGGGCCGCCTTGACGCAGATGCAAGGTCGCGCGCGAGGTGATCAGCACAAAGCGCAAATCATCGCCCAGGCGAGCTAGCGAAGCATGCACGGCACCATCGGCATAAATATCCAGCTCAGACTGCAGCGAGGAGCCTACCAGGCCAGCAGCGCGCTTTTCTTCAATCGCCTTGTTGGCAAGTGAACGCACCTGTGTGATATCTCCCCAGGTACGGATATCTTCATCGCTCATGCCATGCGCAGGCAGCGTGTACCACTCTTCCTCAAACACGCTATCATCCGCGCTCAAGCCCAGCGTCTGCCAGATTTCATCGGCGGTAAAGCTGAGGATAGGCGCCATCAGGCGCATCAGCCCGTGCGTGATATGGTAAAGCGCGCTCTGCGCGGCGCGGCGCGCATGCGAACTGGCGCCGGTGGTGTAGAGGCGATCCTTCAGGATATCCAGGTAGAAACCGCCCAGGTCTTCTGAGCAGAAGCCGACAAATTTCTGCACCGCGAGGTGGAATTCATACTTGTCGTAATCCTTGACGATGGATTCCTGCAGTTGCGTGGTCAGCACCAGCGCGTAGCGGTCAATTTCCAGCCATTGATCCACGGGCAACAAATCCTTGCTGGCATCAAAGTCAGCCAGATTGGCCAGCAGGAAGCGCAAGGTATTGCGGATGCGACGATAGCCTTCAGCCACGCGCTTCAGGATTTCATCGGAGATGGTCAGCTCGCCAGAGTAATCGGTGGAAGCCACCCACAGACGCAGGATATCGGCGCCATAGGTGTCCATCACCTTTTGCGGCGCGACGACATTGCCCTTGGATTTGCTCATCTTGTGACCAGCGCCATCCACGACAAAACCATGTGTCAGCAAGGCGTTATACGGCGCGCGGCCATCGATGGCACACCCAGTGAGCAGGCTGGACTGGAACCAGCCGCGATGCTGGTCCGAGCCTTCCAGATACAGATCAGCCGGGCTGCGCAGCTCTTCACGCCGCTTCAGCACGGCCGCATGCGTGGCGCCGGAATCAAACCAGACGTCCAGGGTATCGGTGACTTTTTTGTATTGCCCGGCATTGTCAGGCGCATGCTGGGCGAGGAAGGCAGCGCCATCCAGCGAGAACCAGGCTTCGACGCCCTGTTGTTCCACTTGCAGCGCGACGGTTTCCAGCAGGCGCATGGTATCAGGATGCAGTTCGCCGGTTTCCTTGTGCACGAACAGCGGCATGGGCACACCCCAGTTGCGCTGACGCGACACGCACCAGTCCGGACGATTCTTGATCATGGCTTCCAGCCGAGCGCGGCCCCATGTCGGGAAGAACTCGGTGGCATCGACCGCCTGATTGGCGTGTTCGCGCAAGCTGGTGCCGGTCTTGTCCTGGGCATTCATGCCGATAAACCATTGGTGCGTCGCCAGCTGCATCAGCGGCGTCTTGTGGCGCCAGCAATGCGGGAAGCTGTGGTTGAGGCGCGCGCTGGCAAACAGCACACCGTTTTCCTGCAGCTTGGCGAGAATCACCTTGTTGGCTTCCTGACGAGTGAGGCCGCGAATGGCCTCCAATTCCACCAGGTCACTAGTGAAGAATTTGCCATCGCCACCGATAAGCACCAATGGCTTTTCGTTAGGGTAATGGGCGCGCATCACCAGCCAGTCGTCGTTACCATGGGCGGCGGCTGTGTGCACCAGGCCAGTACCCGCATCGGTAGTCACATGCTCGCCGGTGATCACGGGAACCTGGCGGTTATCAAACGGATGCTGCAGCATGAAGCCCATGAGGCTGGCGCCTTTGCAACTGCCCAGCGTCGTCGCATCTTCTTCGCCATAACGCTTGAGCGTAGCCTCAGCCAGGGCATGCGCTAATACCAGCAAGCCCTTGCTAGTGCGGATCACATCATAGTCCAGCTCAGGATGCACGGTCACTGCCTGATTGGCAGGCAGCGTCCAGGGGGTTGTCGTCCAGATGACGGCATAAACCTCACCGTCCAATGGCATATCAAAAACGGCACTCAGCGCGGCATTGTCAACAAAGCGAAACCCCACATCAATGGCGGGCGAATTGACATCCTCGTACTCCACTTCGGCTTCGGCCAAGGCAGAGCCGCAGTCCACGCACCAGTGCACAGGCTTGCTGCCCTGATACAGGTAACCATTCTGATAGATCTCGCCAAGAGCGCGCATGATGTCGGCCTCGGTCTTGAAATCCATGGTCAGGTAGGGATGATCCCAATCGCCGAGTACGCCCAGGCGGATGAAATCCTTCTTCTGGCGCTCGATCTGTTCCTTGGCATATTCGCGGCATAACTCGCGGAAACGGGCAGGATCAATATTCTTGCCGTGCTGCTTTTCCACCATCAGCTCAATAGGCAGGCCATGGCAATCCCAGCCCGGCACATAGGGCGCATCAAAACCGCTCAGGGTCTTGGATTTGACGATGATGTCCTTCAGGATTTTGTTAACGGCATGACCGATATGAATATCCCCGTTGGCATACGGCGGGCCATCATGCAGGATGAATTTCTGCTTGCCCTGACGTGCCTTGCGGATGCGCTGGTAAAGTTTTTTATCCTGCCAGGCTTTCAGCCAGCCTGGCTCACGCTTGGCGAGATCGCCACGCATGGGGAAGCTGGTTTCCGGCAAATTAAGCGGGTATTTGGTTTCGTCGGTCATGAACGCGTATCTTTAAGTTGAGCCGTATGGTTTGCAAAAGTGAAACGGTATTATAAAAAATCAGGCACCCTGATCAGCCACCCTGGCTTGCAAAAAAGGTGCGGGCCTGGGCACTATCCAGCGCTATTTGTTGCTTGAGCGCATCCAGCCCGGGAAACTTCATTTCATCACGCAGCTTTTTCAGAAAGCTGACATGGACATGGCGGTCGTAAAGGTCGCCGCTGTAATCCAGCAAATGGACCTCAAGACTCAGGCGCGGGGTTCCGGCAATGGTCGGGCGCACGCCAAGATTGGCCACACCCGGCAAACCATCCAATTTTACCGCATATACCCCGGTCAGTGCAGGCCGTTCGTGCCGCATGTGTATGTTTGCAGTGGGAAATCCCAGCTGGCGCCCCAACTTGCGACCATGTACCACCTTGCCGCTGATGCTGTAGTAACGTCCCAGCAAGGCACTCGCCAGAGGCAAGTCGCCGTCATGCAGCGCCTGACGCACGCGCGTGCTGGAAATGCGATCGCCATCCAGCTGAATCTCTGGCACGCTTTCCAGTGCAAAGCCGGCCTGGCGCAGATCGTCCAGCCCACCCTGGCGCCGCGCACCAAAGCGGAAGTCATCGCCCACCAGTATGGCTTCGGCATTCAATTGCCCACGCAGAATATCCTGCATGAAGGCAGAAGCCTCCAGCGCGGCGAAGCGCTGATTGAAATGGCAAACATAGACATCTGCCACACCGGCCTCGATAAAGTGTTCGAGCTTCTCACGCAGCGAGGTCAGGCGCGCTGGTGCTTGTAAAGGCGTAAAAAATTCGCGTGGATGCGGCTCAAAGGTCATCACCACGGGTTGCAAACCTCGCGCCGTCGCCACTTGCACCAACTGGCGCAACAAGGCCTGATGACCAAGGTGCACGCCATCAAAATTGCCTATCGCCAGCGCTGCCGGGGGGCGCTGTCCGCTTGCAGGAAAATGTCGGAATACACGCATCAGATAGCCACCCGCCGCATGAAGTCCTTGGGCCGTATGCCCATCAGCCACAAAGCAGCAAAATAAGAAACTGCACCCAACGCTACCAGCATGGTCACCGAGGTCAGCTTGGCCAGCAGCTTGAGGTGCATCCAGTGCTGGTTGTCGCCCATGGCGACATACAACACGCCCCCCATCACGGAAACCGCAACCAGCAACTTGAACATGAACATCCACCAGCCGGCTTGCGGCTTGTAGATATTGGCTCGGCGCAGGTAAAAATACAGCAGCCCGGCATTCAGGCAAGCGCCCAGCCCAATGGCCAGCGCGAGCCCGGCATGCTTGAATGGACCGATGAACAGCAGATTCATCGCCTGCGTCGCCAGCAGTGTAAAAATGGCAATCTTCACCGGGGTTTTAATGTCCTGCCGCGAGTAAAAGGCAGGCGCCAGCACCTTGACCAGAATCAGGCCAAGCAGCCCCAGGCTGTATGCCATCAAGGCCTGCCGTGTCATCCACACATCCTGTTCGGAAAACGCGCCATAGTGGAACAGACTGGCCACCAGCGGCACGGCGATCACCGCCAATGCTACCGCCGCGGGCAAAGCCAGAATAAACGTCAGGCGTAGCCCCCAGTCGAGCAATTGCGAGTATTCGCCATCGGCCTTGTCAGCAAAGCTTTTGGACAGGCTGGGCAGCAGGATGGTCCCCAGGGCCACACCCAGGATGCCGGTCGGAAACTCCATCAGGCGATCTGCGTAGTAGAGCCAGGAGACGCTACCAGTCTGCAGAAACGAGGCAAAAATGGTGTTGATGAGCAGGGAAATTTGTGCGATCGACACCCCGAAAACCGCCGGGCCCATCAAACGCAAAATACGCCATACCCCCTCGTCACCCAGGCCGAGTCGTATGCGTGGCAGGAGACCGATCTGGCGCAAATATGGCACTTGATACACCAGCTGCAATACACCGCCGGCAAACACCGCCCAGCCCAGCACCATGACGGGAGGATCAAAGTAAGGCGCAAAAAACAGCGCGGCCACAATGAAGGTGATATTGAGCCAGACTGGCGTAAAGGCAGGTACGGAAAACTTGCTATAGGTATTCAGCACGCCGCCCGCCAGCGAGACCAGCGAGATAAAAAAGATATACGGAAACGTCACGCGCAATAGCGCCACGGTCATGGCGAATTTATCCGGCTCGGATTCAAAGCCGGGTGCACTGATATAAACGACCCAGGGCGCTGCCAGCATACCCAATATTGTCACGACGATAAGCGCGAGTCCCAGCAAGGTGGCGACATGATCCACCAGAAGACGGGTTTCTTCGTGGCCGCGACGGTTTTTGTATTCGGCCAGCACGGGCACAAATGCCTGCGAAAACGCGCCCTCGGCAAACAGACGGCGCAACAGATTGGGGATTTTGAAGGCAACAAAAAAAGCATCCGTATAGATGCCAGCGCCAAACACGCGAGCAATCAGCGTATCGCGCACAAAACCGAGGATGCGCGAGACAAAGGTCATGCTGCCGACAGTAGCCAGAGCTTTTAAGAGGTTCATTACGCCAGTATTTTCAATTAATATTCTGCCACCGCCGTGGGTTGGCGCGGAGCCATCTATAAAATGCGCGTGGCCTGCGAAGCCACTCTTTAAGTCCAATAGCTGCAAAAATCTCTCATGGACATCGGGCTCTAAACCAAGGCGCAAACCCGGCAATGAGTGCATCGGCACACCGATAGCAGCAGCATACCTAATGCCATGAATACAAGCGCATGATTTTAGCATGCCCACACGCCAAGCCTAAAGCGCAACATGCGCGAGACAACTTGCACGATGGCAAAAAAACGGCTAATATGCTCGGCTTCGAATTTACAAACTTGATTAGGATTATCCATGGCTAATAGCGCACAGGCGAGAAAACGTGCCCGTCAGGCAGTTAAGCAACGCGCCCACAACGCCAGCTTACGTTCCACTCTGCGCACCGCGATCAAAAAGATCATCAAAGCGGTTGAAGCAGGTGACAAAGCTGCCGCACAAACTGCTTACATCGAAAATGTAAGCGTGATTGATCGTATCGCGGACAAGAATATCATCCATAAGAACAAGGCCGCTCGCCATAAGAGCCGCCTGTCTGCCTCTATCAAGGCCATGGCATAGTATTCAAGCTACATAGCTGCAAGCAAAAAAGCCGAACAGATGTTCGGCTTTTTTATTGGTGTTAGCACCCACCCCAAACTAAGACCGCTCGCCATCAGCACGTCATCTTTTTCAATGGCGCCAATCCAATACACCCGCATTCGGCTTCAGGATATTCTGCGAGCAGCGACGCCCGAACCGATCTCAAAAAAACCAAGCGCAACAAAACAAATGAGGGTGCAAACTTCGCACCCTCACATCGACCAACTTCCTTAAAAAATCTCTTGTAGTGCGTTACTCGCCAATCCCCAGAGCCTCGCGGGCTTGCATGGCTAAACCATAAGCATTATCCGCGTTCGCATCCACCACCGTAAAATGGCCCATCTTGCGACCAGCACGGGGCTCATGTTTGCCATACAAATGCAGCTTGAGTGCTGGCACAGCAAACGCAGCTGCCCAATCCGGCTCGCCATCGTGCCAGATATTGCCCAGGATATTCACCATGACAGACGGGCTATGCAAACGGGCATCCCCCAAGGCGTGTCCGGTCAGCACGCGCACTTGCTGTTCGAACTGGTTGGTCACGCAGCCATCCAGCGTGTAGTGCCCGGAGTTGTGCGGCCGCGGAGCAATTTCATTCACCAGAATCTGGTCGCCACATACAAAAAACTCTACTCCCAACACGCCAACGTATTCCAGCTTCTGTGCCAGTTCAATCGCCAGCGCCGTGGCCTTTTCACGCAAGGCATCACTACAGCGCGCAGGGGCAATGCTGATATCCAGAATGCCATTCAGATGGCTGTTTTCTGCTACCGGGAAGGTAGCCACATGCCCATGCACATCCCGCGCCAGCACCACGGAAACTTCAAGATCCAGCGCCAGCATTTTCTCCAGCACGCAGGTCTCGCCGCCAAACTGCTCAAACGCCGCTTCAGCTTCCTCGCGCCCACTTACCCGCGCCTGGCCTTTGCCGTCATAGCCAAATCGCGCCACTTTCAGAATCGCTGGGTAAATCGCGGCATCCACCGAATTAAAATCAGCAGCGGACTCAATCACATGGAAGGGTGCTACTGGCAAGCCAGCATCGCGTATGAAGTTTTTTTCCTTGACGCGATGCTGTGCGGTGGCAACTGCGGCCGCAGCTGGGCGAACAATGCGGGTCTGCTCAAAAAACTCGAGCGTTTCGGCCGGGACATTTTCAAATTCGGTGGTAATCGCAACACAGCTTTGCGCCACGGACTCAAGCGCTTCACGATCATCGTAAGCCGCACATAAATGCACATCTGCAATTTTGCCTGCGGGGCTGTTCAGATCAGGGTCAAGCACGGTCACGCGGTAACCCATTTCATGTGCAGCAATCACAAAAAAACGGCCCAGTTGGCCGCCACCCAGCATGCCGAGCATGGCAGGCGGCAAAATCTTGGAAGAAAGTTCAGCTAATTTCACGCTCAAGGTTGCTCCGATAATTGCATGGCAAATACTTTGTCGGCCTGGGCCGCACGGAATTCATTTAATTTGGTAGCCAGCGCAGCATCCTGTGTCGCCAGCATGGCGATGGCAAACAAGCCAGCGTTTGCCGCCCCGGCTTCGCCAATGGCGAAGGTGGCCACGGGGATACCTTTGGGCATCTGCACGATCGATAACAGGGAATCTTGCCCTTGCAAATGCTTGGAAGGTACAGGTACGCCCAGAACAGGCAGTATGGTCTTGGCAGCGACCATGCCGGGCAAGTGAGCAGCACCGCCAGCACCGGCGATGATTACCTTGAAGCCACGCTCAGCGGCCTGCTCGGCAAACTCGAACATCAGGTCCGGAGTGCGATGAGCCGACACCACGCGGGCTTCATATGCGACGCCAAAATCAGCCAGCATTTGCGCCGCGAGCCGCATGACGGGCCAATCGCTATCAGACCCCATGATGATGGCGACTTGCGCCTGTGTTGTAGACATGGAAGCTACCTTTACAAAAGAATAAGATTATCGCGGTGAATCAGCTCGGCTTCATCCACATAGCCCAGTATCTGGATAATATCCGCACTGGGCTTGCGCAGGATGCGCGAGGTTTCACTGGCACTGTAGTTTACGAGGCCACGGGCAATTTCCTGCCCCCGCTGATCAAAACAGGCCACTGCCTCGCCGCGCTCAAAACTGCCCTCGACCGAAAGCACGCCTATTGGCAGCAAACTTTTGCCATCTTCGCGTAGCGCTTTCACGGCGCCATCATCCATGATGACCTTGCCGGAAAGGCGCAGATGATCTGCCAGCCATTGTTTTTTAGCCATCAATTTCACCTGGCCTGCTTGCAGGTGTGTCCCCACCGCTTCACCCGCGGCCAGACGCACCAGCACTTGTGGTTCACGGCCTGAGGCGATCACGGTATGGGCTCCACTGCGTGCCGCACGCTTGGCCGCCAGTATCTTGGTCAGCATGCCACCTGTACCGACACTGCTGCCCGCACCGCCTGCCATGGCTTCCAGTTCGGGAGCACCCGCCACCGCGTGGTTAATGAACTGGGCATCGGGATTTTTGCGTGGGTCAGCCGAATACAAACCCTGCTGATCGGTAAGAATAACCAGCGCATCCGCTTCAATCAGATTAGCCACCAGCGCGCCCAGGGTGTCGTTATCCCCAAAGCGGATTTCGTCGGTGACGACCGTATCGTTTTCATTGATGATGGGGATGACACCGAGATCAAGCAGGGTACGCAATGTGCTGCGCGCATTGAGGTAACGCTTGCGGTCCGCCAGATCATCATGCGTCAGCAGCACCTGGGCGGTGTGCAGACCGTGTTTGCTGAAGCAGCTTTCGTACATCTGCACCAAGCCCATTTGACCAACAGCCGCGGCGGCCTGCAACTCATTAACGGCCTTGGGCCGTTTTTTCCAGCCCAGGCGCTGCATGCCTTCGGCAACCGCCCCACTGGAAACCAGCACCACTTGCCGCGACTGCTTTACCAGATGCGATATCTGGTCTGCCCAAGCGGCAATCGCTTGCCGATCCAGTCCCTCACCATTATTGGTGACCAGACTTGAACCTACCTTGACGACAATGCAATCAGCCTCAAGCAGCAGGGAGTCCATCTTGATCCTCTTGCGCATGCTCACCCGCGCGTACAGATTCGATATGTTCCATGATGGCGTAGGTCAGCTCTTTGCAACCGATGCCTGCCAGCGCCGATATGGCAAATACACGGCCTTCCCAGCCATAATCGCGCACAAATGCTGCGACAACCTCGGCACTGTCAGACAGCATGTCGACCTTGTTCAGCACCAGCCAGCGTGGTTTTTGATAAAGGGACTCGTCGTATTTGCGCAGTTCTTCCACAATGGCACGGGCTTCTTTGACTGGATCAACCGACTCATCAAAAGGCGCAATGTCGACAAGATGCAGCAACAAGCGCGTGCGTGCCAGATGCCGCAGGAATTGGTGACCAAGGCCCGCCCCTTCGGCCGCGCCTTCTATCAGCCCGGGAATATCGGCAATAACAAAACTGCGATTGGTATCCACGCGAACCACACCCAGATTGGGATGCAGCGTGGTGAAAGGATAATCCGCCACCTTGGGTTTGGCTGCAGAGACCGAGCGAATAAACGTCGATTTGCCTGCGTTTGGCATGCCGAGCAAGCCGACATCCGCCAGGACCTTCAGCTCGAAATAAAGCTCAAACTCTTCGCCAGGCTCCCCCTTGGTACATTGACGGGGAGAACGATTAACACTGGATTTGAAATGAATATTGCCCAGGCCGCCATTACCGCCCTTGGCCAGCAAGGCCTGCTGACCATGCTCGGCGAGGTCGATCAGCACTTGCTCGGTGGCTTTGTTGCTGATCACCGTGCCCACGGGCACACGCAGAATCAGGTCTTCACCACCCGCACCGTACTGATCCGAACCGCGACCATTTTCACCACGCTGGGCGCGGAAGGTTCGCGTGTATCGATAATCCACCAGGGTATTGATGTTGCGGTCAGCGACCGCATAGATGGAGCCACCACGACCGCCATCGCCGCCATTGGGACCGCCCATGGGCTCGTACTTTTCGCGCCGGAAGGTGGCTACGCCATTACCGCCGTCGCCGGCGTAGACCTTGATGGTTGCTTCATCTATGAATTTCATGTTTTCCAGTCAATCTCAATATCGACAAGCGCGGCTTATTATAGCAAGCCGTTTTTTCCGACATGCACGCCTGAAATAAAAAAGCCCTATCTGTGCGATAGGGCTTTTACCAACCTGTGCTGCGAATTAAGCAGGGATGATGCTGACCAGCTTGCGACGCAGAGCGCCCTTAACTGAGAAAGCAACCTTGCCATCCACCTTGGCAAACAGGGTGTGATCCTTGCCCATGCCTACATTGTCACCAGCGTGCATGCGAGTGCCACGTTGACGAACAATAATGCTGCCAGCAGAAACCAATTGGTCGCCGAAGGCTTTCACGCCCAGTCGCTGGGCCTGTGAGTCGCGGCCGTTACGGGAACTACCGCCTGCTTTTTTGTGTGCCATGTTTTATTCCTTATCTCAAGTAACCGCAGCCGAATTACTTGGCAGCAATGTTTTCGATCTGGATTTCTGTGAAATCCTGACGATGACCCTGGGTCTTGCGATAGTGCTTACGACGACGCATCTTGAAGATCAAGACCTTGTCAGCACGACCGTGTGCGACCACCTTGGCCTTGACAGTGGCACCAGCGATGACAGGAGCACCGATAGTAACGTTGTCGCCGTCAGCAACCATTAATACTTGGTCGATGGTGATGTCGCTACCGACTTCGCCCACCAACTTCTCAACCTTAAGTTTGTCGCCGGCTGCTACACGGTACTGCTTACCGCCGGTCTTGATGACTGCATACATGATCTAGCCTCGTTCGCTACGCATTCAAATGAATCGAGCATTATACGGAAAATTGGACGTTTAGCAAATCTTAATGCGCTTTTCCGCAAACAATTCGCCATAACGCCGACATTATGCCGCAGACGTTGCGCAAGGCCAACAAGCACGGGACAAGCGCTGTATATGCCCATACCCTATATGATAAAATGCCGCATCTAATTCTGGCTGATACTCGTGTCCCTCGCTTTTATACAATCCTGCATCGCTCAAGACATGCAAGCAGTCGATGCGGTGATTCGCAAATCCCTTCACTCCGATGTTGTTCTGATCAACCAGGTTGCCGAGTACATCATCAATGGCGGCGGCAAGCGCCTGCGGCCTGCGCTGGTTCTTCTTTCCGCCGGCGCGTTTGGCGAGGTGAATGCACGCCATCACGAGCTCGCCGCAGTTGTGGAGTTCATCCACACCGCCACATTGCTGCATGACGATGTCGTCGATGAATCCGCCATGCGCCGTGGGCGCGCCACGGCCAATACCTTGTTCGGCAATGCAGCCAGCGTACTGGTGGGCGACTTCATCTACTCACGCGCCTTTCAGATGATGGTCGGTGTTGAAAGCATGCGTGTAATGGAGGTGCTGGCCCAAGCAACCAACATCATCGCTGAAGGCGAAGTATTGCAACTGCTGAACGTACACGATGCCGACATCACCGATGAGGCCTATCTCAAAGTCATCCATTACAAAACAGCCAAGCTGTTTGAGGCCGCCACCCGCCTGGGCGCGATTATCTGCGCAGCCTCGGAGCAGGATGAACAGGCGATGGCGGAATACGGCATGCGACTCGGCACCGCGTTTCAGCTGATTGATGACGTATTGGATTTCAGCGGCGACAGCCAGGAAATTGGCAAAAATCTGGGTGACGACCTGGCAGAAGGCAAACCAACCCTGCCTCTGCTGATCGCCATGCGTCTGGGCACAACCGCACAAGCCCAGACCATACGCAAAGCGATCGAAGAGGGCGGTCTGGATGAACTCCCTGCCGTCATGCAAGCCGTGCACGAGACTGGCGCGCTTGATCAGGTACGCGCGATTGCGCGGCAAGAGGCCAAGGCCGGGTGCGACGCGATTCAGCATCTGCAGGACTCCCCTTCACGCCAGGCACTGCTAAAACTGGCCGAATTTGCAGTGGACCGCACATTTTAAGCAGTCGCAGAACCCGCGCACCAACAAAAACGCCACCAACCCGCTAAGGGTGGTGGCGTTTTTTTCAACAGACTGAAGCAGGTGCCAGAATGCGCAAGGCATCTTGGCGCTACATCAATTCAATACAATCTGCTCGCCGCTATCGGCACGATAGTAGCTAAGGTGAGCGCAGGGGCTGGTATCTGGCGTGAGCGCTCCATCAAACAAGGCACGCCCATCAACATCCACCACGGCATAGCCGTTATGGTAGAGCGTCACTTCAGCCTGTTGCCGTCCCTGCCTCATGGCAAAGCTCATGTACCCGTCGTCCTCCTCTTCTCCATAGACTTCCCAGTTGGAGCGGCCGGTCAACTGCTCCATCCATCCTGGAAGATCAACCTCTACGCGGCAAACGACCGGGGCTTCCCATGCAGCTTGGACAGTGTTTTCCATCATTCGCTTCCTTTCGTTTTAAGTGGTTGGTTAAGGTGTAAGTGGCGTCGATACGGCGCAATTTCAAGTGTGACTCTACCCGACAGTGGATAGTTGCTTATATCTGTATAACGGTGCGATGATGCAGAAAGTTTAATGGAACAAGCGTATGCCCGACGTTATTAGCAATTTTCTTCAGGTATTGCAGGACTCCCCTGCCTTTTTTATTGCCGTTTCTGCCCTGCTCGGGCTTCTGGTAGGCAGCTTTCTGAATGTCGTCATTCATCGGCTGCCTAAAATGATGGAAGCGGAATGGCGACTGAATTGCCTGTCACTCGATGGACAGCCACCTTCAGAACCTCCGAAAAAATTCAACCTGCTGACTCCACGTTCCAGCTGTCCGCATTGCGGGCATGCCATCACGGCCATCGAGAACATCCCCTTGATAAGCTACCTGGGCCTGCGCGGCAAATGCCGGGCTTGCAAGGCGCCTATCAGCTTGCGCTACCCTGCGGTCGAGCTGCTCACCGGCATCCTGACCGCTCTGGTGAGCTGGAAACTAGGCTACGGCGGCATGACGGTGTTTGCCTGGCTATTTGTTTTTGCATTGATCGCCCTAACCTTCATTGACCTGGATACGCAGCTGCTGCCTGACGACATTACGCTCCCTTTGCTATGGCTGGGCTTGCTGGTCAATCTCAATGGCGGCTTTACCGACTTGTACTCCGCCGTAACTGGCGCCGCAGCCGGGTATCTCATCCTGTGGAGCATCTATTGGCTGTTCAAACTCATAACAGGCAAAGAAGGCATGGGCTACGGCGACTTCAAATTGCTTGCCGCCATCGGCGCCTGGTTTGGCTGGCAAATGCTGCCTGCCGTCATCCTGCTTTCATCACTGGCGGGCTCGGTCATTGGCATAGGCTTGATTCTGTTTGCACGCCATGGTCGCAGCACGCCCATCCCATTTGGACCCTACCTGGCATTAGGCGGCATTGCCGCCTTGTTCTTCGGCCCGACTTTGGCAAGCTTTTACCTGGGCAGCTGACATGATCGTAGGACTGACGGGCGGCATAGGCAGCGGAAAATCAGCGGCAGCAGCGCAGTTTGCTGCCCTGGGTACTCCGGTCATTGATGTGGATGTCATCTCGCACCAGCTCACCGCTGCAGGCCAACCAGCCGTACTGGCGATCGCCAAGGAACTGGGAAATGACATGCTTAACGCAGATGGCAGCCTCAACCGCGCCGCTGTGCGCAGCAAAGTGTTTGAGGATGCTGCGGCGCGCCAGCAGCTGGAAGGCATTTTGCACCCGGCTATTTATGAAGAAGCGCAACGCCAGCTGCAGCAGGTTCGCAACACCGCGCCATACTGCATCATCGTGGTGCCACTACTGTTCGAAAGCGAACGCTACCAGCAATTGATAGATCGCAGCCTGCTGATTGATTGCGAGGAATCCATACAGATTGCCCGCACCATGCAGCGCAGCCAAATGTCGGAAATCGAAGTGAAAAACATCATGGCAGCCCAGCTATCCCGCGAAACCCGTCGGCAATTGGCAAATGACATCATCAGCAACAACGGCAGCCTGGATGAATTACAAAAAAATGTCATCGCTTTTCACCAAAAATACATTAATCCTTGCATAGTTAGCAATTAGATTTCATAATCCACCGTAACTTTAAAAACGCTAAGCGCTCAGCCAAAAAAGCCCGTGCCCAGTTACGATTACCCATTTAATGAACGTATCCGGACGCTGCTGCGCCTGGAGGATCTGTTCACTAAAGTGCTGCACAATATGGCGGCCGGGCATGAGTATCACCATCACTGCGCGCTGCTCTCCCTGTTCCAGATTCTCGATGTGATTGATCGTGCCGAATTGAAGGCGGACCTGCTACAAGAGCTGGACCGGCAAAAGATCGTCATGACCAGCTTGCTTGGTAATCCCTCCATCGCCGAAAAAGTGCTTACCGACCTGATCGGCGAAATCGAAAATACCAGCAAAGCCCTGCGCCAGAACACCACCAAGCTTGGCCAAACCCTGCGGGATAACGACTGGCTGATGAGCATCAAACAGCGGGCTGGCATCCCGGGCGGCGTGTGCGAGTTTGATCTGCCGTCCTACCATTATTGGCTGGGGCTGGATGAAGACAGGCGCCGCCAGGATCTCGATAACTGGCTGCAGCCATTGATCAGCATTTACGATGCCTTGCGCATCATCCTGCATATTTTGCGCGGGAGCGGCAATACCGTTGAGCTGACCGCCGTCAATGGCGTGTACCAGCAAATGCTGGGCGGTTCAAAACCCGCCCAGATGCTGAGATTGCAGGTCGACGATGATGTCGAATGCTTCCCGGAAGTCAGCGCCAACAAATACGCCATCAACATCCGTTTCAATAGCCTGGACTACGCGCAAAAGCCGCGTGCATGCGACAAGAACGTTAACTTCACCCTTACCCTGTGCAACCTGTAAAGCCCATCAAAAAACGCTTGGTCACCTGTCCCCAATGCCAAGCCGTATCCGAATACTCTGTCGAAAACCGTTTTCGCCCCTTTTGCTCCGAGCGCTGCAAGCTGATTGACCTGGGCTTGTGGGCAGACGAGGGTTACCGTATTGCACAACCCATAGAACCTGACGAATTCCTGGAAGAATAAGGAGTCATGCCCATGTTCCAACAGCTCAGATGTATCGCCTTATGCCTGTTACTGGCTGCCACCCAGAGCGCCTGGGCAGCCGATGTCTTGCGCATCAGCCATGACTGGGTACGTGCCACAGCACCGGGGCAGGCCGTTGGCGCAGCCTACATGACACTGACCAGCGCTGAAGACGCCACCCTGACCAAAGTCGAAAGCGATGTTGCAGGGTCGGTGGAAATACACAGCATGACCATGAACGACGGTGTCATGCGGATGCGCATGCTGGAAACCTTGCCGTTAAAAGCGCAGCAAGCGGTCAATCTGGAGCCAGGCGGCTTTCACCTGATGCTGTTTGATCTGAAGGCCCCGCTGAAGGCAGGCACGAATGTTACGTTCAAACTCCACGTACAGGACAGCCACGGCAAGCAGCATGTCTACACGCACAGCAGTCTGGTAAAAGCGGCAGCGGAATAGCCTGCACCCGCCAGCCCTCAGCGCGGCTCCGCCTTGAAGGTAAACTGATAGCGCTGCAGCCCGGCGGCGGTTTCCACATCAATACGCGCGATCCAGTCACTGCGCCCCTGCACACACACCGGCAACGTAATATCCCCATGCCAGCGGCCATCGGGCTTCTGCAACAGCCGATATTTGTTAAGCCCCATCTCCATGCCATCCATGGCAAAACTGGCGTGTATGGTCTGTGCACCCGCCATGGCGACATCAATACCAAAGGGCTTCAGCACCGCAGGCGACGAGGCAAACACGACATGCAGGTTCTGATCACCACAGCCTTCCACCGGTGCTGGGCAATATAACAATTTGATACTCTGCGGCATCGCTGGCGCCCGCATATAGAAATAAAGTGCGGCCGCGCCCACCATAAGCAACAGCCCCAATACCGCCCATTTTTTGCGCTTAGCTGTTTTCATTCCAACATCCTCTCAACATGGCAATACCGTGCGCGCCATGACGCCACGCCTCTTGCAGATGGGATGCTTGCAAACCACCCAATGCATAGACTGGCAAGGCGTAGCCGACAATGCCCTCGGCAAACCCATGCCAGCCCAGAGGCTTGGCATCCGGATGGGACAAGGTTCGCAGCACGGGGGAAAAGACGACGAAGTCGAGCTCAAGCTCAGCCGCGCGGGCAAGCTCGTGCGCATCATGGCAGGAAGCCCCCACCACCAAGCCTTCAGGCTTTTGTTCCAGGGCCATCAGCGCCTGGCTGTTGAGATGCACGCCATCGGCATGCACGCTGGAGGCCAATTCCGGCGACGCATTCAGCAAGACTCTGGCACCGTAAGGGCGCGCCAGCGCAAGGACTTTAGTGGCAAAAGCCTGTAGAGCCTCTTCACTCAGATGCTTTTCGCGCACCTGTATCAGCTTCAAGCCGCCTTGCAATGCCCGCTCCAGCCGGGCCAGAAACACCGGCTCACCCAGCGCCTCCAGCTGCGTAATCGCATATATGGAGGGCAAGCTCAGCATGCGCAGCAATGGTTCGTTCGCAGGCAACAAAGGCCCGACATCCACCGCAGAAGGCCATTGCCAGGACAAGGCCTGACCTTCGCGCCCATGTGGCTCACCAGTCCATCGCCGCACCTGATAGAAATGCAATTGAACGGTACGCTCGGGATAGGCAAAGCGGCGGGTAATCCAGGGATAAGCCTCGACAATCGCGGTGCCGAGCTCCTCTTCTATTTCACGTTTAAGCGCTTGCAAGACGGATTCGCCCTGCTCGATCTTGCCGCCGGGAAACTCCCACCATCCGGCCCAGGGTTTGCCTTCAGGGCGTTGCGCCAGAAGCACTTTGCCATCCTCCCGCACCAGCACCGCCACAGCGGCATGCACCACAGGCTTATCGCTCATTGCGCATCCGGTGGATTGCTGACGGCAGCCAACTCACTCAACTTGGCCTGCCCGGCATAATCGCGGGCAAATTGCGAGGCAATGCGGCCACTGCGCGAGCCACGAGCCAGCGCAAACTGCAAGGCCGCCTGGCGCGCATCTTCGGTAAACGGCGTGATACCATGGTATTCCAGCCACTGCTCGGCCACGCGCAAATAGTCTTGCTGGCTGAATGGATAGAAGGACAGCCACAGGCCAAAGCGCTCCGACAGCGAAATTTTTTCTTCAGCGGTATCGCCAGGGCGTATCTCTTCACCCAGATGCTGGGTTTCGAGATTTTCGGCCATGTACTCTGGCATGAGGTGACGGCGATTGGAGGTGGCGTACACCAGCACATTGTCCGAGGTGGCCGAGACCGAGCCATCCAGCACTACCTTGAGCGCCTTGTAGCCGGGCTCGCCAGCATCAAACGTCAGATCATCGCAGAAGACAATAAAGCGCTCGGGACGCTCGCGCAAAATCGCCACGATCTCGGGCAATGACACCAGATCCTGCTTTTCCACCTCCACCAGCCGCAAACCATGCTGGGCAAAGTGGCTCAGCACCGCTTTCACCAGGGAAGACTTTCCAGTACCACGCGCGCCGGTCAGCAACACATTATTGGCCGGCAGGCCACGCACAAACTGCTCGGTGTTGCGCACGATGCGCGCCTTCTGTTCATCCACATTTTGCAGGCCATACAGGCTGACATAATGCGGGTGATGCACGGCTTGCAGATAACCACGCCCCTGATGCGCAACCCAGCGCCAGGCGATCGCACTCCAGTCAGTATCCTGCGCCTGCGGCAGCAAGTGCTTTTCCAGACGGTCGAGCAGGCGCTCGGCTTTCTGTATCAATTGTTCAATATCTGCCATGGATGGCCTCGTCTGAATTCAAGAATCAGGAGCGATAGTCTGCATTGATCTTGACGTAATCATAGGAAAAATCACAGGTCCACACAGTGGCTTTCGCGCTACCGCGATTCAGCACCACTCGCACCGTGATTTCCGCTTCCTTCATGACGGCTGCACCCTGCGCCTCTTCATAGCTGGCAGCGCGGCCGCCATGCTCTGCGACCAGCACATCGCCCAGATAAAGCTGCATGGCGTTGACATCCAGGTCAGCGATACCGGCGTAACCGATAGCCGCCAGAATACGGCCAAGATTCGGGTCAGAGGCAAAGAATGCCGTCTTGATCAGCGGGGAGTGCGCAATGGCATACGCCACCTTGCGGCATTCTTCGCGGTCTTTGCCTGCTTCGACATGTATGGTCATGAACTTGGTAGCCCCCTCGCCATCGCGCACAATGGCTTGCGCCAGCTCAACGGCGACTTCCGTCATCACCGCACGCAAGGCCTCAAACTCACTGCTGCTTTCGGTAATTTCCGCATTTCCTGCCTGGCCCGTTGCCATCAGGATCAGGGAGTCATTGGTGGAGGTGTCGCCATCGACGGTAATACAGTTGAACGAGTGATTTACCGCGTGATCAATGATCGCCTGCAAAGCCGACTGACTAACTGCGGCATCGGTCGCCACATAGCCCAGCATGGTCGCCATGTTGGGATGTATCATGCCGGAGCCCTTGGCAATGCCGGTCACTGTCACTTGCTTGCCGCCCAGCGTCACCTGACGCGATGCGCCCTTGGCCACGATATCGGTAGTCATGATGGCTTCGGCCGCATCCAGCCAGCCATCGGCGCGTTGAGCTGCCACGGCTGCCGGTAAACCTGCCACCAGCCGTTCAATCGGCAAAGGCTCCAGAATCACACCCGTCGAAAATGGCAGAATCTGCCCGGCCTGGCAGCCCAGCAAGCTGGCCAGGGCATCACAGGTTTCACGTGCGTGCTGCATGCCGGGCTCACCAGTGCCTGCGTTGGCATTACCCGTATTCACTACCAGCGCACGGATTTCATTTCCCGCAGCCAGGTGTTCACGGCAAAGCGTGACTGGGGCTGCACAAAACCGATTCTGCGTGAATACGCCTGCCACACGCGTGCCTGGGCTCAGTTGCATGACCAGTACATCCTTGCGGTCTGGCTTGCGGATATGGGCTTTGGCATAACCCAGGGTAATGCCGGCAACCGGCTTCAGGGTGGCGGCATCAGGAGCAGTAAGGTGAACTGGCATGTGGAGGTTTCCCGAAAGATGGACACGAAATTAGAAAGTAGTCGCGATTTTACCCGATCACCGCGACAAGGGCATGACATGTGGAGTGGCGTAACCGTGTGAGGTCATCGCGCGCACGGAGAATAGCGCAAGTAGTCAGGCAGCAGACCGGGCTTAGTCGTCGAAACGGGCGATTTCGATTTGGCGCTGTGCCAGCCGTTCTTTTACTTCATGGCGCTGCTGTGGCGACATATCCCACCACTCGCGAATCTCGTCTATGGTGCGAAAACAGCCTTCGCACAAGCCGGTTTCTTCGTTCATGGCACAGACGCCGATACAGGGCGAGGATACAACGGTGGAATTGGGTTCAGAACTCATGGGAAACAACCTCTGGAGAATAGCCTCAGGATTATAACAAACATGCAGCGAGCTATAGGCGCAGAAAATCCTGGAGATGGCCGGGATTGATAGTGCAATGGAAAGAAGGTAGTGCAGGCCAAGATGAGACCACCTGAATAATCACATGGACCCAGCCTGTCGGCAGCAAGCATCTCCGAAGATGTGATCTGGCAACACTACCGCAATGTGCCGATATAGCGCTTCTTGACAGTATCGACGGAAGGGGCGGCGGCCTCGGTTCGGGCAGGGCCTTGCTCCCCATTTAGCAAGGCCTGGTAGCGTAGCGCCTGACGCGCCAGTTCGTCATTGCCCTGTTCAACTGCGAGCTTGATGATCGCACGGGCATACTCTTCATTTTGCGCCATCCACTCGATATCAATGACGCGATTGGCAACCCGACGCAAGGAAACATAAAGATGCGCAGCTATCGCTGTTTTTTCAGTATCCGCCATCAGATGATACGCTCCGCATGTTGGGAAATATCCAGCCCATCCTCCTCATCCTCGGCACTCACCCGCAGCGGACTCACCAGGTTCACAAGCAACAGGATCACCCAGGTACCCACCCCGCTATACACCAGGGTGGCAATCACCCCTGTGGTTTGCGCGATCATGTTGCCATGCATGCCACCGACAGCGGGATTGGCCAGCAAGCCGGTCAGCAAGGCCCCCACAATGCCGCCTATGCCATGAATGCCAAACACATCAAGCGCATCATCTGCACCCAGCACCTGCTTCAAGCCGGTGGCGCCCCAATAACAGGCGACCCCGGCAACCAGCCCGATGATCAAGGCGCCACCTGCATCCACAAACCCTGAGGCGGGGGTAATCGCGACCAGGCCAGCCACAGCGCCCGAGCAAGCGCCAAGCAAAGTGGCGCGTGCCTTCACCCACCACTCCAGCGCCATCCAGGTTAACACCGCCATGGCCGTCGCCACTTGCGTGACCAGCATGGCCATGGCCGCACGCCCATCCGCCGCCACGGCAGAGCCCGCATTAAACCCAAACCAGCCTACCCAAAGCAGGGAAGCACCGAGCAAGGTATAGGTGAGATTGAATGGCGGGAAAGCAACTCGGCCATAGCCCAACCTCGGCCCCAGCATATAGGCACAGACCAGACCGGCAATACCGGCGTTGATATGCACGACGGTGCCGCCCGCAAAATCAAGCACGCCCTGCGCCGCCAGCCAGCCGCCTGGCTCCCACACCCAGTGCGCAATCGGCGCATAGATCAGCAAGCTCCATAGCGCGATAAACAGCAGCATGGCAGGGAAGCGGATGCGCTCGGCAAAAGCGCCCGTCAGCAGGGCTGGCGTAATGATGGCAAAGGTAAGCTGAAACATGACAAACACAGCTTCAGGTACGCTGGAAGCAATATGGCTGACGCTGATCTCCGCCCCATCCGGGCTGAAGCCCAGGCCATGCAGCATGACCCGATCAAAACCGCCAATGAAAAAACTGGATGGCGTGAAGGCCAGACTGTAGCCCACCACCACCCATACCAGGGTGACCATGCAGGTGACCGCCAGACTCTGGAAGGCGGTCGAAAGTACATTCTTCTTGCGCACCATCCCTGCGTAAAACAAGGCGAGGCCGGGAATGGTCATCAGCAGCACCAGAGCCGTGGCCGTCAGCATCCACGCCGTATCTCCGGCACTGATCTGTGTCACCGGCACCATGCCGGGGCCAGTGGGGGCGGCATGTGCGACCGCTGGCATCAAGCCGACCCAGCTGCCAATGCCCAGCGACATCCCTGCCATCTTGCTGCTGAATGCCCTCAATATGCCCTCGCCTTCTGCTTTTTGCCCGGACTGACAACTGCCGGGCGCTTCTTTCACAGGCATATTCACGCAAAAGCCATGCCACCAATAAAAAAACCCGGCCATCAGCCGGGTTTTTTCAAGTCAGACAATACGCGATCAATCAGCTCAGTTTGCCATGGCACTGCTTGTACTTTTTACCAGAGCCGCATGGGCATGGATCATTACGCCCGACCTTGACGCCTTCGCGTTCAAAGGGCTGGCTTTCTTCCGTCGCGGCATCCGCAACGGCCAGCGGATCTTCACCGACGCTGGCACTCGCATCAAAGTCAGCATGCTGGTATTGCACGTTTTCCAGCTCCACCGGTTTTTCTACGGCTTCCACATCGGCTTCATTGCGTACTTGCACCAGCATGGTGATCTGGGTGACTTCACGCTTTACGGTATCCAGGAGAGCAGCGAACAACTCAAAGGCTTCGCGCTTGTATTCTTGCTTGGGGTTTTTCTGCGCATAAGACCGCAGGTGTATGCCCTGACGCAGATGATCCAGCGCTGCCAGATGCTCGCGCCAATGGTTATCAAGACTTTGCAGCATCACGGCGCGCTCAAACTGGCGCATGACATCGGCACTGGCCTGTTGCTCTTTGGCAGCATACGCCGCCTCCGCCGCATTCAGCACATGCTCACGCAGGGTTTCTTCATGCAGGTCAGGATTGTCTTCCAGCATCTTTTGCAGGGGAATATCCAGACCCAGATCAGCCAGCAGGACTTTCTCCAGACCGGCAATATCCCACTGCTCTTCGAGCGTGCCTGGCGGGATATGGGAGGCAAAGGTGTCATTCACCACATCGGCACGCATGGCGGCGATGGTCTCGCCCACATCGGCGGCTTCCAGCAACTCGTTACGCTGCTGGTAGATCACCTTGCGCTGATCATTGGACACATCATCGTACTCAAGCAGCTGCTTGCGAATATCGAAGTTGCGGCCTTCCACCTTGCGCTGCGCGTTCTCGATGGCGCGCGTCACCCATGGGTGCTCAATCGCTTCGCCATCTGGCATTTTCAGACGTTCCATGATGGCGGATACGCGGTCAGAAGCAAAAATACGCAGCAACTGGTCTTCGAGAGAGAGATAGAAGCGGCTGGAACCTGGGTCACCCTGACGGCCAGATCGGCCGCGCAACTGGTTATCCACGCGGCGTGACTCATGGCGCTCAGTACCAATAATATGAAGGCCACCTGCAGCCAGCACAGCGTCATGCTGCTTCTGCCAATCGGCCTTGATGGCGGCGATACGGGCTTCCTTGTCAGCGTCGCTCAGGCTTTCATCGCTGCGCACCAGCGCAATCTCTGGCTCAGGGTTGCCCCCCAGCACGATGTCGGTACCACGGCCCGCCATATTGGTCGCAATGGTGATCACGCCAGGACGGCCCGCCTGCACAATGATCTGTGCCTCGCGCTCGTGCTGCTTGGCGTTCAACACCTGGTGCTCCAGCTTGGCTTCGTTCAGCAGATGCGAAATCAGTTCGGAGTTTTCAATCGAAGTGGTACCCACCAGCACGGGTTGCCCACGGCTCTGGCAATCCTTGATGTCTTCGATAACGGCGCGGTATTTCTCGCCGGAGGTGCGGTAGACCTTGTCCATCATGTCTTTGCGCTGCATGCCACGATGGGTAGGGATCACGACGGTTTCCAGACCATAGATCTGGTTGAATTCGTAAGCTTCGGTATCGGCAGTACCGGTCATGCCGGACAGCTTGCCGTACATGCGGAAGTAATTCTGGAAGGTAATGGATGCCAGCGTCTGGTTTTCTTTCTGGATCGCCACGCCTTCCTTGGCTTCAACGGCCTGATGCAAGCCATCGGACCAGCGACGGCCCGGCATCATGCGGCCGGTGAATTCATCCACGATCACGATTTCGCCATCGCGCACCACATAGTGCTGATCGCGGTGGAAGAGAGATTGCGCGCGCAAGGCGGCATACATGTGATGAACCAGGCTGATGCTGGCGGCATCGTAAAGACTGGCGCCTTCGGACAGTAAACCGGCCTCGGCCAGCAATTGTTCGGCGTGCTCATGTCCGGCTTCTGACATCAGGACCTGATGGGATTTCTCATCGACCCAGAAATCCCCCTCGCCTTCTTCTTCCTGCTGGCGCTTGAGCTTGGCGGCGATGCCATTCATCTGCACATAAAGGTCGATGCTGTCATCGGCCTGACCGGAAATAATCAGCGGGGTACGCGCTTCGTCAATCAGGATGGAGTCGACTTCATCAATCAGCGCATAGCTGAGACCGCGCTGCACGCGTTCCTGTGAAGTGAACACCATGTTGTCGCGCAGGTAGTCAAACCCGAATTCGTTGTTGGTGCCGTAGGTGATGTCAGCCGCATATGCCTCTTGCTTGGCATCATGTGACATCTGCGAGAGATTAATGCCGACGGTCAAGCCCAGGAAGTTGTAAAGGCGGGCCATCCACTCGGCATCACGCTTTGCCAGATAATCGTTGACGGTAATGACATGCACGCCCTTGCCGGTCAGCGCATTCAGGTAAGCCGGCAATGTAGCCACCAGGGTTTTACCTTCACCGGTACGCATTTCGGCAATCTTGCCAGCATTGAGTACCATGCCACCGATCAACTGCACGTCAAAGTGACGCATGCCCAGAATGCGGCGACTGCCTTCACGCACTACTGCAAATGCTTCCGGCAGCAGTTTTTCAAGCGACTCGCCATTCTGATAGCGCTGCTTGAACTCCTCTGTTTTGGCTTTCAGCTGTTCATCGCTCAAGCTCTGCAATGCAGGCTCCAGCGCGTTAATCACCTGCACATTCTGTGCGTATTGTTTGACCAGCCGCTCATTGCGGCTACCGAAAATTTTCTTGAACAGCGTGGATAACATGCAATAACACCAACTTTCCGCCCCAAGGACGGAAACCTCTAGGTTGACTTAAACAGTTTCTGGGTATGTAACAATGCCAGCAACAACGCGCATCCACCCATGATGGACGACTTAATTCAGCAAATATTTCCTGGGATCCAGCGGTGCGCCATTCAGGCGAACTTCAAAATGCAAATGCGCACCGGTAGAACGTCCTGTAGTACCTACTCTGGCGATCATTTGGCCTTTTTCAACCCGGTCACCCACCTTTACCAATAATTCTGAGGCGTGGGCATATCGGGTCTCAAAACCTGCACCATGGTCAATCTTGACGATTTTACCATAATCGGGCGTCTGCTCTGCCGTCGTGACAAGGCCACCTGCCGCCGCGTAAATGGGCGTACCTACCTCAGAGGTAAAATCCAGGCCTTCATGAAAGGCCATCCTGCCGCTGAAGGGGTCCAGACGCCAACCATAACTTGAAGAGTTATAAGCGCCGTTGACGGGATGGCCATTGGGGAAAGCATTTTTCTGCACGCTCTGCTGCATCATGAATGCCTCAATGGCACTCAGCTGGTCCTGCTTGCGCTCCATCTCGAACAGCAGCTCGGATATCTTCTCCTGCAACTGCGGGACATCCAGTCCGTAGGCGCGTACTTCGGGGCCGCCGCGCCCAGGTTCGGGCTGCGCTTCTTCAGGAGTGGATGGCGAGATCCCCGCCATGCCGGAGAGGCGCTCGCTGGTGGCATCCAGTCGCATCATGCGCGCCTGCAATTCACCCAGCTGCATGGCCAGGGCATCAATATGTTCTTGGGTATTCGGGGAAACAAGGTGCAAGGCCGCCGGAATAAGCGCCTTGACGCCATGGTGCTTGCCATCTGCCTGTGGCAGAATAAGGAGGGATGTGAGCAGGGCTATGCCTGCTATCAAAAGCGCCAGAAATAGTACGACTTGCCCCAGAGTGAGAACCCTGGGTTTTGCCATTGTGTCAGAGACAATAATGATATTCACGCAATTCCCCTTTGAGAGCCCATCGGCATGCGCAAGCTGAACGCGTTATTCAAAGATAATGCCAATCTCGAAGCATTGACCAGCTTGTCGGACAGTTTGACTGCCTCTAAAAATGCCTGGAATGCTGTGGTGCCTGCTCAGCTGGCGCGCTATACGCAACCCGGTGTCATCAAGCACAAGCGCTTGACCGTATATGCCCATAACGGCGCAATTGCGGCAAGACTGAAGCTTTTATTGCCAACTTTAATCAGTGGGCTGCAAAAGCAAGGGGTTGAAGTTACTTCAATTCGGGTGGAAGTGCAAGTGCAATCTGGCACGCGGGAAACACCCAAAATACTGCGCACATTGAGCGCGCAAGCCGCAGAAAACCTGGATGATCTGGCACAGAAACTCAAAGGCTCCCCGCTGGGGGAAGCGCTCAGCCGACTGATCAGCCGGGCAGAAAAATAAGCCCGGCCCTCTCCCTTCTGAAACTAATCTCTTAACGCAAGCTCTGATCAAACTATGGAATTTTTGTACTATCTGGCAGCAGGTGCTGCAACCGGCGTGCTGTCTGGCCTTTTCGGCATAGGTGGCGGCGTAGTCATTGTATCCATCCTCGCTTATCTGTTTGCAGGCCTGGGTTTCCCCGAAAGTCATATCATGCACATTGCGCTGGGCACTTCGCTCGCCAGCATTGTGTTTACCTCGCTGTCATCTGCTCGCGCCCATCACCGCAAGGACAATGTGGACTTCCCCCTGGTCAGGCAACTGGCCCCCACCATCGTCCTTGGCACCTTGCTCGGTAGCCTGATCGTTGCCCAGATACACAGCCATGCCTTGCAAGCGATTTTTGCGGTTTTCCTCACAGCCGTGGCTTGCCAGATGCTGTTCAAGCTCAGCCCCAATCAGGCTAGCCGGGTGCCAGGCCGCTGGCTGAATGGCGTCATGGGCGTTGTTATCGGGTTTATCTCCAGTCTGGTGGGGATAGGCGGTGGCACGGTATCCGTGCCCTATCTGCATTATTGCAATGTGCCTTTGAAACGCGCGATTGGTACCTCTGCCGCCATCGGCCTGCCGATTGCCCTGGCGGGAACCATAGGCTATATCTACACCGGCTGGAGCGTGCCCGGCTTGCCCGCCAACAGCCTGGGTTTTATATACCTGCCGGCACTCGCTGGCATTGCGCTGGCAAGTGTGGTCACCGCTCCCTGGGGCGCGGCCCTGGCACATCGCCTGCCGACGCCGATTCTGCGCCGCCTGTTCGCCTGCCTGCTGCTGGCACTCGGACTTAACATGCTGTGGAAAGTCATATGAGCGGGGATGCAACATGAGCCTTGATACCAGCAAAGACAATGTCATTGAAGTGAGTGGCCTGTACAAGCACTTCGATCAGGTCACCGCGATCAATGGGCTGGATTTCACCGCTCGGAGGGGAGTGACCACGGCATTACTCGGTGGCAATGGCGCGGGCAAGACCACCACCATCGCCATGCTGCTGGGATTGCTGCTACCCAGCAGTGGCAATATCCGCATACTGGGCGAAGACATGCTGAAACACCGGCACCGCCTGTTGCATCGCATGAATTTCTCATCGCCTTACGTCGATTTGCCACAGCGCCTCACCGTGCGGCAAAACCTGACGGTATTTGGCCATCTCTATCGCCTGCCCGCGCTCAAGCAACGCATAGCCAAACTGGCAGAAGATCTGAACCTCAGCCAGCTGCTGGACCGGCCTTACGGCAAACTCTCCGCAGGACAGAAAACCCGCGTTTCTCTGGCAAAGTCGCTGATCAATGAACCGGAAGTCCTGCTGCTGGATGAGCCGACCGCCTCGCTGGACCCGGACACCGCCGATGCCATACGCACGCACCTGGAGCAATACCAGCAACGCACTGGTGCCAGCATATTGCTCGCATCGCACAACATGACCGAAGTCGAGCGCATGTGCAGCGATGTGATCATGCTGCGCGCAGGCAAAGTAGTTGACACCGGCTCGCCTGATGCGCTGTTGGCGCGCTATGGCCGCACCTCCATGGAAGAGGTCTTTATCGATATCGCACGGGACCGCGCCCCACAATGAGCAAACAAGACATCCATTATTCACCACGCCGCATCGGCGCCATTGTGCTGCGCCACCTTTATCTAATGCGCACCTCCTGGCCGCGCGTGCTGGAAATGGTCTACTGGCCTACCGTGCAGATGATCCTGTGGGGCTTCATCACCCTGTTCCTCAAGGAAAACAGCCATTACGTGGCGCAGGCTGCCGGCATTCTGCTCTCTGCGGTGCTGCTGTGGGATGTGCTGTTTCGCAGCCAACTGGGCATAGCCCTGGTCTTCATGGAAGAGATGTGGTCGCGCAACCTGGGGCATCTTTTTGTCAGCCCGCTGCGCCCTTATGAAATGGTATCGGCGCTGATCGTCATGAGCCTTATCCGCACCCTGATCGGCATAGGCGGTGCAGCCCTGGTGGCGATTCCGCTGTTCCATTACAACATCTTTGACATGGGGCTGCCGCTCATCGCCTTCTTTTTCAACCTGATCGCCATGGGCTGGGCCGTGGGTTTGCTGGTGTCCGGCATCGTCTTGCGCTATGGCCTGGGGGCCGAGAGTGTGGCCTGGATTGCCGTGTTTGCCATTCAGCCCTTGTGCGCCATTTATTACCCTGTCGCCACTTTGCCGCACTGGCTGCAGCCGGTAGCCTGGGCCTTGCCAGCGAGCCATGTATTTGAAGGCATGCGCGAGCTGCTGTTGCAGGGCACCTTCAATATGCATTATCTGGTCAATGCCATATTGCTGAATATTATGTATCTGGGTGGTGGCATCGCGGCCTTTCTGGGCTATTTCCGCGCCGCTCGCCGCCGCGGATTGCTGCTGCAAATCGGCGAATAAGCACCAGCCCTACACCCGCCCTGTCGGAGTCATCATGCATTCCCCTGAAACCATCCCATCCACCTGGGCCGAGCGATTACCAGAACTGGCACAGCAATATGCCAGCATTCGCAAGCAATTGCGTGATGAAACCGATATACGTCCGCGGCCCGGCCTGTGGTTTGAGGCATTGCGCGCAGTAAACCCGCAAGAGGTGCGCGTCGTCATTCTCGGCCAGGATCCCTATCACGGGGAGGACCATGGCATACAGCAGGCGCATGGCCTGGCGTTTTCGGTGCCTGAAGATGTGCGCCCGCCGCCGTCACTGCGCAATATCCTCAAGGAACTGGCGAGCGATATTGGCGAAGCGCATATTGAAGGCGGCAACCTCAGCAACTGGAGCAAGCAGGGCGTGCTGCTGCTGAATGCCTCGCTGACGACACGCGGCGGTGAAGCTGGCGCGCATGCGGCCTACTGGCATGCGTTTACTGAAAAGCTGATGACATGGCTGGGCCAGCGTGAGCAGCCTCTGGTATTCATCCTCTGGGGCAGCCATGCGCAACGCCATAAGTCCCTGATCGCCCCGCAGCACCGCATCATCGAATCCGTTCACCCCTCGCCGCTTTCCGCACATCGCGGATTTTTTGGCAGCCGACCATTCAGCCAGACCAACGCCGTGCTGGCCGAGTGGGGGCAAACGCCCATACACTGGTAAGCCAGCCTGGCACATGCCTCGCAGACAATAAAAAACGGCGCATAAGGCGCCGTTTTTTATTGAAAGCTTAAGCAGAGATTACTTGCTGTAGCGTGCCACGCTGGCCAGGATTTCCGCCTTGGCTTCATCGGTGCCCACCCAGCCACCCACCTTGACCCATTTGCCCTTTTCCAGATCCTTGTAGTGCTCAAAGAAGTGGGAGATAGGTGCCAACTGGAACTCAGGAATGTCGTGATAGCTTTTCACATCCTTGTACTGAGGGCAGACTTTATCAACAGGCACGGCCAGTACCTTGGCATCCACGCCGCCGTCGTCTTCCATGGTCAGCATGCCAATCGGGCGGCAACGAATCACCACACCAGGCTGCAAAGGAATAGGGGTAATCACCAGCACATCGGTCGGGTCACCATCTTCAGCCAGGGTGTGAGGGATGTAGCCGTAGTTACAGGGGTAGTGCATGGAAGTGCCCATGAAACGATCCACGAAAACCGCGCCGGACTCTTTATCCACTTCAAACTTGATCGGCTCGCCACGCATCGGGATTTCGATGATGACGTTGAAATCATTGGGGATATCCTTGCCTGCTGGCACATTGTTCAGTGACATTACTTGATCCTTTTATCAAAAATAGGGTGATTCAGTTGTTATTTTAAACCAGCGTCTCGAATTTGAGCTGATCGGCGTTATAGGCTTTCATCTCGCCGTTGATGATATCGAAATACCAGCCGTGCAGCTTGATAAGCCCCTGCTCAATACGGGTGCGTATGAAGGGGAATGTTTGCAGGTTTTCCAGCGAAACCACAATGGCCGCCATCTCGCAGGCGCACAGCTTGTCATCTGCCGTCTCATGGCCATGCTCGGCATTGACCCGGTCGGCCGCCCGCTTCGCCATGCCGACCCACGGCTTGATGAATTCGCCGTCCATCCCCTCTGGAATGCCTTCAAACAGGGCCTTGATACCACCGCACTGCCTATGCCCCAACACGATGATGTGTTGCACCTCCAGCGCGCTAACACCAAACTCCAGCGCCGCACTCACCCCGTGGTAACCGCCGCCCTGCTCATAGGGCGGGACCAGATTCGCCACGTTACGCACCACAAACAAATCGCCTGGCTTGCAATCAAGCACGATGGCCGGATCGACACGGGAATCTGAACAGGCAATCACCAGCGTGCTGGGCTTCTGGCCCTGACTCAGTTCGGCAAACAATTGCTGCTCGTCCGTCACGAAGTAGTTATCGTGAAAACGACGATAACCATCGATCAACTTCTGAAAATCCGTCATGCAGGTTTCTTTCTTCAATTGTGCCCGGCACTCTTCAACCACCCAGGATGGGATAAGGCGAAGTGCCAGGTACACCAGACCGGGGATGATGATCAGCTCATCGAGCTGGCCGATAACAGGAATAAAATCAGGTATCAGGTCAAACGGCATCACCAGATACGCCAGGGCCAGCCATAGCAATGCCTTGGCTGCCAGTGGCGTCTTCGGATGCGCCAGCACACGCTTGTAGACCTGGAACTCGGCCTTGAGCGTGGCGGCAAGCTGTTTCAGCTTCTGCTTCAGCTGGGCAACTCGCTGCCCGTCAGTTTGCGATAGGCTTCGCGGTACTTGTCCGCGGTTTTCTGCGCAACGTCAGCGGGTAACTCAGGACCAGGCGCAACCTTGTTCCAGCCAGTGGATTCGAGCCAGTCGCGCACATATTGCTTGTCGAAGCTGGGTGGGTTGCTGCCTACGGCATATTGCTCGGCAGGCCAGAAACGCGAGGAATCCGGCGTGAGCGCTTCATCGATCAGATAAAGCTCGCCAGCCGCATCCAGGCCAAACTCAAACTTGGTGTCGGCAATGATAATGCCGCGTGTCAATGCATAGGCAGCGGCTTCGGTATAGAGCTGAATGCTGATGCGGGCCACTTTTTCGGCCAGCTCTTTGCCCAGCAGCTGGGCGCATTTTTCCAGTGTGATATTTTCGTCATGGTCACCCATCTCGGCTTTGCTGGATGGAGTGAACAGTGGCTGTGGCAATGGTGAAGCTTCTTGCAAACCTGCTGGCAGGGCGATGCCGCATACGGTGCCCGAGGCTTTGTATTCTTTCCAGCCGGAACCCACCAGATAGCCGCGCACAATGGCTTCGATCGGCAGCGGCTTCAGTTTTTTGACCACCAGCGCACGACGCGCCAGCTGGGCTTTTTCCGCGGGGTCTGACACCACGCTTTCCGGGGCAATGCCGGTCAGGTGATTGGGAACAATATGCCCCAGCTTATCAAACCAGAAATTGGCAATCTGGGTCAGCACGGCGCCTTTGTCCTGAATCGGCGTTGGCAAAATCACATCGAAAGCCGACAGGCGATCAGTCGTCACCAGCAGCATGGTCTTGTCGTCGATGTCGTAAATATCCCTGACCTTGCCCTGATTGATCAGAGGCAGGCTGTTAATGCTGGATCGCATGAGAGGTGCTGTCAAAACGGATTCCTTAATCAATATGCGTTAATGCGGTGTGCTGGCATGGTTATCTGGATCACGATCCTATTTGGATTGCAGATCCGTGCCATCGGTATAGGGGAAGCGCACATGGCCGTAACGCACCAGCAAAATCGCCATGGCAATGAGCAGGATGGAGGCCGAGACGGCAAAAATGCGCCAGGCATCCAACTCCTTGATATCCAGTACCAGATAGCGCGCCAGGGCAATAATGCCGATGTAGAGTGGATAGCGCACTGGCAGCTTGCCCGAGCCCAGGTAATGGTTGAGCATGGTCATGACTTCAAGGTAGAGGAACAGCAGGAGCAAATCGCCCACTGTGACTGCCCAGGCCTGCCAGATATGGGCAATCTGCTGATAGGTAGCTACCACGGTCGCCAGTGCAATCACGATCAATACGATCTGCTCGACAATGCCCAGGCCATACTGGCCCAGGCTGCTAAATTTATTTGGTTTCATGCTGGCGCTCCCCAAGGTTTTTACCTGATATTGTCTTATATGCCATGACTACGCCAGATTCATCAAATGAATCCAGCCATGCTGGCCTGAGCGCTATTTTACATGACAACCACACCCGCACGATATGCAGATAAGCAAGCACTTACGCGAGCATCACACACCCTGGCGAGGCTGTACCAGCGCGGTTAACTCGCCTTGCCGATAGCGGCGGGCCATCTCGGCACAGGCCACAGGCCGGATTCGCGATGCCTGACCCGCTGAGCCGAATGCCTCAAAGCGTGCCCGACAGATGCTGGACATACCCTGCGTGGCAGCCGTCAGCAGCTTGCGCGGATCAAGCTCGCGATTGTGCTGTCCACCATGCAAAAATTCCCGCGCCGACCCAATAAACGCCATGCGCAGATCGGTATCAATATTTACCTTGCGCACGCCATGCCGTATGCCCTGCACAATCTCTTCCACTGGGACACCGTAGGTTTCGGGAATCTCGCCACCATGGGCATTGATCAGTTGCAGCCACTCCTGCGGCACCGAGGATGACCCGTGCATGACAAGATGTGTGTTGGGCAAGCGGGCATGAATCTCACGGATGCGCTCGATGGCAAGAATGTCGCCGCTGGGTGGTCGGCTGAATTTATAGGCGCCATGCGAAGTACCAATCGCAATCGCCAGCGCATCCACATTGGTAAACCGTACAAAATCGGCAGCTTCTTCCGGGTCAGTTAGCAACTGGCTGTGGTCCAGGTGGCCCTCGGCGCCAACCCCATCTTCCTCGCCCGCCATGCCGGTTTCCAGTGATCCCAGCACCCCCAGCTCGCCCTCCACGGACACGCCAACGGCATGGGCAATATCCACTACCCGACGCGTCACTTCCACGTTGTAGGCAAAATCTGCAGGGGTAGAAGCATCTTCACGCAGCGAGCCATCCATCATCACACTGGAAAAGCCCAGCCGTATGGCCTGCACACATACATCGGCCGAGGCGCCGTGATCCTGATGCATGACCACAGGAATATGCGGGTAGGTTTCAATCGCGGCCAGCACAAGATGCTGCAGGAAGATCTCGCCTGCGTATTTACGTGCCCCCGCGCTGGCTTGCAGGATGACCGGGCTATCCACCGCATCGGCAGCCTGCATGACCGCCTGTATCTGCTCCAGGTTATTGACGTTGAACGCAGGCAGGGCGTAGCCATATTCGGCCGCGTGATCCAGTGCCTGCCTGAGAGTAATGAGTGCCATGGCAAACTCCTAACTTTGGCGATGTTCCCCTACTTGGACAAGTTTCATGGTATTGGTGCTGCCAGCCTTGCCGATGGGCTGGCCAAAGGTCAGCAAAATATAATCGCCATTGGTCACCACACCACGCGATACCAGCTCTTCTTCCGCATCAAACAGAATACGGTCAATATCATGACTGCCCACCTCCATGCGATAAGGGTAGACCCCACGGCACAGCGTCAGCTTGCGCCGCGTATTTTGCTCTGGCGTCAGCGCATAGATGGGCACATTGTTGTTGGCGCGCGATAACCAGATGGCCGACTTGCCCGACTGCGTCAGTGCGGCTATCGCCTTCACGTTGAAATGCCGTGCGCTGTAACTGGTGGCCATGGCAATCGCTTCATCGATTTCATCAAAGGTATCACGTCCCAGGCGTCGCACGCTGTCGTCGTAGTATTCTTTCTCCGCTTCCTTGCATACGCGATGCATGGCTGATACCGCTTCCACCGGAAACTGGCCGGCCGCGGTTTCCGCCGACAGCATCACCGCATCCGTGCCATCCAGCACGGCATTCGCCACATCCGATACCTCGGCCCGGGTTGGGATGGGGTTGAGGATCATGGATTCCATCATCTGCGTGGCGGTAATCACCAGCTTGTTCTTGGCGCGCGCCAGCCGGATCATGCGTTTCTGCAAGCCGGGCACCACGGCGTCGCCCACTTCCACGCCCAGATCCCCGCGCGCCACCATGATGACATCGGCGGCATCCACAATCTCTTCCAGGGCGGGTATCGCTTCTGCCCGTTCGATCTTGGCGACAATATGGGCATGGCCGCCTGCTTCTTGCACCAGTTGTCGCGCCAGTTCGACATCCGCCCCGCTGCGCGGAAACGAGATGGCGATATAGTCGGCGCTCAGGGCAGCAGCGGTCTTGATATCCTCGCGGTCTTTTTCAGTGAGCGCTTCGGCTGCCAAGCCACCACCCAAGCGATTAATGCCTTTGTTATTGGATAGCAGGCCGCCGACCTTGACTGTGCAATAGACCGCACTACCCTCTACCGAATCCACGGTGAGCACGATACGGCCATCGTCCAGCAGCAGCACCGTGCCCGTGACGACCTCCTGTGGCAGGGTTTTGTAATCCAGGCCCACGCGCGATTGATCGCCCAAGGGGCAATCTGCATCCAGAATGAAATTGTCACCGGGCCGCAGCAGTATCTTGCCATCGGCAAACTTGCCAATACGGATTTTGGGGCCTTGCAAATCGCACAGCACGCCCACCGAGCGCCGCCGCGCACGCGCCAGCTCCCGCACCAGCTCTGCCCGGGCTATATGGTCTGCCGCCTGCCCATGCGAAAAATTCAGCCGCACCACATCCACCCCGGCATCCAGCATGCGTTCCAGCACTTCACGCTCACTGGAGGCCGGCCCCAGCGTCGCTACGATCTTGGTTCTGCGTAATTCCATTGCTACCTCCTGAAATGGCCATCGTCTGCAGACCGCAAACGCTGCCACCTGAAACCAGATTACAAATAACGGCTGCCCATAAAAAAAGGGGCGCGAGCGCCCCTTTTTACTGAATACCCGCGTATCGGCTTAACCGCGTGCGCGTGCCTCCAGAATTTCAACTGCTGGCAGCGGTTTGCCCTCCAGAAACTCCAGGAAAGCACCACCGGCCGTTGAAATATAGGACACCTTGTCATAGATATCATACTTCTGAATCGCGGCAATGGTGTCGCCACCGCCCGCCAGGGTAAACGCCTTGGTCTGGGCAATGGCTTCCGCGATGCGTTTGGTACCTTCACCAAACTGGTCAAACTCGAATACCCCTACCGGGCCATTCCAGACGACGGTGGCAGCATTCATGATGATCTCCGCCAATTCCTCAGCAGATTTCGGGCCAATATCAAAAATCATCTCGTCTGCGGCCACGTCACTCGCGTCTTTCAGCACCGCAGGCTCGTTGGCGTCGAATTGCTTGCCGACAACTACATCCACGGCAATCGGCACGGCTGCACCACGTGCGGACATTTTGTCGATCAGCGCCTTGGCTGTGGGCACCAGATCATCTTCACACAAGGACTTGCCGACTTCATGTCCGGTGGCCTTGAGGAAGGTATTGGCAATGCCGCCGCCCACCACCAGTTGGTCCACTTTTTCAGCCAGGCTTTCCAGCACGGTCAGCTTGGTCGACACCTTGGAACCACCGACAATCGCCACCATAGGCCGGGCCGGACAGAGCAGGGCTTTGCCCAGCGCATCCAGTTCCTGTACCAGCAGGATGCCTGCAGCAGCCACGGGCGCAAACTTGGCAACGCCATGCGTGGAAGCTTCTGCGCGGTGGGCGGTACCAAAGGCATCCATCACAAACACATCGCACAGCTTGGCGTATTTTTGTGACGTTTCGTCGAGATTCTTCTTCTCGCCCTTGTTAAAACGACAGTTTTCCAGCAGCACCAGTTCACCGTCGGCCACGTCAAAGCCGCCATCCACCCAGTCCTTGATCAGGCGCACAGGCTTGCCAAGCTTGGCAGCAATGACATCGGCAACCGGCTTGAGCGAGTTCTCCTCGGAATACACGCCCTCTTCCGGACGCCCCAGATGAGACGTCACCATGACCTTGGCACCCGCCTTCAGCGCGTGCTCGATAGTGGCCATGGATGCGGTAATGCGGGCATCCGAGGTCACTTTGCCGTCCTTGACCGGCACATTGAGATCAGAACGAATCAGTACCTTTTTACCCTTAAGGTCCAGGTCGGTCATTTTGATGACTTTCATGCCCAGCTCCTTATTTAGCGACGTGCTGCACCAGGCGCATCAGATTGCAGGTGTAGCCATACTCGTTGTCGTACCAGGCCACGACTTTGACAAAGGTCGGGTCAAGCTGAATGCCAGCATCAGCATCAAATACCGATGGGCAGGTTTCACCACGGAAATCGGTGGACACCACTTTTTCTTCGGTATAGCCCAGCACACCCTTGAGTTCGCCTTCAGCCGCGGCTTTCATCGCAGCGCAGATTTGCTCGTAGCTGGTCTCTTTTTCCAGTTCCACGGTCAGGTCCACCACGGATACATCCGAGGTTGGCACACGGAAAGCCATGCCTGTCAGCTTTTTGTTCAAGGCAGGAATCACCTTGCCGACGGCCTTGGCAGCGCCAGTGGACGAAGGAATGATGTTTTCCAGAATGCCGCGACCGCCGCGCCAATCCTTGTTGGATGGGCCATCGACGGTTTTCTGCGTTGCCGTGGCGGCGTGTACCGTGGTCATCAGGCCACGCTTGATGCCGAAGGCATCGTTTAGCACCTTGGCAACCGGCGCCAGGCCATTGGTGGTGCAGGAAGCTGCCGACACAATCGCTTCGCCCTGGTAGCTGGCATGGTTAACACCATAGACAAACATGGGGGTATCGTCCTTGGAAGGAGCCGATTGCACGACTTTTTTGGCGCCCGCATCGATATGCTTCTGGCAGGTTTCCTTGGTCAGGAAGAAGCCGGTACATTCGATCACGATATCCACACCGGCCTCGTCCCACTTGAGGTTGGCCGGATCTTTTTCAGCGGTCAGGCGGATTGTCTTGCCGTTCACCACCAGATGATTGCCTTCAACAGCGACATCACCCTTGAATTTGCCGTGCACGGAATCATGCTTCAGCATGTATGCCAGATAGTCCGGCTCCAGCAGATCATTGATCGCGACTACTTCAATATCGGTGAAATGCTGAGCTGCTGCACGAAACACCATACGGCCAATGCGGCCAAATCCATTGATACCAACCCTGATTGCCATTTGTCTTTCCTTTCCCTGATAAAGAAAAAGGGAGCCAACACTAGACTGGCTCCCTTTGACTTAACTACACACTATTACAGTACGGATTTTACGGTTTTCACAACATTTTCAACCGTGAAACCGAAGTGCTTCATCAGCACGCCGCCAGGAGCGGACTCGCCGAAGGTGTCGATACCGACCACAGCACCTTCCAGACCAACATACTTGCGCCAGAAGTCAGGGTGAGCAGCTTCCACTGCAACACGCTTCACGCCTGGGGTCAGCACGCTGTCCTTGTAAGCCTGGTCTTGTGCATCGAATACGTTGGTGGATGGCATGGAAACCACACGCACCTTGGTACCAGCTGCATTCAGCTCAGCAGCAGCCTTGATCGCCAGATCCAGCTCGGAACCGTTGGCGATGATGATCACATCAGCCTTGCCAGCCACGTCGGAGAATACATAACCACCCTTGCGGATCAGGTCAATTTGCGCAGCATCGTGCTTGATGCCAGGCAGATTCTGACGGCTCAGCACCAGGCTGGTTGGACCATCGGTACGCTCAACAGCAGCTACCCATGCCACAGCAGTTTCAGTAGCATCAGCAGGACGCCATACGTTCATGCGTGGGATGTAACGCAGACCGGAGGTGTTTTCCACTGGTTGGTGAGTTGGGCCGTCTTCGCCTTGACCGATAGAGTCGTGAGTCAGCACGTAAACAACACGTTGCTTCATCAGCGCGGACATACGCATGCCGTTCTTCATGTAGTCGGAGAACATGTGGAAAGTACCGCCGAATGGCAGCAAGCCACCGTGCAGTGCCATACCGTTCATGATCGCAGCCATACCGAATTCACGTACACCGTAGGAGATGTAGTTACCTGGCTTCTTGCCATCCACGTGCACGAAGCTGCCAGTGCTGGTCAGGTTGGAGCCGGTCAAGTCAGCGGAACCGCCGAGGAATTCTGGCAGCAGTGGAGCCAGAGCGCCGATGACGTTTTGCGAGGCCTTGCGGCTGGCAACGCCTTCTGCCTTTTCGTTGAAGTCGGCGATCATCTTGGTGGTCGCTTCCTTCCAGTTTGCTGGCAGTTCATTTGCCATGCGGCGCTTGAATTCAGCGGCTTCTGCCGGGAAAGCCTTTGCGTATGCATCGAACTTGGCGTCCCATGCAGACTCGGCAGCAGCACCCTTGGCCTTGGCATCCCAGCCTGCGTATACGTCAGCAGGGATTACGAATGGCTCGTGGTTCCAGCCGATGTTGGCGCGAGTAGCAGCCACTTCAGCGTCACCCAGTGCGGAACCGTGGCAGTCATGGCTGCCGGACTTGTTTGGAGAACCCTTGCCGATGATGGTCTTGCAGCAGATCAGCGATGGCTTGTCAGTCACCTTCTTGGCAGCGTCGATAGCAGCCTGGATCGCAGCGGAGTCATGGCCGTCTACAGACTGAACGTGCCAGCCGTATGCTTCAAAACGCTTAGCGGTGTCATCGGTGTACCAGCCTTCGATGTGACCGTCGATGGAGATGCCGTTGTCATCCCAGAAAGCCATCAGCTTGCCCAGACCCCAGGTACCGGCCAGTGCACAAGCTTCGTGAGAAACGCCTTCCATCATACAGCCGTCGCCCAGGAACACGTAGGTGTAGTGGTCAACGATGTCGTGGCCTGGCTTGTTGAACTGGCTGGCCAGCAGCTTTTCTGCCATGGCGAAACCAACGCCGTTGGCAATACCCTGGCCCAGAGGACCAGTGGTGGTTTCTACGCCAGGAGCGTAGCTGTATTCAGGGTGACCTGCACACTTGGAATGCAATTGACGGAATGTCTTGATGTCGTCGATGGAAACATCGTAACCAGTCAGGTGCAGCAGGGAGTAAATCAGCATAGAGCCGTGACCATTGGACAGCACGAAGCGATCGCGGTTAGCCCATTGAGGATTGGTCGGGTTGTGGCTCAGGTTGTGGTTCCACACTACTTCTGCAATTTCCGCCATACCCATAGGCGCGCCTGGGTGCCCCGAGTTGGCTTTCTGGACGGCGTCCATCGAAAGCGCACGGATGGCGTTTGCTAAATCTACACGAGTTGCCATTAAAATCTCCCACGGTTAAAGAGAAAAAAGGCATCTACCCGGCCGTCTCAGCCGGCTAGAAGCCTTACCTCAAATTCTTTTGGAAATCCCCTGATGCAGGGAATGTAACGCTATATAACGTTGCTGCTGCGGTACGCGTTCAGTGCCTAATTATTCCTTAGAACCCACTTTTGAGCAATACCGCCGTTTAATCAAAAGGACTAGAAAAGCTCTACTCCCCCTTCGTTTCGCTTGTTTTCGAGAGCGCCCTCTGCCACCAGCCGCTCATAATTGCAAACCCGGTTGCGACCATGATGCTTGGCATAATACAAAGCCACATCCGCCCGGTCGATGATATGCGAGGAAACATCGTAGGCCATGATCTCGGTATAACCGGCACTCACGGTGATGCGGCCCACCTGCGGAAACTCGAATTCGGCGACGCGCTCGCGGAAACGATCCAGCACCATCTGCATTTCTTGCTGATCATGGCATTCAAAAATGGCGACAAATTCTTCGCCGCCAAAACGGAACAGCAGATCGTGATCGCGCAGGCTGTAAGTCATTTGTTGCGCGAACAGCAACAGCACCTCATCCCCCAGCAGATGGCCATAGCGGTCGTTCACCAGCTTGAAGTGATCTATGTCAAAAATCGCCATGTAATAGTGCAGGCCCAGCGCATCGTCTTCGCGCTGATGCCTATTTTGCACGCGGGTCACCACCTTGTTGACCTTGTGCTCGAAGGTCTTGCGATTAAGCAGCCCGGTCAGGGTGTCCTGCTCGTTATCATTAATCAGCGCGATGAAGTTCTGATACACCTGCAGCAGCATGCCGGTGATCTGGTCGAAACCGGCTACTTCGGGTGCGGTAACGCCAATCACGGCCAACGGCTTGTTTTTGGCACAGCTCACAGGATAAAGCGTGACGGTTTCACCATCTTGCCGCACGTATTGCTGACGCTGACCAGTGGCGACGCACTGCTCCAGCATATGCTGCAAATCGGCAGGAATCTGAGCGCTGGGGACATCGCCACCTTCCATCACGGTAAGGGCGAATTTCTTGCTATGGACATCCTCAAGCTTGTATATGGCAACTGCGCCAGGTGCTACCAGTTCAAACAAGGCATGGGCGAGCGAAATCTCCAGCGCGTTGACATCGCGTTCGCTGGTAAGTGCGATCAGCTTGGCTAGCACCCCTTGAATGGTGGGCGAATACAATGCAGATTCAGTAATTAATGGAGGAATATACAAGCTCAAGCTTTTATTAAATGACTCACTCTTTCCATTTGAGTGAGCAGCCTATACTGGCAATTTGTTCACGTGGCCCCTGACCTGTGGCCGCAATTTGCGCCATGGCGCGGTATAAATCCCTGCTACTCTCTGGTGCAAGCTCTTTGCGCGATGCATCAAAACGCCCGCGATACTGCAGCTCGAGGTCGGCATTAAAGCCAAAGAAATCAGGCGTACACACCGCCCCATAAGCACGGGCGACATTCTGACTCTCATCAATAACGTATGGGAAGCAAAAACCGTACTCAGCGACCACTTCCCGCATGCGCTCCGGACCATCCTCCGGGTAAGCGACAATATCATTGGACTGGATGGCAATCGTATTGATGCCTTGCGCCTGCAATTCACGCACATCATTCACCAGCCGCTGGCGTATGGATTGCACATAGGGGCAATGATTACAGATGAACATGACAAGTGTGCCACGCTCACCGCGAATATCTGCCAGAGTCCAGATTCGCCCATCCGCATCAGGCAGACTGAAGTCAGGTGCCTTCCAGCCAAAGTCACATACCGGGGGATTTACGCTTGCCATTTTTACCGACTGCTCCTATCTTGCCATGACCCGCTCGCCCGCATGTCGGGTGGAGATATGCGCCCTTCTACTGAATGCGCGCAAAGTCTCGTGCATACCCGATAAAAACTCGCCGCCAGCAAGCCGATCTTTTAAAATAATCCGCAATACTAACATTCACTTAGGCTCTTATGTCCAGCCCCCGCTTTTTCTCCGATGTGCCATTGACCAGCAACAGCTCGATCACCCTGCCAGCCACCGCCGCCAACCATGCTATCAAGGTACTGCGCCTGCAGGTGGGCGATGCCCTGCGTTTATTCAATGGCGATGGGCATGATTACAGTGCCGAAATCGAAACAATCCGCAAAAATGAAGTCATCGTAAAAACCGGGCAGGCTGTCGCCGTCAGCAATGAGTCCAGGCTGAAGATCACATTGGCACAGGGCATTTCAGCAGGCGACCGCATGGATTTCACGATACAGAAATCGGTAGAGCTCGGCATTCACGCCATTCAGCCCATCAGTTGCCAGCGGAGTGTGGTGAAGCTCAACGGCGACCGGGCAGACAAGCGTCGCGAACACTGGCAAAACGTCGCCATCTCGGCCTGCGAACAATCCGGCCGCGCCTTTCTGCCCGAGGTCGGGCAAGCAACCTCGCTGGCAAAATGGCTGGCAAGCGCCCCGCCGTTTGCTACGCGCATTACGCTAGACCCGCTGGCAAGCTCACGCCTGCAAGACCTCCCTATCCCCCAGGGCCCCATATGCCTGCTGATTGGCCCCGAGGGCGGGCTGACCAGCGAAGAGATTGCCATGGCCGCCTCTCAGGGCTTTACCGGAGTGCAGTTAGGCCCGCGCATCCTGCGCACAGAAACCGCCGCCCTTGCTGCCTTGGCTGCCATCAATACAGTATGGGGTGATTTTTAAGCCACAAAAAACCGGAACACCAGCCAGGCATTCAGCGCGGAAATCATCAGAAACAGAAACCACGCCAGCGCCTGACTCATCCAGCCGATGGCAAATTCCCCCATCACCTTGCGGTTGCTGGCGAGCCGCATCAATGGGTAAATGGCAAACGGCAGCTGAAAGCTCAGCACCACCTGACTGAGCACCAGCAACTTGCCCACTGCCCCCTCACCCCACAACGACACCCCGATAAACGCGGGGATGAGCGCCAGACCCCGGGTAATCAGACGGCGTTGCCAGCAGGGAATCTTGAGATCAAGAAACCCTTCCATGATCACCTGCCCCGCAATCGTACCGGTCAGCGTGGAGCTTTGCCCGGCCGCCAGCAAGGCCAGGCCAAACAACACGCCAGCAGCGGCTGTACCCAATACCGGACTCAGCAACTGGTGGGCATCCTGAATATCGGCCACATCACTGTGGCCGTTGGCGTGAAAAGCCGCGGCCGCCAGCACCAGAATCGCCGCATTGACGAAAAAGGCCAGGCTGAGCGACACCACGGTATCAATCGTAGAAAGCTGGATGGCCTCGCGCTTGTCAGCCGGACGATCGCTCACCACGCGCGTCTGCACGATGGAGGTATGCAGGTAGAGATTATGCGGCATCACCGTCGCCCCCAGAATGCCGATGGCAAGGTAAAGCGCCTCAGCATCGTGCAAGGCGGCGCCCGATGGCACCAGGCCCGCAGCAGCAGCGGCAAAATCGGGCCCCACCAGCCAGAGTTGCACCACAAAGCACAAGCTGATGGTCATTATCAGCCCCAGCACGATTGCCTCCACCTGACGGAAGCCTTTGCCCTTGAGACCGAGGACTATCAGCGTATCAAAGGCCGTCAGCACCACCCCCGTCAGAATCGAGCAGCCAAACAGCAGATGCAGCGCCAGGGCCGCGCCCAGCACCTCCGCCAGATCGCAGGCAATAATCGCCAGCTCCGCCATGGCCCACAAAGTGAGATTGACCGGCCGACTGTAGTGCTCACGACACAAGCGTGCCAGATCGCGACGGCTGGCGATGCCCAAGCGTATGCATAAGCCCTGCAGAAAAATGGCAATCAGGCTGGAGCTTAAAATCACGAAAAGCAGCGCATAGCCATATTTGGAACCAGCCTCGATATCCGTTGCCCAATTGCCCGGATCCATATACCCCACTGCGACCAGAAGACCGGGGCCAGCAAATTTCAGCAGCTTTTTCCAGAAGGGTAGCCCAGGGGCCAGTTGAACCGTGCCACGCACTTCGGACGGACAAAAAGGCGCTGTGGCCGTGCGCGGCAGTCGGGCAAACAGGGATCTGATCATGAAGCCACCGATATTGATGTTATTGGAATGAAGGTGAATCAAGGCTGTTTATAGCATCGCCTTTGCCGCTCGGCAAGACAGACCCATTTCATTAATTGCAAATTACGCAAAATTTATATAAAGTCTGCGCATTACATAAAAGGACACCGCCATGTCACTGGGCCAAGCCATCCGCAAACGGCGCAAAACACTCGCGCTCACCCTGCAAACCCTCGCAGCCAATGTAGGCACGGACAGCGGCAACCTCTCCCGCATCGAGCGCGGGGCGCAAGGCGTTTCCGAGCCCATGCTGCGCAAGCTTTGTCATGCGCTGGACTGCACACCCGCCCAGCTATACGCGCAAGCCGACACGGCCACCACCCCCGCGACGACACCGCGCCCCATGCAGCACCCCCAGGATTTTGTGCGCTGGTTCCGCTCGGCCGCGCCCTATATTCACGCCTTTGGCGGCCGGACCTTTGTGATCGCCTTTGGTGGCGAAGTCGTTGAAGACGGACAGTTTACCGCCCTGTCGCATGACCTCAACCTGCTCGCCAGCCTGGAAGTGAGGCTGGTGCTGGTGCATGGCGCCCGGCCCCAGATCGAATCGCGCCTGAAGCGCGCCCGCATCGAAACCCGCCTGGTCAACGGCCTGCGGGTGACCGATGCGCAAGCCATGGAAGCTGTAAAAGAAGCCAATGGCGCCATTCGGGTAGAAATCGAGGCCCAGCTCTCCATGGGCATCGTCAACTCCCCGATGGCTGGCTCGGATATCCGCGTTGCCAGCGGCAACTTTGTCACGGCACGACCACTGGGCGTGCGCGATGGCGTCGATTTGCAGCACACCGGCACCGTGCGCAAAGTCGATGCGATTGGCATCCAGAAGCGGCTGGACGACGGCGAATTGGTGCTGCTGTCGCCGCTGGGTTACTCCCCAACCGGCGAAGTGTTCAACCTGACGCTGGAAGACGTGGCCGTGAGCGCCGCCGCCGCCCTGGACGCAGACAAGCTGATCTTTCTGATGGATGCCAACGGCGTACACAACGTGCGCGGCGAACTGCTGCGTGAAATGACGGCGCTCAAAGCCAAGAACCTGCTGCGCAATGTGGAAAACAACACGCAGGGCAGCGGCGCACAGAATTTCAGTGAAGATGAAGCGTATTACCTGCCCGCCGCCGTACGCGCCTGCGATCAGGGCGTAGCCCGCACGCACCTGATCAGCCGCCATATTGATGGTGCGATTCTGCAGGAGCTGTTTACCTATGACGGCATCGGCACCATGGTGACCGAGCAGCCGCTGGAATCCATGCGCGAAGCAGAAATCAGCGATGTAGGCGGCATATTGCAATTGATCGAGCCACTGGAAGCCGAAGGCGTGCTGGTGCGACGTGGCCGTGAACGGCTGGAGATGGAAATCAGCCGCTTTCATGTCATGGAACACGATGGCCGCATTATCGGCTGCGCGGCGCTTTACCCTTTCCCGGAAGAAAAAACCGCAGAGCTCGCCTGCATGGCGGTGCATCATGCCTATCGCCGTGGCGGACGTGGCGACCGGCTGCTGCAATACTGCGAAAGCATTGCCAAAGAGCAAGGCCTGAAATCGGTATTTGTCCTAACCACCCATACCGAGCACTGGTTTGAAGAGCGAGGATTCATCGAGCGCGATGTGAATGCCCTGCCGCAACAGCGGCAGCAGCTTTACAACCTGCAACGCCGCTCCAAGGTATTTACCAAGCAACTGTAAAAACCAGGCCGCATGGGCGGCAAAATAGATACGGATGGGGGCTTGAAAACAAAAAGCCCGATCCCATTAATGACAACAGGAACACAATTCCCAACCTCATTAAAGGAGATTAAACATGGCCAACCTTACCCGTTTCGATCCCTTCACCGTCAACGCGCTGGATCCGTTTGACGATGTCTTCAAGGGCTTTTTCCGTCCAGTCAGCGCTGAGCGCTCCGCCGTATTGAAAATTGACGTGCAAGAACACGACGACCATTACACCGTGCATGCTGATCTGCCCGGCGTAAAAAAAGAAGACATCCACGTCACCATTGATGGCAATCGTGTGGCCATCAGTGCGGAATCCAGACGCGAACAGGATGTCAAGGAAGGCGGACGACTGCTACGCAGCGAACGTCACTACGGCAAACTGTCGCGCAGCTTTGAGCTGGCGAATGAACTTGATGACAGTCGCGCCGAAGCCCAATACCGCGACGGCGTACTGCAACTGACGCTGCCGAAAAAAGCGGCAACCAGCGCCAGAAAACTCACCATTAATTAACGTAAAGCAGCAGTTACCCAGGTAATCACAAGTTGCCTGCCCCAGCCCCGACCCACCGTCGGGGCTTTTCTTTTCTCAGGACTTTCTGCCCATACATGCATTCAGATATCCCCCGCTGACATGGGCAGGTCTCAGGCTAGGACAATCCGCTGACATTCCCCTGGTCATCAATATCGATACGATGGGCAGCGGGTTCGGCTGGCAGGCCGGGCATGGTATTCACGCCATCGCAAATCAGCACAATGAATTCCGCGCCAGCGCACAGCCTGGCCTCGCGCACCGTCAGCGTATGGCCGGCAAGCACCCCGCGCTGCGCCGCATCTGTGGTGAAAGAATAGGGGGTTTTGGCTACGCAGATAGGGTAATGGCCATAGCCGGCATCTTGCCAGGCTTGCAGCTGCGCCTTCACCTGCGCCGGGGCGGCAATATCCGCAGCGCCATAGACTGCCGTCGCGAGCTTGCGCAGCTTCTCCCACAAGCTGTCTTCATCGGCATACACCAGGCGCATCGTGGACTCAGCCGCTGCCAGACGCACCACCTCATGCGCCAGCATTTCCGCCCCGGCACCCCCATCGGCCCAATGCGTGCATAGCACCACCTTGACGCCCTGCTCCGCCATGCAGGCCTGCACCAGCGCCAACTCGGCCTCGGTATCCTGCGAAAAACGGTTCAGCGCGATCACACAGGGCAAACCGTAATGCGTACTGACGTTCTCCACATGCTTCTGCAGATTGGCAAGGCCCTGCTTGAGGGCTGACAGACTCTCCTGCGGCAAGGCAGAGAGAGCTTGCCCGCCGTGGTACTTGAGTGCGCGTATAGTCGCCACTATCACGCATGCATGCGGCCGCAAACCGCTCTTGCGGCATTTGATATCGATGAATTTTTCGGCTCCCAGGTCGGCACCGAAGCCGGCTTCGGTGACCACATAATCACCATGCTGCAATGCCAGTCGCGTCGCCACCACCGAGTTGCAGCCATGGGCAATATTGGCAAAGGGGCCGCCATGTATCAGGGCCGGAGTATGTTCCAGCGTCTGCACCAGATTGGGTTTGATCGCTTCTTTCAGCAATACGGCCATGGCGCCTTGCGCCTGCAATTGCCCTGCCGTCACCGCCTGGCCATCGGTGCGATAGCCCACCACAATATTGCCCAGCCTGCGCTTGAGATCGGCCAGCGAAGAGGCAAGGCACAGAATCGCCATGACTTCGGAAGCCACCACGATGTCAAAGCCGTCTTCACGCGGATAGCCGTTGGCCTTGCCGCCCAGCCCGACCACGACATGGCGCAAGGCGCGGTCATTGGTATCGAGCACGCGGCGCCAGGTAATGCGCCGCACATCCAGCCCGAGCGCATTGCCTTGATGCAGGTGGTTATCGATGAGCGCTGCGAGGAGATTGTGCGCCGCTGCAATCGCAGCAAAATCGCCAGTGAAATGCAGATTGATGTCTTCCATCGGCATGACCTGGGCATGACCACCACCCGTCGCTCCACCTTTCATGCCGAATACCGGCCCCATAGAGGGCTCGCGCAAACAGATGCATACCGATTTGCCTATGCGCTGCAAGGCATCGCCCAGGCCTATGGTTGTAGTTGTTTTGCCTTCGCCAGCCGGGGTCGGGCTGATGGCACTGACCAGTATCAGCCTGCCCTGCCTGGCGTCCATAGGCACGGGCAGTTTGTGCAGATTGATCTTGGCCTTGTGGGCGCCATACAACTCCAGCGCCTCGACAGGCAGCCCCAAACGGGCCGCGATGTCCTCCATGGGAAGGATGCTGGCCTGTTGCGCAATTTCAATATCGGACGTCATCGCCATACCCCTTGTTTTTTAGAAGATTACACCATCTCAAATGCAGCCGTTCAAGGTAAAATGCACAGCATTGCCAACGCCGAGACACCACATGCTGAACGACACCACCTCCGCGCAAAAAGCCCAGACCCTCGCGGAAGCCCTGCCCTACATCAAACGCTTTTTTGACAAGACCATTGTCATCAAATACGGCGGCAACGCCATGACCGACCCGCACCTCAAGGAATGCTTTGCCAGCGATGTCGTGCTGCTCAAGCTGGTCGGCATGAATCCCGTCGTGGTGCATGGCGGCGGCCCGCAAATCAACGAGCTGCTGGACCGCCTGGGCAAAAAGGGCGAGTTCATCCAGGGCATGCGCGTCACCGATGAAGAAACCATGGATATCGTGGAAATGGTGCTGGGCGGTCAGGTCAACAAGGAAATCGTCAACCTGATCAACCGTAACGGCGGCAAGGCAGTGGGCCTGACCGGGCAGGATGGCAACTTCATCCACGCGCACAAGCTGATGATCCCCAACAAGGACAAGCCGGACGAAATGATCGACATTGGCCAGGTCGGGGAAATCAGCGGCATAGACCCTAGCCTGATCCAGTTCCTGGATAGTGGTGACTTTATTCCGGTGATCGCGCCGATCGGCGTGGGCACGGAAGGCGAAACCTACAACATCAACGCCGATGTCGTGGCTGGCAAGCTGGCCGAAATCCTCGGCGCAGAAAAACTCATTTTGCTGACCAATACACCTGGCGTACTGGACAAGGAAGGCAATCTGCTGACCGGCCTGACCCCCAAGCAGATTGACGATCTGGTGGCCGATGGCACCCTTTCCGGCGGCATGCTGCCCAAGATCAGCTCAGCGCTGGATGCCGCGCGCAGTGGCGTCAAATCGGTACACATCATCGACGGCCGGGTGGAGCACGCCCTGCTGCTGGAAGTGCTGACCGATGAAGGGGTGGGCACCCTGATCAAGGCAAAGTAAAGCCAGACGCCCGCTTTGCGCCCTATCTGGATCTTTGATCTGGACGACACGCTGCACGACGCGTCCGCCCATATCTTCCCGCACCTCAATCGTGCCATGACGCAGTACATCATGGACACCCTGGCGCTAGGCGAGGCGGAAGCCCATGCCTTGCGTCAGCGTTACTGGCGTATTTATGGCGCCACGCTGAAAGGGCTGATGCGGCATCATGGCACTGACCCTTACCATTTTCTGGTACGCACCCATGAACTGATGAACCTGCCTGACATGGTGGTGCATGCCAAGCGCCTGCGACATGCCCTGCTGCGCCTGCCTGGGCGCAAAGTCGTGTTCACCAATGCGCCCATGCAATACGCTCTGCGCGTACTCAAGCTGATTGGCGTGGAAGACATGTTCGAGATTGTGCATAGCGTCGAGTCCACGCGCTTTCACCCCAAGCCTTCCGTGCGCGGTTTTCAGAGTTTGCTGCGCACCCTGCACGCCCATCCCGGCCAGTGCATCATGGTCGAAGATAATCTCCCCGCCCTGCGTACCGCACGTCGCCTGGGCATGAAAACCGTGCACATCACACGTCGTTTGCACAAACCATGTTACGTATCTGCCAGACTAAACAGCGTGTTAGCGCTTACTCGTCACACAATATAGAAACAGCAGGCAGTCAGCTATTTCACTCAGCGACGTTTTCCCCTAAAATCCGCTAACCTTATTACCTAGCAAGGATGAGCAATGGCTGGAGAACGCAAACAACAGATTCTGGAAACGCTGGCAAAAATGCTGGAAACGCCCAAGCGCGAAAAGATTACCACCGCCTCTCTGGCTGCTCGCCTGAATGTGTCTGAAGCGGCGCTTTATCGCCACTTCGCAGGCAAGGCGCAGATGTTTGGTGGCCTGATCGAATTCATCGAGCAAACCCTGTTTGGCCTGATCAATAAAATCACCAGCGAAGAAACCGAAGGCATGAAGCAGGCACAGCGCATTGTGACCATCCTGCTGCTGTTCGCGGAAAAAAATCCCGGCATGACACGGGTACTGATTGGTGACGCGCTGGTGAATGAGGATGACGCGCTGCAAACCCGCATCAATCAGTTATTTGATCGCATTGAGTCCACGCTCAAGCAAAGCCTGCGGATTGCAGAAACCCAGACTGGGCGTGAACTGCAACCCGAAGCCAAGGCCAATCTGATGCTGTGTTTTGTCGTGGGTCGCTGGCAGCAATTCGCCAAGAGTGGCTTCAAGCGCAAACCCATGGAATTCGTACAGCAGCAACTCGGGCTGCTGATCAACTGAAACAGAGGTTCAGTCGGCACAGACGCTCTGTTAACAGAGATAATAAAAAAGGCGGAACATGTCCGCCTTTTTTATTATCCGAACCGACAGCCTGACTACATTCGCGAACGGCGATAACCTACAAACATCAGCAAGCCCAAGCCCGTCAGCAGCATGACTGCCTTGGGCTCAGGAACTGGCCGCAAAGCCAGCTCGGTGGACTGGGCAGGCGCGGCTGGTGCATCAAAACCGATATTGCTATCTGCCATGGCCGTCATGGAAAAGCGGTCGGCCCGGCCAGTATCAGCCATAGCCAGCAAGGTAGCAGTGTTGGCGGTCAATGCCACCGGTTCACTGATGCTGAAGTTGGTTGTGACTGCCTGATTGCCAGGCATTTCCGCTGCTTGTGCCGCGTGGTTGAGAGAAAGACCAACAACCGCGGCGATCAAGGAAGTACCAAGTGCTCGTTTCATGGTGCAGACTCCTTAAGTTACGTTTGGTGTAACTAAAGCAATCCGCGTGCCAACTTGCATAAAGCATAGGTTTCTGGCAAAAAATCGTCAAAAAGCGTTTAAATGCGGCGATTTATAGCATTAGCCAGTTGGCGTTCGAGCTGGCATGCACAAAGCACGATCAATATGCACCAGATGCATGCCTGATACGCAACAATCTGCGTGCATGCTGCTTGCAAGTGCCGTGGCTATTGGCTTCCATTGAAGGTGTAGCGAATGACAGGCAGCGTATGCCTCAGTCGCCGCGACTGAAAGTGTCACCGCATGGTGACGTTTTTCAGGAATGTCGGACAGCCAATACTTCCTGCAAGGCACTCAGCCTGGCGGCAAATACCGCACTTTTGATCTCTTCGGGATGGGAAAACTGTCGGGCAATGGCGCCAGCATCCACCTGCATCACGGCTTGCAGCAGCTGCTTGAGATAAGCCGCTTCAGGAAAAGCTTTGTGTTCAAAGCCAGCACGGCCGCGCGAATCGCACTCGCAAGCCTTAAGAAAATCGTCAAACCGCGTCGGCTGACGCAAGGCATCCAGCTCCTGCAGAAAGTGCAGCAGGGTATCCGGCCGCATGGCGTTAACCTGATGCACCTTGCCATGAAACCTGGCCACCAGCTGCGCAAGCTCGCGGCAATCGTTGGGCACGCGCAGGCGCTTGACCACATCCTTGAGCAGATCCACGCTGCGCAGCTCATGGCCAATATGCCGTGGCCAGATATCCGGCGGCGTGGTGCCCTTGCCCAGGTCATGCGTCAAGGCGGCAAAACGAACTGGCAATGAATAGCCTTGGCTGGCCGCATAGTCAATCACCATCATGACATGCACGCCCGTGTCGATTTCGGGATGATGCTGGGCTGGTTGCGGCACGCCCCACAGGCGATCCAGCTCGGGAAATATTCTCTGCAAGGCCCCGCAGGCACGCAGCATCTCAAACATGCGTGAAGGCTTAGCCTCCATCAGGCCCTTGGCCATCTCCTGCCAGACCCGCTCAGGCACCAGGGCATCGACCTCGCCATCGGCGACCATCTGCTGCATCAGGGCCAGGGTTTCGGGAGCCAGGGTAAACTCGGTAAATCTTGCGGCAAAACGTGCGGCTCGCAGGATGCGCACCGGGTCTTCGGCAAATGCCGGACTGACATGGCGCAATATGCGCGCCTCCAGGTCCGCTTTGCCATGGTAGGGATCAATCAGGCTGCCATCCTCAGCGCGGGCGATGGCATTGATGGTGAGGTCGCGTCGCGCCAGGTCTTCTTCCAGCGTGACATCAGGGGATGCATGCACCTCAAATCCTTTGTACCCCTTGGCGGTTTTGCGCTCGGTGCGGGCTAGCGCATATTCTTCGTGGGTATCCGGATGCAGGAAGACAGGAAAATCCTTGCCGACACGACGAAAACCAGCCGCCTCCATTTCTGCCGGGGTGCTGCCGACCACGACATGATCCTGATCCTGCACGGGCAGGCCCAGCAGTGCATCACGCACGGCTCCGCCCACGACAAAGGTTTGCATGCCCACCAGGACCTAGCGACCGGCCAGGCCACGAAAACGGTTATAGGCGTTGCGTGGCGTGTCATTGGTCAGGTATTCAGGCACCACCGCTTCCAGCGCGGTAGGCGTGACGCCCAGCACAGCGGGGAAAGGTGCACTGGTCACGCTATCCACTTCCATGGAGCTCAGGTTGTCACGCGTCATCAGCTTGACGGGCATTTTTTCCAGCGCATAGGCCTGCAGGTAAGAAAGCTTGTCGTTAAGCCCGACCACCATGCGCTTTTTGCCCAGCACAAACGCAACGAACAGAATGAGCTCTTTCATGGTGTACACGCGTGGGCCGCCCAATTCATATACCTGACCAAAGGTCTCGGCATTTTCAATGGCATTGGTAAATGCCTGCGCTACATCTTCCACCCATACGGGCTGAAAGCGTGCCTGGGGTTTCGCCAGGGCGACCACAGGCATGAGCTTGACCAGGCTGGCAAACAGATTGAGAAAGCTGTCATTGCGGCCAAAAATGACCGATGGCCGGAAGATGGTGACATTCAGGCGATCCGCATTGGCCAGTACGGCCGCTTCGCCTTTTGCCTTGGAGCGCAGATAGACACTGGGCGCATCGGGCGCCGCCTGGAGGGCGCTCATGTGTAGCAGGCGACAGACACCCAGCTTCACACACAATTGCACCAGGCGGCTGGGCAGCTCGGCATGCATGGCCTCGAAGCTGGCTTTGCGGCTCTCATGCAGTATGCCTATCAGATTGATCACCCCATCACAGCCTGTCAGGTGCGTACGCAAGGCCTGATCATCCATGACATCGCATTCCACGACTTGCACATTGGGCAGCAGGATCAGGTGTTTGCTGGCTTCACGCCGACGCGTCAGCACCTTGACCAGATAACCGGCCGCACTCAAACGGTGAACAATTGCGCTACCGACAAAGCCAGAACCACCGAGTACACATATTTGTTTTATTTTCATGCTTAGTTTTCCGCCTCTTCCGTCGTCATTACCCCTCCGCCGCCGCCCACTGTGCCGAGCCGCTGCTTGAGGCTTAGTATTTTAGTGCCCAGGCGATGCGCATAATAATAAGCATTGCCCATGACCTTCTGCACATAGTTGCGCGTCTCGCTGAAAGGAATGGTTTCGGCATAAATCGCCCCCTCCAGCGGTTGATCCGCCATCCAGCGCCGGGCGCGCCCCGGTCCTGCATTATAGGCCGCGGTTGCCATCAGGGATTGCCCGCCCATCAGATCCAACGTGTAACGCATATAGTAAGTCCCCAGCTGCACATTGGTATCCAGCTGGTGAATCATGGTGTTCTGATAGTTATCCAACCCCATGCGCTTGGCGATCCATTTGGCAGTGGCAGGCATCACCTGCATCAGGCCGGAGGCACCTACGCCGGATTTGGCATAGTGCATGAAACGGCTTTCCTGACGGGTCAGACCGTAAATCCAGGCCTCATCCAGCCCCTGTTCCTTGGCAAAACCGCGCACGATTTCGCGATAAGGCGTGGGATAGCGCAAGGAAAAATCATGCGTGCTGGTGGTCTTGTCGGCGGTAATAATCGCGAGGTCATACCACTCCTGCTTCGCGGCCAGCTCGGCAGCGGCAATCATCTGTTTGTCATCAAAGCCGGTGGTCGCTGCCGCCCACTCGGTGCGCGACTCCCAGCGCATGTCATAGCGCTGCAGTTCCATGGCCCGCTGTATCCCGGGCACGGCACTCACGGCTTCCACTTCTGCCGAGGTGGGGCGATAGCTGGCAGGCACCGCACTCAGCACGTCGCCCAGTTCGTCTTCCGCCAGCAAACCGTAATAGCTGCGCTCACGCGACAACGGCACCAGCAGGGCATTGGCCGCAGGGATCTGCTTTTGCTCTTTCAGCGCGCGGCCTTTCCAGTAACGCCAGGCGGCCTCCTGCTGCTGCGTGGCTGGCATTTCGGCAATGGTGTTCAGCAATCGTGGCCAATCGCTGACACGCAGCGCGGCACGGGCCTTCCAGGCCATCTGTTCCTTATCCAGGGCAGCCGCAGGCACGCGGTCATAAAAGCTCAGGGCGGCCGGGTCATGCCGACGCGCGGCATGCAGGGCTAACCTGCTCCAGAAATAATCCTGCTCGGCAGGCTCAAATGATGCTTGCAGCTTTTGCCACATATCCAGCGCATACAAGGGCTGCGTGCGCGCCAGACGGTCCAGCGCATAGAGATTGAGCTCACGGCCATAGCGGTTTTTCAGGCTGAGTGTTTTCTTTTCGAGCGCCTGCTGCGGATTCTGATAAGTCTTGTCCAATAATTTTAGGGCTGCGGCATCCATCGTCGATATACGCTGTGCCACCAGCTTGGCCGGGCTCACCTTGTTATCGGCCAACAGCAACCTGAACTTTTCCCAGATCAGATCATTGCTCAAGGCGCCATTTTTCTGCATGCGATCGTACAAGGCGAGGCAATTGGCCGGTTGCTCGGCGGTGCTCATCCAGAGTGTTCGGCCTTCCGCCAGGGCATCGCTATCGCCACGGATGGCGCGACCTTCCAGGGCATAACAGCTGACCCCGGCATCATCCCGCTTCAAGGCGGGGAGCTCATCAAAAAAGGTCGCCCACTCCTGGCGCTTGGCGAGGCCTTTGAGCCACTCGCCGCGCACGCGGTCGGCAAATGGCATATCGGCATATTGGGCGAGAAAAGTGCGTACGGTCTGGCTGTCCGACTGGTTGAGCCTCAGCAGCATCAACCAGTAATCGGCATAAGGGGCGAGCAGGTAGTCTTGTGCCTGCATCTGCTGCAAGTCACGTTCCAGGCTAAGATCATCCCGGTTTTTGTAGGCAATGCGGGCATCGTTGAACAACTCTTCATTGCTGGCAGCCTGTGCTGCAGGCACAAGGAGTGCAGACGCCGCCGTGGACACCATGAGCATGAAAGCAAAACTGAAAACTGCGGAGTACCGTTGCATGGGTAAAGCCTGTGTCGATTACTACTGAGAAAAGCATAGCACAGGGCTACTGGCTATGGGGCACGAATAGGACACGTTTTGCCACGCAATCCTGCGCGGACAAACCAGCCCTGGGCTGTGAGATTACACCAAGGAAATCAGAACAGGATAATGCGGCCCATGGCCATGATGACCGCCGCCACAAACAGCAAAACACCGGTGAACTTGATCAATTGCCAGGAAAAGCGAAGGTAGCGTTTATCGCCGGACAGCAGGTAAACCGCCATGGAAACAGCCACCGCGATGACCCCGATGACCAGTAAAAGTCGCAAGACCAGCATCAGGGATTACCCGGGATCAGGCGTATTGCAGGACAGGCGGCATGCCTATCGGTGCCTGGAAGCCGCTAGGCGCTTCTTCGGTACGCTCGAAAGTGGCATATTCCCACGCTTCCTGATCGGCCAGCAGATTGCGCAACAGCTGATTGTTCATGGCATGGCCGGATTTATAGGCGGTATACGCACCGATTACCGGATGCCCCAGAACATAGAGGTCGCCAATGGCATCCAGCACCTTGTGCTTGGCGAACTCGTCGTCATAGCGCAAGCCATCGTTGTTCAGCACGCGGTATTCATCCAGCACGATGGCGTTATCCAGGCTGCCGCCACGGGCCAGACCATTGGAACGCAAGTACTCGACTTCATGCATGAAGCCGAAAGTACGCGCACGGCTGATCTCCTTGATATAGGAGTTGTCAGCAAAATCGATCACAACGCGCTTGCCGCTGTGTTCAAACACCGGATGATTGAAATCGATAGTGAAATCCAGCTTGAAGCCGAAATAGGGGTCGAAGCGCACCCATTTGTCGCCATCGCGGACTTCCACTGTTTTCTTGATACGAATGAATTTCTTGAGCGCAGGCTGCTCGACTATCCCTGCCTGCTGCAGCAGGAAGACAAACGGACCGGCGCTGCCATCCATGATGGGCACTTCACCGGCGGTGAGATCCACCCGCACATTATCTACACCAAGGCCGGCCAGGGCGGACATCAAATGCTCGACGGTGGCTACGCGACTGCCGCCATGCTCCAAGGCTGAGCACAAACGGGTATCGGTAACGAATTGAGGCTGCACCTTGAATGCCGCCGTATCGGGCAGATCGACACGACGGAACACAATTCCGGTATCGGGCGCAGCCGGGCGCAAGGTCATCTCGACCTTGTCGCCTGTATGCAGCCCGACGCCGGTGGCGCGGATCACGGTTTTCAGTGTGCGTTGTTTCAACATGATTTCTTACACCCTGGGTATACAACCCGTTAATACTTGGGCCGCAGCATTAAGCACTGCGGCATTAACCTCAATTATTTCAACATCATAGCATATGCGCCGCCATAGCCGGCAGCTTTCCTCAAGCGAAAACCACACGGTTTTCGCCTGTTTTACTGGCTTTTACATGCGGGGTTGCCCCCTGCATCAACGCTGACAGCCTGTGTCAGGACGACACCAGCTCAGACCTTGATGCTGTACTGGCTAGTCAGCCTGTTTGCGCAGGAAGGCAGGAATATCGTATTCCTCCACACCCGACAGCTTCATGGCTTCCACCTGAGCACGGCGGCCGTTGCTGCTGAATACCGCTGGGCTTTCGTCTTCCACCACGCCACCGCCAACAAACATCGGCTGGTTGGTGGTACCGTCGCGCACCTGGGTCATCACACGCAGTTCAGGCTTCTGCTGACGACGGCCTACAATGCCATTCAAGCCTGTCGCCACCATGGTCACACGCAGACCATCGCCTATGCTCTCATCCACTACGTTACCAACGATGACGGTCGCATCTTCGGCAGTGAACGCCTTGATGGTGTTCATAACGTCATAGTATTCCTTCATCTTGAACGAGGTGCTGGCGGTGATGTTAACCAGAACGCCACGGGCGTTAGCCAGATTCACATCTTCCAGCAGCGGGCTGGCAACAGCCTGCTCGGCGGCAATGCGAGCGCGATCCGGACCGGTAGCCAGTGCGGAACCCATCATCGCCATACCCATTTCGGACATCACGGTGCGTACGTCAGCAAAGTCGACGTTGACCAGACCTGGGCAATTGATGATTTCGGCAATACCGGCCACGGCGTTATGCAACACGTCGTTGGCAGCCTGGAATGCTTCGAGGAAAGGTACATCTTCACCCAATACCTGCATCAGCTTTTCGTTCGGGATGATGATCAGAGAATCCACATGCTTGGAAAGTTCCTCCAGACCTTCTTGTGCAACCTTGGTGCGCTTGCCTTCAAAGGCAAATGGCTTGGTCACGACAGCGACGGTCAGGATGCCCATTTCCTTGGCCACTTCAGCGATGATAGGAGCAGCACCAGTACCTGTGCCACCGCCCATACCCGCGGCGATGAACAGCATGTCCGCGCCATCAATCACTTCCGCGATGCGGTCACGATCTTCCAGTGCGGCTTCGCGGCCGATTTCAGGACGGGCGCCAGCGCCCAGACCCTTGGTAATGTCCGTACCAATTTGCAGCACGGTCTTGGCATTGCTTTTCTTCAATGCCTGCATGTCGGTATTGGCGCAAATGAATTCCACGCCGCCTACCGCTTTTTCGATCATGTGGGCAACGGCATTGCCACCGCAACCACCTACACCGATAACCTTGATGACCGCTTCTTGCGAATCTCTATCCATAATTTCAAACATCTGTACATCCTCCTTGTTGTCTGCCTAACAAAATCTGCCTTAAATCACGTGCTACTGATGACACTGCTACTTGCTGCTACTAAAAATTGCCCTGAAACCAGCTCTTCATCCTGCTGAAAATCTGGCTCAAGGACGTGGATTCCATTTGTCCTTGCAACTGACGCTCAATCTGCTGCTTGCCCATCAACACCAGGCCCACACCCGTGGCGTAGCGCGGATTGCCGACCACTTCTGACAAACCGCCCACATAGCGCGGCATGCCCAGACGAACCGGCATGTGGAATATCTCCTCGCCGAGCTCGACCATGCCGCGCATCATGGCGGAACCGCCGGTGATGACGATGCCGGAAGCAATCATTTCTTCCATGCCACTGCGGCGCAGCTCACCCAGTACAAACTCATACAGCTCAACCACGCGCGGCTCGATGACTTCAGCAAGGGTCTGTACGGACAATTCACGTGGATCACGGTTATCCACACCCGGTACTTCCACTACTTCGCGTGGATCCGCCAGCTGGCGCAGGGCGCAGCCATGCTTGATCTTGATTTCCTCAGCGGATTGCGTAGGCGTGCGGAACGCCACGGCCACGTCATTGGTAATCTGGTCACCGGCAATCGGCACCACCGCGGTATGGCGTATCGCGCCTTGCTTGAACACGGCAATATCCGTCGTGCCGCCACCGATATCCACCAGGCATACGCCCAGCTCTTTTTCGTCTTCGGTCAGCACCGCCATACTGGAAGCCAGCGGTTGCAGAATGAGGTCGGTCACTTCCAGGCCGCAGCGCTTGATGCACTTGACGATGTTTTGTGCGGCTGCCACGGCGCCGGTGACGATATGCACCTTCACCTCCAGCTTCATGCCGCTCATGCCATGTGGTTCGCGCACATCTTCCTGGCCGTCGATAATGAATTCCTGCGTGAGGATATGCAGGATCTGCTGATCGGACGGCAAGGCAATCGCGCGCGCCGTTTCAATCACGCGATCGACATCCATCTGCGTCACTTCGGCATCCTTGATCTTCACCATGCCGTGCGAATTCAGGCTCTTGATGTGGCTGCCTGCGATGCCGGTGAACACGGTACTGATCTTGCAGTCCGCCATCAGCTCGGCTTCTTCCAGTGCGCGCTGTATGGCTTGTACGGTGGAGTCGATGTTGACCACCACACCTTTTTTCAAGCCGCGCGAGGCATGCTGTCCGAGACCAATGACTTTCAGTCCACCATCGGGCTGCAACTCCGCCACGATGGCGACGATCTTCGATGTGCCGACATCCAGTCCGACGATAAGATTCTTATCATCTCTAACCCTGCTCATTGATTTCTCCAGTATTTCAATTCATTCATTGTGGTGCTTATGCCGCCCGCGCTTTGGCTGTTATCGGCTCGTTCGTGGCCGGTTTTTCGGCCTTGCCTGTCTCAGGCTTGCGTACCGCAAACCCGTTCGGATATCTCAAATCGGCGTAGCGCACAGCCACCCCCAGCTTGGAAAGCGTGCCTTGATACACATCGGCAAACTTTTCCAGCCGCTCATCCATCTGCTCGCGCCCCAGTTCAATCACCATGCCCTTGTCGGTGCGTATCTGCCAGGCGCGGCGCGGTGTCAGCACCAGTTCGCTCACCCGCATACCGGCTACCGACAGCAGCTGACTGTATTTGCCGTAGTGCTCGGCCACTTCATGCACGCCATCACCAGGCCCATAAAACACTGGCAGGTCACTATCCGAAGCCGCATGAAACAGTTCGCCATAGGTATTCACCAGCGCAATATCGCCCCAGCGTGCCAATTCGCGATGCTCCTCTACCGTGACCTCCAGCTTGTCCGGCCAGCGGCGGCGTACACTCACCGACCTTGCCCATGGCAGCTTTTCAAACGAACTGCGCGCCTGCTCAAGGTCCATCGTGAAAAAATTCCCCTGCAAGTGGCGGCTGACAATCAGCTTGATCTGCTCACGCGTTACATGGTCCAGCGAGCCATCCACCCGTACCTGGCGGATAGGAAAAATCGGCAGGTGCACGACCACAAACAGCGCGCCATACAGCATCAGCACCGCTGCCAGCGCAAACAGGAAGTTAGCGATCCAGTTCAGGACCTGGGGTTTATCCCACACGCGCCAACTCCAGTATGCGGATCACCAATTCGTCAAAGCTGATGCCATTGGCTTTGGCGGCCATTGGCACCAGGCTGTGGTCTGTCATGCCCGGCGACGTATTCACTTCCAGGAAGTAATGGCGGCCGGCTTCATCCCTCAGGAAATCCACGCGGCCCCAGCCACGGCCACCAATGGCACGGAAAGCCTGCAGCGCTTCAGCGCGGATACGGGCTTCCTGCTCGGCGGGCAAACCGCATGGGCACAGGTACTGCGTGTCATCGCGCAGGTACTTGGCTTCAAAGTCATAAAATTCGTTGGCCGGCACGATACGGATGATGGGCAGAGCTTCATCGCCCAGAATGCCCACGGTATATTCGCCACCGCCGACAAAACGCTCGGCGAGCACCAGTGGATCGGACTTGGCGGCAAGTTCGTATGCCGCTTTCAGCGCGCCGGACTGCTTGACCTTGCTGATGCCGATGCTGGAGCCTTCATTGGCTGGCTTGACGAACATTGGCAGACCCAGGCGCTGCTCCACTGCGGCAAAGTCGCTGCTGGCATCCAGCAGTTCAAAGTCCGGCGTTGCAATCCCTGCGGAGCGCCACAAGAGTTTGGTACGCCATTTATCCATGCCCACGCTGGAGGCCAGCACACCGCTGCCGGTGTAGGGAATGCCCATCAGTTCCAGTGCGCCTTGCACTGTGCCATCTTCACCAAAGCGGCCATGCAGCGAGATAAACACGCGGTCAAACGCCAGCAGTTCATGCAAATCGCGCTCGGCAGGATCAAAGGCAGCAGCCTCCACGCCCTGACGCAACAGGGCAGCCAGCACCGCGCCGCCGCTCTTCAGGGAGACCTCGCGTTCGCCGGAGCGCCCGCCCATCAATACCGCCACTTTTCCAAAATTTTTCATCATCACATCCGCTGGTTCATGTGTTTGCAGGTAAGCCTTGGTGGCTACCCTGCGCATTTACACTTCCCGCTCTCCTGTTTCCGTCTCGCCTATCATTCTTACTTCTTGCTGCAACTCAATGCCAAACTTGGCTTTTACCGACTCGCGCATATGCGCAATCAACTGTTCAATTTCTGCCGCCCTTGCCCCACCGAGATTGACGATGAAGTTGGCATGCTTTTCCGATACCTGCGCCCCACCAATCTGGTAGCCCTTGAGCCCACACTCTTCAATCAACCGCGCCGCATAATCGCCTGGCGGATTGCGAAAAGTCGACCCTGCATTCGGCTGGTTAAGCGGCTGCGTCGCGAGCCGCCTTGCCAGCAATTGCTTGATCTTCTGCTCAGCCTCTTCCGCATCGCCCGCTGGCAGGCTGAACCACGCTGCGATAAACCATTCCTGCTCGCCCAGCCAATGCTCAGGCTGACCAGCCAGCGCCACATGCCGATAGCTGGCATGGAACTCGGCACGACTGCGCTCATGCAGTTCGCCCTGACGGTCCATGGTCAGCACCCGCTGCACGATGTCCCAGGTTTCTCCGCCATGGCAGCCTGCATTCATGGCCAGCGCACCGCCCACGGTGCCAGGAATGCCCGCCATGAACTCGCCCCCCTGCAAGCCTTGCCGCGCGCTGAAGCGGGCCAGCTTGGCGCAGGTCACACCCGCTTCGGCATAGAGCTCGCCATTCACCATCTCCAGCCCGGTCAGCACGTTATGCATCACGATCACCGTGCCGCGCACACCGCCATCGCGCACCAGCAGATTGGAGCCTAGACCGATGAAATGCACCGGCTCGTCCTTGCTCAGCGTGCGCATGAACTGCTGCAAATCCTGAAGCCCCGCCGGGATATACAGACGATCCGCCAGACCACCCACGCGCCAGCTGTTATAGCGCTCCAATGGCGCATTCAGCATCAGTTCACCTTGCATGGGGAGCTGCTGGGCCATCATGCCGTCGCGGCCTCCCTGGTCTTGGCAGCGACTTGTCCAATCGAGCCTGCGCCCATCACGACCACCACATCGCCATCCTGCGCCACACCCAGAATGGCCTCTGGCAACTCAGCAGTCGTCTCGACAAACAGGGGTTCCACCTTGCCTGCCACGCGAATGGCGCGTACCAACGCACGACCATCGGCAGCGACGATAGGCGCTTCACCCGCCGGATATACATCGCTCAGCAACACGGCATCGGCGCTCGACAGCACTTTTACAAAATCCTCAAAGCAATCCCGGGTGCGCGTGTAGCGGTGCGGCTGGAAGGCCAGCACCAGACGGCGACCAGGGAATGCACCACGGGCAGCGGCAATCACCGCCTGCATTTCCACCGGGTGATGGCCGTAGTCATCAATCAGCGTAAATTGGCCGCCATTGCGGGCTGGCACTTCGCCATAGCGCTCAAAGCGGCGCCCCACACCCTTAAATTCACGCAGCGCCTTGATGATGGCTGCGTCGGGTACATTCAATTCGCTCGCCACGGCAATCGCTGCCAGTGCATTCAGCACGTAGTGGTTGCCAGGCAGGTTGAGCGTGACATCAAACTCGGTAGTCACGCCGTTAATGCGCTGCACCGTGAAGTGCATGGTGCCGTTATCCGCACGCACGTTTTTGCCACGGATGCGCGCATCTTCCGAAAAGCCATAGGGCATGATCGGCTTGGTCACGCTGGGCAAAATGGCCCGGATGTTGGGATCATCAATACACAACACTGCCATGCCCCAGAACGGCAACTGCTGCAGGAACTCGACAAACGCGCCCTTGAGCTTTTCAAAGTCGTGCCCATAGGTATCCATGTGGTCGGCATCAATATTGGTGACCACCGAAATCACCGGCGACAGGTGCAGGAATGAAGCATCGGATTCATCGGCCTCGGCCACAATGAATTCACCGGTACCCAGCCGTGCGTTGGCACTGGCGGCTTCCAGGCGACCACCGATGACAAAGGTCGGGTCCATGCCCGCTTCGGCCAGAATGCTGGCGATCAGGCTGGTGGTGGTGGTCTTGCCGTGCGTCCCTGCCACGGCAATGCCCTGGCGGAAGCGCATCAGCTCGGCCAGCATCAGCGCCCGTGGAATCACCGGCGTGTTGCTGGCACGCGCGGCGATGATTTCCGGATTGCTTTCGTTCACCGCACTCGACACCACCACCACATCGGCATCGCTCAGGTGCGCGGCTTCATGGCCCTGATACACCTTGGCACCCAGGCTGTTCAGACGCTGGGTAGTGGCATTGCTCGCCAGGTCAGACCCGCTGACGCCAAAGCCCAGATTCAGCAGCACCTCGGCAATGCCGCTCATGCCCGAGCCGCCGATGCCGACAAAATGCACGTTTTTTACTTTATGTTTCATATCGCAGCTCCACCCCGGGATGTCAGGGCCATACTTTCCAGTTCATTGGCGATGGTCTCGGTCGCCTGTGGGCGGCCCAGACTGCGCGCTGCCAGCGCCATTTCCAGCAGCCGCGTGCGATTCAGTTCCTGCAACAAATTGGCCAGACGCTGTGGCGTCATTTCCTGCTGCGGCAGATGCACGGCTGCGCCTTGCGCCGCCATCCAGGCCGCGTTGTCACGCTGGTGCGAAGTGGTCGACACCACCAGCGGCACTAGGATGGAGGGCACACCCGCCACTGCCAGCTCGCTCACCGTAATGGCACCGGCGCGACACACCAGCACATCCGCTTCGCTATAGGCCTTGGCCATATCTTCAATAAAAGGCAGCACCTCAGCTTCCACGCCTGCCGCGGCATAGGACGCCCGCAACATATCCACCTGATCAGCACCAGACTGATGGGTCACCGTGGGACGCTGCTCCATGGGAATCAGCGCCAGCGCACGTGGCAAATTCACATTCAGCACTTGTGCGCCCAGACTGCCGCCCACTACCAGCAGATGCAGCGGGCCCTGACGTTTGGCATAGCGCTCTTCCGGTGCAGGCACTGCCACAATCGCGGCGCGTACGGGGTTACCGGTCACGCGCGCCTTGACGGCCATACCACCCAGGCCGCCTTCGCCACCCTCAAAACCAAACAGGATGCGGTTGGCCGACTTGGCTAGCGCACGATTCGACATCAGCAACGCTGCATCGGCATTCACCAGCGCCAGCGGTACCTTGCACAAACGGGCAGCCCAGCCACCCGGCACGGTCACATAGCCGCCCATGCCCAGCACTGCGGCGGGTTGCAATTGCTTGATCAGCTTGCAGGCCTGCCAGGTGGCGGCCAGCAGCTTGAATACACCTTTGGCGGTATGCACCAAGCCCTTGCCGCGCAAACCGGAAAAATCCAGCCGTGTCATGGCAATGCCACTGGGCGGCACCAGACGGTTTTCCATGCCGTGCGTCGTGCCCAGCCAGTGCACCTGCCAGCCGCGACGCTGCATCACATCAGCAATCGCCAGGCCTGGCATCACATGCCCGCCCGTACCCGCCGCCATGATCAGGAGCGTCTTGCTCATGCCGGCAAACCTTTCTGCAATCTGGCGTTTTGGCTACGGCCGCTGCGCTTAACTGGCATGCGCCAGTTAGCCTTCGCCGAAACGGACGCCTGAATCTCTTGCACCATCATTACGGAAAGCCGCGTCATCATGCTGGCAATCCTTTCTGCAGGCGTCTGTTTTCCCAGTCGATTCTTAGCAATACGGCCAGTGCAATGCAGTTGGCGAGAATGCCGCTACCGCCAAATGAGAGCAGCGGCAGGGTCAGGCCTTTGGTGGGCAAGAGCCCCATGTTCACGCCCATGTTGATGATGCCTTGCACTCCCATCCAAACGCCTATGCCTTGTGCCAGCAGGGCGGAGAAGTAACGCTCATTGCCGATGGCTTCTTTGGCGATGCCGAAGGCGCGCAGGATCAGCCAGGCGAATAGTGCAATCACGACCATGACGCCGACAAAGCCCAGCTCTTCGGCGATCACGGCCAGCAGGAAGTCGGTATGGGCTTCTGGCAGGTAGAGCAGTTTTTCCACGCTGGCCCCCAGGCCAACACCAAACCACTCTCCACGGCCAAACGCGATCAAGGCGTGCGACAGTTGATAGCCCTTGCCGAACGGATCAGCCCATGGGTCCATGAAACCGATCACGCGTTGCAAGCGGTATGGTGAGCTCCAGATCAGGCCGACGATGGCAATCGGCAACAGGGTCAGCAGACCAGCGAAAATACGGCCATTGATGCCACCCAGCCAGAGGATGGAAATGGAGATGGCGGCGATGACGGCAAATGCGCCGAAATCAGGCTCGCGCAGTAGCAGCCAGCCGACCAGCAGCATCACAAACACCATGGGCAGGAAGCCTTTGGTAAAGCTATCCATCACGGCGGATTTGCGGATGGTGTAATCCGCCACGTAAATGGCGGCAAACAGCTTCATGAACTCCGATGGCTGCAGATTGATGATGAACAGCGACAGCCAGCGCTGGCTGCCATTCACATTGCGGCCCACCCCGGGGATCAGCACCAATACCAGCAGCGCAATGCCGGTCAGGAACAGATACGGCGCCATTTTCTGCCACATGGCCGTGGGCACCTGGAAGGCCATCAAACCGGCGATCAGGCTGATAACAATAAAGACCGCCTGGCGAATCAGGAAATAGGTACTTTGATGGCCGGTGGCCTTGTCTGCTTCGGCCAGGGCGATGGAGGCGGAATACACCATCACCAGGCCTATGCCCAGCAAAATTAGCGTGACCCAGACCAGGCCCTGATCATAGGTAGCGCTATTGAAACGCTCGCGGCTGCCGAGGGTGATCATCATGACTGGACCTCCTCGTGACGCGTCACCAGATCAGCCACGGCGGCGATAAAGACTTCGGCACGGTGGGCGTAGTTGCGGAACATATCAAAGCTGGCACACGCGGGTGACAGCAGAACGGCGTCGCCAGGCGTCGCGGCAGCATAAGCCTGCTGCACGGCTTCTTCCAGACTTGCGGCATGCAGGCGTGGCACCGGGCTGCCTTGCAGGGCGGCCTCAATCAGCGCGGCATCGCGCCCTATCAGCACCACGGCGCGGGCATTCTGGTCGACTGGCTCACGCAGCGGGCTGAAATCCTGGCCCTTGCCATCGCCACCGGCAATCAGCACCACCTTGCGTGGCAAGCCAGCCAGCGCAGCGCAGGTCGCGCCTACATTGGTGCCCTTGGAGTCATCATAAAAAGCGATGTCATGCAGATCAGCCACCCACTCCACCCGGTGTGGCAAGCCTTTGAATTCGCGCAGCACATGCTGCAGTGGTGCCCAATCCACTCCGATGGCACGGCACAAGGCCAGCGCTGCCAGAGCGTTGGCGGCATTATGCAAGCCGGGGATGCGCAGCTCTTCCACATGCAGAATGGGATGTGCACCTTGTGCCAGCCAGAGTTGATCATGCAGCGCCAGCAGGCCATAGGCATGAGACTCGACAGGCAGATCCAGGCCAAACGTCACCACGGGCTGATCCGGCAAGGCCATGTTGCGGCACCAGGCATCTTCGCGGTTAAGCACCTGTACGCCAGCCCCCTTGAGGATGCGCGCCTTGGCGGCAGCGTATTCCGGCATGCCGGGGTAACGATCCATATGATCTTCGGTCACGTTCAGCACGGCGGCGGCATCGGGTGCCAGGCTGCTCGTGGTTTCGAGCTGAAAGCTGGAAAGCTCCAGCACGTAAACATCGGGCGCGCCGTCGGTTTCCACCTGACGCAGCGCATCGAGCACGGGCAGGCCGATATTGCCAGCCACCACAGTCTTGAGGCCAGCGGCCTTGCACATTTCACCCACCAGCGTGGTGACGGTGGTCTTGCCATTGGCACCGGTAATCGCGATCACCTTGCTGCTGCGCGGACGGAACTGGGCAAACAGCTCAACATCGCCCACCACCTGAATACCATTGGCCAGTGCCTGTTGCACTTCCGGCTCGGCCAGCGCCACACCAGGGCTGATCACCACCAGATCAACCGCATTGAACATGGTGGAACGGAATGGCCCGGTATATACCGTGAGCTGAGGGAACTCCGCCTTGAGCGTATCCAGATTGGGCGGTGCCGTGCGCGAGTCGGCAACAGACAGCACGGCACCCTGGCCACGCAGCCAGCGCAAGGCCGAAAGGCCGGTATCACCCAGCCCCAGCACCAGCACCTGTTTGCCTGCAAGATCGCGCATGATGGTCTTTGTTTTCCTTAACGCAGTTTCAATGTGGATAAGCCGACCAGTACCAACATCATGGTAATGATCCAGAAGCGCACGACGACTTGCGTCTCTTTCCAGCCCTTTTGTTCATAGTGATGGTGCAAGGGCGCCATCAGGAAAATGCGGCGGCCAGTGCCGTAGCGCTTTTTCGTGTATTTGAAATAAGTGACCTGAGCGGCTACAGACAGGGTTTCCATCACAAACACGCCACCCATGATGAACAGCACGATTTCCTGACGCACAATCACGGCCACCACGCCGAGTGCGGCACCAAGCGCCAGCGCACCGACGTCACCCATGAACACTTCGGCGGGGTAAGCGTTGAACCACAGAAAGCCCAGCCCTGCGCCTGCCATGGCAGTGCAAAACACGGCCAGCTCGCCCGCGCCTGGAATATAAGGAATGCCCAGATATTTGGAGAAATAGAGGTGACCCGCGGCGTAGGCAAAGATCGCCAATGCCCCTGCTACCAGCACAGTGGGCAGAATGGCCAGGCCATCCAGACCATCGGTCAGATTGACGGCATTGCTGCTGCCGACGATGACAAGATAGGTCAGCACAATAAAGCTCGCAGCCCCCAAAGGCACCGTGACGGTTTTGAAGAAAGGGAAAATCAGCGTGGTTTCCGCCGGGATGGTAGAGGTATGCCACAGGTAGATTGCCGCGCCAAAGCCCAGCAGACTCTGCCAGAAGTATTTTTCCTTGGCAGACAGGCCTTTGGGGTTGCGGTGCACCACTTTGCGCCAGTCATCCACCATGCCGACGATGCCAAAGCCCAGGGTGACGATCAGCACCACCCAGACAAAACGATTGGTCAGGTCCGCCCACAACAGGGTGGAAATACCAATCGCCACCAGAATCAGGGCGCCACCCATGGTCGGCGTACCGGCCTTGACCAGATGGGTCTGTGGACCGTCATCGCGCACAGATTGGCCCACTTTGTACTGGGTCAGCTTGCGAATGAGGCCGGGGCCAACAATGAAGGAAATAGCCAGGGCCGTCAGCGTCGCCATGACGGCACGCAGGGTGATGTAATTGAAGACGTTAAAACCGCGTACGTCTTGCGCAAGCCAGCGGGCAAGTTCCAGTAACATTAGTGCGCCTCCTCTTTCGTATTATTTTGTTCACTCACAATCAACTGCACGACGCGCTCCATGCGCATGAAGCGTGAGCCTTTCACCAGCACCACGGTATTGGCATCCATCTCGTGGCAGAGGCCAGCCACCAGCTGCTCGGGCGTTTTATAATGATGGGCAGGGTCACCAAAGGCCTTGCTCATTTCCAGGGACAAATCACCCAGCGTGTAGAGACCGTTAATGCCAGCCTCACGGGCGTATTGGCCGATTTCGGTATGCATGGCAGCGGCGGTTTCCCCCAGCTCGCCCATGTCGCCCAGCACCAGCAGGCGCTTGCCCGGGCGGGCGGCAAGCACATCAATCGCAGCTTTCATGGAGGCCGGGTTGGCGTTATAGGTGTCATCAATCACCAGCGCCTGACCGATACCAGCGCGATGCTGCAGACGGCCATCCACACCATCAAAGGCTTCCAGGCCCTTGGCTATCGACTCAGGCCTTGCGCCCATGGCAATGGCCACCGTGCTGGCAGCCAGGGCATTGCGCACATTGTGCAAACCCGCCACTTGCAGATTGAAGGCAATGCCGCCTATGGGCGATTTCATGTAGACATAACTGGTATCAGCACGCAGCTCATAATTGGCCGTAACATCGGCCATCTTGGCGAGGCCAAAGGTCAGAATGTCATGCTCGCCTGCGAGCTCGGTCCACAGCGGCGCGTAAAGATCATCGGCATTGATGACGGCCATGCCTTCCAGCGCCAGCCCTTCAAAGATTTCACCCTTGGCGCGGGCGATGCCCTCTACGGAGCCAAGCCCGCCCAGATGGGCACTGGTGGCATTGTTGACCAGCGCCACGGTAGGCCGCGCCATCTGGCTCAGGTAGCGGATTTCACCGAAATGGTTCATGCCCATCTCGGCCACGGTGTATTTGTGCGAAGGCCGCAAGCGCAGCAGGGTCAGCGGCAGGCCAATGTCGTTATTGAGATTGCCACGTGTCGCCAGCACGGCATTGATGTCACCGGCCTCGGCACGCAGAATGGAAGCGACCATTTCCTTGACCGTGGTTTTGCCGTTGCTGCCGGTAATCGCTGCCACCGGGATTGAGAAACGGTTGCGCCACACGGCGGCCAGTTGACCCAATGCCAGGCGCGTATTCTTGACCACCACACCAGCGGCCATGCCTGGCTGAGCCTCTGCCACCAACGCAGCCGCGGCACCGGACTGCAGTGCCTGCAGCACATAGGCGTGACCATCAAACCGTTCGCCACGCAGGGCAATAAAAAGCTGGCCTGGCACGATATTGCGGCTATCGGTGCCCACGCTGGTGAACAGCACATCTTCCCCCACCAGCTCGCCGCCTACTGCAGCCGCCAACTCGGACAAACGCATCATGCGACGGCTCCTAATAATGTTGTGACGACATCGACATCGCTATACGGATGCCGAACGCCTTTGATTTCCTGATACGTTTCATGTCCCTTGCCCGCCACCAGCACGATGTCCCCTGGTGCGGCCTGCTCAATGGCGTGGGCAATCGCAGCACGACGATCCACCATGATCTGGTGATTTCTACCCATGCTGGCGGTAATGTCGGCAATAATGGTGTCCGGGTTTTCGCTGCGGGGATTGTCGCTGGTGACCACCACGTGATCGGCCAAACGGCTGGCAATGGCGCCCATCATCGGCCGCTTGCCGGCATCGCGGTCACCACCGCAACCAAACACGCACCAGAGCTTGCCGCGGGTTTGCTCGCGCAGGGCCTGCAATGCATTTTCCAGGGCATCGGGGGTATGGGCGTAATCAATGACCACCACGGGCATAGCGTTGCCACCGTATTGCTCCATGCGCCCTGGCACGGGCTTCAGGGTGGCAATAGCTTGCGCGGCAGCCTCCAGCGGCACATCCATTGCCAGCAGGGTCGCCAGCACGGCGAGCAGGTTATAGGCATTAAATCGGCCCATGACTGCGGCGTGCAGCGTCACATCCCCCCAAGGCGTCGTCACCGACAGTTGCATGCCGGTTTCATGCAGATGCAGGCTGGTGCAATGCACATCGCCGCTTTGCACGCCGTAACTCAGCACCGGGCGCCCTTCAGAGCGCAACGCCTGCAAAAAGGTCAGCCCATAGGCATCTTCTGCGTTCAATACCGCCAGCTTGAGGCCAGGCCACTCCATCAGACGGCGCTTGGCGGCAGCGTAGCTGTCCATATCGCCGTGATAATCCAGATGGTCGCGCGTGAGGTTGGTAAACACGGCAACATCAAAATGCACGCCATTGACGCGCCCCTGGTCCAGCCCATGCGAGGAGACTTCCATGGCGGTGGCTACCGCGCCCTGTTTCAGGTACTCGGCCAGCAGACCGTGCAACACAATAGGATCAGGCGTGGTATTGATGGCGGTAGCAAGCTCCCCGGGGAAACCATTGCCCAAGGTGCCGATGACAGCGGTTTTGCGCTGCAGGCTATTCAGGCAATGGGTGAGCCACTGCGTGCAGGAGGTCTTGCCGTTAGTACCGGTCACACCCACCATCCACAACGCGCTGGAAGGGTGATCATAGAATTCATCGGCGATCTCGCCTGCCTGCTTGCGCAAGTCCTTCACCGGCAGGTTGACGGCCTGCAGATCGGTCGGCCAGCTAAAGCCTTCGGCCTCCCACAATACGGCGCCAGCGCCATTGGCAATCGCCTGCGGAATATAGGCCCGTCCATCGGCAGCGTCACCAGGGTAAGCCACAAAAAGACTGCCCGCCGTCACCTTGCGGCTATCGGAAGTCAGGCTGCTTGGGCGTATGCCGAGATCATGCAGGGAGGCAAGGATGGTCATTACACCACCTCCTTGATCTCAGGTGCATCTTCTGGCGGGATCACGATATTGTCGTTGGGCGCATCCTGTGGCACCGCGAGCATGCGCAGCGCGCCGGCCATGATGGCACTGAACACGGGCGCCGCCACGGTGCCGCCGTAATATTGGCCACTGCTCGGTTCATCCACCATCACTGCAATAATCAGGCGCGGGTTGGAAGCCGGAGCCAGCCCCACAAACGAGGACACATATTTATCGGCCAGATAACCGCCCGGCCCCAGCTTGTGGGCCGTACCGGTTTTGCCTGCCACGCGGTAACCCGCTATCTGAGCACGTGGCGCCGTGCCGCCTGGCTGCACGACCAGCTCCAGCATATCGCGCACGGCGAGCGCCGTTTTGGCGGAAAACACCTGCTGCCCCACCGGGGCTTCCTTCAGCTTCAGCAGCGAAACCGGCTTCAGCTCGCCATCATTGGCAAACACGGTATAGGCTCGCGCCAGCTGCAAGAGCGTGAGACTGATACCGTGACCAAACGACATGGTGGCTTGCTCGATAGGCCGCCAGTTCTTGTAATTGCGCAGGCGGCCGGAAGCTTCGCCAGGGAAGCCGATATGCGTCGGGCTGCCAAAGCCCATGTGGTTATAAATGCCCCACAGGTATTGCGGCTCCAGCGTCAGAGCCATCTTGGCCGAACCGACGTTGGAGGATTTCTGAATCACCTGCGCCACTGTCAGCATGCCTTGCGGGTGAGCGTCATGGATGGTAGCCGGGCCAATGCGCAGAATGCCAGGCGCGGTCTGGATATGGGTATCTGGCGTGAAATGTCCGGACTCCAGGGCAGCTGCAGCGGTGAATGGCTTGAGAGTGGAGCCTGGCTCAAAAGTATCGACAATGGCGCGATTGCGCGAACGCCCGGCCATATTGACCGGGTTATTTGGGTTGTAAGTGGGCAGATTGGCCATGGCCAGCACTTCGCCTGTGCGGGCATCCAGCACAATGGCGGCTCCGGCCTTGGCCTTGAACTGCTCGACGGCATGCGCGAGTTCGCGGTAGGCCAGATACTGGATCTTGCGGTCTATCGACAACACCAGATCATGGCCATCCTGCGGGACTTTGACGGCTTCCAGGTCTTCCACAATATGACCTTGACGGTCCTTGATCACGCGACGGCTGCCGGATTTGCCGGAGAGCCAATCCTGATAGCGCAGCTCAAAGCCTTCCTGGCCATTTTCATCGATACCGGTAAACCCGACCAGATGCGCCATAACTTCGCCAGCTGGGTAATAGCGACGGTATTCGCGCTGCATGAAAACACCGGGCACGCCAATCTGCATGACTTGCTTGGCAAGCTCGGGCGGAATGCGGCGCTTGATGTAGACAAACTCGCGCGGATTATTGGCGAGTTTTTTATTGAGTTCGGCGGGCTTCATTTTGAGTAGCGTCGCCATTTTGCTGATCTGCTGCGGCGTGGCCTGCACATCCGGCGGACTCGCCCAGATCGACTCCACCGGCGTACTGATGGCCAATGGCTCACCAAAACGATCGGTGATCATGCCGCGATGCGCTGGCAGCTTCATCGAGCGGCTATAGCGGGCATCGCCCTCTTTCTGCAGAAAGCTTTTGTGCATGCTTTGCAGGTAGATACTGCGGCCCAGCAATGCGGCAAAACCCGCCATCACCACGATCAACAATACGCGGCGACGCCAGGCGGGGAGCTTGATAACGGGAGGCTGAATCACGCGCGACCTCATGGCTGGGCACCTCGCGTCACCACCTGCACCCGCTTGGCATCCGGCACCTGCATATGCAGACGCTGGTTGGCGATCTGCTCAATCCGCGCATGCATGGCCCAGGTGCTTTGCTCCAGCTGCAGCTGGCCCCACTCCACGTCATATTGCTTGGCGGCATCTTCCTGTTGCTGCAACTCGATATAGAGCTTGCGCGACTTGTGCTGGGACGTGATGACGCCTAGCGCCGTCACGATCAGTACCATGAAGAGGATGAGGTTGAGCCGCGTCATGATGGTTATGCCACCCCCGTACGCTCGGCCACACGCAGCACGGCGCTACGTGAACGTGGGTTGCGCTTGATCTCAGCGGCACTGGGCTTGATGGGCTTGCCCACCGCCATCATGCGTGGCTGCGGCAAATCTTTCGCCAGCACCGGAAAATTGGCAGGCAAGTCGTCACGATCCTGCTCGCTGCGGACAAAGCGTTTTACGATGCGGTCTTCCAGCGAGTGAAAGCTGATCACGGCCAGACGACCACCTGGTGCCAGGGCATCCAGGCATTGCGGTAAAACTAGCGACAACTCCTCAAGCTCCTGATTGAGGAAAATCCGTAAAGCTTGAAAGGTGCGCGTCGCCGGGTCTTGCCCAGGCTCGACTTTGGGGATCGCCCCAGCCACGACCTTGGCAAGCTGTCCTGTAGTGGTGAGGGCATTCCCCCCTGTGCGTGCCGCAACAATCGCCCTTGCAACCTGTTTAGCAAACCGTTCTTCACCATATTCTTTAATTACCCCCGTAAGTTGTTGCTCGGACGCCTCCGCCAGAAACTCAGCGGCTGTTTGCCCACGGCTTTGATCCATGCGCATGTCCAGCGGACCGTCAAATCTGAAACTGAAACCGCGCTCGCCTTCGTCGATTTGCGGCGATGAAATTCCAAGGTCCAGCAAGACCCCGTCGACCTGCTGGATGTCTTGGGCGCGCAATACTTCGCCCAACTCGGAAAAGTGATGATGGTGTATGGAAAAACGTGGATCCTGAATGGACTGGGCAGCCGAAACAGCAGCCAGATCACGGTCCAGGCCCAGAAGGCGACCATCTGCGCCTAATTGCTCGAGAATTTTGCGGCTATGACCACCGCGACCAAAGGTGCCATCCACGTAAATGCCATTGGGCTTGATCGCCAGGGCAGCGACCGCCTCTTCAAGCAATACCGAAACATGTGGGGACACAACGACTTCGGAGGGGGATTGTGAGCGCGCGCTCACAGTGAGAATCCTTCAAGTTCGGCCGGCAGCACCATTTCGTCGGCGGCCATCACCTGATCAAGCTGGGCTCGCCAGGCGTCCATGTTCCAGAGCTCAAAATGGCTACCCTGACCAACCAGCATGGCCTGTTTTTCCAGACCGGCAAATTCGCGCAATACCGGAGAAACCAGCAGCCGGCCTGCGCTATCCATGTCGATATCTTCAGCAAAGCCCACCAGCAAACGCTGCAGACTGCTGGACTGGCGGTCAAAACTGGAGAGCGCCATCATTTTGGCCTGTATGGGTTCCCAGGCAGGCTGGGGATAAAGGAGGAGGCAGCGGTGTGGATGCGCAGTGAGCACCAGATGACCGGCGCACTGGGACAACAGGGCATCGCGGTGCTTGGCCGGCACGGCCAATCTGCCCTTGGCATCCAGATTCAATGATGTAGCACCGCGAAACATTTAAAACACACACCCCTTTGCCAATTGTCGGGTTAGAAAAATTGCTGACCGCCCTTAGCCTCGGCCAGCAATCTCCCACAAAAACCCACATTTCTCCACTTACGCCCACTATAGTTAAAAAAATAAGGGCATGCAAGCGGTTTTTTGCTATTTTTCCTTTACGGGACAATGACTTAGCGAATTTTTCTACTAAAAAATTAGTTGTTTAAAAATAAGGAGATAGCCAATTAACTGAAAGTGCTTTGTGAGAATAATCTTTGATGTGACTGAATCGTGAGGTGCTCGATAATCAGGTGGGGGAAAGTGGTGTAAATCGGGTCAAAATCAGAGGAAAAACTGAAGCAATAAAAGGAAGTTGGCCGATAAGCCGGGTTCTGTCGCATCTTGCGATGCGTGACAGTCATTCATCTAGGCGCACGATTGCTCGTACGCTCAAGCAACCTACCCGGTAGCAGCGCGAGCCACGCCCTTGCTACCCTATTTGGTCTTGCTCCGGATGGAGGTTACCGCGTTTCACCGTAACTTAATACGCTCGTCTCTGTGGCCCTGTTCCTCGCCTCACGGCGTACGGCCGTTAGCCGTCATCCTGCTCTGCGGAGCCCGGACTTTCCTCCCCCCGCTTACGCGGGCGGCGACTGTCCAGCCAACTTCCGCGTGCATTCTAACACGCGAGCGCATGAGATTCGGGCGCGAACACGACTACCAGGAGGAAGGCGGCGGCCCAGGTGGGGCATTCTGCGGCCGCCCATCAGCGCCAGCCGGCGGACGTGGACGGCATTGCTGCAATGCCTGCGGGGTTTTGGCCGCCTGCACGCAGGCGAGCTCGGCATTAAGCCGTTGAATGGCGTCCTGCCTGGCAGCAGCAAAATCCTGCGGAGGTGGAGGCGGCGGCGCATCAGCCGAAGCGAGCGAGGCCGACAACAGTAATGCGATGGCAATTGGGCTATGGATGGAACGCATATCAAGAACTCCCCAGATAATGGAGCAACGAGTATAAGCAGGCCCGCGAGAGCGATCAGCCGGGTTTACCGGTTTTTACAGCTTTGACGCGAATTTATTCACATCGCCATCATGCATGCCAATGGGCTCATGGCCGCTTGGCAAAGAACTGCACGGGCTGCGGCGGCGGCATGGCGAGGACAGGTTTGCGCACCTTGCCCATGACATGCATCTCACACCGCTTGCAGTCAAATTTGAGGGTAATCCTGTCCTTGCCGCTGATCAGGGTCATGGGCTCGGCGGTAATCGTCCCCTGCACACCGATGACGCCTTTGGCTTCCTTGGGGCACATGGCATAGCTATAGCGCAGACAGTGCTTGGTAATCATCACCGGCACTTCGCCCAGCTCTTCATTGGCTTCATAGGCAGCGGCAATCGCGCTGACACCATGCTTTTCATAAAACGCCCGCGCATGCTTGTTGTAGACGTTGGCGAGATAGCTCAGGGTATCTTCCGGATAAACAGCGGGCGGCTGGGCGGGAATCGCCGGTTGCGGGCGAGGATAGGTTTGCAGCCGCGCCTCTTCCAGCGCGGATACCGCATCGCGGCGCAGGCCGTTAATGATGGATGCCGCCAGGAACCAGGGCTGGGCAATCTCAAGCCGGATGTCGCGTGCCACAAAATCGGTAGCGCCCAGCTTGGTCAGGTTATCGCGCAAGCTGGCATAGGCTTTCTCGGCCTGCTGGGCCGGTTGCTTTTCCGCCACGCATTGCGCATGCGCAGTGACGCCATCTTCATCCACCAGATCCAGCGCAAAGCCATCGCGCGTTTCATAAAACACAATATCGACGCTGATGCGGCGGCTGGCAGAGTCTTTTTCCAGCAGACGCATATAGGCTTGGTCGCGATTGCGATACACCGTCATGTTGCGGCGTATGTCCGCAGGCATTTCATTCGGGTACAGGCGCTTACCGTTGACGGTATTGATGCGCATGCCAACCAGCTCTTTATGCACATCAAAAAAACACACGCCATCGCCGTTATGTAATTCCAGCTGGCTTTCCACCTCAAAATAATCCTGACCGACTTTGCTTACCTTGCCGATTTCTTCTCCGGCAAACTTGGGCGTGTCAAACGCGCCCACGTCCTCACCACGGCCGTGAATAAAATACTCGGTGGTGCTGCGATTGAAGGTTTTTTCCGGTTGCGGAGTGAAGGTATAGCTGCAACGTCCGGAAGACGCACGTGCGTAATCCGGCAGGTCCAGCAGAATCTCATCCAGCAGCTGGCGATAATGCGCGGTGGCATTTTTGACGTAGGCCAGGTCTTTGTAGCGCCCCTCGATCTTGAAGGAGCTGACGCCTGCATCAATCAGCGCGCGCAGGTTGGCACTCTGGTCGTTATCTTTCATCGAAAGCAGGTGCTTGTCTTTAGCGAGAATGCGGCCTTTGCTGTCTTCCAGCGTGTAGGGTAGACGACACTCCTGGGAGCATTCGCCGCGATTGGCACTGCGGCCGGTATGGGCGTGGCTGATATAGCACTGGCCGCTGAAGGCGACACACAGGGCGCCGTGGATAAAGAACTCGAGATTGCATTGGGTCGCATCCGCGACTTTGCGGATGGTCTGGATATCCATCTCCCGCGCCAGCACGATCTGGCTGAATCCCACCTGATCCAGGAAGACGGCCTTTTCCACGGTACGAATATCGGTTTGCGTGCTGGCGTGCAATTGAATGGGCGGAATATCCATTTCAAGCAGGCCCATATCCTGCACGATCAGCGCGTCAACACCCGCTTCGTAAAGCTGCCAGGTCATGTCACGGGCAGCTTCAATCTCGTTATCGTGAAAAATGGTATTGAACGCGACAAACACTTCGGCACGAAAGCGGTGGGCATATTGCACCAGTCGCGCAATGTCGGCGACGGAGTTTTCAGCCTTGGCACGAGCGCCAAACGCCGGGCCGCCGATATACACGGCATCGGCGCCATGCCGCACAGCCTCAATGCCAAAGTCGGCATTACGGGCAGGGGCGAGCAGTTCAAGTTGGCGACGGTGAGCGGTCATGGCGAAGGGCTAGGCTGGGGAAGCGCGTATTTTACCGCAAAGCGCCCCCAACGTCTGCGCACGGATGGCGTGCGCCCTCAGACCACGGCTTGCACGCCCTCTTCGCGGCCTGCTGCTTCGGTGAGAACCGCAACGTTATCCTTGGTAAAGAAGCCATCAAAGCTGCCGAAGCGTTGCACATACTCAATGATGAGCGAGGAGTGTTCGGAGGCATTGGAGAAAATCTGCTTCAGCCCTTCACTCTTGGAGCCGATCACATCCAGCAGAAAACCCTTGCCCTGTTCGGCGATGGAATTCACCACGTAATCGATATTCTCCAGGCCCTGGGTTTCGCCATCGCGCACGGCGATCGCCATGTGGTGCAGGCGCGGCCCATAGTTGCGCACAAAGGTCTCGGTCGGCGAAGGCAGTTTTTCCAGGTGATTGACGAAATAAGGCGTGTTATTGGCCGTAAACACCTTGGCCGGGCTCTTGGATTCGGGGATGCCATGCACGCTCTTGGTGACATTGGTCGACGAGTTCTGGTCGTGAATATTGTAGGCGCCCCAGAAATAGTAGCTCGACCATGACAGGTACTCCAGAATCGCCAGTTCGCGATTCTGGCTGTAAACGCGCGTGGCCAGGTGATCCAGCGGTAGCAGCAATTGATCAACGCCCAGCTTGGCCTGGGTATTCTTGGCTTGCTCGTAGACCGCCTGCACTTCATTATCAATGCGACTGACACCGAGCGCATACACGCGCAGCTCCTGCGGCTCGCGTTCCAGATAGGCAATGATGTTATGGGTATAAGGCGAGGGTTTGCTCACGGCCAGATTGCCAGGCAGCTCCAGCTTGCGCACTTCATCCTGGCTGAAAAAGCGGAATTCACGCGCTTGCTGCAGGCGGCTGACCTCATGCAGATTGCTAACGCGCAGCACTTCCCCCATATAGCGGCTGTTGGGCTTGCGGGCGCCCACGGGGTACACCTCGTTCAAGGCGCGGAAAATCCCGCGCAGGTTGGGGTCCTTGACTTCGCGCACCAGAATATCCGGTGACTCCAGATCAATGCGCAGGATATGCGTCCAGTGGCTCTCGCTTTCCAGCGTGACCAGGTAATGATACGGCGTCATCAGCGCCAGCTCGGCGATGTATTGAATGGAATGCCCGGGGTCCACCGTAATCATCAGCGCATCTATTTCGTGAATCATGTCAGTCAGGCCGACACGATCACGCTCTTCCAGCAGGCGCACCAGGTATTCTTCAAAAAATGGCGAGTTTTCCTTATCGCCGTGACGGGCAAAGCCGAGAGAGTTCATGTGCTGATTCCTTGGGTATGACGGTAGCGCTATTGCTGGGCTTGCTGCTGCATCTGATGGACAACGACCTTGACCGACATGGTTTCCACACCGCCACCATTGCGCACGCCGCTGATGGGGCAGGCATCACGATAATCCAGACCGGTTGCCAGCCGCACATGCACGCCATTGGTACGGCAGCGATTAGTGACATCGAAACTGATCCAGCCGATATCGTCCAGCCAGGCATCTGCCCAGGCATGGCTTTCCATCAGGCTGCCATCCGGGGTAAACAGATAACCGCTGACATAGCGGGCCGGTACGCCCAGATAGCGGCAGCAGGCAATAAAAATATGAGCATGATCTTGGCAAACGCCGGAGCCGAGGGCGAATGCCTTGGCCGCGGAGGTTTCCACCGCCGTCTGGCCTTTCACATACGGCACACGGTCAATGATGGCATCCATCAAGGCTTGCAGCGCTGCGGGCTCCTGCAGTTTGGGGTGGGTTATCTTGAACTCTTCCACAAAGGCCGTCAGGTTTTCGTCCATCTCGGTCAATGGCGTGGGACGCAGATAAATCGGCGTGGGCAAGCCATCATTGATAGGCAACACATTCAGGCCGGTTTCCACCTCACCCGATGCCACGATACTGATCTCTTCATGTGGGGCATCCACCACCAGGGTGTGGGCATGATTGCCGTAGGTATCCTTGTGCGGCTGCAGGTGACCATTGACGCGAATCTCCCAGCGCAACACCTGCTGGCCGAAGCCGTTTTGCGGCGTCAGACGCAAAAGCTGGATGGTGTAATTCACCACCTCGCTGTATTGGTAGGTCGTGCGATGTTCAATATTAAGTAGCATTGCCGTAACCCGTTAGTTCGCCTTAGCCGCCGTGCACATTGAGATAGGTACGCTGGATTTCGCCACCGAGCCTGTTATTGCTGACAATAAAGTCTTCGAGGAATTCGTGCAGCCCATCCTGGAAAATATCGCGCATGCGCGCATAGCGCAGCTTGGCGTGCAGTTCGCCTGCCAGTCGGCGACATTCATTATTCTGCCGACCGGACAGCTGCCCCAGAATAATGGTGATTTCATCGTAACAGGCCAGCAGTGAACGCGGCATATCGCCACGCAGCACCAGCAGCTCCGCCACCCGCCAAGGCACGATCGTATCGCTGAATACCTTTTGGTAAGCCTGAAAGGCCGACACCGAATGCAGCACCGCACTCCACTCGTAATAATCCACCGCGCCGCCGACTTCTTCGCCTTCGGGCAACAGCAGATGGTATTTCACATCCAGCAGCCGGGCGGTGTTGTCCGCCCGCTCGATAAAGGTTCCCAGCCGCACAAAGCGGAACGCATCATCACGCAGCATGGTGCCAAAGCTCACGCCGCGAAACAGATGCGAACGGGATTTAACCCAGTCACAAAATACGCTAAGCCCGCTCTCCACCAGCCGGATACCGATGAACTGGCTGAATTCCAGCCACAGGGTGTTGATGTTTTCCCAGGTTTCGGAGGACATGGCCACCCGCACCGCCCGCGCATTCTCGCGCGCGCTGCGCAAGGAGTTGTAGATGCTGGACGGATTGGCATCGTCCATGGACATGTACTGGATGACATTTGCCGCCGTGTACTCGCCGTAATTCTTTTCAAACAGTTCGGTGTTGCCCGCAATCTCCACCGCGGGTTGCCACAATGCCGCTTCGCTTTGCGCCGCATTCGGCACCAGTGACATGTTGTAAGTCACATCCAGCACACGTGCCATGTTCTCGGCACGCTCAATGTAACGTGCCATCCAGTAGAGGTGATCCGCCGTTCTGCTTAACACTTTGAACCCTTTTCCGAGAGGTCCGGCGTTGCATTGCCGGAATTCCCTCTTTTTTACATTATCGTAGCGGCCTGCAACTGCTTAAGCTTCAAGTCCGCGCTTACATGCCGGTGTCATTCAGCACCCAGGTGTCCTTGGTACCGCCACCCTGAGATGAGTTGACCACCAGCGACCCCTCTCGCAATGCCACACGGCACAAGGCCCCTGGCACCAGGGTAACCGTCTTGCCGGAAAGCACGAATGGCCGCAAATCCACATGCCGGGGCGCAATCCCCTGCTCAACCAGAGTCGGGCAGGTGGAAAGCGCCAGCGTTGGCTGGGCAATGTAATTGGCGGGATTGGAAAGAATACGCAAGCGGAATTCCTCAATCTCCTTTTTGCTGGCACTAGGCCCAACCAGCATGCCGTAACCGCCAGACCCCTGCACTTCCTTCACCACCAGCTCAGGCAGGTGATCAAGCACATACTTGAGGTCATCCTCCTTGCTCAGTTCATACGTGGGCACATTGGAAAGGATGGGCTCTTCACCCAGGTAAAACCGGATCATCTCCGGCACATAGGTATAAGTCGCCTTGTCATCGGCAACGCCGGTACCCACGGCATTGGCCAGCGTAACTCCGCCGTTGCGGTAAACCGTCAGCAAACCGGGAACCCCCAGCATGGAGTCGGGGCGGAAGCTCAATGGGTCAAGGAAATCATCGTCTATGCGGCGGTAGATGACATCGACACGTTTGGGGCCTTCGGTCGTGCGCATATACACCGCATTGTTGCGCACAAACAGATCCTGGCCTTCGACCAGCTCGATGCCCATCTGCTGCGCAATAAAGGCATGTTCGAAATAGGCGCTGTTATAAGCACCTGGCGTCAGCAGAACCACGGTTGGCTCTTGCACGCCGGGCTGGGCCACCGCGCGCAGATTATTCAGCAGGACTTGCGGGTAATGCTCGACCGGCGCGATGGAATAACGGCGGAATAGCTCAGGAAAGAGCCGCATCATCATCTTGCGGTCTTCCAGCATGTAGGAAACCCCGGATGGGGTGCGCAGATTATCTTCCAGCACGTAGAACTGGCTTTCGCTGGTGCGGACGATATCAACACCGGCGATATGGGCATAAATGCCATTTGGCACATCGACCCCGTGCATTTCCGGACGGTATTGGGTATTGGCGAGGATACTGGCGGGGACAATGCCCGCCTTGATGATGTCCTTGTTGTGGTAGATGTCGTTCAGGAACATGTTCAGCGCCCGTACCCGCTGAATCGCCCCATCCGACAATACTTTCCACTCTTTGGCGGCCAGCAGTCGCGGGATCACATCAAACGGGATCAGGCGCTCGGCACCCGCTGTTTCACCGTAGACATTAAACGTAATACCTACGCGGCGAAACAGCAGCTCGGCTTCCTGCCGTTTGCTTTCCAGCTGTTGGTGGGGAACATCACGCAACCAGTCAGCATAAGCGGCGTAAATCTCGCGTACCGCCCCCGCTGGAAGTTGCATCTCATCGAATGCAGTTTGAAGGGTAGTATCCATGGTTTAGCTTACGCAAACCGCGTGCCAGCGCATAATGTCGTTAGAAATCATGATCTTCAAGAGCAACTCCTGACAATATGTGCGTTTTTGCACCAAGTTGGGGCACGCCTTCAAACGGCGCGCCCTGCTGTAGAGCTAATGCATGTTTGACTCAATCCCGCCCTGAGCGCCAGATGGAAATCACCAGCATGACGCCGATGACAAAGGCCAGGAAAAAGCCGATAAACCCGAAGGCCGGCAGGCCAAATAGCGTAGGGCCGCCGCGCACCGTCATGACGATAGACGAGCCCACAATAAGCGCTGCAGTAATCATTGCCATGGTGAGCCGATTGGTACTGTGATCAAGCTGATGACCAAAGTGATCCAGACGCTTGAGATCCAGATTGATCTTGAGCTTGCCACGGCCGGCTTCTTTCAATACCTGCGAAACATCGCCTGGCAGCTCGGTAATCGCGCTGGCAATACTGCTGATACCACGTCGCCCACGCTTGAGCAGGGTGCTTGGCATATAACGATCAATGATGATTTTCTTCACGAAGGGCGTGAGGTGGCTGACTATCTGAAAGTCCGGATCCAGCTGCCTGCCCAGGCCTTCGAGGGTCACCAATGCCTTGAATAGCATGGTGAGGTCAGGCGGCACCGACAGGTGATTTTCACGCATGATGGTCGTCAGGTCATTCAGCAAGGCACTGAATTTGAGGTGCTTGAGCGGCGCATTGTCATAGTTGCAGATGAACTCATCCACATCCGCACTCAACTTGGCTTCATCCACCTCAGCGTCGCCCGCCCAGATAATGAGGATATCGCGCAGGGTATCAATATCCCGTGACACCAGCGCCGCCAGCAAATCGGCGATTTCGCCGCGCCGCTCAAACGAAATACGGCCGACCATGCCGCAATCGATAATGGCAACGCGGTTGTTTTCCAGATAAAAAATATTGCCCGGATGCGGATCGGCGTGAAAGAAACCATCAATCAGCACCATCTTCAGCACCGCATTGGCACCACGCTCGGCCAGCAGCTTGAGGTCCAGCCCAGCCTCACGCGCCTCTTGCAGCGCGTTGCCAGCAATACCGTCAATATGTTCCATGACCAGCACGCTCTCGCTGGTGAATTCCCAGAATATCTTGGCAAACTTGACGTTTTTATCCTTGGCAAAATTCTGCGCAAAGCGTTCGGTATTGCGCCCTTCCAACGCCAGATCCAGCTCGCGCTTGAGGGATTTGGAAAACTGGCTGATGATTTCTTCCGGCTGAAAGCGGCGTGCCTGCTCAAACTCGGCCTCGACCAGCTTGCCCAGATGCATCAGCAAGCGCAGGTCGGCATCAATACTGTGCTGTACATTGGGGCGGCGGATTTTAAGCACGACTGGGGTGCCATCCTGCAACTTGGCCAGGTGCACCTGGGCAATGGAAGCGCCAGCAATCGGCTCTACCTGAAAATCACGAAACACATCGAAGGGCGAACGGCCCAAGGCTTTTTCCAGCTCGGGCAGCAGCTCTTCAAAAGCCACTGGCGGCACTTGATCCTGCAGCTTGGCAAATTCGGCAATCCAGTTCGGCGGAAAGATATCGGGACGGGTTGCCAGCACCTGACCCAATTTTACGAAGGTTGGGCCCAATTCCTGGATGGCGAGACGCGCGCGCACCTCCGATGGCAAGCTCATGACCTCGCGTGAAGCCTCTGAATTCAGGGCATTGCCTGCCCGGCGTATAAAGCTGCCACGCCCAAGACGCTTGGCGACATCCCCCCAGCCATAGCGCATCAAAATACCGGCGATGGCCCGAATACGGCGGAAGTCACGAATAACGAAGAGGGTGGCACGAATCATGGGCGTTAATTTATTCCTGTTAGGTGGGTGACATTAGCGCTACGTAACTTGAGGCTACTTGATGCGGGAGACCTTGCGTTCCAGCCTGTCCGCCAGCTTGATCAGTCGGCGGGCAGCGCCATGCGCCAGTCTGGCTTTTACTCGTTCCGCCGCCCGGCCCGCCATCTTGCCGCCTTCCCGCGCGCTGCTGCGAATTTCATTTACAACGCCTCTGGCAATCAAACGCAAACGTTGCCTGGTGCTCACCCCCATGTGATGTGCGTAGTCGGCCAAGGTGCCCTGCAAGCCCTCTTGCGGTAGCTGCACATCATGCGCCAGCTGAGGGGAGGAATAGCGAATATTGCGGAATTTCATCAGGGAGTGATTGCGCATACCAGGCTCCGGCGTTGGTGATGTCTTGAGCCTGATTCTACACTATGGTTCCTTGGCAACCGAAGACCGAAAATAATTTCACATTGCGTCAAGGGTTTACAACACGCGTCTTTTGCTTTTAGAATCGGGGCATGCGTTTTGCCACCCTCTTCATTTTTCTCGGCTTGTTGTTCACCAGTTTTTGCCAAGCGGCAGAGACGCGCGCGGACAATGGCACCACCAAATCAGGCTTTGCTGCCGACACGGCTGACTGGTCTGACACGGCGCAAGAAGTGCTGCTCAACGCGCTCAGCCTCACTGGCATTCAGTACAAATATGGCGGCAACTCTCCGGACACCGGATTTGATTGCAGCGGTTTTGTTCGTTATGTATTCAAGCAGGCAGCCAGCCTGACCCTGCCACATAATGCACGCGCCATCAGCCAGTTGGGCCAGTCGGTATCCAAAGATGAGCTGCAACCCGGGGATCTGGTATTTTTCAATACGCTGAAATCTGCCTTTTCTCATGTGGGCATTTATCTGGGTGACAACCGCTTTATCCATGCCCCCAGCACGGGCGGCGGCATTCAGGTGGTGGATATGAAAGATGCCTACTGGGCCAAACGCTTCAATGGCGCCCGACGTATTGAGCCGAGTGAAACCGAATCCAGCCAGCCTTCCCTCAAGTAATACCTCCCCGCCGCAACCTCTGTTTCAACTGCCTTTCCTTACCACCCTATCGTTTATAGCTTGGCCGTAATCTCTTGCTTGGCAAACAGTCCGCCTTGCACATAATCCACGCCAAAACGTTTCGCCCATTCGAATTCTTCGCAGCTATCAATGCCACTCATGATGACATGCACGCCTATGCGCCGAGCAGCGCTCACCAGCCAATCGACCATGGCCTGAGCGGCGTTTTCATTCATGCTGCGCAACTGCTGACCATTAAACTTGATCACCGTGGCATCCATAAAAGCACTCAGTGAAAACATGCCCCAGCGCACGCCCACATCCTCCAGCGCCACCGAAGTGCCACTCTGCTGCAATAGCTCGATCATACGTTGCGAGCGCTGGGCATCGGCCAGATTATGATTTTCGACAATGTTGACCAGCAGCTCGCGCTCGGTCCAGGCATGGGTCTTGAACAGCTGCAAAAACGGATTATCCAGATGGTCACCACCTTCAAAAAAGCTGTCGATGTCCAGATCCAGCATCAGCCATCCCTGGCTGGGCGCCTGCGCGATCTGCAAGCGCTTCATCTCCAGTTCGGTATAAAACAGCAACAAAGGGTTGCGGTGAAGGCTGGCAAACATGCGCCCTGCATCCAGCGCTTGCTGCTCCGCATTCCAGAATCTGGCAGAGGCCTGATAGCCCATCACTTCGCAAGCCTGCACGTCGACAATAGGCTGATACTCCACCCCAAAGCGCCGGGACATCACCACATCCAGCATGTCATGGGCAGGCAGCTCCTCAGGGTCTAGTGCCTGGCTGGCAAACAGCGCTTTTAACTCAAGCCGGTTAATCGCATTCATTAACATTCACCTCAATCAGAATCACATACAGCCAATTCTATTTGAGAATGATTATTATTTAAAGTAAAAATTTGCAAAATTGAGTTTAAAAATTTATGCCTTAAAATTTATGCATTTCTGCAAACGCATCCTAGCGATCACTGTGTCCAAGAGAGCGCTCAGGATCAATGCGGTCACGGATCAGCTGCTTTAATTCTTTGGACTCGGGGAAACGCTCCATCTGTTTTCGCGAAAAAATGACCTCGCCATTCAGACGTACCTCAAAAATGCCCCCCGTACCCGGAACCAGCGATACACGTTCGATGTCCGATTCGAAGGTCGTCAATAACTCTTGTGCCATCCAGGCCGCTCTCAGCAACCAGCGGCATTGGGTACAGTATTCGAGTTCGATATGATGTGATTTCATGACAACCTCAAGTTAGCAAGATGTTAGGTATGCAAGATTTTGACAAATAGCGTAAAAAACCGCCTAAAAACACTCGGCGGCTTTGCAAGCTCCCATTAAATAGCGGAAAATATGCAAGCTTTGCGTTAAGCTCAATTTTAATCTGATTAATCATTAAGTACTTCCCATTACTTTTCCCATGAAGGAATCGTGTCACATGCGCGCAAAATTCGAAAAATTCGGCCTCATCACTGCGGGTGCTGTTCTGGGCATCATGCTCAGCCTCAACTACTCCGCCGTCGCCGATAAGGAAACCAAACCACAGCTGCCTATCGACGATTTGCGCACCTTCGCTGAGATTTTCGGCAAGATCAAAAGTGACTACGTAGAACCGGTGGAAGACAAAAAACTCCTGACCGAGGCTATCAACGGCATGCTGTCCGGGCTGGACCCTCACTCGGCCTATCTTGATGCTGATGGCTTCAAGGACCTGCAAGCCGGTACGCAAGGCGAATTCGGCGGCCTGGGAATAGAAGTCGGCATGGAAGATGGTTTCGTCAAGGTAGTTTCCCCGATTGAAGACACCCCTGCCTACAAGGCCGGCCTCAAGAGCGGCGACCTGATCGTAAAGCTGGATGAAACCCCGGTTAAAGGCATGACGCTGAATGACGCCGTCAAGCGCATGCGCGGCAAGCCAGACACCCCCATCACGCTGACCATCCTGCGCAAGGGCGAAGCCAAACCCATCATCGTGACCCTGAACCGGGCCGTGATCAAAACACAAAGCGTGAAATTCAAGCTGACCGAACCTGGCTACGCCTATGTCCGCATCACCCAGTTCCAGGAACACACTGGTGAAGACCTGGCCAAGGCCCTCAAGACCATGCGCGATGAAAACAAGGAACCGTTCAAGGGCCTGATTCTGGACTTGCGCAACAATCCAGGCGGCTTGTTGAACGCGGCTGTTGGTGTTTCGGCTGCCTTCCTGCCCAAGGGTGACCTCGTGGTCTACACCGAAGGCCGCACGGAAGATGCCAAGATGCGTCTGACCGCACAACCTGAAAACTACGTGCGCGGCGGTGGTGATTACCTGCGCAACCTGCCTGCGGACATCAAGACCGTGCCCATGGCAGTATTGGTAAACGGCGGCTCCGCTTCGGCTTCTGAAATTGTGTCCGGCGCTCTGCAAGATCACAAGCGCGCCGTCATCATGGGCACCCAGAGTTTCGGCAAAGGCTCCGTTCAAACCATTCTGCCCATGAATAACGGCACCGCCATCAAGCTGACAACCGCACGTTACTTCACGCCGAATGGCCGCTCCATCCAGGCCAAGGGCATCGTGCCGGACATCGCTGTGGAAGAAGGAACGATCAACACCGTCGAGCAAGGCATGAATCTGCGCGAGGCTGATCTGTCACACCACCTGTCCAACCCTAAGGATGGCGATACCCCGGTGACGATTGAAACGCCAAAAACCCCGGCCAACAGCCAGGATGATGCCAAGCCAGCCGACAAGGATGGCAAGGATAAAGCCGCTGACAAGGCTCCCATGGAGCCAGGCTCCAAGAACGACTACCAGTTCACTCAGGCCCTGAACCTGCTCAAAGGTCTGCAGATCCTGCAACACAAGTAAGACCGAACCCGCCGCCATGCAATATGGCGGCGGTTTTCATTGGAAAGTCATCATGCTGGACAAACTGATCATCGAGTTAGACAAAGGTCTGCGCACGGTATTTGCCGAAGCCCACAGCCAACGCCCCTTCCCCGACCAAACGATTCCCGAAGCACCTCTCAGTGCGACTGAAAAACGCCATGCGGCATCCCTCATGCGCATCAACCATGTGGGCGAAGTCTGCGCGCAAGCGCTGTACAACGGCCAGGCCCTGACCGCGCGCAATCCACAAACGGTGGCAGCCTTGCAGGAAGCCTCGCGGGAAGAGACCGAGCATTTGGCCTGGTGCGAAAAGCGCATCCGCGAACTGGGTGGCCGCAAAAGCCTGCTCAACCCGCTCTGGTACGGTGGCTCGTTTGCACTTGGTGCATTGGCTGGCGCCCTGGGCGATAAATGGAACTTGGGCTTTCTGGCGGAAACGGAACGTCAGGTGGGTCGGCATTTGCAATCCCATCTGCAAACGCTGCCTGAGCAGGATGCCAAAAGCCGTGCAGTTGTCACCCAGATGCAGGAAGACGAAGCCAAGCATGCCGAAACCGCGGTGGCACAAGGTGGAGCTGAGCTTCCACCTCCGATCAAGTCCGCCATGCAAGCCGCGTCCAAAGTCATGACTTCCACCACCTATTATCTTTAAGCCTGATAAAACACCGACATGAAACCTTTTAGCGAAATTCTCAGCACCCTTGCCAGTGCAGATCATATTCAATCCATCGCCCTTTACACTCCTGACCAGCAACCCGCAGGCTTGATTGAAAACAAACCCGGCAGCCAGGGCTCGCTCAAGGTATATCAACACCTGATCAAAAAGCATGGCGCCATCACACCCGCCGCCGCCCAGGAGGGCTTGGAGCTGTATGCCGAGCACACTGCGGATGCAAAAGCCTTTCCAGGCAAACACCCCAATATCGACCGGTTGCTGGATGTCGTTTCGAGCCAGCACACCTTGACGGCCGAAGTGACAGAATAAATTTCCCTCCGTGAATGTTGCACCCCTGCAACATTCACTGCTCTTTAAGCGGGGGATACCTCCCCTGACACCCTGTAAAGTTCCTTTGCAGATGTAAAAATCCAACACTTTTACACTCCATGCATTTTCAATGCGGATGAAAACGATTATCATTTGATGAATTAATCATCCGCACCAGCCAGCAATAAGTAGCCCGCCCGTGCCTCACAACAAGCCTCATGAGGACACCCATGCAACAAAAAGCTCTTACGCTGGCGCTATCCGCCATCTGGGCAGCCAATAGTTTCGCTGCCGAACAAACCGCTGAAAACACAAGCACCCTGCCTGAAGTCAAAGTCAGTGCCCAAGCCGAAGACTCGGCTCCAAAGCCTTCTGAAAAAACAAAATCCTATACGGTGAAATCGACGGAAACCGCTACCCGTCTGAATACCAGCCTGAAGGAAACACCACAGTCGATCTCGGTGATTACGCGCGAGCAAATTGATGATTTCAAACTGACCTCCGTGAATGATTTGCTGGATATGGCGACCGGCATCAAAGTCGAACGAACCGAGACAGACCGGACCTATTACACCGCGCGCGGCTCCGACATCACCAACTTCCAGATTGATGGCATAGGCGTGCCATTTCAAACGGGCTTGCTGATCGGTGATATGGACACATCAATTTATGACCGCATCGAAGTGTTGCGCGGGGCCAACGGACTTTTGACAGCAACCGGCAACCCCTCAGCCACTATCAACTTTATCCGCAAGCGGCCAACGGAGGAGTTTCAAGCCAAGATAAACCTGACTGCGGGCTCATGGGACATGCGCCGGGTGGATGCCGATATTTCCGGTCCACTGAATGAAGCTGGCAATGTGCGTGGCAGAATCGTGCTGGCTAATCAAAACCGTAACTCTTATCTCGATCGATACAGCCAGGAAAGAAATGTCGCCTATGGCATTATCGAAGCCGATATTACGGACAAGACCACAGTAGCAGTAGGGCACACCTATCAGCAAAACGATACGAATGCTCCCACCTGGGGCGCACTACCCCTGCGCTATGCTGATGGAGGTCCCCGCACCTATAGCCGGTCCACCTCCCCTTCCCCGGACTGGACCTACTGGGACAACCAGACCAACATCACTTTCGCCGAGCTCACGCATTCATTCAATAATGGATGGAAGATCAAGACTCAGGTCAGCAGCAAGCATGAAGCCGGACAAGCCAAGCTGTTTTACCTTGATGGATATGAAAACCGCGCAACAGGCACCGGCCTTCTGTATTACGCAGGGCGTTATCACGATACCTTCAAGGAATATGTCGCTGACATTTATGCTTCCGGTCCATTTACTCTGGCGGGGCGCGAGCATGAGCTCGTAGTCGGCTCCAGCTGGTCACGCGCTTCTGTGCGATCCAGCGGCACAGTGACATCCGGCAATTTGAATAGCTTCGATGAGTCAGCCACCTTCGCAGAACCAGACTTGACCGCCTCTAACAACTACGGCTCCAGAACCCAGAGACGAATCAATAACTACGTCGCCGCAAAATTCAATGTCACGGATCAGCTGAAAGTAACCACTGGCGCCAGCATGCTGAGCTATAAGTACGATGGTGTTTACTATTCGACAGATTATTCGGCTGATGCGCACAACAAAGTCACACCATATGTAGGTGCAGTCTTCAACTTGACGGATCAACATTCCCTCTATGCCAGCTACACCGGCATTTACAACCCTCAAACTGCCGTTGATAAAAACAGGTCGGTCCTGGCTCCACTGAAAGGGAAGAACTACGAAGCGGGCATCAAGAGCGAGTTACTCAACAATGTAAACTTCTCTTTCGCTCTGTTTAAATCCGTGCAGGAAAATCTTGCCCAGACGACCGGCCAGTACAACTCGGACGGAACAGCCATCAATGAGGCCATCAATGCCACCACCAAGGGGTACGAGTTTGACTTGTCCGGCGAAGTTAATGATCGCCTGAAGGTCAGCAGCGGTTACACCCGCCTCATGAGCGTAAAAGGCGACAATAACGAAAACGTTAAACCTTATACCCCGCGCAACATGGTCAAGCTCAGCGCTACTTATCGTGTCCCTAATATCGAGAAGCTAAAGGTAGGTGCGTCGGTTAACTGGCAGGATGATGTGCATTACGTATACTCGGATGGAGCCAGCGTGAAGCAGGACAGCTACGCCCTCATCAATCTGATGGCCAATTACGAGCTGAACAAACACTGGAGCGCTGCAGTGAATGTCTACAACCTGACGAACGAGAAATATCTCAGCAGCCTGATGTGGGGGCAAAGCTATTATGGCGCGCCTATGAATGCGAGCGCGACGCTTACCTGGCAATACTAGGGCTAGCGAAAGCGATTAACCGAAGCATAAGCAAACAAAAAAAGCCCCGCATGCGGGGCTTTTTTTATAACTGTCTTACGATCACAGGGTAATGCGACCCGAAATCGGCGGATGATAAATAAACTGCACCAGATTGCCGCAAGGGTCAAAGCAGTAAAGACTGCGTGCACCATCACGATGGGTTTTCGGCGCCTGTGCGATGCGTACGTCATTCGCCGTCAGGTGCGCATGCCAGGCATCCACATCCTCCGGAGTCCGCAGGATGAAGCCCAGATGATCCAGCCGTTGCGGGCCATCCAGCGTTTTGTCTGCCGCCAGGCGGTGCAGGGCGACATTGTCATTGCCAGAGGTCAGGTAGATATTGTCCGGATCGGGCTGCCACTCTTCGACCATGCCGACCACATCGCGGTAAAAATGCAGGCAGGCCTCAAGATCATGCACAAACAATGCGACATGATGCATGCCCAGCATACCGCCTGGGCGTGTACTCACAGCAGAGCCTCCACCACTTCAAAGTCGTGGGTAATCTCTGCCGCCTTGCCGAGCATGATGGATGCCGAGCAGTATTTTTCGGCAGATAGTTTCACCGCACGCTCAACCTGTGCCGGATTCAGGCCTTTGCCTGTCACCACAAAATGCACATGAATCTTGGTAAAGACTTTGGGCACTTCGTCGGCACGTTCGGCGCTGATGTCAGCGACGCAATCCGTCACCGGTTGCCGGGCTTTTTTGAGGATGGTGACGACGTCAAACGAGGTGCAGGCGCCCATGCCGATCAACAGCATTTCCATTGGCCGCATGCCCAGGTTACGGCCACCGGCATCCGGTGCGCCATCCAGAATCACGGCATGTCCGGTCTCGGACTCCCCCATGAAGCAGACATTTTCCACCCACTTGATTCTTGCTTTCATACTTGCTCCCGCCCGCTTACGGGCTTGTGTTGAACCGGCCAACCCATGGCCGGTTCAGACAGATTACTTGACGTTCAGCAGTTCCACATCGAAGACCAGCGTGGCATACGGAGGAATCACACCGCCCGCACCGCGCTCGCCGTAGGCCATGTGCGATGGAATGATCAGGGTACGCTTGCCGCCCACCTTCATACCAACCACACCTTCATCCCAGCCGCGGATCACTTGTGCGCCGCCGAGGTAGAAAATGAAAGGATCGCGACGATCCACCGAGCTATCAAACTTGGCGCCATGGCCTTCTGGCTTGCTGGGGTCATACAGCCAGCCGGTGTAATGCACGGTAACGTTGAGGCCGGGTTCGGCTTCACGGCCGGTGCCGACTACCTGGTCGATCTTGACCAGTTCGGTAATGGTTTTGCTCATGGCGGGTTTTTCCTGTGTTGAAGATGTTCCGTTATTGTCAGCACTGCATCCGCTGGTCGCAAACATCGCCAGCAACAATGCGCTGGCAAAAAGACTTACATGTTTCATTGCGTACTCCAAAATTTAGAGGCTAATGTTACAAAACCCGGTGATAGGCGAGTTTCTGGCTGAAGTGCTGCAGAAGCAGGCGACATTGCGGCTGCATACACGCCTGTTTCCGAGGGGATTATGATACCCGAATTCAGCATCGGTTCCGTAGCCGGGCGCCCGCTAGGGGAAAAGGTAGCGTAAAGCAGGGTAAAACAGCCTTACTCGTCATGCCGGTAAATCCAGTTAATCAGGGCATCCTGCGCCGCTCTTGTAGCCGCGGCGCGTGGGTGATTCGCCATGAACACCAGCAGCCAGCGCTGGCCGTGCTGGTCCAGCACATAACCCGCCAGCGTGCTCACACCATTCAGCGACCCGGTTTTGAGATGCGCCCGCCCTTGCACCGGCTGGCCCTGCATGCGCTTGAGCAGCGTGCCATCCACGCCCAGCACGGGCAACGATGACATCAGTTCCGGCATCCATGGACCAGCATAGGCATCGGCCAGAATATTCCCCAGATGGCGCGGACTGATGCGCTCCACGCGCGACAGCCCGGCGCCGTTTTCTATCATCAGCTCAGGGAAGCGGTAGCCTTTTTTAGCCAGCCATTGCCGCACGGCATTCGCCCCGGCCTCTTCCGTGGCGGGCAGGGAGCCCTGCTGGGCGGCAACGGTCAACAGCAGTTGCCGCGCCATCAGGTTGTTGCTGTATTTGTTCAGGCGCCGCAGCACATCCGCCAGTGGCAGCGGCGATAGCTGGTCCGTCAGTTTGACCGCTTGTGGCGGCAAGGCCTGCAAACGCACCTCGCCATGCAAGGAGCCACCGAGCGATTGCCACAGGCTCTGGAACAGCTGATAGGTATATTGCGGGCCATCCAGCACGCTGAGCTCAAGATACTTTTCACCGCAATCTGCCGAAAAGGTACCGCTCAATGCGATGCTCACACCACGCACAGGAGCATTTGCCGCCTGCGGCTCCACTTTGGGTTGTACCTTGTATTGCAGGCGGCTGCGCCAGTCACCGCAACTATCGCGCGTGACCTGCAGGCGGTTTTGCACTACCACGCCCGGCAATGCCGGCTCGGCGCTGACTTCTACTCTGGCGGGACTATCGGCGGATACTGCCAGCCGCAGGCTGCTGGCTTGCAGATTGATAACCAGCGCCGAGGCGGTGACGTTGTAAGCACGGTAGCCATCGCCATCAAACGCCGCGGCATCTTGCGCCTGCGGCGCAAAATAGCTGTTATCGATTATCAGATCGCCGGTAATGTCGCGCACTCCCAGCTGCCGCAAACGGCCCAGCAAACGCCAGAAATCTTCCGCCATCAACGCCGGATCGCCCTCGCCACGCAGAATCAGATTGCCCTGCAGCACGCCATCCACCAGCGGACCATCCCGATAAATCTCGGTACGCCAGCGGTAGGCCGGGCCCAGCATATCGAGCGCGGCATGGGTCGTGAGCAGCTTCATGGTGGATGCCGGGTTAAGCGCGGCATCAGCCCGGTGCGCAATCACCGGCAGGGGAAGGTCCAGCCGCTGGGCATACACCGCCACATCATCATCTGCCAGCCCGGCCTGTTGCAAGGCCTGGCTCACGGGCAGAGGCAATACGGCGTGTGCAGGCACGGCCAGCCCCAGCAAGCAACAAAGCAGCAGGCGGCGCAACACGGCTAACCCAGCTTGCGCAGTATCTGCGCGGTGTGGTCGACGAGGGTGGACATCTCATCCGGCGTAATGCAATACGGCGGCATGAAATACACCGTATTGCCGATCGGCCGCAGGATAAGCCCGTGCTGCAAGGCTTCAAGGTAAAACTGGCGGGAGAAATCGGGGTGGGCCGACGCAACATCAAAGGCCCAGATCATACCGCGTTGGCGCAGATGATGGATGGGCAGATCCTGCAAGGCCTGCAATTGCACATTCATCGCCGCGGCTTTGTCGCGGTTGCGCGCAATGACGTCTTCCTCGGCAAAAATACCCAGCGTGGCCAGGGCCGCACTGCAGGCCAGCGCATTGCCGGTATAGCTGTGCGAATGCAAAAAGCCACGCGCGGTGCTGTCATCATAAAACGCCTGGTATATGGCATCGGTCGTCAGGCATACCGACAAAGGCAGATAGCCACCGGTGATGCCTTTGGATAGACACATGAAATCAGGCCGTATGCCCGCCTGCTCGCAGGCAAACAGCGTCCCGGTGCGGCCAAAGCCCACGGCAATTTCATCGGCAATCAGATGCACCTCGTACTGATCACACAAGGCGCGCAAGCGTTGCAGGTAAGCCTCGTGGTACATGCCCATGCCCGCCGCACACTGCACCAGCGGCTCGACGATCACGGCAGCGGTGGTGGCATGGTGCTGTTGCAGATGGGTTTCCAGCGCCTGGGCGCAGCGCAGGGCATAGGCTTCGGCGCTCTCGCCTGCTTCTGCCAGCCGCCAGTCCGGGCTGGGAATCTGGATGCTCTGCCGCAGGAGGGAGGCGTAGGTATCCTTGAAAATAGCGACATCGGTCACCGATAGTGCGCCCAGGGTTTCGCCGTGATAACTGTTTTGCAGGCTGATAAAGCCGGTTTTAGCGCTGGGCTTGCCTTGGGCAAGGCCGAGGTTGCGCCAGTAATGAAAGCTCATCTTGAGCGCGATTTCGGTCGCCGAGGCGCCATCCGAGGCATAAAAACAATGCCCCAGACCAGTGAGCGCTGCCAGCCGCTCGGATAATTGCACCACGGGCTCGTGGGTAAAGCCTGCCAGGATCACATGCTCCAGCTGATCCATTTGCTGGCTGATGGCCGCCTTGATGCGGGGATGATTATGGCCGAACAGATTGACCCACCACGAACTGACGGCATCAAGATAGGCTTTGCCATCCATGTCATACAGCCATACGCCCTCCCCGCGCTGTATGGGCACCAGCGGGAGGTGTTCGTGATGTTTCATCTGGGTGCAGGGATGCCACACGGCATGCAGGCTGCGCGCCAGCAGCTGTTGATTACGGCTCGCTTCAGTCATTGAAAATGCAGGTGGCCTTCATTAATGCAGAACAGCAGGCACCACATGCTGATCGATCAGCAGCGGGCCATCGGCAAAGCCCAGATCCCATTGTGCTTCGCGGGTGGCGAGTTGCAGCATGCTGCCCAATGCCATGCCAAGTTCGGGGCTCAGGGAAAAATGCAGGGTCTGACCATCGGCGGCGGCCAGCTCCAGTGTCGGTTTATCCGGTTGCTCGGTAATCATGCGGCATACGCTGACCAGCAAGGGTTCGTCGCCCAGCTGCTGGCTGCGCTCTTCATAGGCGCCGGTCATGTCCAGGCTTTCGCTGACTTGCTGCGCCAGCGTCAGCTCGCGCATTTCTTCGGCAAAGGCCTGCATGACCTGCGCCGCGGCGGTGGGGTAAATCGGGGTAGCGGCCAGCTCAGTAGCCGTGGCCGCTGGCGCTGCATCGCGATGCAGCAGTTTCCACAAGGAGCGCACGATACGCCGGGTCAGCCATACCGGCACCTCCACATCGTCCGCCAAACCTATCTTCAGCAGCAGTCGGTCTTCCTCGGCGTTGTAGCCCAGATTGAGCTGCTGGATCGCCGCATCCGTCAATGCGTCCACCATCATCATCTCCATCATCTGCCACACAGGCAGGGTAATTGTTTCAGATGGAATTGTGACACAGGCAGCCCGTCATCCCAAGGCTTTGCCGTGAATACTGCCCTTATTCAATAGCTGAATCACGAGGCGGACGCAGGTGTGAGCTGCCAGCCGCCGCCCAGGGCCTTGAACAAGGCAACGCGCCCTTGCAAGTTGGCCAGCGTGAGCTGCACGGCTTGATCCTGCGCGCTATACCAGGTGCGCTGGGCATCCAGCATGGTCAGCAGGGTATCGGCACCAGCCCGGTAGCGGGTTTCTGCCAGGCGAAACGCGCGCTCGGCCTGGGCCAGCTCTTCGCTTTGCCAGCGCCGCTGCTGCTCAATCGCCTGCACGGCATTGAGCGCGGTTTCCACATCGCCAAACGCCGCCACAATCGCTGCACGGTAGTTTTGCAACAGCTCGGTGCGCTGCGCCAGCGCCAGATCACGGCCAGCCGCCAGCCGACCGGCGTTGAATACCGGCGCAGTCAGCGCAGCCGCCACGCTGTAGATCGGATGGGCCAGCATGTCACTCCATTGCTCGCCGCCCAGCCCCAGGCTGCCGGTGAGCTGCACACGCGGCAACATGGCGGCGCGGGCGGCAATGGTATTGGCATCGGCCGCCGCCAGTGCGGCCTCGGCGCGGGCAATATCCGGCCGCCGTACCAGCAGTTGCGCAGGCAGGCCCGGCGTAATCTGCGGCGTTTGTACGCCCTGCAGGCCTTGGCCACTGATCACCAGCTCCGCCGGTGGCAGCCCGATCAGCACCGCCAGCGCGGTTTTGCCATCCGCCAGCTGCTGGCGCAGGGTTTCCAGCGTGCGTTGCTGGCTGGCGAGCAAGCCACGCTGCTGGGCCACCTCCAGCGCCGTTGCCGCCCCGGCGCGATAACGCGCTTCCACCACTTCCAGCACCCGGCTGGCATTCGCCACATTCAGTTCGGCAATCGACAGGCGCTCGGCCAGGCCCAGCACTTGCAGGTAAAGACGTGCCACGCCACTGGTCAGTGTCAGCTGCACGGTGTCGAGATCATGATGGCTGGATTGCAGCTGATAGCGCGCACGGTCGCGCAGTGCCCGGTTGCGGCCCCAGAAATCCACTTCATAACTCGCGGCCAGCGCCACGGTGTGGCTGGAACCATCCGCGTTACGATGACTATCCAGATAATCCTGCCGACTGGCGTTGACGCCAAGGTTAAGCTCAGGCAACAAAGGCGCACCGGCAATCCGCGCCTGCGCCACGGCCTGCTCCACGCGTGCGGCAGCCGCTTGCACATCAAAGCTGTCGCGCTGGGCACGGGTCAGCAGCTGGTCCAGCTCATCACTGCCAAAACTTTGCCACCATTGCTGCGAGACGGCATCGGCAGCCACACTCCCCGTCGCGTATTGCCAGCGATCAGGCACCGATGTGCCAGGCAAGGGTTGCAGCGGCGTGCTAGAACATGCACTCAAACTGGCGGCCACAATGCCCATCATGCCGCCAAGCAAGCGCCAGCGCTTTGAGATCGCCAACAGATTTGATACGCCAGCCAGGCGAGCTGCCCCCGCACCAACCGCATTCATAGGTACATCCAGATCAGAAAATTGCATCATTCGCTCGCCAATGCCACTACCGGGTCCAGCTGCGCCGCCTTTTTGGCAGGCGTGTAGCCAAAAATCAGGCCCGCCAGCATGGCAGAGCCAAAGGCCCCCAGAATGGCACTTATTGAAAATATGATAGGCACGCCAGCCACCACCAGCACCGCCCCGATCAACAGGCCCAGCAGCACGCCCACCGCACCGCCCACCAGCGAGACCAGCATGGCCTCGGTGAGAAACTGTCGCATGATGTCGCGCTGACGGGCGCCGGTAGCCATGCGGATGCCGATTTCACGCGTGCGCTCACGCACCGTCATCAGCATGATGTTCATGATGCCTATGCCGCCCACCAGCAACGAAACCACCGCAATCAGCCCCAGCAGCAAGGACATGGTATCGCTGGCTTTGGCCTGGCCCTTGATGAACGAGGCGGCATTGAACAGGCGATAATCCTTGATATGGTGCCGCGCCATCATGAGCTGATCCACCGCCTGCTCGGTTTCATGCATCAGCGCCGGATCATCCAGCGTAATGGCGACCCAGTTGGGGTAAGGGCTGCCGAAAATCTGGCTGCTGGCGGTGGAATATGGAATCACCACGCGATTGTCTTCGTCCTGCTGCCCGCGGCCCGCGCCTTTTTCTGCCAACAGGCCGATCACCTGAAACGGAATATTGTTCAGCAGCACATATTTGCCGAGCGGGTCCACCTCATCCGGGAACAAGGCTTTTTTTACACTGGTGCCCAGCAGCACGACTTTTGCCATGCTGTTTTCATCGGTGGTGTTAAAAAAGCTGCCACGCGCCACGTTCCAGTTGATGGTCAGTGGAAACTCCACCGTGACGCCGCCAATTTCGGTACGGAAATCCCGGTTGTCATAGCGCGCAGTATAAAAGCCTTCGAGATACGGCATGGCGGCCAGCACATTGGGAATCTCGCGCACAGCAGCGACGTCATCCAGCGAGATGCGCCCGCCGTTTTGCAGCGCGCTTTCGCCTTGCGGCTCCAGGTAAAGATTCTTGGAGCCGAACATGGAAATCTGCGACAGGATGTTGCGCTTGGCGCCATTGCCCACCGCCAGCATGACGATCACCGCCGCCACGCCAATCACAATGCCGAGCAAGGTGAGCGCCGTGCGAAAGCGGTTGATGGTCATCACGCGCCAGGCGGCGCGGCAGGCCTCGCGCAGATCGCTCCAGAATACCGGGGAGGCGGTGCTGCCTTGCTGCATGGCGGCGACCAGTTGCTGGGGTGAGCCCAGCAAGGAAGCTGCAGCGGGGGTGGCATTCACAATGGAAGGCGATACGGAGTTCTCGTCACGGCCAGAAGCTTGGGAATCCGCCACCACCTGCCCATCGCGCACTTCGATGATGCGTCTGGCCTGCGCGGCGACTTCACGATCATGCGTAATCAGCAGAATGGTATGTCCGGCATCGGCCAGTGCATTGAGCAAAGCCATGACTTCTTCGCCGCTGCGGCTATCCAGCGCACCGGTGGGCTCATCCGCCAGAATGATGCGGCCGCCATTCATCAGCGCGCGCGCAATCGACACCCGCTGTTGCTGACCGCCAGAAAGCTGGCTGGGCCTGTGGTCCAGGCGGTCGCCCAAGCCCAGCCGTTGCAACAGGCTGATGGCACGCGCTGCGCGCTCGGCATCGGGCAAGCCGGCATAAATGGCAGGCATTTCCACATTTTCGCGGGCGGATTCGGTGGGGATCAGGTGATAGCCCTGAAACACAAAGCCAAAGGCTTCGCGGCGCAACCAGGCCAGGGCATCCGCTCCCAGCCCGGCAACATCGAGCCCGGCGAACAGGTATTCGCCGCAGGTCGGCCGATCCAGGCAGCCCAGCAGATTCATTAGCGTCGATTTTCCCGAGCCTGAAGCGCCGACGATGGCCACGAATTCGCCCGCATGAATACTGAGCGAGATGCCACGCAACACCTCAACTTCCGGCGTATCGCCACCGCCATAGCACTTGCGGATGGCGCGCAGCTCAATCAGCGGAATGGCCTCACTCACCACTGAAACCTCTCGGCCCAGTGGCTGATATTGCGTTCACTTGTCACCACCTGATCGCCAGGCTGCAAACCTTGGAGGACTTCACCATGAATGCGGTCCTGCAGGCCGATGCGCACCTCACGCACTTCAATCTTGCCCGCCTTGTTCAGCACACGCGCTTCATACATGCCGGGCGTCTTGATATGCAGGGCCTGCATGGGCGCCATTACCACGTCCAGCGCCTGCGACACCACAAAAAATACCTGCGCCGTCATTTGCGGCATCAGGTCACCATCAGCATTCGTCACATCAAACAGTACGGTGTAGGTCACCACTTTACCCACGGATGAGGCGGCGGGTTTGGTTTCACTGCTCTGCCCTTGCCCGGCGGCAGTGGGTGGCGCGGGCAGCACTTGCCGCACCTTGCCCTGCCAACGGCGCTGCTCGGTACCCAGGCGGGTGAAATACACCGGCATGCCGGGTTTGACGCGCGTGACATCCACTTCGGAGACTTCTGCCCAGACCGTCATGCTGCTGAGGTCGGCAATGCGCAGGATCATGGGGGTCTGGTAAGTGGCATTCAGGGTTTGCCCTTCACGCGCCTCCAGCGATACCACGGTACCGGCCATAGGCGCATAAATGCGGGTGTAGCCCAGCTGGGCTTCATGGCCCTTTAGCGTAGACTGGGCGCCATCAATCTGCGCACGCAGATTGTCTACCCGGGCTTCAGCAGCACGCCAGCTGGCAAGGGCGGTCTGTACATCTTCTTCTCGCGTGGCATCGTCTTTTGCCAGCTGCTGCTGGCGGCGATGCTGCTGCCCGGCCAGCTCGCTTTGGGCCTGGCTTTCCATCAGTTGCGCCTTGAGGGCGGCCAGCGTGGCACGATCGCTATCAACCACCGCCTGCTGAATGCTGGGGTCTATCTCGATCAGCAACTCGCCTTTTTCCACATGGCTGCCGGGGGCTACGTGTATGCGGCGTATCTGCCCCGACACCTGGGCGCCAACATCAACATAACTGCGCGGCTGCAAGGTGCCAAGTGCGCTGACATTGATCTCGATGTCCCCCTTGCTCACGGCCTGCGTATCGCGCTCTACGGTGTCGCGCATGGTCCAGACCAGGGCGCCGGTCAGCACTATCCCCAAGACCAGCAGTCCCCATCCATATGTTTGCTTCTTCATCTTATCCACCTTTTCGCCGATTTTTTCGGCTCTTACTTTCTATGACGGATGAGCAAGCGAAATGGGTACTGCGTTTACGCGTTTATTTTGCGACGACAAAACTCACGGTCGCCACATGGCGCACGTCATCGTACTTTTTGCCGTCCAGTTCCACCGTGCCATTGACCTTGGCCGTCACTTCCAGCACATAGCGGCCGGGGAACGGCGTGGTGATGGTCACGCTGCCATCGGCGGCGGCCTTGAAGCTGCGCGTCCAGCCTTCGGAGGTGTAGACGTTGACCTGATCGGCAGGCACCTGCCGGCTTTTCCAATACAGGCGGAAGGTATTGCCGCCCGCCTGGTCCGGCACCAGTTCCAGATCATTCACTGGCTTGGTGTCCTCACGCCCGGCCTTGGCCTGGTAAAACAGCAGGCCGCCATTGGATGACTGGCGCTTGGCAGTAAAGCGCAGATCACCACCCTCGCGCAGATTGGCAATGCTGTAATGGCTGTCGCGCATGGTGGTCGCCAGCGATTTGCCATCCGCCATAAAGGCGCGGGCATCGCCCAGCAATTCGGCGCTGGCGGCAGGACGATCCAGCTGCAGCTCGCCCAGATAGGCATGGGCCGTGGCGCCATCGCGCTCCAGCCAGACATAATCGGCATGCGCCGACAGGCTGAACAGCAGGGTCGACAACAGCAAAGCGCCCAGGCGGGCAATAGCAAAACGCGAGTGTGTTGAGTGCATCAAGATGAATTACCTTCCGTGTGAAATTTCCAAAACAAGCCTGAAACAAGCTGCCAGACTTGGTACGTGCATATCTATGCCCAGCAAGCCACTAGCATGCCGAGCACGATCAGCGGCAGGCTGACCATGGCGAGCCTGCGCGCCAGCCCCGGAGCATAGGTCAGCAGCAAGGCCAGCATCATGGCCGCTGCCGTGAGATTACCCAGCCACAGCACACTGCCGGGGCCGGCGCCTTCGAGGCTGATCGCCAGATACAAGGCGGCAATCAGCCAGCCCCATGCCGCTACTGGAGTAACGCGCTTCAGCGCCGCCAGCACAGAAGAACCGTGTGCGCGGGTGAGCTGCTTGTGGTGACGCTCCATGCCATAGGCCAGGCTTGCCAGCCCCAGATACGCCAGTGCAAACACTGCCAGATAAAGCCATGAGCCTTTCATCATGCCACCTCCGTTTCAGCCAGCTCGGGTCTGTGTTCAGGCCGTGCAGAGCGCCGAGGATTGCTTGACTGGCTGCGCACCTTGCCGGTACGCCAGGCGGCAAAACAGATGGCCGCGCCCAGCAGCATGGCGGTGATATCCAAGCCGGCTACGGCCGCTGGGCCTTGCCGCAAGGTGGTCAACAAGGCCGATTGCGGCGTCAGCATGGCATTCAGCACCGGTAGCGCCAGCCACATCAGGCCGCCCAGCCAGAGCATCAGCTGCCACATATGCCGCCGCGGTCGCCACTGCGCCAGCAGCAGCACGGCGGCCCAGGCGATAAACACACAGTGAATCTCCCACTCGTCGCGGGCCGCGAGCCCCACCGGCAATATGCGGTTCGCCCAGAAAAACGTGGCAAAGGCGATGGGAAGACCCGCGATCACGCCCAGGTTCAGCCCCTCAACCAGCCGTAAGCCCCAGGTTGGCGGCAGGCCACTGGCCAAGCGCCTGGCTTGCGCCTGGCGCTTTTTTACGGTCCACAGCACTGCACCCGTGGCAATCATCAGGCAGCCACCCAAACCGCTGATAAAAAACAGGGCACGCAGCAAGGGCTGGGCAAAATTCGCCTCGTGCAGGCTGCGCATGGCGGTGGCAGTCTGCACCACGGCGCGCTGCTCGGCATCCACCTCATGCAGCAGCTTGCCGCTGACACCATCAAAGGTGAGCGACATGCCGCTCTCGATCAGGCCGCCATCCCCGGCTTTATCCATGCTGACGCTGGCGGCAGCATCGTTGGGATTGTTGATATGCATGTGGTCGACTTTTGCATGGCTGCCATCGCCCTCGCTGCCGCGCCAGATATGCTGTGCCTGTGCGACAAGATTACCGATGGACGTCAGTTTTGCTGCTCGGCCACTGGGCTCAGGCGCCGGCTCCTCGCGGAACAGCTCGCCGAAAAATGCCTGGTTATTGCCCTGGTAGGCGACCACAATCGGCGTGGGCATGTAGAGGTACATCAGCAGCATGAGGCCGGTGTAGGTAATCATCAGGTGATAAGGCAGGGCCAGCACGCCGGTGATGTTGTGGGCATCCAGCCACGAGCGCTGCCCCTTGCCAGGCCTGAAGGTGAAAAAATCCTTGAAAATGCGGCGATGGATAATCACACCCGTGATCAGCGCCACCAGCATGAACATGGCGCAAAAACCGACGATCCAGCGCGCCAGCGTCACCGGCAGGTAATGCAGATCAAAATGCAGCCGGTAGAAGAAATTGCCGCCCTTGGTTTCGCGCACCTCCAGCGGCAGGCCGGTATCGGGATTCAGCATCACATCGTGAAAGCGTTCACGCGTGGGCTCTACCCCCGGCGGCAGTTTGTCTTCCCAGAAAATCTGCAGGCCCTGGCTGCGCTCACTGGGAAAGCCGATAAACCATTGCTTGGCATCGGGCGCGCGCTGTTGCAGGGCGATCACCGCCCGCTCGGCCATGTGGGCCTGGCTATCCTGACTGGGGGCAATGGCATGCAGCTCGGGCTGCATCCACAAGGTAATCTCGTTGCGATAATAGCTGGCCGTGCCTGCGGCAAAGATCAGCAGCAACACCCAGCACACCAGCAAGCCAGCCCAGGTATGCACCCACGCCATAGAAGCTCTAAACGCGTCTTTCATCTCACACTCCACCACACACCCAGCCCCGCTGCCATCAGCAGCGAAGGCAGCAACATGCCAACCCATGCGCGCCAGGCACTGCGCGTGGCAAACACCCAAAGGACAGCGCAGGCATAGATCAGGAAGGACAACAGCATGGACAGCAACACTGACTCCGCGCGCGACATCGGCAATACCAGTGCCAGCACGGCGATGCTCAGCAGCGTCAGCACATAGGCGCCGATAATCGCCGCCATCACCCGGGAAAACACCGCCCAGCGCATGCTGGTTGCGGATGTGCCGGAGCCTGATTTACGCGGCGCGTGCGCGGACTTGCGCGGCGCCAGCCCGGCGTCACTCATCTCATTGCCTTCGTCATACACCTGCATGCATGCATCCTTTACAAAAAAAACAGGCCGGCACCTGAAAAATACTCATGTACCGGTCACGGGTTAAACCACAAATCGACGCGTGTCAGAACTGATACTTGAGTGTCAGCATGGCATTGCGCGGTGTACCGAAATAGCTCGAGCTGGTCGTGCTGTAATAGGACTTGTCGAACACGTTGTTGATATTGAGCGCAGCCGACAGATGGCTATCCACCTGATAGCGCGCCATCAGGTCGACCACGGCATAGGCATCCTGCGTGAAGCGCTGGTCGCCATTCGGGCCCAGCCCATCGGTGTAGGTCTTGCTCTGCCAGTTGGTGCCGCCGCCCACCGTCAGCTTGTTCAGCACACCGCTCATGCGATAGGTGGTAAACAGCTTGATGGTGTTCTGCGGAACATAGGTATTCAGCAGCTCGCCGTCTTTATCCTTGGCGCGGCTATGCGAAAGACCGGCCACCACTTGCCAACCCGGGCGAAGTTCGCCACTGACTTCGGCTTCAAAGCCGCGGCTCTTGGTCCCGGATACAGCGCGATACACTGAGTTGCCGTCAATCGTGACACCGGGAATCAGCTGCGCCAGATTGTCCTGCTGAATCTCAAACACAGCGGCGCTGAAGTTGAGCTTGCGATTAAAGAATTCACTTTTGACGCCAGCTTCCTTGCTGTTGCCGGTCAGAGGATCCAGAAAAGTACCGTCAGAACCCCGATTGGTTTGCGGCTTGAAAATATCGGTATAGCTCGCATACACCGACCAGGTGCGGTTAAGGTCATACACCACACCGGCATACGGCGTTACCACGCCACTTTCACTGCGGGCATCGGTGGGGTTTTCCGTGCCACTGGTGGTCCACGAGAAATTACGCGTGCTCCAGTTGCTGACACGGCTGCCGATCATGATGGAAAGATCATCCACGGGCTTGAGGCGCATCGTGGTGTAGGCACCGGATTCGTGGCTGTCAAACGCACCGGAACCAGTTACCGGGATACCGTCGTAGCCAGGCGTATCGCCATTCCAGGTAAAGATATTGTCGATATCGCTACGCGCCCAGCCAGTGCTTGTGGTGCGCTGATAACTGGTTTTGGAGGCGGTGACACCTACCACCAGCTCATGCTCGCGTCCGAACAGGCTAAATGGCCCAGTGGCATAAACATCGATAGTGTTCTGCTTGGGCTTGGCCAGCCAGCTGCCCTTGTACATGCCCATGCCGGTGCCGTCGGTATTTGGTGTCTTCCAGATGGCATAGCCCAGCAGGGCGTCGTAATCGCTGCGGCGCTGGTTGACCACCACCTTGGCCAGCCAGTCGTTGTCAAAACGCTTTTCCAGCGAGGCAAAATACGAGCGCTGCTCATGATTGAAATCGGCCCACGAAGCAGAGGAATTGGCTGAACGCGACCAGTTGGTGCGGCTACCATCGCTGAAGAACAAGGGCAGACCGGCACGGCTGGCACTAGTGGACGTGTATTTCTGATATTCCAGGCCGGCGCTAAACAGCAGGCTGGGAGTGAGGTCAACCTCCAGAATGCCGTAGAACATTTCCTTGTCGGAGCTCATGCGGTCGATAAAGGAATTGCTGCTCTGGCGCACGCCCACCATGCGGCCACGTACGCTGCCATCTTCGTTCAGCGATCCGGAAACATCCGCTTCGCCACGGAAGTTATCCCAGGAGCCCGCCATGCCTGTGACCGAAGCCTGAAACTCTTTGGTCGGGCGCTTGCGCACCAGATTGATGGCGGCGGAAGGCGTGCCCACGCCACTCATCAGGCCAGTCGCGCCCCGCACCACTTCTACCCGGTCATAAAATGCCAGGTCGGAAACCTGATACTGCCAGCTTTCGCTGGTCGACAGCGGGATGCCGTCTATCATGTAATTTTCCACCGCGAAGCCGCGCGAGTAATACTGCACGCCATCGGTGACGTCCGAGCCATTCTGGTTGACGCTGATGCCCGTGGTCTGGCGCAATACATCTGACAAGCCCAGCAAGGCGCGGTCATCCATTTGCTGGCGCGTGATCACGCTCACCGACTGCGGTGTTTCGCGCAGGGACAAACCGAGCCGGGTGGCGGTGCTGGTCTCGCCCGTAGTGTACGAGCCGGTGTTTTCGGTGACGGCCATTCTTTCCTCGTTTGCGACCACGGCAACTTCCGGCAGGGTCTGATCACGCACTGCCGCCGAGTCTGGCGCAGCGGCTTTGGGCGCGGCTTCCAGCACGTAGCCGGCGGCATTGCGCTTTACCTGCAGGCCACTGCCATCCAGCAAACGGGCAAAGCCTGCGTCCACGTCATATTGCCCTTGCAGGCCTGGCGAATTCAGGTTTTTCACCAGCCCGGCATCATACGAAATCAGCACGCCAGCCTGCTGCGCGTAGCGGTTCAATACCTGGGCGAGACTGCCCGCTGGAATCTGGTAACTCTTCTGCGCAACTTCTGCTGCCTGGGTGCTTGCCGAGATGGCAAGCATGGAACCCAGGGCCAGATGTACCGCCAGACAGGCGGGCTTTAATCTTGTCCACGCTGCCGCTTTTGCAGGCATGCGCGCCTGCCCTTTCCCACTTTTCTGATACTGCTTCATGTGCTCCCCTTTTTGATGGTGTCTACACAAGCTATGACGTAGTCACCCGCAAAAGCGGAACTGCATGTGCTGCATTTCTTGCCGTTTTTTTGTCAGTTATTTGGATGAACCCTGCGCAGGGGCCTGGCTGACCTTGGCTGCCGACTGAGGCTTTTCCACCTTCTCCACCCAGCTCAGCCAGGGCGTCAAATGGCGGATGCGCAGCGGGAAGCTGCTCGCCAGCAATTGCAGCGCCCGGTCCGTATCGTCCAGTGGCAGCAGGGCCGATACATGCATGGCTTCCATATCGGCCGTGCGATACATGACAATGCCGCGACGGTAGCGCCACAGCCTGTCGAGCACCTGGTCCATAGGCTGGTCCTGCACCATCAGCTGATGGGCACTCCACGCAGCGGCGACACTTTCCGCATCAATCGCCACGGGAGTGCTGATGTGTTCAGCCGACAGCACCACCTGCTCGCCCGCACTCACTATGCGCGTCTGGTCTTGCGCCTCGGTTTTGGCCTCGACCCGGGAGTGCAGCATGGTCAGCGTGGTCCCGCTATCGGTCAGCGTCACCACAAAGCGCGTGCCGAGGGCGCGCATGGTGCCATGTGGGGTTTGCACGATAAATGGACGCTCTGGATCAGGCGCAATATCCACCAGAATCTCGCCCTTGAGCAGCGCAAGCTTGCGCTCATGCGCACTGAAGTTGATATCCACCGCCGTAGCGCTGGCCAAAGCCAGGTGCGATTGATCTGGCAGCACTTCGTTTTTCCACTCGGCGGTTTCGGTACTCAGATCGGCAAACATGGCCGACCATGGATTGAGTAGCTGCCAGCTGCCCAGCATGGCGCCCAGCAGCAACATCGCGGCGACTGCGTTACGCCAGCCGCGGCCGGATGCCGGTTTGTGCAACGCCTGCTGGAGAACCGCGCGTTGCGAAGTATCGCTCGCCACGGCACTTAGCTTGCCGACGAAGCCGCGCATGGTAACCACGGCATTGAGATGGGCAGGATCTGCCTGCACCCAGGCATTAAACGCCGCCTCGTCCGCCGCGCTGGCCTCCGGGCTGGCCAGCAGCACCAGCCACTCGGCTGCCTGACGCACCACGGCAGACCTCGTTTCAGCTGGCTTTGCGCCCTGATCTGCGATGTTGCTCATGCGAGTGTTTCGCTCATGCTTGCACCTGCTCCAGCGCATCATGGCAATGCACCAGCGCTTGCACCAGGTACTTGCGCACCATGCGGGTGGACACCGACAGGCGACGGGCGATTTCGTCATGCCCCAGTTCTTCCAGCTGCGCCATCAGAAATGCCTCGCGCGGCTTCTGCGGCAGGGTTTCCAGCACCGAGACGAGATAGGCCAGTGCGCGCACCGCTTCCAGTATTTTTGCCGGGTCTGGCGCATGGGCTTGTTCCAGCTGTGCCGCCAGTTCTTCCAGATACAGGGCTTCGATTTTCTTGTGCCTCGCATCATCAATCAGCAAGCGGGTTGCCGTGCGCGTCAGGAAAGCCCGCGGCTCCTGCAACAGCAGCAGATCACGCGAGGCCATCAGCCGCAAAAACGTATCCTGTGCAATATCCGCCGCCCCATGCGCACAGCCCAGCTTTTTGCGCAGCCAGCCCTGTAGCCAGCTGTGATGCTGGGTATAAAGCATTTCCGCCACATCGCGACGACGGGGACAAAGAATCAGGGACATGACCGACACATACAGTTGAGAATAATTATCATTATATGAAACAAGCCGACATCCCACAACCGCTCAATCGTAAAGTCGGGATAAGGTCCCTGCGTGCAAGCACATGATCCCGCTCTGCTTTCATGCAATATCATAGCTCAGCACAAAATGAGAATGATTTGTATTTGATATGTATAATATCCCCTGAATATTGTTACTGCCGGATGCTTCATGCGTAAACCACTTGCCCTGCTACATCGCTGGTTTGGCCTTGCCACCGCGATTTTTCTGTTTATTGCCGGTCTTACCGGCGCGGTTATTTCCTGGGATCATGAACTGGATGCGGCGCTGAATCCGCATCTTTTCGAGTTAGAAGCTCCGGCGCATGGCATTCCGCAGCCATCCTTGCAATTGGCTGCCGAGATCGAGGCCGCCAACCCGTCCATCCAGGTGACCTACCTGCCGCTGGCAACAGAAGCCGGACATGCCTTGCAGCTATTCGTGCAGCCGCGGCTCAACCCGGCCACCGGCAAGCCCTACACGCCAGACTTCAACCAGATGGCGGTGAACCCCTACACCGGCGAGGTACAGGGCAAGCGCATGTGGGGCGAGATTTCACTGGCGCCGGAAAACCTGCTGCCATTCTTGTACAAGCTGCATTACAGCCTGCATATCCCCGATGGCTTCAATCTTGAGCTGGGCGTGTTGTTCATGGGGATTATTGCCATCGTCTGGACCATAGACAGCCTGATTGCCTTGTGGATTTCCTTCCCCAACCTCGCCAGCTGGCGCAAGTCGTTTGCGTTTCGCTGGCAAAAGGGCGGCTATGCGCTCAACTTTGATTTGCACCGCTCCGGCGGCGTCTGGGTCTGGGGCTTGCTGCTGATCATGGCGGTCACCTCCATCTCGATGAACCTGGGTACGGAAGTCATGCGCCCGCTGGTAAACCGCATATCGCCGCTGACTGCCAGCCCGTTTGATACCATCACCCCCAGCCCGCTGGATAAACCGCTGACGCCGGTCATCTCGCGTCAGGCTGTGCTGGATCGTGCCACCAGCGAGGCACGAAAGCGCGGCTGGGAAGCCCCTCCCGGCGCCATTTTCTGGTCGCCGCAATTTGGCGTATATGGCGTGGGATTCTTTGAAGCGGACAATGACCATGGCGATGGCGGGCTCGGCAACCCCTGGCTCTATTTCGATGGCAAGACTGGCGAATATGCGGGCGCCATCGTACCGGGCACGGGCAGTGCCGGCGATATCTTCATGCAGGCGCAGTTCCCGCTGCATTCAGGCCGCATTCTCGGCTTGCCGGGGCGCATCCTGATCTCGCTGATGGGGGTGGTCGTCACCATGCTTTCCGTCACCGGCATCATTATCTGGGCACGCAAGCGCAAGTCGCGCCTGCACCAAAGTCAGCGCGCCGCGTCCACTGACGTAAGCAAGCGCCAACTGGCGCAGCGCGACGGCTCCAAGCCCAGCCCTGCGAATTAATCCGCCACGACCATGCTGAGCCCCCAGATTCATCTGCGCAATCAATGGCTAAGCCTGCTCTATCGCCACCATCAGGGCTGGCTCATGGGCTGGCTGCGCAAGAAGCTGGGCTGCCCGCACCATGCAGCGGATATTTCGCACGACACCTTCAGCCGCCTGCTGGCGCTGGACAACATCCCCGACATCCGCGAGCCCAGGGCTTACCTGCTGGTGACGGCCAACCGGCTGATGATCAATGAATTCCGCAAGCGGCAGGTGGAGCAGGAAACCCTGCAAGCCGTGGCGCTGCTCAATGCCGATGACAGCAGCCATAGTCCGGAAACCATCTGCTCGGCGCGGCAATTGCTGGCGCAGGTATTGCTGATGCTGAGCGAAGAGCTGGATGAAAAAGCGCGGCGCGCCCTGCTGCTTGCCCGTGTCGATGGGCTGGGATACCGCGAGATCGCCGCCACCATGCAAGTCTCGGAAAGCAGCGTAAAGCAATATCTGTCGCGGGCGCTGGTGCATTGCCATGCCCGGCTCTACCCCGGCGCGCCCTGATCATGCCCGACGACATGCCAACGCCAGCCTCCTCCGCCGGGATGACGCAGCCCAGCATGGCCGAGATACGCCAGCAGGCAGCAGAATGGCTGATTCAGCTATCCGAGGCCGAAAGCGACACCCAGCGTGCCGCATTGCAGACGGCCTGCCAGGCATGGCAACAGCAGCATCCTGGCCACGCCGAGATATTTCGTCAGATGCAAACCCTGTGGCAAAGCCTGGCGGACCATGCCGATACTGCGAAACCAAAACGCAGCAAGGGCAGGCGCAAAGCGCTGATCGGCACCGCCCTGAGTGCCTTGCTGCTGCTGGGCGGCCTGCAACTGCCCACCACCCGCTACTGGCTGGCAGATGAACGTACATCGACTGGCGAAATTCGCCAGATCAACCTCAGTGATGGCAGCCGCATCACCCTGAATACACATAGCGCCGTGGATATCCGCTTTGATGCCCACACCCGCACCATACGCCTGACCGAGGGCGAAGTGCTGGCCGAAGTGGCGCACGATCCGCAGCAGCGCCCCTTTATTGTGGAAAATCGCGATGGCACGGCCACTGCCCTGGGTACGCGTTATCTGGTGCGGCAGGATGCCGACAGCAGCACCGTCACCGTGCTGGAATCCACGGTAGCCGTGAAGCCGCGCCACTCAGCTACCATCAGCAAGGTATATGCAGGCGAACAACTGCGCTTTGACGCCCAGCAGGCATACACCCTGATGCCCGCGCCTGCCCTGGCGGATAGCTGGCACATGCAACGGCTGGTGTTTGAAGATGCGCCGCTCAGTGCCGTGATTGCGCGACTGGCGGAATACCGCCCCGGCCTGCTCAAGCTGAGGACAGATACCCAAGGCTTCCGCTTTACCGGAGTATTGCCCACCGATGATGGCGACAAGGCGCTCAGCATCCTGCAACAGGCCTTGCCCATCCGCATTCAGCGCTACTCGAACTACATCGTGCTGGTCGGTGCCGGCAGCGAGCCTGCGACGGATCGGTAGCGTTTTACCAAGATTTATATTGGGGACAAATACCCCTGACTGCCCGATTTTTCCTCAGCGCGGTCATTGGAGTTGAGAGCTTCTCAATTCCAATGACCAAACTCAGGGAGTCCATATGACAACATCTCCAGCGTGGGGCCGTGCCTCACTTTTACATCTCGCCATTGTGGCGTGCCTGTGCCAGATGACACAGGCCCACGCCGCCGACACCGGCACTGCCAGCCATCTGCAGATCGCCGCCCAGCCACTGGGGCAAGCCCTCACCGAGCTCGCCGCCAAAACCGGCATGCTGATCGGGGTGGATGCCGATCTGGTGCGCAACAAGCAGGCCAAACCTATCAATGGGCAATACCAGCCAGAAGACGCCTTGACCGCGCTACTCGCCGGCAGCGGATTGCAGGCGGTGAAAGGCAGCAATGGCAGCTACACCCTCAAGCCCAATCCCGCCAATGTGGAAAAACCGCAAAGCCATGCCGAGCCCACTACCCTGCCTGAAGTCAGCGTGTCAGCCGCCAACGAATCCAATGGCGCCTTGCAGGAGGAAGGCAAGGCCGCAGATGGCTATCGGGTCAAAACCATCTCATCCGTCGGCGCACTGGGCAGCATGCGCCTGCAGGATACGCCCTATGCGATCAGCGTGATCCCGCAAGAGCTGATCCAGAATATCCAGGCGCAATCGCCAGATGATGTCTACAAGATCAATCCATCAACCCGCACCACCACGCCGCAGATCACCGGCTTCAGTCCCAATGTGAATATTCGCGGCTTTGGCGGTTACAACACGGCCGAAGACGGCATGCGCCGCGCCTACAACCACGCTGCCACCATGGAAGACAAGGAGCGGGTGGAAGTGCTGAATGGCCTTTCCGGCTTTTTATATGGCGCAGCCAGCCCTGGCGGCATGATCAATTTCGTATACAAACGCCCGACCATAGAGCGGCTGAACAGCGTGACGGTAGGGAACTACGGTGGCAGCCAGGCCTATGTGCATGGCGATTTTGGCGGCCGCATTGACGACGAAGGTCGCGCCGGCTATCGGCTAAACGTGGTCAAGCAGGATGGCGGCACGGCAGTGGATCATCAGAGCATACAGCGCGAACTGATCAGCGGTGCCATTGACTGGCAGATCACCGACAAACTGCTGCTGGAGCTGAATGCAGCTTACAACCACTACCGAATCGACGGCACCTCGGCCTACTGGTATGTGGATGCTGGAAGTGGAGTCCAGCGCCCATCCGCCCCCGACACCAGCAAATACTGGGGCCAGAAATGGAGCGGCGATGAGTTTCACAACACCAAGCTGATGGGCAAGCTCACCTATCAGCTGAATGACAATGTCACCCTGCGTGGTGCCTATATGCGAGATTACATCAACCGCGAAGGCAATCCGGGGACCTACAACTACCCGCTATCGGCAACGACTTACCGACAGCTCGCCCTGGCCAGTGACGATACCGAGGATGTATATAATGCCGGACAGGCATTTGCCGATATCCGCTTTGATACCGGCAGCATTTCGCACAAGGTCACCACCGGTTATTACATGAATTCCGACCTTTACCGTGGATCGAATTACAGCAGCGGCTCCAACAACTATCTGGGACCATTCTCCATCAGCAGCCCGACCTATGTTGCGCAGCCCGCCTTTGCAGCGAACACCGAGTCGCTCTATACCCAAGGCCGGGATATCAATGAAAATCTGATGCTGGGCGATCTGGTGACCTTCAACGAGCAATGGTCCATGCTGGCCGGGGTAAACCGCAGCCGCATCCTGTCGCTCACCTACGACGAAGCAAATAGCAAGACCTCCTCCTACGACAAGAGCCGTACCTCACCTGCGGTTTCCCTGATATACAAACCCATGCCGTGGCTGACGTCTTATCTCAGCTACATCGAAGGGCTGGAAGCTGGTGGTCGCGCGCCAACGAGCGTGTCTAATGCCAATGCCGTCATGCCGACTATGGTAAGCCGCCAGCAGGAGTTCGGCCTGAAAGCCAGTGTGGGCAAGATATTGCTGACATCCGCTATTTTTGAAATCGAAAAGGCATACCAGTACATTGATGTGGCAGACGGTATCAGCACCTATCGCCAGAATGGTCGCCAGAATCACAAGGGCATAGAACTCGGTGCTACCGGCAAAGCCACAGACCGGCTGACGCTGATTACCGGCCTGACGCTAATGGATGCCACGGTGAAGAAATCGGAAAATGCAGGGAATGTGCCGGTGAATGTCGCGCAGCAGTTTGCCAAGGTCTATAGCGAGTATCAGATTCCTGGCGTTGAGGGGCTGACGCTCACCGGCGGGGTTTACTACACCGGCAAGCAATATGCGGATGATGCCAACAAGGACCGCCTGCCATCCTATGTCACGGCCGATATTGGCGCGCGTTACCAAACCACGGTGTCCAATCGCCCGCTGACCTTGCGCTTGAATGTGAATAACCTGTTCGACAAGGATTACTGGCTGAACGCCTATTACCTTGGCACCCCGCGCAGTCTGGCCTTCTCGGCACAGATGCAGTTCTAAGTCCCGTCCCATCAAACTGCCCGGCACAATACCGGGCAGTTTGCTCTCAAGCCCTGCAGCGTCGAAATCTGGTCAGTTGGCATGGTATTTCGGCAGCGTACTCCCCAGCGCCCGGCCGCCGATTCATAACACAATGAATAAAAATCAATTGTGCTATAAGACACGGTATTGTCTCTTTATTCGCACAATGATACATTGTGGTTTAATAACTTGGCATAAGTGCCTTAATTTGTTAGAAAATTATAAAAAAATATCGGTTTTTAGCAAAAAATTTAATGCACTCTGATGGAGTTTTTCTAAGGGGGGGTCTATATTCCATGCGCCTTACGAGCACGATTCTTGCGTCCCGCCCTTTTGTAGCCTGTTTATAAAACGCGGACATTGAATCCATAAACCCATGCAGCAATCGCCTCAATATACGCCGGACCATCACGCGCAGATCGTGCTGAATCACGTCACGATCAGTGCGTTGCCGTCCATTCCGCAGGTGCTGACGCGCATTCTGGAAATGCTGCAGGATGAAGATACCGACATGCGCAAGCTGGCGGACCTGATGGAAATGGATGTGGTGATCAGTGCCCGCATCCTGCAGGTAGCCAACTCGGCGGCTTTCCAGCGCGGCACCCAGGTATTGTCGGTATATAGCGGCATCTCCAATTTGGGCTGGGACCTGGTCAAGACGCTGACCCTGAGCATTATCTTCCAGCGCATGCTGAGCGATTACTTCAAGAGCAATCAGCAGGATCTCGCCAGTTACTGGTATCACTCGCTGCGCACCGCCGTGCTGTGCAAGGCACTGGCCGCCCGCACCAGCGCGGTTTCTACCGACGAAGCCTATATTTCCGGGCTGCTGCATGATATTGGCCGCCTGGGGCTGCTGAGTGGATTCAATGCCCAGTACCAGGCGTTTTTTGCCATCGACGAATCCCTGCCCAACTACATCGAGAGTGAAGCCGCGCGCTTTGGCATCGACCATTGCGAGCTGGGCGCCTGGGTCATCAAGAACTGGCAGGTAAAATCCTTCCTGGAAGATGCGATTGCCTATCACCATCTTCCTGCGGCACAGCTGGAACATTCGCCAGCGCTGATCAAGATTGTCTATCTGGCCAATCTGCTGGCACAGCAGAATATCCGTGACAAACCCGCCCTGGCCGAACTGGCCGAGCGCTGGTTCAACCTGAGCGAAACCGCGCTGGATGAAATTGTCAGCATCAGCCATCAGCAGATTGATGTGCTGGCAATCTCGCTCAACCTGGAAGCCGAAAAACCGGCGCTCGGCATGGACAGCGCCCCGGAAGCCGAAGATATCGAAGCCCTGCTGGGTGCGCTGGGCAACCGCGCACAAGCGCCGCTTGCGCCGTCGTCCAATATTGATGACCGCCTGATGCAAGGCGTGGCAAGCAATGCGCTGATCAACCACATGGAGAGCACGCTCAGCCAGCAGCCGGATGAAGAAGCCCTGCTGCTGCAACTGCAAAAGCTGGCGCGGCTGATTTGCCACAGCAAGCAGCTGATGCTGTTTGTGCCCAATGAAACCCAGACCACCCTCATCGGCAAGCCGCTGCAGGCCGACCAGAAATGGGTAGCCGATTTCATTCTGCCGACCCAGCAGGATGTCAGCCTGATTGCCGACACCTGGCTTGCGCAGGCAGCCCGCCATAGTTTTGAGGCCTTCCGTGGCAGTAAGGCCACCCTGCCAGACAAGCAGATGATGCGCATGAGCAATGCCGCCGGCATGCTGTGCGTGCCCATGATGCTGAAAGGCAAGCCCATGGGCGTGATGGTGCTGGCGCTGGATCAGCCCGAGTTTCTGCTGCTGGACACGCAGATGTCCATCCCCACCGCCCTTGCCCGTATTGCCGCCAGCCGCCTGGCCGCCAGCGGACAACCGGCCGATGACATGCTGGCAGGCGAAGCGCAAAAAGAACGCTTGCGACGGTTTGTACATGAGACCAGCAACCCGCTCACCACGGTTAAAAACTACCTCGCGATTTTAGAGCAGCGCATGCTGAAAAACGGCATGCAAAGCGATGACATCAGCATCGTCAATGAAGAGATCGACCGCATCGGCGTCATGATCGGCGAGCTGTATTCCAATGGCCAGAGCTACAGCGCCGCCAGTGTGGATATCAACCAGATGGTGCTGGACCTGATTACCCTGCATCGCCAGACTTACCTGGAACCCGCCGGTGTGGATGTAGTGGAAGCGCTGCTGCCGAACCTGCCCGAGGTCACCACCATTCCGTATCAGTTGCGGCAAGTGCTGGTCAATCTGATCCGCAATGCCGCCGAAGCCATGCCGAATGGCGGCACGCTGACCATTGCCACCCATGTGGAAAACCGCGCTGGCGAAGAACCCATGCTGCTGATTCAGGTCAGCGATACCGGCCACGGCATCCCGGATGAGGTGATGGCACGCCTGTTCAGCCCGCAAACCAGCACCAAGGGCGGGAACCACGGCGGCATCGGGCTCACCATCAGCAACGACATTATCAAATCCCTGCATGGCAGCATGGCCTGCCGAACATCCCCCCAGGGCACCAGCTTTGACGTGCGCCTGCCTCTGCAATCCGAAGCCAGCGATCTGGCATTAATGGAATAAAAGGGCACCATGTCGAGCATCTACCCCATCAACGCCTCACCCAAGCCGGTTGCCGAAACAGCGCCGCTGGCGCGGCTGCTTATTGTCGATGACAATGTGCGGCTGGCGGAAAGCCTGAAATACCTGGTCGAAATTCATGGCTATGTCGCCCACGTGTGCAACTCTGGATTTGCCGCGCTTGATCTCGTTGCCGAGCAACGTTTTGACCTGATGCTGCTGGACCTTTCCATGCCGGGCATGACCGGGCATGAGGTGCTGATGCAACTGCCCAAGGGCAAGCAACGCATTCCCGTGGTCGTCATCAGCGGCACCAAAACCCTGAATGCCGCGATTGACGCCATGCGCCACGGCGCATATGACTTTTTGCGCAAACCCTACCAGCCGGAAGAGCTGCTGCGCACCATCGAAAACGCGCTGGAACACTCCCGGCTCGAGCTGCAGAACAAATCCATCCACGCCCGGCTGGAAGAATCAGAAACGCTGTACCAGTATCTGATCGACAGCTCGCCCGACATCATCTACACGCTGGATGACAACGGCAACTTCACCTTCATCAACAATCGCGTGGAAACCCTGCTGGGCTATTCGCGCGAGACCATGCTGGGCAAGCATTACACGCTGCTGATCCACGAAGAGGATTACGAGCGCGCGCACCACGCCTTCAACGAGCGCCGCACCGGCAACCGCGCTGCCAAGAACGTGGAGCTGCGCCTGCGCTGCCAGGAGCGGCGCAGCGAACGACGCCAACCCGAGCAGAACTACATCACGGTGGTCATCAATGCCATGGGCATTTATGGTACGCACCCGGAACATGGCACACCATTCAACGGCACCTATGGCGTGGCGCGCGACATTACCGAGCGCAAAAAAGCCGAGCAGGCCATCACCCACCAGGCCTACCACGATACGTTGACCGACCTGCCCAACCGCATGCTGTTCAAGGACCGTCTGACGGTCGCCATCCATCACGCCAAGCGCAACAAGCACAAGCTGGCGATCATGTTCCTGGATCTGGACCGCTTCAAATGGGTGAACGATACGCTGGGCCACCTGTATGGTGATGAGCTCCTGAAGCAAGTGGCGGCACGCCTGCGCAACTGCATGCGCGAGCAGGATACGCTGGCGCGCATGGGCGGCGATGAATTCACCATGCTGTTGCACGAGCTGAATCAGCCCGACGATGCGACTGTCATCGCTCAGAAGATTTTTGATGAGCTAAAGCGCCCCTTCATGCTGGATGATCGCGAAATCTTCATTTCATCCAGTATCGGCATCGCCATTTACCCGGACCATGGTGACTCCATCGAAAACCTGATCAAGCGCGCCGACATTGCCATGTACCACGTCAAATGGCGCGGCAAGAATGGCTTCCAGTATTACGATCCAAGCATGAACAGCATGTTCCACAAAAAGCTGTCGCTGGAAAACGAGCTGCGGCGCGCCATCGAAAAACGTCAGATCGTGCTGTATTACCAGCCCAAGATTCATCTGGATGGTCATTGCGTCATCGGCCTCGAAGCCCTGGCGCGCTGGCATCACCCCGAGCTGGGCCTGGTCTCGCCGCTGGAATTTATCCCGCTGGCAGAAGAAACCGGCCTTATCCACGCCCTTGGTGAAATGCTGCTGGAAGAAGCCTGCGTGCAGATGCGGCAATGGCAGGATGCCGGGCTCAACAATTTCAGCCTGGCGATCAACATCTCACCGCAACTGGTGGAAGAAGATGCCTTTGTCAGCCGCATTTTGACGCCGATACGCCACCACCAGCTGAGCGAAGACCTGTTTGAAATCGAGATTACCGAAAACCTGCTGATGCGCGATGTGGAAAGCTCCATCAGCAAGCTGAAAGAGCTGGGCAGCCACGGCATCAAGATCGCCCTGGACGACTTTGGCACCTGCTACTCCTCGCTGGCATACCTGCGTCGCTTCCCCATCCACAGCGTCAAGATCGACAAATCCTTTGTCAGCGACATCAGCAGCACCAGCGAAAATGCCTCCATCATCTCGGCGATTGCCGGCATCGCCAACGGCTTCAAGCTCGACCTCATCGCCGAAGGCGTGGAAACCATCCCGCAAATGCACACCCTGCAATCCCTGGGCTGCACCAAGATGCAAGGCTTCCTGTTCAGCAAACCCCTGCCCGCCAAGGAAATGACGCAGGTACTGCACAATCCCTCCCTGTTATTTCAGGATGTCCCTGCCCCGCCACAGATGTTGCCGTTGTTGTAGGAAAGTCACGGCCACAGCCTCGGCAATCTGGCACGTATCCAGTCCAACCGGGTGGGTGGCATGGTCATTTTGGTCGCATAGCCCTCCCCATCACCATCCGCATACATCAGGTAGTCCTTGCCATACCTCAGCTCCCTCAGCCCCCAGTAAAACTCGAAGTAGCGCTCGGCCAGTAGTTCGCCCTGCATGGAGTAAACTCTGAGAAGGATTTCGTCGTCCTGGACATTACTGGGATCAATTCTCCCACGTAACCCGCAGAGCTTGATGTTGTATTGACGACCCTGAAAAGTCTTAACGCCACCATTCATTTCCTCCGTGTAAAGATCGCACTTCTGATAATAAAAGGGATCAGCACGCATAAAGCTTAGCCAAAAAAAATAGGAAATAGCCGTCAGAATAAGCAGCATTCGAAGTAAACGTTTGATGATCATCATCGCTTGTACTCCCAGCAAATTTCACCCAGATCAACCACAATGGGCTTGGGCAGCTTGATGCGCTGGAAATCCGAGTAGATCACAAAGTCACCTCCTCGATTTTTTAGCTCACGCCATTGACGGAAATCGCGGTTGCGCACCGGGTAAAACACCTCCCCTTTGCGCAATTGGCTTTTGATGTCCACTGGCTTGTCGAGGTGGTCCGGAATGGAGGGCAAGTAGTAGCGGGCATCGTTGCCGAGTTCAAGCTGCGCCGATGGAGATAGCTTCTTGGAAATCATTTCTGCTATCGCTGCATCCAGGGCGATAATGACACCCCGGCGATTCCAGTGTCCCAAGTATTGAGAACCACCATTCTCATCGTCATTAAAGGAATAGTAGTCTCTTAAATAAACATAAACATGGGTGATGGTAACGGTGGTATGCAGGCAATGTCGCCATGGGGCAGGATCATAACGGTTGTAACGGGCCACCCTGATTTCAGCACTGGCAATGGCGGCATACAGGCTGAAATTGCCAATGGCGGCGGCGAGGTCGTTCATGCCCACGCCCTGATAAGCGGTTTTGAGATTGGCCACCACATCAAGCATGGGGACATCGGCAAATTGAAACTGGAAGCGCTTGTGCAAAAGCTGCTTGTCATGGCCACAGTTTGCCAGCGTATCCAGAGTGCCGGTGTACTGGTAATCGTAGCGCGCCATAAATTGCCGCAGCTTGCCAGCCAATATCTCTCGGGCTGCATTGTTGTAAATATTTTCATGCGCCGTGGACTTCAGCTCACTGTCCAGCAGCCAGTCGTAATGCTTGCGCACATCGCCAAAGCCCAGCACCCAGCTTAGTTTGAGGCTGTCGGTATCCACAAACGCTTCATCAAACATGGTGTCGGATTTATCGGGGATAACGTGGGCACGGCCATTGAACCAGCGCCGGGCGCAATAGGCGGCGTATTTGAAGCCCATGCCCTCCATGCCTTTTGGCAGATCGAGCATGTCGAACGGTGGCGGGCAGTCTTCTTCATCGTCGTCGTCGTCGTCCACTTGCGATGAACGGGACTTTTGCGCGGTGGCGGGTGGCGTGTTGCCTGTGCCAGGGGGCGCGGATGTGCGGCTGGGTGCGGGCTCTGGTGGCTCATCCTCCAGCGGCGGTGGCGATTTATCCATGGCAATGCTGGCCTGGGCCTTGACCGGGCGGCAGCCATCGGCATGTTGTTTTAACACCCAGGCTCGGCTTAAGCCCGATGTTTCAGTGGCAAGAAAGGGGTACCGCCCTTTTTTAAGTTGCTGCTGGTACTGTGACACCCTATCTGCAAGCTGCTCAAACAATGACATGGTTTACCCCTGGGTAGATTAAACAAATGGTTTAAATACCCAGGGATGCTATGCAAGGAAAAAACTCGGCTCAAGAAAAGCCGTCACCGGATTATTGGATAGTGATAGCCGCCCGTGCAGAAATGCGAGTCACTCAGTGAGCTTGGCCCGACGAATACGCCAGACTGAATTCCTGCGCTTGTTCAGGCTCGGCGCGGTCATGCGCTTCCATGGGTGTAATCACGGCGGTGAAGCCTTGCAGGGTCTGCGCTACCTGCGGTGACACCACAATGCTGAACGTGCTGGCGTAGGTCTTGCCGGATGGCACATGCATCACATGCCGCGCAGGGGAAGCATCGGGCGGCAAGCCTTGCAGGGTGAGTACATAGGTCTGCGCCTGGGCTTCTTTATTGGTGAGGCGCACGATGTAGCGGCTTTTGAGATCGCCATTAGACATGCGGGTCACCAGCGGCTGGTCCTGCTGGATATTGGCGACAAAGGGCTCCAGGTGCTGGATCTTGTAGGCAAAGAAGACAATCGCCAATGCCATCAGCCCCAGATAGCCATATTGCTTGAGGCGGCTGGCAAAGCTGATGGTGGCAGATTTGGCCGCAGGCTCGACGGCCGCGGCCTGGCGAAAATCAATCAGGCCGGTCGGCAGCTGTATGGATTTCATGATGGTATTGCAGGCATCAATACACAAGCCACAGGCAATGCAGTCAATCTGAAAGCCTTTGCGGATATCCACACCGGTGGGGCAGACATTGACGCAATAGCCGCAATCAATACAGTCGCCCACGCCTTGCTGCTGGCGAGAGCCCGGCTCCTTGAGCGCTTTGGCAGGCGGCTGGCGGCCTTGGGTGCGTTCACCCCGGGCAGCATCGTAAACCACGGTTTTGGTCAGTGGATCCTGCATGGCGCTCTGGAATTTGCCATAGGGGCAAGCCACGCGGCAGATGTTCTCGCGGGCAAAGCCGGCGGCGACATAGGTAGTGGCGGTGATGGTGGCGATGGCGGTATAGGCCGCCATGGGCGCATGGCCCTCCCAGATGGCGGATATCAGCTGGCGGGCATCAGCAAAATACAGGGTAAAGGTCACGGCGGTTGCCAGCGCCAGGACAAGCCAGAGCGCGTGGGTAAGCCCCAGCTTGGCAATTTTCTCCAGGCCCCATGGCTGCTTCATCAAGCGGATGCGGGCTTGTGCTTCGCCCTGCACCCAGCCTTCTATCATGCGGAAGGCATCGGTCCACAGGGTCTGGAAACAGAAAAACCCGCAGAACACACGGCCATACAGCGCCGCCGACACAAACAGCATGGTGGCCGCCATGACCATGATCGCCATCAGCACCATCAGGTCCTGCGGAAAGATCACGATATCAAACAAAAAGAAGCGGGAATTGGCGAGGTCAAACAGCAAGGGCTGACCGCTGCGCGCCGCGCCATGCCAGGTGAGCCAGGGCAGGCCAAAATAAACCGTGTAGGCCAGGAGCAGAATCCCGGTCTTGAGATTGCGATATTTGCCCTTGACCGCATACGGCACGATGGGAATGACTTTTCTGGCGGGCTTGGCAGCACCGGCAATAACCGCTTGCATGGCTGGCTCCATTCATTTGAGTGTGTGCCATGTTAAAACTCGCCAGCAAGATAAAACAGATGCAGAAACTACATAAAAAACCATATCAGATTTATACTGGCTGCATGATCAGCTGCAGAGCCCAGCCATGAAAAAATACGAGAAACTGGCGGAAGAGATTGCCGAATCCATACGCACTGGTGTGCTGCGCAAGGGCGATAAACTGCCTTCGGTGCGGCAGGCCAGCGCCAGCCATGCGGTGAATGCGTCTACCGTGTTTGAAGCGTATTACCTGCTGGAAGCGCGCGGCCTGATTACGGTAAAAGAGCGCTCTGGCTATTACGTCAGCGGCGGCAGTTCCAGCCTGCCGGAGCTGGCCGCGCACCCGGTGGCGCATCCTTATCTGACGCCGGTGGATGTGAGCGAGCTGGTGTTTGATATTCTGGGCGCCACCCGCAATCGCACGGTGGTGCCACTGGGGTCTGCCTTTCCCAGCCCTTTGCTGTTTCCGCTGAAAAAACTGGGCCGCACCATGGCCTCCATCGCCCAGCACATGGACCCGTGGAGCTCGGTGCGCGACTTGAGCCCGGGCGATGAGAACCTGCGCCGCCAGATTGCCGTGCGTTACATGATCGATGGTTTCAGCGTACCCACCGATGACATCGTGATTACTAACGGCGCGCTGGAAGCGCTGAATCTCTGCCTGGCCGCGGTCTCCAAACCCGGCGATAGCATCCTGATTGAGTGCCCGACCTTTTATGCCGCGTTGCAGGCAATTGAGCGTAACGGACTGAATGCCATTGAAATCCCCAGCCACCCCAAAACCGGCGTCAATCTGGATGCCATGGCGGCGGCGCTGGAGCAGCACAAACCGGCAGCCTGCTGGCTGATGACCAATTTTCAGAATCCGCTGGGCAGCTTGATGCCGGAAGATAAAAAGCAGGCTCTGGTAGCCTTGCTGCAGCGCTACCAGGTGCCGCTGATAGAAGACGATGTGTATGGCGAACTGTACTTTGGGCAGCAGCGCCCCAAGCCGGCCAAGGCATTTGATACCGAGGGGCTGGTCATGCATTGCTCGTCGTTTTCCAAATGTCTGGCGCCGGGCTACCGCGTGGGCTGGGTAGCGGCAGGCCGCTTTGCCAAAACCATAGAGCGCATCAAGCTCACCACCACGCTCGCTGCACCGGCACCGGTGCAGCAAACGCTGGCAGCCTATCTGGCCATGGGCGGCTATGACCGGCACCTGCGTGCCTTGCGGCACACCCTGCTGATGCAGCAGATTCGCTTTATTGAAACCATTGAGCAGGTCTTCCCTGCTGGCACGCAGCTCACGCGTCCGGCGGGTGGTTATTTTCTGTGGCTGAAACTGCCGGAAGGTACCGATGCGCTCTCGCTGCATCAGCACTGTCTGGAGTTGGGTATCAGCATTGCCCCAGGCCCCATGTTCTCGGCGCAGCGGCAGTTTTCAGAATATATACGGCTGAATTACGGCCATGAATGGACCAGCGAAATCGAGCAGGCCCTGCACACGCTGGCCAGACTGATTCCCGAGCATATCCGCTAATCAGGTCAGTGCCAGCGTTGCCTGCATGTCATCCGGCACGCGCACGCTGCCATTGGTGTAATACTGAAACAAGGCAATAGCGGCGCGACCGGCATCGGCCAGCTGCTCGCGCGGCATGGCGGCCGTCACCGACGCGGCGGATAATCGGTACAGGGGGGGCAATTCCAGGTTATTCAGCGACGACAAAGCCTCAAAGCGAATACGTGCCACCTCGGCAACACCCTCGTAAATACCAACCTCAAACATGCGCTCCACCGAAATACGCAAGGTATTGCCCGAGGCAAACAGCAAGTCCTGATCTTTTTTGGTTACTGCCACAATCTGCATGTCTGCCCCAGCCGCTATCAACGAAAGGCACATCATAAAACAGGGGGCCTAACCCCAACAGATGCAGTTCCTGCAAAAAAAACCGGAGCAGATACCCTCGCCTCGCTCAGCTCTCATGCATTATCCCGGCCCGCTGTATGCAAGGGCCCGGCTTTTCTTATGGCACTTTTCGCCGCCTGGGCGGGTCATCAAGTACACACCCCTCCGTTGAAAGCATGCAATGCCCGATACCCCGCTTGATGAATGTACGGTACAGCTCAACGACGCCCTTGGCGCCGAATTGCATGGCGACATGGCGCTCTCTGCCGAAGCTGCGCGGCTGCGTTATGTGAATGACGGCACGCCCGGCTTTGCCCGTAAGCGCACGGCCAAGGGCTTTCGTTATGTGGATCGGCAAGGCCACCCCTTGCATGACAAAACGCATCTGGCGCGCATCCGGGCGCTTGCCATTCCGCCCGCCTGGCAAGACGTGTGGATATGTCCGTATGCCAATGGGCATATTCAGGCTACGGGGATAGACGCCAAGGGCCGCAAGCAGTACCGCTACCACAAGGAGTGGCGCGCCATCCGCGATGAAGCCAAATACGCGCACATGCTGGACTTCGCCCTGCATCTGCCGCTGATACGCGAACAGGTAGATGCCGACCTTGCCAGGCCAGGGTTGTGCCGGGAGAAAGTGCTGGCGCTGGTCATCGCCCTGCTGGAAAAAACCATGATACGGGTCGGCAATGATGAATACGCTCGGACCAATCGCTCCTTTGGCCTCACCACCCTGCGCAACCGCCATGTGGATGTACAAGGCGGCCGTATCGCCTTTCACTTCCGTGGCAAAAGCCGGGTGGAACATGCCATCGAATTGCAAAACGCCAGGCTCGCCAGACTGGTGCGCAAGATGAAAGACCTGCCCGGGCAGGCGCTGTTTCAGTATGTGGATGACGCCGGTGAACGCCATGCGGTGAGTTCATCGGACGTGAATGCCTATCTCAAAAGCATCACCGGTCGCGACTATACCGCCAAGGATTTCAGAACCTGGTCTGGCACCTTGCATACCTTTCAATCGCTCACCACGCTGGATGCCTTTGAAAACCAGACCCAGGCCAAAAAGAATGTGGTGCAGGCCATCACCGAAGCCGCCCGCAAGCTGGGCAATACCCCTACCATCTGCCGCAAGTGTTATGTGCACCCGCTGATTATCGAAACCTATATGGCGGGGAAATTACTGGAAGCCGTGGAGCAGGAAACCACGGATAAGGATGCCCCCTGGGCGATGGATGCCATTGAGCGGCACGTGCTGCATTTGCTGCAACGGCAGATAGTCGATGCACGAAAAAGCGAAGCGGCCTGACGAGGGTTGAGTGGCTGGATCGGGCTGCTTCAACACCAGGTAACCCGGGCCGAAAGCCTTAACGGATATCCCACCACGTAGGCAGCAGGGCGCGCACCTCGGCCTGCGAATAGCGGTCATCAATCAGGTAGATGGCCCCTGTGTCCTCGCGCGTGCGGATCACGCGGCCCGCCGCCTGTACCACTTTTTGCAGGCCGGGGTAGAGATAGGTGTACTCATAACCTGCGCCAAATATCTCTTCCATGCGTTCACGCATCTGCTCGTTTACCTCGTTGATCTGCGGCAAGCCTATGGTGGCGACAAAGGCACCCACCAGCCGATCGCCCGGCAAATCAATGCCCTCGCCGAATGCACCGCCCAGCACCGCAAACGCAATGCCTTCCGAGGTTTCGGTAAAGCGATTGATGAAGGCTTCCCTGTCCTGCTCCGTCATCATGCGCGATTGCTGCCGCACCGGAATATCGGGATAACGCTCGGTAAATAGCTCGTATACCTGCTGCAGATAATCAAAGCTGCTGACGAACAGCAGATAGTTGCCCGGCCGGGCTTTGTATTGTTTGGCCATGAGCTGAGCTATCGGCATCACCGAGTGGCGCCGCCGCAGATAGCGCGTGGAAATATGCGTCACCAGCCGCACGTCCAGCTGCTCCGGGCTGAATGGCGATGGCACATCGATAAACGGCGTTTTATCCGGCAGGCCCAGCATGTCACTGTAAAAATGCGAAGGGCTGAGCGTGGCGGAAAACAGCGTGGCCGATTGCGCAGCGTCAAAGCGCGTCTTGAGAAATGGCGCGGGCACGATATTGCGTATGCACAGCACCGTGTTTGCCTGCAACAGATTAGCGCGGCCCTCTTTCAGCGTGATATCGAACATGGAATGCGGGCCAAAGGCATCGGCCAGCGTGACAAACTGCAGCGCATCAAAATAGAAATTCAGCAGGCTGGCGGCATTATCGGTCGGGTGCAGCGCCAGATAATCGGTAATGCGCGTGACCACCCGCTGCAGCGAAAGCTCAAAGTCTTCCTCAATCGCCGGATAGACTTCATACGGTGCCACCTGCGGCTGCACCATGCTGCTCCAGGCCTGACTGAGTTTTTCCAGCGGCGTTTTCAGCGACTTGGGGGCTTCCTGCCGCATGGCTTCAAACGCCTGCTGATCCAGCTCGGCGCTATACATCTTGCGGCCGCGCTCTATCATGTTGTGCGCCTCATCCACCAGGATGCTCACGCGCCATTCATTCATCACCGTGCCCGCATACAGCACGGCATAAAGATCAAAGTAGTAGTTGTAATCGCCCACCACCACATCACTCCAGCTCACCAGATCCTGCGCCAGGTAATAGGGGCAGATCTGATGTTGCCGCGCCACCGCCGCCAGTGCCTCGCGGTCCATCATGCCGCGCTCAAGCGCCTGTATGCGCGCTTGCGGCAAGCGATCGTAAAAACCCTTGGCCAGCGGGCAGGAATCCCCATGGCAGCTTTTGTCGGGATGTTCGCAGGCTTTTTCGCGCGCCACCAGTTCCAGCGTGCGCAAGCTCAGGTCCGGGTTGGCCGCATGAATCACATGAATGGCATCGAGCGCCAGTTTGCGTCCGGAGGTTTTCGCGGTAAGAAAGAAAATCTTGTCCAGCTTCTTTTCCGGCATGGCTTTCAGCAGCGGGAAAAGCGTGCCCAGTGTTTTGCCGATGCCGGTGGTGGCCTGCGCCATGAGGCATTTGCCCAGGCTCGCCGTTTTGTATACCGATTCCGACAGCACGCGCTGCCCGGTACGAAAAGTGGGATGCGGAAACTGCAAGGCCGTGAGCTGCAAGTTGCGGCGCAAACGATGCGCCACCTCGCGGTCCGCCCAGGTGCGCAGCTGGGCGCACTGAGCGTTGAAATACGCCGCCAGCGCCTCCGCCGTATAAAGCTCGCTTAGCGGCTCTTCCGTCTTGCTCGATACGTTGTAATACACCAGCGCGGTATTGATCTCGCGCAGCTCGCGCTCCTGCGACAGCAGCGCGGCATATACCTTGGCCTGAGCCCAATGCAGGAAGCGATGGTTTTCCGGCATGCGCTCCAGCAGGCCCTTGAAGGTCTTGATCTCCTCCAGCTGGTTCAACTCCGGGTCATAACCATCGGCCCGGCCCCGCACAAAAATATTCTGGTACTCGCCGGTGAGCGCAATCTCGGTCTCGTAGCTCGCATTGCGGTTGGACGTGACCGAGGTATGCCCCATCATCCCCTCCAGCGCCGTGGGCGCAGGCGTAAAGCGCTGATCCAGATCACCGCGGCGGGCAACCAGATCGCACATGGCACGCACAGAAATAATGTACCGGAACGGATCCGCGGGATTTTCGGAAACGACCAGGCTGGGAGCGAGCTTAATGTTGCATCCTTGTGGAGTCAGGCAATGTGGATGGCCAGACGAGAGGGGATCATGATTTTCCACCTCACTGGCGTGAGGCCTTATTGTATCGCGAAGCGAACGAGGCGTGCCCGCGATACCACCCCGATAAACTACTCGACCTTGACGAAGCTACCCTGCGGCTTGTCTTGCAACAGACTCAGCAAATCCGCCGACTTCAAGGCCAGTGCATAACCCAGCACGCCACTGCCGATCACCACCGTCTCATACGCAGACACACTGTTATCCACCAGCACCCGCAAGCCCTCGGGCAAGGCAATCGGCGGCACCGCACCGACCACATACCCGGTCGCCTCCGGTACCTCGGCATACTCCGCCATGCGGCACTTGCGCTCCCCAAGAAAGTTACGCAACAAGGCCCAATCCGCACGACCACCACCAGCCACCGCCAGCAGGCAAAACCCGCTCTGCTCGCCCTTGAACACCACACTACGCACCACCGACTGCGGGTCCAAGCCCTGCGCAGAGAGCAACTCCTCAAGACTGCGGATAGGCTTTTTGTCTTCGCTAAGCGGAATTTCGATGATCTTGAAAGCGATGCACTTGCTTTCGAGCAGGGTGGTGACGTTGGATTGGATTGTCATAGGGCGGATGTCCTTTTCGATAAATGGCTGCTACACCATTGAAAATATACACTTCGTTATAGAGTCCATTTTATCGTTTGTAAAGCTGCTTACCCAACAATTAACTTTTGCAGGCGATGCTGGTACCTTTGAGATATTGGCTACCATTAACCCTCATTTGGAAGCCATCATTACTCACATAAAATACCGTAACCCATTTATCTAAATAGTGAAAATAGTTCCACCTATAACAACCCTGATTTTTTGAATTCGGAGATGCATTTCTCAGAAACTTTTACTGCCTGGTTGTTGACAGCAACATAATCATCTTTAATCCACGCCTCATAAGTTTTTAACTCTGGAGCGCTACCCATGCATGCCCATGATTTTAGAACAGATGACTTCCCACCTTGCACTCGAACAAGATTGACCTCCAAATTATAGTTAAGCTTGTAGTCACTACTTAGAAGGCCTACATATTCCAACTCCCATTGTCTGGTATTAACGTTGAGCTGGATCTCAAGATCAGGATTTGCTGAAGCTTTTTCTGCGAACTCATCTTTCAACTTATTGGCTAGCAAAGTATTAACACCACCGCCTTTTGTAACTGAAACCCCTTTTGGTAAAGCCTGATTAAGCTGGGTACCAAACTGACTCCCAATTTGCTGATTAGCTTGCATCTGCCCTAAGGTCTTTGCGTTTCCAGTACTTCCTGCAACGCTCCCCGCTACCGACGACGCCACAAAATTGCCTATCGCACGTGCTTTGGTACGCTCTGAAAGTGCAATTGGTGCAGGTATATTTATCTGAACAGGTCCTTGAAGTAATGTTTTTATATCCGATTCAGAAATTTTTGGGGTTGATGCACATCCAAAAAGCACCAACGCGACAACACTTACACACAAACCATTTATTTTCATATTTATCTTTAAATTTAAGTAAGGAATTGGAAACATAAACTAGCCAAGAAGGGCTAATTAAATGAAGGGCTGATTAAATTAAGTGCCAACATAAAATTGGAGATATTGATTAAAAGTATCTCTATCTCCGAGATTTACACGGGCACTCCGTATAAGAATGGGCAAAAAATATATGCCACAATCAACCATTGTCATGTGCGCAAAATCACTAACAATGGGGAAACATCCATTTTTGATAATTACTAGAGGCAGCTTAAGGAAGTCATGCGGATATCAAATAACTCTGAAAAATTCATCTCAAGCGTTATTTCCAGAGTGATACTGGGTGAAATTGCAGGATGCAGAGTTGACATACCCGGCAAAGTTTGATGAACTGACCGCCGTTATTGAAAGGCAAACCTGCTGAAAGGCAGGGACGCAAAGTTTCCGACCTAAGGGCATATGCCTACGGTAGCGGGACTGCCGTTTACCGCAAGGGTGAATGTATTCGGCGTTTTACAATTTCCATGATGTATCACCCGCATCAGACATGTGAGCCCAGCGTGAGCTGAGGCTTGGCTGTCAGGCGGCTATCGCCCTGCGTGGCGTGGCTGGAGATAAATTCAACGGAAAGTAGTAAGTGATTACCAGACTGGCAATGAGACCTCGACCCGCTGCAGATTGCATGGCGGCTTTTCTGATGGAGGCGGATGCCATCGCGACCGCATTGTTCGCCAGGGGCAATGTGCCATGCCCCATCTGAATAGCCTGCCGATGCCATTACGGTTCTTGTTCAAGTTATTGCGACATGAGCTTCCACCCTATGCACAGGAACCGCACAACCTGCGGGTAAGAATGTTGCTGGCGATTGGCGGATGGTCGCTGATCATGCTCTGCGGCATGTGGGGCGCCTATTATCTGTGTCATGGCAAATGGGTGTTGATGGCGTCCCATACCATTCTGATTGCCTTGGGGATCTACACCCTCATTCTCATCAACGCCGGGCGCGAGCGCTTGGTGGCGATCAGCATGGCGCATGGGTTGCTGGTAATGCTTTGCGTGATCTGCTGGCTGGATGTGCCAACGCAGGATGTCCCCCGCTCGGTTCATATGTATTTTCTGCCGGTGGCGGCGGGCGCCTCCCTGATATTTCGCAAGGAAAATCTCTATCTGCGTCTGGTGCTGCCATTTACCTTGCTGGCGTGCTGCCTGATTTTTGCGAGCTCTCACATCGGCATCGTAAAACCCGAGCTGATCGCCGATCAGGAGATTCGCCTGCTGGGAGCATGGATTAACAACCTGGCTGCACTCGCAATTCTGGGTGTGGCGCTGATTGTCATGCAAACCGACATTTCCACGCGTCATTCGCTGTATGCCGATATGCGTGCGGCCCTGGCGCAAGGCCAGTTCCGCCTGCATTATCAGCCGCAGGTGGATGCCGTAGGCAATATTTTCGGGGCGGAAGCCCTGCTACGCTGGCAACATCCCGTGCGCGGGATGATTCCCCCGGGCGTCTTTATCGCCGCAGCCGAAGAAACCGGCCTGATCCAGCCCATTGGCACATGGGTGCTGAAAGAAGCGTGCGCCCAACTGGTCAAGTGGTCTAAAGACCCCAACATGGCGCATCTCAGCATCTCGGTGAATGTCAGCGCATCGCAGCTCAGGCAGCCCGACTTCGTGCAGGAAGTCATCGAGATCGTGATGCGCAGCGGCGCCACGCCAGCGCAGCTAAAACTCGAACTCACCGAAAGCATGCTGGCGAAGGATGTCGACACCACCATCCAGAAGATGAAAGCCCTGCGTGCCTTCGGCATCAGCTGGTCACTGGATGACTTTGGCACTGGCTACTCCTCACTCAACTACCTGAAGCACCTGCCATTTGAACAGCTAAAAATAGACCAATCCTTTGTGCGCGATCTGTTGACCAACGAGAGCGACAAGGCGATTGTGGAAACTCTGGTCGTGCTCAGCAAAAACCTCAACATGATGCTGATTGCCGAAGGCGTGGAAACCATCGAGCAACTGAACTACCTTCTCAACAAAGGCTGCATGAAATATCAGGGATATCTCTTCAGCAAGCCCCTTCCGATCGAGGCATTTGAGCAATTCCTGCCTACATTCCACCTTTCACACGCCAATATTCAGCTGAAAGCGCAATTAAGTCTTCTATAGAACAGCGGAGGCGGATAAAACGCTGCCTGGATTTATTTTCCAGGTAGCGTTCAGAGAATCCGTCTCTCTCTCCTCAGCACCGATCCTCAGCTTTGGTTTGATCACTTCGTGATCGCATATGGAACGCAGCAACGATTGGCACCTGCATGCAATCCATTTCAGGCAAGCCTTGGCATGACCACATCACAAAAAATTTACATAGCTTAACAATTGTTAGGGCAATTGATTTAAGCTACGCCTCCACTGTAGCAGGCATGGCCAGTTTAAACGTTGCTGATATTAAGCACGCCTCGCTGACCAGCCTGAAGCAGATGCAGCCTCCGATAGAGAGGCGCCATAAAACACCAGCTCGACCACTTAATACTTTATTTTCAGGGGAATGCAGTGATTGCATTTATCAGTATCCACGTCCGTGCGCAGACGCATGGGCATATTCGACTTGAAACTCGTCCAGTTTCATCCGTCACTTGTCTTAACTACCATACAAGCTGCGAGGCCAGTCTGGCATCGAATCATGGTGCAACAGAGGCGGCCGCAGCATGACGCCCACCACCACCTATCAACCAGCGAACCTGCACGCCGACACCACGGCGACCCGGGTGTTGAGCGCGGTACGTATCAGCTGGGTATTAACAGCCATTGTCTTTCTATTGTGGCTGGTGTTTAACGCATTGAATGCCGTGCCATCGGTCGATGATTTTTGTTATGGATATGGCGAGCATGTACATGGCCTCGTTGGCAATGTCATTGACATCTACCACCACTGGAGTGGGCGCTATCTCAGCACATTTCTTATTTCGGGATTTGCTGGCTCTGCACATTTGTTGTTACAGCACTATTACACGGTTCCCTTCTTCATCCTGCTGCTGAACCTCATCGCGACCATTCATTTTGTGAGGGCGTTTGCCCAGTCGCGTTTTTTTATGGTGCTGGGCTTTTTTGTGCTCCTAATGGCGTTCTTTCAGCTCAGGCAGTCTTTATTCTGGCTATCTGGTGGCGCAACCTATGGCGTTGCCTGCGGCCTTTTCCTGCTGCTGATTACCGAGACGGTGAAGGTTTACACCACTCAGGCCGCACTTACCCCGGCCAGAGTGGGCCTGATGAGTTGCGGGGCCCTTCTGCTTGCAGGTTGCAACGAAGGCGCCATGCTGGCCAATATTGCATTCCTCGCGTCCCTCGCCCTGGCCTATTACCTGCGCGAACATGACAAACGTCTGGGCTGGGTGTTACTGGCCGCCATTATCGGCGGACTGATCGCAGGCCTCGCCCCAGGCAACTTTTTGCGCGCCGCGCTGATGCCGGACAAGACCAGCATCGTTCAAGCTGCCTGGTTGGCGCTTGAGTTGATCATACGGCGTTACCTTTTCGCATTTCTGGCGCTGGTCGTCCTGTGGCGTATATTCATGGAGCTGTTTCCGTTCAAAAACCCACTGAACAGGATTTCGCGTCCTGACACCATCACCATTGCCATCGCCCTGTTCGCAGCCCTGTGGGCCGGTATTTTTGCGCGGGCATACATCATGGGCGACCTTGGCCCCAGCCGGACCAAAACACAGGATTTCATGCTGATTATCGTCATGGCATTCTTTATCGCCAGGTTTACTTACCTGAATTACCTCGCACAATCTGATCAACCTGGATTGTCCTGGCAAAGAACCTATGGCATCGCCGCCATAACCGTGTTGATGATTGGCTTGCTGGCTACCTTCATCACTTACCCCCACAAGTCATGGAGAGAAGTCATCGTGCAGGTACAAGCCAGTCAGGATTTGCACTCTTTCATGCAGCAGCGATTTGCCACGGCCAAGGCATCAACCGATGGCAAGCTGCAGGTATCAGCCTATTCTCGCCACTTGCTGCCTATTACCTTTTTCAGCGATATCACGGCGGATCCTACCCATTGGGAAAATCGCTGCTTTTCTGATTATTTTCAATTGCGCGAAGTCGTGACCAAACCACAATAAGGCACCAGCCAGTAGCATGCAGTTGAGCCATCACCACTGACATTCCGTATCATGTGTCAGTGGCGATGCATATGGAACTGCAGACCTAAAACAGGAGGTCTGTAGACCTGGCTGCTCCCCTATCCTCAGAGGCTGCACCTGCACAGCAAACGCTTACGAATCCACCGGCATTCCAAAATGTCGTTTGCAATTTAACTCTAGATTCAGAATCAATGTAAATCAAATACTTATAAGAAGTCTTGCATACCGCCTTTCCAATCTATTTGCAACACAAGTTGAGATTTAGCAGGTTCTTTGCAATTCAACTTGAGATTTAACCCAGTACGAAGTTGAAAGTTTGATTCTTTAGTCTACTATCAGTAGAACACTAGCGCTCTGTCTCTATAATTACTGTTAGGCCTTTCATGCGAAAGAAACAAATGAAGTTTGCTTGCTTAGTTGCTTTTGCACTCGGGCTCGTTACGTGCCATGCACATGCACAATCCCGCATTGTTTGCGATGCAATCTCCAAGGATGACAATCAAATCGCTTCCATCTGGCCTGCGCCGTACCTTTCAGACAAAGGTTCGCTGTGCTTCGATGTAAAGAGCTGGCCGGAATACTCTGGGCATAACTGTGTGCAAAACGGTGGCCGGATCGCTTGGACTGGCCTCGTCATTGTCAACATAGACGGTGAATCACAGGGGCGAGATTCAACGTCTTTTCGAGTGGTAAAGCCTGTACTCAATGCTGATCTCATTGAGTACACCATTGAATGGTCTCGCGATAGCAAATGGGCACCGATGCAACGGGTGAAGATCAACCGTTTGTCTGGTGTGGCTGTTAGCTACTTCATCACAATGCATGGCGGCGATTCATATCAATGTCACCTGGAAAAACGGAGGCTATAAACATGCCGCTCACAATCGCCGGTCGTGGCTGCAACACCCGATTGCGACACCGCGCCTGTCGTTTGCATCTTAAGTACAGATTTAACTACCAATTAAACCATATACTTACAAATATCTAGCAACCTCAATCTTGAGGTTATCCGCAATTTAAGTCCAGACTTTGTCTATTTCTTGCTTAATTTAAGATTTTTCCTTAGATCGGGAGATTCTCTCCTGCAAATCAATGAACCTCGCCAGATTGAGAAGTTATTGCTAAATCCAGAATCAGAAAAAAACGGCCGGGTCGAGTATGCTGAAATGCATTGCGTTTTTTCAGGTTAATTTAACCTCAGACACTTGAAAGAATAGCCATCCCATCAATTGTCACTTTTATAGTCGGCTGAGAAACGGTGACAACTCTTTATAGACCCTCGATTTTATTTTTGGCTTATCAAAGAGGTGTAAATATTTTTGTGTAAACGGTCATTTTGGCAGGGACCTGCCGCTACCTAAGTTAGGAGTAAAAATGACCGACTCAACTAAAGCAATACCCATGGAAATCGTCGACGGGGTGTTCTCAAAATATCAGAGGCCCGAAGATCTCACTGGCGAAAACGGCCCTTCACGATATTGGCAAAATTGGCATCCCGGACAGAGTTTTGCTAAAGCCTTCCCGCTTTGAGCCTGACGAATGGGAGGTGATGAAAAGCCACGCTGTGCTTGGGCAGGAGATTTGCGCTGCGATGCCCCATGAGGCTGCCCCTGAAGCAGCATTCATCATTCGCCACCATCATGAAGGTTTTGATGGAAAGGGTTATCCGGACGGCTTGTCAGGAGAGGATATTCCGGTCGCCGCTCGCATTATCACCATCATCGACTGCTATGATGCGATGACAACAACTCGCCCCTATCATGCTCCGCGCACTCATGAGGCTGTTATGGCCATCTTGGATGGTGAGAAGGGCTCTAAACTTGATCCTTATATACTTCGCCGTTTCGAGAGGGTGATCGCCCATAGCGAATTTCGCGTAGCGTAACTATGCTAAATGGAGCCTCTCCCTCGGTAGCAGATTCATTTAGGCTCTTGTCCCTTTTTATTACGAAAAATCTGCGGGAGCATCACCCCTAGCAAGGCCAGTCCGCCACCGACCATATGATAGAAAGGCACTTTGGCGTGTCGCCTTCGGTTTTTTACCGTTAAGCAACAGGTTGATACGCTTGAAATTAATATGGACTATTACTAAAGATAGGTACTCACAAAGCATGAAACAATTAAATAAGGCGTTAAATGAGGGGTGCGAATTGTTTACGGCACTTTAAGTGTCCTTACAAGAGGTAGCATAATTAAATTAAGGCTTACCTCCTGTTCCACAGAGAGTAGCGAATTAACGAACTAGTTTCTTCGCGTCTTTCATAATGTCGTCATAATGCTCCAGCAAGAAAGTATCGATTCCTTCTGGCTGTTTTCCGGTCAGCCCTTCGAAATCGTCACTTACTACATTCATGGCCCCCTGAGATATCGCATTGTCGATATGAGCTAATACGCCGGCAAACTCGCTCGACACTCCTCTGTTAGTCATATGCTGAATTAGAGCGAGCCGCGAGACAGGCCTGAATATAATATTTGTGCCAAATGTTTTATTCGTTATTGCCAAAATATCCTCGAATCCTAGCGCCTCCCTACCAGTAATGTCTAAGCAATGATGGCCAGTGCCATTCGCGAGTAAAGAGCATGCGGCTGCATGTGCACAGTCATTCCGAGAAATATAAGCAATGCGACCATCACCTGCAGCCGATACCAGTTCTCCACTGGCTATCGCGCCTGGCAGTATCCAAAGCAGCATCTCCATATAGAAAGCGTTTCTGAGAATCGAAAATCCCATTTTGCTATCTTTGAGAAAAGATTCCGTTTCAGCATGATCCTCAGCCACCATACCTAAGGGTGAGTTATCGGCTTTTAGCAAAGACGTATAAATGATGTGTTTGACACCGGCCATTTCAGCGGCTGCAATAGCGTTCCTATGTTGAGATATACGCTTTTTGCCAATATTCGTCTGATCCGTACTGATAAGCAGCAAACGCTGCGTGCCTTCAAAAGCGGTTTGGAGTGTCGCCGGTTGGTCAAAATCGGCCAAGCGCACATCTATGCCAATGTCGCGAAGATGCAGTAATTTTTCTGGCGTTCTTGTTGTTGCACGAAGTGCATGATGTGATTGTTCGAGAAGATGATCAACAGCCAGTTGACCTAGCTGCCCTGAGCAGCCGGTGATCGTTTTGAATGAATTACTCATGTTTGGTCTTTCCAAGCTAATTGAGAGTGGTGAGGCGAAGTTCGTGCTAGCCCAACTCTGTTTAATAGCGACTAACAGAATGACTTGACGAAACGATGCCTCAATACAGAACTGAAAAGTGCACATTGAATGTATGCACTGGTGTTCTTATTTAGCAGTTAATTTGAAAGACCTTTTTCACGTCGTGAATGGTATATATTGGTATCGTGCTTAGTCAAGTCGCCAGGGAAATTTACTTCATTATCCCTACAGGATGGAGTGACAAGGAATAATAATATCAATAGGTTGTATTATTCCTGCTGTATGATGGGAGAACGTTTTACGTAAAATATTACTCACGTTCTTATGCTTAATATTACTCACTAAAATATGACTAAATCAGAACTTATAAATATTTTGGCTGCGAAATTTCAAGAAATTTCCCACGCCGATACCGAGATGGCAGTTAATGTGATTTTGGCCGCCATGACCAGGACACTAAGTAATCATGATCGGATTGAAATTAGAGGATTTGGCAGCTTTGTGGTTAATTACAGGCCTGCTCGCAATGCTCGTAATCCTAAAACTGGGGAATCAGTTTATGTGGGGGAAAAAGCAGCTCCACATTTTAAAGCTGGAGTTAAGTTGAAGCAGCGAGTAAATAACTCAATGGAACCGGCTATCAAATTGGCCGCGTAAGGCTGGTTTCCAACCATAGACTTTATGTCAGCCCTAATAATCTGTACAAGAACGACAGTAATGCCTGATTGTTGTCAGATGAATATCGTTTGACTCATGCACCTAGCTCCCATCCATGTCAACTCAGATCGTTCTACTATTACTCCTGGCAGCCCTTCTACATGCAGCCTGGAATGCACTCCTACGTAACGGAGTCGATAGACTTTGGTCAATGACGGTCATGTGCCTCGCAATCGCGATAGCCAGTGCTCCAGCCGCTGTCTTTTTGAACCCACCAGCTAAAGCTAGTTGGATCTATGCAGCACTTTCAGCAGCACTGCATGTTGGTTACAACCTTTTTCTTATTAGGAGCTATCAAGCAGGCGAGCTCGTGCAAACTTATCCGATTGCACGAGGTTCCTCACCTATCGTTATCGCCCTCGCAGCCTCATTTTTTGCGAGTGAGAGTATAAGCCCAAGCGCTCTTCTTGGAATTGCCTTGGTATCAGGTGGCATTATTTCCTTGAGCTTTAATGGAAAAAAACTTGGAACCACTGGTGTCACCCATTCATTAGGGACTGGATGTTTCATTGCCGCTTACAGTGTGACTGATGGCATCGGCGTACGGTTATCTGGCGCTCCGATGGCATATACCATGTGGATGTGTGCCTTATGGGGCATCCTAATGCTCTCGATGTATATAAGCATGCGCGACGCGAAAAGCTTATTTACTGTCCGTCCAGGCTTCACTCCCGTCTTTATTGGCGGACTTGTCTCTCTTTTAGCTTATGGCATTGTTATCTATGCGATGTCCGTCGCTCCCATGGGCGCAGTATCGGCATTACGTGAAACCAGCGTGTTGTTTGTAGTATTAATTGGGTATTTTTTCCTGGGTGAGACACTTACTGTGCAAAAAGTACTGGCGTGCGTCGTAATTGTCTTAGGCATAATAATCATTGGATGAGGGGGGCCTGACTTGCAGCTCGTCCTAAAAAACATGGGCGAAAATATTTCATATATTTAGTGGGGCTCATGATCTCTGGATAACAATTAGGGCACCAGTGAATTTATGAAAGGATAAGGATGCTTGAATACCCAACCGTCGCCCTCATTGGTCCAGGTGCGATCGGCACGACCATAGCTGCGGCACTTCATGAGATTGGGCGCACACCGACTATTTGCGGACGCTCGGCACATGAGTTTCTAGAACTAGTTTCTGATAGTGACCATATCGTTGTTCCTGGCCCTGTGGTGACTGATCCAGCTAGTATTACAAGCGCATACGATCTAGTTTTTGTCGCAGTTAAGACAACACAGATTGAGGCCATTGGACCATGGCTGTCTGCTTTGTGTAGCCCACAAACAGTTATCTGCGTACTGCAAAACGGCGTCGAGCAAGAAGCCCTCTTCGCACCATATTTATCTGGCAGTTCATTACTACCCTCAGTGGTGTGGTTTCCTGCGGAACGAGAAACGAGTGCCTTAGTGCGATTGCGTGGTAAAGCCCGCCTGACCTTACCTGACATCCCAGCAGCCAACATAGCGCTCTCAGCATTACGTGGTACATGGTGCTCGGTTGAAATTTCGGGAGATTTCACATCAATCGCGTGGAGAAAGTTATTACAAAACGCGGTAGCTGGTTTAATGGTTTTAACAGGTCGCCGTGCTGGCATATTTTCCAGAACAGACATAACTGAGCTGTCGCTAGCCTATCTAGGAGAGTGTCTTAAGGTAGCTCGTGCCGAGGGGGCAGCACTGGGCGATGAAGTGCCGCAACAAATCATGGATGGATTCCATCATGCTCCTGCGGACCTAGGTACTTCGATTCTCGCAGACCGGAAAGCTGATCATCCCCTCGAATGGGACAGCCGGAACGGAATCATTCAGCGGCGTGGTCGAGTGCATGGAATTCCTACACCCATGAGTGATTTAATTGTGCCCCTCTTGGCGGCGGCAAGCGACGGTCCTGGTTAAAGATCGCTGCGTCCCTCATCGGCTATTTTTGTATCGTGGCAAACGCTCATGCAAGTCGAATGGAAGTGATAAAGAGAGAGTAGGACACCTGTCACGCCCAAGGAGTTAGAGGTTGTGACATACCGCCTCAATGTTGTGGCCGTCCGGACCAATGACAAAGGCAGCGTAATAGTTCTCGTGATAGTGCGGACGCAAACCCGGGGGGCCGTTGTCTTTTCCACCTGCTGCAATTGCCGCAACATGGAACTCGTCAACCTGCCTGCGATTCTCCGCAGTAAAAGCAAGATGCATATGAGACGGCTGGGTATTGGTCTCAGAAAGCCACAGAGAAGGCTTCTTGTTTCGACCAATTCCTACGCTGGAAGGCCCTTCCATTGAGACTTCAACCCCAAGCGGCTTAAGCGCTTTAAGATAGAATGCCTTACTCTCGGCCAGACTTGTGACACCAATACCGATGTGATCGAACATTGCGGCCTCCGCATAATAAGTTTGAGATTATCTACTTCCATCCCAACCCAACGAGTTTAATCGACCAAATATTTGAGTTAGGGATATTATTAAACACCCACTTGAATGTCAGGTTAAGCATTTTCTGGCAATAGCGGGTATGCCATCGCTAACGCCCTGGCGAGCGAGGGCGCCAAAGTCATCATCAATGGCAGGACGCAGTCAGGGGTGGACAAAGCAATTGCTGAAATCAAAGCCGCCACCAATACGGATGTCCTTGGTTTCGCCGGCGACTTGAGCACGGCAGATGCCGCCGATGCACTATTCAAACAATATTCCAATGTAGAAATCCTGGTGAATAACCTGGGTATTTTTGAGTCCAAGGAATTTGAGGATATCCCTGATGCCGACTGGATACGCTTCTTCGATGTGAAAGTGCTGAGCGGTATACGCTTGTCCCGCATGTATCTGCCCGCCATGAAGCAGGCCGACTGGGGCCGCATTATCTTCATCTCTAGTGAAAGCGCTGTGCAGATACCCACCGAAATGGTTCATTACGGCATGACCAAGACCGCTCAGATCGCCGTATCAAGAGGTTTGGCTGAAACCTTGGCAGGCACCGGCATTACCGTTAACTGCATATTGCCGGGACCGACCAGAACACGCGGCGTGTTGGATTTTGTCGATGCATTATCAAAAGACGGCCAGACCTTTGAGGAATTCGAGAAAGAGTTCTTTGAAAAAGTGAGGCCAACATCGTTGATCAAGCGCTTTGCCAGCCTTGATGAAGTCGCTTCTTTAGTGGCCTATATCGCCAGCCCACTGGCATCTGCAACCACCGGCGCAGCCTTGCGCGTAGAGGGTGGATTGTTGAAAGGTGCTTTTTAAGTTTTTTAATACTTGTTTGCTTGCGAAGTCTTCTTGCCTTGCAGAGCGTCCAGCTTTGATTGGGCAAGGGGGCGGTGCTGGCAGCCAAGCCTGGCTTGTCAGGCTGCCAGCATTTCCCTTTATCAATTCACATCACAACAATGTCGCGGCTAGATGCCTGTTTATGCTTTACGGCGACGCGCTACGAACCCTGCCAAGCCCAGCCCGGCCATTAACATGGCATATGGCTCAAGCTCGGGGACGGCAGATACCTGAGGGATATCGATATCGGCGCCCTTGTAATAATGATTGGCATTGATCTGGATGTTGGAATTCCAGGCGCTGACAATCACATTGCCATTGATCTGACCGCCGCCGCCAGTCACGGTAGCAAATGGCGCAAGAATAGAGCCATAGACACCGACATTGTTGAAGCTCAGCGTGGTGGCATCATAAAAGTTAAACAGCACGTTGTAATTGCTGAAGCCATTGGGTGAGCCTCCCTGAAAACCGGCAAAGGTACCTGATACATTAACAATGATGGTTTGATCCGCCGAGAGTTGCGCGAAGTTTGAATAGTTAACGTTGTAAAGATCGTTGCCTGCTACGTTAAATACCTGCACGCCGGAACTGCCATCGCCCTTGAAGGTGACACCGCCGTATGCATAATCCACGGAACCGTTGGCATTCAATTTCGACAAGCCCGACGATAATGCCAATAGCGCGGCTTTTTCAATGGCGAACGAAACAGGCGCACTGCCATTCACTATCGCATTTACATCCAGGCCCGCCGTGGTAGCCGTGCCAGCCACATAAGCGTTTCCATGCTTGATGGAGCCATTGGTAAATCCAAGATTATCACCCACTACCAGCGCGTAACCGTTATAGGCTTTGTTGTTGGCATTGACGCTATATGAAGTGACATTCATATTACCGCCCACCGCAACAGCGCCTTCGGTATCACTCGCATTACTCGAAAAATCATTGAATACAAACGCATTGAATTTACCTGCTGTTCCCAGATCAATTGCGGCGGATGCGTTCATTGCAAAACCCACCATACTCATTGCTAGCACAACCCCGTTTACTAATTTATACATACCATTCCCCGTTTATTTGTTGCGTTAAAAATCTTTAAAATCTTATCTAAGCTTAGCTTAGAGCGTGCCTAGAACATTGACGAACCAGCCGCGACTTCGATACGAAAGGTTGGTTAAATCATCGGAATAATCGGTGAAGTTATAGCCGACGCCCGCCTTGACGCCTTTCCCCATATGCCGATAGATGGCGAACAAGGCGCCAGCCTTCGCATCCTTGGCTTCAGTCGCGCGCAGGTTACGCACTTCCACCAGCGCATCCCACTCCTTTATAAAATGCCAGTCGGCCCGCAAGATCATGAGATCGGCCCGACTGGAAAACCAGTCGCCATCAACCTTGTTGTCTTTCAGCTCACCAATACGGAAGGCATATTTGGCCCCGATTGAGAGCCATGGCTTCACATCGTAAATAGTGTCTACGGACAATACCTGACTACGCTGGGCGTAATCTGCCACGCTGCCCGATGGCGCCAGTTGTCCTGGCGAGGGCAAGTTATAAAAATTGGTGTATTTGAACAGGGTGTTCCAGCGATCATTCTGCACTGGCCGATAGGCAGCCCCGGCCACCAATTCATGATAGTCGCCATCATAAAAAGCACCGCGGCTATTATTGGAAACCGACACATTTGCCTTGCCCAGCAAGCGCCATTCTGGCGTGGACTGGTAACCCCAGGTGTTGCGCATCAGCCAGGTATTGCGTTCACCAGCCAGGTTGCTATCCTCATCGCGGAACTCAAGATTACCGGCATATTTTGTACGGTCCCGCTTATAGGCCACCGAGAAGCTGACCGCTTTTCGCTTGAGATCGCCAGCCAATGGATCAGACACCGTGCCCATTTCGCCTTTGGCACCAAAATTCCAGTAATCATTGGCCGCAAAATCCAGGCCAAACGCATTGATAAGGCTTTGCGGACCGGCGCCATTGGTCATGCGCGTTTCCCCGAACACGCGCATTTCGTCTGTTACTTTATAGCTGGAGCCATTTACAAAAGATCCTTGGCGCCCACGATACAAACTGTCAGGACGCTCAGTCTCCACAATATAGTTGGTGTAGGCATTGCTGCGATCAGACAGCCGGTAATCCGCCCCCAGCCGCAATCCTGGCCCCATATTACCTTGCGAGCCTTCCGCCAACAGCTTGATGCGCTCGGTCATCTGCCAGCTCATGCCAAGGCCGGCGCGGTTGTTGGCATCGCGCGTCTCGTCATGCACCACCGTGCCCTGCACATAGCCATAGGCCGCCCAATCTTCTTTTTCGCCGGGTTTGCCATCTTCTTTTTCCGGCGTGTAATCGAGCCGCACTTGCGTATCGGTCCTATCACCCGTCTGCGAAAGCAGGCTGCTAGCATTGGGTACATTCACATTACGATTATCCTGGCGCACGGCAACCCCGACCTGCCATTGCGGGCTCAGTTTTTCCCGCACTCCAACTTCCATGGCCACGCTGTCTAGGCTATCCGACTGGCGACTATCGCCCTTGGCATCCAGTTGAGTGGTTTCGGTCAGCTGTACATTGGCCTTGAAGCCCTGCTGTGACAGCTGCTCGCCGTTGTAAACGATCTGCCCCGGTGCCGAAAATCCGCGTTGCCGCTCCTGCACATAAGCACTGACCTTGCCCTTGTTCTTGTCGGTAATCTCGGCGAGATCAACACTACCTTCAACGCGGTAGGCATTGGCATCCATGCGCGGCGCCATCAACCCGCTAAAGGCAAAACCACCATCCAGCGAGGTTTGCGCGCCATCCCCTGCGCCTTCGGAGCGCGCCGTTTCCAGCTTGATAAAGGTGCCGGGTTTATACCGGATAGTGGTATCCAGGCCGCTGAGCTTTTGCTCGCTTAATCCTTCCCCTTGTTTATAACCGCTGACACCCACCTGCCAGTTATCGTTGATCCACTGGCTGGCCCGCCCGCCGACGGATACGTTATCTACCGAGGTCAGGCCCGGCACGTATTCGTAAGAAGTCACCAGATAAAGCGCATTGCCATTCAGCGAAGAAGTGCTGATCAGGCTGGAAGCGCCACCGGTCGAGTTGAGCGGCTGGTTAAGGGTAATGCGGCCTTGAATGTAGTTGATTTCATAATCCTGCGCCGGAGCCAGCAGCTTGCGCTCGATCACCAGGCCAGAATCACGGTCGCGGACTTCTACCCACACGCGCTCAGAACCCATGGTGAGCAGCTGATGACGCAAATAGTAGAGCGAACCGCCCGTGCCCCGGAATTCATCGCGCGCGCCCAGGGTGCCAGGGTCTGCGGCAAAGCCATCGACTTGCGTGCGTTTTTCGCCATAGGTCGTGGTCTCGGTAGAGCGATAGCGTGCATTGGCGCCATATAGTCCACGCGAGTATTGCAACAACTCGGTGCCGTTCCATGTGGTCTTAAAATTCCCCCACATGACATGCGATTCGCCTCGCGCCAGCTTGACGTAAAACTTGCCCTGGGTAGGCGCATCATCCACCGTGGTGCTGTCATCCCCATACACAGGGTAATAGAGGTCTGGGTTGATATTGCGCAACAGATAGCGCGGATCCTTGGAAGAGAAGTTGCTGAATAGGTCTCCCAAAGGTTGCTCACGCGTATCCGCCGATGCCGTAAGCAAGTACTCGCCCTTGACCTTGCCCTTGAGATAGAAGGCACCGCGACCATCTACATAGGTGGAGCCATCGTAATGCTGCTTGTCGCCGGTAACCAGCTGGGCCGGACCGCTAACGCGATTATTGCCTGCGGTGAGGTCACCCATGGCCACGTAAAACCAGTCATCCTGGGCAATATTCAGATTGCGCCGGAATGTACTGAATTCGCCAGTCGGCTCTATCAGCTTCACCTCAACCGTATTGGGGCCGCCAGGCATGATCTGCTTCATGGCAAACTTGCCAGTCGAATCGACGGGGATATTCAAGCCAAAAGCTTCGATTTGCTGGCCGGGCTTGAGGCGCGAGCCATTCACGGTGACCGTGCCACCTTTGACCGGAATATTGCGCAGGCTGAGGCTGTTTTCCCCATAGCCGATCAGCTCTTCCTTGCCGGGCTGCAGGTCAGCATTCAGCGGCGCGCGATTCAGCAGTTGCAGCGGCTTCAGCGCGCTTTCGTCGTAGCGGCCCTGCGCGTCGTATACCCGCAGCAGATACATCACCTGATCATCACCGGTGAGCGGTGTTGTATAAGTGATCGTGCCATTCCAGTTCACCGGAAGAATTTCCAACGGCGTTTCCTGCACCTGCTGCCCTGGACGGAATAGCCGGATCTCGGCTTTTTTGATCCATGGCAGATAATTTGCCCAAGCCCGGAAGACGGCTGCCTGCCCTCGCTCCACGCCGTTGGGGGTCACCCACACATTCATTTGCGGCACGGTGGAGAGATTGTCGTAACGCACCTGTATATCGGATTGCTCCAGGGCAACATCGGTACAACGCTGGCGGTCTGCCTCAATCGGCGCATCATTAATATCCACCGGCTCGCCATCCACCGTCACCCGAAACGGCAAGGCAGCACGTTTGGCATTGATGGCCTCGCATGTTCCTCTCGGCAGCACCGGCGCTGGCGGTCGCGCCGCTTCCACGGTCTGGTTAAACCATATGCGGATTTCAACGCGCCGGTTCATGGCCATGTTTTGCGGCGTATCGTTGCTGGCCACCGGCTGGCTTTCGCCATAGCCGGTCAAGCTGATGCTGGAGTTTTCTATCCCGAGCTTCTCTTTAAGATAGGCCGCCACGGCCAGCGCCCGCGCTTCAGAAAGCCCCTGATTGTTGCGGAACAAGGCACGCGCATTGGCAGAAAGCCGCTGGTTATCGGTATGCCCGGCGATATCAATCCGCACACCGGGTTTGCCTTGCAGCTCCTGCACCAGCGCATCCAGTGCCACCAATGCATTTGCCGTCAGCTCGGCTTTGCCAGAGGCAAACTGGGCGGCGCCCTGATTTTCTATCAATACGGTGCGCACTTCAGGCGCTGCCGCTGGCACATTGGCAGCGGCGGCTTTCATGGCTTCCAGCACACTACTGGTAATGCCGGAAGGCAATGGGTATGCCACCGGGCCTTCGACCTCCACCGGCGAAGTTAGCCCCAAGGTCTCAACCCGCGCATTGTCGACGCGCTTGCCGGTTTCCTGCGCAAAATCCGGGGTGGGACGTTTGGCCGCAGGCACCATGGCCACTACCTCGTCAGCCTGCACCTGCTGAATCAGCAGGCTGATGGTGACCGCAATGGCGCGGCGTTTCATGTGATGTGGTTTGTAGCTCATGGCTGACCCTCCAGCGCAGTTTCTATGACCAGCGGATACGCCGGCTCCTCCTTGTTTGCTTTGGCGCGCTGTTTCCACAGCTCACGCATGGCATTCGCCACGGCATCAAGCCTGCGCTTGGCCAATTTGCGATCGCCATCGCCAGGGTCATAGGCCAGACGGAGGATGGAAGGTCGTTGAGATAAACGCTCAGCCAGCGGGGCAAGCGATTGCTGCCACTCTGCAAGCAAGTCGGTTGAGGACGCCGCAAAGGCGGCATTGGAGAGATCAACCCGGATAACGCGGTGTATGGTCGCGCCAAAGTTGAGCTTCGCCATCTTGCCGCGGGTCACCCGGACATCGCGCGGATTTTCAGTGGTCACCCGATAGCCGGAAGGCAGCGTGCGCTCATCCAGTTTCATGACGAAATTGCTGCCGTGGTCGCTTTCAGGAATATCGGCGCAGGCCACATGGAACCGGCCTTCGGCATCGGTGGTGACCAGCAGACCGCGTACAGTGACTACCCGCACATTGGCAATGCCGGGCTCGCCTTCATCCTGGTAGCCATTGGCATTTTTATCGTCAAATACCTTGCCTATGATGTCTGAGCAATCAAAGGTAGGGTCGGGAGTCACCCGTACGGTGGCATTGGCCACATTGGAAACCAGGGTGCCAACTGCGGCATTCTGCCCCCATGCCTGATTCACATACTCACCTTCACCCACACCGGTACCCACCACCAGCATCAGCTTGTAGATTTTGCGTTCGCCGATGGCAAAGCTCTGGTTTTTCCAGGTCAGATCGCGGCCGGTGCTGATAGGCTCAAGCGAGCTGCCATTCAGCGAGGCCGATCCACTGCGGTATTTAAAGCCGGCAGGAATCCGGTCCACGATATCAATGCCGGGGATAACCGTTGCCAATGCATTGGTGACGGTGACGGTATAAGGCACCAGATCACCCTTGGCGACATTGACCAGCGGGGTGGTTTTGCTGACGATCAGTGCGCCAGCCAGGATAGGGTCCAGCGGCAGGTGATTGTTAACCACATTGGCCGAGCGGTTTGGCCCCAGGGTATTCGTGATATTGAAGCTGGCGTAATAAAGCGTAGTCGCCTGGTCTGCCGTCGAGATGGCGCCTGAATTGGCCGGGCAGCTCGCCGGATTATGCAATGTGGCCCCGGCCGCTGGCGCCGCATTTGTCGTTTGCATCAGGGCAGGGTCCGGGCTGTTATTGACGCCCAAGGTAGCCGTACAGACCGGTATCAGCGTTGACAGGCCCGGCTGGAAGCCAGCAGGCGCGGTAATCGTCAGGCTGTAAATTCCATTCGGCGCCGTCGAGGTCAGCAGGAACTGGTAGCGACCATCCGCGCCAGTAGTAACGGTGGTATTGCCGCCTACCAGATGCGTGGCATTAAAACCGGCAGGCCCGTTGATGGTGACTTGCGCGCCTGGCACTGGCGCCCGGGTAACGCTGTTATAGACCACGCCAGCAGGGTCCAGCGGCAAGCTCTGGCCGAGGATATTGTCGCCATTTTGCAGCGTCAGTCCGCTCAAAGTGCCATCCGTCATGGAGGCGCCAGCCGGATTCGCTGCCGGATTGACGCTGCCATTGGTGTAGCTTGCGCCGCTCTCGTTGGGAACCGCATTGCCATAAATGACACCCGTGGTCGGGTGGATAAAGCGCACCTGATAGCCACTGCCAGGCGTCAGGCCTGCAAACACGTAGGCACCGGTCTGATCGGTGGTGCGGCTGTCGACCAGGGATCCGTTGCGCAACAATTCAACTATCCAGCCCTGTTGCGGAACATCAATGCTCGCGCCACTGCTCATGGCACGGTCATGGTCGGAATCCAGCCACACGTGCCCGCTCAGGTTGGCGCTGCCGCTGGCGGCCGGTGGTTCGCCAAAGTTATAGCCGGTCGCACTGCTGGTCAGCGGGACAGTAAAGGTGTCGGTTCCTGCTGGCAGAACCGTACCGGATGCATGGGCAGGCGAAACATTGCCCAGCGAGCCGACCTGGTCCTTGCCGTCGGTGAATCCCGCTGGCTGGGTTTCCGTTACGGTATAACCCGCCGCATTCGCTGGCGGCAGACCGCTGAATACATAATTGCCCGATGAATCAGTCACCACGGTACAACTGGTCAGCACGGTGCAGATATCGACACCCGCCGAGGTTGTCCCGGCAATGGTCAGCGAGACCCCGGGGATTCCAGGTTCACTGACATTCTGCAGGCCGTCGTTATTGATATCGGTAAAGACGCGGCCACCCAGCGATAAATTGTTTACCGCAATGTCCGAGCGCACCGTGGTGGATTCAGTCTCCTGGTTATTGCTTGGGTTGCGGTCGGTCTCATTGGCAAACACCGTGGCAACCGTGTTGTGGATATCGCCGCCGGTGGCCGGGGAGGAAAGCAGACGCACACTCAGGTAACGGTTGCGACTGGAGGCATTCGCCAGCTGGCTCTCGCTGCCGGTGTAAACACAGGAAATAGTCAGTGTGGCCGGGCCGGTAACTTCGCTGCCGATATTGTTGCAAATGCTGCCGGAAGGAGGACCAAAGGCTGCGCTATCCCCCAGGAAGCGGATGGTTTTACCACTGGGTGGCGTAATGGCATAGGTAAAGCGCACACCGGTCGCCAGCGACGGACCGTTGTTAACCAGGTTTACGGTATAGATGACGTCGTTCTGAGCATTATTGCCACCATCCGTCGTGTCATAGCCCAGCGGATCTACATTGTCTTTGTTATTCACCAGCAGATCGACATCTGCGGCTTGTAGGGTCACGGTGGCGGACTGGCTGTTATTGCCGCCGTCAGTCCCGGCAACATTTTCCGCGGTGGTGGTGGCAATGGTGGCGGTGTTGGGAATCGTCCAGGTATCTGCCGTTTGCCCGCTTTTCCAGTTGGGTCGCACCACCATGGTAATAGTGCGTTGTTCCCCGCTATTAAGGTTGCCGCCAGCGCATGTCAATGTCGCAGTCCCCGGGCCGTAACTCTGGCCCACGGTCAAGCCACTGCAGCTGGGGCTGCCCGATGTCCAGCCTTGAGGCGTGATGGAAACCACGGTAAACCCAGGGTCGCTCGCGGCGACAGTGAATGTGTCTGTCACTGTCACGGCGGCGGCTGGTGAAGGCCCGTTATTGCGGAAGGTCAGGATGTAAGTGACATTGGTACCGGCTTCGGTATTGGCGGGCGTCGGTATCTTGGACACCATTTGCACATCGGCAATGGGGTCGATATTAATGGCGACAGAAGCGGTATTGTTGGCGGTGTTGGTATCGCCTTGCGTGGTCGAGTTCACCGTTGCCGTATTGGTAAAGCTGCCCGCATTCAGGTTGCGGGATACGGGAATGGAAAAGCTGACGGTATCGCCATTGCGCAGAATACCCGCGGACTGGGTACATTCCATCACGCCTGAGGCATCCACCGCGCAGTTGAACGTAGCGCTAGAGCCATTCGTGTAAGCAGGCGTGACGGTGACAACTGGCGTAGGCGTATCGCTGCGATAGCCAGGAATCGGATCGCGCACCACGATATCCTGCGCATCCACCGTTGCACTCAAATTGCGCACGGTCAACAGGTAAGTCATGGTGGATTCATTGAATTCCAGCCGGCTATTGGTTCCGCCAGCAGTGGAGACGGTTTTGCTTATCGCCAGGTCAACCGAGTTGGTTGCCTGCGTCACACTGACACTCGCGCCCATGGTCGGCACTGGGAACCAGCAGGTCTGCCCAGACGCGCAGCTGACCCCGGCATTATTGGTCGCGGTGTAAGCCGAACCCTTGATTTTGGACTGCGTGATGATGTTCAGCTGATTGGCGCTGGCGCCGGAAGCCACCGTTCCGCTATAGGTACAGGTAACAACTGAAGCGGCTGGATCCAGCGTGGCGCCACCAGACGTGGGGGTGCATGACCAGTTGCTGCCGCTGAAACTGACGAAGGTCTCATCGGCGGTATTGATGGTATCGGTGACGATAATGGTGTTTGCCGCGGCTGCCGTGGGGCCCTGGTTGGCCACACGAATAACGCTGGTGATGTTCTGCCCTTCAGCCACCGGGTTGGGGCTACGGGTTTTGTTGATGGAAAGACCAGCACCATCCGGAGACACATTGAGATTGACGCTAGCGCTGTTATTGCTGAGTACCGGGTCCGTGGGGTTACCCGCATTGTGCGCAATGGTGGCCGTAATGCCGTTATAGGCTTGCACACTGGTGACTGTGGGCGCCTTGGCGATAATCGTAATATTGTCGGTACGGGCGGAGGCAAAGTTGCCGGTACTCACGCAGCTGACAAGATTGCCTGCATCAACCGTGCATGCCCCCCAACCGGCCCCAATCGGAACCGCAGACACATAGGTGAAATCAGCGGGCAACTGATAAGTAACGGTGACGCCATTAGTGGCATCACTTGGCCCCAGATTCGTCGCCTGCAGGCTGAAGGTCGTGTTCTCATTGGACCTGGCCGGAGATGGAGAAGGCGAATTCTGGGTAATGCGCAAATCGGCGCCTGGATTGATGACAACACTGCTCGCCAAGGCGTTGTTATTGGGATCGGGATCGCCCACCGAGGAGCTGATGCGGGGAGCAATCTGCGCATTGCCAGACGCAGCTCCTGTCACTTTGGTCACGAGATTCAGGCCGGAAAAACTGGCGCCATTGGCCAGCGCAGGCCCATTACAAGTCACATTCTGCCCATTGGCAGAGCAGCTGAACCCGGCCCCGCTTCCCGAAACAAAGGTCAGAGATGCAGGCAACGTCACACTGACCGCACTGTCCGGCGCACTATTCGGCCCCTGATTATCCCCACTCAAGGTCCAGGTAATGTTGCCTCCCCCCGCAACAGGATCTGGGGAACCGGCCCCAGCGGTTAGGCGCAGATCGGCGCCGTTATTGATGGTGGTATTTTGCGTGGCAGTATTGTTGCCAGAATTGGTTTCAGAAGAACTGGTAGCGACCGTCGCCTGCACATCCACCGTACTGCCGGTCGATGCCGAGGTACGCAGCAAAAGACTTAAATTGGCGCTATTGCCGCCAAGCAAATTGCTGCTCAGTGAGCAGACAATATTATTGCCAGAGGTGACGCTGCCTGCCGCCGGGCAAGTGCCCCCAGCAAGCGCGCCTGACTCATAAACGACCGTGGCAGGAAGAGGAATGGAAATCGTGACGTTAGTCGCGGCTTCATCGCCATTATTACTGGCTACGATGGAGTAAGTGACGACGCCTCCGCGTACCGCAGGGTCAGGGGTATCAGTGAAGGTTGATACCAGTACATCGACAGCGGCTGTCGCTATTAATGGCATCATGAATATGAATGCCGCGACCCCACGCATAACTAATGCACAAGGTGATTTCTGCGCACACGCGCCACTCTTCAGTCCTGCCCTCCCCATACCACTCTCCCTAGCAAATACCTATAAATCAAGGACTATCCAAAACCAGAGCGGCTGAATCCAAATTCCGCTTAAGCTCTGCCGTAATGTCTTTTTTTAAAAGGAGGGTGTATATAGAGTTAACAATTGTTAACAATTGCATCGGTATTTATTTTGCTTAAGCCCTTTATTATTGTGACCGGTATCACGTTTTCTCAAATCCAGTCAGCGAGTAACAACCAAGGGATAAGGCAGGGTATGCGGTTTGCTGTGTTAGACGACAACATCATTGAGCTGGAACTCATTCAAAAATCCATCAAGGCTATCGAACACGACAGTCATGCATTCATGACAGGGGAAGACCTGATGCGGGCATTCAGAAGGGAAAGCTTTGACTTTTTGATTGTGGATTGGGAGTTGCCTGGTATATCTGGGCTTGAGGTTATCCAGTGGGTGCGCAAGGTCAAAAAAAATCACATCCCGATTCTGATGGTGACCAATCGGCAGGATGAACGTGATGTCATCAGCGGACTGTCTGCCGGGGCGGATGATTTCATGTGCAAGCCTATCCGGGTAGGCGAGCTGATTGCACGCATGCGCGCCCTTATTCGCCGCATGCAACCCGTAGCCGAGGCGCCAAGTTATATCTGGGGGAAATACATATTCACCCCAAGCTCATCCCAGGTCGAATTCAACGGCGAGCCCCTCACCTTGAAAAACCGTGAATATGCCTTGGCATTATTTTTATTTAAACATCAAGGGAGACTGTTTTCCCGTCAGCATTTGCAGGAAGAAATCTGGGGGACCAATGCCGCCGATGTGAGCTCGCGCTCACTGGATACCCACATTTCGGCCATACGGAATAAATTGAAATTAAGAGCCGAGAACGGTTATCATTTATCTTCAATTTATGGATTTGGATACCGACTGGAGAAACAAGCTCCAGATGAGTAGAGGCTGCTCGTTCCGATTCGTCTTTCATTTAATTTGCCAATAGAACCGGACCTCATCACCTATGGCCAGTTATCGCCTGAAGCTGCACATATCGAAATCGAATTTCATTCTGCTCCCGTTTCTTGCCATCGGCTGGGTGCTTCCGCAAGTGGCCCAAGCCGCCGAAGATACGCTCTATCACATCCATACGGTGCAAGCGGGTGACAATCTGTACACACTGGCCAGCCAGTATGCCGGGGCGGCAGAAAAATGGCGCGACATCCAGACCCTCAACGGCATCAAAAATCCTTTCCGTCTGGTGCCGGGCTCGACCTTGCGCATCCCCCTGCCTGAACCGCAACTGCTGGTGACGTTTGCGCAGGGCGAAGTCCACCTTGTTAAAGATAATGCGAGCCAGACACTGGCTATTGGAGATAGGCTGGCGGAAGGAGCTGTGGTCAGCACCGGCGACAATAGTTACCTTTCGCTGCAGTTTCCGGATAACTCCATGGTGCGGGTGTTATCCAGTTCTCTGGTGGAAATAAAAAAAGTGCGGCATCAGGGCAAAAACTGGATACGCGTTCTGGAACTCAAGCATGGTTATGTGGATATCAACGTTACACCACGCAGTCATTCATCAAAGCAGCAATCCCCTTCATTCGAGATCATTACACCTGGCGCTGTCGCAGCTGTCAGAGGCACGCGCTTTGACTGGGATGTGGATGCCAACAACTATAGTACGAGCGGTGTGACGGAAGGCATCGTTGCCATTTCGCCACGACGCGCAAACGCCAAAGCCCGCCAGATTCAGCTAAAGGCAGGATCGGGCCTGATCGTCTCCACCAGCGGCGATGTCGGTAAAGTTCGCCCACTGCTGGCGCCTCCCGATCTGGATAGGCTGGTGGATGGATCAAGCCCTGATTTCACCCGCATTTCCTGGCCTCCGGCAGAGCAGGCCTCAGCTTACAAAGTCCGAATTACCTCTGGAAATATTGATGATGTTATTGTCAATATGGAATCCCAGAAACCTGATATACGCCTGGCTCTTCCCGGTGGCGAGTATGCAGTCAGTGTGCGTGCTGTAGATGCCGATGGGGTAAATGGCTATGAGGCCCACCGCCCATTGAGTATCAACACTCACCCATCTCCACCACTCATTCTTGCGCCTGCGCCTGGCGCCATCCTGGAAAAGAATCATGATCTTGCATGCACCACCGTGTATGGCGCATCGCAATATCATATCCAGGTGGCAACTGATCCGGCATTCCAGACCTTGGTGGTGGATGAGTCTGAACTTCCGGTATGTCGACTCAGCTCAAGCTCTTTAGAAGATGGTATTTACTATTGGAGAATGCAGGCGAGCAAGCCCAGCGGTGAGAGCGGCCCATATAGTTTGCCCGCCCGCTTTCAAGTCATATCTGCTCCTCAGACAGCCTCTTCTGCCAGTGAGCACTCCTCACTTTACTGGGTGACCGAGAACGGCGTTAGTTATTCAGCAAAAGTGAGCAAGCAAATTGAATCGCTGGAGCTTGCGGAGGAAGTCATGCTGCCCGAACCATTACTGAACATTGGAAATCTGTCGCCGGGGCATTACTTTATGCGTCTATATGCAAGAGATGAAAACGGACTTGCCGGCATAAAAACCGAGCCTCGGGAGTTTGACGTTAGCGCCCCTGATACGCCTGAAATCGAGCGTACCTGGTTCGACAAGTCGAAATAATTGCCCCACTTACCCAGAGTGCTTACTTCGTATTGGCAGCGCTTTAAAGCTCATATCCTGTTTACCGGATTACTGGGTTTGATCGCCCTGTGGTCGCCCTATGGTCAGCTGCAGAAACTTAACCGCGTTATCCAGGATTCGGCTATTGCAGCAGCAAACAGCACTCCGGATAACGAGATCATCATTGTCGCGATTGATAACCCTAGCATTGAAAATCTCGGCAGGTGGCCCTGGAGAAGAGCCTGGCATGCTGAACTCCTCAACCGCATTGGTGAGGCCCAGCCCAAGGCCATAGGTTTTGATGTACTGTTTACCGAAAGCGACAGCCAGTTCCCGGGCGATGACTCGCTGTTTGCCGCAGCCATTGCAAGAAATCCACCTGTGGTTCTGCCGCTGTTCCTGCAGGTCCAGGGTAACTTGAGCAATACGGTCAGCCCTATCCCCGAATTGCAAAAAAATGCCTCTGGATTGGGAGTGGCCAATATTGATATTGATGATGATGGCGTCGTGCGCCGGATTCCAGTACGTAAAGCTTCGCCAAATGCCGCACCACCATTTGCTTTAGCAGTGTATCAGGCCGCTCATGGCCGTATGCAGGGAAAACCTGCAAAAAAACAATTGATTCCCTTCGCTGGTGGTGGTGGAACCTTCCCGCAAATATCTTATGTGGATGTGTTGCAAGGCAGGGTTTCTCAGGAAGTTTTCCGTGGCAAATATGTTCTCATAGGCGCCACGGCAGAGGGCATGACCGACCTCTATGCCACGCCCACCCACAGCAATTTCCGTCTTATGTCAGGAGTGGAAATAATCGCCAATATCCTGAACGCATATGTGCAACAGACGGACCTCAAACCCGCCCCTGCCTGGTTGAATATCTGCATGAATGCAGGCATCTGCCTGCTTGCCTTGTGTGCTGCATATTTTATGCGGCCGAGGCAGGCCATCCTGTTTACCTTGTTGCTGGGAATCCTGCTGTGGGTGATGAGCACGGTCGCCGTCTCGTACCTGGGGCTACTGCTTAACCCTGCGGCTGCGCTGCTGGGCTTGCCGGGACTATATATATTCTGGAGCTGGTACCGTCTGGAAGTTGCCACACGCTACCTGATCAAGGAACTGGATACCCTACATCAAAGCGGTCTGCCCTCCTTAGACACACCCATACGGCTGCAGGACTTTTTAAGTCGCCGCATTGCGGCGCTAGAAGGTGCCACCCTGCAGTTGCGTACGCTGCACAGATTTGTAAAAGATGCGGTGGATGCTCTGCCTTATCCGGTACTGATTGCGGATGAAACTGGCATTGTCAGAATTGCTAATCAGGTTTCAAGTCAGCATTTTGATAAACCACTACATACACTCACAGGTCAGCCCCTGCATGATCTTTTGCTGGATACATACCTGCTGGGTACCGACATACCCATTCTGCCTTTGCATTTGAATGGCGATGTTCCCCATGCATATGCTGGAGAAGCCATCGATCACAAACAGCGTCGGCTGATGAGTGCCTGCACGCCTATATATGCATTCAGTCAGCAACATAGCGGATGGATTGTTACACTCATCGACATTTCAGCACTGAGGCAGGCTGAGCAAATCCGCGAGGAAACATTCCGCTTTGTAGCCCATGATATACGAGCTCCACTATCGGCCATTATTTCACTTCTGGAACTACGCAAGCTGGAAGCAGGCGACCAAAATCTATCCCAAATTGAGTCCTTGGCTGAAGAGGCCCTATCTCTTGCTGACGGCATCCTGGATGTTTCAAGAGCGGAAGCGGGGGAATACCATTTTGAACTGATCAATGGAGTCGATGTGCTGGAGCAAGCCAGCCAGGATATGTGGGGGCTTGCCAGGAAAGCAGATGTTGAGCTTGTGCTGAATTACCCACCAAGCGTGCCAATATGGGCTGACCCCATCCTGTTGAAGCGGGCACTGGTAAATCTGATTAACAATGCGATCAAATATAGTCCGCCGAGGTGCACCGTGATATGTGGGATTGATGTTTCAGATAATACCGTATGCTTCTCAATTCAGGATATGGGATCGGGTATCGCTGAAGAAAACCTCGGACAGTTATTCAAGGTTTTTGGACGTATCCGCAACAAAATGAATTCTATGCCGCAAGGTAAAGGGTTGGGACTAGCATTCGTGAAAGCAGTGGCAACTAGACACAAAGGCAGAGTCTGGGTGAAAACTTCGTCTAATCAGGGTTCAATCTTTAATCTGGAAATTCCTATGTCAAGTTTAACCCCATCACCTCGTATCTGATACCCTTCATGGGACTTACTCCGTTCTGTTTTGGATGTCTCGCTCATCATTGACGCGGCGCAGTTCCGCCTTAAGGCGACGGATTTCTGCTTGCTGGTTGGAAGAATGCTGTAGTTCGTCTTCAGGGGCGCTGAATCGCTTGATCCGGGGATAAATGCTATGGCTGAGATTGTTTCGGATTTTTTGTGGCTGGCTTTTTCTAACCCACAACACAAGTCCAGTCACCGATAAAATAACAGTAACTACGCCAACGATACTTATCAATACACGTCCTGGCAGCCCTAAAACTTGACCACTATGCATCGGGAACTGCAAAGCTAAGAATCGATCTGCACACGTACCACTCTCATAGCCTCTGCGCCCTTTTAAGATGCCCGTGTCGGCGTCAATAAAAATTTGCTCAGCCTTCACTGCAAATGGCTTCACCCTATGCCCTCTTTCCTCAAACGCTACTCTGTAGACATGAAGTGCAGGCATGTACATCACGAATGAAACTTCCATCTTCTTCGCCGGTGCAGGCAAGAGATCGCTTGCATAAGCAACCGCCTGAGAAAAATCCAACCCAGGGTTTGAAACACTATTAACTTTAGGTAAAGCTTTGCGAGGATCTGGAGTCATGTCTCCAAAAAAACTAACTATCGGCCTAAATATTTCAGCATTCAGATTAAAAGAGACCCCACTCATAGCCAATATGAAAAATATTGGAAAAAACCACAATCCGCTGGCCCTATGTAAATCAAAATTGAATCTGTGCCGACTAGCATTTCGTTTAATGCCCCATGATGGCCGCCACCGCATAATCCACGACTTATGAGGATAGTCGTCAGAAGCTAAGGGCCTTGAAGACTTTATCGCAGGGGGTAACGTTAAGTAGAGTCCGACGAAACAATCCACCATCCAAATTAGAGCAATGCTGCCTAATAGCCAGAAACCCCAACGATCAGGTAAATATAGATTGGAGTGCAATCGAAACATCATTGGCACAAAGTATTTTCTATCCAATGAAAACAAACCTCGCTCTCTTGAGCCGAGTATTTGCCCTGTAAATGGATTGACGTAAACCTCAAGGACGGCGTTTGATTCTGCTTTAACATCCACCCTGATGCTCTCGTTTATATCCCGTTTTATAGCTATTGTGGAGATAACTGCCTCTGGATACCCGTTTCTAACATGAGCAGCCAGTTCGTCAAGTGACAGTGTGGGTGTTGATTGCTCGACGACATTGAATAAGTCTGGGTTTAGCCAAGAATCCAGTTCGTGATCAAAAGCGATGACACTGCCACTTAATCCAGACACGATAAGAAATAACGCTATAGTTAAGCCGACGTAGCGATGAAGCCTGACAAAAATTGGCCGGAGCTTTTGTTTTTTTTCAATATCAGGCTTCATCTTCAAACTAGAAATCTACCGTTGCCGAGAGCATGACCGTACGAGCATCTCCCAGAGTCAAACCGCTTGCTGCGGCAGATGACCAATAGCGTTTATCAAATGCATTTAGAACATTCGCGCGAATCGTTACGGGGGTTTTAATATTCTGCACTTTATATCGTGCGCCTAAGTCAAACCTTACCCAGTCGGGGATTTCTTGTGTGTTTGCGGCATTGAGATATTGTGAACTGGTATATATAGAACGCGCTGTTAATGTAAGCCCAGGAGCACTCGCAATATCCCACTCACCACCTAAATTAGAACTAACCTTAGGGGTGCCCGGAGCCGTATTGCCATCATTGGCTCCACCTGTGGTTTTGGTAAGTTCTCCGTCCAAGAACATCACACCGGCTTGTACTCTCACCCCAGAATATGGCTCACCAAACACATTCAATTCGGCACCTTTGTTTTGTTGTTCACCATCAACCGCAAATATCAGAGTCGTTGGGTTGGTAAAACCGCTAGGCTGCTTAATTTTAAAAAGACTTGCTGTCGCAATCAGCTTTCCAAAATCTACTTTTACGCCAGTTTCAACCTGTTTAGTTTTTGTTGGTGCAAAAATATCATTTAGATTGACAGCTCCTGCAGTAGGGGTTGGGCCTTGAGTCAAAGCCTCAATATAGTTTGCATACAAGGAAACACGCTCCCATGGTTTTACCAGTATCCCAACCGCCGGCGTCAATGCATCCTCATCATAATGGGATGATCTAGCGCCAGTCGTTGGGTTATAAGCATTTACCTGGACACGCTGCAAACGCCCCCCTAACGTCAACTGAACCCTCTCCTGCAAAATGGATAAAGTATCAGAGAGGGCTATACCCGACAGTCGCGTTTTATTAATAATCGGCATATGGTCGGACAAACCACCCAGAGCGGGCTCAGCTCGTTCAATTGGATTGAAAATATTAGACTGAATATTGGCAAAATTTTGTCTTGCATTGCCATATTCAAGGCGAAAATCACTCATACTGAAATTGACATGATGTTTAATGGCGCCAGTTTCGAATTTGCCATGCAAGCCTGTTTCCGCAGATAACGCATTCTCTTTATACAAATATTGGAATGGTTGAGTGGTAAAGTTGCCATTCGCATTATTAATACTGATATTGGCTCGCAGAAAGTCATAGTCGCCGCGTCGAGCGCCAATGGCGGCATAGGCACTTAGATTGGGCGAAATATCATACTCACCTCTCAATACACCATAAGTATCTCTTGAATTGGCATATGTCCATGATGGAGCAAAGTTACTATCTACACGGCTAGCCGAAGGAGCTTTCAGTGTGCTCGCTACTGCAACCCTTTCTAATGGGGCATCGACATTACGCTCCTGATGTACGAGATCTGCAAAAAGTCTCAGCGACTCCCCTCGAAAATCTAAAGCAAGCGCATTTACACTCCGTTTGACGGCTTGATGCTTAAGTGGCGTATCTCCATCCTGGTATACGCTGTTGAATCTAACTCCGACACTATTATCCGGCCCAAAACGTCGACCAATATCAACCTGCCCACCAAACTGACTGTCTGAAGCATAAGTACCAGTAACTTGCGTCAGAGGCTTATCATCAGCCCGCTTTGGAACAACATTAATCGTACCGCCAACGCCACCACTTGGTGCCATCCCATTGAGCAATGCGTTGGGACCTTTAACGATCTCAACTCGCTCTGTTGCCTCGACCGGAACAGAGTATGTAGGAACTATGCCATACAACCCACCAAAAGCGACTTCGCTATTAAGCACTGTAAAACCACGGATCGTGAATTGATCAAACCGACCTGCAGAAGGGTTAATATTTCGTACAGAGGCATCATTCAGTACAATATCGGCCACCGTACGCGCCTGCTGATCCTGAATTGTTTGCGCGGTGTAACTAGTCACGCTGAATGGCGTATCCATTAAGTCTTTGTTACCAAGCAACCCCATCCTTGCACCTCGGGCCAATTGGCCGCCAGCGTATGCTTTAGGTAATTCGGTCGGGGAAGCTTCACTAGCTGCTTTCACCTCAACGACTTGCAGCTCTTCGATTTCTTCTTTTTTTTGTACCTTATTTTCATCAGCCGACACCTCTCCCGGAATTGCACTGAATAAAGTGCTTACAATAAAACTAACTCCATAGACTCTTTTTTTCATAATATTTTCCTGATGGTAATTCACTGAAACTGTTAAACGGGGGGCTAGTTGATATGGCTATTTAGGGGAAATAAATATGCAGAGGATGGGCATGCCGTAAAAAATCATGATGCGAAATGTGCCAAGCGTATGCCCCTGCGTGAGAGAACAAGACTACGTCGCCGACACGTATTTGATCCACCATGGCATTAGTCGCCAGCACATCTTTCGGGGTACAAAGCTGCCCGACAATAGTAACTGTTCGGGCTTTAACTTCCGGCCTGGGATAAGGTTTGTCCCATGTGGAGACAGGGATTATGCTAAATGGGTGACTGTGCCCTTGCGCATATGGCGTACGAAAATGATGTGTCCCCCCCTTCACGACAACATATGCTCTATCACCGGAGGTTTTTACATCAATAACTTCTGCCGCATATGCACCACAAAATCCAGTGATGTAGCGACCAAACTCAAAACGGATTCTAGGTTGGAATAGCGAGTCTTCATTACTGGATTGAAGTTGATTGACCCCTTCAGCGAATACAGCCCAATCAAATTGCTGATCAAGTGCTCGATAATTAATACCTATCCCGCCGCCAACATTAATCTGCTTAATGGAAAGGTCAAACTCTCTCCCCCATTCTTTTGCCTGCCGGATATAAGCAGATAAGAGCAGCAAGTGCTGACGAGCATCTAACTGGTGCGAAAGAAGGTGAAAGTGAAAGCCCTGAAACACCAAATGCCCTGCATTCCGTTTTATAAGCTGCAGGCAGTGTGATAAATGCTCTATGCCAATCCCAAATTGAGTTGGTTTACCTCCCATTACCAGAGAGGTAACCTTTAACTCCTCCATGTATGGGTTTACACGTAATAAGATAGAAACTTGGCGATTTAAACTACTCGCAATATAAGAGAGCCGCTCTAATTCATATAAGCTTTCCACATGCACAGTCACATTGTTTAACACAGCCAACTCTAGCTCACTATCCAACTTACCCGGCCCACTGAATATCAATGGGATATGAGGAAAGTGTGATCGAACCCATTGAATTTCACCGCCAGAGGATGCTTCAAAACCATCTACCCATTCGGCTAGCGTAGATAAGATTGGAATGTCCGAATTTGCCTTGATCGCATAGAAAAAATCGATATTTTTAGCAAGGGTCTTCCGAATATGCGCTGCATGGCATGAAAGCGAATTCAAGTCATATAGGTAAGCACATACGGGCTCGCGCGAATTAACAAGCTCGGTAATGGCAGATGTGAATTTCAAAGCATCTAGCATCATTGGTGCATTCCCAATGGATTGGCCAGGCTCATGTATCCCGCTACTTTATCGGGTTGCTTCATGAAGCGATTGCTAAGGTTAGCCTTTGTTGGAAACGCTTCTCCGTTTAGTAGGCCATCAATGCGGGGTTTGGACTGTTCTGTTCCATAGTGCATCTGGAAATACTCCAAGTGCCCTCTAACCTCTGCCCACAATAATTGTTCCAACTGAGGGTTGCCGAAGCTTAGCTGATGAATAGCTTCGCAGAAATTATTAACAAAGAGGCAATAACTAATACGATTCCACCCTTGTTCTGCAGAATACCAAAGGCTTTCACGAGCTCGCGCACTGATTCCTGACAGCTTATGCTCGGGATATTGCTCAGGCAGTAATTTCACCCCCTCAAAATCGCGTAAAAACACCTGTGTCGGCCAGTGGTTAGAGAGGCCAATCACCACGTTCTGTAAATGCGGTTCAAAAATTACACCATATGCAAAATAGCATTCAAGTATCGGGTACATGACTTGTTGGACGTATGAAGAGAACCACCTCAGCATCACCTGTTCATAGTCTTTACCCTCATCGGAACATAGACTAGACAGAATTTGTTGAAGATATGACCGGCCAAGAGAGTGATTCCCAAACAGGGAGCCCGCCAATAAGGGCGTAACCCCATTTTTCAGATTACTTTGGCCAAATCCTTTGCGTAAGATCAGCCCGAAACCCTCCGTAACCTCTTTATTTGCTATTGCATTTGCGTCTTTAAGATCCACCGATAAGAACGCTGGCTCCTCAAGAATAGCCACTCCAGGAAATTTTGTAGCCAGCTCATCGATCAATGACGTCATGATCTGATTTACCTGCAATGCGCTTTCCAACTCATATACCGCATTTTTCCGAACGCAATTGGTTAACCGAACATGTAACGAGAATTTGAAGAAATATGGATTACCTGGCTGATATAACGTACGCACTGATGAGGTAGGGAAATATTTATCTCCCGCCACGCCTAAATCTTTCAGCTTGCCTTGATCGATAGCTGATTTGACGAGCGGATTATCAAGTAGCCACTTTGCTTGCCAAGGATGGCTCGGAACAAGGTAATACTCGCCACCATATATCAGACCTTCCGGAGCTTGCCGTGCAATGATGTCTGTGCAGGCCTCATCCAATGTTGACCTTTGATAAATAAAATCTTTATGTACGGCAAAGTAATGTAAAGAAAACCCTTGGCCAAACTCTGGCGAATAGTTATAGAGGTCGACCTCATTAAACCCCTGTCGACTTTTAGGCGCAGGATGAAATGGATGGCCATATATCAGCGACTGCTCTGAGCTTAGATACGCTAGCAATGGGTCTAAAGGCAACGCTCCTTCTCTCGTTTCCTCAAGAATGGCGGTTGTGACATTGACACTATCTTCAATTTGAGCCAACAACTCGGCATTGAATTCTTGTCCATGTTTAATGGCGAGGTCTTGAATGATGAGCTGAGCCAAGCTTCTCCAATCCAGCTGACTCCAGGGTTGTCCAGTTACTTTGCAATAAATGGAAGAGGTATATATAAAGTTCGCGGTCGGAGAGTCTTCCTCAACCGCAACAATGATTTTGGCATCTACTCTCTCCATCAAAATCTCTAACACTTCTTTTTTTGAGAATGCCGACCTTATAGAAAGTGGCCAACTCGTTGAGTCTTGCATTCGACACAACCTGATTGAATTTTCTGAAATACCAACCTCTCGGCAATAGCAATTCAAAAGTGTTTCCGCGCAGCGTTGTCCAGCGATTACATAGGAAGCTGATACGAAAGGGGATTTGTATGCAAGCGTAGCCATCATGTCTCCTGAGCCAATGTTGGTGAATCAAGGTCGAGAAAAATTAAAGAAAACCCATAACAATGAGATTGTCATGGTCGTACCAGAAATCAAAAATGGTGTTTTAATCCCAGCAATCGCTACGGAGAAATCACCCACAACTGCACCTAAAGCCATGGCACAACGACCGGTTAACTCAAATCTAAAAAATGCTTTCGTTGATCCTGTTACTCTGGCAACCCTTACTAGATAACCATTAATGCCTGTATAGGCTAAAAATGTGCCAACCCCGATTAGGACCTGCGAGCCAACGACTTTTTGCCAAGATTGGAAATACCATTGGCAAGAAAATCCAATTATCACGAGCAGAAAACCCATGCATAAAATGTTGAACTCCCTCAGCCGACGAACACGCTTTAAAAAAGGGACGCAACATAAATATGCCAAGCTAGGAATAGCGAACACAACACCAAGAAACGCATCGGAAATATCTTTGACGTCAGTCCGCAAATACTCAATAAAATGGGGAGCTGAAACTGTGACTGAAAACAAAATGAGTACTTGGGCGATATACGGCCGCCATACTGAAAATGTGAATCCCTCAGCAATTGGCTTATTATCTGTATCAGCGACTTTCGCGCTGATTTGTCCATTTCCTTGAGGGAGAAGAATTGCCAATAGCAATGCTGTAATAAAAGCGAGTGACGACAGAAGTAAGTAAACCTGGAGTGGAGATCCCAGATGAATAATCACCACTCCCAAAATGGCAGGGCCCACCACAGCAGCAACCCTGGTGATGATCTGTAACGCACTAATACCAGTAACTAACTTTTCCTCTTTGATCCAGCAAGCCAAGTAGCTACTTGAGGTAGCAAAAGTGGGAGCGACGGCCCCCTGCAGAACAAGGCCGAACAAAAACATCTCCGCATTTGGCGCCATTGCAGTAAGGAACATAATGGCAGCGACTGTCGTATAGCTGACGAGAAGAGCTCTCTTTTCACCCATCGCAGCGGTAAGCTTTGTTCTAATAGGGTATCCCGCAAATGCCGCTATTACTGGAGCTGCATAGCACAGTCCGAGAAACGACAAGCCATCCTCGAAACTCCCTTTGAGAATAGTCGCTAGAAAGGGGGGAATACTGAATGCAACAAACATGGCCGAAAAGTGACTTAGCGTAACCAGCCGTAGCAAATATCCTTCCCGATCACGGATCGCGCGTTGCATATTTAATGCGGCACTATGCAGCACGATGCCCTACATCGCTTCGCTTTAATGGGTTTTCTACTGTTTGATATGCATTCCCTACACCCGCCTCGAAAATTTTACGTCGCGCGAACTGGCTAATTCTTATACGAGGCTGGAATAAATCCAGAGAAACATATCTTTCTTCTAGGTCAGGAAAACTTAGCTGATAACGCTCAATAGTCCGCGAGACCATTCCCCAAAAATCAGTCTCGTCCAACGCGTATTTTGCATTTAGAAAATGGGCAATCTCGGCAACATGCACAAAGAAAATTGCATCATGCAAGTACCAAACCACCTCTTGGGGAGTTGCATCTAACACAGACCGCTCGCCGGGAGTGAGCCTATATTCAGGCGCGTCCAAAAGCATCGGACACGTTTCTGGAGCCTGAAGATAGTCACGTGCGAATCTAATACCCCCCGGCAAGTCTCTCACAGCCGCCCTTACAGGCAATCCATCCTGGAATATCAGAATTGTGTTTTGCGCGTGAGCTTCGAAGCCAATCCCATGGGCATACAATAAATGCATAAATGGCGTAAGAAGCACATCAAGGAGACGCTCCACCCAAGGAATTAATCCATGCTGCCTTATCCAGTCATCTGAGACGGATTTTCCTTTGGCATCTGAAAAACATAATGCCGTTGCTGGAATTGCAAATTCTTCAGGCTGAATATAGTGGTAAATGCTTTCGCGCCAGATAGTACCGATAAGCCCAAATTTTCTTTTCTCAAGAGCCTGGGGCAGATGAGACTTATCATCGTAAATTCCAGCCACCTCCTTAATAAAGGAGAAGCCAAGGTCGTCTCTCAAGTACGGGTCATTGTCCAATATGGACGCCAGCCATTGAGAAACCATCGCGCTGTTTGCAACGTTGTGAGGAGAAAGTAACCTATCCGCAGATGTGTTAATAATCGATAACGCAACTTTTACGGTGTAAGCATTCTTTCTGGTTTGATTAGACAGGGACCTTAAAGACTGCTGCGGGCTATAACTGTCAGGATGCGTGCCAAGAAATATTAGATCGCCGGCAGCAATATCATCCACATACTCAAATACTAATTTTTCTTGCCATTGCCACGGATGCACTGGCAAGAAAATGTAATCCTCAATTTTTTTCCCGGCCTGCAGAATCTGCTGATTAAAATACTCTACGCTTGGTTCTTGCAACTCACTGGCAATCAGTTGATCAATATTTACGCCATCGATGGTATAGATGCGCGCTCGGTTTCGGAGGATTGCGATCCAATTAAAATTAACCAGCGCTCCAAAATCATTCGTATAAGCTTCATTTTCCCCTAGGCTGAATCCAATCCGGGATTTATAGCAGGGGTGGTAGAGATGCCCATTGAATACCGCGCTTTCATATGCATCAAAAACATAGCGTTCGAGATTATTGAGATGATCAATGTCGAGATTTGCATTGAACTCAAGCGCAGCCGCATCCTTCGCAACCGTATTATTGAGCTCTGCAATAAATGCGCTAAATTTGGCCTCATCACAAGCAATGGTTTGGTCAACCTCAGCTAAAAATAATGCAATCGATGGAGCTTCACCTGCAGTATCTTTTGAGAGTCTAATAGTTGGACCTTGCAATCTAATTCTGCCGTAGCTCGCAGACACCACCCCCTTTGACACATATCGCACTTGGTTACCATTGGCATCGATCGCCTCAACATGGAATTCCATTTCTTCTGGTGTGATCTGTGTTTTTGAATGGGTAAGGATGTTTTCAAACAACATTGCCTCAATCAGTTGCTTGAGCGCGCGCCGGCGTGCTGCAACGTAGTACACATTTGCCGCCCGAGTCCCGATTTCTTGATCATCCATGCTGAGTCCTCTCTGTCTAACGCATTACAAGAGCAATCACATTCCGCCCTAGCGAAGCAAGACAGAATGTAAATCAATGTAAAGAATGCTAATGATAATAATTATCATTAAATGATGCAACCGAAGTTTAGCCTCAATCTGTGACAATTTAGTGAAGGAAGACACCCCAAGGAGATTCTCCTACCTGGATGTTCTTAATATTCACGTCTTTAGCCGTATCGATAACTGAAACAGTGTTTGATTTTCCATTTGCGACGTAAAGCTTACGGCCATTAGGGGTGATCGCCATATTCCATGGTCGCTTTCCCACTGGGATCGTAGCGATCACTTTATTGGTCAAGGTATCTATAGCGGAGACGGTGCCGTCACCGCCATTGGAAATGTAGACTTTGCGGCCATCGGGGGTAACCTTGACTCCATTTGATCGGACCCCGACTCCAATACGAGTAATGATTTCGTGAGTGTTTGTATCGATAACGACAACTAGATTTGAGTTCTCACAGGCGATATATGCCCGTGAACTATCAGGAAGAAATCCAATTCCCCTAGGCCTAAGTCCAACTTGTAAAAGTTTAATAGACTTTTTTTGAGCGACATCCACAATATCGACATGCTCAGCCTCCTCTGCGGTGACATACAACCATTTTCCATCAGGACTGAACTCAGCATGTTCAGGGTTATTCCCCTGCATTTTGATTTTATATATCTCTTGGTGAGATAGGGTATCGACAAGAGAAACACTGTCATCCTCCTCATTTGCAACAACAATCAACTTTCCATCAGGGGAGATTCCTACTCCTTCAGGGGAAGACGCTAATTGGGTTGAAGCAATAGGTTTATTCCTTATTAGGTCCACAATCACTAATGCATTATGTGGCTGGTCACTTACATACATAAATTTACCATCCGGAGTAATGGCTGCCCCTCTCGGCTTATCCCCCACCTGGAAAGTCAATATCACCTGGTCAATGGCAGTATCAATGACGGAGATCGTCCCATCTCGCTCATTAGTCGAGTATGCAAGAGGCGCTGTCCAGGCAGTGGTAATCCAGCAAGTGAAAAACACACCAAACACATACAAAAATCGAATAATAGAACTCACTAACAACCTCCGCGGTTAAAAGAATTACCAAGTAAATGAATAGGAAGTACTTAACACCGCCCCTCTAGCCGCGACATGGGTAACATCCCCTTCCAGAAACTGTTGCGACTGGGGTGTGTAATAGTCGCGGTTCAACAAATTTTCGATTCCGACAAACAAAGTTCCTTTTGCAAGTTTGATTGAGCTAAACCAATCTAAAGTGGTATATCCATTTACTTCATATTGGGCAAAATCAGTGCTATCGCCAAATCGACTGCGATGACCGCTTACCAACATTTGGAGTCGATTTGACCAATTCGGAAGAGTTTGATGTTCAACATATGCTGTGAGCTTAGGAGGGCGAATACGCTGATTGTTGAGGTAGATATACCCTTGACCATCATTTTCGGGATTATTTTTACCTTCTGAGTAAGTGAGCGTTCCTCCAGCTTTTACTTTTTCACTGAGAATCCAATCCAAGGTAGCCTCAACACCGTAAATTTTTTCTGGGGCTCGTAGAATGCTGGCATTGAAGCTCGGGGGAGGGTTTGCACCTAAATCGGAAACATTGTAAAAGAATGCAAGAGTGGCGCTGACTTGATTCCAATCTCCTCGTATCCCAAGTTCATAGTTATCGACGATCTCAGGCGCCATATGGAGTTGTTTTACTGAGGTGCCGCCACTTCCCGTTCTCAAGCGCTGCCGCACATCGGGCAATGAGAAACCTTGAGAGAAATTGCCATAAATATTGAGGGCATCGTTGAGATAATAAACGGCGCCAAGGTTATATAGCGAGGCAGAAAAGGAGGGAGACCCACCTTCAATCGGGCGATTCGTTAAAGTAATGTAGCTGGGGATATCAAGGCGCACCTCTTCATGCCGAACGCCGCCACGCAAAACCCAGTAATCAGATGGTTTGTATTCACCCTGTGCAAAGACTGCATAATTATTTTGGGTATACGGACAAAGCCAACATCGCTCTAAGCCTGTATTTTGAAAAACGAGTCCGCCACTGGAGGAGTAAAGGTTGAAATCTTTTTCTTTAACTGTTTGTTGAATTTTCTCATGGGACGCATCCGCGCCCCAGAGCACCGACGCTTTATTTTCAATGATAGGGGTATTTATTTCGACACGTCCCCCAGTTTTTTTGGAAGTAATGGTATCTTGATAGACAGGCCCAAATCCATCAAAAGGGACACTTCGGGCAAAGTAATCTTTATGGTAAAGCTGGACATGAAGTTTGCTACCAAATACATCTTTGTTGTTATAGTCCAGCCCGCCTGCCAGATTACGCACACCAACCTCATCATCAAGCTTAAATCCACTAACAGCGCGCGCTCTTGCACCGGTTGTCACATTGTGCTGAGTTGGGTCACCAAAATAGTTGGTATCTTGTGTATTACGAAACAGATTAAAATTGGCCGATAATTTCTGATTATCGTCAATATCAAACCCTAACTTACCAAAAAGATTGTATTGCTTGGTATCTGACAATCCACCATCTCGATGTGGATTTGGCACTATTCGGTCACCCTCTGCGTCAAACCAACCACCATTCTTTTGAATAGCAGCACTTAATAGATAAGAAAGATCATCGCGTTTACCGCTAATACTATGGTTGATATTCCCCCCTAGACTATCACCAGGATGTGAAAGGGAAACATTGGCACCGATCGTCGTATTATTTACTGGAGCACCACTGGTAGGGTTCTTGGTAATAATATTAATAACACCCCCTGTGGCGGCATCTCCATAAATTGCCGTAGATCCCCGTATGACCTCGATTCGCTCAATCATGGACGGATCAATGACCGAGAGGTTCTTTCCCGGGTCAAATAATGGATTTTGAGGCACGCCATCGACCAAAATGGATGCCTTACGACCTCGGAGATTTTGACCATACTGACTCATAGACTGATTGCCAACCGAGAATCCAGGAACAAGCTTACCTAATGCAGCACCCAAATCGCCATTTGAGAGTTGCGTTTGTGCTTGGATCTGAGCACGTTCAATAACAGTCATCGTCCCGGGGATAGATGCCAATGAAGCTTCGGTACGTGTAGCCGTGACGACTATTTCAGGCGTTTTCACATTAATAGGTGCTTCGCTATTTGTATCCACCAATGTTTCTGCATGTGCGTTGACACCTATTACAGTCACACACGTAGTGGCAAATACCATTACCTTACTTCTCATACCGTCCCCTTATTATTTTATTGCGTTATAAAATTGCCAATTGCATATGGCCAAGACAATCCATCAATTTCGCCAATTTTTTTATAAGAAATAGCATCAAAGATGGTGATGCTATTTCCTTTGACGTTTACTTGATAAATTTTGTTAGCTTCTGAAGAGTAACCAACACCTCTAGGAAATTTACCCACTTGCTGGACATGACTTACGAGATTATTTCTGGTATCAATAACGTAAAGCATGTCATCATCAACTGATGGGGAGTAAATTTCGGAACCATCAGGTTTTATACTCAATACATGGGGACGATGACCAACCTCAATGGTTGTAACCTGACGACCAAGTGTCAAATCAATAACTGAAACAGTGTTCGATCTAGAATTCGCCACGTACAATGTTTTACCATTGGGATGAATAGCAATTCCAAATGGACCTTTCCCCACTTTTATAGTCGAAATAATTTCATTGGTAAGAGTCGATATTTCGGAAACTGTATCGCTACCAAAATTTGTAACGAAAATTGTTTTTGAGGATGGGTCCACAGTAATACAGCGCGGACTAATCCCAACGGATACCGTGTTTACGACTTCATATTTAGATGTATCAATAATTGATAATGTGTTCGAATGTGCGTTTGCCACATAAGCTTGCATCCCATTTGGCAGAACAGCGATTCCTACTGGATTACGGCCTACCTCAACGGTAGCCATGACTTTTTTATCCAGCATATTGATAATACTGACATTCTCAGAATCAACATTACTAACATATGCAGTATTTGTACTTGGATGCAAAGAAATGCCCCATGGGCTAGTTCCGACTTTTATACGATGAGTAATTTGATTAGTGGCCAAATCAATAACAACGACATTACTTCGACCAAATTCCGTGATGTATGCTTCTGCAGCTAGACCTGATGAGTAAGGAATAACTAGCATTAGAGAAATCAGGAAGAATGCTGGAGTAATGAAAAATCCAAATACGGAAATTAAAGCCATTTGTATTTTCCGCATTTACTATCCATTCCGTTTTATTACATTTATTTACACCTTTTCAATTTAACCAACGAGAGGATAATTAGCAATCCAATACACCAGGATTAAATCCCTAATACATACGGGAATATTTCCCATATAAATTAAGGATGCTGGATTTGTATTTAGTTGAAGATGAAGAGTCTTGGCAGGGAAGAGTGGTAACAGATAATGAAGTTCGTACGGAATCATCTGTAAAGTCTGGCCGTTTACATAAAACTCAATTTTCGCCCTGATACGGCTTCGGAGCGAAGATTAACTAGTATGGTTGGGATAAGGTAGATAAGTAAGATAGTGACAGAATCTGGAAACCCAGACGAATTCAATGCCGCATAGTGCGGATGGTGCAACGCGCTTCTTGGAATCCATCTAACGAAAAATACTTACGGCGCAGCTTATGAATCAAACTACAGTTGTCGCTGCCTAAATAATTAGGCATTTTTTATTAAAAAAACCCAAGGATAACCATTTAAGTTCTCAGACCTTTTTAATTAATCAGCATTCCATACAAGTACTCATCGCCAGTCCCGCTTGACTGATGGGTTAGCCGCTATCATAGGCATGACCGCACCGTAATTACCTCGTTGTTCAAAGAATAACCGATACCATCAAAACCCACTTCGCTTGTTCGAACGTATGAGCTTTTTCAAATTTTGGGTGACGATCGAGCGTTGGGAATACCAATAGGTATTGGCATATAGCTTATGCTTCATGGCAAAGCTCGCCACACGCTCGTTTTCCATCATAAAAACATGACGCCCATGTAATCCTACCCAAAGTGGGTGCATAGCAATCCCGTCGTAGTGGCAAAACCTCATCAATGCTTCCTCGGCGTTAAAGGTACCAATCTCATCAAATAGCCGCCTTTGAGCAAGTATTAAGATTTCCAGCATACGGGGCTCAACTTGCCTCGTAATGTTTCCGAGATCGTGACCACATTCACCGCAAACACGAATAGAAGCTCTAATGCCAGCATGTTTCCCAAACTTCCCTGACTTACTTAAATCCACAAACTGATGACAATTGGGACATCGCTCCTCCAATATCCTGTGATGCTGAGTACAAACATACGAAAATGCATACCGCCAGGTTTTCCGAATATATGGTGTGGCATCGGCTATGAGGCACTCAGGGCAATAACGGTAGATTGGCCTGGTATTCAATGGATCAGCAAACAAACATACCACTTGTGACTCGTTTAATCCGGTAAAACTATTAAGAGTCGTATCGACCAGGAGCTCAACCGGCACATTAGTCAATGATTTGCTAATACGCTCAAAATCAATTGCATTTTTTTTATAGTCGAGTTGCCAAGGGGAATACTTGAGCTTCCACCTTTCTTTGAGATATTTGTTACTCAATCCCCCACTAGTCTGCACACGCCATACCCAGGAACTGAAAACCTCACCCGGCAAAATGTCGGGCAAGCCCAACATTCGGTAATTTTCGATTTCCCATGACTTATCGCGTTGTGCAAGTTTTGCCTGGAGTTCATGCCATTGACTGAGTACTTTGTGACGGTCAGCCATATTCAGAAGGGCAACCTGAGTTGTTGTTCGTAAATACATGCCGGGTGACGCCTGCCATAGGCAAGCCAAATTGCTTGGACATATTGTTCGTAACTTTTCGTGAGAAATCTCAGCTCAGGTTGATCAAGACTGGTGTTGAAATAATGATCGGCCGGTGCCAGAACACGATGGCAGTCAACCGCGGTGAACCCTACATTCAATCGTTCAAGCAGCAATTTTCCGATTGAAAATCCCAATATATTTGGCCATTCACTTAGATAGCCAAATGTTTTTTCGGCCATATGGGTTACGGTAATGGATGCTGGTTTCTTTCTGCCGTGCCCCGTTCCATATGCGCCCACCTCACTCAAACAATGTCCCAGAAACCAAACCGTCTTGCACATACCATCCAGGCTGAGATTCACTAGACGTTCGATCACACCGGTTGATAGAGGGATGTTCGACAATAATGTGGTATCACCGCCAGAACGGTAAGCAAGAAGCCTTGCCAGATTCACTGCAGCAGAGTTGTCGGGGATTTCATGCAAACTCGCCAAATGCTGGCCACAACCGCAATATTCCGGCCGCTTCCGATTCCATTTCAGTAAACGCCCACATTTCAGGCAACGCTCAATCAGGGCAACTCCATGCTGTGCACACACATTGTAGAGGCTGAGACTCCATATCCCCCGGAGGTATGATGACTCTCGAAGGCAAATCGGACAGACTTTTGCACCCCGATTGTCGATAAAGACAGATCGCGTAATCCATTCCTTGCCAATCTGCCATCTGGGTTCACCATGCTGCCATTTTTCGATACCGTCCAAGTGTTGGATTTCATCTAGGCTATTGCGGCAGAAATAGGCCAGTTCCTCAATGTATTGCATGTGAATATTGCGGCTTCTATCTCGCCGGATACGGAACAGAATTTCATCCGGGCCGAGCAGATGATTTTTCAGCGCTACCCTCATGAGAAATCCTGTGAGACTTTCGTCAGGGTAAGGCTCGACGCGATGCAACAGCCGATTGTGGATCATGGCAGGAAAGGATTTTTTGCTTGGGCAAATGTCCATTCATGGGCTTGGTGCAAATGTTCCAGCTGAATAGACACATGTGAATTGATCGAGGCGTATTTCACTGCCTTGCATAAGATCGTTTTCAGCAATCTGAAATTTCCCATACAAGACTTGAACATCTTTTCAGAAAGCTCAGGTGAGTCCAGTCCTGATGGATGAGCCATTGGTATCGCCTCATCCAACGCACGTAACACACCGATAAAATGATCATCGTAATCAAACGGCTTGAGTTTGAGCATACCTGGCCAGCGGGTGGAAGCCTGCGAATCAACCTCGAGATATTCATTCAAGCCTTCTGTCCCGGAAAAGATGAATGCCACCGAGGACTGATCGTATAAACGCTTCAGGAAATCCCCGATGGGACCACCAAAGCGATCCTTTGTCCTTTTGGATGAACTCAAACGAGCATCTATTGAGAACCGCCGAACGTCTTGGTATGGATCGACGAGCAGTTCGAAGACGTGCACTGAGTTTCCTCATGAGTCTTCCCAGAAAGTGCGGGGATACCGATGCTGATCGGCTTGCCTGGATTGCCTGTGTGCATGAGGAGATGGAACGACTGGGTCTGCCGCTACCGGCCGGTGTGACCGTGCGTAATTTCTTTCGGCGTCCAACCAACGGGCAATGGTCGAACCATCTTCAAATGCCGATCGATCTTGGCCTTGCGTGTGCCAATATTCACGAGGCGAAAGGCCGTGAGTACGGTGCAGTGTGCGTCGTGATTCCACCCGATCGTGCTCCTGAAAACCGGAGTGAAGCTCTTTTCGAGTCGTGGGAAGCGCGCGCCGACGCAGAGGCCAAGCGCGTGCTCTACGTTGGTTTGACGCGTGCCCAACATTTGGGTGCACTTGCTGTGCCAATCGTCTTCGCCAATCGTTGCGTTACGCTGCTGAACGCTGGGCAAGTACCATACACAAGAATGGACTTGTAATCCTTCAGGGTTTATTCACTCAGCAATCAATCTTATCTAATATCTGACCGAGCCTAATAACTCTATATATCTTAAGATCTTAATTAAAGATACATTTCTGATTAAAAATACATGGAATTTGAAGTCTTAAGTTAATCTGCAAAAATCCAAAGATAAATTGCAAACGACACAAAAAGATCCCTCCCCTCTCTTGAAAAAACCCACCCCCGCCCTTATTATTAGCACTCTATAGGCATGAGTGCTAACAGCATCCATCCCGACCCGAATTCTGATCAACCCAATGTCAAAAAATGACTTTAATCAAGGAGAGTAACTCATGGCAATTCGTCCTTTGCATGACCGCGTGATTGTTAAGCGCTTGGAAGAAGAACGTAAAACAGCATCCGGCATCGTCATTCCAGATACTGCTGCTGAGAAGCCCGATCAAGGCGAAGTGATCGCTGTTGGTCCTGGCAAGAAAGATGACAGCGGCAAGGCTATCGCTCTGGATGTGAAAGTGGGCGACAAAGTGTTGTTCGGCAAGTATGCAGGCCAGGCTGTGAAGGTTAACGGCGAAGAAGTGCTGGTACTGCGTGAGGAAGACATTCTGGGCGTTGTTGAAGCTTAATTGCGACGCATCCCTTAACCGAATCTAGATTCAGGAGAATTAACAATGGCTGCAAAACAAGTAATTTTTGGCGATGAGGCACGTGCCAAAATCGTTAACGGTGTGAACATTCTGGCAAATGCCGTTAAGGTAACGCTGGGTCCTAAAGGCCGTAACGTGGTGCTGGAGCGCTCTTTCGGCGCCCCTACCGTGACCAAGGACGGTGTATCCGTTGCCAAGGAAATCGAGCTCAAAGACAAGCTGGAAAACATGGGCGCACAACTGGTGAAGGAAGTGGCTTCCAAGACTTCCGACAACGCTGGTGACGGCACCACGACTGCTACCGTACTGGCTCAAGCCATCGTACGTGAAGGCTTCAAATATGTAGCTGCCGGTTTCAACCCAGCTGACCTGAAGCGTGGTATCGACAAGGCCGTTGTGGCGATCGTGGAAGAAATCAAGGCGATCTCCAAGCCAACCACAACCAGCAAGGAAATTGCTCAAGTGGGTTCCATCTCCGCCAACTCCGATGCTGACATCGGTCAGATCATTGCGGATGCCATGGACAAGGTAGGCAAAGAAGGCGTGATCACCGTGGAAGACGGTTCCGGCCTGGAAAACGAGCTGGACGTGGTGGAAGGCATGCAGTTCGACCGCGGTTACCTGTCGCCTTACTTCATCAACAACCCAGAGCGTCAAATCGCCCTGCTGGAAAATCCATTCGTGCTGCTGCACGACAAGAAGATCTCCAACATTCGTGACCTGTTGCCAGCCCTGGAGCAAGTAGCGAAGTCTGGCCGTCCTCTGCTGATCATTGCAGAAGACATCGAAGGCGAAGCTCTGGCTACCCTTGTAGTGAACAACATCCGCGGCATCCTGAAGACTGTGGCTGTCAAGGCTCCTGGCTTTGGTGACCGTCGCAAGGCCATGCTGGAAGATATCGCCATCCTGACCGGCGGTACCGTGATTGCTGAAGAAGTGGGCCTGAAGCTGGAAAGCGTAACCCTGAACGATCTGGGCCAAGCCAAGCGCATTGAAGTGGGCAAAGAAAACACCACCATCATCGACGGTGCTGGCGTTGAAGACACCATCAAGAGCCGCATTGACCAGATCAAGAAGCAAATCGAAGACGCTACCAGCGACTACGACCGTGAAAAACTGCAAGAGCGCGTAGCCAAGCTGGCTGGCGGTGTTGCTGTGATCAAGGTTGGCGCTGCTACCGAAATCGAAATGAAGGAAAAGAAAGCACGTGTGGAAGATGCATTGCACGCTACCCGCGCTGCTGTTGAAGAAGGTATCGTGGCTGGCGGCGGCGTTGCTCTGCTGCGTGCTCGCGCTGCCATCAAGGAACTGAAGGGCGACAACGCCGATCAGGACGCTGGTATCAAGATCGTGCTGCGCGCGATTGAAGAGCCTCTGCGCCAGATCGTGGCTAACGCTGGTGACGAACCATCTGTTGTGGTTAACAAAGTACTGGAAGGCAAGGGTAACTACGGTTACAACGCTGCCAACGGCACTTACGGTGACCTGGTTGAACTGGGCGTTCTGGACCCAGCCAAGGTAACCCGTTCCGCACTGCAAAATGCAGCTTCTGTTGCATCCCTAATTCTGACAACCGACGCACTGGTTGCAGAACTGCCTAAGGAAGACGCGCCTGCGATGGGCGGCGGCGACATGGGCGGTATGGGTGGCATGGGCGGCATGATGTAATCAAGCCCTGATGCAGAGGCTGCAAGCCTCGCCATCAAGTAAAAAGCCCCGGGAAACCGGGGCTTTTTTTATGGTCTTTGCGATGAATTGAATGCCATGTCCAGCCGCGCTATCGTCATGACATCAGCCTTGAATGGCGAAGCTGACTCAGGGCGCCGGATTTGACGATGAACTGGCCGCCCCCTGTTTCTGGATGGCAATCACCATCAGCACCCCATTCAGCCGCTCGGCGCGAAACACCACCTGATCGCCCTCTGCCAAGCCGTTCAGCATGGCTTTATCCTGCGCGACAAACACCATGGTCATGCCCGGCATCCCCAGGTTTTTGATATCGCCATGGCGTAGAGTGATGGTGCCTTGCTCCAGATTGATCTTGCGCACTTCGCCCTGGGTGGTGCTGATGTCGGCATCTGCGGCAGCAGTCGCCGGTGCATCATGCGTCATGCCCTCATGCGCGAATACCGTTAGCGGCAAGGCCATCATGCCGATCAGGTTAAAAGTCCATAAAACACGAATAACGGGTTTGCTCATAATTAACTTCCATTCAGGTTAATGCTGCATCTGGTCGCCGGGTTTGCGCACCTGTACTTCAACGCCACCGTGGGCGTCGGTGTCTGCGGGGCGCTCAACTGGCGGAAGATCGTTTTCCACTTCCCAGGCCACGGTACCGGCGGGGTGCTGGTAATGGCCGGGGTCGCGATAATCATGTTTAGCGATGCCCTTGCGGATTTTGACGGTGGTAAACATGCCGCCCATTTCCACCCCGCCAAACTGGCCCTGGCCCGACATCATCGGCAAGGTGTTGTCAGGCAGCGGCATTTGCATCTCGGCCATATCCGCCATGCCGTGCTGACCCATGGCCATGTAATCCGGCAACAAGCCTTGCAGTTGCTGCTTCAGATCGCGCTGCTCCACGCCCAGCATGGTGGGCACGTCATGCCCCATGGCATTCATGGTGTGATGGCTTTTGTGGCAATGAAACGCCCAGTCGCCCGGCGCATCCGCCTTGAATTCCAGCGCCCGCATCTGGCCCACAGCTATATCCGTCGTCACTTCGGGCCAGCGGGCGCTGGGCGGCACCCAGCCACCATCGGTACCGGTCACCATGAACTCGTGCCCATGAATATGAATGGGATGATTGGTCATGCTGAGATTGCCAACGCGGATGCGCACGCGGTCGCCCTGATTCACCACCATGGGGCTGATACCCGGAAACACCCGGCTGTTAAACGTCCACAGATTGAAATTCAGCATGGTGTTGATGCGCGGTGTGTAAGCACCGGGGTCAATATCGTAGGCATTGATCAGGAACACAAAATCGCGGTCCACCGCCATGGTGGCGGGGTTTTTCGGATGCGTGACCCAGAAGCCCATCATGCCCATCGCCATCTGCGTCATTTCATCGGCATGCGGGTGATACATAAAGGTGCCCGCCCGCTGCGCGACAAATTCATAGGCAAAAGTCTTGCCGGGCTTGATGCCTGGCTGGGTCAGGCCAGTGACGCCATCCATGCCATTGGGCAGGCGCTGGCCATGCCAGTGCATGGAAGTATGCTCGGGCAGGCGATTGGTGACGTAAATGCGCACGCGGTCACCCTCCACCACTTCGATAGTGGGGCCGGGGCTCTGACCGTTGTAGCCCCATAAATGCGCTTTCATGCCGGGCGCCAATTCGCGCACCACCGGCTCGGCCACCAGATGAAACTCCTTTACGCCATTGCGCATGCGCCACGGCAAGGTCCAGCCATTGAGCGTGACGACCGGGTTATATGGGCGGCCAGTATCCGGCATGCGTGGCGCCTGGGTGTCGGCATCGCTCACCGAGATGATCTCCGGTAACGCCGCCATGGCGACCTTGCTGACCGTGGCGGCGGTGGCCGCCATTCCCGCCAGACTGGCCCCTTTGAGAAAATCACGCCTAGACACCATATCGTTATCCTGTCCTGTTGATCACTTGCGCCTGGGTTGAGCTGGCTTTATTGGGCGACCATAGCCGGACCTGGCGCGGAAAAATCCGGCTTGCCGATCAAGGCCATTTCCATATCGCTTTGCGACAGCCAGAAATCGCGCAAGGCCTCGATGTAGCTGTTGACGCTGGCAATCTGCGCCCGTGCATCCGCCAGCAAATCAAACACGCTGACCAGCATGCCGTTATAGCGCAGCTGGTTTTCTTCGGCGATTTTCTGACGGATAGGCACCACACTATCGCGATAATGCCGGGCAATATCGTAGCTGGCACGGTAACGCCCATAGCCCTCACGCACTTCTGATCTGGCTTCCACCGCCACCTGTGCCAGCTGGTTCACGGCCTGCATGTAGGTGGATTCCGCCCTCGCCACGCGAGCACTGCCCCAGTCAAACAGGGGAATCTCCAGCGAAATCTCCACCCCATTTTTGTAGGGATCCGAGCGCCGTCCTTCCAGCACGCGGGCAGGGCCCAGCTCCAGCACATTGATAAACCGCGTGGTTTTGGTGAGGCCCAATTGCCCGGCCAGGGCTTCGGTTTGCAGCTTCATCATCTGCACATCCATGCGCTGTTGCAAAGCGGTCTGCTCCAGATTGGCCGCCTCTTCTGCATGCGCGGGCAAATCCGGCATGCGCTCGGGCAAGGTGTAATGCGGGTGATCCAGGCCCATCAAGCGGGTGAGTTGCTCGGTGGCCTGCAAGCTGGCCTGGCGGGCACGGCTTGCGCCTAAGGTCGCATCGGCATAAAAGCCCTGTTCACGCGCTTCATCCAGTGTGCTCCAGTTGCCGGCCTGCTTCATGCGCTGCGCCAGCGTGGCACTGGTCTCGGCCGCCCGCATCACCTGCTGCATGTAGCGTTCGGATTGCGCGGCAGCCAGCGCGGTGAAATACGCTTTGCGGGTAGCAGTCGCCAATCGCAATACCTCCAGCGATACCTGACGCTGGGTTTGCTCAAAGCGGCGACGCTCGATGGCGGTGGCCTTGGGCATGGTCACCAGCGAAAAAATATTGAAGGTCAGCGCCTGTTCGATCTTGTATTCGCCGTCGCGGCTGGCGCGCAGCATGGAAAAGCGCGGATTGGGCAAGCGCCCGGCCTGCACCAGATCAGCTTCTGAAATACCCAGTTCGGCATACGATGCCTGCAGGCCACGGTTATTCAGCAAGGCAATCTGCACGGCATCGTCCACGCTGATGGGCTGCTGCAACAGTTGCGCGATACGCTCATCCAGAGCGTGACGCTCGTTTTCAGACTTGACCCAGCGTATCTCCTTACCGGTTTTGGCTTTCACTGTGGAAGCCACCTGATCAAACCCGCCATCACGCGAAAACGTGGCGCAGCCGGGCAACAGGCTGACAAGCACCAGTGGCAGCAACAGCCGCACACTTGCCATGCGTATCATGTCAGCGCGGGGCGAGCGGATAGACGAGGACAATTTCATGCTGACCAGCATGGCATGGTTGACCCGACAGCCAGCTGACATCCAGATTACATTTTTGTCATCTTGCTGCCAGGCAGCATGGTTTGCGGCACAATCACTGTCTACACCACTACCTGACCACTCCATGCGAATTCTTGTAGTCGAGGATGAACACAAAACCGGCGAGTATTTGCGCAAAGGCCTGACCGAGGCAGGATTTGTCACGGACCTGGTTCATGATGGCCTGGATGGGCAGCATATGGCGCTGGCTGAACACTACGACCTGATCATTCTGGATGTGATGCTGCCACGCGCCAGTGGCTGGCAGATCATCTCCGCCCTGCGTGAGGCGGGCAAGCATACCCCAGTGCTTTTTCTGACGGCGCGTGACCTGGTGGAAGACCGGGTAAAAGGCCTGGAACTGGGCGCCGATGACTACCTGGTCAAACCGTTTGCCTTTTCCGAATTGCTGGCCCGTATCCGCACGCTGTTGCGTCGCGGCAGAACGCGCGAAGCCGATGTGCTGCAAGTTGCCAATCTGGAAATCGATGTACTACGGCGGCGCGTGCAGCGCGATGGCAAGAAAATCGAGCTCACGGCCAAGGAATTTGGACTGCTGGAATTGCTGGTGCGTCGGCGTGGTGAGGTGTTGTCGCGCTCGCTGATTGCCTCGCAAGTGTGGGACATGAATTTTGACAGCGACACCAATGTGATCGAGGTGGCCATGCGGCGCCTGCGCGCCAAGATTGATGATCCGTTCGAGCCCAAGCTGATTCACACCGTGCGCGGCATGGGCTATGTGCTGGATGTGCCCGAGGCACCATGAACATGCATACCTCCATCATCACCCGCATCACCCTGATTTTTGCGGCACTCTCCACGGTGGTCATGATCGCCATCGGGGCGATTGCCAGCTACGCGGTCGATAGCCACTTTGCCGAAGAAGACCTGATTGAAATAGAGGGCAAGCTTGAACTCATTCACCACGCATTGAATTCGGCGCCTGAGAAGGAAGAGCAACCTCTGCCACAGCGTCTGAACGACGCCCTGATCGGTCATCATGCCCTTTCTGTCATGGTGTATCGCCCGGACAAGCAGCTGGTTTACCGCTCCATGGAGGCCAGCTTCCCTCCGGAGTTACTGCTTCCGCATCCGGCGCCTTACGCTCCACACAGCGCACATCTGCAGCGCTGGCAGCAAAACGGGCACGCCTATCGCGGGCTGGTGGTGCAGTTTCCGGCAAGCGCTCAGCGCCCCTCATTGAATGTCGCGATTGCGGTGGATATTGGCCACCATGACCATTTCATCCATCACTTTCAGCGGTCCTTGTGGCTTTATCTCACCACCGGCATTCTGTTTCTGGTGGCGGTCGGCTGGATCGCGGCCCGCCGTGGCCTGCGGCCGATTCGCGACTTTGTGCGCATGGCGGGCAATATCTCGGCGAGCCGCCTGGGCGAAAGAATCGATGTCACCTCCCTACCGCGTGAGCTGGTCGAGCTGGGGGTGTCGTTCAACGACATGCTGCAGCGTCTACAGGAATCCTTTCTCCGGCTATCGGAGTTTTCATCCGATATTGCCCATGAGCTACGCACGCCGGTCAGCAACCTCATGACGCAAAGTCATGTGGCGCTCTCCCAGGCGCGCTCGGCGGGCGAATATCAGGAGATTCTCTATTCCAATATTGAAGAGTATGAACGGCTCTCGCGCATGATTGCCGATATGCTGTTTCTGGCCAAGGCAGACAATGGCCTGCTGGTGCCGCACCGCGAAACCATGGATCTGGGCGTGGAAATCGATGCCGTCATTGAGTTTTACGAAGCGCTCGCGGCTGAAAAACAGCTGTTGGTCAGCCGCCATGGCACCGCCCCCCTGGCCGGAGACCGCCTGATGATACGCCGGGCTTTCAGCAATCTGCTCTCCAACGCCGTGCGCTACACGCCGGTGGGGCAGACCATCACAATCACCCTCCAGTATGACGATAGCCATTGGATAACGGTCTGGGTGGACAATGCCGGCGAGCCTGTTCCTGAAAACGCCTTGGCGCGGCTATTTGACCGCTTTTATCGGGTGGACCCATCGCGCCAGCGCGAGAGCGAAGGCACAGGCTTGGGACTTGCCATTACCAAGTCCATTATCGAAGCGCATGGCGGCAGCATTCGTGCGCTTTACCAGGATCACACCATGCGATTCGAGCTCAGGCTACCCAGAGCTGAAATATCGCAACTCACGTAAAATAAATCCTCAGGGCCCGATGTCTTTACATGGGCTGCACAGCCCGATATCTATGCAGCTCATCCATTTCAGGCCATACTTACGCGTATAAATACAGAACGGGTGCTTGCGGGTAACTCGTCATATTTGATTGACTAGGGGTTGTTAAATTTACCGTTTCGCACCATTTCCCGGTAGGCAGTGCTACCGTCCTGATTCTTTGCTGTTGGCATGGCTGGGTTTCGCCTGCCTGCTGCTAACGAGCCAGATCAGCCATGCTGCCGCCAGCGATGACATTGCGCGCGGCAAACAGGTGGCGCAAATTGTGTACGGTATCGTCAGCTATACGCGCTGGCCGGCGCCTTTTCCTGAACTTCAGCTCTGCATTACTGGCGACACGCGATATGCCGATGCCTTGATGGCCGGTGCGCCCAACCCCATGCACCCCCGCATTACGGTACGCCAGCTGGCCCTGCATACCCCCGAAGCGGTTGCCCAGTGCCAGATTGCCTACCTTGGCACCATGGAAAATGGCGAACGTGAATCGCTGCTGGCCCAACTCATCGGTCAGCCCGTGCTCATCATCAGCGAGCCTCCACCTTCGTGTAGCGCAGGGGGCATGTTCTGCCTCTTGTTCCGTGAAGACAATGTCTACTTCGAGGTCAATCTCGATACGATCGCGCGCAGCGGTTTGCGTGTGCATCCCAATGTACTGCAGCTAGGAAAGCGCAAGGCTTCGCCATGACCACGCCTCGCTCACCACTCCCAAGGCTGGATCAGGTTCTGCGGCGCGCGCATCTCAGCGTGGCGCTGATTGCCGTCATTTCCTCCGGGCTTGCGCTGACCCTCGCTGGCATGTATGCCTTGCAGGCGTATGCCACGCAAAACATGCAGCTGGTAGCGCGCTCGCTGAGTTATACGGTGGAAGCGGCTGTGCTGTTCAACGATGAGTTGGCCGTGCAAGAGGCCCTGGATAAGGTAGGCAAGCGCGAAGATGTGGCCGAGATCCGCGTCATCGGCCGCCATGGCATCCCATTGGCCAATTGGAAACGCCCTGAGACAGGCGCCTTCTTTCACCTGGAAAGCTGGCTGGCCAACATCGTCATGCCCGAGCCCTACTACTACCCGGTCACGCACGACAATATGACCATAGGCCGTATCCGCCTGGTACCTCACAGCCGCCTGCTGCTGGAATACATGGTCACCGGGATCAGCTGCGTCTTTGCCTGCATGGCCTTCAGTACCTTGCTGGCACTGGCGCTCTCCCGCCGCATGCATGCCGGCATTTCCGGGCCCTTGAATATCCTGGCCGATACTGCCCACCGCGTGCGCCAATATCGCAGCTTCGGCTTGCGCGCCCCTGCTGCCAATATCGCCGAGCTCAATCAACTCAATCAGGACTTCAATGCCCTGATGGATGAACTTGCCACCTGGCAACGCCATGTCAAACGTGAACACGACACCCTGGCTTATCGCGCCAACCATGACAGCCTGACCGGCCTGTGCAATCGCAGCCTGCTCGAATCCGAACTGGAGCACGCCGTGCGTGATGCCAGATTCCACAGCAACGCGGTGGCGCTGATGTTCATGGACGGCGATCACTTCAAGGAAATCAACGACACCTACGGACACGCGGCTGGCGATGAGGTGCTGAAAATCATGGCGCTGCGCATCAGTGGCCAGTTACGTGAGAGCGATATTGTGGCCCGTCTGGGTGGGGATGAGTTTGCGGCGCTGCTCAAACCCATCAAGCATGCCGAAGATGCGGTGCATATCGCCGAGAAAATTGCCCATCAGATGCAATCCCCCATCACGCTACCCAACGGGGAACTGATCACCTGCTCGGTGACCATCGGCATTGCCCTCTACCCCGACCATGCGCGTACCGCAAAGGAGTTGCTCGCGGCAGCAGACGAAGCCATGTACCGGGCCAAAGACCAGGAGCGCGGCAGTTGGGCGATTGGTTTGTAATCAAGGAATTCATCAAGAGCCAGTCATAGGCTCAGCATCAAGCGTGGGATATTCAACACAGGGTTTTCCCCCACATTCCAAGTATGAGGTTTAAATTGTATTCATTATTTCGTTCTACTGTTTGTTATGCATTGCTGGCATTTACCCTATCGTTAACCCTCTCCGCGTGCAAATCCACGCCCGCGGCCCCTGCACAGGAAACCCTGCGGCAGAAGCAGATTCGTACGCTGAAAGAGCAAGGCTTTGTGCATACCGATGATGGCTGGGCGCTCAGCTTCGCCGACAAATTGCTGTTTGATACCAACCAGGCTGTACTCAATGACAGAAGCCGCGGCGCTGTTCAAAAGGTAAGCAAGGCGCTGCAGTCGGTCGGATTGAACAAGATGCGGATTGAAGGCCACGCTGACGCTACGGGTCGCGAGTCTTATAACGTCGAGTTGTCAGAGCAGCGCGCTTGGGCGGTGGCGGATGCCTTCATACAATCCGGCATGCCCAAAAGTGGCATTATTGTTCGAGGCATGGGCTCACAAAGCCCGGTAGCGAGCAATGCCACCGTAGCGGGCCGGGCAGAAAATCGCCGGGTGAGCATTATTGTGGTGACGGATTAAACCCGGAACATTGCCACGTAAAAAAAAGAATTCTTTGCCCTTGAGATTCGCCTGAAAGAAAGGCCAGTATTGAGGGCAAATTTTCTGTTACATTTTTTTACAATTTAATCTTGCCCGAGGTATAATCAGCTCCAGAAACGCTTCCGCGCCAGAATCCGCAAGGATTTACAAGAGCGACAGGCAAAAAAAACCCCGATTAAAGGGGAGTAAAATCGGGGATCAAGCAGCCTCATCAGATAAGGCTTCCCGCTCAGGGAGGAGAAGCGGGAGATGACTTGCGCCATCTGCAAAGTAAGACGAAGTCACTCGCGTTTAGTTCCGACAATTTCTAAAATTGTCAGACATGATCCCCGATTTTTCATTTTTTAACATTCCCAGCCTTCCCCTCCGGTTTTAGGTTCTCTTCCCCAGTGTGACCTGCGATAATTAGCGCATGAACGCACAACACCCCTCTACCTCTCTGCTCGAAGGCCTGAACGACAAGCAACTTGAGGCGGTCACGCTGCCGCACCAATCTGCCCTGATCCTTGCTGGCGCGGGCAGCGGCAAAACCCGGGTACTGACGACGCGCATTGCGTGGCTGATCCAGACCGGACAAGTATCGCCCAATGGTTTGCTGGCGGTGACCTTTACCAACAAAGCGGCTAAGGAAATGCTGACGCGGCTTTCCGCCATGCTACCGATCAATGTGCGCGGCATGTGGGCAGGTACATTCCATGGCCTGTGCAACCGTTTGCTGCGCGCGCATCATCGCGAAGCCCTGCTGCCTGCCACCTTCCAGATTCTGGACACCGCCGACCAGTTATCCAGCATCAAACGCCTGATGAAGCAGATGAATGTGGATGATGAAAAGTTTCCACCCAAGCAGGTCATGGGCTATATCAACAGCTGCAAGGAAGAAGGCTTGCGGGCGAATGCGGTCGATGCCTATGACGCGCACTCACAGCGCATGCGGGAGATTTTTGAAGAGTATGACCGCCAGTGCCAGCGCGAAGGGGTGGTCGATTTTGCCGAGCTGCTGCTGCGCTGCTATGAGCTGCTGAGTCGCGATGCCAGCATACGTCAGCACTACCAGAGCCGCTTCAAATACATCCTGGTCGATGAGTTTCAGGATACCAATCGCCTGCAATACCTGTGGCTGAAGCTGCTGGCCGGGGCGGACAATTGCGTGTTTGCCGTGGGCGATGACGATCAGTCGATTTATGCCTTCCGCGGCGCGCGCGTGGGCAATATGCGCGACTTTGAGCAAGACTTTAATGTGCGCAATATCGTCAAGCTGGAACAGAACTACCGCTCGCACGGCAATATCCTGGATGCCGCCAACGCCATCATCACCCATAACCGCAACCGCCTGGGCAAGAACCTGTGGACCTCGGCTGGCAAAGGCGAGCCGATACGCGTGTATCAGGCATACAACGATATTGATGAAGCCAACTTTATCGTCGACGAGATTAAATCCCTGCACAGCGAGGGCACCGAGCTGAGCGAGATCGCCCTGCTCTATCGCTCCAATGCCCAGTCGCGGGTGCTGGAGCATGCGCTGTTTTCAGCTGGTTTGCCTTATCGTGTTTACGGCGGCCTGCGCTTTTTTGAACGCGCCGAAATCAAGCATGCGCTGGCCTATCTGCGCCTGATTGCTAACCCGAACGACGACACCGCATTGCTGCGCGTGATCAACTTTCCTACCCGCGGCATAGGCGCCCGCAGCCTGGAGCAGTTGCAGGAAGCCGCCCGCGCCGAAGATTGCAGCCTGTGGCAGGCGGCCATCAACAAAGTGGGCAATGGCCGCCCCGGCAAGGGGGTTGAAGGGTTTGTCGCGTTGATCCGGCAGATGGCGGAAGTAGCCACCGGGCTCACCCTGCCAGAAATGGCCGAGATTGCCACCACGCTTTCCGGCCTGAGAACCCATTACCAGAATGAAAAGGAAGGCGAAGACCGTATCGCCAACCTGGATGAATTAATCTCGGCGGCCGTTACCTTCGTCAATAACAATCAGGATGCCGGCACTCTGACGGACTTTCTGACCTTTGCCAGCCTCGAAGCAGGCGAACATCAGGCAGAAGTCGGCCGCGATGCCTTGCAGCTGATGACCGTGCATGCCGCCAAAGGGCTGGAGTTCCGCACGGTATTTATCAGCGGCCTGGAAGAAGGCTTGTGCCCGCATGAGCAAAGCCTGTATGAAACGAATGGCCTGGAAGAAGAACGACGGCTGATGTACGTGGCCGTGACGCGCGCGCGCCAGCGTCTTTACCTGAGCCACGCGCAAAGCCGCATGCTGCACGGTCAGGTACGCTACGGTATTTCATCGCGCTTTCTGGATGAAATACCTGAGGCCTTGCTGAAGCGCCTGAATACCCGCGCCAGCCCTGGCCGGGGTGGCTATGGCGAGTCGCCAGTATCGCAAGCCGCCACCAGCAGCGAGCAGAAAAACAGCATGCCATGGAAAATAGGCCAGGCCGTAGCGCACAGCAAATTTGGGCAAGGTGTCGTGGTGAATTACGAAGGCAACGCCAACGACATGCGGGTACAAGTGAACTTTGGCAGCGAAGGCATGAAATGGCTCATGCTGGAATACGCCAAGCTGGAAAAGGTATAAAACAAAAGGCCCGCAGAGACGGGCCTTTTGTTTGAAGAGCATCGTTCAAAACGAGCTGGTTGCCACGCCTATTTTATGCAGCGGAAGGCTCCAGCGCCTTGGCATCCAGCTTCTTGGCAAAGATGTCGCGATAGCTGACATATTGCAGCCCCAGCATCAGCGAGGTGGCTAGCAGCAAAAAGGCCAGCAGTGTCAGCGAAGTCAGGATCAGGCCAACCGGTTTGATAATCGCGGTCACCAGCGCCACCACAATCCCCGTCGCCATCATGCAAAGAGCCAGACCCGCGGTGAGCAATATCCAGGCAAAGGTCAGCGACAACACGCTGGTCAGGCAGCCCGCAATACTGGACTTGATGGCTTTCCAGACCGAGAACTGGTGATGCGCCACCAGCATAGGGGCGAACCAAGTGGACATGAAAATAGGTGTCATCAACACCAGCATCTTGATCGCCAGCGGCACGGCGCGCGTAGCCAGCGCTTCGGCATCGGCCTTGGCATTCACCATGTCATCCAGTGCCTGCATATCGCCCGAGGTCACATAGCTGATGAGGATGCCATAGACCATGCAAGCGCCGCCCAGAGCAACCAGCTTGCCGATCTGCGGCTTTACCTGCGCCACGATGTCACTGAATTCGGTATCACGGCCATAGTCGGCTTCGCGGTAAAGCGTCAGCGCCAGCACCAGGAAAAACGGCCCCATGATCACCACCAGCAATTTCACGATCACCGGCAGGAACACCATGGCCGGAATCACCATGAACAGCAGCACATAGCTCAGGGCCACCAGCATCCACATGGCCGGATTCTGCCGGAAGATACTCAGACAATCCTTTACCCAGTGGAAGGCTTCTTTGGCGCTACGCTTGAACATGATGTCTTTTCCCCTTTAGACGATTGAGGGCCGCCGCCTCAGGCGGGTAGCGACCCCAGCACTGACGGCTCCGTCATGCGCTTGTGCAATATATTTCTGAAATGGTCTGGATCCTTGGCGTGCGTCAGTTCCCCGGCACTGGGGAAATGCAGGTCATGCAGGCGCGACAACCAGAACCGCATGGCCGCTGTGCGCAGCATGCCGGGCCACGCCTCAATCTCGGCGGCGGTCAATGGGCGCACGGCGTGGTATGCCTCGATAAGCGCCATGACTCTGGCCTGGTCCAGGCTGCCATCGGCATGCACGCACCAGTCGTTCACGGCAATGGCCACGTCGTAGAGCAAGGCATCCTGGCAGGCGTAGTAAAAATCAATGATGCCGCCCAGCTCGTTGCCATCAAACAGCACATTGTCGCGGAAGAGATCGGCATGAATCACGCCGCTGGGCAGATATTCCGAATCCGCCTCGGCCTCGAATTGCAGCTGCGCATCCAGCAAGGCTTTATCGGCCGGGCGCAATAAAGGAGCCACTTTGGCCGCGGTCTTCTGCCGCCAGTCGCCATCACGCTGATTTTTCATGCCGGCAGGAAAGCTCAGGCCAGCCAGATGCATGTCAGCCAGCACGCGGCCGATTGCAGCACATTGCTCAACAGACGGATACTCAAGGGATTTGCCGCGCAGGCAGCTCACCAGCGCCGCTGGCTTGCCATTCAGCTCGCCCAGGCTGGAGCCCGCGTGGTTTTTGACCGGGTGCGGACACGGAATGCCGCGCTCGGCCAGATGGGTCATAAGATCAAGAAAGAACGGCAGCTCTTCTGCCGTGTTTTCTTCAAACAGGGTGAGTACATAACGACCAGTATCGGTCGTTACGAAATAATTGGTGTTGGTAATGCCGGAAGCGATGCCCTGCAGATCCCGCAGCTGGCCCAGCGGATAAGCTTCAAGCCAATGGCTAAGCTGCTCGAAAGTAACGGTAGTGAATACGGACATAACGCTTATCGTGAGATGGCGAAGAGCTGAACTCTTCGCACCGGGATTCTAGAATCGGAACAATACCCACTTTGGAATGGAGATGGGTGGGGTTGGCCCATTGGAACGTGCCCAATCGCTTTGCTCGTCATCCTTGGTCAGATAGTAAGGCACGCCATGCGAAGGCGTCACCTTCATCATGTAAAGCTCACCGTTCATGCGGTACTCTTCAATGGTGTCCTCACCCTTCTTGGTGATGGTGACTTCTGGTTCAGGGGTGTTTTCATAGCCTGGAGGCGGTGGCGCCTCTGGCAACGGTTCAAGATTCTTGGGCAGGTCCGCGGCATGGGCGAGCCATGGCAATACCAGTGCTAAAACAACTAAATGACGAAGCAGTCGCATAATCACCTCAGGCTTTGAGCCGCCTTCACAACGAAAGCGGCGGGATGAAGGCATTCTAGCAAAAACCACCCCAAGCCGGGAAAATGGATATGCAGAACTTGTCGTACACCAATCACAGATAAAGCTGAATCTGGCGCTCGGCAGGTGACAACTCGAAGCCACGGGTTTCATAGTGCTTGAAGATGGCTTCCACCACGGCGGCGGGATCATCAATCACCTGCACCAGATCCATGTCATCCGGCGACACCATGCCTTCGGCCACCAGCGTATTGCGGAACCAGTCCAGCATGCCTCTCCAGAACGGCTCATGCACCAGAATGATAGGTATCTTGCGCGACTTGCCGGTCTGTATCAGCGTCAGCGCCTCCATCAGCTCGTCCAGCGTGCCAAAGCCACCGGGCATCACCACATAGGCTGAGGCGTATTTGACGAACATGACCTTGCGCATGAAAAAGTGGTGGAAGGTCTGGCTGATATCCTGATACTGGTTGCCCTTTTGCTCGTGCGGCAATTCGATATTGAGGCCGATGCTGGGCGAGCGGGCGTAAAACGCGCCCTTGTTGGCGGCTTCCATGATGCCAGGGCCACCGCCAGAAATCACACTAAAGCCTGCCTCGGAGAGCTGGCGCGCGATTTCTTCCGTCAGCTGGTAATAAGGATGATCCGGCGCCGTGCGGGCACTGCCGAAAATCGAGACGGCCGGGGTAATCTGTTTCAGGCGTTCGGTGGCATCGACGAATTCTGACATAATCTCGAGTGCATGCCAGGCCTCGTGCGAGGAACGTCGATGCTCGATCAGATCCGGGTCCATCAGTTTCGGGATTTTTTTTGCAGCAGACATGGGGCTTAACCTTGCGTGTTGAGGGCCTGGAAAAATGCGGGACTGGCGCATGGCATCCTGAATATCCGGCATGCGTCAGAAGTCAGTTTATGAAGGCACCTTATGAAAACATTGTTATTGGTTGACGGCTCATCCTATCTTTACCGGGCGTTTCATGCCATGCCCGATTTGCGCAACAAGCAAAACGAGCCGACCGGCGCCATTCAGGGCGTGCTCAACATGCTGCGCCGCCTGCATAAAGATTATCCGGCCGATTATAGCGCTTGTGTGTTTGATGCCAAAGGCAAAACCTTTCGTGACGACATCTACCCCGAATACAAGGCCAACCGCGCCTCCATGCCCGACGATCTGCGCCTGCAGATAGAGCCGTTGCACACTGCCATCCAGGCCATGGGCTGGCCGCTGATCGTGGAAGACGGCGTGGAAGCCGATGACGTCATCGGCGCGCTGGCGAAGCAGGCGGAGCGCGAGGGCATGCGCGTCATCATCTCCACTGGCGACAAGGATATTTCGCAGCTGGTGAATGAGCACATCACCGTCGTCAACACCATGCGCGATGCCTTCCGCAAAACCGATGAAGTGCTGGACCCGGCAGGCGTCGAAGCCAAGTTCGGCGTGCCGCCCAGCCTGATGGTCGACTACCTGATATTGATAGGCGACAGCTCGGACAATGTGCCCGGCGTGGAAAAAGTCGGCCCGAAAACCGCCGTCAAATGGCTCACGCAATACGGTTCGCTGGAAAACATCGTCGCGCATGCCGACCAGATTAGCGGCGTGGTGGGCGAAAACCTGCGCAAAGCTCTGCCATGGCTGCCGACGGCGCGCGAGCTGATCACCATACGCTGCGATGTGGGCATACAGGAGAGCCTGGAGGATCTGGCCCCACGTCCGCAGGACCGCGAAAAGCTGATCGAGCTGTTTGACCGTTTTGAATTCAAGACCCTGCGCCGCGAGCTGGACCTTGCCGTTCCCGCCGCGCAAGCACCGGTGCCTGCCATGGCAGCCCAGCCTGCAGGCACCTCGGCAGATCTGTTTGCCGCCGCTGGCGTCACCACCCGCCAGTTTGAGACCATCCTCGATGAAGCCAGCCTGCAACGCTGGCTGGACAAGATCAGCAGCGCCGCACTGGTGTGCTTTGATACCGAAACCACCTCGCTGGACCCGCTGACCGCCAAGCTGGTCGGTATGTCGTTTTCGATCAAGGCGGGCGAAGCCGCTTATCTGCCGCTAACGCATGATTACCCCGGCGCACCTGATCAGCTGCCGTTTGCCGCCACGCTGGCGCGTATCAAACCGCTGCTGGAAAACCCCGCCATCAAAAAAGTCGGGCAAAACCTCAAATACGACAAGCACGTGCTGGCCAATCACGGCATTACGCTCAATGGCATTGCGCACGACACCCTGCTGCAATCTTACGTCCTGGAAAGCCATCGAACCCATGGCATGGATGATCTCGCCATGCGCCACCTCGGTGTGCAGACCATCACCTATGAACAAGTCGCAGGCAAAGGCGCCAAGCAGGTGTCTTTCAGCCAGGTGGCCCTGGAGCAGGCCAGCGAATATGCCGCCGAAGATGCCGATGTCACCCTGCAATTGCACGAAAATCTTTATCCGCAAGTCGCCGAAGATGCCAAGCTGGAATTCGTCTATCGCCAGATCGAAATGCCGGTGCTGGACATCCTGTTCACCATCGAGCGCAATGGTGTGCTGATTGATAGCGACATGCTGAATCGCCAGAGCCATGAAATCGGCCAGAAGCTGATGGCGCTGGAGCAACAGGCTTACGAGTTGGCGGGCCAGCCCTTCAACCTGGGCTCGCCCAAGCAATTGCAGGAAATCCTGTTCGGCAAGCTGGGCATCAAGCCCCTGAAGAAAACCCCGAGCGGCACGCCTTCCACCGATGAAGATGTGCTGCAGGAGCTGGCGCTGGATTACCCCTTGCCCAAGGTCTTGCTGGAATATCGCGGCCTCGCCAAGCTGAAATCCACCTACACCGACAAGCTGCCGCGCATGATCAACCCGACCACCGGCCGCGTGCACACCAGCTATAGTCAGGCCGTGGCGGTGACCGGTCGCCTCTCCAGCTCGGACCCCAATCTGCAGAATATTCCGGTACGCACCGCCGAAGGCCGCCGCATCCGCGAGGCCTTTGTGGCGCCTGCGGGTGGGCACATCGTCTCGGCTGACTATTCGCAGATCGAGCTGCGCATCATGGCGCATTTGTCACAGGATGACGGCCTGCTGACGGCCTTTGCCGCTGGTGAGGATATTCACCGTGCCACCGCCGCCGAAATCTTTGGCGTGGAGCGCGACGCCGTCAGCAGCGAGCAGCGCCGTTACGCCAAAGTCATCAACTTCGGCCTGATCTACGGCATGAGCGCCTTCGGCCTCGCGCAAAACCTCGGCATCGAACGCCAGGCCGCGCAGAACTACATCGAGCGCTATTTCACCCGCTACCCCGGCGTGCGCGATTACATGCAAAACACGCGCGAGCGCGCCAAAGCCCAGGGCTATGTGGAAACCTTCTTCGGCCGTCGCCTGTGGGTGCCCGAGATCAACAGCCCCAACGGCATGCGCCGCGCCGGTGCCGAACGCGCCGCCATCAACGCCCCCATGCAAGGCACCGCAGCCGACCTCATCAAGCTCGCCATGATAGCCGTGCAAGGCTGGCTGGAAAGCGAAAAGCTCGCCACCAAACTCATCATGCAAGTGCACGATGAATTGGTGCTGGAAGTGCCGGATAACGAGCTGGCGCTGGTGAAGGAAAAACTGCCGCAGCTGATGCAGGATGTGGCAAAACTGGATGTGCCATTGCTGGCAGAAGTCGGGGTGGGGAGTAACTGGGAAACAGCGCACTGATCGTTCAGCACCGCAGATGTTGGTAGGCAAAGCTGGTTAAGCCCTAAGATTCCTCTGCCGGGGCCTCCGGAATATCGCCCGCGGGCGGCCCGGCGGAATCCGGCACTGCCGCAGAAACGGGCGCAGCCCCCGCGCCCTCTTCCTTCAGTTCCTTCAGATACCACTCGATATCCCATTCACAGCCGCCGCAGCCAGTCAGCGCACCCGTCCAGCGCGAGATGCCCTCCAGATCGCGCCCCTCCAGAAAAAGCTCGCGTATCTGGCCGCGTTTGGTGCCGCTGCAGTGGCATAGCACTTCGTTGTCGGGGTTGTCTTTGTCGGTGGTCATAAGCTAAATCAAGGTAAATATGCTGCCAAGTATATGACATGGCGCCCGGGTTTATGGCCTTGCATAAGCTCGTATCTTGCAAGCGCCAGCACATCGAGCCTGCATTGCCGGGCAGGATATAATGCAATTTTCGATAACGTCCACATACCATGCCAACCTTCGGTGCCTACATCATCGGCGATGAAATCCTCTCCGGCAAACGGCAGGATGCTCATCTTTCCCGGGTCATCCAGACCCTGGCCGCACGCGGCTTGCAGCTCGGCTGGGCCGAGTATCTGGGCGATGACCAGAACCATATCGCGCAAAGCCTCAAACGCAGCATGGACCGCGGCGACATCGTGCTCAGCTTTGGCGGCATAGGCGCCACGCCGGACGACTTTACCCGCCAGGCCGCTGCCGAAGCCGCGGGCCTGCCGATTGAGCGCCACGCTGGCGCAGTAGCCGAAATCGAAGCGCGCTTTGGCGAGGCCGCCTATCCCAAGCGCGTGCTGATGGCCGACTTTCCCCAAGGCGCTGACCTGATCCCTAACCCGGTCAACCGCGTGGCGGGCTTTTCACTGCGCTCGCATTATTTCATGCCCGGCTTTCCCGAGATGGCCTGGCCCATGATGGAATGGGTGCTGGATACCCACTACGCCCATCTCTTTCACCAGCAAGTGATTACAGAACAAGCAATTGTGGTGTGGGATGCCGGCGAGAGCCAGTTGATTGATCTCATGAACCACATCGTCGCCACCCACCCCGAGGTGAAACTCTTCAGCCTGCCCAAGCTGGATACGCGCCGCACCATCGAGCTCGGGGTCAAAGGCCCAGCTGAGCAGGTAGCCGCCGCCATGGCCGACATCACGCAAGGCGTGACGCAAGCCGGTTTCCCCTGGCAAGCCATGTAATGGATTGCCGCCCCGACTGCGGCGCCTGCTGCATCGCCCCCTCCATCACCAGCCCCATCCCCGGCATGCCGCATGGCAAACCAGCCGGCGTGCGCTGCATACAATTAACGGATGACCTGCGCTGCGCCATCTTCGGCCAGCCCGAGCGCCCGCACTTTTGCGGCGGCTTGCAACCGGAACCCGCCATGTGCGGCACCAGCCGCGAGCACGCCATACGCTGGCTAGGCGAACTGGAACAACTTACCCAGCCCGCGCCCTGAGCCCTAGCACGGCCAGCGCGCTCAACCCCGCCATCACCGACACATAGCCGCCTACCCAGGCTAGCCCGCCCTGCTGCACCAGCGCTTGGGAAATGGCAGGCGCCAGCGAGGCGCCGAGGATGCCGCCCAGACTATATGCAAGCCCGGCGCCGCTGTAGCGCACGGCGGCCGGGAACTGCTCGGGCAAAAATGCGCCCATGGGGGCAAAGGTCACGCCCATGAGGAATAACAGCAACGCGAGATAGGCCGTCACCAGCAACAATGAACCACTCTGCAACGCAGGTGCCAGCAGAAACCCCGCTAGCATGGCGGCCAGCGCTCCGCGCAGCAACACCGGTCGACGGCCGATACGATCACTCCAGGCAGCGGCCAAGGGCGTCGCCAGCGTCATCGCCAGAATCGCCACGCACAGCATGCCCAGAAAAACCGGGCGCGATATGCCCAGCGTGCCGGTGCCATAGCTCAGGCAAAACACCGTCGCGGTGTAAAACAGGTTGTAGCACACGCCCATCGCCAGTGCGCCCAGTAGCACGGCACGCGCATGGGTCTTCAGCAAGGCGCCCACCGGCAGGGTATGGGTGGCTTTGTGAGCCAGCACGGCGGCAAAGGCCGGCGTTTCGGCCAGCGTAAAGCGTACATACAAGCCCACCACCACCAGCAAGGCACTGGCAATAAACGGCACGCGCCAGCCCCAGGCCTTGAATTCAGCATCTGTCAGCCACAGGCTTAAACCAAGAAAACTCAAGGTCGCCAGCAAAAAGCCCACGGATGGCCCCAACTGCGGAAACATGCCAAACCAGGCACGCCGCCCCTCCGGCGCATGTTCGGTAGCCAGCAGGGCCGCTCCACCCCATTCACCGCCCAGCCCCAGGCCCTGACCAAAGCGCAACAGGCACAACACCACAGGCGCCCACACGCCCCATTCGGCATAGCCCGGCAGCACGCCTATCAGCAGCGTGCTAATCCCCATCAACAGCAACGATGCCGCCAGCGTCACCTTGCGCCCCACCCGGTCACCAAAATGCCCAAACAGCACCGCCCCCAGCGGCCGCGCCAGAAAGGCAATGCCAAAGGTCAAAAAGGCATTGAGCGACTGTGCCGCTGGCGCCTCAGCCGGGAAGAAAACCTGCCCGATCACCAGTGCCGCCGCCATGGCGTAGATGTAAAAGTCATAGAACTCGATGGCAGTGCCGATGAAGCTGGCAAAGGCGATGCGGGTGGTGGAGGGGGTAGATGTTATGGTCATGATGCATTTTAGCTTAGTTAGGAAATGGCTAAGCCGGAAACCTGATTCAACGAATGACAAAGCAAAAACATAAACTAGGCGTGACAACTTGGGTATATCAATTAGCCTCTGTCGAACATAGTGTTTAGCCGTAGATGCATTTACTTCATGCAAGCAATGATGGTGTTGTTAGAATCACTCTATATAAAAACATTTGAGGGATAGCGGCGGCATACAAGCATGGCGCACATATCACGATGGCAAACTCAACGCATTGGTCTCAAGATCAAGTAAAGCTCGCTTTTCATCTCTACTGCCAAATTCCGTTTGGAAAAATCCATAGCGGAAACAAAGACATCATCGGATTAGCCAAGTTAATTGGTCGAACGCCAAGCGCCGTTGCGATGAAAATGTTGAATATCGCCAGCCTTGACCCTTCTATTACCAGCAACGGTCGAGTTGCTCTAGGCAACGCTTCTGCGTTGGATCGTGAGGTGTGGGCTGCATTTCACGATGACTGGGAAAAACTTGCACTTGAATGCCATGGATTGAAATCCGCCCTGATTAATGACCGTGCGGATACCGACATGGATATTGAATCTGAAACTGGAGTTGAAGAAGCGGTGGATTACAGCGGCGAATCGCGCCAAGTGCTCGCCTTGCAGCGGGTAAATCAACAGTTCTTTCGACGTATGGTCTTAAGCAGCTACCAAAACCGCTGCTGCATGTCTGGTTTGTCAGTACCCCGCTTACTAAATGCCAGCCATATTGTGCCTTGGCGTGATGACACGACAAACCGACTAAACCCTAGCAATGGGCTATGCCTATCTGCGCTACATGATCGAGCATTTGATGCAGGGTTGATTACACTTTCCGATGATTACCGCATCATTCTTTCCGAGTCTATCCAACAATCAGATGACGAGTTTTGCCGGAACGTACTGCATCCATTAGCGGGAAAGATAATAGAACTGCCTCAGCGATTTTCACCATCTCCTTCTTTCATCGCTCGCCATAGAACTGAAATTTTTATAGACAACAGAGCTTCATGACCATGCCGCAAGAACAACACCATGTATTTGAATACCTCTACCGCGATGCCGCTAATTACAAGGTATATGGCCAAATATTACTTTCAGGCACTGTGCCCGAAGCCGATTGGCAAAAAGCGTTTTCACGTTTTGAAGAGGACGAATATTTCGTGCCTGAATATATAGGTCTTCCTTCACTGCAAGCGGAGTTGTGGGCTCATTCCGATGGCCCTACAGATGATGACCTGCCATGGCACAGCGTTCACTCAGTTCGGTTAGCGTCACAGCAGGATATGGATTCACTGCCTGTATGGGGGTCAAGCGAAAAACTCCTACACAACATCCACAATGCCTTGAGTTGCATTTGAGATTTGGGAGTATCGCTCCGTTTCCCATCGTAAGTACCTAGTGCCAGAAGAGCCTCCAAAAACTTCCAGCAGAAAGTAGATAGTCTTAAGGGAATCAACAAGCTAGCAGATGCATGCTTTTACTCTTGTCAAGCCCACTAATTACAATTTTTCGTTTTGCGCGCTTGCGGTTTGCATATAAAATAGGCAGCTTTTCCACAATCATCGTACGGACTTTGTCCAAGGTTTCAGCTTCAGTGCAAATCGGCCCATACAAACTCAAAAACAATCTGGTGGTTGCGCCTATGGCAGGCGTGACGGATCGGCCTTTCCGCATGCTATGCAAGAAGCTGGGGGCGGGGCTGGCTGTTTCCGAGATGGTGACGTCGAACTCGCTGCTGTATGGCAGTGCCAAGACCTTGCGCCGCGCCAACCACGAGGGCGAAGTGGAGCCGATTTCGGTGCAGATCGCCGGGGCAGACCCGAAGATGATGGCGGAAGCCGCCAAGCACAATGTGGATAACGGTGCGCAGATCATCGATATCAACATGGGTTGTCCAGCCAAGAAGATTTGCAATGTGATGGCCGGCTCAGCCTTGCTCAAGGATGAGCCGCTGGTATCGCAGATTCTAAAAGCAGTGGTGGCCGCCGTGGATGTGCCAGTCACCCTGAAAATCCGTACCGGCTGGGACAAGAACAACCGCAACGCCGTGGCCGTGGCGCGCATGGCAGAAGACATCGGTGTACAAGCCCTGGCCATGCATGGCCGCACACGGGCTTGCCTGTATAACGGCGATGCCGAGTACGACACCATTGCGGCGGTCAAGCAAGCCATCAAGATTCCGTTGATCGCCAATGGCGATATCACCACCCCGGAAAAAGCCAAGTTTGTGCTGGAATACACCCAGGCTGATGCCGTGATGATAGGCCGTGCGGCTCAGGGGCGCCCCTGGATTTTCCGTGAAATCGCGCATTTTCTGGAAACTGGCGAGCATCTGCCGCCACCCGAAGTGAGCGAAATCCATCAGGTGATGCTGGACCATGTGCAGGATCTGTATGACTTTTACGGCGAGCTGACCGGCATGCGCGTGGCGCGCAAGCATATCTCCTGGTATACCAAGGGGCTGAAGGATTCCGCGAATTTCCGCCACCACATGAATCAGTTGCAAACCGTAGACGAGCAACAGGCAGCCATCAGCCAGTTCTTCAGCCAGTTGCTGCAACACGACCAGCGTCTGCAATATGTCCCCGAGACTGAATCCTCCGACGACCAAGCGATGGCGGCCTGAATATGAGTAACAAAGACGTCGCCGCCTGTATCCGGGCTGCCCTGGATGAATATTTCAAAGACCTGGATGGCCAGCCGCCCCACGCCGTGTATGACATGGTGATGGGCTGCGTGGAAAAACCCATGCTCGAATACGTGCTGCATCGTGCAGGGGGCAACCAGAGCAAGGCCGCCGAGATTCTCGGCCTCAATCGCAACACCCTGCGCAAGAAGATGCAGCTTTACCAGATTGAATAACCGCCAGGCGGCCACGGCCGCCTCCTGCTGCGCTACATGTTTTCCTGTTTTATTTTTCCCGCTTCATTTAACGACGCATATTTACTGACCCACACAGACATCAACTGACATCATGGCCATCATCAAAAGAGCACTCATCAGCGTTTCCGACAAGGCAGGCATCGTCGAATTTGCCCAAAGCCTGCACGCCTTTGGCGTCGAAATCCTCTCGACTGGCGGCACGGCTAAGCTGTTTCGCGATCACCAGATTCCGGTGATTGAAGTCAGTGATTACACCGGCTTTCCTGAAATGCTGGATGGCCGCGTCAAAACGCTGCATCCCAAGGTACACGGCGGTCTGCTGGGCCGTCGCGATCTGCCCGAGCATGTCAGCGCCATGCAGGAAGCGGGCATCCCCAATATTGATTTGCTGTGCGTGAATCTTTATCCGTTCGAAGCCACTGTCGCCAAGGCCGACTGTACGCTGGAAGATGCAATTGAAAACATCGACATCGGTGGCCCGGCCATGGTGCGCTCTGCCGCCAAGAACTGGAAAGACGTCGTGGTGCTGACCGATGCATCGCAATACGCCGCCGTGCTGGATGAGATGAAGAGCACGGGTGGCGCCACCAGCCAGGCCACACGCTTTGCGCTGTCCGTCGCCGCGTTCAACCGCATCAGCAACTACGATGCCGCCATCAGCGATTATCTTTCCTCTATCAATAGCGATGGCACCCGCAGCGCATTCCCTGCACAAACCAATGGCCGCTTCGTCAAGGTGCAAGACCTGCGCTATGGCGAAAACCCGCACCAGCAGGCCGCGTTCTACCGCGACTTGTACCCGGCACCTGGCTCACTGGTCACCGCCGAACAGTTGCAGGGCAAGGAGCTTTCCTACAACAACATCGCCGATGCCGATGCCGCCTGGGAATGCGTGAAGAGCTTTGACAGTGGCGCCTGCGTCATCGTCAAGCATGCCAACCCTTGTGGCGTTGCCGTAGGCGCGACCGCACTCGAAGCCTACAGCAAGGCTTTCCAGACCGACACGACCTCGGCTTTTGGCGGCATTATCGCTTTCAACCAGACTGTGGATGCTGCCGCAGCAGAAGCCGTTGCCAAGCAGTTTGTCGAAGTGCTGATTGCCCCTGACTTCACGGCCGATGCGCTGGCGATTTTCAAGGCCAAGGCCAATGTGCGCGTACTCAAGATTGCATTGCCACCCGGTGGCAGCAGCGCCTGGGAGCAAGGCCGCAATTCGCACGACACCAAGCGCGTGGGCTCGGGCCTGCTGATCCAGACCGCGGACAACCACGAGCTCAGCCTGTCTGACCTCAAGGTGGTTACCCGCACACAGCCGACACCGCAACAGCTGCAAGACCTGCTGTTCGCCTGGCGCGTGGCCAAGTATGTCAAATCCAATGCCATCGTCTTCTCTGGCAATGGCATGACGCTGGGCGTGGGCGCAGGCCAGATGAGCCGTGTGGATAGCACCAAAATCGCCGCCATCAAGGCGCAGAATGCCGGCCTGTCGCTGCAAGGTTCTGCCGTGGCTTCCGATGCTTTCTTCCCGTTCCGCGATGGGGTGGACGTGCTGGCCGAAGCCGGTGCTGCTTGCGTTATTCAGCCAGGTGGCAGCATTCGCGATGAAGAAGTCATTGCCGCCGCGGATGAGCATGGCATCGCCATGGTGCTCACCGGCATTCGTCATTTCCGTCACTAAACATGCCATGCCCTGCGTATCTGGACGTGCTTTCCGATTACCCGGAGTGCGCATTGTTCAGACCGCAGGGCATTGTTCACATAGCACAGGGTTAACAACATGAAAGTACTCGTCATTGGCAGCGGTGGCCGCGAACACGCACTGGCCTGGAAAGTTACGCAAAACCCCAATATCAGCCGCGTCTACGTGGCCCCGGGCAATGCAGGCACCGCACTTAACCCGGACATGGTCAACGTTCCCGTTTCCTCGGTAGCGGATCTGCTGGAGTTTGCGCTCAAGGAGCAGATCGCCCTGACCATCGTCGGCCCGGAAGCCCCGCTTTCGCAGGGTGTGGTCGATGCGTTCCGTGCCAATGACCTGAAGATTTTCGGCCCCACCAAGGCCGCTGCCCAGCTGGAAAGCTCCAAGGACTTTGCCAAGGCCTTCATGATACGCCATGGCATCCCGACAGCGGCCTATGCCACGTTTACCGATGCCGCCGCTGCCCATGACTACGTGCGTGCGCAAGGCGCGCCTATCGTCATCAAGGCCGATGGTCTGGCCGCTGGCAAGGGCGTGGTGGTAGCGATGGATGAAGACGAAGCACACGCCGCCATTGACGCCATGCTGGCCGACAACAAGCTGGGAGCTGCCGGTGCCCGCGTGGTCATCGAGGAATTCCTGACGGGCGAAGAAGCCAGCTTTATCGTGATGGTCGATGGCAAGAACATCCTGCCACTGGCCACCAGCCAGGACCACAAACGCCTGCTGGATGGCGACCAGGGCCCCAACACCGGCGGCATGGGGGCCTACTCCCCCGCCCCCGTGGTCACCCCTGACATTCACGCCAAGGTGATGCGCGAAATCATTGCCCCCACCGTGGCAGGCATGGCAAAAGATGGCATTCCCTACACCGGCTTTTTGTATGCGGGCCTGATGATTACGCCCGAAGGCGACGTCAAGACACTGGAATTCAACTGCCGCATGGGCGACCCGGAAACCCAGCCCATCATGCTGCGCCTCAAAACAGACCTCGTGGGTCTGGCCGAGCATGCCGTCAACGGCACGCTGGATCAGGCAACGGTGGACTGGGATCGTCGCACAGCGCTGGGCGTGGTGATGGCCGCCGCCAATTACCCTGACACCCCGCGCACGGGCGATGAAATCACCGGCCTGCCGCGTGATCTGCAGGATGCCCATGTGTTTCATGCCGGCACCCGCCTGGAAGATGGCCGCGTACTGACCAGCGGTGGCCGCGTACTCTGCGTTACCGCGCTGGGCGAAACCGTGAAATACGCGCAAAGCCGTGCCTACCAGATCGCCGAAGAGATTCGCTTTGATGGCGCGCAGATGCGCAAGGATATCGGCTACCGCGCCGTTAAATCCTGAGGGTAAAAAGCAATGATGAATGCACGCGAGTTGCGGCATTACCTGCGTCATGGCGGGGTCATTGCCTATCCTACCGAGTCCTGTTTCGGGCTGGGCTGCGATCCACACAGCCGCCTGGGCGTGCAGCGCATACTGCGCCTCAAGGGTCGGCCGCAGCGCAAGGGCCTGATCCTGATTGGCGATCAGCAGACGCGCTTCAAGCGCCTGATCGCACCGTTAAGCCCCGAGCAGCAAGCGCGGGTTGCCACCACCTGGCCCGGCCCGCATACCTGGCTGGTGCCACACGCCAAAGACTGCCCCATCTGGCTGCATGGCCGTCATCCTTCGCTTGCCGTGCGAGTGACAGCACACCCGCTGTCGGCAAGACTTTGCCGCATGGCAGGCATGGCACTGGTCTCTACCAGCGCCAACAAGGCAGGCCATGCCCCGGCCAAAACCACCCGTAAATGCCGCCAGCTTTTCGGGCAGCGCGTACGCGTTATCGCCGGACTGACCGGCGGCGCCCGCAAGCCCTCGACCATACAAGACCTCATCACCGGACGCATTTTGCGCCCCTAAACCGGAGCACCGCATGAATTCCGACGCTGTATATGACTATCTGCAAGGTCTGCAAAGCCGCATCGTTGAGGCAATTGAGCTGATTGATGGCAAGAACTTCCTGAACGACAGCTGGCAGCGGCCGGAAGGCGGCGGCGGCACTTCCTGCCTGCTGGAAGAAGGTAATGTGTTTGAACGTGCCGGCGTGGGCTTTTCGCATGTAATCGGCAACAAGTTGCCACCGTCCGCCAGTGTGGCACACCCGGAAGCGGCGGGCCGCAGCTGGAAAGCCATGGGTGTTTCGCTGGTGTTTCACCCGCGTAATCCTTACATCCCCACCGTGCATATGAATGTGCGCTTTTTTGTCGCGGAAAAGCCCGGTGAAGAGCCGATCTGGTGGTTTGGCGGCGGTATGGATCTGACGCCGTATTACGGGTTTGAAGAAGACGCCATTCACTTTCACCGCCTTTGCCGCGAAGCGCTCGCGCCCTTCGGCAGCCAGTATTACCCCGCATTCAAGCAGCATTGCGATGAATATTTTCATCTCAAGCATCGCAAGGAGCCACGCGGCATAGGCGGCATCTTCTTTGATGATTTCAATGAGCTGGGCTTTGAGCAGAGCTTTGCCCTGATCCGCAATGTAGGCGATGCCTTCATTCAGGCTTACATGCCTATCGTGCAGCGCCGCAAAGACATGGCCTATGGCGAGCGCGAACGCGATTTCCAGGCCTATCGTCGTGGCCGCTATGTGGAATTCAACCTGGTGTATGACCGCGGCACGCTGTTTGGCCTGCAATCCAATGGTCGTACCGAATCCATCCTGCTTTCCATGCCACCCATCGTCAAATGGCGCTATGACTGGAAACCCGAAGCAGGCTCGCCTGAAGCCCGTCTCTACAGCGATTTCCTGATCGATAAAAACTGGCTGGGTTAGCTTGATCGGCGCGGTTTGTGCTTATAATCCCTGTAAAAAGGGAGTGATAAATGCAAACCGTTGAAAGCGTCATCGCCACATTATCCAGCTGGATCTGGGGGCCGCCCATGCTGATCCTGCTGGTGGGCACCGGCCTTTACCTGACCGTGCTGCTCAAGGGTTTGCAGTTCCGCACCCTGCCACTGGCATTCAAGCTGATTTTCAAAAAAGAAGTCGGGCACGACGGCGATATCAGCCACTTTGCCGCGCTGATGACCGCGCTTGCCGCCACCGTGGGCATAGGCAATATTGTCGGCGTTGCCACCGCCATTACCCTGGGCGGGCCAGGCGCTGTGTTCTGGATGTGGATGACTGGCCTGGTCGGCATGGTGACCAAATATTCAGAAGCCGTCCTCGCCATCAAATACCGTGAAAAAGGCCCGCATGGCATGCGCGGCGGCCCCATGTACTACCTGGCAAAAGGCGTGGGCATGCCGTGGCTGGGCGCCCTGTTCGCCTTCTTCACCGCCTGTGCCGCCTTTGGCATTGGCAATATGGCGCAGGCCAATGCCACGGCAGAAATCTTCAAATCCACCTTTCACATCCCCACCGAGCTCACCGGCTTTATCCTCATGGTGCTGACCGGCCTCGTGATCATCGGCGGCATCAAGTCCATCGGCAAGTTCACCTCTTATCTGGTGCCACTCATGATCTTGGTGTACGTGGGTAGCGGCCTGGTGGTGCTGGCCTACAACTTTAGCGAAATCCCGCATGCGTTTTATCTGATATTCCATCACGCCTTCAGCCCGGCCGCCGCCGGTGGAGGCTTTGCCGGCGCCACGGTCGCCGCCGCCATGCGTTATGGCATTGCCCGCGGCGTGTTTTCCAATGAATCCGGCCTCGGCTCGGCACCCATTGCCGCCGCCGCCGCTCGCACCAAAGACCCGGTCAGCCAGGCACTGGTCAGCATGACGCAAACCTTTATTGATACGCTGGTGGTGTGCACCATGACCGCCCTCATCATCCTCACCGCCACGGCCTGGAAGCATGGCGTCAGCGCAGGCCAGCTCACCAGCATCAGCATGGCAGAAACCCTGGGCGACACCGGCAAATACATCGTCGCCATTTCAACCGCGCTGTTTGCCTATTCCACCCTCATCGGCTGGAATTACTACGGCGAAAAAGCCGTGGAATACCTGTTCGGCTTCCGCAGTATCAAGATTTATCGTCTGGTGTTCACCCTGGCGGTCGCGGTGGGTGCCAGCATCAGCCTGGAACTGGTGTGGAATTTCTCTGATCTGATGAATGGCATGATGGCGATTCCCAATCTGATCGGCCTGCTGGTACTTTCCAAGGTGATCAAGGCGGAAACCGACCGTTACTTCAAGGCGTAGGCGACAGGCATATTTCGTGCATACTATTTTCAAAAAATAGGGGATCGCATGTTTGCACAGCTTTTTCGTACCAAGCCGATTGATACTGAAGACCGCAGCGGTCTAAAAAAATGTCTCAGCGCCTTTGACTTGGCGCTGCTGGGCATAGGATGCGCCATCGGCACCGGCATTTTCGTGCTGACCGGCATTGCAGCCGCCACCCTCTCAGGGCCAGCGGTGGTGGTCTCATTTATTTTTGCTGGCATTGCCTCTGGTTTCGCAGCGCTCTCCTACGCCGAACTGGCCGCTTCAGTAGGCGGCTCCGGCAGCGCTTATGGCTACAGTTATGTCGCCTTCGGTGAACTCATCGCCTGGATCATGGGCTGGATACTGCTGCTTGAGTATGGGGTGGGAGCGGCTGCAGTTGCCAATGGCTGGTCCGGGTATTTCATCGGTACGCTGGCGAATTTCAATATCCACCTGCCGGAACTGCTCACCAAGGCTCCCAGTCAGGGCGGCATCATCAACCTGCCCGCGTTTGGCATTATCTGGGTGCTGGCCCTGCTGCTGATCAGCGGCGTAAAACAGAGCGCGCAGGTCAATAACATCATTGTGGCAATCAAGCTCAGCACCATCGTGATTTTTGTCGGCATTGCCGCCCTGCACATTCATGCCGACAACTGGCAGCCCTTTATGCCGTTTGGCTGGTTCGACAAGCATGCAGATGGGCATACCATCGGTGTGCTGGCTGGAGCTTCCCTGGTGTTTTTTGCCTACTTTGGTTTTGATGCGGTTTCCACCGCAGCAGACGAGGCTAAAAACCCCCAGCGTGACCTGCCCATCGGCCTGATCGCTTCGCTGACCTTCTGCACCCTGGTCTACATTCTGGTCTCAGGCCTGCTGACCGGGATGGTGCATTACACCGAACTCAATGTCAGCTCCCCCGTGGCCTATGCGCTGACCAAAATCGGCTTTACCTGGTCTTCCACATTGGTGGCGACCGGCGTGCTGGCCGGCTTGATTACCGTGCTGCTAGTGCTCATGTATGGCCTCACCCGCATCCTCTATGCCATGAGCCGCGATGGTCTGATTTCCCCCGTGTTTTCCAAGCTCAATCCGGAGCGACGCACGCCGGTGCGCATCATTCTGCTTTGCGCGCTGATTATTTCCTCCATCGCCGGCTTTTTCCCGCTGGGCGAACTCGCGGAGACAGTGAACATCGGCACCCTGGCAAGCTTTGTCATGGTGTGCATAGGCGTCATGGTATTGCGAAAACGTCAGCCTGATCTCAAGCGCCCCTTCAAGAATCCATGGAACCCGCTGATTCCCCTGCTGGGCGTGATTTCATGCGGGGCATTGATGGTATTCCTGCCCAATGAAACCTGGCATCGCTTTATTATCTGGGTGCTGATCGGGATAGTGTTCTATTTTGTTTATTCCAGGCACCATAGCGTTCTCAATAAACAAGCGCGTTAATTCTTATGTCCGACCTTCAACGTTTACATCCCGGTGCCCGCTACAGCGAGGCCACCATTTTCAATGGGATGATTTACCTGGCTGGCCAGGTCCCCAACGATGGCAGTCTGGATATCCAGGGCCAAACCGCCGAAGTGCTGACCATGATCGATAACTTGCTGGCAGAAGCTGGTAGCGATAAATCGCGCATCCTGATGGCGCAGATTTTTCTGGCCGACCTGGCCGATTACGACGGCATGAACAAAGTGTGGGATGCCTGGGTGCCCGCCGGAGCGGCTCCCCCGCGTGCGACGGTAAAGGCAGCACTGGCCCGACCAGAGTGGCGGATTGAAATCGTCATAACAGCCGCCCAGCTATAGGCAGAAACATCACCTGCGACTGCGATTTCAACCTCATGCATTGAGAACTGCGAGCAACAAAAAAGCCGGTCTTTTGAACCGGCTTTTTTGTTTGAAAACTGTAATCCGTAATTACAGAGTCAGAATCCATTCAACGATAGTCTTGATGTCTTCGTCTTTTACGTGTGGGCTGTTAGGCGGCATTGGGATAGGACCCCAAACACCACTACCACCAGCCTTGACCTTGGCGATCAGCTTGGCTTCTGCTGTCTTGTCGCCCTTGTACTTGGCAGCAACGTCCTTGTAAGCAGGACCCACTACCTTGTTGGCAACACTGTGACATGCCAGACAGCCATTCTTTTGCGCCAGGGCTTCAGCGGCCTTAGCATCTGCTGCGCTTGCTTGTCCAGCCAGCATCAAAGTGCCGGCGGCTGCAACCGTCATTAATAAACCTTTCATGCTTTCTCCTTCATCTCGGTCTTGTAAAAACTACGTTAATACAACTTGTAATGATACCTAGGATTGCCTCGCCTTGGAAAGTGCTTAAGCGTTTTATTAACCCTGTCAATCTCGCGCATCACCTACACCCTATCAACGTCAATAAAGCCTGAACGTTGACCGTGTCCTGTCATGCATCACTTGCACATGCATCATTCTGACTTGCCTGACCGCCAGCCGTTCAATCCGGCTGCCAGGCGACCCCTTCGCCATGCAGGCTAGAGGTAATATTCGGTGCTGTATTCCACTTCCAGCATATGGACTTCGCCCGGTGCGACGGTGACGACATTGTCAGTCGCATTGGCAGACTCCACGCACACCATGTGGCGCCAGCCCGAATGACTGCCCAGATCGCCGATCTCGGCGGCTTTCTGTCCCCAGGGGTTCCATACCACGGTCGATTTGCTGCCGGATTTCTGCACGGTAATGCGGCGGCGCAGGCCCGGATCTTCAATCACACAGGTGCTCTCGGTATTGATATAGACCCGATCGGTTTCTTCCGTAAAGCGGATGTCGCCCTGCTGCTGCTTGACGGCATAGCCTTCCACCTTGTCCTGATACTGGGTGTTATCCAGCCCGCTGATCTTGATGACTTCAATATCGCTGACATGAAAATAGGTATGCAACGCCTCACCCAGCACAAACGGTGCAGTACCGGTATTGGTGGTGGTGAGCTGCATACGCAGGGCGGAGCCGACAATCACCGTGAGGGTGACTTCACAGTGATGCGGCCATTGCTTGCCGAGCTGCTGGGTTTCAATGAGCTGCATGATGATGCGTGTGGCGCCATCCGGATCAATGACGGTATCCACGATTTTCCACTGGGCCACGCGGGCAAAACCGTGCGGACAGAGGGATTCATCGGTGGCATGTGCACCAAACCAGGGCCAGCAGACCGGCACCCCACCGCGAATCGAGCGGCCACGAACAAAACGCGCCTGATCCGACAGCCACAATACCGGCTCTTCCGAGTGATGAGGTTGCCACTCCATGACATGCGCGCCTTGCAGGGCGATCTTGGCCGAGGCATGGGGGTTTTCAATATGAACCGTTACCAAACCATTCTGATCGGAATAGAAATGGATTTTCTGGCCAACGCCGTAACGCGCATTCAACTGCTGTATGGATTGCATCCGACTCTTGATCCTTACAATATTATTTTTCGATCTGGCTGACATCCCGCACTGCGCCGCGAGCCGCCGAGGTACTCATGGCAGCATAGGCACGCAGGGCTGGTGACACATGACGCTCACGCGCCTGTGGTTTCCAGGCATCCTTGCCGCGCGCTTCCATGGCGGCACGACGGTGCGCCAGGATTTCATCGCTCACGGCCAGATGGATGGTACGGTTGGGGATATCGATTTCGATGGTATCGCCCTCTTCCACCAGACCAATGGCGCCGCCTTCAGCCGCTTCCGGCGATGCATGGCCGATACTGAGACCCGAGGTACCGCCAGAAAAACGTCCGTCCGTAAGTAAAGCACATTCCTTGCCAAGACCTTTGGACTTGAGATAGGAGGTCGGATACAGCATTTCCTGCATGCCAGGGCCACCACGCGGACCTTCGTAACGAATGACCACGACATCGCCCGCCACGACCTTGTCACCGAGAATGCCTTCAACCGCCGCATCCTGCGATTCAAAAATGCGCGCACGCCCGGTAAATTTGAGAATGCTGTCATCCACACCGGCGGTCTTGACGATACAGCCATCCAGCGCAATGTTGCCGTACAGCACGGCAAGGCCGCCATCCTGCGAGTAAGCATGCTCCTTGTTGCGGATGCAGCCTTCCTCACGGTCCGTATCCAGCTCAGGCCACAGCATGGACTGGCTGAAAGCGATGGTGGTGGAGATGCCGCCAGGCGCAGCGCGATAGAATTTCTTCACGTCTTCGTCGGTAGTGGTGGTGATATCCCACTTCGCCAGTGCATCACCCAAGGTTGGGCTGTGCACGGTAGGCGTATCCGCATGGATATTTCCGGCGCGATTCAGCTCGCTCAAAATACCCATCACGCCACCAGCGCGGTGCACGTCTTCCATGTGGTACTTGGCAGTGGCAGGCGCTACCTTGCAGACGCAAGGCACATTGCGCGAAATGCGGTCAATATCGGCCATGGTGAAATCCACGCCCGCTTCATGCGCAGCGGCCAGCAAATGCAGCACGGTGTTGGTAGAGCCGCCCATGGCCACATCCAGGCTCATGGCATTCTCAAAGGCCTTGAAGTTGGCAATGTTGCGCGGCAATACACTTTCGTCGTCCTGCTCGTAGTAGCGCTTGGTGATCTCCACAATCAGGCGACCCGCCTTCAGGAACAGCTCCTTGCGGGCAGCGTGCGTGGCGAGTGTGGAGCCATTGCCGGGCAACGACAGGCCCAGCGCCTCGGTCAGGCAGTTCATGGAGTTGGCGGTAAACATGCCGGAGCATGAACCACAGGTAGGACAGGCCGAACGTTCAATCGCCTCGGACTCCGCATCGCTCACCTTGCTGTCAGCGCCGGCCACCATGGCATCCACCAGATCCAGCTTGTGAAAAGTGCCTTGCCAGTTGACCTTACCCGCTTCCATAGGACCGCCAGACACAAATACCACCGGGATATTCAGACGCAGTGCGGCCATCAGCATGCCAGGAGTGATCTTGTCGCAGTTGGAGATGCACACCAGTGCATCGGCACAGTGGGCGTTGACCATGTACTCAACGCTATCGGCAATGAGGTCGCGGCTGGGCAGGCTGTACAGCATGCCACCGTGGCCCATGGCAATGCCGTCATCCACGGCAATGGTGTTGAACTCCTTGGCAACCCCGCCAGCACGCTCAATTTCACGGGCGACCATCTGGCCCAGATCCTTGAGGTGGACATGGCCAGGCACAAACTGGGTAAAGGAATTGGCAATCGCAATAATTGGCTTGGTGAAGTCTTCTTCCTTCATGCCGGTAGCCCGCCACAAGGCACGGGCACCCGCCATATTGCGGCCATGGGTGGTAGTACGGGAACGGTATTCAGGCATGGCGTTAATCCGAGTGGAATCAAAAAAGTAAATTTTAACCCAGATCAACGTCGAGGACGTGAGATGTCTCTATCTTGCATCATTTGAGCGGTCCAAGCGGACCACGACGTTGCATCAACGCAACGACTGGTTGAAGGTCTCCAGCGGCACCGGACGGCCGTAGTAATAGCCTTGCACATACTGGCAGCCAAGCTGGCTGAGGAGTTCGGCCTGCTCGGCAGTTTCCACGCCTTCGGCCACCAAATCCTTGCCCAGGCTATCGGCCATGGCAATGATGGCTTTGACCAGCAGCGCCGATTCGGTATTGGTAGCAATATCGCTGACAAACGAGCGGTCAATCTTGACCTGACTCACCGGAAATTTATTCAGATAGCCCAGCGCCGAATACCCGGTACCAAAATCATCAATCGCAATGGCAATGCCGATGGAATGCAGCGCTTCCAGCGTCTGGCGTATATGGTCGCTATCATGCAGCAGCAGACTTTCGGTAATTTCAAACTTGAGCCATTGCGGATGACATCCGGTTTCCTGCAGGCAGTCGGTAATCGTGGTCAGGAAATCCTGCTGCATGAATTGCCGCGAAGACAGATTGATGGCCAGCACATAGGGCTGGCTGCGCAGCGCATTCCAGGCCACGGCGGTACGGCAGCCCTCGCGCAGCACCCAGCCGCCAATCTCGACGATCATGCCCCGCTCCTCGGCGATGGGAATGAATTTGTCCGGCCCCACCATGCCGAGGTCAAAACTGTTCCAGCGCAGCAGGGCTTCGGCGCCATACATCTCGCCTGTCGCCAGCTCCATGATGGGCTGGTAATACAGCTGCAGCTCGCCTTTTGCCAACGCCTGCCGCAGCAGATTTTCCATGAGCAAACGCTCGGCCGCATTGACGGTCAGCTCCTGGTTGTAAAACTGGAAATTGTTACGCCCCTGCCGCTTGGCGTGGTACATGGCCAGATCGGCGTGCTTGAGCAAATCATCCAGATGGCTGCTGTCCTCAGGGTAAAAAGCAATGCCCATGCTGGCTGACACAAAAAACTTGATGCTGGACACTTCAAACGGCACATTGAGCGCATCAATAATGCGGGCTGCCAGCAAGGCGGCGTCCAGACGGGACAGGCAATGTGGCAGGGAAATGGCAAACTCGTCGCCGCCCATGCGCGCCAGCATGTCATCCTTGCCCAGCAACTGGCGAATCCGGCGCGAGACTTCTATCAGCAACTTGTCGCCGACCGAATGGCCCAGGGTGTCGTTGATGGTCTTGAAGTTATCCAGATCAATAAACAGCAGGCAGAAGCCATGCTTGTTGGTTTGCGTCTGTTCAATCAGCATTTGCAGTTGCTGATTGAACAGCAAGCGATTAGGCAACTCGGTCAGGATATCGTGGTAAGCCAGCTGCTCGATCCGCTTGCGGTAACGGCTGTTTTCCGTGACATCACTCGCCACCGTCATGGCGCCAATCACCTCACCAGTTGCTGAGCGCTCCGGCACGATGCGAACCAGGTGCACCAGTTGCTCCTCGCCATACTGCGTGATCAGTTCCAGGGTATCGGACTCGCCCGTCGCCATCACCTCAAGAATACGTTTCTGGTAATCCTCGGCCGTGATATTGATGATATTTCCGCTCCAATACTCGGCCGGCGTCTTGCCCATCACCTCACTGATACGCTGCTGCAGGCTTTCGCGCATGGCGCAATACGAGTTCACAAACACACGGCGGCACTCGCGGTCATAGCGCACCACCGTCAGCGGCAGATTTTGCACTAGCATGGAATATTCATTCTCACGGCGGGCGATTTCTGCCTCCAGCCGGCGCTCTGCCGTGATGTCCCGCGCAAAGCCCACCGTCCCGATGACCTGTCCATCAATTACCACCGGCGATTTGTAGGTTTCCGCCCAATGCAGCTGGCCGTCTGGATTCATGATGGGCTCCACCAGCATCTTGGCTGCGCCGGAAGCCAGTACTTCTTGATCATCCGCCACATAACCCTCCGCCATGGCGTGGGGGAAATAGTCAAAATCCGTCTTGCCACGCATGTCTTCGTCATGCGCAATTTGCAGCACTTCAGCAAACGCCTTGTTGGTGGCCAGAAAGCGGCTTTGTTTGTCTTTCAGCCACACCATGAAAGGAAAGGTATTCAGCACGGCACGCTGATATTGCTCGCGGCGGCGGATCTCCAGCGTCTCCGCGGCATCGCGCTGGTCGGTCTGGCGGCCTATCGCCAGCACACCGATCATCTGGCCATGTTCATCTGACAATGGACTGAAGCTGATGAGATCAAATATTTCCTGGCTACCCACGGTGAAATGCGCCACGCAGCCACCCGGTCGGCCTGTTCGGATCACCTCTTCCAGCGTCTCGCGGTAATTCCAGAAAAAAGGATGCAGCACCACATCGGCGGTTCCGCCCAAGTGATCAGGCAATATCGCCTGGAGCGCGGGGTTGATATAGCGCGTCTCGGCCTTCAGGTTATAAAGGGCAATTTTTTCATTAGTGTGCTGAAACATGGCTACCGCAAAGCGGCAGAGCACTTCCAGGGTAATGGGCTGAGCTGGGATCTCCCCCGGATTCTGCATGGACGTTTCCATCCCTGAGTGTTGCATGTAACCCTCCCAAAACCGGTATCGCACATCGGCAATTTGCTTGCGCGATCCTGATTGTCATTATTTTCGGTTACCATAGCACATCATGAATACCAACAGAACCAAGGGCTAGCCGACTTGGGCAGGCCTGCTTCCACCATGCTTATACATCCAGAATTCGACCCCATCGCCATTCATATCGGCAGCTTCGGCATCCATTGGTATGGCCTCATGTACCTGCTGGGCTTTTTGAGCCTGCTGTGGCTGGGCAAGTGGCGCATACGCCGCAACCCCGACTCTGGCTGGAAGGTCAGCGATGTCGATGACATTCTGTTTTACGGAGCGCTGGGCGTCATCATCGGCGGGCGACTTGGTTATGTCATGTTTTACCAGCCCACTTACTTCAGCCAGCATCCGCATGAAATCCTTTACCTGTGGCAAGGCGGCATGTCATTCCACGGCGGGTTTCTCGGCGTACTGGCGGCCATGGCGCTGTTTGCCCGCAAAACCGGCAAGCGCTGGCTGGAGATCATGGACTTTGTGGCACCACTGGTACCGATAGGCCTGGGTGCAGGACGCATGGGCAACTTCATCAACGGCGAGCTGTGGGGCCGGGCCACCGACATGCCCTGGGGCATGATTTTCCCCAAGGTGGACAACGTCGTGCGCCACCCCTCGCAGCTCTATGAATTTGCGCTGGAAGGTGTCGTGCTGTTCCTGATTTTATGGATTTATTCGAGCAAACCCAGACCACGCGGCACGGTCTCGGCGCTCTTTCTCATCGGCTACGGCAGCTTCCGCTTTCTGGCGGAATACACCCGCGAGCCGGATAGCTACCTTGGCCTGTTATCGATGGGGCTGAGCATGGGCCAGTGGCTCAGTCTGCCCATGGTAATCGCAGGGTTGGTGATGTTTTACTTGTGCCGCCAACCACGCCCCTAGAAACTGTGGCGACCAATGGGGGGCGCTGTGTCTGAGACTTACCTAGACACCTGCCCCTGATTATACGATCTGCTCTTCCGTAAACTTTGACCTCTTCACAACACAATCTCCCTTCATTCTTGGTGAAATTGTGCCGAAAATTTCATTTTCTAATGGTACGTTAGAGGGGGGCAGGTCAGAGTTTATGATCGCTAACTTGCCTGCTATCGAGCCTTATAAATTTTCAGGGTTTGCTTCGTAGTGTTCTCGCACCCACTTAACATTAAGCTTCAAGGGAAGCAGATTCTTCTTGGCTTAATGGCCTTATGGTCTGTTTCATATGACTAACGTTCAAGGTGAGGGGCCTCGATCTTATGGGACATAGCTCAGTATGCCTAATATTAATTAAGGGGTTGGCTTTAGCCAGTCCCGCTTGAATGATGGGCTAACGTACATCAGTAGATGTCGAAGGTTGGAATATAGGCGTTGTTCTTCTTCGCGACTTCCATCAATTCATCCAGTAGTTCGACATACTGCTGACGGGTGTGCAACTGACCCGCCCGAGAGGCGTACACAATTCGCTGCTCCAGTGGCACATAGGGCGCTACAATTCGCTGAAGTTGCTCAAGATGGTTGGCTGCGCGATTGATGTAAATAAGCCTTGCGCCTTGAACTATGACAAATGCAGAGAATGCGACCCCAAACAAGATGAACACTCGTTGGTAGCGCAACAACCTCATTAGACGTTGAGGTGAACCATCTTCCCGGCGGGATCTGCCCGATATCAGCGTCCCCGTGCTTATAGTCATCAGTCCGGCAAAGATACCAATGAGGATTGAGAGCGTCTTTTCGCCTGCTCGTTCATAGCTGCCACGAGCAATTTCTTCGTAGATTGCGTCTCTCAAGCTGGTTAGGCCGAGCGTACCAATATCCAACAGAGCATTCCCTAGCCAATAAAGACCGGGCTTGAAGGCAACTTCCCACAGCCCTGAGCCTAATGCACCGATGACAAGCGTTCCAGCAAGCCACAGAAATGATTTTGAAAGATTCGAGTTCGTCATGTGTCTTGTTCGCTAACGTGTAAGTGGGGGCAGCCGGAGCGCGGAGGGCAGAGGGAACCAACAAGCGCAGCTTGTTGACTTTCCCGCTCGACTGCAGGGTTATGTTTCATATGCCTGAAATCCTCAGTTGAAGCTCTCTTTCATGACTGGAAGGTGCTACTCTTAAATCACAGTTGCCAAGCGAAGCTCTTGTAGTCCAAGCGGCGTCCTCGCCAACAATCTGAATTGACAAAAGCTCGTTTGGAAATGTAATTGGATAGATGAGCGGGAGATTCTCTATTCCTGGCATTACACGTATTTTCAGGTTCTGAACTAGCACGCCATTCGAGTAAAGCTTGTAGTAGGCCGTTTCGTGCTTTACAGCTAAGTATGCCTCGTTTGCTTTTGGCGCCTCTCCCTCTTTGACCAGTTTTACTTGTAGCTTGGCCCCCTGCATTTCGATAGCAAACTCAGTAAGCTTATCTCGATAATAGAAAAGAAGCGCAAAAATAAGCATGGGCCATGCTAGTGCCTGAGTCATTCCGGTAATGAATTCGAGATAGGTCATCGGGGGCTCACTGAAACATAACATTTGACATAAGGGGCGCGTTTTAGCGCGTCCCGCTTGATGAATGGGTGGGGCTGACTCATTGTTTGATTTTCCAATATTTTATTGTGTACGCAAGTGTTGTGACTGCAATAGATGCAACCATGATTACAGAAACAACAACTGCAAACCAAAACAAAGTACTGAGATTGTAATACTCAGCAGCCCCGAGTGCGCTAAAGCTGACAACAACACCCCAAAGGTTCTGATTTAGGTTGATTTTAAATTGTTCGGCAGCGCTCATACCGAATCCTTATCGAGATTGCCTAACGTTTGACATGAGGGGTCGCCGCAGCGGCGAAGCCGAGAAGGGCACCAAAAGCGCCGGTCCCTCTCGACAGAGTGGCTAGAGCCCGGTGGCCACATTGCTGTTTGCCTTGTAATGCTTGAGCAGCTCTTCGTTGCCGGAAAGTACTTCCAGCATCATTTGTATCATCAGCACAGGCCCGGGAACGATTCCTTCTTCATCGATCTCTTGGCCGTCAAAATCGGGATTGGTCGGGATTTCCATATTCACTACCCACCAAACCTCAATCTTCTTGAGAAGCGCCACAAGCTCTTGAAAGCGCTCGGTGTGTTTAAGATTCTTGGCCCCCATGACCATTGCCGGAAGCTCATGAGCTAATAAATTTCGAGTCGTGCGGATGCGTTCAAAAGACTCAACATCATCAGCATCAATCACTTGATTTTCAGTTAGCCAATCTAGCGATGCTTGCAGGGGATTTTTGTTTCTTGAGAGGACTGCCTTCTTGTACTTGTCGTCAATGACCATATCATTTTCATCGATTCCGATCATGTAGAATGATCTGATCCGATCAATGATTGAATCTTTGAGCAGTTCGAAAGCAGTTATGTACAGAGACACAGAAATTAGCCTCTCTTGCATCACTGCAGTCGTCAGCAATTGTTCCCATTGTTCCGCTGTCGATGACATATGCTCTAACGTTTGACGTTAGGGGCAGCCTTAGCAGCGAAGCCGCGAAGGGAATTGTTAGAGCTTAATTGCGAAGTCGCCAACTTTAACTCCCTCGAACTTCTGCAGCATGCTCTCTCCAGGCTTTATTGATTCAGTAACTGAGTCTTGTGGGCCAAAAATACTCAGTGCGCCGGATGTTTTTGTCGTTACTTTCTTTATCTCACGAACATCCGATGATTTGTAGTACTCACAAGACTCAAGCGTAGTTACTTTGTTTTGAACATGTTTTGCAATTGCCTTGCCACGAACAATTTCAAGTTGCTCAATATCCTCCCCTGAATCTGGGTCTTTGATTACCTCTCCTAAGCCGACGATTAAGAACTTGTCCCCTGACTTAACGCCGTGCTCGGAACCTTTGCTGATTATGATTGTGTAGCTATCTCTAACTGAGGCAACTTTTGAGAAATATCGGTCAGACATTTTAATTCCCCTGCGAATCTATTTGATCTAGCGCCGTAATTGGAACAACCGGCCTTATGAGAACATTCTTAAGACCTTCTAGTGTTTCCGGGATTTGATCTAGAACCTTAAAATCCTTCTTGATCTTAATCTGAATTATTTTGTCTTGGATTATGTGAACAAAACCAAGATACGCAAGCCTGTCAATTCCATCTATTTGTGCATAGCAACCCAATATAATGTTGCTTACAAAATTCTCGTTTCTACGTATAACAAAAACGTTTTCTTCTTTTATGTACTTTATCGGAGTTTCGTAAGGCGGCAGTGTTCGTCTCTCGTTATATAGGTCAAAAATTATTTTAAGAAGAATAAGAACTATTGTTCCAAGCGTAAGAACTGTAAATATGATCCATTTAATAGATATTTGGTCACTGGTATTTACGAACATAGTAACAAACGCAGATATAAAACCTGCGCACCCTATAACCATCGATAGGCCAGATATGCTAAAAAATCCACTGACAATTTTTTCTTTCATTTTTTCCGCTCAGTAATGGATTAGTGGTGGCTCTAACGTTAAATATCCCCTAATAAATCACTTACTATTTATTTGAGGATGGATGATATTAATTTACTAATTTTTAGTCCCTATATAAATCATTGAGTAGCGCATGTTTAATGCACCTTTAATTCTTATATACAACTGATCACACACCATGATGTCTACTAAAGGGAATGCCAGTCATCCACTAAAATTGTTTGAGCAGGTCTCAGCCTCGCATCCGGATGATGCACTATAGTATCAGAACCGAAAAAGCCTATGTGAACTGGGTCAAGCGCTTTATTCCCTTCCATAACAAGGCCATCCCCAAACCCTCAAGGGTGAACATGTGGTGACTTTCTTGGCGCATCTGACGGCTGAAAGGCATGTGTCGGCATCCACGCAGAACCACTTGAAGCGCGTGAAAATACGGATAGTTATCTGGGATTGTTATCGATGGGGCTTAGCCTGCCCATGGTCATTGCGGGGCTGGTGATGTTTTTACCTGTGCCGCCAGCCGCGGGCTTAAAACTGCGGCACCCGATGCCGGGCACGATGCCGCGCCACCTCGGGGCTGCGCAGGGCGGCATGCTTGGTGGCCCGCCCCTGCATGCGTTTGCGCCATAACCGGAATGCCGAAGCGCGCAGCTGCCGCCGCATGAGATCAATCACCGCAGCTTCAGATAAGCCAAATTGAAATGCAATAGCCTCGAATGGCGTGCGATCTTCCCACGCCATTTCGATCACCCGGCCAATATCCGCCGCACTGAGCTCCTGACCGGAGATGGCGGGTTCAGCGGTATCCCGAGTTAGCAGCACCGCTTCACGCCTTTCCATTTGCCATCCTGCCATTGCTTGAAAAAGGCTTCGCGCGTCAGTGGCGGCTCGTCCACGTGCTGCTCGGCGTGATGCCGCAGATAGCGCTCGTAGGCATCATCGCCAGACAGGCGGCGCACCACGCGCCAAAACGCTTTCAATTTATTCAGCATGTTCAATCCCTTGCCCATTGGGCATTCAGCGGTGCTGGTTCGTGCGGGTGCTCGGTCGATGGCCGTACCGGCTTGCCTGCCAGATAGCGCCAGCACACGCGCAGCATATCCAGTATCACCACCCACAGTATCACGACAAAAAACAGCGTCAGCCAGGCATCCAGTTGCTGGTTGAAAATCAGTTGCGGTGCCACGGCGGCTTTTTCTGGTGGCAAAGCACCTGCCGCCAGTTTGGCCGCCATATCATTGGCGGCGGCAAAAAAGCCCACGCGCACATCGTCGCTCATGATTTTCTGCCAGGCGGCGGTGCTGGTAATAATGACCAGCCAGGTGAGCGGAAGTGCCGTGACCCAGGCATATTTGAGACGGCCGGATTTGACGAAAATACCCGTGGCAACCGACAAAGCAATGGCCGCCAGCATCTGGTTGGAAATACCAAACAGCGGCCACAGGATATTGACGCCGCCATTAGGGTCAATCACGCCGATGTAAAGGAAATAGCCCCATCCGGCGACCACCAGCGCGCTGGTAAACAATACCGAGGGATACCAGGAGGTCTCGCCCAGTTTGGGCCAGATATTGCCTAGCATGTCCTGCAGCATGAAGCGGCCGACGCGGGTGCCCGCATCCAGCGTGGTCAGGATGAAAATCGCCTCGAACATGATGGCAAAGTGATACCACAGCGCCAGCAGGCCCTGGCCGAACGCACTGCCAAAAATGCTGGCCATGCCCACCGCCAGCGACGGCGCACCCCCGGTACGGGCAAACAGCGTGGCCTCGCCCATCTCGCGCGCCAGCGACTCCATTTGCGCCACGGTGACCGGGAAGCCCCAGCCGCTGATGGTGGCAACGGCATCGGCTGCTTCCTTGCCGACGATGCCCGCCGGGCTGTTGATGGCAAAAAACACGCCCGGATCAAGCACGGTGGCGGCAATCATCGCCATGATGGCAACGAAAGACTCCAGCAACATGGCGCCATAGCCGATCATGCGGATGTCGCGCTCGTTTTCCAGCAGCTTGGGCGTGGTGCCGGAGGCAATCAGCGCGTGGAAACCGGAAATAGCGCCGCAAGCGATGGTGATGAAGACAAACGGGAACAGCTTGCCGCCGAAAATGGGGCCGGTGCCATCAATAAACTGCGTCAGTGCCGGCATTTTGACTTCCGGCTGCAGCATCAGAATCGCAATCGCCAGCACGATGACAGTGCCCAGTTTCATGAAGGTGGAGAGATAATCGCGTGGCGCCAGCAGCAGCCACACCGGCAAAATGGCGGCAGCAAAGCCGTAGGCAATAATCCACCAGGCCAGGGTCAGGCCTTCGTGGTCAAACCACACGCGCAAGGTGGGATGATGATCCACCCAGCCACCGCCCGCCACGGACAGCAACAGCAGGATCACGCCCAGAGCAGAGGCTTCCAGCACCTTGCCCGCACGGAAGTGGCGCATGTACAAACCGACAATCATGGCGATGGGAATCGTCGCCGCCACGGTAGAAGTCGCCCAGGGGCTGTGCTTCATGGCATTGACCACCACCAGCCCGAGCACGGCGATGAGGATGATCATGATGGCAAAGGTGCCGACCAGAGCGGCGGTGCCGCCTATTGCGCCCAGTTCCTCACGCGCCATCTGACCCAGGCTGCGCCCATTACGGCGGGTGGACAGGAACAAGGTCACCATATCCTGCACGGCTCCCCCCAGCACGGCACCAAACAATATCCACAAGGTACCTGGCAGATAGCCAAACTGGGCGGCCAGCGTTGGCCCTACCAATGGGCCAGGCCCGGCAATCGCCGCAAAGTGATGGCCGAAGACGATCCATTTATTGGTAGGCACAAAATCGCGGCCGTTATCCAGGCGCACGGCGGGCGTGGCCCGCGAGGCATCCAGCATCAGCACCCGGGCGGCGATCCATGCCGAGTAAAACCGATACGCCAGGGCATACACACATAATGCCGCGGCAATAAACCACAGGGAGTTGATACTCTCGCCGCGATGCAGGGCGATGCCTCCCACCGCTGCCGCCCCCAGGATGGCAACGAGCAGCCACACGCTATTCTTCAGGATAGTTTTCATAATGACCGTGAGTGATGTGCAATGGGCTCACAGTATAAAACAGACCTGGGCGATATGCCGTGTCTACCTTTGGGAAGGCTGGAATGGATATGACACCTGCAGGCTGGATGCATAGAAAAGAGAATGCCTGTAACAGAAGCTATTGGAATACATAAAAAAGCCGGAGCAATCATGCTCCGGCTTTTTCTCAACATCACCACCTGGTGCCAGGCACTCGGTGGTCTCCTCCCTGCTTTTATCTATTTCTTATCTTTACCAACCTGATTGCCGATAATGCCGCCCACGGCAGCGCCACCGACGGTACCGACAGCGCTGCCACCCGTCAACACAGCGCCTGCCGCGGCACCAACACCTGCACCCACGGCCGTATTCTTGTCCCGGGCGGACATATTGCCACAGGCGGAAAGACACGCCACCGTCAACACGATGCCGGTCACCCGCCAGGTTTTATTGAGGATTTGCATGTCTATCTCCTAAAGCTGGTTAGTTATTAACTTGCTGGCACGATGGCTAAATACGGCCGGTGAGCAGCAGGATCAACAGAATGATGACAACCAGGCCCAAACCGCCACTTGGCGCATAGCCCCAGTTGCGGCTGTGCCCCCAGGTCGGCAACGCACCCAGCAACATCAGGATCAGTACGATAAGCAAAATGGTCGTGATGGACATAAATTCCCTCTTTTCTTCAAATTAGTGAACAGTTGAACTGCTCTGGTTATGGGGTAATTTGTGATGCGGCGCCGACCAAAGGCCGACGGTATTTATGCACGCGCGTGCGTGCATTTAATTTAGTGCATGTAATTTAGTGCATGAAAAAATAGATGATGATGAGCAGGAATGCCGGTACACCCAGCAGCCAGGCAATAAAATATTTAATCATCAGAATTCCCTCCTTGGTTTAAGCGTTTGTTTGTTTGACACGCAGCTCCACTGTATAGGGGCTTGCTCGCAACGCGCATAGGGGTAGGTCTGATACTGGTGTCAGTGGAGGCTTACAGTTATGCGCAGGCTTTTATCAGTCGGGGACTCTCCCGCGCCTTAAGCATTGTGCGGGCGATTTCTGGAGTACCATGCAATCCATGGAACATTCCCACCCCCAACAAGGTCTGTCGTTTACATGACAACCACGCCTGATTCCCCCGATATGAGCGCAGAAACCCCCGTGCCTGCTGCCCCTGCCAAACGCCTTTCCGCACTGAGTCGGCTCTGGCCCTTCCTCCGCCCCTATCGCTGGCAGATCATGCTCGCCCTGTTATTGCTGACACTTGCCAGTGCCACCCTGCTGGCGGTGCCCCTGGCATTCCGCGATCTGGTGGATTTTGGTTTTGACAAACCGCCGCAGCAGGGGCCGAGTGCCAATGGCGATCTCAACAGCCACTTCCTGCTGCTGTTTGGGCTGGCCTGTGCCTGGGCCATGCTGGTTGCGGCACGTTATTTCACCGTCTCATGGGTGGGGGAACGCGTCACGGCTGACTTGCGCAGTGCCGTCTACGGCCGCGTGCTGACGCAATCACCGCAATTCTTTGAAACCCTGCAGACCGGCGAGGTGCTATCGCGACTGACCACCGACACCACCCTGATCCAGACCGTGGTTGGCAGCTCTGCCTCCATGGGCCTGCGCAGCCTGTTCCAGTTTGTCGGCGGCATGGTGATGCTGGCCGTCACCAGCACCTATCTCTTTTCCATCAACCTCGGGCTGATGTGCCTGCTGGTACTGCCCATCATGCTGATCGGCCGCTCTGTCAAAAAGCTCTCGCGCGAATCGCAGGACAAGATCGCCGCCAGCTCGGCCATGGCCGGTGAAATCCTGAATGCGATGCCCACCGTGCAGTCCTACACGCAGGAGCAGCGCGAGATTGGCCGCTTCAAGCAAAGCACGGAGCTCAGCTTTGAAACCGCGATCCGTCGGGTACGTGTGCGCGCCGCACTGACTGCATTGATCATCACTGCTGTGCTGGGAACCATCGTGTTTGTGCTGTGGCTGGGCGCGCGTCAGGTCAGTGAGGGCGCCATGACCGGCGGCGAGCTGGCATCGTTTGTGTTGTATGCCGCCATGGTGGCAGGGGCGGTAGGCACCATGGCCGAAGTCTGGGGCGACATCATGCGGGCCGCGGGTGCCACCGAGCGCCTGCTCGAGCTGTTGCAGGCCGAGCCTGCCATTCAAGCACCGGCAGAACCCATGGCATTGAAGTCGACCACGGAAGCCACCATCGGCTTTCACCATGTCAGCTTTCATTACCCCTCACGCCCCACCCAGCCTGCCTTGCAAGAGCTGACACTGGAGATCGCCGCCGGCGAAAACATTGCGCTGGTCGGCCCCTCCGGCGCGGGCAAGACCACTTTGTTCCAGTTGCTGCTGCGCTTTTACGACACCAGTGCGGGCAGCATTACCATCAATGGACAGGATATACGCCAGCTCAGCCTGGAAAGCCTGCGCGGCCTGATCGCCGTGGTGCCGCAAGACCCGGTGATTTTCTCGGCCAATGCCATGGAAAATATCCGCTATGGCTACCCCTATGCCACCGATGCTGAAGTGCTGATGGCCGCCAAGGCCGCCCAGGTCGATGAGTTCATCCATCGCCTGCCCAAGGGCTACGATACCTTCCTTGGCGAACGCGGCACGCGGCTGTCGGGCGGGCAACGCCAGCGTATCGCCATCGCACGTGCAATCCTCAAAAACGCCCCTATCCTGCTGCTGGATGAAGCCACCAGCGCGCTGGATGCCGAATCCGAAATCCTGGTGCAGCAAGGCTTGCAGGCGGCCATGCAAGGCCGTACTACGCTCATCATCGCGCACCGCCTGGCCACGGTGCAGCAGGTGGACAGGATTATTGTCATGGATCAGGGGCGCATCGTGGAAACCGGCACGCCAGCAGAACTGCGTCAGATGGGCGGGCTCTATGCGCGTCTGGCCAAACTGCAGTTCCACGATACCGAAGCCTCTGGCAACGCGTCCCCTGCAGTCCCCGATATAGCCAGCCTCGCTCATGAATAAGCCCTGAAGCAATGCAAGCTGGCGCGCCTGAACTTGCGCCCGCGCTGCATGCTCCCAGTGCTCATGATGACAATGCGCCATTTCTTTTCCCGCTGGCTGCTGGCTCTGTTGCTGGCCGCCGCCCTGCCAGCCCTGGCCGAGCCTTGCGATGCGGTGCTGCAGCGCTGGCAAACGGAAGAAAATGCCGTGCTGGCCGAGCTTGCACCGGTATTTCAGCAAGGACGCGAAGATGGCACCATTCAGGTCGAACTGCGCTCGCTGCCCGACTGCGCCACCGAATTACGCCTGCAACTCCCCGCCGCCGATCTGGAACAAACCCGTCAATATCTGGAGCAGAACCCGGCCAAACGCATTCTCATGAGCGCACAAGGCTATGCCATCCCCGAGCAGACCGAAAGCGTGGTCACCATCGCGGCCAATGACACGCACCCTGCCGATCTGAAAGCGCTGAACCAGGGGCTGGAATTCATGTATCAGCTGCTGACCCAGCTGCGCGCTCATATCCCTGACGGCCAGCAAAATCAGCAAGCCTGGCCATTGGCCCTGCAGCAATCGCAGCTGCATGCCTGTCGCCAGGGCTGGCAGGCCACCGACCTGACATCCGCCTGCCAGTGCCGGCTGCAGCAGTTATCGGCCAGCATCCCCCCGCGCCAGATGGCTCTGATTATCTATCTGCAAAAGCAGCCTTATGCCACGGCTACCGGCGCACTTTCCAGCTTCAATACGCTCCAGCAATCCATCCTGCACAGCTGCCAGCTACAGCCGCGCTAATCCCCAAAACCCGCCAACTCTGCTGCAGGACGCGCCCACCAACGCGCCGGATGCCGCATCAGAAATACGGGCGGTTTGTATAGCCGCCTCGCTGAGCTACAATTCGGCGAATCATCAGCCACTTCAAGACGTCTCGAAGTGCATGCCGTTCTCTGCCCCATGCCTGAATGCATTGAGCACTGTTCTTGCTTGCACTGACTCACCATGCAGAATATTTCACCTGACAATACGATTTTATTGGCGAAAACGCGCCATATCGAAGAGCTGGAACGGCTCTCCGTCAGCATTCAGTTTGTCGAGAGCATAGGCTGGATGGTTCACCAGCTGCAGGCAGAGCGCGGTGCCAGCTGTCTTTATCTGGCCTCCGCTGGCAGCCGCTTCGCCAAAGAGCGCAGTGCCATCATTGAGCAGAACCAGGCTTCGGAGTCGGCGTTTAAAGAGGCCTTGCAACGCTACCTCCATCACAACACCTCGGCAGATGCCAAACAGCTAACCCTGGTTTCATGGATTTTGCTGGGGCTTGAGCAGCTCTTGCCCTTTCGCCACCAAGTCACCTTACTAAAAATACCCTTCAGCGACTGCATACAGTCCTACACGCGGCTGATCGGCAGTCTGATTTCACTCATTTTTGAAATTACCGACAATACCGTTAACAGCAAGATCTCGACCTATCTGGTCGCGCTCTACAACCTGGTGCAAGGCAAAGAATTTGCGGGGCAGGAGCGCGCCTTGGGCTCGCATCTGTTTGGTTCGGGCTACATGCAACTGGAACACCAGCACAAGCTCCTGGAGCTGATAGCGCAACAGGACCGGCATTTTGAGCTGTTCAGCCAGTTTGGCACGGATGCCTTGCGCGAAGCTTGGCGTACCACGCTGGAGACCGAAGCACACCACACACAGCGCGCTTACAGAAGCAAGTTGACCGCCGCCAAAGACCAGCAGGTACTCCAGCGCGCTGATAGCGATGCCTGGTTTGAAGCTTGCAGCACACGGCTCACGGAAATATGGCACATCCAGTGCCAATTGGTGGCCGCCATGCACGACACCCTGAACAGCTTGAGCGAGGAGGCGCGACGGGATCTGGAGAACACGCGCTTGCATCTGGGCGAATTGAAAGCCAGGCAAACGCCCACGGCCAATGTCGACAGCACGTTTTTCAATCTGGCGATTCCACTGGAAAGTGCATTTACCTTTCTAGCCCACGACGAGCTCACGCCCTACCCCATGGAATCCATTATTGCCTTGCTGCAACAGCAATCGCAGCAACTGGCGGAAATTGAAAACGAGCTGTCGGAAACCAAAAAATCGCTGGCGGAAAGAAAGCGCATCGAACGCGCCAAAGGCCTGCTGATGAGCAAACTGGGCTTATCCGAAATGGAAGCCTACAAAATGCTGCGCAACACGGCGATGGAGCAAAATCGCAAGCTGATTGATATAGCCGAAAACATCATTACGCTATCCGCACAAGGGCAATAGTCCACTTCATATCATGGTGCACTTGCACACAATAAGTGCGATGCATCACAAAGTCACCTCGGCTGAATTTCAGCTCTTCTATTTATAAAATCATTAAAATTCAATCGCTTAATTTTTAAAATGAAGTTGGCACACGGTTTGCTTATGTCTAGACAAAATGTCAGGCCAACGGCGGCCTAATGTTTATGCAGCAGCGCATATCCACCAGGAAATGACCTCTGCAAGTAGCAGTAACCTAGCCCAGCTGAATGCAGGCAAAGGTTAGCAAAGCAGCACATTAAACGAAGCGATTGCGCTTCCACGAATATGGACAAAGGCGTCCAGCATGTAGACAGGAAACTGTTTGCAGGCTGGACGCCTTTTTTGTTTTTGCGGTTTTGATTTTGATACTTGATGCATCATTTTTAGGGAGCAGACATGAAAAAAACACCAGATACTGCAGCAGATAACGCTACACCTGACGTCGACACCAGTCGTCGCCAGTTTTTCAAGAACGCCGCCGCCGGTGCACTGGGCGCTGCCGTCATGATGAACATGCTACCGGCAGGGTTGCGCAACCAGGCATGGGCTGCAGGCTCGGATGCTCCAGAACTCACCGAAGTCAAAATCGGCTTCATCCCGCTGACGGACTGTGCGCCTATCGTGGTGGCTGCGCAGATGGGCTTCGACAAGAAATACGGCATCAAGATCGTGCCGTCCAAGGAAGCTTCCTGGGCTGGCGTGCGCGACAAGGTGGTCAATGGCGAACTGCATGCGGCGCATGTGTTGTATGGCCTGGTGTATGGCGTGCAGATGGGCATAGGCGGTCAGCAAAAAGACATGAACGTGCTGATGACGCTGAACAACAACGGCCAGGGCATTACGCTGGCCAACCAGCTGAAGGACAAGGGCGTCACCGGTGGCGCCACGCTGAAACGCCTGCTCGACAATGAAAACCGCGATTACACCTTCGCCCAGACCTTCCCCACGGGCACCCACGCCATGTGGCTCTACTACTGGCTGGCGACTTACGGCATTCACCCCTTCCAGGATGTGAAAACCATCGTGGTACCGCCACCGCAAATGGTCGCCAACATGCGTATCGGCAATATGGATGGTTACTGCGTGGGCGAGCCATGGAATGCACGTGCCATTTACGACAAGGTCGGCTTCACCGCTGCCACCACCCAGGAAATCTGGACCGACCATCCGGAAAAGGTACTGGGCACCACCGCTGAATTTGTCGCCAAGAACCCCAATACCGCGCTGGCCATTACCAAGGCCATTCTGGATGCCTGCCGCTACATCGACGCCACCGCCAACCGCCCCGCGGTGGCCAAGCTGATTGCTGGCAAGGCTTATGTGAATGCGCCGGAAGAAGTCATCGAAGGTCGCTTCCTTGGCCATTACGACAATGGCATCGGCAAGAAATGGGAAGACCCCAACTACATGAAGTTCTTCAACGACGGCAAGGTGACCTTCCCTTACCTGTCCGATGGCATGTGGTTCCTCACCCAGCACAAGCGCTGGGGTTTGCTGAAAACCGACCCGGATTACCTGGCCATCGCCAAAAAGGTCAACCGCATCGACATCTACACCGAAGCGGCCAAATCCCTGGGCATCGCCGTGCCAAGCGACCCGATGCGCAGCAGCAAGCTGATCGACGGCGTGGTGTGGGATGGCAAGGACCCGAAAGCCTATGCCAACGGTTTCAAGATCAAGGCCTGATAAGGCGAGCGGCGGCCCGGAAGTCTGGGTCGCCAGTCACGGACATGTGATGCGAGGCAAATCATCATGAGTGCAATCGGAATAAGCAAGGAAAGCATCAAGACCATCATGCAGAATGAGCAAACCACCCCCACGGCAGTGAAAGCCGCTGTCCAGCCCGCAGCTGCGCGCATGGCACCGAGCAAGCGCCCCAGTGCGCGCGCCCTGAAACTGCGTGCGTTTTTTGAATGGCTGCTGCCGCCGGTTTTCGGGGTGTTGGCCATGATCGCGGTATGGACGCTGATCTCCTATCAATCACCCAACCTGCCTGGCCCCGTCAGCACCTGGCACTCGGCAGTGGAGCTGTTCAGCGACCCGTTCTACAACAACAGCCCCAATGACCAGGGCATAGGCTGGAATATCCTGGCTTCGCTGGAACGTGTGGGCCTGGGCTTTGGCCTGGCCGCGCTGGTAGGCATACCACTGGGCTTCATCATCGGCCGTTTCCAGTTCATGTCGCGCATGGCAGCACCCATCATCGGCATCCTGCGTCCGGTATCGCCGCTGGCCTGGCTGCCCATCGGCCTGCTGGTATTCAAGGCGGCCAACCCGGCGGCCATCTGGGTGATTTTCATCTCGGCCATCTGGCCCATGATCATCAATACCGCCGTGGGCGTGAGCAAGGTGCCGCAGGATTATATGAACGTCGCCAAGGTGCTCAACCTCTCCGAGTGGAAGATCGTCACCAAGATTCTGTTCCCCTTTGTGCTGCCATACATGATGACCGGCGTGCGTCTGTCCATCGGTGTGGCCTGGCTGGTGATCGTGGCGGCAGAAATGCTGACTGGCGGTGTCGGCATCGGCTTCTGGGTGTGGGATGAGTGGAACAACCTGAATGTGGAACACATCATCATCGCCATCTTCGTTGTCGGCATTGTCGGCCTCCTGCTGGAGCTGGCACTGACCTCCCTGGCCCGCCGCTTCAGCTACGAATAAGGAACCCATCATGGAAAAAATCCTGCAAGAAAAGTACGTGCAGCTGGAAAACGTGAACATGACCTTCTTCACCAAAAAAGGCACGTTTGAAGCGCTGAAAGATGTGAACTTCAGCATACGCGAAGGCGAGTTCATCTCCATCATCGGCCACTCCGGTTGCGGCAAATCCACCGTGCTCAATCTGATTGCCGGGCTGTTGCAACCCACCAATGGCAACCTGTTTTGCGCGGGCCGCGAGATTGCTGGCCCCGGCCCTGAGCGCGCCGTGGTGTTCCAGAACCACTCGCTGCTACCCTGGCTCACCTGCAGTGAAAACGTCTACCTAGCGGTGGAACGCGTCTTTGGCGCCACCGACACCAAGGACCAGCTGAAAAAACGCACCCAGGCCGCGATCGAGCTGGTGGGCCTGGCCCATGCCGCCGACAAACGCCCCAATGAAATCTCCGGCGGCATGAAACAGCGCGTGGGCATTGCCCGTGCGCTGGCCATGGAACCCAAGGTGCTGCTGCTGGATGAGCCGTTTGGCGCGCTGGATGCCCTCACCCGCGCCCATTTGCAGGACGAGCTGATGGCCATCATGGCGAAGTCCGGCTGCACGGCAGTGATGGTCACGCACGATGTGGACGAGGCCGTGCTGCTCTCAGACCGCATTGTGATGATGACCAACGGCCCGGCCGCCACTATCGGTGAAATCCTGGACGTGGAACTGGCGCGCCCGCGCAAACGGCTGGAGCTGGCAGAAGACAGCCACTACAACCATCTGCGCAGTGAAGTGCTGAAGTTTTTGTATGAACGCCACGCAAAGAAGGCGGCTTGAGCAGGCAATACGAGTATTTAAACAAACAGGCAAAAAAGTGGCCCGTCGGTCAGGACGGGCCGGTACAGCAAGTTACCCCTCATCAGAAAAAAAGGAGCAACACATGCAAAGTAATTCGAGTTTCACCTTGCGTCAAGCCAGCATTTGCGTACTGCTGGCCTTGGGCAGCGCACAGGCATCCATCGCCATGGCAGAAGAGACGCTGCCGGAATACACCTTCATGGATGCGGTCAAAACCGGCAAAAATCTCACCAGCTTTCGCCTGCGTTATGAAAACGTGAATCAGGACGGCTTGGGCCCGGCGGGCACGTCAGCCGCCAACAACGCGCTCAAGGATGGCGAAGGCCTGACCCTGCGCAGCCTGATCGGCTGGCAAACCGCGCCCTACAAGAATTTCAGCTTTGCGGCGCAGATGATCGATGTCGCCAAGTTTCAGGATGACTACAACGACAGCACCAACGGCACCCTGATCAACAGCGTATCCAACCAGACCAGCCATGCCGAATACGCCAAGATTGTTGACCCCGACTACACCGGCATCAACCAGCTCTATATCGACTGGACCGGCATCAAGAACAACCGCGTGCGCCTGGGCCGCCAGCAGATCAACCTGGACAATGTGCGCTTTATTGGCGACATCGGTTTCCGTCAGGTCATGCAGGTGTTTGACGGTGTCAGCCTGCTCAACAAAACCATCCCCAATACCGAAGTCTTTGTGGGGCATATGGAGCGCGTGAAGCAGATCACCACCGAAACACGTGACAACGGCGCGCTGGAAATCCTGAATGCCAAATACCGCCTGTCGCCTACCGAGTTCCTGGTGGGCTATGGCTACTTCTCCGGCTTTGATGACCTGGGCTATGGCCGTGGCTGGTTTGGCAATGCCGCCGGTACCGGTGGGGTCGCCCAAGGCAAGAATGGCAACATCAACCAGAACGCTGACCAGGGCAACAAGATCCTGGGTCTGCGGCTGGATGGCGTGCACCCGTTCAACCCCAACCTGCGTGCGCTCTACACCGCCGAATATGCCAAGCAGACCGATTACAGCGGTGGTGACTCCCGCATTGACGCCCACTACTACAAGCTGGGTGGCGGCGTCGGCATTGATAACTTCAGCATACGCGCCGATCAGGAACTGCTGTCCAGCAACAACGGCCAGTATGCCTTCCAGACCCCATTTGGCACCAACCACCTGTTCCAGGGCTGGGTCGATAAATTCCTGACCACGCCGGTAGAAGGCATCCAGGACAGCTTTGTCACCGCCACCTACAAATGGGGCGATTTCCTGTTCTTTGCCGATTACCACGTCCTGAAATCAGACGAACGCTTCAACACTGTGGGCGGTGGTTTTGGCAACAAGTATGGCACCGAGTGGAATACCGCCGTGACCTACAACGTGAACCCGCACCTGGTTACCAAGCTGGAATACGGCAAATACACCGAGGATGACCATTACACATTGCTGGCTGCAGCTGATACCACCGCTGGCAATCGCGGGCGGATTCGCGATACCGAAAAGTTGTGGCTGACCGTGATGTACACGTTCTAGGCCGATACATCCGCCAGGACTTGTCATCAACCCGTGGTATCTGCATCGCCCGATGCAGATACCGTTTAGCAACTAAAACCAGATGGATGCATGCATGAATACTGTTTTACAACATCGCCGCCCGCACCGTGCCGAGCCCAAGACCGTCAGCTCCGAGACTTTCAGCTCGCTGATCAACCTGGCCGGGCGCCAGCGCATGTTGTCGCAACGCATCATCCTCAATGCCATTCTGGCGACGCAACAGCATGAAGAAGCCGCAGACGTGGCCGAACAGGCTCTAGCCCTGTTTGAAAACAGCCATGGCGAGCTGACAAAAGGCTATGCCACACTGCCTGGTGTGTTTTTCCCTGCGCTGCAGGCCATTTATTTTGGCGAACAGCAGGCAGACAAGCGCATCCGCGCCTTCATTCTGCAAGCGCGATCCGCCATCAGCGCGCTCGGCACGCAAGCCGCCGTCGCCGAGGTGGAATCCCTGGGCAAACAGGCCACCCCATTGGTCAACCTGCTCAATCAGATCACGCAGGTATATGAGGTGGAAGCCAAGCAGCACGCCCACGCCCAGCAAAAAGAGCACAGGGCGCTGATGGGCAACATCCAGCAGATCGCCAAGCAGGCCAAGATCGTGTCGGTCAACGCGCAGATCATGGCAGCGCGTGCGGGTGAAGCAGGCAAGGAATTTTCGGTGGTGGCAGGTGTGCTCACCACCATTACGGGCGAACTGGACGAACTCATCGTCAGCGCCATGAAGTCGGCCCAGCGCTAATGCGGTGGGCCTTGAACACAATGTATCAAGATTGAAACGGTGAATGCGATGGCAGGAAAAGTGTATTTGATAGGCGCAGGCCCCGGCGACCCGGAGCTGATTACGCTCAAGGCGGTGAAGGCATTACAGGCAGCCGATGTGGTGCTGGTGGATGACCTGGTGAACCGCGCCCTGCTGGCGCATGCACCCCAGGCGCGCATTGTGGAAGTAGGCAAACGCGGCGGCTGCAAGTCGACTCCGCAGCACTTCATCAATCGCCTGATGGTATCGCTCGCCGAGCAGGGCCAGACTGTGGCCCGGCTCAAGGGCGGTGATCCCTTCCTGTTCGGCCGTGGCGGTGAAGAAATGCTGGAGCTGCGTGCAGCGGGCATTGCAGTCGACATCATCCCCGGCATTACCAGCGGTATAGCTGCAGCGGCGGCGATTGGCGTGCCGGTCACACATCGCGAGTATACGCATGGCGTCACGCTGGTCACCGGCCATACCCGCGATGGTGAGCAACCCAACTGGCAGGCACTGGCCGCCAGTGGCACCACGCTGGTGATTTACATGGGCATGAAGCATCTCGCCAGCATCGTCAGCGAGCTGCTGGCAGCAGGCTTATCGGCAGAGACAGCGGCAGCGGCGATCCAGCAAGGCAGCCTGCCGGAGCAGCAGCAAGTCGTCACCAGCCTGGGCATGCTGCCCATGGCGGTGAAGCAGGCGGGCCTGGGTAGCCCGGCCATTATCGTGGTGGGCGATGTGGTACGCCTGGCACAACTGAACCTGGACGTGGCAGCCGTTGCTGCTGCGTGATTTTTAAGAGGTAGGAGAATGAGTATGAAAAAAATGAAACTGGTCGTCGTCGGCAATGGCATGGCTGGCATGAGAACCGTAGAAGAGCTGCTTAAGATAGCCCCGGATCTCTATGAAATCACCGTGTTTGGCGATGAGCCGCACCCCAATTACAACCGCATCATGCTCTCGCCCGTATTGGCAGGCGAGCAGACCATTGATGACATCATCCTGAACACGCGCGAGTGGTATGCCGAGCACAACATCACGCTGCATACCGGCAAGCGCATTGTGAAGATAGACCGCACGCGCCGCATCGCCTATGCCGAAGATGGCACCGAGGCCGAATACGACCGCATGCTGCTGGCCACCGGCTCGACACCGTTCATGCTGCCGATTCCCGGCAAGGAGCTGGATGGCGTGATCGGTTTCCGCGACATTAAAGACGTGGATACCATGATAGAGACCGCCAAAACGCACAAGCATGCGGTGGTGATTGGCGGCGGCCTGCTGGGCCTCGAAGCTGCCAACGGTCTCAAGATTCAGGGCATGGATGTCACAGTGGTGCATCTTGGCAGCTGGCTGCTGGAACGCCAGCTGGACAAGACCGCAGGCAAGATGCTGCAAAAATCGCTGGAAGCCAAAGGCCTCAGCTTTCTCTTGGAAAAACACACGGAACAGATTCTGGGCGAAAACGGCCGCGTGACCGGCGTGCGTTTCAAGGATGGCAGCGAGATTGCCGCCGACCTAGTGGTAATGGCCGTGGGCATACGCCCCAACTATGCCTTGGCAGAGTCAGCAGGCATCCATTGCAACCGCGGCATTGTGGTCAATGACACCATGCAGACCTACGATCCGCGCATCTACTCCGTAGGCGAATGCGTGGCCCACCGTGGCATCAGCTATGGCCTGGTTGCCCCCTTGTTTGAGATGGCAAAAGTCTGCGCCACCCACCTGGCCAATTTCGGTATTGGCCTCTACAAGGGCTCGGTCACCTCCACCAAGCTCAAGGTAACCGGCATTGATCTGTTCTCGGCAGGCGACTTCAGCGGGACGGAAGGCTCCGAAGAAATTGTTTTACACGATGCAGTTGGCGGGGTTTACAAAAAACTCGTCATCAAAGATGACAAAATCATCGGCAGCGTGCTCTATGGCGACACCACCGACGGCAGCTGGTACTTCCAGCTGCTGCGCGATGGCAAGCCTATTCACGAGATTCGTGACCACCTGATGTTCGGCCAGGACAGCCTGGGCAATACCGGCCACCAGGGCCAGGACAAAGCGTCCAGCATGACCGACGAGATGGAAGTCTGCGGCTGCAATGGCGTATGCAAGGGCACCATCGTCAAGGCGATCAAGAGCCAGGGGCTGTTTACCATAGATGAAGTCAAGAAACAGACCAAGGCAGGCTCGAGCTGTGGCTCCTGCACTGGGTTGGTCGAGCAGATTCTGGCTTCCACGCTGGGCGGCGGCTATGCGCCCCCTTCCACCTCCAAAGCGGTGTGTGGCTGTACCGACTTCAACCACGAAGAAGTGCGCGATGAAATCCGCAAGCACAAATACCTCAGCATACCCGATGCCATGAAGGGCATGGGCTGGCGCACACCGAATGGCTGCGCCACCTGCCGCCCGGCGCTGAATTATTACCTGATCTCCACCTGGCCGCATGAAGCCAAGGATGATCCGCAATCAAGATTTATTAATGAACGAGTTCACGCCAATATCCAGAAAGACGGCACCTACTCGGTGGTACCGCGCATGTACGGCGGCGTCACCACGCCAGACCAGCTGCGCAAGATTGCCGATGTGGCCGACAAGTATGCCGTGCCCATGGTCAAGGTCACCGGCGGCCAGCGCATCGACTTGCTGGGGGTAAAGAAGGAAGACCTGCTGGATATGTGGAAAGACCTCGACATGCCGTCTGGCTATGCCTATGGCAAAAGCATCCGCACGGTGAAAACCTGCGTCGGCTCCGAGTTCTGCCGCTTTGGCACGCAAAACTCCACCCAGCTGGGCATTGATATCGAAAAAGCCTTTGACCATATGTGGGCACCGCACAAGGTGAAATTTGCCGTCTCCGGCTGCCCGCGCAACTGCGCCGAATCCGGCATCAAGGATGTGGGAGTGATCGGCGTCGATTCCGGCTGGGAGATTTATGTCGGCGGCAACGGCGGCATCAAGACTGAAGTCGCGCAGTTCCTGTGCAAGGTAAAAACGGCGGAAGAGGTCATCGAGTATTCCGGTGCCTTTATCCAGATCTACCGCGAAGAAGCGCGCTACCTGGACCGCACCGTGCACTGGATAGAACGCGTGGGTCTGGATTATGTGAAGAAGCGCATTCTGGAAGACGCCGAAGGCCGCAAGGCCGCCTACGAGCGGCTGATGTTTGCCTTGCAGGGCGCCACCGACCCGTGGGCGGAACGTGCCAATCAGCGCGAAACGCACAAGGAATTCGACACCATTACCGTTTAACGCACCGCGTGCCATGCGTGGCTCAGGCTTGTGATAGCCTGAGTCTGCGCTGGCACCCGGCATTGCTGAGGAGATTCGCATGCAAAAAAGTTTCTGGCAGGCCGGGCACAAGCCCACCCTGTTTTCATCCTTTCTGTACTTTGACCTGAGTTTCATGGTCTGGGTATTGCTGGGTCCGCTGGCGGTGCAGATCGCCGCCGACCTGCAACTGACCCCGGCGCAAAAAGGCCTGATGGTCGCCACCCCCGTGCTGACAGGCGCCTTGTTGCGCATTGTCATGGGCGTTCTGGTGGATCAGATCAAGCCGAAAAAAGCCGGGCTGATTGGCCAGCTGATTGTCATCGCCGCGCTACTGGTGGCCTGGTTGCATGGCATACACAGCTATCAGCACACCCTGTTGCTGGGCGTGTTTCTCGGCTTTGCTGGTGCCGCCTTTGCAGTCGCCTTGCCGCTGGCTTCGCGCTGGTATCCGCCGGAGCATCAGGGCACGGCGCTGGGCATTGCCGGCGCGGGGAATTCGGGTACGGCGCTGGCTGCTCTGTTTGCACCAGGCCTTGCCATTGCCTATGGCTGGAATAATGTCTTCGGCCTGGCGCTGATCCCACTGGCGTTTGCCCTGGTGGTGTATCTGATATTTGCCAAGGATGCGCCCGATGCCCCCGCCGCCAAGTCCATCAGCCAGTATGTGGCGGTGCTGAAAGACCGCGATGCCTGGTGGTTCATGTTTTTTTACAGCGTGACCTTTGGCGGTTTTGTTGGCATGGCGTCTTCGCTCACCATTTATTTCCACGATCAATATGGCTTGTCACCAGTGCATGCCGGCTACTTTACGGCGGCCTGCGTATTTGCAGGCTCGCTGGTGCGGCCACTGGGTGGCAATCTGGCTGACCGCATAGGCGGCATCCGCACACTGACGGTCATGTATATCGTCGCGGCGTTTTTCCTGTTCGTGCTGAGTTTTGGGCCCGCGCAGCAAGTGGCTGGCCTGGCTGTCGTCATCGCTGCCATGCTGGCACTGGGCATGGGCAATGGCGCCGTGTTTCAGCTGGTGCCGCAACGCTTCCGCAAGGAAATCGGCGTGATGACCGGACTGGTGGGCATGGCGGGTGGCGTGGGCGGATTCTATCTGGCTTCAAGCCTGGGTTACTCCAAGCAGGTCACGGGCAGTTACCAGATCGGGCTGACCGTGTTTGCCGGTCTGGCCATTCTGGCGGTGATCGGCCTTACCAGCGTCAAGAAACGCTGGCGCACCACCTGGGGCTCGGCCGCCGTGACGTCGGCCAAGGTCTAGGATTTTCATGTCGCTGCAATTGCTGCTCGGCCAAAGCACGGCCACCGGCCCGCGTGAACGCAATGAGGATTTTGCGGGCATGGTGACGCCGGTTGGCATGCAGTTGCAGACCAAGGGTGCGCTGATCGCCCTGGCCGATGGTGTCAGCGGCAATGCCGGTGGGCGCGAGGCCGCTGAAATGACCGTGCGCAGCATCTTGTCCGACTACTACGCCACACCTGATACCTGGGAAGTGCATAGCGCGCTGGACAAGGTGATCACCGCCGCCAACCGCTGGCTGCTGGCGCAAGCGGCCCAGCATAAGGATTTTGCCGGCATGGCCAGCACGCTGTCGCTGATCGTGTTTCGCGGCCAGCGCTTTTACTCGGCCCATGTGGGCGATACCCGCATCTATCGCCTGCGCCATGGTGAATTGCAACAACTCACCACCGACCATGTGTGGGAACGCCCCGACATGCGGCATGTGCTGAAACGGGCCATTGGCCTCGACCAGCATTTGTCGGTCGACTATGCCGATGGCGCTTTGCAGGTAGGCGATGTCTACGCGCTGATGAGCGATGGCGTGTGGGATGTGCTGGATCAGGCGACGCTGCATCATGTCATGGGGCTTTACGATAACCCGCAGTTAATCTGCGATGAGCTGACCCGGCTGGCGATAGCCCAGGGCGGTCACGACAATGCCACCGTGCTGGCGGCACATGTGGTGCAGCTGGGTGAGGAAACCCTCACTGACCTGCTGGCCGAACACCGCCATTTGCGGGTGCCGCCCAAGATGAAAGCGGGCGATGTCATCGACCAGTTTGAAGTGCTCAGCGTCTTGCATGAGTCACGCGCCAGCCTGATCTATAAAGTGCGCCACCGCATCACCAATCAGCTGTGGGTACTCAAGACCCTGCAACCTCTGCTGGCGGAAGACCGCGACAGCTGCCAGGCCCTGCTTAATGAAGAATGGCTGGCCAAGCGCGTGGTATCGCAATACCTGCCGCAAGTACTGCCCCTGACCGCCGAACAGCGCAGCCAGCTGTATTACGTGATGAGCTGGCATGAGGGCGCCACCCTGCAACACCGGCTGGACAATGGTCATCACTTCACCACCGCTGGCATTACCGGCATTGGCATTGCCCTGCTGCGCGGTTTGGGCGCCCTGCACCGCCTGCAGATTCTGCATCGCGATATCAAGCCCGCCAATCTGCACATGGCGATGGATCAGCGTTTGCGCATTCTGGACCTGGGCGTGGCGTTGAGCCCGGTCACCGGCCATATCGCCAGCATGGATAACCCCGGCACGCCGAGTTTCATGGCGCCCGAGCTGTTTGATGGCGCCGGTGCCTCGGTTAGTAGCGATCTTTATGCGGCGGGCGTGACCATGTATTACCTGCTGACGCGCAAATATCCCTATGGCGAGATTGAGCCTTTCCAGCATCCGCGCTTTGGCGAGCCGGTGCCGCCTACGCGTTATCGGCCGGAGATTCCACGCTGGCTGGAGAATATTTTGCTGAAAGCCGTCGCCCGCCTGCCCGAGCACCGTTTTGAAACCGCGGAAGAAATGCTGCTGGCGCTGGAGATAGGCGAAACCCGGCCGATTTTGCCGCCACCGCGCACACCGCTGATTGCACGGGCGCGACTGGTCAAATGGCAGTGGATTGCGCTGGTATCGCTGATGGTGAATTTCATGCTGCTGTACTTGCTGATCGTCTCGTAATGCGGCCGAGTTAAGGCGAGCGCAGGACAGCGGTTTATTGAGTTTGTGTTACTACGTTTTGTGTTTTTGTTGTTGCGTTGTCATCTCTTGATTTGGAGTTTTTTTTATGAGTACCTGGACCAAAATTGCCTCTTTGACTGACATTCCCAAGCTGGGCTCGCGCGTGGTGCGCACAGCCAAAGGCGACATCGGCGTATTCCGCACTGAGGATGACCGCGTGTTTGCCCTGAACAACAGCTGCCCGCATAAAGGTGGCCCGCTGTCGCAAGGTATTGTGTATGGTGACAAGGTGGCCTGCCCGCTGCATAGCTGGAAAATCAGCCTGATCGATGGCAAGGCCGAAGAGCCGGATGTGGGCGAGACTGCCTGCTTCGCCGTCAAGGTAGAAGACGGCATGGTATTCCTGGACATTCCGTCCTGAAGGCAGTCCGCCCCATGCGTTTGATCATGCAACACGGATATGGAAGATCAGCGTCACTTGCCTGGCTTGCCCGTCATGCTGGGACGCAGTCTATCCTTTACTCTCGTGTTGGCCTTAACCAGCGGTACCCAGAATCATGTTAAAAGAAACCAGATCCACCTGTTGTTATTGCGGCGTTGGCTGCGGCGTCATCATCACCAGCGAAGATGACCGCATTACCGGCGTGCGCGGCGATCCCGATCATCCGGCGAATTTCGGCCGCCTGTGCACCAAAGGCTCCACGCTGCACCTCACGGCCAAGCTGGATACGCGCGTCTTGCAACCCGAAATGCGCACCAGCCGTCAGGCCCCGCGCCAGCCTACTGATTGGGATACGGCTCTCGACCATGTGGCAGACCGCTTCGCCGAGACCATACGCGAGCATGGCCCCAACAGCGTGGCGTTTTATATCTCCGGCCAGCTGCTGACCGAGGATTATTACGTCTTCAACAAGCTCGCCAAAGGCCTGATCGGCACCAACAACGTCGATACCAACTCGCGTCTGTGCATGAGTTCCGCCGTGAGTGGGTACAAACTGACGCTAGGTGCGGATGCTCCACCCGCCTGCTATGAAGACATCGATCACACCGCCTGTCTTTTCATCGCCGGCTCGAATACCGCCTATGCCCACCCCATCATTTTCCGCCGCATTGAAGATGCCAAGGCCCGCAATCCGGACATGAAAATCGTGGTGGTGGACCCACGCCGCACCGATACCGCCACCTTCGCCGACCTGCATCTCGCCATTCAGCCGGGCACCGACGTCGCCCTGTTCAACGGCATGCTGCACATCATGCTGTGGGAAGGCATGCTGGATCAGGCTTTTATCCGTGAGCACACCAACGGCTTTGATGCGCTGAAGGAAACCGTGCGGGAATACACGCCGAAGATGGTGGCGGACATTTGTGGTATCCGCGAAGCCGATCTGGTGACTGCCGCCAAGTGGTTTGGTAGCGGTCCCTCACTTTCCATGTATTGCATGGGGCTCAACCAGTCCATCCATGGCAGCGATAAAAACGCTGCTCTTATCAATCTGCACCTCGCCACCGGGCAGATCGGCAAACCGGGCGCAGGTCCCTTTTCGCTTACCGGCCAGCCCAATGCCATGGGCGGACGCGAAGTGGGTGGCATGGCGAATCTGCTATCCGGCCACCGCGATCTGGATAATCCAGAGCATCGCGCCGAGGTGGCCGCACTATGGGGTGTGGAGGATGTACCCGCGACACCAGGCAAGACCGCAGTCGAGATGTTCGATGCCCTGAAATCAGGCGAAATCAAGGTAATCTGGATTGCCTGCACCAATCCGGCGCATTCCATGCCCGACCTCAACCAGGTACGGGCCGCGCTGGAGAATGCCGAACTGGTGGTATTGCAGGATGCGTACGGCAATACCGATACCAATATCTATGCCGATGTGGTGCTGCCCGCCACCAGCTGGGGCGAGAAAGAAGGCACCGTCACCAACTCCGAGCGGCGCATTACGCATATCACCCCAGCCGTCGCCAAACCGGGGGCAGCCCGCCATGACTGGGAGATTGTGGTCGACTTTGCCCAACGCCTTGAGCAGCGGCTGGGCAAGGCAAACACATTGTTCAACTATATGGTTCCCGAGACGATTTTCAATGAGCACCGCGAATCCACCCGCGGTCGTGACCTCGATATCACCGGCCTCAGTTATCAGCTTCTGGATACGCAGGGCCCACAACAGTGGCCGCTTAACGAGAAGGTAAGCACTGGCTTACAACGCTTATATAGTGATGGCATTTTCCCCAAACCGGATGGCCGCGCGCAATTTCATATTGCGCATTACAAACCCACCGCCGACAAAACCGATGCGCGACAGCCTTTGCATTTGCTCACCGGACGCCTGCGCGACCAGTGGCATGGCATGAGCCGCACCGGCACCGTGGCCCAGCTGTTCAACCATGTGGATGAGCCGGTGATCTCGCTCAACCAGCAGGACATGGAGCGGCGCCAGATCAAGCCGGGCGACCTGGTCAAGGTCAGCAACAAACGTGGCAGCCTGACATTGCGGGCGCAACCATCCGATGAGATCCAGCCGGCGCAGAGTTTTATTCCCATGCACTGGGGCAGCCAGTTCATGAGCGGGCTGGGCTGCAATGCGCTGATGCCATCGGCCTTTGACAAATTCTCACGCCAGCCCGAACTCAAGCACACCGCGGTCAAGCTGGAGAAAGTCGAGCTGCCATGGCAGATGACCGTGATGCGCAACTGCCACGACATGCAGTTGCTGGAGGCGATTCGCCGCCTGCTGCCCAGTTTCGACTATGCGAGTTGCGGGCTTTATGGGCGCGGCAACGGTATGGTCGTGCTGCAAGCCGCCCATCATGCGGCCCCCGATGCCGCGGTGATAGATGCGCTGGATGCACTGCTTGGTATGACAGAAGGCGCACCCATGCTGAATTATCAGGATGCACGGCGTGGTATCAGCAAGCGTATTCTGGTGGAGCCCGACGCCGCGACCGGTCGCCAGCAAGTGACTGGTGTGCGGCTGATAGGCGAAACCCTGGCCGCCGAGTGGCTGCGCGAAGTCATGACGGAAGGCCAGTTCAGCGATGAGCTCAGGCGCTGGGCGCTGGCGCCATTGAGTGCGCCACCCACCGGACAGAGGAGTCGCGGCAAGATTGTATGCAATTGTCTGAATGTGGCAGAGAACGAAATTATTGATACCATACAGATGGGCGCTGATTTCATTACCCTGCAAAACAAGCTGAAATGCGGTACGCAATGCGGTTCCTGCGTGCCCGAACTGAAAAAACTGGTACAACTGCACGGCAGAACTGCCGCTTAACCATAAGGACAATCCATGAAATTCGTTTACATCGGCCTGCTGCTGGCCGCCCTTACTCCTTTCGCCCATGCCGCCGACAGTGAGGCGCAAGACATCACCGGCACCACCGACAAGGGCGAGAAAGTCGTGCTGCACCCGAATGGCCGCTGGGAATTCGTGGATACGGCAAAAGCAGCTGAAGCCAAGGAAATCGCCAAGCAGTTCCCGGAAAACCAGGGCTGTCCATCCAATATGCAAGGCGGCTTCCTCGGCTTTGGTCGTTGCATTCCGCAAGGCGACAAGGATTACAACCGCGGCTCCATGAGCGGCAAGGGTCGTTAAGCCATTCCTGATAGGTGCTCTTTGAAATAGCGTTCATTTTTTAAAGAGCACGGTTTATTTCCTCGATCCAGCGCATACTAAAAGCCAAGTTAGCCTTCACTCCCGGTGTGCGCTGGGCTGAAGCAGTACCACGCTATTCCCCCACAGCCTGAAAACAGGCTCAGCAGTCGTTTGCTGGCATGGTTCATGCTGGTATTCATGGCCGTGGCAGGTCATGTTGGCCTGCCATCTGAATAAGTCCAAGAACGTTCGTGACCCAAAGATTCGTGACTCAAGACTCGTGAACTTAAGAACAGTTGTGAAGGATTCGCATGGCCATACGCGTTGCATTGCACCACAAGACCAGCTACACCTTTGATCGCCTGGTTAATCTCTCTCCGCATGAAGTACGGCTCAAGCCCGCGGCCCACGCCCGCACGCCGGTGTTGTCGTACTCGCTGACGGTAAACCCGGAAAAGCACTTCATCAACTGGCAGCAGGATCCCTACGGCAATTACATTGCACGCTTTGTGTTCCCGGAAAAAGTCACCCAGCTGGACTTCACGGTGACGCTGGTGGCCGATATGACGGTCATCAACCCCTTCGATTTTTTCGTGGAAAAATACGCCGAGCAGTTCCCTTTTGCCTATACCGAACAACTGGAATACGAACTCGCTCCCTACCTGAAAGCGGAACCGGCAGGCCCGAGGCTGGCCAAGTGGCTGGACGACACGCGCAGCCAGCTATTGGGCGCACCACTCAGCATTGCCAATTTCCTGGTGGCCATCAACCAGCGTCTGCAAGGCGATATCGGCTATCTGGTGCGCATGGAACCCGGCGTGCAAACGCCGGAAGAAACGCTGGAAAAACGCAGTGGCTCCTGCCGCGACAGCGCCTGGCTGCTGGTGCAGATACTGCGCCACCTTGGCCTGGCGGCACGCTTTGTCTCCGGCTACCTGATTCAGCTCACCGCCGACATCAAGGCGCTGGATGGCCCCAGTGGCACCGAAGTCGACTTCACCGATCTGCATGCCTGGACCGAAGTGTATATTCCCGGCGCCGGATGGATAGGCCTGGACCCGACCTCCGGCTTGCTGGCAGGCGAAGGCCATATACCGCTGGCGTGTACCGCCATGCCCGCCTCGGCTGCGCCGGTGACCGGCTTTACCGACATCGCAGAAGTTACGTTTCACCATGAAATGAGTGTCACGCGCATACACGAGGACCCGCGCGTCACCAAACCCTATAGTGAAGAAGACTGGGAAAAGATAGACCAGATAGGTCAGCAGGTAGACCGTGATCTGCAAAAGCAGGATGTGCGGCTCACCCAGGGTGGGGAGCCCACCTTTGTATCGATCGATGACATGGACGGCCCCGAGTGGAACACCCAGGCGCATGGCGACAAGAAACGTGAACTGGCAGGCAAGCTGGCGCTGCGGCTGAAAGAGCGCTTCAGCCAGGGCGGCCTGCTGCATTATGGCCAGGGCAAATGGTACCCGGGCGAGCCTTTGCCGCGCTGGGCCATCAATATGTACTGGCGTGTGGATGGCCAGCCCATGTGGAACGATGCCTCGCTGTTTTCCAGGGATGGTCAGCCGGAGAATTACGACGTAGCCGAGGCCAGACTGTTTGCTACCAGCCTGGTGGAAACATTGGGCCTGCCCCCGGCCTGCATGATAGAAGCGTATGAGGATGTCATGCAGCAAGCCTTGCTGGAACAGCGCCTGCCGGACAATGTTGACCCCCTGCAGGCCGACCTTGCTGCCAGCGAAGAACGCAAACGTCTGGCACAACTGCTGGAAGTAGGCTTGGGCAAAGCCGCTGGTTATGTGATTCCACTCAAGCCGGAATCCACCAGCAAAACCACCAGCTGGCGCACCAGCAAATGGCCGCTACGCCGGGAGCATCTTTACCTGTTGAGCGGCGACTCGCCCATGGGCCTGCGCCTGCCATTAGCCTCGCTGCCATGGGTATTGCCCGACGATGTCGAGCCCGAGTTTGCGGTGGATCCCTTTGAAGCCAGAGCAGACTTGCCGGAAAAACCTCTGGCCCGCAGTAAGCCCGGCAAGGCCAGCCTGAAAAAACCGGAAGCACGCGAGGTAGTGCACACCGCGCTGTGCGTGGAAGTCCGCGGCGGACGGCTGCATGTGTTCATGCCGCCCGTGTCGCGCATTGAGGATTACCTGACCCTGGTGGCGGCGGTTGAAGCCACCGCAGCCAAGCATCAGCTCAAGCTCTGGCTGGAAGGCTACCCACCTCCTCGCGATGCACGCATCAAGTCACTCAGCGTCACGCCTGACCCGGGCGTGATCGAGGTCAATATCCACCCGGCAGCGAGCTGGCAGGAGCTGGTGGGTAATGTCACCACCCTGTATGAAGAAGCCCGCCAGACCCGCCTGGGCACCGAGAAATTCATGCTGGATGGCCGCCACACTGGCACCGGCGGTGGCAACCACGCTACTCTGGGCGGCGCCACCCCGGCCGACAGTCCCATGCTGCGCCGACCGGATGTATTGAAAAGCCTGATTACCTACTGGCAAAACCACCCGGCATTGTCGTATCTGTTTTCTGGCACCTTTATCGGCCCCACCAGCCAGGCGCCACGGGTGGATGAAGCGCGCGACGACAATCTCTACGAGCTGGCGATTGCCTTTCAGCAAATGGACAAGGTATTGCCAGACACCACGGAGAGTGAGCGCCCGTGGCTGGTCGACCGGCTGCTGCGCAATCTGCTGGTGGATCTGACGGGAAATACGCACCGTTCCGAATTTTCCATCGACAAACTCTATTCGCCTGATGGCCCGACTGGCCGTCTGGGCCTGGTGGAATTCCGCGCCTTTGAAATGCCGCCCCATGCCCGCATGAGCCTGCTGCAAATGCTGCTGCTACGGGCGCTGGTGGCGCATTTCTGGCGCAAGCCCTACCAGGGCAAGCTGGTGCATTGGGGCACCGAGCTGCACGATCGCTGGATGCTGCCGCATTTTATTGCCCAGGATATTGCCGATGTGGTGGCGGACCTGCGCGAAGCGGGTTATGCCTTCGAAAAACACTGGTTTGATCCTTTTGTCGAATTCCGTTTCCCGCGTTACGGCACGGTCAATTACCACGGCGTGGAGCTGGAATTGCGTCAGGCCATCGAGCCCTGGAATGTGCTGGGCGAAGAAATGAGCGGTGGCGGCACCTCGCGCTATGTGGATTCCTCGGTAGAACGCATGCAGTTGCGCGTACGCGGTCTCACGGATGGCCGCCATATCGTCACCTGCAATGGCAGACCTCTGCCGCTGCAAGCCACCGGCATTGCCGGCGAATATGTCGCGGGCGTGCGCTTCCGTGCCTGGAGCCCCTGGTCCGCCCTGCACCCCACCATCGCGCCGCATGTGCCACTGGTGTTTGATCTGGTCGATACCTGGAGCGGGCGGGCAATAGGTGGTTGCACTTACCACGTCAGCCATCCCGGTGGGCGCAATTACGACAGCTTCCCGGTCAATGCCTTTGAGGCCGAGGCGCGCCGCTTTACGCGCTTCTGGGATCATGGTCACACGCCGGGGGCGGTATCGATTGCGGAAGAACCGCGCAACCCGAAATTCCCGTTTACGCTCGACCTGCGGTGGCAAGCTGTTTAATATTGCGCCATGCTGTCTTCGATACTGAACGAATACCCGTTTGCGGCAAACTCTCATAACGAGTTGCTGCAATCGCCCGGAACGCCCCGCCCTCACTGGCAGCCACTGATAGATTCATTAAGTGGTGAAGAGCCTGCCGAGATGCGCAAGCGCGTTGAAAACGTGCGTCGACTGGTACACGAAAACGGCCTGACCTATAACGCCTACGCCGACACTCAGGGCGGGCAGCGGCCCTGGGATCTGGACCCCCTGCCCTTTATCCTGCCGCAGGATGAATGGGCACATATCGAAGCCGCCGTCATTCAGCGTGCCACCATCCTCAACACCGTGTTGCGCGACATTTACGGTGAACAGACACTGATGGCGCAAGGCATGCTGCCACCAGCCCTCATACACGGCAATGCCGGTTTCCTGCGCCCGTGCCATGGCATTCCGCAGCCGGATGGCGTCGCTTTGCACATGTATGCCGTAGACCTCGCCCGCTCAGCCGATGGCCGCTGGTGGGTAGTGTCGGACCGCACGCAGGCGCCTGCGGGCACAGGCTATGCGCTGGAAAACCGTATGGTGATTTCCAGCGTGTTTCCCGATCTGTTCCGTGACCTTAACATCCAGCGCCTGAGCGGATTTTTTGCCAGCCTGCGCGATAGCCTGGCCCATTGGGGACGTGAGTGTGCCTATCGGCAATCGCAAGCAAACCCCAACATCGCCCCGCTGAGCCCCAGCGAGCAGCCGCTTACCGTGATCCTGACGGCGGGGCCCTTCAATGAAACCTATCACGAGCAATCCTACCTGGCAGGCTATCTCGGTTTTCCGCTGGTACAGGGTAACGACCTGACCGTGCGCGAAGGCGTGGTCTGGCTGAAAACACTGGCAGGCCTCAAGCCTGTGCATGCCATCCTCAGGCGGCTCGACGATATTTACTGCGACCCGCTGGAGTTGAATGCCGAATCGCTGCTGGGCATTGCCGGGCTCACCGAAGTCGCGCGTCGCGGCCATGTGCTGCTGGCGAATAGCCTGGGCAGCAATGTGCTGCAATCGGGCGCGCTGATGGGCTTTTTGCCCGCGCTCAGCCAGCATCTGCTCAAGCAACCCTTGATGCTGCCCTCCGTCGCCACGTGGTGGTGCGGCGAGCCACAGGCGCTGGAGACCGTGATTGCCAATCTGGATCGCTTGCTGATCAAGAACGCCTTTTTGCACACACGTGAAATCATGATTTACGGGCAGGACCTGGATGGCGCAGCACGTGAGGAGCTGATTGCGCAACTGCGCGCCAATCCGGAAAACTACCTGGCGCAGGAGCTGGTCAAGGTATCGCAGGCACCGGTCTGGAATAGTCAATTGCAGCAGATGCAGGCGCAATCGGTGGGGCTGCGGGTATTTGCCTGTGCCACGCCCAATGGCTATATCGTCATGCCAGGCGGCCTGACACGGGTTGCCAGCAATGCCAGCAAGCGTGTGATCACCATGCAGGGCAGCGGCTGCAGCAAGGATACCTGGGTGATCACGCCCGAGTTCAAGCCGAATACCCCCAGCCTGCTGCGCAAGACCACCTCCAGTGCCGGGCTGGTGCATGACAACATTCACCTTTCCAGCCGCGTCATTGAAAACCTGTTCTGGTTTGGCCGTCATTCGGTGCGCAGCTACCATGCCACCCGACTGCTGCGCACGGCCATTCATTACCTGCTGGATTTCTCGCCCGAGCATCGGGCTGTGGAATGGCCTACCGTCAAAGCCATGTGTGTCTGGTACAACCTCATGCCGCCTGAAGATGAGGAGTCTGACGGCAATTACCCCCTGTTTGCCGAAGATGAAAACGCCATTGAGTGTCTGCTGATTGCGGCCATTTTTGCCAACGACAGTTCCAGCCTGGCCAATCACATTTCCCAGTTTTTCCAGTTGGCATTCAGCCTGCGCGAACGCTTGTCGGGCGACCATTGGCGCCTGATCAACCAGCTGCATCTGCGTTTTGCCGAGCGTGATGCCCAAGCCTCCCTGAGCGAGGCGCTGGCGGTGCTGGATGAAACCAATACCTCCCTGGTCACCATCTCCGGCTTTACGCTGGACAGCATGACGCGTGACCAGGGCTGGCGCTTCCTGTCCCTGGGGCGCCGCATCGAACGCCTGCAGTTTCTGTGCATCCTGTTGCAAAAGGCGTTGGCGATGCCGGCCGAAAGCAGCCTGGATTGGCTGCTGGAACTGACCGATTCCATCGTCACCTATCGCGCACGCTATGCGGCGCAGCCAGAGTGGTTGCCAGTGCTTTATCTGTTGCTGATTGATGAAAATAATCCGAATGCGATGATGTTCCAGTTACGCGGACTGGTGAAATACCTGTCGCAGATATCGTCCACCTACAACGGCGGTGGCGGCGAAGGACGCATGATGGAGCGCATGGAAAGCCTGCGCGCGTTTGATGTGGATGCATCGTTCCATCACAACAGCCCGGAGTTGATGGTATGGCTGAGCGACACCTATCAAGCCAGCGTGGATATTTCTACGCAGCTGGGGCATCGCTTTTTCAGCTTCTCGGACACCACCGCCAACTAAACCGCCATGCGCTATCACATCCAGCACCAGACCGAGTATCAGTACGATTTTGATGTGACCTTGTCGCAGCACATGCTGCACATGACGCCGCGACTCCTGGCATGGCAAACCACGCTGGCGCATCAGATCACCATTTCGCCCAATCCCAGCGAGACCTCGCAGCGGCTGGATTATTTCGGCAATTCTCGCCTGTATTTTTCCATTTACAGCCCGCACCAAACCTTGTCTGTCATCTCGGAATCCACCGTGGAGGTGCTGCCGCGCGTATTGCCCGCTTCACTAAGCCAAAGCCCGAGCTGGGAGTTTGTGAAAGAAGAGCTGATCCAGCACTACAACACGCATATCGAGGCGCAGGCGTTCCTGTTCAGCTCGCCCAAGGCGGGTCGCCACCATACGCTGGCAAATTACGCCGCGCCCAGCTTCACGCCCGGCAGGCCCTTGCTCGAAGCCGCGCTGGACCTGACCCAGCGCATCTACCAGGATTTTGAATTTGATGATCAGGCCACCAGCATTTCTACGCCTTTATCCGACGTGCTGGCCGGGCGCCGTGGCGTATGCCAGGATTTTGCGCACCTGATGATTGCCTGCCTGCGCAGCCTGGGCCTGGCTTGCCGCTATGTCAGCGGTTATATCCTCACCACCCCACCGGAAGGCCAGGAGCGTATGATCGGTGCCGATGCCTCGCATGCCTGGGCCTCGGTTTACTGCCCGGATACGGGTTGGGTGGATTTTGACCCGACCAACAACTGCCTGGTGCAGACGGATCACATCACCGTCGCCTGGGGACGCGATTTCAGCGATATTTCGCCCATGCGGGGTGTAGTACTGGGCGGTGGGGCCCAGCAGCTGGATGTCAGCGTCACCGTGACCCCCATCGAGCAGAGCTGATCGAGCAGAATTAGTCGGCTTCAGCGAGGCGCCATCCTAGAGCAGGCCGCGTTCCGCAAACGACAAGGTGGTATTGCCCGCCACGACAAAATGATCCAGCACGCGCACATCTACCAGATCCAGCGCCGTCTTCAGCTGAGCCGTGATCATTTCATCGGCCCGGCTGGGCTCGGCAACACCGGAGGGATGGTTATGGGCCAGGATCACCGCGCCCGCGTTGTAATACAGCGCCCGCTTGACGATTTCCCGCGGATGCACGCTGGTCTGTGTCAGCGTACCCGCAAACATCTCCTCATGTGCCAGCACGCGGTTTTGCGCATCCAGAAATATCACCAGAAACACTTCGCGCGGCAGTCCTCCCAGCTTGAGGCTGAGAAAATCGCGCACCTGTTGCGGCGAACTCATGACATCGCGCGCCTGCATTTCTTCAGTGAGCGCACGCCGGCTCATCTCAAAAATCGCCTGCAGCTGCACATACTTGCTGCTGCCCATGCCCTTGATCCGGGAAATCTGTTCCAGGCTGGCGGCAAAAATACCATTCAGGCTGCCAAACACCTGCAATAGCTCGCGCGCCAGATCGACTGCGCTTTTGCCAGTCACGCCTACGCGTAAAAAAATCGCCAGCAATTCAGCATCTGACAATGCGCTACTACCCTGCGTCAGCAGCTTTTCGCGCGGGCGCTCCCCTTCCGGCCAATCGATAATTGCCATACGTTATGTTTCCTCATGGTTGCCATCCGATTTCCCTGGCTGTGAGGTCCCCCACCAACGTCTGTGACAGATTTGCCGGAATATGCGCGCCATGCTGGCTGTCTGGTATACGTCCAGCCATGAGTTCAGCGAAGCGTTGCGGATACAAGGGCTGCCGGTCCGGCTCGGCGTATCCCTCTGGGTAATGCGGTTGTGTGGTCGTCAGATCATATTTGTCGCGGGCACCCACGGTGTGCAGCAGCTCATGGGCAATCACCACATTATTCTGCGCGGTTTGTCCGGGATCGGCATATACGTTCACCAGCCCGACGCGGCCTTTGCTGAGGGCGGTGGAATGCGGCAAGGTGGGATGCCCCGCCACATCAAAATAGAGCAGATAAAGGCGAATATCGGCTTTTATCGGCGTGGGCGGACTATGCCGCCAGGTCCACCAGCGAAAATGCAGGCTCCAGGTCATGGTAGACAGCATGCCGGCATTGCGCGGCGGGGGCGGTGGAATATCCGCAACCACAGGCCCAAGATGCACGGCAAATGGCTGTGCCTGCGCGAGATGGTATCGTTTGCCCTGCTCGGCAAAATATTCTTCAATTTGCGTCAGTTGTGCCTGATTCAGCCGGCGGATTGCCACATTGGAGGCTTCACTTAGGTCGGCATTCACCGGGTATAGCGTGACATACAACGTGCGGTGCCAATCGGGCTGCCCGTTTTTCAGCCAGGCTTGCTGGGCCACGGTCACCAACACAAATAGCAATACAAATATCCTGAGTTTTCGCCACATACCCTGCATCCCCGTTTAAATCGTGCAATCGGCAGACTGGCGCTGCCGTAATTTGTATTAAAATGAGTCCACTAATTCAAGAATTTATCATGACTCGTCCAATTCAACATCTGGTTGTCGGCATGACGGGCGGAATTGCCGCCTATAAAACCGCCGAACTGGTGCGCCTGCTGGTCAAGCAAGGCATACAGGTAGACGTGGTAATGACGTCGGCAGCCACGCGCTTTATCACCCCACTGACCATGCAAGCCCTATCTGGTCGCCCGGTATACACCGACTTGTGGGATGAGCGCATTGCCAATGGCATGCCGCACATCGAGCTTTCACGCCAGGCGGATGCCATTCTGGTCGCCCCTGCCAGTGCTGACTTCATGGCAAAACTGGTGCATGGTGCTGCCGATGACCTGCTTTCCACCTTGTGCCTGGCACGCGATTGTCCTTTGATCGTAGCCCCGGCCATGAACCGCCAGATGTGGGAACATCCGGCGACCCAGCGCAATGTCGCACAACTGAAACAAGACGGCGTTCGCCTGATTGGCCCCGATAGCGGCGAACAGGCCTGCGGCGAAACCGGCCTGGGCCGCATGCTGGAACCGCAATCCATAGTGGATGCGCTGCAAGTTACATGCCCAAGCAACTTGCTGGCAGGCAAACGTATTCTTGTCACGGCAGGGCCCACCATCGAAGCTATTGATCCGGTGCGTGGCATTACCAATTTCAGCTCTGGCAAAATGGGCTATGCGATTGCCCAGGCGGCCATTGAGATGGGTGCGGATGTTACCCTGATCAGCGGGCCGACAGCCCTGGCGGCACCAAGGCACTGCACTACTATTCAAGTCACCAGCGCCCAGCAAATGCATGAGGCCGTGATGGCGGAAGTGCGCGGTCAGGACGTCTTTATTGCGGTGGCTGCCGTTGCCGACTATCGCCCGCGAGAAATTCAAAACCAGAAGATCAAGAAACATGCTGATACCCTGCAGCTCGAATTAGTGCGCAATCCGGATATCCTGGCCGCGGTGAGCAGCCTGCCTGACCGGCCATTCTGTGTCGGCTTTGCTGCCGAGAGCAATCAGTTGCTGGAACATGCTCGCAAAAAACGGCTGCAGAAAAATGTCCCCTTGCTGGCGGCCAACCTGGTCAGTGAAGCCATGGGGGGCGACGATAGCCGTATCGTGCTGATAGATGATCATGGTGAACATCCGCTTCCTTCTGGCTCCAAAACCATGCTGGCGCACATGCTGTTGCAACATATGGCCGGCATGCTGCCTCCTTCAACCACTTCTGACGCGAGTATCCCTGAATGAGCTTACAAGTTGACTTGAAAATCCTTGATGATCGTTTGCATCACATGATGCCAGGCTATGCCACCCCGGGTTCTGCCGGGCTGGATTTGCGGGCGTGTATTGAGCATACCCAAACCCTGCATCCAGGCGAGACCACCTTGATACCGACCGGCATGGCGATCCACCTCGCTGACCCGGGATATGCGGCCATGATCCTGCCACGCTCGGGTCTGGGTCATAAACATGGCATTGTGCTGGGCAATCTGGTCGGACTCATCGATTCGGATTATCAGGGCCAGCTGCTTGTCTCCTGCTGGAACCGTGGCAAGGAAGCTTTTCTGCTGAACCCGATGGAGCGCATCGCCCAACTGGTGATCGTGCCTGTCATGCAAGCCAGCTTTAATATCGTGCAGGACTTCACCTCAAGTGAACGTGGCGAAGGTGGCTTCGGCAGTACCGGAAAACATTAAAAACTAGCAATTTAACTTGAATTGCCGCTTCGTTTCATGGTATAAATGCGGTCTTTTCGAATTTCGGAGTCCGCCATGGCACGCGTATGTCAGGTAACCGGCAAAAAGCCGATGGTTGGGAATAACGTTTCCCACGCAAATAACAAGACCAAGCGTCGTTTCTTGCCTAACTTGCAAAACCGCAAGTTCTGGGTTGAAAGCGAAAACCGCTGGGTTAGCTTACGTATCACCAACGCAGCCTTGCGTACAATCGACAAGAACGGCATTGATGCTGTTCTGGCCGATCTGCGCGCCAGCGGCGAAAAAATCTAAGGATTCATCATGCGTGAAAAAATCAAACTGGAATCTAGCGCTGGCACTGGTCACTTTTACACCACGACCAAGAACAAGCGCACCATGCCTGAAAAGATGGAAATCAAGAAGTTTGATCCTGTCGCTCGCAAGCATGTGATGTACAAGGAAACCAAGCTGAAGTAATTCGGCAAGGTTCTCAATAAAAAAGCCCGCTTATGCGGGCTTTTTTATTGACTGGCGCATTTAAACCATCAGTCGGCGTTTTATTTAGCGAGCCTCATTATATGGCTTTGGAAGGGCAACAATGATGGCACCCCACCACATCTACGCCATGCGATAGCAACGCAGGCGCCGTGAGAACTCTTCCAGCGCCGCTATGCCACTTTTCTCGGCGCGCTGGCACCAGTCCTCAAGCCCCTTCAGCAATTGCTCCTGCGAGGCTGTGGAGCGTGCCCACACTTGCGCCAGCTCCTGCTTGAGCTGATAGATGGTTTGCAACCGCACGCTATGCGTCAGGGCCTGCTCCAGCGCTTGCTTGTCCTGCACTTCGAGATCCTTGGCATCCAGATGCAGCCAATGACGCAAACGCTCAAGTACGGTCGTTTCGTGGCCGTGCTGCTGATAAGCGAGACGAATCTTGCTGATCTCTTCCTTGTAAGCCTGCTTGAGCATCACGCCATACTTGCCCATGACATCGAAGCGGTGGGTAATGACGGCTTGCAAGGTATCGAGATCACAACGCGTCTTGGCCCAGTCAAATTTGACCTTGGGCGCTATTTTCTTGACCTTGGCCAGGCGACTCATCTGCATGAGGCGGATATACATCCAGCCTATATCAAACTCATACCACTTGCTGGATAAACGTGCGGAACTGGCATAGGCATGGTGATTGTTATGCAGCTCTTCACCACCGATGATGATGCCCCAAGGAACGAGATTAGTACTGGCATCTGCCGCTGCAAAATTACGATAACCCCAGTAGTGGCCCAGCCCATTGATAATGCCTGCGGCGGTTAAGGGAATCCAGGCCATCTGCACCGCCCAGATCGTGAGTCCGAGTGGGCCAAACAGCAGCACGTCGATGATCAGCATCAAACGTATGCCAAGGCCACTGTGACGACTGTAGACATGACGCTCCATCCAGTCATCGGGTGTGCCACTGCCATATTTCTGCAGGGTTTCCTCATTGGCCGCTTCTTTGCGGTAAAGCTCGGCACCCTCGCACAACACTTTCTTGATACCGAGGATCTGCGGACTGTGAGGATCATTCACCGTCTCGCAATGCGCATGATGCTTGCGATGAATGGCGGCCCACTCCTTGGTCACCATGCCGGTGGTCATCCATAACCAGAAGCGGAAGAAATGGCTCACGATGGGATGCAAATCCAGCGCACGATGGGCCTGGCAACGATGGAGGTAAATGGTGACGGCAGCAATCGTAATATGGGTGAGACCCAAAGCCACCAGAATGTAGCCCCACCATGGCAAGTCAAACATCCAGAATGTCATGAGGATTTCCTTTATATAACCAACTAGCGAACGGACGAGAACTTATCCTTGAGCAGCAGGGATTGTCGGCGTCCCAGCATTCAGTATACGCACTTCGCGCTGCGGATATGGAATACTGATGTTGTTCTTCTGGAATGCGCGCCAGATATCCAGGTAAATATCGGATTGCAGCCGCCCAGAGCCCTCTTCAGGATCGGGTATCCAGAACGTCAGGGTGAGATCAATGCCACTCTCGCCAAAGCCGGCAATCTTGACATCCGGCAGCGGGTCTTGCATCACGCGATCTTGTGCCATGGCAGCATGTTGCATGATCTCCATGGCTCTTTCCAACGGGCTCTCGTAACTCACCTGCAAAGGCATTTTGACCTGCGCCTTGCGTTCGCTATAAGAGTGATTGATAACCGCACTGGTGATCAGTGTTTCATTCGGAATCACCACCTGGGTGCCATCCAGCTTGCGCAGCACCATGTAACGGGAGCGCATTTCACTCACCACGCCATAATGGGCATCCACCGTAATCACGTCACCCATGTGCATGGAGCGATCAAGCAAAATGATAAAACCGCTCACGTAATTGCTGGCGATTTTTTGCAGGCCGAAACCGAGGCCAACACCAAGCGCGCCGCCAAACACCGACAGCAATGTGATATCCAGCCCCACCGCTGACAGCGCCATCAGGATAGCGATAAACGAAAGTCCTATCCTGATCAGCTTGCTCAATACCACGCGCACATTCATATTGATCTGCTGAGCCCGCATCAGGCGATTTTCCAACCAGCGACTTAACCAGAGCGCGATAAACAGGGTGATCAGTACGGTTAGCAAGCCTTGTATCAGCAGCAGCAGATTCATTTTGCTCTTGCCGATATTGAAACTGACATCTTCAAGCGTGTGCAGTATTTCAGGCAGAATGCCACTGACATGGAGCGCCAGAACCAGCCACACTGTGCTCGAGATTGCATTTTCCATGGTGCTTACCCAGGCACTGGGGGAAAACACATAACGCAAGGCATAGACCACCAGCCGGATAACGGCCATGGCCACCAGCAGATTCATAGCGATCAACAGCATGCTGGTATGCTGCCAATGCTTCAAAATCAATTCGCTAATATAGATGAAGATGAGGGAAGTCAGCGGGAACAGCACTCTGTTGATACCGCCAATGCCGACTTTCCAGGTTTCAGGGGCCTTGCGCATGACGTAAGCCCGCAGGGCTCCATTCATGGACCACGCAAAAAGCAAGCCGGCAATGATGATCCCCACTTGCCAGGTAAATGCCGGAGTCGCCAGATCGGCAAGAAACTCCGTCCAGAGTTGCTGCATGTCACTATTCATAACAAGAAAATCGTCGCGAGTCCCAGGAAAATAAAGAAGCCACCGCTATCGGTCATGGCAGTAATCAATACGCTTGACCCCACTGCGGGATCACGGCCAACCTTGGTCATGACCAGAGGAATCATGACACCCATGATGGCAGCCAGTAATAGATTCAAGGTCATCGCCCCGGTCATGACCAACCCGAGCGCAATGTTGTGATAAAGCGCATACGCCACCACGCCCAGCACACTGCCCCAGAGAAGACCATTGAGCAGAGCGACACCCAACTCTTTCTTGAGCAATGACTTCATATTGTGTGAAGCAATCTGGCCCAACGCCAAGCCGCGCACAATCATCGTCGTTGTCTGATTGCCGGAGTTGCCACCTATACCAGCCACGATAGGCATGAGAGCCGCCAAGGCTACGATTTTCTCAATGGAATCTTCGAACATGCCAATAACGCGCGAAGCTACAAACGCTGTGACGAGATTGATGGCCAGCCAGGTCCAACGGTTTTGCACCGACTTCCACACGGACGAGAACAGATCCTCTTCCTCGCGCAAACCGGCCATCGAGAGCATGTCGCTTTCCGCTTCTTCACGGATGTAATCCATGACAGTATCCACCGTTAAACGCCCAACCAGCTTGTTATTGGCATCCACCACGGGCGCGGTGACCAGGTCATAGCGTTCGAACGCCTTCGCGGCTTCATCGGCTTCATCTTCCGGGTGAAACACCACTGCATCATCGGCCATGATGTCAGCCACTTCGGCATCAAGATCATTCACCACCATGCGCTTCAGCGGCAGGACCCCGCGCAAGATGTCATAGCGATCGACCACAAACAGTTTGTCGGTATGGTCTGGCAAACCACCAATACGGCGCAGATAGCGCAAGGCGACTTCCAGGGTGATGTCTTCACGGATAGTGACGATATCAAAGTCCATGAGCGCGCCTACTGTGTCATCCTCGTAACCCAGCGCGGACTGCAGGCGTTCACGATTGCGGATGTCCAGGCTATCCAGAAGCTCTTGCAGCACATCTTTCGGGAGATCAGGGGCCAGATCGGCCAGCTCGTCAGTATCCAGCTGCTCAGCCGCTGCGAGCAGTTCGTCGCTGTCCATGTCGGCAATGAGGGTTTGCCGGACAGCATCGGATACTTCAAGAAGGATTTCGCCATCACGCTCAGCCTTGACCAGCTCCCATACATCCAGACGCTGCTCAAGAGGCAGGGCTTCAAGGATGTATGCAACGTCAGCCGGGTGCAGGGCATCCAGTTTTTTCTGCAGCTCGGCCAGGTTCTGTTTATGAACCAGGGTCTCAACCAGCTGCTGCTTGGGCATATCCTGCTTATGGATCAGGTCTTCGACCAACCGATGTTTGCTCAGCAGGGTAATGACCTGCTGTAAACTTTCCTGCAAGCTTTCTTTTGATTCTTGAATATCAGCCATTCTTTAAAGCCCGCCAAGAAATACTTAATACATCAGGAAAATCCAGCCTGCACTATGCAGGTAACCTATGCGTCCATCATGCAACTTCGATATTATGGAGCTTTTTAAAGTTAACGAAAACCTTAAATTCATTACCCAAGGCAATCTGCCACCACTCCATCCCAATGACGAATACAAGCGCATGATTCAATTGAAACTCTACGGTACAGAAGGTTGCCATTTGTGCGATAAGGCACTTGAATTGATAACCGAGGCAACTTTGCCATATGCCAATATCACATTCCATTACATCGATATTATCGACGACGAAGAATTAATGAATGCTTACAGCCTCCAGATTCCCGTTCTTACCTTCGCCGATAAAACCAGCCTGTACTGGCCATTTTCTGCCAATGAGATCACACATCTCATTGAGAGCGCCCAATAAAAAAGGCCGGGGAAACCGGCCTTTTTTACAGCTATGTTGTCACTAATTACTCAGCAACAACAGCTTCAGTGCTCAGATCTGGACGGTCAACCAATTCAACCAGTGCCATAGGCGCATTGTCACCAACGCGGAAACCGCACTTCAGAATACGCAAATAACCACCATTGCGTGTCAGATAACGTGGGCCGAGTTCATTGAACAATTTACCAACGATATCACGGTCACGAAGGCGACTAAATGCCAGACGGCGGTTTGCCAGAGTAGCATTCTTGCCCAAAGTAATGAGTGGCTCAGCGACACGACGCAACTCCTTAGCCTTGGGTAAGGTTGTTTTAATAACTTCATGGCGCAGCAGTGAAGTGGCCATGTTCCGCAACATTGCCTGACGATGGCTGCTGGTGCGGTTTAATTTACGATTGCTGTTGCGATGACGCATAGTGATACCCTCACACCTTTGCTGTTATGCTTTTTCCAGGCCAACAGGTGGCCAGTTTTCAAGTTTCATGCCCAGTGTCAGCCCTTTGGAAGCCAACACGTCCTTAATCTCGTTCAGAGATTTGCGGCCCAGATTAGGTGCCTTCAACAGCTCGTTTTCACCGCGCTGAATCAAGTCACCAATGTAATAAATATTTTCTGCTTTCAAGCAGTTTGCCGAGCGAACAGTCAATTCCAGATCATCAACTGGACGCAACAGGATAGGATCAACCTGTGGCGTGTGCTTTACTTCAACTTCGGTTGGAGCACCTTCCAGATCAGCGAATACAGACAGCTGACCCATCAGAATACGCGCTGCATCACGAATAGCTTGCTCAGGCTCAACCACGCCGTTGGTTTCAACGTCCATGATCAGCTTGTCCAGATCCGTACGCTGTTCAACACGAGCGCTTTCAACATGGTAGCTTACCTTGTTGATTGGGCTGAACGAGGCATCCACCATGATAAAGCCCAGCACGCGGTCTTCATCTGTCTTCTGGCGAGCTGGAACTGGCTGATAGCCACGGCCCATTTCAACCTTGACTTCAAGATCGATCTTGCCACCCTTGGTCAGGTGCGCAATGACATGACCTGGATTAGCGATTTCAGCATCGTGACCGGTATCGAAATCACCGGCAGTAACAACACCTTCAACCGACTTTTTCAGGGTCAGAGTAGTTTCTGACTTGCTGTTCAACTTCAGGGCAACACCCTTCAGATTCAGCAGAATGTCCACTACATCTTCCTGCACGCCATCCAGTGTGGAATATTCGTGCACCACACCATCAATTTTGACTTCAGTAATAGCAAAGCCAGGAATGGAAGAAAGCAATACGCGGCGCAACGCATTACCCAGCGTATAACCAAAGCCACGCTCCATCGGCTCAAGCGTCACCCGTGCACGCACCGGCGAAATAACTTCAACGTCAACAACGCGAGGCTTCAAATATTCGGTAGGACTGTTTTGCATAATGTTCCTTACGGCCCTGGATTACTTAGAGTAAAGTTCAACCACGAGCGATTCGTTAATGGTAGCAGGCAGTTCATCACGCTGAGGCTTGGCTTTGAAGGTACCCTTCAGAGCCTTGACATCAACTTCGAGCCACTCGGGGAAACCACGCTGTTCAGCAGCTTCCAGAGCACCCTTGATACGCAGTTGCGACTTGGAAGCCTCTGCAACCTGCACCACATCACCAGGACGAACCTGATATGAAGGAATATTTACGCGCTTACCGTTAACCAGGATACTGTTGTGGCGAACGATTTGACGCGCTTCAGTACGGGAAGAACCGAGACCCATACGGTATGCAACGTTATCCAGACGGCATTCCAGCAATTGCAGCAGGTTTTCACCGGTGATGCCCTTCAGGCGATCAGCTTCAGCGTAGTAGCTGCGGAATTGGCCTTCGAGGATGCCATAGATACGACGTACTTTTTGCTTTTCACGCAATTGCACACCGTAGTCGGACAAGCGCTGATTACGGCGCTGACCATGCTGACCAGGTGGGAAGTTACGCTTTTCAATCGCGCATTTGTCAGTGAAGCACTTTTCACCTTTCAGGAAAAGCTTCTCGCCTTCGCGGCGGCACTGACGGCACTTTGGATCAAGATTTCTAGCCAAGGTATTCTCCTAGTTCTATCAGGCGCGGCTTAGATGCGGCGCTTTTTGGGTGGACGGCAGCCGTTATGTGGGACTGGCGTCACATCAGAAATGCTGGTGATTTTAAAGCCAACAGCGTTCAGTGCGCGAACAGCAGATTCGCGACCTGGACCTGGGCCCTTGATACGAACTTCAAGGTTCTTCACGCCGCATTCCTGAGCTGCCTTGCCGGCGGCTTCAGCTGCAACCTGTGCTGCAAAAGGAGTACTTTTACGTGAACCCTTAAAACCTGCACCACCAGAAGTCGCCCAAGACAAGGCATTACCCTGACGATCAGTAATCGTAATAATCGTGTTGTTAAAAGAAGCGTGCACGTGGGCAATGCCCTCGGCAATGTTCTTTTTGACTTTCTTGCGTACGCGTACGTTAGCTTTAGCCATGTTGCATTATTCCTTACTTGGATGCCTTAATAGGCTTAATAGGACCCTTGCGTGTGCGCGCATTGGTCTTGGTGCGCTGACCACGGACTGGCAGGCCACGGCGATGACGTACACCGCGATAGCAGCCCAAATCCATCAGACGCTTAATGTTCATGGTAACTTCACGACGCAAGTCACCTTCAACTTTGAGCTTAGCGACTTCGTCACGCAGCTTTTCAACTTCTGCATCATTCAGATCTTTAATCTTGGCAGTGCCAGCAACGCCAGCAGCCAAGCAAATCTGCTTCGCAGTGTTACGACCCACACCGTAAATCGAAGTTAATGCGATTTCAGTGTGCTTATGATTTGGGATGTTTACCCCTGCTATACGAGCCATGTACCTACTCCAAAATAATGGCGCATTTAATTTTTTTACAAATCGCCAAAAAAGCCCAAAATTTTAACAGCTTGTCCGAGTTTTAACAATCGTATTCGCTGATTTCACAACTAATTTGCGTTGCCTGATTAACCTTGGCGCTGCTTGTGACGTGGATCAGTACAAATAATACGTACCACACCACGGCGACGAACCACTTTACAATTACGGCATAACGCCTTGACTGAAGCACGAACTCTCATATTTCACCTCTTCGCAAAAACTTTATTTGGCGCGGAAAATAATCCGCGCACGCGATAAATCGTAGGGGGTCATTTCAACTGTTACTTTGTCCCCTGGAAGAATGCGGATGTAGTGCATACGCATTTTCCCAGAGATATAACCCAACACTACATGACCGTTTTCCAGCTTAACTCTAAACGTTGCATTCGGAAGGTTCTCAAGAACCTCGCCTTGCATCTCGATTCTGTCTTCTTTTGCCATGCTGCTACCTGCGCCTGTTTAGCGAGTAATACCCGCACCGCCTTTAAAATTGGCTTTCTTGAGTAAGCCTTCGTATTGATTGGACATCAAATGCGCTTGAACCTGAGTCATGAAATCCATCGTCACAACCACGATAATCAGCAGCGAAGTCCCACCAAAGTAAAACGGCACGTTCCATTTCAGTATCAGGAACTCAGGCAATAAACATACGGCAGTAATATAAAGAGCACCCACTAAAGTCAAACGACCCATGATGCGATCAATATATTTGGCGGTTTGGTCACCAGGACGAATACCTGGGACAAAAGCACCACTCTTCTTCAAGTTATCTGCTGTTTCTTTTGGATTGAATACCAATGCCGTATAGAAGAAGCAGAAAAACACAATCGCTGTAGCGAAGAAAATAATGTAAAGCGGCTGACCAGGCGATAAGGTAGTACCAATATCCTTAAGCCAGGAAAAATTCTCACTGCTTCCAAACCAACCAGCCATGGTGGCAGGGAACAAGATAATGCTTGAAGCAAAGATCGGAGGAATGACGCCCGCCATATTGAGCTTCAATGGCAAATGACTTGTCTGCCCACCAAACACTTTGCGGCCAACTTGACGCTTGGCATAGTTCACCGTGATCTTGCGTTGACCACGCTCTACAAACACTACAAATGCAGTTACCAGCACAGCAGCGGCAAACAGGAAGATCACCAGAGGTATGGAGAATGCACCTGTACGGGCCAATTCCAATGTTCCACCAATCGCATGCGGCAAGCCAGCGACGATACCTGCAAAAATGATAATTGAAATACCATTACCAATTCCGCGCTCGGTAATCTGCTCACCCAGCCACATCAGGAACATAGTGCCGCTTACCAAGGTAATCACGGCTGTGAATCGGAACATCAGGCCAGGATCCAATACCAACCCTGCTTGACCTTCAAGAGCAATCGCAATACCCAAAGCCTGGAAAGTAGCCAGGAACACAGTGCCGTAGCGTGTGTATTTGGTAATTTGGCGACGCCCAGCTTCACCTTCCTTCTTCAACTGTTCCATACGCGGGGAAACCACCGTCAGCAATTGCATGATGATGGATGCCGAGATGTAAGGCATGATACCCAGCGCGAATACAGTAAAGCGGGAAAGAGCGCCACCTGAGAACATGTTGAACATGCCCAGAATGCCACCGCTTTGCGATTCAAATAACTTGGCAAGCACATCCGGATCAATACCTGGAACCGGAATGTGCGCACCTAGGCGATAGACAACGAGGGCACCAAGCACAAACAGCAAGCGGCTTTTCAGCTCACTGGTCTTGCTTACCGCACCTAAAATATTATCTTTAGCCAACTTGCAATTACTCTACGATCTTGCCGCCAGCGGCTTCAACTGCAGCCTTGGCGCCTTTACTCAGCAATAAACCCTGCACAGTGATCGCACGGGAAAGATCGCCAGAAAGATAAACTTTTGCAGCACGAGCAGAACCAGGGATTACATTGGCTTGCTTCAATGCCAGCAGATCCACTACGTCAGCTTGAACCTTGTCCAGTTCGCTGGTACGCACGTGAGCAGTATCAGCCTTGGTCAGGGAATTGAAACCACGCTTTGGCAGACGGCGTTGAATAGGCATTTGACCGCCTTCAAAACCCACCTTGTGGAAACCACCAGTACGGGACTTTTGACCCTTGTGACCACGACCTGCAGTCTTACCCAGGCCAGAACCAATGCCGCGGCCAACACGACGCTTGGCGTGCTTGCTGCCTTCAGCGGGCTTGATGGAATTCAGTTTCATTATGCTTCAACCTTTAACAGATAGCCGACTGTATTGATCATGCCGCGATTTGCTGGGGTATCCAGCACTTCAACGGTTTGATGCAGACGACGAATACCCAAGCCGCGAACACATGCACGATGCGATTGAATACGGCCAATGGTACTTTTTACCAAAGTCACTTTTACTGTAGCTGCTGCTTTTTTTGCCTTAGCCATGATTAACCTCTGATTTCTTCGACGGTCTTGCCGCGTTTTGCAGCAACTTCAGCCGGGGTATTCATAGACTGCAAACCATTTAATGTAGCACGCACAACGTTGTAAGGATTGGTAGAACCAATGCACTTAGCCAACACGTTGGTAATGCCCATCACTTCAAAGATAGCGCGCATTGCGCCACCAGCAATAATGCCGGTACCTTCAGAAGCTGGCTGAATGAATACCTTGGCAGCACCGTGAACACCGGTAACTGCATGATGCAGCGTACCGTTATTCAAACTTACCTTAACCATACCGCGACGTGCTTCATCCATTGCCTTTTGCACAGCAACTGGAACTTCACGTGCCTTGCCCTTGCCCATGCCAACGGCACCGTCGCCATCACCAACCACTGTCAGTGCAGCGAAGGACATGATACGACCGCCCTTAACCACTTTAGTGACGCGGTTGACCGAGATCATTTTCTCGCGCAAACCATCGGTTTGCTGTTGTTCAATATCTTTAGCCATCATCAACCTCGTAATTAGAAGGACAGACCGTTTTCGCGCGCAGCATCAGCCAGCGCTTTGATACGGCCGTGGTATTTGTAACCCGAACGGTCAAAAGCCACAGAAGTAATGCCGGCAGCCTTCGCCTTTTCAGCAATACGCTTACCGATCACGGCAGCAGCAGCCACATTCCCACCATTCTTGATATCTTTGCGAACTTCCACCTCAACAGTAGAGGCACTTGCCAATACCTTGTCACCGGTTTCCGCAATGATTTGGGCATAAATATGGCCATTACTGCGATGAACGCTCAAACGCGTTACCTTTAATTCTGCGATTTTGGCACGGGTTTTACGTGCACGACGCAGGCGTGAATTTACGTTATTCATGGCTTAAACCTTACTTCTTCTTGGTTTCTTTGATAGTGACCACTTCATCGGAATAACGAACACCCTTGCCCTTATAAGGCTCTGGTGAACGATATGCACGAATCTGGGCAGCCACCTGACCAACAACCTGCTTGTCGACACCTGTCAACAAGATTTCGGTTTGAGTTGGCGTCTGCACGGTCACACCTTCTGGCATCTTGTGGTTAATCGGATGGGAAAAACCCAGATCCAGATTAAGAGTAGCGCCTTGCGCCTGGGCCTTATAGCCCACACCAACCAGATTAAGCTTGCGGGTAAACCCTTGCGACACACCTTGCACCATGTTGGCCACCAGGGCACGTACAGTGCCTGACATTGCACGTGAGTGCTGGCTGTCATTAGCTGCAGCGAATGTCAGATTGTCACCTTCGCGAACAATATTAACTGCACCAGTCAGTGCTTGATTCAGCTTACCCAGAGGGCCGCTGACCGCAATGTTGCTTGCAGTCAATGCAACTTCAACCTTGGCAGGAATAGCGACTGGGTTTTTAGCTACACGAGACATAGTATTCTCCTTAAGCTACTACGCAGAGCACTTCGCCGCCAACACCGGCAGCACGCGCTTTACGATCAGTCATCACACCCTTGGATGTAGACACGATAGTCACACCAAGACCATTCATTACCACAGGAATATCCTGGTTGCCACGGTAGATACGAAGACCAGGGCGGCTTACGCGCTCAATCTTCTCAATCACCGGGCGACCAGCATAGTACTTGAGGCTGATATTCAATTGTGGTTTGCCATCTACAGACTGCACCGCAAAATCATCGATATAACCTTCATCTTTCAGAACGCTAGCAATAGCGCCCTTCAATTTGGAAGAAGGCATAGAAACAGTTTGCTTGTTGGTGCTCTGCGCATTACGAATGCGCGTCAGCATATCGGCAATCGGATCACTCATACTCATCGTCTAATTCCTCCGTTACCAGCTGGCTTTTGTAACGCCTGGCACTTCGCCACGCATCATCAATTCGCGCAGCTTGCCGCGCGCAATACCAAACTTACTAAACACACCACGAGGACGACCAGTCAATGCACAGCGGTTACGCAGGCGAACTGGACTGGAGTTACGTGGCAGACTTTGCAGCTTAAGGCGTGCAGCACGACGCTCTTCAGGACTCGCTGCAGCATTATTCATAGCAGCAGTTAATTCAGCGCGCTTGGCGGCAAATTTTTCTACTGTATCGCGACGTTTTTGTTCGCGTTCAATCAAACAGGTTTTAGCCATTGTTAGCCTCAGTTCCTAAACGGGAAGTTGAACGCTGCAAGCAGTGCACGCGCTTCTTCATCGGTTTTTGCTGTTGTCGTGATGGTGATGTTCATACCACGCAAAGCATCAATCTTGTCGTACTCGATTTCAGGGAAAATAATCTGCTCGCGCACACCCATGTTGTAATTACCGCGACCGTCAAACGACTTTGCGGAAATACCACGGAAGTCACGAATACGTGGGATAGCCACTGTAATCAAACGATCCAGGAATTCATACATACGCTCACGACGCAAGGTGACTTTGCAGCCAACAGGATAATCATCACGAATCTTGAATGATGCAATGGACTTACGGGCTTTGGTGATGACCGCTTTTTGACCAGCAATCTTTTCCATGTCGCCAACGGCGTTTTCCATTACCTTCTTGTCAGCAACCGCTTCACCAACACCCATATTAAGAGTGATCTTCTCAATGCGTGGAACTTGCATTGGCGAGGTGTAGCCGAACTGCTCGGTCATAGACTTGACCACAGTATCTTTATAAAAATCTTTTAAACGAGCCATGATTAACCCTTACGCGTCCACAACTTCGCCGCTGGACTTGAAAACACGGACCTTGCGGCCATCATCCAGTGTCTTGAAACCCACGCGATCACCTTTTTGGGTGGCGCGGTTAAATAAAGCAACATTCGATACATCAACAGGCATTTCCTTGCTGATGATACCGCCAGCCACACCACGCATTGGGTTTGGCTTGGCATGCTTCTTAACCAAATTAACGCCTTCAACTACCACTTTGCCAGAATCCAGGATGCGCAGTACGGTACCGCGCTTGCCTGCATCCTTGCCAGTATTCAGAATTACTTCGTCACCTTTGCGAATCTTACTCATCTCAACGCTCCTACAAGACTTCTGGGGCTAGAGACACGATCTTCATGAAACGCTCACCACGAAGCTCACGGGTCACAGGCCCGAAAATACGCGTACCGATAGGCTCGAGCTTGTTGTTAAGCAATACCGCTGCATTGCCATCAAACTTCACCAGAGAACCATCTGGACGACGAACACCCTTAGTGGTACGAACCACTACGGCACTATATACCTCGCCTTTTTTAACACGACCGCGGGGCGCAGCATCCTTGATAGTGACCTTGATCACATCACCGATACCGGCGTAACGACGCTTGGAGCCACCCAACACCTTGATACACATTACGGAACGCGCACCAGTATTATCGGCAACATCCAGCCGAGATTGCATTTGAATCATGAGAATAATCTCCAACTTAATCCGTTAAACCAACACCGGCCGCGAGCATCACGGCCGACAGCACTACGGTCAGTATTGGGGCGCCAGCTTGCATGGGCGCCAAAAAGTCCGTCATTATATATTGCATCCCAGACGGGATGCAATATAAATTATATGTTGCGTGTTTTTTCTACAATCTTGCTGACTTTCCAGGTCTTGGTCTTGGAAAGCGGACGGCTTTCCTCAATCACTACCAGGTCGCCTTCCTTGCACTCGTTGTTTTCATCGTGCGCATGGAACTTGTTGGAACGGCGAACTACCTTACCGATCAGTGGGTGCTTAACCTTGCGCTCCACCAATACGGTTACGGTCTTGTCCATTTTGTCGCTGACTACGCGACCAGTCAGACTGCGTACAACTTTATCTGCTTGTGTATCGGTCATCATCTACTCACCTTAAGCTTGCTTAGCTTTTTCAGCCAGCACGGTACGTACACGAGCGATATCGCGACGAACCTTGCTTACCTGATCAACTTTGTTTAATTGCTGAGTAGACAATTGCATACGCAAGGAGAATTGAGCGCGACGCAGGTCGATCAACTCATTGTTCAACTCATCAACAGACTTGTTTCTTAAATCACTAGCTTTCATCTTTAACTCCCGATATGACGAGTTGTGAAAGTAGTTTCGATTGGCAACTTAGCTGCCGCCAAGCGGAACGCTTCGCGGGCCAACTGCTCACTCACACCATCCATCTCGTATAACATCTTGCCCGGTTGAATTTCAGCAACGAAGTACTCCGGACTACCTTTACCGTTACCCATACGAACTTCAGCAGGTTTGCTGGAGATTGGCTTGTCGGGGAAAATACGGATCCAGACACGACCACCACGCTTGATGTGACGTGTCATCACACGACGAGCAGCCTCAATTTGACGCGCAGTCAAACGGCCACGGCCAACAGCTTTCAGACCAAACTCACCAAAGCTCACCTTGTTACCGGTAGTAGCAATGCCTTTATTACGGCCCTTCTGCTGTTTACGGAATTTCTGTCTAGCTGGCTGCAGCATTTTTCGCCCCCGACTTTCTTACTTTCTTTTCTGGTTCAGCAGGTACTGCGGCTTGCTGTTCGGCATGAGTGCCAAACACTTCGCCCTTGAATACCCACACCTTGATGCCGATGATACCGTAGGTGGTTTTAGCCTCAGCTACGCCGTAATCGATATCAGCACGCAGAGTATGCAATGGCACACGGCCTTCGCGATACCACTCAGTACGCGCGATTTCGATACCGTTCAAACGACCCGAGCTCATGATCTTGATGCCTTGAGCACCCAGACGCATCGCGTTTTGCATTGCACGCTTCATTGCACGGCGGAACATCACACGCTTCTCAAGCTGTTGAGCAATGCTCTCAGCGATCAGTGTTGCGTCAATTTCAGGCTTGCGCACTTCTTCGATGTTCAAGTGAACTGGAACACCCATCAAACCTTGCAGGCTGGAGCGCAAGGATTCAATATCCTCACCCTTTTTACCAATCACCACACCTGGACGTGCACTGTAAATGGTGATCTTTGCGTTCTTTGCAGGACGCTCGATCACGATCTTGCTGACAGCAGCGTGCGAGAGCTTCTTCTTGAGGAAGTCACGCACCTTGATGTCGCTATTCAGCATAGCTGGGAAGTTCTTGCTGTTGGCGTACCAACGAGATGACCAGTTTTTCTGGACACTCAGACGGAAACCAAACGGATGAATTTTCTGACCCATAACGATTCCTTTAATTACCAACAGTCACTGTAATGTGACATGTAGGCTTAATAATCCGTCCAGCACGACCTTTGGCACGCGCACGAATACGTTTAAGAACGATGCCCTTGTCAACGTAGATTGAAGTGACCTTCAACTCATCGATATCGGCACCTTCGTTGTGTTCAGCGTTAGCGATAGCGGACTCAACAACCTTCTTGATGATCTCAGCACCCTTTTTAGGTGTGAAATTCAGAATATTGAGTGCGTAATCAACTTTCTTGCCGCGAATCAGGTCAGCAACCAAGCGAGCCTTTTGCGGGGACAGATGAACACCTTTTAATACTGCGGATACTTGCATCGTCATCTCCTACTTCTTGGCTTTTTTATCGGCAGCGTGACCCTTGAACGTACGGGTCAGCGCGAATTCGCCGAGCTTGTGGCCTACCATGTTTTCCGAGATCAGCACTGGCACGTGTTGGCGGCCATTGTGCACAGCGATCGTCAGACCAATAAAATCAGGAAGAATGGTGGAGCGACGAGACCAAGTCTTGATTGGCTTTCTATCGCGAGCAGCAACAGCCACTTCCACCTTCTTAGCCAAGTGCCCATCAATAAATGGGCCTTTTTTAATTGAACGTGCCATTTTCCTTACCTCTTATTAGCCGGACGACGGCTTACGCGCATGTTGTCGGTGCGCTTGTTGCTACGTGTACGATAACCCTTGGTAGGCGTACCCCATGGGCTTACTGGATTCATACCAGCAGCGGTCTTACCTTCACCACCACCGTGCGGGTGATCAACAGGGTTCATTACCACACCGCGAACGGTAGGACGAACACCGCGCCAACGCATCGCACCAGCTTTACCGATGGAACGCAATGAATGCTCTTCGTTACCCACTTCACCAATGGTCGCTTTGCAATCCACGTGAACGCGACGAACTTCGCCGGAACGGAGACGCAACTGAGCATAGCTACCTTCGCGAGCAAGAAGCTGCACCGAAGTACCTGCAGAGCGAGCAATTTGCGCGCCCTTACCAGGCATGATTTCTACGCAGTGAATCGTGCTACCAACGGGAATATTGCGCAGAGGCAATGCATTACCCACTTTGATCGGAGCATCAGAACCACTTACCAGTTGCGCACCAGCGGAAACGCCACGTGGAGCAATGATGTAACGACGCTCACCATCCGAATAAACCAGCAGAGCGATATGCGCGCTACGGTTTGGATCGTATTCCAGATGCTCAACCTTGGCGACAATGCCGTCCTTGTTGCGACGGAAGTCAATCACGCGGTAATGTTGCTTGTGACCGCCACCTTGGTGACGCGTCGTAATATGGCCGTTATTGTTACGACCAGCTTTTTTGCTTTGCTTCTCCAGCAGAGGCGCGTAAGGCTTACCCTTGTGCAACTCAGGTGTAACAACCTTAACGACTGCGCGACGGCCAGGGGAAGTCGGCTTGACTTTAATCAGTGCCATAATATCTCCTATTCGCCTGCTGCAAAGTTAATTTCTTGGCCTGGCTTCAGGCTTACATAAGCCTTTTTCCAGTCCTTACGACGACCCAGCACACGGCCTGCGCGCTTTACCTTGCCCTTAACATTGGCAACAGTAACAGCAGCAACCTCAACCTTGAAAACCAGTTCAACCGCAGCCTTGATTTCAGGCTTGGTTGCGTCAGTACGCACCTTGAATGCGATCTGTTGGTTTTTGTCGGCAACGTACGTTGCTTTTTCCGTGATTTGCGGAGCCAGGATGACTTGCAGCAAACGATCTTGAGTAGCGATCTGGTTCAGATTTGCGCTCATGCCAGCATCTCCTCTAATTTCTTGACTGCAGCCTTGGTAGCTACCACATTTGGGAAGCGAACCAGACTGACAGGATCAGCGTATTGAGCTTCAATAACCAGAACGTTAGGCAGGTTGCGTGCGGAGAGGTACAGGTTTTCATCAAAACCATCCACCAACACCAGAACACCCTCACCGTAACCCAGACCCTTGATCTTTTCGACCAGAGCTTTGGTTTTTGGAGTCTCAACCACAAACTCTTCAATCACGCTCAAACGATCCTGACGAACCAGTTCGGACAGGATGGAGCGCATACCAGCACGGTAAACCTTGCGGTTAACCTTGTGGCTGAAGTTTTCGTCAGGGCTATTTGGGAAAGCGCGACCGCCTCCACGCCAGATTGGGCTGGAGCTCATACCCGAACGTGCACGGCCAGTACCTTTTTGGTTCCATGGCTTATGGGTAGTGTGGCTAACTGTGCCACGACCCAATTGTGCACGCGTCGCAGTACGCGCATTTGCCTGATATGCAACAACTACTTGATGCACCAGGGCTTCGTTGAATTCGCGACCGAAAGTTACTTCGGAAACTTCAACGCCGCTTTTGGCCGGCTTACCATTTTTATCGATTAACTTGAGTTCCATTATGCACCTGCCTTAACAGCGGGACGAACCACTACGTCGCCACCCTTGGATCCTGGAACAGCACCCTTAATCAGCAACAGATTACGCTCAGCATCAACGCGAACGATTTGCAGATTTTGAACGGTAGTCTTCACAGCACCCAGATGACCAGGCATACGCTTACCAGGGAATACACGACCTGGATCCTGCGCCATACCGATAGAGCCGGGAACATTATGCGAACGGGAGTTACCGTGAGAGGCACGGTTAGAACTGAAGTTGTGGCGCTTGATTGCACCAGCAAAACCCTTACCAAGCGAAACGCCAGTAACGTCAACGTACTGACCAGCCTGGAAAAGCTCAACAGTGATCTGACCGCCAACGGCATAGTTGGCCAGAACATCTTCAGCAACAGCGAATTCTTTGATACCAGAACCGGCAGCAACGCCAGCCTTGGCATAGTGACCAGCCAGCGCCTTGGTTACACGGCTAGCACGACGCTCACCATGCGCAACCTGGAGACCAGCATAGCCGTCGCTAGACGGCGTCTTAACTTGTGTCACACGGTTTGGTACAACTTCCAGCACAGTTACCGGAATGCTTTCGCCTTCATCGGTAAATACGCGGGTCATACCCACCTTGCGACCAATAAGCCCTAAGCTCATGATCATTTCCTTATAATAATTAAAAGGCCGATTACAATTGATCGGCCGATTTTTAATGCAAGCCCGGGATTATATCCGAGCCTGCAACCAAACACAACTTACTGTTGTAAATTACAGCTTGATTTCTACATCAACACCTGCTGGCAGATCCAGCTTCATCAGTGCGTCCACTGTTTTATCCGTAGGATCAACAATGTCCATCAAGCGCTGATGGGTACGAATTTCGAATTGGTCACGCGAAGTCTTGTTGACGTGAGGAGAACGCAGCAAGTCAAAACGCTCAATACGGGTAGGCAAAGGAACTGGGCCCTTGACAACTGCGCCGGTGCGCTTTGCAGTTTCTACGATTTCAAGAGCGGACTGATCGATCAGACGATAGTCAAATGCTTTGAGGCGAATACGGATTTTTTGAGCAGCCATGTTACTTTCCTTAAAGAGCGATATTTCTAAAGAACAAAAAGGCCGCAAGCATAAGCTTGCGGCCTGACAAGTATTAATTACTCAATAATTTTCGCGACGACGCCGGCACCAACGGTACGGCCACCTTCACGAATAGCAAAGCGCAGACCGTCTTCCATCGCGATCGGGGCAATCAGTGCCACCGTGATGGATACGTTGTCGCCTGGCATTACCATTTCGGTACCAGCTGGCAGCTCTACTGCACCAGTTACGTCAGTGGTACGGAAGTAAAACTGTGGACGGTAGCCATTGAAGAATGGGGTGTGACGGCCGCCTTCATCCTTGCCCAGCACGTAGATTTCTGCGCTGAACTTGGTGTGTGGCTTGATCGAACCGGTCTTGGCCAATACTTGACCACGCTCAACTTCTTCACGCTTGGTACCACGCAGCAGTACGCCAACGTTGTCGCCTGCTTGACCTTGGTCCAGCAGCTTGCGGAACATTTCTACGCCGGTGCAGGTGGTCTTCAGGGTTGGCTTGATACCAACGATTTCGATTTCATCACCAACCTTCACAATACCACGCTCGATACGACCAGTTACCACAGTACCGCGACCAGAGATGGAGAATACGTCTTCCACTGGCATCAGGAAGGTGCCGTCAACAGCACGCTCTGGGGTTGGGATGTAGCTGTCCAGCGCATCTGCCAAACGGAAGATGGCAGGTTCGCCGATTTCGGATTGGTCGCCTTCCAGTGCCTTCAGGGCGGAACCCTTGATCACAGGGATGTCATCGCCTGGGAAGTCGTACTTGGAGAGCAGTTCGCGGATTTCCATTTCAACCAGCTCAAGCAGCTCAGCATCATCAACCATGTCAGCTTTGTTCATGAACACGACGATGTAAGGTACGCCAACCTGACGGGCCAGCAGGATGTGCTCACGCGTTTGTGGCATAGGGCCGTCAGCAGCGGAACAGACCAGAATCGCGCCGTCCATCTGCGCAGCACCGGTAATCATGTTCTTAACATAGTCGGCGTGGCCTGGGCAGTCTACGTGAGCGTAGTGGCGAGTTGCAGTTTCGTATTCAACGTGCGCTGTGTTGATGGTAATACCACGTGCCTTTTCTTCTGGCGCTGCATCGATCTGGTCGTATGCCTTGGCTTCACCACCAAACTTCTTCGACAGAATTGTCGTGATCGCCGCTGTCAGCGTCGTCTTACCATGGTCAACGTGACCAATCGTGCCTACGTTGACGTGCGGCTTCGTCCGCTCAAATTTACCTTTTGCCATTACCGTTTCCTTTATTAATCCAACTAATATTCAATTATTTCTTGTTGATAATCGCTTCTGCGACGTTTCTTGGAGCTTCCGAGTAGTGCTTGAACTCCATGCTGTAGCTGGCGCGACCTTGTGACAGAGAACGCACAACGGTCGAGTAACCAAACATCTCAGCAAGAGGAACTTCAGCGCGAATAATCTTGCCACTCGGGCTGTCTTCCATACCCTGAATCATGCCGCGACGTGAGGACAAGTCACCCATCACATCACCCATGTAGTCTTCAGGTGTTTCAACTTCCACCGCCATCATAGGCTCGAGCAGGATAGGATCTGCTTTACGCATACCATCCTTGAACGCGATCGAAGCAGCCATCTTAAAGGCGTTTTCGTTCGAGTCAACATCATGGTAAGAACCATCGAACAGGGTTACCTTGACATCAACAACAGGGAAGCCAGCCAAAATACCTGCAGGAATCGTCTCACGAAGACCCTTGTCAACTGCAGGAATGAATTCACGAGGAACGGTACCGCCCTTGATGGCATCCACGAACTCGTAACCCTTGCCAGCTTCGTTAGGCTCCATGGTGATCCATACGTGACCGTATTGACCCTTACCACCGGACTGCTTAACAAACTTGCCTTCCACTTCGACTTTCTTCTTGATCGCTTCGCGATACGCAACCTGAGGCGCACCAACGTTAGCTTCAACGTTGAATTCACGGCGCATACGATCCACCAGAATTTCCAGGTGCAACTCACCCATACCGGAAATAATGGTTTGATTGGTTTCTTCGTCAGTGCGCACACGGAAAGAAGGATCTTCCTGGGCCAAACGATTCAGGGCAATACCCATCTTCTCTTGGTCAGCCTTGGTCTTGGGCTCAACAGCCACGTGAATCACTGGCTCAGGGAATACCATGCGTTCCAGAATAATCACATTATCCGGATCACAGAGGGTATCACCGGTAGTAGCGTCCTTCAGACCCACTGCGGCCGCGATGTCACCAGCGCGAACTTCCTTGATTTCCTCACGCTGATTGGCATGCATCTGCAGAATACGGCCAAGACGTTCCTTCTTGCCCTTCACCGAGTTGTAAACAGTATCACCCGAATTCACCACGCCAGAGTAGACGCGGAAGAAAATCAGCTGACCTACAAACGGGTCTGTCATGATCTTGAATGCAAGCGCAGAGAACTTCTCAGCATCATCTGCCTTACGTTCAGCCTGGGTGCCATTTTCCAACTCACCGGTCACTGGAGGAATATCCACTGGCGATGGCAAGAAATCAATCACAGCATCCAGCATGCGCTGAACGCCCTTGTTCTTGAACGCAGTACCGCACAGCATAGGCTGGATTTCGTTGGCGATTGTACGGTCGCGCAAGCCCTTGACGATTTCCTCTTCGGACAACTCGCCAGATTCCAGATACTTGTTCATGAGATCTTCATTGGCTTCAGCAGCTGCTTCCACCATATTTTCACGCCACTTCTGGCATTCAGCCAGCAAGTCTGCGGGGATCTCTTCATACGTGAACTTGGTGCCCTGGCTAGCCTCATCCCAGATGATCGCTTTCATCTTGAGCAGGTCAACCACACCAGTGAATGTATCTTCTGCACCGATAGGCACGACAACAGGCACAGGATTCGCCTTCAGGCGAGTCTTCAGCTGATCGTACACCTTGAAGAAGTTGGCACCGGTACGGTCCATCTTGTTGATGAAGGCAAGGCGAGGCACACCGTACTTGTTCGCTTGACGCCATACAGTTTCAGACTGAGGCTGCACACCACCCACCGCACAGTAAACCATGCAGGCACCATCCAGAACACGCATGGAGCGCTCAACTTCAATCGTGAAGTCAACGTGCCCAGGGGTATCAATGATATTGATACGATGCTCAGGATAGTTACCACCCATCCCCTTCCAGAACGCGGTGGTCGCAGCAGAGGTGATGGTAATACCACGCTCTTGCTCTTGCTCCATCCAGTCCATGGTAGCAGCACCATCGTGAACTTCACCAATCTTGTGGTTCACACCGGTATAAAAAAGAATACGCTCGGTTGTCGTTGTCTTACCAGCATCAATGTGAGCACTGATACCAATGTTACGATAGCGATTAATGGGGGTTTTACGAGCCACAGCTATTACCTTTACTAATGAACTTGTTTAGAAGCGGAAATGCGAGAAGGCTTTGTTGGCTTCAGCCATACGGTGCACTTCTTCACGCTTCTTCATGGCAGAGCCGCGACCTTCGGATGCTTCAACCAGCTCAGCTGCCAGACGGAGACCCATGGACTTTTCACCACGCTTGCGAGCAGCATCACGCAGCCAACGCATCGCGAGGGCGCTACGACGTGCAGGACGCACCTCAACAGGCACTTGATAGTTTGCACCACCCACACGACGGCTCTTCACTTCAACAACCGGACGCAGGTTATTGATAGCTACTGTGAACACTTCAAGAGCATCCTTGCCGCTCTTTTGGGCGATTTGATCAAATGCGCCGTACAGGATACGCTCAGCAACAGACTTCTTGCCGCCAGTCATCAGCACGTTAATGAACTTGGATACTTCCTGGCTACCGAATTTCGGATCAGGCAGAATATCGCGCTTGGGAACTTCTCTACGTCTTGGCATGGTTTTTCCTTAAACTTGGTGACCGCTAAGCAAATCAGCTTATGCAGCCTTAGGGCGCTTCGCGCCGTATTTGGAGCGGGACTGCTTACGGTCTTTAACACCGGCAGTATCCAGGCTACCGCGCACCATGTGGTAACGCACACCTGGCAAGTCCTTCACACGACCACCGCGCAGCAGCACAACCGAGTGCTCCTGCAGGTTGTGGCCTTCACCGCCGATGTAGCTAATTACTTCATAGCCATTGGTCAGGCGAACCTTAGCCACTTTACGCAAAGCGGAGTTAGGCTTCTTAGGTGTTGTCGTATAAACACGTGTACAAACACCACGCTTTTGTGGGCAGCTTTCCAAAGCTGGAACTTTGCTCTTGGTCACTACTTTTTGGCGCGGCTTGCGCACTAATTGATTGATGGTTGGCATAACTCTTTAGCCTTTAAATTTGTTAGCTCGCTAAAAATTACGGGACGGCGACAAGCGCCATCCCGGAAAACATAGCATTTTATTTAGCGTTCAATAGGTTGTCAAGCAACTATATATTTCCAGCGGCTTCTTCTGCTGGTGTTTGCTGCGGTTCAACTTCAATAATCGCTTCCTCGATAACGGCTGGTGCTGCATCCACCCCGGCCGATTGACGCTTGCGTGTTTCGTGATATGCGAGCCCTGTACCTGCAGGAATCAGACGGCCAACAATCACATTTTCTTTCAGACCGCGCAGTTCGTCGCGCTTGCCAAGGATTGCAGCCTCGGTAAGTACGCGTGTCGTTTCCTGGAAGGAAGCGGCAGAAATGAACGAATCTGTCGACAGCGATGCCTTGGTAATACCCAGCAAGACAAACTCATAGCTGGCTGGACGCTTGTCTTCTGCAATGACGCGTTCGTTTTCCGACAACACATCCGCACGCTCAACCTGTTCACCCATGATGAAGTTGGTATCGCCAGCATCGGTGATACGTACACGACGCAACATCTGACGCACAATAACTTCGATGTGCTTGTCATTGATCTTAACGCCTTGCAGACGATACACATCCTGCACTTCATCGATGATGTAGCGGGCCAATGCCTCACGACCTTGCAGACGGAGGATATCCTGCGGATCTGCCGGACCGTCAACAATGCTTTCACCCTTAGTCACGACTTGACCGTCATGCGCCGTCACGTGCTTGTCCTTAGGAATCAGGAACTCATGGGATACACCATCCAGGTCGGTGAAGACCAGACGTTGCTTGCCCTTGGTGTCCTTACCGAAGGAAACAGTACCGGTAACTTCCGCCAGCATGCCAGCATCTTTAGGTGAACGTGCTTCAAACAGTTCGGCAACGCGTGGCAGACCCCCGGTAATATCACGAGTCTTGGAAGACTCTTGCGGGATACGCGCCAGTACTTCACCCACGCCTACTTCCTGGCCATCCTTCACGGTAATGATGCAACCCAGCTGGAATGTCACGTTAACAGAGGCATCGCCACCGGCAACCTTGACTTCAACACCATTGGCATCAAGCAACTTCACCTGCGGACGCAAGCCCTTGGATTGACCAGCACGCTGCTTAGGATCAATGACCACCAGGGAGGACAAACCAGTGACTTCATCTACCTGCTTGGCAACGGTCACACCTTCTTCGACGTTTTCAAACTTCACTCGACCAGCGTATTCCGTAATGATCGGGCGAGTATGCGGATCCCAGGTAGCCAGAGCCTGACCAGCCTTCACTTGCTTGCCATCTGTCACTTGCAGCGTCGCACCATAAGGCACTTTATGACGCTCGCGCTCACGACCATTTTCGTCGTGAATCACGGCTTCACCGTTACGCGAAATCACCACTTGCTCATTACGGGCATTGGTCACATAACGCATGGTTGAAGTGAAGCTGACAATACCGTTCGACTTGCTTTCTACCTGACTGATAGAAGCCGCACGCGATACCGCACCACCGATGTGGAAAGTACGCATGGTCAGCTGAGTACCAGGCTCACCAATAGATTGTGCCGCGATCACACCGACAGCTTCGCCGATATTGATCAGCTTGCCGCGACCCAAGTCACGACCGTAGCATTTAGCGCAAATACCATAGCGTGTATCGCAAGTCAGCGCAGTACGCACCTTGACTTCATCAATGCCCAGGGCATCGATATGCTCAACTTCATCTTCGGTCAGCAGTGTGCCAGCAGGGTAAACCACTTCCTGATTTTCAGGATTGATCACATCCAGTGCGGCTACGCGACCCAGAATACGGTCATGCAATGGCTCAACTACTTCACCACCCTTGACCAGCGCTTTGGTGACCAGGCCTTCCGTCGTGCCGCAATCCAGCTCAGTCACCACCAGATCCTGCGTAACGTCCACCAGACGACGCGTCAGGTAACCGGAGTTCGCTGTTTTCAGCGCGGTATCTGCCAGACCCTTACGGGCACCGTGGGTTGAAATAAAGTATTGCAACACGTTCAAGCCATCACGGAAGTTGGCGGTAATCGGTGTCTCAATGATGGAGCCATCCGGTTTCGCCATCAGACCGCGCATACCGGCCAGCTGACGCACCTGCGCTGCAGAGCCCCGGGCGCCGGAGTCAGCCATCATGTAAATCGCGTTAAACGACTCTTGCTTGATGACCTTGCCATTTTCATCCTTGGCAGCATCGCCATTGGCGTCCAGCACGGTTTCTTCGCGCAGTTGCTTCATCATGGCGTCAGCGACCTTATCGCCGGCACGACCCCAGATATCCACCACCTTGTTATAACGCTCACCCTGAGTCACCAGACCAGAAACATACTGGTCTTCGATTTCCTTGACTTCAGATTCGGCAGCCGCAATCAACTGTTCTTTCTCAGGCGGTACCAGCATGTCGTTGATGCTGATAGAAATACCAGCACGCGTCGCATAGCTGTAACCGGTGTACATCAGCTTGTCCGCAAAAATAACGGTTTCGCGGATGCCCACCTTACGGAAGCTGGCATTGATCAGCTTGGAAATTTCTTTTTTCTTCAGTGCCTTGTCAATCACGCTGAATGGCAGGCCAGCTGGCAGAATTTCGGACAGCAGGGCACGGCCAACCGTGGTTTCGTAACGGGTGATCTTTTCGCGCTTCTGACCATCGACTTCCATATCGAATTCGCGGATACGCACAGTGATACGTGCGTGCAAATCGATCAGACCGCCATCGTACACACGTTGAACTTCAGCAACGTTGGCGAAGCGCATGCCTTCGCCGCGTGCGGCTTTTTTCTCGCGGGTCATGTAGTACAGACCCAGCACGATATCCTGCGAAGGCACAATAATTGGTTCGCCGTTGGCTGGAGACAGCACGTTGTTGGATGCCAGCATCAGTGTGCGGGCTTCCATTTGCGCTTCCAGGCTCAAAGGCACGTGAACCGCCATTTGGTCACCGTCAAAGTCGGCGTTAAACGCGGCGCAGACCAGAGGGTGCAATTGAATGGCCTTGCCTTCAATCAGCACAGGTTCAAATGCCTGAATACCCAAACGGTGCAGCGTAGGTGCACGGTTCAGCAAGACCGGATGCTCGCGAATCACGTCTTCCAGGATATCCCAGACTTCTGGACCTTCCTCTTCAACCTTCTTCTTGGCGGCCTTGATAGTCGTGGCCAGACCCAATACTTCCAGCTTGTGGAAAATGAATGGCTTGAACAGTTCCAGCGCCATCTTCTTCGGCAGACCGCACTGATGCAGCTTGAGCTGTGGACCCACCACGATCACGGAACGACCGGAGTAGTCCACGCGCTTACCCAGCAAGTTCTGACGGAAACGACCGCCCTTACCCTTGATCATGTCGGCCAGTGACTTCAGAGGACGCTTGTTGGCGCCTGTCATGACCTTGCCGCGACGACCGTTGTCCAGCAACGAGTCAACCGCCTCCTGCAGCATGCGCTTTTCGTTACGCACGATGATTTCAGGGGCCTTCAGTTCCAGCAGGCGCTTCAGACGGTTATTACGGTTAATCACGCGACGATACAGATCGTTCAGATCGGAAGTAGCGAAACGGCCGCCATCCAAAGGAACCAGCGGACGCAGTTCTGGTGGCAGCACAGGCAGCACTTCCAGAATCATCCACTCAGGCTTAATGCCAGACTTCTGGAATGCTTCCAGAACCTTCAGACGCTTGGCGATTTTCTTGATCTTGGCTTCGGAACCGGTTTCGCCCAGTTCACGACGCAGCTTTTCAATTTCCGTGTGCACATCCATGGTACGCAAGAGTTCGCGCACAGCTTCAGCACCCATCACGGCATTGAATTCATCGCCGTGCTCTTCTACCTTGGCCAGGTAGTCGTCTTCCGTCAGCAATTGACCACGTGTCAGCGGGGTCATGCCTGGATCAATCACGATATATGCTTCGAAGTACAGCACGCGCTCGATATCGCGCAAGGCAATATCCAGCACCATGCCCAAACGGCTTGGCAAGGACTTCAGGAACCAGATATGGGCTACCGGTGAAGCCAGCTCGATGTGAGCCATGCGTTCACGACGCACCTTGGACAAGGTGACTTCAACGCCGCATTTTTCGCAGATAACACCGCGATGCTTCAGGCGTTTGTACTTGCCGCACAAGCATTCATAGTCCTTGATCGGGCCAAAAATCTTGGCGCAGAACAGACCATCACGCTCTGGCTTGAACGTACGATAGTTGATGGTTTCTGGCTTTTTAACTTCGCCATAGGACCAGGAGCGGATTTTTTCAGGAGAAGCCAGCGCGATCTTGATCGCATCAAATTCTTCTTCCTGTGTTACCTGCTTAAATAAGTCTAATAGAGCTTTCACGCGGATTCTCCTTAATTACGGTCCAGGTCAATATCGATAGCGAGCGAGCGAATTTCCTTCACCAGCACGTTGAACGACTCCGGCATGCCGGCATCGATCTTGTGCTCGCCCTTGACGATGTTCTCGTAGACCTTGGTACGGCCGGATACGTCATCCGACTTAACCGTGAGCATTTCCTGCAGGGTGTACGAAGCACCATAGGCTTCCAGTGCCCAAACTTCCATTTCACCGAAGCGCTGACCACCAAACTGCGCCTTACCGCCCAATGGCTGCTGAGTAACCAGCGAGTATGGACCAGTAGAACGTGCATGCATCTTGTCATCTACCAAGTGATGCAGCTTCAGTACGTGCATGTAGCCAACCGTCACTGGACGCTCGAATGGCTCACCGGAACGGCCGTCAATCAGCTTGACCTGGGTCTTGCCAGCCGCAAACTGCAGCTGCTGTGTGCGGGCATCATCATCTGGGAATGCCAGATCCAGCATGTCGCGGATGTCCTGCTCGGTTGCACCGTCAAACACTGGCGTTGCAAATGGCACACCGCGTTCCAGATTGCGGGCAAGTTCGAATACTTCTTCGTCGGTCAGCGACTTGATGTCTTCTTTCTTGCCGTTGCTGTTGTTGTAAATCTGGTCGATGAACTTACGGATTTCATTGGCCTTGGTTTCTGCCTGCAGCATTGCACCAATACGCATGCCCAAGCCTTTGGCAGCCCAACCCAGGTGAACTTCCAGAATCTGACCGATGTTCATCCGTGAAGGCACGCCCAGCGGGTTCAGCACGATATCCATAGGGGTACCGTCTGCCATGTGTGGCATATCTTCTACTGGCACAATCTTGGAAACCACACCCTTGTTACCGTGACGGCCGGCCATCTTGTCGCCAGGCTGAATACGACGCTTAACAGCCAGGTAAACCTTGACCATTTTCTGCACGCCTGGAGGCAACTCGTCGCCCTGAGTCAGCTTGCGCTTCTTCTCTTCGAACTTGCTGTCAAACTCAACGCGGGCTTGTGCCAGACTGTCCTTCAGCTGCTCAAGTTGGCGGGCAGCTTCTTCGTCAGACAGGCGAATATCAAACCAGTCATAACGACCAATGCTTTCCAAATACTCAGCGGTCAGGGTCTCACCCTTCTTCAGCTTGTTAGGACCACCTGTGGCTACCTTGCCTTCGATCAGACGACGGATACGACCGAATGCATCGTCTTCCACAATACGCATCTGGTCAGCCAGATCCTGCTTGTAGTGACCCAGCTGATCATCAATGATCTGCTGTGCACGCGTGTCGCGATCAATGCCTTCACGGGTGAAGACTTGTACGTCGATAACGGTACCTGACATGCCGGAAGGCACGCGCAGGGAAGTATCTTTAACATCAGAAGCCTTCTCACCGAAGATGGCGCGCAGCAGCTTTTCTTCTGGTGTCAGCTGGGTTTCACCCTTAGGTGTTACCTTGCCGACCAGCACGTCGCCTGCTTCCACTTCCGCACCGATGTAGATGATGCCGGACTCATCCAGACGACCAAGCATGCGCTCGGACAGGTTGGAGATGTCACGTGTAATTTCTTCTGCACCCAGCTTGGTATCACGGGCAACCACGGACAATTCTTCGATATGGATCGATGTATAACGGTCATCTGCCACAACGCGCTCGGAGATCAGAATCGAGTCTTCGAAGTTGTAACCATTCCATGGCATAAAGGCGACCAGCATGTTCTGGCCCAGTGCCAATTCACCCATGTCGGTAGATGCGCCGTCGGCAATCACGTCACCGCGAGCCAGCACGTCACCAATCTTGACCAGCGGTCGCTGGTTGATGTTGGTGTTCTGGTTGGAACGGGTGTACTTGATCAGGTTGTAAATGTCCACGCCGACTTCGCCAGCAGCCGCTTCGGCATCATGCACACGCACCACGATACGACCAGAGTCCACGTAATCCACGATACCACCGCGGCGGGCTTGTACAGTCGTGCCGGAGTCTACCGCTACGGTACGCTCAATGCCGGTACCCACGATCGCTTTTTCAGCACGCAGACATGGTACTGCCTGACGTTGCATGTTGGCGCCCATCAATGCGCGGTTGGCGTCATCGTGCTCCAGGAACGGAATCAGGGAAGCCGCTACCGAGACAATCTGACCAGGAGCCACGTCCATGTATTGCACGCGATCAGGCTGTGCCATGGTGAATTCATTGTGGTACCGGGCAGAGATCAGCTCTTCCTTGAACTGGCCATTCTTATCCAGCTCAGAGTTAGCCTGGGCGATCATGTATTGGCTTTCCTCAATCGCAGAGAGGAAGTCAATCTTGTCACTTACCTTGTTCCCATCAACACGACGGTAAGGCGTTTCCAGGAAACCATACTGATTGGTGCGTGAGTACAGCGCCAAGGAGTTGATCAGACCAATGTTTGGACCTTCAGGCGTTTCAATCGGACATACACGGCCGTAATGGGTCGAATGTACGTCACGCACTTCAAAGCCAGCACGTTCACGGGTCAAGCCGCCTGGGCCCAGAGCAGAAACACGACGCTTGTGGGTAATTTCCGACAGCGGGTTGGTTTGATCCATAAACTGGGAAAGCTGAGACGAACCGAAGAACTCACGGATCGCGCTCGACACCGGCTTGGCATTGATCAGATCGTGCGGCATCAGGTTGTCAGATTCAGCTTGTGACAAACGTTCCTTGACGGCGCGCTCAACGCGAACCAGCCCGGCACGGAATTGATTTTCGGCCAATTCACCAACGGAACGGATACGACGATTACCCAGATGGTCAATATCGTCGATTTCGCCACGGCCATTGCGCAATTCAACCAGAACTGCAATAACAGCCAGAATATCTTCGTTGGAGAGAACCGGAGCACCTTCAGCACCACGTGCACCTGATTTTTCATAGAAGCGACGCAACCAGGCAGCAGTGCGCTCTTCAATCTTTTCAGGGAATGCACGACGGTTGAATTTCATGCGACCAACGGTCGACAGGTCATAGCGCTCTTCATTGAAGAACAGGCCATCGAACAGGGCTTCTACAGCATCTTCAGTAGGTGGCTCACCAGGACGCATCATGCGATAGATCGCAACGCGTGCGCTGTATTGGTCAGGGATTTCATCAATGCGCAAGGTTTGCGAAATGTAATCACCATGATCGAGGTCATTGGCATACAGAGTATTAATCTTGCCAACCTTGGCTTCACGCAACTTTTCAAGCAAAGACTCGGTGATTTCGTCGTTGGCATTCGCCACAACTTCACCGGTTTCCTTGTCGATAATGCCGGAGCTTAATGCACGGCCGAGTACAAACTCTTCAGGCACATTGATCTTGCTGATGCCAGCTTTTTCCATGTCGCGGATATGCTTGACGGTAATGCGCTTATCCTTGGCGACAATGACATTGCCACTGCCGTCGATGATGTCGAACTTGGCGACTTCACCGCGCAGGCGCTCGGGCAACAGTTCAAACTGCACACCCTTGGCGCTGATATGGAACGTGTCCAGATCGTAGAACGTTTCCAGAATCTGCTCTGGCGTAAAGCCCAGGGCTTTCAGCAGAATGGTCACTGGCATCTTGCGACGACGGTCAACGCGGAAATACAGGTAGTCCTTTGGATCAAACTCAAAGTCGAGCCAGGAACCACGGTAAGGGATGATACGAGCCGAGAACAGCAGTTTGCCCGAGCTATGGGTTTTACCGCGATCATGCTCGAAGAATACGCCAGGGCTACGATGCAACTGGGACACGATAACGCGCTCAGTGCCGTTGATAACAAACGAGCCATTCTCCGTCATCAGGGGCAGTTCGCCCATGTAGACTTCCTGCTCCTTGACTTCCTTCACGGTAGGCTTGGAAGCTTCTTTATCCATGATTGTTAGGCGGACCTTTACGCGCAAAGGTGCGGCGTAGGTCAGGCCACGTTGCTGGCATTCCTTGACGTCAAAAGGCTCTTGACCCAAGGTATAGCTGACGTAATCCAGACGGGCATTGCCGGAATGGCTAACAATAGGGAAAACCGAGTTGAACGTGGCTTGCAATCCTGCATTTTCACGCTTGTCGACGGGCACATTAGCCTGCAGGAAAGCCGCATACGACTCCAATTGCATGGCGAGCAGGTAAGGTACTTCCTGCACGCTTTCACGCTTGGCAAAACTTTTACGTATACGTTTTTTCTCGGTAAAGGAATAGCTCATAGCATCTCCTGAGAGGGGGTAGAAGGTAGAAAACAGAGTGCTAAAAATAACCCTCTGTTTTATATCTTCTTAAAATGGTGAAGGCTGACGGTCTCCCGTCAGCCTGTGCACCACAGTATTGCTTATTACTTAACTTCGGCCTTAGCGCCAGCTTCTTCCAGCTTCTTGGCGGCAGCATCGGCATCAGCCTTGGATACGCCTTCCTTAACAGCCTTAGGAGCACCGTCAACCAGGTCCTTAGCTTCCTTCAGACCCAGGGAAGTCAGTTCGCGAACAGCCTTAATAACGTTCACTTTGTTGTCGCCAGCGGAAACCAGAATTACGTCGAATTCAGTTTTCTCTTCAGCGGCAGCAGCGCCGCCTGCAGCAGGAGCTGCAGCAACAGCTACAGCAGCAGCTGCAGCGGATACACCAAACTTCTCTTCCAGATCCTTGATCAGTTCGGACAGTTCCAGAACGGTCAACGACGCGATTGCGTCAAGAATTTCTGCTTTAGATAATGCCATTTGTAATACTCCTGATAATTTGATTTTGATTAAGCTGCTTGTTTCTGGTCACGTACTGCAGCCAGACCGCGCGCAAACTTCGTAGGTACTTCATTAAGCGTACGTACAAAAGTGGCGATCGGGGCTTGCATGGTGCCCAGCAACTTGGCCAGCAACTCTTCACGGCTAGGCAACGACGCCAGGGCTTGAACTGCTTTCGCATCCATGACCTGGTTAGGCATTGCACCTGCCTTGATAACGAACTTGTCGTTGGCTTTGGCGAAATCACTCAATACCTTTGCCGCGGCAACTGGATCGGTAGAAATACCGAATACCAGAGGGCCGACCATTGCGTCAGCAAGACCGGAAAACGGGGTGCCATCAACAGCACGACGCACCAGCGTATTCTTCAGAACACGCAGATACACACCGGATTTTCTGGCTTGTGCACGCAGTTGGGTCATATCCCCTACTTCAATGCCACGATACTCAGCAAGAATGATTGCCTGTGCCGTTGCGACTTGCTCGCTGACCTCAGCAACCACTGCCTTTTTCTGCTCAAGATTAAGACTCAAGGTCTTCTCCTTCCGTTAATTAAGCATTTGCAGTTGCCCGCAAACACCTTCCCACGGCGACCTTTCATCAGGAATACACATTGTGTTGATATCCTGTTTCGGGTAACGCCATCTGCGTAGGATAGACAAGCCACCAACTTAAGCCTGCCCCGATTAAATCTCTTGCGAGATTCCTACGGTCTTTGATAACCCTGTGACGAATGTTCCCGCCACAGGCCCAAAGTTCTTTTAATGCCAGCCAGGCTGGCAAGTTTTACATTAAGCGATGCTGGACTGATCAACACGCACACCAGCACCCATGGTGCTGGAAACCGAGACCTTCTTCAGGTAAACACCCTTGGAAGATGCTGGCTTGGCTTTGTTCAAAGCATCAACCAGTGCAGCCAAGTTGGCTTGCAGAGCGTCAACACCGAAAGAGGCACGACCGATAGTGCAATGCACGATACCGCCCTTGTCTGTACGATATTGGACTTGACCTGCCTTGGAATTCTTGACTGCAGTAGCCACGTCAGGAGTAACCGTACCAACCTTGGGGTTAGGCATCAGGCCACGTGGACCGAGCACTTGACCCAGAGCACCCACGATACGCATAGCATCAGGAGTCGCAATTGCAACGTCAAAGTCGAGCATGCCGCCCTTAACTTGTTCAGCCAGATCTTCAAAACCAACAATATCTGCACCTGCGGCTTTGGCTGCTTCAGCAGCGGCGCCTTGGGCAAATACAGCCACGCGCTTGGTCTTACCAGTGCCGTGTGGCAATACAAGAGCGCCACGAACCAGTTGGTCAGATTTACGTGCATCAATACCCAGATTGATAACAGCGTCTACCGACTCATCAAACTTGGCGGTTGCAGTTTCTTTTACCAGAGTCAGGGCTTCGGTGGCTGCGTAAACTTTATTACGGTCAACCTTGGCACGCAGAGCCTGCAAACGTTTAGAAATGTTAGCCATTTACACACCCTCCACTTCAATACCCATGCTGCGTGCGCTACCTGCAATGGTACGAACAGCCGCATCCAGATCACCTGCTGTCAAGTCAGGTGCTTTAGTCTTAGCAATCTCTTCGGCTTGAGCGCGAGTGATCTTGCCAACCTTATCGGTATGAGGACGGGGGGAACCCTTATCAATCTTCGCTGCCTTCTTGATCAGAATGGTAGCGGGAGGGGTCTTCATTACGAAGGTGAAGCTCTTGTCCGCGAATGCAGTGATGACCACTGGAATTGGCAGACCTGGCTCCAGACTCTGCGTAGCAGCATTGAATGCCTTGCAGAATTCCATGATATTCAAACCACGCTGACCCAGTGCTGGACCAACTGGTGGACTAGGATTGGCTTTGCCTGCAGGAATCTGCAGCTTGATATAGCCGACAACTTTCTTTGCCATTTTAAACTCCTCAATGGGTACAAGCGCTTTAGTTACAAAGCTCCCCGTCAATAAATGCAGCTCACGCTACAGCCACTGCGTCATTTTTAAAGACGCAAACAGGCCTGCCAAAGGCAAGCCTGAAATCTTAAACTTCTTTTTCTACCTGATCGAAATCAAGCTCTACTGGGGTGGCACGTCCGAAGATTACGACAGAGACACGCAACTTGCTCTTTTCGTAGTTAATGTCTTCAACATTGCCAGAAAAATCTTTAAAGGGTCCGTCAATAACTCGTACTGACTCACCTTTTTCGAAGGTAAGCTTCTGGGTGGGGTTACTCTTACTCTCATCCATACGCTGAAGGATAATCTCAACTTCCTTATCCTTGATCGGGGTAGGCTTGAGAGCTGTACCACCGATAAACGCTGTCACTCGCGGAGTGCTCTTAACCAAATGCCAGGTATCGTCGTTCATCTGCATTTGAACCAACACATACCCAGGGTAAAGCTTGCGCTCACTAATGGCCTTCTGGCCATTTTTCATCTCAATCACTTCTTCAACAGGGACGAGAATCTGACCAAACATATCCTGCAAATCTGAACGAGCAATACGCTCTTCCAGACCACGCTGAACGGATTTTTCAAAGCCAGAAAAGGCTTGCACTGCATACCATCGCATACTCATCTTAGGCGCCCCTTCCCATCAGCATTTTCACACCCCACAAAAAGCCAATGTCAACCAGCCATAGAAAGACCGCCATCACCATTACCAGCACAAAGACTGCAACGGTAGTCTGTATTGTCTCTTTACGCGTTGGCCAAACGACGCGACGTGCTTCAGCAGCTGAATCTTGCACAAACGCAAAAGCCTCACGCCCCAAAGGCGTGGACCAGAAAACAACGACAGCAGCAATAATCCCGGCCAATACAGCCAGGATTCGCACAACCAGCGCATGCTCAGACAGCAAATAAAAGCCTGCCACGCCTGCAGCGACAAGTATCAAAGCAAGCACAAGCTTAATTTTATCAATCATATATGTTGCGCACTTAATGTTGTAATGGCAGGCCAGGAGGGTCTCGAACCCCCAACCCTCGGTTTTGGAGACCGATACTCTGCCAATTGAGCTACTGGCCTAAAACTCTGGAGAACGCACAAGGGCTGCAACGATGGACATCGCGCAGCCCCAGTCAGATCAGAAACGATTACTCAATAATTTTCGCGACGACGCCGGCACCAACGGTACGGCCACCTTCACGAATAGCAAAGCGCAGACCGTCTTCCATCGCGATCGGGGCAATCAGTGCCACCGTGATGGATACGTTGTCGCCTGGCATTACCATTTCGGTACCAGCTGGCAGCTCTACTGCACCAGTTACGTCAGTGGTACGGAAGTAAAACTGTGGACGGTAGCCATTGAAGAATGGGGTGTGACGGCCGCCTTCATCCTTGCCCAGCACGTAGATTTCTGCGCTGAACTTGGTGTGTGGCTTGATCGAACCGGTCTTGGCCAATACTTGACCACGCTCAACTTCTTCACGCTTGGTACCACGCAGCAGTACGCCAACGTTGTCGCCTGCTTGACCTTGGTCCAGCAGCTTGCGGAACATTTCTACGCCGGTGCAGGTGGTCTTCAGGGTTGGCTTGATACCAACGATTTCGATTTCATCACCAACCTTCACAATACCACGCTCGATACGACCAGTTACCACAGTACCGCGACCAGAGATGGAGAATACGTCTTCCACTGGCATCAGGAAGGTGCCGTCAACAGCACGCTCTGGGGTTGGGATGTAGCTGTCCAGCGCATCTGCCAAACGGAAGATGGCAGGTTCGCCGATTTCGGATTGGTCGCCTTCCAGTGCCTTCAGGGCGGAACCCTTGATCACAGGGATGTCATCGCCTGGGAAGTCGTACTTGGAGAGCAGTTCGCGGATTTCCATTTCAACCAGCTCAAGCAGCTCAGCATCATCAACCATGTCAGCTTTGTTCATGAACACGACGATGTAAGGTACGCCAACCTGACGGGCCAGCAGGATGTGCTCACGCGTTTGTGGCATAGGGCCGTCAGCAGCGGAACAGACCAGAATCGCGCCGTCCATCTGCGCAGCACCGGTAATCATGTTCTTAACATAGTCGGCGTGGCCTGGGCAGTCTACGTGAGCGTAGTGGCGAGTTGCAGTTTCGTATTCAACGTGCGCTGTGTTGATGGTAATACCACGTGCCTTTTCTTCTGGCGCTGCATCGATCTGGTCGTATGCCTTGGCTTCACCACCAAACTTCTTCGACAGAATTGTCGTGATCGCCGCTGTCAGCGTCGTCTTACCATGGTCAACGTGACCAATCGTGCCTACGTTGACGTGCGGCTTCGTCCGCTCAAATTTACCTTTTGCCATTACCGTTTCCTTTAACCGACTTTATCAAGTTAATGAAGTGGTGCCCATGGCGGGAATCGGACCCGCGACCTCTCCCTTACCAAGGGAGTGCTCTACCACTGAGCCACATGGGCGCTTTACTAAATTCTTACTTAAACTGGAGCGGGCGACGAGGTTCGAACTCGCGACATCTTGCTTGGAAGGCAAGTGCTCTACCAACTGAGCTACACCCGCGCGCCTCGCCAGTTATCAACGCTGGCTCCAACTTTAAATTTGGTGGAGGGGGAAGGATTCGAACCTTCGTACTCTGAGAGAACGGATTTACAGTCCGTCGCCTTTAACCACTCGGCCACCCCTCCAAACCGAACCCGAGATTATGCTGACAATTTCACGTACTGTCAAACCCTAACTGGGCGGTAACTGGTGCCGGATGTCGGAATCGAACTGACGACCTTCGCATTACAAGTGCGCTGCTCTGCCAACTGAGCTAATCCGGCGTAAAACTTATTTAATCTTTTTTGACCAACGTCAGAGAAGGCTTTTTTACTTCTTTAGGCGCCTGAGGCTTTTCAACAGCTTCAGACTGACTTACCTGATCAGGTTTATCCTCAACAGGCTCAGCCTCAAAAAACATGCCCTGACTATTTTCGCGAGCGAAGATACCACGAACCGCGCCAATTGGCACGTAAATATTTTGCGAAGCACCAGAAAATCTTGCCGAAAAACTGATTGCAGTGTTATCAATCACCAAGTCCTTGGTGGCTGAATAATTGATATTTAACACTATTTCGCCATTCTTTACGTATGCCATTGGCACTCGGGTATTTTCATCCACCGCCACTAGCAAATGTGGCGTAAATCCATTGTCTACGCACCACTCATGCACGGCGCGTATCAGGTAGGGCTTAGTGGATGAAACATTTTCCATGACCTTACTTCCGCATTGCTTTTTCGGAAGGGGTCATCGCCTCGATGTAAGCCGGGCGAGAGAATATACGTTCTGCGTACTTAAGTAAAGGTGCAGCTTGCTTGGGCAGCTCAATTCCATAATGTCCAAGACGCCATAAGAGCGGTGCAATGGCCACATCCAGCATGGAAAATTCGTCGCCCAGAATATATTCCTGGCGGCTGAACAAAGGCACGATCTGCGTCAGATTGTCTCGAATAATCAAGCGCGCCTTATCAGCCAGCTTCTGATTGCCAGACTCAATATCTTTGATATGACTAAACAACTGCTCTTCAAAGTTGTGAAGAAACAATCTGGCACGTGCTCGCATGACAGGGTCAGCGGGCATAAGCTGAGGATGAGGAAAACGCTCGTCTATATATTCATTGATGATGTTTGCTTGCTGCAGCACCAAATCACGTTCAACGAGGACAGGGACTTCATTGTGCGGATTGATTACGGCCAGATCTTCTGGCTTGTTGGCAAGATCCACGTCGATCACTTGGAAATCCATGCCTTTTTCAAATAGCACAATGCGGCAGCGGTGGCTGTATGGATCAGTAGTTCCAGAATACAAAGTCATCATGATGTTGTTTCCTTACAAAACAAAAAAGCGGGATTGCCCGCAAAGGCAATCCCGCCTTGAATAGAACGTTAGTGTATATCTTTCCAGAATTCTTTTTTCAGATAGTACGCGACGATGAAAAGCAAACCCAGGAACAGGATCACGATTAATCCCAATTGCAGACGCAGACCTTTAGCAGGCTCGCTCATGAATACCAGGTAATTCACCAGGTCAGCGACCATCGCGTCATACTGAGCAGGCTCAAGCACGCCTGGCTTGGTCAGCACCAGCGCATGCTTCTCGACCTCGTGACCGTGCTCATCCACTGTTTTCTGAACCTTGAGGGTTTGCTCACCTTGCAACTGCCATAGCACGTGAGGCATAGCCACTTTGTCATAGACAGTATTATTCCAGCCTGTCGGACGAGTATCGTCACGATAGAAGCCTCTCAAGTAGCTGTACAGCCAGTCAGGTCCGTTTGCATATGCACGCGCCTGCACCGAGAGATCCGGAGGTGTTGCTCCAAACCAGGATTTGGCATCGCGCTTAGGCATGGTGACAGTCATCGTGTCGCCCACCTTCTCACCAGCAAACATCAGGTTTGATTTGATTTCAGCATCGCTCAAACCAATGTCTTTAAGCCGGTTGTACCGCATATAGGCAGCGCTGTGACAGCTCAGGCAGTAGTTTACAAATGTCCTGGCGCCACGCTGCAGCGAAGCCTGATTATTGGGATCGATAGGCGCATGATCAAGATGCACGCTCTCATTTGCCATCACCAAGGCAGGCAATAACAGGCCGACCAACAATAATACCTTTTTCATTATCCTGTTACCCTTTCTGGAACTGGCTTGGTCTTATCGATGCTGGTATACCAAGGCATCAAGATAAAGAACAGAAAGTAAACTGCAGTGAAAATTCTAGCTACAACCGTCGCACGGTCCGCACCGCCCACGATGAATGTTGAAGGATCAAACACGCCCCAGACATTCGAGGGCTCGGTACCCAGATAACCCAGAATCAAAAAGCTCACTACAAACAATGCCAGCCACACCTTGTAGATAGGACCGCGATAGCGTATCGACTTCACGGGACTACGATCCAGCCAAGGCAGCAAGGCGAAAATCACGACAGACAGACCCATAGCAGCAACGCCAGGGAACTGCGAATTCATGATGGGCGGCACCGCACGCAAAATAGAGTAGTAAGGCGTGAAATACCAAACAGGCGCAATATGCGCTGGTGTTTTTAATGGGTCGGCCGGAATGAAGTTATTTGCTTCCAGGAAGTAGCCGCCCATTTCCGGCGCAAAGAAGATAATGGCCGAAAACACGATCAGGAAAACTGACACGCCGACAATATCCTTCACCGTGTAATACGGATGGAAAGGAATACCGTCCAATGGGATACCGGTTTCAGGATCCTTTTGCTTCTTGATTTCAACACCGTCCGGGTTGTTAGAGCCCACCTCATGCAGAGCAATGATATGCGCAGCCACCAAACCAAGCAGCACCAACGGAAGAGCAATTACGTGGAACGCGAAGAACCGGTTAAGGGTCGCGTCAGACACCATGTAATCACCGCGCAGCCAAAGTGAAATATCTGGCCCAACAAACGGGATAGAGGTAAACAGATTGATAATCACCTGAGCACCCCAGTAGGACATCTGCCCCCATGGCAACAGATAGCCGAAGAATGCCTCACCCATCAGCGCAAGGAAAATACCTACACCGAACAGCCATATCAGCTCACGAGGATTCCGGTAAGACCCGTAGATCAGACCACGGAACATATGCAGGTAGACCACCACGAAGAACATGGAAGCCCCGGTTGAGTGCATGTAGCGAATCAACCAGCCCCAGGAAACGTCACGCATGATGTACTCCACCGAAGCAAAGGCGAGCTCTGCATCAGGCTTGTAATTCATCGTGAGGAAAATGCCAGTAACGATCTGCAACACCAGCACCAACAGTGCCAATGAACCGAAGAAATACCAGAAGTTGAAGTTCTTGGGAGCGTAATACTCTGAGAGGTGAGCTTTCCAGTTGGCCGTCAATGGAAAACGGTCATCTACCCACCCGAGCAAACCAGTTAAATATTTTTGCATGATTACGCGGCCCCCTTGTCGTCTTCACCAATCAACAGCAGATTGTCGTTGAGGTATTTGTGTGGAGGCACCACCAGATTGATAGGTGCGGGAGAGCCTTTGAATACACGACCCGCCAGATCAAAACGGGAACCATGGCAAGGACAGAAAAAACCGCCCGGCCAATCTGCGCCCATTTCGTTACCAGCTTGTAATTTGGGAGATGGTGAACAGCCCAGGTGAGTACATATACCCACCAGCACCATCAAATTCGACTTGATCGAACGTGAAGCATTCTGGCAATACGCAGGCTGCTGCGTGGTGACTTCCAGCTTGGGATCAGACAATTTGTCATCATGCTGGGTCAATGCGGCCATCATTTCCTGGCTACGATTGATCAGCCATACTGGCTTACCGCGCCACTCGACGGTGATCATGGCGCCCGACTCGATCTTGCTGATATCAGCCTCGACTGGAGCACCCGCTGCCTTTGCTCGCTCGCTTGGCAACATACTTGTAATAAAAGGAACTGCAACAGCCGCGGCCGCCACACCTCCCACTGCGGTAGTCGCTGCGATTAAAAAGCGCCGCTTCCCCTGATCCACTTGTTGATTCGCCATCACATTCCCTTAAATTTAATGCGACTTGCTCTAATACAGTTAATTAGCGCGCCATTTTACAGCGTTCAGAGAAAAACTTAAACCTAAAACCGCGGCTTATACAGGGTTATTGATTTCGATGTAGTGATGCTCCAGATTGAATCGATTTTGGAGATGTGCGCCCAAGGCCTGAATGCCATAACGCTCCGTCGCGTGATGTCCCGCCCCAATATAAACTACCCCGGCCTCATTAGCGAGATGCAAGTTTTGCTCCGACACCTCCCCACTGATATACGCGTCTACGCCTAATGCAATTGCTTGCTCCATATAACCTTGCGCACCGCCTGTACACCACGCCACCTTCTGAATCGGTTTCTCACCAGGCCCCAACAATATCGCCTCGCGGTCCAACATGCTGGATATATGCTGCCGCAACATGCTACCCGTCATCTCAACCGCAATTCTACCGTAGGCAATCAGGTCCTGCTCCCCGGTCCAACCATCGACAACAAATCCCAATCGTCTCGCCAGTTGTGCGTTGTTTCCCAATTCCTGATGGGCGTCCAGAGGAAGATGATAGGCTGCCAATGACATCCCGCTTTCCAACAGGAGCTTGATACGTTTTTGCTTTATTCCCACGATTCGCGCATCTTCGTTGCGCCAGAAATATCCGTGATGCACCATCACCAGATCGGCCCCCTGCTCTCTGGCCGCCTCCAGCAGCGAAAGCGATGCCGTTACACCTGTCACCACGCGCGCGACTTCAGAGCGCCCCTCCACTTGCAGCCCATTTGGGCAATAATCCTTGAACCGCGCTACCTGAAGAATTTGTCCGGTATAATCTAACAACTCATTCAATTTCATTTTTCTGCATCCATTTTCGGAAAAACTCATTTAGATCATGCGCAAACTTTGGCTCATTTTTGCACAGACTGTCACCATCAGTCTCGCTGTCATTTTTGTCGCTCAACAATTTTATCCAGATTTGTTCACTCCCAGCGCCAAACCGCTGGTCGTCAATGAGGCACCTGCCACCCCAGCCTCCTCCATACCGCCCGGGTCTTACAGTGTTGCCGCAAAGAAGGCCATGCCTTCCGTTGTTAACATTTTTACCAGCAAAAAAGCTGAGGCAAATCCATCTCAACCTTTCATGGATGATCCGCTTTTCCGTCATTTTTTTGGTGATCAGCAGGATGAGCAACCACAACGTGAGAACAGCCTGGGATCTGGTGTTATCGTCAGTACCCAAGGACTGATCCTGACCAATCACCACGTCATTGAATCTGCGGATGAAATCGAAGTCGCACTGGCTGATGGCAGAACAGTATCGGCACGCGTCGTTGGCACAGACCCCGAGACAGATTTGGCCGTGCTTAAAGTAGACGTAAAGAATCTGCCCGCGATTACGTTTGCCAAAGCGGATCAGATTAATGTTGGCGATGTGGTGCTGGCGATTGGCAATCCGTTTGGAGTCGGGCAAACCGTGACGCAAGGCATTATTAGCGCGGTTGGCCGCAGCCACCTGGGCATTAATACTTTTGAGAACTTCATTCAGACCGATGCGCCGATTAACCCGGGCAACTCCGGAGGGGCATTGATAGACACAGATGGCAATCTGGTTGGTGTCAACAGCGCCATCTACTCCCGCAGTGGCGGGTCAATGGGGATTGGTTTTGCCATTCCTGTCAGCCTCGCCAAACAGGTTATGGAACAGATCATTCGTCAAGGCAGTGTAACGCGTGGCTGGATTGGCATTGAGGCTCAAGACATCACACCAGAACTGGCGGAGTCTTTCCGCCTGAAAGAGGTGCGTGGCTCACTGATTGCCGGCATATTGCGCGACAGCCCTGCCGAGCGAGCCGGCTTGAGACCCGGAGATATTCTTCTGGAGATTGATGGGCGTCAGGTTCAAGACAGTTCCAGCATGCTGAACCTGATCTCCAGTTTGAAGCCCAACAAGAAAGCCATACTGAAAATCTCGCGCGACCAGAAAGAATTTTCAGTGCCTGTTCTTATTGGCAAGCGCCCGCGTCCAACTGTCGTTCCTTCCGAGTAAGTCCCGGGCAGCAAGCCCGGGAATATCCGCGCCTTATTTGGCGCGGTTCGCATTGACCACGCAATACCCTACCCAATAGCTGACTACCACGATCGTCAGCACTATCGTCATGATGGAAGCAATTCCAACCCAGGATCCAAACAGTACTTTAAGCATTTCAATCTCCTTTACCCTGTCATTGTTATAGGCAAATTGATCTTACGCCTGGCAAAAAACTTTTTAAAGACCTTTCTTTAAATATGGTTAAATAACCATGAATAAATTATGGTCGTATGCATTTTTGCAACGCTAAGGTAAAAAACTAATCAGCTTGAGTAGTACGAACGCGCAGAAATCCTGCGACAAGAATGCCGGCCTCGTATAGCAACCACAGAGGGACAGCCAGCATGACCTGGGATATGACATCAGGAGGGGTGAAAATGGCGCCAATGACAAAGGCTCCGACAATGACATAGGAACGTATATCTTTGAGCGTCTCAATATTGACCAGGCCAAAATATACCAATAACACGACAGCCACCGGCACTTCAAAGGCAATACCGAACGCCATGAAAAGCGTGATAACAAAGTCAAGATAGTTGCCGATATCGGTCATCACGGCGACACCCTCAGGCGCTGTGCCGGCAATAAAGCCAAACACGACCGGGAACACCAGAAAATAAGCAAAACACATCCCGGCGAAGAACAAGAGCGTGCTCGCCACGACCAGTGGCGCCATGAATCGCCGCTCATGGGTGTAAAGCCCAGGTGCAATAAATGACCAGACTTGATAAAGGGTGTGTGGCAGAGAGATAACAAATGCCGCCAGCATCGCCACTTTCATGGGCACAAAGAAAGGCGTGGTAACGGCTGTAGCAATCATTTGTCCGCCAGCCGGCAAATGACTCAATAATGGCTGAGCCAATAGCGTATAAATTTTATTGGCAAAAGGGAATAAGCCGATAAATACCAGCACCACTCCGATGACAATACGCAACAACCGGTTGCGCAACTCAATCAGATGCGAAATAAAGGTATCCGTCGTCGTCACTGTGGCTTGTGGGTGTCAGGTTGTACTGGGGGAGTAACGGCCTCGGGTGATGACTCAGGAGGAGGAATCATACTTTTTTCGACCTCCTTGAGCTGCTCATTGGCGCGAGACTGAAATTGATGCATATCTGCCTGAAGACGATCAGCCCCCTGCTTGATTTCCTGCTGCAACTTCTGCAAATCCTGAAATTGGAGCTCACGATCAATATCAGACTTTACATTGGCAACATAGCGTTGCAACCTGCCTGCGAGTAACCCCAATGTCCGTGCCACCTTGGGTAATTTTTCCGGGCCGATCACAATCAAGGCAACTACGCCAATTACTAGCAGTTCGGAAAAAGCAATATCGAACACGGGCAGATGGCCGCTTTACTGCTTGGATTTCTGGGTCACTTCGCCTTCGACCGTATTGCTGGTTCCGCGATCATCCAGACTGCCCGGCTTTTGCGCGCCTTCATTCATGGCATCCTTGAAGTTTTTCACGGCGCCACCGACATCACTGCCCATATTGCGTAGCTTCTTGGTACCAAAAATCAGTACCACGATAACCAGCACGATCAACCAATGCCAAATACTGAATGAACCCATTTCAACTCTCCTGAATTTTAGCGCTAAGTTTTTGGCAGGGTAGTGCCGCCGCCAAAAACATGAACATGAATATGGAATACCTCTTGGCCACCTTCTCGCCCGGTATTGATCATGGTACGAAAGCCAGCAAGACCTTGTTCTTTGGCCAGCTTGGGGGCCAACAGCAACATTTTTCCCAGCAATGCCTGATGAGATGCGTCGCAGCCGGCCAATGATTCTATGTGCGCGCGCGGAACAATAAGAAAATGAACGGGGGCCAGAGGATTAATATCCTTGAATACCACCACGTCGTCATCTGCATAAATCTGGGTGGACGGAATGGCACCCGCGACAATTTTGCAAAAAATACAATCAGCACTCATTCCATGCTACTCCTTGCGTTGGGCTTTTTCTACCAGCCCGGAGAGGCCTTCGCGGCGGGCAAGCTCATCCAGCACATCCTGAGGCTCAAGCCCGGCATGCGCCAGCATGATCAAGGTATGAAACCAGAGATCGGCGGTTTCATAAATGATTTCATCCTTGTTGCCACCCTTGCCGGCAATGATGGTCTCCGCGGCCTCTTCGCCTACTTTCTTCAGGATACTATCCATACCCTTGGCATACAGCTTGGCCACATAGGAGGCTGCCGGATCAGCTTGTTTACGCTGTTCCAGCAACTCGCCCAATCGGTTAAGTACATCACTCACGGTGGTAAATATCCCCAGGATTTTTGATAACGGGCTGGTCTATCACCCATTCAGTATCTGTCAGCTTCTGGAAAAAACAATTATGCCGCCCAGTATGGCAGGCAATGCCGCCCACCTGTTCGACACTGATGAGTACCACATCTTCATCGCAATCAAGGCGAATCTCATGCACTTTTTGCACATGACCGGATTCCTCACCCTTATGCCAGAGACGGTTGCGCGAACGTGACCAATAAACAGCCTGCCCGGTTTCGGCAGTCAGGCGCAAGGCTTCGCGATTCATCCATGCGAACATCAGCACTTTGTTACTACCGACCTCTTGGGCAATAACTGGCACCAAGCCATCCGCTGTCCATTGCACTTTATCCAGCCATGCTACGCTCACAATCGCACCTCTATGCCATGGTCACGCATGTATTCTTTTGCCTGGCGTACTGTAAATTCACCATAGTGGAAAATACTAGCTGCCAGCACAGCGTCAGCGCCGCCCTCTTGTACACCTTCAACAAGGTGCAATAGATTGCCCACACCTCCCGAAGCAATGATAGGGACACTGACCGCATCGCTGATCGCGCGATTCAAGGGCAGGTTAAAACCGATTTTGGTGCCATCGCGGTCCATACTGGTCACCAGCAATTCACCAGCACCAAGCGCAACCATTTTCTTTGCCCACTCAACAGCATCAAGTCCCGTGGCTTTTCTGCCACCGTGGGTAAACACTTCCCAATGATCGCCCACCTGCTTGGCATCAATCGCCACCACAATGCATTGCGAACCAAAGCGTCCTGCCGCGTCTGCCACCAATTGCGGATTGGTGACAGCGGAAGTGTTGATACTGACTTTATCGGCCCCGGCGTTCAACAAGCGGCGAACATCGTCGACTTCGCGCACTCCACCGCCCACCGTCAATGGAATGAAAACCTGGGAAGCGACTTGCTCGATAATATTGAGAATTAAGCCCCGGTTGTCCGAACTGGCCGTGATATCCAGGAAAGTAAGCTCATCTGCGCCCTGATCATCATAGCGTTTGGCAATCTCAACCGGATCACCCGCATCGCGCAGCTCCAGGAAATTCACGCCCTTGACCACACGACCATCGGTCACGTCCAGGCAGGGAATAATGCGCTTGGCCAGGCTCATCCGTTCAGCTCGTCTGCCAATGCTTGTGCGGCAGCAAAATCCAGCGTGCCTTCATAAATGGCGCGGCCGGTAATGGCTCCCATGATGCCTTCACTTTCCACGGCACACAGCTTGTGCACATCTTCAAGATTGGTAATGCCGCCACTGGCAATGACCGGAATGGTCAGCGCTCGCGCCAATGCCACGGTTGCTTCAATGTTCACCCCGCTCAGCATGCCATCGCGACCGATATCGGTATACACCACGGCTTCCACGCCATACCCTTCAAATTTCTGTGCCAGATCAATCACGTCATGCCCGGTGAGTTTGGACCAGCCATCTACCGCCACCTTGCCATCCTTGGCATCAAGACCAACCATGATCTGACCAGGGAAGGCATAGCATGCCTCATGTAAAAACCCCGGATTTTTAACAGCAGCTGTGCCAATGATGACGTAATCGATACCATCGTCCAAATAACGCTCAATGGTCTCAAGATCACGGATACCACCGCCGAGCTGAATAGGTATTTCTCCACCAACCGCATCCACAATGGCTTTGATCGCGCCTTCATTCACGGGCTTTCCTGCAAATGCCCCATTAAGGTCCACCAGATGCAGACGTTTGCCGCCCTTATCTACCCAATGGCGCGCCATGGCACCCGGATCCTCGGAAAACACGGTAGCGTCTTCCATAAGGCCTTGTTTGAGTCGTACACAGTGACCGTCTTTCAGGTCGATGGCAGGAATAATCAGCATATTTTTTTAATAGATAGAAATTAAGGACGTCCGTCCCACGCAACAAAATTGGATAACAACTTCAGGCCGGCGTGCTGGCTTTTTTCTGGGTGAAACTGCACCGCAAAAATATTATCGCGCGCAATACAGCTGGTAAAGCGCTTGGGGTAATTGCTATAGCCCACCTCAATCCCGGCGTCCTCGGGAACGACATAGTAACTATGCACGTAATAAAAACGCTCGCCATCGGCGATATCGCTCCATATGGGGTGAGGACGGCTCTGATAAACCTCGTTCCAGCCCATATGAGGGACTTTTAACCGTGCACCGTTTGCATCCACCATATCAGCATCAGCAAAGCGCTTAACATTCCCTGGCAAGATGCTCAGTCCAGCGGCATTGCCTTCTTCACTATGATCGAACAGGAGCTGCAGCCCGATACAGATGCCCAGAAAAGGCTTGTCGGCAGCCGCAGAAATCACCGCTTGGCGCAGGCCTCTGGCATCAAGCTCCCTGACACAGTCAGGCATGGCCCCCTGGCCAGGAAACACCACACGCTCAGCCGCCGCAATGTCGGCAGGATCACTGGTCACGACCACCCGTTTACCGGGCGCCACATGCTCCAGCGCCTTGGATACGGAGCGCAAATTGCCCATGCCATAATCCACAACAGCAATATCGATCATAGTCTGTGCTTAACAAAATCAGAAATATTGGGACTACCCAAAACTTATAAAGTGCCTTTAGTCGAAGGCATGATGCCGGTCATGCGGTCATCTGCTTCCACGGCCATACGCAAAGCGCGGCCAAAAGCCTTGAAAATCGTTTCTGCCTGATGGTGCGCATTGTCACCACGCAGATTATCGATATGCAGGGTCACCAGGGCGTGATTGACAAAGCCCTGGAAAAATTCGTGTATGAGGTCGACATCGAAGTCGCCTATGCGGGCGCGTGTAAACTCCACGCCGAATTCCATGCCGGGGCGGCCGGAAATATCCAGTACAACACGCGACAATGCTTCGTCCAACGGTACATAAGAGTGACCGTAACGACGTATGCCTTTTTTATCGCCTATTGCCTTGGCAAAAGCTTGACCCAGGGTAATGCCAATATCCTCGACAGTGTGATGCGCATCAATATGCAAATCGCCATTAGCAGACACTGTGATGTCCATCATGCCATGACGGGCAATCTGATCCAGCATGTGATCAAAAAAACCCAGACCGCTGGCGAGCTTGGATACGCCGGTACCATCCAGATTGATTGACACCGAGATTTGCGTTTCGAGGGTATTACGACTTACTTCGGCAATACGCATGGGAAGATCATTACTTTCTTGAGTTTCAAAAAACTAAAAACCGCCGCAGACCTTTGCAGCGACTGCGGCGGTTTGAGTTCCAGACGTGATATTTCGTCTTAGCTGAACAGCTTCTTCAGCCAGCCGAACACGCCGCCGCTGGAAGTCGAACCTTTAGCCAGGCCGCTGATTTCAGCAGCAGCAGCAGCAGGGTCAGCAGCACCGTAGATAGCAGCACCAGCAACAACGATGTTGGCACCAGCATCCACTACTTGCTTAACAGTAGCTGGCTTGATACCACCAGCAACAGAAACCTTAACACCCAGATTCAGACTGGATACCAGACCCAGGTCAGCAAATGGAGTTTGACCAGCAGCTTGTTGGTCCAGACCAGTGTGCACACCGATGATGTGCGCGCCCAGCTTTGCAACTTCCTTGGTACGAGCAGCTTTGTCTGCTACGTTGATCAGATCGATTTGAGCTTCTTTGCCATACTTGTTGGCAACATCAATTACACCCTTGATAGTACCGATATCGGCAGTACCCAGTACGGTGCAAATGTCAGCGCCAGCCTTGTAGAAAGGCTCAGCTTCGTAGTAGCCAGCATCCATGGTCTTCAGATCAACCAGAATCTTGTTGTTCGGGAATTTAGCGCGCAGTGTTTGCAGCAGCTTGATACCGTTGTACTTGATACAAGGGGTACCGATTTCAAGAATATCTACATGGGGGGCTACTTTGGTAGCCAGTGCTACGGTTGCATCGAAATCCAATGAATCCAATGCCATTTGTACTGATGGTTGTGCCACGATACTTCCTCCGCTTAAGTTACAGGGTTATGATTTACTCACTCCGTAATGATACATTTTTTCTTGTGAATAGGGTAAATCGGTTGAATTTTAGCAATATTTTGCCATGATGCACCTTAAATGCATCATCAGGCAGCATCATAATCGCTTTTAAGTTCAGGTGGCGGAGAGAATGTCCTTCAAAGCGGCAATCAGTGCCTCACATTCCTCATCAGTCCCCACGGTAATGCGCATGAACTGATCAATGCGGGCAGGCTTTTTAAAGTGGCGCACGATAATGCTGCGCTCACGCAATGCCGTCGTCAGACCTAAGGCGTCACGATGGGGGTGACGCGCAAAAATGAAATTGGCTCCGGAAGGCAATACTTCAAAACCCAAGGCCTGCATGGCATCCACAAGCTTTTCGCGGCTAGCCATCACGCGCTGGCGCGTCGCCTCGAAGTAGGCAACATCCTCCATCGCAGCCACTGCTCCGGCACTGGCAAACCTGTCGATGGGGTAGGAGTTGAAGCTATCTTTCACACGATGCAAGGCATCGATCAGCTCAGGATGACCCACCGCGTACCCGACACGCAAACCAGCAAGGGAACGTGATTTTGACAAGGTATGCGTCACCAGCAACTGCGGATACGCATTGACCAGCGTTACGGCTGATTCACCACCAAAATCAATATAGGCCTCATCAATGACAACCACCGATTCGGTATTGGCATCCAGCAACCGGCGTATCTCACTCAGCGCCAGCACACGCCCCGTGGGCGCATTGGGGTTGGGGAAAATAATCCCGCCATTCGCAACGCGATAATCATCCACGTTGATTTCAAAGGTTTGCGTCAATGGCACGGTCTGATAATCAATATCGTAGAGCCCGCAATACACCGGATAAAAGCTGTAGGTAATATCCGGAAATAACAAAGGAGCATCATGCTTGAGCAAAGCAAGAAACACATGTGCCAGCACCTCATCCGACCCATTGCCAACAAACACCTGTGCTGGCGTCAAGCCATGAAACTCAGCGATGGCCTGCTTCAGGCGATCTGAATTGGGGTCCGGGTAAAGGCGCAGACTATCCGCAGCTTCGCCGCGCAAAGCCTCCAGCACCTTAGGGCTGGGGCCATACGGATTTTCATTGGTATTGAGCTTGATGAGGTTGGCAATTTTAGGCTGCTCACCCGGTGTATAGGGGGTGAGGCCGTGTACTACCTGGCTCCAGTATTTACTCATTTTTTAAGCCGGTACTCCGCAGAACGGGCGTGTGCTTGCAGGCCTTCGCCATACGCGAGGGTAGCGGCCACTTTGCCCAGTTTTTGCGCACCTTCGGCCGATACCATGATCAGGCTGGAGCGCTTCTGGAAATCGTACACACCAAGCGGCGAAGAAAATCTTGCCGTACGTGAAGTAGGCAACACGTGATTAGGTCCCGCACAGTAATCCCCCAGTGCTTCGCAGGTATCACGTCCCATGAAGATAGCACCGGCATGCTTGATCTTCTTGCTGAAAGCCAAGGGGTCATCCAGCGAAAGCTCCAAGTGCTCCGGAGCGATGTAATTGCTGATGCGAGCGGCTTCTTCCAGATCCTTCACCTGAATCAGCGCGCCACGGCCTTGCAGCGATGTCTTGATGATGTCCTTGCGCGGCATCTCCTCAACCAGACGTGCTGCACTGGCGGCGACCTTGTCAAGAAACTCGGCATCGGGCGATAACAAAATGGCCTGGGCAAGCTCGTCGTGCTCGGCTTGCGAAAACAAATCCATCGCCACCCAGTCCGGATTGGTCTTGCCATCACAGATCACGAGAATTTCAGAAGGTCCGGCCACCATATCAATACCGACTACGCCAAATACGCGACGCTTGGCAGCGGCCACATAGGCATTGCCAGGCCCGACAATCTTGTCTACCTGCGGTACGGTCTCGGTGCCATATGCCAGAGCACCCACGGCTTGGGCGCCACCGATACAGAACACGCGATCCACGCCACATACCGCCGCAGCTGCCAGCACCAGCTGGTTACGCTCACCATTGGGTGTCGGCACTACCATGATCAGTTCTTCCACGCCTGCCACCTTGGCTGGAATGGCGTTCATCAGCACCGATGAGGGGTAAGCCGCCTTGCCGCCAGGTACATATAAGCCCACACGATCAAGCGGAGTCACTTGTTGGCCCAGCAAAGTGCCATCGTCCTCGGTATAACTCCAGGAAGACAACAACTGCTTCTCGTGGTAAAGACGCACGCGCTCAGCCGCTTGTTGCAATGCCTCGCGCTGGGCAGCCGGCAGTGCTTCCAGTGCGGCATGCAGTTCTACTTGGGAGATTTCCAGCGAGGAAAGACCTGCCACATCCAGATGATCAAAGCGCTTGGTGTATTCCAGCACAGCGGCATCGCCACGTTGTTTTACATTGCGCAAGATATCGGCAACCACCAGATCAATCTGGTCATCCTGAGCGGTCTCAAATGCCAGCAAGGCTTTGAGATCCGCATCAAAGCTCGCATCGCGAGTAGAAAAGCGTCGAATATTCATTGTATAGCCTTATTTCTTTCCATTTTCTGCCACTGCTTGGGCAAATGAATCCATGATTGGTTGCAGCTCGCCACGCTTCAGCTTGAGCGAAGCCTGATTCACCACCAGGCGAGAGCTGATATCGGCAATCTCTTCGACGGCCTTGAGCTGATTGGCGCGCAACGTGCCGCCGGTGCTCACCAGGTCGACAATCGCATCGGCCAGGCCGACCAATGGGCCCAGTTCCATCGAACCATACAACTTGATCAGGTCGACATGCATGCCTTTGTTGGCAAAATGCTCACGCGCCGTTTTCACATATTTCGTCACGACCTTGAGACGGGCACCGCGACGAATCGAACCGAAATAATCGAAATCCTCACGCACGGCGACCATCATCTTGCAACGGGCGATCTGCAGATCCAGCGGCTGATACAACCCTTCGCCACCATGTTCGGTGAGCACGTCCTTACCAGCAATGCCCAGATCAGCCGCGCCATATTGCACGTAAGTGGGGACATCGGTTGCCCGCACAATCAGCAAGCGGACGTCCGGACGGTTGGTCGGCAGAATCAGCTTGCGTGAAGCCTCTGGCGCTTCCAGGGCATGGATGCCCGCGGCCGCCAGCAGAGGGGTGGTCTCTTCAAAAATGCGGCCTTTGGATAGGGCAATGGTGATCATGAATTCAGTTCTCTGTTAATACGGTCATTCAATGGCAAAGCGCTTCAAGAAGTACGCTTGACCTTGGCACCCAGCGCCGTGAGCTTCTCTTCGAGATTTTCATAGCCACGATCCAGGTGATAAATACGCTCGATTATCGTCTCGCCACTGGCTACCAACGCCGCCAGCACCAGACTGGCGGAAGCACGTAGATCGGTCGCCATTACGGTAGCACCTTCCAGCTTGGGCACACCGCGCACAATCGCCGTATTGCCTTCCACTTCAATCTGGGCACCCAGGCGCTGCATTTCCTGCACATGCATGAAGCGATTTTCAAAAATAGTCTCTGTCACTTTTGCCACGCCATCCGCGATGGTATTCAAGGCCATCATTTGCGCCTGCATGTCCGTGGGAAAAGCGGGATGCGGCGCTGTGCGGATATTCACAGCCTTCAATTTTCCGTTACTTTTCACGGTGATGCTAGTTGCATCACTTTCCACTGTTACACCGGCATCGCGCAACTTCTCGATCACGGCATCCAGCAGGTCTGCCCGTGCATTGTTCAATTTGACGCAACCACCGGTCATGGCGGCAGCCACCATATAGGTTCCTGCCTCGATACGATCGCATACCACCTGATGGTCGCAGCCATGCAAACGCTCCACACCGTGTATGGTAATGATGTCAGTACCAGCACCTTCAATACGCGCGCCCATTTTGATCAGGCAATCAGCAAGATCGACCACTTCGGGTTCTTTGGCGGCGTTCTCAAGCACCGTGGTTCCCTCGGCCAAACACGCGGCCATCATGAGATTTTCGGTACCGGTGACCGTGACCATATCCATGAAATAGCGCGCTCCCTTGAGCTTGCTGGCGCGCGCCTCAATGTAGCCATGTTCAATATGGATCTCGGCGCCCATGGCTTGCAATCCCTTGATATGCAAATCAACAGGCCGCGAACCAATGGCACAGCCGCCTGGCAACGACACACGGGCATGACCAAACCGGGCCAATAAAGGCCCCAGCACGAGGATGGAAGCGCGCATGGTTTTCACCATTTCATAAGGCGCTTCCTGGGTATGGATATGCGAAGCATCGAGGACGACACGATCTTCGGATCGGCTGGCCTGAACACCCATGTGTTCCAGCAAGGTAATGGTAGTCCCCACATCCTTGAGTTTGGCCACCGCACTCAGTTTAAGCGGGGTTTCCGCCAGAAGCGAAGCGCAGAGAATCGGCAATGCCGCATTCTTGGCACCGGAAATGGTGATTTCCCCTTGTAGCGGAATGCCGCCTTCAATAACCAGCTTGTCCAAAATCCATCCCTAACTTTTATTGTCTAGCGACTGCCCGAAGATTCAGGCAGTAGCGGATTCCAGCATTTTTTGCAGCTCGCCCTGTTGAAACAGATCGCGCATGATATCAGCGCCACCCACGAACTCGCCCTTGATATAGAGCTGGGGAATGGTTGGCCAGTTAGCATAAACCTTGATGCCATCACGAATGGCAGGATCAGCCAGCACATCCACCGCCACGAAATCCTTTACCCCGCTCGCCTGCAGAATCTGCACGGCAAGACCGGAGAAACCGCATTGCGGAAACTTAGGCGTGCCCTTCATATAAAGCACCACGGGGTTTGCAGTGACCTGATTCTTGATTAATTCTTGAGTACTATCCATTTCAAACTCCTTAAAAGCTTAAGTCGAAGCACGTTGCGCCCAAGTTTCGGGCGTAAAAGTGCGCATCGATAAGGCATGAATTTCCTGGCGCATGCGATCGCCCAAAGCCTGATAAACCAACTGGTGCTGCTGCACCATATTCTTGCCTGTAAAGGCAGCGCTCACGATCACCGCCTCAAAATGCTGGCCATCATTGCCCAGCACTTGCACGTAATCACACGCCAGACCCTGCGTTATATAGGTTTTTACATCATCTGCGCTTAACATTTTAGCCCCTGAGCTTGTATCCGGATTTCAACATTCTGAGCGCAAGCCATGACAGCAGCAAGAAACTGACCCCGACCACCAGCAAACTGACGGCAGGAGAAATGTCGCCTTGCCCAAAAAACCCATACCGGAAGCCATCTATCATGTAGAAAAACGGATTGAAATGGGAGACCGTCTGCCATACCGGCGGTAAGGAATGGATCGAGTAAAACACGCCAGAAAGGAATGACAGAGGCATGATAATAAAATTCTGGAATGCCGCCATCTGGTCAAACTTGTCCGCCCATATGCCGGCGATAATGCCAAACGCGCCCAGCAATGCACTACCCAGAAACGCGAATGCCAGGATGAACCCCGGATGCGCAATCGGCAGATCAATGAAAATGATCGCTACCAGGTAAATACATAGCCCCACCACCAAGCCACGAATGATGGACGCCGCCAGGAATGCCAGGAAAAACTCCAGGTAAGACAGCGGAGTCAGCATCACAAAAATAATACTGCCCATCACCTTAGACTGGATAAGGCTGGATGAGCTATTGGCGAAGGCATTCTGCAATACCGACATCATGATCAGGCCCGGGATCAGGAAGGCGGTGTAACCCACGCCGTCGTACACCTGCACGTGCTTGTCCAATACATGCGAAAAAATCAGCAAATACAGCAGCGCCGTCATGACCGGGGCTGCGACGGTCTGAAAACTGACGCGCCAGAAGCGTAGCAGCTCCTTTTTGAACAACGTCCAGGGACCGCGCATGCGTGCTGAGATGAGACTGCTCATGCGCGCCCCACCATATCGACAAACACATCCTCGAGATCAGCTTCCAGCAGCTGCATATCCGTAACCGTCAATTGCGACTGGCGAAGCTCCGCCAATACGTCCGCTACTTGGGCGACATCATTCAATGTAAAAATGTAGACATCGCCATCACGATGACGCACCAGCGCAGCGATGCCAACAGGCAGCACACTGCCAGGCGCCATGGTAACGCGCAGCTGCTTGCCAGGAATCTGCTTGAGCAGATTCGCCGTGGTGTCCAGCGCCACAATCTGGCCCGACTTCATCATGGCAACGCGCGAACAGAGCACCTCGGCCTCTTCCAGATAGTGCGTAGTGAGAATGATGGTATGACCTTCGCGATTGAGGCGCTGAATGAACGCCCACATGGTCTGGCGCAATTCCACGTCGACGCCCGCGGTTGGTTCATCCAGCACGATAACGGGGGGCTTGTGGGCCAGCGCCTGTGCAATCAATGCACGGCGTTTCATGCCACCAGACAGGCGACGCATATTGACGTGGGCCTTGTCGGTCAGTCCCAGGGACTCAATCACTTCATCCACCCAGGCGTCATTTTCTGGCCCACGACCAAAATACCCCGCCTGAAAACGCAACATTTCGCGCACATTGAAAAATGGATCAAACACCAGTTCTTGCGGGACAACGCCCAGTAACTGCCTGGCCTGCGCATATTGGGATACTACGTCATGCCCCATCACTGACAATTTGCCGCTACTTGGACGCAGCAGGCCAGCCAGCAAGTTGATCAGGGTGGACTTGCCTGCCCCATTGGGGCCTAGCAAGGCAAAGAACTCCCCCTGCTCAATCGACAGATCAATCCCTTTCAGTGCTTTTAAAGCACCGAAATCCTTGGTTACCTGCTCAATCTTGATTGCGGGGGTCATGGTCATGAAACGGGCAAAGCCCGAATGCCTAAGCGGCGACGTGAGGGATCAGATCCAGCACGCCATAGAGCGTCGCCAGACTGGTCAGGTTCTTGGGAAAATGGATGAACTTCAATTCACACTTCTGATCCTGCGCACGGCGCAGCCATTCAAACAGCACGCTGATCGTCGCCGTATCCACATCAGACACGGCGGAAAGATCAACTTCAAGACGATCCGCCATAGGCAAGGCCTGACTTTGTGCCAGCAGCTTATTCACCTGTGGCATCGTCATATCGCCCTGCACCTGCCAGCGCTGCCCTTCAGAAATAATTTGCGTCATTCTGCTTGCCGTTATTTGGCAGAACCAGCGTTCTTGTCGGCCAGCTTTTGAATCAGGCCATCCATGCCGGACTGGCGGATTTCATTGCTGAACTGACCACGATAGTTGGTCACCAGGCTCACGCCTTCAATGACGATATCGTAGACCTTCCAGGCTTCGCCGGTTTTTTCCAGGCTGTAATCGACAGCGATAGGCTGACCACCTGGCTGCACGATTTCCGTCTTGACGGTCACTTCCTTATCGGAGGGCTCAGCGCGCAATGGCTTGTAGTTGATGGTCTGGTTACGATACTTACCCAGCGCCGTAGCATAGGTACGCAACATCAGGCTGCGGAATTCCTTCTGGAAGGCATCCTGCTGCTCTTTGCTGGCGCGGCTCCAGTTTTTACCCAGCACCATGCGTGACACACGATCAAAATCGAAATTGGGCAAAATCTTTTCTTCTGCCAGGGCAAAAATCTTCTTCTGATCGCCGGCCTGAATATCCTTGTCTTTCTTGACGATGGCCAGCACTTCATCAGCCGTCGACTTCACCAGCACATCAGGGGCGACATCGGCCACAGCCAACTGCATTGCGCCCATCAGGGCAATACTTGCTACGAATTTCATTACAGACTTCATGTTTATTCCGCCTTTTTACTATCGCCACTTTCGGAGGCTTTGTTATACAAGAACTGACTGATCATTTTTTCCAGGACAACTGCATCCTGGGTATGGGAAATCTTGTCGCCATCTTTCAATGACTGGTCATCGCCACCGGCTTCCAGACCCACATATTGCTCGCCCAGCAGGCCAGCCGTATAAATATTGGCAAACGTGTCTTTGGGGAATGGATAGCGCTTATCCAACTTCAGAGTCACATTTGCTTCAAAGGTTTTACTATCGAACTGAATATTGTCGACACGGCCGATCACCACACCCGCGCTTTTTACCGGAGCACGTGGCTTCAAACCGCCAATATTTTCAAAAGCAGCAGTTACCGTGTAAGTTTCGCCGATGCTACTGGAAGTCAGATTGCCCACTTTCAGCGCCAGTCCAAACAAAGCGGCAGCGCCAGCGACGGCAAAAATGCCGACCCATAAATCCATTGTTGTGCGTTCCATTCAATCTCCAGTCTTTGCGTTATCACGCATTTTATTTCGCGCCCTACACAAGGGCTTACTCAACCGCAATCAGCGAATCAAGTCACAATCATGAAAGAAGTCAGGATGAAGTCCAGGCCAAGCACAGCCAGGGACGAATTCACCACCGTACGTGTTGTTGCCCGGCTTACGCCCTCGGCAGTAGGCGGAGCATCAAACCCCTCAAACAGGGCAATCATGGTGCAAGCAACGCCAAACACCACACTCTTGATGACACCATTCACAATATCTGCCTGAAAATCAACGCTGGCCTGCATTTGCGACCAAAAAGCGCCGTTATCCACGCCGATGACCGGAACCGCCACCAGATAACCGCCCAATACCCCTACCATAGAGAACAGGGCTGCCAGCAAGGGCATGGAAACCACACCGGCCCAGAAGCGAGGAGCCACTACACGGGCAATCGGGCTGACCGCCATCATTTCCATCGCCGACAACTGCTCGGTCGTTTTCATCAGGCCGATTTCAGCGGTAATGGCCGTACCGGCCCGACCAGCAAATAACAGTGCCGTGACCACAGGACCCAACTCGCGCACCAGAGAGAGCGCCACCAGCACGCCAATCGCTTCTGACGAGCCATACTTCTGCAAGGTGTTATAACCCTGCAACGCCAGCACCATGCCGACAAAGAATGCAGACACTAGGATGATGAGCAAGGACATGACGCCGGTAAAGTAAATTTCCCGGATGGTCAGGTGGATACGCCTGAAACTCTCGCCAGAATAAATCAGCGTGTACAGAAAGAATCGCGCGCCTGAACCCAGACGCCAGACACGATCAATAATACGGTGGCCCATGCCACGCAACACTTCAGCCAAACGATTAAGCATCCTGCCCTCTCAGCATATCGCGCCGGTAATCAGGCGCGGAATAGTGGAAGGGCACTGGCCCATCAACTTCACCATGCACAAATTGATGTACAAACGGCAGCGTCGACTGCCGCAACTCGTCAGGAGCACCTTCCGCCTCAACCACCCCATTGGCCACGATGTAGACATAATCGGCAATCGAAAACGCTTCTTTCACATCATGGGTAACCAGTATGGAGGTCGCCCCCAGGGCATCATTCAGACTACGAATGAGGTTGCAGGTGACGCTCATGGAAATCGGGTCGAGACCAGTAAATGGCTCGTCATACATGATAATGGACGGGTCAAGCGCAATCGCTCGGGCCAAAGCCACGCGGCGCGCCATACCACCTGAAAGCTCCGTCGGCATCAAGTTACGAGCACCACGCAAGCCAACGGCATTCAGTTTCATCATCACCAGATCACGGACGATGGACTCAGGCAGGTCAGCATGCTCCCGAATGGGGAAAGCGACATTTTCGTAAACCGACAAATCGGTAAACAGGGCGCCGAACTGAAACAGCATGCCCATCTTGCGACGCAACTGAAACAGGCCGTGACGATCCTGCTTGTGGACCACCTGACCCTCGACACGCACTTCGCCTTGAGTGGGCACCAGCTGCCCGCCAATCAGGCGCAACAGGGTTGTCTTGCCACTTCCACTGCCACCCATGATGGCGATCACCTTGCCACGCGGAAAGGACATATTAATGCCCTTATGCAGCAGTCGCCCTTTGTAACCAAAGGATAGATTGTCGATTTCGACGATGTTGTCGGCCATAGCGGTCTTGGAATTTGGAATCCTGCCATTTTAAATCAATTCGTGTTGCGCACGTAATACAAAAACAAAAAAGCCCGCTTAAGCGGGCTTTTTTACAACAATTTAACTGCCTTAAAACGCCATGCACACCACGTATTTCTGCGAATCCACAATCGATGGACTACTCCCGGCAGACACAACCGCAGTTGCAGCTGCAGTCCCACTCACCGCTTCGGCAGCCATCATGGCTCCAGTCGCGGTATTGCCATCATCCATGGTGGCATCCAACTGTTTTACGAACTTGCCCAGAATGCCCGTCGAGCATATGGCATAGGATCCACTCAACCCCGAAATCGTCTTGTTTGGATTGGACTGCACCCCAATCACTCCACCCTCGGTGTTGGTCGGTTGGTAAGTCGCATCCCCCAGCGTGGTTGAGCCTGTTGCCAGTCCGGCCAGCCTTAAATGCTGCCAGAAAATGTAGGTTTCATCCGTCTGGGTTGTCGAGTTCCAGACGCCTTCAATCACGCCATCGCCGTCGCCATTGCTTGTTGCATTCACATGATTGATGGCGGCTTTGTCATCCCCTGGCAATGCCTTGAATTTATCCTGATAGGAATATACCTGAACCTGAATGTTTCTAAAGTCAGATGCCATGTTCTTTACCTTGGCACTGTTAATCAGCTCCTGCCCCTTCAGCACGCCGCCAAGCAGCAAGCCGATGATCACCAGCACAATTGCCAGCTCAATCAAGGTAAAACCAGATTGTTTGTTCATTAAGCTATCCTTATGACCCCTGTTATTTTTTACCTGCCAACATCAGAAATAACTGATTTTTGTTGCATTCTACATTGCAATTGGCGTGCCACAGGCGAAATTCTTGTTCCGAAATTAAATTGATTACGATTATGGGCTTATATGATTAAAATCATCTTCCCAGCGTCAAAATATCATCATCTCTGACAATAAAATGACACCTACCAGCCCCACATCGATTGCCATGCAAGCCTCGCGATTTGCCATGGCATCTCGCCAGCAATGGCAGCTGGCGCTGATGTTGTTTTCATTGCACGGGTTGCTGGTGTGGGGCATAGGGAGTGAGCTACAAACAGCTTGGGCACTTTTTCATTATGGTTGCTTTCTGCTTTGGCAGCCCGTGCTGCATGGCAGGGAGCCCCTCACCCTGCGAACCGCACTGATTCTGCTGGGCGGCGGGATTGTAATGACTATGTTCATGAGCTGGTGGCTCATGGCTTTCTGGCTTTGCCTGCTGTTTTCCTTGCTGGGCGGACGTATTTTTTCGCTGGCAAAAACATCTGCCCGCCCCGGCTTTCTGCTGGCCGCGACCTATTTGCTGGCCATGCTGACCATGCATGTCGTGCCGCGTTTGCTCGCCAGAAATATCGATACGGATGCCTTGATGGTGCTCGTTGAATATGGGCTGCTTTTGCTGCCCGTCGGCGTGCTGTTTACCAAGGCTGAGCATGGCGATGCAAGGCAAGCACTTGCCATGGACTTTTTCTATACGCTGATGCTGCTGATGATCACCATCACCCTGGTGCTCGGATGCTTCGCCATCGCCACGACCACACAGGCACGCTACACCGAAGTATTGCTGAAGATGATTTTTGCCTTGGCGGCAGGCTTGCTGGCCTTGAGCTGGTTCTGGAATCCCAGGGCAGGCTTCTCGGGGATTGGCCTGATACTCTCGCGCTATCTGCTCAGTGTGGGCTTGCCTTTTGAGCAGTGGATACAGAGTATCGCCGAGCTTGCCCAGCAGCAACGCACGCCAGCCAGCTTTCTTTCGCATGCCATTGCCGACATTGCGCAGTTGCCGTGGGTGGCGGGTGCAAAATGGCGCCTCGACCAAACTGAGCAGCAATTGGGGAAACCCAGCATGCATCTGCATGAGTTGCAGTTTCATGATGTGAATTTGACCTTGTACAGCCGCTGGCCGCTGACACCCGCCTTGACGATACACGTCAAACTGCTGACCCGCATTGTGGCCGAGTTTTATGAAGCAAAACGGCGCGAAGAAACCATGACACAGAATGCCTATATGCAGGCGGTATATGAGACCGGCGCCCGCCTGACGCATGACATCAAGAATCTGGTCCAGTCCATGGGTGCCCTGTGCAGCGCGGCCGAGCATACCGCAGCAAGCGATCAGGAGCGACTGCTTGCCTTGATCCGCAAGCAATTACCCTTGCTGAATGAGCGCATGGCAAAAACGCTGACCAAGCTGCAATCACCTGCCAGCGAAACGCGTAACACGCTGCCCATCTTGCAGTGGTGGGAAAGTTTTCAGGCGCATTACCCTCAACTTGGGATTATTTTCGAGACCAGCATCTCTGCCAATCCAGAAGTGGATGGCGATGTGCTGGATAGCGTGACGGACAATCTGATTCAGAACGCTCTGGCCAAACGCAGCAGTCAGCCAGGCCTGGCTATTTATGTCAGCCTGAGTGGGGATCATCACTATACGGTGGCGGTAAGAGATACCGGCAGCGCAATGCCCGCGACTATCGCCGAGAACCTGTTCAAAAAACAGGTAAGCTCGGGCAAAGGGCTGGGCATAGGCTTGTATCAGGCTGCCAAACAGGCAAACGCCAGCGGATTAACGCTGGCGTTGAAGGAAAATCGCGAAGGTGCAGTCTGGTTTACGCTAGGCCCGCAACAGCCGGCCTAGCACCAATCATCAAAGCGTTCCGTAAGAGTGCAGGCCGGAAAGGAACATATTGACGCCAAGGAAGGCAAAGGTCGTCACCAGCAAACCAACCAATGCCCACCAGGCCAGCATGCTGCCGCGCAAGCCCTTGACCAAGCGCAAGTGCAGCCAGGCCGCATAATTCAGCCACACGATCAGGGCCCAGGTTTCCTTCGGGTCCCATGACCAATAGCCGCCCCAGGCTTCCGCCGCCCACATGGCACCCAGAATGGTCGCAATGGTGAAGAAGGCAAAACCGACGGCAATCGCCTTGTACATCACGTCATCCAGCACTTCGAGTTTGGGCAGGCGCGATGCCAGAATGCCACGCTCGGCCAGCAAGTATGCGCTACCCACCATCGCTGCCAGCGAGAAGGCGCCATAACCAATAAAGTTGGCCGGCACATGGATTTTCATCCAGTAGGATTGCAAGGCAGGCACCAGCGGCTGAATGGCATTGGCCTGACGATCAAAGGTGTACCAGAGGATGAAGCCTACCGCCGCGTTAATGACCAGCAAGACAAAGCCACCCAGCTGGCGGGTTTCATAGCGGCGTTCATAGTAAAGATACAAAAGTGCCGTAATCAGGCAGAACAACACAAATACTTCATACAGATTGCTGATAGGAATATGGCCAACATCCGGGGCGATCAGATAGGACTCATACCAGCGCACCATCAGGCCGACAAAGCCCATCAGTACGGCGGACCAGGTCAGGCTGGTCGCCACTTTGCCCGAGAATTCGGAGCGACGGAACAGGGCAAACCAGTAGGTCAGCATGGCCAGCACAAACAGCACATTCATCCACATGATGGCGGACTGGCTGGAGATAAGGAATTTCAACAGGAAGGCATGCTCGGCGCGGGCCAGATCGGCCTGATAGAGCTGAATGGCAAACAGGCTGATGATGCCGATGCCGATAATCAGAAGACGCATGGGTTTCCACTGCCAGCCCAGATAACTGAAGCCGAGTGCAGCCCCAATCAGAAAGGTTTTTTCGTAGGCATCCATGTAAGCGCCATATTGCTGGTAGGCAAACAGGGCGCCCGCACAGAGGATGATGGCATACAGCCAATCCTGCCAGCGCAAACGCTTCAACAGCGGCTGAGGGTGATCTTCAAACAAAATGGTATTCATGGTTTTTCCTGATCCTTGGCTAGATAGCATGCGCTATTCGCTTTGCAACAATCGACGCAACTGTTCGCGGTACTGCTCGAACTCCATATCCAGATCGCGATTCTTGCGATTGGCGGACATGGTAAACAACACTTCATTCGTGGGTTTGATCAACATCCAGATACGGCGTTCCCGGATATAAATCATGGCAAAGATGCCCAGCACCAGCAACACGGACCCACCATACACCAGATTCTTGCCGGGGGAGCGCGTCAGTTGCAAACCACTGGCCTGACGTTGCTGGAATTCATCCAGCTGCAGATAAAACGGAGCGCCATAAAAGAACAGATCACTCATGGCATTCAGACTTTCCTGCAGAAATATCTGCGTATTGGAATCAGGCTCACCGGCCTTGAGTCCAGCACGCTCAAGCCCCAGCTTGTAGGCCTCAAGCGTCGCACCAGAGATAATTTTCAGATAGGTCTGCGCCGCCTTTTCGCGTTGCGGCTCTGGCACGGCATCTTCAATCATCTTGGCAATCCGCGTGTAGCCACCCGCATCAAAGCCTTGCAACAACTGCACTACACTTGCCTGGAATTTTTTGCGCATGTCAGGATCGGCTTTGTCGCCCATGGCATCCTGAGTAAAGCGACGCGCAATTTCCTCGTGCAGGGAGGGATCAAACATGGTGGCCCGTAGCCGCATGAATCCTTGCAAGCTGTAATCCTCATCCGCAGGAATACGCAGGTACTTCAATTCATCCTGTGGCGTTGCCCGCATGCCGGTGACGAAATAGCGACGGCCGTCCAGCTGCAAAGGCTGCATGTAGCTCACATACTCGCGTGCCTGACCTTGGGCATCGCGCACCTTGTACGTGATGTTGGGGCCAACGTTATGTGGCTTGCCCTTGCCATCTGGGGACAAGTTAAGAATGTTGAACAACCTGAAATCGTTGAATTCAACTTTCAGCGCCTGATCGCCCTCACCCAGGGTCACATTCTTGAAGATATTGCTTTGCACTTTGATCGGCTGATCTTTGGCGCCAAACAAACCATATGCATTGAAGTTGAGCTTGGTACCGCCATCCTGAAAATCGGACTGGTAAATGGCGATGCCTTTATAGATCAGCGGGTGATTGACACTGATGGTGTGCGCCAACGGCTCCTTGAGGTCAGGATCAATAATCAAGAGATCACTCTCGAAGGACTTGGGCTGGCCAGTGGCGTAATGCTCAATCCGGAACTGCTTCAGCTGAATGCGGAATGGCAGCTCCTGCACCAGATAGCCATCGCGAATGCGCATGAAAGACACATTGGAGCTGGCACCTTCCGGCAGGGTCATATTGGCCCGGAAAGACAAATTGCGCACGGACAAGCGGCTGATGGCCGGTACTTCATTCTCGGGAATATCCAGCGTTTCGACCTTTTTGTAGCCGAGCAGCTCTTGCACCTTGAAGGGCACGTTGCCATCAATCAGGCCGCCGACACAAATGACGACGATGGCCGTGTGCGTCAGGATATAGCCCAAGCGCTGATAGCTGCCTGCCTTGGCGGCAATCAGCTCGCTGCCATCGGCTTGCTGTACGGTTTTGAAGCGAAAACCACGCTGCCCTAAAAACTGCACGATACGCGCACGCGCCTCGGCAGTAGCGGCAACTGTGTAAAAAGCACGATGACTGAATGCCCGCAGGGATTTTTCTGTCGCGCCCTCACGATAAGCACGCAACTCCCGCAACATCAGCGGGCTATTACGATAAATACAAAGGCTGGTCGACAGCACCAGGAACACCAGTATCACCAGAAACCAGACGCTGTGGTACACGTCATACAAGCCCAGCTTTTCGAACAGATCAAACCAGAACTGGCCGAACTTGATCACGTAATTGGGATAAGGCTCGTTTTGCTTGAGGACCGTTCCGATGATAGACGCGATCCCCAATACGGTAAGCAAGCTCACGGCAAAACGCATGGAACTAAGGAGCTCGTATAGTCGACGGGAGTTGGAGAACTGAGGCTTCAAGGCGTAATCAATCTGAAAGAGTTCGTTTAGGACAAACAAGACTGGCAGGAGTTGCCAAAAAAGTTAAGGGTGGCTTGCAGCCACCCTTAACTTTTTAAAACAGCTATTGGACCAGCCCCGATGGGACTAGCTTAGTGCAGACCCTGAATATAGTCAGCAACCGCTGCCATATCGCTATCACTCAGCTTGGCGGCCACCATGCGCATCATCTTGGCAGCATCATTGGCACGTTCGCCAGCACGGAATGCCTTCAGCTGGGTCACGGTGTAATCCGCATGCTGACCAGCCAGACGTGGGAACTGCACGGGAATGCCAGCACCAGCAGGGCCGTGGCAGGAAGCACAGGCAGGAACACCTACGCCAGGAATACCACCCTTGAAGATTTTTTCGCCAACAGAACCAGCACCATTGCTCTTGGCCGTGCCTTGTTTAGGCGTTTGCGAACCGAAGTATGCACCCAGGTTGCTCATGTCTTCAGGGGTGAGGTTGGCCACCATACCAGCCATGATCGGGTTCTTGCGATCGCCAGCCTTGAAGTTGGTGAGTTGCTTGGTAATGTATTCCGGATGCTGACCTGCCAGCTTTGGGTACATAGGCACCATGCTATTGCCATCCGCACCGTGACAGGCCGCACAGACGGTGGTCGCTGTTGCAGCGCCCTTGCTGGCATCCCCTGCGGCAAAGGCAGAAATGGCGGTCATTGAGCCCAGGGCAAGCACCGCAATGTGACGGAAATTCATATCCAGCTCCTCAAACAATACTACTGATTTAAATATGGTTAAACATTAGCCACGCATTTTATCCAAATTTACGTTATCGTGGTAGCATTTTTGCCCCTTGCTGTCCTTGAATAAGCCTCTATCTATGCCATTGTTTCAAAACGCCACATTCCATATCTCTGCTCATCATCTGAGCGACTTGCCTCCGCCATTCGGAATCGAGGTCGCTTTTGCCGGCCGCTCAAATGCAGGGAAGTCAAGCGCGCTCAACACCATGGCGAATCATAATCGTCTGGCTTTTGTCAGTAAGCAGCCAGGCCGCACGCAGCTGATCAACTTCTTTAGTCTGGGCGGAGATCGTTTTCTGGTGGACTTGCCCGGATACGGCTATGCGAAAGTCCCGGAGAGCATGCGCAAGCACTGGCAGATGACGCTTTCCAATTACCTGAGCCACCGTTCATCCCTATACGGACTGGTGTTGGTAATGGATAGCCGCCACCCTTTAACTCCGCTGGACCGGCAAATGCTGGACTGGTTTGGCCCCAGCGGCAAGCCAATACATGTGTTGCTGACCAAGTCGGACAAGCTGTCCAGAAGTGCCGCCATGCTGACCCTGAATGCCGTGCGCAAAGAATTGAATACCACATGGGGCAACTGCTCGGTACAGCTGTTTTCCAGCCTGAAAAAGCAAGGCGTGGAAGAAGCCGAAGCCGTCATCGGCAAATGGCTGTTTCCACCACAGGATCACACCACAGAAGAACCCTCCGAGAGCCCTGCTGAGTAAGACTCTATTTTCGGGTGAAGATAATATCCCAGACGCCGTGGCCCAGCTTGATGCCACGGTTTTCAAACTTGGTTAAGGGTCGGTAATCCGGCTTCTCGGCATACGTATCCGCCGTATTGCGCAACTGCGGCTCCTCCTGCAACACTTCCAGCACCCACTCGGCATATTCCTGCCAATCTGTCGCCACATGCAGATAGGCGCCGGGTTTAAGCTTGCTGCACAGCAGCTGTACAAAAGCCGCCTGAATCAAGCGGCGCTTGTGATGGCGCTTTTTATGCCAGGGATCCGGGAAGAAAATATGCACGCCATCCAGGCTCGCATCCGGGATCATGTGCTGCAACACTTCGACGGCGTCATGCTGAATCACCCGGATATTCTCCAGATGCATTTCGCCTACCAGCTTGAGCAGGCTGCCGACGCCAGGGGTATGCACTTCCACGCCTATAAAGTCACGATCGGGTTGTAACTGGGCGATTTTTGCGGTGCTATCCCCCATGCCAAAGCCAATCTCGAGAATTTTTGGACTCTCCGCCCGGCCAAATACCTGATCAAGCGCGATGGGTTCCGGCTGATACGCGACGCCATAAACTGGCAGCCACTGCTCCAATGCCTTGCGCTGCCCTTCGGTCAGGCGCCCCTGCCGTAATACGAAGCTGCGAATGGGGCGATGCTTGGGATTGTCCTGCTCACCCGCGGGCAGCTCATGCTCTTTATGTTCCATACCGGTCACAATGCAAATTACGTTAAACCGCCATTATAACGGAGGGGGCATGGCGCCCCAGCGGGAATTTGGGTTTACAAGGTATGCCGCTTGTCACCGCGGCCAAAGCCACGCAAAGGCTCATCAATACCACGCCCGACAGCGATCACCTTGAATAGCTCGCCCATCTCCGCCGGGGATAGCAGTTTCTGGGCAGACGAAGCAAGCGGTGCATATGCAGCGACATCATGCGGTGACACCTCGACAAGACACTCCGTAATGCCGCAGTTGATAAGGAATTGCGCCTGACTGGCATAGCCCATGACAGACAGCCCCTGCTGCATGGCAGATTCGGCAATCCGGGTGAAATCCACGTGCGCCGTAATATCCTGCAAGCCGGGGTATAAAAACGGATCCGTATGCGCATGGTGGCGATAGTGGCACATCAGCGTGCCTTGCTGGCGTTGTGGGTGGTAATACTCATGGCGAGGAAACCCATAATCAATCAGCAGCACGACACCACGCTGCAACATGCTGGCAAGGCTGGCTATCAAGCCGCCAGCGGCCATACAGATTTCGGTGGTGTAAGACTCAGGCAATCGAGTCTCGCGGAATGCGGCCTGAATAAGCGGATCAGCTGGCTGATCAACCCACTGAAACTCACCATCTGGCGCAAGCCCAACGCCCCGTTGCAACAGCCCATCGGCCTGCTGATGGAGAATATGCACGGGCAAGGCATCCAGCACTTCATTCCCCAGCACCAGGCCGGAAAATACCTCGGGCAGGCGATCCAGCCATTCCACGCGTTGCATCAAATGCGGGGGCAAAACTTTCTGCAAGTAATCCTTCTGCACCTGCCGCAAGTAAGCGCTTATCTCCAGAATGCGGTATTGTGATGGCAGCTGCTGCAGGCGATCCAGCTCCAGCAGCAAATCGGCCGCCAACCGGCCACTGCCGGCACCCAGCTCAAGCACATCCCCAGCAGTTGCAGACAGTATGTCGGCAGCCTGCGTGCCAAGGGTGCGGGCGAATAGCGGAGAAAGCTCGGGAGCCGTGACAAAATCTCCTGCCGGACCGAACTTTTTGGCCCCGGCACTGTAATACCCAAGGCTTGGTGCATACAGCACCAAATCCATGTATTGTGCAAAGTCCAGCCAGCCGCCCGCCTCTGCAATATGCCTGCCAATATGCAGCTTCAATTGCTGACTGTGGGCAGCCGCGTCGGCATCTGGTTTTGGTAATGAATTGATCATGATAGCTCGGCATTATAAACAGCACTGGGCACTATTTCGGAAACTGGCGTGAATTCAAATCTTAATGACAAAGTAGTACTGATTACCGGGGGAGCCAAGCGCGTAGGCGCCTCCATCTGCCGCCTGCTGCATGCCGGCGGGGCAAAGCTGATGATCCATTACCGCAGCTCGGCGAGCGAAGCCCGCGCCCTGCAATCCGAACTCAACCTGCAACGGCCAAATTCAGTCGCGATTATCCAGGCGGATCTGTTGAATATCGCGGTACTGCCCAGTCTTATTCAGGAAACGATCAAGCAGTTCGGCAAACTGGACGTGCTGATCAACAATGCCTCCAGCTATTACGCCACCGAGCTCGGCCAGATCAGCGAAGACGCCTGGACAGACCTTGTCGGCTCCAACCTCAAAGCACCGTTGTTCCTGTCGCAAGCGGCAGCGCCCGAGCTGCGCAAAAATAGCGGCTGCATTATCAACATTACCGACATGCATGTAGAACGGCCTAAGAAAGGCTACATCGTCTACAGCGTGGCCAAGGCAGGGCTGGTCACACTGACAAAATCGCTCGCGCATGAGCTGGGACCAGAAGTCCGCGTTAACGCCGTGGCGCCCGGCCCCGTGCTATGGCCGGAAGACAACCCGCAATTTGACGAGGTGTATCGACAACGCGTTATTTCGCAAACCCTGCTGAAGCGCATAGGCGAGGGGGACGATGTGGCCAAAGCCGTTCGCTTCCTGATTCAGGATGCACCTTTTGTCACCGGGCACGTGATGGCCATTGATGGTGGTCGCTCACTTAACCTGTGAGCCATGCATCAAATCCGGATGCATACTTTATAATAGCCGCATGAAACATTATCCCGACAACGTCTCCGCCAACTTCCTGAAGTTGCGCAACAGCCTGATCAGTGCCACTGGCAAAGCCATTGGCGATTACAACATGATTGAAGACGGCGACACCGTGCTGGTCTGCATGAGCGGCGGCAAGGATTCGCATGCCATGCTGATGCTGTTGCTGGCCCTGCAGGAACGCGCGCCAGTGGATTTCAAGCTGATCGCCATGAATCTGGATCAGAAGCAGCCCAACTTCCCGGAAGATGTCCTGCCAGCCTATCTGGAAAAGCTGGGCGTGGAGTACCGCATTGTCGAAGCCGACACCTATTCCATCGTCAAGGAAAAAATCCCCGAAGGCAAAACCACCTGCTCACTGTGCTCGCGCCTGCGTCGCGGCATTATTTACAGCACGGCAAAAGCCCTGGGCGCCAATAAAATTGCCCTGGGCCATCATCGCGACGATATTGTGCAGACCCTGTTTCTGAATATGTTCTTTGGCTCCAAGCTCAAAGCCATGCCGCCCAAACTCAGTACCAATCGCGGCGAATTCATGGTGATCCGCCCGCTGGCCTATTGTGCTGAAAAAGACATTGCCGCCTACGCCAGGGGCATGGAATTCCCGATTATTCCTTGCGACCTGTGCGGCTCGCAGGAAAATCTGCAACGCCAAAAAATCAAGGACATGCTGAATGCGTGGGAACGCGAACAGCCCGGCCGCATCAATAATATTTTCCGCGCCATTACCAATGTTGAGCCTTCACACCTGGCCGATACTGATCTATACGACTTCAAAGGCCTGACCAGCGCATCGCTGGAGGATGAGGACCCCTTGTTTGGCGACATCGCCAAGGAAGAGCAGCCCGCGCTTGCCATGGCTAGCCAGGAAGGTACCCGCATTGAGTTTCGCCGTCCGGAAAATCGATTGAGTGCCGACATCGAAGCTTGATCAGGGGTAAACCCGCCATTTTGCGCACTTGCCGAGGGCTAGATAAAAGTTGCAAAATAGTGGCGAGACAAGCCCTTGACACGCGACTTTCCTTGTCTAGTCACGGATTTACTCTTATTATCTGCCACTCTTGCCATCGTCTGCGCCCACGTCAATGTCCAAACTGCTGATTGTTGAATCACCATCAAAAGCCAAAACCCTGAAAAAATATCTGGGTAGCGACTTTGAGGTCCTTGCCTCTTATGGGCACGTGCGTGACCTGATTCCCAAGAACGGCGCGGTGGATCCGGAAAATGACTATGCCATGAAATACGAAGTCATCGACCGCAACTCCAAGCATGTCGATGCCATCGCCAAGGCAGTACGGGCTTCTGATGCCATTTACCTCGCAACTGACCCGGACCGCGAAGGTGAAGCTATTTCCTGGCATATTGCCGAAATCCTGAAAGACAAAAAGCTGATCAAGGACAAACTGATCAAGCGCGTGGTCTTTCATGAAATTACCAAAACCGCCGTGCAGAATGCGATTGCCAGCCCGCGCGATATCTCCATGCCGCTGGTCAACGCACAGCAGGCACGCCGCGCACTGGATTACCTGGTGGGCTTCAATCTGTCGCCCCTGCTATGGAAAAAAATTCGCCGTGGCCTTTCTGCTGGCCGCGTACAGAGTCCGGCCTTGCGCCTGATTGTCGAGCGCGAGCTTGAGATTGAGGCATTCAAGAGCCAGGAATACTGGACCATCCATCTGGAATCCAAGAAACATCAGCATCTGTTTGACGCACGCCTGGTGCAGCTGGATGGCAGCAAGGTCGAACAGTTTACGGTGACCAATGAAACGCAGCAGGCCGAAATCGTAGGCAAGCTGTTGCTCGCCAGCGCGGGCAAAACCACGGTCAGCCGTGTAGAGAAGAAACAGAAAAACCGCAGTCCGGCGGCGCCTTTCACGACGTCCACCCTGCAACAGGAAGCCGTGCGCAAACTGGGGTTCACCACCAGCCGCGCCATGCGCATTGCGCAGCAGCTGTATGAAGGTATTGATGTTGGTAACGGTACCGTGGGTCTGATCACCTACATGCGTACGGACAGCTTCAGCATGGCCGCCGAGGCCGTTATGCAGATTCGTGACTACATCAAGCGCAACTTCGAGCCTGACTATTTGCCGAAGTCGCCCATCATGTACAAAACCAAGGCCAAGAACGCCCAGGAAGCACACGAAGCGATACGTCCAACCGATATCACGCGCACACCGCAAAGCCTGAAAAACTACCTGACACCCGAGCAGTTCCGCCTTTATGAAATGATCTGGAAGCGCGCCCTTGCCTGTCAGATGGCACCTGCCAAGTTTGATGCCGTCAGCGTCGATCTGGCAGTGGGTTCGGATGCCAACCTGTTCCGCGCCACCGGTCAAACCATGATTTTTCCCGGCTTTATTGCCGTGTACATGGAAGGTCAGGACGATGCTGAGGAAGAAGCCGAAGCCAAGCTGCCGCACCTGGAAACTGGCGAAGTGCTGGACGTGAACAAGATTTTCGGCGACCAGCATTTCACTGAACCACCTCCGCGCTACTCTGAAGCGAGCCTGGTGAAGGTGCTGGAAGAATATGGCATTGGCCGCCCCTCCACCTACGCCAGCATTATCTCCACCCTGCAGGATAGAGAGTATGTACTGCTGGACAAGAAGCGCTTTACACCAACCGACGTGGGCCGCGTAGTCAATAAATTCCTGACCGAGCATTTCACTCGCTATGTGGATTACGGCTTTACCGCCAACCTCGAAAACGAGCTGGATGATATCGCCGAAGGCGAACGCGAGTGGGTGCCCGTGCTGGATGATTTCTGGCAAGGCTTTAACAAGCAGTTGCTGGAAAAAGCCAATATCGACCGCGCGGAAATCACGCAGGAAGATATAGGCGAGGCCTGCCCCAAGTGCGGCAAGCCATTGCACTCCCGCCTTGGCCGTTTCGGCAAGTTTATCGGCTGCTCCGGCTATCCGGAATGTGACTACATCCGCAATACGGGCAGCAACGCCGCCGCCAGCAGCGAGCCTGTGGTCATGGGCCACGATCCGGCAAGCGACAAGGATATCCTGCTACTGAACGGCCCTTACGGTCCTTATCTGCAACTGGGGCTGCCAGAAGAAGGCAGCAAAAAGAAACCCAAGCGCGTCAGCATCCCCAAAGAAATTCCTCTGGCGAATGTAGACCTGGAAGTCGCCATGAAGCTGATTGCCTTGCCGCGCGACCTGGGCCAACACCCAGAAACCGGCAAGAAGATTGTGGCCAACATCGGCCGCTTTGGGCCGTACGTTAATCACGATGGCAAGTTCAAGTCCATTCCTCGCTCGGACAGCGTGTTCGATATCGATCTGCCGCGCGCGGTCGAACTGCTGGCCCAAGCCAAATCCGGCCCGGCGCCACTCAAGGACCTAGGCAAGCACCCCACGGAAGACGGCAATATCGAAGTTTATGCGGGCCGCTACGGCCCCTATGTGCAGCATGGAAAATTGCGCGCCACCCTGCCCAGCAGCGAGGCACCGGAAGAGCTGACCATGGAAGAGGCTCTGGCACTGCTGGCAGCCAAAGCCGCCAAGGAAGCCCCGGCCAAGAAACCAGCTGCCAAGAAAAAAACCACCGCTGCTAAAAAACCAGCTGCAAAAACGGCAGCCAAAAAAACCACGGCCACCAAGAAACCGGCCACGCGTGCCAAGAAAACGGCTGTGACAGAAAGCTAAGGCCGAATCAGCAGCTACTCTCCCCAAGCGTTGGCGGAGGTAGCTGCCATGTCACATATCAACCTCTGCCTTTGAAAAAGGGCACGTTGCTCTGCTTCACCCCTCTCCCCCTCAATGCGCTAATACCCCTACTAATTTTTAGCCGTCCAGCAGCTTTTACCCAATAAAAAACCCCATCTTTCGATGGGGTTAGCCGGCACTACACAGCGGCTTTACGCCGCTCTTATAAACACTAGCTCATATGGCGAGAGACGTTGCTGCTCTCTATCCATTTACGAATACGTTGGGCATCACCAATACGTGAGTACTTGCCATAGGAATCCAGCAACACGATGATCATGGGCTGGCCAGCAATTTCCGCCTGCATCACCAGGCAACGGCCTGCCTCGTTGATAAAGCCGGTCTTGGAAAGGCCAATCACCCAATCACTGTTACGAACCAGCACATTGGTATTTACAAAGTTGATCGGGTTGCGCAAGCCATATACCGGGACTTCCTGAGAGGCAGACGTGCTGACCTGGCGGATTTCAGGGTATTGATACGCTGCGCGTACCATCTTGACCAGGTCTTCCGCCGTCGAGATGTTCGCACTGTTCAGACCGGTTGGATCAACAAACTGGCTATGCGCCATGCCCAGCATGGACGCCTTTGCATTCATGGCGCGAATAAAGGCAGTCAAGCCACCAGGGTAGTTGCGGCCCAGGGCCGATGCAGCACGATTTTCGGATGACATCAGCGCCAGATGCAGCATTTCGGCGCGCGTCAGCGTGGTTCCCAGACGCAAGCGTGAGCTGGTGCCTTTCAGGGTGTCCACATCGGCCTCGTTGATGGTCAGCAGCTCATCCATCGGCAGATGCGCATCCAGCATCACCATCGCTGTCATCAGTTTGGTAACGGATGCAATGGGCGTCGCCTGGTCCACGCTCTTGGCATACAGCACTTCCCCCGTTTCCTGATTGACAATCAGCGCCTTGGAAGACGCGAGTTGCAGGTTGGAAGGATGATCTTCCTGGAAAACACCGGGGTGGTATGCGGCTTTCTGGACCTGATATTTGCGATCAGCACGAATGGTGCGAATGATTTTGCGACTGCTTACTTTGGTTTTGGCAGGCTTGGACTTTGCTACAACACGCTTGGTAGACTTTTGTGTCGTAGCGGCTTCAACCACGAGGGGAGGCATGGACAGGGTGAACGCCGTCACCATAATAAGAAAATTTCGTAACATTGCGGCCTGTCCTTCTAAAACGATTAGCTGGATATTATCCAAATAATCACAATTTGTCATCAAGATAGCGAAGATTCTTTACGCGCTGGTTTAGCTGTATGGCGAGTTTTTCCAGCCTTGCAAAAATCCGCACGGCGGACCTGCCAGAGCCGGTCAGCTTATGCGAAAATAAGCCATATCTCATCTAACGGCGCGATCTCATGAAAATTAAGGACAATCTGCATTATTCTGCCGAACATCTCTGGGTCTCCCCTACGGAGCAAGCCGGGATTTTTAATGCAGGCATCACGGATTATGCGCAGGATCTGCTGGGCGATATTGTCTATGTCGAGGCGCCCCAGCCCGGGACTGAGCTTAAAGCAGGTCAGGCATGCGGGCTGGTTGAGTCCGTCAAGACTGGCTCAGACCTGCATGCACCGCTGGATGGCGTCGTGACTGCGATCAATGCCGATCTGCAAGGCACTCCTGAACTCATCAATGACAAACCTTATGAAGCCTGGATATTCCAGTTCAAGGCCGATAACGCAACCGATGTGGAGAAATTGCTGGATGCCGCTGGCTACGAGGCACAGCTAGGGCAGTAAGGACTGCGGCGCTGGCTTTCGCCATGTGGACAAGAAAACGGCCCCGTATGGGGCCGTTTCTATTCAGACTTATTGACAGCGAGGCTGATGAGTTTCAGCCTCACCTGCTCTGCCAATTCTTGCGTGAGCTTGTTTTGCAAACCCGGGATCAGTTGATCCAGGCTTTCCGTAAGCACTTTGTTGATCGTGGACCGTATCAGCGGCAGCATGTCGTCCAGCACAGCTTCATACGATGCAGTGGTGCTGGCACCCGGGATGGACAATGCCTGTTGCTGCATACTCTCCGGTTTCATTTGCACGGTGGACCCCACGTAGACATCTGTCAGCATGGGAATATCGGCCGTCTCCACCGGATCCACAGCCGGCACACCAGCCTGCTGTGTCAACAAGCTGATACGACCAAGCACAGCCGCCAGATCATCCCCTGGGCGATTAACCGGTTCCATCACAATGCCGCTCCATTTTCATCAAAGGTTCTAATTTCATAGCCACGGTCACGATAAAAGCGATACCTGACGCGTGCTTGTGCCTTATCGGCCTCATCCTTGCCCACAATCTCGATCAATCGGCGAAACCGGCTGAAAAACGGCGGGTGCTGATGCTGCAGGTTGATCAGCACATCGTCGTGTATTAGTGGCTCACCCTTAAAGTCCAGCACGATAGGGGTTTCCGGCGCCAGCGGATGCTGGGCTCGGCAATGCGGCACAAAACTCAGGGCCGACCCGCTCCATAACACGCGCTCCAGTTCGGAAAGCACCGCTTCGTCGGGGCCGAACACCATCATGCGGCGCCCTTTGGACACCGCACGCTGGCTAAGCTCGGCCACCTTGTCGAGCTTGTTGCCTACGTTAAAGAAAAATTCAATACGCGTCATGCGGATTACTTGGCAGCGCGTTTCACCAGAAACTCGGTCAGCAAGGGCACGGGGCGACCTGTGCCGCCTTTGTCCTTGCCAGACTTCCAGGCCGTACCGGCGATATCCAGGTGCGCCCACTCGTACTTTTTGGTGAAACGCGACAGGAAGCAGGCCGCGGTAATGCTGCCGCCTGCACGGCCACCGATATTCGCCATATCGGCAAAGTTGCTGTCCAGCTGTGGCTGGTAATCTTCCCACAGCGGCATGTGCCAGGCACGGTCATGCGCCGTTTCACCAGCGGCTAGCAGCTCTTGTGCCAGCTTGTCATTGTTGCTGAACAAACCACTGGCATGGTGACCCAGCGCGATCACGCAAGCACCGGTCAGGGTAGCGATATCGACCACGGCAGCTGGCTCAAAGCGTTCAGCATAGGTCAGCGCATCACACAGAATCAGGCGGCCTTCGGCATCGGTGTTCAATACCTCAATGGTCTGGCCAGACATGCTGGTCAATACATCACCGGGCTTGATGGCGGTGCCGTCCGGCATGTTTTCGCAGGTCGGGATTACGCCCACGACGTTCAGCGGCAAATCCATTTCTGCAATCGCCTTGAACGTACCCAACACACTGGCTGCGCCACACATGTCGTACTTCATTTCATCCATTTCAGCGCCAGGCTTGATCGAAATACCGCCGGTATCAAACGTGATGCCCTTACCAACCAGTACCACTGGTTTCTGGCTCTTCTTGCCCTTTTTGTGCTGCAGCACGATCAGCTTGGGTGGCTGCGCACTGCCTTGCGCCACACCGAGGAAAGAACCCATGCCCAGCTTGGCGATCTGGTCGCGATCCAGCACTTCCACCTGCAAGCCATATTGCTTGCCCATGGCTTTGGCTTGATCGGCCAGGTAAGTTGGCGTACATACATTGGGCGGCAGGTTGCCCAGATCCTTGGTCAGGCTCACACCTGCGGCCAATGCCAGGCCTTGCTTGAGACCGCTCTCGGCCAGCTTGCCTTCTGATTTTTCGATAAAAGCCACGGCGACCTTGGCAACACGCTTGGCAGATTTTGCCTTTTCTTCCTGCGCGGCCTTGCCCTTCATGACATCAAACCGATAATCCACGTCTTGCCCGATCTCGGCGATCTGAGCTGCCTTCCATGCTGCATCCTGCTTCTTCACCGGCAGATCGGCCATGTAAGTGCTGGCGGCCTTGACGCTGGTACCACTCAGCGCCTTGAAAGAAGCACGCACTGCCTGGCGATATTCGCGTTCCTTGAATTCAGTAGCCTTGCCCAGACCAACCAGCAATACGCGATCACTGGCGATACCCGGCACGCTATGCAACATCAGGGAGGAACCCAGCTTACCGTCGAGATCGCCGCGCGCCAGTACCGTGGTCAGATAACCTTCGGCAGCACGATCCAGCGCCACCGCGGCTTCACTCAGTTTGCGCGTATCAAATACACCCACGACGATGCAATCACTACGTTGCTTTTCCGGATTGCCGGTTTTTATGCTAAATTCCATTCCAAGTTATCCTTTTTATTAAGCTTCTTTTGATTATCCTGCGTTTTCGCTGTAACTCAAAATCCTTGATCACAAGACCATTTAATTAAGCCTATGCTCTTCAAACGATCCCTGCTGCAAGAGCTTGTGGGCACCGCCATTGGCGCTTTCCTGGTGCTGTTTGGCATCGTGATTGCGCAACGCGTTGCCTACTATATTGGCGTGGCCGCCAAAGGCAGCCTGGCAAGCGATGCCATCAATACTTTGTTGGGCTTCAGCATGCTGAAGTTCCTGCCGATGATTCTTTCCCTCACCATATTCCTGGCGGTGTTGCTGACACTGACACGCTGGCACCGCGATAGTGAAATGGTGGTCTGGTTCAGCTCGGGCATGGGCCTGGCTGGCTGGATACGCCCTGTGCTGACATTCGCCATCCCGGTAGTAGCCGTGATTGCGGTGCTGAGCCTGTTCGTCACGCCATGGGCCACCAATAAAGGTTCGGAATTCCGCGATCAGCTCAAAAGCCGCGACGAGCTCGCTTCCATCAGCCCAGGCGTCTTCAAGGAATCGCGCAACGCCGATCGCGTATTCTTTGTTGAGAGCTTTGACGAGCTGGGCAATGTCGTCAAAAACATTTTCGTACAATCAGTGCAGCATCAGCGCCTGGGCGTGGTCGTCGCTAGTCAGGGGCATCGCACTGTGGCTGACAATGGCGATAACTTCCTGGTGATGGAACATGGCCGCCGCTACGAAGGCAAACCGAATACGGCGGAATTTTCCACCACCGAGTTTGAGCGTTATTCCATCCGCATTGAACCCAACGAAGTGAAAGAAGAGCCGCCCGGCACCGCCGCCCTCGGCAGCGTGGAATTGCTGAAGAACCATAACCCCGCCAACAATGCCGAACTGCAATGGCGTCTCGCCATCCCGATCTCCGCATTCCTGCTGGTCTTGCTGGCCATTCCCCTGAGCTTTGTGGATAACCGCTCCGGCCGCTCCGCCAACATGATGCTGGCATTGCTGATCTACATCATCTACAACAACATGCTCAGCATAGTGCAGGCCTGGCTCACGCAAGGCAAACTCAATCCCGTTGTCGGGCTGTGGCCTGTGCATGTGTTCTTCCTGCTGCTGACCATCTGGATGTTTTATCGTCGCCTGCTGCAACGTCCACTGATACCGGCATTCTGGAAATTAAGCTGGTTCAAGTCATGAAACTGCTTAACCGTTACCTGACGCAGGAAATCGTTTCCAGCATCATGCTGATCATGGTGGCTTTGCTCGCCATGTTCTCGTTTTTTGATCTGATCCAGGAACTGGAAAGCATAGGCAAAGGCACCTATGGCTTGAACAAGGTGCTAATGTTTGTGCTGCTGAGCGCCCCAGGCCACGTTTATGAGGTGGTGCCCGTCGCCGTGCTTGTCGGCACCATGTATGCGCTGGGCCAGCTATCGCGACACTCTGAACTGATCATCCTGCGTGTCAGTGGCATCTCGATTGCGACCATTGCCCGCTCACTGCTGAAAGTCGGCCTGATTTTCGCTGTCATCACCTTCTTTGTCGGCGAATTTGTCACACCATATAGTGAAAAAACCGCACAGCGCCTGCGTATTCAGGCCACGGACTCTGTGGTGGCCCAGGATTTTCGCTCTGGTCTTTGGGTAAAGGATGGCCGCAGCTTCGTCAATGTGGAAGAAGTGATGCCGGATTCAGGACTCATGAATATTCACATTTATGAGTTTGATGACTCCTTCCATCTGCGTACGATCAGCGATGCCAAAACCGGTCGCTTTGATGGAGAAAACTGGCATCTGAAGGATGTGCAGCAAACACATTTTCTGGATAAAACCGTCAAATCCGAGTTTTTCCCGCAGGCGCAATGGCAATCGCTCATCCGCCCGGAGCTGCTGAATGTACTGCTGGTGGTGCCGGAAAAAATGTCCGCCTGGAACCTGTATTTCTATATCCACCACTTGAGCGCCAACAAGCAGAAAACCTCGCGGCATGAAATCGCTCTCTGGTCAAAAATGGTGTATCCGCTGGCTTCGCTGGTCATGGTCGTACTGGCACTGCCATTCGGCTTTTTGCAACAGCGCTCGGGAGGCGCCAGTGCCAAGATTTTTGCCGGGATCATGCTGGGGATTGTGTATCAGGTATTGAACCGGGTGTTTGTTCACCTGGGGCTGCTCAACGACTGGTCGCCGCTCATGAGTGCGGTGGTACCGACATTGCTTTTCCTGCTGGCTGGCCTGACCATGCTGTTCATGGCGGAGCGCCGTTAGCGGTTCTACTTGGCAGGCCGCTTGGGTGGCTCCAGTTGCAAACGGCACCCGGTCAGTCGGTCATGCAGATACAGGCCTTCCCGATCAAACAAGGCCCATAAAAACCCCACCCCGAAAAACACACTGGCGATGACATAGCGCAAGCAAGCCTGCCGCCAGTCCAATGCCCCACCCTCGCGATTGGTCACGCGAATGCGCCAGGTCTGCATCGCCAGCGTCTGTCCGCCATGCCGCCACGACCACACCAGATACCCACCCGCCACCAGCCATAAATATCCCTGCAGAATGTAGCGTGCCGGCGGCTCAGTTGCGCTGCCCAGCAGAATGACAAACAGAAAGGTAGCAAAAAACAGGATGGCCACCAGCAGCAAGGCCTCATAAAGCATGGCGGCAAGGCGGCGTGGCCAGCGGGGGGAATCAGGTAGCGTCATGAGCAAAGTGGGCCCGGCCAGATTTGGCGCGAGCTAGTTATCAAGTTCGTTGGCGTCGTAAAGATCGGGCTGATCGCGGCGCAAGCCTTCACGCTGAGCTTCAGGCAGGCTCTGGTATTCGCGCCATTTCTTGCGCAATTCTTCCTGCTTTTCGGGCGGCAAGGACTGGAACTGCTGGTATTTCTTGCGGGCATTCTCGCGCTCAAAGGGCGTCATGCGGCTCCAGTCGTTCAGGCGCTGTTGAACACGCGCCTGTTGCTGGGCGTTCATCTTGGGGTAATCACGGGCAATATCCAGCATTTTCTCGCGTTGCCAAGGGCGCAGGGTATCCCACTCCTTGGAAAGCGGATTCAATACCTTGCGTTGATCTTCCGTGAGCTGCGACCACTTCAACATCACGCTCTTGCTATCCTCTGCCCAGGCCTGCCCACTCAGCAGGACCAGCAGCAGCAAGCCTAGCGCGCGTTTTGTTGCAGCCATGTATCAAACCCTTTATCCAGATATGCTTCAGGCGGCAACTCAGACCCTAGCAGAAATGCATCGCCCTGCTCCAGCTGATGTTGGCCGATCACATGCTGCGTGACGATAAAACCGAGCACCAGCGCTCCCAGCAACAATGCCGCCGATGTCATCAGGCGATGATGCACGACATAATTGCCCAGGTTGTGAAATACACCATTGTGACCCGCAGCCTGCCATTGCGGCTGAATGGCCGACACGGCGCGCTCGCGGGCAGCAGCCAGACGGCGAATGACGTCTTCATCCAGGTCTTCGACACTGGCGTCCAGGGCTTGGACGACGAGTTTGACGGTAGATTGTTGCTGGTTCATGATCCGGCTCCAGGTTTCTTGAGTCCCTGTTGATTAAATCCATAGTGTTGTAGTGTTGCTGCAAGCGCATGCACTGCTCTGGAGCAATGGGTCTTGACGCTTCCCTCTGAGCATCCCATCGCGGCGGCAGTTTCGGCGACATCCATATCCTCCCAGTAACGCATCAGGAAAGCTTCCCGTTGACGTGCCGGCAGTTTTTCTATCGCGCGTTCAATTATAGCAATCGTTTGACTGCGCTCAAGCTGGGCCTCGGGCTCATCCTCGCTGCGCTGGCCGGTTTCCATGGTCTCCAGGGGGTCATGCTCATCGTCGTCATCTGCCGCGTGGCCGCCAAAGGAGGAAAGCAAGGAGGTCCAGAGATTGCGCACTTTCTGACGGCGCCAGAAATCGCGCATGGTGTTCTGCAGTATGCGCTGAAACAGCATGGGGAATTCTTCCACTGGCCGCGCGCCATACTTTTCAGATAGCTTGAGCATAGCATCTTGCACGATGTCGAGTGCAGCGTGCTCGTCACGCACGGCATAAGCCGTTTGCCGATAGGCGCGCCGTTCGACCTCGGCTAGAAAGGTTGAAAGTTCCTGAGCTGTTGCCATTTTCTATGCGGTTGCAGACATAATGTAGTGGGTACAGACGGGCATGGTCTTGAGATATAAAACAGCGCTCGAATGGGCCTGGGCCGCATTCACGGTCGCTCTTGGCCAATGCAGTATAACAGTTGAGTTTCGATCCTTGCCGTCGAATTGTAAAAATCAATTAAGATATTAGTCACTCAATCAGGTAGCAAATTCGCAATGGCAAAACTATTACTGCTCGTCGTGGCCGCATGGCTGGTTTACAGCATACTCAAGCGCTACGCAAAAAACCTGGATACCCGCGATACGCGGCCTTCTGGCGAAGAAAAAATGGTGAAATGCGCGCACTGCGGCGTGCATCTGCCACAGAGTGAAAGTGTGCGCATGGCGCAAACGGATTACTGCAGCCTGGCGCATGCCCAGCTGCACAGTCCCGATCAAACGCGCAATCATGAGCAGTAGCCCGGAAGCGTCGCCCATCATCGAGAAGCGCGCCTTCTGGCGGCCGATGGGATTGTTCAATCTTTACCGCCTGGTCATTGCCCTCATCTTTGTCTTGTCGTTCCAGTTTCTGGATGACCTCCCCTTCTGGGAAAACTTCAATAAGGCCCTGTATTTTCAGATCGCGCTGGGCTATCTCGGCGTCAGCCTGGTGGCGATTGTATTCACCGGCCTGAAGAAACCCGGCTTCTCAACCCAGCTGACCACGCTGGTGGTGATGGATATCGGCTTCATCATCATGCTGATGTTTGCCTCGGGCGGCATACGCAATGGCCTGGGGCTGCTGCTGGTAGTAGCGATTGCCGCCGCCAGCCTGATCAGCCGGGGACGGCTGGCCCTGTTTTATGCCTCGCTCGCCACCATCGCCCTCTTGCTTGAGCAAACCTATCAGTTGCTGCACTGGCAGGAAAGCATCGTCGATTACTCGCATGCCGTCATGCTGAGCCTCAGCTGTTATGCAACGGCCTGGCTGGCGCACAGTCTGGCCAAGCGTGCCCGCGAAAGTGAAAAACTGGCATCGGAACGTGGCGTCGACCTGGCAAGCATGGCGCAGATCAATGCGCTGATCATTGAGGAAATGCACGATGGGGTTCTGGTCGTCGACCATACGATGCAATTACGCCACCACAACCAGCAAGCCCTGACCCTGCTGGGATTGGACGCGGAGGCATCTGCACCGACCACTCTGCATGCCTTGCCGGAGGTTGCCGCCTTGATGCAGGACTGGATACATGATCACACCGGGCAGGAGTCGGTGTTCAAACTGCAAAGTGCGCATCATGACCTTCGCCTGCGTTTCATGCCGCTCAACCATGCGCGTGACCAGGGCGCTGTCATCTTTATTGAGGACTGGAGCCAGATCCAGACCCAGGCACATCAGATCAAACTGGCCGCCCTGGGCAAACTGACCGCCAACATCGCCCATGAAATCCGCAATCCCCTGAGTTCGATCAGCCACGCCAATCAGCTGCTACAGGAAGACATTACCGATCCCGGCTCGCAAAAGTTATTGCGCATCGTGGCCGATAATGTGGAAAGGCTGGATCACATTGTCACCGATGTACTGGAGTTGAACCGGCGCGACCGCACGCAACAGCAACCGGTGGCGCTGGATAGTTTTGTGCAGGCGTTTCATGAACAGTTCTGTCAGGTCGAAAACATCCCGCCCAGCGGCTTTGTGCTGGATATCCAGCCCGGCGCCCACGTCGTGATGTTTGACCACAGGCACCTCAACCAGATATTGTGGAACATCTGTCGTAATGGATGGCGCCACGGGCGAAAGCAGGAGGGAAGCCTGCACATGGGAATTCGCCGTTCGTCGCGTTCGCGCGCGATACGCATCGCCATTCGGGACGATGGGCCAGGCATTGCGCCTGATGTGATGCCACACTTGTTTGAACCCTTTTACACTACCGAGGCAACCGGAACCGGTCTGGGCCTGTATATCGCCCGCGAATTGTGTCAGGCCAACAATACGCGGCTGGAATGCAGCTCCACCCCGCAAGGCAGCCTCTTTACGATGACTATAAAAAATGGCTAACCCACTCAACTGCCTCGTCGTGGATGATGAACACGACATCCGCGAATTGATCGTCATGACACTGACACGCATGGGCCTCAAGGCCGATAGTGCAGCCAACCTGGACGATGCCAAATTCATGCTGCGGCAAAAATCCTACGCCCTGTGCCTGACCGATATGCGACTGCCCGACGGCAATGGGCTGGACCTGGTGCGCTATATCAACCAGCACCATGCCGGGTTGCCAGTCGCAGTGATTACCGCTTACGGCAGCGCCGATAACGCAGTCTCCGCACTTAAGGCAGGCGCCTTTGATTACATTACCAAGCCCATTTCGCTGCAACAACTGCGACCATTGGTGCAATCCGCGCTCAACCTGCCGAATGCGGCCGGTAATGTCAGCGGCCCCAGTCTGGTGGGGGAGTCCACGGCGCTGCAACAGATACGCGCCACCATCACCAAGCTTTCACGCAATCAGGCGCCCGTCTTCATCAGCGGAGAGGCCGGAACCGGAAAATCGCTGGTTGCGCGTCTTATCCATCAGTCCAGCTCGCGCCAGAGCGGCGCATTCATTACCCTGGACTGCAGCGCCATCCCCGAGCAGCAGCTGGAAAAAGAAATCTTTGGTGACGAAGATGAACCTGGCGCACTGCAGAAAGCCTCCGGTGGCACGCTTTTCTTCAAGGAGATTGCCGCCCTGCCGCTGGCCAGCCAGGTGCGCCTGCTGCGTGCCATTCAGGATAAATCGATTTCCATCCCCGGTCAGCGCAAGGAAGAAACCATCGATGTCCGCATCATCAGTGCTTCGCAGCGTAATCTGACCGCCATGATGGAGCGTGGGCAGTTTCGCCAGGACCTCTATTACCGGCTCAACGTGATCGCGCTGGACCTGCCCGCCCTGCGCGACATTCCCGAAGATATTGCCGCTATCAGCCAATACCTGCTCAAACGCCTGTGCCAGAGCCAGAAGATAGATGTTCCGCTGATCGCACGCGAAACCCAGCAAATGCTGTTACAGCACTATTACCCGGGCAATGTGCGGGAGCTGGAAACCATACTGGAACGTGCACTCACCTTGCATGATGGGCGCAGCCTGCAGCCCACTGACCTGCGCCTGCAAACCGAAAGCAAGCGGGTTGCGCTGGAAATTGAAGCCAATGGCCTGCCCCTGCCAGACTATCTGGAAAGCATAGAAAAGCAGGCGATTCTGAACGCGCTGGAAAGAACCGGCCATAACAAGACGGCTGCCGCCAAGTTGCTCGGCGTCAGCTTTCGCACCCTGCGCTATCGCCTTTCCAAGCTGGGTTTGGGTAAAGACAGCGATGGGGATGATGACGAGGATTAATCTGATCATCGCGCCAGCCTGCATTATTACCGCAGGCTGGCCGATTAAAGTGAGATGCTGAGTCAGGCGTGAACTCAGCCAATGTTGAAACTTAGAGCAACACGATGCCGAGGTAGATCAGGTACATCAGGCCATTGACCCACAGATGCCAGATCTTGATGCCCCCCCGTGCCACCAACACGCGCAGCCAGACGGCAGCCACCAGCGTAATCACCAAGCCGGATAACACTTCCACCCGAGGTTCCCACGGCGTGAGCATGATGCCGATAGCGGGCAACAAGGTACCCTGAAACACCATGGCGCCGGTGATATTGCCAAAAGCCAGTGTATCCTTGCCTTTGCGCACCCACAGGATGCTGTTCACCTTTTCAGGCAACTCAGTGGCAATAGGAATAATCAGCAGGGACAGCAACAGAGTCGATACCCCGATGATTTGCGCCGCCTCTTCCACTCCATGAATAAACCCTTTCGCCCCAGCCACCAGCAGCCCCAGACCCAAGACCAGCTGCAGCACGATCACGACCGTGTTATTGGGCAAGCCGATGCGGCACAGGAACATGGGCTCTTCAGCTTCGGTTCCATGCCCGCTGCTCACCAGATCCTTGGAAGCGCGTATCGTCAGCAGGATGTAAATGAAATAGATCAGCACCATGCCAAAACCCAGCGCACCACGGATAGCCGCCTGTGTATGCGGAATGAACAGGGCCAGCGCGGCAAACGAGAAGGCCACGATGAAAAAGTCGAGATCGCGCCTCAAGCCGGTTTTTTCCGGATGGAAACGGCCAAAGGCCCCGCGCTTCTTGAGCACGGCAAATGCCATCAGCGAGATGGACAGGGTTGCCAGCATCAAGGGCGCACCGAGAATGGCGCCTACGCCAATTTCTTCGTTGGTTTGCAGGTTTTGCGTGCCTGCCAGCAAGGCCAGCAAAGGCACGGAGGTTTCGGGCAAGGCCGTGCCGACAGCGGCAAACAATGAGCCGGTCACCCCTTCCGAAATCCCCAGCTTTTCCCCCAGATGCTCCAGCGCATTGGTAAACACCTCGGCTGCGATTAGAATCACAATCAGCATGAGGAACAATTCAAAAAACACCATGGTTATGCATCCATTTCTTCAGTATCGGTCAAGGTGCGTGGCCCGTGTGGCACGCGACAAGTTTCAGGATTTTATCGGATAACATGAACGCCAACATGACAGCGCTCGAAATTAACGCAGACGGCGTGCTGAATCAGGGGACTTTTATCCCCTCGCCCAACCATGACGCCCGGCCGGATGAGGCGGAGGTGAAGCTGATTGTGATCCACAATATCAGCCTGCCGCCGGGACAATACGGTGGAAACGGCATTATCGAACTATTCACCAATCAGCTGGATCCGACGGCACATCCGTATTACGCCGAGATTTATACGCTCAAGGTTTCCTCGCACTTTCTCATTCGCCGCGATGGTAGCGTGCTGCAGTTTGTTCCGTGTGGACTTCGCGCCTGGCATGCCGGGGTGTCGCAGTGGCAGGGACAGGAGCGCTGCAATGATTTTTCCGTAGGCATCGAGCTGGAAGGGTGCGATACCGATACCTTTACCGAAGCCCAATACGCGCAATTGCAGCAATTGATCGCCGCCCTTAAAAAGCGCTACCCGATTGCAGGCATTGCCGGGCATTCGGATATCGCCCCCGGTCGCAAAACCGATCCCGGCCCCGGCTTTGACTGGTCTCGGATCGCCTAGTCTCCCCTTCCCACGATTCCATCTCTCACGCCGGTGTGCGGCCCAGACTCACAGCCAGCACGCCAGCCATGACCAGCGCTGTACCGCCCAGCTGCAACCAGGTGATGTGTTCGCCAAGAAACACCCAGGCCAGAAAAATGGTCGATACCGGGCCGATGGAGCTGATAAGCGACGCGCGGTTGCTGCCCAGCCGCTGGATACCGATATTGAGCAACACTGCCGGCAACACCGTCGCCACCACCGCCATCAGCAAACTCAGCAGATAGACCTCACCAGGCAACTGCGACCAGCTCACTACATGCTGACTGCCGGCGTAATGCATGCCACTGGTGAAGGTCGCCACCAGCATGGTGTAAGCGGTAAAGCGCGAGGCACCAACCTGCGGAATCAACTTGCCGCTCAACACCAGATAAGCGGCATACAACACCGCACTGGCGAACACCAGCGCAGCCCCCATAAGGGTGGCATCCGCAGTTCCATGCACAAACTCGATATCATGCCCCACCACCAAACCGACGCCGGCATAGCCCGTAATCAGGGCAAAAAGCTCACGCCGGCCGATCGCCTGCCGGAACAGCAAGGCAGAAAACATCAACACGATGGTGGGGTAAAGAAACAGGATGATGCGCTCCAGGCCAGCGCTAACATAGGCGAGACCGGCAAAGTCCAGCCACATGGGGCCATAGCCGCCAATGGCACCTAGCCCCAGCACCGCCATCCATTGACGTGATGAAAGTGTTGCCAGGCTATTCTGCCTGGCAGACCACCACGCCAGGGCTGCAAAGAAGGGAATCGAAAACGCCATGCGCAGGGCAATCAGCGTGGCCGGATCCACCGGATACACATAGGCCAGCTTGACGATAATGGCCTTGGAGGACACTGCCACCGAGGCGAGCAATACCATGGCAATACCCGCCATGGGAGAAGAAAAGCGTGAACTGATAAACGTAGACATCGTGGGCCCAGGTTATGGGCTCAACGAGAATAGACAGTAGTCAACCGCGGAGAGCCCGCGGTTGCAAAAATTCAGGACAAATAGCAACCGCAGCACTGGGTGGCACGCAGCCACAGCGCTTTGCGGTTAATGACGGAAATGATCGCTATTTGTTTTTTCATGGAGGCGGCACTATACGGCCGTCGCTATCGCCAGGTCAAGGCCGGTGTGCATGGGAATGCCCCGGCCCTGAATTCAGCTTGGTGAATGGCTGATTAATTTACGAGCTTGACGCTGCCCTTCATCATGAAGGCATGGCCGGGGAAAGAGCAGAAGAACACATAATCCTGCCCATCCGCGAGCTTGCTGGCAGCAAACTTGACGCTGTCTTTTTCGCCGCCGCCGATGAGTTTGGTATGCGCAATCACGCGGGCATCGCCCGCCTTGACGTAATCATTCGCCGAGCCGGCAGCCGCGCCATCGGCAAGCACGCCTTTTTCATCACTGGCTTTGGCGAGCACCCAGTTGTGCCCCATCATGGCTTTGGCCATGGTGCCGGTATGCTTGAGATTGACGGTGAATTCCTTGCAGCTTTTGCTGACTTCGATGGCTTTGGTATTGAACTGCATGGCATCGTTGGCTTCGATATCCACACTACAGGCAGCGGCCATGGCATGACTGGATGCAAAGCCGATAACAAGCGCGAGAGAATGATATAAACGCATGGGTAATGTCCTTTTTACTGAGCTAAAGTAGGGAAATGTTGGCTTACAGCCCTGCTTTCTCTGCGGGACATCGCTGGCTAATGAGAATTATTATCATATAAAGCCATAAAAAATGCCAGCCTGGGTGTGGCTGGCATTTTCTGGAGAAGACTTACGATGCTATGGCGGCGGCATGGAGGCCAAGCAACACTGACTAGCGCTGCACCAGTTTTTGCACAATCAGGCTGCCCACCATATCGCCTTCCACATTGACGGCGGTGCGCAATGTATCCAGCAAGCGGTCTATGGGAAGCAAAATCGCGATGGCTTCTGCGGGCAAGCCTACCGACTGCAGCACCATCACCATGGTCACCATGCCTGCACTGGGGATGCCTGGTGCCCCCATGGCGGCGATCATGGCAGTAAAAAAGACCACCAGTTGCTGGCCCGTGCCCAGCTCGATGCCCGCCAAATGCGCAATAAACAAAGCGGCTGCCGCTTCATACAAGGCAGTGCCGTCCATATTGATGGTGGCGCCTAATGGCACGACAAACCCGGCGATCTCCGGTTTTACATGCAGCTTGTTTTCCACGCAGCGCAAGGTCACCGGTAAGGTCGCCGAACTTGAGCTGGTGGCAAAGGCGGTAATCAGCGCTTCGCGCGCGCCACGCCAGAAGCGCAAGGGCGTCACCCCCGTCACCAGGTACAGCAATAGCGGCAGAATGATGACACCGTGGATAAGCGTCGTCGCCACAATAAGCGTGACAAATTTCCCCATGGTCTGCAGAAGGCTCAGATCCTGATTGGCCACCAGCTGGGCCAGCAAGGCCATGATGCCCAGCGGCGCCAGATGCATGATCCAGCCGACAATGCGCATGACCAGCTCCTGGGCTTCCTGCAGCAGCTTGTGTATGTTCTGGTAGCGCTCGCCGCCCACCACCAGTGCGATCCCCATGAACAGGGCGAAAATCACCACAGCCAGCACCTTGCCATTGGCGAGTGCGGCAAACGGATTCATGAACAGCTCATGCAGAAATTGCTTGAAAAACTCGGGCATGGTCAGCCGGTGAGCTTCGAAATTCTGCATGGCATCCTGGAACATCGCCAAGTACATGCCCTCCCCCGGCTTGAAGATATTGCTCGCAGCCAACGCCAGCGCGATGGCCAGCGCCATGGACAATATGAAAAATCCCAAGGTGCTGGTCCACACCCGGTGTACCTGTCGATGCGCTTGCAGATTGGCGACGCCGACCACAATCGAGGTGAATACCAGCGGGATCAACACCATCTTGAGCAGGTCAATGAATACACTGCCGATGAGCCCAAGCGCATACAGCGATTGCACACGCAGCTCGCTATCCTGCGCGAGCGGGCTGATGGCCATGCCGATAAGCACGCCGATGGCGGCGCCAGTAAAAATCTGGGTGTTAAGACTAAGCTTCATCGAGACCTCGGAGTCAGGCAGCTAAGGGGTTGATACAAAGACATGCGGCCAAAAGCCGCATGAAATTACTTTACCGTAGCTACCTGACTCTGCCTAGCGCTGATTCGATGCGCGATGCCACCCGAATCAGCACTTCAGCAAGGTCAGGCGGCGGCGGGTTCCGAGCTCGCCGCCGCTTTTTCGAACACGGCAGCAAAGAAGCCATCGGTCTGATGCAGATGAGGCAATAGTTTCAGGTACTCACCAGTGTCCACTGGAATCTGCTGCTGGGCCAGGACTTCATTAGCAGGAATCAGCTTGAAATCAGGGTGCGCACCCAGGAATGCATCGGCGATGGCTTCGTTTTCATCCGAGAGCAGGCTGCAGGTGGCGTAAATCAGGCGGCCGCCCGCTTTTACCAGCTTGGCAGCACGCGCCAGAATAGAGGTTTGCTTGCCGGTGAGTTCCAGCACGTCCTGCGGGGTTTGCCGCCATTTGAGGTCAGGGTTGCGACGCAGGGTACCGAGGCCGCTGCAAGGCGCATCCACCAGCACGCGGTTAAACTTGCCGTTCAGGCGCTTCAATTTGGCATCCTGCTCGCTGCTGATCAGCTGGCTATGCAGGTTGGACAAGCCCGAGCGCTTGAGGCGCTGGCCCAGATTGGTCAGGCGTTTTTCGGATATATCAAATGCATACAGGCGACCGGTATTGCGCATCAGTGCGCCCATGGCAAGCGTCTTGCCACCCGCGCCTGCGCAGAGATCGGCAATCATCTCGCCACGACGTGGCGCTACCAGATGTGCGAGCAGCTGACTGCCTTCATCCTGCACTTCCACCTTGCCTTCGGTAAACAGAATATGCCGGCTGATGTTCAGGCGCTGCGGCAGACGTATACCGGTCGGCGAAAGCGGAGTCGGGACGATGGTGTCTTGGTTCAGCTGGGTATTTTCGCTGATGAATTTGGCCAGCACGTCTTCGCGCGTGGCTTTGATGGTATTCACGCGCAAATCCATCATGGCTTGCTGCTGCATGCTACGAGCAATAGTGAGCGCCTGCTCATCGCCATATTGGGCGCTGAGTTTTTCCCATAACCAATCCGGCATATCGGCCTGAATCGCCAGACTGAGATTGTCGGTATTTTTAGCCTTGATCTCCTGTGCCCACTCTTTCTGCTGGGTGTTGAGCGTGTCTTCCAGATCGCGCAGGCTCATGCCTTGTACTCGCACCAGCCAGGCCACCAGCAGCTTGCGCGGATCATCGCCATCGGCAAGGTAGGATAGCAGGCGCTTGCGACGCAGGACGCCATACACGGACTCGGCGACAAAGGCTCTTTCCTTGGTACCCAACTCGCGGTTGTTACGGAAAAAAGAGCCCAGCACGGCATCGGCCGGACCGGTGCCCGCGAGGATGTCAGCGAGCGCAGTACCTGCAAAGCGAAGTAATTGGGGATGGATGTTTTTCATTTCATGATATCGGTATTCAGCCTGGTCATAATCTGCTCAAGCACTGTACCGTCCTCGTCTGTTTTACGTATTTTAATAGGCAGGTAACGATAATCGACCGCCAGCCACAACTCGGTCTTTTCGTTACCAGTGGATTTTGCAATATGGAGAGCACGTATCTCGCCCATGCGGGTCTGCACCTGCTCTTCCCCTTCAAAACTATAGCTGTATGTCCGCAGGCGCTTGCCATTGGTGACTGCCACCTGCATCTGGGCCAGCGGATCCTGATACATGTATTGGTACATGAAGCTCAACAAGTCCTGCGTACCCGCTGGCAGGGCCTGCGTCACCAGTCCCTTGCTGCTTTGCATGGCAATCGTATGGTTATCCCAGTCCAGTTCGGCACGTTGGGCCTTGGCGTCGTTGTTGCCATACTGATAAAAAAAATGCTGCGGCTGCAAGCCGTGTTCCGTCACCAGGCCTTCACTGCGCTGCACCAGCTTGCCTGAGATAAACAGCGATGCCAGGCCCTGCGCTTCGGTTTCGCTGGTCAGGGTGTAGCGATTTTCGTCATGCACCTTGAAAAGCACATGGGTACGGCCCAAGGTGCCAGCCTGGCCACCGCGCTTGACCTCGTAATCCATTTCCACGTAATTCACGGGATCAGTCTTGGAAGGCTCCGGCAGGGCCTCGGTCACTTCTTCCGGTGGTTCGTTTTCCTCGATTACGGGGGTAGCGGCATCACCAGCCTCCGCAAGTATTGATGAAGCAGTCTCTGCTGGCGCCTCCACAGTGGGCGCAGCATCCTGCGGGGTCGCCGGCACGGCTGCCGGAGCCGCTTTTTTGGGTTTGGGCTTGATAGCCGGGGGCAATGGTTTGGGCAACGGTGCAGGCATCATCTCAACCTGCATGGTGCTGGGGGCAGAAGGCAAATCTGGTAGCCTTAAATCCAGCCCTCCCAGCAACACCACATGCAACAGCAATGAAATCAGCAGGGCCAGGACATAGCGGAGGTAATACTTGCGCTGAGGCTCGTCTTGCTTATTCCGCATGCACGCTGGTCAGAATCTGCTCGATTTTGGCACCTTTGTCATCGCGCATTTCCAGACGGACCGGCAGGTGATGACGGTCCGTCGCCAACCAGAATTCCTTGCCGTCCTCGCCCTCCGGCGTGGCATCGACCAAGTGCAGTGTCTTGAAATGGCCGCCAGGCAGATCAAGCGGGACATCGCGCTCCGTCACCCGGTAGTGATAACTGCGCAGCTTTTTGCCTGTTGTCACCGGCATATTCACATCCTCACCCACTGGAGGACGGAACATGAACTGGTAAATGAAACTGGCCAGATCCTGGGCACCTGGCTCAAGCGGCGCGATAACGGTCTTGCCCTTCACCTGCATATTGAGCTGGTTCTGCGCCCAGTCGAAATCTGTCAGCAAGGATTTTTTATCGTTGTCACCTTGATGCAGCTCAAAATGGCTGGGCTTGAGCCCTTGCTCGGTAACTTCACCCTCACTCAACAGGCGGCGCTTGCCAAACAAGGCGTACACACCTATGCCCTGCGTTACGCTCTCAATGCGGTAGCGGCCATTTTCCTGACGAAAAGTCTCAGTCACCGTGGCGAATGGCTGGCCATTGCGGGTGGCTTCATACACCAGCTCCACCTGGCGCGGCGCGGCGTGCACAAGCGACGCGGCCAGCAGGCAACAAGCCGTGAGTATGGAATTGCGTAAGGAAAGATAGCGCATGATGTTCTACTTGAAGTAAACGATGTCCATGTGACGATAGTCGCTGGTTTTCGTTCCGGCGACTACACCACCACCGTAGGCGCTTCGTCAGGCTGCTGCGCACGAATCTGGCCAATCTGCCATACCTGCTCACCTGCATCTGCCAGCAGCTTGATTGCCTCTGGCGCCTGAGCGGCTGACACAATCACCACCATGCCAATGCCACAGTTGAAAGTACGGTACATCTCGTCATCAGCCACGTTGCCTTGTGCCTGCAGCCATTGGAACAAAGGCGGCAGAGTCCAGCTGTCGCGGCGGACTTCAGCGGTCAGGCCGGCAGGCAATACGCGCGGAATATTTTCCGTGATGCCGCCACCGGTAATGTGGGCCATGCCCTTCACCGGCATGGCAGCCAGCAACTTGAGCAGGGATTTGACGTAAATACGGGTAGGCGCCATCACCACATCGCGGAAAGGCTTGCCATGGAAATCGCTATCCATATCAATGCCGGATTTTTCGATCAGCTTGCGGATCAGCGAGTAACCGTTGGAATGCGCACCACTGGATGCCAGACCCAGCACAACATCACCCGCCGCAATGGTAGTACCGTCAATAATGGCTTCCTTGTCGACTGCACCGACGGCAAACCCGGCGAGGTCATATTCACCGGCGGGATACATGCCAGGCATTTCAGCGGTTTCGCCGCCCACCAGCGCACAGCCGGCCTGTTCACAGCCCAGCGCGATGCCCTTGATCACCTGGGCAGCCACACCGACTTCGAGCTTGCCACAGGCAAAGTAATCCAGGAAAAACAGGGGCTCAGCGCCTTGCACCAGAATATCGTTCACGCTCATGGCCACCAGATCGATACCCACAGTGTCGTGTTTGTTCAGCTGAAATGCCAGCTTGAGCTTGGTGCCTACGCCATCCGTACCGGAAACCAGCACGGGATTTTTGAATTTTTTCGGGACTTCGAACAGCGAGCCGAATCCGCCAATTCCGCCCAAAACCTCGGGGCGCATGGTACGCTTGGCAAACGGTTTGATCTCCTCGACCAGCGCATCGCCGGCTTCGATATCGACACCGGCGTCGCGATAGCTCATTGAAGTTGGTGCGGCACCGCCGTTGGTTTGATCAGAATTCAAGTTGAGTTCTCGCTTTCCACAAGATAAATTACAGTAATTAAATATAATTTTACCCGAAATGACCGCCAAACGAGAAAACCTGTTGCCTGATTACCGCGTGATTCTGCTCGGCGGCCTGTTCCTGCTAGTGGTATACCTGCTGCTGCCCATCATGGCACCGTTTCTGATTGCCGCCATTTTCGCCTATATCTGCAATCCGCTGGTCGACAGACTGGCGCAGGTGCGCCTCTGGCAGTTCACCTTGGGGCGGACCGTCGCCTCATTGCTGGTCATGCTGATGCTGATCGCCATTATCTGCATCCTGCTGCTGATCGTGATCCCCATGATGCAGAAAGAATTCATGCTGATCATGGAAAAACTGCCGACCTACATTACCGGCTTGCGTACGCGCATTGAGCCCTGGCTGTTGCAGCATTTCGGCGTGGCGATCGATATTGACGCCACTAAAGTGCAGCAGGTGATTACCAATAACTGGAAGTCGGCCAGTGATTTCGTTGGCAAGTTTTTGCTGGCACTGAGCGATCACGGGCTGGCGCTGTTCGCCTGGCTGGCGAATCTGGTGCTGATTCCGATTGTGCTGTTTTACCTGCTGCGCGACTGGCACGACATTCTCAATCGGTTTGACCAACTGCTGCCACGCCGGTGGTATGCCAAAACTGTGGAGATTGCCCGTGAAGTCGACATGATGCTGGCAGAATTTTTACGCGGGCAATTATCCGTCATGCTGTTGATGAGCGCATTTTACGCCACCGGCCTCTGGCTTTCCGGACTGGAGCTCGCGCTGCCCATCGGTTTGATTGCTGGCTTGCTTGGGTTTGTGCCTTACCTGGGCATCGGCACTGGCATGCTGCTCGCCGCGCTGGCATCGGTATTGCAGTTCACCACCTTTGCCCAATATGTTCCTGTCATCGCGGTATTTGGTATCGGCCAGATGCTGGAAAGCATGTGGCTCACGCCCTGGCTGGTCGGTGACCGTATCGGCCTGCACCCCGTCATGGTGATTTTTGCCTTGCTGGCTGGCGGCCAGCTGTTCGGCTTTACCGGTATTTTGCTGGCGCTGCCTGTCAGCGCCGCGATTGCCGTCGGCCTGCGCCATGCCAAACGCGCTTATCTCAATAGCGATATCTACCTGCATTAATCAGGTTCACATAAAATGCAGGCCCCACTCTTGCCGCTTTGCGGCTAAATGCCATGAAACAGTTACTGCTCGACATTCAACCATCAGCGTTGCCCAGCCTGGATAATTTTGTCCCAGGCCGCAATGCCGAGGCCCTGCATAGCCTGCGCGCCGCGCTGGAAGGGCAAAGTGCGCAACGCTTTATCTACCTGTGGGGTGAAACCGGCAGCGGCAAGAGTCATCTGCTACATGCCTGCAACCGTGCGGGCGAAGCCTTGGGCGTGCACGTGATCTGCGCCGATGATGTCCACCAGCTCAGCAATGAAGAGCAGATTGCCTTGTTTGACAGCTACAACCACCTGCGCGCTGGCGAAGGCGTGCTGGTAGCGGCCGGCATCGCCGCGCCAACCGCCATGCAACTGCGTGATGACCTGGCCACCCGGTTGGCATGGGGGCTCAGCTACCAGTTGCATCCGCTCAGCGATGAGGAAAAAGCCCTGGCCTTGCGCCAGCATGCAGCAGCCCGTGGCATGCGATTGCCGGATGAAGTGCTGGATTATTGCCTGCGCCACTTGCGTCGTGATCTGCCCACCCTGGTTTCCACGCTGGATGCTCTGGATGAATGGTCACTCAGCTACAAACGCCCGGTCACACTACCTTTGTTACGTCAGCTGCTAAGCCTGTCATGACGGCCTCGGCAGCAAAATCATAAAAATTTAAAGCTATATCCATCTTGCGAGTATTGATTTTCTTGTAGAGACCTGTAATGCTAGTTTCACGGTTTTTGATTTTTTAAGTACGGAAACTGTAGGTCTTTTATAAAAACGAGGAGATATAAAATGCACTCAGCACTATTGATCGTAGACCGGCCGAACCCCAATCATGAAAACAAGAATTGGGTAACCTTCATCACCAGCAGTCAAAACATCATTCAGCTGAACAAGGAGCAGCACAAGTCGGAGTCTACCCAGGCATTTGCCGACAATGTGTTCCTGATCCCGCTGAAGAATGAACTGCACATTTTCACGCTGCTCGCACAACGGGCCCGTGATCTGGGTTTCAACGTCAGAGTCACCTTCTTTGACCAATACCCATCGTTTGTGATCTCTCAAGCCATTTAAAATCCTCAAAAATGCTTGATCTGTAACAACGGCAAAACCAAAAAATTCAGGGCCAGTGTTCTCCCCTACCCGGGAAAGAACACTGGCCCTGGCCTTTTATGGCAACCGAGATTGTCATAAAAGGAACTACAACGTGAGGCTTACTGGCGTATCAGGTAATCAAATGCGCCCAGCGCAGCCTTGGAACCTTCACCCATGGCAATGATGATCTGCTTGTAAGGCACGGTCGTCACATCGCCCGCCGCAAACACACCTGCCATCGATGTCTGCCCATGCGCATCCACCTTGATCTCACCGAATTTGCTCAGCTCAACATCACTGCCCTTGAGCCAGTCGGTATTTGGCAACAAACCGATTTGTACAAAGACACCTTCCAGCTCCAGGTGATGATCCACGCTTGTGGCGCGGTCCTTGTACACCAAACCATTGACCTTTTGGGAATCGCCGGTTACTTCGGTCGTTTGCGCGTTAATGATCACAGTCACATTGGGCAAGCTGAACAACTTGTTCTGCAGCACCGCATCCGCACGCAACTTGGTGTCGTACTCGATCAGGGTGACATGGCCAACAAAGCCGGCCAGATCAATCGCTGCCTCTACGCCTGAATTGCCACCGCCAATCACGGCGACGCGCTTGCCCTTGAACAAAGGACCATCGCAGTGTGGGCAATACGCCACGCCCTTGCCGCGGTATTCCTTCTCGCCAGGCACATTCAGCTCGCGCCACCGGGCACCGGTCGCCGCAATCACCGCCTTGCTCTTGAGCGTTGCGCCACCTGCCAGCTTCACCTCCACCAGTTCGCCGCGCGTAATCGACTCGGCGCGTTGCAGATTGATGATGTCGACATCGTAGCTACGCACATGCTCTTCGAGTGCGGCCACCAGCTTTGGCCCTTCGGTTTCCTTCACCGAGATGAAGTTTTCAATGCCCAGGGTGTCCATCACCTGGCCGCCAAACCGCTCGGCCACGATACCGGTACGTATGCCTTTGCGAGCGGCATAGATAGCAGCCGAGGCACCCGCAGGTCCACCGCCTACGATCAGCACATCATAAGGTGCCTTCTGGTCCAGCTTGGCCGCTTCGCGTGCCTCAGCACCGGTATCCAGCTTGGTCAGCATTTCTTCAACCGTCATGCGGCCCGAGCCAAATGGCTCACCGTTCATGTAGGTGGTGGGCACGGCCATGATGTTGCGACCATTCACTTCATCCTGATACAAGGCACCATCAATCACGGTGGTTTGCACCTTGGGGTTGAGAATGGCCATCAATGCCGTTGCCTGCACCACGTCCGGGCAGTTATGGCAGGACAGGCTCATGTACACCTCAAAGCGGAAATCGCCATCCAGCGCCTTGATCTGTTCAATCACATCGGCTTCGACCTTGGGTGGGTGACCGCCGGTCCACAACAAGGCCAGCACCAGCGACGTAAACTCATGGCCCAGCGGAATGGCAGCAAAGCGCACGCCACTGGTCTCACCCTCACGTGCAATCACGAACGAAGGCTTGCGGGCATCACTGCCTGCCAGATCCAGGCTGACCTTGTCTGACAGCGCGGCAATGTCTTGCAGCAGCTCACGCATTTCAGCGGCTTTTTCACTCTCATCGAGTGAAGCAATCAGCCGGATAGGCTGGCGCAGCATGCCCAAATAGGTCTGAAGTTGAGTTTTGAGTGTATCGTCAAGCATGGTGTTCTCCAGTTGTTCGGGGTGAGTTCACCCCTGCCTTGCGCTTTTGGCGCTGGCTTGGTTACGTTTATTCCAGGGATCGCGTCGAGGGCAGGACACGGTTGGCGTTTGGCCTTCCATGCCCTGTGCTCAACGCCCTGCCGCAGCAGGGACGTTTAAAGGCGCTATTCCCGCCTTAGATCTTGCCTACCAGATCAAGAGAAGGCGTCAGGGTCTTTTCGCCTTCTTTCCACTTGGCCGGGCAAACCTGGCCTGGGTTGTTGGCCACGTATTGCGCTGCCTTCAGCTTGCGTACGGTTTCCTTCACATCACGCGCAATGGCGTTGTCGTGGATTTCAGCCGTCTTGATCACGCCTTCTGGGTTGATGATGAAGGTGCCGCGCAGTGCCAGACCTTCTTCTTCAATGTGCACTTCAAAAGCGCGTGTCAGTTGGTGAGTCGGGTCACCTACCAGCGGGAACTGTGCCTTGCCCACGGCTGGCGATGTTTCATGCCATACCTTGTGCGAGAAGTGCGTATCGGTAGTCACGATATACACCTCGGCGCCCGCCTTCTGGAATTCAGCGTAATTGTCAGCAGCATCTTCAATTTCTGTTGGGCAATTGAAGGTGAAAGCGGCTGGCATGAAAATCAGCACGGACCATTTGCCCTTCAGAGCTGCATCGGTCACTTCAATAAACTTGCCGTTATGAAATGCCTGGGCTTTGAATGGCTTAACTTCAGTGTTGATCAAGGTGCTCATGTAAATCTCCTTTTGGGTTGGTTTGGAAACGAAGCTCAGTATAGAGAAAGTCTTATAATAATGAAAATTGATTGTTTAAATACTTTTGATATATTTTGCATATCGATGTGGTAATAATGCCGCACTTGCAGCGGCATGTTGATTAAACCCTGTCTACCGCGATTTGTTCCATCATTTCCGAAAGATACCGATGCAAAAAAACCTGTCACCGGATAAAAATGCTGTTTATTTTGTAGCAGGGGCCAAAGTTTGAGGTATTCTTTCGTTGAAACTGCTGTGCCTGATACAGCTCTTTGCCGAGCAATGTAACGCCACGTTAATACGCAGCCGTCATCCCGCTTTTTCAACTTGCTTTATGAGAATCAAATGAAGTCAACATCACCAATGGACTGGTTCAACCTTCCCAACCTCCCTACCCCTGTCAAGGTTCTGTTTTCCGGCTATTTGCTGGTCATCGGTGTCGGCCTCTGTATGGCAGGTTTGCAGATCATGCTGACGCACGGCATGGCTGACGGCAAAATCGGCTTGTCAAAAGACGACATCGTCTACAGCTATTATGGCGATCGCAGCGGCAGCCGCCTCGAAGGCATGCTGAATGGCGCCATGAAAGACAAGGCACCGCCTGAAGTACGCCTGGACATCATCAAGTGGGCGCGCGAAGGTGCACCAGAGTCAGAGTGGGAACCCCACTTCAAGCAAGTGTTTGCCCAGCACTGTGTCATGTGCCACAGCAACGTGCCTGGCATCCCTAATTTCACCCATTTTGATGAAGTCAAAAAAGTGGCCAAGGTGAATGAAGGCGCCAGCATCGAGAGCCTGACGCGCGTTTCGCACATTCACCTGTTTGGTATCGCGTTCATCTTCTTCTTCATGTCGCTGATTTTCAGCTTTGCGGTCAATGTGCCGCGCAAGCTGAAGATTCTGGCCATCGCCTTCCCATTCGCCTTCCTGATTCTGGATGTGCTGTCATGGTGGCTGACCAAGCTGAATCCTGGCTTCGCCTGGCTCACCATCATCGGCGGTCTGGGTTACAGCATTGCCTCGACCTTCATGTGGTTTACCAGCATGTATCAGATGTGGATTTTGTCGCGGAATGGCAAAGTCTACGGCAATGCCTGGGAAGCTGATCTCTAAATCAGTTGATCTAAATCCATCCAGCCGCTAGCCCGCCGTGACAGCAATTTCATGGCGGGCGCTCTGGCCCCTGTTGTCATGCCAGACCACGGCAACCATGTCGCCGACCTTGGCACCGCGCAAGTGCAAGGTCAAATAGGGATTCTTGGAAATACCCGTCCCCCATTGCGCTTCCGTCACCACGTTGCCATTCAGACTGATCGTCACCAGCTGAATAAAATGCGCAGGCACCACCTCATCCAGATCGTTTTTACGTCGCCCTGTTTCCATCGGATGCGTCATTAGCACCTTCAGCTCGGTCACGTCACCCTTGAGTTGCGCCCGCATTTTGATGTTATCTGCCATGTTGCCTCCTAGCCGCAGCCGTTTTCCAGCACTTCAACCTGCTTGCCCGCGGTGAAATAGCGCGATCCCACTTTCACAATCGCCTTCACTTCAGCGGTTTCCGCCATTTTGATGCGGGTGACCAGATACGGATCCGCCCCTTTGGCAAACATGAAATTGGCAATCAAAGGTGTAGGGTTATGCTCCACCACAATGGCAATCGCTTCCGTACCGGGAATACGGCTGATAACTTCCACCTGCACGACAGCGCCGTTTTCCGCGCGGTCTGGCGCATTGACCGTGATGTCGGCGCTGGGCGTTTCCTTGTCGACCTGCAGGCCCTGGGTGGCGCCAGCCAGGGTCGTCGCTTCGAAAGCCGCTTTGTTCCATACCGCCGCCAGCGCCCGCAGTGGCAGTAGCAAACCACTGAGCAATGCTGCACCGGTCATCATCATAAATCCGCGTCTTTTCATGGCTGTCCTTTTATCTCTAGCCCCTGTCCTTGGGGTCGTTCAGCAGCAGGCGCAATTGCTTGAGGCGCGCTTCTACAATTGATTGCTGGTAAAAGTCGCCATCGCCCGCCTTGGCTGCCAGCTCCATCTGCTCAATAGCCCGCGGCAGGTTATAGCTCCGGACATAGGCTTCGCCTTGTGCCTGATGCCGCAATAAACGTTTGCCCTGCATGGTATACGCCTTTGAGCGCAACTCATAAAAATAGGGATCATCCGGATAGAGGTCGATGTTTTGCGCCACCAGATTAAGCGCTGCATCCGTCTGCCCCAGCCGCAGCAAGTGCTCGGCATAGCCAAAAATCAGGGCACGGGATCGAGGATAATGTTCCAAGCCTTGCTGAAACAGGCGTGTGGCTGCGGCCGTATTTTGTTTCGCCACTTCGATATTGGCTGCCAGGCTGGCAAACATGGCGTGCGGACTGGCATTCTGCTTGAGCCAGACTAGCTCGCTCGCTGCCGTCGCCAAGTCATTGGCCCGCAAACTGGCAATGGCCAGCCCGTAATGCTGGGCGGCTTCGTTGGTATAAGTGCGCTGGGCAAGGTTATTCCTGAACAGCTCCATGGCTTGCCGCGCAGGCCCCAGGTTGGCGAGCAGCTTGGCCCGCACATATTGAAATTCCGCACTATCCTGCACCTGCCGATAAGCCCCTTGCTCCACGCGGGAGCGCACATCGGCAATACGCTCCGTCGTCAGCGGGTGGGTACGCAGGAAGGAAGGTGCACTGCCATCAATAAACCGCGTGCCCCGCTGCAGAATCTCAAAAAATGCCGGCATGCCGCGCGTATCAAATCCCGCATCAGCCATGATCTGCAAACCCACGCGATCGGCTTCACGCTCGTGTTCGCGTGTGTAGTCCAGCTGCTTCTGCAAGGAGCCGGCACTGGCCGACATCATGGCACCGCTGGCAAGCTGGGGATTGGCGCGCGCCGCCAGCAGCGCAAGCCCAATGGTCGCCATGCTGATGATGGAGTCACGCTTCTGCTGCGCCATCATGCGCGCCAGATGGCGCTGCACCACATGGCCGATTTCGTGGCCCAGCACACCGGCCACCTCGGATTCGTTTTCAGCAGCAACGATGAGACCGGTATGCACGCCGACCACACCGCCGGGCATGGCAAAGGCATTGATGGAGTTATCTTTCACCACAAAAAACTGGAAGGGCAAGAGCTTGTCCGAACTGGCGGCGACGAGGCGCATACCGAGTTGCTGCACATAATCCTGTATTTCAGGGTCGCGCTCCACATCATCGCTGGCCATCACGCTGCGCATGATCTGATCGGCAATTTTCTTTTCATCCAGCGGGGAGAGCACGGTAGCGGAAACATCGCCCAGATCGGGCAAGCCATCCGCAGGAGATACGGGCACAAAAAACAGCGCCATGACGGCGACGACAGAGGTATAAACAAGCTTCATTGTTGCTATGATAACGGCATTCTCAAGCAAGTTCACCGTTTCGGAGCAGGCTTCACCATGACGCAATTTACCCATTTTGACACCAGCGGACAGGCCCATATGGTCGATGTCGGCGACAAAGCCGAGACCAGGCGCATTGCTGTGGCACGAGGCAGCATCCGCATGCTGCCTGCCACGCTGGCGCTGATTCAGGAGGGCAATAGCAAAAAAGGCGATGTGCTGGGCATTGCACGGATTGCGGCGATTCAAGGCAGCAAGCGTTGCGCTGACCTCATCCCGCTTTGCCATCCGATTGCCTTGACCAAGGTCGGGGTGGAGTTCGAGATTGAAAGTAGCCAGCCTGTCATCCATTGCACGGTCACTGCCGAAACCGTCGGCCGTACCGGGGTGGAAATGGAAGCGCTGACCGCGACCACGGTCGCCTTGCTGACGATTTACGATATGTGCAAGGCGGTCGATCGCGGCATGATCATAGACAATGTGCAACTGCTGGAAAAGCAGGGTGGAAAATCCGGGCACTGGCAGGCCGCAACCCCGGCATAAATCAGAGCGTGGCCAAGCGCCCATTTGGAGGTGACGGCATGAAGGGGTATCCTATTGCCAGCTCAAGAGCCACGTCACAAGGAGATCGTTTGAAAACATTAAAGCACATTGCCCTCGCCGCCACCCTGGCATTGGCCTCCATGCATGCCAGCGCCGAAATCAAGATCGGCTACGTCCATCTGCAAACTGTCATGCAGTCCCCACAATTTCTGGCCACGGGTCAAAAGCTGCAGGCTGAATTCAAGCCGCGCAATGCTGAGTTGCAGCAAGCCTACAAGCAACTGGAAGACCGCGAAACCGCTTTCAGCAAGGATTCGCTGACCATGACGGAGAGCGTGGCGAGAACCAAACGTCGCGATCTGAATAATCAGCGTGTCGACCTGGAGCGCCGTCAGCGTGCCTTGCAGGAAGAGTTCGAGCAGCGCAAGAAAGACGAGCTGGCCAGTCTGCAGGATCGCATCAATAAAGCCGTAACCTCCGTTGCGCAGAGTGAAGGCTACGACATTGTGTTTTACAACACCTCCGCTTATGTCGGCAAACGCGTCGACATTACCGACAAGATCATCAAGCAGCTCAAATAAGCGCGAGCCTGACCTCGCCTGCCCGCGCGCCTATTCGGCAGCGCGGTAGGCGTAAGCAGTTAGGTCACTTTCAGAAGCACTTCCTTGCACCAGGTCCGACAGCAGTTCGGCGCTCGCAGGTGCCATCGTCAGCCCGTACCGGAAATGACCGCTATTGATATAGAGGTTTTTATACTGCGGGTGCGCTGCAATGGTGGGCACATTATCCGGAGACCCCGGACGGAAACCGCTCCAATGTGCCAGCACAGGTGCATCGGCCAGCTCGGGTAACAGGGCTGCGGCTTTGGCAGCCAGCTGGCTGCCCATGTCATCGGTCACCGCATGATCAAACCCGACATCTTCCAGGCAACTGCCCGCCAGAATCAGGCCATCCCGCCGCGGCACCATATAAAACCCTTCACGGAAAACAATATGCGTGAGCTTTTGCTGATGAGGTTGCGCATACAGCAGCATCTGGCCGCGCATGGGCTTGATGGGCAGTGGCTGCTGATCGCCCAGTAACAAACCACTCCAGGCACCCGCCGTCAGCACAAACGCATCCGCTTCGAGTTCGCGGCCTGCCCGTGTCGGCCAGCGTGTCAGGTGATCCGTCCCTTCATTGGTAGCCAACGGCAACAGCTCCGTGTTATCAAAGATAGTGGCACCCTGTTGCAGCAGCCATTGCCGCAAGGCCGCCAGCAAGACGGGCGGCCGCACATGCGCCACTTCCGGCAGCCACATCGCATTTTGACGATCCGCTGCAAAACTATGGGCAGGTGCCTCCGCATGCTCGGCAAATCCATACTGACTTGCCCATGCCAAGGCCTGCTCGCGCTTGTAATCCGGCAACAGCAGCATGCCATCCTGCTGATACTCGGGGTCTATACCGGTATCTTCCAACAGGCGCTGGCACAGCTCGCCATAAGCGCGCATGCTCGCCACCGCCAGCCGGTTCACCGGCTCGACATAAGCCCACGGCAGCAACGGAAAAAGAATACCCGCCGCGGCCCAGGAAGCCTCGCCCTGCGCATGTCCGCCAATCTGGCCGCGCTCCACCAGGGTGACCTGATGGCCATGTTGAATCAGGGACATGGCGGTCATACAGCCGAGTATGCCGCCCCCAGCTACGATAATGTTACGGCTCATAAGATTTGAAATTGGATGTAAATCACAAAGTGTCGGACTTTAGCGGCCTTGCAGCAAGGCTTTTTCCGCCAGGACAAGATCTTTGGGCGTGCCCAGCAGGACGACCACATCGCCTTCGATAAAGACGGACTCCGAGGTGGGAGCCCATGGCTTCAGGTTGAGGCGACGGATAAACTTCACCTCCACATTGAGCCCGGAGAAATTGATATCACCCAGGCGCATGTTAAGCGCATAGGCGGACGATGTAATCAGTACCGAGTTCAGGCGTGGCGTTTCCTGCGCTTCTTCGTCCAGATCGGACATACCATGGAAAAAGCCGCGGAACATCTTGTAACGCTCTTCGCGGAACAATCGGATACGCTTCACCACCCGATTCAGCGGCACGCCGAGCAAGACCAGGGCATGCGAAGCCAGCATCAGGCTGCCTTCCAGCACTTCGGGCACCACTTCTGCCGCGCCCGCCTTGCGGAAGCCTTCCATATTGGCATCGTCCACCGTGCGTACAATAACCGGCAGCTTGGGGTAATTGTCCTCCACCACATGCAGAATCTTCATGGCAGATGGCGCATCGTCATAACTGATAATCAGCGCCTTGGCCTGCGCCGCGCCCGCCGCTGCCAGCACCACGCGTCGGCCTGCATCGCCATAGATCACGTTTTCACCCGCCGCGGCCGCTTCGCGCACCCGTGAAGGGTCAATATCCAGCGCAATGAACGGAATATTTTCCTCACTGAGAAAGCGCGCCAGATACTGCCCGCTGCGCCCGAAACCGCAAATGATCACGTGGTCGACCAGTTCCTTGCCTATGCTTTCGATATCCTGAATCTGCTTTTCGCGATTGCGAACATAGCTGCGCGACAGCAACTCGCCCAGCCGCTCGTTGTGCTGAATGATAAAGGGCGCCACTACCATGGAGATCAGCGAAGCAGCCAGTACCACCTGCAAGGCCTGCCCACCAATCAAGCCATGCCCCAGGCCCAGGGACAGCAAAACAAAACTGAATTCGCCCGCTTGCGCCAGCGTAATGCCGGTACGAATCGCGACACCCGGCTCGTGACCGAATGCCCGGCTCAGCACCGCCACCAGCACGCCCTTGAACAGGATGAATCCGGCCGTGACCAGCAACACCAGCCCCAGGTTGGCCGCCAGTTCATGCACATCCAGCAGCATGCCTACCGTAATGAAAAACAGGCCGAGCAGAATGTCGCGGAACGCCGCAATATCCGACTCCACCTGATAGCGATAACGGGTTTCAGAAATCAGCATGCCGGCGATAAAGGCGCCCAGCGCATAGGAAAGCCCGGCGAGCTTGGTGGCAAAGGCCAACATCAGCGTCACCATGAGTACATTCATCACAAACAGCTCACGCGAGCGCTGGCGTGCCACCAGACCAAACCAGGGGTTGATCAGCGACTTGCCAAACACAAACAGGATGATCAGCATAACCGCGGCTTTTAGCAGGGATATCAGCAATACCTGACCGAGATCACCGCCATGCGAGGCCAGCGCTGGAATCAGCACCAGCATGGGCACCACGGCAATATCCTGGAACAAGAGCACGCCGATGGAGAGGCGGCCATGGCGCGAATTCAGCTCCAGGCCTTCCACCAGCATTTTCGACACAATCGCGGTCGATGACATGGACAGGGCACCGGCGATGACAAATGCGGTTTCCCAGCTGAGGCCAAAGGCAATGCAGGCCATCATGACAGCGAGCATGGTCAGCAGCACCTGCATGCCGCCGAGGCCGAGCACGGTTTTGCGCATGGCATACAACTGGGCCAAGCTGAACTCCAGCCCGATACTGAACATCAGAAATACAATACCGAACTCGGCCAGCTCACGATTGGCTTCCGTATCCGGCAAAATACCGAAGGTATGCGGCCCCAGGGCCAGCCCAACCAGGAAGTAAGCCAACATGGCCGGCAGGCGCAAAGCACGAAACAGGGCAACAGCCAGCACCGAGCTGGTAAGCAGGATCAGAATAGCGGGTAAGGTATCGTGCATTAAAATAGCTTTGAAGGAACTCAACATTTAAAGAGGTCTGTCTGGAGTGGAAGACAAGAGAAAGCAGACAAGGCCGACCGTCATGCATAGACGGTCAATCGATATCTTCCGGCAGCTGGCTTGATCCTCAGACACAACCCTTTTCATGCACGCCTCCCCTTGAAAAAACCTACAGGCAAAATTTATGCCGACTTTATCAAAAGTCGGCACGGATTACGTATAAATCCTTTATTCGTCGGACATTCCCTTTTATACTTGCCGGGTATGGAACCATCAAAAATACGAAAAATCGGTGCAAGCAAAACGCCGATTGATCTGGCAAGGGAAGTCCTGTTAATTGAAGCACGCGAGGTGGAAGCACTAGCCCGCAGGCTGGATGACAGCTTCACGCGTGCCGTCGAACTCATTTTACAATGCCAGGGTCGCATTGTGGTGACCGGCATGGGCAAATCCGGTCATATCGGAAACAAAATCGCCGCCACGTTTGCCAGTACAGGTACACCTGCTTTTTTCGTCCATCCCGCTGAGGCGAGCCATGGCGACCTGGGCATGATTACCGGCAAGGATGTGGTCATTGCCCTGTCCAACTCCGGCGAGGCAGATGAGTTACGCGTGATACTGCCCACATTGAAGCGCATGGGCGCGCGGCTGATCAGCATCACCGGCCATCCGCAATCAACGCTGGCGAAAGCGGCAGATGTGAGCCTGGATGCCCACGTTACCGAAGAAGCATGCCCGCTGGCGCTGGCGCCTACCGCCAGCACCACCGCCTCGCTGGCACTGGGCGATGCACTGGCGATTGCCGTCATGGACCAGCGCGGATTTTCTGCCGAGGAATTCGCCTTGTCGCACCCCGGGGGTACGCTGGGCCGCAAATTGTTGCTGCATGTGCGCGACGTGATGCGCACAGGCGATGCCATCCCCAGCGTGGGAGTTGAAGCCAGCCTGAAAGAAGGCTTGCTGGAAATGTCACGCAAAGGCCTTGGCATGACAGCGATTGTTGATGCAGAGCAGCATGCCGTTGGGGTATTTACCGATGGCGATTTGCGCCGGGCGTTCGAGAATGCCGTGGACATAAACAGCACCTACATGCGCGATGTGATGCACACATCGCCGCAGCAAATCCGCCCTGAGCAACTGGCAGTCGATGCGGTTGCCATCATGGAGCAGAAAAAAATTACCAGCCTGTTGGTCACCGATCAGCAGGGAACCCTGATCGGGGCATTGAATATGCACGATCTTCTTATTGCAAAGGTGGTTTGAATTGTTGTCCGTAGAAGAACGCGCCAAGCGCATCAAACTCGTGGTATTCGATGTCGACGGCGTCATGACCGACGGCGGCCTTGGACTGGGCGACGACGGTCAGGAATACAAATTTTTCCATTCGCATGATGGCCTGGGCATGAAATTGCTGAAAGCCACCGGCGTGCATATGGCGATCGTTACTGGCCGCACATCCCAGGTCGTGGTCAAGCGCGCCGCCAATGTCGGCATTCTGCATTTTCATCAGGGGGTGGACGACAAGCTGGCCTCCTTTGATGAAGTCCGCGCGCAATTTGGATTCAGCCGCGAAGAATGCGCCTTCATGGGCGATGATGTCATTGATATCCCCCCGATTCGTTATGGTGGCCTCGGCATTACCGTGCCGCATGCCATGCCGCTGGTGAAAGAGTATGCGCATTACATCACCAGCCGCCCCGCGGGCCACGGTGCCGTGCGCGAAGTGTGCGAACTGCTGATGAAAGCACAAGGCACCTTTGACGCACAGATGGCCCGGTTCCTGAAGTAAGGATTGATATTGGGACGTCCAACCGTCGTGTTTCCGCTCGTGCTGCTCGCCCTGCTGGCGCTGCTCACGTTCTGGATAGATCGCAGTGTCCAGCCACCCGAGCGGCGGCCGGATGCCAATTTGCGCCATGACCCGGATTACATTCTGGACAACTTTGTCACGACACGGACCAATGTGAACGGTGCGCTGGCCTATGTGCTGGCAGCGGTAAAGATGAAGCATTACCCGGATGATGACACCACCGAACTTGAACGGCCCCGGTTTACGCAGTATGCCGTCAACAAGCCTTACACGCAGATTGAAGGCCAGCGCGGCAACGTCTCCAGCGATGGCGAGACCGTGGAATTCATGGATAATGTGATCGTCATTCGGCAGGCATCCAAGGATAAAGGGGAAATGATGGTACGTACCCAGTACCTCAAGATGTTCCCCAAGCAGGAAGTGGCCGTGACAGACAAACCTGTGGTGATCACTCAGGCACCGGAAACGGTGATTCATGCCAACGGTATGGTATTCAACAAGAAAAACCAGACCGTCAACCTGCGTGGCCGCGTGCGGGCGCATTACCTTTCGCCCAGCGTGACAAAAAAAGCCGCTGGCAAAGCCCCGGCCAGCACGCCAGCGAAAGCCAGCAAGGCGGCACCACAGAAAAATGCCAAGCCCAGCGCCAGCCCCGCTAAAAAACAGGCAGCACAGGCGAAACGAAGTACCAGTACCAATAACCAAGCCCGGATTCGGAGAAAATATGACAACCCTGCCCCGTAGCTTTTTGCCGCTACTTTTGATGATGGCCTGCCTGCCTGCACACGCCGAAAAGGCGGACAAGGACAAGCCCATCAATCTGGAAGCAGATGCCGTCACCGTGAATGATGCCAAAAAGACCAGCATCTACACCGGCAATGTAATCCTCACCCAGGGAACGCTGATCATCCGTGGCGACAAACTGGTGGTACGCGAAGACAAAGAAGGCTTTCAGCACAGCACCACCTACGGCAATCCGCAGACGCCTTCCACCTTCAAGCAAAAAATGGAAGGTAAAAACGAATATATGGAAGGCAGCGGTCAACGTATCGAGTACGATGGACGTATGGACAAGGTACAGCTCTACACCAAGGCCTGGGTTAAAAAAGGCGACGACATCGTGCATGGTGACTACATCATGTATGACGCCAATGCCGAATATGCCGAGGTGATTGGCGGTGGCAGCCAGGCAGCAACGCCTGCCACGCCGACCGGGCGTGTACGTGCCGTTATTCAGCCCAAGAAAAAACCGGCTGGCACCGATGGCGCGACGGCCAATTAACCTGCCATGCTGACAATCCGTCAGTCTGGCGTGCAACACGATATACCTGAGTAAACATGAGCCAATTAATCGTAGAAGGTCTGCGCAAGAAATATAAATCCCGCACGGTGGTGCAGGATATTTCGCTGCAACTCAATAGCGGCGAAGTGGTGGGCTTGCTGGGCCCTAACGGCGCAGGCAAGACCACCAGCTTTTACATGATGGTAGGTCTGGTGGCCCTGGATGATGGGCGCATTCTGCTGGATGGCAAGGATCTGAGCCGTCTGCCCATACACCGTCGTGCGCGCCTGGGTTTGGCTTATCTGCCGCAGGAGCCCTCGATTTTCCGCAAGATGACGGTGGCCGAAAACATCATGGCGATTCTGGAGTTGCAGAAACTGGCGCCAGAACAAATGGAGAACCAGCTGGAATCGCTGCTGCAGGAACTGCATATCACGCATATCCGCAACAGCATGGCGGTCAGCCTGTCCGGCGGTGAACGCCGCCGCGTTGAAATCGCCCGCTGCCTGGCCACCAACCCCAGCTTCATTCTGCTGGATGAGCCATTTGCCGGCATCGACCCCATCGCCGTGCTGGACATTCAGAAGATCATCCGCTTTTTGACCGAACGCAATATTGGCGTGCTGATCACCGACCACAACGTGCGGGAAACATTAGGTATTTGCGACCGCGCCTATATCGTCAATGAAGGACGCGTCTTCGCGGCAGGCAAGCCCAGCGAAATTATTCACAACGATAGCGTAAGAGAAGTGTATCTTGGTAAGGACTTCCGCCTCTAAGCACACATTTGGCGGCCCCCACGTATGAAGCAAAGCTTACAACTCAAATTTTCGCAACACCTGGCGCTGACTCCGCAACTGCAGCAGTCCATCCGTTTGTTGCAGCTATCCACGCAGGAGCTCAATCAGGAGCTGGAAACCCTGCTGCAGGCGAATCCATTGCTGGAACGCGCCGACAAGATCGAAGAACCGCTGGAAATCCCCGACAACTTCATTGCGGCGCCAGTAGCCCCTGAGCCCAGCGTGGCCGCTACACCGGAGGAAGCTCCCCGCCAGGATGAATTTGGTGGCGATGACTATTTTGAATTCGGCAGCAGCAGCGGCAGTAACCGCTGGGAAGACAGCAGCTCCGGCAATGACGATGACAATGATTTCAGCTACCAGGAAGCGGTCAGCCTCAGCCTGCGCGATCATCTGCTAGGTCAGCTCAAGCTGTTGCCACTGTCCGAGCGCGACCAGACCTTGTCCATGCTGCTGGTCGATACCATTACCGACGACGGTTATCTGGAGCAGTCGCTGGAAGAGCTGGCCGAGATGCTGCCGCCGGAACTCGAAATCGACATGCTGGAGTTGCAGACGGCGCTCAAGCATATCCAGAATCTGGACCCACCCGGCATAGGTGCGCGCAACCTGGCCGAGTGCCTGTCCTTGCAATTGCGCGCCTTGCCACCAGATACGCCTTATGTGGATCTCGCCATCAAGGTTGCCGAAACGCACTTGCCCCTGCTGGCAGCCCGCGATTACGCAAAACTGAAAAAATTGCTGGCCTGCGACGATGACGTATTGCGCGAAGTGCAACAGCTGGTGCTGCAACTCAATCCCCGCCCAGGTGGTGAATTCAGCAAAATCACGTCTGATCATTACATTCAGCATGAAATCGTGGTCAAGAAAATCAAAGGTGTCTGGCTGGCCCATCTGAACGACGAAGTCGTGCCCAAGCTGCGCATCAACCAGCTGTATGCCGGCATCCTCAAGCGCAACCGCGAAAGCTCGAGCCAATACCTGATGAGCCAGATGCAGGAAGCCAAGTGGATGATCAAGAACATCCAGCAGCGTTTCTCCACCATCCTGCGCGTTTCTCAGGCGATTGTGGATCGCCAGCGCAATTTCTTTGAGCACGGCGAGGTCGCCATGCGCCCCCTGGTGCTGCGCGAGATTGCCGATGAGCTGGGCCTGCACGAATCCACGGTTTCACGCGTCACCACGCGCAAGTACATGCTCACCCCACGCGGAGTTTACGAGCTTAAATATTTCTTTGGCAGCCATGTGGCTACCGAATCCGGGGGCGCTTGTTCCGCCACTGCCATACGCGCCCTGATCAAACAAATGGTCAGCGAAGAGAACCCGAAAAAGCCGCTGTCGGATAACCAGATCACGGATATCCTGGGTAAACAGGGCATCGTGGTTGCTCGTCGCACCATTGCCAAATACCGCGAGTCTTTGCAGATACCCGCGGCCAACCAGCGCAGATCGCTTTGATCTGCGTTTTACCTGAAGGAGTAAATCATGAACCTGCATCTCACCGGACACCATCTCGACGTTACCCCAGCCCTGCGCGAATATGTGCAGAGCAAGCTTGAGCGCGTGAGTAACCACTTCGACCATGTGATTGACGTCAAAGTCACCATGAGCGTAGAGAAGCTGGCGCAGAAAGTGGAAGCCACCATTCATGTGCCGGGTCACGATATCCATGCCGAAAGCAGCGGTGAAAACATGTACGGCGCGATTGACGCGCTGGCTGACAAGCTGGATCGCCAGGTTCTGAAGCACAAGGAAAAAGTAAGCGACCATCACAAGGCCAACGGTGCCCTCAAGCACCAGGCGGCTGCGGAATAAAGGTCTAACCGGGGACAAGGCAAAGGCGTGTTGTCTTACATACCGCCAGTTGCCTTGTCCCTGCCGAACATAAGGTAATCATATGGCTACCATCAGTGTTGCACAGCTTTACCGGGATATGCGCCGCAATCTCAAGCTCACCTGGGTTTCCGGGCTGAATGGCGGCGAAAACCTGCTCACCAGTGAAACGGTGACCAAGCCCTCTCTGGCACTGATCGGGCACCTGAATTTTGTACACCCCAACCGCGTGCAGGTGTTGGGCTGTGCCGAGATGGATTACTTGCGCAGCCTGCCCAAGCCAGAGCTCAAGAAAGCCATCCACAATCTGTTTTCCACCGACCTGGCCGCCGTTGTTGTCGCCAATGGTGAAAAACCACCCGCCGAGCTGAATGCAGCCTCGGATGATTTTCAAACCCCCTTGTTCACTTCCCCCATGCGCAGCCCGGGACTGATGGATGTCTTGAGCCATTATCTGGCGCAAGCCGTCGCCGAATCAGAGAGCTCCCATGGTGTTTTCATTGAAGTACAAGGCTTTGGCATCCTGATCAAGGGCAACCCGGCCATTGGTAAAAGCGAGCTCGCGCTGGAACTGATTTCGCGCGGACATCGTCTGGTGGCGGATGATATTGTCGATTTCTACCGCATTGCGCCGGACCGGCTTGAAGGGCGCTGCCCCCCTATCCTGCAGGACTTCCTTGAAGTGCGTGGCCTCGGCATCCTCAACATCCGTGCCCTGTTTGGTGACAACGCCGTCAAGCCTACCAAACCGCTCGACCTCATCATTCAGCTTGAGATGGCCGATACCCTGGCGCCGCAACTGCTGGACAGGCTCAAGATCAAATCGCATCACGAAAAAATACTGGGCGTGAAAATCCCCAAAGTCATGATTCCCGTGGCCGCCGGCCGCAATATTGCGGTGCTGGTCGAAGTCGCCGTGCGCAACCACATGCTGTTACTGCGCGGCATTAACGGCACCAAGCAGTTCATGCAGCGCCAGCATCGCGAGATGAGCAAAGCCATGAAGCGCCAGCAGCAAGTGGAGAGCTAAGCGTGGCCACCAGCAACATGCGGCTCATCATCGTCACTGGCCTTTCCGGCTCGGGCAAAAGCATTGTGCTGCGCGCCCTGGAAGACGCCGGTTTTTATTGCATAGACAATCTGCCCGCCACCCTGCTGCCGCAGATATCCGAACATCTGGCACCTGCCACCCAGCAACGCGTGGCGATCAGCATAGACACCCGCAGCGCAGCGCTGGAAACCTTGCCGGAAAACATCCAGGCACTGCGCGACAAAGGCATCTCGGTGCAGGTGCTTTACCTGGAGTCCAACGCCGAAACCCTGGTCAAGCGCTTCAGCGAAACGCGGCGCCGTCACCCGCTCAGCGATGAAAAAACCACGCTGGCCGAAAGCATAGAATACGAACGGCAGCTACTGAACCGGCTAGTAAATCTGGATCATCGCATCGACACCAGCAACCTCAGCGCCAACACCCTGCGCAACTGGGTGCGCGATTTTGTCGTGCAGCAAAGCACCGGCATGACGCTGTTGTTTGTCTCCTTCGGCTTCAAGCATGGCATACCGCTGGATGCCGACTTTGTGTTTGACGTGCGCTGCCTGCCCAACCCCCATTACGACCCGGTATTGCGCCCGCTCACAGGCAAGGATGCCCCGGTACAGGACTTTTTGCGGCAACAGCCCATGGCGCTTGAGATGCTGCAGGATATACGCGGCTATGTAGAGCGCTGGCTGCCCTGCTTTGATGGCGATCATCGCAGCTACCTGACCGTCGCTATCGGCTGCACTGGCGGTCAGCATCGCTCGGTGTTTTTCGTCGAGCAGCTGAGCCAGTATTTCAAGGACAAACAACAAAAAGTGCTGATCAGGCACCGCGAGCTAGAGTAGACAGGCTTGTTTAAATTCACGATGCCGGGCCCCGGCAACAGGACGCTTTCATGATAGGTATACTGATTATTGCGCACGGCACATTGGGTGAGAGCCTGATACATTGCGCCAGCCATGTGATGGGCACACGCCCGCCACTGCTCAAGCAACTGGGCATAGGCACCCACGATGATCCGGCCGCCATGCTGCCACAGGCGCAGCAACTGGTGGATGAACTGGATGAAGGCAATGGCGTGCTCATCCTCTCGGACATTTACGGCGCAACCCCATGTAATATGGTGGGCAAATTGCTGAAGCCGGGACGGGTGGAAGGTGTCGCCGGGGTGAACCTGCCCATGCTGGTGCGCACACTGACGTACCGCAACGGGGATATTCAGCTATTGGTACAAAAAGCATTGAGCGGGGGTAGCGAAGGCGTTATCCATTTTACTGAGGAAGCATGCAAGCATCATGACTAAACAAGAAATAGAAATCATCAACAAGCTCGGCCTGCACGCACGCGCATCTACCAAGCTGACGCAAACCGCCAGCCAGTTTGGCAGTGAAATCTGGATCGAGCGCAACGGTAGAAGAGTCAATGCCAAGAGCATCATGGGTGTGATGATGCTGGCCGCCAGCAAAGGCAGCAAGATCGTGTTGGAAACCAATGGTGCCGATGAAGAGGCCGCCATGCAGGCGCTGGTGACCCTGATCTCGGGCAAGTTTGGCGAACCGGAATAAATTCATCGTGGCCGCCCCCAGCCCCGCTTCCAAAGTCAGTTTTTCCATCCACGGCGTTGGCGTGTCCAGCGGCATTGCCATCGGCCATGCCCATCTCGTCTCACATGCCTTGCTTGAAGTGGTGCATTTTCAGGTGCCCAAGGCCCTGATTGCCGACGAGATCACCCGTTTTGACAAAGCAGTAAAAACCGTTAAGCACGACCTGGAAACCGTGCGCCGCCTGCTGCCGGAAAAAGCACCGCCTGAGCTTAGCGCCTTTATCAGCACGCATCTGATGATCCTGCAGGATCACGCGCTGTCTGAAACGCCCAAGCAGATGATTAAGGCGGAAGGCTGCAATGCCGAATGGGCGCTGAAGCAGCAGATGGAAGACCTGGTTGCCCAGTTCGAGAAATTTGAAGACGAATACCTGCGCGAGCGCAAACAGGATGTGATTCAGGTCGTCGAGCGGATTATCAAGGTGCTGCTCGGGCACCCAAGTCAGGTGCCGCTACGCTCGCAGGAGAGCGCCATCATTCTGGTGGCGCATGATCTTTCCCCGGCCGATGCCATTCAGTTCAAGCAGCACCAGTTTGCTGCCTTCATCACCGATGTCGGCGGTGCTACGTCGCATACGGCGATTCTGGCGCGCAGCCTCAATATTCCCTCCATCGTTGCCTTGCAACGGGCACGCACGCTAGTACGCGATGGCGAGCTGATCATCGTCGATGGCAACCAGGGCGTGGTCATTGTCAATCCGGACAAGGACACCCTGGCCGAATACAAGCTGCGGCAGGAACAATGGGAAATCGAGCAGCAAAAGCTGAAACGCCTCAAGCTCACCAAGGCGGTGACGCTGGATGGCACCAGCATTGAACTGCATGCCAACATTGAAGTGCCGGAAGACGTCAGCCATGCCAGGGCAGCGGGAGCGACCGGCATCGGCCTCTACCGTACCGAGTTTCTGTTCATGAACCGGCGCGAGATGCCGGGCGAAGAAGAACAGTTTTCTGCCTATCGCAGTGTGGCCGAGGCCATGAAGGACCTGCCGGTCACCATCCGTACGCTGGACCTGGGCGCGGACAAGGAAATGAATCCGGATACCGCCCGCACATGCACCAACCCGGCGCTGGGACTGCGCGCCATTCGTTTGTGCCTGTCAGAACCGGCGATCTTCCTGACGCAGCTGCGCGCCATCCTGCGCGCCTCGCATTACGGCAAGATCAAGATTCTGATCCCCATGCTGTCCTCGATTACCGAGCTGCGGCAAACGCTCGCGCTGATTGAGCGCGCCAAGCAAAGTCTGGATGCGGAAAAAGCGCATTACGACAAAGACATCCAGGTCGGCGGCATGATTGAGATCCCGGCAGCGGCCTTGTGCGCCGAGGCCTTTGCCCGCGAGCTGGATTTCCTGTCCATCGGCACCAACGACTTGATCCAGTATTCGCTGGCGATTGACCGCACGGACGATACCGTTTCGCATCTCTATAACCCCTTGCATCCTGCCGTGCTGCAACTGGTGGAGATGACCATACGCGCGGGCAACAAGCTGGGCAAGCCGGTATCCGTCTGCGGCGAAATGGCGGGCGAAGCCAAGCTTGCCCGGTTGCTGCTGGGCTTTGGCTTGCGTCAATTCTCCATGCATCCATCGCAGATCCTGACCGTCAAACGCCAAATCCTGCAGAGCGATTTACCCTTGATTACCCCGGTAGCGCGCAAGATTCTGGGCACCCAGGATATTGATCGGGTTGAACCTTTGCTGCAAAAACTGAATCTCCAGTAAAGGAGATAACCATATGACAGACCTAGAACACGAGCGTGAACCCCAAGAGATCCCGTCAGACGATTTGAATATCATGGTGCTGACACACCTGGGCGGTATTCTGTTTTCCGTCTTTCCCAGCCTGATCGTCTGGCTGCTGAAGCGCAACGATAGTCCCTACATCAGCCAGCAATCGCGTGAAGCATTGAATTTTCAGATCACGGTGCTGATTGCCCAGGCCATCAGCTCGGCGCTGATTTTCATCCTGGTAGGGTTTTTGCTCATGGGCATCGTCTGGCTGCTGAATATTGTGTTCAGCTTTCTGGCTGCCGTGGCGGCCAGCCGCGGAGAGACTTACCGTTACCCATTTACGCTCCGCCTGATTAACTGAAACTTGAATTTTGATACTTGAATTTTAATACCGGAATTTTTGATTAACCCGCATTACCCAGAAGGATGGCTCACGTGAACGACAAGGCTTTGCAAGATAACCCGCTGCTGGATTTTTCCGGCCTGCCCCGCTTTGATGAGGTCAAAGCTGCCCATGTCACTCCGGCCATAGACCGCTTGCTGGATCAGGGTCGCGCCATACTGGAGCAACTGGCGAGCGCCACTGAAACGCCCACCTGGGAAAATTTCGTGCGGCCGATGGAAGACATGGAAGAGCAGATTTCACGTGCATGGTCCCAGGTATCGCACATGAATGCCGTGGTCAACAGCCCGGAACTGCGCGAGGCCTACAACGACAATCTGCCCAAGCTGACCGCGTTTTATGCGGATCTCTCACAGGATGAGCGCTTGTATGCGCGCTTCCGCGCCTTGCGCGAGAGTGCAGGCTACACAAACTTAAGCCCGGCACAACGCAAGATTGTCGACAATGAGCTGCGCGACTTCCGCCTGGGCGGCGCCGAATTGCCAGAGGCGCAAAAAGCCCGTTTCAAGGCCATACAGGAAGAGCTATCCACGCTGTCTGCCAAGTTCGAGGAAAACCTGCTCGATACCACCAACGACTTCAGCCTGTATATCGACCAGGCCGATACCCTGCGCGGCATTCCGCAAGATGCCTTGCAGGCCGCTCAGGATGCGGCGCGTGAAGACGGCAAAAGTGGCTGGAAATTTACCCTGCATTTCCCTTCCTACATGCCTGTGCTGCAATATGCCGACGACCGCGCCTTGCGTGAACAGCTGTATCGCGCCTATGCCACGCGCGCATCGGAGTTTGGCAAGCCAGAGTGGGACAACACTGCACTGATCTCCAGCATACTCAAGCTGCGGCACGAGGCTGCTGTGATGCTGGGCTATCGCAATTACGCTGAAGAATCGCTGGCCACCAAGATGGCCGAAAGCCCGGCACAGGTCGAAGAGTTTCTGCAGACCCTGGCCAAGCGCGCCAAACCATTTGCCGAGCGCGACATGCAGGAGCTGCGCGAATACGCCGCCAGCAAACTCGGCCTCACCGATCTGCAGGCATGGGATATTGCGTATGCGTCGGAAAAACTGCGCGAAGAAAAATATGCCTTCTCCGATCAGGAAGTGAAACAGTACTTCCCGGAAGAGCAAGTGCTGCATGGCCTGTTCAAGGTCACGGAGACCATTTTTGGTGTGCATGTGCGCAAGTCAAAGGCGCCGGTATGGCATGACAATGCCGAGTTTTACGAAATCACCGACCACCAGGGCAAACTGGTCGGCCAGTTCTACCTTGATCTCTACGCCCGCAACAACAAGCGTGGCGGCGCCTGGATGGACGAAGCGATTACCCGTCGCAAAAAATCGCATGGTGTAGAAACGCCCGTGGCTTTCCTCACCTGCAATTTCTCGGCACCGGTAGGCGACAAACCGGCGCTGTTCACGCATGACGAAGTCATCACCATGTTCCACGAGTTCGGCCATGGCCTGCACCACATGCTGACGCAGGTAGATGATTACGGCGTTTCCGGCATCAAGGGCGTGGAGTGGGATGCGGTGGAACTGCCCAGCCAGTTCATGGAAAACTTCTGCTGGGAGTGGGATGTGTTGCGTCACATGACCAAGCATGTGGAAACCGGCGCGCAATTGCCGCGCGAGCTGTTCGACAAGATGATCGCCGCCAAAAATTTCCAGGCGGGCATGCAGACCGTGCGCCAGATCGAGTTTTCTCTGTTCGACATGCGCCTGCATGGCGACTTTGACCCGAATGGCAGCAAGACCTCGCTGGACCTGATCGAGGAAGTCCGCGACGAAGTGGCTGTGGTGCGCCCACCAAAATGGAATCGCTTCCCGAATAACTTCTCGCATATCTTCGCGGGCGGCTATGGCGCTGGCTATTACAGCTACAAGTGGGCGGAAGTGCTGTCTGCCGACGCCTACAGCCTGTTTGAAGAAAACGGGGTATTATCCGAAGAAACGGGCCGCCGTTTCTGGAATGAGATTCTGGCCCAGGGCGGCTCACGCCCGGCACTGGAATCCTTTATCGCATTCCGTGGCCGTGCACCGGATATTGATGCGCTATTGCGCCACAATGGCATGACGACCTAAAGGGAACACCACCATGATGCGCTTTCGTGCATTGCTCCTGATCGCCCTATGCAGCGCCACCAGCTGTCTGGCGGATGTATACAAATGGACCGATGCCGAAAGCGTGAATTATGGCGATACGCCCCCCGCGAAAAACCGCTCGGTAGAAAAACTGAAGCAAAGCCTGAATGTGGTGGAAACCGACAAAGAGCCTTATGAAATCAAGGTAGCTGTCGAAAAAAATCCCCTCACCCTGTATGTCTTCAAGGAATGCGGAAATCCATGTGATCAGGCCAAGGCCCTGCTGGACAAGCGCGGCGCGCCCTATACCCTGAAGAATAAGGACGAGGACAAGCTGGAATTGCAAAAGCTGACTGGTCGCTTGCAAGTGCCCTTCCTGATGGTAGGCAAGAACCCGCATCTGGGGTTTGAAGAGTCCGCCTGGAACAGCGCGCTGGATCAGGCCGGCTATCCGCGCAGCAACCCCATGGCAGACTTCAAGAAACCGTCCAAGGCGGCCAAGGTCGCCGACAAGCAACCGGCTGCCGAAGCCAAATCCCCTTAACTTAACCACGCCACGACCACGGTCAACGGCACCCACCAAGAGATGCGTCCACGCATCCACAGGAGCTTTACGTGAAACTCGCCACCTGGAATGTCAACTCGCTCAATGTACGCCTGCCGCATGTGCTGGACTGGTGCACGGCCAATCAGCCCGATGTGCTGTGCCTGCAGGAGACCAAGCAGGAGGACAGCAAATTCCCCTATGAAGCACTGACCGCGATTGGCTACAACGCCATCCATAGCGGCCAGAAAACCTATAACGGAGTGGCGATTCTCAGTCGCCATGTGCTGGAACATCCGAGCTACGGCATTCCGGACTTTGCCGATGAACAAAAGAGGCTGATTGCCGCGACAGTCAAGGGCATACGCATCGTCTGTGCCTATATTCCAAATGGCCAGAGCGTGGATTCAGACAAGTATCAATACAAGCTGAACTGGCTGGCCTCGCTCACCACGCACCTGCAGGCAGAGCTGGCAGCGCATCCCAAGCTGGCCTTGCTGGGTGATTACAATATTGCCCCCGAGGACCGCGATGTACACGACCCCGCAGCCTGGTTAGGCCAGGTGCTGGTCAGCGAACCCGAGCGCACCGCGTTTCAGGGGCTGGTCGATTTGGGCCTGCACGATACGTTCCGTTTATTCGAGCAACCAGAAGCCAGCTTTAGCTGGTGGGATTACCGCATGGCGGGGTTCCGCCGCAACCTTGGCCTGCGCATTGATCACATACTGGTCAGCACACCATTGCTGGCCGCCTGCAAGGCCAGCTGGATAGACAAGGCTCCACGCAAGCTGGAACGGCCATCGGATCATACGCCGGTGGTACTGGAGCTATCCGAATAGCATTGAACAGCTTGGCCAAACTAACCGCATGGTATGACTTCAGATCTGAATGGCATGTGTGAACGATGAGTGAATTCACCGACTATCTGCCCGATATATTTGCGCTGTTAGGCCCCATCAGCATACGGCGAATGTTTGGCGGCCATGCGCTCTATCATCAGGGGCTGACCTTTGGACTGGTATTTGACGAGACCTTGTATCTCAAGGCCGATGCGGAAAATGCGGGGGACTTTCAAGCGCTGGCCTTGCCCCGTTTTGGCTATGAAAAGCAGGGCCGCTGGATAGACTTGCCCTACTATCAAGCCCCAGACTTTATCCTGGAAGATCGGGACATGGCAGCCAGCTGGGCGCGCAAGGCTTATGCGGCCGCCTTGCGTACCAAACCTTTGAAACCACGACGCAACAGCAAACGGGCAAGCAAAGTCAGCCCTGGCTGATTGATTGCCTCGTTTATTTCGCCTCGCTTACTTCGCCTTGATACCCAGCTGCTTCAGCTTGCGGTAGAGATGGGTGCGCTCCAGCTGCACCGCTTCGGCCACCCGGCTCATGTTGTGCCCGGCCTTGACCAGATGGTGCTCGAAATACAGACGCTCAAAATCATCGCGGGCTTCGCGCAAAGGCTTGTCGATATTCAAGGCCGCCAGGCCTGCACTGGCCGAAGAAGTCTCGACGATAGGCAAAGCCGCCTGAAATGCCGCAAACTGCTCCAGCACGCGATTCACATCCGCCAGGGTGATTTTCTCGCCCAGGCTGGTCTGCATGAGATTACGTATCACGCTATCCAGCTGGGTAATATTGCCTGGCCATTCCGCATTGCGCAGCGCATTCAGCGCCGCGACGTCAAACTCCCGATATAGCACCTCGCCACTATCGACCAGCAGCGCGGCCATGGCACGGGCCAGGTCGGGGATGTCTTCACGGTGATCAGACAAGTTGGGGATACGCAGGCTGGTAGCGGAGATAGACTGCAGTAACAGGTTATCAAACCGCCCGGCAACCACCAGCTGTGGCAGGCTTTTGGCCGTGACACAGACGACGCGGGCGCCGTACTTGTCGGCACGCGCCAATAAGAGCTGCAGGCCTTTCTGCTGGTTTTTACTGAGATCGGCTACCTCAGGAATAAACAGCATGCCCTCCTGCACCTGCTCCAGAATATCCAGCGGTGCTGTCGCCAGCTGTTCATAATCGGTAAGGCTCAGCCACGGAGTATCCGGATTATGCAAAAATTTGGCGCACAGCTCGGCACCACTGCCTTGCTCGCCGATCAGCAGGAGCGGACTCTTGACGCCTGCAATCTGTTCCAGGCGCTGACGCAGTTCGCTGATCACCGGGCTTTTGCCCAGGTTGAGCAGCGTCATGTCAGAGCGTGGCAATTGCTCACCATGCTTGAGCGCTGCGCTGACGGTCTTCAGCAGTTTTTGCAGGGCGATAGGCTTTTCAAGGAAATCAAACGCCCCGATGCGGGTTGCCTCGACTGCGGTATCAATCGTGCCGTGGCCGGACATCATGACCACCGGCATCGTCAGCAGGCCACTATTCCCCCACTCTTTCAGCAGGCTGATGCCATCACAATCCGGCATCCAGATATCCAGCAGCACCAGATCAGGACGCATCTGCTCACGATAAACACGCGCCTCCGCCGCATTCTCGGCCAGTTTCACCTGGTAGCCTTCATCCTGCAGAATGTCATACAGTAGCTCACGTATGCCGATTTCATCATCGACAACTAGCACATGTCTTGCGGTCATTACGATTACTCCACCCTTTTCGTTTTTGCTGGCAAAGTCACAGTGATGCTTGCGCCCCCCTCTGCCAGGTTTTCAATATGAATGTGGCCTTTATGCTCTTCTATGATTTTCTTGACGATCGCCAGGCCAAGACCGGTGCCATGGCGCTTGCTGGTCATGTAGGGCTCGAACGCACGGCTGAGAATTTCCAGCGGGAAACCGGTGCCATTGTCTCGTACCTCCAGTTTGACCATTTCCGTTTCAGCCGTCGTGATGATGTGAATCACGCCATCCGCCCTGCCTTCCAGCGCATCCTGGGCGTTTTGCAGCAGATTGTGCAGCACTTGCCGCAACATGGTGGCGTCGCCCATGACGGAGGGCAACCCTTCCGTCAGGCTGACTTCCAGCTGAATATCCGCTGGCTCATACAGGGCCAGCACATCATTGATCAGTCCATTCAGCGCCAGCTCACTCAGATTAAGCGCGGGTGCCCGGGCATATTCGCTGAACTCATTCACCATGGTTTTCATGGCAGCCACCTGCGTCACGATGGTATTGGTGGCGCGCCGTAGCATATCGGCATCGTCGGTTTCGAGCTTGGCCGCCAGCTTGTGCTCCAGACGCTCGGCCGAGAGCTGAATCGGCGTGAGCGGATTCTTGATCTCATGTGCCAGTCGTCGTGCGACTTCACCCCAGGCCGCATCGCGCTGCGCTTGCACCATGGCCGTTACATCGTCAAACACGATGAGGAAACCGCTATCCGCCGTTTGCGGCAAACGCGTGCCTCGCACCAGTAGAATGCGCTTGCCCTGGGCGGTCACCAGCTCCAGTTCCTCTTGCCACTCGCCCGTGTCGTCGTCGCCACAATGCGCAAGAATCAGCTCTACCCACGCCTCCAACGCCACATGGGTCTGCCCCAGCTGCTGGAAAGGCTGCTCAAGAAAATTGCTCAGGTTGACGCCAAGAATATTGGAAGCCGCCATATTGCAGGTACGCAATTGCGCACGATCATCCAGCGCCAGCACGCCGGACGACAAGTGCGCCAGAATGGTTGCCAGATAACCCCGCGCCGCTTCCACGCGCGCGCGGTTGCGCTCGGCCGCCAGCGTGGCATCGCCCAGCTGTCTCGTCATGCTGTTAAACGATTGCACCAGTATGCCCAGCTCATCCTTGCCATGCACCGGCAACATGGTGCCGTAATCGCCGCGGGCAATGGCGCGCGTGCCTTCCGCCAGCACGCCCAGCGGCGCAGAAAGGCGGCGGCTCAACACAAAGGCAATCGATACCGCCGACAACATGGCAAGCATCAGCACCAGCGTCAGTGTCAGCGCAAATACTTCTTTCAGTGATTCACGGCTGAGCGACAGCTCCTGATAATCCTGATACACATCCTGCACGGATTCCGCGGTGGTGGACAAGCTTTTGGGCACCGGCTGCAACAGCTGCAAAATACGCGTTTCCCCGGCCAGATCCGGCATCACGATCGGTGCCAGTACCCGCAGATAGAGGCCTTTATCCGGAATAGGTTCTATGGTGCCGTACACATGTTGCCGTGCCTGGCGCAGTTGGGGAATGCTGGGCAGCTCAGGCAGAAATGTCGCCGGGTTATTGCTGGAAAACGCCAGAATGCGCCCCTGCAAGGTCAACAGCACAGCATCTTCCACCCCGCTTTTTTCGCGCAGGTCATTCAACACGCTCAGGTGTGAATTCGATGGCTGAAACGCCAGAGACACCGCCATGCTTTCGGCTTTTTCCTCAATATCGGACAGCATGATGTCGAGGGCACTTTGCCCCAGACGCAAACCGCCTTCCAGCGCGGCTTCCACTTTCACGTTAAACCACGACTCAATCGAGCGCGTCAGGAAATTGACCGATACCGCATACACAATCACACCAGGAATAATCGCCATGAGCGCAAAGGCCCCCAGCAAGCGCAGGGTAAGCCGACTGCCCATGACATGGGCGCGCATCTGGCGAAACAGGCGCCAGAGCTGCATGCTGATCATGACGATCAAGGCCACCGCCAGGGCGCCATTCAACACCAGCAGCAAGGTGTAATAATTACCTGAGGCGGCGGTATTGGTGCTGGCATGCGACAGCAGGTACAGCAAAACTGCACCTAGCAGGGCACTGATAAAAACGATGTATTTCATTGATGCAAAGGCATGCTAAAACAGCGTGGGTACCCAACGATACCGTTGGGAGACCATATTCCAGTCCTCGGAGCCGCCAATCACATCGACCTGCAAGGCCTTGGGCAGCTTGGTTTGATCCAGACGCACGCGCAAGGCGGCCTTGTAGGCTTCGCCTTTTTTCAGCAGGGCTTTCTCAAATACTGGCCATTGCTCCAGCCGTGAAAGCTCCTGCTTGGCATCCTGCAAGGACGCAAAGGAGCGCTGGTGGTGATTATTCAGATTGACCAGATATTGCCGTGACAAGGCATGGTAGCTCAGGGTGACATAGGTACTGACCGTGGCAATTTCATCGTCAAACCAGTAGCGGCGTGGCGAGGTCAGCTGGAATTCAATCAGGAAGGTGAGCGGAATGCCTTTGTTCAGGGCTTCTTCTACCGTGGGGCTCAGCGTGACGTCAAAATCGGCATTCAGCAGATAGCTATCTTCGGTTGGCACCAGCTCGGCATTGCGGATGTGAAGATTGCTAACGGCAGCGTATGCCATCGTCAGCATGAAAAGAGCTAAAGTGCCGGTCAACAGCGTGGCAAATAAACGACGAAAATCAGTTTTTTTGTAGAAGTGCATAAAAGAAGCCGTCATGTGCTGCACAAGGATAAAGTTGTCCATGCCGAGCATGAGGCGAAGCATCCTGACTCAGCGGCAACTGCTTCGCATCGGCGTGCTGTTGCAGAAACCGGTCAATCTGCTGTTGGTTTTCCTCATGAAAAACCGAGCACGTTGCGTAAAGCAATTTACCACCCTTTGCCAGGCACTGCCACAGTTGCGGCAGAATGAGTGCCTGCTGGCGAACGAAGGACGCCACATCCGCCTCGCGGCGCAGCCATTTGATATCCACATGCCGCCGGACTATGCCAGACGCGGTACATGGCACATCGGCCAGAATGCGATCAAACGGCCGGCCATCCCACCATCCGGAAGCATCCGCCGCATCGCCCGTTACCAGTTGGGCTTTCAGTTTCAAGCGTTGCAGGTTTTCTTCCGTACGGCGCAATCGGCCAGCGTCACTATCCATGGCCACCAGGTCCACCTCAGCCAGCTCAAGAATATGGCCGGTCTTGCCACCCGGCGCGCAGCAGGCATCCAGCACACGCATGCCGGGGGCGAGATCAAGCAGGGGAGCCGCCCATTGCGCACCTGCATCCTGCACTGAAACATCGCCCTCAAGAAAACCGGGGATACGCTCGACGGGGATAGGCTGGGTCAAGGTCACCGCGCTGCCGCCCAGAAGACTCGCGGCTATCCCGGCATCTGCCAGTTGCTGGCTGTAGGCTTCGACGCTAAGGTGGCGGCGATTGACACGCAAGGTCATGGGCGGATGCTGGTTGCCTGCCAGCAGCATGGCCTCCCAGTCTTGCGGATATTGATGCCGCAGCTTGTTCACCCACCACTGGGGATAGGAGTAACGGGCGACATCGTCAGTGGGGTCAATGTTTTTTACCAGCGCATCCTGCTGGCGCAGAAAATTACGCAAGACGGCATTGGTCAAGCCTTTGACCCATGGCTTCTTGAATTGCGCCGAAGCCTGCACGGCCTGATCCACAATGGTGTGGCTGGCGGCACGTGCCTGCTGCAACTGATAGATCGCTACCAGCAGCAGGCAGCGCAAGCGCTCATCCTGCAGTGGTTTTTGCAAAAGCTGATTCAGCAGCGCTTGCAGTTGCCCATACTGGCGCAGGCAGCCGTAGCTGAGGTCCTGCGTCATGCCACGCTGTTGCGGGGTCAGACTGCGTTGCCGGCTGAACATGACATCCAGAGTGACGCCAAGATTACGGCCCGTCAGCACCTGATGCACGGCTTCGGCGGCGAGTTGTTGAGCTATTTGCAAAACGGCCTTTCGGGGATTCTAAAAAAACAAAGCCGCAGAGCTTAAGGTCTGCGGCCGCTTGTAACGGAGGATCAGGCCATAGCCATCAGGCGCGCAATCCGCTCCTGCGTTTGCGGGTGTGTACTGAACAGCCCCTTGATCCCTTCGCCAGACAATGGATTGATGATCATCATCTGGGCAGTTTCGGGATGCTGCTCCGCCGTTTCCAGCGGAATCTGATGGGCGTAATCGTGGATTTTTTTCAGCGCGGCAGCCAGCGCGGTAGGGTCACCGCTGATTTCTGCGCCGCCGCGGTCCGCTTCAAACTCGCGTGCACGTGAAATCGCCATCTGGATCAGCATGGCAGCAATCGGTGCCAAAATCATGATCAGGATCGCCACGGCAGGATGCACACTGCGTTCGCGATCATGACCACCGGCAAACAGCATGCCGAACTGGGCAATCGAGGAGATAGCCCCGGCAATCGTGGCCGAGATGGTGGAGATCAGTGTGTCACGGTGTTTGACGTGTGCCAGCTCATGCGCCATCACGCCACGCAATTCGCGCTCGGTCAGGATACGCATGATGCCCGTGGTCGCGGCGACCGCTGCATGCTCCGGGTCGCGCCCGGTGGCAAATGCGTTGGGCTGGTCTTCGTCAATGATGTAGACCTTGGGCATGGGCAACTGGGCATTCTGCGCCAGCTCTTTCACCATGTTGTAGAACTGCGGAGCGGAGGCGGCATCCACCTCGCGGGCGTTGTACATCTTGAGTACGGCCTTGTCAGAAAACCAGTAGGCGTAAACATTCATGGCCGCGGCGAGCAACAGCGCGATCATCATGCCACCGGCACCACCCAGCGCAGCGCCCACGGTACCAAACAGCACCACAATGCCCGCCATCAGAATGGAGGTTTTCAACCAGTTACCTAACATGTGTATTCCTCAAGTCTTTCATTAATAAGGGAAGGATGCCCCTTAGATGCGGCTGATCGGCAAAAATTCAAGCCTGGGGCAATACCGAGTGAAAGCGGTCACCCGGCTTGAGTGCATGGCCTGCCATAAACTGCGCCGCCTGCAAGCGCTTGCCGCCTGGCATCTGCAATTCTTCAATGCGCAGCAGACCCTGACCACAGCCCACCACAATGGCATCCCCCACCGAAACCACCACACCGGGCTCTGCGTTACCGTCCATGGCCGTCGCCATCCAGATACGGCAGATATCCTCGTTGAGTTTTGCCTGCGCGACAGGGAAAGGGTTGAACGCGCGCACCTGGCGCGAAATCGCCTCGGCGCTCTGCGTCCAGTCTATGCCGGCTTCGGCCTTTTGCAGCTTGGCGGCATACGTCACCAAGGCTTCGTCCTGCGGCTCGGCAGGCAGACTGCGCTGCGTTGCCAGGGTGTCCATGGCCTTCACCATCAGTTGAGCGCCCATGGCAGACAAGCCATCATGCAGCGATTGTGCGGTATCGCGCTCAGTAATAGGCAGCACGCCTTTCTCAACCATGGCACCGGCATCCAGCGCGGGCACCACCTCCATAATCGTCACACCCGTTTCGGCATCCCCGGCCAGCAATGCGCGCTGTATGGGCGCAGCCCCGCGCCAGCGCGGCAATAATGAGGCATGAATGTTGTAGCAACCGAGTGCAGGCATGTTCAGCACGGAGGTCGGAATGATCAGGCCATAGGCCGCCACGATCATGACATCGGCTTCCACCGCAGCAATCTGCGCCTGTATGTCGGCATCCTTCAGAGTCTCGGGCTGCAACACCGGAATCTGGTGCTGCAAGGCCAGCTCCTTGACCGGACTGGCTTTGAGCTTCATGCCCCGCCCCGCCGGGCGATCCGGCTGAGTCAACACCATTACAACCTCGTGCTGCGATGCCACAAGGGCGGCCAGTGCTGGCACGGCAAAGTCTGGCGTGCCAGCGAAAATAATCTTGAGTGCGGGCATGTTAGCGATCCCGCTGACGTTTCTTGAGTTTGGTCTTGATGCGGTTTTGCTTGAGTGGCGACAGGTAATCAACAAATACCTTGCCCAGCAAATGGTCCATTTCATGCTGGATGCAAACAGCCAGCAGACCTTGTGCTTCCAGCACAAAGGGCTCGCCATTGCGATCCAGTGCCTCCACGGTAACCTCGGCGGCACGCGTCACATTTTCATAAATGCCCGGCACCGACAGGCAACCTTCCTCGTAATCCTGGGCGCCACATTTCGCGGTAATTTTAGGATTGATGAACACCCGCAGCTCGTTCTTGGCTTCGGACAGATCCATGACAATAATCTGCTGATGCACATCCACCTGTGTAGCAGCCAAGCCTATGCCCGGCGCAGCGTACATGGTCTCTGCCATGTCATCGATCAGACGACGAATGTTGGCGTTCACTTCCTTTACCGGCTTGGCAACCGTATAAAGCCGTGGATCGGGGTAGTTTAATATGTCTAAAATTGCCATAAATCTTGATTGTTGAATGAATTACATGCAGAATTTAATGCAAGTTCGCGGATATTTCATGCCGCATCATTGCCGAGGTCTTGAATATGTTGAGATACATTATAACGCCGCTCGTATTGGCTTGTCTGGCTTTACCTGCCGCGGCGGATGATGTGCAGCTGCAGCCTGACCGACCCGAACGCTACGTTGTGGTGAAAGGCGATACGCTGTGGGCTATTTCCGGCAAATTCCTCAAAGATCCCTGGAAGTGGCCCAGGGTGTGGAACATGAACCGCGCGGAAATCAAGAATCCACATCTGATCTATCCCGGCGATGTCGTCGTGCTGGATACCAGCAGTGGCGAACCTCAGCTGCGTCTGTTGCGCGAAACCGTTACCCTGCAACCCGGCATACGCGAAGAGCCGCTGGATAGGGAAGCTGTTCCCAGCATCTCGCCCAGCACCATTGCGCCTTTCCTCAGTCGCCCGCTGATCGTCGAGGCTGACTCGCTGAAAGACTCGCCCACCATTATCGCCGGCCCGCAAAACCGCGTGGCCTATGCCCCGGGCAACAAGGTCTATATCGACAAGTTGCCGGAAGACCAAGGCAATGTCTGGCATATCTACCGTCCCGGTAAAATCATGGTAGACCCCGAAACCAAAGAACCACTGGGCCTGGAAGCCCTTTACCTGGGTGATCTCAAGGTGCTCAAGTTTGGCGACCCTGCCACCGGTGAAATTACCCGCGCCAAAGAAGAGATTTTCAGCGATGACCGGCTGGTAAAGGTTGAGGACAAACTGCAATTCAACTATATCCCGCATGCACCGGAAAGCGATATCAAAGGCCGCATCATGGCGATTTATGGCGGCGTGGCTGAAGCAGGTGCCAACACCATTATCTCGATCAACAAGGGCAAGCTGGATGGCCTGGAAGAAGGCCATGTATTGAGCATCAATCGCGCCGGCACGTATGTCAGCCGTAAACCCACCGAAAAGAAGGCAGAAGAAAAATTCAAGCTGCCTGAGTTCCGCTTCAAGGATGTAGACCCTAACGAAGAGAAAAACAAGAAGCCACAGGCAAAAACCGACGAAAAGTATGATCCGAAGAAAGACCCAGCCAATGACAAATCGCTGGTCAAACTACCGGATGAGCGCATTGGCTTGCTGATGGTATTCCGCACGTTTGATCGCGTGTCCTACGGCTTGATCATGCAGGCAGCAGAGCCCGTCAATCTGCTGGATACCGTCAATACACCCTGAAGCTGAATGACCCTTAGTGCGTCAGATTTAGAGGAAGCCCGCCTCTGGATAGCCCTGAGCTTGGTTCCAGGCCTGGGCGGTCAGCGGATCTGCCAGCTACTCAAAGCATTCGGCAGTCCGGAACAGATTTTTGCAGCACCTTGTGATGCCCTGCGGCAAGTTGTCCCGGAACCTGTTGCTGAAGCCATTACCGCTGGCCCTGATCTGGCAGCCACCGACTTCGCTGCCAATTGGCTCATGCAGGAAAACAATCATCTGCTGACATTGGCAGATAGCCGCTACCCACCCGCCCTGCTGGAAATTGCCGACCCACCTCCCTTGCTTTACGCTAAAGGCCAATTGGCAGCGTTTGATTTGCCAGGCATGGCGATTGTCGGTAGTCGTAATGCAACGCCCCAAGGTGAAAAAAATGCGGCAGATTTTGCACAGGCTCTGTGTGAGCAAGGCTATTGCGTCATCAGTGGCCTGGCGCTCGGGATTGATGGTGCCGCGCATCAAGGCGCCCTGCGAGCCCAAGGCATCACGATCGCCGTGGTCGGCACCGGTCTTGATATTGTTTATCCGTCCAAACACCGCGCACTGGCCCATCAGATAGTGGAGCAGGGCCTGATCATTTCCGAGTTTGCATTGGGCACGCCCTCCCGTCCGCAGAATTTCCCGCGGCGCAATCGCCTTATCAGCGGACTAAGCCAGGGCTGCCTGGTGGTGGAAGCCAACGCCAAAAGCGGCTCGCTCATCACAGCAAGGCTGGCAGCAGAACAAGGGCGCGAGGTGTTTGCCATTCCTGGCTCCATCCATTCTCCTGTTTCAAAAGGTTGCCACGAGTTGATCAAACAAGGGGCAAAACTGGTCGATTGCATACAGGATATCGTGCAGGAGATGGCACCGCTGCATTCCCAACAGCAACAAGCCTCTCTGGAAGAGGCTTTTGCGGGACACGATCCTGAGGAAACTTCCCATACCCAACTGCTCGCATGCATGGGTTACGACCCCATCAGTATCGATGCATTACAGCAATCAAGTGGCTTGACGAGTGATAGCCTTTCGGCCATGCTGTTAGTACTGGAGCTGGAAAATAAAGTGGCGGCACTTCCCGGTGGCCGCTACCAGCGCATGAGCTGATTGCAGCGCTTGCGGGATTGCTTCTAAGAATTAAAGCTTGGCCTGATTCTGGCGTTAAAAGATAAAGATGTCAGGCTTAATTCTTAGAAGAATCCACATAGGGGAATATATATGTTCGAAGTGCTGGTATATATGTTTGAGAATTACTTTGAAGCAGATATCCGTCCCGACCAATCTACTCTCGCCAAAGAATTATTCGCCGCAGGTTTCGATAGTGATGACATTAATCACGCCTTTGACTGGTTCAGTGCCCTTGAGGCCATGACCGCCAAAGAACTGGCTGGCACCGAACTCAACACCTCGGGTTTCCGTATTTTCAGCGAACCTGAAACCACCAAGATCAGTAGTGAAAGCCTGAGCTTCATCATGTTCCTTGAACAGGCAAAAGTGCTGACTGCCACCGAGCGCGAACTGATCGTGGACCGTGCGCTGGCCTTGCCACAGCCGGTCATAGGCCTCGATGAAACACGCTGGATCGTGCTGATGGCCTTGTGGAAACAGGGTAAAACCAAGGATTACCTGTTTGTGGAAGACGCCGTCTTCGGCGACGCCCACCCTACGCTGCATTGAACAACGCAAGGTGGCTTGCACAGGCTGAGCGTCAGGCCGTCTTAAGGCCAAGACGCTCGGCCAGAGTAGTGATAATCCCGCTTTGATTCAATGTATAAAAATGTAGGCCGGGGGCTCCTCCGGCCAGCAGTTTCTCGCACACTCCCGTTACCACATCCAGCCCCAGCGCCCGCAGGGACGCCAGATCATCGCCGTAATCCTGCAAGCGCAAGCGTAGCCAGCGCGGAATTTCTGCGCCACACACACTGGAAAAACGCGCCAGCTGGGTAATGTTATAGATAGGCATGATGCCCGGCACAATCGGCAGATCCATACCCAGGCGTGTACATTCATCCCGGAAATAGAAATACGCGTCCGGATTGTAAAAATACTGGGTGATGGCGGAATTGGCGCCGGCATCCACCTTGCGCTTGAAGTTGGCGAGATCCGCTGCAGGCGATGCCGCTTCCGGATGAAATTCAGGGTAAGCAGCCACCTCAATATGGAAGTGATCGCCGGTCTCCTGGCGAATAAACTCCACCAGCTCATTGGCATAGCGAAAATCGCCAGCACTGACTTCGCCAGAAGGGATATCCCCACGCAATGCCACCAGCCGCTTGATGTCGTGATGCTGGTAGAGCTGCAGCAGATCACGGATTTCCTGCTTGCTGGACGAGATGCACGAGATATGCGGTGCCGCCTCAAATCCGGCCGCCTGAATATCCAGCACCGTATCCAGGGTGCGGTCGCGAGTAGAGCCCCCGGCACCAAAGGTCACCGAAAAAAACTTGGGATTGAGCCTGGCCAGTTGTGTACGCGCTTCGCGCAGCTTGGCCATGCCCTCCTCGGTTTTTGGAGGGAAAAATTCAACACTGATCATGAGTTCTTGCTTATCCATCACAGTCTGCGCTTTCTCAATCGCGCAGCACAATTGCGCTTAATAACCATGAAATCACGCTGTAGAGGAATGCCCCGACAATGCCTGCCCACAGGCCATGCACCTCAAAGCCTTGCAATACATGCCCCACCAGCAAGAACAACAGACCGTTGATCACGAGAATGAACAGGCCCAGCGTCACGATGGTGACCGGCAAGGTCAGCAATACCAGTATCGGCCGTATTAGCATATTGACCAGCCCGATGACCGCCGCCGCGATAAGGGCCGCGACAAAGCCAGACACATGAATGGATGGCATCAGGTAAGTAACCGCCAGCAAAGCCAGCGCGTTCAGTATCCAGACCAGCAATAATTTCATGGCATATTTCCTTTAAACAGGCCCGCGAAACGCGGGCCTTACGTTTTTTTAGTAGCGGTAGTGCTCAGGCTTGTATGGGCCTTCCACCGATACTCCGATATAAGCTGCTTGCTGATCGGTAAGGCGGGTCAGCTGGGCATTCAGCTTCTTCAACTGCAATACGGCCACCTTCTCGTCCAGATGCTTGGGCAAGGTGTACACGCCGACCGGGTATTGCTCGGTACGGGTGAACAGCTCAATCTGGGCAATGGTCTGGTTGGCAAATGACGAGCTCATGACATAGCTCGGATGGCCAGTACCACAGCCCAGATTCACCAGGCGCCCCTTGGCGAGCAGGATGATTTTCTTGCCGTCCGGGAAAATCACGTGATCCACTTGCGGCTTGATTTCATCCCACTGATATTTTTCCAGCGAGGCGACGTCGATCTCGTTATCGAAGTGACCGATATTGCAGACGATGGCCTGATCCTTCATCTTTTGCATGTGCTCATGCGTGATCACATGGTAGTTACCGGTCGCCGTCACAAATATATCGCCATGCTCGGCAGCATAATCCATGGTGACCACACGATAACCTTCCATCGCCGCTTGCAAGGCGCAGATAGGGTCGATTTCGGTTACCCATACCTGGGCAGAAAGGGCGCGCAGTGCCTGCGCAGAGCCTTTACCTACATCACCATACCCAGCAACCACCGCAATTTTGCCAGCGATCATGACATCGGTAGCGCGCTTGATGCCATCCACCAGCGATTCACGGCAACCATAAAGATTGTCGAATTTTGACTTGGTGACAGAGTCGTTCACGTTAATGGCAGGGAATGCCAGACGGCCTTCCTTGTGCATTTGATACAGACGATGCACACCTGTGGTGGTTTCTTCGGTCACGCCCTTGATGTGTTTGAGCCGTGTGGAATACCAAGTAGGGTCAACGGCCAGCTTGGCCTTGATGGCATTGAACAGGCAGATTTCTTCTTCACTGCCTGGGCTGCTCAATACAGAAGGATCGGTTTCTGCCTTGGTCCCAAGATGCAGCAGCAAAGTGGCATCGCCACCATCATCCAGAATCATGTTGGAATAGCCACCATCAGTCCATTCGAAAATGCGATGGGTGTAATCCCAGTATTCATCCAGTGTTTCGCCTTTGACCGCAAACACAGGAGTGCCCGTCGCAGCAATGGCCGCCGCAGCATGATCCTGCGTAGAGTAAATATTGCAGGAAGCCCAGCGTACCTCAGCACCCAGATCCTTCAGAGTCTCGATCAGCACGGCGGTCTGGATGGTCATGTGCAGGGAGCCGGTAATACGGGCGCCGCGCAAAGGCTTGGTTAACGCGTACTCTTCGCGGATTGCCATCAGACCAGGCATTTCGGTCTCGGCGATGGCAATTTCCTTGCGGCCCCAGGCGGCAAGGTTCATATCGGCAATTACATAATCTTTGATATCAGCCACAGAATTCATTTTCTATTCCTTTGAATTGTGGCCGGAGGGAAGGGGGTTGGGAGGTCTGTTGACGCTGCTCACCCTCATCCCGTGTCCGGCACGGGTTGGTAAGGTGAGCGCCGTTTACTGCATTTTTCCGAGCCTGGGAGGGCTTCGCCTGGCGAAGCGGACTTGCAGCGCTCCTCGGAATTCTCGCGATTATACGCGGTATTCAGTAGTTAACAAGTTACTGGCTCCATAGCTCGTGGATATCCTCGATGCCCCACAGTATCGGGTCTTCGTGCCCCATGATCTTGTCTTGCACCGCTGGTTTGGATAAGTCCAATACTTCTACAGGAATGCGGGTGCGAGATTTGGTGGAAAAAAACACCTTCACCAGTGGCTTCAGCAGTGAGACCGGATTCTGATCCACCACCACGCCCAGGCGCCCGGATTGCAGCATCACCATGGAGCCGATGGGGTAAATGCCCACACTTTTCACAAAGGCCTTGAATACCCGGTCATCAAAATGCGTTTTGCTCCACTGCGCCATGCGTTGCAGCGACACACCCGGCTCCCAACCCTCTTTATAGGGGCGATTGGAAGTGACGGCATCGTAGACATCACATACGGCGCCCATTTTGGCAAAGATGCTGATTTCATCGTTTGGCAGTTTGTGGGGATATCCCGTGCCATCGACTTTTTCATGGTGATGCAGGCAGACATCCAGCGCGACCTCATCTACCCCATTGGAGGCCAGCAGAATCTCATGACCCGCCTTGGGATGACCGCGCACAATATCAAACTCTTCATCGGTCAGTTTGCCTGGCTTGTTCAGTATGTCCAGCGGGATGGCAGACTTGCCGATATCGTGTAGCAAGCCGGCAAGGCCCGCCTGCTTGGTTTGCTTGTCATCCATGCCAAGTTGCCTGGACAAGGCCACCATCAATGCACAGACGGCCACCGAGTGCATGTAGGTGTAATCATCCTTATGCTTGAGCCGCACCAGACTGATGAGCGCCCCTTCATTTCGCGAGACAGACGCGGTGATCTCCTCGACCAGCGGCATGGCATCGGCCGCATTAACGGCTTGCCCCATGCGCACTTCATTAAACATGGAGGTAATGGCCTGCTTGGAGGCCTTCAGGAGCTTTTTCGCCCTTGCCCTTTCCTGCTCCGCGCTAATGCGTTTGATCGCAGGCGCAGGCGAAGCGTCTGCCCCGGGGGGCGGGCTTTCAGCTTCTGCTGATGGCGCAAGCGGCGCTGCCTCTTCCGCCTCATGGGCTTCAGCATTTCCCGACTCATTCAACACATCCAGGCCCTTGCTGACATCAATGACAAGGTCCTTGATCGGACTTGTCTGCAAGGCCTTCAGCATGGCGGGGTCTTCCAGTTTGAAAGACTTGCGCCAGAATGGATGGTCTATCCAGGAGCCTCCCAGCTCCTGGATGTACATACCCAGGCGCACCTGGGTAACAGCAATACGCTTTAACATAATGGCTTTCGACGAGATGGCTAGATGTTGAGCGCGGTTTATTCTTATACAGTTAAGGACATTACACAGCAGCTCGCAGGGCAGCAGCCTTGTCTACCGATTCCCAGCTGAACTCTGGTTCATCGCGACCAAAATGACCATAGGCAGCCGTTTTGGCATAAATCGGCCGCAACAGATCCAGCATCTTCACTATGCCCTTGGGACGCAGATCGAAATGATCCAGCACCAGTTGTGTCAGCACTTCATTCGGCACCTTGCCTGTGCCGTAGGTTTCCACCATGACACTGGTCGGACGTGCCACGCCAATTGCGTACGAAACCTGCACCAGGCAACGCGAGGCAAGCCCCGCCGCTACGATATTCTTGGCCACATAGCGCCCGGCATAGGCTGCTGAACGGTCTACCTTGGAAGGATCCTTGCCGGAGAAAGCACCGCCACCATGCGGCGCAGCGCCACCATAGGTATCCACGATGATCTTGCGCCCAGTCAGACCGCAATCGCCCTGAGGTCCGCCAATCACAAAGCGGCCGGTCGGATTTACCAGAAACTTGATTTCGCCTTTGATCAGTTCCGCAGGCAAGGTCGGCTTGATGATTTCTTCAATCACTGCTTCACGAATTTCGTCCAGCGACTTTTCTGGCGCGTGCTGCGTCGAGATCAACACGGTATCAATCTTGTGCGGCTTGCCATCCACATATTGCACCGTGACCTGGCTCTTGGCATCAGGACGCAACCAGGGCAGGCGGCCATCCTTGCGCAGTTGCGACTGGCGCTCCATGAGACGGTGAGACAGCCAGATAGGCAAAGGCATCAATTGCGGGGTTTCGTCGCAGGCATAGCCGAACATCAGCCCCTGGTCGCCAGCACCCTGATCCAGCGGATCATCATTGGCATTGTCGACACCTTGGGCAATATCAGGGGACTGCTTATCGTAAGCCACCAGTACGGCACAACCTTTGTAGTCGATGCCGTAGTCAGTATTGTCGTAACCTATGCGCTTGATGGTTTCACGCGCTACCTTGATGTAATCCACATTGGCAGACGTGGTGATTTCACCGGCCAATACCACCAGGCCAGTGTTGGTGAGCGTTTCTGCCGCGACACGTGCCGTAGGGTCTTGCTCGAGAATAGCATCCAGAATGCTGTCTGAAATCTGGTCAGCCACCTTGTCTGGGTGACCTTCAGATACGGATTCGGAGGTAAAAAGATATTCGCTCATCGCTTCTCAGTTTTATGTAGTGGATATTTTTAAAGATTAAAGTCGTCACGGGCCGGACGGCAAAAGATTGCTAGAATAGCAAAATCCCCTTGGTTCAAAAAGAAATACATGCTCAACGTACTACTCCGTTTCCTCGCTGCATGGCCCTTGCCACTGCTGCATCTTGTCGGTGTTGTGGCAGGCTGGATCACCTTCTGGACGGACAAGAAATTCTCTCGTCGCACCCGCAAAAATCTCAACATGGTCGGGTTAACCAACACCACTTATCATTTTCGTCGCCTGTTACGCCGCAATGTGGCCGAGACCGGTAAGTCCATCCTTGAGACCCTCTCACTCTGGGGTCGTTCACGGCCCGCCATGCTGCGCTGGGTCAAACGCCGGCACGGCTGGGAACACGTCGACCAGGCGCTTGCCAGCGGCAAAGGCATCATTTTTCTCACGCCGCATCTGGGCTGTTATGAGATCACCGCCCGCTTTTACGCCACCTTGCATCCCATTACCATCCTGTTTCGCCCAGCCCGCAAGTCCTGGCTGTCTGGCGTTCTGGAGCAAGGTCGCCTGCATGACCAGATGAAGTTGGCGCCCACCACCCTGAGCGGGGTTCGCAGCCTGCTGAAAGCCCTTAAAAAAGGCGAAGCCGTGGGCATACTTCCCGACCAGGTGCCCGAGCATGGTGAAGGCGTCTGGGCACAGTTTTTCAATCATCCGGCCTACACCATGACGCTCGTCAGCAAGCTGCAAGAGGCCACGGGCGCCGTGGTACTCATGGCCTTTGGCGAGCGCTTGTCATGGGGCCGTGGATTCGCCATTCATATTACGCCCTTGCAAGGCGAGGCATCACCCCAAAATATTAACGATGCAATTGAACAACTTGTTCGGCAGTATCCTGCACAATATTTATGGAGCTATCGGCGTTTCAAGCAACCGCAGTCCCGTAAAGCAGAGCCGGCCACCGCAACACCGACTGCATAATTAGGGGCAAACAGCGACTCTACTTATAATGCAGGGTATTCCTCTGCTTAGACTTAGCAACGGCAACCCATGATGAAACTTGAATTTACCAAGATGCAGGGCATCGGCAACGACTTTGTCGTCATTGACGCTTACTCCCAGCCCGTCTCCCTGACGCCGGATCAAATCCGCGCGATCTCCGACCGCCACTTTGGCGTGGGCTGCGACCAGCTATTGATTGTTGAGCATGCCACCACGCCAGAAGCCGCCTTTCGCTACCGGATATTCAATGCCGATGGCGGCGAAGTCGAGCAATGTGGCAATGGTGCACGCTGTTTCGTCAAGTTCGTGCATGACCAGGGCCTGACACAGCAACGCGAGATTTGCGTCGAAACAGCGCGTGGTCTGATTTACCCTCGCCTGGAAGACAATGGGGAAGTGACGGTCAACATGGGGCCGCCCAGCTTCCTGCCCGCCGATCTGCCCTTTGAAGCTGAAACGATCCAATCGCTATATCCCCTGCAACTGGCTCATGAAACCGTTGAAGTGGCGATCGCGTCCATGGGGAATCCCCATGCCGTTCAGCTTGTCGATAATGTCGACACGGCCCCCGTTGCCGAACAAGGCCCACAAATTGAATCGCACCCGCGTTTCCCCAAGCGGGTAAATGCAGGCTTCATGCAGATCGTCGACCCGCATCACATCCGCTTGCGCGTATTTGAGCGTGGCAGCGGTGAAACCCTGGCCTGCGGGACCGGGGCTTGCGCGGCTGTCGTATCCGGTATACGGTTAGGTCATCTTGTATCCCCGGTCCGGGTCAGCACCCGCGGCGGGGAATTAAACATTGCCTGGACTGGTGGCGATAGCCCGGTCTGGATGACGGGGCCTGCTGCCACCGTATTTACCGGCGCCATTCATCTATAAATCCGGGGCGGATATCATCTGCCCTCTCCATCAAGAACAAGGAATTTACATGGAAGTCACACTGCAAGTTTCAGACGATCAGGTCGCTGAATATCTGCAAAAAAACCCGCAGTTTTTTGAACGCCATCCCATGTTGCTGGCCGATATGTATCTGCCCAGCCCGCATGGTATCGGGACCGTATCCCTGGCCGAGCGGCAGCAACTTGCCCAACGCGACAAGATCCGCGTGCTTGAGTCACGCATGGCGGAGCTTCTCAGCTACGGCAAGGAAAACGACACCATCAGTGAGAAAGTGCATCGCCTGAGCTTGGGCCTGCTCGCCGCGCAGGAGTTTGATATTCTGCTGCAACTGCTGATTCACAGCCTGCGTGAAGATTTTCAGGTGCCGCACGTGGCGGTTCGCCTGTGGGCAACGCCTCAGGAACTCACCCACGCAGCACATGACGCCTATCAGCAAGTGGATGCCGAGCTCAGCCAATGGACCCAAAATCTGCTCACGCCTTATTGCGGCAAGCAGCCCGGACTCGATCTTGCCACATGGTTTGGCACTGATGCGACACCGCAGTCTTATGCCCTCATCGCCCTGCGTAGCGAGCATGCCTTTGGCCTGCTGGCATTAGCCTCCGACGATGCCAATCGCTTTTATCCGGAAATGGGCACCCTCTTCCTGAAGCGTATTGGCGAGTTGGTCAGCGCCGCACTGTTACGCCATGTCACGCTCAGCTAGCTTGTACAGCTAAAGCCAGATGGTCGATTATCTTGTCCAATATCTCGACCATCTGAGCCATGAGCGGCGCTTAAGTCCGCTGACGCGCGAGAATTACCAGCGCGACCTGAAGGTGCTGCTGGAGTTGAATGGTGAGGTGCCGCTGCAGAATATGACAGGCACCCATATTCGTCGCCACGTAGCCACCCTGCATGGCCGCAATCTGGGTGGCAGATCCATCGCCCGCATGCTTTCCGCATGGCGCGGATTTTTCGAGTTTCTTATTCAGCGCCATGGTTTTTCAGCCAATCCATGCCAAGGTATACGCGCGCCAAAATCGCCAAAATCATTACCGCACGCCTTGTCGCCAGATCAGGCCGTACAACTGGTTTCCATAGACGATGAAGATACCCTGGCCCAGCGCGACCATGCCATGCTGGAGCTGTTTTACTCCTCCGGTCTGCGCCTGGCCGAACTGGTTAACCTGAATCTGGATGCCTTGAATCTGGGCGAAGGCACTATTACCGTCACCGGCAAAGGCAACAAGACGCGCATCGTTCCCGTCGGGCAACACGCCATGAATGCCTTGCAAGCCTGGCTCGCCATACGATCTGGCTTGCCCATTCAGGATACCTCGGCGCTTTTCCTGTCGCGCCTCGGCAAACGCCTGAGTCGCCGCGCCGTGCAATATCGCCTGCAGCAATGGGCGATCCGGCAAGGCATCAATATCCGCGTGCATCCTCACATGCTCAGACACAGCTTTGCCAGTCATGTGCTGCAATCCAGTGGCGATCTGCGTGCCGTGCAAGAGATGCTGGGGCATGCCAACATCAGTACTACGCAGGTGTATACGCATCTGGATTTTCACCATCTCGCCAAAGTTTATGATTCGGCTCATCCACGCGCCCGCAAAAAGTAACACTCTGGATTTTGGCTACGACATCACGCCAGCCTTGCTTACATGAATCTCCAAAACAGGTTTCGACAAGCTGTTTTTCAGAATGACACACCCGGATTACACATCATTGCTCAGCTCGCGCTTGGCGGTTTCTCTATTTTTTGAGAATCATTCTCAGCACGAGAATTCTCGAATTCTTATGGCAGAATAAAACTCTAAGCTTCGTCACACCTCCCTCATTTATTCAAAGGAAATCTCAATGGAACATCAATTACCTGTTTTACCTTATGCCAAAAACGCGCTTGCTCCATACATTTCTGAAGAAACACTTGAGTTTCACTACGGCAAGCATCACCAAGCCTATGTCACCAATCTGAACAACCTGATCAAAGGTACTGAATTCGAAAACAGCAGCCTGGAAGACATCATCAAGAATTCCAAAGCCGGCATTTATAACAATTCCGCGCAAATCTGGAATCACACTTTCTTCTGGAGCAGCATGAAGCCAAATGGTGGCGGCGCTCCTACTGGCCCACTGGCCGATGCCATCAATGCAAAATGGGGCTCTTTCGATGAGTTCAAAAAGGCATTCCAGGCTTCTGCTGTTGGCAACTTCGGTTCCGGCTGGACCTGGCTGGTCAAGAAGGCTGACGGTACCGTGGATATCGTCAACATGGGCGCCGCTGGCACCCCTCTGACCACCGGTGACAAGGCGCTGCTGACCATCGACGTATGGGAGCACGCTTACTACATCGACTACCGCAATGCACGTCCCAAGTTCGTTGAGACTTTCCTGGCTTCTCTGGCCAACTGGGATTTTGCTTCGGCAAACTTCGCTGCTTAAGCAATTAAGCTAGCAGACACAAAGGCCGCCTTCGCGGCCTTTTGTTTTTTTTAGTGTCACAAATGTATGCGATGCTTGGCCCCTGTCCGTCTTGTGTAAATTTCTGCTAAACTTGCAACTATGTTGCGTCGCATATTTCTCACCGTATCGCTCTTGTTCCTGTTTGCCTTTGGCCAACAGAGCGCCGCCGTGCATGAAATATCGCACTACACGGATATTCTTTCGCAAAAGCAGGATGCTTCGCCTCATGGTGGTTTCTGTGACAAATGCCTGAGCTTTGGCGAGTTGGCAGCAGGCCTGCAGCCTGCCATCCACGCTATCCCCGTAGTACCGTTTTCGGAGCTGGCCTGGCACGACCAGAGCATCCCGTACAATCCTGCATTTTCCAGCCACTTTTCAGCGCGCGCTCCTCCCTCTGCTGCATAACCATTGTTCGCTGTGCCGGTTAGTCGCCGACACTCCACTCATGTTTATGCAATTGAGGTTTACCAATGCTGCCGATCTCCCCTGCCGCGCGCCCTGGCGCACGCAAAAAATTATTCATGGCTATCGCTTTGGCGTTCAGTCCAGCCCTGTCTGCAAGCCACGCTTATGCTGCAGATGACACCACAAAATCTTCCACCACGCTGCAATTAGCGCCCGTGGCCGTGACTGCCAACCCGTTGGGTGTAGATTCCGATGCGCTGGTAACACCAGTCTCCGTACTAAGCGGCCGCGAATTGTCCCTGCAACGGGAAAGCACACTGGGCGAAACCCTGAAATCCATCCCCGGCGTCAGTTCCAGTTATTTTGGGCCGAATGCTTCGCGTCCCGTGATACGCGGACTGGATAATGACCGCGTTCGCATCATGCAAAACGGGGTCGGCATTCTGGATGCCTCTGCATTAAGCCCGGACCATGCCGTGGCATTGGATCCCTTAGTCATTGAGCAGATTGATGTAGTACGCGGCCCGGCGGCATTGCTGTATGGCGGTAGCGCCGTTGGTGGCGTAGTCAACGCGATTGATCATCGTATTCCCAAAGAAGCGATTGACGGTGTGACAGGGCGCGGCGAAGTCCGCCTGGGTGGCGCCGATAACCAGAAGAGCGGCGCTGCGGTCATTGATGCTGGCAATGGGGTTCTGATATTGCACGCGGATGCCTACGAACGCAAAACGGATGATCTGGATATTCCTGGCTATGCGGTTTCCCGTCGTAAAAGTGAAGCAGATGGCACAGCGCGTGAAGACAGCGGCCGCCTGGTTAATAGTGCTTCACGCTCCGATGGCGGTGCATTGGGCGCGTCGGTGAATTTCGGTAATGGCTATGCCGGGCTTTCGTTCTCTGACTACAACAGCAATTACGGCACGGTGGCAGAAAAAGATGTGCGTATCGACATGGACAGCCAGCGCTGGGATTTCGCCTCCGAATTCCGCGATCTCGGCAATATCGTGCAGGCAGTCAAGGTCAAGATGGCGCATACCGATTACCAGCATCAGGAAATCGAAGATGGCGCGGTAGGCACGACATTCCGTAACCGCGGCCTGGAAACTGCGATTGAAGCGCGTCACGGCAACATCGGTCTGCTGTCTGGCGTGGTGGGGCTGCAATTGCAAAACTCCCGCTTCCAGGCCTTGGGCGAAGAAGCCTTCATTCCCAAAAACAGCACCGACAGCAAAGCCCTGTATGTATACGAAGAGCTGCCGCTGGATGCATTGAAATTAAGCCTGGGCGGCCGCGCTGAGCAAGTAGATGTAGATTCGAATGGCGGCGGAAAATTTGGCCCGGCAGTTTCGCGTGATTTTGCACCGCGTAGCGCTGCATTTGGCGCCTTGTATACACTGACACCCACCTGGTCGCTGGTAGGCAATCTCTCGCATAACGAACGCGCACCCAGCTACAACGAGCTGTATGCCAATGGCGCTCACGTTGCCACCGCCCAATACGAAATTGGTAACAGCAATCTGGATGTGGAGCGCTCGAATGGCGTAGATACGCAATTGCGCTGGAAAGAGGGCAAAAACAGTTTCAGCGTAGGTGCGTTCTACACCCGCTTCAGCAATTTCATCACGCTCAACAATACCGGGCGGCAAGTGGATGAAGATGGCGTGGTGGGGGGTGATCTCACCGAGGCACAAATTCTGCAGGTGCCTGCCATTTTCAAAGGCCTGGAAGGCGAAGGCAAATTCCGCGTATACGAAGGCACAGGAGACCTTGACCTGACCCTGCGCGGCGATTATGTGCGCGCCACCAACCGTGATACCGGCGAACCACTGCCACGCATTGCGCCACTCAAGCTGGGCTTCGGCTTTTTGTACCAGCTGGATCGCTTTGGCTCCAAGCTGGATGTGGTGCACGCCTTCAAGCAAGACCGCACGGCAGATGCAGAACTGGCCACCAATGGTTACACCCAGGTCAACCTGACGGCGACTTATCGCATTCCCTCACAGTTTTATCTGGAGGCTTTTGCCAAGGCCTACAATCTGTTGAACGAAGAGATTCGTGACCACACTTCCTACCTGAAGGACATTGCCCCCATGGGTGGCCGTTCCATCATGGTCGGCTTGCGCGGCGCGTTCTAGTCGTATCGGGCGTGGGGCAGCACCTGCCTCACGCCCTCTCTTTCCATCCCGCCCGCGCCTTTCCAGGCCCAAGCAGAGCTACCCCCGGCATACCCCATGCGTTATCATGTCGTTTTGGCATTTGCGAGATAGAACACTTATGGCACGGACTGTACATTGCGTTAAATTGGGACATGACGCGGAAGGCTTGGATTTCCCCCCTTACCCTGGCGAGCTCGGTAAACGTATTTATGAAAACGTTTCCAAAGAAGCCTGGGCTGGCTGGCTCAAGCAACAAACCATGCTGGTGAATGAAAACCGGCTGAGCCTGGCGGACCCGCAAGCACGCAAATATCTCTCCCAGCAAACCGAAGCCTACTTTTTTGGCAGCGGGGCAGATACCGCTTCTGGCTATGTTCCACCTAAAGATTAATTAAAAAACGCCATCATGAGCGATGACCCATGTGTTTACAAAACCTTCACATGAGTCATCGTTTTGTCATATTGCATCAGTAGAGTGAGGTTTTAATTTTGTTCCCACTCAAATTGAGCCCAGAATACTTTGTAAATCGCGAACTCGGCATTCTTGCCTTCAACCGCCGCGTGCTGGCCCAAGCCGAAGACGAACGTGTCCCGCTGCTTGAGCGCCTCAAATTCCTCTGTATTTTCAGCAGCAATATGGACGAATTTTTTGAAGTTCGCGTAGCCGGACTCAAAGAGCAAATCAAATACAACTCGCTGCATGTAGGCCCGGATGGCCTGATGCCCAAGCAGGCATTTGAAAAAATCAGCAGCGAATCCCACGAGCTGGTTGATCACCAGTACAACATCCTCAATAACATCGTGCTGCCACAATTAGCCCAGCTCGATATCCGCTTCCTGCGTCGTGGACACTGGAACGATACCCAGCGCGAATGGATACGCAATTATTTCTTCCGCGAGCTGATGCCCATCCTCACGCCTATCGGGCTGGATCCATCGCATCCGTTTCCTCGCGTACTGAACAAGAGCCTTAATTTTGCGGTAGAGCTCGAAGGCAAGGATGCCTTTGGCCGCAACTCCGGCGTTGCCGTGGTACAAGCGCCGCGCGCGTTGCCCCGAGTTATTCGCTTGCCCAGCGATATCGCAGGTTGCGAATATGGCTTTGTCTTCCTGTCATCCATCCTGCATGCGCATGTGGATGAGCTGTTCTCCGGCATGCAGGTCAAAGGCTGCTACCAGTTCCGCGTGACACGCGACAGCGACCTCAATCTGGACGATGAAGAAACCAAAGACTTGCGCATCGCCCTGCAGGGCGAGCTTTCGCACCGCCAGTATGGCGACGCTGTGCGGCTGGAAGTCGCCGACAGTTGCCCACCGGCCATGTCGTCCTTCCTGCTTGGCCAGTTTGGCCTGGGGCCAGAAGACCTCTATCAGGTGAATGGCATCGTCAATCTGGTGCGGCTGATGCAAGTACCAGACTGGGTGGATCGCCCAGAGCTGAAGTTTGCCCGCTATACCCCCAGCGCACCCAAGGAATTCGCCAAGGAAGCTGACATATTCAAGGTAATCCGCAAGGGCGATGTGCTCTTGCATCATCCTTACCAATCGTTCAACCCGGTCATCGAGTTCATCAAGCAGGCGTCGGAAGACCCTACGGTGCTGGCGATCAAGCAGACCTTTTATCGCACCAGCGCTGACTCCACCCTGATGCAATCGCTGATTGAGGCGGCGCGCCGCGGCAAGGAAGTCACGGTCGTGGTGGAACTGCTGGCGCGTTTCGATGAAGAAGCCAACATCAACTGGGCCGCCAAACTGGAAAATGCCGGTGCGCATGTGATCTATGGCGTAGTGGGCCACAAGACGCACGCCAAGATGGCCATGGTAGTTAGGCGTGAAGATGACAAGCTGCGCCGCTACGTGCACTTGTCGACTGGCAATTACCACCAGCGTACCGCCCGTCTGTATACCGATTTTGGCTTGCTGACCTGCCAGGAAGAAATCTGCGAAGACGTGAATGATGTGTTTGCCCAACTGACCGGTCTGGGCAAAGCGAGCAAGTTGCGCCATCTGTGGCAATCGCCATTCACCCTGCACCAACGCCTGATCAAGGCCATCCAGAACGAGATGGAGATCGCCAAGTCCGGCAAAAAAGCGCGCATCATCGCCAAGATGAATGCCCTGCTGGATTCCGATATCATCCGCGCGCTGTATGACGCGTCAGCGGCAGGCGTGGAAATTGATCTGATCGTGCGCGGCGTCTGCGCGCTGAAACCCGGCATTCCCGGCATATCTGACAATATCCGCGTGCGATCGATTGTGGGGCGCTTCCTGGAACATACCCGCATTTTCTACTTCTACAACAACCGGGCTGAGGATGTGTACCTCGCCAGTGCCGACTGGATGTACCGCAACTTCTTCCGCCGGATTGAAGTATGCCTGCCGATACTGGATGCCAAGGTGAAAAAGCGTGTAATCCGCGAGGGCCTGGAGCCTTACCTCAAGGACAATACGAACGCCTGGGAAATGTTGCCTGATGGCACCTACAAACTGCGTCCGGCACGTCGCGGCACCGCCTTCAGCGCGCAGAACTTCCTGATTCAGGAACTCGGGCAGGATCTGCCACCGGAGATCTAAGCAAATGCGCCCGCCAAGGAAGTCTCCTTTGGCGGGCGCATTTGATTTACCTGATTTATCTGATTTACCTTGGACTTAAACCAGTCAATGTTGGGCATTGCCTCAACGCGCAACGCCCATTCCTGATCTCTCCCCTCAAATCCTGACCATCAAGCAAGGGTGAGGCTGATGCCAATCTCGCGCCAGTAATCCACTTCATTACGCAATTCGGCATCGGTGAGCGGATTTTCACTCAGCCAGCCTGGCTCCACTGATAACTCAAAGCGCTGACCATGCCCTTTCAGGCCAAGTTTGGGCTGCCTGTCACTCAGGCGACTGCGATGGAACAGCACCGCCAGACGCAAAATCAGCACCAGCAGGCAATGGTCGTCCGACAACATGGGCACCGCCAGCTTGGCGAGTGAGCGGCGTTGCGCCCGCACCAGAAAGCCCAGGGTCTCCTGATCCATTTTTGAAAAGCCGGGCATATCCGCATTCTCAATCACATAGGCCGAATGCTTGTGATAGCCACTATGGGCGATGGAAATGCCAATTTCGTGCAATTTGGCCGCCCAGGTCAGGTAATTTTCTGCCTTGCTCACGTCCATGCGCAACTGGTCACTCACCTGCGCCAGCAAATCCAGCGCCAGCCTGTGTACGCGCTTGGCCTGGGCCGCATCCACATGGTAACGCCGCATGAAGCTGCTCACCGTCGCTTCGCGGGTGTCATGATGATGAATGCGGCCCAGCAGCTCATACAGCACGCCTTCACGCAGCGCGGTGTCGGCAGTTGTCATCTTGTCTATGTTGAGCGCCTCAAATGCCGCCAGCATGATGGAAAGGCCGCCCGGCAATACCGCCGCGCGATCTGCGCTGACACCGGCCAGCTCGATTTTCTTGATATCGCGCGCCTTGATCAATTGCTGCCGGATAAAACGCAATCCTTCATAGGTGATGCTGCCATCGCTCAGGCCATTTAGACGAATGATTTCTCCCAGGGAACGCGCGGTGCCGGAGGAGCCCACCGCCTCCTGCCAGTTGGATGACGAGAAATTTTTGCGGATTGCCTGAATTTCAGTCGCGGCTGCAATGCGAGCCTGCTCAAAGTTGTCTTCCGTCAGGCGGCCTTCCGGGAAAAACCGCAGGCTGTAACTGACACAACCCATATAGAGGCTTTCCATCTGGATAGGCTCAACACCCTCGCCCACAATAAACTCGGTGGAGCCGCCGCCAATATCAATCACCAGCCGCTTGTGTTCGCATAGCGGCAGGCAATGACTGACGCCCACAAAAATCATGCGGGCTTCTTCACGCCCGGCGATGATTTCGATCGGAAAGCCCAAGGCAGCTTCGGCCTCTTTCAGCAGTTGTGGTGCATTTTTGGCAACACGAAAGGTATTGGTTGCCACGGCTCGGACGGCATGCGGCGGCAAACCGCGCAGGCGTTCGCCAAAACGCTTCAGGCACTCGATGGCGCGACGCTGCGCGTCTTCATCCAGGCGTTTGTCTTTGCCCAGGCCAGCACCCAACCGCACCGCTTCGCGCAGGGAGTCATGAAAAATAAGATGACCATCGACCACTTTGGCCAATTGCAGACGGAAACTGTTGGAGCCTAGATCTACTGCGGCAATTTCAGTAGGTGCCGGTATTTGTGTAGCCAAAACAACCTTTGGAGATATGAGGTGATGAATTCTTAGTATAAATCCTGAAATGCCCGATTGGCGGACCTCAAGACAAAAACCCCGTCTTCCGGTGATCTGGAGAGACGGGGTTTGCTGTGCAGGCTCTCGGAATCAGGACTGCAGCGTTTCGCGTTCCATTTCTTCCATGCTGGTATGGCGCACATCCTTGCCCTTTACCATGTACACCACGTATTCGGCGATGTTTTTGGCATGGTCACCGATACGCTCCACCGCCTTGGCCACGAACAGCACTTCCAGTGACATGGAGATGGTACGGGGATCTTCCAGCATGAAGGTGATCAGTTGACGCATGGCGGCACGGAATTGCTCATCCACTTGCTCATCCTGACGGGCAACATCCACAGTCTTGCTGACGTCCAGGCGGGCAAAGGCATCCAGCGAAGTACGCAGCATTTCGCGCACCAGGCCCACCATGGTTTTGATTTCAGCAAACCGTGGGGTGTACATGCGGTCGGATTCGTAGATTTTCTGGGCAACGCGGGCAATCTTGGTTGCCTCGTCACCAATACGCTCCAGATCGGTAATGGTCTTGACCATCATCATGATCATGCGCAAATCGCCGGCAGCGGGCTGGCGACGGGCAATGATATGACTGCAGTCTTCATCCACCTGCACTTCGAGACCATTCACGCGGTGATCGTTGGCAATGACGCTTTCGGCCAGACTGGCGTTGGCATTCACCAATGCATCCAGCGCATTGACGATCTGCTGCTCCACCAGGCCACCCATCTGGAGCACTTTGGCGCGGACGGCTTCCAGTTCGGCATCGTATTGCTTGAAAGTATGTTCAAATTGCATAGCGCAGATCCTTTATTCAGTATGTAGAGCGCAGGTCAGTCATCAAGTGAGCGCTGTAGTGTAATCAGCGAATGTGACAGTTTGATGTCTGCCCGCACAACCCCCAACCGCTTCATCTTCCCGAATTATCGGACTGAGTGGCCTGGCGCAAGCACCAGACCCTCTCAGCAGCGGCGCGTCATTAGCGCTTGTATGTCTTCACACCTTCCGGCGTGGCCAACAGCAGAACATCTGCAGGACGCGCGGCGAACAAACCGTTGGTGACAACACCCACGATCTGGTTGATCTTGGCTTCCATCTCAACCGGGTTGAGGATTTCCAGGCCATGCACGTCCAGAATGATGTTGCCGTTATCGGTGGTAAAGTCGCGCAGCTTGGGTTGACCGCCCAGCTTGGTCAGCTCGCGTGCCACGTGGCTGCGGGCCATGGGCAATACTTCTACTGGCAGCGGGAATTTGCCCAGCACAGGCACATACTTGCTGGCATCACAGATACAGATAAATGTCTTGGCACAGGCTGCGACGATTTTTTCGCGGGTCAAAGCACCGCCACCGCCTTTCAGCATGTGCATGTGCTCGGTGATTTCATCGGCGCCATCGACATAGATTTCCATGCCATCCACGCTATTGAGGTCAAATACTTCAATGCCGTGGGCGCGCAAACGCTGTGCAGTGGCTTCCGAGCTTGCTACCGCGCCATCAATCTTGCTTTTGACCTTGGCCAGTTCGTCGATAAAAAAGTTGGCAGTAGAGCCGGTGCCTACCCCAATAATGCCGCCCTTAACGTATTCAACCGCGGCCTTCGCTACTTGTTGTTTCAATTCGTCTTGTGTTGCCATTTTACTTTTACCTACCTGTTTTCTTTATAATCACGTCCAAACTTGAATCATACACGCCCGGCCCCCTAATGAAAAACGACTACCTGGAAAAAATTCGCTCTGCGCGCGTCTACGACGTCGCCAGCAAAACCGCACTGGAGTTTCAGCCCAATCTCTCTGCCAGAATTGGCAACCGGGTTTTGCTCAAGCGCGAGGACATGCAGCCGGTTTTTTCCTTCAAGCTCCGCGGCGCCTACAACAAAATGGCGCATCTCAGCGCCGATGCATTGCAACGTGGCGTGATCACTGCCTCAGCCGGCAACCATGCCCAAGGTGTCGCCCTCGCCGCGCAAAAGCTCAATTGCCGTGCCGTGATCGTGATGCCGACCACCACGCCCATGATCAAGATCAATGCAGTTAAAAATCGCGGCGCCGAAGTCGTGCTGCAAGGCGACTCCTACTCAGACGCCTATGCCTATGCGCTCAAGCTGGAGCAGGAACAAGGCCTGACCTTTGTACACCCCTTTGATGACCCTTATGTGATTGCAGGCCAGGGCACCATTGCCATGGAAATCCTGGATGCGCATCCAGAGCCCATCGAAGCTATCTTCTGCTGCGTAGGTGGCGGCGGCCTGATTGCCGGCATTGCCGCTTATGTCAAACAGGTGCGCCCGGAGATCAAGATCATCGGCGTAGAGGCAAACGACGCCAATGCCATGCAGCTTTCGCTGGATCAAGGCCAGCGTGTGATGCTGGATCAGGTCGGACTTTTTGCCGATGGCGCCGCCGTCAAGCAGGTCGGTGAAGAAACCTTCCGCCTGGCACGTGAGTATGTGGATGAAATGATACTGGTCGATAACGACGCCATATGCGCCGCCATCAAGGATGTGTTTGAAGACACGCGTTCGATTCTGGAACCTGCAGGTGCGCTTGCCACCGCCGGACTTAAGGAATACGCCAAGCGTCACCAGCTGCAGGGCAAAACGCTGATTGGCATTGCCTCTGGCGCCAATATCAATTTTGACCGCCTGCGCTTTGTCGCTGAGCGCGCCGAAATCGGCGAAAAGCGCGAGGCCGTGCTGGCCGTCACCATTCCGGAAAAACCGGGTTCGTTCAAAACCTTCTGCCGCCTGCTGGGTGGCCGCAGCATTACCGAATTCAATTATCGCTACTCCGATCCACAGGCCGCCCACATCTATGTCGGCATTGCCATTCAGGATCCAGCGGAGTCGCGGGCACTGGTCGAGATGCTGCAGGCGCATGGCCTGGCCACGCTGGACCTGACCGACAACGAAGTGGCCAAGCTGCATCTGCGCCATCTGGTCGGCGGTCATGCCCCGCAAGCCAAGCATGAATGCGTATACCGTTTCGAATTCCCCGAAAAACCCGGCGCGTTGATGAATTTCCTCGACACCATGGGGCATAACTGGAACATCAGCCTGTTTCATTATCGCAACCACGGCGCAGACTTCGGCCGCGTGCTGGTCGGCATGCAGGTTCCGCCTGAAGACCAGCAGGCATTTGCCGACTTCCTGCAGAACCTGGGTTACCCCTACTGGAATGAAAGCCACAACCCCGCCTATGAATTATTTTTAGGCTAGGCCATTGGCTGTAAGCAACCAAAGTGGTGGTTGCTTACAGCCAGTTTCTTTGGGGGATTTCTTCAAGTAGCTGAAATAATTCGAATTAATTTTCCAGCATGATTTTTGCATGGATGTCAGCGGCCCCGTGCAATGCCTCCAGGCATGCTGCACGGCAATGAACCTATGCATTTTGACGTTGCCTACAACAGATCATAAAAAGCACGTCAACCACCACGTAAGAAGGAGAGAGTCAGCATGAAATCTACCCCCCTCGTCATGAGGTTTAGCGCCACCTTGATCCTGGCAGCCAGCGGACTATTGGCAAGCCATACGGCAATGGCCGACAAAGGTATCGCGTATGTGACCAATCAGGATGCCGGTGTCAGCGTCATCAATCTGGATACGCTGGAAACCAGCAGAACCATCGACATTCAGGGCAAGGCACCACGTGGCCTGGGCGTCACGGCGGATGGCAAGTTGCTCATCACCGCCAACAAGGAAAATGGCAATATCTCGGTGATCGATACCGCCACTGGCAAGCTGGTGCAGCATATCGACATCGGCAAAAACCCCGAATTTGTGCGCATCAAGGGCGACCTCGCCTTTGTATCGTTTGAGCCCAGCTCCAAAGGCGGCCCACCACCAAAACCAGGTGAACCCTCAGCCAAGGAAGATGACGATGATGACGACGAGCCAGCCCGCATCGCCATTGTGGATCTGAAAAAAGGCAAGAAAATCCGTGAGATTGTCGGCGGCCCGGAAACCGAAGGCATTGAATTCTCCAAGGACGGCAAAAAGCTGATTATCACCAATGAGGCTGACAACACCATCACCGTCCACAACATTGCCACAGGCAAGTTGCTGAAAACCGTCAAGACCAAGGAATACGGCGAACGCCCACGTGGCATCAAGGTTTCCCCTGATGGCAAAACCTATGTCGCCACCTTGGAGTTCGGCAACAAGTTTGTCGTGCTGGATGACAAGTTCAAGGTGTTAAAGACTGTAGATACCGGCAAGGGCCCATACGGCATCGCCTATGACCGCGATGGCAAGCACATCTATGTCGCCACCTCCAAGGAAAAAGCCCTGGAAGTCTACGATGCCAAGACCTACAGCAAGGTGAAGTCTGTTACCACCGGTGATCGTTGCTGGCACTTCAGCTTCACACCTGATGACAAGCAGATTCTGCTGGCATGCGGCAAATCCAACGAAGTGGTGGTATTTGATGCGACGACGCTGGATGTCGTAAAACGCGTGACCGACAAGGATATGCCTTGGGGCCTGGTTACTTATCCCAAATCCATGGGTAGCCTGGATCAGCCATAAATCACTGACTGGTAGTTTCGATCAGTACAAAAAAGCCCGCAATTGCGGGCTTTTTTGCTTTTCAAGTTTGCACGCGAAGTATGAAAAAACAGTTAAATGGGATCAAACAGATCCGGACCAAAAATCCCGGTTGGTTTGCCATCCAGACTGCGCTGGTTTTTGTCCTGCCAGTAACGCCGCATGCCCGCTTCGCCCTGTTTTTCTGCCCATTGCGTCAACTGGGTTCGCTGGCCCTGGTAACTGAACAAGGGCACGGACATGCCGCACGAAGTCTGCACCAGATCAACTTTTAATATAAAAATCTGGCGTGTTCCCGGCAGCTGCTCAAAGCGGGCGGCCCAGTCATTCCAGGCCCGATCATGCGGATGCACCACTTGCGCTTGCCCATACAGACGCAAAATCAGCGGCTTGCCCTGAAACGCACAAAACATCAGTGTCATGCGCGGGTTTTCGAGCAGATGCGCAGCCGTTTCATTGCCGCTGCCCGTCACATTCAGCCAGGCCACGGTGTTGGCATCCAGCACGCGCAATGAATCCAAACCTTTGGGCGAGAGATTGACCCGGCCTTCCGGCGCAGCAGTAGCCACAAAGAACATGGGTTGCTGCCAGATGAACTCCATGTGCTCCTGGCCAAGCGCGTCAAACTGCTTGCTCATGCTAGGCTTCCAGCAGTTTCATGATGAAATTCCATTCGCGCGGATCTACCGGGGTGATGGAAAGACGATTACCACGCTGCAGAATGCGCAGACTTTCCAGCTCCGGTGTTTCGCGCATTTCCTTCAAGCTCAAGAGACGGGTTTTACGCACCAGCTTGACGTCCACATTGAACCAGCGGGGATTTTCTGGCGTTGCCTTGGGGTCATAATATTTATGCCCCTCAACAAACTGCAACCGGTCAGGATAGGCCAGCCGGCTCACTTCGGCGATGCCGACAATGCCAGGCTCGGCACAGTTGGAATGGTAAAACAGCACGCCATCGCCGACCTTCATCTGGTCACGCATGAAATTGCGTGCCTGATAATTGCGGACACCATACCAGTCCACCGTTTGATTGGGAAAACCGGCAAGATCATCAATCGACACATCGCCGGGCTCAGACTTCATTAACCAATATCGCATTTTTCTTCTCTATGACGTTCAGTTTTACGTATGATAATCCAACTCAATGGCGTAACGTCAAAGCCCAACCAGCTTCTCGGTTCTGCATTTCAAGATCGAGGAGTATACCCACACCAAGCACTGATACAGGAACTGCACCATGGCAAAAAACGTGTTAGGTACCCCGCTGCAATCCTGCAGCACTCAACCATTGACCGGCTTCACCCGTAACGGCTGCTGCGAAACCGGCCCCGAAGACACAGGCAGTCACACCGTCTGCGCGCAAGTCACTGAAGAGTTTCTGGCATTTTCCCAATCCCGGGGAAATGACCTTAGTACGCCACGACCTGAATATGGATTTGAAGGCTTGAAACCCGGTGACCGCTGGTGTTTGTGCGCCGCCCGCTGGCATGAAGCTGCAGAGGCAGGGTTTGCGCCGCCGGTGATCCTGGAAGCCACGCACGAGCGTGCGCTGGAGATTGTGAGTCTGGGAGATTTGAAATACCACGAACTGCGATAACCCAAATCATCAGGACATCGCCATAAAAAAAGCACGGGGTTCCATTGGAATCACGTGCTTTTTGCAATGTGGGAGTTCCCCGCAAGCATCACCCAGGCCAGCATCCTGAACCAAAAGGTTCAAGTGGTAACAGCGTGGAACACATCAGGTACACCCACATTAGGAGCGCGCTCAACAGTGAATCAACACACCGAAACCGATGCCAAAGACTAGTTCAAGGAATTTATGACCTAAACAATACCGCAGGGAACAAACTGGCGCCATGACAGACATGGCAAAAGAAAATTTTTGATCAGAACAACTTGTTTTGCTCGGCAATCGCCTCGTCAATCTGTTCCTGCATGGACATCATTCTACGCTTCAAATCCCCGATGTCAAAGCCGCCGCTACGGGTAGTCAAAAGCTCATGCGCCATGTTGAGGGCAGCCATCACCGCAATACGTTCAATGCCAATCACCTTGCCGGTATCGCGAATTTCACGCATCTTGCGATCAAGATACGTGACGGCTGAAATCAATCCTTCACGCTCATCATCCGTACAGGAAACCTTGAACTCCCGCCCCATGATGTTGACATCAACTGCACGCACTTCGCTCATAGGCTACCTTCTGGCAATTGGCTTAACAGAGCCTCGATCCGGCTGCCGGCCTTGGACATTTGCTCTTTCAAAAGGCGAGATTCATCACGGCTTTGGGCAAGCTCCTGACGCAATTGCAGATTCTCCGAACGCACGGCATGGTAAAGCTGCACCAGCTCACCTACCTTGTCTTCGAGGGCTTTCAGATCGGATTCCATATCGGCACTATAATTGTAAAAAGCTTGCATGGTCAACTGCTAACGAGCATTTTTGAAAGTATTACAACACGTTAAGTTTTAATCTCACTTTGGTGAAATTTTTTGCATCACGTATAATCCTATGCACGTTATCTGGTGCCCGATTTGCTGCTCTGCAAACCGGGTGAAACTGGGAAACAGGTGCGTTGACGATTAATCGAGCAACTATTCCTGTGCTGCCCCCGCAACGGTAATTACGTGCGGTTCATTCAACAAGCCACTGTGCATATGCATGGGAAGGCGAATGAACAAAACGTATAAGCCCGGAGACCGGCCCGATAGCTCACAAGCAGGCAATACCGCGGGGTGACGGTTTTCGCAGCGAATCGCACGTAACTTAATTTCATATTGCGCCTTCGTTCCGGATAGATTCAACAGCTTCCCTCACGGTATTCCCTTTTTATTTCTCGCATGCGGGGTCGCATGCACACAAAGGGGTATTCATGAACAAAACCATACTGGCAAGTACGATAGGCTTGCTGTTTACGACGGGCGTCCATGCGGAAGCTCAAGACAGTCTTGAATTCGGAACCGTACTGGTGACCGCAAACAAACTGGAACGTAAAGATACTGAAACCACCTATTCATCAGAGATCCATACGCAGCAGATGATTTCAAACTCTGGGGCTACAAGCTTGTATGATTATCTGGCTCAACACACCTCGGTGACCACGCTCTCTAACTTTGGCAACAAAATAACGCCTGCCATTGATATGCGCGGATACGGCAGTGAAAATGGATATCAAAATATTGTCGTCACTGTTGATGGGCAACGCCTGAATGGCATAGACATGAACCCCGCGATGTTGGGTGCCATACCGTTAAGCAATATTGATCGTATTGAAATTACCAAAGGTAGCGGCTCGGTTATTTACGGTGATGGCGCCATGGCAGGGACTATCCAGATTTATACAAAAAACCGTACTGGAGTGTCAGCAACCGTATCTGCCGGAAATTTTGGAAGCAAAACTGGCACGGTCGCAGCAGGCATTTCCGAGCAATATTTTGATCTGTCTGCAACAGCTACTGATGACAGCAATGATGGCTTCAGCAAAAAAGATATCAATGGCAATAAAGATAAATTCTCGGGTACCTCACAAAACATCAAGCTTGCGATTAAACCCATTGATGGCCTTCGTCTGAATTTTGAAGGTACCAGTTCGCGCAACGATATTCGCTATAACAACTCTCTTACACGTGAACAGTTCAATGCTGATCCGCGCCAAAGCGGCGGCAGCAGACCCTACACCCATCAAGCACTGGACTCCGATACTTGGCGTATCGGCATTGATTACCAACTTACAGAGAATTGGAAATTCACCGCAAACCATATACAGGAAGACAAACTCTCTGACTTCTTTAGCTTCTCAGGCAATTATGACTATCGCTCGAATGACATGGCAATCACTTACCAAACTCCCTTATTCAGCATAGTGAGTGGGTTACAACAATTTCAAGGCAACAGAATTACAAAATCTACCTTTGGAAACAATTCAACTGACAAAGACAACTTAGCTGCGTTTTTACAGACTGAATGGCGAATCAATGACTGGACTTTTTCAGCAGGCGCCCGCCGTGAACAAGTAAAATACGAATATAAAGAACCGGGAACCAAGCTGGAGGACAGCCAGCTTTTGAACGCTTGGGATGTCGGTTTGAATTACAAAATAAGCCCACAAGCGAGCATTTTTTCAAATTACAACAGTGCCTTCCAGGCACCTGGTGTTGACCGTTTTTTCATTGGTGGCACTTTTAATGGCTTTATCAATCCAGCAAAAGCAAAAACCCTGAACATTGGATTCAATCATGTTGTATCTCAAAATCGTCTCAAACTAACAGTATTCAAATCGTGGTTACATGATGAAATTTACTATTTCAATACTGGGGATTTCAATACAAGCTTCAATACGAATATTGATAAATCCCACAAATACGGCGTGGAATTGCAAGACCAATACAAAATCACTGAAAACGCCACTACCTCGATTATTTACACATATACCCGAGCCGTCATTGACCGGGAAAATGAGGGCGATGGAGCATTTAATGGCAATGATTTACCTGGCGTTGCCAAGCACAGCATTGTCGGAAATATCGGATATCGCTTTTGGGACAATGCTTATGTAAACCTTAGCCAGGTATGGAGAGCTCCTTCCTACGCTCTCAATGACTTCAGAAATAATTTTATACATAAGCAAACTAGTTACCAATCAACCAATCTTGCCGCGTCTTATGCATTTTCAAAATTTCAGGTATTTACTTCTATCAATAATATTTTTGAACATAAAAATGCGATACAAGTAGGCGATGATAGTCCGACCATCGGTAGCATTTACCCTGTTGACTTTTCAAGGACCTGGCGCATCGGCATGAAAATAGACCTCTAGCCTAATACACTATAAAGCCGCAATCTCACAAAGGGATAGCGGCTTTTTTACGTTTGGAAAATTTATTTAAACGGTTACAATCCAAGACACTAAGCAAGCACAACGGAGTTTTGACGAAATGCCGCAGCACAACAAGCAGTCTTTCTGGGTGGGCGCTATCCTGATTCTCTTGATCATCGCCACTCGCACCCAGCATTTCGGCAATGATGTTTACCTGCCGGACGCCACGCTGGCGGTGCTGTTCATGGGCGGCTTGCTGATTACGAACACCAGCTGGCTGGGGCTGGCGCTGATTGCGGCATTTGGCATGGATGGGTATGCCATGGGCTGGCAAGGCGTGTCGGATTACTGCATGTCGCCTGGTTACTGGGGCCTGATTCCCACCTATGGCTTGGTATGGGGCGCGGGACGGTTACTGGCGGATAGTGACAAGCCATTTTCCATCTTGCCATTTGCCTTGTTTGCCTGGGGCTCTACCAGCATTGCTTTTGTGGTATCCAATGCCTTCTGGTTTGCGTTTTCAGACAAAGTGGATAGCCTGACCATTACCGAATTTAGCGTCCGCGTAGCCAAGTATTACATGCCCTATGTAGGCTACGCGTTGATGTATGTGGCGATTGGTTGGCTGGCAGCCCGTTTATTCAAATTGCGTATCGCCGCTCCCAGCCGCATATCGCTTTAATCTTTGTCGGGTAGCGTGGTAGCCCACGTCAGCCGCATCAACATTCTCAGCCCGGCAATCTGCTGGGCTGCATGCAAGCTTGCAAAAATTGTATCTCCAGGCGCCTAACATTCGTTCCTCGCTTTTCCTCAACCACATTTCCCCGCCTGTTTATTTTCGGCGACATCGCATATAATCCACGCAGTTGTTCAGGTGCCGAAGTCGCTATTCTGCGATGAGGTGAAACTGGGAAACAGGTGCGTTTTCACAAACAAACCCTGTGCTGCCCCCGCAACGGTAATTACGTGTGGTTGATCCTACACGCCACTGTGGCATAGCCATGGGAAGGCGGATTAACAAAACGTATGAGCCCGGAGACCGGCCTGATGATTCAAGGGATTGCTGCGGGGTTGCAGCGTCACCAGACTCTCTTCAGCTGTTCTCCACTCTGTCTTGATTACCACGCCACAGGCGCAAGCGTTGCCGGGAACAGCATAAGGAAAATTCCATGCTTCACCGTTCTGCACTCGCCATCGCGCTTGCGCCTTTGTTTGCGCATTCATTCAATTCACTGGCGGCCGATACCACGCTGTCAGACATCGTCGTCACCGCCGCCCGCACCGAACAAAAAGTCAGCGATGCGCTGGGCGATATTTCCGTCATTACCCAGGATCAGATTCAGAAAGCCGGTCAGACGACGCTGGTGCAACTGCTCGCCATGCAACCCGGCGTGCAGATCGTACAGAATGGCGGCACTGGCAAATCTGCTGATATCTTTATCCGTGGTGCCAACGCCACACATACGCTAGTGTTGATAGACGGCCTGCGCGTCAGCTCCGCCACCACTGGCACCACAGCGCTTGAAAATATTCCGCTCGACCAGATTGAGCGCGTGGAAATCCTGCGCGGCCCCGCGAGCAGTTTATATGGCGCTGATGCAATTGGCGGCGTTATCCAGATTTTTACCAAGAGCGGCAAAGGCAAACCGCGCCTGAATGCGAGCGTGGGCCTGGGCACCTATGGCAGCAGCAGCGCCTCGGCAGGCGTCGCCGGGCGTGTAGAAAACACCAGTTTCAGCGTGCAGGCGGGAACCAGTTCCACCAATGGCGTCTCTGCCATTGCCAATAAAACATTAAGAAATTACAACCCGGATGACGATGGCTATAACAACAGAAATGTGTCATTGAAGCTGGCTCAGCATTTCACCGAGAACCATGAGCTCGGCATCCAGGGCTGGCTGAATGAGGGCACCAACCATTACGATGGTGGCAATACTAGTCCAGCAGCAAACCCAACAAACCGCTTTGATTATTATGGCAACCGCCGCCAGACTCTGATCTCGGTTTACAGCAAAAATCAGTTCACAGAAAACTGGATGAGCAATTTCAGCGTCGGCCAGAGTGAGGACAATCTGGAGTCATTCAGCCCCAACACGGCCAATACCCTGAAAGTCCGCTCACTGATCAAGACCACGCAAACCCAATACAGCTGGCAAAACGACATCACGACAGATTTGGGCTTGTTTACGCTGGGCTCTGAGCGGCGCGAACAGAAGGTTGATGGAACGACCAAATTTGCCAAGGATGAACGCAACATTCAATCCTATCTGCTGGGCTGGCAATACAAGCTCGGGAGCCACCAGTTCCAGGCCAACAGTCGCCTCGACCAGAACTCGCAGTTTGGCGACAAAACCACCGGCAGCCTTGGGTATGCTTACCAGATTAATCCGCAATGGCGCGCCCATGCGCTATACGGGACGGCATTTAATGCACCAACCTTTAATCAGCTTTATAGCCCCTTGCAAGGTAGATACATAGGTAATCCCAACCTCAAACCGGAAGAAGCCGAAAATGGCGAGATTGGCCTGCAATTTAGCCAGGGTGGCCAGCGTATCAGCGCCATCTATTACAAAAATAAGGTGGATAACCTGATCATCACGCCATCGGTGGGCACAACTACTCCACCCATCAACGTCAATAAAGCCGATCTCAAAGGCCTGACGCTGAGCTACAACGGCAGCTGGGATCGCACTCAGGTATACGGCAACGCCGACTTTTTGCGGGCAGAAGATGCCGACACAGGAAACTGGCTGCCGCGTCGCGCCCGTGAGCATGGCGCGCTGGGCTTAACCCAAACGTGGGGCGACTGGCAATTTGGCAGTGAAATCGAAAGCTCCGGCCATCGTTTTGATGACACGGCCAACGCTCTCCGCCTGAGCGGTTACACCCAGGTGAATGTGTTTACCAATTACCGCATCAACCAGGACTGGTCAGTGAATGCGCGCGTCAACAATCTGTTTGATCGCGAGTATGAGTTGGCACAGAACTACGGAACCTTTGGTACTAATCTGTTTGTCACCCTGCGTTATTCGCCTGCGCTTTAAGGCGAGCAAAGAGCAGCGGCAAAACGATAGGCCATGCAAGAGGCAATGTTAAGGGAACATTTCATTTAAAATATTGAAATGTTCCGTTTCTTAAATACTTTAACCAGAAGGCAATCTCTCATGCTTAACCTCACCAAACAGCAACAGCTTATCGTCGGCTTACTGCTCGCAGCACTCATGATCATGACGCGTGGCAACCACTTTGCCAGCGTCAACCATCTGCCCAGCGCATCCTGGGCCGTCTTTTTCATGCTGGGTGTTTATCTGCGCCCAATGTGGGTGTTTCCCGTCTTCATGGGCCTCGCAGCCGGTCTGGACTTTGCCTCAGTCAGCGCCAGTGGCGGCAGCGATTTCTGCACCAGCCCGGCCTATGGCTTCCTGGTACCGGCTTACGGTACCCTGTGGCTGGGCGGTCGCTGGTTTGCCAAGCACTACAGCTTTGCCATCAAATCCCTGTTCACATTGAGCGGCGCTGTACTGGTCAGTAGCTTTATCTGCCACCTGTTCTCCAGCGGCGGCTTCTACTTCTTCTCCGGTCGCTACGCCGATCCATCACTGATGGAATTCCTGCCACGCCTGACCAAGTACTATCCATCCTCCCTGCAAACCCTGGCGTTTTACATCGCCACCGCCGCCATCATTCATATCGTGATCAAGCTGGTGCGCGCTGATGCCAAGCAAGCCGCATGAGTGAGCAAGACCAGGGGCTGAACCAGCGCCATGCCGATCGCATGGCACGCAAAAAAGCAGTGGTCGATGCCAAGATTGAGGCCGCCCGGGTAGAGCGCGGCCTGTTGCTGGTGAATACCGGCAATGGCAAAGGCAAATCCACCGCAGCGTTTGGCCTGCTGGCGCGTGCGCTGGGGCATGGTCAGCGTGCGGTGGTGGTGCAGTTTGTCAAAGGCCGCTCTGACACCGGCGAAGAGGCCTTTTACCGCAACCAGCCAAATGTTACCTGGCATGTCATGGGCGAAGGCTTTACCTGGGAAACGCAAAATCGCGATCGCGATATTGCCGCTGCCAAACAAGGCTGGGCCCAGGCGCAGCAGGCCATGCAAGATAGCAGTGTCGGCGTGGTGATTCTGGACGAGCTCAATATCGTGCTCAAATACCATTACCTGGAGCTGGCCGATGTGCTGGCGGACATTGCCGCGCGCCCTGCTATGCAGCACGTGGTCGTCACCGGCCGGGCGGCACCGCCGGAGCTGATAGAGCAGGCCGACACCGTCACCGAAATGAATATGGTGAAGCATGCCTTTAAAAATGGCGTGCAAGCCATGCCGGGGGTGGAGTGGTAGCGGCGGCCTGCCCGGCCCTGCTGGTTTCCGCCCCGGCATCCAATCAGGGTAAAACACTGGTCACCGCGGCCCTGGCCCGCGCCTGGCGCGATAGTGGCTTGCGGGTACGCGGCTTCAAATGCGGCCCAGACTTTCTTGACCCCATGATCCTGGCGACCGCCACCGGTCATCCCGTTTACAACCTCGACCTGGCCATGAATGGCGAGGCCGATATCCAGGCCAGGCTGCATCAGGCCGCGCTCGACGCCGATGTGATCATCATTGAAGGCGTGATGGGGCTTTACGATGGTGCGCCATCCAGCGCTGATATCGCCGAACGCTTTCGTATCCCTGTCGCCCTGACGGTAGATGCTGCTGGCATGGCGCAGACTTTTGGCGCACTGGCAGCCGGGCTTTATCGCTATCGCCCGGCGCTGATTCCGGCAGGTGTCATCGGCAACCGCACCGGTAGCAGCCACCATGCGGATTTATTGCGTCAGAGCCTGCCAGCCGATATTCCATGGCTGGGCGCCTTGCCAAAATCCGACAACTTTTCATTGCCAGAACGCCACCTCGGTCTGCACCGTGCCGACGAGATTGACGATCTGGAACAACGCATCAGCGCTGCAGCCCAGGCCCTGCTGGCCTCGCAGCCCGATGGCATCTTGCCGCTGCCCCCGGCTACCGACTTCGCTGCACTAGCCCACACCCCAGCCGATAGCTTCCGTCCGCTGGCGGGCAAAACCATCGCCATCGCCCGCGACGCGGCTTTCTGTTTTATTTACCCGGCCAATCTGGATTGCCTGCGCGAGTTGGGCGCCAGCCTCGAATTTTTCTCACCGCTATATGATCAGGCGCTGCCTGCCGCCGATGCCCTGTGGTTTCCCGGCGGCTACCCGGAGATCCATGCAGCGACGCTTGGCGCCAATGCCGCCATGCGCGAGGCATTGCAACTAGCCTGGCAAGCGGGCATGCCCATGCTGGCCGAGTGTGGCGGCATGATGGCACTCAGTGAGGCGATTGATAGCACACCGATGTTTGGCCTGCTGCCTGGCAGCACCAGCATGCAGCCGCGCTTTCAGGGGCTGGGCGTGCAGTTTGCCGACTTTGCCGATGGACGCCTCAACGCCCATACATTTCATTACTCCCGCATGGAAACCACCTTGCCGCCTATGCACAGCGCCATCACCCAGCGCGGAAAACCCGGCGAAGCCATCTACCGCCATGGCAGCCTCACCGCGAGCTATCTGCATTTTTACTTCCCCTCCAACCCGCAAGCGGCCGCCGCCCTCTTCACCGCATGATGGCCCGGCTGCCTGCTTATACCCTTGGCGGCCTGCTACTTGCCGCATTCACCCTTTCCAGCCCGCCTGCTTCCGCTGCCACGCTGTTCGGCATCGTCTCCGATCGCACCGCCCCGGCAGTGGCCAATGCGGCGCACGTGATACTCGCCAATAACGGCAAGGATAAAATCCTGCTGCGCACGCAATCGCAAGTACTGGCGGCGGACGACAAAACGCTGGATCGCTGGCTGAAAAATGCCGATGCCGTGATGGCCATCGCCGTATATGGCGAAGCCGCGCAACGGCTGCAAGTCCGGCTGGATCGCGCGGGCAGTGGCGATATCCGCAACTTCATCGCACTCAATGGCGAAAGCGGGCTTTCCATGCGCAGCCGCTTTGCTGGTGAGCCGGTCAGCCGCTTCAAGGATGCGGCAGCGCTGACTCTCACCCAGAACAATCTCGCCCCGGAGATTGCCAGCGCCGCGCGCAACCATCCGGCAGCCGCGCAATGGCTGGCCCTGCATGATCTGTGGCAAGCCGGTGGCAGTGAAAACCAGGCCGCCTTCATCCGCTACTGGCTGCACCCGCGTGGCACAGCGCCGTTACCCAAGCCGCAGCCTGCCATGGTTTACCGCATGCAGGGCAAGGAAATTGCGCCAACGGCCCTGCGTCTGAATGCCGCACCGGTACTGGTGGTGCTCGACCTCAATACCAGCGACCCGCAACCCGCCGATGCCATCTGCCAGGACAGCGCACGCCGCAAACTGCAATGCCTGGTGCTGATGGCGCGCTGGGGCGAAAGCTCGCGCGATGCCATCGCCCAGCTGAAAACCCTGGTAGCCCCAGCCAAGCCCGCCGGGCTGGTAGTGTTGCAGGATTTTGTGGTCGGCGCCGCCGAAGGGCGTGAGGCCGTCACCAGCCTGCTGTCGCAGCTCGATGTCCCGGTCTACAAGGCCATACGCCTCACCGACCGCACCGCCTCGGCCTGGCAGCTTTCGGAGGATGGCCTGCCGATCAACTCGGTGCAATACCGCGTGGCCATGCCGGAGATTCAGGGCAGCTCGCAACCTATCGTGGTCGCGGCCGCTGGCCCCGCCACGCTGGACAAACAAACCGGCGTGGAACTCAAGCTGCCGCAGATGCTGCCTGCCGAAATCGGCTCGCTGGTGACGCGGGCTATACGCTGGCAAGCCCTGCGCGACAAACCGAATGCCGACAAGAAAGTCGCGCTGATTTACTACAACCACCCGCCAGGTCGCCAGAATATCGGGGCCGATAATCTTGATGTGCCCGCCAGCCTGTTCGACATGCTGCACGCGCTGCAACAGGCGGGCTATACCACCGGCGAACTGCCAGCCTCGCCCGAGGCGCTGCTCGATATCATGCAGCAACGCGGCGTTAACCTGCCGGAAGACAACGGCGCCTTGGCCGAGATGCAGCAGCACGTCACCAATATGGATGCGGCAAGTTACCAGCGCTGGTTTGCCACCCTGCCCGCCGCCGTGCGTGGCGAGATGACGGAAGGCCCGCTCGGAAGATTGCACGCAGATATCGTCGCCGCGCAACAAGCCGGAGAAATCGCCATTGGCCGCACGCGCCTCGATAAAGCCATGCATGAGCTGCGCCACCTGCTGGAAGGCGCGGACCACCCCAAGCGCAATGAAGCCTTGCGCCAGCTTGCCGCCCTGCAAACCGGCTACGAGCAATGCCTGGATCAACACACCGATTGCAACAAGCTCACTCAGGATAAATCCCGCCTCGCCGCGCTGGGTATTGAAGGCCTGCGCGGCTGGGGCCAGCCACCGGGCAAGGTCATGGTGCATAACGGCAACATGCTGATTCCCGGCATCCGCTTCGGCAATATTTTCATCGGCCCGCAACCGCCACGCGGCTGGGAGGTAGACGAAGAATTGCTGCATGCCAACACCACCATTCCGCCGCCGCATCAGTACCTGGGTTTTTACCACTGGCTGCAAGCCGATTTCGGCGCTGATGCGCTGGTACACATCGGCCGCCATTCCACCTATGAATTCCTGCCCGGCAAGGCCGTGGGCCTCTCGGCTAATGACTACTCGCGCCTGATCGCGGGCGATCTTCCCGGCATTTATCCGTATATTGTCGATGGCGTGGGCGAAGGCACGCAATCCAAGCGGCGCGGGCTGGCGGTGATGATAGACCACCTGACGCCACCGCTCACCGCCACGCCGCTGTATGACCGCTTGCTGGAACTGCGGCAGGTAGTGGAAACCTACGAATCCTCCAGCTCGGACACCATGAAACTGGAAGCCGCCCGTGAAATGCGGCGGCTGGTAGAAGCCCTGCAACTGCGCTCGGAGCTGGAAGCCAGCATGGCCGATGTGCTGCAGGTGCGCGGCATCGGCTTTGAACAGACGGACGATGATTTGCTGGCACATGAAGTCGGCCATTACCTGACCAAGCTGCAGGAGAAGTTCATGCCGCACGGCCTGCATATCTTCGGCCGCCCCTGGTCGGAGGCGTCCTTGCAACTGATGCTGGACTCCATGGGCCGCGGGCAGGAGCACAAGGTAAGTGAGGCCACGCGCGATGCACTTGCCGCCTCGCCGGGGCTGGAGATGCATGCCTTTTTGCATGCCTTGGATGGCGGGTTTATTGCGCCGGGCAAGGGCAACGACCCGCTGCGCTCGCCAGAATCATTGCCCACGGGCCGCAATTTTCATGCGCTGGATGGCGATGTCTTGCCCACGCGCCTGGGCTTTCAGATGGGCGCCGCCATGGCGGACAAGGTCAAACAGCGCGACAGCATCCAGGATAGTGAAGGCGTGATTCTCTGGGCCTCCGATGCGGTGCGCGATGAAGGCGTGATCGTGAGCTTTATCTTGCGACTGATGGGCACCGAGCCAGAGTGGAATGCGCGCGGCATTGTGCAAAAAATGCAGCTCACCCCCGGCGTGGCGCGGCACGATGTCATCGTCACCACCTCGGGGCTGTTTCGTGACCTTTACCCCAACCTGATGCAGTGGATAGACACCGCAGGCCGCATGGCGCTCGCGGCCTCGGCCACGCGCATACGCCAGCAGCACCCGGAGCTCAATGATGCGCTGGACGCCGCGCTGAATCCGCTGGGCGAAGCCCGGCAAGAAGCCGATGAATCGCTGGAGACCAATGGCGTGGCGCTGCACTGGCTGCGCCGCACGCAGGCACTGGCAACGCAGGGCATGCCGCTGGCGCAAGCCGGACGTGAAGCCGCCTGGCGTATCTTTGGCGATGCCCCGGGCGCCTATGGCACCGGCATCAACCGCCTCACCGAGCGCTCCGGCAGCTGGAAAGACCGCAGCGAACTGGGCAATGCCTACCTCACCCGCATGGGCCACGCTTATGGGCTGGATGCGCAGGGCCAGCCCGCGCACGCTGTGTTTTCCACCGCGCTGGGCAGCATCGCCAACACCTACCATGGCCGCGCATCCAACCTGTATGGCCTGATGGATAACAACGACGCGTTTGATTATCTGGGCGGCCTCTCGCTGGCTACTGAGCAGGTCACCGGCCAGCGTCCGGCGGCGCGCATTCTCAATCACAGCGACCCCAATAACGTCAGCGACGATCCGCTGGAAACCGCCCTGCTGATGGAAATGCGCGGCCGTTACCTGAACCCCAACTGGATACGCCCGCTGATGGATCATGGCTATGCTGGTGCGCGCACCATGGGCACCGAGTTCATGGAAAACCTGTGGGGCTGGCAAGTCACGCGGCCCGACATCATAAAGGACTGGGCCTGGGACGAAGTGAAGCGCGTGTATGTGGACGATGGCCTCGGGCTGGGGCTGGATAAATTCCTGGAAGACAAGCACAACGCCCATGTAAAGGCGCAGATGCTGGCGATCATGCTGGTTGCCGCGCAAAAAGGTTACTGGCATGCCGATGACGCCACCGTGCGTCAGCTCGGCAGCCAGCTCACACAACTGGTCAGCAAAAATGGCCTGCCCGGCAGCGGCCATACCGCGCCCAACCACCCCATGTGGTCGTGGCTCGCCGGCCACCTCAGCAGCCAGGATAAGCAAGCCTTGCAGCAGGTATTATCCAAAGCCCGTGGGGATGGCCTGAATACCTATGGCCCCACTGCACAGGCTGAGGCCAACGCTCCGCGTCTGCCGGATGCGACACCAGAACCCGAGCCAGTGAACGCTAACAAGCCCGCAAACAAGGCGGCGCAAAAACCGGCGCCCGCTGCCAAAACACCTCCGACACCTGTGCAACCTACCATGTATGAAGTCGCGGTGAAATCCGTGCAATTACATCTGGGTTGGTGGTTGCTGGCCCTGCTGCCTGCGCTGGGTCTGGGTATCTGGCTGGGCATGCGCAAGCAACCGCAGGCTTGATCGGTGGCATGTACAACGCCGCCGATGAGCCGAAGCTGCATTGCAGGACGCGTAATACCGTGACAGCCCATCCCGGCATCACATTGTAAAAAGGACGATTTATGCTGTTTGACATGAACAATCTGCACGCGGCCATTACCAGCCTGCTCACGCCGGTGATCGCCATTCTGATCGCCTCGGTCGCCTTCGCTGTGCTGGAATCCGGCATTGCCATCGGCGAGCGGCTGTTTGGCCTGCGCCAGATGCGCAAGTCGGCCAGCGATGCCGTGATCAAAACCGCCCGCCACCGGCTGGAACGCGCCGATCTGCTGGCGCGCATTCCGCCCATGCTGGGGCTGATGGCCACCATTATCCCCCTTGGGCCTGGCCTCGCCGCTCTAGGGCAGGGCAACCCGGCGCAACTGGCGCAAGCTGTTACCACCGCATTTGATGCCACCGTGCTGGGCCTGATCGCCGGTATTGCCGGCCTCGTCATCGGCAAGCTGCGCCGCCGCTGGTATGAAGATGTGCTGGAATCGCTGGAAAGCTGAAGGCCATGTCATGAAAAAAGCTCACCCATGAAAACAAGCCATAACATGAATACGGAAGCGGCCGTCGCCCCCCGCCCGGCCAAACGCCGCCTGCACAGCCGCTTTGACCACGACGATGAAGACCCGCGCGCCAGCCTGGTCAATCTGGTCGACGTCATGCTGGTATTCGCCTGCGGTCTGCTCGCCGCGCTCAGCGCCGGTGGCCAGGCCATGATAAAACCCGCCAAGGAACTGGAGCGCGGCCGCGAGATCGCCGCGCCACCCAGTGTGTCTGGCAACCCCGGCAGCGGCTATCAATCCGTCGGCCAGGTCTATCGCGATGAAAAAACCGGCAAACTGCTGTTGATCGAGCAGGCCAGCCCATCCGCCCAAACAAAGCAGCCCGCTCAACCCTCAGACTCACCGCAAGGAACCGCAAAATGAGCGACTTTCGTTACAGCGATGAAGAGCGCGCCGCCATCTACCGCGTCATCGCCGAACGGCGCGACATGCGCCATTTTTTGCCAGACCCGGTAGACCCCGCCACCCTGCAACGCCTGCTCAACGCCGCGCACCACGCCCCCAGCGTCGGTCTCATGCAACCCTGGCGCTTCATCCGCATTACTCAGTCCGCCTTACGCCAGCAGATACACGCCCTGGTCGAGCAGGAGCGCCAGCAAACCGCCCATGCCCTGGGCGAACGCGAGGCCGAATTTTTACGCCTGAAAGTAGAAGGCATCCTGCAATGCGGCGAAGTCATCGTCGCCGCCCTGTGCGATGGCCGCGAACGCTACGTCTTCGGCCGCCGCACCCTGCCCGAGATGGACCTCGCCTCCGTCTCCTGCGCCATCCAGAACATCTGGCTCGCCGCCCGCGCCGAAGGCCTGGGCATGGGCTGGGTCTCCATCTTCGACCCCGAACAACTCGCCAGACTGCTCAACATGCCAGAAGGCGCGAAGCCGGTCGCCGTGCTATGCCTGGGCCATGTGCCCATGTTTTACGCGCAGCCCATGCTGATTGAGGAGGGATGGGCAGAGGCGAAGCCCTTGAGTGAGATGCTGATGCAAAACCAATGGGATGAAAAAGCATAATGGCGCGAACGGGAGGCCTCAGGCACTCTCCGTCTTCAACACATAAGTACGTGCGATCAGGTCATGCAAGCCCTGTTTTTTGCTGGTGAAGGCAACCATGAGAAATCCAATACCAAGCAACAGGCAGGAAAGCAATTTGGCCCAATAGCGGGCATTAGCACGGCCCATTCCGAGGCGTTTGCCGCTGGCATCCGTCACTCTTAGCCCCAACATCCGTTTGCCCGGTGTTGCCTGCCATGCTGATGCTTCAAAGACGGTGAAGTAAAGCCAGGTCACCAGAATATTCAGAAGATAGGCCATGACTTCGTATAAAAATACGTTTTCCTCCTCGGAGGCTGAACTACCGATGAATAAACCATAGAACATGCCGACCAGCAGAACAACACTTCCTAAACCGATCACAATATTGTCGATCAAAAACGCAATAGTCCGGTACCAAAATCCTCCATAACTCTGGGATTGAGGATCCTGAAACGTCGAATTCAGCTGGGTACCACACGCAGAACAAAAGCTGGCAAATTCCTGGTTTTTCTCTCCACATTTAGAACAAAACATTTACGCTCCCTGAGTAAAATTAATTGAAGGCCGGCCCTGAATACGTTTTAAAATGGTCCAGCAAAGGCATGAAACACTGGCAGCTACCGCCAATATCCCGCAGGGATTATGTTCCAGGCCATCTGCCGGCGCGGTGCGGTGAGTCACGAAAGAGGGGATTAAGTAGCCCCCGGGACCGCACTGTGTGGCATACCCTCCGGTATCTGGAGACCTTAACCACGCAGCATCCCCGACAAACTACAATCTTCACGCACAGGCTTTTTATGTACCACCGCATCGTCTGCCTCACTACCGAAACCGTTGAAACGCTTTATCTTCTGGGCGCGCAGGATCGTATTGTCGGGATTTCCGGCTTTACCACACGGCCAGCGGCGGCGCGGCGCGAGAAACCCAAGGTTTCAGCGTTTACCAGTGCCAAGCTGGACAAGATATTGGCGCTGGAGCCGGATCTGGTGATTGGCTTTTCCAACCTGCAGGCGGATATTGCGGCGGCGCTGATACGGGCGGGGGTGGAGGTACATGTGTATAACCAGCGCTCGCTGGCGCAGGTGTTGCAGATGATCTTGAGCCTGGGTGTGTTGGTGGATAAGGCCGCCGAGGCACAGGCGCTGGTGGCGCGCTTGCAGCAGGAGATGGATGCGGTGCGTGAGACGGCGGATTATCTGCCGCGCAAGCCGCGGGTGTATTTTGAGGAATGGGATGCGCCCATGATGAGCGGCATACGCTGGGTGGGCGAGCTGATTGCATTGGCGGGGGGCGAGGATGCCTTTGCCGAGCTGGCGCAGTTTCCCTCCGCCAAGGACCGGATTATTGCGGACCCGCAGCAGGTGGTGGAGCGGCAGCCGGATATCATCATCGGCTCGTGGTGCGGTAAAAAATTTCAGCCGGAACAAGTGATGGCGCGGCCGGGGTGGGATACTATCCCCGCCGTGCAGCAGGGCTGGCTGCGTGAGATAAAATCAGCGGATATTCTGCAGCCCGGCCCCAGCCTGATTCAACATGGCTTGCGGCAGTTGCAGGAGATCATTCAGCAATGGGGCGCGCGGCAGGCCCATCAAAAGCATTGGAGTTAAGCATGTCTACCCATCTGATCCTCGGCGGTGCCCGCTCTGGCAAGAGTCTGTATGCCGAAAAGCTGGCGGAGCAAAGCGGCAAGACGGTAATTTATATCGCTACCGCGCAGGTATATGACAGCGAATTTGGCGAGCGCGTCGCGCATCATCGCAAACAGCGTCCGGCCCACTGGCCAACGGTGGAAAAGCCGTTTGGCCTGGCGGCTACCTTGCGCGAACATGCGGCGGCCGACCGCTGCTTGATGGTGGATTGCCTGACCTTGTGGCTGGCGCAATGCATATGCCCGGACTGTGCGCCGCCGGAAGGCGTAGACTGGCAGCAGGAGAAACGAGAATTGCTGGAAACCCTGCCGACATTGCCCGGCGAAATCTTGCTGGTGAGCAATGAAGTGGGCATGGGCATCGTGCCGCTGGGCGAGATCAACCGCCAGTTTCAGGATGAACAAGGCAGGCTGAACCAGGCGATTGCCGCCATTGCGCCGCGGGTGACTTTTGTCGCCGCCGGGCTGCCACTTACATTAAAAGGATAATCATGGAATTTACACTCAAAGGCGAGTTCATTGAGCTTTGCAACCTGCTGAAACTGACCGGCATTGCCGACTCTGGCGGCCAGGGCAAGGCCATGGTAGCCGATGGTCTGGTAACGGTGGATGGCAAGCCGGAAAGCCGCAAGACCGCCAAGATACGCGCGGGCCAAGTAGTGGAATGCATGGAACAGACCATACAGGTGCTGGCAGCAGACCCGGCTTGATGTAATTACCCGCCGCGCAGGCTGAGCGGGTGCTACAAATAGGGCGCGAGCCGCGCCCAATCCAGATGTTGTTCCAGCGCATCGGCCAGGCGATTCAGGCCATCTTCCCGCAGTTGCATGTAGTCATATTCCAGCACGGTTTTCTGCGCTTCCAGATCGGGTAGCCCTGCCCATTGCAACAGGGCGCTGGTCGCCGAGGCCTGGTCAAACAGGCCATGCAGGTAAGTGCCTGCTATCTGGCCATCCACTGAAATGGCGCCTTCCGGCGCGTCGCCGATATACAACATGGGCTGTTGCATGGCGGGGCCTTCGCTGACGCCCATATGGATTTCATAGCCCGTCACTTCCGCCTGATTCCCAAAGCTGAAGCGCCCGGCCACCTGCGCCAGTTTTTTATGCGTATGCAGCGTGGTTTGCATGTCAAACCAGCCAAAACCGGGGTCTGAGCCGGCATCGCCTTCCAGCCCGTGCGGGTCGTGAATGTGCTGCCCCAGCATCTGGAAGCCGCCGCAAATGCCCAGCACTTTGCCGCCGTAGCGCAAATGGCGCGCCAGGGCAGTCTCCCAACCATGCGCTTTCAGCGTCTGCAGATCGCCGCGCACGTTTTTACTGCCGGGGAGAATAATCAGGTCCGCCGGCGGCACGGGTTCGCCCATGCTGATGAATTCGAAATGCACATGCGGATGCAGGCGCAGGGCATCCATATCCGTGTGGTTACTCACATGCGGCAGCACGGGCGCGATCACACGCAGGCGGATGTCCTCCTTGAGCGCGACGTCGCGCGGCACGGCGTCCTCTGCTTCGATATGCAGGTGATGCAGATACGGCAGCACGCCCAGTACCGGCTTGCCGGTCTCCTGCTCCAGCCAATCCAGGCCGGGTTGCAGCAAGGCAATATCGCCACGAAAGCGGTTGATGACAAAGCCGATGACGCGCTGGCGTTCGGATTCGCTGAGCAAGGCCAGTGTGCCGACAATGTGGGCAAATACGCCACCGCGATCAATATCCGCCACCAGCAGCACCGGACAATCCGCCGCCTCGGCAAAGCCCATGTTGGCAATATCGTTCTGACGCAGATTGATCTCAGCCGGGCTGCCTGCGCCTTCCACCACTACACGTTCATATTGCTGGCACAGGCGTTGCCATGAGGCCATCACGGCTTTCATGGCCGTGGGTTTGTAATCGTGATAGCGCGTAGCTTCCTGATTACCGACCACGCGGCCGTGAATGATTACCTGGCAGCCCGTATCGCTATTGGGTTTGAGCAGCACGGGGTTCATATCGGTATGCGGCGGCAGGCCACAGGCCTGGGCCTGCACGGCTTGCGCCCGGCCTATCTCGCCGCCATCCACCGTCACCGCCGAATTGAGCGCCATGTTTTGCGGCTTGAACGGCGCGACACGCACGCCCCTGCGATACAATACCCGGCACAATCCCGCGACCAGCGTGCTTTTGCCCGCATCGGAAGTCGTACCCTGAACCATGAATGTTTGAACGGATGCCATTGGTCCATTATTCCATGAGTTGGCTGCCAACCCCAGCCCTATTGATTATCGCCGCCTGTCTGCTGGACTGGCGTCTGGGCGAGCCCACCCGCTGGCATCCCCTGGTGGGCTTTGGCACGCTGGCAACGCGGCTTGAGCGCGCCATGAATCATCTGCAGGGTGCGTTTACCGGTCGCATCGCAGGTTTGCTGGCCTGGCTGATACTGCTGGTGCCTGCGGTGCTGGTCGCCATGCTCATCACTTGGCATCCGCTGGGCTGGGTCATCGACGTTATCCTGCTTTACCTCGCCATTGGCGCCCGTAGCCTGCACCTGCACGCCATGCGGGTTTTTGAGGCGCTGCAGGCACGCGACCTGGTACGCGCACGTGAAGCGGTTGGCATGATGGTCAGCCGCGATAGCAAAAAACTGAGCCGTGGGCAGATTGCCTCCGCTACCGTCGAATCCGCCCTTGAAAATGGCAATGACGCGATATTTGCCGCCATTTTCTGGTTTGCACTGCTGGGCGGGCCAGGGGTGGTGGCTTACCGGCTGGCCAATACCCTGGATGCCATGTGGGGCTACCGTACGCCACGCTATCGCTATTTTGGCTGGGCTGCCGCCCGCCTTGATGATGTCTTCAACCTGATTCCAGCACGGCTGACAGCGCTGGCCTATGCGCTTTGTGGCCACACCTGGTCAGGGCTCAAATGCTGGTTCACCCAGGCACGCACCTGGTACAGCCCCAACGCCGGGCCCGTGATGGCGGCTGGCGCTGGCGCACTGCAAGTCAAATTGGGTGGCCGCGCGCCCTACCATGGCGTGTGGAAAGATCGCCCACCGCTAGGACTGGGGGCAACGGCCGAGCCAGCGCATATTCCGGCTGCGCTCGCCTTGATCAAGCGCAGCATGATGCTGTGGTGCGCGGGCGTTTTAGTGATCTGGCTGATGTGGAAACTGCTGCATGCTTGAGCATGGCGGCAACCTGCAGCAAGCCTGCATAGACTACGATCGCCCGCTGGAAGCCTGGCTGGACCTCTCCACCGGTATCAGCCCACACGCCTTCCCGATTCCCCCTATCAGCCCTGCGCTCTGGCAACGATTGCCAATAGAAAACGATGCGCTTCTGGACACCGCACGCCGCTATTACCAGCAAGAGCATCTCTTGGCGGTGGCAGGCTCGCAAGCCGCCATTCAGGCACTGCCGCATTTGCGCCCACGCAGCCGTGTATGGGTACTCACTCCTGCTTATGCCGAGCATGCCCACGCCTGGCGCCAACACGGCCATACCGTCACCGAGCGCGATCACTTGCCCGAGATAAACGAGCTGCAAAATGTGGACGTGCTGGTGGTGTGCAACCCCAACAACCCGACTGGCCGCCTGTGCCCACCTGCGCAACTACATGCATGGCAACAGGCACTGGCGCCGGGCGGCTGGCTTATCGTGGATGAAGCTTTCATGGACGCAACGCCGGAGAACAGCATCAGCGCGCAAGCCGCAAAACCTGGTTTGATAGTGCTGCGCTCTCTGGGGAAGTTTTTTGGCTTGGCTGGGGCACGCGTGGGCATGGTGCTAGCCGCGCCGGACTTACTGGATCAACTACGGGAATGGTTGGGGCCGTGGACGCTCAGCGGCCCGGCGCGCCTGATCGCCACAGCTGCCATGGCCGACCATGACTGGCAACATGCGCAACGCCATCGCCTGCAGCAAGACATGGCAAAAATGTATAGCCTGCTGAATGCCGCGAGGATTTCGCCCACTGGCAGCACCGCGCTCTTCAGCTACTGGCAAGACCCGCGTGCTATCGAGCTGCATGCCCATCTGGCACGGCATGGTATCTGGACGCGGCTATTTGCCCAACCATCGGCCATCCGGCTTGGACTGCCACCCCCTGAACGCTGGGACATGCTGCAACGCGCACTGAGCGATTGGACAAGCAAGCAATCACCATGTAATAACAACAGGGTTTAGCGCAGACTTACTTCCATACCCACGCTAAGCCATGGCACGCGCTGGGATACCCATCCTGAAAGCACAAAATCTCCTGCCGGATTTCAATCAGCGCAGGTCCAGCAAGGCCTGTAAGCCCTGACCCACGCGAGCGACGACTGCCGACCAATCTCCCCGCTGGGCCTGACGGAACAATCTGGCGGTGGGGTACCAGGGGCTATCCTCACGCGTCAGCAACCAGCGGTAATCCGGCACAAAGGGCAGCAGCACCCATACCGGTTTGCCCATGGCCCCCGCTACGTGCGCCACGGAGGTATCGACAGTAATCACCACATCCATGGCATCAATCAGGGCGGCCGTATCGGCAAACTGCTGCAGCGCAGCCCGGTGGTCTTGTATGGGCAAGCTCGCCATGACAGCTTCATCCGCTGGACGCAGCTCTTTTTGCAGACAATGGAATTCCACCGGTAGCGTCATCAGTGGCACCAGGCTTTGCAGCGGGATGCTGCGCTTGGCATCGCGCATGTGAGTGGCTGAGCCGGACCAGACCAGACCCACCTTCAAGCGCTGCGGTTGGCCTGCAAGGGTGGGGAATTCAAATCGATGCGCGGTTTCTGGCACGCCCAGGTATGGAATATGGGCAGGAATGGTAGCCAGTGTGGTTTCAAACGCCAGCGGCAAGCTCATGTAGGGGCAATAAAGGTCATACGCCTCAAAGCCCGTGCCACGTTCTACCACGGTAAACTCCCGCCCCATGGTCTTGAGCAGATCGACCAAAGCTGGCGGTGCCTCAAGAATGACCTGCGCTCCGGCGTTTGCCGCCAACCTGGCATAGCGCACAAATTGCACGGTATCGCCCAGACCCTGCTCGGCAGTCAGTAGCAGGCGCTTACCTGCGATGGGGGCATCGCCCAGCCACAGCGGTTGTGAGCATACACGGCGGTAGCCGCGCGGCGGGCCTTCCGCCTCCCAGCCGTGTTCGAACAAATGCCAACCCTGTTCAAAATCGCCATGCACGAGGCAGATCAGGGCCTTGTTCCACAGCACGGTGGCGTTGTCCGGCTCCAGCTGCAGGGCCTGATCGTAATCCTGCAGGGCGGCATCGTATTGCCCCAGATCCAGATAGGCATTGCCGCGGTTGGAATAGACCTGCGGGTTATGCGGGGTCAAGGCAAGCGCAGCACCGTAGGCCTCCAGCGCTTCCTCATGCCTGTCGAGTGCCAGCAATGCATTGGCGCGATTCAATGTGGCTTCGGCAAACCCGGGGCGCGCCGCCAGGGCAGCGTCAAAACTCGCCAGTGCAAGCGCATGCTGACGCAGGTGCTTGAGGGCAACGCCACGCCCATTCAAGGCCAGCGGATTTTGCGCTTGCACTTGCAGTACATGATCAAAATGCGCGATGGCAAAATCGTGCTTACCGAGCTCAATCAAGGCGTTGCCGCAGCTGGTATAGGCTTCCAGGTAGTCTGGCTTCAGATCAATCGCTTTATTGAAAAAGCTGAGTGCATCCTGCCATTGCCGCCGCTGGTTCAGAATAATGCCCAGATTATGGTAGGCCTCGGCGTAGTCGGGGCGGTATTGCAGGGCACGCTGGTAATAAGCCTGGGCGGATTCTGCATGGCCCAGCATCATGCAGGCATTGCCTGCCAGGAAAGCACTGGCAGCATCGGTCTCACGCAGTTGCAATACGCTTTCCAGCGCAGTGAGCGCTTCTTCATAGCGTCCCAGCGCATAACATGCCTCGCCTATCATGGCCCAGATATCGGCTTGCTCCGGGTTGGCGCTCAAGAGACGCATGCAGAACTCAATGCATGGTTCATGACGCTGAGTCTGCAAATAAAGGCTGGCCAACAAGGTAAGCAAACGGCTGTCTTCCGGAAAACGGGTGAGCAGTTGCTGATACACCGCTTCGGCAGCCTGCCAGTCATGCGCGGTTTGCAGCTGCATGCCGCGGCGCAAGCCAACCTCCAGCGGCTCAACACCGGCAGGCGGCTGTTTTTGCGGGGGCGCAGCGGGCCGTTTATTTTTCATGCAGTTGACTCCCTGTTTTCAGCAAGCCGTTTTTCGGCCGCATCCTTCTTCATTTTTATGTGAACGCTTATGACGGACTGCCCAAGGCTAGCAGATCCATCCTCACCTGCTCCACCACACTCGCCCAATCTCCGGCTACCGGTTGCCGGTAAAGCCGTGCCGTGGGGTACCAGGGACTATGTGGGCTATCCAGCAGCCAGCGAAAATCCGGTATCCATGGCAAGAGCACCCACACGGGTTTGCCCAGGGCTCCTGCCAGATGCGCGACGGCGGTATCGACCGAAATCACCACGTCCAGCGTGCTGATCAAGGCAGCTGTATCGCTAAAATCCTTGAGGCGGCTGGTATAGAGATGCATCCCGGGCCATTCGGCCAAGGCAGGCAGGTCTGCCTCACGCAGGTCCAGCTGCAAGCAATGCAGCTCTATCGGCAAATCGCGCCAGGATTGCAGGCTCTGCAACAGCAGGCTACGCCGGTGGTCATTGCTATGCGTGGTAGAACCAGACCACACCAGACCTACGCGTGGTTTATTACCAGAGGCATGCGAAAAGCCCGCCTTCAGCCTTTCATCGGCATGCAAATAGGCGGGGTAAGCGGGCACACCGGCTTGCCCGGCATTGGCCCATGCCAGCGGCATGCTGAGTAAGGGGCTGTGCAGGTCAAACGCCGGCAAGGCTTGCCCGGCGGCAACAACCTGCAGCTGCGGATGCATAGACTGAATAAGCGCCTGCAAGGGCGGCTGCACTTCAAGAATCACTTGCGCACCCTGCTCCATGGCCTGCAGCGCATAGCGGCTAAACTGGATGGTATCGCCATAGCCCTGCTCTGCCCACAGCAGCAAGCGCTTGCCCGCCAATGGAGTATCGCCGAGCCAGCGCGGCTGATCAAACCTGCGCATCAAGCCACGTGCTTCGCCTTCGGTGTGAAATCCATATTCATAGAGTTTCCAGCCCGCCTCGTACTCCCCCAGCAACAAATGCAGCAGGGCTTTGTTCCAGAAGAACCGGGGCTGATCAGGCTGTCGGGCAATGGCCTCGTTAAAATCCTGCATGGCCAGGGCAAAGCGCCCCTGATCCAGATGCAGGTTGCCACGATTATTAAATGCTAGCGCCGAGGGATATTGCGCAATGATCTGGTCATAAAACGCCAGGGCCAGCTCGGCATCTCCCGCGTCTGCCAGGGTATTGGCAAGATTGAGGTACAGCGCAGGCTGATCAGGCTCAAGCTCGATGGCCGTCTGCAAGGCGGTGATAGCCTCATTAAAGCGACGCGCCTTTTGCAGGGCGAGCCCACGATAATGATGGATAGCGGCGTCTTGCGGCGCGGCAGCCAGCGCATAATCCAGATGCGCGATGGCAAATTCGTATTGTTTAAGAGAAGTTAGCGCCCGCCCACACCCCACCAGGGCGGCCAGATAATCTGCCTGTAGCATCAGCATCTGGTTGTACTGTTCCAGCGCAAGTTTGTAATTCCCCTGCGCCAGGGCCTGGTCGGCGCGTTTTGCCAGGGTCGCCAGTTCGCCCGCCCCGGCGTTTTTTTTCTGACTGGATGGGGTGGACGATGTAGACATAAGGTTAGGTTACGGGGCTCAGCGGTTAACAAAGCCGACGCGCATCAGCGGCCGGTCACGGTCAAGATCAATTATCAGTTTCGTGACACTAGCATAGTCGATGTGCAGTCTAAACACGTTACTGAGGGGTAAACCCAGCGCAAATCCGGTGAGGGCGCGTATGACCCCGGCATGCGTGAAGGCAACATGCACGCCCGCGCCTTGGTTCGCCAGCTGCTCGACGAAGGCCTGCGCACGTTGCGAGAGATCATGGAAAGATTCGCCATTGGGCGGCGCCAGTTTGACATGTTCGTCCGCCCACTCATCCAGCAGGCCACGGGGAATGTCGTCCCAGGATTGCAGTTCCCAATCGCCAAAGTTGAGTTCCTTGAGACGGGCATCCTGCTGAATTTCGTGCTTGGTCCCAGCCACAGCTTGCGCCAGCAAGAGGCAGCGCTGCAATGGACTGCTATGGAAGGAAGCGGCTTCAATATGGGCGATTTTAGGCCGTAGTGCCGTCACCTCTTCTTCAAAGGTATGCTTGACGCCGATATCCGACTGCCCGTAGCAGATCCCGGGCGCGATATCCGGCGTGGTATGCCGCACCAGATACAATTCCATCACTGGCTTAGACATGCCAACACTCCCAGATAAAACATGATTTCAGTCAACTGCTGCATGGCGCCTACGCAATCTCCGGTGTAGCCGCCAAGGCGACGCTGCAGCACGGCGCGAAACCACCACCACACCAGGGCCACTGCCAGCAGCACCAGTGGCAAATTCCATAGTGGAATACACCAGGCGGCGCCCAGCAAAGGCAGCAAGCCTGTCAGCATGGCAAAGGCAAGCGATTGCTTGCCGAGTGGCTGGGTCATGCCCCCGCCTTTGCCCTGCGGACGCACGTATTCCAATGTTTGCATCAGCCATACGCCCGCCAGGCGGCTCACGCTATGCCCGGCCAATACGGCCCATAACATCACCCCGGAAGACATGGCGGACAAGGTACTGAATTTCAGTAACAGCATCACGCCCAAAGCCAGTACGCCATAACTTCCCACTCGCGAATCATGCATGATGGTGAGCACACGCTCTCGATCCATGCCTCCACCCAGGCCGTCCACTGTATCGGCCAAGCCATCTTCATGCAGGGCTCCTGTGAGCCATATACCGGCTGCCAGCATGCAAATTATGCTGACCCCATGCGGTAGCAGCTGATGCACAACGATATACACAGCGGCCATGCCAGCACCGATGATCCAGCCCACTAAAGGGAAAAACGCGGAAATCCCGGCCATGTCAGCAGGCTTGAAATCCGGCTTGGATGGCACGGGAATGCGGCTGAAAAACCCGAGTGCCAGCAAAAATGGATGGATGAACTTCACGGCGATTTAAGCGCTCTTGCCATCCACACCGGCGGATTCGAACGAGGCCATTTCATTCATGAAATTGGCCGCGGCCTGCAACAGTGGATATGCCAGCGCGGCGCCGGTGCCTTCACCCAGCCGCAAACCGATGTCGAGCAAAGGTTCCGCCTGCAGGGCCTGTAGCAGACGCCGATGCCCTTGCTCGCCAGAGCAATGGGTAAACACCGCGTAATCCAGCACAGCCGGGGCGATGCGACTTGCCACCAGCATGGCGGCGGTACAGATAAAGCCATCGACCAGTATCACGGCCTGCTTTTCTGCCGCGCCCAGCATGGCGCCTGCCATCATGGCGATCTCCAACCCACCCACATGCTGCAAGGCGGATAAAGGACTGTGTAGGTGCGAAGCGTGATGTTGCAGCACCTGTTCCACCACATCCACTTTGCGCTGCAGGCCGGCATCGTCCAGCCCTGTGCCCCTGCCAACACATGCCTGGGCAGGCAGCTGGCACAGCGCCGCCATCAGGGCCGCTGCTGCCGTAGTATTGCCTATGCCCATTTCGCCAAACGCCAGCACGTTGCTGCCTTTCGCAATCTCGGCATGCGCCAGTTGTCTGCCAATATTGATGGCTTTTTCACATTCGGCTTCCGACATCGCAGGTGCTTGCAGCATGTTCTGCGTACCCATCGCCACCTTGTGCGAGAGCAGCATGGGGTGCGGCGCAAAATCATGATTCACACCGGCATCCACCACACGGATATCCATGCCCACCTGGCGGGCAAACACATTGATTGCGGCCCCACCCTGCAGAAAATTCAGCACCATCTGCATGGTCACCGCCTGCGGATAAGGACTGACGCCCGCGGCGACAATGCCATGATCCGCGGCAAATACCATCATCACCGGCTGGCGCAACACCGGATCCAGGCGCTGCTGTATCAACCCCAGCTGCAGGGCGAGCCCTTCCAGACGGCCCAGGGCACCCAGTGGTTTGGTTTTCTGGTCAATTTTGTGCTGCAAGGCCGCAGAAAGGCCGCGGTCCAGCGTTTGAATATCAGGAATTTGCATGAGGACGGCTAACAATGAGTTGGCACCATTTTAATGGCAGGGCGGCAAAATATCTTAAATTCTTTGCGTGAGCGCAGATTGGCAATGACACAGCTGAAATAAGTTTGCTATAATGCGCGTCTTGTTTGCGAGCCAAGTGCTCAAAAACGCCGGCCGGGTAGCTCAGTTGGTAGAGCAGCGGATTGAAAATCCGCGTGTCGGCAGTTCGATTCTGCCCCCGGCCACCAATATCAAACGCCCAGCTTTTAGTTGGGCGTTTTCATTTCTGCTCCCACCCGCTTTTATTTTTTTAGGTATTTTTTGAGAGGCTACCGCCTCGTTCACAGGCGAGTGCCTGATAGCTCGCATCAGGGGTTAAGCATCGTCATGCCGTTTGAGGTTTCGCTGCTGCATTCCGCTCGCCATGCTTTTCCTGATACATGGCTTTGTCGGCGTGCTTGAGCAAGGCATGCCTGTCCTGCCCGTGATCAGGATAAAGAGCGATGCCAATGCTGGGGCGAATGGCGAGGCGATGCCCATCAATCTCAAATGGCTGGGCCAGCACTCCGCGTAGTTTTTCCACCACCATCGCCGCCTGATCCGGCGAAGAAATATCCTGCAGCAACACCACAAACTCATCCCCGCCCAGGCGCGCCACCATGTCAGTTTCGCGCATGCTGAGCTTGAGACGAGCCGCCACTTCCTGCAGCAGCGTATCGCCAGCGTCATGTCCCAGGCTGTCATTGACCTGCTTGAACTTGTCCAGATCCAGGTACAACAGGGCCAAATGGCGTTGCTCGCGCTCGGCAGAGCTCAGTGCTGCCTCCAGTTTATGGGTGAGAAACTCGCGATTGGGCAAGGTAGTGAGGGCGTCATACTGGGCCAATTGCTGCAACCTGGCCTGCATCTTCTGGCGCTCAATGGCGGTAGCAATCTGCGTGGATACAAATTGCAGCAGCTCCTGATCTTTCAGCTGATAGCTGATGCCACCCAGGTAGCGCTTTATCGTGAGCACCCCTATCATGCCTTTCTGCGATTTGAGGGGGACACCGAGCCAACTCAGCACATGCGGCTCAAGCGCGTTTTTCACCAGAGAGCTACCCGCAGCAATGTCTTCTGCCGTCAGCAGCAAAGGCTGGCCACTCCGTATAATCTCGGCGCACAAGGTACCGGCGGCAGGTTTGGAGGGCTGCTCGGTCCATTCCAGCTTATCCACCAGATACGGGAACGTTAACTGATCCTTGTCCTGGTCGTAGAGCGTCACCGAAAAGCAGTCCGCAGGGAGCAAGCTGCCGACAATATGGTGAATGCGCTGAAACAGCGAGATGAGGTCTTCCGCCGCATACGCCGCCTCTGAAATGGCATAGAGCGCGGCCTGCAACGCCTCGGCGCGCTTGCGCTCGGTAATGTCGCGTGCGACGCCGATGCGCAGCTGGTCTTCAGGCGACCAGCGCGCCGTCCACATGATGTCGACAATCTGCCCATCCTTGCGGATATAGCGATTTTCAAAATACAACAAGGGATTGCCGGACATGACTTCACGCGCAGTCTCTGTGGTACGGTCAAGGTCTTCCGGGACCACCATGGCAAAGATATTCCTGCCCACCATTTCCTGCGGGGTGTAACCAAACACACGTTCGCAGGCCGCGCTTGCCACGACGATCTTGCCATCGACATCCACCGCCAGGACGGCATCCATCAGGAGGTCCATAAAGCTGGCCAGGAGATCGTGGGATTTTATTTCCATAGAGACTTCATCATGCACTAAAAGCAGACTTAAGAAAGACTAATAAAGCGTTGTGGCACAACGCCAGAAGACGGATGCACAGATAGCGACCAAAAAAACATGATGTGTCACTCCACATGCTCACCGGGGAATGGCGAGGGCTGATCTAACTTTGCTGATTTTGCCTTCGCTTATTTACTATGATCAGACCCCGGAATACTGATCTCGTTACGCATAAAACAGAAAAATATCCCAAGCACTCAGCGAACACCACAGGTGATGGCGAGATTTCATATTGCACAAGGTAAAAGTTCTGCAACTTTGGCCCGAGCACTCTTTAACTATAACGGCTGCACCCAGCAAAAAGCCCAGTCAGGACTGGGCTTTTTGCTGGGGCAACTTGCCTGCTTGAGACGTTTACCCTACCGCGCGCAGTATCGAATTTCTGGCACCATGGCCTTGCACCAGTGGCAGGACTTCTTCGCCAACGCGGTAAGCCTCTTCCAGATGTGGCGTGCTGGCGAGGATAAAGGCATCCGCCCCCAGTTTGACCAGATCATCAAGACGCTCTGCCACCTGCTCGTAGCTCCCCACGATGCCGTTGGTCTGACCACCCCGCAGCAGGCTGAAGCCGGACCAGATATTGGGATGCAGGATGAAATCACGGTAATTATCCAGCGTCTTCGGCGTGTTGTTGCGTTGGCGGTTGGCGCCAACCGAATCGCCGGTCTGCTGGGCAAAACGGGCATAGCGCTCCTTATCAGCCTCGCTCAGGTTTTCAAAGCCGCGCCGCACTTCGCGCCAGGCTTCTTCTTCCGTCGCCCGAGCCACAATATCCACCCGCACGGCGCATTTCACCTTGCGCCCCAGCTTGTCGGTTTTTTCTTTTACCTTGTCGAATTTCTCCTTGAGCTGGTCAAAAGGCTCCAGCCAGGAAAGATAAAAGTCAGCGTGCTGGGAAGCCGAGACCAAGGCCGCATCCGATGAACCGGAGAAGTAAATCTCAGGAAAATCCTGCCCGAGCAGCTGTTCCGGCAATGCCGCATTTTCCAGCTGATAGAACTTGCCGTGATGAGAGTAACTGCCGCCCTTCCACAAGCCACGCAGCACATCCAGAAACTCGGTCGTGCGCGCATAGCGGTCATCATGCGGCGCCACATCGCCCCACCAAAGCTGGGCGGGACCACCGCCGCCAGTGATGATATTGAACAATGCTCGCCCATTGCTGGCGCGCTGCAGACTGGCCGTCATGCGCGCCGCCGTCACCGGGTTGAGGAAGCCCGGCTGAAACGCGATCATGAAGCGGAAGGTGCTGGTTTCGCGTGCCAGGAAAGACGAAATCGCCCACGGCTCATCGGTCATGGGAAAGGATGGGATCAAGCCACCATGGAAGCCGGAAATTTCGGCAGCGCGCGCCACCTCGGCAATATAGTCCAGGCTGTTGAAGCCATCGCTACCGCCGCCGGCAAGGCCGCGATGCACAATGTGATCCCCCTCCTGCTGCGACCAGTCACCGCGATGGTGAAGTTTGTTGCGCAGGGAGCTGGGCTCGCCATGCGTAGGAATACGCCAGAAAATATCAATCGCCATTATCGTCTCCTTAGGCGGCCTGTTGTTGAGTTAAACCAAGGCGTGCACGCAGGGCGGGCAGCACCTGTTCGCCTATGCGGTAAGCTTCTTCCAGCGCGGGCACAGCGCCCAGCTGGAACACGTTAATACCAGCAGCGGCATAGTCCGCCAAGGTAGCAATGACCTGATCGGCATCGCCCACCAGCGTGGCGCGTGCCGCACCGGCGCCTGGCGTTTGCAAAGCCCACAGACCGGCTTGGTCTGGCAGGGCCGTTTGCCCTTGCTGCCGCGCCTGACGGGCAGCATCGTGCACGGCTTCTGCAGCGGTTTCACGCACCAGCAAATCAATGCGTAACGCTGCCTGCACCGGACGACCGGCTTTGGCGGAGAGTTCTTGCAAGCGCTCCAGATGTGGTTTCAACTCCGCCAGTGGCAGCGCTTCAAATACATGCACATCCGCCAGTTTGGCCGATACCGCAAGATCCGCCTCGGTCTGCCCGGTCAGGAATACCTGTGGTACCGCCTGGCCGGAAAGAGGCCCTTTAAAGCCACCTTCCAGCACTTCAAAGAAACGCCCCTTGAAGCTGTAGCCGGTCTCGGTGATCACATGCCGCGCCACCGTCACGAACTCTTCCGTACGTTGTGGAATATCCGCATCATCAATAAAGTCGCCATTGGCACGCCGCTCGGCCGCATCCGCGGGCGTCGCAATCTGCCAGGCAAACCGGCTGTTGCTAAAGCGCTGGTAACTCACGGCATTCTTGGCGGCATACACGGCAGACCCGCGGGCCGAATCAAAAGCCGCCAATACCTTCACGCGGCGTGTATTGCGCGTCAGATAACCAGCCACGATCCAGGATTCTTCGCCTTGCGGATCGTTGGGCACCAACAGGCCATCAAAGCCGGCCAGCTCCGCCGCCTTGCCAATCTGATGCAGATGATCGTAATAATTGAATTGGCGGCCGCGCGGATCCGTCACGCCTGCCGTGAAATAAGGTTGGTCATCGCTACGCTCGCCGCGCAGCTTGACAGCAGCATCCGCCAAACGCCCATCTCCGCGCGTAGGCACCTGCCAGTAAAACTGGATAGTCATGTCGGTTTCCTTGTTGAAAGTTGACACTGTGGTCGACAACTGGATATTGCAGGATGCGTGCCCACCCTCACCCGCCAATAAAAACACATAAAAACCATTAACTTAGTACTGTTTTAAATTCAGCAGTGTGTGGGCAGCTGGTGCTGTGGCAACACGCCAGCTGCTGCTACAGCAACGGACTGTTGCCTGACCAACTGTCGCGTTGGCCAGGCTTCGTCACGCTAGGTAGTGGGAAAGCTGAAGCGATCTTTGGCCACGATCTCCGTCAGTGGACGACGGGGCGTGGGTTGCTCCCGGCTGCGCAAATCGTCTGGCAACCCCTCGGCGGGTCCCCTTTTTCCTACCGCGACCAGCGTTTCCAGACGATAGCCCTCCGGCACCCCCAGCAATACCTGCAGGGCAGCCCTATCGTAGCCGCCGATAGGATGAGTGCTCCAGCCGCTGGCCTCAGCCTGCAGAGCCAGATAAGCCCAGGCGGCACCCGCATCCAGTGAATGGCTATACAGAGGAGCAGGTTCACTGGCGCCAGGGCGTATATGTGTCGTCTTGGAAAGCAGGACCAGAAATGCCGAAGCCTGCGGCGCCCAGCGCCGGTTGTTCTCATTCAGGGTGTTCAGCAGCCCCTGCCAATCTGGCGAATCCGGCAGCAGATAGATAAAACGCCATGGCTGGGCATTATTGGCCGAGGGTGCCCAGCGCGCCGCCTCAAGCAGGGCCAACAAGGCCTCTTCGGAGATAGCCTCGCCGGTGAATGCGCGCGGCGACCAGCGCTGTAGAAAAACCGGCTCAATCGGATAAGTCGAACTACGGGAAATACTCATGTGCTTGCTTTCATGCTTATCAAGTGGATGGCGGGCCGGAGCGCGTACCCCCGGCCCCGTGCTTAGCCAGTGATATCGGCCAGATAGCGCCCGGTGTAAGACTTGGCTTTATCCAGCAGGCCAGTACGCTGCCACTGCAACTCCAGCGCCCCCGGGGTATACAGCTGTGCGCCGCCGATCTGCTCGGCAATCGCCTGATAGCGCGCAGCCTCCTCAATAAACAGGATCAACTCCGAGGTTTTGATGATTCCCTTGCCCCAGAAATTGGCGCCGCCATTCGACTCCAGCAATGCAGGTGGTGGTGCGAGCTCAGGGTGCTGATCGAGCCGCTCCTTGATAACGTCGTAAACACTGCGCGTGCGGTCCAGATGATTGGGAATCTCGCGGGCGGCCAGATGGCGGGCCGCGGCCACATACAAAATCGGGAATGGCTTGTGCGCCAGCGACCACGCCGACAGGAAATTGGTATGGGCATGGATAACGGTATCGGCATCCAGTCGGGATTCACGCAGGATATGGTCGGGATGCTGGGCGAACTCGGTAATGGCAATGCTGGGCGACTGATCACGCGCCAGGCCGCCTGGGAAGCGGATATGCAGCAATTTATCGTGCCCTGGCACCAGGTGGGTGACATGGTAAGTGAGGCTGGCAGACAGGATTCCGTTGCGACTCAGCACACCAAAGGCATGAATGGCATCGGCTTTGGCATCTTCCACGTATGAAATCAGGTCAATCTCGGACAGCGGGTTAGACATGGGGTCTCCTTTACATTAAGAGGTTTTATTAATGGCGTGATAGCCAGACCCCCGATGCATTGGCAATGCTTGTGCCAGCCCATGGCATTTATATTGGGGCCATACGTCTATCTCTTATTTTTCAATCGACTAGCCTCTCAGCGTGGTCTTTTTTTCTCCATTTTCATCGATATTCACTAGCGCCCTCTTCATGCGTTTGTGCAGCACGCAACACTTTCTCCACCACTGCTGATGCTGGAGCAACAGTCGCGATTTTTTCGTGTCCGGAGATTCCTGCAGGCAAATGGAGGTCCGTTGTTGCCCTGCCAACAGTAAACGCAACAGACCCACCAGAAATTGTTGCTGCAAAAACAGCAGCAGGTGAAAAGCTGCGACACGCCTGTGCATTTAAATCTTTTTACAACAATCAGTTAGCGTTAATTCCAAACCGCCATCCGCCGCTGGCACAGATTCTGCGCTAGCCCATGTCGTCGTTTATTTATTTGCACTTAACAGGAAACAACATGACCATAACAACGAGCAGCCCATCAGATCAGCCGGCGCAAACGCGCTTTATCGTTAAACCTCTATTGCGCGCCTTAAGCAGCGTCTTTATCGGCAGCCTGGTCATCAGCCAGGCCTATGCTGCTGATGCCACGCCAGCCAATGACGCCTCTACGGCACAGACCAAATCCGCCGAAGATGGCAAAAGCGACACCGGCACTACCGCAGCAGCCCAGCCAGCCACCGTGAATAGCCAGGGCGAAAGTGAAGCTTCCCTGGGCAGCGTGGTGGTCACCGCCAACAAGCGTGAAGAAACCGCACAGAAGGTGCCAACCGCCATCACCGTATTAAGCGGCAAGGAGTTGCAGGACAAAGGGATAGGCAAGTCAGCTGGCGAAATTCTCAACTATGTGCCGAACGCCTCGGCCAATACGCAGTTTAATGGCCGCCCACGCTGGTGGATTCGTGGCGTGGGTTCCGGTCAGCAACAGATCGACATGGCCAGCCCGGTAGGTATCTACCTGGATGATGTCTATATCAGCAATGCCACCGCTAGCGGCTTCCCGCTGTTTGACCTGGACCGGGTTGAAGTCCTGCGCGGCCCGCAAGGCACGCTGTGGGGCAAGAACACCACAGGCGGCGCTGTCAACATCATCAGCAAAAAGCCTTCGTTCAATACGGGTGAAAATTATGTGAAAGCCGATATCGGCAATTATGGCTCGCGCATTTTTGAAGGGGCCGTCGGCGGCGAAATCGTCAGCGAGCGCGTGGCTGGGCGTTTGTCTTTCTATGATCAAAGCAGCGATGGATTCTTCCGCAACCAATTCACTGGCCAACGCGATGGCGCGATCAAAGACACCGCCGTGCGCGGGCAACTGCTATTCCAGCTGACCGACAATCTGGAAGCCCTGCTCAATGTGCACCGTCGCGACTACACAACCGATGGCAGCATTCAGACCGTGATTGGTGCTGGCCCGGGCGGTGCTTTCCGCTTTGGTTATGTCCCCAGCACCAGCCGCAAGGATGTGAGCTCGAATGCCGAAAACAGCGGCGACTCGACCCAGAATGGCGCATCGCTGACCTTGAAATGGGATCTGGGCAAGTACTCGCTCACGTCCATTTCGGCATACGAAGATTGGGATCAGACCGTGCTGAATGATGCTGACAACAGCGCGCTGGAACTCTCCCGTGGCTATACCAAAGCAGACAGCAAGCAGTATTCACAGGAATTCCGCTTCGCATCACCACGTGAAGACCGCTGGAACTGGCTCTCGGGTGTACATTTTTTCAAGGAAGACATCAATTCCTACAGCGCTGCCGCCCGCTTGCCTAATGGCAGCGTGCCAGCCTACATCGGCACCAGCACCAACACCCTGAACAACTTCAGCTACACCGATTACGATCACAAGGCTTCCAGCTTCGCGCTGTTTGGCAGCACTACATATAACTGGACCGACGCCTTTAAGACCACCGTGGGAGCGCGCTGGTCGACAGAAAAGAAAGAAGTCGACATCAGCCGCCGCTCGGCCTCTGGTGCTGGCATTACAGCTGCCAGCTGGGACAACCTGGGTCAATGGTGGAATAGCTACATCGGCAGCTACAACAATCCGACTGGCCTCGTAACCAACTTCGATGCACATCAGGAAAAACGCTGGGATTCGTTCACTTACGATTTCACGCCGGAATACAAGATCAGCGACACCAGCCGCACCTTCTTCAAGTTTGCGCACGGCGAAAAGTCTGGCGGCTTTAATACGGCCGCGACAGCGACCGCTGCCCTGAACACAGTAAAACCGGAAAAGCTGAATGCCTATGAAATCGGCTACAAATCCGAATGGCTGAACGGTCGTCTGAATTTCAACACGACCTTGTTCTACTACGATTACAAGGATGTTCAGGTGAACGTGGTGGGCTTGCCTGCGGGTGCCACTACCACCGTGTCGTATCTGCAGAATGCGGATAGCGCGACGGTAAAAGGCGCGGAGTTTGAAGTGGAGGCACTGCCGACCAGCAATCTGCGCCTGATCGGTAATATCGGCTTGCAATCCGGGGAGTTCGACAAACTGCAGGTACAGAACAGCACCACCAACTACGACGGCAACGATCTGGTACGTACCCCCAACCTGAATACCTTGCTGTCAGCCAACTATCGCATTCCATTGGCGAACGACAACAAGATCGTGACCAGTCTGGATTGGCGTTATACCGGTCAGCAATATTATTTTGTAAATGCACAGAACACCGCGCAGAACACCTATTACAAACTGCTGAGCCAGGAAGGCTACTCCATCGTCAATGCGCGCGTCACCTGGAGCACCAAAGGTGATCGTCTGGCCATTACCGGGTACGTGAACAACCTGTTTGACAAGGAGTATCTGGCACATGCGCTGCCAGCCACGCCTGCAACCGGTTCCACCGCTATTTATGGCGCACCCCGTACTGCTGGTGTATCGCTGACACTGCGTTTCTAAACAGAGCCCCTGTAGCGGATATCCGGCCACGTGCCGGGTATCCGCTTTTTACGTTTTATGCGAGGCACTATGTCCATCTCCCCCACCCATCCGCTACTCCGCTGCCTGTGGCTATATCGCACCATGCCATGGCGCTTCAGCCTGACGGCCCTTCTGTTTTTACTGGTGAATGCTGCCATGGCATGGCAGCTCTGGCTGATCGGCCATGCCGTGCAAGCCGTGCATGACGGGACAGCCATCAAGCTCCTGCCCGATGGCCACTATGATCTTGCCGTGGCCTGGTACTGGATCGCCATTATTCTTGCTGTCGCTGCCGGCCGTGGCATCCTGCAATACTTTGCCGGCGTGCTGTCGCTGATCATTGGTCAGGATCTCCTTTCCCTGCTGCGCGAGCGCATTCTGGTGCAGGTGCAGCGCCTGGACCTCGCCTACCACCTGCAGCACGGGGTAGGCGAAATGGTCACCCGCACCACGCGCGATGCCGACAAGGTGCGCGATGCGCTGATCAACTTCTGGCGCCAGGTGTTTGAAGCCAGTGTGTGGATACTGGTTTCCATTGGCCTGCTCTGCCTTTACAACGTGTGGCTGGGCCTGGGCACACTGGCTTTCGTGCTGGCAGGTATTGCCATTTTCATTCGCCAGACCGATCAACTGGTCACGCTGGATCGCGCCGTGGGCCAGGCGTATGACCAGGTGAATCAGGAACTGAGTGAAGGCATTAACGGCGTGCGCGTGATCAAGGCGTTTGCCCTGGAATCCTCGCGCATTGGCGCTTTTGAAGGCTTTGTGCAGACCTTTGTGCGCCATGCACACACGGCACTGGCCTACGCGGCGGTTCATACGCCACTGCCGCAAACGCTGGTTGCGCTTTCGCAGGTCTGGATTCTGGGTTTTGGTGCCTGGCTGATCCAGCAAGGCCAGCTGGAAGTCGGTGCGCTCATTGCCTCCCTGCTGGTCGCCAATACGCTGATCTTCCGTATTGAGCCTATCGGCCGCGTGATGCAGGTATTTGCCGATGCCCGCTCTTCCGCTGGCCGCATCTGGGAGCTGCTGGATGAATCACCGACCATCGTGGGCGGTAATGACAGCATCCCCAAAGCAGCGCTCGGTTTCCGTTTGCACGATGTCACCGTACAAGCCGCCGGTGGCAATGCCATTTTGCAGCATTGCCATTTAAGCGCAGCCCCTGGGGAAATCCTGGCGCTGGTCGGCATTACCGGTTCAGGCAAAAGCACCCTGGCCGCCCTGCTGCCAAGGCTGCTGGATGCGAGCCATGGCAGTGTGGATATCGGTTCTGCATCGTCCGGGTGGCAAAACGTCCACCAGTTCCGCTTGGATGAGTTGCGGCGACGTATCCATGTCGTGCCGCAAGAAAGCTTTCTGTTTTCCGATACGCTGGAAGCCAATCTGCGCCTGGCAAGACCGCAGGCCAGCGAAGCCGAGCTGCTGGAAGCGCTGGAGCTGGCGGCGGCACGCGATGTGCTGGACTCGCTATCGGATAGCTTGCAGACCCGCATCGGCGATCGCGGCATCACGCTATCTGGCGGGCAGCGCCAGCGCATCAGCCTGGCCCGCGCCTTTCTGGCGCACCCCAGCATCCTCATTCTGGACGATGCCACCAGCGCACTGGATGCGCTGACCGAGCGCCGCGTGCTGGATAACATTCGCCGCCTGCGCGATGCCAGCGGCCAGGCGGTGACCGTGCTGCTGATAGCCAGCAAGCTGTCCACCATTCTGCTGGCAGACCGTGTCGCCGTGCTGGACAAAGGCCGTATCGTGGCCGAAGGCCAGCATGCCTATTTGCTTGAACATCATGCGGAATATCGCGAACTGGTAGGAGTCCATCATGGCTGAGTCCCTGCGCCAAGAGCGCGCCCTGAATGACATTGAGCTGGAACAAAAGCTCGCCAAAAAGAGCCTGGACCGCAATATGTTCTGGCGTTTGTTACCGCTGCTGGCGCCGTATAAAGGCCGTATTGCCGCCATTATCGGCATTGAGGTGATACTGGTCGGCATCATCTTTTTGCGGCCATGGTTTGTTGGCCAAGTCATCGATCACGGCTTTATCCAGACTGCAAAAGGGCTGGTACTCAATACACCGCTGCTGGTATGGATGGCGCTGGGCATGGGCCTGACCTGGGCGCTGCGCTTTGCCTTCGCCGCAGTCTCGCAATACCTGGCGGGCTCGACGGCCATTCACATCCTGAACGCCCTGCGCGTGCGGGTATTCCGTCATATTCAGGCGCTCAGCATCCGCTACTTTGATAGCACCAAGGCCGGTCGCATCATCTCTCGCGCCGACCGCGATGTGGATGCGCTGGAACCCTTGCTGATCCAGGGGCCGCCCGAGCTGTTGTCTGCGGTGCTGCGCCTGGTGGGCGCGGCGTTTGCCCTGTGGTGGATTTCGCCCAAGCTGCTGCTGGCCCTCGCCAGTATCACGCCATTGCTGATCCTGGGCACCTGGCTGTTCAAGCGCATATCGGAACACAACTGGGCGCGAGTGGCGGAAGCCCGCGCCCGGTTTACCGCGCACCTGGTAGAGACCGTTTCCGGCGTGCGCATCATCAAGCAAACCGTACAGGAAGACGCCAACGAAGCCCGCTACAGCGCGCTGGTGGATGACTTCAACCAGACGCTGGTCAAGGGCAATATCCGCACGGGCTGGTTCCTGCCGACCACCCAGCTACTCAGCACCGTGGGGCAGGCGGCCCTGCTGCTCGCCGGTGGCCTGGGCATTGCCCAACACGAAATGACAGTAGGCCAGCTCGCCCAGAGTCTGTTCTATGTGCATCTTTTCCTGGGGCCGCTGCAGGAGCTGAATGAGCTCCTGGAACGCTACACTTCGGGCGCCTCGTCTGCCCAGCGGATTTTTCTCATGCTGGATACCGAGCCCGAAATCAATGATCCGTTCACCCCCCGCAACCCTTTGCTGCCACGCGGCAGCGTGGAATTTCGCGATGTGGTGTTTGGCTACCAGCAGGACGGCAGCCGCCCGGTGATTCGTCACCTCAACCTGCAGGTGGCGGCAGGCGAAGTGCTGGCCATCGTCGGCCCGACCGGCCATGGCAAGAGCACGCTGGTGCAGTTGCTGACGCGCTTTTACGAAGTGCAGGGCGGCGCCGTGCTGCTGGATGATGTGGATGTGCGGGAGTATCCGCAACAAGTGCTGCGCCGCAAAGTCGGGGTCGTGCTGCAGGATAACGTGCTGTTTTCCGGCAGCGTATTGCACAACCTGCGGCTGGCGGCGCCTGATTTCAGCGATGAAGAGCTGATTCGCGCCGCACGCGATCTCGGTGCCGACGAGGTACTGGAACGGCTGCCACAGGGTTACCAGACCGAAGTCGGGCCGCTCGGGACCTTCCTCAGCCACGGTCAGCGTCAGCTGGTGTGCCTGGTACGTGCTTATCTCGGCAACCCGTCGGTATTGGTGCTGGATGAAGCCACTTCGGCCGTGGATATTCATACCGAACGCCGCGTGCAGGTGGCTTTCCGTCGCCTGTGCGAAGGCCGCACCGCTATCGTCATTGCCCATCGGCTCGCCACGATTCGCGATGCCGACCGCATTGCCGTGATCTGGCATGGCGAAGTGAAGGAGATCGGCAACCACACCACCCTCATCGCCAAGGGTGGCGCCTATAGCCAGTTGTACAAGGCGTATGAAGAAGCCTCCGTGCCCGAGCCTGACAGCTTGCGCTCTGTTGCCTAGGAAGCAGAACTGCCATGCCGCCTGTTGACTGCGAGTCACTGCAACAGCGGCATGCGCTGACCATTCAAACCAAGCCATTGATTTAAATAACCAATATTTTTGCGGCAGGCCTGTCACGTGCTGGTATGGATACTGCAAATACCTGTCACGCATTTAAATTGATCTTTTAACTACGCATCTTTATCACGAGGAGCTTTCATGTCTGTTACCGCTATCGATAGCATCTGGTACACACGCTGCCCAGTGCCTACCCCTTTGGGTTTGGCCGCACGTGAAAACTGGTTTGCCCAGGAATTCGCCCCCGACCACATCACCATCAAAACCCTGCAGGAAGTGACAGACGCCGATTTGCGCGAGTCTCACTACGACCATCGCCTGCCGCACTCCTTCCGCCAGGGCGGCAGCGTGCCTGCCATCTGGGCACGTGCCAATGGCACCGACACCCGCGTCATCGGCCTTAACTGGGTGGATGAAGCGCAACTGGTAGTCACCCTGCCCGATTCCGGCATCACCAGCGTGGCCGAGCTGAAAGGCAAGCGCATTGCACTGCCACGCAACGACATCAGCATCGACCACCAACGCGCCAGCGCGCTGCGCGGCATTGTCGTCTCGCTTGAAGCTGCAGGCCTCAGCGCCGACGATATCCAGTTTGTAGACCTGCCTGTGCCACAGGGCGGCGCCGGCGTGGGCTGGACCTCCAGCCACACGCCCTATGCCACCGAGTTTGAAGCCCTGAAAGCTGGCAAGGTCGATGCCATTTACGTCAAAGGCGCGCGCGGCGTGGAAGAAGCCCACAAGCATGGCGTCACCACACTCTATGATGTGCGCAACCATCCTGATCCTATCGCCCGTGCCAACAACAGCGCGCCGCGTCCGATTACCGTCGACAACGCCCTGTTGCAAGAGCGCCCCGACCTGGTAGTGCGTTTCCTGAGCAAGATTCTGGATGTGGCCGACTGGGCAGCCGCACATGAAGCCGACACCGTGAGCTACATTGCCAAGGAATCGCACTCCACGGACGAGTGGGTACGCAAAGCCTATGGCAACGACATCCATCTCAAGCAAGGTACTTCGCTGGACGATCTCTCCATTGCCGGCCTCAGTGCCTACAAGGATTTCCTGTTCAAATGGGGCTACCTCAAGGCCGACTTTGACGTGGCAGACTGGATCGCGCCTGGTCCGCTGGATGAGCTGTTGCGCACCCGCAAGCAGAAAGCCGCATGATCACGGCTCAGCTTGATCGCGGTTCCAGATCGAATTACTGTCATTAATTCGTTCCATTCACTAGCCCGCGCTGGCCTGATGGCCGGTGTGGGCTATTCTCGTCAAGGAGGTAACATGGCTTCTCTCAAACTGGGCGACACCGCCCCCGACTTTACCCAGGATTCCAGCATCGGCCCCATCTCATTCCACGAATGGCTGGGCGACAGCTGGGGTATTCTCTTTTCGCACCCGGCCGATTACACGCCAGTGTGCACCACCGAACTCGGTGCCACCGCCAAGCTCGCCGATGAATTCAAGAAGCGCAATGTCAAAGTGCTCGCGCTTTCCGTTGACCCGGTAGCGTCTCACCATGGCTGGATCAAGGACATCAACGAAACCCAGGGCACCACGGTCAACTTCCCTATCCTGGCCGACGCCGATCGCAAGGTCTCTACCCTGTACGACCTGATCCACCCGAATGCCAGCGCCACCGCCACCGTGCGCTCAGTATTCGTTATCGACCCGCACAAAAAGGTCCGCCTCACCATCACCTACCCCGCCAGCACGGGCCGCAACTTTGATGAAATCCTGCGCGTGATCGATTCGCTGCAACTGACCGAATACCACAGCGTGGCAACCCCCGCTAACTGGAAAGACGGCGAAGACGTCGTGATCGTGCCTTCACTCACCGATCCGGATATCCTCAAAGCCAAGTTCCCCAAAGGCTTCAAAACCGTCAGACCTTATCTGCGCCTGACACCACAGCCCAACAAATAAACAGCACATCCATCCGGTAATAAAAAAGCCTGCATATGCAGGCTTTTTTATTGGGGCAATACGGTCTTCTATGCCTGTACAGCTTGTTTCTTCAGGCGAGATGCGCGCGTAAACGGCAGATCCAGTGGCAGCAGGAACAACGGCAGCAGGTGTGCAATCGTCACCGCAATGAAGAACGGGATGAGCGTTGGCAAGGCAAACAAGGGGAACAGCACGACGGGACCCAGGAACATCGAAATGTAGAGGAACTGTTCGGCTACACCCCCGGCGCCCATGACATCGCCACGCTTGGACATCTTGGGAATGCTGGTGAAAATCCAGGCGATCACAAAGCTGCCAAAAAAGCCTTGCAGCACCTTGGCCACAATCGCCACATCGGCACTGATGCCCGGCCAGAACACCACAAACTCCAGGGCCAGACCGCTGGTGGCGCTAAACAGCACCACCCAGGGACCGACATTGCGCAGGTTAAGGATAAACCCGGCAAAAATGCCGGCGAGCACGCTGGAGAGAATACCGACGGTGGAAATGACGCCTATAGTGGTCGGCGCCACATGCAAGGTGCTGATAAAGTACACCGGCACAATCGCCACCAGGCCCAGCGCCAGCGTCAATGGCGCACCCACGGCCGCAGCGAGTCTGAGCAGCGATGGGTCGGAGTAGATGTTGAACACTTTAGCCAGCGGTTTGCGCTCAGATTTATGCACATGACTACCGCCAGGCAACAACGGCGTCAGCAGTAGCAAGATCAGCAGAATAAGCGCATGGCCGCTGAAGGCCGTTTGCCAGTGTCCGCCCACAAATGGCGATACCGAAAAAATCGCGATCGCGCCACCCAGCGGCGAAGCCACAGACCAGAAGGCCAGCGCGCTGGTGCGTTTCTTTCCCTCGGTGGTATGCAGAATAAGGGCCAGAGCAGCCAATACCACCAGAATATAGCCCGCGCCTTCGAGCACGCGCAGTGCCAACAGGCTATAGAACGATGTGGCCAGACTGCCGAAATAGCTGAAAGTCGCCGCGATGATCAAACCCGCCACCACAGAGCGTCGCTCCCCGATGTGGGCAATGGCCCAGTTGACCAGGGGCGATGCGACCGCCGCCACCAGCGCCACGGCGGAAACCACCCAGCTGGCGTGGGCAGGGCTGACGCCGAATGTTCTGGCAATGTCGCCCACCAGCACAATGGTTTTGCCGTGGCACGCCGCGATGATCACGGCGAATGCCAGCGTAAGAATAATAGAAGGCCAGGTACCTGAACGCATGATATTTCCTAAGCTAATGAAAGATGAAATGGATTAAGCAAATGGATTAAACCAGCGCCGCATTGACGACTTGCAGCTCGCTGAACTCGTCATAGCCGCGCAGCCCGCCTTCGTAGCCAAGGCCACTGGATTTGTAGCCGCCCTTGGGCGCACCGGGATGGATATCGCCATGCTGGTTGACCCAGGCGAGCCCGGCCTGGAGCTGGCGTACCAGCGCCAGGCCGCGTTCGGGATTGGCGGTCCAGACCGAAGCGCCCAGACCAAACGGACTGTCGTTGGCCTGACGCACCGCCTCTTGCTCTTCGCGGAAAGGAATCAGCGGCAATACTGGTCCGAACTGCTCTTCATCCACCAGCGCGACACCTGCGCCTATGCCGGTGACCAGGGTTGGCGGATAGAAATAGCCGGGGCCAGGCAATGCAGCACCGCCTGAATGAATGGTGGCACCATGGCGTCTGGCGTCTTCCACCAGCGATATCACGCGCTCAAACTGGGCTTTGTTGGTAAGCGGTCCCAGCTCGGTACCCGGCAGTTGGCCATCGCCCACGCGGGTTTTTTGCGCGCGTTTCACCAGGGCATCGAGCAAGGGCTGAAAAACAGCCTCGTGCACATAGAGGCGCTTGATGGCAAAGCACACCTGACCGCTATTCCAGAAGGCGCCCCAGAAAATCTTCTCGGCAATGGCATCGACATTGGCATCCTCCAGCACGATGGCCGCATCGTTACCACCCAGTTCCAGCGTCAGGCGTTTTACATCCTGCGCGGCGCTGGCATAGAGTTTTTTGCCGGTTGCCACGCTGCCGGTGAACGTCACCTTCTGCACCAGCGGATGCGATGCCAGGCGGGCCCCCACCTGACCGTCACCGGCTATCACGTTCAGCACGCCGGGCGGAAATACATCTTTCAGAATTTCGCCCAGGTACAAGGTAGAAAGCGGGGTGTATTCCGATGGCTTGGCGACCACGGTATTGCCGGCCTTCAAGGCCGGGGCGATTTTCAGCACCAGCAGGATGATGGGCACATTCCAGGGCGTAATGGCAGCCACTACGCCAAACGGCCTGCGCTCAATGCTGACCCGCTTTTGCTCGTCCTGCTGCAGCACCACATCGGATGGCGCGGCAAACCCGGCATAGTGTTCAAAGGTAGCAGCAGCCCCGGCCAACTCGCCCTGGGTAAAGTGCAATGGCCGCCCCTGCTCTTGCGTGATCAGGCGTGCCAGGGCATCAGCATGCTGGCGAATGGCGGCGGCCGCGCCCCGCAATGCCTGCTGGCGCACCTCAGGCTCTGATGCCCAGCGATGGAATGCCTGATGTGCGGCTTCCACTGCCTGGTCGACCTGGGTGGCGCTGGCACGTGGGGCACGCCCGACTTCGAGCTCGGTCGCGGGGTTGATCACCACATCCGATTGGTCACTGGCTTGCAGATGGCCATCAATAAGTAAATGAAATGTCGACATGAAAAGCGCTCCTTAAGCCTGCGTCAAAATCGCATCGGCGATTTTTTCGGCCAGCATGAGTGTAGGAAGATTGGTATTGGCTGTCGGCACGGTCGGCATGATGGAGGCGTCGGCCACGCGCAGGCCGGTCACGCCATATACGCGCCCGGCCTTGTCTACCACGGCCTGAGAATCATCAGCCCGGCCTATGCGCGCGGTACCGCTGGCATGCCATACCCCACCCACATGGGTTCGCAGATAGCGTTCCAGTGCAGCTTCGTCCTGCAGCAGATCGTTTAGCAGCGGGCCGCCGGGTTGCGGCGCGGCAAAGCGTGAAAGTGCGAGAGCCAAGCCATATTTGGCGAGAGATGGCGCCGCAAAATAGTGGGTAATGAGCCGCAAGCCTGCCTTGAGACGGGCCAGATCGCGCGGGTCAGACAGCAGGTTGAAATCCACGTCCGGATACGAAAACGGGTCGGCGTCTTTCAGCTTCAGCCAGCCGGTAGAGCTGGGCTTGTTGACCCAGAAGACGGCGCTGGCAAGGCCAGAAACGGGATCTGCCCCGATATGCAGAAACAGGTCGGAAGGCGTGGCCGGATCCACCCCGGAGGAGGCGCGTATGCCCAGCTGATGACGTGAACCTGCCTTGCCGGTACTGGCATCGGCCCGCGCCTGCTCGGTCAGGGGCGCCACCACGCCAATGGACGAGTGCTCCCACAGATTGCGCCCCACGCCGGGCCGGTCTGCCAGCACGGGAATCCCCAGGGCATGGAGATCGGCCGCCGGGCCTATGCCGGTGCGCAACAATATGGCGGGCGACTGCAAGGCCCCTGCTGTCAGAATCACCTCGCGCGCCTGTACTTGCAACGTTTCCCGGCCGCGCAGCACCGACACACCGGTGATGGCATTACCGGTGGTCAGCAGCTTGAGTACACGCGACTCTGTCCATAAGCTCAGGTTGGGGCGGGCCCGCACGCTGGCATCCAGATACCCGCGCGCGGCAGAGAAGCGCTCCTCGCCTTTCAAGGTAAACGCGGGAGGGAAATAACCATCATCAAAGCGAGCATTTTGATCGTGGATATTGGGCAGGCCTGCCGCTTCCAGCGCCTGGGTGGCGGCCACGGTAAAGTCGCTCCAGTGGCGGCTATCCACCCGGCCAATCGGAATGGGGCCAGCGTTACCATGCAAGGGGTCATCCCCGTAATCGGCATCGCGTTCGGTCTTGATGAAATACGGCAACACGCCTTGCCAGTCCCAGCCATCGGCGCCCAGCGCCTGCCATTCGTCATAATCCCGGGGCAAGCCGCGGTTGGACACCACCATATTCACACTGGAGCCACCGCCCAGCAGGCGGCCCTGTTCATAAAACTGCGGCTCGCGCGTGATGCCCGGGTGCTCAGTGGCACGATGGATAGTCAGGTTGGGCCAGAAAAACCTGTCGCCAGACAGGCGTGGTAGCCAGGGGCGCAAGCCATCATGGATTTCGGGAGGGATGTTGTTTTCGGGGGTATCAATACCCGCTTCAATCAATAAAACCCGGTTTTCGGGTCGGGCCGAAAGCCGGTTGGCAAGCACGCTGCCCGCCGTGCCGCCCCCGACGATCACATAGTCAAAAATCGTATCTGTCATGTTACTTTTCCTAGAAGTGCTGAGGGAAAACAGGCTTTGCTGCTCAGCCTGTTTTCCTCATGTCAGCAGACGGCTTCGCCTAGAACTCGAGCGTCAGGTTGGCGAAGGCGCTACGTGGCTGCAGCCGGTTGTAAGTCGGCGCAGCGTACAGGGCGCTGGAGGCATCGGCCGTCACCGTGCCGGCGTATGTCCCGGACAGGGCTTCCTTATCAAACAGGTTGTTGATGTTGAAGCTGATCAGGCTCTTCTTGATCAGCTTGCTGCCGATATCGAAGTAATAGCCCAGGTTCAGGTCCACCACGGTATAGCCACCGATTTTCTGGGTGTTTTCCAGATCGCCGTAGAAGCTGCCGGTGTAACGGGCCAGCAGGTTGCTGTAGAAGCGACCATCGTCATAGCCAATGCCTGCCGATGCCAGATTCTTGGGGGTGTTGAAAAGCTGCTTGCCCTTGGTATCTGCCACCACGCCGTTCTGGGTGTAATCCTCATCCTGCTCGGCCTTCACATAGGTCCAGGCACCGCGGTAATTGAAGTTGTTTGGCAGCTTGCCGTTGGCAGACAATTCCAGCCCCTGGGTCGCCACTTTTCCGGCGTTCAGGTAAGAGGTGGTACCCAGCGAGGTAAACGACACCTGGCGATTCTTGAACTGGTCGTAGAACACGGCCGCGCTCAGCAGAAGCTCAGGCGTGGTATAGCGCCAGCCGATTTCCTGGTTGAGCGTGGTTTCCGGATTTTGCTGGCCCAGCGACTGGTTGCCATAGATAGAAGCCACGGCAGGCACCCGGATATTGGAGGTCACGTTGTAATACACCTGATTCTGCTGGTCATACTGGTAGTCCAGGCTGAAGCTGGGCAAAAAGCGGTAGTAATCAGCGGAATTGGTAAATGCCGCACCGCTCAGTACACCCGCAACGTTCTCGCCTTCCAGCTCGGTGTGTTGCCAGGCCAGCGCTCCCTTCAGATTCCATTGCTGGGCAAAATTCCAGCTGTCCTGCACCCAGACTTTTTGCGTGGTGATCTTGCTGCGCTGATTGGTGAAATAGATGCCATTGCCATTCACATCGCGGATCACATTGCTACCGTCTATGCTGACCGACTTGCCATTGCCGTTAAGGCGTATCGCCGCCATCTGGTTGGTCGCGTGGGTGTAGTCAAACCAGGCGCCCACTTGCAGCACATTGCTTGAGCTGAGGTCAAAGTCGATTTTCTGCGACGAACCTATGCGGTACTGTGTGGGATATACCGCGCCAGCAAAGGGCTTGATATCCAGCAGATCGCCATCGCCGTTCACATCGGCATTCAGCACAGATTCCGGAACTGCCGATGCAAATACCGCCGCAGTACCCTCAGCCACACGCACGAAATAAGGGTCTACTTTCAGGTGTATGGTATCGGTCAGGTTGAATACACCATTCAAGCCATAGGTCTGGATCTTGAAGTCGGCACGCTGCAGATTGGCACTGTTGGAGTTCGCGCTTGAGATATCGGCTACGCTATTGGTACCGCCAAACGAGGAGTTAATGGCCGAGGAGTAATTCTGGCGATAATCCTGGCTTTGGTATTGGGCCAGGGTCGGGTGCGAGTAGCTATTGGTACGCATCAGGAACACAGAGAAGATGGCGTTGATGCTGTTGTTATTGCCCCACTCGTATTGCAGGTTACCTTCGTAACGGTTGGATTCCACTGCACCAGAGCCCTTGGTCCAGAGATCCCCCGTGGTACGCGACGCCGATACCCAGGCGGAAAGACCATTCTTCTCACCCAGATTGGCGCGCACAAAAGTACGACGCGTGTTGTTGCTGCCAAAGCCCTGCTTCACCAGCAGACCCGCTTCCTTGGTGGGCTTGACGGTCTGGATTTCGACGCTGCCGCCACTGGCGGTCAGGGTAGGCGCATTGATGGAGGCGCCGCCGTAGATCACGCTGATGGATTCGTAATTTTCCGGATCGCCGAAAAAGTCGTTGTGCGGTGTCAGGTAGAGCGGGTCATTCAATGGAATGCCATTGCGGGTGATGCCGATCTGATCCTGGGAGAAGCCACGAATCGAGATATTGCCTTCGCTGATACCAGTGGCATCGCCACCGCTGAAATGCACGCCCGGGACATATTTCAACGCACCGGTGACGGCCGAGTCCAGGCCGACGAATTTTTCCAGCTGCGCTTTGGTCAGAGTGGCGCGCGACTCAGGCACGGTCTCGCTCTTGGCATCGGCGACGGTTTCCTGCACCTTGCCTTTGACGACAATCGCACCCAGGTCGGCCGACTTCTCAGTGGCGGCCTCGCCCTCCTCTGCGGCGACGGCCGGACCACTCAGGAACAGCGCGCCATATACCGCCAGCGACAGTGCTTTCATCTTGGGTTTATTGATGGAACTTCGCGACATTACTTTTTTCCCCTTGGTAAATAATCAAAACAACTAAAACAGCCATGCCGCTGCTGCGGCCTTGCATGCCTTAGGGGTTGGCAACATGCGTGCCGGGGAAATGGGTCAAACGGGTTTCCAATTCAAAAATGTTACTCAGCCGTAGAGGCATGACGGGCGGGGAGGCCGATGAATTTACTCCCGGGCGTTGCGTATCAGTCCGTGGCGTTTCAGCAGGTTGTATACCGAGGACAAGGGGACAGCCCGCCCCAGATAGGCATCCAGCCGCCGTTTGATATCCAGCGCCGTCGGCAGGCAATCGGCGCTGCGCTGAATATAGGGCGCAAGAAAAATGGCCTCTTCTTCAGGCGTCATGTTCTGCCTTTTTCGGCCGCCTCGAACCGGAGCGCGCTCTTCGCCATCCTTGAGTGGCATGCGGCGCAACTGCGTAACGCGGCTTAGCGAAACCCCGAGCAGACCCGCGGTCTGCAAGAGGGTCATGCCGTATTTTTCTGGCAGCAATATGGCTTGCGCCTGTTTCAGCTGCTTCATGCATTTGGTGCGGCGAAGAATGCGCTCCGCCTGTCGCCAACGTTCTGTGTTGGATTGAATTCGTCTCACAAATGACATCCCCGACATAAGCTTTGAATTGGAAAGTGGCCGTTGGCCCGCCTACCTGCCTCGCGAAAACTGGTGGTATGGCAACAAGACAAGTTGCGCTAGCAACAGCACGGCAAACAGCTGGCAGGCGCAATCAGGTGAAATAAGGGGACAAGGAGAAGCCGGCGGGAGAATGCCGGCAGCATGTGATCATGCCGCGCCACAGGATGGGCAGCAGCTGGCACGCGCGAACGCGCCATCGGTGTTGGAGCGGCCCACCATAGACCGGCCAGGGCGCTGTCAGGCAATCCTTCGTACATTGTCATGCGCCCGCTCCAGCGGCAGGGGGTCAATCCAGGCCGCGATGTCGATATCCTGTTCGATGAAGTGATGCTCCAGCAGGAACTGCTTGGCGATGGTGAGGCCGTCGATGGCTTGCTGGTTCAGCGTGATCACCAGATTCTGGTGAAAGTCAGGCCCCAGTACTTTATCAAGCCAGGCCTCCGACCAGCCGGTTTCATGGCCGATCAGGCGCAGGCTTTCTTCGCGGTTCTTTTTTGCCCACAGGCCGGCAGTCACGACTTGCCGTAAAAAACGCTCCACCACATCCGGATGCTGGGCAATGGTGTCGGCGTTGACGGTAAGGGGCCGCGGCGCACAGTTGCTGATGCGAATATACGGGTCAGGATGAAAGCCCAAGTCGAACACAATATGCGCGCCCAGCAGATGGGTGATTTCGGCGCCGCGCACGTCCTTGACATAAATCGCATCCACTTCGCCGCGCACCAGGGCATACACCTCGTTGACATAGCCGTGTCGCGCATGGCCCCAGCCACCGGGCCGATCAATATCATTCACGGTAATATAAGCCGAATCCGGCAGCTCAACCACTTCAATATCGCGCAGACCTAGACCCGCCTGTTCCAGCGCCACATAAAAAGCCCGCAGCGCGGCCGCGCGGTTGTAGTCGCTGGCGATCTGGTGGATGGGAATACCAACCTTGCGGTCCTTGAGATCGTGCGCTGTGCGTATGCCGGAACCGGGCAGCGTGATGATGGCCTGGTATTCATCAGTCCAGCTGATGCCGATCACCCGCGTATCGCTGCCATTGGCCTTGGCCCAGATGGCAGGTGTATTGCCGCCCTGCCGAAAGAGATTGGGCAACCGGTGATCAAAGTGCGAGACCAGGTCGGACGGTTTGTCCGACTCGATCAGCGAGCGTAGCGGGATATCCCCGGCAAACTCCCGCTCCAGCAGTCCCAGTTGTATCGCCAACCCCAATGGCGTGGGAACAGGAGAGCGGGTGTAGGTAAACTCGGTGGTGTAGGTCATGGTGAATTATTGTTGTTATGAAATGGATGTTGTTATGCAGGCTGTTTACTCGCTGGCGACTTTGCGCCAGCGGAAAAGATAAGCCGTGATGCGATACAGCACAAAGGTCAGCAGATACCCGACGACACCGATCAATATGGTCACCACTACCAGGATATCCATGCGGGAGGCCATTTCGGCATTCATCATCAGATTACCCAGGCCAGCCCCGGCATTGAACAGAATCTCGCTGCCTATGGTAGACAGCCAGGCCATGGCCAGCGCGAATGACACGCCGGTAAAGATATTGGGCAAGGCAGCGGGTAGCAGGATATGCCGGAACTGCTGGGCACGGCTCAGTTTGAGCACGTTGCCCACTTCGAGAAATTTGCCATCGACCTGACGCAGGCTTTCATAGGTGGCCAACACCAGTGGGAAAAACGCCGACAGGCACACGATAAACAGCTTGGCGGTATCTCCATTGCCCAGCCACAGGCTGAACACCGGCACCAGACCCATGAGTGGCACCTGACGCAGGATATGGTACAGCGGCCCCACCGAAGTATCGATGAATCTGGAACTGGCCATGGAAACGCCCAGCACCAGGCCAAACGAACCACCGATGGCGAGCCCGGTCAGCGCCCGCTGCAAACTCGCCGCCAGATTGACCTGCAGGTCTCCACTGGCGATCAGCTCGCGCAGGGCTTCCTGCATTTGCGACAGCGAGGAAAAAGCATAGGCAAACGAGGCGCCGCGAGTGGACATATATTGCCAGCCCAGGAGCAGGAGTATTGGCAGGATAAGACCGACCGCGCGACGGCCCAGGCCTATCCGGGAAAACAAAGAAGAAATTGAACGCATGACTACCTACTCCTCAGGCGACGCGCCAGCGCACCAGATGGGCTTCGCCCCATTTAAAACTGCGATCTATGCAAAAACCGATCACGCCTGTCAGCACGACGCCGACCAGCACAATATCCAGGCGGAATATATCGCGCCCCATCTGCATCATCTGCCCAAGGCCACTATCCGCCACCAGCAACTCGGCCGCCACCAGCACGGTCCATGAGCGTGCAAACGCAATGCGCAACCCCGTCAGCACCGGCGGGAAAATCGCCGGGATAATGACTTTGCCATAGAGTGTGGTCCAGGGCAGCTTGTACACCCGCGCCACTTCCAGGTAGTTCACAGAGACACCGCGAGTAGCTTCATAGGCAGCCAGTGCCACCGTGAAGAACGAGGCCTTGATGACAATGGCAATCTTGAAGCTTTCATCCACCCCCAGCAGCAGGATGAAAATCGGGATCAGCGCGATGGTGGGAATCTGGCGTATGCCATGAAACAGCGGAGCGCACAGCGCCTCCACGTTTTTGGACAGGGCCATCAGGATGCCAAACAGCAGCCCGGCCGATGCCCCCAGGCTGTAACCAAACGCCAGCCGCGACAGGCTTTTGCTGAGATGCTCCTGCAACTCACCCGATGCCAGCAGCTCCTGAAAGGTACTGGCAACTTCCAGCGGTGATGCCAGCAGCTGCGGGGAAATGAGCTGCAGGTGACTGACCCAGCCCCATAGCAGCACCAGCAGCACGGGCGATACAAACGCTGCCAGCTTGAGCTTGCGATAATGCACGCGCCCGGCCACACGATTAAGGCCAATGGCGGCCCGAATACCGATACTCATCTGCCTGCGCCCGCTATTCTGCGTTGGTTAATACAGCAAGCCGGGTAATGCCTGCCCGCTCAATCGCGGCCATGACCTTGGCCACCGTGCCGTAATTCACCGACTCGTCCGAGCTCAGGTGCAAGCTCAGGTCAGGGTCGGCAGCGTGCAATGCTTTCAGCTCGCGCTCGACATCGGCCACCGCCAGCTCGCGCTTGTCGATAAACAGCTTGCCCTGGGCATCCACACTCAGGCTCACGGCTTTTTTCTGCTCGGCAGGCTGGGTCGGCGCGGTTTTCGGCAGATTGACCGTAATCGCGTTATTCAGCACGGGAATGGTGACGATAAAAGCCACCAGCAACACCAGCATCACATCCACCAGCGGTGTGATGTTGATTTCGCTCAATACCTCATCGGCGTCGTTACTTGTAGAGAATGCCATTATGCGAATGCCTCTTTCTTGATATTGACCACAGACGATGCCACGTCGGGCTTGTTGCTGTTGCGGAACGATACCTTGCGTGACAGGTTGATGAGGTCAGCGGCGAAATCATCCAGATCGCCACTTGCCAGCTTCAGGCGGCGGGTAAAGAAGTTATAGGCCAGCACGGCAGGCACCGCGACCGCAATACCCAGGCCCGTAGCAACCAGTGCTTCACCGATAGGGCCGGCCACCACTTCCAGGCTGGCAGTGCCAAGACGACCGATATCGGTCAGCGCGTGCATGATGCCCCACACCGTGCCAAACAGGCCGACGAAGGGTGAGGTGCTGCCAATGCTGGCGAGGATGGCCAGACCGCTTTCCAGGCTGCGACGCTCTTTCAGGATCTGCTGGCGCAAGGACCGCTCCAGCAAGTCCTGACGCTCGCCGCTGTGCTCCAGGTCATGCTGGCCTGGGGTATCGGCATCGCGCAGGGCATTGAAACCTGCCTGTGCCACGCGGGCGGCTGGGCCATTGAAGTCGTTGATTTCCGCCGCGGAGAGTAAATCCGGCGCCGCCCAGAATGCCTTCTTGTAACGTTTGTTCTGATAGCCGGCGCGGAAATTCTGCACGCCTTTCACCGCCAGCAGCGTCCAGGTGACCACGGAAAATGCGACCAGTGTCCAAAGCACACTATCGACGATGAGGGAGGTTGATGAACTGATTGCCATAATGATTTCCTTAACTTAACAATATTTAATTTAGCGATATTTAATAAATGCGTAACCTGGCGACCAACTTACTTGGCCAGCCGGAATTCGATAGGCACAGTGGCCCAGCCATCCACCGGGGTGCTACCGCGCTTGGCGGGGGCAAATACCCAGTTTTTGACGACTTCGAGGGCGGCTTCATCCAGTGTCTTGCGGCCGCTGGATTGCTTCACCTCCACAGCACCTGGTTTGCCGCTTGCCAATACGCGCACACGCAGAATGACCTTGCCCTCCCAGCCTTGACGCTGGGCAAACGCGGGATACTCGGGTGGCGGATTGTTCAGATAACCGGCATAGCCCACGGCCTCGGTCAGTGGTTCTTCCTTGGGCGCGGGTGGTGCAGGCGGTGGGGTAGGCACGGCCTGCACAGGCTCAGGTGTATGCTGCGCCGTGGTGTTTTCCTGCACGGTCATGTCGCTGGGTTTGATATCCGGCTCGGCAGGCGCCGTTTTCAAGGCCTGCACTGGCTTGGCCGGCTGCGGCTTACGCTCAACCTTGGGTGGCGGGGGTGGAGGTGGTGGCTCAATCTTCTTTTCTGGTTCGATCTTGGGGGCTGGCTTGATGAACTCAACCACCACCTCTTTGCGCACAGGCTTGGGCGGCACGCGCTGCGATTCCAGATAAGCGGAAATACCGACAATATGGGCAATGACCACCAGGGCAACGATGCCGCTGTTGCGTTGTGTCAGCCACTTGCCGGAACTTTCCAGCTGCTCCAGGGCACGATTGCGGTAGAGCCCGAAACGCTCGCCGCCATCCGAGACGGCACGCGCCACAGCGTCTTTAAGAACCGATAAATTTTCTTCAATATCCGGCAACGCGCCGAGCTTTGTGTAACCTGACGGGTAACTCGGCTGAGAATTCGAAAGACTAGACATGACCTTTCTCCTTTCGATAAGTAATGGGTGGATTGCGCATCAAATAAAATCGCTCAATACATCATCGCGTATGCGTTGAAACTCGCTCGCCGAGCGTATGCGCGGACGTGGCAGCTTCACCGGGACAATGCGTTTTATACGGCCAGGATGTGATGTCATCACCACAATGCGGTCGCCCAGGAACACGGCTTCTTCCACATCATGGGTGACAAGCACCGTGGTTAATCCTTCTTGCTCCCACAGGCGCTGCAATTCGTGTTGCAGCTTCATGCGGGTCAGCACGTCCAGCGCGCCAAATGGCTCATCCAGCAACAGGAGCTGGGGCCGCAACACCAACGCGCGGGCGATGGCAACACGTTGTGACATGCCGCCTGAAATCTGGTGGGGATAGGCTTTCTCGAAGCCGGTCAGCCCCACGGTGGCAATCTGCGCCTTGACGCGGGCATGGCGCTCTTCCTGCGAAACATTGGTCGCCGAAAACGCCAGCAGAATGTTTTCTTCCACGGTCAGCCAGGGGAACAGGCGGTGCTCCTGAAACACAATGCTGCGATCGAGCGACGTACCGGAGATACGCTGGCCCTGATACACGATATTGCCTTGGTACTGCGCATCCAGGCCGGTAATCAGGCGCAGCAGCGTGGATTTGCCGCAACCACTGGCGCCGACGATGGAGACAAACTCGCCGGAACGGATATCCAGCTGGATATCATCCAGCACCTTGAGCGGCTCGCCATGCAGGAGGTAGCTTTTGGATACATGATCCAGCTGTAGCGCATACGAAGCAGGCTGCTGCTCTGCCTCATCTTTTGGCTCTTCACTCCGCCTGAAATCGATTACTGCCCTTGTCACTGCCATGCCTGCCAACCTCTTTTTCAATGCCGCATCGTATTGCGACCTAATGTCTGTTTACCCATGACTGTTTATTCCAAAACAGCATGAGCATGAATGTCTATATGACTATGCAAGGCATATGCCAGCCATGGATATGTATTTTTTATTGTTTAATTTCAGCTATTTACAAAAAACATCCATCCCATAAAAAAATCAACTGTTGCTCAGGCAACAGCAAATACGGCGGCTTTTGTTTCCCCTGCAACAGCCATGAAAAAAGCCGTCTTGCGACGGCTTCTTGCTAGTTCCTGGCTTGAGCCACATTCACCGGAGGCGGCGCAGAGCGCGCCACCCAATAGTGCTCGATCCCCAGATCCTTGAGTGCCTGATTCACAAAGCGCGGGTTCAGCAGTTGCTGGACACTCACCTCATTGCGGATCAAGCCCGAGCTTTTGGCGTAGGCAGCCAGGCGTTGATAATGGGCAGTGAGTACGCCGTCATACACGGGCGACCAGCGATCTTTCCATGGCACGGCATCGCTTTCGTAATCACGGCGAACCACCGACTCCGGCTGCACCTGACTCAGGTAGTCCTTGATGTATTTATCGCGATTGGCTTCCTGCGATGCCCAATAGCTGGTTTTGACATAAGCATTCACCACCAGCTGGGTAATTTCCGGGTGTTTGTTCACAAAGTCGTTGGTCGCCCAGATACCGCCACGCAGCTTCTGATCCGTGAGCGAGGTCTTGGTGGACCAGATAATGCGACCGACGCCCTTATCCTGCAGGTTGTAGGCATCATTCAGGCTGAAAAAGCCATCTACCGTACCGCTGGCAAGCGCAGCGGCGCCAACTTGCGGATTGACGTTCACAATCTTGAAATCCTTGAGGGTCAGCCCTTGTGAAGCGGCGAGGCTGGCAAAGGTGGCTTCCCATGGGCGGCCACGATGCAAGGCAATGCGTTTGCCCTTGAGATCAAGAATGCTCTTGGCCGTGGAGTTGGCAGGGACCACCAGATAGGAATTGCCATTGCTGCCCCAAGGCGCCACCAGTTGAACAACCGGCTTGGCCGCATTGAGGATAATCGGTGGCAAATCGCCATAGGCAGCAAAATCAATGGTGCCGTTGGCAAAGGCTTCATTGATGATAGGACCGACCCCGGAGTGCGAGGCTGGCACCCATTCCAGTTTGATGCCTTTTTTGGCCAGGCTTTGTTCAAGGCCGCCTTCATTGTTGACGGCATCCACGCCCATGTAGGACGTCTTGCCTGCCAGGTTATAAGCCACCACGGCAATGCGCACCACCTTCGGTGCTTCTTCTGCCACGGCCTGCTGGGCGACAAATGCCCAGAATGCCGCCACACTTGCTGCCAGTATCGCCAGGCGATACACCACATTCACTTTCATTACCTGCTCCTTAATTCATTCATTTGGGACAATGCGCCCACTACGCTCAGGCTGCTTTTCGCTCGGCTTGCAGCCAACCGATGGCGGTCTCCAGCGGGCCTCGGTCTATCCAGGCATCGAGATCAAAGTCGCGATCCAGCAGCCCATGGATCAACATGAAGTTCTTTTGCTGCTGGAAGAGATGCACCCGCTGCTCGGACAAATCGGGGGCCAGACTCAGATGGAATTGATCCCCGTAGGCTTGCTGAACGCCGATACCGCCAGAGCGCGTCTCCCCTTCCAGCACCTTGCGCACCCCTTCCAGATTGGTTTTTGCCCACTCGGATGCGCGCAAGGATTGATACAGAAAGCGCGCGACCAGCTCTGGATGCTCCTGCAGCAGTTGCTCATGGACAGTGATCGGGCGCGGCGTGCCGTTATTCACGCGGTACTGCAGGTCCGGGTAGGTATCCAGATTGATACCAACGACCACACCCTGCCGCTGTGCGGCCTCTACTGCAGAGGCTCCTTTCACATACACGGCATCCACCTTGCCCGCCGCCAGTTGCTCGATACCGGCCCACAAGCCGCCCAGATCTTCACGGCCACCTTGTCCGGAGCCCACTTCCACCAGCTGCACATCATCCAGCGTCAGTCCGGCGATTTTCAGCGCGCCCTTGTACCCATGCAGGCTCATGCCGCGCGCAATGCTGCTGCCGCGAATGTGGTCGTGCAGGGGGTGCTCAATGAAGGCGGGCAATGCCAGACGCAGCCCCTTGAGATGAGCGGGTTCGCTAATGCCAGAGTCGGGCCGTACCAGGATGGTTTGCCATTCATCAATCCAGGTGAGGCCGATCAGCCGTGTAGGCGCTCCTTGTGCCCGCGCTGCGATGGCCAGCAGATTGCCGCCCTCGCGAATCAGCGTGGGCAGCTGGTGATCGTAATGATGACGCGCCAGCTCACGATGATCCTGCAAGGTGGAAAGGGCAATGCCATCCGCGGCGAACTCGGATTCCAGCCAGCCCAGCTTGTGGGCGAGTCCGGTGGCAGTGGGCACCGGGCAACGGGTGAACCAGAGCCGGTCTATGGCTTGTGCAGTGGTTGAGCTCACGGATATCCCCTTAGCCTGCTGCCTGCAAGTTGGCAGGGGCGCTATCGTTTGCTGGCACCAGGCCCAATGATTTGGCTTGGTCATAAATCTTGGCCATCTTCCACTGCTGGGTCAGTACGCCAGGACCATAATCACGCGAGCCGCCGAGGGAATCCGCCAGGCTTTGGATCAATGCACCCTCTTCCAGCAGCAGAATGAATTCGGCCAGCTTGCGCAGGCCTTGCTTGCCCCAGACGGTTGAACCGCCATTGGCTTCCAGAATCGCGGTGTTGTGTGGGTTCAGGCGAATCTGATCCAGAATGAAATCGACTTCCTGCTGACGACGGTCGATATAGATCGGGATTTCACGAATCAGGTTAAAACGCTGCACCGGCACGTAACGGATAGGCAAAGGCCGGTGTGCCTGTGCCCATGCGCCCAGATAAGGGGAATGCACGTGGGAAATCGAGGTGACATCCGCATGCTGCTTGAACAGCTTGTTGTAACGGGTATTGCCCAGGCCGCTTTTGCCGATGACGACATTGCCATCAAAATCCACCACCAGCGCTTCAAGCTTTTTGCCTTTGTTGAAAGGCCCACCGTAATTGACGATCACCAGTTGTTCCTGGCCTGGAACACGCTCGACAAAACCTACCGTGCCATTGGCCGTGATGGTTCCGGTCTCGCGGAACACATCAAATGCCAATTGCGACTCTTCCAGCACGCTTTGTACAAAATCGTCCAGCTCTCTTTTTGCTTCAACAGCGATCACGCTCATTTTTTTGCCCTCTACGTTGGTATATGTATTGCATCCAATGATGCATAAACAAGCAGGGGCAAGAGCTATGCCAAAAAGAACCAGCACAGCATGATTAATTTTAATTGTTTAAATTCATTGACCTATGAAATGCACACTGCCTTTACCCAGGTGGATATGATCAAGCAAGTGTTGGCAGGCAAACATCTGCAAACACAAGACTGTTGCCTGACCACCACTTTTTACATGCCTTAATTTGCATGAGCCTGAATAATATATAACCATATCTTATATTGGTATAATGTGATATTAGTGGAAATGTTAATAACATTTAGCTATATTGCGCACTGCAATTTACCAAAGAGAGCGTCACACAATGCGAACTCAATTATGGGACTATGACCTGGAAGACGACGAGCCCACTCAGCCACCAAAAGGGGCCGAGCACGTCATCACGCACCCAAATCCATCCTCTGTCAGCTTGTCCATCCGGGCCAGCGCCCTGGTATTCAGCGACCCCAAATCGCAACAGCTGCTGAGAATGATAGAGCGCGTAGCCAAGAGCGATGCCACCGCATTGATTATTGGCGAAACCGGCACCGGCAAGGAACTGATTGCGCGCCAGATGCACGCGCTCAGCGAGCGCAAACACGCGCCTTTTCAGGCTGTTAATTGCGGCGCATTCTCTGAAACGCTGGTAGAAAGCGAATTATTCGGCTACGAACGCGGCGCCTTTACTGGCGCATCGCAGTCCAAAATCGGCTGGTTTGAATCCGCCAATGGCGGCACACTGTTTCTGGATGAAATCGGCGACTTGCCACAATCCACCCAGGTAAAACTGCTGCGCGTATTGCAAGAGCGTGAAGTGGTGCGGGTAGGCGCGCGCAAGGCCATCCCGATTAATGTACGGCTGATTGCCGCCACCAATGTGGATTTGGAAGAAGCCGTGCGTGCCGGCCGCTTCCGCGAAGATCTTTACTATCGCATCAAGGTCGTGCCCATCAACCTGCCGCCATTGCGCGAGCGCCGTGGCGACATCCTGCCGCTGGTGGAACACTTCCTGAATGTATACAAGGAAAGACTCCAGACTGCTGCGCCCCAACTGGCCCCGGAAACCATCCGCGTGATGCTCGAATACCCCTGGCCAGGCAATATCCGCGAGCTGGAAAACGTGATTCACCGTGCATTGCTGGTCTCGAACACCAACACCCTGCAACCGCACGACCTCAACCTGCCGCACTCCCTGCTGCAACGCGAGGAACACGCGGCCCGGCCGCATCATCCCGCCAAACCTGCCAAGCCCTCCGCTGGTCAGAGCAGCGAGGTTTCCACCTACCCACTGGAAACGGTGTTTTATGAGTTATTTCAGGAATCACCGGACAAGCTGTTCGACATCGTCAACAACCTGCTGGTGAGCAAAGCCTATGATTTTTGCCATCATAATCAGGTACATACCGCGAGATTGCTTGGTATCAGCCGGAATATTCTGAGGGCGAGACTCAAGGAATTGGGGTTGATTGAGTAGTAATCGACCCCACCACCAAGAAAGATATACTCTCATTCTAAATACACTTTCTCGTTTTCTAGTGAAAACGAGAAAGTGATTCTATTTTTCATAATGTTATCAACAGCACCCTCTTGGTACACGCTAGTAGGATTGCTCCAAGGTCAACGGTAAGTTACATGAAAATTCAAAAAAATGAATTTTTCAGCTAACTAGCGGAAACCCCGAGTAACTCATCTCCTCGGGATACCAATACGTCATGAATACCTCCTGAATCAACGAAAAAATTCTCAAACCTACGTCAATGTGGCAAAATTTGACGCTTCGTCAATCAGCACCCAGCACCTCTCTTTTGCCCCGTATCCACCGCGCTTGCATAAGATTTCACGCACGGTGCGGTCAGCCAACAAAAATTACGCGAGTATGGTGAACAAGGACCCTAGACTTCTCAAAGAAATAACGCAGAGCAATATGAAACTGCACTAAAACGGTTTAACGAAAAATCTTCGCGTGTTTTTTAGTGCTTTTTGAGGTGCGCGTGTAATTGACTATACCGATATAGCTTGACGTTTTTATGGAAAGAAAATAATGAACAGGGTTGCATTAATCACAGGCGTAACCGGGCAAGACGGGGCGTATCTGGCAGAGTTACTGCTCAACAAAGGCTACATCGTGCATGGCATTAAACGTCGTGCTTCGTCATTTAATACAGCTCGCATCGACCACTTGTACAGAGACCCTCATGAAGAGGGCGTCCGCTTCTTTCTTCACCATGGTGACCTGACAGACTCAAGTTGTTTGATCCGTATTATTCAGCAGGTACAACCTGATGAAATTTATAATCTTGCCGCACAGAGCCATGTCGCCGTGTCTTTCGAAGAGCCGGAATACACAGCAAACTCAGATGCTCTAGGCGCTCTAAGAATATTAGAGGCTATACGTATTCTGAAGTTGGAAAATAAAACGCGTTTCTATCAAGCATCCACTTCTGAACTTTATGGGCTAGTACAGGAAACACCCCAAAAAGAGACCACCCCTTTTTACCCACGATCGCCTTATGCAGTTGCCAAGCTATATGCTTATTGGATCACGGTTAACTACCGCGAGGCATATGGCATATTCGCTTGCAATGGCATCCTCTTCAATCATGAGTCGCCTGTACGCGGCGAGAATTTTGTAACTCGCAAGATTACTCGCGCATTATCACGCATCAAACTCGGCCTGCAAAAACAACTGTATCTTGGCAACCTAGATGCCAAACGAGATTGGGGACATGCTCGGGATTATGTAGAAGCGCAGTGGTTAATATTACAACAGGAACTTCCTGAAGACTTTGTAATTGCTACAGGTGTTCAATACAGCGTTCGCGACTTTGTAAACATTGCCGCGACAGAATTAGGAATGCAGCTCCAATGGGAGGGTAACGGCGTTGATGAAAAGGGATATGACATTAATGGCAATTGTATAGTATCTGTTGATCCACGCTATTTTCGTCCAACAGAAGTAGAAACACTACTGGGTGATGCATCAAAGGCTAGAAACAAACTGGGCTGGCAGCCTAAAACTTCATTCCAGGAATTGGTTAAAGAGATGGTCAAAGAAGATCTGGAAACAGCTAAACGTGATGAGCTAGTAAAAAGTCACGGATACCATACCAATATTTTTCACGAGTAAAACTACGTGACCCTAGGAAGGAATTTGATTGCCGGATTGGCCAACTCAAGTTGGTCGGCCCTAATAGCTTTGGCATCAATACCGTTCTATCTCAAATATTTAGGAGTAGAAGCTTACGGAATCATCGGATTTTTTGCGACCATGCAAGCGCTCCTTCAATTGCTTGACATGGGAATGGCGCCAACGATAAACCGTGAAGTCGCTCGCTGCACAGCCGCTGGAAAACTCAAGGAAGCCACCAATCTACTACATTCTCTTGCAATCATTTATTGGTTAATAGCTGGAGCAATAGCATTATCGTTTGTGGCATTTGCTCCATTAATCGCAAAATTTTGGCTGAAATCACAGACTTATTCGGTCGAAACAGTTTCCAATGCGATTATGTATATGGGATTGGTTGCGGCTTGTCGTTGGCCCATAGGGCTATATCAAGGTGCATTAATGGGCTCACAGCGCATCGTCCTCTCAAGCTCAATCAATATGACGATGATAACTATAGGCAATGTTGGTGCTATTGTGGTCATCGCATTTATATCCCCCACCCTCACAGCGTTCTTCACCTGGCAAGCCATCACCAGCATATCTCATGCTTTTATAATACGATATGCCGCATGGAAAATCATAGGATCAACCCAAAGAAAAAAATTTGATTATTCTTCATTAAAAAATATATGGAAATTCACAGCTGGAATGAGTGCAATTTCTTTAATGGGGATGATATATACACAACTCGACAAAATAATATTGAGCAAATTTCTAGATTTAGAACAATTTGCCCACTACATGCTTGCTTCGACTGTAGTTAATGGATTATATCTTCTAATAACCCCTGTCTATAATGCAGCTTATCCACAATTCTCAAGCATGGTAGTTTCCGGAGATCGAGATTTAATATTACAGAAATTCAGGCTATATACTCGAATAGTATTAGTTTTTCTAATCCCCGCAGCCGTGTTACTAATCGCATATCCGGAAAATATTATTGAAATCTGGACTGGAAACTTAAAAATTGCGAATTCCGTAGCCCCAATAATTTCCCTACTTGCAGCAGGAGTAACCTTGAATGGGATAATGATGATTCCACATGCACTACAACTAGCATACGGAATGACTCGCCTTCCCATTATTATTAATGGCGTACTTATGATTTTTATATTGCCACTTATAATATATCTATCCCTGTCTAGAGGTGCTATTGGTGGAGCACTAGCATGGTTAGTAATGAATATATCTTATGTGATTTTCAGCACTTGGCTGACCAATAAAAAGGTTCTGCACGGCAAAGCGGTTGCGTGGGTAACTAAAGACGTAGCTTTACCAATACTCATAGTAGCGTTGATCACAGTTTTAATTAAGATCACAGTAATCAACTTAAACCTTTCGACATATGGAAGTTTAGCAACCGGCATTATTTCTTCAATATGTTTTTTTATAGTAGCGCTCCACCTAACACCTGAGCTTAGCATTCCTATTAAAAAAACCTTTCATCGATATATATTAAATGTGAATGAAGGCAAATGAAATGGATTCTGAAAAACATAGAGAATTTAAGTCAATAGGAATTAGAAAATACATTTTGTGTATTAAGCTGATAACTAAAGCGTTCCTCCTATATATATATAATCACTGGCTTACGTTTTTCCCTATTTATTTTGTGAGAAAGCAATATTTAATACACGCCATAGGAGTAAAGGTAGGAAAAAAAAGCTTCATCCATATGGGATGCTTTTTCTATCCAAATAAAATTGAAATTGGAGACAATTCTGTAATAGGGAGATATTGTCATCTACTTGGCGATATCACTATCAAAAACAATGTTTCCATAACTGCACAGACTTATATTTTTAGCCTAACACATCAGAAAGACTCAAGATCTTTTGAAACTGTTAACTCGCCAGTCTTAATAAATGATTATGTATGGACAGGAGCAAGGGCAATGATATTGCCGGGGGTAACTCTAGGGAGAGGTGCGATCATTGGTGCTTGTTCAGTAGTAACAAAAGACATCCCAGACTGGGATATTGCAGTTGGGTCTCCTGCAAGAACCATAGGGAAAAGAAATAACAATGTCGATTACACTTTAGAATATATTCCTTATTTTGAATAAATTATCTACACATCAATCAATAACTGCGAGATAAAATCTTCAGTCATGAAAAAAAATATTTCAATTCTTGTTTTATTACCTGTTATCCCATTCCCCCCGGATGACGGTGGGAAAATAGCGAGCTATACGTTTATCGAGCAGCTTAGAAATAAATACGACTTTACAGTTCTCATGCCATCAAACAACCGTAATGATGTGCAAAATTTAAGCGCTCTCAAAGAGCATTGGAAAAATGTAAACATCCTTTCTACTGAGGCTCCTCATAGAAATATAACCTGGTTCTTTTCTCGTCTTGTTAAAAAACTGTTTTACATATTGAATCGAGTTATATTCAAAAGATCAATTTTTGATGACCCGCATTTACTTTATCCCTTTCTTGATTGCAATCCGGGATACTTTCATGCACTTAAGAAAATTGTAGATGCAAATCATTTTGACTTGATACAGGTTGAATATGCTCAGAATCTTTCATTAGTCAACTGCCTGCCATCTACTATAAAAAAAGTTTATGTTGAAGTAGAGTCCCGATATTCTTTACTTGCAGATCATACTTTAATTGGTAACTCAGATAAATCTGACTACTATAACTTTATTATTGAGAATGTTAAAGCGACAGAAATAGCTCTGCTAGCTAAATATGATGCAATAATTAGTTACAGCAATGACGATCAAGAAAGATTAAAAAAATTACTCCCAGAAAAGCCTATATACGTATCACCCCTCAATTTAATAAACGATCCAGTCATGATAGATTATGGCCGTGAAGATTTCTCCGTGGATAAATTGGTCTTTATTGGTCACGAGAGCCACCTGCCTAACAAGGATGCAGTAGAGTGGTTTATTGAAGAAATACTTCCTAAACTTTCGAAATTTGATATAAAGTTTTTTGTATTGGGAAGATGGTCTAAATCTTTTGTTTCAAAATTTAAACATGATAACCGCGTTGTATTTACGGGATATGTAGACGACATAAATAGTTATATAAAAAACAGTATTAATGTCGTCCCCATTCGACTTGGAGGGGGTGGTTTACGATTAAAAGTTCTGCTTTCTATCGGCAATGGCATCCCAGTAGTGACTACAGACAAAGCTGCTTTTGGATTTGGATTTTCTCATGGCGTGAATGGCATGATAGCTAATAATCCTACGGAATTCTCTAATGCTATAGCAAGTTTGCTAGAAGATCCCAAATTAGCTAGTACTCTCTCAAAAAATGCTTACAATTTATATATTGAGAACTTCAGCGTTCAATCAACAACTCATATACGCGATGAAATTTATCAAAACATAGCTCGTAGCCCTTCCGAGGTAGGGTAAGGCATATGAAATCTGCTTTAATTACAGGCGTCACCGGTCAGGATGGAAGTTATTTGGCTGAACTTCTGATAAGCAAGGGATACCGAGTGATTGGTGGCGTCAGAGATATAGCTAAAGCTGAGCGCGCAATTAATGAGACTATTCGCAGAAATGTTGAATTAGTCGAGTGGGATGTTTTTGATCAGGAAAAAATCGCGCATGTCTTGAGGAAGTACAAGCCCAGAGAAATTTACAACCTTACCGCCATGTCTTCTGGCTCCGGGATGTATGACGATCCTGTATTGATTAGTGAGGTAAACGGTATAGCGGTAACGCGACTATTGGAAGCTATCAAACGTGTAGACCCTACCATGCGTCTATGCCAAGCCTCTAGTAGAGAAATTTTTGGCGACCCAATTGAGAGCCCTCAATCTGAGTCAACAGCGACAATACCTCGAAGCCCATATGGTGCAGCGAAACTGTATGCTGACTCGATGATCAAGATTTATCGCAAGCACTATTCTATCTTTGCGTGCTCGGCCATCTTGTTTAACCACGAAAGCCCTAGACGTGGACTAGGATTTGTAACTCGCAAGATTTCGCATGAGGCTGTAAAAATCAAGTTAGGCTTGGCAAAAGAACTACATCTGGGCAACCTGGATGCAAAACGCGACTGGGGTTTTGCCAACGACTTCGTGCGAGGCATGTGGTTAATGCTTCAGCAGGAAACCGCAGATGATTTTGTGCTTGCGACTGGAGAAATCCATACTGTGAGAGAGTTTTGCGAGCTTGCTTTTAGTCATTTGGGGCTGGCTTATCAAGAATATGTTCGTGAAGATATTGCAGCATTTCGTCCGAATGAACAAAGCCCTTTAGTTGGATCAGCAGCAAAAGCGCGCAAAGTCCTTGGCTGGGTGCCAGAAACAGGGTTCAAGGAATTGGTTCACAAAATGGTGGACGCTGACTTGCACCATCTAACGCATTGTATTAACGAATAATTAAGGCTTAGCGAATGTATAAGAAAATAGAAAAGTGCAGGATTTGTGGGAATTCACATCTTGAACAGGTATTAGATCTTGGAGATCAGATGCTTACTGGTGTATTCCCAAAGCAAATTCACGCCCAGATCACTTCGGGCCCTCTGAGATTGGTAAAATGTACTGGTACCGAGGATGTTTGTGGGCTACTACAAATGGAGCACTCATATGACCTGGGTGAAATGTATGGAGAAAACTACGGATATCGATCGGGCCTGAATGCAAGTATGGTAACTCACCTGAATAATAAGGTGAAACGCATCCTTGATCTTGTGTCCTTAGGTGAAGGGGACTTGGTTATTGATATTGGTAGTAATGACAGCACCACATTACAAGCTTATCCTTCCAATGGCCCTTTATTGGTTGGTATTGATCCAACCGGGATCAAATTTCACACCTTTTACCCCCCCCATATACAACTAATTCCAGATTTCTTTTCATCAAAACTTATTACTACTAGGTTTCAAGATAAAAAAGCAAAAGTAATCACCTCTTTTTCCATGTTTTATGACTTAGAGGACCCAATGGGGTTCATGCAACAGGTCTATGACGTGCTAGCCGACGACGGAATCTGGGTTTTTGAACAAAGCTACATGCCAACCATGCTAGAAACAAACTCGTATGACACGGTTTGCCATGAACACCTTGAGTTTTATGCTTTACGACAAATCAAATGGATGACTGATCGGGTTGGATTCCGAATTGTCGATGTTGAGTTCAATGATATTAATGGCGGCAGTTTTTCCGTGACCGTACAAAAGTCTCTTGGCAATCAGTCCATAGCGCCTCATGTACAAAATATTTTGGATAGTGAACGTACTAAAGGATTAGATACCCTTGAGCCTTACCGTGCTTTCTCAACACGGGTTGCTCAGACAAAACATGATTTACTGGCTTTCATATCCCAAGCCCGATCTGAAGGTAAATCACTAGCGTTACTTGGTGCATCTACCAAAGGCAACGTGCTGTTGCAATACTGTGGCCTTACAAGTAAAGAGGTTAACTTCGTTGGCGAAGTAAATTCAGAAAAGTTTGACTCCTATACTCCAGGTACTTGGATTCCGATAATTCCCGAAGATGACTTAATTGCTAAAAAACCAGACTATCTCATAGTCTTACCTTGGCATTTCAGAGATTTCTTTATATCTAATAAAAAGTTTTTCGGTATAAATTTAGTATTTCCCTTACCTAATATTGAAGTCGTAGATATTAATATAATCTCAAGCTGAGATGATGAATAATAAAGATAAAGAATCTCGTGTAATCGCATTTTATTTACCACAATTTCATCCAATTCCAGAAAACAATAAGTGGTGGGGTAATGGATTTACAGAATGGACAAATGTAGCAAAGGCTCGGCCTAAATTTTGGGGTCATTACCAGCCTCATATTCCGGCAGATTTAGGGTTTTATGATCTACGAATGGCAGAAACAAGAATTGCTCAGGCTGAACTCGCCCGAGAATACGGGGTGAACGGCTTTTGCTATTATCATTACTGGTTTAATGGAAAAATGCTTCTTGAAACTCCAATAGAAGCAATGATTAAAGAAGGTCAGCCTGATTTTCCATTTTGTATCTGTTGGGCTAACGAATCTTGGAGTCGACGCTGGGATGGTAGGGAAAACGAGCTCTTAATACGACAAGATTTAGAGGCGTATAATCCCGAAGAACATTTGGATTACCTAAAGCATTTTTTTGCCGATATTAGATACATGCGAATTAATGATAAACCTTTGATTCTAATATATAGAATCGATCAGTTCCCAGATATTAAAAATATTCTGGATCGATGGAGAAAAAAATCGGTTTTGCTGGGTCTCTCTGGGTTGTACATTTGTGCTGTTCGCAGTCATATGCATAGATTAGCCGATGATGAAACTATAAAACTCGGGTTTGATGCGATTGTCGATTTTGAGCCACACTCTAGTACAATGCAGAAACCAAATGCTTGGCACTACCTTCGTTATTTCCCAGCAAGAGTCATTAATTATTTGAGTAAAAGCATAGGCCTAGCTGGATTCATACCTCAATTGCCAGTTTTAAATGTTTTTGATTATAAAAAATTATTGCTTAATGCTATTAACTCACCTACCTCAACGGAACGTAAATTCCCTTGTGTAGTGCCAAGTTGGGACAATTCAGCTAGGCGACGCGCAGGAGCAACAGTAATTCAGAACCATGATCCAAAACTGTTTGAGTTATGGCTGCGAAATGCTTCATCAAGAGTAAGCAAATACCCGAAAGATGAGCGAATTATATTTATCAATGCTTGGAATGAATGGGCCGAGGGATGCCACCTCGAGCCTGATTTGCGTCACGGCCACCAATTTCTTGAAGCAGTAAGAAATGTCTTTGGATCAAAAAAGCATTAAGTTGAACTTAATATGTTCCATTACCATTTTCGGTATTCGGCCATGCCGCTAGCTTACTAGGTGGTATTTATGTCTTATCCATATAACTCACAATTGGTAATAGCTTGTGCATACTCTCTACATGTAGCAGACCTACGCAACAAACTTGATGCTCTATCAAAGCGATTAGGGCTGAAACTGCATGGCATTATAGTCAGTAATCACAAGGAGGCCTTACCATCCAACGATTCTGATTGGAATTATATTCATGGATCAAACTCTGACCATGATTTCTCAGCCTATATTGAAGGTCTTAAACACTGTCTGGCATTAAACGAACAGCCACCGTCTTCCATTTTATTCATTAATGATAGTTTGTTTTCTATCCACAGCGCATATGCCAATGCGCAAGAGACACTGAAATACCGTGATTTGGTAGAAAAACTTCAAGTGCCCGCTATTTGTGGCAAGGCTGATAAATATCTCACCTTATGCCATCAGAATCCATGGAGCAGGTTGAATCTTTACATTTCGACCTATTGTTTCCTTTTAAATAGCATAGGGATGAATATTCTTCTTAACTTACCATCGCTGGCAGATGCAGATGGCATTGACCGCAACCTTGCTATTTCTGATGAAGCATGGGGTGTTAACCTACCAGCCGCTTTTAGAGAGTTCATCCGGGCATTTTTGCTTTATGGGCATCCTTCATTTGTTTGGCCTGGATTAGGTCGCTACTCCACAGATGCCAAGCTCATATCGACCAAAGCGCGCTGTATATATCTTGAGCACAGGCTATCGGGTGAAATTGGCAAGCATGGTTGCGTGATACCCAACAATGTCCATATCAGAGCTAACTACAGGCTGTATCTCAGCGAAAAACTAGCCAGTTTACGTTGTTCAATCCTCAACCTAAGAAAACGCTGGATTTAGCAGACAGCATGAGTCGCATTCTTTTCGTAACGTCGTCGCATCCGGGGGGAGAGGGATTCATTGGCGCAGGTGAAGGTGTCTGCGAGAGTAATCTAAGAAACCTTATCCAACAGGGTCACGAAGTGCATGTGGTATGTTTTTCATTCCCATCCCAACACGAGAATGCGGAGGTAGTGAAGCTCTGTAAATCTTATACGGTGATCGAGCAGAGCCGCTGGACTTCCGTGCTTGGTATTCTGTGCAACTGGAGCTATGGCAGCTTAATTGCGCCATGGTTTTTCACTCGATGCAGCCCTGGCAATCGGCTGCATTTAAAACAAAAACTGGAAACATCTCTTTTCGACTCTATCTGGATAGAGTTTCCCTCATCGCTAGGTTTCGTATCTGAACTAAAAAAACGTTCGATAGACTACTTCGTGCATGACATCGTCTTTCAGAAAGTTTCCCGGCGCCCCTTGCTGTCTTTACTAAAAAATCAGATTGGTGCAATAGAGAATCGCCTTAGCTCCCATGCAGAGCGCTGCCATGTGATGGCAGAAAAAGATGCTGTGTTATTACGCAATATTGGCTATGCAGGTGAGATTTCTGTGGCACCTCTACATCATGTTAAAGCTGGGGTTGTGCCAGAAGGTAAGCCAGCTTGGGAGCTTATTAAATCATTTGCTGGCAGGCGCAACCTGGTCTTTTTTGGCAATATGCAGCGCGCTGAAAACCACTGGTCCATAGTCCATTTCATTCTTTTTCACTTTCCGAAAATAAAAGCAAAACACCCCGATGCATGTTTGTGGGTTGTGGGTATACGGCCTCGTTTTCTGCTTAGAGTGTTGGCAAAATTTATTGCAGGCATCGAAATCACCGGAGCAGTGGATGACCCCTCGCCTCTACTTGCCGCAGCCACATTATGCATTGCACCCTTGCGTTATGGTGCAGGCGTAAAAATCAAGGTTCTTCAGATGGTAGACTCTGGGGCCACTGTCATTGCAACCACTATTGCTGCTGAGGGTGTTGCGCCCGATAAACGTTTAATTATTGCAGATGGTAAAAAGTTCGATATGACCGTTTGTGAGTGGCTAGACAACCCTGATCACCCTTAAAAACGACATGAAAAATACCATTACCGTTTCCGTTGTCAGTCATGGCCATGGCGCGTTGCTTAACGAATGCTTGAGAGCTCTAACTCAATGCCCCGATATTGCGAAGGTTGTGCTCACGCTTAATATTGCGGAGCCTTTGCTTGAGATACCAGAGGCATTGGTTGATCGTATCTATAAAATTGAGAATATGAACCCCAAGGGATTTGGGGAAAACCATAATCAGGCATTCCGTTTTTGTAACACCCCTTTATTCTGTGTGCTCAACCCTGACATTACATTCAACGGTGACCCTTTTTCGCATTTGAAAATGGCAATAGCAGAAACAGATGTGGGGGTAATTGCACCTGTCGTGAGGGCGCCCGATGGGGCCATTGAAGACAATGTTCGTCAGTTTCCAACATTGTCTGGTCTTATTTCAAAAGTCATTTTTGGGAAATCTGGCGCAATAACGGTTCCTGCAGATAGCACCGCTATCTCGGTTGATTGGGTAGCGGGTATGTTCATGCTGTTCCGTAGCGAGTGGTTTTCGATGGTAGGGGGCTTTGACACCCATTTTTTCCTTTATTATGAAGATGCGGATATTTGTACCCGCCTATGGAAATCCAGAGCAAAGATTAAGGCTATTCAGCCGATGGTGCATGTCACTCATGCCGCGCAGCGAGCCAGCCATGTAAGGCTGCGTTTTTTGACTTGGCATCTTCAGAGTATGGCGCGTTATTTCATGAAGCATGCCGCTCGTCTACCTCGCCGGGGAGAGTGATTTGATAATGCGTCAAAACATATGCACGTTTGAATGGCGTTACCCCATAGCATTCTCATTTTCGCGAACGCTGATAACACTGGACCTCTAACGATGAGAACGCTGGTGACTGGTTCCAATGGTTTCGTCGGTAGGCGACTATGCAACACATTGGCAACAAAGGGATATCTTGTGCGAGGCGCAATACGTTCCCGTTCAGAGTCGGTCGACGAGATTGAGTTAACTACGATTGGTGATATCTCCAAAAACACCGACTGGACATTAGCCTTAAGTAATGTCAGCAATGTCATTCATCTTGCGGCACGTGTGCATGTGATGTCTGAACAAAGCACCGACCCTTTGCAAGCATTTCGTTATGTGAATGTTGACGCAACCCTGAATCTGGCTCACCAAGCAGCGGCAATGGGGGTGAAACGTTTTATTTTTGTCAGCTCCATCAAAGTAAATGGGGAATCAACTCTTCCTGGACAGACTTTTTCAGCGGATCGCCAGCCCGTGCCAGAAGATGCTTATGGGGTTTCCAAATATGAAGCAGAACAAGCATTGCTCTCCATAGGAAGAAAAACAGGCATGGAGGTCGTCATTATCCGACCACCTCTGGTATACGGTCCCGGCGTAAAAGCCAATTTTGCCTCTATGATGCAGTGGCTGGCCCGCGGATGGCCATTACCTCTGGGGGCTGTAAATCAAAACCGCCGCAGCTTGGTAGCCTTGGATAACCTGGTAGATCTTATTATTACCTGCATCGACCATCCTGCCGCCGCCAACCAAATATTTTTGGTCAGTGATGGGGAGGATTTGTCATCTGCCGAGCTCTTGACTCGCATGGCAAAAGCGCTTGGTAAACCAGCCCGCCTCTTTTTTGTACCCATTCCGATCCTAAAGCTGGGGGCTATCTTGCTGAACAAGCGCAGCATTTTCCAGCGGCTATGTGGCTCTTTACAGGTGGATATTGAAAAGACGCGACAGTTATTAGGTTGGAACCCACCAATCACCATTGATGAAGGATTGCGGCGCGCCGCCCAGTCCGAGGATAAGCATGAAACGCGCGTTTGACTTGATACTGGCTTTAATCGCTGCTCTGTTGCTGATACTGCCCATTCTGATTGTGGCCATGCTTGTTAGGCTGACATCCCCAGGGCCCATCGTCTACTGGAGTGATCGTGTTGGACGGCGCAACCGGATTTTCAAAATGCCTAAATTCCGCAGTATGCGCATCGACACTCCCGCCGTTGCAACGCACTTGCTGGAAAACCCTTCGCAATGGCTGACACCGATCGGGGCATTTTTGCGCAAATCCAGTCTGGATGAGCTACCTCAGCTCTGGAGCATACTCAAAGGCGACATGAGCTTTGTCGGGCCTCGGCCAGCCCTGTACAACCAGGATGATCTGATTGCATTGCGTACAGCGCAGGGAGTGGATGCACTGGTACCTGGTTTAACAGGGTGGGCCCAAGTCAATGGACGAGATGAGCTGCCCATCCCGCAGAAAGTGGCACTGGATGCAGAGTATCTGCACAGGCAATCGCTGATGTTTGACTTGAAAATACTCTGGATGACAGCACTTAAGGTGTTAACAAGAGACGGCGTGTCACATTAGCGATAAAATCACCCCCTTCATTGCAGGAACTTACATCGCCATCGGCATGTACGAATCATCACTCGCTAAAACAAAAGCACTGCTCCAGATTTAGCCGGGCGTGTCATTAGAAACATCGACGCCTTGTGTTCTCTCCGACTGCAGTGAATGATTGCCCTCTCACTTCAATATTTAGGCTCCACCATGACAACCCATAAAGACATAGACGCAGCAGACCTGTTTGCCCTCATTGAGAAAGGGACGTTGCGTCTCATCGATGTGCGCAACGCCGATGAAGTGGCTCGGGGGATTATCGCTGGCGCAAGTCATATTCCACTCTCCCTCATACCGGCCAGCGTTGATGACTTGACGGCAGGAAGCGAAACCCTGGTTTTTTATTGCCATAGCGGCATACGGTCAGGGCAAGCTGCATCGTTTATTGCAAGTCATGGCCGTGAGAATGTGTACAACCTGCAAGGCGGTGTATTGGCTTGGGGAAGGGCTGGATTTCCTTTTGCCCCGCTTCAAGCGTGATCTTGAAAGAGAATAAGAAATGGAATTTACGAAAGAACTGGATGCGCGCGGTCTTAAATGTCCGCTGCCGATTTTGCGCTGTAAAAAAGGCTTGGCCGAGCTAGAGTCCGGCCAAGTATTGAAAGTGCTGGCAACCGACCCGGGGTCGGTAAAAGATTTTCAGGCGTTCTGCAAACAGACGGGGCATGAAATGCTTGCCCTGCAGGAGCCGGATGAGGCCATGCAGGACAAGGTGTTTACATTCCACATTCGCAAGCGTACGAGCTAAAACCTGAGATTACTTAGTGGTAGTAGTTTCGGGCTTACCATAATTGATGGGCATGAACTGCAAGCTTTCCCATGGAAAACCATCCAGAACAGCATAGCTTGGCTTGTTTTCAAACAGTGTAGGATAAGGGTCAGGCATGCCTAATTTTGTATACGAGTAGATGTTCTGAGCCCGGATAGACACTGCTCCCGCTTTATCCCATACAACGAACCCATATGTCTGCGCTGCTTTGGCTATGATTTTGCCGGCCTTGGTCATCCGCAGCGCATTTACATCTATGTTGGGATCCAACCGGAAACGTTGGCCTTCCATAATACGGTTAGGGGCTTTGTTAGGATTCCAACCATCAGAGCGATTGGCAGGCCACGAGAATATATTCCAGTGCTCAAGATCGACCATGGAAATGCCGATAGCATGTCGAATTTCTCCTCGTTTGAGCTCTTCAGCCGTAATCTGGCCACCAAGGAATGGCAGGCTGGTCGCCGTTGTCCCATAATACTTGAAGAATACCCCATTGCTCTTGGATGCATTATCAAGCCGGCCTCCCCAGCATGCATACCAAACCCCATTTTCTTTTTTCGCCTGCCAGAATTCCCAGACAGTATCGGTCGAAGGCTGATAAACCGTCATTTCTTTATCATTTCCCTCCGAAGCTACTGCATAACTTGGCATGGGAACATTAGCCCATTGCGTCATTAGCCCAGAATCCTTATAGCCTTTTTTCTGGCAATCCCACTCGTTTACGCGAATAACCGGAGTTTTTGCATCAGCAATATATATCGGGCTGGAATACTGTCCGGTATTGATATTTACAGTGTTGTAGTAGGACTTCTTTTGGCGGACGAATTCCTCTACCAATTTAGCCGAGTTTTCGTGCAGTACAGCATCTTTGGGGATGGGGGTATACCAAAAACTGGTGGGTGCAAAGACGGCATCTGTGGTCAATTTATTAGCAGCCGCGGCGGCAGCAGCGGCGGCGGCGGCTTTTTCTGCTGCCAGTTTATCAGCAGCTGCTTTTTCGGCGGCGGCCTTTTCGGCGGCCGCTTTGGCAGCCGCGTCTTTGGCCGCCTGCGCAGCGAGTGCCGCTTTCGTTGCTTCTTGCGCCTGCTTGGCAGCGTCTACGCACATAAAAGGCAGGTTGGTATAAATCGTCTTGCCCGATGTGCCAGTGCACTTAATGTATTCCGCAGCCTGAGCGGTCATTGCAGCGGTGCTGGCCATGATAGTAATCGCGGCCAATATTGCGTTTCTGGGGTTCATCATGTTGTCCTCTCGTCTTGCATCCATAGTGTTCTTTAACGGTGTTAAGAACAAAAAATTGAATTTATCCGAAAAGGCAGCCAGCCGGTTGGCTTACTGGAGGATTGGCGGCCCCGCTGTCATAGATTGCTCCTTAGACCGGTAGCTTTGCGTCTCCGTTCTTTCAAACGGGTTTGCCTTTTCATGCATCTATTAACGCGCCGCGCTCCAGCAAAGTCAATTTACTATCTGCTTGTTTCTAAAGGACTGACATTTTTGGTCAGTAAACGACAACCGCGTCACGCGGCCGTCATTTCCCTAAACTAAACGCGCCAATTGGGATTGCAGCTTGTCCAGCGTTGCCTTGAAGCCCGCCAGACGTTCCCGCTCCTGTGCCACCACGGCGGCAGGCGCACGATCGACAAAACTCGCATTGCCCAGTTTGGCTTCCGCTTTGCTGACTTCGGTTTGCAAGCGGGTAATTTCCTTGCTCAGGCGTTCCTTTTCTGCAGCAACATCCACTTCAATCTTCAGCATCAGGCGGAATTCACCTGCCAGCGCCACCGGGGCATCGGCTTGCGGCAACTCGGCAACAATCTCAACCTCGGCAAGCTTGGCCAGGGCTTTGAGATGCGGAGCGTAGGCTTGCAATGCGGAGGCATCTCCCGCCGCAATCAAGGGTACGCGCGTCGCGGGCGAAATACCCATTTCCCCGCGCAAACTGCGGCAGGCATCAACGGCTTCTTTCAGCAGACCAACCCAAGCTTCCGCCTGTTCATCAATTTTGCCTGGCTGCGATTTTGGATACACCTGCAGCATGATGCTGGGGCCAGGCTGATGCATGTCACGGCCAGACAAGGGGCCCACGGTTTGCCAGATTTCTTCGGTAATGAAAGGCATGATGGGGTGCGCCAGACGCAGGACGGTCTCCAGAACGCGTAGCAAAGTGCGGCGCGTAGCGCGCTGCTCGGCCTCGGTACCGGTCTGCAACTGGGTCTTGGCAATTTCCAGATACCAGTCGCAATACTCGTCCCACACAAACTTGTAGATACTTTGCGCGATCAAGTCAAAACGGTAATCGGCAAAACCACGCTCGATATCCGCCTCCACTTTTTGCAACAGGCTGACAATCCAGCGATCAGCCTGGGAAAAGCTGAGATAGCCTTCAGGCTTGGTTTTGCAATCTTCCAGGCCGCAATCCTGCCCCTCGGTGTTCATCAGCACAAAGCGCGTGGCATTCCACAGCTTGTTGCAGAAATTGCGGTAGCCCTCGCAGCGCTGCAGGTCAAACTTGATATCGCGCCCTGGCGAAGCCAGGCTGGCAAAGGTAAAGCGCAGCGCATCCGTGCCATACGCAGATATGCCCTCGGGGAATTCCTTGCGGGTACGCTTCTCGATCTTTTCCGCGTCCTTGGGATTCATGAGCCCAGTCGTGCGCTTCTTGATCAGCGCATCCAGATCAATGCCGTCGATCAGGTCGATAGGATCCAGCACATTGCCCTTGGATTTGGACATCTTCTGCCCTTCCGCATCGCGGATCAGCCCGTGCACATACACATGCTTGAACGGAATCTTGCCGGTGAGGTGCGTGGTCATCATGACCATGCGCGCTACCCAGAAGAAAATGATGTCAAAGCCGGTGACCAGCACGCTGGATGGCAGATATTGCTGCAGTGCCTGATTCGCCGCATCCACGGCCTCATCCCCTGTCCAGTCCAGGGTAGAGAACGGCCACAAAGCGGAGGAATACCAGGTATCCAGCACGTCATCATCGCGCTTCAGCTTGCCGGTATAGCCATCCTTTGCCGCCAGGGCTTGCGCTTCGTCCGCATCATGCGCGACGTACACCTTGCCACTGTCGGTATACCAGGCAGGGATCTGATGCCCCCACCACAGCTGGCGCGAAATACACCAATCCTGAATATTGTTCAGCCACTGGTTGTAGGTGTTTACCCAGTTTTCCGGGTAGAACTTGATCTGACCGTCGGCCACCACCTCCAGCGCTTTTTGTGTGATGCTCTTGCCATCGGCAGCCGGCTTGCTCATGGCGACAAACCATTGGTCGGTCAGCATGGGCTCAATCACCACGCCGGTGCGGTCACCACGTGGCACCTTCAGTTTGTGCTTGTCGACCTTGCCCAGAAAGCCCTGGGCTTCCAGATCAGCCACAACCTGCTTGCGGGCAGCAAAGCGCTCCAGACCGCGATAGCCTTCAGGCGCATTCTCGTTGACGAAGCCCTTGAGGTCGAGGATGCCGATCATGGGCAAACCATGACGCTGACCTACCGCATAGTCATTGAAGTCATGCGCCGGTGTTACCTTGACCACACCGGTACCGAACTCGCGATCCACATAGTCATCGGCGATGATCGGTATCTCGCGATCACACAATGGCAGCTTGACGGCCTTGCCGATCAGATGCGCGTAGCGTTCATCTTCAGGATGCACCATCACCGCTACGTCACCCAGCATGGTTTCCGGGCGGGTGGTCGCTACCGTGAGATGCCCGGAGCCATCTGCCAGCGGATAGTTGATGTGCCACATGGAGCCGTCTTCTTCGTCCTGCACCACTTCCAGGTCAGAAACCGCCGTGCCCAGCTTCACATCCCAGTTCACCAGGCGCTTGCCGCGGTATATCAGGCCTTCGTTATACAGGCGGACAAAACTCTCGGTCACTACCTTGTTGAGGCCGGCATCCATAGTGAAGCGCTCGCGGCTCCAGTCTGGCGATGTGCCCAGACGGCGCATCTGCTGGGTGATGGTGCCGCCGGAGTATTCTTTCCACTCCCACACTTTTTCCAGAAATTTTTCGCGGCCCAAGTCGTGGCGACTCACGCCTTGCGCATCCAGCTGGCGTTCCACCACGATCTGCGTGGCAATGCCAGCGTGATCCGTGCCCGGCTGCCACAGCGTATTGTCGCCGCGCATGCGGTGATAGCGTGTCAGGGCATCCATGATGGTCTGGTTGAAACCATGGCCCATGTGCAGGGTACCTGTCACATTGGGCGGGGGCAGCAGGATGCAGAAATTGTCTGATTTGGAGGCATCCATGCCAGCCGCGTAATAGCCGCGGGATTCCCAGAATTGATACCATTTGCTTTCGAGCGCCTTGGGGTCAAAAGCTTTGGCTAAAGTGTCTGCGTTTTCAGTGGTTTGAGTATTCATAGGTCGGGGATTTTACCACAGCGGCCGCCTGCCTGGCCCGCCCTTGCCCAGAGATTCATGCGGACCATGGCGTATGCCGGAATTGACGCGAAGTCAGAACTTTGGGTTAGGATACGGCTTTACCTGTTGACACATGAGGTCGCCATTGGACGCCGTCTGGATCTGGGGAATTTTCGGATTGGTACTGCTCTCTGCCGAGCTGGCAACGGGCACACTGTACATTCTATGGTTTGGCCTCGCGGCCTTGATCATCAGCGGGCTGTTATGGCTGTTTCCCGCCATTTCACTCGGGGTGCAACTCCTGCTCTTCGCTGGTCTGTCCCTAAGTACCCTGCTCATATGGAAAAAATTTGAACGCCGTCAACCGGCCGCCTCCCGATTGGGACAGTCCCAAGGGGAAGAAATTGGCCGCACAGGCCAGATAGTCGTCGCGGTCAGTCCCGAGCAATGCGGGCGTATCCGCTTCTCTCAGGGCGTGATGGGCAGCAAGGAATGGACAGCCATTTCCAGCCAGACATTAGCCGTAGGCGAAGAGGCCGAGATTACCAGTATTGAAGGCAATGCCTTGCGCGTGAAACGCTCTGGCCTCACTGCCTGAGATTGTTGATCGCCTTCCGCACCATGCAAACATCAAGCAACGCTATATTTAAGGAACTGAAATGACCGAACTCATGCTGGCCCTCATCGTCCTGGTTGTGATTGCCATCTGGAAAGGTCTGCGCATTGTGCCGCAGGGCGAAGAATGGGTAGTGGAACGCCTGGGGCGGTTTAACCGTGTGCTGATGCCGGGGCTTAACCTCATTATCCCGTTCATCTACGAGGTGCGTTACAAAGTCACCACCAAAGACATCATTCTGGATGTGCCCCAGCAGGAAGTGATCACGCGGGACAATGCCGTCATCCTGGCGAATGCGGTGTCGTTCATCAAGGTCAGCAATATTGAGCGTTCGGTGTATGGCATTGAGGATTTTCGTGAAGCCATGCGCAACATGGTGCAAACCAGCCTGCGCTCGATTATCGGTGGCATGGATCTGAACCAGGCGCTGACCTCGCGTGACCGTATCAAGGCTGAGCTGAAAGAAGCAATTGCCGACGAGGCGCTCGACTGGGGCCTGACCGTCAAGTCGGTGGAGATCCAGGACATCAAGCCCTCCCCCAACATGCAGCAAGCGATGGAAATGCAGGCCTCCGCCGAGCGTGAGCGGGTTGCGCTGGTAACCCGCTCCGAAGGCGAAAAGCAGGCCATTATCCTGAACGCCGAAGCCCGGCTGGAAGCCGCCCGCAAGGATGCCGAAGGGCAAATGGTCGCCGCACAGGCCTCCGCCGAGGCGATACGCCTGATTGCCGAAGCCGTGAAAGAAAACAACAGCTCTGCGACATTCCTGCTGGGCGATCGTTATATTCAGGCACTGCAACGCATGGGGGAGTCAGAAAACAGCAAGATCGTGGCCTTGCCTGGCGATATCGTCAGCGCCATTCGGGCTATTGTGGGCGGCAAAAGTTGATATAAACTGCATGACAAGCCCGCAGGATAGCGGGCTGTCATTGAATAATAATTAAAAAAGGGATAAGGGGTATGAAAACAACACTCGTCGCAACGCGTGCATTGCTGCTCATCGCACTTACGTTGGTGCTGGCAAGTCTGATAACCCAATGGATGAAATACTTCACTGATCATGGCAGGCTCATGGGCCTGACCAGGCTTCTAAACCTGGATGCCGAAGTCAACATTCCAACATTCTATTCAGTCATTTTGCTTCTTATATGCAGCGCCTTACTGGGCTTGATCACTTACCTGAAACATACTCAGAAAGCGCTTTACGCCACGCACTGGTACATACTTTCTCTGGGCTTTTTGCTGATGGCTGCGGATGAGTTCATGAGTTTTCATGAGCTGTTTAATGGTATATCCCCACAACTTCATCTGGAAAACAGTCTTTGGTTCAATTTCTCTTGGGTGATCCCAGGCGTGTTACTGATCAGCATCATCGGCATATCTTACATTCGCTTTTTGCGACACCTTGAACGCACGCACTGCATCCGATTTCTACTAGCGGGTGGGGTATATTGTATAGCGATCATTGGAGTAGAAATATTGGGAGGGCGTTATGTTGCCCTGCATGGTCGGGATAACTTCGGATACAGCCTGTTGGGTACATTGGAGGAGGGGCTGGAGATGCTAGGCCTGATCCTGTTCATCAATGCCCTGCTGCATTACATCGCCGAGCAATATCCCAATATCCGCATCCGCCCCTAAGAAGGCTGACAAACGCTGCAAGTGGGGTCGCGTTGTAGGCGCAGGCTGCGCCACTCCATGCTCAGCACATCCAGCAGCAGCAGGCGGCCCTGCAGGCTCTGGCCGATTCCCATCAGCAGCTTCATGGCTTCGGCTGCCTGTGTCGTGCCTATCATGCCCACCAGCGGCGCAAATACGCCATTTTCAGCACAGCGCAATGCATCGTCGGCGCCAGTATCCGGGTACAGGCAATGGTAGCAGGGGCTGTTTTCCTGCCGGAAATCAAACACCGTAATCTGGCCCTCAAATCCAATGGCCGCCCCTGATACCAACGGTTTTTTTTCCGCCAGGCAAATGCGGTTCAAGGCATAGCGGGTAGCAAAATTATCGCTGCAGTCGATCACAACATCGGCGTTACGCACCAAAGCGGACATCGTAGCCTCTGTCGATTTCTCGCGTATCGTGATCACCTCTACTTCCGGGTTCAATGCCTGCAAGGCGTGCTGCGCGGACTCGGCCTTGTTGATACCCACGGAGGCTGTGGTATGGATAATCTGGCGCTGCAGATTGGTCATATCCACCGTATCAAAATCACAGATGGTGAGCTTGCCAGTGCCGCCGGCCGCCATGTACATCGCCACCGGCGCCCCCAATCCGCCCGCCCCTATAATCAAGGCATGGCTGTTGACGAGTTGCTCCTGGCCCTCGTAACCAATATTGGGCAGCAGGATATGGCGGCTATAGCGTAAAAGTTGGTTGTCGTTCATACCCGCAATTATGGCAGTTTTCCGGCGCTCAGCATGCGGTTCAATAGCAAGGTCGATGGTACCCACACCACAATATCGTCGAACTCGTTGCCTGCCACGGCACTGGGAGTATCGCTGACAAAATACTCATCCTTGTCACTGTTTTCCTGCTCATTGGCACCCGCGCCCGCCCCAGACTTGCCTTTGGAGACAATCACGGCGGGCACCCGAAGGGCCAGGTTGGTGCCGCTACTGTCGTTAATGGTCATCAGAAAAGTGCTGCTGGCTGCGCTAGCAAACGTAATTCGGCTGCCGCTATTGGCAAAATCCTTTGCCACCCGGTACTGATATTTTTGCCCCCAGGCATCCTGCTTGCCCATGCCGAGGTCAACCCATGGCAAATTACCCTCGGCTGGGTCTACCACACAGGCACCTGTGCCATCCCGGTCTTCCCGCCCGTCGCCCGTAGTATCCGGGCATGGCAGATACCCATTACTGCTGGCGTATCCGATCAAGCCATCGCGCAGCTCGGCCATGGCTCTTTGCGTTTCGTTGTAATTTTTCTGATCAATCTGGGCAGACAGCGGCACCAGCATGCCGGCAATCACCAGTCCCACAATCACCAGCACTATCGATAGCTCGATCAAGCTGAAGCCTCGACTGCTTATTCGATGCGACGTCATGGTGTTACTTTCAAAATACGTGTGCCATCAAGGTTGGATAGTTGCGCCAGCCCACTACTGCTGCAGCCACGCGTTGCATAGCTGCAATCCGCCGTGAGTTCATATTTCACATAGTTTTGCCAGTGGCTTTCCGTAAACCAGGCTGGCAGGGTTAACGCCGGATTCGGGTGGCTGCAATTATTGTTAATGAGCGGCAGGCTGCCACTCAAACTGCCCTCCTGGCAGGAGCGTGTGCTATCGGGCAAAAGCGAGGTATAAGGAAAAAACCGCCCATTTGCCGCTGCCGCACTCGCCGAATAATAACTGCGCAACGCGGTGGCCGCCTCCCCCATCGCCCGGTTCTGCAGGGCAGCCAGCAGTTCATCAATGGTAATGAACACCAGGGTGTCATTGAATTCGGTCTGTTTCTCGCTGGATAGACGATCACTGGCTTCGCCGTTAATAAACACTTCATTCGCGACCAGATAATTGGCGTTCGAATAAGCAACGCCATTGATGGTGATGCTATCGAGATAGGCGGCTGGACCCGCAATCCCGCCTGCCCGGTTTTGTGTACCAAGCACCGGCCCCGCCGATATGACAATCGCCGCCACGCGGTCTGAAAGAAGACGGCCGCTTTTATCGCGCACTTGCAGCCAGGGATAGGTGGGGGCATCGGCAATATCGGGATTGATCACCACGGCGCTGGTGGAGGGCCGCACCAGATTGCGTGACACCGCGTACCACAAGCGCTCACCCTCGGCGTCCATCAGGTTTTCAGATAAGCCATAGGTACCTGCGCCGCTACCGACGCACGGATTCGTTTGCGCAAGATAAGGCAGCTTGCCCAGCAAGTGACTGTAATTAAGCGTGCTCACCTGACTGACACAATCGCTCTGACCATCGTAGTTTTCATCCGAATTTCGATCAGGAAACGGCAGGATGCCAGGGTACTGTGCATGTGCCACCGACCAGCCTATGAGCGCAGCCTTGGCTTCTGCCAACGCATCCAGTGTTTTCTGTTCGCGCATTACTTTGTATTGATAGCCATCCATGCGCTCAAAAAAGGCCATGCTGCCAGCCAGCAGCAGGATCAGGGCCATCACGATCATGATGATGCCTTGCTGCCCCGTAGCCGGAGAGGAGTACTCAGGGCAATGCAGGCGCATTTTCTCGTTCTTGTGGCGCGGGGGCGGATTCCTTGGCCGTCGCCTTGTACTCTTCAATACGGTTGCTATCAGGTTTGTACACCTGCCCCGCCTTTAACCTTACCGATTGCCCAGAGCCGGGCAGCTTGATCTCCACACGGCGGTTTTTTCCTTCTTCCACAATCATGGTGCCTAGCGCCTTGTTTTCCTGCATGGCTTGCTGATTGACCCATACCGTACCTGGCTTGCCATCGCTTCTGCGCACATAGCCTTGCACTGAAATCGGTCCAGCGGGGGCGCTATCCATCACGGCGCCCATATCCTGTTCCGGCATTTTTTCCGGGAGGGCGCGCATATTGCGGCGTTGCGCATCCAGCTGTGCGCGTTGCAATGGTGTGGTGAACAATCGACCCAAGTCATCCGCCAGCGCCATGCCAGAGGCGAGACATAACAGTATAGTCAGCCATATTTTCATGGCGCCACTCCCGGTTGCGCTTCACGCAGGGTGTACCAGTCCAGCTCACACTTGGCGATAAGATTGGGCGTCATCGTCGCATCCATGATGGCGCGCAAACGCGTCAATTCACATTCGCGAATGATGATGGGGCTGCGCTGCTGCTGACGCAATGCCTGCAAAAAGGTCAGGATATCGCCCTCATGCAGCATGGGCAGCTCCAGCTGCATCACCGAGCGATTGAGCTTAAAACTGCCAGTGTCGATCGGAAACGTTGGGGTATAAGGCTCCTGCGCACCAATGGCATAAGTGATCTTGAAAAGTTTGTACTGCTGATGAATATTGCGGATGCTATCCAGCCAGAGGATGCGCCGCTCCTCGCCGATAAAGCCTTCCTCCACCAGCGCTTTATAGGGAGGAAGAAAACTGACGATGGTGTCTTTTTCCTGGCCTGACGCCATATACCGGCTGCGGGCTTGCTGCAGTTGCTGCTGCTGCGCCTGGAGCGCCTGCTCAGCTTCCGTCACGCGATCGTAGGCAAAGCTGATCAGCAAGGCCGCCGCAATCAGTGCCAATGCCAACCCGGCCAATGGGTAGGCCAGACGCGACCAATCCTGGCGGGTGAGCTTCATTGCGCGCCCTCCGTTGGCCTGAGAATAAACTTGAGCTTGAAATTGGCTGCCATGGAAACCGCCGACACGGCATCCGTCGTACTGCCTTGCAAGCGGGAATAGGAGCTGACATTCACCGGCTCCTGCAGCACCTCTACCCATGCCACTTGTGGCAAGCTGCGCAGCTTTTCAGCAAGCTGATTGACGCGTACCAAAGCTGCGCGGTAATCCCCATTAAAACCCGCCACCTCTCCATCCACGAACACCAGCTGATGCAATACGCTGGTATCACTTAGCTGAGCATCGGCCGGAGCAGCTTGTGCTGGCCCCGCAGAAACACCCTCAGCCTTGTCATCCCGTATCGTGATGTCCGGCGTATTCAACCAGCGCATGCGATGAATCTGCATATCGGGCTGCGCCTGCAAAACCTCACTGAGCGCCTGCATGGCGGCTTGTGGCGTTTGCGCATAAGACGCAAGCTTGCGCGCGGTTTCCACCGCGGCACGCAAATCTGTGCTGGGGATAGGCGTTTGAGGGAAGTTTTTGGCGACCTCGCGGTACTTCTGCTCCTGCATGCGGGTTTCCTGGCCGGCTTCACGCGTTTGCTGCAAGGTCTGCGCCGCCTGCTGTCCGATATAGCTTGCCACCACAAACCCGCCCAGCAAGGTCAGCACACTGGCGAGATGAATACTGCGTGCCACATTGCCCACCTGATAGTGGCGGGTATAGCTGGCTGGAGCCAGATTGACCGGCAACTCGCCAGTCGCCAGCAGATGCATGTGCATCAGCTCGGGATGCCGCGTCAGCAATTCCGGATTCAAGCCCAGGCTTTTGGCGAGAACTTTCAAATCTTCGCTGACGCATTCCAGATTTTGTTCTTGTGAGATATTGCGGCAAATCTGGCGGCTGGTGTCATCAATGTCCGCCAGCACCATTTTGATCGGTGTATCACGCATCACCAGGCGCTGGCTGATGAGGTAAAGCCGGGTTTTCTCGGTTTCAGCCAGGTAAAAATAGGCCATGCGCTCCTGCATGGCGGGCGACACCGGCGCCGACCGGCTGATCAGCAAACGTCCATGATGAAAGTACGTCTGGCGCAGACCGGAGTTGAGCCGTTCGCTCAGCAGGATATGCGGCGCCTTGAGCTTCATGCGCTGCAGCAACAGCTCGCTCATCATCGATAGCAGATAGACGCCAGCAAGCGGCATGCGTTGAGCGGCGATCGCTTGCATCCAGGGCTGCAGGAAATCTGACTTGGTCAGGGCCACGTAGATGAAGCGATCATCCTTGCGCTTATCCTTCTGGCGCTCAATGAAATGCGCGGCCTTGAAAGTGGCATTGCGATAACCATGATTCAGTTTGCGCGCGAGCATTTCACGGCGGGCACTGCCCCGGGTATGCGGCAGATAATCCTGCTGGTAATCCTCCTCCACTGCATCCACCAGCATGTAGAGCCGGGTATTGTCGTGCTGGGCCAGAAAGCGCACAAAAGCCTCATAGCCTTTGGGATCACTGCTGAACTCGTGGCTGGATTGCAAATTGCCCAGACGCCACACCCCGGCAATCAGCTGGGTAGTGGTAGCGCAGAGGACGATTTTATTGAAGATGGCCATCAGAGTTTTAGCGTGCTGAAGGAATCGTAAACCGGGCCCAACACCGAGAACATGATAAAGGCCATGATAGCGCCGAGGATGACCGTGAGCGCGGGCTCCAGCATCTTGAGCATCTTTTCGATGGACTCGCGTACATCGCGATCATAAAAATAGCTGATCTTGAGCAGTGCGACATCCAGCGCACCGGTGCTTTCGCCCACCTTGATCATGCGCACCACCAGCGCAGGGAAAAGCCCGGCATTGCGAAAGCTTTCACTCATGCTTTCACCCGCATTGATCTGATGATGGGCGCGCGTCAGGGCATCCGCCACCGCGCGATTATCCACGATGTTTTCACTGGTCTTGATGGCATCCAGAATCGGGATGCCGGTTTGATACATCAAGGCAAAATAGCGGGCAAAGCGTGCCAGTATGATTTTTTGCAATATAGGCCCGGTGACTGGCAAGTGCAGCATCAGGTAATCAAAACGGTAACGCGCCGCTGGCGAGTGATGAATGAGATAAGCCAGCGCGCTGATAATGAGCACCGGCAGCCCCAGGATCAGCCACCAGTAATTGACGAAGGCATTGGAAAGAAAAATCAGGACCTTGGTCTGCAAAGGCAGCTCTTGCCCCATATTGCGCAGAAAGCCCACCATCTTGGGCACCAGGTAAATCATGAGGAACACCACCGCGCTCAGCACCATCACCATGATAAACAGCGGGTAGGCCAAGAGGCGGCGTGTCTGCGACAGCAGCTCATCCTGCCATTTGAAGGTGTTGGCGAGATTATCGAATACTTCGGGCAAACGCCCGGTTTGCTCCCCCGCCTGCACCAGACTGACAAACAAGGGATTGAACACCTTGGGATGCTCAGCCAGGGCTTGTGACAATAGCTTGCCGCCCTCGACCTCAGACGTCACCGCCCCGATGATTTTTTGGAAATGCAGATTGGTCGTGCTGTCGCGCAAATCCGCCAGACCTTCCAGCAGAGGCACGCCTGAGCTGGTGAGCTGCTCCAGTTGAAAGCAGAACATCATCAGGTCTTGCAGGCTGACGTGGCTGCGCTTGAACAAGGCAGGCGACTTGCGGGCAGGCCGAAAGGTGATCATGCTAAGCCCCATGCGCTCCAGCCGCACTTCCAGGTCAACCTCGTTCAGCGCGTCTATCTGGCCATGGGCTGGCCGCCCGATCTGATCCACCGCCTTGTAGTTGAAGGTCGGCATGCTCAACGCATCCGGTTGGTCAGGTCGATCACCCGCATGACTTCGCTGATGCTGGTATAGCCTTCCAGAATGCGGCGCACGCCATCTTCAGCCAGCGGCACGAAGCCCTGCTCCATCGCCAGGGCGCGCATTTCATCCAGATGCGAACGGCGGGCAATCAGGGCATCCATCTGGCTGTCGATCCGCAGCAGCTCGATAATCGCCATGCGACCGCGATAGCCGGTATAGCCACAGCGCTTGCAGCCCACATGCCGGTAGATAATGGCATCCTGCCCGGCGGCCAAACCAAGCAACGTGCGCTCGTCTTCGTTAGGCGCATGGCCTTGCTTGCATTGCGGGCAGAGTACCCGCACCAGCCGTTGGGCAACCACGCCGATGATATTGCCGGCCATGATGTCTGGCGAAATGCCGATATCCAGCAAACGGGGGAAAGTCCCCAGCGCAGAATTGGTATGCAGGGTGGTGAATACCTGATGCCCGGTCATCGCCGCGCGAAATGCCATGGTGGCGGTATCTTCATCGCGGATTTCGCCTACCAGGATAATGTCGGGATCCTGCCGCATGATGGAACGTATGCCATTGGCAAAATCGAGTTTGTTGACCTCCGCTACCGAAGTCTGACGCATCATGGTGACCGGGTATTCCACCGGGTCTTCCAGCGTCATGATATTCACCGCCTCGGTATTCTGATGCGCTAGCAGGGAATACAGCGTTGTGGTCTTGCCGCTACCGGTCGGGCCGGTGACGACCACAATGCCCTCCGGGCGCGTCATCATGCGCTTCAATTCATTGAGGGTATTCGGCCGCATGCCCATGCGCTCCAGCGGCATGATGGATTTTTCGCGGTCGAGCACGCGCAGTACCAGGTTTTCCCCGTGGATGGTGGGGTGACTGGCCACGCGGAAATCAATCGGACGACCGACCAGGTTGATCTGCAGGCGGCCATCCTGCGGGGCGCGGGTTTCGGCAATATCCATCCCGCTGATGACTTTGAGGCGAACCGCAATGGCAGGCCAGAATGTCTTGTGCAGACTGCGCACCTGCCGCAATACACCATCAATACGGTAACGTATGCGTAAAAAAGCCAGCTCGGGCTCAAAGTGAATATCCGATGCGTTGCGTTTGACCGCATCCATCAATAGCGCACCGACCAGACGCACTACCGGCTGGGTATATTCATTGCCATCGGCCTGCAGGCTTTGGTAATCAATTTCGCCAGTTTCGATTTCACGCAGAATGCCATCCACCGAAAGCTCATAGCCGTAAAACTGGTCGATATATTCTTCCAGCTGCGCTTCCGCAGCCAGCACCGGCTTGATCTGAATCTGCGGCCCCAGCATGGCGCGTAGCTGATCAAGCGCCACCACGTTGAACATATCCGCCATGGCAATCACCAGCTGGCGCGCCGCTTCTTCATAGGCAATCGGCAACAGATGATAGCGGCGGGCAAAGTCCTCCGGCACCATGGCAAGTGCCTCGGCATCAGCCACCACAGGCGCCAGGTCTATGCTTTCATAGCCTATGGTGTCCGCCACCAGATCGCGCACCATGGCTTCGGTCACAAACCCCAGGCGGACCAAATGACGGCCTAGCGGAATATCATTTTGCGATTGCTCAATCAACGCAATGCGGAGCTGATCCTGGCTCAGCAGTCCCTGCTGCACCATTAATTCACCAAGCCGCTGTTTACGCTGAGGTTCTGTCATGCCGTTCGAGTATGCTCTTTAATAATGCGATGTAGGTTCAAGGCTGTAACTGGGCGATACGGGCTTCCAGCTGCGCGCGATCCACCTGCGACGCCCCGGCAGCGGGCAGGCGTTGCAGGGTCTGCAGGTAATACGGCAGCGCCAGTGCAGATTTGCCCATCTGGTCCAGACTGACGGCCAGATTGAACAGATAGTCGACGTTATCCGGCGCAAAATGGTGCGCCTGGAAATACGCCTGCTGTGCCGCAGCCCACTGCTGCTGGCTGGCGTAGAGATTGCCCAGCATGGCATGCAGGTGGGCCGCCTCTGGCTGCTGCGCCAGCAAATTTTTCAATGCACTTTCGCTACCGAGAGGATCCGCAGCCTCTCCAATGCCAATCAAAGCAGATTGCGCTGTCGGGTTACGGGGATCCAGCTCCAGCACTTTGCTATACCAGCCGCGTGCATCGGCTTGCCGCCCTTGCTGCAGGGCGATGGCCGCCATGCCAAGCAAGGCATCCACATTCCCGCTATCACTCTGCAGGACCATGCGGTATTGCTTTTGCGCCGAGGCAATATCCCCTGCCTGCCAGGCTTTATATGCGGCGGTGAGATTCGGGTTCACCGCCGGCGCAATGTTGCTTTTGCTGACGGTAAATGTACTTGCCGTAGGCAAGTCCGGCGTCGCACCAAATACCTGCGGTGCCGCTTTGGCCGCAGCTGGGGATTTCGCAGGAGCACTCATATCCAAAGCAGAATCTGCGCCAGCGCTGGGTACAGGATGTTTGTTTGAGAACACTTCCGCAGACGAAGTCGCCGCAGGTGGACTATCATCCGCCACAGACAGCTCTTCATCTACTGGGCTGGATGGAGCAGCTGGCACTTCTGGCGGGGCCATTTTTGCCATGACAATGTCAGGTTTGGCTAACGATTGCAGGTAGTCATACAAAAAATATCCGCCAAGCAATGCCAGCAGCAGCACTAATCCCAACACACTCAGGGTGGTTGGCGATATTCCGGAATGGCGGGGCCTGGCCTGCATCAGCGTGCTTGCCGTAGCTCTATCGCCTGCAGGCGCCCGCTCAGCTTCACGCGTATTGCCAGCCGTGACTTGCGGTTCGAGCGACAAGGTTTCGGCGGTCGCAGCGTCACCACTGCTCTTGCCTTGTTCAGCGCGGGATAGGGCTTTAATTAGCAGACTCATCGAGTTTTTGCTGTAATTGCATGCTAGGCAGATATTGCTTGTATGACTGCAGCTCCTCGCTTTCCAGCGTGGCGTTCTGAATGACGATGGGCCGCAGGAAAATCACCAGCTCGGTTTTAATCGTAAAGTCACTGCGGGCAGTAAACAGCTTGCCAAAAAACGGGATTTTGGACACTTCAGGCACGCGATCGGACGCTTGCTGGATATTGTCCTGCATCAAGCCCCCCAACACCGCCGTGTTGCCGCTGTTCACCCGCAGCACCGATTCCAGCTCACGCACCTGAATCTGGGGGATACGGCTAATGACATTAGCGTTAGCAAGTTGGGGATTGGGATCATTGACGTAGCTGACCACCCGCGAGATTGTCGGCCGCACATTGATATTAACCTGGCCAAGATCGTTGATTTGCGGTGTGACGCTCATGACCACGCCCACAGGCACGGTATTGGGCGTGGTGGTGACCGATTGCAGATTGGTGGAGCCGGTGGTGAGGCCCTGGGATATCTGCGACTGAATGGTGAAATACACCAGGTTATCCACCACCTTCAACACCGCTGTCTGGTTATTCAAGACCATCAGTTTTGGGCTGGAAAGCACCTTGGTATTGCCAAACTGTTGCAATAACCTGAGACCAAGGCTGATGTCGTTGCTGCTGTAGCCCACCACAAACGGGCTCACACTGCCCGCCGCCGCGGCCACCCCGGAGGGCGAAACAATACCGGTAGTGCCCAGAGAACCATTGATGTTAAAACCGCCCCCGAGGCGAGTCCAGTCAATACCGGCTTGATAAGTGTCGTTGAGGGTGACTTCGACAATCGAAGCTTCGATCAATACCTGGCGTCGGGCGCTTGCCATGACTTTATCCAGAAACTCCTGCACTTTTTCATGCTGCCTGCTGGTGGCTCGCACGCTGATGACGCCCGTCTCAGGGCTGGCAATCACGGTCGCGGCGAACAGGGTTTTGTATTCGGCGCGTGCCTGATCACGCTCTTCTTGCGCGTTGCGGGCATTGCTTGCGGCCGGAGGCAACGTAGTCTGGCTCGGATTCAACAGTGGTTGCGCGGGATTGCTGCCTTCGCCATTGGGAGCAGGTGACTCCGCTTGCGATGGACTCGCCGTGCGCGAAATGATCACTTCCTTATCCGTTTCTGCCAGCAGGTCACGCAGATTCTGAATCAGGGTTTCCCACAAATGATTTTTGGATTCGCTATTCACCGCGGTGCGTGAGCTATTGGCGGCGCCAGTACCGTTGCTTGTGACGGTGGACACACTGCCTGCAGTCCCGGTACTGGCGCTACGCCCGGTACTGGCAATTTCCGCCGCTGCTCCGATAAAGCCGGTTGTGTCGCGCGACATATTCACATAGTCGACCTTGTAGGTACGCAACACCGGCATATCGGGAGCCACATACAACACGTTGTTTTCAACCTTGTAGGTCAGGTCAACCTGCTTGGCGAGGCGCTCCAGAATCGCGGGCAAGGTCTGATCCACGGCATTCAGTGTGACTTTGCCCTGGATGGACGGGTGAATGTCCACATTGAGCTTGCTCTCACGCGCCAGCGCAAAGAGGATTTCTTTGACGGGCACTTCATTCACGACAACGCTGTAAGTCTGCTCGCGATTTTTGGCCTTGGGCGCGGGGACAAATGGAGTGATTTTGACGGGCTGAGGAATGGTGGCGACTGGCGCAGGTGGCGTCACTGCATCAATATGCCCCGTGGAGGGTGTGATCTGCGATACATGTGAACAGCCGGCCAACCCGAGCCAGGCAATAGCAGTGACGATCTTGTTATTCATCGTGCCTTGTGATTCCCCATGTAAACAGCCCCTGATTTATCGCATATTAAGTACAGTATGGCAATTAAGCTATTGAAGTTGTTTTATTTCTTTTGTGATTCCACCCACAGTCCTCATATGTGGCTGGTTGGCACGCACGCTTTCTGGCAATTGCTTCAAGGCGGAGGCTGCTTCCTCGCGGTTATCAAAGCTGCCATAAAAAAGACTCAGGAATGGCTGGCCGCCAACTCGCGTACGCACGACATAAAGATCATCCGGCGACAATTTGAGCGCCAGTGTTTTCAGGGCAGCGCGCATATCCTCATCGCGATAGGCCCCCATCAACTGCAAGGTGACGGTGGTCTCGATCTGTCGGTCCAACCACGCATGCGTCGCTTGCAAGCGAGCTTCCAGAACATCTTGCACCGCACTGGCTGTTGGCTGCTCGGCAGCTGAAGACTGAATCGCCGTCCCGGCGGCGCTTGTCAGTTTCACCTCCTCTGCCCGGGGCTTGGAAACCACAGACGCAGACGATGGCGCTACCACAGAGGCGTTTACGGGCTGAGAAATGGGTTTGCCAGACTGCCACTGATGCCCGATGTAACCAGCAGCCAAGCCTGCGCACAAAGTCAGCCCGCCCAAGGCAAATTGCCATCTCCGCCACCTGTTTTGCTGTGCTTGCTGGCTAAATTCACTGTCCGCAATCGCGTTACGCACATGCTGGGGGCGCACCTGGTAGACATTGTCTGAAAAAGCCGCCAGCAGCGCCTTGTCTGCCAGTACATTCACCCTGCGCACCAAGCCTTCCGCCGTGCGCGAAAGCAGCTTGATGGCAGCCGGCGTAAATAATGGCGGACCAAAATAGCCAGCAGCACGCAAACGGAACATGAGGTACTCACTCACTTCCTGCTGATCGAGCGGCTGCAATTTGAAACTATGGGTAATACGCTCCCGCAACTGCCGAATATGCGAGGCGTTCAGATTGCTATCCAGCTCGGGCTGCCCGAACAGGACAATCTGCAAAAGCTTGTCATGCTTGGTTTCCAGATTGGACAGCAAGCGCAGCTCTTCCAGTGTGGCGAGGGGCATGCCTTGCGCCTCTTCCACGAACACCACCACTTGCTTTCCTGCTGCATGCCTGTCGAGCAGATACTGCTGCAGAATCTGCATGACATGAAATTTGTCCGCATTTTTAGGCAATTTGAGCTGCAGCTCAAAAGCCACTGCATATAGCACTTCATCCGGCGCCATGCTGGGGTTGGCGAGATAAACGGTTTCTATGCTATCCGGCAGTTGTGTCTGCAGCATGCGGCATAGCATGGTTTTGCCACTTCCCACTTCACCAACCACCTTGATAATGCCTTCACCACTGCGAATTGCATATATCAGGGCGTCCAGGACCGCACCTCGCTTGCCGCCCGTGAAAAACACGTCGGTATTCGGCGTGATTTTGTAAGGGGGTTCCTTTAAGCCGAAATGCGCATAGTACATGGGCCTATTCTTTGTACTCTTCCTGGGTTTGTATGCGGCTATATAAGGTCGTTCGATTGATACCGAGCAGCTTGGCGGCCTGGCTCAAATTACCGTGGGTAATTTTCAGGGCGGCATTCACATAAGCATTTTCCCAACGCTTCAGCACGGCATCCACATTGATGTTGGCTTCGCTGCGCAGGTGCTGGTAAGCATGCAAGGTGATGGCATCACCATCGTTGAGCAGAATCTCTTTCACCTTGATCTGCCCGATCAAATCCAGCTCTGAGGACAGGCGGCTCTGCGTCACCGTCTCGCCGGCGTAATTGGCCAGCAGGCGTATAATGATGTTACGCAGCTCGCGCACATTGCCCGGAAAGTGATAATCCATCCATAACTGCTGCGCCTGCTCATCCAACTTAAATAACGCCTGCCCAGTTTCACGAGCATAGAATTGACTGAAATGCTCCAGTAATAGCAATCGGTCATTTTCCAGATCACGCAATGGCGGAACGCGCAAAGCGAATACGCTCAGCCGGTGATAAAGATCGATACGAAACTTGCCATTGCGCACCTCGGTACGCAAATCGCGATTAGTGGCGGCGACGATGCGCGCCCGGCTCTGCCTGGTCTGCGTTTCACCCACGCGCTGGTATTCGCCATTCTCCAGCACGCGCAATAACTTGGCCTGCAGCTCCAGTGGCAACTCGCCAATTTCGTCCAGGAATAACGTCCCATCCCCGGCATCTTCAAAATACCCCGTCTGGGTGTTGGCGGCGCCAGTAAACGCGCCTTTGCCATGCCCAAATAAAATGGACTCCGCGAGTAAGGGCGAGATGGCCGCGCAGTTGATGGAAAGATAAGGCGCGTTCGCACGCTTGCTCAGGCGATGCAGACTGGTTGCCACCAGCTCCTTGCCGCTGCCGGACTCGCCTTCGATCAGTACAGGGAATGGCGCATCTGCAAACTGCGATATTTGCGTGCGCAAGGTTTGAATAGGCGCGCTTTCGCCCAGCAAGCCTGGCAAGGAAGTTTCGTTGCTTAAGGCCCCCTCACTCTGCTCAGCATGCTGCAACTGCAAGGCATTGAGCAAAATCGTCTGCAGTCGCTCTACATCACAAGGCTTGGGAATAAAATCCACGGCACCCAGCGTGAGGGCGTGCTTCACATTAAACGCTTCATTCTGGCCCGACAGCACCAATATCTTCATGGTGGGCGAATGCGCCAGCAATTCGGAAATCAACTGAAATCCCTCATCCGGCTTTTGCGGCGAGGGAGGCAAACCAAGATCAACCAAAGCCAGGGAAGGCGGCTCACTCAGCTGGCGCAATACGCTTTGCGCTTGGGCACGAGAGGCGGCGACAAATACATCGAACGATTTACCCAATACGAAGTGCAATGTATCGGTGATCAGAGGATCATCGTCAACAATAATAAGAACTGGACGAGCTGTAGTCATGGCACCCCCTTACCACAGCTTAAATTAAAGAATTTTTATTTTTCATGACGTTACTATAACCACTAAGCCCAGTAGCATCAATGGCAGATATCGATGCAGGAACGCGCCAGATACCTCATTCGCCACGGACAAAAAGCCTACGGTACGCACCGGATTGTGATCGTATTTCTTCATTATTTTGAACGGAAATGGCGATACGATATCCACCCCATGATGAATATGATCGTAAAAGGACCAAGTACATCATGATTGCAAACCTTCCTGATCCCACTCGAGCTGAAATTGATCAGCTGGCAGGCCCGGCCTTAATAGAATTCGGGGCTTCGTATTGTGGCTATTGCCAACAAAGGCGCCCATGGATAGATGCACTGATAAAAGCCAATCCCCAGATAAGGTATTTCCGGGTTGAAGACGGAAAAGGGCGTCGCCTGGGCCGTAGCTTTGGCGTCAAGCTATGGCCAACATTGATATTTTTGCGAGATGGTAAAGAAATAACACGAGAAGTGAGGCCAGACAGCCAGGAAGCAATAGAGCGAGCGCTGCAACAGATAACAACTCGAAGTTAAGCGAGCGTAGTGGATTTAATACTACTAAATGCGAGTGATAAGGGGGATTTTAAAACTAGGAAGCAAATGGGGTGGCTGATGGGGCTCGAACCCACGACAACTGGAATCACAATCCAGGGCTCTACCAACTGAGCTACAGCCACCATTGAAACTGGGGGATCAGTATCATGGCCTGCCCGACAGGAATCGAACCTGTAACCCCCAGCTTAGAAGGCTGGTGCTCTATCCGGTTGAGCTACGGGCAGATTGTCGGACAATCGTTTTGAAATACTGGTCGGGGTGGAGAGATTCGAACTCCCGACATCCTGCTCCCAAAGCAGGCGCGCTACCAGACTACGCTACACCCCGAGGACCGCAAATATAGCGCAAACCAGCGGTGTGGTCAAACTGAATCTGTTAAAATCATGGTTTTTCATTCGTCCATATTCTATGTCCGCACAACTCATCAATGGCAAAGCCGTTGCCGAATCCATGTTACTTGAGCTTAAGGCACGCGTTGACCAACGCCTGGCTGTTGGCAAGCGTGCACCTGCCTTGGTTGTCATCATGTTGGGCGCAGATCCTGCGTCGGCGATCTATGTGCGGAACAAACGTGTTGCCTGTGAAAAAGTCGGCATCCGCTCTCTTGCTTATGATCTGCCAGCCGACACTTCAGAAGCCGATCTCCTGGCGTTGATCAGACAGTTGAACGAAGATAGTGAAATCGATGGCATTTTGGTGCAATCTCCGCTTCCTCCGCATATCAGCGAAAAGAAAATCATCGAGACCATTTCCGCAAGCAAGGATGTCGATGGCTTTCATCCATATAACATCGGTCGCTTGGCTGTGCGTGAGCCGACCCTACGCTCCTGTACGCCATTTGGCGTCATCAAACTGTTGAAGTCAGCCAATATTCAGTTAATGGGGCTCGATGCTGTCGTGATTGGTGTCTCAAATCATGTCGGCCGCCCCATGGCTCTCGAGTTGCTTCTGGCTGGATGCACGGTTACTTGTTGTCATCGCCATACCAAAAATCTGCGCGAGAATATCGAACGTGCTGATCTCGTCGTTGCAGCCGCAGGCAAACCCGGATTGATTAACGGTGAATGGATAAAACCCGGCGCGGTAGTGATTGATATTGGTATTAACCGCCTGCCAGATGGCAAGATCTGCGGCGATGTCGACTTTAGCATTGCCAAGGAACGTGCCAGCTGGATTACACCTGTACCGGGTGGTGTAGGCCCCATGACGGTTGCCACATTGATGGAAAATACCTTGATGGCTCTTGAACTCAAGGAATCCGCCCAAATATAGTTACCAGTATACTGATTGGTAGTACACTAGCCGACATTGTGGAAATTGAACGCTCATTTGATATACGAAGGCAACATGTTCAATGCAGTTAGGTGTTTTGCATACCATTTATATTAGGTGTACACTTTCTCCGCTTTAAATTTTGTCAATCGCATTTTGAGTTTTCAAGGCACCTATGGCTGAAGCAATCACAAGACAATTTATTCCTTATCAACCGAAACCGGATGAGGAATACATGAATGACAAGCAACTCGACCATTTCCGCAAGATCCTGAATGACTGGAAAGCCGAGCTAAGTCACGACATTGATCGCACTGTGCACACCATGCAGGACGAGGTGACCATGTTTGCTGACCCGAATGACCGTGCCAGCCAGGAATCCGACATGGCGCTGGAGCTACGTAATCGTGACCGCGAGCGCAAGCTGATCAAGAAAATCGACGAGACCCTGGGCAAGATCAACGAGCACGAATATGGCTATTGCAACAGCTGCGGCGTTGAAATTGGCTTGAAGCGTCTCGAAGCTCGCCCTACCGCAACACTTTGCATTGATTGCAAAACGCTGGATGAAATTCGCGAGCGTCAAGTTGCTAAATAAATAAGGGTTTCTATTCGGCATCACCATCTTTTGATGGCTTGCCAGAAAAACAAAAAGGCCGGAAATTCCGGCCTTTTGTTTTAGTGCTATCGCTATCCTATATGCTTAAGATGCTTCTGTTTCAGCCTTGGCTTCTTCTGCAGGTGGATCGATCAGCGCCTTCATGCTTAAACGCACGCGGCCTTTTTCGTCAGCTTCCATTACCTTGACCTTAACAACCTGGCCTTCCTTGAGGAAGTCACCCACTGCATTTACGCGCTGATGAGCGATTTGCGAAATGTGCAACAAACCATCTTTGCCTGGCAGCAATGAAACAATCGCACCAAAATCCAGCAACTTGATGACAGTGCCTTCATACGTCTGACCAATTTCAACTTCTGCAGTAATGGCTTCAATACGACGCTTGGCTTCTTCACCAGCCTCTGCACTGGTGCAGCCGATCTTGATCGTGCCATCTTCTTCAATATCAATGGTGGTACCGGTTTCTTCGGTCAGCGCACGAATCACTGCGCCGCCCTTGCCGATAACATCACGAATCTTTTCAGGGTTGATCTTCATGGTGATAATGCGAGGCGCAAAAGCGGACAGCTCTTGACGGGTCTCACCCATTGCTTCCTTCATCAGACCCAGAATGTGCAGGCGGCCTTCCTTGGCTTGTGCCAGAGCGGCTTGCATGATTTCGGCAGTAATGCCGGTAATCTTGATATCCATTTGCAGGGCGGTAATGCCATCTTCCGAACCGGCCACCTTAAAGTCCATGTCACCCAGATGATCTTCGTCACCCAGGATATCGGTCAGAACTGCAACGCGGTTACCTTCCTTGATCAGGCCCATGGCAATACCTGCCACGTGGGTCTTGACTGGAACGCCTGCATCCATCAATGCCAGACAGCCGCCACAGACGGATGCCATGGAGCTTGAACCATTGGATTCAGTAATTTCCGATACGACGCGAATGGTATAGCCGAACTCTTCCTGGCTTGGCAATGCAGCCAGCAACGCACGCTTCGCCAGACGACCATGGCCGATTTCACGACGCTTAGGCGTACCCACACGACCAGTTTCGCCGGTAGCGTAAGGAGGCATGTTGTAATGCAACATGAAACGATCAGTGTATTCGCCTTGCAGAGCATCAATGATTTGCTCATCGCGGCCAGTACCGAGAGTTGCCACGACCAGCGCCTGCGTTTCACCGCGGGTAAACAGGGCAGAACCGTGGGTACGGGGCAGCACGCCAGTGCGGATAGTGATCGGGCGCACAGTGCGGGTATTACGGCCATCAATACGTGGCTCGCCATTCAGAATCTGACCACGCACCACCTTGGCTTCGAGATTATGCAGAATGGACTTGATTTCGTTCGCTTCTTCAGTCGACGTGGCTTCAGTAATCAGCTCACTCAAGACACGGCTCTTGATTTCATCCAACTTGGAAGAACGAGCACCTTTGGATTTGATCTGATAAGCAGCGTTGATATCGGCACTAGCGATGCTGGTGATTTTTTCAATGAGTGCGGTGTTTTCAGCAGGTGGAGTCCAATCCCATGGCTCTTTGCCTACTTCTGCCGCAATTTCGTTGATCAGATTGATCACGGCTTGCATTTGCTCGTGGCCATAAACCACAGAACCCAGCATCACATCTTCAGGCAATTCCTTGGCTTCCGACTCCACCATCAGTACAGCGGTCGATGTCGCAGCAACTACCAGATCCAGCTCTGTATCTTTCAACTGAGTGGCTGTCGGGTTCAGCACATATTCTCCATTGATGTAACCTACACGCGCTGCACCAATCGGGCCATAGAATGGAATACCGGAAATGGCCAGGGCCGCAGAAGCGCCGATGATGGCAGGAATATCGGAATCGATTTCGCTGTCCGACGACATCACGGTCGCCACAATTTGCACTTCGTTGTAGAAAGCCTCAGGAAAGAGCGGACGCAGAGGACGGTCGATCAGACGCGATGTCAGCGTTTCCTTTTCGGAAGGGCGACCTTCACGCTTGAAAAAGCCGCCAGGAATCTTGCCGGCAGCGTAGGTGCGTTCTTGATAATCCACAGTCAATGGGAAAAAATCCTGACCAGGCTTTACATCAGTTTTGCCGACCACAGTAACGAGCACGACGGTATCGCCGTAACTCACCATCACTGCGCCATCAGCCTGACGAGCGATTTCGCCCGTTTCCAGAGTCAGCTCATGCTGACCATACGTAATCGTTTTTTTAATGGCTTTCACGTCTTATGTCCTTATTAAAACGAAAAAAGCCGATAAGCGCCGCGTTACCGCTTTGCCTTCGGCTTGTTTCTTCAATTCACGAATTTGCGCTGATACTTTACAAGGTGCAACGTAATTATTTACGGAGACCCAAGCGCTCAATCAGAGTGCGATAACGATCAGCATTCTTGCGCTTGAGGTAGTCCAGCAATTTGCGGCGCTGACTTACCAACTTCAGCAGACCACGACGGGAGTGGTGATCCTTGGCATTGCTTTTGAAATGCTCTGTCAAATATGTAATGCGAGCGCTAAGAAGTGCAACTTGAACTTCTGGGCTACCTGTATCATTTGGAGCTTGTTGGAAATCAGCAACAATCTTTGCTGTTTCTTGAACTGTAATTGCCATAACTTATATCCTGTGTTGTGAGATGTGTTTGCGCGTCAATGCAAATGCAGGTTACATCCAGCCCCGCTAGAGCATTCATTTACAATCAACTTTTAATTATATCTTCATTCAATCATAAACTCAAGAAAGCTTTGCCAGGCTGGCTGCATTCTTGAGTGAAGAATAGTTTCAGGTACGGAAGTCGCTCAACCGCGCTTTGTCAGGCAGTTTGACGCAGCAAACGCTTTGGCGCGATTGCGCCGCGTGAGGTTTGCTCCCCTATCCCCAGAAAATCACCCTGTTCAGTATAGATTCTGAATACCCCTTCAATACTGAGGCCAGACTTCCACACTTCCTGGCCTCGCAGTAAATAGAAGGCGCTATCAGCATCAATCGTCACTTGCGGCAAATCCTCGATCGCAGCATCCGCACCAAGCAGAGCCTCGTCTCGCTGCTCCAGTGACATTTGTTCGAGCTGTTCGATAGTCACTGCATCATCCAGATGGAAATGTGCAGTCGCCAATCGGCGCAAACCACCAAGATGGGCACCACAGCCTAGCAACTTGCCGATGTCTTCGGCCAGAGTGCGAATATATGTACCCTTGCTACAAGACACTACGATCTCAAATTGGTTACCCTCAAACCGCTCCAGCGTAATGTCATGTATGCGAACCGGCCTGGCTTCCCGCGTAATTTCTACGCCATCCCGGGCATATTCATAAAGCGCTTTACCACCGTGTTTCAACGCCGAATACATAGGAGGAACCTGCAATATATCGCCCACCATCTTTTTGAGCGCAGCATCCAACTCTGCCGGGGTGGTCGTAACGGGTGACCGCTCGAGTATTTCCCCTTCGGCATCACCCGTTGTGGTCGTGCTGCCCAGCGTCACCAGAGCGCGGTAGCTCTTATCGGAATCCAGCAGAAAATGAGAAAACTTGGTCGCTTCACCCAAGCATATTGGTAGCAATCCGCTTGCTAATGGATCCAGGCTGCCTGTATGGCCTGCCTTGGCTGCCTGAAACAGGCGTTTGACGATTTGTAATGCCTGATTGCTGGATATCCCTAACGGCTTATCCAGCAACAAGATGCCGCTGATATCGCGTTTGATTCGTTTGAACTGCACAGTTGCAACATGACTGACGTCATTGCGTCAGGCATCACCTTTGTCAGCATTATCTTGATCCTGCGCCAACGCATCATCGATTAGTCGCGATATTTTCATACCATTATCAATAGATGCATCGTAAACAAAATGCAATTGAGGCACTGTGCGCAATAAAAGCCGTTTAGCCAGCTGACTTCGCAAGAAGCCTGCTGTTTTCTCGAGCCCCTTCTGCAATTCTGGCGTGCCTTTTTCGGCACTGTAAAAGACCTTGGCATGCGCCAGGTCACCGCTCACCTCAACTTCAGTAACGGTGACCATGCCCACACGTGGGTCTTTTACTTCAAACTGAAGCAGATCTGCCAATTCGCGCTGCATCTGCTCCGCTACGCGATCGCTACGGGAAAACTCTTTTGCCATGTTCGCCTTCTGACCTTACAACGTTCTGGCAACTTCAACAATTTCAAATACTTCCAGCGTGTCACCCACTTCAATATCATTGAAATTCTTCAGTGACAAACCGCATTCGAAATTGGATTTCACTTCCTTAACGTCATCCTTGAAGCGCTTCAGCGAATCCAGCTCGCCGGTATGAATCACCACGTTATCGCGCAGGACTCGTACCTTGGATGAACGACGAATAACACCATCGCTCACATAGCAACCCGCGACCGCACCCACCTTGGAAATACGGAACACTTCGCGAATTTCCACGGTACCGATCATGGATTCCTTCTGCTCCGGTGACAACATGCCACCCAGTGCGGCTTTCACTTCATCCACTGCTTCGTAAATGATGTTGTAGTAACGTACATCCACACCCGAAGAGTCGATCAGCTTGCGAGCACCGGCATCCGCACGGACGTTAAAGCCAATCACAACAGCCTTGGATGCTGCTGCCAGGTTGACGTCAGACTCGCTGATTGCACCCACACCGGTATGTATGATGTTGACCTTGACTTCGTTGGTAGAGAGCTTTTGCAAGGAAGTTGCCAGGGCTTCGTATGAACCCTGCACATCGGATTTGATGATCAGCGGCAGCACCTTCACTTCGCCTTCGGCCATTTGCTCGAACATATTCTCGAGCTTGGCAGCTTGCTGCTTGGCCAGCTTCACGTCGCGGAATTTACCTTGACGGAACAAGGCGATCTCACGTGCCTTGCGCTCATCATTCAGCACAATCACTTCCTCACCTGCGGATGGCACATCGGATAAACCGAGAATCTCTACCGGAATAGAAGGACCCGCTTCCTTGATGTCATTGCCCGCTTCATCCAGCATGGCGCGCACGCGGCCAAACGCGGTACCTGCAAGCAACATATCGCCACGACGCAGAGTGCCGGATTGAACCAGAATGGTAGAAACCGGGCCACGGCCCTTGTCCAGGCGACCTTCGATTACCAGGCCCTTGGCAGGGGTGTTCTTTGGCGCTTTCAGCTCCAGCACTTCTGCCTGCAACAGCACGGCTTCCAACAGTTCATCGATCCCGGTGCCAGCCTTGGCTGAGACTTCTACAAACATGGTATCGCCGCCCCAGTCTTCAGGGACCACCTCGTGCGTTACCAGCTCTTGCTTGACGCGCTCTGGATTGGCATCCGGCTTATCTATTTTGTTTACCGCGACCACAACCGGCACACCTGCAGCCTTGGCATGGTGAACGGCTTCAATCGTTTGTGGCATCACACCGTCATCGGCAGCGACGACCAGAATAACCACATCGGTAGCCTTGGCGCCACGAGCACGCATTGCGGTAAAGGCTTCGTGACCTGGCGTATCCAGGAAGGTCACCATGCCGCGTGGGGTTTCCACGTGGTACGCGCCAATATGCTGCGTAATGCCGCCAGCTTCACCGGAAGCCACACGGCTACGGCGAATGTAGTCCAGCAAGGATGTTTTACCGTGGTCAACGTGACCCATGACGGTAACAACGGGAGGACGGGCCTCCTGAATGGCTTCAGCATGATCGTGCTCTTCCAGGAAGGTTTCCGGATCATTTGCTGCTGCCGCTTTGGCAACGTGACCCATTTCCTCTACCAGGATAATCGCCGTTTCTTGATCCAGAACCTGATTGATGGTTACCATCATGCCCATTTTCATGAGCACCTTGATCACTTCACTGGCTTTAACCGCCATCTTGTGTGCAAGATCAGCGACTGAAATTGTTTCAGGGACGAGTACCTCATGCACGATCGGCTCAGTAGGCGCATTAAACGCGTGTTGCTGATCTTCATCCCGGTGGGATTTTGACTTGGACTTGTGAGTGCGCCAGCCTTGTGTAGGCGCAGCATCGCCGCGCGTTTTAATACCGCGCTTCTTGTTTTCGGCGTCTGCCCAGTCTTTGTTATTTTTGCTGCCTTTTTTAGCGCCCTTGTCATCAGCTTTGGTAGCATCCTTTACCGCTGGCTTATGCAGCGTACCTTCAACCTTGGCAGGCTTGGCGGCTTCTGCAGCGGCCGCTGCAGCTTTCTTGGCTTCTTCTTCCTGACGCTTCTGCAGGATTTCCTGCTTCTTGCGCAACTCAGCCGTTTGGATAGCAACCAGCGCGGCGTGACGACGCGCTTCTTCTTCGCGTTTGGCGATTTGTTCAGGGCTCAGCACACTGATACGCCCACCAGATGCGGGGGAAGCAGCGGGTTCAGCTGTTACCTCGGCAGCCGTAACAGGCTCCGCAATAACTTCGGGCTCTTCTACGATCGCCGGTGCTTCAGCTTCAACAACCGCAATTGGCTCCGGTTCGGCAACTGGCTCTTCGCGCACAATCTCTTCAACAACCGGCTCGGCCACGGAAGTTTCAGCAACGGTTTCATATTCTTGAACTTCAAGCTCAGCCTGAGATTCAGGAATAAACTCGTTGCCCTGATCATCTTGCTCAGGCAAGGATGGATCGCGACGTACCAAGACACGTTTTTTACGCACTTCCACCTGAATAGTTCTGGCCTTGCCACTGCTGTCCGTCTTTTTGATTTCGGTATTCTGGCGGCGCGTAAGGGTAATTTTGTTTTTTGGTGCCTGGGCGCCATGCTCCTTGCGCAAAAACTCCAGCAATGAGGTTTTGTCATGCTCAGTCAAGGTGTCATCCGCCGCAGCCTTATTTACCCCAGCCCCTCTTAATTGCTCCAACAACAGCTCGGCCGGCAGCCCTAACTCACTGGCAAATTGTGCTACGCTTGTTTGTCCCATCCTGTTACTCCATCCTCATCTTACGCATACCACTGTTCATTTAATTACAAACGTTGTTGCGTCTAACTGAAATTCAATTTCATGATTTGCTTACGCAAACCATGGCGCACGTGCCGTCATGATCAACTGCTTGGCACGTTCCGCATCCATGTTGGCCATTTCCATCAATTCATCAACAGCCAGGTCTGCCAGGTCTTCCATCGTGGAAACGCCCTTGGATGCCAGCAAATGCGCTGTAGCATCATCCATACCGTCCATTGTCAGCAAGCTTTCCGAAGCCTCTTCCAGCTTCTCTTCCTTGGCAATGGCTTCGGTTAACAAGGCTGCGCGTGCGCGCTTGCGCAATTCGTTGATTGTTTCTTCATCGAAGGCATCAATTTCGCTCATTTCAGCGATAGGCACATAGGCAATTTCTTCCAGTGTGTTGAAACCTTCTTGCACCAGAATATCGGCAACTTCTTCATCAACATCCAGCTTGTCGATAAAGAGCTGACGTGTCTTGGTATATTCTTCTTCATGCTTTTGAGCAGCTTCGGCTTCGGTCAGAATATTCAATGTCCAACCGGTCAGCTCAGAGGCAAGGCGAACATTTTGACCATTACGGCCAATCGCTTGCGCCAACTGCTCTTCATCCACGACCACATCCATGCTGTGCGCATCTTCATCCACGACAATGCTGGAGACTTCGGCCGGCGCCATTGCGTTAATCACAAACTGCGCTGGCTCCATGGACCATAAAACAATATCTACACGTTCGCCAGCCAACTCGCCGGTGACGGCTTGTACGCGTGAACCGCGCATGCCGACGCAAGTGCCGACAGGGTCCAGACGCTGATCATTAGATTTAACGGCAATTTTGGAACGCAAACCTGGGTCGCGAGAAGCGGATTTGATCTCAAGCAGACCCTCTTCAATTTCCGGCACCTCAAGCTCGAACAGTTTGATCAAGAATTCAGGGGCGATACGGGAAAGCACCAACTGCGGGCCGCGTCCGGTACGTTCGATTCGCGACAAATATGCACGCACGCGATCACCAACGCGCAAATTCTCCTTGGGGATCATTTGATCACGTGGCAACACAGACTCAATGCGACCGACTTCAATAATCGCGTTACCCTTTTCCATGCGCTTGATGACACCTGTCACCAAATGCTCTTTACGCGCCAGAAAATCATTCAGAATCTGCTCACGCTCGGCTTCACGCACTTTTTGCAAAATAACTTGTTTTGCTGCCTGGGCACCAATACGCCCAAACTCAACAGATTCCAGAGGCTCTTCATAATAATCGCCGAGATTCAAGCCTTCAGCGCGCTCATCATCGGTGTACATCTGCGCAGCAGGATTTTCCAGATCATCATCAGAAACAATCTGCCAGCGGCGGAATGAATGATAATTGCCGCTATCTCGCTCAATTTCGACACGAACATCTGCATCTTCGGTAAAGCGCTTCTTGGTTGCAGAGGCCAGCGCCAGTTCCAGCGCTGTAAAGATCACTTCCTTGGCCACATTTTTCTCGTGGGCCAGCGCATCTACCAACAATAATATTTCGCGACTCATTTCAAATCTCCGCCTAAAATCTGTATCACAACAGGTACTTAAATTATTTAAACTCAGGTGCCAGTCTAGCCTTGTCTATATTGGACAAGGCAAGGCGATGCAGCACCCCTTCCTGTTCAATCAACAGGTTATCCTGCTCAATACCTTGCAAAATCCCAATAAAATTCTTCCGGTTATCCACTGGGATACGCAATTTCACTTGCGCACGCTCACCAGTAAAGCGGATGAAATCGGCATCTTTCTTTAAGACACGATCCAAGCCAGGCGACGAAACCTCGAGCCGGTCATAGTCAATATCGTTTTCTACCGCGAGCACATTACCTAGCTGGTTACTGACGAGTACACAATCATCAATATTGATACCCTCAGGTTTATCAATAAATAATCGGATCAGCTTGCCCCGGTTAGAAATCTCGACATCCACCAACTCATAACCTAGCTGGCTGACAGATTTTTCCAATAATGAATACAAATCCTGCATTCGAGATGCCTTTTATCCTCTACAGAAACAAAAAATGGGCTTACGCCCATCAAAAATACATTATATCAATCAATTCAATGAATTGATAATACAAGATAGCACAAATAGAAAAGCCCTCTAATGAGGGCTTTTCTAAAAACTTACCAAAGGCAAGTATATATAAGA